>NZ_CP027773.1:445000-2845000 GCF_003019815.1 Variovorax sp. PMC12
TCGGAGAAGCCTGTTAGTGATAGCACAAGACATAACGGAACAGCTTGGAAAGGCTGGCCATAGCGGGTGATAGCCCCGTACGTGAAATGACCTGTGTGGTACTGAGCTAACGACAAGTAGGGCGGGACACGAGAAATCCTGTCTGAATATGGGGGGACCATCCTCCAAGGCTAAATACTCATCATTGACCGATAGTGAACTAGTACCGTGAGGGAAAGGCGAAAAGAACCCCGGGAGGGGAGTGAAATAGATCCTGAAACCGCGTGCTTACAAAAAGTAGGAGCCCGCAAGGGTGACTGCGTACCTTTTGTATAATGGGTCAGCGACTTACATTCAGTGGCAAGGTTAACCGAATAGGGAAGCCGTAGAGAAATCGAGTCCGAATAGGGCGATCAGTCGCTGGGTGTAGACCCGAAACCAAGTGATCTATCCATGGCCAGGATGAAGGTGCCGTAACAGGTACTGGAGGTCCGAACCGACTAGTGTTGCAAAACTAGCGGATGAGCTGTGGATAGGGGTGAAAGGCTAAACAAACTTGGAAATAGCTGGTTCTCTCCGAAAACTATTTAGGTAGTGCCTCAAGTATTACCATCGGGGGTAGAGCACTGTTTTGGCTAGGGGGTCATGGCGACTTACCAAACCAAGGCAAACTCCGAATACCGATGAGTACAGCTTGGGAGACAGAGCACCGGGTGCTAACGTCCGGACTCAAGAGGGAAACAACCCAGACCGCCAGCTAAGGTCCCTAAAATTGGCTAAGTGGGAAACGAAGTGGGAAGGCTAAAACAGTCAGGATGTTGGCTTAGAAGCAGCCATCATTTAAAGAAAGCGTAATAGCTCACTGATCGAGTCGTCCTGCGCGGAAGATGTAACGGGGCTAAGCCAGTTACCGAAGCTGCGGATTTGCAATTTATTGCAAGTGGTAGGAGAGCGTTCTGTAAGCCTGTGAAGGTGCGTTGTAAAGCGTGCTGGAGGTATCAGAAGTGCGAATGCTGACATGAGTAGCGTTAAAGGGGGTGAAAAGCCCCCTCGCCGTAAGCGCAAGGTTTTCTACGCAACGTTCATCGGCGTAGAGTGAGTCGGCCCCTAAGGCGAGGCAGAGATGCGTAGCTGATGGGAAACAGGTCAATATTCCTGTACCGATATATAGTGCGATGTGGGGACGGATCTTAATAGGTCATCCGGGTGTTGGATATCCCGGTTTAGTTGGATGTAGGCGTGCATTAGGCAAATCCGGTGCACATATACCGAGGCCAACGATCGAGCCAGCTTGCTGGTGAAGTGACTGAACGAGGTTCCAGGAAAAGCCACTAAGCTTCAGCTATATACGACCGTACCGCAAACCGACACTGGTGCGCGAGATGAGTATTCTAAGGCGCTTGAGAGAACTCAGGAGAAGGAACTCGGCAAATTGACACCGTAACTTCGGAAGAAGGTGTGCCCTATTAGTGTGAAGTGAACAACGGAGCATGAATGGGTTGCAAAAAATCGGTGGCTGCGACTGTTTATTAAAAACACAGCACTCTGCAAACACGAAAGTGGACGTATAGGGTGTGACGCCTGCCCGGTGCTGGAAGATTAAATGATGGGGTGCAAGCTCTTGATTGAAGTCCCAGTAAACGGCGGCCGTAACTATAACGGTCCTAAGGTAGCGAAATTCCTTGTCGGGTAAGTTCCGACCTGCACGAATGGCGTAACGATGGCCACACTGTCTCCTCCTGAGACTCAGCGAAGTTGAAATGTTTGTGATGATGCAATCTCCCCGCGGAAAGACGGAAAGACCCCATGAACCTTTACTGTAGCTTTGTATTGGACTTTGAACAGATCTGTGTAGGATAGGTGGGAGGCTTTGAAGCAGGGTCGCTAGATCTTGTGGAGCCAACGTTGAAATACCACCCTGGTGTGTTTGAGGTTCTAACCTAGGTCCATTATCTGGATCGGGGACAGTGCATGGTAGGCAGTTTGACTGGGGCGGTCTCCTCCCAAAGCGTAACGGAGGAGTTCGAAGGTACGCTAGTTACGGTCGGACATCGTGACGATAGTGCAATGGCATAAGCGTGCTTAACTGCGAGACTGACAAGTCGAGCAGATGCGAAAGCAGGACATAGTGATCCGGTGGTTCTGTATGGAAGGGCCATCGCTCAACGGATAAAAGGTACTCTGGGGATAACAGGCTGATACCGCCCAAGAGTTCATATCGACGGCGGTGTTTGGCACCTCGATGTCGGCTCATCTCATCCTGGGGCTGTAGCCGGTCCCAAGGGTATGGCTGTTCGCCATTTAAAGAGGTACGTGAGCTGGGTTTAAAACGTCGTGAGACAGTTTGGTCCCTATCTTCCGTGGGCGCTGCAGATTTGAGGAAGCCTGCTCCTAGTACGAGAGGACCGGAGTGGACACACCTCTGGTGTATCGGTTGTCACGCCAGTGGCATTGCCGAGTAGCTAAGTGTGGAAGAGATAACCGCTGAAAGCATCTAAGCGGGAAACTCGTTTCAAGATGAGATCTGCCGGGGCCTTGAGCCCCCTGAAGAGTCGTTCAAGACCAGGACGTTGATAGGTCAGGTGTGGAAGCGCAGTAATGCGTTAAGCTAACTGATACTAATTGCTCGTGCGGCTTGACCCTATAACTTTGATCAAAATACAGATCAAGGTGTTATGCCAAGTTGACGCATTCAAAACAATTCGCCAAAAGCTGATTCCAAACTCTATGAATTCGTCCGGTTGATCTCCCGATCAACCAGACAACCCTTTATGCCTGATGACCATAGCGAGTTGGTACCACTCCTTCCCATCCCGAACAGGACAGTGAAACGACTCAGCGCCGATGATAGTGCGGGTTCCCGTGTGAAAGTAGGTCATCGTCAGGCTCTTACAGCCCAGAAAACCCCAGTCAGTCATGACTGGGGTTTTTTGCTTTATGCGAGCGGCAGCCGCAAATTGGCCGTCATCCAAAATGGGTTTGCAATGCCCAAAGAACGCCGATAACCACTACGAATAGCACCGCGAACAGAATCCAAGCTTGTGTGAATGCTCGGGTCTCTGTAATTTCAACGGGAGTGACTGCGGCAGGCGGCGCAGATGTAGCAGGCGTATGTGAAGTCATTACCGACTGTACTCCCTGTGGCCCCAGTACTGTTCAGCTTTGCATTCAGCGATGGTAAACAAGCAAGCTCAGCTCTTCGCCTTCTTCGAAGACTTCGATTTGCCGGCTTTATTGAGTTCGATGGCCTCTCGAACGAGCGACTTGAAGGCGGGCCCGGCAACTTCCTCTCCTTCATGGATGTCAATAGCGCGGCGAGTGTTCCCGTCTAGGCTCGCGTTGAAGAGTCGAGCAGGGTCCTTCAGTGACGCACCCTTGGCAAACGTGAGCTTCACCGCGCTCTTGTAAGACTCGCCGGTGCAGATGATGCCGCCGTGCGACCAGACTGGCGTGCCCATCCACTTCCATTCTTCGATGACTTCAGGATCGGCTTCCTTGATGAGCTTGCGTATCCTGGCGAGCGTTTCACCGCGCCAGTCGCCAAGCTCGGCGATTTTGTTCGAAATGAGCTCCGAGGCCGATGGGCTCGGGTCCGCGTCGTCCGATGACTTTTTCATGTCTTCCTCCTGGAGGGTTGCCTCGACGGTGATGCGAATGGTAGCCGCCGAAGGCGGCGCGGATCCGCGCAGACCTGCCTGGCCCCCAATCAAGATCGCTGCCTCCCCTGCCCATGGCTTCACGCCTGCGTGGCTATCAATGTCAATGCCGAGTCAACAAGGACGCGACGGGAGCGGCAAGTTCATGCGCTGAAGGAATGACATCAGGCGAGAAGATCGTTTGACCCGACTGCCCGCGCTACCGAAAATTTTGGCTGCGCACTCGGCCGATGCGCTCCGGGAATGCCGGGCGCATCGCGACACTTCAAGATCACTCCCCAATGAACGACACCACCTTCCTCTCCAGCGACGAGATCCGTTCGCTGTTCTCCCGCCGCATGTCCGAGATGTACCGCGCCGAGGTGCCGCTGTACGGCGATCTGCTCGACGTCGTTGCCGACGTCAACGCGGACAGCATGCGCGAGCCGACGCTGCTGGCACAGCTGCGCAGGAACGGCGAGCTGGAGCGCATCGACGTCGAGCGCCACGGCGCCATCCGCTTGGGCAAGCCCGAAGAGCTGGCCACGATGCGGCGCCTGTTCAAGGTCATGGGCATGGCGCCGGTCGGTTACTACGACCTCTCCGTCGCCGGCGTGCCGGTGCACTCGACGGCCTTCCGCCCGGTGACCGATGCGTCGCTGTCGAACAACCCGTTCCGGGTCTTCACTTCGCTGCTGCGGCTCGAGCTGATCGAAAACCCCGCGCTGCGTGCGGAAGTGCAGGAGATCCTCGCCCGCCGGAACATCTTCACGCCGCGCGTGTTGGCGCTCATCGAGCAGGCCGAGACGGCCGGCGGCCTGACGGCGGCGCAGGCTGAAGAGTTCGTGGCGCAGGCCCTGGAGACCTTCCGCTGGCACAGCGAGGCCACGGTGAGCAAGGCCACTTACGACAAGCTGCTGGCGGCGCACCGCCTCATTGCCGACGTGGCCTGCTTCAAGGGCCCGCACATCAATCACCTCACGCCGCGCACGCTGAACATCGACGACGCGCAGGTCGAGATGACGCGCCGCGGCATGGCTGCCAAGGACGTCATCGAAGGCCCGCCGCGCCGCAAGGTGCCGATCCTGCTGCGCCAGACCAGTTTTCGCGCACTGCAGGAACGCGTGGCGTTCGTGGGGGAGAGCGAGGCCGAGGCCGGAACGCACACCGCACGGTTCGGCGAGATCGAGCAACGCGGCGTGGCCCTGACCCGCAAGGGCCGTGCGCTCTACGACGCGCTGCTCTCCCGCGTGCGTGACGCGAATGGTGCCGGCAACGCGGGCGCCGACTACCAGGCCCGCCTGGATGCCGCGTTCAGCGACTTCCCGGACGACCTGAAGACGATGCGCGAAGCGGGCCTCGGCTTCTTCCGTTATGCGCTGACCGACGAGGGCCGCGCCGCGAACCAGGACGCACTTGCCGCGAAGTCGCTGCAGGCGCTCGTCGACGAAGGCTGGCTGGATGCCGAGCCCATTACGTACGAAGACTTCCTGCCCGTGAGCGCCGCCGGCATCTTCCAGTCCAACCTCGGCTCGGACGAGCAGAAGAGCTACGCGGCCAACAGTGCGCAGGCCGTGTTCGAGGCCGCCTTGGGCGCGAAGGTGCAAGACGAGATCGCGCTGTATGAAGAAGCTCAGGCGCGTTCGTTGAAAGCGGCTGTTCCTTTCCTGTCCGCAGCGTGACCGCACTGATCGACCAATTGCGCGCCATCGTCGGCGCCCAGCACGTGCTCAACGAGGGCGACCTCACCGCCTACGAACAGGACTGGCGCAAGCGCGCGCGAGGCAAGTCGCTGGCCGTGGTGCGCCCAGCCAACACGCAACAGGTGGCCGACGTGGTCAAGGCCTGTTCCGCCGCCGGCACGGCCATCGTGCCGCAGGGCGGCAACACCGGCCTGGCGGTCGGCTCCATCCCCGACGACAGCGGCACCCAGGTGGTGCTGAGCCTGCAGCGCCTGAACGCCATCCGCACCATCGACGCCGCCAACCTCACCATGACGGTGGAGGCCGGCTGCATTCTTCAAACACTGCAGGAAACGGCCGAGAAGGCCGGCTTCCTGTTCCCGCTGAGCCTGGCCGCAGAAGGCAGCTGCACGATCGGCGGCAACCTGGCCACCAATGCCGGCGGCACCCAGGTGGTCCGCTACGGCAACACCCGCGAGCTGTGCCTGGGGCTGGAAGTGGTCACGCCACAAGGCGAGATCTGGGAAGGCACCAGCGGCCTGCGCAAGGACAACACCGGCTACGACCTGCGCGACCTGTTCGTGGGCAGCGAGGGCACGCTGGGCATCATCACCGCCGCCACCATGAAGCTGTATCCGCTGCCGGCGGCCCAGCTCACGGCCTGGGCGGCGGTGCCTTCGCTCGACCATGCGGTCACGCTGCTGGGCCTGGCGCACAAGCACCTGGGCCCGGGCCTCACCGGCTTCGAGGTGATGGGCAAGTTCGCGCTGAGCCTGGTCGACAAGCACATGCCGCAACTGCGCGTGCCCTTCATCAACGAAGAGGCGGTGCCGTACTGCGTGCTGCTGGAGAACTCCGACAGCGAATCCGAGGACCACGCCCGCGCCCGCTTCGAGGCCCTGCTGGAAACCGCGTTCGAAGACGGCTGCGTCACCGACGCGGTGGTGGCCGAGAACCTCGCGCAGGCGCACCAGCTGTGGCACATCCGCGAGAGCATTCCGCTGGCGCAGGCCGAGGAAGGGCTCAACATCAAGCACGACATCTCGATCCCGGTGTCGCGCATTCCGGCGTTCGTGGAAGAGACCGACGCCTTGCTCAAGCGGGAGATCGAGGGCGTGCGCCTCGTGAACTTCGGACACCTGGGCGACGGCAACCTGCACTACAACGTGCAGGCGCCGGAGAACATCGACACCAAGGCGTTCCTGAAGAACGAGGAAGAGCGCATCAACACGCTGGTGTACGACGCGGTGGAGAAGTTCGGCGGCTCGTTCTCGGCCGAGCACGGCGTGGGCTCGCTGAAGGTCGACAAGCTGGAGAAGCACAAGTCGCCGGTGGCGCTGGAGATGATGCGGGCGATCAAGCGCGGGCTCGATCCGAAGAACACGCTCAACCCGGGGCGGGTGGTGCGGGTCTAGTTTTCGGGTATTTCTCCCTCCCCTCCCGGGGGAGGGCCGGGGTGGGGGCATGACGGCCTCATCCCATTCACAACGCTCCTTGGGCACTGCCCCATCCCAGCCTTCACCCGGGAGGGGAAAGAGCAAAAGCCATCGCTCAAGTATCGGCAGGCTCCATGCCGAAGCGGCGCTTTGCCGCTTCGCTTTCTCTTGAGCGCATGTAGGCGAGCAGGTCAGTCACAGCGTCGTGTTGCGACGTACCCGTGCCGGGCGCGGCACAGAAAGTCGTCGTGATCTGAATCTCCGCCGGCAGCGGCCCCAGCAATGCGATGCCCTCGACCCCCATCAACTCGCTCAGCTGCTGGAACCCCAGCGCGGCCTCTCCTCGCGCGATGAGCGATCCCACCGGCACGCCGGCCGGTGCCTGCACCAATCGTTCCCTGACAGTGTCGGCAATGCCCCAGCGTTCGAACAGCGCCATCAGCGCCACGCCGCTCGGCCCGGTCGAGCAGGCGATGCGTTCGGCCTCCAGCACCGCCCGCCGCACCGCGTCTTCGCTGGAGATGTCGGGCCGCGCCGCATTCGCATGCACCGCCACGGCAACGCCGCAGCGGACCACATCGACCTTGCGCGACGCATCCACCTTGCCGTCGGCCGCAAGCTTGTCGATCGCATCCGATGCCAGCACCACCAGATCGAATGACTCGCCCGATGACACGCGACGCGCGGCCTCGACGCCGCCGACCGACTCGAAGGTAACCGCCACGCCGCTCGAGCGCGTGTACGCCGCCGTCAGTTCCAGCATCAGGCCACGCGTGGCCATCGAGCCGATTACCCGGATTGTCCTGCTCATGTGCATCTACCGGAAGGTCAGGCGGCACGGCTTGCCGGCAGAAGAGCGGCCGCTGCTGCCGCAAGGCAGGCCTGGCGACGGGTGATGCTGGTGGACATGGCGTTCGTCAATCGGGCTTGATGCCGGCTTCGCGGATCAGCTTGCCGTAGCGCGCCACGTCGGTTTTCAGCAGCTTGGTGAACTGCTCGGTCGGCCCCGGCAGCGGAATGCCGCCGGCCGCCGCGAGTTGCGCCCGCACCTCTGGCGAGTCGATGGCCTTCTGCACGGCGTCGTGTAGCTTGTCGACCACGGCCCTGGGCATGCCGGCCGGACCGACGAAGCCATACCAGACGCTGGCCTCGAAACCCGGGTAGCCCGACTCGGCCACCGTCGGTACGCCCGGCAGTACGGCGGAGCGCTCGGCGCTCATCACCGCGAGCACGCGCAACTTGCCCGACTTGGCGAGCGGCAGCGCCTCGAGCGCATTCACCGCGACCACGTCGACATGGCCGCCGAGCACGTCGGTGAGCGCCTGTGCGCCGCCCTTGTAGGGCACGTGCCGCAGTTGCAGGCCGGCAGTGTGCTGGAACAGCTCCATGGCCAGGTGCGGCGTCGATCCGTTGCCCGGCGTGGCGACGGTCAGGCCGCCAGGCTTCGCTTTTGCCGCCGCGACCAGCTCGGGCAGCGTCTTGATGGCCGACTCTTCTCGCACGGTGAAAACCACAGGCACGCGGCCGACCGATGCCACCGGTGTCAGTTCGCGCTCCAGGTCGTAGGGCGCGGGCTGGAACAGCGACGGGTTCACCGCCAGCGCATTGGCGGCCAGCAGCAGCGTGTAGCCGTCGGGCGGGCTGGTGATGACCGACTTGATCGCGATGTTGGTGCCCGCGCCGGGCTTGTTCTCGACGATCACCGGCTGCCCGAGGATGGCCGACATCTTCAGGCCCACCGAACGCGCGATGGCATCGACCGCGCCGCCGGCGCTGTAGCCCACGAGCACCTTGACTGGCTTGGACGGGAACGCGTCGGCCGCGCCGGCAGTGCCGAAGTGGCTGGACATGGCCAGCGCGGCCACGCCGAGGAAGAGGCGTCGGGAAAGTAATTTCATTGCTTGTTGTCTCCGGATTCGAAATCGGGCGGGGCTCAGCGCCCCGGGCGGTGCGCTGCGTCGTCGTTGTTCCAGGCTTGCGGGGGCGCGTCCTTGCCGGCCACCGAATAAAGCGCGCCGGGCGCGTTGCGGGTCTGCTGGAAATCTTCGAGCGACTGGCCGCGCATGGCGGCATAGATGTGCAGGTTCGACACGCCCACCACCGCGCCCAGCTTCTCCAGCATGAAGAAGATCACGCCGTACTGGATCAGGCTGCGCCAGTCGCGGTGGCGCACCATGTCGCGTTCCTCCGCGGTCAGCGCCGCGGCCTCGAAGGCGGCTTCCTCGTCGGCCAGGAAGGCGGCGCGATGCGCCGGGCGCGTCATGCCGTGCAGGAACTTGTTGAGGCGGTAGGCGCGCACGCTGGTCTCCAGCGTGAACGGATAGGTGCCGCGCAGCGCTTCCACGCCCGCGAGTTCCTCGTCGATGTGGCGGCGATGCCGCTCGACCTCGCCGGCAACCGGCGGGCTCGCCAGGTTCTCGTAGATGGCCGTGGCAATGCCTGTCATCGAGGGCAGGTAGTAGCTCTGGTGGGTCTTGCGCACGTTGGACGACAGCGCGCCGCGCATCACCAGCCACATGATGACTTCGGCGCCTTCCATGCCGCCGAGCGTGGCCAGTTCGGCCTGCGTCATCTCGGTCAGCCGTACCGGGTCGTTCTCGATCAGGTCCAGAAACTGCGCGTCCCATGCGGTGTTGTTGAAGCCCGCGCGTTCGCCGTGTACCTGGTGCGACAGGCCGCCGGTAGCGACGATCGCCACTTCGATGTCGTCCGGGTAGCTTTCGATCGCGCGGCGCAGCGCCTGGCCGAGCCTGTAGCAGCGGCGCGCCGACGGCACCGGCGACTGCAGCACGCCCACCTGAAGCGGCACCACCGGAATCGGCCATGCCGGCTCGTGCGGGCACAGCAGCGACATCGGCGAGAACACGCCGTGGTCCAGCGCCCGGTCCTGGAAGAAGGACATGTCGAACTCGTCCGCCACCAGCGAGCGTCCGATGTGCCGCGCCAGCGCCGGATGGCCTGCCAGAGCAGGAAGGTCGCGCGCGCCGCCGCCTTCGTCGGCCACCTCGTGCAGTTCGCCCACGCCGAGGGAAAAGGCCGAGTAGTGGTCGAAGAAGAAGGAGCTGACGTGGTCGTTGTAGATGAAGAACAGCACGTCGGGCTTCTTGTCGGCCAGCCATTGCTGCACCGGCGCGAAGGCCTCGAAGATGGGCGCCCAGACCGGGTCCTGCTGCTTGTTCTTGTCGAACGCGAAGCCGATGGTGGGCGTGTGCGAGCAGGCGACGGCGCCGATGATGCGAGCCATGGGTTGTTCCTTCGCTCAGTCGATGTAGCGCAGGCCGGCCTTGGCGAGCGGCTCGCGCATGGCGTACATGTCCAGCCCCAGTTCGCCCGCCGCGAAGCGCGCGCGCTTGCCGGCTTCATTGGCCTCGCGGGCCTGCGCGGCGTCTGCCACGCGCGCTGCAAGCGGCGCCGGCACCACCACCACGCCGTCGATGTCGGCCACCACCACGTCGCCGGGCTGCACCAGCGCGCCGGCGCAGACCACAGGCACGTTGACCGAACCCAGCGTGGCCTTGATCGTGCCTTTCGAGTGGATGGCGCGGCTGAACACGGGGAAGTCCATGGCGATGAGGTCGTGCACGTCGCGCACGCCGCCGTCGATCACCAGGCCCTTGCAGCCGCGTGCCTTGAGCGACGTGGCCAGCAGGTCGCCGAAGAAGCCGTCGGTGCAGTCGCTGGTGCAGGCGGCCACCACCACGTCGCCGGGCTGCACCTGCTCGGCCGCGACATGCAGCATCCAGTTGTCGCCGGGTTGCAGCAGCACGGTGACGGCGGTGCCGCACAGGCGCGCCTCGGGGTGGATGGGGCGGATGCGCGGCGCCATCAGGCCCAGCCGGCCCAGCGCCTCGTGCACGGTGGACACGCTGAAGCGCGACAGCTTCTCGACGGCGGCCGCATCGGCGCGCGCCACACGGCGATGCACCACGCCGAGTTCCTGCAGTACGGGAGCGGTCGTCATGTTCAGAGTCCTTTTTGCGAGAGGGCGCGGTCCAGGCGCGGATACACGCGGCGCGCGTTGCCTTCGTAGATCTGGCGGCGGGCCTTGTCGTCGAGCATGGGCGTGGCGTCGATGTAGCGGCGCGTGTCGTCGTAGTTGAAGCCGGTCTCGGGGTCGATGCCGCGCACCGCGCCGATCATTTCGCTCGCGAAGAGCACGTTGTCGACCGGGATCACGCGCGTGAGCAGGTCGATGCCCGGCTGGTGGTACACGCAGGTATCGAAGAAGATGTTGTTGAGCAGGTGGTCCTTCAGCAGCGGCTTCTTCATCTCCTGTGCCAGCCCGCGAAAACGGCCCCAGTGGTAGGGCACCGCGCCGCCGCCGTGCGGAATGACGAAGCGCAGCGCCGGGAAGTCCTTGAACAGGTCCGATGCAAGGCACTGCATGAAGGCCGTGGTGTCGGCGTTCAGGTAGTGCGCGCCGGTGGTGTGGAAGCAGGCGTTGCAGCTGGTGCTGACATGCACCATCGCGGGAATGTCGAGCTCCACCATTTTTTCGTAGATCGGATACCAGTGCCGGTCGGACAGCGGCGGGCTGGTCCAGTGGCCGCCCGACGGATCGGGGTTGAGGTTGATGCCCACGAAGCCGTATTCGTTCAAGCAGCGCTCCAGCTCGGGGATGCAGCTGGCCGGATCGACGCCCGGCGATTGCGGCAGCATGGCCGCGCCGATGAAATGGTCGGGGAACAACTCGCTCACGCGGAAGCACAGCTCGTTGCAGACGGCGGCCCAGGTCGATGAGACCTCGATGTCGCCGATGTGGTGCGCCATGAAGCTCGCGCGCGGGCTGAAGATCGTGAGGTCGCTGCCGCGCTCCTTCATGAGGCGCAGCTGGTTGCTCTCGATGGACTCGCGCAGTTCATCGTCGCTGATCTTCAGCTCGGACACCTTGGGCCTCTCCGATGGCGCCGTGATGCCGGCGATCTGCCGGTTGCGCCATGTCTCCAGGGCCTTGGGGGCGGTCGTGTAGTGGCCGTGACAGTCGATGATCATTCGCAGCGCTCCGGGCGGTGTGCAGTGGTGGCTTCAGGCATGAGAGAAGTCTGCGCGGACGCGGCGTCGCGTGGCGTGAGTAAGCGTTGCGCTGCCATCATTCTTTTTTATCGAAAAGGGTTAACCCTCGGAGTAAAAAAGGCATGATCCAAGCGAAAGAGGCAGTCCGTGGACACACCAGCCGCACATCACAAAGTTATCGGGCATGCCGACAGCGTGGCGCTCGGCATCAACCTGCGGCACCTGCGTGCGTTCTCCGCCGTGGCCGCGGCGGGGAGCGTGGCGGCCGCCGCGGAAGCGCTGTACCGGGTGGCGTCCGCGGTGACGCGATCGGTGCTGGACCTGGAAGCCGCGCTCGGCCGGCCGCTGTTCGACCGGCGCGCGCGGGGCATGGCGCTCAACGCCTACGGAGAACTGGTGCAGGTGCGCGCGCTGCGCATCGAGCGTGAGTTCGAGGAGGCGCGCACGCAGCTTGTGGCGCGCGGCGGAATGGACGGCGGCGCGGACGTCCATTCGCTCTTCACATCGATCCTGAACGGCCGCCGCCTCGCCGTGGTCGCCAGCCTTGCGCAGAAGCGCAACATGCCCGCCGTGGCGCGCGAGTTCGGCATCACGCAGCCGGCCATCAGCAGCGCGCTCAAGGACCTGGAGAGCGGACTGGGCGTGGCGCTCTTCACGCGAACGGCCAGGGGGCTGTCGCCGACGCCGGCCGGCGAAATCGTCGCCTTCTATTTCAAGCGCGTGCTGTCGGAGCTGCGGCACATCGGGCCGGACATCGCGGCCAGCGAAGGCAGCCTGCAGGGCAGCGTGACCGTGGGGGCGCTGCCGCTCGGGCGCACGCAGATCCTGCCGCTGTCGATCGCTTCCCTGCTGGCGCGGCACCCGCAGCTGCATGTTTCAACGGTCGAGAGCCCCTACGACGCGCTGGCGGCGTCGCTGCGCAGCGGTGACGTCGACTTCATCCTCGGCGCGCTGCGCCACAACTCCGGCGAGGTGAAAGACCTGCAGCAGCAGCCGCTGTTCGAAGACCGCATCTCCGTGATCGCCCGCGCCGGCCATCCGCTGGCCCGCGAAAAGCGCATCGATTTCAGGATGTTGCGCGAGGCGCGATGGACGCTCTCGCGGCAGGGCTCGCCGTCGCGCGAGTTGCTTGAGCGCTTCTTCTCGAATGCGCGGCAGGCGCCGCCGTTGCCGGCGGTAGAGACGGGCGACCTCGCGGTGCTGCGCGGGCTGCTGCTGGAGAGCGACATGCTGACCGCGATCTCGCCGCACCAGCTTCGCTACGAGATCCGCGACGGGAGCCTGGTGGTGCTGGATTTTCCACTCGAGGAGACGCGCCGCGAGATCGGGCTGACGCAGCGCCTGGGCGCATTTCCGTCACCGGGCGCGCGTGCCCTGATGGAGGAAATCGGCAAGGTGGTGGCGGGGTCCGCGGACTTTCGCTGAGCCCAGCTACTCGGCGTGCGGCTTGGCCACGAAGGCCTGCTTGCCGTGGCGGTCGAAGCCCGCGCCCTCATAGAACCTGAGCGTTGCCTCGTCCTTGCGGCCGGTCATGAGCATGACCTTGTAGCAGCGCTGCGCCCACGCGAAGGCGAGCGCCTCGTGCAGCACAGCCTTCGCATGGCCATTCTTCCGGTGGTCGGCATGCGTCACCACGTTCTCGATGAGGCCATAAGGCCTGCAGCCCCGCGTGAGATTCGGGATCACGGTGATGGTGCAGCTGCACACCAGTTGATCGCCGACGTAGCCGCCGAAGTAGCGGCAGCGTGGGTTGCCGAGCAGTTCTCGCCAGACGGCCGCCAAATGCGCTTCGTCGGGAATCGGGTCGTCGGCTTCGTGAAGATGGCGGTAGAGCGCCATCAACGCCGGGAGTTCGGATTCGGAGATCTGGCGTATCTGCATCCCGCCATTCTGACGGGGCTGGCCCGGGGCGCGGCTCGGTCTTCCTGAACTCCTGGGCAGGGCCTTACTGGAACCCCAGCTCCGGCATCGCCAGCCCACGCGATGCCTTCTTCTGCTCGCCGGCAATGGCGCGAAGGCCCTTGTCCGGCGCGGGCGCGCCTTGACCGCCTTCCAGCCTGAACCGGCCGACGATCTGCGCGAGGCTTCCCGCCTGCTCCTGCAGCGATTGCGCCGCCGCCGAGGCTTGCTCGACCAGCGCGGCGTTCTGCTGCGTGACCTGGTCCATCTGCGTGATGGCCTGGTTGATCTGTTCGATGCCCGAGGTTTGTTCCTGGCTCGCGGCGCTGATCTCGCCCATGATGTCCGTCACTCGCTTCACGCTGCCGACGATCTCGTCCATGGTGCGGCCGGCGTCGGCCACCTGGCGGCTGCCTTCCTCGACCTTCTCGACGGAGTTTCCGATGAGCGTCTTGATTTCCTTGGCCGCCGCCGCCGAGCGTTGCGCGAGGTTGCGGACCTCCGAAGCCACCACCGCGAAGCCGCGTCCCTGGTCGCCCGCGCGGGCTGCTTCGACCGCCGCGTTCAGCGCCAGGATGTTGGTCTGGAACGCGATGCCGTCGATCACGCTGATGATGTCGACGATCTTCTTCGACGACGCATTGATCGAGCCCATGGTCTCCACCACCTGGAACACGACGCTGCCGCCCCGCATGGCGACTTCCGATGCCGAGGTGGCCAGCTGGTTGGCCTGGCGGGCGTTGTCGGCGTTCTGCTTCACGGTCGAGGTGAGCTCCTCGATCGACGCTGCGGTTTCTTCCAGCGAGCTGGCCTGTTGCTCGGTGCGCGAAGACAGGTCCTGGTTGCCGCTGGCGATCTGCGTGCTGGCGGTCGACACGTTCATCACCACGCCATGCACCTGGGTCAGCGAGCCCTGCAGGGCGTCGCGCATCAGGTCGAGGGCGCGCAGCAGGTGGCCGGTTTCGTCGTTGGCGTAGCTCTGCTGGGGCTTGCCGGTGAGGTCCATGGCGGCGATCGATTGGGCGATGGTCTCTGCGTTGTGCAGCGGGCGGGTGATGCTGCGAGCCAGGAACCAGGCCAGCAGCGCACCCAGCACCAGGCTCACCGTGGAACACACGATGAGCAGCGTGCTGGTCTGCGCGCGCAGGTCGTTGGCGCGCGCCGCGGCGGCGTCGAGCTGCTCGCGCTGCTGGTTCACGACCTGTTGCACGCCTTCGATGTAGCTGACCGACGTGGGCTGGAACTGCGAGTCGAAAAGGCGGTTGGCGCCTTCGAGGTCGCCGCTGATCTTTGCCTTGCTCACCGCCTCGCGTGATGCGAGGTAGCTTTTGCGCAGGGCGGCGACCTTGTCGAGCAATTGCTTCTCCTCGGGCTTGACCAGCTTGCTCCCGACGAACTTCTGCAGCTCGTTGGTGTCCTTGATCGAGGCGGCCGTGGCCGGGGCGAAGTAGTCGATCAGGCTGGAGTCGCTGCTCTTGGCGATGGCGGCCGCGCGCTGGACGCCCGCCGTGGTGTGGCGCAGCCAGTCGGCCCCCGCGCGTTCGGTCCTGACGTTGTCCTCGATCATCGTGTCGATCTCGACGCTCAACTGGCGAAGCTTGAATATCGCGGCCACGCTGGTGGCGAGGAAGAGCGCCAGGATGAGGCCCAGCACGATGGCCAGGCGTTTGCCTATTGAGATGTTGCTCAGGAACATGGTCGGACTCCAATACTCGGGAAATGGCAAGGCCGCCCCGTTGGTCGTGGCGGGCAGCCTTGAAAGGGCAGAAGGGCGGCGGTCGCCGCGCTCCACTTCCGGTTATCGGCAGTCCAATTGCAAACTTTAGGTAAACGATGCGCCCGGCAATGCGATTCAGGCGGCTTCCGAGCTCGGGAGGATGGCCGTGAGGGCGAAATCGATCAGGTAGAGCCAGGTCGCCTCCAGGCCCATGATGTTGTGATGGTCGGAGTCGGGCACCGTCTGCACGCTGATCGGCGTGGGCCAGGCCGCAATGAGCTTCTGCGAGCGCTCGGGCAGCACCACGTCGTCTTTCGCGGCCAGCAGCACCTGGGTCTTGGCCGCCACTTCCTTGCAATGCTCGAGCGAATTGAACTGGTGGCGCAGCAGCAGCGACAGCGGCACCAGCGGAAAGCGGCGCTTGGCGACTTCCAGCATGGAGTCGTAGGGCGTGACCAGCTGCAGGCTCGCGAAGTCCTGCCGCGCCACGAGCTGGATGGCCACGCCGGTGCCCAGGCTGCGGCCGACCACGTGCAGGCGGGCCTGCGGGTAGGCGCGGCGCAGGTGCCTGGCGAACTGGCTCGCGTCTTCCACCGACGCGATTTCCGACGGATGCCCTTGCGAGTCGGCCACGCCGCGGTAGTTGAGCGCCGCGAAGCCGAAGCCTTCCGGCAGCCAGTGCAGCATCTGCGCGGTGGCGCGCACGTCTTCGCCCCGGCCGGCGAAATAAACGAACAGGTCCTGCAGCGCGGCTTCGCCCTGCGGGTGGTACACGTAGCCGCGGACCATGCCGCCGGGCACCGTGTGCGAGTAGGTGGAGAAGTCGTCCGAGAGATGGACGACCGGCAGCTTGCGGGCATTGAAGAGGATCTGGCCCTGGCGCGTTGCCAGCAGGGTCCAGTACGCCGCGATGCTGCCGATGGCCGCGGCAGAAGCCGAGAGCGCGATGCGGGAGACTTTGGATGGCAAGTGATGTGCTCCGAGAGAGGGTGCGAGGTCCGAGTTTCGCTGTTCTTCTAAAGTGTTAACTTGTGTGCTGAAAAATTGAACTGCTGGCCGGTACCCGCGTTGCGTTTTACGATGTGATGCAATTTAAAACAGCCAGGAGGTACCCATGTCATCCGCCGAAGTCATCTCGCCGGCGCAACTGCTGCGCGCGCTCGAATTACAGAGCCACGCGCCCGTCGCGCGAATCGGCGAGGCCTTGGTCTCGCTGGGCATGGTCAGCGATGAGCAACTGCGCGCCGGCCTGTCCCGACAGCGGCGCGAACCTCAGGTGCCGCTGGGCGAGATGCTGGTGCGCATGGGTGTAGTGAGCCGTGCCCAGCTTCAGATCGCGCTGGTGCGCAAGATGGGTTATCCGCTGGTGAACCTGCACCACTTTCCGGCGACGGCCGAAGCGCTGCGCAAGGTCGGCCACGGCGTGGCGCGGCGCCTGCAGGTCATGCCGCTCATGCTGCACGACGGCCGGTTGGTGGTCGCGATCGACGACCCGAGCAGCCGGCACTCGGCGCTCGACGAGATCGAGTTCATCGCGCAGATGAAGGTGACCCCGGTGGTGGGACAGTGCCTGGACCTCGACGGCGTGCTGAACGCCGCCTACGAAAAGATCGGCGACACCTCCGCCAACCCCTTCGCCACCAGCACGGACCCGGGGCGTCCGCTGGAGTTCGACCTGGCCGGCACCAGCGAGCTGCTTCAGACCCTCGAGAAGGAAGGCCCCGCCGCGTCTGCGCCCGCGCCCGAGGCTTCCAGCGAGCAGTCCGACAACTCGCTGGTGCGCATGATCAACAGCATGATCCAGGAGGCGCACCGCGAAGGCGCCTCCGACATCCACATCGAAAGCTACCCCGGCCAGGAAAAGACCCGCATCCGGTTTCGCCGCGACGGCCAGCTCTACACCCACCTGGAGCTGCCGCCGAGCTACCGCAACGCGATCGTCGCGCGCGTGAAGATCATGTGCGACCTCGACATCAGCGAGAAGCGCAACCCGCAGGACGGAAAGATCAACTTCGCCAAGTATTCACCGCAGCACCGCATCGAGCTGCGCGTGGCGACCATCCCGACCAACAACGGCCTGGAAGACGTGGTGATGCGCATCCTGGCGTCGTCCAATCCGATTCCCCTGAGCGAACTGGGCCTGTCGCCGAACAACCTCGCGCAGCTGACCAAGGCCGTCGAGCGGCCCTACGGCATGGTGCTGTGCGTCGGCCCCACGGGCTCGGGCAAGACCACCACGCTGCATTCGGCGCTGATGCACATCAACACGCCCGAGCGAAAGATCTGGACCGCGGAAGACCCGGTCGAAATCACCCAGCCCGGCCTGCGGCAGGTGCAGATCAATCCCCGCATCGACTGGACCTTTGCCAAGGCGCTGCGCGCGTTCGTGCGCGCGGACCCGGACGTCATCATGGTCGGCGAAATCCGAGACGGGGAAACCGCCAGGACCGCGATCGAGGCCTCCCTGACAGGCCACCTTGTGCTGTCGACCCTGCACACCAACAGCGCGCCCGAGACCGTGACGCGCCTGCTCGACATGGGCATGGACCCGTTCAATTTCGCGGACTCGCTGCTGGCCGTGCTGGCACAGCGGCTGGTGCGGCGCCTGTGCAGCCGCTGCACCAGCAGCAGCCCGGCAAGCCCCGAGACGGTCGAGGAACTGCTGGACGACTACCTGCATTCCTTCGGCACCCGCGAGGACGACGCCGGCCGGCAGCGCGACGCGGTGCGCGACGTCTGGCTGCGCCGCTACGGGCGCGAGGGCCAGCTGCACGCCTACGTCAGCGTCGGCTGCAAGCATTGCTCGGGTACGGGCTTCAAGGGGCGCGTGGGCATCCACGAGCTGATGGTGATGTCCAAGACGCTGCGCCGGCTGGTGCAGACCGGCGCGCGCGCCGAAGAACTCCAGCAGGCGGCACTGCAGGAGGGCATGCGCACGCTGCGCCAGGACGGCATCGAGAAAGTGCTTGCGGGGCATACCACCATCGAGGAGGTGCGCGCGACCAGCAACGTGTGATGGCGTCGCTTGGCCGGGCGGCCTACCGGAATCCGTAGAAATTACAGATTCGCACCGAATCGGCGTTGACCGGCCGGGGTACTGGAGCAAAATCTTTTGCATACATACAACGAGGCAACACCGCCCAAGCGCCATGACACTCGACGAACTGTTCGCCAATGACGAGTCGCTTCCTACCGTCCCCAGGGTGGTGTCCGACCTCATCGAGATGCTGCGCGACGACGACGTGCCCTTCGCGGCCATCGCGCATCGCATCGAGCTCGACCAGGTGCTTGCGGCCAGGGTGCTGCAGATGGTCAATTCGCCGTTCTTCGGGCTGCCGCGCAAGATTTCGTCCATCCAGGGCGCGATCCTGATGCTCGGGCTCTCGGCCATCCGGTCGTTGGTGGTGAGCTCGGGCCTGTCGGGCTCCTTCAGGAAGGTGGAAGGCGTCAATCTGCCGGAGTTCTGGGCCCACAGCCTGCGCGTGGCGTCGGTCTCCCGGTATCTCGCTTCAAAGACCCGCCGCGTCGATCCCAACCTGGCGTTCACCGCGGGCAGCATGCATGCCATCGGCCACCTCATCATGGCGCAGGCCATGCCCGGGCGCATGGCCGAACTGAACACCGTCCACCCTTTCGATGCACTGGGGCGCGCCCAGCTCGAACTCGTCGAATTCGGCTACCACTACGGCGACGTGAGCGCCTCGCTGGCGCGGCGCTGGGAGTTCGCGCCCGAGCTGGTCGGTGCGCTCTCCAGCTTCGTGACCCAGGCGAAGGCGGAGCGGCCCGATGCGCTCGGCGGCATTCTTCACATGGCCGTGTGGCGCGTGGCGCTGGAGCGCCAGGGCATGGACCTGGGCAACTTCGGCGCCTTCTGGCCGGCCCAGTCGGCGATGGCCGTGGGCATCACCGAGGACATCGTCCAGGGCATGCCGGCACCGCGCGTGCTGGCCGCCGACCTCGAATCGATGATCGCCTGAGCGGCCGCGTCCTCAGATATCCAGCGGCGCGAACGACTTGACCAGGTCGTCCAGCGCCTTGATCTGCGTCAGGAACGGCTCCAGCTTGTCGAGCGGCAAGGCGCTGGGGCCGTCGCACTTGGCTTGCGCCGGGTCCGGATGCGCTTCCAGGAAGAGCCCCGCCAGCCCCACCGCCATGCCGGCGCGCGCCAGGTCGGCCACCTGCTCGCGGCGGCCGCCCGAGGCCGCGGCGCCGGCTTCGCGCTGCTGCAGCGCATGGGTCACGTCGAAGATGATGGGCAGGTTCTGCGTGACCTTCTTCATGACGCCGAAGCCCAGCATGTCCACCACCAGGTTGTCGTAGCCGAAGCAGGTGCCGCGGTCGCACAGGATGAGCCTGTCGTTGCCGGCTTCCTTGAACTTCTCGACGATGTTGAGCATCTGCGGCGGGCTCAGGAACTGCGGCTTCTTGATGTTGATGGCCCGGCCGGTCTTGGCCAGCGCCACCACCAGGTCGGTCTGGCGCGCGAGGAACGCGGGCAGCTGCAGCACGTCGACCACCTCGGCCACCGGCGCGGCCTGCGCGACCTCGTGCACGTCGGTGATCACCGGTACGCCGAACGCGTCCTTCACCGCCTGGAGGATCTTCAGCCCCTCGTCGAGGCCCGGGCCGCGGTAGGAGTGGATCGACGAGCGGTTGGCCTTGTCGAAGCTGCCCTTGAAGACATAGGGAATGCCCAGCTTGCCGGTAACGCGCACGTACTCTTCTGCGCTGCGCAGGGCCAGGTCTCTGGACTCGAGGACGTTGACGCCGCCGAACAGGACGAAGGGGCCGTCGTTGCGGGCGTGGACGTTGGGGGTGATGGTGACAGTGGTCAAGTTTTTCTCCTGGCTAGGTGCCGATTGTCGGTCGGGCCGGGCTTTCGCCGTCTCGCCGATTTTCCGGCAGGCATCAACCGCCGGGCGTCACCGTCAGGTAAAGCGTCGTCAGGGTGCCCGCCACGGGCCGCAGCAGCTTCAGCAGCAGCGGCCGCCCGTAGCCTTCGCCGGCCAGCCGCTTCAGCAGGTCCGACAGCTGCGCCAGCGGCGTGCCGTCGCAGCCGATCAGGATGTCGCCGCTGCGCAATCCGTCGCGTGCCGCCGCCGAGCCTGCCACCACCTCGACCACACGCACGCCGGTGGCGACGGGCCATTCGTTCTCGCGCACCCAGCGCCGGGGCAGGGCCATCGCGGCGCACTGCACGCCCAGCTTTCCGCGCCGCACCGCGCCGTGGCGCATCAGCTCGCCGGCCACCCAGCGCGCGGTGTCGATGGCCACCGCGAAGCTCAGGCCCTGGGCCGACGGAATCACCGCGGTGTTCACGCCGATGACCTGCGCGGCGCTGTCGAGCAGCGGGCCGCCCGAATTGCCGGGGTTCAGCGCCACGTCGGTCTGGATCACGTCCTCGATCATCCGGCCGCCGCGCGAGGGCAGGCTGCGGCCCAGCGCGCTCACGATGCCTGCGGTCACGGTGAAGTCGAAACCCAGCGGGTTGCCGACCGCCACCGCCAGCTGGCCGGGCTGCAGCGCCGCCGAGCTGCCCAGCGGCAGGAAGGCGCTGGGGTGCGACTCGATGCGCAGCACCGCCACGTCGGTGGAAGCGTCGATGCCGACCAGGCGCGCCACGCTCTCGGTGCCGTCAGCGAAGGCCGCGCGCAGTTCGCTCGCGCCTTCGACCACGTGGGCGTTGGTGATGGTGAAGCCGTCCGGCGTGAAGAGAAAGCCCGAGCCGCTGCCCTGGCCGCCCGCGTTGCCGCGCTGCGGCTGCTTGCGCACCTTGATGTGCGCGACCGCCGCGCTGGCGGTATGTGCCACGCGGGTGACGGTGTTGGAGTAGGAATCGAGCAGGAATTCGTCTTCGCGCGCGCCCATGTGAGCACCTCTTTCAGTCGCCGGCATCTCCGGGAATCCAGCAGAAATGGCGGCGCGAAAGAGCTTTTCAAGCGCCCGGGCCGGGGCTCGGGCAGGCTCAGGCGGCCCCTGGGGGCACCGCGGCCTGCGCGGTCGGCGAATGCTGCAGCGCGGCCGGCAGGCGGTCGTCCAGCCAGTTCATGCGCCAGGCCAGCAGCGTCACCGCGAGCACCAGCACCGCCAGCGCGGCCACGCCCGTCGCGCCGTGGCGGTCGCGGTACGGGTCGCGCACGATGCGCCGTGCGCCCGGCGGCACCCGCGCGGTCTGCGAGAGCATGCCGCCCAGCCGCACATTCACCTTCATGCGCCCGTTGATGGCCCAGCCGCTCGCGTCCAGGATCGGCCCCAGGCTGCGCTGGCGCAGCTTGAGCCACGCGATCAGCATGCTCGGCCCCGAGATGGCGAGCACGATGCCCAGCAGGGCCACCGGTATCCATTGCCCGAGGTCGATGAATTTGCCGAAGATGGCCACCAGCACCGCGCTGATGCTCCCCAGCGCCACGCCGATGGCGGCCACCGTGCCCACGTCGACGCGGCCTGTGGGGCGGGGCGCCGTGGCCGCTGCCTTGGCTGCGTTCGCGGCCTGGTCGGCGGTGGTGAGCTTTGTCGCGAAGCTGGTCAGGCTGCCCTGGCCGGCGGCGTCCTGCGCGGCGGCGCGCTTGGCCACCTGTTCCTCGATCACGCGCACGAACTTCTTGTACGGCGCGAAGAAGGCCTGTGCCACGCTCGTCGGGTTCTCGATCAGCTTGGTGATGGTGGCGTCCCAGTCGCGGCCCTGGCGGTCGTAGAACACGCCGTTGCGACCCACGAAAAGGAAGTCGACGTCGCCGGCCGTGAAGGCGGCGGCAATGCTCATCTTCGCGCCCTGGCGCGTGCAGTCGCAGTAGGCCAGGCAGGTCTTGGCCAGGCCCGCGAGCACCGCGTGCCTGGCCGTGTCCTGCACCTGCACCGTCAGCTCGCAGCTGCGACCGTCGAGGTACAGCGTGCCCGCCTGGAAGATCGCGCCCTCGCGCCGGTAGAAGGCCTTGAACGACACGAAGTTGTCGAGCAGCACCATCAGGTCGCGCTGCAGCCGGATCAGTTTTTCCAGGTCGACCAGCAGTGCGTTGTGTTCCTCGGCGGCTTCGTCGTCGCGGATCAGCCCGAGCAGCGCATCGCGCGTCCGGAGCAGCGCGTCGAGCTTGTCGAGCGGGAGCGCGGCGGCCCAGTTGTCGGGCCGCCTGGCCATCAGGGCCTGCAGCGGCGCGAGCTTGCGGCGAATCGCGAGCCAGTCGGCCTCCGCGAGTTCTTCGCGCGCGCCGAGCAGCGGCGCCACGCTGCGTTCGGCAAAGGCGGCCACGGCATCGGCCCACGCGGGATTGAGCGAGGTGCCGCCCAGCGGCAGCACGCAGCGCGGCGTGACCGGGGCCAGCGGCAGTTCGGCGATGGGCTCCGCATGCAGGTCGAGGCTGTTCGCGGCGAGCGCGTCGTAGGCCTTGGCGGAAGGGTTGAGCGCGGTCACGGCCTGGGCGTCGAAAGCGGCCACGCGGCAGCGCGCGAAGAAATCGTCGAGCTTGGCCTGCACCTTGAGCGCCGCGTCGGCCGCCGCCAGCGTGGGCTCGCCCAGCGGCATCAACTCGGCATTGCCGGCGTCGGCCTGGGCATGCCAGTCGCGCGCTGTCTGCACTTCGGCGAAGAAGGCTTCCACGCGGGCGCGGTCCACGCCGGGCGTCTGCTTGTGGCGGTCGGGCACGCTGCCGTGCAGCCGGATGACTTCGGCGATGGTGGCGCGCACGGATTCGTCCTGCGCCGTGTCGGGCGTGACCACGCCGTCGCCGTTGAAGCGCATGGCGGCCAGCAGCTCGCCCCGGTCGGCGATGTCGGCGAGGGTGAGCGTGTCGGCATCGGGCCTGCCCTTGATCTGCAGCAGGCGGCGCGCTTCCTCCAGCAGCCGCGCGCCGGCGGGGTTGCGGTCGTCAAGGTCGCCCAGCGTCAGCACGTCGCTGCCTTGCAGCAGCACGTCGGGGTTGCGCAGGCGCGCGCAGACCCATTCGCACGCCGCGACCACTTCGGGCGGGCGCACGCGGCCGTCGCGGTCGGTGTCGATCAGGTCGAGGGTGCGGGTGTCGAAGTCGATGCCGCGCGTCGGGCACGCGAGCGCCACCCAGAGCTTCTGGTCGAGCTCCGCGATGCGGGCGATGTCCTCGCCGGTGCGAAAGATCACCTGGTCGGCGCCGCCCGTGCGGATGAACTGCCAGCGGTGCGGCGTGTGCGAGGGAAGGGCGTCGGGGCTCGAAGGATGGGGTCGATTGCTGGGGCTGTTGCGCATGGCAGCACCGTAAGGGACCACGCGCTGCGCGTTTGAGGACGCACGGCGCACAGCCATGTCGTCCGAGGCCGACATGGCTGTGCGCGCATGCGGCAGGCGCCGTAGGTCTTGTCTGTCCCGAGGAGGCGGCATTCCCTTTGAATCCGCCGCGCGCGCCCTCTATAACTTTGGGGTCGACGGTTGTGCCGTCCCTCGTATTCCTCCCTTTGCGAGGGCTTCGCTGCGTGACAGCAACGAGGCTTGGACCCGGCTCCTGCCGGGTTCTTTTTTGTGGGAAGCCCGCTCAGGGCGCCTTGGCGGCCTGCGCCGGTCCCTTCGGCCGCGACGACGGCTCCCACGAGTCAGGCGTGGTGGCCACCAGCGACTTGAAGTCCTTCCACGGCCGCGCGCCCGGCATGGTGCGTCCGCCGACGATCACCGTCTTCGCGAACAGCACCATGCGCTCGCGCAGGTAGTCGCGGTCGGACGCGGGCCAGGTCTCGATGGAGTGCGGCCCGCGAGCCAGCACGATCTCCTTCACGCCGCGAATGCGGTTGTAGGCGGCCACTGTTCCTTCGAGCGTTTCCGCGCGGTCCCACAGGCCCTTGCCGAAGAACGCGGCCGGCCACCGGTCCATGCCCGCCAGGGTGGACGAGTTCGGATAGAAGACGATGTGATGGTCCGCCGCCATGCCGCCCAGGAACAGGTTGCGGTCGGCCAGGTCGGGCGAGTCGCCCACGTAGCCCGCGCCGCTGGCAAACGACGACAGCAGGATGGCGCCGTGGATGTTCTTCAGCCCCTTGGGCGGCGTGCAGCTGGGCTGCGGCATGTCGAAGGTGCATTCGGCCACGTAGTTCTTGGTCATGGCCCAGGCGGTGGACATCGAGCCGCGCGAATAGCCGCCGAGCACCAGCGGGATCTCGTTGGCCTTCATGCCCGCCAGCAGCCGGCCGCGCGCGGTCTCGCCTTCGAACAGTTCGCCCGAGGGCGAGAGCAGCCGCAGGCCGCGTCCGCCTTCCAGCGCCGCCAGCGCGCGGAACACGTCCTCGCCCTGTTCCAGCGTGTTGGTGTCGCTGAAGCCGCCCGACAGGCCTTCGCCGCGCCGGTCGTAGGCCAGCACGTCGAAGCCGGCCTGGTTCAGCGCATGCAGGTTCTCGCGCCACCAGCGCTGGCCCATGGTTTCTGTGGTCGCGTTGGGAAAGCTGACCGGAACGGCCTTGCCGGTCTTCTCGTCGATGCGGTAGGCCGCTTCGTCCGGATGCTGGATGGCCGTGAGCTGGCCGCCGCCGCCCGGCGCCATGATGGCCAGCGCGCGCACCTTCTTGCCCTTGCCGTCGTCGATGCCGGCGCCCTCGATGTACCAGCCGCGCAGCTTGATGTCGCCGGTCATCTTCAGGTCGATGCGCTCGAAGGCGTCGCGCGGCGCGGTGAACTCCACGATCCAGGTGCGGGCGTCGGCCTCGGCGATGCCTTCTCGGTAGGGTGCCTTGGCAAAGAAGGCGGGCCGGCGGATCTGCTTCAGGTCGACGTTGCCGTCCGGATCGATCCTGCCCGACGGGTCGACCACGCCGGTCGAGCGCGTTGCGCGTTCCTTGTTGGGCGGCAGCCAGCGCTGCATCTGCGCGTCGATGCGCTTGAAGCACGCGGGGTCTTCCTTGCAGGCGCGCCAGCGGGCCTTGAGCTTTTCGTCGGTGAATTCGCTGACGTAGTAGTCGCCGCCCGCATAGTCGGGGGGCGGGTGGTTGGCCGTCATGAGCACCGGCACGCACTCCTTGGCGCCGGTTCCCTTGGGGCCTTGCCCCAGCAGGTAGCCGCCCATCATGGCGTTGCGGTCGGTGCCGACCCAGGCGGTGCAATCCGTGGGCGGCGGGGCGCTGGCGGTGGCCTGCCGCTGGGCCTCGGTGGGCCCGGTGCAGGCGCCCAGCAGCAGCGCGCCGGCGGCCAGGGTGAAGGCCGCGGCGCGGCGATGCAGGAGCAGGGTGCTCGGAATCTTCTGTGCAGTCATCGAGGCGGATGTTCCAGGGAAGGTGCGGGAGCGCAGCCCGATCTTCGCCGCATCCACGCCCGAAAGCCACGGCCCAAGCCGCGTCCGCCTGCAAGCGAAGGCCGCCCTTGCTGTAGGAGGTTTCCTGCATGCGCATGCGCGGAATTCCGCTCTTCTTCGGGCTGCGCCGCGCGCTCAATCTGCGCCGAATTCAAGGAGACAAGACAGATGAACTTCGAAGGCATCTACTGCTTCGACATGGCGAGCGTGCGCTTCGCCTTCTATCCCGAGGGCCCCGGCGGCCCACGCGTGCTCGCGCAGATCTCCGAGGAAACGCTGCACGACAAGTTCGGCGCGCGCGAAATCGGCGAGCGTTTGCTGGAAGCCTGCCGCAAGCACTTCCACGCCATCGAGCCTGCTGCCATCGCGCGCTACCGCAACGCGCCGCGCCGGCCGATCACGCTGACCACCGAAGACTTCGCGCTGCACGCCTGAGCTGGCGCGGCGCGCGAAGGGACACGGGCAACTCTCCGACAAGGCGAGGCGGCTCAGGCCGTAACCACGGCCACCGGCATCCCAGCAAATTGGCGTTCAAGCCAAGCGAGAACCGCAGTCGTTCCCCGCGTGGCCGTCGCCCCGACGGCCATGAACCACTGCCTCGCTGGCCTTCAATCAAGGAATGCCGGTGCCTTTGAACCATTCACTCCCAGGCGAGCGAGACGCCTATCTTTTCCACGAAGGAACGCACGCGCGGCTCTACGACTTGCTGGGATGCCACGTGCAGCCGGAAGGCGGCGCGCGCTTCGCCGTGTGGGCGCCCAATGCCGAGTCGGTCTCGGTGGTGGGCGACTGGAACTACTGGTCGGGCGATGCCGACCCGCTGGCGCCCAGCCCCGACCAGACCGGCATCTGGATCGGCCACGTGCCCAACGCGGTGCCCGGGCAGGCCTACAAGTACCGCATCCGTTCGCGCCAGGGCGGCTACACCGTCGACAAGGCCGACCCCGTGGCCTTCAGCGCGGAGCATCCGCCGGCCACCGGCTCGCGCATCTGCGAACTCGCCTACGAATGGGGCGATGACGAATGGATGGCCACGCGCGGCATGCACAACTCGCTCGAGGCGCCGATGTCGGTGTACGAGGTGCACCTGGGCTCCTGGCGCCGGCATGACGGACAGTTCCTCGGCTACCGCGAGATCGCGCGCGAACTGGCCGCATACGTCAGGAAGATGGGTTTCACGCACGTCGAGCTGATGCCCGTGACCGAGCATCCGTTCTACGGCTCCTGGGGCTACCAGACCACCGGCTACTTCGCGCCCACCGCGCGCTACGGTTCGCCGCAGGACTTCATGTACCTCGTCGACCACCTGCACCAGCAGGGCATCGGCGTGCTGCTGGACTGGGTGCCTTCGCACTTCCCGACCGACGAGCACGGCCTCTCTTTCTTCGACGGCACGCACCTCTTCGAACATGCCGACCCGCGCCAGGGCTTCCACCCGGAGTGGAACTCCAGCATCTTCAACTACGGCCGTCCCGAGGTGCGCAGCTTCCTGGTGTCGTCGGGCCTGTTCTGGCTCGACCTGTACCACCTGGACGGACTGCGCGTGGACGCCGTGGCATCCATGCTGTACCTCGACTACGCCCGCAAGCACGGCGAGTGGATCCCCAACCGCCACGGCGGCCGCGAGAACCTGGAGGCCATCGATTTCCTGCAGACGCTGAACCGCGCCGTCTACCGCGAGTTTCCGGACACGCTCACCGTGGCGGAGGAGTCCACCGCCTGGCCGCGCGTTTCGCGCCCCACCGACATGGACGGCCTGGGCTTCGGCGAGAAATGGAACATGGGCTGGATGCACGACACGCTGGCCTACATGAAGGAAGACCCGGTCAATCGCAAGTACCACCACCACAAGCTGACCTTCTCGCTGGTGTATGCCTTCAACGAGAACTTCGTGCTGCCTTACTCGCATGACGAGGTGGTGCACGGCAAGGGCTCGCTCATCAACAAGATGCCCGGCGACAGCTGGCAGCAGTTCGCCAACCTGAGGGCGCTGTTCGGCTTCATGTGGGCGCACCCGGGCAAGAAGCTGCTCTTCATGGGCGACGAGTTCGGCCAGCGCCGCGAATGGACGCACGACGGCGAGCTCGAATGGTGGGTCACCCAGCAGCAGGGCCATGGCGGCCTGCAGCGGCTGGTGGCGCAGCTCAACCGGGTTTACCGAGAGTCGCCCGCGCTGCACCAGCTCGACTTCTCGGCCGCCGGCTTCGAATGGATCGCGGCCGACGACGCCGAGCGCAGCGTTTTCGCCTTTCTGCGCAAGGCGCGCGACGGCAGCCCGCCGCTGCTGGTGGTCAGCAACATGACGCCCGTGCCGCGCACCAACTACCTGCTGGGCGTGCCCGGCGGCGTGGGCAGCGGCTTCTGGCGCGAACTGATCAACACCGACGCGACCGAGTTCGGCGGCGCCGGCTGGGGCAACTTCGGCGGCGTGGAAGCCGCGCCGGTGCGCTCGCACGGGCGCATGCAGTCGGTGTCCCTGACGCTGCCGCCGCTGTCGACCCTGATCCTGGAACAACGCCCGTCACCATGAAGAACATCTTCTCCACCCGCCACGCGGCCAGCGTGGCTCCCGACATTGCAACCGGCACCGACAACCCCGGCGGCGACGTGCGCGCCGTGATCGATGCCGTGCTGCCCGCCGTCGACAACGGCCGCTTCGCCGTGAAATGCGTGGCCGGCGAGCGGGTGTGCGTGCGCGCGCACTGCTTCACCGACGGGCACGACGTGCTTCGCGTGCAGCTGTGCTGGCGCGCGCACGACCAGGCCGAGTTCCGCGAAGTGCCGATGAAGCCGCTGGGCAACGACGTGTGGGAGGCCGGCTTCTCGCCGCCCGCGATAGGCCGCTACGTGTACACCGCCGTGGCCTGGGTCGACCCGTTCGAGTCGTGGCGCAGCGAAATGACGCGCCGCGTCGACCCCGACGACGTGCGCATCGCTTCGGAAGTCGGTGCGGCCGAAGTGGCTGCCGCCGCCGCGCGCGCCGAGGGTGCAGACCGCATCGCGCTGCAGCGCTGGGCCACCGAGCTCCAGGCCTCGGCCGCCGCGCCGGGCACCGATGCGGTGTCGCTCAAGGCATTGGCGCTCGACGAGGAACTGGCCGAACTCGCGCGCCGCCACCCCGACCGTCGCCACCAGGTGCGTCACCCGGTCGAGCTGCCGCTGGTGGCCGACCGCGAGCGCGCCCGCTTCAGCACCTGGTATGAGCTGTTCCCGCGCTCGGCCGGCACCGAGCCCGGCGTGCACGGCACTTTCAAGGACGTGGAAGCGCGCCTGCCGGCCATCGCCGAGATGGGTTTCGACGTGCTGTACTTTCCGCCGATCCACCCCATCGGCCGCGTGCAGCGCAAGGGCCCCAACAACAAGCTGGTGAGCGGCCCCGAGGATGTGGGCAGCCCCTGGGCCATCGGCGCCGCGGAAGGCGGCCACAAGGACATCCTGCCCGCGCTCGGCACCGCGCAGGACTTCCGCCGCCTGCTGGCGCGCGCGGCCGACCACGGGCTGGAGATCGCGCTGGACATCGCTTTTCAGTGCGCGCCCGACCACCCCTACGTGAAGGCGCACCCCGAATGGTTCCGCTGGCGCCCCGACGGCACCGTGCAGTACGCGGAGAACCCGCCCAAGAAGTACCAGGACATCTATCCCTTCAACTTCGAGAGCGAAGACTGGCGCGGCCTGTGGGCCGAACTCAAGAGCGTGATCGACCACTGGGTGGGCGAGGGCGTGCGCATCTTTCGCGTCGACAACCCGCACACCAAGGCCTTCCCGTTCTGGGAGTGGGCCATCGGCGAGGTCAAGCGCGAGCACCCCGACGTGATCTTCCTGGCCGAGGCCTTCACCCGGCCCAAGGTGATGCACCGGCTGGCCAAGCTGGGCTTTTCGCAGAGCTACACCTACTTCACCTGGCGCAACACCAAGGAAGAACTGGTCGAGTACTTCACCGAGCTGTCCACCGCGCCGGGCATCGACTACTTCCGCCCCAACGTGTGGCCCAACACGCCCGACATCCTGCACGAGCAGCTGCAGCACGGCGATGCCGCGACCTACATGGCGCGGCTGGTGCTGGCCGCCACGCTGTCGGCCAGCTACGGCATCTACGGCCCCGCCTACGAGCTGCGCGAGCACCTGCCGCGCGAGCCGGGCAGCGAGGAATACCTCGATTCCGAGAAATACCAGCTGCGCCACTGGAACCACGACAACCCCGAAAGCCTGGCGCCCTTCATCGCGCGGGTGAACCGCATCCGCCGCGAGAACCCCGCGCTGCACCAGGACCGCACGCTGCGCTTCCTGCACATCGACAACCCGCAGCTCCTGGCCTATGCCAAGGCTTCGCCCGACGGGGCCAACGTGATCGTGACCGTGGTCAATCTCGATCCGCACAACGCCCAGTGGGGCTGGCTGGGGCTCGAACCTGGCAGCGTGGGTGTGAACCCGCCCTCGCGCGTGTTCCAGATGCACGACCTGCTCAGCGGCCAGCGCTTCCAGTGGCAGGGCGACTGGCACTACGTGCGCCTGGATCCGCAAAGCTGCCCCGCGCACGTCTTCGTCGTTCGTCGGCGTCATGGCGACGAGCGCGACTTCGATTATTTCCTCTGAGAGGTCGCCCGCCCATGAATGCACCCGTTTCGCACATCGCACTGGAAACCGTAGAGATCGACAACAGCGACGACCCCCTGTGGTACCGCGACGCGGTCATCTACCAGCTCAACGTCAAGGCCTTCTTCGATTCGAACAACGACGGCATGGGCGACTTCCAGGGCGTGACCGCCAAGCTCGACTACGTGAAGGACCTGGGCGTCAACACGATCTGGCTGATGCCGTTCTATCCCTCGCCGCTGCGCGACGACGGCTACGACATCTCCGAATACGAAGACGTCCACCCGCAGTACGGCTCGCTCGCCGACTTCCGCCAGATGCTGGCCGAGGCGCACAAGCGCGGCCTGCGCGTCATCACCGAGCTGGTCATCAACCACACCTCGAGCGAGCACCCGTGGTTCAAGGCCGCGCGGCTGGCGCCGCCGGGCTCGCCCGAGCGCGACTTCTACGTGTGGAGCGACACCGACCAGCTCTACCAGGGCACGCGCATCATCTTCACCGACACCGAGACCTCCAACTGGACCTGGGACCCGGTGGCCAAGCAGTACTACTGGCACCGCTTCTTCAGCCACCAGCCCGACCTGAACTTCGACAACCCGGCGGTGCTGGAGGCCATCTTCAAGACCATGCGCTTCTGGCTGGACATGGGCGTGGACGGCTTCCGCCTCGACGCCATTCCCTACCTGGTGGAGCGCGACGGTACCAGCAACGAGAACCTGCCCGAGACGCACGCGGTGATCAAGCGGCTGCGCGCGGCCATCGACGCGCAGTACAAGAACCGCTTCCTGCTGGCCGAGGCCAACATGTGGCCGGAGGACGTGCGCGAGTACTTCGGCGACGGCGACGAATGCCACATGGCGTACCACTTCCCGCTGATGCCGCGCATGTACATGGCCATCGCGCAGGAAGACCGCCACCCCATCGTGGAAATCATGGCGCAGACGCCCGACATCCCCGAAGGCTGCCAGTGGGCCATCTTCCTGCGCAACCACGACGAGCTCACGCTCGAGATGGTGACCAGCAAGGAGCGTGACTACATGTACAACATGTACGCCGCCGACATGCGCGCGCGCATCAACCTGGGCATCCGCCGGCGCCTGGCGCCGCTGATGGAGAACGACCTGGACCGCGTGAAGCTCATGAACGGCATGCTGCTGTCGATGCCGGGCTCGCCCATCATCTACTACGGCGACGAGATCGGCATGGGCGACAACGTGTTCGTGGGCGACCGCAACGGCGTGCGCACGCCCATGCAGTGGAGCCCCGACCGCAATGCCGGGTTCTCGCGCGCCGACCCGCAGCGCCTGTACCTGCAGCCCATCATGGACCCGATGTACGGCTACGAGGCGCTCAACGTCGAGACGCAGGCGCGCGACGCCAGCTCGCTGCTCAACTGGACCAAGCGCATGCTGGCCGTGCGCAAGACCAGCCACGCCTTCGGACGCGGCAAGCGGCGCTTCCTGAAGCCGGGCAACCGCAAGATCCTGGCCTACCTGAGCGAGTACGAAGGCGACGTGATCCTCGCCGTGTTCAACCTCTCGCGCGCGGCCCAGCCGGTGGAGCTGGACCTGTCGGAGTTCCGCGGCTTCGTTCCCATCGAGATGCTGGGCCGCTCCCCGTTCCCGCCCATCGGAGAGCTGCCTTACCTGCTCACGCTGTCTTCGTACGGCTTCTATTGGTTCAAGCTCACCGCGGAGGCCGACGCGCCGAGCTGGCACGAACAGGGCGTCGCGCTGCAGGAGTGGCCCACGCTGGTGCTGTTCGACGGCTGGACCAGTTTCTTCCGCGACCGCGTGATGCCGTGGCGCATCGGCATGTCCGAGCGCATGCGCAACCAGTTCGAGCTGGAAACGCTGCCGCGCCACATCGAGATCCAGCGCTGGTACGCCTCGAAGGGCACCGCCATCGAGCGTGCGCGCATCGTCGACCACGCGGTGTGGGAAGTGAACGGCCTGAGCTGGATGCTGCCGCTGCTCGCGCTCGACGGCCCGCCCGGCGGCGCCACCTATTTCATGCCCCTCGCCCTGGCCTGGGAGGAGCGCGACGAAGAGCGCATGGCCGGCGTGGCGCAGGCCGCGCTTGCCAAGGTGCGCCAGCAGGCGCAGGTCGGCCTGATGGGCGACGCCTTCTATGACGAGGCCTTCTGCCGCGAACTGGTCCGCGCCATCGGAAAGGGCGCCGAACTGCCCACGGCCGGCGGCAAGCTGGTGTTCACGCCGACGGCGGCGTTCGCCCAGCTCGGCATCGATGTGGACGCGCTGCCGGTCGGGCGGCCCAGCGGCGTGAGCAGCAACACGGTGGTCACGCTCAACGAGACGCTGTTCCTCAAGGGCTACCGCAACGTGCGCGAAGGCATCAACCCCGAGCTCGAGATGGGCCGCTTCCTCACCGAAGTGGCGCACTACCCGCACTGCGTGCCGGTGCTCGGCGCACTCGAATACATGGGCGCCGACGGCCGCACCATGACGCTCGCCCTGGTGCAGAGCTACGTCGCCAACCAGGGCGACGGCTGGGACTACACCCTGGGCTATCTCGAACGCTTCCTGCGCGACGTGGCCACCACCGACGGTGCCGTCGACGCGCCCGACGTGCTGGCGGTGCACGGCGGCTTCCTCGCGCTGATCGGCACGCTGGGCCGCCGCACCGCCGAGCTGCACCGCGCGCTGGCCACCCGCACCGGCGCGGCGGCCTTCGACCCCGAACCGCTGTCGGCCGAAGACGTGGCGGGCTACCGCACCCATGCCGCCGGCGATGCCACGGCCACGCTGGCGCTGCTGCGCGAACGCCTCGGCGCGCTGCCTCCCGGCGCGCAGGCCGACGCCGAGAGCCTGCTGCGCGCCGCCGACACGCTGCAGGCCAGCATCGCCGAGCGCCGTTTCGTGGGCGAGGGCGGCAGCGGCGCCGCGCTCAAGAGCCGCTACCACGGCGACTACCACCTGGGCCAGGTGCTGGTGAAGGACAACGACTTCGTCATCATCGACTTCGAGGGCGAGCCCGCGCGCAGCTTCGAGGAGCGCCGCGCCAAGAGCTCGCCGCTGCGCGACGTGGCGGGCATGCTGCGCTCCTTCAACTATGCGCGCTGGTCGGCCTTGCGGCGCGTGGCGCAGAGCCCGGAAGAAGCCGAGAAGCTGGCCGCGCCCGCGGTCGCCTGGGAACAGGCCACGCGCAACGCCTTCATGGAGGGCTACGCCGGCACGCTCGCGCAGCCGGACGGCGCGCCCATCGACGCCGAACTGCTCGCGCTGTTCGAGCTGGAGAAGGCGCTCTACGAACTTCGCTACGAACTCAACAACCGCGCCGACTGGGTACAGGTGCCGCTGCACGGCGTGCTCGCGCTCATCCAGCCGAACGGGGCCTGAGGCCGCCGTCGTCATTCACTCGGGGAAATACACATGGAAAACTTCGGCATTCACCTGGAGCCACTGCGCGCCATCCTCTACCAGGTGGGGGCGTTCGTTCCGCGCCTGCTGGTGGCGCTGGTGGTGGTGTTCGTGGGCTGGCTCATCGCCAAGGCGGCGCGCTTCGCCGTGACCAAGGCCTTGCGCGCCATCAACTTCAACGTGCTGACCGAGCGCGCGGGGCTCGACAACTTCCTGCGCCAGGGCGGCCTGGCAGGCGACACCAGCAGCCTGTTCGGCATCCTGGCTTACTGGCTGGTGATACTGGCGTCGCTGCTCATCGCCTTCAACGGCATGGGGCTGAGCTACATCGCCGACCTGCTGGGGCGCATCGTCTGGTTCGTGCCCAACGTGTTCGTCGCCTTGCTGGTGCTGGCCTTCGGCTCGTACTTCGCCAAGTTCGTGGGCGACGCCGTGGGCAGCTATTTCCGCGGCGTGAAGATGCAGGACGCCACGCTTTTCGCCAAGGTGGCGCAGTACGCGGTGATGGCTTTCGTGATCCTGATCGCGCTGGACCAGATCAAGGTGGGCGGCGACATCGTGCGCGAAAGCTTCCTGGTGATCCTGGCGGGCGTGGTTTTTGCGTTGGCCCTGGCATTCGGGCTGGCCGGCAAGGACTGGGCGAAGGCGCAGATCGAGCGCTGGTGGCCCCGGCAGCAGCAACTGACGAAGACGGGCACCGGCAGGGAAGTGCCGGGCGTGCCCACGCCACCGCCGCCGCCAGCATCGCGTTTCGACGACCGCCCACCCCGCTGACCTGCATTTCTCCCAACGCAAGCAACCGCCCGACGCCTGAATGACAAGAAAAACCAACCCGACCATCACCGCCGTCTGGCCCGGACGCCCTTACCCGCGCGGCGCCACCTGGGACGGTGAAGGCGTCAACTTCGCGCTTTTCTCGCAGCATGCCGACAAGGTCGAGCTGTGCCTTTTCGACGAGCGCGGCCGCCACGAGCTGCAGCGCATCGTGCTGCGCGAGCGCACCGACGGTGTGTGGCACTGCTACCTGCCCGAGGCCCGGCCCGGCCAGGCCTACGGATTTCGGGTGCACGGCGCCTACAAGCCCGAGGAGGGGCACCGCTTCAACCCCAACAAGCTGCTGGTCGACCCCTACGCCAAGGACCTGGTGGGCCAGTTGCGCTGGGGCGACGCACTCTATGGCTACACGGTCGGCAGCAAGCGCGAAGACCTTTCCTTCGACCGCCGCGACAGCGCGCCGCTGATGCCCAAGGGCCGCGTGCTCGAAACCGCCTTCACCTGGGGCGACGACCGCCGCCCCTCGGTACCCTGGCAGGACATGGTCATCTACGAGATGCACGTGCGCGGCTTCACCATGAACCATCCCGACGTGCCGCCCGAGCTGCGCGGCACCTACGCCGGCCTGGCCAGCGCGCCGGTGGTCGACTACCTCAAGCGCCTGGGCGTGACCACCGTCGAGCTGCTGCCGGTGCACAGCTTCCTCAACGACCGGCACCTGGCCGAGAAGGGGCTGCAGAACTACTGGGGCTACAACACGCTGGCCTTCTTCGCCCCCGAGATGCGCTACAGCGCCTCGGGCAAGGTGAAGGAGTTCAAGACAATGGTCAAGACGCTGCACTCCGCGGGCATCGAGGTGATCCTGGACGTGGTCTACAACCACACCTGCGAGGGCAACCAGCTCGGCCCCACGCTGTCGATGCGCGGCGTGGACAACGCCTCCTACTACATCGTGAACTCCGACAACCGGCGCTACTACGACGACTTCACCGGCTGCGGCAACACCGTCAACCTCGAGCATCCGCATGCGCTGCAACTGGTGATGGATTCGCTGCGCTACTGGGCCGAGGAAATGCACGTCGACGGCTTCCGCTTCGACCTGGCATCGGCACTGGCGCGCGAGGCGGGCAAGGTGGAAAACCTCGGTGGCTTCTTCGACGCCATCCGGCAGGACCCGACGCTCAACCGCGTCAAGCTCATCGCCGAGCCCTGGGACCTGGGCCACGGCGGCTACCAGGTGGGCAACTTTCCGCTGGGCTGGGCCGAGTGGAACGACCAGTACCGCGACGGCATGCGTGGCTTCTGGAAGGGCGACGGCGGGCTCATTGGCGAAGTGGCCAAGCGCGTCACCGGCTCCGAAGACCTGTACGGCTGGTCGGGCAAGCAGCCCAGCGCGAGCATCAACTTCGTCACGGCGCACGACGGCTTCACGCTGCACGACCTGGTTTCCTACAACGACAAGCACAACGAGGCCAACGGCGAGGACAACCGCGACGGCAACAGCCACAACGTGTCGTGGAACTGCGGCGTCGAAGGCCCCACCGACGACCCCGAGGTGGTGAGCCTGCGCGAGCGCCAGAAGCGCAACCTGCTGGCCACGCTGCTGCTGTCGCAGGGCGTGCCGATGCTGCTGGCGGGCGACGAGCGCGGCCATACGCAGCAGGGCAACAACAACGTCTACTGCCAGGACAACGCGCTGGGCTGGCTCGACTGGACGCCCACGCCCGAGCGGCTGGCGCTGGTCACCTTCGTCGAACGCATGGTCGCGCTGCGCCGCGCGCATCCGTCGTTCCGCCGCCGCACCTTCTTCGCCGGCAAGCCGGCCGAGGGCGAGACCGTGACCGACGTCTATTGGCTCAAGCCCGACGGCGCCGAGATGCGCACGGAAGACTGGAACGACACCAACGCACGCTGCATCGCGATGTACATCCCCGGCGGCGGCATCGCCGACCGCGGGCCGCGCGGCGAGCACCAGCACGACGACGACTTCCTGATCCTGATGAACGCCCACCACGACGAAATTCCTTTCACGCTGCCGGCCATTCCGCACGGCGCCTGGCGCCTGCTGGTCGACACCGCGAGCACCACGCCGCCGCCCACCACCGAGGACGCCGCCGCGCTGGCGCCCGCATGGTCGGAGCCGGCCTATCCGCTGCAATGCCGCTCGCTGGTGGTGTTGAGCCGGCCGGACGTGCGGCCATGAACCGCGCGCACCGCATGCCCTTCGGTGCCACCGTCCTCGAGGACGGCGGCGTGGCCTTCGCACTGTGGGCGCCCTCGGGCGGAGCCGTGCGGCTGGAACACCGCCCGGTCGGTGGCGAGAACACCACGCACCCGATGGCCCGTGACGCACAGGGCTGGCACACGCTCACGCTGCCCGGGGCGGCCCACGGCGACGGCTACCGCTTCCACCTGCCCGACGGCACCGCCGTGCCCGATCCGGCCTCGCGCTTCAATCCCGAGGACGTGCACGGCCCCAGCGTGGTGATCGATCCGCGCCGCCATCAATGGCGCGACGACGCCTGGCGCGGCCGCCCGTGGGAAGAGGCCGTGGTGTACGAACTGCACATCGGCGCCTTCACCGCCGAAGGCACCTTCAACGCCGCGCGCGAGCGGCTCGGCGACCTGGCCGAGCTGGGCGTGACCGCCATCGAACTGATGCCGCTCGCCGACTTTCCGGGGCGCCGCAACTGGGGCTACGACGGCGTTCTGCAGTTCGCGCCCGACGCCTCCTACGGCACGCCCGACGAGCTGAAGGCGCTGGTCGACGCGGCGCACGGGCTGGGGCTGATGGTGCTGATCGACGTGGTCTACAACCACTTCGGGCCGGAAGGCAACTACCTGCACGCGTACTGCCCGGAGTTCTTCAATCCGGCGCATCGCACGCCCTGGGGCTCGGCCATCAACTTCGACGGGCCGGGCGCGCGCACGGTGCGCGACTTCTTCATTCACAACGCGCTGTACTGGGTGGAGGAATATCGCTTCGATGGGCTGCGCATGGACGCGATCCACGCCATTCGCGACGACTCGCATCCGCACATAGTGCAGGAGATCCGCGACGCGCTGCAGGCCGGCCCGGGCCGCGAGCGCCACATCCACATCGTGCTGGAGAACGACACCAACCAGGCCTCGATGCTCGCGCGCGACGGCCACGGCGTGCCGGTGGCGGGCACCGCGCAGTGGAACGACGACCTGCACCACGCGGTGCATGTGCTGGCGACCGGCGAGCGCGACGGCTACTACGCCGACTACGCGGACGACCCCGTGTGCAGCTTCGCGTGCGCGCTGGCCGAAGGCTTCGTGTACCAGGGGCAGCCCTCGGCATTCCGCAACGGCGAGCGGCGCGGCGAGCCCAGCACGCGGCTGCCGTCGCAGGCCTTTGTGTCTTTCCTGCAGACGCACGACCAGGTCGGCAACCGCGCCTTTGGCGAGCGCCTGCACGCGCTCGGCGACCCGGTGCTCACGCGCGCGGCCATGGCCTGCCTGCTGCTGTCGCCGCATGTGCCGATGCTGTTCATGGGCGATGAGTTCGCGGCCTCGACGCCATTTCTGTACTTCTGCGATTTCGGGCCCGAACTGGCGAAGGCGGTGTCGGACGGGCGGCGCTCGGAGTTCGGCGGCTTCGCGGCGTTCAAGGACGAGGCGGCGCGTGCGCGCATTCCCGATCCGAATGCCGAGTCGACCTTCCTGGCGTCCAAGCTGAACTGGCGCGAGCGGGGCTCGCGTGCCCACTTCGCGCGGTTCAGCGAGGTGCAGCAGTTGCTCGAACTACGCCACCGGCTGATCGTGCCGCACCTGGCCGGTTCGACCGGCGCGGGCGTGTTCCTCTGCGAGAACGGCACGCTGCGGGTGCACTGGGACTTGGGGCCGCCGCGCGAGGGGCAGGAAGGGCGCACCGCAACGCGCCTGCACCTGCTCGCGCACTTCGGCGACGGGCCCGATGCATCGGCGGTGTCGCCGCCCGGCACGCTGGTCTACAGCAGCGGCGCGCGGCAGGCCGAGCCCGGCGCCTTGCTGCTCGAACGCGGCGCGGTGCACGCGACGCTGGAGGACATGCGCGGTGGATGAGGTTTTTCATCACGACACGGCGGGCGTGCTGGCGGCGCTGTGCGAACACTACGGCATTGCCACCGCCTACCACGATGCCTTCGGCACGCGCCGGCAGGCCACGACGCAGAGCATGCTCGCGCTGCTGGCGGAATTCGGCGTGCGCATCGGCACCGCGCAGGATGCCCACCGCGCCCTCGAAGCCGCGCATGCCATGCGCTGGACGGAAGCCCTGCCTCATGTGCGGGTGGTCGATGCATCGGCCACCGAATGGAGCGTGCCCCTGCGCCTGCCGCTGGCCATGCGCTCGCTGCGCTGGCAGCTCACCGACGAAGCCGGCCGCACGCGGCACGGCGAGGCCGATGCCTCCACGCTGCACGAGACGGCGCGCAGCGAGCGCGACGGCATCTGGCTGAGCGAACGCGTGCTGCCGATGACGCTCGCGCTCGACGCGGGCTACCACCGGCTGCGCATCGACGGGCTGGCCGGCGAGACGCTGGTGCTTGCGTCGCCGGGCCGCTGCTACCGGCCGCCCGCGGTGCGGGACGGCGGCCGCGTCTGGGGGCCGGCGGTGCAGCTGTACAGCCTGCGCTCGCAGCACAACTGGGGCATCGGCGACTTCAGCGACCTGCAGGATCTGGCGGCCCGCATGGCCGCGCAGGGCGCCGACATCGTCGGCGTGAACCCGCTGCATGCGCTGTTCGCGGCCAATCCGGCGCATGCGAGCCCGTACAGCCCGTCGTCGCGCCAGCAGCTGAACGCGCTCTACATCGACGTCGAGGCGGTGGATGAATTCGCGCAGTGCGAGGCCGCGCGAAAGCTGGTCGATTCGCCCGCGTTCCAAGCGCGCCTGGCCGCACTGCGCGCCGAACCGCTGGTGGACCATGCGGGCGTTGCATCCGCCAAGTTCGAAGTGCTGGAGCTGCTGTTCGCGCACTTCCGCGAGCGCCATCTGCCGGAAGACGGCGCGCCGGACGAAGAGGGCCTGGCGTTCCTGTCATTCGTCGCGGAGCGCGGCGAGGGCTTGCGGCAGCACGCGCTGTTCGAGACGCTGCATGCGCACTTTCTGGCGGCAGATCCCGCGATGTGGGGCTGGCCCGTGTGGCCCGCCGCATATCGAGACCCCGATTCGGCCGAGGTCACCGCATTCGCCGTGCAGCATGCGCAACGCCTGCAGTTCCACCAGTACCTGCAATGGCAGGCTGCGCGGCAACTGGCGCGGGCTGGCGAACGCTGCGCCGCCCTGGGCATGGGCGTGGGTCTCTACGTGGACCTGGCGGTGTCGGTCGACCGTGCCGGTTCCGATGCCTGGACGGCGCAGTCCGTGTTCGCGGCCGGTGCCAGCATCGGCGCGCCGCCTGACGAGTTCAACCCCGCCGGCCAGAACTGGGGCCTGCCGCCGCTGCGTCCCGACCGGCTGCGCGCGGACGGCCACCGCTTCTTCATGCAGACGCTGCGCGCGAGCATGCACGGCGCGGGCGCCTTGCGCATCGATCACGTCATGGGGCTCATGCGCCTGTTCTGGATACCGCCGGGCCGCGGCGCGCATGACGGCGCGTATGTGTACTACCCGCTGGACGAGCTGCTCGCCATCGTCGCCATCGAGAGCCATCGCCACCGCTGCATGGTGATCGGCGAAGACCTGGGCACGGTGGAAGACGCGGTGCGAGAGGCGCTGGGCAAGGCCGACGTGCTGTCTTACCGCCTGCTGTACTTCGAGCGTCTCGACCGGCACCAGGGCAGCGGCTTCAAGCCGCCGGCCGCGTATCCGCCGGCCGCGCTGGTGGCCGTGAGCACGCACGACCTCGCGACATTCGCCGGCTGGTGGGCCGGCCACGACCTGCGCACCCGGCTGTCGCTGGGCCTGTTCCCCGACGAGCGCGTCTTCGACAAGCAACTGCTCGACCGCGCGCAGGAGCGCATCGAGCTGATGCTGGCCGTGCAGCAGGCCGGCCTGCTGTCGCGCGAGGAGATCGCCGAGGCCGCGGGCCTCGCACTGCCCACAGCGCGTGTGGTGGAGGCGGTGCATGCCTGGCTCGCGAGGACGCCGTCGGCATTGATGATGGTGCAGCTCGAAGACGTGGCGGGCGTGGTCGAGCAGGCCAACATGCCCGGCACGGTGAGCGAGCAGCCCAACTGGCGGCGCAAGCTGCCGGTGCCGCTGCACGCGCTGGCCACGGGCGAGCGCATGCAGGGGCTGGCCGCGCAACTGCGCGCCGCGCGCCCCGCGATCCGACCCGATGCGCCGCAGCACGCGCCGCAAGACCTGCGCGCCCGCGTGCCGCGCGCCACCTACCGGCTGCAGTTCCACAAGGACTTCGGCTTCGACGACGCGGTGCGCGTGCTGCCGTACCTCGCGCAACTGGGCGTGAGCCACGTCTACTGCTCGCCGATCCAGCGCGCGCGCGCCGGCAGCATGCACGGCTACGACGTGGTGGCGCACGACGAGATCAACCCCGAGCTGGGCGGCGAAGAAGGCTTTGCGCGCTTCGTCGCGGCGCTCAAGGCGCACGGCATGGGCCAGCTGCTGGACATGGTGCCCAACCACATGGGCGTGTTCGGCGCCGACAACGCATGGTGGATGGACGTGCTGGAGAACGGCCCGGCCTCGCTCTACGCGCAGCACTTCGACATCGACTGGCAGCCGCTGAACGTCGAGCTCACGGGCAAGGTGCTGCTGCCGGTGCTCGGCGGGCACTACGGCGAGGTGCTCGGCAGCGGCGAACTGGCGCTGCGCTTCGAGGCGGAAGAGGGCGCCTTCGCGATCGGCTATTTCGGCCATCGCTTTCCGCTCGCGCCCGAGAGCTATCCCACGGTGCTGGCGCGAGCCCTCGCGCAGCTCGACGAATCCGCCGACGACGCGGCGGCGCTCGCGAGCATCGCCACCGCTTTCGGCCACCTTCCGGGGCGGCAGGCTGCGCAGCCGCAGTTGCGCACCGAGCGCGCGCGCGACAAGGAACTGCTGAAGGCCCGCCTCGCACGCCTGGCGCAGCGCCATCCTTCGGTCGCGAAGGCGGTGGCGACGGCCGTGGCCGAGCTGAACCTGGCCACGCCCGAAGCGCGTGACGCCATGCATGCGCTGATCGAGGCCCAGGCCTACCGGCTGGCCTACTGGCGCGTGGCCTCGGACGAGATCAACTACCGCCGCTTCTTCGACATCAACGACCTCGCGGCCGTGCGCATGGAGCGCGACGACGTGTTCGAGGCCACGCAGTCCTTCGCGCTCGAGCTCGCGGCGGCGGGCACGGTGGACGGCTTGCGCATCGACCACCCCGACGGCCTCTACGACCCCGCGCGCTACTTCGAGAAGCTGCAGCAGGGCTACGCGCGGCGCGCGGGGCTTGCATTGCCCGCGCACGATGCGCAAGGCAGGCCGGCCCGGCCGCTCTACGTGGTGGCCGAGAAGATCGCGGCGGACAACGAAGAAGTGCCCGAGAGCTGGCACGTGCACGGCACCACCGGCTACCGCTTCGCGAACGTGGCCAACGGCGTGCTGGTCGATACCTCGGCCGCCGAGACCATCGGCCATGCGTGGCGCCGCTTCACCGGCGAGACCCAGGGCTTTCATGCGCTCTCGCAGGCCGGCCGGCGCGAGGTGATGCGCAATGCGCTGTCGTCGGAACTCAACGTGCTTTCAAGCGAGCTGCTGCGCATCGCTCGGGCCGACCGTGCCACGCGCGACTACACGCTCAATGCGCTGCGCCGCGCGCTGGCCGACGTGGCGGCCAACATGCCGGTGTACCGCACCTACATCGTCGAGAAGCCCTCGGCGCAGGACGAACGCTTCATCGACGAAGCCACGCAGGCGGCCGAACGGCAGAGCGGCGATGCCGACCGCTCGGTCTTCGCCTTCGTGCGCGGCGCGCTGCGCGGCGAAGCCGTGGCGGGTGCGCCGCGCGAGCTGGCCGAGCGGGTGCGTCGCTTTGCGGTGCGCTTCCAGCAGTTCAGCGCGCCAGTCACGGCCAAGGGCGTGGAAGACACGGCGTTCTATCGCTTCTTCCCGTTGAGTTCGCTCAACGAGGTGGGCGGCGAGCCCGACCACTTCGGCTTCGAGGTGGACGAGTTCCATGCGCTCAGCGCCGACCGCGCGCTGCGCTGGCCGCACACCATGCTCGCCACGTCGACGCACGACAACAAGCGCTCCGAAGACGTGCGCAACCGCATCGACGTGCTCTCCGAAATGCCCAACGACTGGGTGCTGGCGCTGACCCGCTGGCACGGCATGTGCCGCGACACGCGGCGCAAGCTGGAGACAGACGACGCACCGTCGCGCGCCGACGAATACCTTTTCTACCAGACGCTGCTGGGCACGCTGCCGGCAGGCGGCCTCGACGCCGCCGAAGCGCCGGCCTTCGCCGACCGGCTCTGCCAGTACATGCAGAAGGCCGCGCGCGAAGCCAAGCTGCGCACGCGCTGGACCCAGCCCGACGCGGCCTACGAGGCCGCGCTCGAAGGCTTCGTGCGGGGCGTGATCGGCAACATGGAAGAGGGCGGCTGCCTGGCCGACATCCAGCTCTTCGCGAAACGGCTTGCCTGGTTCGGCGCATGGAACGGGCTGACGCTTACGCTGCTGAAGTACGCATCGCCGGGCGTGCCCGACCTCTACCAAGGCAGCGAGCTGATCGAGCTGAGCCTCGTGGATCCGGACAACCGCCGGCCCGTGGACTACGCGGGGCGGCAGCAGCGGCTCCATGAACTGCAGGCCATGGCCGCCGATGCGCCGGGCCTCGCCGCGCGGGTGCGTGCGCTGGCTGCGTCGCCGCACGACGGGCGCGCCAAGCTGTGGTTCATCTGGCGTCTGCTGTCGCTGCGGCGCGAGCATGCGGAGCTGTTTCGCGATGGCGGGTACGAAGGGCTGGCTGTGGAAGGCGCGTTGTCGCGCCATGTCGTGGCCTTTGCGCGGCGCCATGGAGACGAGATGCTGGTGGTTGTGTCGGGGCGGCTGTTCGTCGGTTTGGCATCCGGCAACGGCGGCATGCCTTCGTTGCCTGAGGCCGGCATCTGGAGCGACACGGCGGTGCAACTGCCGGCAGAGCTGGCAGGCGCGCAGCTTCAGAACCTGCTGACCGGCGAAACGCTGCACGCGGGCCAGGATGCATCGCTGCCGCTGGCCCAGGCGTTCGGAAGCATCCCGTGGGCCGCTTACAAGGTGCGCACTCCTAAACATGCGAGCCGCATTCCTACATGAGCGGCGATCGGCAACCCCGAATCTCCTTCGCTGACCGCCCCTTCCGGGGTTTTTATCCAGGAGATCTCCAATGACGAAATCTGTGTCCGTGTTTTCCGTGCTGGTGGCAGGCTTGATTGCGACCGTGGCGCATGCACAGTCGAACCCGCCCGGCGCGGCCGTGCCACCCAACTCGCCCGGTTACGCCACGGGCAAGTCGGAAATGGCCGGCGAAGCACGCAAGGACCGCCGGCCGCAGAAGGGCGTCGCACCCGCTGCGGGTGACGAAGCCAAGACCCCGGAAGGCGGTGCCATTGGCACGGACCGCGCGGCCAGGGCTGGTGAACGCCGTGCGGAGACGCGCGACGCTCGCCGCCCCGGCAAGCCGGTGCCGGTGCCCGGCGGTACGCCGAAGTAAGTCAAGCTGCAGTGAAACGGCCTGAGGCCTCGAGCCTCAGTGCTGCCCCGGGGCTCGCGCGCTGGCGGATCTCGCTGCGCAGCGCGCGCTGGCCCGCTGAGAGGGCGGTCTCGTAGTTGTCTTCGGCATCGAATGCGCGCCGCAGCAGGCGAGGGCTCTCGCCCTTGTCGTCGGTTTCGAGCAGTTGCCAGACATAGGCGCCCGGCAGCGGCTCCACGATGGTGAGTTCGATCGGGTGGTTCATGCATTCACCATGGACCTGCCCGAGCGGCCTGTCTGTAGGCCGAATTCCACGGGTCGGATGGCGCATCCGAGGTCACGTTTCTTCCGTCTTGAAGAGACCGCGCACGTTGAGTGCCGCCAGGCACACCTGCAACGCGATCAGCGCCCACGCATCGGTGTGAATGCCCCACACCACCCACAGCACATTGCTCAGCAGGAAGATCCAGAAGCCGACATTGCGGCGGGATTTGTCGCGCGACGCGACCAGCCATGCGGCGGCCAGCGAAGCCGCGAAGGCGGGCCATTGGATGAGTGCGAGAAGGTCCATGTGGATGTGTGTGCAGGCAAGTGAAGTGATGAGACCGACCTTGGCACGCTGCGCATTGCCCGCACAGGTGCTGCCAGCCGACGCATGGCGTGGGCCGGTTCCCACGCGCAGGGCCGGTGCTGCACCGCAGGCTCGATATCAGCCAGGAATTTCAACGAACACACAGGAGCAACCAGCATGGATGCCAACACCCCAACACCCGCCGTCGAGGAACGCCTCGTCACCTTCACCTACCTCGGCCGGTTTTTCCTTTGCCGCGCCGAGCGGCTGGACAACCAGACCTACAGGCCCGTGGTGGTCTGCCGCAGCCGCGTCGCGGACCAGCCCGACGTCGAACTGCCCCCGGACACCGACAACGTTTCCTACGCCACCGAGGCCGAGGCGCTGCGCCACGCGGAGCAGCAGGCGATGCGCTGGGTGCACGACCGCACGGGGGACGGACAGGGCCGGCTCTGACGGAGAGCCCAGGCACGCTCACGATCAGATAGACAGCCCCATGCGTTGAAGCCCGCCATGGCACCTGACATATGTCAGGTGTCGCGCGGCTTAAAGGCGCCGATAGCCATAGGCCGGCGGGAGTCGGCGCCGTGGGCTGTTCTTATTCTGATTGTGGGTTCTATGAAATTTCCAGCGAAGCTTGGAATCGCCAAGCGTCTCTATTGCGTTCTTGCCATCCTGGTCGCCAGCCTGACCGGTCTTGCGAGTTTTTCGTGGAGCGACCTGTCGCGTGTGAGCGATCTTGCTGCCGCCACCGAAGACCTGCGCGTGCCGCAACTCCAACGCATTGCAGCCATAGAACTCAACGTGATCCGCGCGTCGCTGCAGATCAGGCACGCGATGCTCGTGAAGTCGCCCGAGGACCTTCAGGCCACGCTGGCCGACATCGGGCAGCGGCGCCAGCTCATCGAGAAAAGTGCGTCGGACTATCGCGCGGGCCTCACGGACACCGCGGACCTGAACGACTTCAAGGAGTTCGAAAAACTGGCGGCCGAATTCTGGCCGATTGCCGACACGAACGTCGCGCTGGCCAAGCGCGCGGACATCGATGCGGCTTTCAACCAGCTCGTGCGGGAAACCATTCCTGCCCGCAACCGGCTTCTGGTGTGGCTCGACCGCGCGAAGAAGCGGCAGGGCGACGAACTGAAAACCGAACTGGCGGCAATACGCACCAACGCGGATCAGACCCGGCTGCAGCTCGCGGCCCTGGTCGCTGCCGTGGCCACCGGCATGACGTTGTTCTTCCTGCACATCGTCAGGCTGGTGCGCCGGCGCATCGCCGCCGCGCAAGCCGTTGCCAACCGCGTGAGCCGGGGCGATCTCACGGTGGCCATTGCCGATCCCCATCGCGATGAGTTCACGCCGCTGGTCGATGCCCTCGCTGACATGCAGCACAGCCTGGTGCGCATCGTGAGCGGTGTGCGGCAGGGCACGGAAGCCATGCTGTCGGCGTCTTCCCAGATTGCAACCGGCAATCAGGATCTGTCGGCCCGCACCGAGCAGCAGGCAAGCTCTCTGCAGGAGACGGCCGCCTCGATGGTCCAGCTGACATCGACGGTGCGGCAGAACGCGACGAGCGCCATGCAGGCGAATCAGCTCGCGGTGTCGGCCTCCGACGTGGCGCGCCGCGGGGGCAGCGTCGTGAACCAGGTGGTCCACACCATGGGCTCGATCAACGAGGCCTCCGGCAAGATCGTCGAGATCGTCGGGGTCATTGAAGGCATCGCCTTCCAGACGAACATCCTGGCGCTCAATGCGGCCGTGGAGGCCGCGCGAGCGGGAGAGAAAGGGCGCGGGTTCGCCGTGGTGGCGTCGGAGGTGCGCAATCTCGCGCAGAGGTCTTCGGCCGCCGCGAAGGAGGTCAAGAGCCTCATCGACGATTCGGTCAGCCAGGTCAGGGCCGGCACGCGCCACGCGGCGGATGCCGGGGCAGCCATGAAGGAGATCGTGAGCGGCGTGCTCCGCGTGACCAGCATCATCGGAGAGATCACGAACGCCAGCCACGAGCAGACTACCGGCATCGAGCACATGAACCTCGCGCTCGCCCAGATCGAGGGGACCACCCAGCAGAATGCGTCGCTGGTGGAGCAGGCCGCCGCGGCTTCCAGTGCTCTGCAGGACCAGGCGGGCAGGTTGATGCAGGAGGTCGATGTGTTCAGGCTCATGGAGCGGCAAGTCCGGACAAGCTAGTGCTTGTTGGAGCGCTCCGAACGGGGCGGGCGGTGGTTCGAAGCCGGCAGCCATGCGAGGCCGTCGGCGACGTTGACTGCGCAAATCTTTGACGGACGTTAACTATCGAGCTTCTCAGTGACCCGCAGTTAATTCATACGTATCGACCGCGAAATAGGAATTCGGAGGAACAATCGGTGCCACCGCCAACGTAGGCGGCCAACTGTATGGCAATGGAGCAACCAAGCTTGTTGCCCGGAATAGGTGGCACCAGCGTTGGCAGCTTCCTGCAGGAACTCGGGAATGCCGGAGTCAATGGCCAAGGTGCTTCGCCCAGCACTGGCAATCCGAATAGAGGTGGTAGATGATTCAAGCAAAAAGTACAGGTTTGAGGATGTTGGGAGTCTTGTTCCTGACATTCCTCTTCATCATTGGCGTCGGGTTTTCCGTGGGGGCCTTACTTGCGATGCCCCTGATTCGCTGGGCGATTCACCGTGTACTTTATTTTCCTGTTGCGCCATCTGAGCTGCTCAGTTTGTTGGCAGTGATCCTAGGTGTGACTGTTGTTGCAACGCTCGTCATGTGGTCGGCTGGACGGTTCAAAGGGCAGTGGTGAAACGAGGCCATGCAATCTGCGCCATCGCGCTGGCATGCATCGCGTTGGCAGCCTGCCGAACCGCGCCGTTGTATGAACCGAGTCGCCGAGCATTGGTGGCTGCAGAGGAGGACGAAGAGCGCACTGTCGTCGGTCAGCCTGTGCCGGGCAGTGCGATCGCCCAGCTTCATGCCGGGATGACCTACGCGCAGGCCGTCAAGATCATGGGCAAGCCGGATGCTGAGACGGTGAACAACACTGGCAAGGCCTGGATCCCTACGTACAACGGGACGGACCGGTGGCGCCACTACCTCGCCTACAAGGGGCAGGGCGTATTGGTTTTCGTGGGCGCCGCAGGAGGGGAGATTGCCGAGATCTCCCGCACCAAGGCTTACACGCCTGATGTGCTGATTCAGATCGTCCACAACCCCAAAGACACCGGCCGGTTCTGACATTTCAATCGCAGCGTGCACGACGGATGTCCGTGCCAGCATTAGCCATCAATCAAAAATTTTCCATGCGCATTTATTTCCTCACCGCTCTTGTTGCATTCGGTCTGCTATCAGGTTGCGCCCGATCTCCGGTCGTCCCTCAGCAGCAGGCCCCAGTTAAACGCGTCATGGTGATCCCGGTGACGCCCATCGACAAGCTGCATACCGAAAACAAGGGCATCCCGCTGGGCGTGCTGTGGCAGTCAGTTGCAGACCGCATCAAGAGTTCGGACTTCAACGACCGCATGGAGGCGACTCGAAAAGACATGGGGCCGAAGCTCACTGCAGCGTTGGTTCGGCAGCTGGCAGCTCAGGGCTTTGAAGCGAAGGTCGTCGAAGGCGCTTCGAGCCGCTCGGCGGAATCTGCGATCGATGAAAGCAAGCTGCCTCCGACCGATGCGGTGCTGCGCATCTATCTCAACGAAGTCGGCATGTTCTCCGCCCGCTTCTCGAAAGACTATGTTCCGCGCGTCAATCTGAGTGCCTATCTGGTTCGAGGCGAAACGGAAGACAGCCTCTACAGCGAAACGCTTTACTACGGGGCTGATGCGACGAGCGAGAAGGCTTCGTGGAGCGTGCCGGCGAACCCTGAGCATCGTTGGTCGAGCTTCAGTGAATTGGTGGAGCGTCCGCAAGAGGTCGTCCAGAGCTATGACCATGCGGTCGATGCGCTGGCGACGAGGATTGCTCAGAACATTCGCGCACAGGTTGCGCCGAGCTCGGTCGCGGTGCGGCCGGCAATGCCTTGAGTCCAACGATTCGCGCGCCAGGTTGGCCGGCGCAGGCTGCGTACGGAATGACAACGATGGTCTTCGCCGTCTGAACTGCTACCCACCGACAGTCAGTGCCCGGCCCCACCGGCCGGCGCCACCATCCGCTGCAACAGCGGCTGCCGCGCCAGCACCGCATCCCGCGGCCCGTGGTCGACCACATGCCCGGCTTCCATCAGCACCACCGTATCGAAGCGCTCCAGCAGGCTCAGCCGGTGGATCGATGCCACCACGCAGGCATCGGGAAACGTACCGGCGATGCGCTCCAGCACGCGCGCCTCGGTCCCCGCATCCAGCGCGCTCGTCGGTTCGTCGAGCAGCAGCAGCGAGCTGCCCTGTGCGGCCAGCACGCCGCGCGCCAGGCACAGCCGCTGCCTTTGTCCACCTGAAAGATTGAAGCCCCGCTCCGACACGGCGGTGTCGAGGTCGCCGTGGTTCGCCTTCAGCACTTCGTCGAAGGTGCTGGTGTGCAGCGCGGCCAGCAGCAGCGCGTCGTCGCGCGGCTGGCCGAAGGCGAGGTTCTCGCGCACGCTGGCTTCGAACAGTTCGGTCTCCTGCGGGATCAGCGTGGCAAGGCGGCGCAGTTGCGTCCAGTCGACGGGCTTTCCGTCGAGCGACAGGTCGCCGCTGTCCGGTGGATACAGCCCGGCCAGCACGCGCAGCAGGGTGCTCTTGCCGCCGCCGCTCGGCCCGACCAGCGCGACCCGCTCGCCCCGGCGCAGGCTCAGTTTCACGTCGTGCAGGCCGCTGCTGCGCTTCACGGGTTCGGAGGGCTCCGCTTGCGGCTCCCCGCGCGCCGCATAGCGCCATTGCAGCCCGTCGACATCGAGCCGGCGCCACACCGCCGATGCGTCGATGCGCTCGCGCTCCGGCACCTGCTCGGGCACGCTCGCGGCCACATCGCCCGAGGGCGCCTGCCATATCGGCTCCGCGCTGCTGTAGTCGGTATGCATGCGCGCGAAGAAGCTGAAGTTGGCGGCCACCGAGGTGACGACGCCGGCGGCCTGCTGCGCGTACTGGTAGATCATGAACACGGCCCCCAGCATCACGGCCTGCCCGGGTGCGCGAGCCTGCCACACGTACACCACGACCAGGCCCCAGGTCAGCGCCAGCCCCATCAGGTCGACCGCGAACCACTTGCCCTCATTGAGCACCACGGTGCGCTTCAGCGGCAGCGATATCGCTGCCATGCGCCTGCGCAGCAGCAGGCGTGAAGCCCCCTGCAGCCGCAGGCCGATGACGGTCGATGCATTGCCCAGGAAGTCGAGCAGCGCGGCCACGTACCGGCGATCAGCGTCGTTCTCGGCGCGCGCCAGTTTCATCAGCGCGCGGTCGATGCGCACGATGACGAGGCCTATCAGCACATAGCCCGCGAGCGCGGTCATGCCGCTGGTGCGCGACAGCAGCGCCAGCGCGACCAGCGGCCCGACGAAGTTGACGGCGTTGGTGAGCCAGATGAACTGGTTCTGAGCAAAGTCCGACAGCGCGCGGCTGGCCTGGTGCACGCGGTGCTGCAGCTCGCCCGAGTGGTGGCCGTCGTGCCACGCGAGCGGCGCGGCGGCGATGCGCGCATAGAGCTCGTCGGCCAGCGTCTCGCGCACCCGCATGCCCACGTTGCGCTCCAGAATGCGCCCCGGCCCGTGCAGCGCCCATGCACCCACATACACGCCGGCCAGCGCGGCGATCCAGCGGCCGGCGCCGCTCAGCTCGCCGCGCTGCAGGGCATTGATGGCCTGCCCGGCAAGGTAGGGCAGCGCCAGGCGTATGAGCTGCGACATGGCGAGCAGCGCCGTGGCGCCCAGCAGCTGCGCACGCGCACCTGCTGCGAAGTGCCAGAGGGCCGCATAGAGCTCGCGGATCGCGTTGCCGGGGCTGTTGCTCTTCTTCGTGCCGGTGGTCGTGGTGGTCGCCTGCATGCGTTTTCAGTCAGTCAGCCCGCCTTGCGGAATGTGAGGTTGATGCGCTGCGCGCCCAGCAGCGGGTGCGGTTGTTCTTTCAGCGGCAGCACGCCGTGGTAGCGCAGCCGGTCTTCGCCGCCCCAGACGACGACGTCGCCATGCACGAGCGGCACGCGCACGGCCTTGTCGCCGCGCGCGAGGCCACCGAACAGGAACACGGCCGCCATGCCGAGCGACACCGACACGATGGGCGCGCCGTAGTCATGCTCGTCCTTGTCCTGGTGCAGCGAAAGCCGCGCGCCGGGCGCATAGCGGTTGACGAGGCAGGCGTCGGGCACGAAGCCGTCGAAGCCGGCGGACCCGGCCGCCTCGCGCGCGAGCCGCATGAAGGGCTCCGGCATCGCGGGCCACGGCAGCCCGCTGCCGGGGTCGGTGGGGCTGTAGCGGTAGCCGCGCCGGTCGCTGGTCCAGCCCAGCGCGCCGCAGTTGGTCAGCGCCACGGACATGGTGAAGCCGCCCGGGGTGACGAGATGGCGGAACGGCGCGCGCGCTTCCACGGCGCGGATCGCGGGCAGCAGTTCGTCGACGAAGGGCAGCGCGAAGCCGGGCAGCACGAAGGCGCCGGGGCCGAGCGGTTCGCGCGCTGGGCGGGGCGGGTCGTCGAACAGGGCGAGCGTCATGCACGCCATTGTCGCCATCGCCGCGCCCCGCGCCTTCGGGCGGCGATGGCCGGGCATCAGGCCGAGGCGCGCAGCGTCTTGGCGGCCGCCACCATGTTGGCCAGCGCGGGCAGCACTTCCGCCCACTGGCGCGTCTTCAGGCCGCAGTCCGGGTTGACCCACAGGCGCTCGGCGGGCACGCGCTCGGCGGCCTTCTTCATCAGTTGCACGATGTGCTCCTGGCTGGGAATGTTGGGCGAGTGGATGTCGTACACGCCCGGGCCGATCTCGTTGGGGTACTTGAAGTCGTCGAAGGCGTCGAGCAGCTCCATGTCGGAGCGCGAGGTCTCGATGGTGATCACGTCGGCGTCCATGTCCGCGATCGACGCGATGATGTCGTTGAATTCCGAATAGCACATGTGCGTGTGGATCTGGGTCTCGTCGCGCACGCCGTTGGCGGCGATGCGGAACGACTCCACCGCCCAGTCCAGGTACTCCTGCCATTGCGACTTGCGAAGCGGCAGGCCCTCGCGCAGCGCGGCTTCGTCGATCTGGATCACGCGCACGCCGCCTTTTTCCAGGTCGAGCACTTCCTGTCGGATGGCCAGCGCCAGCTGCTTGCACGAGGCCGAGCGCGGCTGGTCGTCGCGCACGAAGGACCAGTTCAGGATGGTGACGGGGCCGGTCAGCATGCCCTTCATGGGCCGCTGCGTGAGCGACTGCGCGTACCGGGTCCACTCGAGCGTCATCGCCTTCGGGCGGCTGATGTCGCCGAACAGGATCGGCGGCTTCACGCAGCGCGAACCGTACGACTGCACCCAGCCGAACCGGCTGAAGGCGTAGCCCTCGAGCTGCTCGCCGAAGTACTCGACCATGTCGTTGCGCTCGGCTTCGCCGTGCACCAGCACGTCCAGGTCGAGGGCTTCCTGCTCGCGCACGCTGCGGGCGATCTCGGCCTGCATCGCGGCCTTGTAGCCGGCGTCGTCCAGCCGGCCGGCCTTGTACTCGCTGCGCGCATGGCGGATTTCCGCGGTCTGCGGGAACGAGCCGATGGTGGTGGTGGGGAACTTAGGCAGCTTCAGGAATGCGGCCTGCTTCGCCGCTCGATGGGCATAGGCGCCTTCGCGCTGGCCCAGTTGGCTCGAGAGCCCGGCAACCGCAGCCTGCACTGCCGGGTTGTTGACGCGCGGCGACGCACGGCGCGCGGCGAGGGCGGCGCCGTTGGCGGCCAGGGCGTCCTTCACGGCGTCGCGGCCGTCGCGCAGGGCGGTGGCCAGCACGCGCAGTTCCTCGAGCTTCTGCAGCGCGAAGGCGAGCCACGACTTGACCTCTGCGTCCAGCTTCTGTTCGCTGGCCAGGTCCACCGGCACATGCAGCAGCGAGCACGACGGCGCGATCCACAGGCGGTCGCCCAGGCGCTCGGCCAGCGGTTCGAGCCAGTCGAGGATGGAGGCGAGGTCGCTCTTCCAGATGTTGCGGCCGTTGATGACGCCCAGCGACAGCACCTTGTGCGCGGGCAGCATGGTCAGCAGCGGAACGATGTCGTCGCGGCCGTTGACGGCGTCGACGTGCAGGCCAGCCACCGGCAGGTTGGCGGCCAGGTACTTGTTTTCCTGCAGCTGGCCGAAGTAGGTGGCGACGAGGATCTTGATGCGCGCGGCCTTGAGCTGGTGGTAGGCCGTGTTGAAGGCGTGCTGCCAGTCGGCGTCGAGTTCGGTGACCAGCAGGGGCTCGTCGATCTGCACCCATTCCACGCCCTGGGCGGCCAGCGTTTCGAGCAGCTCGGCATACACCTGCAGCAGGCGCGGCAGCAGCGCCAGCTTGTCGGAATCGTCCTTGGCCTTGCCGATGGACAGGTAGGTGACGGGGCCGACCAGCACCGGCTTGGCCTTCACGCCCTGGGCCCTGGCTTCGGCCAGTTGCTCCAGCAGGCGCGAGGCGTCGAGCCTGAACTCGGTCTGCGCGGAGAACTCGGGGACGATGTAGTGGTAGTTGGTGTCGAACCACTTGGTCATTTCGCCGGCGGCCACGCCGCCGCAGCAGCCGGCGTGGTCTTCCGCGCCCTGGGCCGAACGGCCGCGCGCCACGCGGAAGTAGTTGTCCAGCGCGTCGCCGTGGAAGCCGCGCACGCGCTCGGGCAGGTTGCCGAGCGTGAAGCTCATGTCCAGCACCTGGTCGTAGAAGGCGAAGTCGCCCACGGGCACCAGGTCGATGCCGGCCTGGTCGTTCCAGTGGCGTTGGCGCAGCTGGGCGCCGAGGGCCTTGAGCGCGTCGCGCGAAGACTCGCCCTTCCAGTAAGACTCCAGCGCGAACTTCAGTTCGCGCCTGGCGCCGATGCGGGGAAAGCCGAGGTTGTGGGTAGTGGTCATGGGGTAGCGGAAACGTCCGGCAGTCAGGAAAGGGCTGGATCGTAGGTTTGCCGAGCTGTGAAGTAAAATGGTCTTATTTCACGTATCGATGAATTTCACTCATTAGCCATGCTGGAACGCGCCCATCTGTCGATCGTCCAGGAAGTGGACAAGCAAGGCTCGCTCACGGCCGCCGCCGAGGTGCTGCACCTCACCCAATCGGCCCTGAGCCATTCGATCCGCAAGCTCGAAGCCCAGCTCGGCACCGAGATCTGGCAGCGCGAAGGGCGCAGCCTGCGGCTGACCCAGGCGGGGCAATACCTGCTGGCGGTCGCCAACCGGGTGCTGCCGCAACTGGACCTGGCCGAGGAGCGCCTGCGCCAGTTCGCCCAGGGCGAGCGCGGCTCGCTGCGCATCGGCATGGAATGCCATCCGTGCTACCAGTGGCTGCTGAAAGTGGCGTCGCCGTACCTGGCGAGCTGGCCCGACGTGGATGTCGACGTGAAGCAGAAATTCCAGTTCGGCGGCATCGGCGCGCTTTTCGGCTACGAGATCGACCTGCTGGTCACGCCAGACCCGCTCTACAAGCCGGGCCTGCACTACGAGCCGGTGTTCGACTACGAGCAGGTGCTGGTGGTCCCGCGCGGCCACGCCCTGGCAGGCGTGCCTTACGTGAAGCCCGAGCACCTGACGCAGGAGGTGCTGGTGACCTACCCCGTCGCCACCGACCGGCTGGACATCTACAACATGTTCCTCATGCCCGCCGGCGTGACGCCCAGGCGCCACAAGGCCATAGAGACCACCGACATCATGTTGCAGATGGTCGCCAGCGGCCGGGGCGTGGCGGCGCTGCCGCGCTGGCTGGTGCAGGAATACGCGGAAAAGATGGACATCGTGCCGGTGCGGCTCGGGCCTCGCGGCATCGCCAAGCAGATCTTCCTGGGCGCGCGCGAGGCCGACATCGAAGTCGACTACCTGAAGGCATTCGTCGAGCTGGCGAGGCAATCGCGCGAATTGCTCGAAAAAGGGAAAAACTCGCTGACTTGAGCCTGAAAGGACTTGAAAAGTAGTCCTTAGGGTTTCAATTCTTTGAACTGCGGAACAAAAGAGTTATGGTGTTTACATCATGGACACCGCCCGGCTCGACCTCCGTGTGCCAGCAGGCTGGAGCTGCTGGGTCGAGCTCATGCGCACGCCGCGCGGCACCTACGTCGGCTTCGCAGAGCTGAGCCAGAGCGGCATTCCGCGTTGCGCGCTGGTGATCACGCAGCAACTCTCATGGGACGCGGCCGTGGAGCGCGCCACGCTGCGGGCCGACCATTTCGTTCGGCAGTGGGGCGCGGCGCGGGAGCACTGAGCAGGCGTCGGCGACAGCGCCGCCGGGCGCGGGCGTGGTAGAAACCGCGAGCGTTTTCAACCCCCCACGTTCCGCTTCCGATGCCGCACTCGTTCCGCCGGGCTACCCCAATACCGCGCGCAAGGTGGCTGGCTTGGCTGCTGGCCGGCGTGGCCATGCTGTTCCTGGCCGGCTGCGCGGGACTGCCGGCCGACGTGCAGCGCAAGCCCTCCACGGCCATCACGGACGGCGCGGACACCACGCTCGGGCGCCTCGTGCAGGCGGCGGCACCGCCCGGCGAGCCGCTGAGTGGCTTCCGCCTGCTGCCGATGCCGCAGTTCTCGCTGCATGCGCGCGTCGAGCTCGCGCGCCGTGCCCAGCGCTCCATCGACGTGCAGTACTACCTGGTGCAGAACGACGAGACCGGGCGCTACCTGCTGCGCGCGCTGCGCGACGCGGCCGACCGGGGCGTGCGCGTGCGGCTGCTGGTGGACGACCTCTATACGGCCGGCGCCGATCCGCTCTTCACCAGCTTTGCCGCGCATCCGAATGTGGAGGTGCGGCTGTTCAACCCGTTCCCGGCGGGGCGGGACCGTCTGGGCACGCGCTGGGCCTGGTCGATCCTCGACTTCGACCGCGTGCATCGGCGCATGCACAACAAGCTCTACGTGGTGGACAACGTGGTCGGCGTCATGGGCGGGCGCAACATCGCCAACGAGTATTTCCTGCGCGACGGCGGCTCCAACTTCATCGACATCGACACGCTGGTGGCGGGCGCGGTGGTGCCCAGGCTGTCGTCGCTGTTCGACATGTACTGGAACAGCCCGTACGTGTACCCGATCGAATCGCTGGTGCCCGCCACCGGCGAAACCAGGGCGCAACTGCGCGAGCGCTTCGACAGGCTCACCACCGGCCCGGCCCAGCTGCACCCCGAGGAGCCCGGTTCCACCGACCTGCTCGGCAACAACCCGCTGGCCAAGGACCTCGACGCCGGCGCGCTGAAGCTGGTGTGGGCGCGCGCCGAGGCCTATGCCGACGCGCCCGCCAAGGCGCTCGCGCCGACCGAGGAGGCGCGCGGCCTGCCGGCGGACGAATCGAGGGACAGCGTGCTCTACAACGTGCGCCGCTACATTCGCGGCGCCGAGAACGAGGTCCTGCAGACCACGCCCTACCTGATACCCGGGCGCGGCGGCATGGAGAGCATCCGCATCGTGCGCGGCAACGGCGTGAGCTACAGCATCGTCACCAACTCGCTGGCGGCCACCGACGAGTCGCTGGTGCACATCGGCTACCGCCGCTACCGGCCCGAGATGCTGCGCCTGGGCGTGGAGCTGTACGAGCTGAGCCCCAAGCGGGTGGAGCAGACCAAGCGCTTCGGCATGTACGGCTCGGCCAGCGGGCGGCTGCACGGCAAGTCGGCGGTGATCGACCGCAGGATCGTGTTCATCGGCTCGATGAACTTCGACCCGCGCTCGATGCTGCACAACACCGAAGTCGGCATCTTCATCTTCAGCCCGCAGATCGCTCAGCAGCTCACCAGCCTGATCGGCTTCATCCGGCTGGACGGCGCCTACCAGTTGCAACTGGGGTCGACGGGTGCCATCGAGTGGGTGAGCCCGGCCTCGGGCGACGCGGCCGACACCATCCTGCACCAGGAGCCGGAGACGGACTTCTGGTCGCGCTGGAAGCTGGACCTGCTGGCGCCGCTGGTGCCGGAGAGCCTGCTCTAGCTGCCGCCGAGCCGCATCCTCAAAACAGAGGATGGTGGGTGGAAGGGGTCCACAGAAGAATCACACGGCTCGTAACGAGTTGATTCTTCTGTTTACTCCCTCTCACCTGAAACCATCCATGAAAACACCCTCCGTGGCCCCGGCCGCCTCCATCTCGTTCTTCAAGACGACGCGCTCCGCTTGCGCAGTGGCTTTCCTGATCTCGCTCGGTGCCTGCGGCGGGGGCGGGGGTGGTGGCGGCGGTAGTGGTTTTGTCGGCCTGCCCGTGGCCGGGGGCTCGAATCCCCCCGCCAGCAATCCGCCGCCGGCGTCCATGGCTTTCTCGGGCACGGCCGCGTCGGGCCTGCCGCTGTCGGGCACGGTCACCGTCAAGGACGCCAAGGGCGCCACCAAGACCGTGCAGTTGTCTTCCAACGGCGGCTACACGGTGGACGTGACCGACATGACCGCGCCTTTCGTGTTCCGCGCCGAGGGCACGGTGGGCGGCCAGCGCGTGGTGATCCACTCGGCCGCGACCGCCGCGGACGCCAACGGCACCATCAACATCACGCCGCTGACCGACCTGGTGGTGGCCAACATCGCCGGCAAGGTGGCCGACAAGTATTTCGACGGCGGCGATTTCGCCGCGCTGTCGGCCACGGAGCTCAAGGCCGAATCCGACGCGCTCAAGGCCAAGCTGCTGCCGGTGCTGCTGGCCATGGGCGTGGACTCGAGCATCGACCTGCTGCGCACCGCGTTCTCGCCGTTGTCGAGCGCGCTGGACAAGGCGCTGGACGTGCTGCGCGTGAGCGTGGACCCGGCCACCAACTTCGCGACCATCACCAACATCGTCACGCAGCAGCAGGTCGTGGACGACCTCGCGGTCAAGGCCGCCCAGGACGCCGGCACCACGCCGATGAGCGGCACCGGCATGGAGACCGCGGCCGACGACGTGGTGCTGATCCGCAAGGCGCTCTCCGACATCACGGCCAGGTTCGCGAACGGGCTGCCCGCGCCGGCCGATCTGCTGCCGCTGCTGACCAGCACCAGCAACAGCGCCTACAGCTTCCGGCTGGCCGATGCGAGCGCCAGCGACTTCGTGAGCGACCTGGCGGGCGACACCAACATGGTTGACGCGAGCTTTGCCGACGTGGTCATCAACCGCATCAACTACACGGTCGACGCCACCAACAACCTGGCGCCGCGCGCCTTCGTCGAATTCACGCACAGGGACAAGAACGGCGTGGCCTTCAGCAACAACAAGAGCATGCAGATCGTGAAGGGCAACGACGGCGTGTGGCGCTTGCGTGGCGACGGCCGCGTGCTCGACATCAATCCGCACATCCAGGCCTTCAAGGACCCGGTGTCGGGCTGCGTGATCACGGGGCTGGAGTTCTCGATCAGGGACCCGAACCCGAACAACAGCAACGCGGCGGTCGCCGTGGTGGTGACCGGGCCGGGCCTTCCGCCGAACGGGCTGCGCCATGTGCGCCCCGCGCTGGCGGGCGACTACTGGCCGATCCAGGGCAACAACGGCAGCAACCAGTACGCGCTGGCATCGAACTGCGCCGGCGCATCGACGGCCGGGCTGAGCGACAGCGCCATCGCGGCGATACCGGCCGCGCCCGAGTACACCTTCACGGCCTACACCAGCAACGACACGGTCGCGCAGATCACGAACAGCACGTTCGACATCGTCTACAAGCAGAGCTTCAATGCGCGGCCGTTCACGCTGGCCGAGGCGGCGGCTTTGGCCTACCCGAGCTTCACGACCACGCCGGCGCTGGCTTCGTACAGCGGCGGCAGCGACTTCGCGGTCAGCGCGACGGGCCTGAACCCGGCGTTTTCGTCGGAGTTCTTCCTGGCGCTGGCCGGCGCCACCTCGACGCCGAGCAAATGGTCGGATCAGGCCGACGTGGCGCCGTCGGCCGCGGGTGCGGCGTCGCACACATTCAATGCGCCGGCCATGTCGGGCCTCGTGCTGCGCAGCATGTTCGTGAGCACGCGCGACGCCAACTGGCGCGAGGTGGTGCTGCGCCAGGCCAACTGAGGGAGCTGCCGGCTGGCGGCTATTGCGGCGGCTGGCGGCCGTTGAGGTAGGGCTCGGGGTCCACGGGGTTGCCGTTCCTGCGGATCTCGAAGCGCAGCTTCACGCGGTCGGCGTTGCTGCGGCCCATTTCGGCGATCTTGTCGCCCTGGCGCACCACGGTGCCTTCCTTGACGAAGATGGTCTGCAGGTGCGCGTAGGCGGTGAGGAAGGTCTCGTTGTGCTTGATGATGACCATGTTGCCGTAGGCCGGCAGTTCGCCGCCCACGTACACCACGCGGCCGTCGGCCGAGGCCAGGACCGGGTCGCCGAGCGTGCCGGCGATGTCGATGCCCTTGGTGCGGTCGCCGTCGAAGCGCGCAATGATCGGGCCGTTGACGGGCCGGATGAACTGTGCCGCGGGGCGCTGTGCCACCGGTGGCTTGGCCGCCGGGGCCGTGGGCCAGGGCGTGTTGAGATCGACGGTGGTGCACGCCGCGAGGCTCGCGGCAAGCAGCGCTGCAGCGCCGGTACGGAAAGCAAGAGTCTGGAGTTGCATGGCGCCTTGTTGGAACGGATTCGTTGCGGAGGGTTCCTTCGGTGCGGCTCCACCGGGCGGAGCCGCGCGAGCGATGCTAGCAAACTCGCGTGCCGGCTCCCCGGGAAGTGCCGGGCAGCAAAGGGGCAGTGGGGCGCGCGCTACTTGAGCGGAATCGGCGTGCCACGGTCGATGGGCACGGCGGTCACGCTGTTCTTCGGCGAGCCGTCGACCAGCAGGTCGGAGTAGGTCAGGTAGACCAGCGTGTTGCGCTTGGGGTCAACCATGCGCACCACGCGCAGCCGCTTGAAGAGGATCGACAGCCGCTCGCTGTAGACCTCTTCGCGCTTGGGCAGCGGTTGCGTGATGCTCACCGGGCCTACCTGGCGGCAGGCGATGGAGGCTTCGGACTTGTCCTCCGCCACGCCGAATGCACCGGCCAGCCCGCCGGTCTTGGCGCGCGACACATAGCAGGTGACGCCGTTGACCTTGGGATCGTCGTAGGCCTCGATCACGATCTTGTGGTCGGGGCCGATGAGCTTGAAGGCGGTGTCGACGTCGCCCACCGTTTCCGCGTGTGCCGTGGCAGCCAGGATGAACCCGAGGCCGAGCGCGGTGCGCAGCAGGATGGAGCGAAGTGTCATGGTGTCGTGCGGTTTCAGATGAGGTCGATGGTGTGGACGCGGTCGAAGCTGCCGCGCCGGCGGTCTTCGAAGTAGTGCTCGAGCGTTTCGCGAACGGTGCGAAAGGCGATTTCTTCCCAGGGAATCTCTTCCTCGGTGAAGAGCTTCGCCTCGATGGTCTCGTGGCCGGGGTCGAACTTGTCGTCGAGCAGGCGCGCGCGGTAGAACAGGTGGACCTGGCCCACGCGCACGACGCTGATCACCGAGAACAGGCCTTCCATCTCGAAGTTCGCGCCGGCCTCTTCGTCGGTCTCGCGGGCCGCGCCCTGGGCGGTGGTTTCCTCGAGTTCCATGAAGCCGGCGGGCAGGGTCCACTTGCCCCAGCGCGGCTCGATGTTGCGCTTGCACAGCAACACCTTGTCGCCCAGGACCGGAATGGTGCCCACCACGTTGAGCGGGTTCTCGTAGTGGATGGTGTTGCAGGCCGGGCAGATGGCGCGCTGCTTGGTGTCGCCGTCGTCCGGAACTCGGTAGACCACGGCGGTGCCGCAGTTCTTGCAGTGCTTGATGGGAACGCGCAGGAGCATGAAGCCGTCCGCCGCCTTCAGACGATCCTGACGGTCAGCGCCGGCAGGCCCGCGACTTGGCCCACCAGCGTGTCGCCGGCCACCACGGCGGCCACGCCTTCAGGCGTGCCCGTGAAGATCAGGTCGCCGGGCTGCAGCTCCCACGCGGCCGACAGGTGCTCGATGGTCTCGGCCACGTTCCAGATCAGCTTGCTCACGTTGCTGCGCTGGCGGTCGGCGCCGTTCACCTGCAGGGAGATCTCGGCCTTTTCGGCGTCGCCGGCCTGTGCCACGGGCACGATCGGGCCGATGGGCGCGCTCTGCTCGAAGCTCTTGCCGATGTCCCAGGGGCGGCCCTGCTTCTTCATGTCGTTCTGCAGGTCGCGGCGCGTCATGTCGAGCCCGACCGCGTAGCCGTAGATGTGCTTGTGCGCATCGGCTGCCGCGATGTTCTTGCCGCCGGTGCCGATCGCCACCACCAGTTCGATCTCGTGGTGCAGGTTCTTGGTGAGCGTGGGATAGGCCATGGTGCCGGTCTGGCCGGCATCGACCGTCACCAGCGCGTCGGCGGGCTTCATGAAGAAGAAGGGCGGCTCGCGGCCGGTGAAGCCCATTTCCTTGGCGTGATCTTCGTAGTTGCGGCCCACGCAGTAGATGCGGTGCACCGGGAAGCGGGCGGGCTGGCCGGCCACGGGAACAGAAACGGTGGCGGGCGGGGCGAAGACAAACTCGGAAGCCATTGCGACGTGTCCTTTTTCAGCGAAACCTGGCGGGGAAACCGGCAGTGTGCCAGAGGCGGGAGGCTCACAATAGCGCCTACCGCGCAACCCCATTTCTTCGTTTCCAGTTTTCACAATGCCAATCCGCCTCGGCAAAGCCGGCAAAGCCACCGCATTCAATGAACTCGGCCGACGGCGCGACGACGAGGGCGACCAGGACGGCGCGCTCGAAGCCTACGCTCAGGCCAGCGCCGTCCACCCGTACTGGGCGGCGCCCTGGTACAACGCCGGGCTCATCCACAAGTACCGCGGCGAATGGGCCGCCTCGCTGCAGGCCAATGCCCGCGCGGTGCAATGCGAGCCGGACAACCAGGGCGCGCTCTGGAACCTGGGCATCGCGGCCACGGCGCTGGGCGACTGGGCCACGGCGCGGCGCGCATGGCGCCAGTACGGCATCGGCATTCCGGACGGCGAAGGGCCGATCGATTTCTTCGTCGGCCTCACACCCATTCGCGTGCACGGCGACGAGGCCAGCGAGGTGGTGTGGGCCGACCGCATCGACCCGGCCCGCGCCATCCTGCGCAGCGTGCCGACGCCGGCCTGCGGCCACCGCTGGGGCGACCTCGTGCTGCACGACGGCGCGGCCAACGGCTACCGCATGCGCGGCGATCGCGAGGTGCCGGTCTTCGACGCGCTGGAGCTGATCGCGCCGTCGGAGCACGCAACCTATGAAGTGACCATCGAGGGCGTGGCGCAGGAAGACATCGACGCGCTCATCCGGCGTTTCGAGGCGGCCGATGCCAGCGCCGAGAACTGGACCACCAGCATGCAGGTGCTCTGCCGCGCCTGCTCCGAAGGGCGTCCCCACGGCGAGGGGCACAACCACGAACCCGGCGAGCCGCCCGGCGCGCGCGGCCCGTGGCGCCTGGGCATCGCGGCCCGGGAGGAGGGCGCCGCGCTGCGCATCCTTGCGGAATGGCGCGAAACAGCGGCGCCGGGCTGCGTGCTCGGCGAGCTGCGCTGCCTGCTGATGGGCGTGCCTCGTACTTGATGGCGCGCTATGCTCGGAAAACCATGAAGCTGCACAACTATTTCCGCTCCTCTTCCTCGTTCCGCGTGCGCATCGCCCTCAACCTGAAGGGCCTCGATTACGAGTACGTTCCCGTGCACATCGCGCGCGGCGAACACCGCACCGGCTCCTATCCCGCCATCTCCGCCGACATGCTGGTGCCGTTGCTCGAAGACGAGGGCGAGCGCTTCTCGCAGTCGATGGCCATCATGGAATACCTCGACGAAGTGCACCCCGAGCCGCCGCTGCTGCCCAGCGACCCGGCCGGCCGTGCGCATGTGCGCGCGCTGTCGCAGTCGATCGCCTGCGAGATCCATCCGCTCAACAACCTGCGCGTGCTCAAGTACCTCGTGAAGGACCTGAAGCTCGACGAGGAAGCCAAGAACAACTGGTACCGCCACTGGGTGCGCGACGGCATGCTTGCCTTCGAGCGCCAGCTCGCGCAGCACCCCGCCAGCACGTACTGCTGGGGCAACACGCCCACCATGGCCGACTGCTGCCTGGTGCCGCAGATCTTCAACGGCCGCCGCTTCGACTGCGACTTCAGCGGCCTGCCGCGCACCATGGCCGCATTCGAGGCCTGCATGGAGCTCGACGCCTTCCAGCGCGCGCAGCCCTCGCAGGCGCCCGACGCGGAAGCCTGAAGCCGATGGATGCGCGCTGGCTCGTGCCCGAGTGGCCCGCGCCGCCGAACGTGCGGGCCGTGTGCACCACGCGCGACGGCGGGGTTTCGCAGGGGCGCTACCAGAGCCTGAACCTCGGCGACCACGTGGCCGACGATGCCGCGCACGTCGCCGAGAACCGCAGGCGCCTGCGCGAAGCCATCGGCGCGCGGCCGGTCTTCCTGCAGCAGGTGCACGGCACCGGCGTGGTCGCCCTCGACGACGAGCGGCACGTGGTGCGCTACGGCACGGCGGCCGATGGCTGCACCGCCACCGCCACGGGGCTGGCCTGCACCATCATGGTGGCCGACTGCCTGCCCGTGCTCTTCACCGACGAAGCGGGCCACCGCGTGGCGGCCGCGCATGCCGGCTGGCGCGGACTGGCGGGCGGCGTGCTCGAGCAAACCGCACGGTCGTTCGCACCGGACTCGTCCGGCAAGGTCATCGCATGGCTGGGGCCTTGCATCGGGCCGAAGGCCTTCGAGGTCGGCCCCGAGGTCAAGGCCGCGTTCGAGGCGCATGCGCCCGAGGCCGCCGCGTGCTTCATCCCCTCGGCCGCCGCCGGCAAGTGGCTGGCCGACCTGCCCGCGCTCGCACGCCAGCGCCTGCACGCGGCCGGCGTCGCGTCGGTGCATGGCAACGACGGCACCGACGCGTGGTGCACCGTCGCCAATGGCTCAAGGTTCTTTTCGCACCGGCGCGACGGTGTCAGCGGGCGATTCGCCGCGCTGGTCTGGAAGGTCTGAGGCCGCTGCTTCTTCGGCCCTGGCGGCGCGGCGTGCGGCTTCCTGCGCCTCGGCCTCGCGCTGCTTGATGGCCCGCCGCCGCGCCGGGGTACTCATCAGGTAAACCACCAGTGCCAGCGGCGCCAATCCGTACAAAAGAAATGTGAAGATGGCGCCCAGCACCGTGCCCGTGGTGTTGGTGGCTTCGGCCACCGCCATCATGAGTGCGACGTAGAGCCAGCCGATCACGATCAAATGGATAAACACGGAATTTCAGTCGTTAAGGGAAAGAGCGGCGTTGTGGGTGCCTTGTGAATGCAGGATACTCAAATCACGCAAGCCATCCGTTTCGTTTCAGGCGAGGACCAGGAGACATGATGAAGCAACAAGCCGCGGGGGCCGATGCGTTCGCGCCCTTCCAGCAAGCAATGACCGAGGGATGGACCAAGGCGCTGGAAGCATTCCAGCAATCCGCCACGCAGGGGGCCACGGCCTTCAATGTCGGCGGCACGCCGCTGTGGCAGATGCCGCAGATGTCGCCGTCGAAGCTGCCCGAGCTGCCGAAGCTGTCCATCGACCCCGAAAAGCTCAAGGCCATCCAGCAACAGTACGTTGCAGAAGCAACCGATCTCTGGCGCCGCGGCTTCGACGCCAGGCCCGAAGGCGACAAGCGCTTCGCCAGCGAAGCCTGGGGCAGCAACCCGCTGTCGGCCTTCTCGGCGGCCGTGTACCTGCTCAATGGCCGCACCATGCTCAGCATGGCCGAGGCCATCGACGCCGACGAGAAGACCAAGGCGCGCATGCGCTTCGCGGTCGAGCAATGGATGGCCGCCTCGTCGCCCAGCAATTCGCTCGCCTTCAATGCAGAGGCCCAGAAGAAGGCCATCGAGACGCAGGGCGAGAGCATTGCCAAGGGCATCCAGAACCTGCTGCACGACATGAAGCAGGGCCACGTCAGCATGACCGACGAGAGCGCCTTCGAGGTGGGCCGCAACGTGGCCACCACCGAGGGTGCGGTGGTCTTCGAGAACGACTATTTCCAGCTGCTCGAATACAAGCCCCTCACCGCCAAGGTGTACGAGCGGCCGTTCCTGCTGGTGCCGCCGTGCATCAACAAGTTCTACATCCTCGACCTGCAGCCCGAGAACTCGCTCATTCGCTATGCGAACGAGCAGGGCCACCGCGTGTTCGTGGTGAGCTGGCGCAATCCCGACGAGTCGATGGACAAGGCCACCTGGGACGACTACATCGAGAACGCCGCCATCAAGGCGATCCACACGGTGCAGGAGATCAGCGGCAGCAAGCAGATCAACACGCTGGGCTTCTGCGTGGGCGGCACCATCCTGAGCACAGCGCTGGCGGTGCTCGCGGCGCGCGGCGAGAAGCCGGCCGCGTCGGTCACGCTGCTGACCACCTTCCTCGATTTCAGCGACACCGGCATCCTGGACATCTTCGTGGACGAGCAGATGGTGCAGTACCGCGAAATGCAGCTCGGCAAGGGCGGCCTGCTGCCCGGCGGCGACCTGGCCTCCACCTTCAGCTTCCTGCGGCCGAACGACCTCGTCTGGAACTACGTGGTCGGCAACTACCTCAAGGGCGAGACCCCGCCGCCGTTCGACCTGCTGTACTGGAACAGCGACGCCACCAACCTGCCGGGGCCGTTCTATGCCTGGTACCTGCGCAACACGTACCACGAGAACAAGCTGGCCAAGCCCAACGCGCTCACCGTGTGCGGCCAGAAGATCGACCTGGGCAGCATCGACATTCCGGCCTACATCTACGGCTCGCGCGAAGACCACATCGTGCCCATCGGCGGCGCCTATGCCTCCACGCAGCTGCTGCCGGGCAAGAAGCGCTTCGTGATGGGCGCGTCGGGCCACATCGCCGGCGTGATCAACCCGCCCGCCAAGAAAAAGCGCAGCCACTGGATCCGCGAGGACGGCAAGTTCCCCAAGACCCAGGCCGAATGGCTCGCCGGCGCGCAGGAACACCCGGGCAGCTGGTGGACCGACTGGGCACAATGGCTCAAGGGACACGCGGGCAAACAGATCCCCGCGCCCAAGGCGTACGGCAACGGCAAGGCCTACAAGGCCATCGAGCCGGCGCCGGGCCGCTATGTGAAGGCCAAGGCCTGAGCGCAACAGATTTCAAATCACTTCAACGGAGAACCTCATGGAAGACATCGTCATCGTTTCGGCCGCGCGCACGGCTGTCGGCAAGTTCGGCGGCTCGCTCGCCGGCATTCCTGCCACCGAGCTGGGCGCCATCGTCATCAAGGAAGTGATCGCGCGCGCCAACCTCACGGCCGAACAGGTCGGCGAGGCCATCATGGGCCAGGTGCTCGCGGCCGGCGCCGGCCAGAACCCCGCGCGACAGGCATGGCTGAAGAGCGGCGGCGCCAAGGAAACGCCGGCGCTCACCATCAACGCCGTGTGCGGCTCCGGCCTGAAGGCCGTGATGCTGGCGGCTCAGGCCGTGGCCACTGGCGACAGCGAGATCGTGATTGCCGGCGGCCAGGAAAACATGAGCGCCGCGCCGCACGTGCTCCCCAATTCGCGCAACGGCCAGCGCATGGGCGACTGGAAGCTGGTCGACACCATGATCGTGGACGGCCTGTGGGACGTCTACAACCAGTACCACATGGGCATTACCGCCGAGAACGTGGCCAAGAAGTTCGGCATCGACCGCGCCGCGCAGGACGAGCTGGCACTGGGCAGCCAGACCAAGGCCGCGGCCGCGCAGGACGCCGGCAAGTTCAAGGACGAGATCGTCGGCGTGAGCATTCCGCAGAAGAAGGGCGACCCCGTCATCTTCGATACCGACGAGTTCATCAACCGCAAGACCAGCGCCGAAGGCCTGGCCGGCCTGCGCCCCGCCTTCGACAAGGCCGGCGGCGTGACCGCGGGCAATGCCTCGGGCCTGAACGACGGCGCCGCAGCCGTGATGGTCATGACGGCCAAGAAGGCCGCCGCGCTCGGCCTGAAGCCGCTGGGCCGCATCGCCAGCTACGCCACCGCCGGCCTCGACCCCGCCATCATGGGCATGGGCCCGGTGCCCGCGTCGACCAAAGCGCTGCAGCGCGCCGGCTGGAAGGCCGCCGACCTCGACCTGCTCGAGATCAACGAAGCCTTCGCCGCGCAGGCCTGTGCCGTGAACAAGGAAATGGGCTGGGACGTGAACAAGGTGAACGTCAACGGCGGCGCCATCGCCATCGGCCATCCCATCGGCGCGTCGGGCTGCCGCATCCTGGTGACGCTGCTGCACGAAATGCAGCGCCAGAACGCCAAGAAGGGCATCGCGTCGCTGTGCATCGGCGGCGGCATGGGCGTGGCGCTGACGATCGAACGCTGATCGCAGCAACCGGGCGCTTGCGCCCGTCGGTGTCGCCGCTCAGCGCGACATCGACGGCCGCTGCGCCATCGCGGCACGCCAGCGCAGCAGCTCGGGGTGCTGCTCCCCCGGCTTGACCCGCACCACGCGGGCGAAGTCCACCGCCACCACGGCGGTGATGTCGGCAATGCTGAACCGGTCGGTGGCGATGAATTCGCGGCCGGCCAGCCGCTCGTTCAGCGTCTCGAAGAAGTGCTGCACGCGCGCCTGTCCGCGCTGCGCGAGCTCGGGAATCTGGGCGTAGTTCACCGGGCCGGGCAGGGCGCGGTCGGCCATGGCCGGCGAGCCGTTGCGCAGCGTTTCGGCAATGGCCAGCAGGCCTTCGAATTCCACGCGCCAGTTCCAGCTGGCGATCTCGGCTTTTTCGGCTGGCGTGCGGCCCAGCAGCGGCGGCTCGGGGTAGCGCGCTTCCAGCCAGGCCGCGATGGCGGCGTTGTCGGTCAGGAGGCCGTCTTCCTCGGTGCGCAGCGCGGGCACCGTGCATTGCGGATTGATCTCGCGGTAGGCGGCGCCCAGCTGTTCGCCGCGCACGAGGTCGACCTGCACCGTTTCATGGGCAATGCCCTTCTCGGCAAGCAGGATGCGCGCGCGCCGCGGGCTGGGCGCCGTGGCGCAGTCGTAGAGAATGATCATCGTCTGTCCAACTCCTGGAATTCATCGCATGAATGGCACGACCGCCTATACGCCGCCCACTGTCTGGTCCTGGAACAAGGAAAGCGGTGGCCGCTTCGCGAACATCAATCGCCCGATCGCGGGTGCCACCCATGACAAGGACCTGCCGACCGGGAAGCACCCGCTGCAACTCTATTCGCTCGCGACGCCCAACGGCGTGAAAGTCACGGTGATGCTGGAAGAACTGCTGGCGTTGGGCCATGCCGGCGCCGAGTACGACGCCTGGCTGATCCGCATCAACGACGGCGACCAGTTCGGCAGCGGCTTCGTGGCGGTGAACCCGAATTCCAAGATCCCGGCGCTGCTGGACCGCAGCGGCGCGGCGCCCGTCCGGGTGTTCGAGTCGGGCGCGATCCTGCAGTACCTGGCCGAGAAGTTCGGCGGTGCCTTCCTGCCGGCCGAGCGCGCGGCGCGCGCCGAATGCCTGTCGTGGCTCTTCTGGCAGATGGGCAGCGCGCCTTATTTGGGCGGCGGCTTCGGGCACTTCTACGCCTATGCGCCCACGAAGATCGAATACGCCATCGACCGCTTCGCGATGGAAGTCAAGCGCCAGCTCGACGTGCTCGACCGCCGGCTGGCCGAGAGCCGCTACCTGGCCGGCAACGAATACACCATTGCCGACATGGCCGTCTGGCCCTGGTACGGCACGCTGGCCAAGGGGCAGCTGTACGAAGCGGGCGAGTTCCTGCAGGTGGGCGAATACAAGAACGTGCTGCGCTGGACCGACGAGATCGCGCAGCGCCCCGCGGTGCAGCGCGGCCGCATGGTCAATCGCGCCTGGGGCCAGCCGTCGAGCCAGTTGCTCGAGCGGCATGACGCCAGCGACTTCGACACCCGTACGCAGGACAAGCTGCAACCGCCGGCCTGAGCCAACCCGCAACAAACAAGGAGCTTCGATGAGCGACAGGATCCTGGTCTTCTACGGCTCGTACCGGTCCGACCGCATGGGCGTGCGCCTGGCCGACTACATCGTCGCGGGGCTCAACGGGCGAGGCGCGCAGGCGGAGCTGATCGACGCCAAGGCCGTCGGCCTGCCCATGCTCGACCGCATGTACAAGGAGTACCCCAAGGGCACCGCGCCGGCGGCGATGGAAGCCCTGGCCGAAAAGATCCGCACGGCCGACGCCTTCGTCTTCGTGACCGGCGAATACAACTGGGGCCCGCAGCCCGGCCTCAAGAACCTGACGGACCACTTCCTGGAGGAGTGGTTCTGGCGGCCCGCCGCGGTTGCGAGCTACTCGGCGGGGCGCTTCTCGGGTGTGCGCTCGGGCACGGTGTGGCATTCGATCCTGTCGGAGATGGGCATGGTCGTGGTGTCGAGCACGCTCGCGGTCGGGCCGATCTCTCAGACGCTCGCCGCGCAGGGCAAGCCCACGGGCAGCGCGGGCGAATCGCTCGACCGATCGTTCGGCCGGTTCGCTGACGACCTGGCCTGGTGGACCGAGGCGGCACGGGCGCAGAGAGGGCGCAAGGCGCCGCCTTACTGAGCCCTGAAAGCCCGGTATCGGCGGTGCGCCCGAAGCATCTTGTACACCGCCCAAAATTTAGGCAGGTTGTTGAATCCCCTTATAAAATAACAACTTAGATTGCTTTTACAAGGCTCCACCTGAGTTACCCCCAAAGTTGTGCACAGAAAATGGGGAGTAACCCTGGCGGGTGCGGTTCCGCGCGCAAGTTGGCGGCACGCAGCGAAAAAATTTTGCTCTGCATCGTGCGTTCAGGTCGCGCTCCAGCGATCCTCTGCTAGGAATCCGGGCAGAAAAATGCCTTCTGTCCGGTGTTCGGGCGCCAAGGTTGTGCACCGCTCAAATTTTGAGCAAAGTGTGGAATATCTATATAAAACAACGAGTTGCAGCGCTTTTACAATGCTCCTCATGAGTTACCCCCAAAGTTGTGCACAGAAAATGGGGAATACGCGCATCGGCTCAGGTTTCGCGCGCAACTTAGGGTGAATCGGGCTGCCCCAGCGTCCGCGCCTCGTCGGCGTAGTGACGGCACAAGGTTTCCACCAGCGCCTGTGCATAGATCGGCAACGCCGCCCGGTCGCGCACCAGCAGGTAGCGCTCCCGCACGCACCATGCATCGCTGAGGTCGATCAGCGCGAGCTGCATGCTGTCCTGGTTGCGCCGCGCGGCCGACTCGGGCACCACGCCGATGCCCACGCCGCTGCCGATCATCCGGCACATGGCGTCGAAGCTGCCCAGCTGTATGCGCAGCTTCTGGCGCTTGCCCAGGTTGTCGGTGATCTGCGCCAGGAAGGTCTGCAGCGTGCTGCCCTGCTGCATGCCGATGGCGTCCTCGTCGAGCGTCTCGGCAAAGGCGATGCTGCGGCGCCTGGCGAAGCGGTGCTTGCGCGAAGTAACCAGCACCAGCCGGTCGGTGCTGAAGTGGATGGCTTCCAGCCCCAGCGTGTCGACCCGGCCGGCGACGATGCCGATGTCGGCGCGGCCGTCGAGCACGCCGCGCGGAATCTGAGCATTCGGTTTTTCCTGAAGGTCGACGTTGATGCGCGGGTTGTTCGCAAGAAAGCCCGGCAGGATCTCGGGCAGGAAGTCGGTCACGGCCGTGGTGTTGGCGAACACGCGCAGGTGGCCGCGCAGGCCGCCGCCGTATTCGAGCAGGTCGGCGCGCAGCTGCTCCGTCTGGTGCAGCACGAGGCGGGCATGGTGCAGGAAGGCTTCTCCCGGCGGCAGGAGCCGCACGCCGCGGGCCTCGCGCTGCAGCAGTTGCAGGCCGGCCTGCGTTTCCAGCGCCTTGATGCGCGCGCTGGCGGCGGCCAGCGACAGGTGCTGGCGCTCGGCGGCCCGCGTGAGGTTGCCGAGTTCGGCCGTGGCCACGAAGAGCCGCAGGTCGGTGAGGTCGAAGAGCATCGCCTGATCTTAGTCAAGCCTTCGGAATCGCAGAAGGCTGGGTTCCGAATTCGCAGATTGCGCGCGCGGGTGGCGCCGACGACCATGCGGCCATGGAGACAAGAAACATGAGCTTTCGCGCATTCGCGCTGCTGGCGCTCGCCGCCGCGGCCACCCTGGTGCAGCCGGCTGCGGCCAGCGCCGAGCCATACCCCTCGCGCCCCGTCACGCTGGTCGTGCCGCAGGCGGCCGGCGGCACCAACGACATCGTCGGGCGGCTCGTGGGCCAGAAGGTCGGCGAAGTGATGAACAACGCCAGCGTGGTGGTCGACAACCGGCCCGGCGCAGGCGGCAACATCGGCACGCAGCTGGTGGCCAAGGGGCCGAAGGACGGCTACACCCTGCTCATGACGATCAGCAGCAGCCAGGCCATCAACCCGGCGCTGTACAAGAACACCGGCTTCGACCCGGTCAAAGACTTCAAGCCCGTCGGGCTGATCGGCGCGGTGCCCAACGTGCTGCTGGTCAACCCGTCGTTTCCGGCAAAGAACTTCGCCGAGTTCCTGAAGCTCGCCCGGCAGAAGGGCGCCAACTACCAGTACGCCTCGGCCGGCAACGGCACGCTCAACCACCTGCTCGGCGAAATGCTCAACAGCATGGCCGGCATCTCGCTGCAGCACGTGCCGTACAAGGGCGTGGCGCCCGCGCTCAACGACGTGCTGGGCGGGCAACTGCCGATCGTGTTCGCGAGCCTGCCTTCGGCGCTCTCGCACATCAAGGCCGGCAAGCTGCGCGCGCTGGCCGTGAGCGCCGACAAGCGCTCGCCGGTGCTGCCCGACGTGCCCACCATCGCCGAGGCCGTGCCCGGCTACAACGGCACGCTGTGGATCGGCCTGTTCGCGCCCGCCGGCGTTCCGGCCGACGTGCTCGCGACATTGCAGGACGCCACGCGCAAGGCGCTGGCCTCGAAGGACCTGCGCGACAAGCTGGACCAGCAGGGCGTGGAGATCGCGCCCGACACCTCCCCCGAACAGTTCGCGAAGCTGCTGCAGGACGACCTCGCCAAGTGGGCGCGCATCGTCAAGGCATCCGGCGCCGCGGTCGATTGAACCGAAGCATCGAAGCAACCCCCACCCATGAGCGAGCAAAACTCCCCGAACCCCCGCCTGATCGACGACGACGCCCTGGCAAAGCTGCAGGCCTGGCAGGGCCGCAGCGAAACGCTGGCCGACGACATCACCGCCGCGCCCGTGCGCGCGCTGTCCGCCACCCTCGACCGCGACGATGCCGCGCCCGCGGCCGGCACGCGCCTGCCCGAGCTGTGGCACTGGCTCTACTTCCTGCCGCACCACCGCCAGTCGGAAATCGGCGAGGACGGCCACGCCCGGCGCGGCGGCTTCCTGCCGCCGGTGCCGCTGCCGCGCCGCATGTGGGCCGGCGGCCGGCTCCATTGGGAGGCTGGCAATCCGCTGCGGGTCGGCGACAACGTTGAGCGCACCTCGACCATCGCGTCGGTCACGCACAAGGCGGGCCGTACTGGCGAGCTGGTGTTCGTGCTGGTGCGCCACGAGGTGCGCAACGAGCGCGGCCTGGCGCTGACCGAGGAGCACGACATCGTCTACCGCGCCGCCGCGCAGCCCGGCGAATCGGGCCCGCCACCCACGCCGGCGCCTAAGGACGCCGCCTTCAGCCGCGACATCGCGCCCGACGACGTGCTGCTGTTCCGCTACTCGGCGCTGACCTTCAACGGCCACCGCATCCACTACGACCGGCGCTACGTGACGCAGGTCGAGGGCTACCCCGGCCTGATCGTGCACGGCCCGCTGATCGCGACGCTGCTGGTCGACCTGCTGCGCCGCAACGTGCCGGACGCGCAGCTCGCGCGTTTCGAGTTCCGCGCGGTCCGCCCGACCTTCGATACCGCGCCGTTCCGCGTGCACGGCAAGCCGGGTGCGGACGGCAAGACATTCAGCCTCTGGGGCGAAGACGCCGACGGCTGGCTCACGATGCAGGCCACGGCCGTGCTGGGCTGAAGAGGGAGGACGAACACATGACCCGACCACTGGACGGCATCACCGTCGTTTCTCTCGAACATGCCATTGCCGCGCCGTTCTGCACCCGGCAGCTGGCCGACCTCGGCGCGCGCGTCATCAAGGTGGAGCGGCCCGGCGCCGGCGACTTCGCGCGGGCCTACGACGAGCGCGTGGGCGGCGAGGCCTCGCACTTCGTGTGGGTCAACCGCTCGAAGGAGAGCATCACGCTTGACCTCAAGCAGCCCGCCGCGCTCGAGGTGCTGCGGCAGCTGCTGGCCGAAGCCGACGTGCTGGTGCAGAACCTCGCGCCCGGCGCGGCGCAGCGCATGGGGCTCGGCGCACAGGCGCTGCAGGCGGAGCATCCGAGGCTCATCGTGTGCGACATCTCGGGCTACGGCGATGACGGCCCGTACCGCGACAAGAAGGCCTACGACCTGCTGATCCAGAGCGAGGCCGGCTTCCTGTCTGTCACGGGCACGCCCGACGAGCCCTGCAAGTCGGGCAATTCCATCGCCGACATCGCGGCGGGCATGTACGCCTACACCGGCATCCTCGCGGCGCTGCTCCAGCGCGGCAAGACCGGCAAGGGCTCGCACATCGACGTGTCGATGCTGGAGTCGCTGGCCGAATGGATGGGCTACCCGATGTACTACGCCTACGACGGCGCACCGCCGCCGCCGCGCAGCGCCGCGTCGCACGCGACCATCTATCCCTACGGTCCGTTCCCGGCGGGCGACGGCGGCACGGTGATGCTGGGCCTGCAGAACGAGCGCGAATGGCGCGTGTTCTGCGAGAAGGTGCTGCTGCAGCCGGGGCTCGCGACCGACGCGCGCTTCGACAGCAACGCACGGCGCAACGAGCACCGTGAAACCCTGCGCGCGGTGATCGTCGAGACCTTCGGCGCGCTGAGCACCGCGCAGGTGCTCGAGCGGCTCGACACCGCGCAGATCGCCAATGCGCGCATGAACGACATGGCCGGCCTCTGGGCGCATCCGCAACTGCAGGCGCGCGAGCGCTGGCGGCAGGTGGGCTCGCCGGCCGGGGACATTCCCGCGTTGCTGCCGGCCGGGCGGCAGAGCGCGTTCGACTACCGCATGGACCCGATCCCGGCGGTCGGCCAGCACACCGACGCCATCCTGCGCGGCCTGGGGCGCAGCGACGCGGACATCGCGGCGCTGCGCGAGGCGGGGGCGGTGTGAGCGGCAGTTCCCTCGCGTCCCTGGCTCCCCTGGGGCCCTTGGCGCTGGCGCGCGCCTTCCTCTTCGTGCCGGCCGACCGGCCCGAGCGCCATGCCCGCGCGCTGGCGACCGGCGCGGGCGGCGTGATCGTCGACCTGGAAGACGCCGTGGCGCCCGAGCGAAAGGTGGCGGCGCGCGACGGGCTCGAGGCCTCGTTTGCCGCACTGCCGGCCGCCCAGCGCGGCCGCCTGCTGGTGCGCGTGAATGCCCAGGGCACGCCGTGGCACGGCGACGACTGCGCGCAGGTCGGCAAGCTGGTGAGGCAAGGCCTGATCGCGGGCGTCGTGCTGCCCAAGGCCGAAAACGCCGAAGACCTGGCGCGGCTGGGGGAAGCCATCGGGCCTCGGGGCGTGCTGGTGCCGCTGATCGAATCGGCCGCCGGGCTCGCTTCCATCGATGAGCTCGCCGCCGCCCCGCAGGTGCTGCGCCTGGCTTTCGGCAATCTCGACTTCCAGGCCGACCTGGGCCTGGCCTGCGGAGCGGACGAAGCCGAGCTGGTTCCGGTGCGGCTGGCACTGCTGCTCGCCACGCGCCGCGCCGGGCTGCCCGCACCCATCGACGGCGTGACGCCCGACTGGCGCGACGCGCAGCGCCTCGCGGCCGACACCGCGCGCGCCCGCCGCGGCGGCTTCGGCGCCAAGCTGTGCATCCACCCCGACCAGGTCGCGCCGGTGCATGCGGCACTCGGCCCGAGCGCCGACGAACTGGCCTGGGCCCGCCGCGTGATCGAGGCGACGCGGGCATCGGGCGGCGGCGTCGTCAGCCTCGACGGCCGCATGGTCGACGCGCCCGTCGTGCGGCTCGCCGAGCGGCTGCTCGCGCTCGATGCCCCGCCACCGTCCTGAGACAGATACCTGCCCATAACCATAGGAGACAAAGAAGTGACAGCAACCAAGAAGACCTGGAAATTCAAGACCCTGATCGCGGCCGCCTCGGCGGGCGCCTGCCTGCTGGCGGCGCAATCGCCCGCCTCGGCGCAGGCCGCGTGGCCCGACAAGCCCGTCACCATGGTCGTGCCGTATTCCGCCGGCGGCCCGACCGACGTGGTGGCGCGCATGCTCGCCATTCCGATGGGCAAGTCGCTCGGGCAGACGGTGATCGTGGAGAACACGGTGGGCGCGGGCGGCACGATCGCGCCGGCGCGCGTGGCCCGGGCGGCGCCCAACGGCTACACCATCCTGATCCACCACATGGGCATGGCCACCGCGCCCGCGCTCTACAAGAAGCTCAACTACGACCCGCTGAAGGACTTCGAATACGTCGGCCAGGTGCTGGACGTACCGATGACGCTGCTGTCGCGCAAGGACTTCCCGGCCAGCAACTACCGGGAACTGCTGGACTACGTGAAGGCGAACAAGGACAAGGTCACGCTGGCCAACGCGGGCGTGGGGGCGGTGTCGCAGTTGTGCGGGCTGCTCTTCATGAACCAGATCGGCGTGCAGCTCACCACCGTGCCCTACAAGGGGGCGGGCCCGGCGCTGAACGACCTGATGGGCGGGCAGGTCGACCTGTTGTGCGACCAGACCACGCAGACCGCGCCTGTCATCAAGGACGGCAACCGGGTGAAGGTGTTCGGCGTGACCACGCCGAAGCGGCTGTCGAGCATGCCGAACATCCCGACGCTGGACGAGCAGGGCCTCAAGGGCTTCGACGTGCGGGTGTGGCATGGCATCTACGCGCCCAAGGGCACGCCGCCCGCGGTGATCGAGAAGCTGAACGTCGCCTTGCGAGCCGCGCTGCAGGACGACATGGTCAAGCACCGCCTGGCCGAACTCAGCTCGGAGATCGTGCCGCTGGACAAGCAGACGCCGGAGAGCCTGCGCACGCACCTCGCGGCGGAAGTCGACAAGTGGGGCAAGGTGATCCGCGCGGCGGGCGTGCAGGCGGACTGAGCCTTCGCTTCAGGCGGGCGGGGCTTCTTCGGGCTGCGCCCGCAGCGTCTCTTCGAACAGCGCGAGCAGCTGTCGCGCGAACAGGTCCATGTTGAGCGGCCGGTCGGTGCCGCCGTTCTCGATGGTGCGGCTCACCGCGGCCGCGCCGCCGACCACGGCGAGGCACACATGCCCCGGCGCGTCGCCGTAGGGGCTGCCCGCCGGTCCGGCGGCGCCGCTTTCGCTGATGCCCCAGCTCGTGTGGTGGCTGTCGCGCACCCGGCCGGCGACCAGGCGGGCGTAGGGCTCGGTCTCGCCGCGCATGCCGGCCATGTCTTCGGCGGTGAGGCCCAGCAGCGCCCGGCCCGCGCGCCGCGAATAAACCACCGCGCCGCCCCTGAAATACGCCGACGCGCCCGGCACGGCGAGCAGCGCGGCCGACACCAGCCCGCCGGCCGAGGATTCGACGACCGAGACGGTCTGGCCACGCGCACGCAGCAGGCCGCCCACGCGCGCGGCCAGCACCGCCAGTTGCTCCGGGGTGGAGATGGAGGAGGGCTGCGTTCTCATGGCTTGGCGAACGGGGTGCCGGGGCGCTTCACGTAGGCCGGCGCGCGTTCGTGGCTCGCCGTGCTGCCGTAGACCGTGTCGGCCGGGTAGTACTCGGCCTGCAGCTGCACCTTGGCGGCGGCTTCCTCTCCCGCGGTGTGGGCGATGAAGGCCAGCATCAGGTCGGTGCCGGCCGAAACCCCGGCGGAAGTCCAGACGTTGCCGTCCCGCACGAAGCGCTGCTCGACCACCTTCACGTCGCCCAGCGCGCGCAGTCGGTCGAGCGAACCCCAGTGCGTGGTCGCGGTCTTGCCCGACAGCAACCCGGCCGCGTGCAGCACGAAGGCGCCAGTGCACACCGACAGCAGCGCGCGGCAGGTGGGCGCCTGGTCGGCCAGGAAACGGGTCAGCACCGGGTTGTCGACCTCGCGCCGGGTGCCCATGCCGCCGGGCACCAGCAGGTAGTCCAGCGGCGGGCAGTCGGCAAAAGACACGTGCGGGTTGACCGACAGGCCCTTGGCGCAGGCCACCGGCTCGCGCTTCTCGGCCACGATCAGGCAGTTGGCGGGACCGCCGGCCAGCTTGCTCCACATGGTGAGCATTTCCCATGGACCGACGAAATCGAGCTCTTCGACGTCGGGGAAGATGATGATCCCGAAATTCATACTTTCGAACTCCTTGATATTTCCGTGGCGTTGGTGGTCATGCAAGAACTGCAGGTGCGCGGGCGATGCGAGGATAGAGTCTGCGCTGAAGCCACGCTTCGTGACAGCTGGTTGCAAGCTTGGCTCAGTGTTTTCCTCAGAGTTCGGTGGTCCGAAACTCGCTAGAGTGAAGGCGGCCGTTCAGGCTTTTGCTACGTACATAAAGGAATTCTCATGAGCAAGAAAGTTGCATATGTCACCGGGGGCATGGGGGGCATCGGAACAGCCATCTGCCAGCGTCTGCACAAGGACGGGTTCACTGTGGTCGCAGGTTGCGGCCCCACGCGCGACTACGCCAAGTGGCTCGCCGAACAGAAAGCCGAAGGCTTCGAGTTCCATGCCTCGGTCGGCAATGTCGGCGACTGGCAATCCACCGTCGAAGCCTTCTCCGCCGCCAAGGCAGCGCACGGCCCCATCGACGTGCTGGTCAACAACGCCGGCATCACGCGTGACCGCATGTTCCTCAAGATGACGCCCGAGGACTGGAGCGCGGTCATCGAAACCAACCTCAACAGCATGTTCAACGTCACCAAGCAGGTGGTGGGCGACATGGTCGAGAAGGGCTGGGGCCGCATCATCAACATCAGCTCGGTGAACGGCGCCAAGGGCCAGGCGGGCCAGACCAACTATTCGGCGGCCAAGGCCGGCATGCACGGCTTCACCATGGCGCTGGCGCAGGAACTGGCCAACAAGGGCGTGACGGTCAACACCGTGAGCCCGGGCTACATCGGCACCGACATGGTCAAGGCCATCCGCCAGGAAGTGCTCGACAAGATCGTGGCCACCATCCCGGTCAAGCGCCTGGGCGAGCCGAGCGAAATCGCCTCGATCATCTCGTGGCTCGCCACGGACGAGGGCGGCTACAGCACCGGGGCCGACTTCTCGGTCAACGGCGGCCTGCACATGCATTGAACATGCTGACCGGCACCTGAAGAAAAAACCCGCCTCGGCGGGTTTTTTTGTTCACGATGCGGCTTCTACGAATGGAAACCTGATCCGACGCAACCTACAGTTCCGAATCCTCCGGAGGCATCCATGGAAAACACAACAAGTAAATCCGCCAAGAAGCTCCCTCTGTACCGCTCCCTCTACGTGCAGGTGATCACCGCGGTGATCATCGGCGTGCTGCTCGGCCATTTCTATCCCTCGGTCGGGGAAGCGATGAAGCCGCTGGGCGACGGCTTCATCAAGCTCATCAAGATGATCATCGCGCCGATCATCTTCTGCACGGTGGTGGTCGGCATCGCGGGCATGGAAGACATGAAGAAGGTCGGCAAGACCGGCGGCCTGGCGCTGCTGTACTTCGAGGTCGTCTCCAGCATCGCGCTGGTGGTCGGGCTGGTGCTGGTCAACGTGCTGCAGCCCGGCGCCGGCATGAACGTCGACCCGGCCACGCTCGACACCAAGTCGATCGCCTCGTACACCGGCCCCGGCAAGATGACCGGCACGGTCGACTTCATCCTGAACATCATCCCCAACACCATCGTCGACGCGTTCGCCAAGGGCGAGATCCTGCAGGTGCTGCTGATCGCAGTGCTGTTCGGCTTCGCGCTGCACCGCTTCGGCGGGCGCGGCACGCTGGTGTTCGACGTGATCGAGAAGGGCTCGCACGTGCTCTTCGGCATCGTCAACTACATCATGAAGCTGGCGCCCATCGGCGCCTTCGGCGCGATGGCCTTCACCATCGGCAAGTACGGGCTGGGCAGCCTGTTCTCGCTGGGCAAGCTCATGGGCACCTTCTACCTGACCTGCCTGCTGTTCATCTTCGTGGTGCTGGGGCTCATCGCGCGCTTCCACGGGTTCAGCATCTGGAAGTTCATCAAGTACATCAAGGAAGAGCTGCTGATCGTGCTGGGCACGTCGTCCAGCGAATCGGTGCTGCCGCGCATGATGGAGAAGATGGAGAACCTGGGCGCCAACAAGACCTGCGTGGGCCTGGTCATTCCCACGGGGTACTCGTTCAACCTGGACGGCACGTCGATCTACCTGACGATGGCGGCGGTGTTCATCGCGCAGGCCACCAACACGCCGATGACGCTCACGCAGGAGATCACGCTGCTGGCGGTGCTGCTGCTCACATCGAAGGGGGCCGCGGGCGTCACGGGCAGCGGCTTCATCGTGCTGGCGGCCACGCTGTCGGCCGTGGGCCATGTGCCGGTGGCGGGGCTCGCGCTCATCCTGGGCATCGACCGCTTCATGTCGGAAGCCCGCGCGCTCACCAACCTGATCGGCAACGGCGTGGCCACCATCGTGGTCGCCAAGTGGACCAACGAGCTGGACGAGAACCGGCTGCAGGCAGGGCTCAACAACGAGACCTGGGTCGAGGCGCAGGAGCCCGAGGCGCTGGACGCCGCGCGCAGCAGCAAGATGGCCGGATAGCCGGGGAGCAGCCCCCTGCAACACCAGCGGCCCGGCGGTAAAGCCGGTCCCACGGTGTTGCGTGAAGAGTCCTGCCAGCCTCGAAGGTTGGGCATCGTTCCTGCAAAATGGAGCGATGCCCCATAGCGTCTCCCTCATCAACACCATTGCCGCCGGCCTGGGGCTTGCGCTCGTATTCGGTTTCCTGGCGGCCAAGCTGCGGCTGCCGGCGCTGGTCGGCTACCTGCTGGCCGGCGTGATCATCGGCCCGTTCACACCGGGCTTCGTGGCCGATGCGGGCATTGCCGCCCAGCTCGCCGAGATCGGCGTGATGCTGCTGATGTTCGGCGTCGGCCTGCATTTCTCGCTGGACGACCTGCTGGCGGTGCGCAAGATCGCGCTGCCCGGCGCACTCGCGCAGATCGCGGTGGCCACGCTGCTCGGCGGCGGCCTGGCCATGTGGTGGGGCTGGAGCCCCGGCGCTGCGCTGGTGTTCGGCCTGGCGCTGTCGGTGGCCAGCACGGTGGTGCTGCTGCGCGCACTCGAGAGCCTGGGCATCCTCGATTCGTTCACCGGGCGCATCGCCATCGGCTGGCTGGTGGTCGAAGACCTGGCAATGGTGCTGGTGCTCGTGCTCATGCCGCCGCTGGCCGGCACGCTGGGCGGCCATGCCGCGCAGGAAGGGCCGGCCGACCCGTTGTGGCAGACCCTGGGTCTCACGCTGCTGCAGGTCGGCGGCTTCGTGGCGCTGATGCTGGTGGTGGGGCGGCGCGTGTTCCCGTGGATCCTCTGGCAGGTCACGCGCACCGGTTCGCGCGAGCTGTTCACGCTGTGCGTGGTGGCGGCCGCCGTGAGCATCGCCTTCGCGTCGGCGGCGCTGTTCGGCGTGTCGTTCGCGCTGGGCGCCTTCTTCGCGGGCATGGTCATGCGCGAGTCGCAGTTCGCGCACCGCGCGGCGGAAGAGTCCCTGCCGCTGCGCGACGCCTTCGCGGTGCTGTTCTTCGTGTCGGTCGGCATGCTGTTCGATCCATCGGTGCTGATCGAGCGGCCGCTTCAGGTGCTGGCGGTGGTGCTGGTGATCGTGCTGGGCAAGTCGCTCGCGGCCTGCGCGCTGGTGCTGGTGTTCCGCTACCCGCTGGGCACCGCGCTCACGGTGAGCGCGAGCCTGGCGCAGATCGGGGAGTTCTCATTCATCCTGGCGGGGCTGGGGGTGTCGCTCGGCCTGCTGCCGGTGGAGGGGCAGAGCCTGGTGCTGGCGGGCGCGCTCATCTCCATCGCCACCAACCCGCTGTGGTTCAGCCTGATCGGGCCGATGCAGAAATGGCTGCATGCGCACTCGTCGTTCGCGCGCGGGCTCGAGTCGCGCGACGACCCGCTGGCCGAACTGCCCATGACGACCGAGGCCAAGTACCTGTCGCGGCAGGTGGTGCTGGTGGGCTACGGCCGCGTCGGTCGCCGCATTGCGGCGGAACTCGACGCCAACGACATTCCCTACGTGGTCGCCGAGCAGAACCGCGAACTGGTCGAAAAGCTGCGCGAAGCCGGCACGCCGGCCGTGTGGGGCGATGCCGCCGATCCGGCGGTGCTGATCCAGGCGCACGTGGCCCGCGCGCGCGTGCTGGTGGTTGCCACGCCCGACGCCATGAACGTGCGCCAGATGATCGAGACTGCGCGCACGCTCAACCCCACCATCCAGACCGTGATCCGCAGCCACAACGAACAGGAAGCCGCGCTGCTCACGCGCGAGGCGGCCGTGACCGTGTTCCTGGGAGAGCAGGAACTCGCGCAGGCCATGGCGCGCGACGTGGTCCAGCGGGCCGTGTCGATGGCGGCCCCGGCCTGACGAACTCAGAGGTCTTCGATCACCAGCGTGCGGTAGCGCTGCGCGATGGAGTAGGGCACCGTGCGCACCAGCACCATGAGCTGCTCGGCCGCTTCGCTGTCCTCGGTCTTCACCAGCAGCGCCGTGTGGCCTTCGCGCGCCAGCTTCGTGTATGCGCGCACGGTCGCGCCTTCGGTGCCGGCGGAGGGCAGGGGGTCGTCGGCAGTTTCCACGGTGGGCGTGATCTGGGAGAGCACGGTTTGCGCGGGAAGCAGGTAGACGTCGTCGCCGCTGGTGCCTTGCTCGATCAGCCCGCGGCCGACGCGCTGGGCATCTTCCGCGTCCGGAAACATGACCATCGAGTAGCCGGTCGGATAGAAGGCTCCGCCGATGGTTGCCCGCATGCCGGGTTCGAGAGTGAAGTTCTTCATGCTGTCTCCTGCTTGTGCATGTGCAAAACATAAAAACATAGGCTGCACGGGGAATCCCCTCTGTAGGAGAAGCCCGGAAGCTGTCAACCGGCCTTGGCCTCCACCCATTCACCAATAAGCACTGCCCAATCCATTCCATGCACACACAGAGAAACATCGCGCTCACTGTCCATGAGCTGGAAAAAGGGGAGTTCTACTGGGTGCTGATGGAAGCGGTCGCCGGAGAGCCCGGAGACGCCTCCCACTTCTACGAGCCGCTGGAAGCGGCGCTCGAGCCCTACGCCAGCTATTCGAACGCGCTGGTGGCCGGCGTGGCGGTGATGCGGCGCCTGTTCGGACCCGACGGCAATAGCGGCTACTTATAATTTCGCGGTTATGGTTTGTTAATTCTCACGAATCAAACCAGTCAACACGGTTCGAAGGTGCCCCGCCCGCCATGCCATGGCGCCGGGGTTAAACGGGAAGCAGGTGCGCCGGGTCATAGCCGACCCGGTCATTCCTGCGCTGCCCCCGCAACGGTCAGCGGATCGGGAATCCTCAAGCCGGCGCCTCCTTGAAGAGGCCGGCGGCCACTGCGCTTCGGCGTGGGAAGGCGAGGGTTTCTGCTCCGATGCGCATTTCGCGCGTCGGAGCGCTCCGCAAGCCCGGATACCGGCCTTGGAAACCGCCTTCGGACGCTGCGGGAGTGCGTGTCCGGGCCTGCCGCCTCCGCGCTCGCGCCTGGACCGTCATCGCCCCTCCGCTTCTCCCGCCTCGTCCTTTTTCGGACAGAGGAGCCTGCGGGGACGCGGGCCGGAGGAGAGATCACATGAGCCGACAGGCATCGCCATCGCGCGATCGCACGGGCGCGCCGCAAAGCGTGCGGCTTTCGGGTATTTCACTGGGGCTGGGGCTCGCCCTCGGGCCTGCCGCGGCCCTCGCACAGGCCGACGGCAGCCAGAGCCTGGCGCCGGTGCAGGTCGAGGCCGACCGCCATACGCGGCTCGCCATCGACGAGACCACTCAGACCGGCAGCCGCCTGGGCCTGACGCCGCTGGAAACGCCGGCCAGCATCGAGGTGCTGGACGGCGACACCATCCGCGCACGCGGCGACGCCTCGGTGATCGATGCCGCCACCCGCGCCACCGGCATCACCGGTTCGCCCGGCCCCGGCAACGGCGGCACCGCGATGGCGGCGCGCGGCTTCCTGGGCCACGGCTCGGTGATGCAGCTGTTCGACGGCACGCGGCTGTACGCGGGCGCGGGAACCGTCACCTTCCCGTTCGACACCTGGTCGGTCGACCGCATCGAGGTACTGCGCGGCGCGGCCTCGGTGATGTACGGCGAAGGCGCCATCGGCGGCGCGATCAACGTGGTGCCCAGGAAGCCCACGCGCGGGCCGATCCAGAACCAGGCGCTGCTCACCGTCGGCTCCGACGCCACCCGCCAGGTGGCTTTCGGCAGCGGCGGCGCGATCAATGACAGGCTCTCCTACCGCTTCGACATCAGCCACCGCCAGACCGACGGCTTCATGCAGCGCGGCCAGGCCGAGAGCCTGGCCGTGGGCGCGGCGGTGCGGCTCGACGTGTCGCCGCAACTGCAGTTCACGCTCTCGCACGACGAGGGCCGGCAGTCGCCGCAGCGCTACTACGGCGTGCCGCTGATCGACGGCCGCCTGAGCAGCCAGATGCTGCGCCAGAACTACAACCTCGACGATTCCGAGATCAAGTACCTCGACAAGTGGACCCGCCTCGACGCCCAGTGGACGCCGAACGATTCGGTCACCGTGCGCAACCAGCTCTACCGGCTGGAGAGCAAGCGCCACTGGCGCAACAGCGAGACCTACACCTACAGCGCCACCACGCGCCGCGTGACGCGCGGCGACTACCTGGAGATCGGCCACGACCAGGAGCAGATCGGCAACCGCACCGACGCCACCTTCAAACACGGCCTGTTCGGCCTGGCCAACCAGGTGCTGGTGGGCTTCGACGTGAACCGCATCGACTTCCAGCACACCAACGATTCGCCCTATGGTGGGCGATCGGTGGTGGACCCCTTCGTCTTCAACCCGGGCTACTACGTTTCGCCCGTGGCCTACACGCCTCGCTACCGGACCAGGACCGGCACCTACGCCTTCCTCACCGAAGACAAGCTGGCCTTCGACGATCAATGGTCGGTGGTGGGCAGCCTGCGCTGGGACCACGCGAAGATCGCCCGCGCCGACCTGCAGAACGCGGCCAACAATCTGGGCAAGACCTTCGAGTACGCCACCGGCCGCCTGGGCGTGGTGTATGCGCCCGATGCGTCGCAGTCTTTCTATGCGCAGGTGGCGCGCGCGGCCGATCCGCTGACCTCGCTCATCAGCACCTCGGCCACGCAGGTGCCGTTCGAGCTCAGCACCGGCCGGCAGGTCGAGGTCGGCTACAAGCGCCAGTTCGCCGACAACCGCGGCGCCTGGACCGTGGCGGCCTACCGCATCGAGAAGAACAAGCTGCTGTCGCGCGACGCGAGCGACCCGGGCAAGACGCAGCAGATCGGGCGGCAGTCGTCCGAGGGCATCGAGGCCACGCTGGACATGGCGCTCACGCCCACGCTGGACCTCGAGGCCAACATCGCCAGATTGCGCGCGCGCTACGACGACTTCAACGAAGTGGTCGGCGGCAGGCTGATCTCGCGCGCGGGCAACACGCCCAGCGGCGTGCCCGAGCAGACGGCCAACCTGTGGCTCAACTGGCGCTTCCTGCCGCAGTGGGAGGCCGCGTTCGGCGTGCGCCATGTCGGCCCGCGCCAGGTCGACGCCGCCAACTCGCGCAAGATCGGCTCGTACACCGTGGCCGACGCTTCGCTCAGCTGGCAGGCGAACCCTTCGCTGAAGCTGGCGCTGCGCGCCTACAACCTGGCCGACCGGCGCTATGCGGTGTCGTTCTCGAACGGCGGCAACCAGTGGCTGCTGGGACGCCCGCGTTCGTTCGAACTCTCGGCGCTGGTCGATTTCTGAGCGACGCGCGCATGACTTCCGCATGGCGCCGCGCCTGGCCGCGCATCCGGCACGGCCTCTACTGGACCCACCGGTGGCTGGGCATCGGCGGCTGCCTGCTGTTCGTCATGTGGTTCGTCTCGGGCGTGGTGATGATGTACGTGGGGTATCCCAACCTGACGGACGCCGAGCGGCTGGCCGGGCTGGGGCCGCTGCGCTTTTCGCAGGCAACGGTGTCGCCCGCGGCCGCGCTCGATGCATTGCCGCCCGCCGCACGCGCGCAGCCGCCCCGGCGCATGGTGCTGGAGATGCAGGGCGGCACCGATCCGCAGCCCGTGTGGCGCATCGTCGATGCGCACGGCGGCCGGCATACGGTCTCGGCGCGCGACGGCCGTGTGCCGGGCCCGGTCGATGCCGCGCAGGCCGAAGCCATCGCGCGCGCGTTTTCGGGCCGGCCGGGCGCGCGCTGGGCCGAGACGCTGGAGCGCGACCAGTGGACCGTGCCTCAGGGCCTGAACCCGCTGCGCCCGCTGCACCGCATCGAGCTTGGCGACGCGGCCGGCACCGAGCTTTACGTGTCTTCGCGCAACGGCGAAGTGGTGCGCGACAGCAACCGCTCCGAGCGCTTCTGGAACTGGCTGGGCTCGGTGCCGCACTGGATCTACTTCACGCCGCTGCGCGCCGACCCGCCCCTGTGGCACGACGTGGTCGTGTGGCTGTCGGCGGCGTGCATCGTCTCGGCGGTGACGGGCATCGTCATCGGCATCCTGCGTGTGCGGCTGCGCAGGCGTTTTCGCAGCGGATCGGTCACGCCGTACAGCGGGTGGATGGCCTGGCACCACATCGCGGGGCTGATCGGCGGCTTTTTCGTGCTGACCTGGATCATCAGCGGCTGGCTCTCGATGAACCCCAACGGCTGGTTCCAGCGCGGGCCGGGCGACGCGGCGGCGATGGCCCGCTACAGCGGTGCTGGGGTGTCGCCGTTCCCCTGGCCGCCGGCATCGTTGCCGCACGGCGGGGGCGCCGCCGCGCCGCGCGAGGCCATGCTGCTGTGGTTCGACGGCCGGCCGCTGCTGCAGTTGCGCGATGCGCAGGTGCGCGCGTGGGTGGTCGATGCCGCCAGCGGCGCGCCTGCTTCCATTGCCAGGGACGACATCGTGCGCGCCGCTTCGGCGCTGCGTCCCGGCGCCCGTGTCACCGAGGCGGTGCTCCAGACGCGCGAAGACTTCCACTGGTACGGCCACCACCGCGAGCGCATCGTGCCCGTGTGGCGCCTGCAGTTCGACGACGCCGCGCGCAGCCGGGTCTACATCGACCCGGCCAGCGGGCAGGTGGCGGGCAGCAACGACAGCAACTCGCGCCTGCGCCGCTGGCTCTTCAACGCGGCGCACAGCCTCGACTTTCCCTGGCTCATCCAGTACCGGCCGGCCTGGGATGTCGTGATGTGGCTGCTGTCGGTGGTCGGTGCGGTAGCCTCGGCCAGCGGCGTGGTGATCGGCTGGCGCCGGCTGCGGCGCAAGCCACGGCGGGCGGCGGCCTCGAAGGGGCTTGCGCAGGCAGGTCCATGAACCAACAATCAACTTTCGCACTGCGGTGCATTTCAGGAGGTGCTCGATGCACATCGAACCAGGTCTCGTCGACGGAACCAAGATTTTTCTCAGCTATGCCACGGCCGCTGCCGCACTCGCCTACACAGGCAAGGTGACCATCGAAACCGCGGTGAAAGACGGCCTTGCCGCACTGGTGCTGCGCTCCGCCGTTGCCGTGGCGCTGGTGTTCTGCTTCTTCGAGGTGTTGCCGCATCACCCGGTGGGCGTGTCCGAGGTGCACCTGATCCTCGGCACCACGCTGCTGCTGGTGTTCGGGCTGGCGCCCGCGGCCATCGGCCTGGCGGGCGGGCTGCTCATCCAGGGCCTGTTCTTCGAGCCGCAGGACATTGCGCAGTACGGCATGAACGTCACCACGCTGCTGGTGCCGCTGTTCGCGACCGCCGCGCTGGCGCGCCGCATCATCCCGAAGAACGTGGCCTATGTGGACCTGAGCTACCAGCAGGCTTTCAAGCTGTCGGTGGCCTACCAGGGCGGCATCGTGGTGTGGGTCGGCTTCTGGGCGCTGTACGGCCGCGGCACCGGGCTCGAGAACCTCGGCCAGATCGCCAGCTTCGGGGCTGCCTACATGACGGTGGTGCTGGTCGAGCCGCTGGTCGACCTGGGCGTGCTGGCCGCCGCCAAGGGCTGGCGCCGCCTGCAAGGCTCGGTCTTCGTCGAGCGCCGCCTGTACGGCGGCGTCTGATTCACCGCGCTCTCCTTCTTCCCGGGTTCCAGGCTCGCTTGGCGGGCCTGGCGCCGATCCTCTCGTGATGGCCACCGGAACGCCCATGCTGGCGCCCGGTGCCCGTTCATCTCTCCGGCCGCCACGGGCGCCCCAACGAACACTCCAATGACCCAAGCAAGCAACGCCAAGATCCCCGTCACCATCGTCACGGGCTTCCTCGGCAGCGGCAAGACCACGCTGCTGCGCCACATCCTCGGCAACGCCGAAGGCCGCCGCATCGCGGTGATCGTCAACGAGTTCGGCGAGCTCGGCATCGACGGCGAGATTCTTCGCGGCTGCGGCATCGGCTGCGACGACGAAGGCAACGAGCGCGAAGGCGCGCTCTACGAGCTGGCCAACGGCTGCGTCTGCTGCACCGTGCAGGAAGAGTTCCTGCCCGTGATGCTGCAGCTGGCCGAGCGGCGAGGCGACCTCGACGCGGTGCTCATCGAGACCTCGGGCCTGGCACTGCCCAAGCCGCTGGTGCAGGCCTTCCAGTGGCCGGACATCGCCAACATCTTCACCGTCGACTCGGTGGTCACCGTGGTCGACGGCCCGGCCGCCGCGTCGGGCCAGTTCGCGGAGAACCCCGAGGCCGTGGACGAAGCGCGCCGCGCCGACCCCAACCTCGACCACGAATCGCCGCTGCACGAGCTGTTCGAAGACCAGCTCTCGGCCGCCGACCTGGTGGTGCTCAACAAGACCGACCTGATGGACGACGCCGCGCGCGCGAAGGTCGAGGCCCTGGTGCGCGAGGAACTGCCGCCCGAGGTGAAGATCGTCGCTGCCACCGAGGGCAGGCTGCCGCTCGCGCTGCTGCTGGGCCAGGGCCGCGCCGCCGAGGCCACCATCCACCTGCGCGAAAGCCACCACGACCACGAGGAAGACCACGACCACGACGAGTTCGACTCGCTGGTGATCGAGCTGCCGCCCGTGGACCGCGACAGCCTGCTGGCCGTGCTCGGCAAGCTGGTCGAGCAGCACACCATCTATCGCGTGAAGGGCTTCGTCGCCGTGCCGGGCAAGCCGATGCGCCTGCTGGTGCAGGGCGTGGGCCGGCGCTTCGACCACCACTTCGACCGCCGCTGGCGCGACGGCGAGGCGCAGCGCACGCGGCTGGTGTTCATCGGCGAAGACCTGGACGAAGCGGCGCTGCGCAAGGCGCTGCAAGAGGCGGCCGCGATCGCCGCATGACGGCTTGACGGCTGAACACCTGACCGCATGCACCTGCTGAGCACCCAGCCCGGACGCTTCGTCGAGGACGACAGCGTCGTCACCCGCCTCGACCAGACGCCGGGCGACATCGTGGTGCTCAGCTCGGCCGACACCACGCTCGCACTGCTGGCCGCCGCGCGCACCGCTCTGGCCGGCACCGACCCCGGCTACCCGTCGCTGCGGCTGGCCAACCTCATGTACCTGAAGCAGCCGGCCTCGCTCGACCTGTACATCGACGAGGTGCTGCAGCATGCGCGCGTGGTGGTGGTCGACCACCTGGGGGCCGAATCGGCCTGGGCCTATGGGCTGCAGCAGCTGGAGAAGCTCGCGAAGCGCAAGGGCCAGCAGCTCGCGATGTTCTCCGGCGACCTGCAGGAAGACGAAGACCTGCTGGCGCGCGGCACCGCGCCGCGCGCGGTGGGCCGGCAGCTCTGGCAGTACATGCGCGCGGGCGGCGCGGGCAATGCGCTGCAGTTCCTGCGCGCGGTGGCCTTCCACGGCCTCGGCCATGGAGAAGCGCCATTGCCGCCGCGCAGCCTGCCGCAGGTCGCGCTGCATGTGCCGCGCGGCATGGACACGGCGCACACGGTGGCCGGCATCGACGACCTGCGCGCCGGTTGGCACGCGGGTGCGCCGGTGGTGGCGCTGGTGTTCTATCGCTCGCACCTGCTGTCGGGCAACACCGTGGCCTTCGATGCCATCGCCGCCGCGCTGGGCGCCGAGGGGCTGAACCCGCTGCCCGTGGCGCTCGATTCGCTGAAAGACCCGTTGTGCCTGTCGGCGCTGCGCGAGCTGTGCGCCGCGCATGACGTGCAGCTCGTGCTCAACACCACCGCCTTCGCCGCGCTGGGGCAGGGCACGCAGAAGGAAGAGGGCGAGAGCCTTGCGCTGGCCGGCGACGCGCCCGTGCTGCAGGTGATCGTGAGCGGCGGCAACCGCGAAGACTGGCTGGCCGACAGCCAGGGCCTGCGCCCGCGCGACATCGCGATGCAGATCGCGCTGCCCGAGATGGACGGCCGCATCATCACGCGCGCCGTGAGCTTCAAGGGCCTGTCGCACCGCTGCGAACTCACGCAGACCGAGGTGGTCAACTACCAGCCCGAGCCCGACCGCGTTGCTTTCGTTGCCGAGCTGGCGCGGCGCTGGTGCCGGCTGCGCGCGCTCGGTGCGCCCGACAAGCGCATCGCGCTGATCCTGGCCAACTACCCCGGCAGCGAAGGCCGCATCGGCAGCGGCGTGGGGCTCGACACGCCGGCTTCGGTCATCGCCATCCTTCGCGCGATGCAGGCCGAGGGCTATGCGCTCGGCGACCCCGCCGCGCTGCCCGAAGACGGTGACGCGCTGATGCGCCGCCTGCAGGAAGGCATCGCCAACGACCCCGCGCAGTGGGCCGCGCGCCCGGCCTGGCAAAGCTATGCGCTGGCCGACTACCGCGCGCGGCTCGCGTCGCTGCCTGAAGGCATGGCCGACGCCATCGACGCCCGCTGGGGTGCGCCCGAACAAGACCCGATGGTGCGGCAGGGCCGCTTCATGATCGCGGGGCTGCGGCTGGGCCGGGTGTTCGTCGGCATCCAGCCCGCGCGTGCGCTGGGCACCCTGGGCGCGGCCGACTACGCGAGCTACCACGACGCCGAACTGGTGCCGCCGCACAGCTACCTCGCCTTCTATTTCTGGCTGCGCGACGCCTTCGCCATCGACGCGGTGGTGCATGTCGGCAAGCACGGCAACCTCGAATGGCTGCCGGGCAAGAGCATCGCGCTGTCGCAGGCCTGCTGGCCCGACGCCGTCCTGGGGCCGATGCCCAACGTGTATCCCTTCATCGTCAACGACCCGGGCGAGGGCGCGCAGGCCAAGCGGCGCACGCAGGCGGTCATCATCGACCACCTGATGCCGCCGCTCACGCGCGCCGAGAACCACGGCCCGCTGCAAGACCTGGAGCGGCAGGTCGACGAGTACTACGAGGCGCTGCTGGTCGACGCGCGCCGCGCCAAGGTGCTGCGCGCGCAGATCCTCGCGGCGGTGCGGGCGCAGCACCTGGTCGAGGAACTGGGCATGCCGGGCGCGGAAGACGACGCGGTGCTGGCCCGTGTCGATGCCTACCTGTGCGAGCTGAAGGAAACGCAGATCCGCGACGGGCTGCATGTGTTCGGCGCATCGCCCGCGGGCCGTTTGCGGCGCGACACGCTGCTGGCGCTCGCGCGCTATCCGGCCGCGGAAGGCGCGGGCGAGAACGCGGGGCTGCTGGGCGCGCTGGCAAACGACCTGCTGGCCGGCGAAGGCTTCGATCCGCTGGACATCGACGCGGCCAGGCCCTGGCAGGGCGCCCGGCCCGCGCTGCTGCAAGCGGTCAGCACCGATGCGTGGCGGCACCAGGGCGACACGCGCGAGCGGCTGGAGCTGCTCGCGCAGCGGCTGATCGAATCGCGCGATTGCCCGCCCGATCTGCCGCGCACCGCGGCCGTGCTCGGGCGCGTCCAACGCAGCCTGGCGCCCGCGCTCGACGCCTGCGGCACGCAGGAGCTACTGCAACTTTCCCGTGCCCTGCAGGGCCGCTTCGTGCCGCCCGGACCGAGCGGCTCGCCCTCGCGCGGCCGGCCCGACGTGCTGCCGACCGGGCGCAATTTCTACGCGGTCGACACCCGCGCCATTCCCACGCCCACGGCCTGGATGCTGGGCCTGAAGTCGGCCGCGCAACTGGTCGAGCGCCACATGCAGGAACATGGCGACTACCCGGTGGCGCTGGGCCTGTCGGTCTGGGGCACGGCCACCATGCGCACCGGCGGCGACGACCTGGCGCAGGCCTTTGCGCTCATCGGCGTGCGGCCGAAGTGGGCGCCGGGCAGCCAGCGGGTGGTCGATTTCGAGGTGCTGCCCACGGTGGGGCTGGGCCGCCCGCGCATCGACGTCACGCTGCGCATCTCGGGCTTCTTCCGCGACGCCTTTCCCAACGCGGTGCAGATGTTCGATGCCGCCGTGCAGGCCGTCGCTGCACAGGAAGACGAAGACGCCGAGCGCAACCCGATCCGCGCGCGCATCCTGCGCGAAGCCGCCACGCTTCAAGCGCAGGGCGTGGCGCCCGAAGCCGCCCGCACCCAGGCCGGCTGGCGCGTGTTCGGCTCGGCGCCGGGCAGCTACGGCTCGGGCCTGCAGCCGCTGTTCGACCACGGCGACTGGCAGACCGACGACGACCTGTCGAAGGCCTATGTCGGCGGCAGCGCCCATGCCTACGGGCAGGGCAGCGACGGCGTGCCGGCCGCCGGCGCGCTGGTGCGCAGGCTGCGCGCCATGGACGTCGTCATGCAGAACCAGGACAGCCGCGAACACGACCTGCTCGACTCCAACGACTACTACCAGTTCCAGGGCGGCATGGCCGCCGCCGTGCGCCACCTGAGCGGCCGGCAGCCGGCCATGTACCACGGCGACCACGGCAACCCGCAGGCGCCGCGCGTGCGCACGCTGAAGGAAGAAATCAGCCGCGTCATCCGTTCGCGCGTGGTCAACCCCAAGTGGATCGACGGCGTGAAGCGCCACGGCTACAAGGGCGCGTTCGAGATGGCCGCCACGGTCGACTACCTGTTCGGCTTCGACGCCACCGCGCGCGTGGTCGGCGACCACCAGTACGCGATGGTGGCCGACGCCTACGTGCTGGACGAGGCCACCCGCGATTTCGTGAGCGAGCACAATCCGCGCGCGCTGCACGACATGCTCAGCCGCCTGCTCGAAGCCATGCAGCGCGGCCTCTGGCAGTCGCCCGGCGACTACCGCACCCGATTGGAGAACCTGCTGCTCGACCAGGAGCAGCGGATGGAAGGAACCCCCCGATGACCACAGCCGCCCCGATGCCGCTGCCTTTTCCGTTTGCCGCGATCGCCGGGCAGCCGCAGTTGCGGCAGGCGCTGCTGCTGGCCGCGGTCGATCCCGCGCTGGGCGGCGTGCTGATCGAGGGGCCGCGCGGCACGGCCAAGACCACCGCCGCGCGGGCGCTGGCCGAACTGCTGCCCGGCGCGCCCTTCGTCACGCTGCCGCTGGGCGCGAGCCTCGAAAGCCTCGTCGGCACGCTGGACCTCGGGCAGGCGCTGGCCGGCCATGAACTCAAGTTCGCGCCCGGCCTGCTGGCGCGCGCGCACGGCGGCGTGCTGTACGTGGACGAAATCAACCTGCTGCCCGATGCGCTGATCGATTCGCTGCTCGACGCGGCGGCCAGCGGCGTGAACGTGGTCGAGCGCGACGGCATCTCGCACCGGCACGCCGCGCGCTTCGTGCTGGTCGGCACCATGAATCCGGAAGAAGGCACGCTGCGGCCCCAGCTGCTCGACCGCTTCGGCCTGTGCGTGCAGCTGCGCAACATCGACGATGCAGCCGAGCGCCAGGCCATCGTGCGCGCGCGGCTGGCGTTCGATGCCGATCCGGCCGCCTTCCGCGCGAAGCACGCGCAGGCGGAGGCCGAGCTGTCCGCCGCGCTGGCGCGGGCCCGCGCGCGGCTGGCCGACGGCTCGGCGCTGCCCTATGGGGACGCGGTGCACGACGCGGTCGGTGCGCTGTGCATCGAGGCCGGCGTCGATGGCCTGCGCGCGGACCTCGTCATGCTGCGCTCGGCGCGAGCGCTCGCGGCATGGGAGGACGCCGAAGCCATCACCACCGATCACGTGCGGCGCGCGGCCGAAGCGGTGCTGCTGCACCGGCGCAAGCCGGAAGCCGCTGGCGCGCCGCCGGCCAAAACCCCCGCCCCCGCGCCCGCGCCTGCACCTCGTGGCGCGGAGACGAACGGCGCCTCCGGCACAAGCAGTGCCGCCGACGAAGACTGGGGCGCCATGCCGCCCGAGCCTGTCGGCATCGAGCGCGTGAAGCCGCTGCGCCCGCTGATCGCTTCCCGCCCGCAGGCCGCGCCAAAAAAAGCCTGAGCCTCCGGGACGCCGCACCCGCTGGCGCGCGCCAGGGTGACCGGAGGCAGGGCACGCAGAGGGACGCGTGGCATGGCGCCGTGCCGCAGGGCACAGCCTTCGACTGGCCGCGTACTTTTGCTGCGCGCGGTGCAGGCCAGTTGCGCGCAGAACACCTGAGACACCGTCCGCGGGAGGCGCGCAGCGGCGCGCTGCACTGCTTCCTGCTCGACTGCTCTGCCTCGATGCGCGACGACGGCAATCTCGCGCGCGCCAAGGGCCTGCTGCTCGCGTTGATGGAGGAGGCCTACCAGCGCCGCGACCATGTCGCGCTGCTGTGCTTTGCCGGCGAGGTGGTCGAACTGCGCCTGCCGCCGCGCCGCGCCAGCGCCTGGAACGACGACTGGGTCGCGCCGATTGCCGCCGGTGGCGGCACGCCGCTGGCGTTGGGCGTGCAGCGCGCCGAGCAGTTGCTCGCGAAGAGCGAGGCGCGACAGCGCTGGCTGTGGCTGCTGACCGACGGGCGCAGCAGCGAAAGCCCCGCGCGGCCCGAAGCTGCCGATGTCGCATGCGTGGTCGATTTCGAAGCGGCGCGGGTGCCGCTGCACCGCGCGAAGCAACTCGCCGAGGGGTGGGACGCGCGCTACCTCGCCGTGTAGGGCTGAGCGGTGTTTTTTGCCGCCGTTGCGTTACCGTGCGGCATGAGCGTCAAAACCTTCTTCCTGGCCCTTGTGTCGAGCGTGACGCTGCCTGCCTTCGCACAACCCGCCGTGCCGCCGGACAGCGCCACTTGCCAGGCCGAGGAGGCTGCCCTGGAGCGCGACATCGATCTCGCGCGTTCGCGGGGCCAGATGCTGCGGCGGCGGGAGCTTGCCGAGGCCTTGAGCGCGTTGCAGGCGCAATGCAAGGCCGCGGCGCCGGCCGAGAGCCGCGCTGCCCATATCGACAGGCTGGAGCAGCAGGCCAGGGCGCTTCGCCTGGAGCTCGACCGCACCGAGGAGCAACTGCGCAGGCTGAAGAGCGAGTCGCCCTGACGCCGGTGCCGGGGCGCTCAGGGGGCGGGTGCCTCGGCCTCTTCGGGCGCCAGCATCGTCCCCCGGCAGTTCGCCGAACCGCAGTGGCAGGGGTACTTGGAGGGCGGCGAGCCGTCGTCCGCCGTCAGCGAATAGTCGATGAACAACTCGTCGCCCGCGTCCACGGCCGTGATCGTCTGGAACTTCAGCACCAGCTCGCCGCCCTCGTCGTATTCCTCGACCGCCTCGCAGTTGGGCTCGCACGAATGATTCAGGTGCCGCGTGGCGTTGCCGCCCTTGGCGCCGTCGATGGTCTCGTGGTTCGACAGCGTGAACAGGTAGGTGAGCTGGTCGTTCCAGACCTTGGTGGCGATCTCGGCCTTGGTGTAGCGGCGGCCTTCGTACAGGCCCAGGAAGGCTTCGGGCGGCAGGTCGCGCGTGGCGAAGGCGCCAAGGCCGTGCACGCCGCTGGGGCCGACCCGGACGAAAGGCGTGGACGATGTGGTTTGCTTGCGGTGCTTCATGGGGGAGCGAGGGTCAGGCGAGAGGGGCGTCGTTGTCTTGATGCAAGGTCAGTGCCATTTCGACCTGGCGGATGACCGGAACCGCGCCGCGCGCGCTGGCCGCGCGCAGCAGCGGGCTGCCCTCGGGCTCGTCCACCAGCCGCCAGCGGGTGCCGGGGCGGGCGGTGGCCAGGGCGTCGAGCAATTCGTGCGCGGCGGTTTCGTCGAGGGCCGCGGCGTCGAGCAGCGCACCCTGGCCATCGCCGGGCGGCGGCATCACCGCGTAGGCACACAGCGTGTCGTCGCGCCACACGCCGAGCGCGACGGCGTGCTCGCGCACCAGGGCGTCGAGCACGGTCGGCCATTCGCGGCGCCAGGTGGGCCGGCAAACCTCGGCGCAGGCGCGGTGCAGCTGCTGGAGCGCAGCGGGTTCGGGGCGCGTGCTGGCTTTCCTGCGATGCTTCTCGAAGCTCCATTCGCGCACGTCGAGCATGCGCAGCTCCTTGAAGCCGGCCCGCCGGTAGAGCGTGCGCGCCGGGTTCTGCTCGATCACTTCGAGAACCGCCAGCGCGATGCCGGCACGCGACAGGGCCGCGGCTTGCGACTTGATCAGCTGCCCGCCCAGCCCTTGGCGCCGGTGCGAATCCGCAATGCCGAAGCCCGCGAGGTACGCGCGCTGCCCGCGCCGGCCGACCAGCGAGATGCCGCAGGCCGCGCCGTCCACCGCCAGCACGCGCGACAGCGTGAGGTCGACGTCGCCGCGACGCAGGTGGCGCTCGAAGCGCTGCTCGTCGAACGCGACGGGCACGAAGTAGCCCTCGTAGGCGCGGTTCCAGAGTGCGGTGAGTTCACCGTGAGAAAAGTCCGTGGCGGGGACCACCGCCATGCCGCTGCTGTTCTGCATGAAGTGTCAGGCGACCGGGAGCTTCGCCACGAAACAGGTCCCGTCTTCCGCGCAGGAGGTGACCTCCAGCGTTCCGCCATGGGCCGCGACGATTTCCGCGCATATATAGAGGCCCAGCCCCAGGCCGCCGCCGGGCTTGCTGTTCTCGGGGCGCCAGTAGGGCTGGAAGATCCTGGTGATGTCGCCAGGCGGAATGGGCTCGCCGCCGTTGGCCACCGAAAGCTCCAGCTGGCCGTTGCGCACCTCGGCGCGCACCACGATCGGCTGGTTCGGCGCGCCGTGCGCGACCGCATTGCCCAGCAGGTTGGACAGCACCTGCTGGATGCGCCCCGGGTCGCAGCGCACGGTGCCGCTGATGGAGATCTCGTCGCGGATGTCGAGCGCCGGATGGGCGGCGCGCACTTCATCGATCACGTCCTTGAGCCCCGAGGCCAGCGAAGCGGCTTCGCGGATCTCCAGGCCCATGCCCGAGCCCAGCCGCACGCGCGCGAAGTCGAGCACGTCGTCGATCAGCGCCGACATGCGGCGCGTGCTGGCCTTCAGCCGGGTGCCCAGCTTCACGAGGTTGGGCTCGGCCTGCCGGCGGATCAGCAGCTCGGCCGCCGCGCCCACCGACGACAGCGGGTTGCGCAGGTCGTGCCCCAGCACGGCGATGAACTGCTCGCGCAGCTCGGCCGTGGCCTGGGCCGATTGCAGGGCGGTTTCGGTGCGTTCCTGGCGGTCTTCGGTTTCTAGCTGGCGCGCGATCAGGTCGGCGAAGGCGGTGAACATGGCCACCACGCGCGGCTCCGACACCTGGGCCGGACGCGGGTCGATGGCGCAGAGGTTGCCGAAGTAGTCGCCGTTGGTGTGGATGATGGGCACCGAGATGTAGCTCTCGATGTTGTACAGGCGCGGCGTGTGATGGTCGAAGTAGACGGGGTCGGTGCTGGCCTGGTCGATCACCACCGGCTGGCGCGCCGCGCGCGACTCGCTGCACAGCGTGGTCCGCACCTCCAGCTGGCCGCCGGGCTTGAGGCCGAACTGGATGTTGTCTTCCACCGCGCAGGCGGTCCAGGTGCCGTCCGTCACGCGGGCCACGGCCGCGAACCCCATGCCGGTGTGCTGGCAGATGACCTTGAGCAGCGATGGCACCGCGCTGATGCGGCCGATGGCGGCCACGTCCCGCGCGATGGCCTCGTCGGTATCGACGGCTGCTACAGGCGCGGAAGAGGCGGGCGATGTGGTCAAGATGCCGGAATGGTACGTCAGGGCCGCCGCCGAGGGGCGCGGTCGGTCAAGGCTTGGGCTCGCCCAGCGAGGCGAGGCACCCCACGATGGCGTCGGCGGCCTCGTCCAGCCGGGGGCCGGGGCGCATCATCAGGTCGAAGCGGGCCGAGGCGAAGCTGCAGACCCGCCCGCGCTTTATCGCCGACATGGCCGACCAGCCCGGCCGCCCGGCCATGGCCGAGATTTCGCCCAGTGCCGACACCATCAGCACGTCGGGGTCGGCGCGCACCACGAATTCGGGGCTCATCTTGGGAAAGGGGCCGAGCGTGCCGGGCACCGCGTTGCCCAGCCCGAGGCGGGCGAGGGTTTCCCCGATGAAAGAGCTTTCGCTGGCTGCCGCCATGCCGCCATGCACTTCGAAGTACACCCGCCGGCCCTGCCAGCCGGCCGGCACGCGGGCCCGGGCGGCGTCCAGCCCGGCATCGAGCTTGCGCCAGTAGGCCTCGCCGGCGCCGGGGCGGCCGGTGGCGCGGGCCACGGTCTCCATCACGCGGCGCAGGTCGGCATGGGTCTTGGCGTCGAGCGCCAGCACCTTGATGCCCAGGCGCTCCAGCGGCTCGGCGGCACGGCTGCGCGGGCGCAGCAGCACCAGGTCGGGCTTGAGCGCGACGATGCGCTCGATGTTGGCGTCGTCGATGCCGCCCACCTGCGGCAGGCCCTTCACCGAAGCCGGCCAGTTGGCATGGCGGTCGATGCCGACAAGCCGGTCGCACGCGTCCAGCGCGCAGACGGTTTCGGTCAGCGAGGGCATCAGCGACACGATGCGCCGCGCCGGCGCCTGCAGCTCCAGCGTGGTGCCCCGGTCGTCCTGCAGCCGGATGGCCGTGCCGGCGGCCTCCGCGGCCGGGCCGAAGCCCAGCGCCACGAAAGCCGCGGCCTTGGCGACCCGGCGGACGGTGGAGGCCAGGAACTGGCGCGGGGCGGGAGTCGGCAGGGCGGAGGAGGTCATCGGGCGGGCGGGCGTTGGCCCGCCTATTGTCGCGGCGTGCGCAGGCGCAGCAGCCGCGCGGCCTCTTCCTCGCGCGCGTCGTCCACCTCGCGCAGCACGTTGCGCAGGTCGACAGGGCCGGTCTCGGGCACGAAGCTGCCGGTCAGCTCGGTCTCGGGGCGCAGCTGGCCGCGTTCGTAGAGGTGCCAGATCTCTTCGCCGAAGCGCGTCTTCAGCAGCGCGGGCGCGAACTGGCCGAAGAAGTTGCGCAGGTTCTCCACGTCGCGCAGCAGCATGCGCCGGGCGTGGTTGTTGCCCGCGGCATCGACCGCCTGCGGCAGGTCGATGACGACCGGGCCGTCTTCGGCCAGCAGCACGTTGAACTCCGAAAGGTCGCCATGCACGATGCCTGCGCACAGCATGCGCATCACCTCGCGCAGCAGGCTGGCGTGGTGGCGCAGCGCGTCTTCGGGCGAGAAGGCCACGTCGTTCAGGCGCGGGGCGGCGTCGCCGTTGGCGTCGGTCACCAGGTCCATCAGCAGCACGCCCTCCAGGAAGTTGTGCGGCGTCGGCACGCGCACGCCGGCGGCGGCCAGCCGGTAGAGCGCATCGACCTCGGCGCTCTGCCAGATGGCCTCGGTCACCTGGCGGCCGAAGCGCGTGCCCTTGGCCATGGCCCGCGCCTCGCGGCTGTTCTTGACGCGGCGGTTCTCGGTGTAGTCCACGGCCTGGCGGAAGCTGCGCTTGTCGGCCTCCTTGTAGACCTTGGCGCAGCGTGTCTCGTCGCCGCAGCGTACGACGTAGACCATGGCTTCCTTGCCGCTCATCAGCTGGCGCACCACGGTGTCGATCAGGCCTTCGTCGATCAGGGCCTGCAGTCTCTGGGGTGCTTTCATCGAGATGCCTCCTCGGGCGTAGTGGAACGGGTGGCGAGAAAGTCCCGCAGGCTTCGGGTGCCGACCTGGTAGAGCCTGTCGTGCCGGTACGGCGCGAAGCCCAGGCGGTGGTTGATGGCGAGCATGGGCGCGTTGACCTCGGCGTTGCTGGTGATGGCGAGCGTGACCTCGGGATGGCGCTCGCGCACGAGTTGCAGCATGGCGGCCTTCACGCCCTTGGCGAGACCCTTGCCGCGCCATTTGCGCGACACGGCCGTGAGGCGCTGGCTCATGCGGTCGGGGTAGCGCGCATTCCAGCTGGCCTCGCACATCGCGGCCAGTTCGTCGCCGTCGAGCAGCAGCACCAGGAAGTGCTCGCCGCCGCGGCGGTCCATTTCCGCGTACCAGGGTGCGAAGTCTTCGAGGTCGTAGCGAAAGGGCGGACGCTGCAGGCCGGAGGTGGGTGCGTCGTCGAACAAGCTGGACATCGGGCCCACCAGCGCCGCCAGCCGCTCGTGCGGCACGCGGCCGGCATGCACCTCGGCGCGAAGGCCGTGTGCAGGCGCGAAGCCTTCGGTGCGCCAACGCGCGAGCTCCTGCCAGTCGAGGCCGTCGAAGCGCATGCGGTTCTCGACGCTGCGGTGCTTTTCGCTCGCGCCGATGGCCCGCAGGAAGGCGTGGCCCCCGGGCATGTGCGCCTTGATGGTCGCGATGGATTTGCCGTGCTGCTCCATCTGCGCCAGCAGCGTGCGCAGCAAGGCGCTCGCCACGCCGCGCCGGCGGTGCGGCAGCAGCACGCCGCCCCAGGCGTCGATGAAAGGCGCAAAGGGCTTGCTGTCCGGAGTGCTCGGGCGGCGGAAGCTGGTGCTCAGGCTGCCGATGAATTCGCCGTGCTCGCCCACGGCCAGCACGCGATGAAAGGCATAGAGCGGGGCTGTTTTCAGCACCTCGCGCCGGCGGTCGGCGTCGGTCTGCACGGGCTCTCCGGGATGGTCTTCCGCGGAGCGCAGGCGCCAGTAGGCGAGAAAGCGATCCCAGTCGGCTTCGCTCGCGCGCTGGGGATCGAACACGGTAGTGGTCACGGTATGCCGCGAATGCGCGGCACGGGGTTCAAGCATGGGTTTGCCTTGATTCGAAAAGGAACGGGGCGCGGCCGGCACACGCGTGCTGGCGGCGGCGTTTGAATCGGGGCGGTTTGTTGTCGCTGCGGCGAAAGGGCCGCGGGTACCAGACTGGCCGCGCCCGTCAGGGGCACGTGCTGCGCGGGTGAAGCGTCAGCAGTCGGTCAGAGGGCTAGGGGAGGCACGACAAACCGCACGATGCGGGGGGCGTGAACAGCGGTGTCTTCCATCGCGTACCTCCTTCTGTGGCTGTTTGTCGGAGCGACGACTGTAGCTGGCTTGCCTTGCGCTGTGAAGCGGCGTGTGGTTTTGGCGCTCGCTCACTTGCGCATGCTGTGCACGAGCGTAGCCACCGCGGAAGACACGAAGACCGCCGCCAGGAACCCGCCCCATCCGCTTTTTCGTCGCAGGAAGTTGCTGATGAACACGCCGCCGGTGAGCAGCCAGATCAGCGGGCTGGAGCCGGCCAGGAAGGTCGTGACCACGTAGAGCGCCTGGAACATCATGCTGACGATCCAGCCGATGCGGGACAGGGCGCCGGGCGCGGGGGCGGCCGCGGGAGTGGATGGCGCGGATGGCGCCTGCGTCTGCGCCGGGCGCGCCGCGGCCTGTGGCGCAGCTGCTCCAGCGGCAGCCTGTGCCCGGGCCGCATCGCGTTGTGCCTTCTTCTCTTCGGCGATCTGCTCCGCTGTCTTCTCCAGCACGGGCGCCGCTGCCTGCGCGGGCTGCCACCACGCGGGCCACGGCGCCTGTCCCGCGGCCGACCGCTTGCGGAACTGGCCCGCGGGCAGGCTGCGTTGCGACGGCGTCTGCGGCACGGCTGGCGCGGCCGCCTTGCCGCCGCCGTGCTTCGCGGCCAGTGCGCGAACGCGTTCCACGTAGGGCGCACCGCGCGCCGCGTCGGTCATCGCGATGAAGTTCGCGTAGCCGCGCAGCGCGCCGATCACGTCGCTGTTGCCGTTCCACTGCAAGCCCTGCGGGCCATGCCGTTCGGCCTGGTGCAGCACCGCGCGAAAACGGCGCATCGTGTCGCGGTCGAGTGATAGCTTGTCGTTGACCACGATGCCCGTCACATGCTGCTGCCGGTGCCTGCGCATGACCTGCTGCTTGTCGGGGTGCACCGTGAGGCCTTCGCTGGCCACGATCTGCTTCACGCGCCACAGCAGCTTGGCCGTGTCGCGGCTGTGCGCGGCGTCGGCCGAGAAGCTCAGGTCGTCGGCGTAGCGCGTGTAGCGAAAGCCGAGCTTGGCCGCGCTGGCGGCCAGCCGTGCGTCGAGGCGGCGGCACAGCAGGTTGGTCAGCATGGGGCTGGTCGGCGCGCCTTGCGGCAGCACGCGCTCGCCGCGCGCAACGAAGTAGCGGCGGCCGTCGAGCTGCACTTCGTCGGTAGGTGCCTCGGTGCACACCAGCGCGAGCAGGCTCGCCACCTGCTGTGAATAGCCCAGCTGGCGGAACACGCCGCGCACGCGGCGCATGCCGATCGACGGAAAGAAGTCCTTCAGGTCGAGGTTGATCACCACGTCCTGCCCCACGTGCGGCGCGGCATTGGTGAGGATCGAGCGGCCCGGCAAAAAGCCGTGCACCGCGTCGTGTACCGGCATCTTCGCGAGGATGTTGTCGAGCACCCAGTACTGCGCGCGCTTCATGCGCGGCATGGGCGCGGAAATATGGCGCTCGCCGCCGCTCTTCTTGGCAATGGTGAAGCGCTGGTAGTGGCTCACGCTGGCTACGTCGCGGTGCCAGGCCAGGAAGCGCAGTTCGCCCAGGCCGATGCCCATCGCCTGCGCGAGGTCGCCCGCGTGGTGCAAGGCGGGCAGGGCGTTGCGCGCCAGCACCTCGGCGTCGCTGCGTGCCTCGCCCAGGCCGCCGGACACGCCTTCGCCCACGTAGAGCAGTTCGCGCTGGCGCCGCTCGTGCCATGCCAGAGCGCGCGCATGGCGGCCCTGGGCGAGGCGCTGGCGGGTTTCCTCGCGGCGCTCGCGGGCCTTGGCCATGCGCTCCTTGCGCATCGTCTTCAGGGCCTTGTCGCGGTCCTCGATGCCGCGCAGCTCCTCGCCGAGCTTGCTCAGTGCGGCCTGCAGCTCGCTTTCGCGGCGGATCAGCCGGGCCTCTACCGTGGGCTGCGCCGCGTCCTGCGGCCAGAAGCCCAAGCGCTGCATTTCCTCGAGGACCACCTCCTGCTTCGAACCCTTGCGGATGCGCTCGTAGAGCTGCTCGCGCGTGAGTGCCGAGTCGGGAATGGAAGATGCGGGGGGAGACTGCATGGTCATGGCGCTGCGCCACCGGCCGATGCACTGCTGAAGAAAAAAATGCGAACGAAGCGGGAATCTCGTCGAAGAGCCTCGGGACTGGAGGGCTCCACTCGACGCCGTACACGCATGGTGACGCCGATGAGCTTCGAGGAAGCCGTACTGTTGTCGCGTCACCATGCGTGTACGGCACAGTGAAGAGACGTCCAGTGACGCTTGGGAAGTGCTGTGTGCGAGGGTGGCGATACGCCAACCGGATTGCAAGAGCCTTCCCGCTCCGTTCGCAAAAAGCAGTGTATCAGCCGATGTGTGCGGTCCTTTCCTGATCTGTCGTCGTTGTCGTTGCGTTCTGGATGCCGGCCGTGGTCGGCAAGGCCGACAGGCGCAGCGCGAGCATGTGCTCGCACGGTCCCTTGGTCATGCGGTGGCGCACGAAATGGCTGCACTGGCAGTCGCCCGAGGCCACGCGCTGGTCGGTGTCGAGCTGCAGGCTCACCAGGTATTCGCGCTGGCCGGTCGCGCCCTTGCACTTGCCGCTCAGCGCGAGGCCGCCGTCGGGCCGCGCCTGCGTCTTCACGTTGGCGATGCGGCGTGCGCGCACCAGTTCGGCGGCGGCTTCTTCCTCGGGGCTGGCATAGCGCAGCTTGTCCATGGGCAGCGGCTCGCGGCTGAGTTCGCGCAGGCGCCAGACGCCGTGCGCCAGGTCGTACACCACGCGGCCGGCCTGCACGTAGCCGCCGAGCGCCGCGTCGACCGTGAGCGTCGACAGCCCGGTGGCTGCCGCCAGCTCGGCGGTGGTGGCGCGCCAGCGTTCGCCCAATGCTGCGAACACGCGAAGCTGGCTGTCCTGGTCGACCGTGTGGCGCGGTTGAAGCAGTTCGAAGTGGCCGTTGCGCGACCAGTCGTTGGCGGTCCAGCCCGAGAGGCCGAGCGTGAATTCCATGTCGGGCAGCTGCGCCACCCAGAAGCTGGGCATCCCGGTGCCCAGCAGGTGCAACGTGAAGCCTTGCGCCACAGGCACCAGGCGTTCGAGCTGCAGCAGCCGGCGCCGGCCCCAGACGCGGATGTCGATGTCCGAGGTGGCGCTGTGCGTGGAACGCGGGCACACCAGCTCGTGCCCCCAGGGCTCGAACAGGATGCGCACCGGCTGGCCCGGCCGCAGGATGAAGCGCAGCGAGCGCGGCCCCACGCGCTCCTTGCGCCGGCGCAGCACGAGGCAGATGTTGTGCACGTCCATCGGGTGCAGCTGCAGCCGCTGCGCCGGCAGCAGCATCGCGCTGCTCACCTGCAGGAAGCCGCGCACCCAGCTGTCGGGCACGTCGATCTTCGGCTCGTGGAAGGCTGGGTCGTTGTCGCTCTGAACCTGGAAGCCGCCGGGGTCGATGGCCAGCCGCGTGGTCTTGTAGTCGCGGATCTTCTGGAACTCGTCGTACAGAGACTCGGAGTAGTCGACGTTGGTGGTGCCGAAGGCATGGTCGCTCACCCGGTCGAAGATGTCGTGGCTGCACGAGAACATGCCGTAGCTCGACTCGTCCTGGCTGAAGCACTCGAAGAACACGCGGTCGGGGTGCACCGTGATGACCGGATCGAGCACGAACCACGCCTCGCGGTTGACCTTGTAGATGTGGTCGAAGTAGCTCTTCTGCGCGCGCAGGAAGGGCTGCAGCACGGCCGACTTGCGCTTGCGCAGCTCGGCCAGTTCGTCGCGAAGAGGCGCCATCTGAGTCTTCAGCTCGTCGCTGCGCGCCATGAACTGCGCGAGCAATTCGCCTTCCTGCCCGGCCAGCCATTCGAGATACGCGCTCTTGTCGCGCGGCTGGAAGCGCAGGTCGCCCACCACCACGTCGTGCAGGGCCGACATGCCTTCGCGGAACGGCAGGTGGCGGTTGATGTCGGCCACGAAGTGCACCGGCGCGCGCAGCGTGTCGGGCGCGAACTGCAGCGCGGTGCTGTCGGCCGTGTGCTGCGCGCCGGACTGGCCGAAGTAGCGGTACTGGAATCTCATGCGGCGCTTCCTCCGCCCGGGGCGGCGGGCAGCGCGCGGCGCGGCGCGACGCTGCGTACCGGGGCGGTCTGCAAGGGGTTGTCGAGTTCGGGGAACTGCGCCTGGATGCCGCGCAGCCCCGCTACGTACTGTGCGCGCTCGGTGATGGCGCCTGTGACGGCCTGCCGCGCGAACACGCGCGCCACGATCCGCGCGATGTCTTCCGAATGCGCCGCCTGTGCCGCCAGGAACTGCATGACGCGCGCCTTGGCCAGCCGGCCGCGGTTGGCCTGCGACAGCACGCTCAGGAAGTAGGGCTCCAGCCGCGCGAGCACGTCGGGCTTCTGTCCGGCGGCCGAAGCCAGCCAGTTGGTCACGAACAGCTGCATGCCGGGTGAGGGGTGCTGGCTCAGCTGCAGCATGTAGGTGGTGACGTCGGTCACATCGAAATTCGTGGTGAGCAACTCGCGGCCCAGCCGCTGCGCGCCGGCGTCCTTGTGGTCGCACAGGCGCACCAGCAGCGCCGGCGTCCATTGGGGCGCGTTGCCCTGGGCGCCGAACCACTGGCGGGCCCAGTCGCGGGCATCGTCCCAGCGGCTGTCGAAGATGCGCAGCGCGTCGCCGAGATTCGCGAGCGTTCGTTCCGGCTGTGCGGCGAGCTGGTCCATGGCCCAGCGGCGCGCGGCGGCGGTGTCGACGAGGCCGAGGCTCGCCGTCTGCAGCACGTCGAAGCCCTGCGGGTCTTGCTGCGGCAGCAGCCATGCGCCGAGCTGTTGCGCGCCCTTGCTGCGTGCTTCGAGCAGGCGCAGCGTGACGGCGGGCTCGCCCCTGCGCGTGTGCTCGGCGAGCGGGCCGCGCAGCCATTGCAGCAGGGCATCGAACACGCCCTCGGCGGCTTCGGCGCGGAACAGCTCGTCGCGCAGCATCGGCATCAGCGCCGCGCCGAACGCCGGATGCTCCGGCAGCAACTGCGCGAGCTTCGGCGCCACGGCCGCGCGAACGAGCGCCATCGGGCTGGCGCAGAAGGCTGCGAACAGCTCGGGCTGGCCGAGCAGCGTGTCGTCGGGCAGGGCGGTGAAGAGCCGCACGCCGGCGCCGCGCAGGCGCGCATCGTCGGACTGCAGCAGCCGTGTGAGCACGGCCACCGGCAGGCCTTGCACCGAGGCCGGGTGCAGCAGCAGCCACTCGGCCGCTGTCGCCACGACCTCGGCTGCGGGGTGATCGAAAAGCGCGAGCAGCTCAGGCAGCGGCGCCTTGGCCGCCGCGGTGCGCAGCAGGCCCTGCAACGCCCATTGCAGGTTCTCGCAGATGGCGGGCAGCTCGGGCGTATCTGCATCGCTGCCCGCGAGCCAGGCCAGCAGTTCGACGCACAGCGCATCGAGCGTCGAGAGGTTCGACGCCGCCGCCTGCAACAGCAGCCGCGAGGCACGTCGCACTTCGGCATCGGCCGAGGTGAGCAGCATCAGCAGCAGGTCGACTTGCTGGCTGTACAGGCCCGGATCGCGCGCGATGCATTCGAGCGCGTAGGCGCGCGCCTCGGCGAGCGGAGAACGCAGCAGCGCCGGCAGCCATTGCATGGGCGCCGTGCCCGCCGCGATGCGCTGGCGCGCGATGGCGAGCGCGAAGCGCGCGGTGTCGTCCCAGTTGCTGGCGAGCAGGCTCCACACGGTGGGCGCGTCCAGCGCCTCGCAGAAGGGCTTGTTGTCTTGCAATGCGCGGGCGGCAAAGGCGTGCACCGCGGCGCAGCGGCCTTGCTGCATCAGCTGCAGCAGGGCTTGCGGATGGCGGTCCCAGCGCTCCGGCCAGGCTTCGGTACGGTCGATGCGCTGCGCGGGCAGCGGGCTGTGGCGGCGCCAGCGCAGTCCGCCGCGCTGGGCTTCCCATTCGGCGTCGTGGCGGTGCAGCAGCTGCATCAGCACCAGCCAGTTGCTGTAGGGGCCGGTGTGCCAGCGGCCGGGTTCCTCGCTCCAGCGCGGGTCGCGTTGCTGGCCGGCGGTGCCGGCGTCGGCATCGTCGGCGGCGAGCAGCACGCCCATGGCCAGCTGCAGCCAGCTTGCCTCATCGGCCGTGCCGGCCAGAGCCAGACGGCGCAGGCTGCGCCAGGTGCGGCGGCGCAGATAGTCGCGCGTGCGGTGGCTGTAGGCCAGGCGGCTGTCGGGCCGTACGATTTCTTTCGCGATCTCTACATAGCGGCCGTTCGCCATCGCCCAGCGCCCGCCGGAGCGGAATGCCGCGCGCTGTGTTTCGAGCCGCTGGTGCAGCACGCCGAGCAGTGCGTAGTCGCCCGCAAATTCGGCACCCTTGTAGAGGCGCCGCCATGCGCGGAAGCTGCCGGCCGCGAGCTGCAGCGTCTGAGCGATCTCGCGCAGCGCGGCGTGCACCAGGCTGTCGGTGGCGGGGCCTTCGAGCAGCGACAGGTCGAACAGCTGCTCGACCCACGCGGCAAATTTCATTCCGTTCCACAGCGCGCTGTCGGCCAGGTGATCGCGCAGGCGGGGCATGGCTTGTTCAAGCGGCAGCTCCAGCAGCTCGGCCCAGGCGCGGCGCAGCGCGGCCGGCCAGTCGTCGGCGATGCGCGCCATTTCGCTGGCGCGCTGGTCCTGCGGCCACAGGCTCAATGCGGCCCAGCGTGCCGCGCGCGTGACCACGGGCGTGCGGCCGCGCCGGGACAGCTCGCGCATGGCCTCGAACGCACCGCCGTCGCCGCAGCGGCCAATGGCCCAGGCGATGCAGTAGTCGAGCATCGGCTCGCCGGTCTCTATGAGGTCTATGAGGCGCGGCACCGAGGCGGCCAGCCGGCGTTCGCCGATGCGCCATACCACGCGGCTCTGGCGCACCGGCGGCAGCAGTCGCCAGGTGTCGGGGTGGAGGCTGGCGAGCAGCACGGCGTCGCCGGGGTGTGCGAGCGCAACGGGGGCAGGCGATGCTGATGGGGCAGTGGCAAGTGGGGTGCCCTCGATGGTGTAGCCCTGCGCGATCTGCGCCGCCACGGCCTGCTCGAAGGCGGCGGTGGCGGCATCCAGCGGCAGCGGCGAGGGTGTGTGGACGGTTTCCTTCCACTGCTGGCCGTCGCGGCTGGTGCTCACGTGCACCACGTGGCCCGGGGCTTCCGGCAAGGCGAACAGTTCCACCGTGCTGAAGCCGCTCGCGCCCAGCGCGCCCGGCTTCATGCGGATCAATTTCTCTGAGCGAATGCGCTTCACGCGGAGGCCTCCCTGCCTTCGGGTTGGATGCTTGTGCTTCTTGTTCCGCCGAGCATCTTAGCGGGCAGGGGCGCCTGTTGGCCGTGTGTAGCATCGTGCTCGGCAGGCATCTTTTCGAACAGGCAGGCAATGAGCGCGATGGCGAATACGGAACACTTACAACAATCGAGTTTTCTCTACTTCACGGGCCAGGGCTCGGACAAGGTCTACCAGGTGCACCTGCGCCAGAAGGACGACGGCTGGGTCGTCGACTACGGCAACGGCCGGCGCGGCGGCACGCTCGCCACGGGCACCAAGACCAGCAGCCCGCTCGCCTATGAGGCCGCGCTGAAGATCTACGAGAAGGTCGTGAAGGAGAAGACCTCCAAGGGCTACACGCCCGACCAGTCCGGCGCGCTCTACACCTCGACCGAGCTCGCCGGCCGCGTGAGCGGCGAGCTGCCGCAACTGCCCACGCTGATTGCCGAGGAGCAGCTGGCGCGCTACCTCGACGACCCCGGCTGGGGCCTGCAGGAAAAGGCGGACGGCGAGAACCGCATCCTGCTGATCGAAGGCGGCACGGTGCGCGGCACCAACCGGCGCGGGCTGTTCGTCGACATACCGCAGGCATGGGTCGGCGCCGCTGACGCGCACGCCGGTCGAACGGTGATCGCGGGCGAGCACGTCGGCGATGCTTTCCTGGCCTTCGACCTGCTGGAGATGGCGGGACAGGACCTGCGCGGCGCGCCATTCATCGAGCGCTTCGGCCATCTGCGGAAGGCCGCGGCGACGGTGCCGTGGATCACGGTGCTCGCGCTCGAACTGAGCGCCGAGGGCAAGCGCCGGCGTGCCGCCGAACTGCTGGCCGCGCACAGTGAAGGCTATGTGCTGAAGGCGCTCGACGCGCCGTTCGCGGCGGGCCGCAGCAGCGCCAGCCTGAAGTTCAAGTTCAACCAGAGCGCGACCTGCGAGGTGCTTCGCGTCAATGCGCAGCGCTCGGTGGCCGTGGGCTTGCGCGACGAGACCGGCGCGATGGTCGATCTCGGCAACGTGACCGTGCCGCCCGGCGAGGCGCTGCCGGCCGTGGGCACGCTGGTCGAGGTGCGCTACCTGTACCGCTATGCCGGCGGCAAGTTCGAACAGCCCGTCTACAAGGGCCGGCGGCCCGACATGACACCGGCCGATGCGGTGCTGTCGCAGGTCACGCGCATCAAGGACCGCAGCGCGGCGCTCGAGGAAGACGGCGAAGCCTGACGCGCTTCAGCCGAACGCGGCACGAAGCAGGGCCGCGAGCCGGTTCGCCTCGGCGGCGCTCGCGATGTTGGTGAAGCCCATCAGCAGCCCTTCGTCGCCGGACGCCGCGACATGCCGGCCCGACAACGGCTGGCAGTTCAGCCCGGCCTGTTGCGCACGGCGGGCCAGCTCCGCATCGCGATGGCCGAGCCCGTCGAAGCGGGCGATCAGGTGCATGCCGCCGCTCTTCAAGTCGATGCGCACCGCGTCGCCAAAAGCTTTCAGCAAGGCCGAGGCGAGCATGCTCCGGCGGCGCGCGTACAGCAGCCGCATCTTCTTCAGGTGGCGCGAGAAATGGCCCTCGCGCATGAAGTCGGCCACGATGGCTTGCATGAGCTGCGGGCTGCCGTTCGAGCCGATGCGCGCTACCTCCTCGAAGCATGCGCGCAGCGACTCGGGCACCACCAGGTAGCCGAGTGCCAGGCCCGGATACAGCACCTTCGAGAAGCTGCCCGCATACAGCACGCGGTCGTTGCCGTCCAGGCTCTTGAGCGCCGGCAGCGGCGGACCGGCATAGCGGTATTCGCCGTCGTAGTCGTCCTCGACGATCCAGGCATTGGCCGTGGAGGCCCATTCGAGCAGCTGCAGCCGCCGTGCCAGCGACATCGACACGCCCAGCGGTGCCTGGTGCGAGGGCGTGACGACGGCCATGCGCGCCTTCGGCGCCTTGCGCAGCCCGCGCGAGACCACCAGTCCCTCTTCGTCGACCGGCACCGGCACCGCGCGCTGGCCGGTGCGGCGCAGCACTTCATGTGTCGGCGGAAAGCCCGGGTCTTCGATCCACACGCGGTCGTCCTTCTTGAGCAGCACGTTCGCAACCAGCGCGAGCGAGGCGCGGTAGCCCGGTGTCACCAGCACCTGCGAGGGATGGCAGGCCACGCCGCGCGACACCTGCAGGTAGGCTGCGATGGCCTCGCGCAACGGCGCGAAGCCCGCGGGCGCGCCGTAGAACATGTCGGCCACGCCCATGCCCCGCATGCGCCGCGCCGCCAGGCGCGACCACAGCTTGCGCGGGAAGGCATCGAACGAAGGGATGCCGAGTTGCAGCAACGGTGGTTCGCCCGGCTGCATGAGTCCGCCGATGGCGACGGGCGCCTCCACGCGCAGGGGTTCGCGCCGCGCCGCATGCTGCACCGGCAGCGACGGCGAGACCACCGTGCCCGCCTGCCCGCGCGACGAAAGATAGCCTTCGCCCGTCAACTGGCTGAAGGCCGCCTCGACGGTGCCGCGCGCCACGCCCAGTTCGCTGGCCAGGTTGCGCGCCGATGCCACGCGGTCGCCGGGGCGCAGCGTGCCTTGCTCGATGGCGTTTCGGTAGCGCTCGTAGATCTGCCGGAACAGGGGCGTGGCCCTGGCGCGGTCGAGCGTCGGAGTGTTCCTCGATGGTTTCTTGCCGCTTGCCATGGCCCAGTCGTTTTGTCGATTCTTGGTTCTTTCGGGTGAGGCATCGTAGGCCTAAGCTCGTTCCATGAACAGCTTGAAGGAATCGATGCGATGAGCGAGAAAGTTTTTTTGGCGGGCGCGACCGGGGCCGTGGGCACCGCGCTGATTCCGCTGTTGAAGGACGCGGGCTACGTCGTGTACGGCAGCACGCGGCGCGCCGACCGGGCAGCCGGGTTGGAAGCGCTGGTCGTGCGCCCGGTGGTCGTCGATGTATTCGACGCGACGGCATTGACGGCAGCGCTCGCGCGCATCGCGCCGTGGGGCGTGATCCACCAGCTCACCGACTTGCCGAAGGACCTCGATCCGAAGCGCATGGCCGAGGCCGCCGTGCTCAACGCGCGGGTGCGCACCGAGGGCACGCGCAACCTCGTGGCCGCTGCGGCGGCAGCGGGCGCGAAGAGGCTGGTGGCGCAGAGCATCGCGTGGGCCTATGCGCCCGGTGCCAAGCCCTTCACCGAAGACATGCCGCTCGATCTCGGCGCGGAGGGTGTGCGCCGCGTCAGCGTCGACGGCGTCGTCGCGCTGGAGCAGGCGGTACTGGGCGCGCCAGGCATGACGTCCACGGTGCTGCGCTACGGCCAGCTCTATGGTCCGGGCACCTCGACGGCCGAGCCCAAGGGCGCGAGCCCGCTGCATGTGGAGGCCGCCGCCGTTGCGGCGCTGCTGGCGTTGCAGCGCTCGGAAGGCGGCGTCTTCAACATCGCCGAGGATGGCGATGAAGTCAGCAGCGAGAAGGCGAAGCGTGCGCTGGGGTGGCGCGCGGATGCCCGGCTGCCGCTGGGGGCGGTGCGGTGAATGCGAAGGAGCCTTTGCTGTCGTGGCACCGCACGTGCCTCGGCTTCGGCGCGCTGTCCGTCGCCGCCGCAGCCTGGGCGCTGCTGCCGCATGCGGGCAGCAGTCGGCAGTGCGGCTCATCGATGACATCTGCAGCACGGTGAGCCGGCCAATGTTCGCGTCGGCACCATCGGTGGAAGGCCCGGGCGCCGCCGCGCGGCCCGCCACTTCGGTGAAGGTGATCTCGTGCGAGCCGCTGCCGCATGTGCCAGGGAAGTCCGTCACCACCGCCATCGTCGACTTTCCGCCGATGGCCTATTCGCCGGCCCATCGCCATCCGGGTTCGGTGACCGCGATCATTCTCGAAGGCACGGTGCGCTCGCAGCTTGCCGGCACGCCGCCCGGCAACTACCGCCCCGGCGAGACCTTCTTCGAGCCGCCCGGCACGCTGCACCTGTTTGCGGAGAACCCCGACCCGGTGAAACACGCGAAGCTGGTGTCGGTGTTCGTGGCCGATGAGAGCTGCGGGCCGCTGGTGCTGCCGCCCTGACGGGGGCCTATCGCTTCCAGAACTGCCAGCGCGGCGCTTTCGGTTCGGGCGGCGGCTCTGCCGCCGGCGTTGCGCCTTGGGGCAGCAGCGTGCAGGCAACGTTCGAGATGCGGCCGGATTCATCGAAGCTGATTTCGATGTGCCCCTCGCCCGCGCGCTCGGCCCGGATGGCCGCCGCGGTGCTCGATGTGGCCTCCAGGCCCTGCTGCCGCAGGAAGTTCGTCGCCATCCGCCTGTGGTTCACGTCGAACTGCGAGATCACCTCCATCAGCACCGTGACCGCGCGTGGCAGCGTCACAGGTGCCAGTACCTCGCGCGGCACGTCGTCGAGCAGCACGAAGAGGGCGCCGCCGTCGTAGGGCGCGCGGTAGTAGCAGCGCCCGCCTTCGAGGCCGCCGCACGTCATGGCGATCATGTGGTCGGTGAGGGCATCGTCCAGTTGCAGCGACGCGGAGGTGAAAGCCTCGATCGACTCCGCTTCTCCGCGCTGCCGGATGCGCAGGGCCGCCTCGGTGTGCTGTTCGGGGATGTTGCTCTGCGCGTTGGCCCAGACCCACAGCCACGTGCCGGGGCCTAAGGCGTGCGTGCCGAGCAGTTGCGCGGGGTATCGCAGGTCATCGCCGAAACTCAGCACGCCCTTCTGCACGTCGATGCCCCAGGACCTTTCTCCGATGACATCGCCCAGTGCCATCTGTCTGGCCAGGGCGGAGGCTGCTTGGTCCGAAAAATGATCCTGGAATGTGCTCACGTCAGATCCTGTGTTCGTTGATGAAAGCGCTCAGCGCACCCGATCCCCGTCGCGCACCGATTCCACCGCTCCGTTGTAGAAGCGCACGATGCCCAGGAAGTTGCCCTGGCCGCGGTTGTAGACCCAGTCTTCCATCGGCACGCATTGCTGCGTGATCACCTGTTGCGCCGGGCCGCCGGGGTAGGGCGAAAGCACCCAGGCGACTTGCGGGCGCGGCACGCAGACGAATTCCTTGGACATCGGATCGCCGCATTTCTGCACGACCGAATACTTGGAGTCGCCCACGCCCGAGAGCATGCCGCCGCAGCTCAGCGATTGGGCGGACGCGCCTGCGCCGTGCAGCAGGGCGGCAATACCGAAGAGGACGGCGCTCGCGGTGGTGGTGCGCATGGGCGGCAAAGAGAAGCAAAAAGGAGGCTGTTCCGGCTCGGACTTTATCCGCTGCTTGAAGTTCTGGGCCTTTGCGGTAGTGCGGGAAATGTGCGATGGCGGCCGTGATGGATGCGGGGTGGTGGCTGACACGCGGTTTCGCCAAGCGATGCGAGCATCGACGCTCAAACATCAAACTTGGAGGAACACCCGATGACCAGAAAGATCCTGATCGCGCTTGCAGCATCGCTGACGATGCTTGCCGCCGGCACCGCCAGTGCCCAGATCGGCAAGGCCGCCTCCGACGCGACCGACGCCGCCAAGCACAAGATCGACGAGAAGCGCGCGGACAGCGACGCCAAGAAGAGCGGCCCGGTGGGCAAGGCCGTGAACAACGTCAAGTCGGGCTATCACAAGAACCGCTCGAAGAGCTCGGCCGAGAAGGCGAAGAAGGCGTTGAAGGACGCAGGCTGAGCCTAGGCCAAGCGGATCAGGGCTGCCGCGGCTGGATCAAAGGATCGAGCTCCGCGCGCAGCTGCCTGATGGCGATTTCGTGGCGCAGCGTCTGCGGCCCGCGGCCGTAGGTACCCGCCTTGCGGATCAGGCGAAGTTGCTCGCGCTGCAGCCGGGTCTTCAGCCGCCTCGCGCGCCAGCCGTAGGTCCAGCCCATCTCGCGGCGGACCTTGTAGCGCTGCATGGGCGCGCCCAGCCGCACCCATTCGTCGTCGCGGATCAGCTCGCGCTCGGGCACGAAGACGGCTGCCAGCGCATGCAGGTACGTGCCGTTCTCTTTCACGGCCACGCGCCATATCAGGCCCGCCGCGACCAGCGCGGGAATGCCCTTGACGAACAGCAGCACGGCCATTTCGCCGTAGCCGTTGTCGAACAAATCTTCGAGGAACGGCGAATTCCAGATGAAGTGCATGGCCCACGCGAGCGCGAAGCTCGACAGTGCCGCCGCCACCCGCACAGCCATCGGCCGCTCTGGATGCAGCAGGAACCAGGCGATGCCGAAAGACGCGATGGTGGTGTAGGCCGCATGGCTCCACAGTCCGCTCATGAGCCCGCGCGTGAGCAGGTTGAGGAACACCGGATAGACCTGGTTCTCCAGCGGAAAGTGCATGGAGGCGTTGACGGTGTAGCTCAGGTTCTCGATCACCTGGAAGCCCAGCCCCGCCAGCGCGCCGACGATGAGCACCGAGAGATACGTCTGGAACTGGTTGCGCGCGACCAGCACCAGCAGGATGACGCCCGCGATCTTCAGGAACTCTTCCGTGATCGGCCCCGCGATGGCCGGCCCCCACACCGCCACGAACTCCGGCGATATGAGCTTGGCGCACAGGCTCTGGATCGCGATATTGGCCGGCGCCGCGAAGTACACCGCGCCCATGCCGCCCCAGGCGAAAGCCAGAATGAACGCCTCCGGCGGATGCTGCTCGAGCAGGTCGAGCGTGCGGAAGGCGGCCAGGAAGATCAGCGTGTAGAGCCCCCACACCAGCAGCCCCAGGAAGGCCGTGACCGGGACCACGCGGAATCCGAGCGAGAACATGTTCACCGTGTAGAACAGGCCGTTGACGATCAGCGCCGTGAGCACCCAGAACGCCGCGCGCTGCGGCTGGAAGAAAGAGTCGGTACCGACCGGCCACGAGGCCTGGTCCTTGTCGAGGACGGGAGCGTCGATGTTCATTCCTGCGGCGCCTCGATGTCCATGGAGTCCAGCATGCCGCGCGCTTCGGCCAGCGCGCCGTCCAGCCCTTCGTTGGGTCCGTAGAAGTCGATCTGCACGAGCGACTTGCGCCGCATGTCGACCACCTGCCAGAAGCGACCGGCCAGCTTGGAGCCGTAGTACGCGAAAGTCTTGCCCTGCAGGCCCCATGACGTCACGAAGTCGGACACGTCGCCGTCGATGGTCAGGCCCTGGCCGCGCTCCATGAGCCGCTGCTGCCGCACCAGCGGACCGTCGGGGCCGCCGGCCCAGGGCTGCGTCGTCACCCGAAACTTATGGCCGCCCTTGAGCAGCATCAACGAGCGGCCGGCCTTGGAGCGCGCCACGTCCATCTTCCACCCCTCGGCCGGCACGAACCGCGCCTGGCCCGCATCGATGGTTTCGCCGGCCGCCAGCGCCAACGGGCGTGCGCCGGGCGTGTGGCGGTCCCAGAAAGTCAGCCCGCCGACGTAGGCGGCAATGGCGAGCAGAACCGCGAGCGCACCTGGCCAGGTGCGGTAGGGGATTCGGCGGGAGGGCTCGTGCATGGGTTGATCGTGCCATATGGACGACCTTCATCGCCCACGAGTCACGCCCGAGGTCCGCGCGACTTTGCGACGCCGAAACCCACGATCACGGCCGCGCAAACAAAGGCCAGCAGCGCCAGCCACACCGACCTGGTGAACCCGTAAGTGCCCAGCGCCACGCCTGCCGCGACAAAGATGCCGAGCCATTCGAGCACGGCGTCGAGCCAGCTCCTGGGCCTGGACGCTGGCTGCGCGGCCTGTGGCGCGACTGGCTCCCGCCTCGGCTTCTTCCTGTCAACCTGCGGAAACTGGCCTTTCAGTTCCTCCGTGGGCCAGGACCCCGCATCGGTCGAGCCCGCGCCCGACAACAGCCATACCGGGTTCGCGCCGTATGCCGACAAGTCTTTCGCCAGCTGCTTCATCTCGCCACTCGCGGTATCGGGCGTGTCGATGGCCGCCAGATCGGCGCGCAGCCATTTCTCGGCTTCGGCGGCGTCGGGCAACCCACTGGTCCGCAGCAGCAGATGGTCCGCGAAATCATGCGCGATCAGTTCCGCAAAGCCGTCGTAAATGGGCCGGTAACGCTCGCCGACTGCCGCCAGGATGGCCTCGCGCCGGCTTGCCAATCGCGCCAATGCTGTTCGCTTGTCGGTCACGAGATAGGGGTACGTGGCCTCCGCGCCGAAATGTTCCAGGCATTCCGCGCGGTCCGCGGCGGCGGCTTCATCGTCGATGTCGTATTCGTCGATGAACCGCGCATGCCGGATGTCGTCCGCGCCGAAGAGCGCGCGCCAGAACAGCGGGAAGGACGCATTGGCTTCCAGTTCGCCGCCGTGACCGAAGAAGCCGCGCCATTCGTTGCGGCTGCCCTCGGGCATGCGAGGCAGGGCGGAACTGGACAGGAAGACGGGATGCGACATGGATTCCTTCCGGCGCGGCGGCACAAGGCTGCGTAGATTACTTTCTTGTCACCGGCCCGTCAGGCTATACGTGGATGGGCTTCCTACAGTGCGGCGCGGGCGGACATTTCGTTCATCCGTTCACGGCAAGGCAACGCAAGAGAAGGAAAGCCATGGTTCGCATCAGACTCCACATTCCCGCCGTCGCGGCGCTGCTCGCATTGGCCGCCACCGGCGCCGCCGCATCGGGCACGCATGCAGGCGGCCACGACGCCGCCGCCGACAGCGCCATCGGCAAGCCCGGCGTGGCCGGGAAATCGTTTCGCACGATCCATGTCGACATGACCGACAACATGCGCTTCACCCCGTCCGACATCCGCGTGAAGCAGGGAGAGACGGTGCGCTTCGTGGTCAGGAACGTGGGTGTCCTGAAGCACGAGCTGGTGCTGGGAACCGGCAAGGACCTGCGCGCGCACTACGAGGCGATGATGAAGAACCCCGAGATGGAGCACGCCGATCCGAACATGGTGACGCTGGCGCCGGGCAAGACCGGCGAGGTGCTCTGGCAGTTCACGCAGGCGGGCAAGGTCGATTTCGGCTGCCTGCAGCCGGGGCACTACGACTCCGGCATGAAGGGCGCGGTGAGCGTGGCGAAGGCTGGCCGCTGACCTTCTGCGTGCCTGCCCGTTCGATCGCTGCTCAGCCGCCGATGGGCGAGCACAGCTCGATCAGCGTGCCGTCGGGGCAGCGAACATAGGAGACCACCTGTCCCCATGGCTTGGAGACGGGCGCGGACAGTTCGGATGCCCCTGCCGCAATGGCTCGTGCATGCGCTCCCGCGACATCGTCGGTGACGAAGCCCAGCTCCATGCCCAGCGGCTTGGCCGAGGCCGATGCAGCAACATGCCCTTGCGGGAAATTCGACTCCGCAAGCTCGTGCGCGGCAAAGGCGAGGGTGGTCTCGCCGGTCGTGAGTTCGCCGTAGGTGTTCGATTCGTGGAGGAACTTGCGCGTGAAGCCGAAGGCCTGTTCGAAGAACAGAAGCGATTGGGCGACGTCGGGAACGTAGACGATGGTGTAGCCGAATTTCATGGGTGTCGGATGCGTGAATGCGCGGTCGAGTGAAACAGCCGGCACTCTATCTGGAGTCGATTGGCGGTGTGAGCCGCGAAAGGCCGGGCAGCTCGACCGCCTGGCATCGCCGTATCACCTCGGCGAAGCAGGGCTCGAACACGCGGTTGGCGGCCTCCCACTTGCCGTGTTCCTGCAGGTAGGCGGGCAGCAGTTCGTCCAGTTCGGCCCACACCGCCGATTCGTCGACTGTGAGCAGCCGGCCGTCCTGCGAGACGATCCGCCCGGCCACCATCACGAGCTCGACCGAGCTGCCGTTCTCGCAATAGACCAGCTGTTTTGCAATGTCGTTGCGCGGCCGGAAGTTGTCGTTGTCCAGGTCCAGCATCACGAGGTCCGCGGCCTTGCCGACTTCGAGCGAACCTGTCACTTCGTCGAGCAGCGCGGTGCGCGCGCCGTCGATGGTGGCCATCTTCAGCACCTCGGCGGCGCGCGGCCATTCGGCGGGGTCGGAGCCCGGGCCGTTGTGCATCAGCGCGGCAAAACGCATCAGGTCGAACACGCGCGCGCTGTCGTTCGACGAGAGGCCGTCGGTGCCCAGCCCGATGCGCACGCCCGCATCCATCAGCTTGCGGATGGGCGACAGCCCCGAGCCCAGCTTGAGGTTGCTCAGCGGGTTGTGCACCACCGTGCAGCCGGCCTCGCCCATGCGCGCGATGTCGGCATCGGTGAGCCAGATGGCGTGCGCCAGGGTGGCGTGGCGGTCGAGGATGCCGATGTCGTGCATGTGCGCCAGCAGCGTCTTGCCGTAGAACATCTGGCCTGCCACGGCCTGCACCTTCGTCTCCAGCAGGTGGGTGTGCAGCGGCACGCCGTGCTGCACCGCCAGCGCGTGGCAGGCCTGCAGCATGTCGACGGTGCAGCGCTGCGGCGCCGAGGGTGTGATGGCAAGGCGCAGGCGGCCATCGGCCTGCCCGTGGAACAGCCGGAACGCCTCCTGGCAATACGCCATGTAGTCGGCGGCCGTGGCCGGTGCGCCGAACTTCAGCTGCGCGCTCAGGTGCTCGGGAAACAGCTCGTGGCCGAAGGGCGTCGAGTCAAGCACCGGCGTGTTGAGCACCGCGCTCGACACATTGACCCGGATGCCCGCGTCCCGGTATGCGCGGAAGACGATGCCGAGCCGGTCGATGCTGTGCGCCATCGGGTCGAAGAAGTCGTCGCACAGGGTGGTCACGCCGCTTTTCAGCGACTGCATGGCGAGCAGCAGCGTGCGCAGGTACAGAAGGCGGTCTCCGATGGGGCTGCCGCTGAGGTACGTGTAGGCGTACAGCAGCCAGGTCTCCAGCGGCATGCCTTCGTAGCGGCCCTTGAAGAAGGTCTCGCTCGAATGCGTGTGTGCGTTGACGAGGCCCGGCATTAGGAGCTTGCCGCGCGCTTCGACGAGTGTGCAGGCCTGCGGCACGGGCAGGTCGGGGCCGATGGCTTCGATCCTGCCGTCCCGCAGCAGCAGGTCGGCATGCACGGGCTGCGTGCCCTGCGGCCCGGCCAGGGTCAGTACCTCGGCGCCGCGGATCAGTGTGAGGGCTGGCGTGGTCGTCATGTGCCGCCTGCTCAGTCGCGCATCTCGGCCGTGCCCCTGATGGAGCCCAGCCCGCCGCGCAGCTTGGTGCTCAGCCACACGCCGAAGATGGTCGCAAGGTAGGGCAACGACTGCAGCAGGTCGTTGGAAATGGCGCCGCCATACATCAGCTGGGCGCGGATGCCCAGCGCGGAAACCACCGCGAAGAACAGTGCCGCCCCGGTGGCGCCGAGTGCGCTGCCGGCGCCGAAGATCACCGCCGCGAACGCCATGAAGCCTCGGCCCGCCGTCATGTTCTGCGAGAAGATCTGCAGGCTGCCGCCGGCCAGCTCCGCACCGCCGATGGCGCACAGCACGCCGCCGAGCGCCAGCGCCAGCAGGCGCATGCGCCCCGGGTTCACGCCCACGCTGCGCGCCGCGAACGGGTGCTCGCCCGAGGCCGACATCTGCAGGCCCAGCCGGGTGCGTTCCAGCAGCAGCCACACCAGCCACACCGCCACGGGCATGAACAGCACGAACACCGAGAGGCCGCCGAATGCGCCCAGGTCGACGCTGGTCAGGCTGTTGAGCTTGGGAATGCCGAACGGCGCAGTCACCGTGGCTTCGCTGTCGTACAGCGCCTGGATGGCGAGCGAGGTGCCGCCGAGGCCCAGCCCCGTCAGGCCCAGCCCCGCGATGATCGGGTTGGCCTTGAGCCGCTCGACCACCCACCACAGCAGCGCCGACGCCGCCACGCACAGCCCCGCGGCGATCAGCATGGCCTGGGCGAACGAGCCGGTCTGCACGATGCCGACGATGAGCGCGCAGCTGCCGATGATCATCAGGCCCTCCAGGCCGAGGTTCCAGATGCCCGCGCGCTGCGCCAGCACGCCCGCCAGCGTGACATAGACCAGCGGCGTGCCGGAGATCAGGATGGAGACGAGCGTGTCTGTCATGCGGGCTTTCGGGTCAGGAGCTTGTCCAGCCACTTGGCGCGGGACGTGATGAACAGGGCGATGGTGGCGTTGATGACCTCGATGGCCGCCGCGGGCATGCCGGCCATCACCGGCAGGTAGAGCGCGGCCGATGCCAGCGCACCGAAGAAGAGGGCGGACACGGCGGTGCCGACGATGGTGAGCTGCGCGACCAGCGCGATCAGGATGGCCGTGAAGCCGTGCGCGGGCAGGAAGCCGCTGGCCAGCCGCCCGTTGGGGCCCAGCAGCTCGATGCCGCCGGCCAGCCCGGCCAGCGCGCCGCTCACCAGGAAGCTGAAGAGGCCGATGCGCCCAACCCGCGCACCCTGCCACGACACCATGGTCGGGTTGCGCCCCGCGAGGTTGGCGACGATGCCCAGCGCCGTGCGGTTGGCCAGCAGCCACGACAGCGCGAACACCAGCAGCGTGAGCACCACGATCAGCGGCGACACGCCCAGCGAATCGGAGATGCGGTAGGCGTCGGCAATGGGCCGGCTCGATGCCTGCTGTCCCGAGCCCGTCGGGTCTTTCAGCGGCCCGGAGGTCACGTACACCAGCAGCAGGCCTGCCAGGAAGTTGCCCATCAGCGTGGTGATGACCTCGTCGGTGCCCGAGCGCAGGCGCAGCAGGCCCGGCCACATGGCCCACAGCGCGCCGCCCAGCATGCCCGCGAGCAGGCAGCAGGCGACGACCAGCCAGGCCGGACCGCCCGCGAGCCACTCGGCGGTGAACGCCGCGAAGATGGAGCCGACATAGAACTGCCCCTGGGCGCCGATGTTGAAGAAGCCCGCGCGGAACGCGATGGCCACGCCGGTGGCGGTGATGAACAGCGGCATGGCCCAGCGCAGGCCCTGGTGCAGGGCCCCGTCGCGCAGGAAGGCGCCGTCGAGGATACCGGTGAACAGCTCGCCCGCGTCGAGCCCGGCGCCCATGAAGGCCAGCGCGCACAGCAGCAGCGCGAAGCAGACGAAGACCACCACCCGCAGCACGGGCAGCATGCGAGAGGCCGTCATGCGTGTGCTCCCACCATCGCCTGGCCGACCTGCCGCAGGTCGTAGGGCGCGCCGTATTCGCCGACCACCTGCCCGCGCAGCATGACCAGCACGCGGTCGCTGATGTCGAAGAGCTCGTCCAGGTCGGACGAGATGAGGATGATGGCCGCGCCCCGGTCGCGCGCCTGCCGCAGCGCCTTCCACACGTAGGCCGTGGCGCCGATGTCGAGGCCGCGCGTGGGCTGCGCCGCGATGATGAGCCGGGCGCTGTCGTCCACTTCGCGCGCGAAGATCACCTTCTGCGCATTGCCGCCGGAGAGCGAGCCCGCAGGCTGGCCGCAGTTGGCGTAGCGCACGCCCCATTGCGCGAGCGCCACGTCGCACTCGGCCTGGAGCTTCTTCGGGCGCACGAACGACAGCAGCCCGCCCTGCAGCAGGCGGCCCATGGACCAGTTCTCCCACAGGCTGCTGTTGAGCGACAGGCCCTCGACGTTGCGCTCGAACGGGATGATGCGCAGGCCCGCGGCGCGCCGCGTGGCGAGGTCGCTGTGCGTCATGTCCTTGCCGCCGAACTCGAGCGTGCCGGACGCGGTGCCGGCCAGCGCCGAGATGGCGCGCACCAGCGTGCGCTGGCCGTTGCCTTCGACGCCGGCGATGCCGATGATCTCGCCGGCGCGCACGTCGAGGCTCACCTCGTTCAGCGCCGCGCCCTCGGCGTCGGGCTGGGTAGAGAGCTTGTGCATGCGCAGCACGGTGGGAGCCGTGAGCCCTTCGGCTGCACGCGGCGGTGCCGCGGCTGCCTGCACCGGTGCCTTGGCGTCGCCCATGATCCATTGGCTCAGTTCGGCCGCGCCGATCGATGCGCATGGCACTGGGCCGGTGACATGCTCGCCGCGGCGCAGCACGCTCACGGTGTCGGCAATGGCCATCATCTCGCGGATCTTGTGCAGGATGAGCACGACGGTCACGCCGCGCTTCTTCAGGATGCGGATGCGCTCGAACAGCGTCTCCACGCCCGCCGGTGCGAGCACCGCCGTGGGTTCGTCCAGGATCAGCACGCGCGCGTCGGTGACCAGCGCACGCGCGATCTCGATGCCCTGCTGCGTCTCGATGGGCAGGTTGCGGATCACTTCGCGCGGGCTGACCGAAAGGCCCAGCCCGTCGAGATGCGCCTGCCAGCGCGCTTCCAGCTGGCGCCTGGTGAACAGTCCGCTGTGCCGCGTGGCGCCGAACTCCATCGCCTGCGCAACGGTGAAAGACGCGGGCAGCGCGAAGCTCTGGTGCACCAGTTCCACGCCGGCCGCGCGCGCGGCGTTCACGTGGCCGGTGCGGATCTCGTGCTCGCCGATTTGCACGCGGCCGTGCGTGGGTTTCACCAGGCCGGAGCAGACGCGGGCGAAGGTGGTCTTGCCCGCGCCGTTCTGGCCGACCACCGCATGGATGCGGCCTTCCTCGAAAGCGATGGACACGTCCGACAGCGCCTTCACGGTGTCGTATTGCACGGTGACGCCGTCGAGCACCAGCGCCGGGCGCGCAGGAGAGGCCCCGCTGTTCGAGGAACTGCTGTTCATGCTGCGGTGGCGAGGGTCAGAGGATGGTGTTGAAAGGCACCTTCAGGGCGCCGCTCAGGATGGCCGCCTGCGCGGTGCGGATCTCGGCCATCACCTTTTCGGCCTTGGCCGCCACGGCCTTGTCGCCTTCCTTCTGGAACAGCGGCGACAGCTCCAGGCCCACCACCCCGGTGCCCAGGCCGGTGTTCAGGTGCGCGCCGCCCTTGCCGTTCTTGAGGATCTTGCTGGCCTCGTCGTAGAGCGACTTGCCGAAGTGCAGGCTGACGATGGAAATCAGCGTCTTCGGACCCTGCGGGTATTGCGCCGGGTCGAGGCAGCTCAGCAGGCGGCCGGGCTTGTCGTTGGCGGCGGCGATGATGCCCGCGTCGGTCGCGGCGGCGTCGGTCTGGATGAAGTCGATGCCGCCGTTGAACATCTGCGTGGCGATCTCGCGGCCCTTCACCGGGTCCTGGAACGAGCCGGCGAAGGCCACCGTGACCGCGGCGTCCTTGCGCACCGACAGCACGCCGGCCTTGAAGGCGTTGTAGTCGGCATTCAGCGGCGGGATCGACATGCCGCCGATGAAGCCGATCTTGCCCGTGGTCGACATGCGCCCCGCGAAGATGCCGGCCAGGTAGGTGCCCAGGTAGTAGTCGTAGGAGACGGTGGTCACGTTCGGGATGGCGGGCTTCATCTCGTCGCCGAACAGCTGCAGCCACTGCGTCTTCGGGTACTTGGGCGCGAGCGCCTTGAAGGGCTCGGTCACTTCGTTGAAGGTCGACACGATGATGGCCGCGCCGGCATCGCCCAGCGTGCGGAAGATGGTCTCGTAGGTCGACGGGTCCTTCGCGTAGATGGCGCGCGTCTGCATGCCCGTTTCCTTGCCCAGCAGCTTGAGCCGCGCAATCATCGCGTCGACCGCGCTGGCGTCGCCCGCAGCCTGCGTGTGCACCAGCGCGATCAGCCCGCCCTTGGCATTCGCGATCAGCGGATAGAGGGCGCTGGCCATGGCGACACCGCCAAGGCCGGCCGCGGCTTTCAGTATCTGCCGCCGGGGCGTGGCGGCGCGGGAGGATGCGTTGCTTGTCATGCGGATGTCTCTCGGGTTGAAGAACTGGCGGACGAAATTGCTGCGGGGAAGAAATGCGCTCAGGGCGTCGGCGAACCGGGGGCGGGGTTCATGATCATCACGTCCTGGCTCTGGATGGCGTCGAGCGCCCACACGCTCTTGATGAATGCCTGCCACTCGGGGTCGGCGTACATGGCGGCGCGGCGGGCCTCGCGGTCGGCAAGGCTGTCGTAGGCCCAGATCAGCACCGAGGTGTGCAGCCGGCCGATCTCGGAGATGTACAGGCCCACGAACTTGTTGAGGTGGCGCTTCTGCACCGGCAGGCCCTCGCGTTCGTACTTCTCGCGCCACTGGTCGATGGTGCCGGGGCGGAAGGTGTAGAGGCGGTGTTCGACGATCATTTTTTTGCTGTGCTCCTGCTGGCCTGGGGTTCGTGCTTCTACTGGCCGGCCAGGATGAATTCGGCGCACTTCTCGCCGATCATGATGGCCGGTGCATTGGTGTTGCCGCTGGAGATGACCGGCATGATCGAGGCGTCGGCCACGCGCAGGCCCTCGATGCCGTGCACCTTGAGCCGGTGGTCGACCACGGCCAGTTCATCGTGGCCCATCTTGCAGGTGCCCACGGGGTGGAAAGTGGTCATGGCGGTGGCGCGCAGCCAGGCGACGAGGTCTTCGTCGCTCTGCTTCTCGGGGCCGGGCGCGATCTCCTTGCCGCGGTAGTCGTCGAATGCGGGCTGCTCGATGATGCGGCGCGTGGCGCGGATCGCATCGACCATGGTCTTGCGGTCGAACTCGGTGTCCAGGTAGTTGGGCTCGATCATCGGCGCGTCGGTCGGGCGGCCCGAGCGCAGCCGGATGCGGCCCTTGCTGTTCGGGTTGACCGGTCCCACGCGCAGGGTGAAGCCGTGCTTGGCCTCGACCGTGCTCTTCCTGAACGGGTTGGGGAAGTACAGGTTGGCCGTCTTCTCCAGCGCGGGCATGAAGTGCAGCTGCACGTCGGGGTTGGCGAGCTCGGGCGAGGTCTTGATGAAGGCGCCGGCCTCGTAGGGGAAGGTGGTGGTGATGCCTTCGCCGAACAGCATGCCCTGCACCACGGAGAACGCGATCTTGTCGAAGCGCAGGTCCTTGTAGAGCGTGACGGGCTGCTTGCACTCATAGGACATGACGCAGTCCACATGGTCCTGCAGGTTGCCGCCCACGCCGGGCAGCGGCTTGAGCACCGCAATGCCGTGCTGCTCCAGCTCTTCCTTCGGGCCGATGCCCGACAGCATGAGCAGGTGCGGCGAGCCGACCACGCCGGCGCAAAGAATCACTTCCTTGCGCGCGCGCACGGTGCGCATCTGGCCGTGCAGCTCGTAGGACACGCCCACGGCCCGGGCCCGCTCCACCAGTACCTTGTGCGTGCGCGCGCGGGTCACGACCTTGAGGTTGCTGCGCTTGAGCGCCGGCCGCAGGAAGGCGAAGGAGGTGGACCAGCGCTTGCCGTTCTTGATGGTGAAGTCGTAGCGGCCGAAGCCGAGCTGGCTGGCGCCATTGAAGTCGTCGTTCAGCGGATAGCCGGCCTGCTGGCCCGCAGCGCAGAACACGTCGAGCAATGCGTTCCAGCCGCGCGCGCGGCACACGGTGAGTTCGCCCTTGGCGTTGTGGAACACGCCGTCGCGCTGGATGTGGCCTTCGGAGCGCTTGAAGGCGGGCAGCACGTCCTTGTACGACCAGCCGGGGTTGCCCATGGCAGCCCAGCCGTCGTAGTCCTGCTTGCCGCCGCGCACGTAGATCATGCCATTGATGGTCGACGTGCCGCCCAGCACCTTGCCGCGCGGCCAGTAGATCTTGCGGCCATTGAGGTTGGGTTCGGGCTCGGTGTGGAAGTGCCAGTTGTAGATGCCCGACTGGAACAGCTTGCCCATCAGCATCGGCAGGCGGAACAGCGGGTTGGAGTCCTTGCCGCCGGCCTCCAGCAGCAGCACGCGCGTGGCGGGGCGCGCACTGAGCCGCGCGGCGAGGGCGCAGCCCGCGGAGCCCGCGCCCACGATGATGTAGTCGTAGTCGTTCTTGTCGTTCATTGGGGTGGTCACCAGTGGATGGGGGTGCTGTCCATCTCGGCCAGATGGGTGTTGCAGAGCACGAAGGGGTTGGGCAGGCCGAGCACGGCGTCCGCGTAGGCGGGGTGCTCGCGCAGGATGCAGGCGACATTGCCGTTGCGGCCCTCGCCGATGCCCGCCGCCGCGAAGGCCTCCGCGGCCGAAGCGCCGAAGCCCATGCAGACCAGCGGCTCGCCGCGCTGCAGCAGGTGGGCCAGCACCGCCTGGATGAGCGGCTTCCACAGCACCAGGTGTCCGTGCGACTGATGCGGGTCGATGGCCACCTGGAAGCGGCTGAGCGTGAAGGAGGTGTTGAGCAGCAGCACGCCGTCTTCGATCCAGCGGTCGCTCAGCCAGTCGGGTGTCTCGAATGGCAGCGCGCCCGATTCGATGTCCGCCAGCGTGCGCGGCCAGTTGGCGAAGCTGCCGCCGTAGCCCGCGTCGCCCGTGCGGGCCTCGGCCAGCATCTGCACCCAGGCGCGGATGCTCTTGGTGAACATCTTGTCGAGCTCGCGCCACCGGGCGACGTTGCCGACCTCGAAGGCGCGGCCGGTGGCGATGTCGATCGAGGGGTAAGGGTCTTGCCCCAGCACCAGGCAGCGCACCTTCGAGGGCATCACGCTGTCGAAGGCCTTGAGCATGTGCGCGCCTGCCGGCATGCCGGGCAGGCGGCGGCCCTTGCGCGCCGGAAAGATGGGTTCCCAGGCTTCCAGCTCGAGTCGAGCGTCCACGCCTTCGAAGTCCAGCCGCACGCCGCCGAGCGCGCTGCGCCATTCATCGGGCAGGTCGTCCTGCCAGTCGAGCAGGGTTTCTTGCAAGGCGGTGCGCAGGGCTTGAGGCATGGCTTACATTCAAACTTCAAAAAAGCTGATCAGTTCGTCAGGAAATTCTAAGTAATAAATTGACGATATAGTCAGATTTTTTTGCTGGTGCTTTCCCGGCCGTCGCGCCGGGCCACCTCTAGAATTTGCTCCGGTCAAAAAAAGCGACTCAAAGCCATGCGCGAAACCAAGACAACACGACCTTCGGCACCCGAGACAACCGCGGACAGGGAGATCAGGGCGGCCAACAAGCGCAAGATCCTCAAGGCCGCCAGCGAGGTGTTCGCGGCCAAGGGCTTCGACGGCGCGCGCATCGCGGAGATCGCCACCGTGGCCGAGTTGCCCAAGGCCAACGTCTACTACTACTACCCCACGAAGGAAGAGCTCTACAGCGCCACCTTCGCGCCGCTGCTGGAGGAATGGGACAGCGCGCTGCGCATCCTCAAGGTGGAGACCGAACCCGCCGTGGCGCTGCGTGCGTACGTGGAAGCCAAGCTCCGGATGGGCCGCAAGAATCCGCTGGAGGCGCGACTGTTCGCCAACGAGGTGGTGCGCGGCGGCACCTTCCTGTCGGCCGCCGACAGGGCGCACATCGCGCAGAGCACGGCCGCCAGCATCGAGGTGCTCGAAGCCTGGATGGCTGCCAAGAAGATCCGCAGGATCGACGCGCGCCATTTCCTCTTCATGCTCTGGGCCTCGACCCAGTTCTATGCCGACTACGAGCCCATCGTGAACGCGGTGCTGCAGGTGAAGAAGCTCACGGCGGTGCACTACGAGCAGGCGCTCGAATGCATCGTGAGCACGGTGTTGGCGGGCGTGCTGCTCGACTGAAAGGGCGTTGCGGGAGGGAGGGGCGGGCGCAGCGATTGTTTCCTTCACACGAACACCGCGGTTCTTTTCGATGCGGTTTTTTATCGGTTCGGCGGCGCAAAATTCTTTCCATGGACCAGCCCTTCAGCTGATCCAGGTGAAAAGAAACCAACCGATTGAAGGACCTCCAAATGACCGCCTCGAAACTCCTCTCCGCCGTCTCTCTCGCTCTGCTGGCCGCTGCCGGCGCTGCCCATGCCGAAAGCTATGACGGCGTGCATCAACTGACTTCCGCCGCGAGCCGCGCCGAGGTCGCCAGCCAGGCCGTCGTGGCCGCGCACAGCGCCAACCCCTATGCCGATGGCGCCAACTCGGGCCCGGTGCAACTGACCGCTTCAGCCACCAGCCGCGCAGCCGTTCGCGCCGAAGCCGTGGCCGCCGCGCACAGTGCCAACCCGTATGCCGACGGCGCTTCGTCGGGCGTGGCGCCTGTGCTGGCTAGCGGCGTCGATCGCGCCACCGTGCGTGCCGCTGCCCGCGCTGCTGCTCGCGGCGACACGCTGCCGCTGTAATCGGTCTGCCTTGACTTGCTTCGCCGCTCCGGCGAAGTCAGTCGAATCAAAAAAAAGAAGCCGGCTCCGCACAAGCGGGGCCGGCTTTTTCATGGGCCGTGCGCGCTACCGAATCGGCCGCAATTGATCGTCCGCCATGCCCACCAGCAGGGCCGAACCACTGGGCAGGATGCGGAATTCGCCGTAACGCGCACCTTCGAACTTCTGCGCGTCGCCTTCCTTGAAGAACCATGCGTCGGTGACGAAGACCCAGCTCCCGTCCTTGGCACTGAGCGGTACTTCGATGTCGTCGCTCTGCCGCGGCTCCAGGGCCGATGGCAGATGCAGCGTATAGGCCGACGGCAGCGCCGGATCGGGGCGCACCAGCACGGTCGGCCGCCGGCCACCGCGAGGATGGTCGTCCCGGTCCATTCGATCGGGCAATGCGAAGTTCAGCCGCATGTAGTCGCCCTGCATCAGCGAGCGCGGGTCGACAGGCGCCAGTCGAACGAACACGGGGCGGCCGTCGCGAATGATGTTTTCCTTCTCGAAGATGGCGAAGTTCGCCACGGCCAGCGTGGCGACACCTGCCAGCGCGATGCCGGCGAGCCGCCTGTTCTTCCACCAGCTGCCGGCGTTCTGCGCAACGCTCTCGGCGCCGGCCGCATGCGACATGGCGCGCGTTGCCAGCCAGGCCAGTGCGCCCAGCGCGGCACCGATCAGCACGAGCAGCAGCGCCTTGTCCGCCAGCGACCACGCGAGCAGGTAGTAGAAGCTGCCCACGATCCAGAGCGCGGCCGCGCAGCCGAGGGCGGCGAGCCGCCAGCGTTGCGTCACCGCCAATGCCGCGGTGCAAAGGCAGGCCGCCCCGAGGTTGGGCATGAAGGCGCACAAGACCGCCAGCGGCATTTGCCGCAGTGCCGGCCAGCGACTGGCCAACAGCGCGGCCGCACCCAGGGCACACAGCACCGACACCATGTTCCGCGTGCTGCCGAGCAGGTCGAAACCGCTGCCGGCCTGGCCCATTTCGCTTCCTGCGCTGCTGCCTGGAACCACACCACCGAGCATGAACGTGGTGCCCGACAGCAGCACCAGCATCAGCAACAGCTGCGCGCACCAGCCTTCGGCCAGGCTCTCCAGCAGGCTGCCGGTGCGGGCGCCGGGCAACCGCGGCAGCAGCCAGAGCACCGCGAGCCATGCGGCCAGGCCGATGTGCGCCTGAAGCCACCAGGTCCAGCGAAAGCGGCCGGACCAGAACAGGTGATCGAAGGCTTCTTCGCCGCTCGACCATCCCATGACGGCGACGGTGAGGAACACGCCCAGCATCATGCCCAGCAGGCTGCGCAGCCAGTGCAGCGGCGCGAGCGATGCCAGCACGACGCTGGCAGCGCACATGCCCAGCGCGGCGACGGAAACCGACAGGTCGCGAAACAGCGCCCATCCCAGGCAGCACAGGCCCAGCATCACGGCCGGCAGGCAGAGCTGTTCGATGAACAGCGCCAGTCCGCCCTGGCGCAGGATGACGACGCTCACGGCCAGCAGGCCGAGTCCCGATACGTACAGTGCCGGTCCTTCGCGCAGCAGCGCATCGCCGAATGCCAGGCCGATCGCGCCCAGCAGCGGCAGCACGGCGAGCCAGGCTCCCAACGAAGTCAGCAGCAGCACCGCCCCGGGGCGGGAATCCTCGCGCGGCCATTGCGCGTCTTGCGGCAGCAGGCCCTGGGCCGCGGCGCGCCGGATGATCTCGGACGGGGCGATCATGCGGTCGCTCCTTGCTGCCGCGATGCCGCCAATACGGTGCTTTGTCTGCGCATCACCACGGCCACGGACACGGCCAGCAATCCAGCGGCCACCAGCCCGATGAGCAGCAACCGGCCCATGGTGTCGATGCCGCCGCCGTCGAACAGGATGCGAGCCAGGCCGGCGACCAGCAGGGTGTCGACGCAGAGCACGGCGGCGCTCAGGCCGACGATGTCGAACCATTGCCGCTGCATCAGCATGCCGCCGGCACCACACATCAGCGCCAGGCCCATAAAGTAGTGGGGCGAAACCTCGCTGCGCCAGAGAAGGCCTGCAAGCGAGGTCAGCGTCACGTTCACGGCCAGCGCCAGCATCGCCAGCCGTTGCGACCAGTGCGTTTCGCCGACCCAATGCCGTGCCCACGGGCTCAGCACGGTGATGAGCAGCACGCCCATGCCCCAGCCGACCAGGTGGATCGGCAGGTCGCTGTCGTCGAAGCGCCAGCGGTGGCCTGTGTGCGCATAGGTCCAGAGGCCGATCGCGCTGCATGCCACCGTCGCCCAGGGAAACCACAGCACGTCGCTGCGCACCCCAAGGCACAGCGGCAGGCTGAGAACGGCCCACAGCGCGAACAGCTGCCAGGCATCGGCACCGGTCTGGTAGGTCTGGCCGTAGTAGGCGAACAGTGCGCCCGTACCCAGCAGGCACAACAGGCCCATCGGTGTGCGAAGCGTCGCGCTGCGCCATGCGGCCAGCGCCGTCAGCAGCACCCAGCCTTGCAGCAATGCGAACTGCCCGGCGCGGCCCAGCGATCCCCAGTTGGCTGCCACCCACATCGCGATGCCGAAGCCGCCGAGTCCCGCGGCGAGCAGCGCGACGACGCGCCAGAAGCGCTGCGGCAGTTGCGTAGGTTGCGCGTCGAGTTCAGCCAGCGCGAACAGCGCGTGCATGCGTGCCGACGGCAGCCGATGGATGCGGGCCAGTTCGTAGAGTGCGAGTCTGATGTTCATGGACGTGGAGGATGGTTGCCGCTGCCATTCTCCACGTGTCGGTTCCGGCGCCCGCGTGCGCCGGAAGAGGGGGCTCGGGTGTCGTCGTCAGGCCACCCGCTCCTCGATGGGGCCGACGCGGTCGGGATAGAAGGCCACGTGGTCCTTGATCTGGGCGACCGGCTCGTAGGGCGACTCGTAGGTCCACACCGCATTCACCGAGCGCTCGCCGCCGGCGGGAATGCTGTAGTAGTTGCACTCGCCCTTGTACGGGCAGTAGGTTGCATGCGAGGTGCGTTCCAGCAAGGACATCTTCACGTCCTTGCGCGGGATGTAGTGCACGGTTCCGAAATGCGCTTCGCGCAGCGTCAGCGCTTCGCGCGTGTCGGCAATGACGCGGCCGTCCACCGACACCACCACGCGAAGCGGATTGCGCGCGATGGTGATCGGGTGATCGGGGCCGGGGGTCTTGATGGTGCGTTCGGGCGTGGCGAACATGAGGGGGCTCCTTCAGTTGGTCGGGTGACGCAAGAATCGGCGGATGCGCATCTTGCCGCGATGTCGGGGCGGTTTGAAGCCCCCCGGAAATCAGCACGTTCGCGAAGTGGTTAAAGGCAGGGATGCCGTTCGGAGGTGCTGTGGAAGCCTTTCGGTTTAGTTTTTTTCGTGCGGGATAAGACGTGTTTCCACGGTGAGCCGAACTCCCCAAAAAACCGCCACACTCATTACAAATGGAAGCACTAGATGGTCGCGAACAAGTACACAAATCTATACCGGTTCAACTGTCGAGGCCTCTAACCAAGCTTTCGCATCCAGTCAGGTTCAGGCACTTTGTTGAGTGCGTAGAAGGTCTCGAGACGGCGCCGATTAGGTTGACCCGCAGCCAGACCCAGATACTGAACTGCATTCTTTCCGAAGAACGCATTTGAAAGGGACGTCTGGCGGGCGGTGATGCTCGGCTGGTCTTTCTCGATGCGCCGCATCACGTCCGTGAAGTCGGACAGATAGCGATCGACATTGCGCTGCGGCAGGATCATGGTCCAGTCCGTGCCATACATGAGGCGTTCGAAAAGTACGTTGTTGTCGGAGGCCGCGTAAAGTGCCTGCAGGGTCTGGGAAATTTTCGTCTGGTTGGTCAGAACGCCTGCGAAGTAGCTGCTGTCGGCGTAGGTGTTTGCACCGGCTGAGCCCGAGGTCGGGCTGATCAGCTTGAGGAACTCGCGAGTTTTCGCGCCCCCATGGTCTTCAAGATCGGTATCGCCAAAATGGCCGAAGCTCACTCTCAAACCCGGAAACGCTTGCAATGCAAGAGACCAGTACTGGCTGCCCGCAAGTGCCTTGAAGTCTTCCCAAGGCCCATTCGAATGATTGGTGTGGGCCATGATCGGGACCTCGTTGGCGAGGCAGTACGCAAAGAGGCTTCTCATCGCTGCATCGAGACGCTTGCCAAAATCAGGGTCCGCCGCGGCAGCCGGAAGACCGGGTTTTCCTTTCCAGACCTTCAGTCCCTTGTTTCCCAAGGGGGCGAAGCCCATCGGCGGATAGAGCTTCACGCCGATGAATCCACGGGTCTCAACGGCCTTCTTTACGAGACGAAGCGAATCTCCCATGCCATCCGAGCCGATGGTCATCGCTTCGCGGAACGGGCAAAAGGACACGAAGCCATGCATGCGTCCGCCGAGCAGGATGGAGATCTCCGCCATCAAGTCGACCTGCTCGGATAGCGAGGTTGGCGTGCTCTTCCCTTTCGCGAGCCACCAGTCGTAGTCAACCATGCTGGACACGACTAAATCGATCTTGCGCGGCGAGTTTTTCGAGTAGGTCGTCAGATAGTCGATTGCGTTCACATGGCGATGATTGAAGTTGTGCAGGATGAATCGCACATAGCCGGAGAGCGTTGGATGACTTCCCATCACGGATGCGCCGGAGTTTCTGCGCTGCTCGTACTCGTCGTACGTTTTGGGCAGGTCGTCGATTACTGCGCCAAGACCGGTCCGACTGCCTTTGGGGCCCAACACCGATGCGCCCGAGGGTGCCTGGTAGAGCACTTCTGCCGCAGTTCGCAGCTGATCGCTTCCTATTGCATAGCCTTCCTGAAAAGAAGGCATCGCCACGGTTCGCGCTTCTACCGGAGAAGCGCAATTCTTGAGAGATGCCGCGTAGCTTGCAATGGCACGCATCTCATCCTTGGCACTCGGTGCGAGATGCCAGCCAAGCGTCTGCAGCACTGAACCCATCGCGTTGACGAGGGGGTAGAGTTCGGAGTCCTTTCCCACGACAGTGCCCGAGAGAAAAGCTCTGATCTGCAGGTCGCTGCCGTTGAAGAAATGCGCATGCGTGTCGATCGTCAGGGGCGCACTCGGGTCGGAAATGCTTGGGTCGGTCGGGCATAAAGGCTCTGTGGCTGCATTAGCCGAAAGCGGTGCAAGCATGGCCGCGAGGCTCGCAATGAAAGTGCGTCGACTGGACTCGGATCGCATGGTGGGTTCTCCTCGTGATGATGGGTCAATGCCTCAGGGTCGCCGCGGGATCGCCGTAGTAGACGTAGAGCAATCCCAGCGGATTTCTCTTTTTCGCGTAGAGCTCGCGGCGGATGGCGGTCAGGGCATCGCTGACAGGTTCGCCTTTTCCAAGCCGTGTGATGAGCTGCATGCCCATTTCGTGACCGAGATGAGTCCACACCGGAACTTCCGTGACCAGCACGCCCTGCGCACCAAGCGCAAACAACGCGTCTTGCAGGCGGACGTGGGGAAGGGGAATCGACGGTCCGGTTTCGCACGCGTTGAGAATGACGAGCGGCGTTCCGGAAAGATAGGGCGCACGTGATTCCAGTTCTTCGGAGCTTTGCGCGTTCAGTAGTCTTTCGAGGCGGTAGCTTGTGACGAGGTCACCGTCATTGAAAGAGAGTTGCGGTTCCTGAGGAGCGGCGGTGCTTGCCGTTTGGGTCGCGCCAGAAGAAGCGTGAAGGAACGTAACGATGGCGGAGATCTGCTCTCGCTGACTCGTCAAAGCCTTGCCGAGAAAATCTGTTCCCGAGTCCACCTCCAGCAGGTCCGATACCGGAATGCTGCTCAATTGCTCGATCTGCTTTCTTGCGAAGGAAACACTGGAATCCGCGCTGCTGCCGTAGAGAGCGAATACGACCTTGCGTGCAAGGCTCCTGTTCCTGGTCGCCTCTTTTGGGGGACCACCCGTGCCGGCGCGCAGCACACTGAGATTGAATTGGAGCCCCCAGAATCTTGCTGCATCGATGGTCTTGCCCGGGGGATGCAGGTACTGCCAGGGCAGCGAGATTCGATCGGTGACTATTTGAAGGCGCAGCGGGCGGCCCTTGGCCTGGGCCCCGGCCAACTCGAGTTTTCGCACGAGTGCACCCAGCCTGCTGTCGGAAGCTTGCGTGAACAGGTGCCGATAGAGTTGCTGGCCCGCGTCGGCGATGGTCTTGGCTACGTTTGTGGATTCCTCGGGAGTTAGAAGAAGACTCTCTTGCGATTCCGTGGATACGACGGCATCGGACCCAGTGGCACTCAGCCGCTTGATGAATTCGCCCTGCAAGCTGACTGCCGACATGGCACCGTAGGTCGATGTCGTCATCGCGGCGATGAGGTCCGGATCCGTCACTCCCGAATCGAATTTCACCGACTGCCCCTGGGCATCCAGCGCAAGTGGGCCCAGCAGTTTCTTCAAGTCTTCATTCTTGGGCTCGATCCGGATGCTGATGCTTCGTTCGCTTTCCTTGGTGGCATAGAGAACAACGTCGGGAGTCCAATCCGACGTGCCGGACGGTGCGGACGCCCCGGCGGCCGCAACATTCTCGGCAGAGGCTGCAGGCAAATCGCCTTCCGAATCAACGCCGACAACGACCGACAAGCGGTCATGCTCCACGCCGGTCTTGTCGTTGATGATCAAGAGTTGCAAGGTTGCGGTGTAGGGCGTGTCCTGCGAACCACGCTGGGGCGTGAACTGGAAGCTGACCTCATTCGAGCGATGCAGGCTCGGGCTGTAGGTGATCTTCTTCAGCGACTCCACATTCGGTTCGCAGAACGAGCATGCCAGGACTATCGTCAAGGAGACGTCTTCCCTGCTCTTCAGAATTTCGGGAGGCGGTGACATCGGCGCAAGAACCGAACTGGATCGTGCGGGACCGATGCCGAAGCTCAGCGTGGCCATCTGTCGGGACTTCAGCACCGGCCGCCTGGGGAAATCCTTGCGTCGCTGGAGTTGCGGCGACAGGTCCGCGTTGTAGACGATGGCTTCCGTGGTTGCCGCCGGCTGAGACGCGCTGCCAGCGGAAGTTGGAACAAGCGCCCAATCGGGCAAGGGGGCCGGAGGCGGCGGTTGGCTTGGTGCGACGTTGACGAAGTGTTTCTGTGCCAGTCCAAGATCACTCACCGCAAGTGCTCTTACGACAGCAGTTCTTTGCTTGGATGTTGTCGACCAACCGCCAATCTTCAGCTTCTCGATGAGCGCGTCGTAGTCGTTTGCCGAAAAAAAGCTCGAACTCTTCGTGTCCAGCAGAACCAGTTGCCGGGCCGCGTTCTCGGAGCGCCTGACGCCGGCATTGTGCTCATCGATGATCGACTTGGCGTTGGTCAGAAGCTGGAGGCGAGCCAGAGCGGGCAGCTTGTCGAAGCTGGTCTTGTTGGCTACAAGCACGTAACCGCGATAGCGGTGGTTGCTCTCCAGGATCGAAAATCCGGAGGCGCGGTTGCCTGCGCGCGCGAGTTCCAACCATCCGATCTCGGTCGCGTCCACGGCGCCGTTCTCCAGCGCTACCGTTCTGACTGCACTGGCCAATGGAACCGGCGATGCACCCAAGGCCGTGAATTGACGCATCTCGGTTTCATTCGTGGGGGTGCCGAGCTTGAGTCCCTTCAGATCGTCAAAGGCGAGCAGGGGTTTGCGCGATGCGATTTGCACCATGCCACCGTGCAGGTATCCCAGCCCTCTCAGCCCCTTCTTCTCGAGCGATTTCAAAAGTTTGCGGCCATCGACACTCGCTTCGAACTTGTCGACGGCGTCGAAGTCCTTGAAGAGGAAAATCGAATTGAAGACAGCGAAGTCTGGAAACTGCGCAGTAAGGGTGTCGATAGGTATGACGGAAAGCTGGATCTGGTCCGTCTGGACTCTCTGCAAGACGTCCGACGCTTCCCCCGGCGGGCTTTCGGAAGTCTTGATCTGAAGTGCGTGTTCCGATGGATTGCCGAAGCGGCCCGCCAACTGCACGATGGGGGAACGATCCTGTGCGGGGAGCGAGCCCGGCACCTCCGCCCGCCAGATACTGGGCTGGGCAATGGCGTCAGGTGGAATGAATGCGAACAATGTTGCAACTAGGAAGGCCGCATGCCATGCACGCCTGCTCCGTGAAAATTCCCAGATGCGTGCCCGAACCTTGTACGACATGCGCAGACCTCCGCTAACGAAGGGCGCACAGTCGGTCATGCCTTGGGGTTTGTCAATCCGCGATCAGGGGATGACATTGACCAGGCAAAGTGCTACAGCAGCAATGGAGTCTTGCGCAGGATGTTGTCGGCCAGACTCGCCGGGCACCCGGGCATGGAATCGGTGATACCTTCGCGCGACCTTGAGCGATCCACCGAAGGACCGAAGTGAAGAAGAACAAACTCGCTACGTTGTTGCTCGCCAGCCTGCTGGCTCTTGGCGCAAGTGCACAGGAGTGGCCGTCCAGACCCGTTCGCGTGATCGTTCCCGCGCCGGCCGGCAGCTCGCTCGACGTGATCGCGCGCACGCTGGCCGACCGCCTGCGCGTGATCTGGAAGCAGCCCGTGGTCATCGAGACCAAGGCCGGCGCCGGCGGGCTGATCGGCATGGACACGGTGGCCAAGGCGCCGCACGACGGCTACACGCTGGGCATCGGCTTCAACGGCCCGATCGCATTCGGGCCCTACATGTACCGGCGCATGCCCTATGCGCCGTCCCGCGACCTAGTGCCCATCGTGCTCACGACCTCGCAGCCCAATGTGCTGGCCGTGCAGGAGAGCAACCCGGCGAACACGCTGCCCGAATTCGTCGACTGGGCCAGGAAGCAGGGCTCGAAGTTCAGCTATGCGTCCGTGGGCGCGGGCAGTTCGTCGCACCTCACGATGGAGCTGCTGCGCAGCGTGACGAAGATGGAGGCGGTGCACGTGCCGTACTCGGGCTCGCCGCCCGCAGGGCTGTCGCTTGCCGCGGGCGACACGCAGGCGCTGTTCACGGTGGCGCCTGCGTTGCTGCCGCTGATCCAGGGCCATCGGGTGAAGCTCATCGCGGTGACCAGCGCCACCCGCTCGGAACTCATGAAAGACTTGCCGACGGTGGCCGAGGCGGGCTACGCAGGATTCGAGTCGCTGGCCTGGAACGGCTTCTTCACCGCGACCGGCACGCCGCCCGAGGTGGTGCACCGCATCAACGCGGACGTCAACGCCGTGCTGCGCGAGCCGGCGGTGCGCGAACTGCTGGCCAACCAGGGGCTGGTGGCGGGCGGCGGTTCGCCCGAGGAATTCAAGGCCTTCATCGATAGCGAGGCGCGCAAGTGGGGTGCGATCATCGCCAAGGTCGGCATCCGTCTTGATCAGTGACCAGCTTGTCGTCCACACTCCCGCAAAACTCCAGGAAGAAAAAAATGGCCGAGCTCCCGGACTCCCCTGAATTTCCCGAAGACATCTATACCGAACCGGAGCCCGATCCGCATACGCTTGCCAACCTCGGCCCGCTGACCGGCCTCGCGGGCGTGTGGATCGGCACTTCCGGCCACGACGTGAGCCCGAAGCCCGAAGGCCCTGAAGCCGAAGCGTTCATCGAGCATGCGGAGTTCCAGCCCATCGACGCGCAGACCAACGGCCCGCAGATCTTCTACGGGCTGCGCTATCACCTGCGCATCGTCAAGCCCGACGACGTCGAAACCTTCCACGACCAGGTCGGCTACTGGCTCTGGGAGCCCGCCACGGGCGCGCTGGTGCAGACGCTGTCGATCCCGCGCGGGCTGACGGCCATGGCCGCCGGCCAGGCGAAGGCCGGCGACCGCAGTTTCAGGCTGGAGGCGGTGCGCGGCGGAGAGACCAACGGCATCCTGGCCAACCCGTTCCTGGAGCATGCATTCAAGACGCTGCGCTACAGCATCGCCGTCACCATCCACGACGACCGCAGCTGGTCGTACGAGCAGGAAACCGTGTTGAGCGTGCGCGGCCAGGCCGAGCCCTTCAGCCACACCGACCGCAACCTGCTGCGCAAGGTCGGCGAGCCCACGCCCAATCCGACGGCGCTGGCCGCCATGGCGGAGGCGGCAAGGAAGAGCGCAATCGACGTTGCCAGTGCCGGGGTGACTCCCCGGGCGACACCGGTCTGAGCTTCGCGAGCCCGGCCGTTCCGCAGTAGCCGGGCGTGCTGGCCGGCGGCACGCGATGCCCGCGCCGGGCTCAATCCAGCCGCAGCGAGCCGAGCCGCGCGACGATCAGGTCGTACAGCGTCTGCGCCGCCACCGACAGGCTGCCTTCGCGCCGCTGCACCAGGTACAGCGTGCGCGTGAGCGCGGGCAGGGGCAGCGGGCGGGTCACCAGCGTTTCGCGCTGGAAGTGGAACAGCGTGAGCGCCGGCACCACGCTGATGCCCAGGCCCGCCTCGACCAGCCCCATCACGGTGGCCAGGTGCTCGACCTCGAACACCGCGTTCAGCCGCTGCGGATGCAGCGCGGCGTCCAGTGCCTGCCGCACGCTGCTGTTGCGCGCCATCTGTATGAACGGATGCGGCGCGATTTTCTTGACCGTGAGGCGCGGCTCGCGCGCCAGTGGATGGTCGGTGCGGCACACCAGGTGAAAGCGGTCGCTGCACAGCTTGCGCGCGCGCAGGTCGCTGCCCGCCGCGGCCTCCGCGCCCGAGGCGGCGAGCGCGAAGTCGGACTGGCCGCCGCGCACCAGCGCGATGCAGGCGTCGGACAGTGCGTCGTCAAGGTCGACGCGGATGCCGGGCCAGGCCTGCATGAATTCCGCGAACACCGCGGGCAGCCAGCCGGCCGCGAGCGAGGGCAGGGCGGCCACGCGCACGCGGCCCTTGCGGCGCTCCACGTGGTCTGCCAGGTCGACCATCGCGTTGCCCATGTCGTCGAGCAGCCGGCGCGCCGAGCCTTCGAACAGCAGCCCCTCGGGCGTGAGCTGCACGCTGCGCGTGTCGCGGTCGAACAGGCGCGTGCCGACGGCGTCTTCGAGCGTGCGGATGAGCGCGCTGAAGGCCGGCTGCGACAGGTGGCTGGTCTGCGCGGCGCGCGTGAAGTTGCGGTGCTCGGCCAGCGCGAGAAAGGCGCGCAGCTGCCGCGTGGAGAGGTCTGGCGTCTTTTTCATGCCTCGGGGTTCCGGTGGCCGGATACGTTATTTGAAAAGCAGATCAATCGATCCGTATTTTCGATTTTTGCGGATGATGGCGGGCTGCCTACAGTGCGGCTCGATGACTTCCATTGCTGCAACGCCCACGCTGTTGATCGGATGCGCGGCCGGCTTCTCGGGTGACCGCACCGACGCCGCCGGCCCGGTGGTCGACACGCTGATCGCGCGTCTCGCGCAAGGCCCCGCGGGGCGGCGCGCGTTCCTCATCTTCGAGACGCTGGCCGAGCGCACGCTGGCGCTGGCGCAACTGCGCCGCCGCGCCAACCCCGATGCCGGCTACGAACCGCTGCTCGACGACATGCTGCGGCCGGTGCTGGCGCGCTGCCTGGCGCACGGCATCCGCATCGTGAGCAACTTCGGCGCCGCCAACCCGCGCGCCGCCGCCCGGCACATCGCCCGCATGGCGCGCGAACTGGGCGCCAGCGCCCCGCGCATCGCGGTGGTGGAGGGCGACGACCTCTCGGGCGCCGGGCATCGCGCGGTGCTGCGCGAAGCGCTCGGCGCGCGAATGGAAGGGCTGCGCGTGGTCAGTGCCAATGCCTACATCGGCGCCGAGCCGATTGCCGCCGCGCTCGACGCGGGCGCGCAGATCGTGGTGTGCGGCCGGGTGGCCGACCCGTCGCTCACCGTGGGGCCGGCCATGTCGCATTTCGGCTGGCGCGCCGACGACTGGGACCGGCTGGGCCGCGCCACCATGGCCGGCCATCTGCTCGAATGCGGCGCGCAGGTGTGCGGCGGCTACTTTGCCGACCCCGGCTACAAGGACGTGCCGGGGCTCGAGTCGGTCGGCTTTCCCATCGCGGAGATCGACGCCGACGGCGGCTGCGTCATCGGCAAGGCCGACGGCACCGGCGGCCTCGTGACCGAAGCCACGGTGAAGGAGCAACTGCTCTACGAAGTGCACGACCCCGCCGCCTACCTGACGCCCGACGTGGTCGCCGACATCGCCGACGCCGAGGTGCGCGCGCTGCCCGGCGCCGACCGCGTCGAGCTGCGCGGCGTGCGCGGGCACGAGCGGCCGCGCAACTACAAGGTCAACGTCTGCCATGAAGGCGGCTGGCTGGCCGAGGGCGAGATTTCCTACGCCGGCCCTCGCGCCGAAGCGCGCGCGCGGCTCGCGGCCGAGGTGCTGAAGAAGCGGCTCGACGGCCTTGCGCTGCGCGTCGACCTGATCGGCGCGCTGAGCATCCTCGGCGACGACGCGGGCCGCGCACTGGCGGACACGCCCGACAGCGGCCTGCGCGACGTGCGCCTGCGCGTCGCGGCCACCCATGCCGACCGTGCCCAGGCCGAACGGCTTGGCCGCGAGGTGACCGCGCTCTACACCTGCGGTCCGGCCGGCGGCGGCGGCGTGCGCACCGCGCTCACGCCGCGGCTCAACACGCTGTCGTGCCTGCTCTCGCGCGAGGCGGTGCCGGTGCGCTTCGAGCTGCTGGCCGCGGAGGAACTGGCATGAGCAATATTCCTGAAGACACCATCGAGGTGCCTCTCTACCGCGCGGCCCACGGCCGCACCGGCGACAAGGGCGACCGCTCCAACATCAGCGTCATCGCCTGGCACCCCGGGCTGTATCCGCTGCTGGCCGAGCAACTCACGCCCGAGCGCGTGGCCGCGCAGTTCCGCCACCGTGCACCGTCGCAGGTGCAGCGCTTCCTGCTGCCGAAACTGCATGCGATGAACTTCGTGCTCGACGCGGTGCTCGACGGCGGCGTCAACGATGCGCTGAATCTCGATGCGCACGGCAAGGCGCTTTCCTTCCTGCTGCTCGACATGCCCGTTCGCGTGCCGCGCCCGCTCGTGCCTTTGCTGGGCGGACCGTAGCCGGCTTCCACCTTTTCCACTGCCCCTTCCAATTCCGGAGACAAAACAATGAAACGATTCCCCCTGACCGTGCTGACCACCGCGCTGGCGCTCGCGCCGCTGCTGGGCCATGCACAGGCCTTCCCGGAGAAAGCCATCACCTTCGTGGTGCCCTTCGCGGCCGGCACGGCCACCGACCAGATTGCGCGCGCGCTCGGCAACCAGATCGCGGCCAAGACCAAGCAGGCCGTCATCATCGACAACAAGGCCGGCGCCAGCGGCTTCATCGCGTCGCAGAACGTGGCGAAGGCGCCTGCCGACGGCTACACGGTGCTGATCACCACCAACACCACGCATGCCGCCAACGAACACCTGTTCAAGAAGCTGCCCTACGACCCGGTGAAAGACTTCGCACCCGTCGCCGCCTTGGGCAAGGGCGGGCAGATCATGGTGGTGAACCCGTCGTTCCCGGCGAAGAGCGTGGCCGAGTTCATCGCGCTCGCGAAGAAGGAGCCGGGCAAGTACAGCTTCGGCAGCGGCAGTTCGTCGAGCCGCATGGCCGGCGAGCTGCTGCAGCAGATGGCCGACATCAAGCTGCTGCACGTGCCGTACAAGAGCAACACGCTCGCGGTGACCGACCTGCTGGGCAGCCAGATCAACATGATGATCACCGACACCGCCACCGGCCTGCCGCAGGTCAAGGCCGGCAAGCTGCGCGCGCTGGGCATCTCCAGTTCCGCGCGCTCGCCGCTCGCGCCCGACGTGCCCACCATTTCCGAAGCCGGCGTGAAGGGCTATGAGATGGGCTACTGGTTCGCCGCGTATGCGCCGGCGAAGACGCCGCCGGCCGTGGTCAAGCGGCTCAACGAACTGCTGGTGAAGGCCGCGAAGAGCGAGGCGGCGAAGGCCGCGTTCTACGAACCCACCGGCACCGAAGTGTTCACCACCTCGCCAGAGGAGCTTGCCAAGTTCCAGGCGGCCGAATCGCAGAAGTGGGGCCGCATCGTGAAGGCCGCCGGCATCGAGGCCGAGTAGCCCGCGCGCCGTAGCGGGGATCGGCGCCGCGACGACACAAGACACACAACAGGAGACAAGACCATGAAACGCTGGAGCCTCAAGGCTGCCACGGTGGCTTCGGCCGCCCTTTTTCTGAGCGCATGCGGCGGAAGCGGCGGCGGGGGAGGAGGCAGCCTGCTGCTGCCGCCGCCCGCCACGACCACGCCTGCCCCGCCCGCCGCGGCGGCTGCCGCGCCCAAATACAAGCTCGCCATCACCGCCACGGAAGACGTGCCCGGCACTTTCGGCAGCGTCGGCGCCTACGAGAAGATCACGGGCACATTTACCGGCGAGGTCGACCCCAGGGACGCGCGCAACGCCATCATCCAGGACCTGTCGCTCGCGCCGCTGAACGCCAACGGCAAGGTCGAGTACAGCTCCGACTTCGTGCTCTTCAAGCCGAAGGACATGAGCAAGGCCAGCGGCGTGCTGCGCTACGACGCGCCCAACCGCGGCAACATCGTCAACCTCGACCCGTACTTCGCCTCGCGCGGCTACGTGTTCCTCACGGCCGCATGGCAGGGCGACGTGCCGGCGGCGCCGGGCAAGCTCACGCTCAAGGTGCCCGTGGCGAAGAACGCCGACGGCAGCAGCATCACCGGCACTTACCGCGCCGAGCTGCTGCCCACCGCCGCCACCAACGATTCGCTGCCGCTGCCGGGCGGCCCCTTCAACGCGGCGATGCAGGCGTATGCCACGGCCAGCCTGGACAACACCAAGCCCGGCTATGTGCTCACGCGCCGCATCAACGAGGGCGACGCGCGCCAGCTCATTCCGGCGAGCGACTGGAAGTTTGCGAAGTGCGGTGCCGCCACGCCGTTCCCCGGCACGCCCGACGAGACCAGCGTGTGCCTCAGGGACAAGTGGGACCCGGCCTATCTGTATGAGCTGGTCTACGTCGCGAAAGACCCGAAGGTGATGGGCCTCGGCCTTGCGGCGCTGCGCGACATGATCAGTTTCTTCCATCGGGACTCCGCCGATGCGGCGGGTACCGCCAACCCGGTGGCGGCCGCGATCAGGAACACGATTGCCTCGGGCGTCTCGCAGTGCGGCAACTTCATGAAGACCTTCGTGCACCTCGGCTTCAACGAGGACCGCTCGGGCGCCAAGGTGTTGGACGGCGTTTTCGCGCAGATCGCGGCGCGGCAGACGAACATCAACATGCGCTTCTCCGTGCCCGGCGGCGGCGGTGGCGTGCGCGCCGACCACACGGCCTTCGGCCAGGGCGGCACGCGCGGCCTGTCGAAGGACTACGTGGACGACGTGGCCCAGCGGCGCGGCGGCATCCTGTCGCGCTGCGAGGCGAGCGGCACCTGTCCCAAGCTCTTCATCGGCTTCAGCGGCACCGAGTTCTGGACGCTGCAGGGTTCGCCGCTGCTGACCGACGCCTGGGGCACGGCCGACCTGGTGCAGCCCGGCAACGCGCGCATCTACTACTACGCCAGCTCGCACCACCTGCTGGGCCTCGCGTCGGTGCCGGGCGCGGGCGCCGGGGCGCTGTATGCGACCAATGCCAACACGGGCGTGATCCCGGTCGTGCGTGCGCTGTACCAGAACCTGGAGGACTGGGTCGTCAAGGGCACCACGCCGCCCGACAACCAGGTGCCCAGGATCGCCGACGGCACGCTGGTGCGCCCGGCGCGGGTCGCGTTCCCGGCCATTCCCGGGGTGAGCTACACGGGGCTGGTCAACACTTACTCGCTGCTCGACTGGGGCCCCGGCTACCGGCCGCAGGACGAGAGCGGCATCGCCGCCCAGGTGCCGCCGGCCTACCTGGGTCGCGACTACGCGATCCTGGTGCCGCAGGTCGATGCCGACGGCAACGACATCGCGGGCATCCGCAGCATCGACGTGGCCGTGCCGCTGGGCACCAACACCGGCTGGAACTACACGAATCAGCCCGGGCGCATCGACCAGGCGGGCCTGTTCGGCTCCTACTTCGCATTCGCCAAGACGGCGGCGCTGCGCGGGAGCGACCCGCGCCCGTCGCTGCAGGAGCGCTATGTGGACCAGGCAGGCTACGTGGCGGCAGTGACCACGGCGGCCAACGATCTCGTGGCCAGGCGCTTCATGCTGCGCGTGGATGCCGACGCTGCAATTGCCAACGCGGTCGCCAACCCGGTGCTGCCTTAAGCGGTGTGCACCGAAAAGCCTGTCTTGCCCGGCGCGATGTCCTCGCGCAGGGTGAGGGCGGGAATCTCGTAGTCGCCGGCGTTCTGTGGACGGAACGGGATCGGCTCGGCCGTGAAGAGCGTGTCGAGTTGCTGACCCAGTTCCCCGGTGATGCGTGCGTAGGCTGCATCGTCGATCTTGTTCGTGCGATGCACCACGTACGGCGGCATCACGTCGAAGCCCGGGTAGTACAGGATGCCGTGCTGGATGGGGAACAGCAGGTCGTCCATGGGCCCGTTGATGCCTCGCGGCGCGTAGTGCGATGCCCAGCCGCCGGTCGTCACCACCAGCATCGCGCGCTTGCCGGCCATCACGCCTTCGCCGAAGCGGTCACCCCAGTGGGTGTCCGAGTGTTCGCCGAGTCCGTAGGCAAAGCCATAGGCATAGATGCGCTCGACCCAGCCCTTGAGGATGGCGGGCATCGAGTACCACCACAGCGGGAACTGCAGGATCACGGCGTCCGCCCACAGCAGTTTTTCCTGTTCGCCGGCGATGTCAGCGGTTTGCGTGCCAGTCTCGAACGCATGGAGCGAGTCGAGCACGGGGTCGAAGCGCGCGGCGGTGTCGCGCGCGGGGAAGTCGTCGGCATCGAGCGCGGGCTTCCAGCGCATGGCGTACAGGTCGGATACCTGCACGGAATGGCCGATGGCCGTCAGGTGCTCGAGCATGAAGCGATGGAGCGAGCCGTTGAGCGAAGCGGCTTCGGGGTGGGCAAGTACCAGCAGGATGTTCATGTTTCGTGGAGGTTCGAATGAAGATGCCCGCAGGTTAGGTTTCCTGGCGATATATTGGAAATGAATAGTATGAATTCCAGGAATTGCCATGAACAATTTCAGCCGCCTCGACCTCAACCTGCTGGTCACGCTCGACACGCTGCTGGCCGAACGCAACGTCACGCGCGCGGCCGAGCGGCTGAACCTGTCGCAGCCCTCCGTGAGCGTGCAACTCGCCAAGCTGCGCGAAGCCTTCGACGACCCGCTGCTTGTGCCCGCGCAGCGCGGCATGCGGCCCACCGCGCGCGCCGACGAACTGCGCGAGCCTCTGCGCGAGGCGCTCGAATCGCTGGGCCGCGCGGTGGCGCCCACGCGCCCTTTCGACCCCGCCGAGGCGACGACCACCTGGCGCGTGGCCGCTGCCGACTATGCCGAGTCGGCCATCCTGCTGCCGGCGCTGGCCGGGCTGCGTGCCGCGGCGCCGCACACGCGGCTGGCCGTGGTGGAGGCGGTGCCCTCGCGCATGGCGCGGCAACTGGAGCAGGCGGAGGTCGACCTGTTCTTTCACACCAGTGTGGGCGCGCAGCCCGGGCTGCACCGGCGCGTGCTGTTCCACGAGCGCTATGTGCTGGCCGGGCGGGAAGGGCATCCACGCCTGAAACGGCGGCCGTCGCTCGCGCAGTTCTGCGCGCTGGAGCATGTGGTGGTGTCGCCCGGCGGCGGTGGCTTTGCCGGGCCGACGGACGAGGCGCTGGCCGAAAAGGGCCTGACGCGGCGCGTGGCGCTGTCGGTGCCGCACTTTCTTTTCATGGTGTCGGTGTTGGCCCGCACCGACATGGTCGCGATGCTGCCCGAGCGGCTGGCGCGCGGCGCGGCCGGGTTGCGTGTCGTGGAGGCACCGCTGGAGGTGCCCGGCTACGAGATGGCGATGCTCTGGCATGAGCGCCGGCACCGCGATCCCGCGCACAGGTGGCTGCGCGAGCAGATCGCCGCCGGCCTCTGACGGAGCTCAAACCGGATCCGGCGCCTTCATGGTGTCGGCGTCGCGGTGCAGAGGCAGCCAGAGCGTGAACCGGGTGCCGGCGCTGCCGGATTCCCAGCTCACCCTGGCGCCGATGGCCTGCGCACGCTGCTGCTGGTTGCGCAAGCCGCGGCCGTGCCGGCGCAGGGCCTCTTCCACGGCGAAGCCCTCGCCGTTGTCCTCGATCACCACGCACACGCCGTCGTCGGTCGTCTCGGTGCTGAAGCAGATGGTCGAGGCCCGCGTATGGCGCAGCACGTTGGCCACGCATTCCTGCACGATGCGCAGGATGTGCAGTGCGCTGTTCGGGTCCAGCCAGGCCAGCACGGGCACGGGCTGAACCTCCCAGCGCAGCGCGACGCCGGCGCCCTCGATGCGCGGCGCCAGGCGAAAGCGCAGGGTCGCCAGCAGCAGCAGCAGGTCGGCGTCCACGCTTTCCATGGAGTCGATGACCAGCTTCAGGTCTTCCATGCAGCTCTTGAGCACGCTGGAAATCTCGGCCTCGTTCATGGTGCCTCGCTCGACCGAGCGGATGGCGCTGATCAGCGACGAGCCCAGGCCGTCGTGCATGTCCTGCATCAGGCGCCGCCGTTCGGCGTTGAGCATCTGCTGGTTCTCAATGACGCGCAGGCGCTGGTAGCTTTGCTCCAGTTCGGCTTCGCGTGCCCGCAGCCGCAGGACCAGTTCGGTGTTCAGCCGGCCCACTTCGGCGAACGCGCCGGTGTAGCGCTGGAACATGATGAACGAGAAGACGAAGAACAGGCCGATGACGGCGTAGGGCGAGGTGTACACGCTCTCCGGGCTGACCAGGTTGTTCTGCAGGAGCCCGTCGTAGGAGGTGAACACGACGGCGAAGACCGTCCAGCCCGCCACCAGCCGCCCTTCCGGCAGTTGCGCCCGCAGGGCCTTGCGCAGGTTCACCGCGAAGATCAGCACCGCCACCGGCAGTACCGCCAGGTTGAGCAGCGGCGTGAACAGGTAGAGGCTGACGATCGACGTCGACACGTGCGGCAGCGTCGCGACATTGCAGGCCAGCGTCAGGCCCAGCGCCAGCCGGGTCAGCCAGGCCGAGGGCTGCTGGTGCAGGCGCTGCAGGAACAGGTGGATGAGGACGATCAGCCACAGCAGGCTGGCCACGGTCACCCATTCGAACCATTCGTCCGAAATCGGCAGGTAGCTGCCGCCCACGTAGTAGTGCAGCATGCGCAGGAACGCCACGGCCGAAATGGCGAAGAACAGCAGGTAGAGCGATTCGCGCCGCTTGCCCAGCCACACCGCGAACGCGAACGCGCCCACCGCCAGGAACGCCGCGCTGCCCATGAACGGCAACTGCACCTGCAGCATCTGGCGCGACTGGTAGCGCCAGGCCAGGGCATGCTCGTCGCCCACCCACACCGTGGAGAACCCGCTTCCGCTGTTGCGCAGGCGGTCGACCCGGATCAGCACGGACTTCGGGGACAGCGTGTTCGCGGTCGCGTTCAGCGGCAGCAGCAGCGGATGGTTGTAGCCGTTGTGGACGGGGCTGCCGTGCGACTGGTAGAGCAGCACGCCGTCGCCGTAGACCGCGATGTGCCCCAGGGTCTTCCAGCGCGGGAGGTAGAGAACGCGTTGCTGCGTCGTACGGGGCTGGCCCGACAGGTCGATGCGGTACCAGTCGGTGACGGCCCGCATGCCGCTGGACGCCGTGGGCACCAGTTCACGCAAGGCCGTGTATGGGAGGCTGACAGGCTTCCAGCCGGCGCTCGGCAGGGTGGTGTCTTCTATCTGCTGCGGCGGGAGCGAATAGCCCGTACCCGTCACGGACAGCAGTTCCGCCCGGGTGATGTGGACGGCGGTGTACGCGTTCCGCGGCGCTTCGTCGGCACGCGCAAAGGGCAGGATGGCCAGCAGCAGCGCCAGCCAGAGCTTTGCGATCGACCGGCCGATTCGCCAACAGCCTTTGCGGCCAAGCCTCATAGATCGCTTCTGCCTTGGAAATCTTGTTCAGCTTGCTCTAGGTGCGCCGGTTGAATGCCGGGACCGGCCCACCGGCCCGCTACCGCGCGCGGCCGCCATTATGTCGTTGGCCAAGCCGGCTTCCCCCGCCACCGGGGAATACTTTTTCGTGACAGGCAGGGGCGGCGGACTGGCTCGGCCCCGTGTGTGGAGGGTGGCGTGTCAGGCGGCCGGACGAACCCAGGCCGCCAGCAAGGCCAGCCAGCGGGCCTTCCAGGCTGCGGTGAACGCGATGGCCAGCGCGGCGCCGGCCAGCGTCATGAACCACACCAGCGAAGCCATCGAAGCGTGGTCGACTGCCAGGCACAGCAGCAGCGACGCGACCAGCCCCGACACGCCAAGCACGCGCAGCAGCACCACCGTGCCACGCGACGCGGGCACCGGGCCGAACGCCTGTTCCCAATGAACATCCATGGCCAGCGCGAGCCAGCCGAGGCCGGCGATGTTGGCCAGCACGGCCAGCAGCAGGAGGAGGGCGTCAGGCACGGGCGCTCTCCTCAACGCCGGCGGAGGCCGCGCGAGGTGCCGCCGGAGCGGAGGTCACGCCGGTGCGGCGGCCGAGCTTGCGTGCGGCCATGACCGCGACCGCGGCGCTGGCGAGCATGAACAGGTCGGCGCCCGCCACCGGCCAGTAGCCCTGGCCAAGAGTGCGCAGCAGGTGGTCTCCGGTGGTCACCCAGTTCAGCAGCACCGCGGCCACGGCCATCACGGCGACGGCCCAGCACTGCTCTGCCCAGGCGGGGGCCATGCGCGCCTCGGCAACAGGCGCGGTGCGCCAGATGGCGTGCGCGAACGCGAGCAGCCATGCGCCGCAGAAGATGTACTTTTCCCAGTCACCGCGCGCCGGCAGGTCGTCGGGCAGCAGGCGGTTGCCGATCAGCATGGCCAGCGTGGCGACGAGCATGCCGGTCACGGTGGTCACCGCGAAGGCGTCGACCCAGCGCGCGCCGCCGCGCTCCTGCTTCGCATGCTGGCGCTTGCGCTTTTCCACGAAGAAGACGAAGCCGGTGGCAATGCACGCGCAGCCCGAGAGGCCGCCCAGCACATACAGCCACCTCAGCAGCCAGTGGCGGAAGTGCTGCAGGTGCAGGCCGGTAAGGAAGGTGTTGACGCTGGCCACGGGCGTGAGCGGCGGGTCTTCGCGCAGTACCTCGCCGGTCGAGGCCTTGAAGTGGATGCCTTCGCCGGTCAGCGCGATGCGGTCGGTGCCGGCGCGGTACACGCTGACGTAGCTGTTGGCGTCGCCCACGTGCTGCACGCTGAGGAAGCCCACGTCGCCGGCCATGTCCTTGGCCGCCCAGCGGCGCTTGGCCTCGGCCACCATGGCGTCCACCGATGCCAGCGTGCCGGGCACGCCCGCGCGGTCGTGCGGCAGGCCGGTTTCCATTGCCTCGTGCTTTTCATGCAGGTCGTGCAGCGGCTTGAGCTGGGTGTCGGTGATCGGAAAGTAGATGCTGCCGAAGATCACCAGCCCCGAGAAGGCGAAGATGAAATGGAAGGGCAGCGCCACCACGCCGGTCAGGTTGTGCAGGTCGAGCGTGCTGCGCTGCGTGTGCTTGCGCGGGCGGAAGGTGAAGAGCTCGCGGAAGATCTTGCGGTGCATGACTACCCCGCTGACCAGCGCCACCAGCATGACGAGCGCCGAGAACCCGACGATGAAGTAGCCCAGGTTCTTCCACTCCAGGTGCAGGCTGTAGTGCAGCGGGTAGAAGAACTGGCTGCCGATCTTCAAGTGGTCGTCGGGCAGCAGCCTGCCGTTGCGCGGGTCGATGGTGCGGTCGCCGAAAACGCTGTCTTCGGGGTCCTTGGCATTGGGCAGTTCATAGCTGGAGAACAGGCTGAGCACCGGGTCGCGGTGCGTGGTGTAGGCGCCCCAGCTCTTGACCACCGGAAAGCTGTCGGCCATGGGGCCGCTCACGCGGCTGCGGGCCTGCTCGATGCTCTGGGCGCTGGGCTTCATGTCCTGGAAGACGGGCAGCAGCATCCTGTCGAACGACGGCATGGGCTGCGGCTCGAAGCGGGTCGAGGGAATCGCCCAGCGGTCGATCTCGCGGTCGAACACCGACAGCGAACCGAAGAAGAAGACGGCCATCAGCACGAAGCCCAGCACAAGGCCGAACCACGTATGAAGCCAGGCCATCGAGAGGCGGAAATTCTGGAACACGGACTTGGGTCTCCTTGGGCGTGCGCGTCGACGATCAGAGCAGCGTGCGCTGCACCAGCCAGGCGGCACCGGCCATGAGTGCGCCGCCGCCGGCCAGCACGAGCCACACGCGCGCCAGGCTGTGCGCCGAGAACGCCCAGAGGAACGCGACCAGGAAGACGATGAAGCCCACGATGTAGCCCAGCGCCTCGGCGTCGTGGAATTCCATGCGGGCTGCGAACAGCAGGCCGATGGCCAGGGCGATGAAGCCCCAGGTGAAGGCGTAGCCGCCGAGCATGCCGGCGGCGATGCGCCAGGCGACGCGGGAAGGAGAAACGTTTGAAGCGGTCATGCTGTCGAGGCGGCGTGGCGCGGTGGTGAGCCGCGCGGATGCGTCTTGAGCCAGGTCGGCGGGCCTCGAACAAATAACCGGTTCGACGCCTTTTATCAAATAAGAACTATTCTCATAGTATCTTGGTTTTGTCGGCGCAAGCCCTATGCGCTAGCGTCTCGGAGGGCTTTTGGCCGAAGCGGGCGCGGTACTGCGCCGCGAAATGGCCGAGGTGAAGAAAGCCGTATTTCTCCGCCGTCTCGCGCACGCCGCCACCGTCGTCGCGCTGCGCCGCCGCCACCAGGTCGGCCCGCACCCTGTCGAGCCTGAGTTCGCGCAGGAACTCCATCGGACCCTGGCCCGCATGCTGGCGAAACGCCAGCTGCAATGCGCGTGCGCTGCAGCCGACCTCGCGGCACACGTCGGCCAGCGACACCGGCTGCTCGGCGTGCGCCGCCATGAACTCCTGCGCCTTGCGGACCACGCGCGGCAGCAGGCCGCGCTGCGCATCGCCGGCCAGGGCGCCCGAGTGGTTGTGCCGCGCCGACATCAGCAGGCTTGCCATCAGGTAGGCCTCGGCATGCTCGGCCAGGCGGCTGCCGCCGGCCTGCAGCGAGTTGCCCGCGTCGAGCGTGAGCCGCAGGTAGTCGATGAAATGCACCAGCGGCGCCAGCGCGGGGTTGTCCAGCGGCACGCCGAGCTCGAACACCAGCGCCTGGCGCACCGGCGCCTGCAGCAGTGCCTCTAGCCGCGACTGCAGCGCCGGGCGGGCCAGCCGCACGATCAGGTGCGGGCTGTCGTCGGCCCAGCGCATGGAGAGCTGTTCGGTCGGCGACGGCAGCGATGCCAGGCTGGGCGTGGCATCGATCTGCTGCGCGCCGCAGCGGATGTCCGCGCCGCCGCGCAGCGGAATCTGCAGCAGGAAGAAGTCCTGCAGATAGCCCGGGTCGATCCGCACGCCCGGCCCGTACTGCACATAGTTGAGGCTCACGTCCCGGTGCAGGCGCGCGCTGTGGTGGCAGGCGTCCAGTTCGGTGCGCGGCCGCAGCATGGTCAGGCCGTGCGGGCAGAACACGCGGGCCACGCTTTCACGCGCCTCGTCCATGTCGTGGCTTTCGAACAGTCGGTAGCGCTGCAGCGGCAGCCGTGGGGTCGTGGCGGCGGTTTCCATGGGGCTGGGGCACCGTAGCAAAAACCATCCCCGCCCACAATTCGGATCGCCCCTGCTCAAAAAACATGCGCGGCAGGGACAGCGCCTGCGCTTGCGGGATGCGTGCGCGCGCCCCGGCCTCCTAACGTACGACCCCACGGGCCAGCCCGGCCCGGTTGATCCACCGTAACAGGAGAGCCAGCGTCATGTTCAAGGGACTCGAAGGCAGGAGCGCCATCGTCACCGGCGGTGCCACATTGATAGGAGCCGGCGTGGTGCGCGCGCTGCACGCCGCTGGTGTGAAGGTGACCATTGCGGACATCGACGCCGGCAACGGGCAGGCGCTGGCCGATTCGCTGGGCGCCGGCGCGCTTTTCGCGCACACCGACATCACCGACGACGCACAGGTGGCGGCATGCGTGGCCCAGGCGGCGCAGCGGCACGGCGGCGTGCACTTTCTGGTGAACCTCGCGTGCTCCTACGTGGACGACGGCTTCAAGTCGCCGCGCGCCGACTGGCTCAGCTCGTTCAACGTGAACGTGGCCAGCGCGGTGGCGATGCTGCAGGCGGTGCATCCGCACATGGTGGCGGCGGGCGGAGGGGCGGTGGTCAATTTCACGAGCATCTCGTCGCGCGTGGCGCAGACCGGGCGCTGGCTGTACCCGGTCAGCAAGGCCGCGATGGCGCAGCTCACCCGCAACATGGCCATGGACCTGGCGGGCGACCGCATCCGCGTGAACAGCGTGTCGCCGGGCTGGACATGGTCGGCCGTGATGGACCGCCTGAGCAACGGCGACCGCGCCAAGACCGACCGCGTGGCGGCGCCTTTCCATCTGCTGGGCCGCGTGGGCGACCCCGACGAGGTGGCGCAGGTGGTGCTGTTCCTGTGCTCGGACCACGCGAGCTTCGTGACCGGCGCCGACTACGCGGTGGACGGCGGCTACGCGGCCATGGGCCCCGAGCAGGCCGTGCCGGCCATTCCCAAGTTGATGGACTAGCAAGCAAGGAGCAAGACAATGAAGCGAATCGCAATCGTCGGCGCAGGCCAGTCGGGCCTGCAACTGGGGCTCGGCCTGCTGGGCGCGGGCTACGAAGTCACCATGTTCAGCAACCGCACGGCGGACGACATACGCAACGGCAAGGTGATGTCGAGCCAGTGCATGTTCCACACCTCGCTGCAGATCGAGCGAGACCTTGGCCTCGACCACTGGGCCAGGGAATGCCCCACGGTCGACGGCATCGGGCTGGCGGTGCCGCATCCCGAGCAGAAGGGCGCCAAGGCCATCGAGTGGGCGGCACGGCTGCATTCGAGCGCGCAGTCGGTCGACCAGCGCGTGAAGATCCCGGCATGGATGGCCGAATTCCAGAAGAAGGGCGGCGAGCTGGTCTTCAAGGACGCTGGCATCGACGAGCTCGAAACCTGCACGCAGACGCATGACCTCACGCTGGTGGCGAGCGGAAAGGGCGAGATCTCGAAGCTCTTCGAGCGCGACGCCCACAAGTCGACCTTCGACAAGCCGCAGCGCGCACTGGCGCTGACCTACGTGAAGGGCATGAAGCCGCGCGAGCCGTTCTCGGCCGTGTGCTTCAACCTGATTCCCGGCGTGGGCGAGTACTTCGTGTTTCCCGCGCTCACGACCAGCGGGTCGTGCGAGATCATGGTGTTCGAAGGCATTCCGGGCGGCCCCATGGATTGCTGGGCCGACGTGAAGACGCCGCAGGAGCACCTGGCGCGCAGCAAGTGGATCGTCGACACCTTCACGCCGTGGGAAGCCGGGCGCTGCAAGGACATCGAGCTGACCGACGACAACGGCATCCTCGCCGGCCGCTTCGCGCCCACGGTGCGCAAGCCCGTGGCCACGCTGCCTTCGGGGCGCAAGGTGCTCGGCCTGGCCGACGTGGTGGTGCTCAACGACCCGATCACCGGCCAGGGCTCGAACAACGCGGCCAAGTGCGCCGATGTGTACCTCAAGAGCATCCTCGCGCGCGGCGAGGGCGCGGCCGACGCCTCGTGGATGCAGCAGACCTTCGACCGCTACTGGTTCGGCTATTCGCAGTGGGTCACGCAGTGGACCAACATGCTGCTCACGCCGCCGCCGCCCCATGTGCTGAAGCTGCTCGGCAGCGCCGGCGCGATGCCCACGCTGGCCAGCGCCTTCGCCAACGGCTTCGACGATCCGCGCACCTTCTTCCCGTGGTTCGCAGACCCGGTGGAGGCCGACCGCTACATCGACACGTGCGCCGCCGCGGCGGCCTGACGACGCCATGAAACGCAGCGTTGCCATCGTCGGCGCCGGCCAGTCCGGCATGCAGCTTGCGCTGGGCCTGCAGGCGGCCGGGCACGAGGTGACGGTCTACTCGAACCGCGGCGCGCGGGAGATTATCGAGGGGCCGGTCATGTCCAGCCAGTGCATGTTCGAGACCGCGCTGCAGACCGAGCGCGAACTCGGGCTCGACTTCTGGGCCGACGACTGCCCGCGCGTGGAAGGCATCGGCATGACGGTGCGCAACCCGCAGGGCGGCAAGGCGATCGAGTGGAGCGCCCGGCTCGACGGCGCGGCGCAGTCGGTCGACCAGCGCGTCAAGATCCACGGCTGGATGAATGCCTTCGAGCAACGCGGCGGCCGGATCGTGCTGAAGGCCGTGGGGCTCGATGCCCTGGAGGCGTGCGCGCGCACGCATGAACTGGTGGTGGTGGCCAGCGGCAAGGGCGAGATCGCAAAGCTGTTCGAGCGCGACGCCGAACGCAGCGCGTTCGATGCGCCGCAACGCGTGCTGGCGCTGACCTACGTGAAGGGCATGAAGCCGCGCGAGCCGTTCCCGGCCGTGTGCTTCAACCTGATTCCCGGCGTGGGCGAGTACTTCGTGTTCCCCGCGCTCACGACCAGCGGGCCCTGCGAGATCATGGTGTTCGAAGGCATTCCGGGCGGACCGATGGACTGCTGGGCCGACGTGAAGACGCCGCAGGAGCACCTGGCGCGCAGCAGGCAGATCCTCGAAACCTTCCTGCCCTGGGAGGCCGAGCGCTGCCGGGACATCGCGCTGACCGACGACAACGGCATCCTCGTCGGCAGCTTCGCGCCCACGGTGCGCAAGCCCGTCGCCACGCTGCCCTCCGGGCGCCAGGTGCTGGGCATGGCCGACGTGGTGGTGCTCAACGACCCGATCACCGGGCAAGGCTCGAACAACGCGGCCAAGAGCGCCCACATCTACCAGCAGCGCATCCTCGAGAACGCCGACGCACCCTTCGACGCGGCCTGGATGCAGGAGACCTTCGACCGCTACTGGGAGGGCTACGCCCGCTGGGCCACCGACTGGACCCGCAGCCTGCTCGCGCCGCCCACGCCGCACCTTCACAAGCTGCTGCAGAGCGCGACGCACATGCCCTCGGTCGCGAGCACGGTGGTCAACGGCTTCGACGATCCGCGCGCCTTCGCGCCCTGGTGGTTCGATGCGGCGCAGGCCGACCGCTTCCTGGAGGACAGGGCGCGCGAGGCCGCGGCCGACCGCTTCGACCGCCGCGACTTCCGCAAGGCGCTGGGCCAGTTTTCCACCGGCGTGACCGTCATCACCACGCGCGCCATCGACGGGCGCCGCGTGGGCATGACGGCCAACTCGTTCTCGTCGGTGTCGCTCGATCCGCCGCTGGTGCTGTGGAGCCTGGCGCGCAACGCGCCCAGCGTGGCGGACTTCACCGGCGCCAGCCACTTCGCCATCAACGTGCTGGCGGCGCACCAGCATCACCTGTCGCGCCAGTTCTCCACGCCGCAGGCCGACAAGTTCGGCGGCGTGGACTGCTGCGAGGGCACGGCGGGCGTACCCTTGCTCAATGATGTCATTGCGCGCTTCGTCTGCCGCAATGTCAGGCAGTATGACGGGGGCGATCACCTCATCTTCATCGGCGAGGTCGAGCGTTACGACCGCTTCGACGGCGAGCCGCTGGTCTTTCACTCGGGCTACTACCAGGTGACGACGCGGCACCCGGAATGTTTGCAATAGAACGGAGAACCCACATGCAAGAGAAAACCAAGGCCCCGGGCCAATACATCCAGATGCAGGCCGCCGACGGCAGCGGCGCCTTTCGCGGCTACCTGGCGCTGCCAGAGGCGGGCACCGGCCCCGGCCTCGTGATTGCCCAGGAAATCTTCGGCATCAACCACACGATGCGCGAGGTGGCCGACTACTACGCCGAGGAAGGCTACGTGGTGCTGGTGCCCGACCTGTTCTGGCGCCAGGAACCCGGCGTGGAGCTGGGCTACAGCGAAGCCGACTGGCAGCGTGCCTTTGCCCTGTACGGCGGCTTCGACGAAGCCAAGGGCATGCAGGACATGCAGACCGCCATCGACGCGCTGCGCGCCCGTGCCGAGGTAACGGAAAAGAAGGTTGGCGTGCTCGGCTTCTGCCTCGGCGGCAAGCTCGCCTACCTCAGCGCCTGCCGCACCGACGCCGATGCGGTGGTCGGCTACTACGGCGTGGGTATCGACGCCGCGCTGGACGAGGCCGACAACATCAAATGCCCGCTGACCCTGCACATCGCCGAGCTCGACAAGTTCTGCCCGCCCGAGGCGCGCGACCGCATCCTGGCCGCGCTCAAGGGCCGGCCCGGCGTGTCGCTGTACGTCTACCCCGGCATGGACCACGCCTTCGCACGCGCGGGCGGCGAGCACTTCCACAAGCCCTCGGCGCTCATGGCGCACGAGCGCAGCATCGCCACGCTGAAAGACGCCATCGGCCCGCACTACGACCTCTCCGCGCTGTGGGACAAGCACTGCGAATACGAGTTCGCCACGCGCAACGTCGACGACACCATGCGCACCATGGTGGCCGAGCCCTACGTCAACCACATCCCGACCATGACCGGCGGCGTGGGCTACAAGGACCTGCACGCCTTCTATACGAACCACTTCGTCAACAGCAACCCGCCGGACACCGCGCTCACCTCGATCTCGCGCACCATCGGCGCCACCCAGGTGGTCGACGAACTGCTGTTCAGCTTCACCCACACCACCGAGATCCCGTGGATGCTGCCCGGCGTGGCGCCCACCGGCAAGCGGGTGGAAGTGCCGCTGCTGGCCGTCATCAAGTTCCGCGGCGACAAGCTCTACCACGAGCACATCTACTGGGACCAGGCCAGCGTGCTGGTGCAGGTCGGCCTGCTCGACCCCAAGCTGCTGCCGGTGGCGGGCATCGAGACGGCGCGCAAGCTGCTGGACGAGACCTTGCCGTCGAATACGTTGATGCGTTGATGCGCTGAGCCAGGGGTGGCCGGGGCGGTCCGGCCACGGCATAGGCCATCCGTCGAATGCACAGCGGCGGCTTCACTGCCTAGCATGAAGCGCATCGCCGTTCCAGCCGATGCCTTCGATGACAAAGACTTCTTTCATGGCCCGATGCACGCGCCTGGCCGGCGCGGCTCTGCTGTCGCCGTTGCTGCTTGCCGGCGCATTCGCCGCCGAGCCCTCCAAGGACCATCCGCTGGTCGGCCGCTACGAGGGCGCGGTGCTCGACGGCTACAAGGCCGCCGCGTACGACGAGGTCGGCCTCATCAAGGAGCCGTTCCAGAACTGGGGCGGCGGCAAGCCCGACCTGCTGCGGGTCGAGGGCAAGGTCACGCTCTACCTTTACCGCCTGCCCAAGGAGCGCTCGCTGCTCGAGGTGCAGCGCAACTACGAGTCCAGCCTCAAGGCCAAGGGCTTCGAGGTGCTGTTCACCTGCGGCACGGCCAATGCGTCGTGCTACAGACCGCGCCCGGGCAGCGTCGACACCACCACGCCCTACGACTTTGCGCTGGCCTTCGACGAGCCCGAATGGCCGCGCCTGGGCAGCCGGGGCGACTACGCGCGCAACTACTTCGCGGTGAGCGGCCGCTACCTGCTGGCGAAGAAGGCCGGCCCCACGGGCACCGTGTACGCCAGCATCGCGCTGGCCGAGCACAACGCCGACGTGGGCAACCACGCCTTCGTGCGGGTGGTCGAGACCAAGGCGATGGAAGACAACAAGATCGTCTTCGTCGATGCCACGGCCATGCAGAAGAGCCTGGCGGAGACAGGGCGCGTGAACCTCTACGGCATCCTGTTCGACCTGGACAAGGACGTCATCAGGCCCGAGTCGCAGCCCACGCTCGACGAAATGGCCAAGCTCATGCGCGGCAATCCGCCGCTGAAGCTCTCGGTGGTGGGCCACACCGATGCGCAGGGCGACGCGAAGCACAACGACGATCTCTCGAAGCGCCGCGCGCTGGCGGTGATCGCGGCGCTGGTGAAGGCCGGCGTGGACCCGCGCCGCTTCACGACCCGCGGCGCCGGGTCGGCCGAGCCTGTGGCGCCGAACGACAGCGAGGCGGGGCGCGCGAAGAACCGCCGGGTCGAACTGGTCCGGCTCTGAGCCGGGCTTCAGATGACCGGCACGCTGGTCTCCTTCAGCACGCGCAGCACGAAGTGCGACTTGCTGTGCCGGATACCGGGGATCTTGTAGAGCTTCTCGCGCAGCAGGCGCTCGTAGTCGCGGGTGTCGCGCACGGCGATGCGGATGTAGTAGTCGTAGTCACCGGAGACCAGGTAGGCCTCCTGGATCTCGGGGATGGTCGCGAGCACGCGGCCGAAGTCGTAGAGGGTCTCGTCGGTGTGGCTCTCCAGCGTGACCTGCACGATCACCGAGTCGTGGTAGCCCAGCTTCGCCGGATCGACGTCGACCGTGTAGCGCTTGATGACGCCCGTGGCCTCGAGCTTCTTGATGCGCGTCCAGCAGCTGGTGGGCGACAGGCCGACCTCGTTGCCGATCTCCTGCAGGGTCTTGCGGGAATCGAGCAGCAGCACACGGAGGATCGCCAGATCGGTCTTGTCGAAAGATCCTTCGTTGTCACCGATGATTTGGCGATTGATTTTCATGAATCGAGTCCGAAGAGCCAAAAGAAAGAAGCATATTTTGCGCTCAAACCGGAAGAATCGACGGCATGCGACTGCTCGACCTACCCCTCACGCCCTCCCTGTCCCTCCACCCCGAGGCGCCCCCCGTGGTGCGCAACGGTGCCGAAGCCCTGCTCGACACGCTGGTCGAGTGCGGCGTCGACACCATCTTCGGCTACCCCGGCGGCGCGGCGCTGCCGCTGTACGACGCGCTGCACGGCGAGCCGCGGCTGCGCCATGTGCTGGTGCGCCACGAGCAGGCCGCGGTGCATGCGGCCGAAGGCTATGCGCGCAGCACCGGACGGGTGGGCGTGGTGCTGGTCACTTCCGGCCCCGGCGTGGGCAACACCATCACCGGGCTGCTCGACGCCATGAGCGACTCGGTGCCGGTGCTGTGCATCAGCGGGCAGGTGGCGACCGCGGTGATCGGTACGCAGGCTTTCCAGGAGAGCGACGCGCTGGGCATGTCGCGCTCGGTGACCAAGTGGAACCGCCAGGTGCGCTCGGCGGACGACGTGCCTTCGCTGGTGCGCCGCGCGCTGGAGATCGCCACCACCGGCCGCCCCGGGCCGGTGCTGCTCGACGTGCCGAAGGACATCCAGCTCAACCGCCTGAGCCATGCGCCCGAGCCGGCGCCGCTGCGCGCGCTGCGCACCAGCCGCGCCGCGATGCCGCCCAAGGCCATGATGCAGCGCGCGGCCGACCTGCTGTCCACGGCGCGCCGTCCGGTCATCTACGGCGGCGGCGGGCTCATCAACTCCGGCCCCGAGGCCTGCGAAGCCTTCACGCGGCTGGTGCACCTGCTGCACGCGCCGTGCACGCTCACGCTGATGGGGCTGGGCGCCTTCCCGGCGTCGGACCCCAAGTTCATCGGCATGCTGGGCATGCACGGCATGCTCGAGGCCAACCTGGCCATGCACGAGGCCGACCTGGTGGTGTGCATCGGTGCGCGCTTCGACGACCGCGTGACCGGCAAGCTCGACGAGTTCTGCCCGCATGCGCGCAAGATCCACATCGACATCGACCCCGGCAGCATCAACAAGGTGGTGCACGTCGACGTGCCGATGGTGGGCGACTGCGCGGCGATCCTCGAAGGCCTGCTGGCGCTGCTGCCCGACAGCTTTGCCCCCGAGCGGCTGGCGCCGTGGTGGTCGCGCATCGAACGCTGGCGCGCCGAAGACTGCCTGGCTTTCGAGACGCGCGAGGACGCGATCCTGCCGCAGCAGCTGATGTCTTCGCTGAACCGCGCCATCGGCGGGCGCGACGCGATCGTCTCGACCGACGTGGGCCAGCACCAGATGTGGGCCGCGCAGTACCTGCGCTTCGACAGCCCGCGCCGCTGGCTTACTTCAGGCGGTGCCGGGACCATGGGCTACGGCCTGCCGGCGGCCATCGGCGCGCAGATCGGCCACCCCGAGGCGCTGACGGTGTGCGTGAGCGGCGATGCGTCGGTGCTCATGAACATCCAGGAGCTGTCCACTGCCGTGCAGCACCGCGTACCGGTGAAGCTGGTGCTGTGCAACAACGGCTACATGGGCATGGTGCGCCAGTGGCAGGAACTGAACCACGGCAACCGCCTGAGCCACAGCTGGAACGAGGCGCTGCCCGACTTCGTGGCCCTGGCCAAGGCCTTCGGCTGGGGCGCGCGCCGCGTGACCGACCCGGCCGAACTGGAAGAGGCGCTGGTCGAGTGCCTTGCGAGCGACGGACCGTTCTTCCTCAACGTCGAGGTGGCGGCGCAGGAGAACTGCTTTCCGATGATGCCGTCCGGACACGGCCACCACCGCGTGATGCTGGCCAAGGACCGCTGGTACGAAGAGGCCTGATCAAACGATGGGGTTGTAAGGCTGTTGGGGATACGTATAGATCCTCTTCTCGTAGGAAGTGGGAACCCGGGTGCCGCCTTCGATGGTTTTTTCGATATGCACGATCTGCTGCATGTAGATGACGGCCCGGCTGAACATATGGAACTTTCTGCCGTCCGGGTGTATGACCGTGATGTGAAAGTAACTCTGTCCGTTGAAGTTCTGTAGCTGATGGAAGCCGAGTTCGACCGTGACATTGGTTTGAGTGTCCAGCACCGCGGTGGCCACGTCGTGGAGTTCGTTGGCGTGGTTATGGGCAATTTCTCTTTTTGCCCATGTATTCAGCATGGTGCATATCTGCTGCCAGCTTGACGCGCCCAGGGTGTTGTAGTCATCGGCGTACTGCAATCCATGCTTTGCCTGGAGCCCATTGATGTTGTCCCAGTCTTTGGCAAATGCGATCCCCATGTAGTCCTCCTGTTCGATGGATGGATGTTGGCATCCGTCCGGAGGCCGATCCATTTCATTCCATTACAGGCCGGTCCCGGCCGAACCTAGGAGTGCCCGTCCACCCGCATCTGGAACAGGAAGTAGGGCGGGATGCACGCGCCGCGCCCTTCGGGCTGGCCGTCGGCCTGCGCGCAGATGTAGTCGTCCCGGCAGGGCTGCTGCGCCGAGCAACTGCGCAGGTTGCCGGGGCGCGTGTGTTTGGCCAGGCATTCGCCGAACGGCTTCTTCGCGGCCAGGCAACTGTTGAAGTCGCTCAGGATGGCGATGCCGCCGCAGGTGCCGTTCGGGTCCTTCGGATCGCAGGGACCCGAGCACATGCCGCCCGGGAAGCCGACCGAGGTTTTCTCGCACACCGAGGCCGCGCCTTCGCAGGCGATGCGCGGCAGCTTCTCGGCGCGGTCGAGCCAGGGGTTGGCCGATGGCGTGATGCGCGTGGGCTCGCAGCGCGCGCCGACCGTCGCGGGTTCGGCGGCGGTGCCGGCTTCCAGCGGCTCGGCGAGCGGGCGGAACGGATCGGGCCGCGGCGTCGACAGCGACGCCCGCACATAGGCCGCGCGCCGCGCCAGTTCGTCCTGCACTTGAGGCGAGTGCGGCACCGCGAGCGCGTTGCCGGTGGCGAAGGTGCGCGACGCACCGCGCCGGTCCACGCCCAGCAGGTGAAAGCCCGCGACCGCGCGGCTCTGGTGGCAGCCCATGCAGCTCAGGTCGTCGAGGCGGCGCAGCAGCGCCTGCGGTGAACGCAGCGTGCGGCTGCCGGGCACCGCCTGCCATTCGCCGGGCGCGAAGACCTGCTCGAAAGGGCGGTTCGCGAGCCGCTCCAGCCCGCGCGGCGCGACCGACACCGCTTCGGTCGCGAGGAATTTCTCGGGAATCTGCAATGTCGCCTCGTCGAGCGCGCGCAGGTTGTCCGGCTGCCGCAGCCATTGCTGCAGTTCCTTGCGCAGCGGCGCGCTGGCCTTGAGCTTCGCGACATCGGGCGTGTTTTCGAGCGGCTTTGCCTCGTAGCGCTTCGTGCCCGCATTCCAGCGGAAGGCGCGCAGCATGTACTCTGCATGACCGCCCAGGTCGGGCCGCACGGCCGAGGGCCAGCGCACGCTCTGCAGGTTGGTCGTGACCTGCGAGATGCGCGCGTGTTCCAGGCGCCTGGGCGCCAGGGGCCCGTCGGCCGACACCAGCCAGCGGCCCAGCGCTTCGTCGCCGGTCGCGGCCTGCGGCGGCTGCCAGAGCCGGGCCGTGGCCGCACAGCTGCCATCGGCGTCGGGCGCGTCTCCGCGCAGCTCCACATTGACGGTCATCGGCAGGCGCGATTGCATCGCGGCGGTGCGGTAGGCCAGCCGGTACACCAGCCGTGTCTCGCCGCAGGCGCCGTTCTGGAAGGGCCGCCGGTCCATGCGGTTGGCAACGCCGACCAGTTCGAAGAACGCATCGGGGCTCGCGAGCCAGCGGGCGTCGAACAGCCGGTGCGCATAGCGCGCAACGCCAACGCCGGCCTGCCGGTCGCGCCGCTGGATGCCGGCGAGGCTGTCGCCCAGCGGGCCGGTGATGGTGCGCCACGCGGGCGAACGCGCCAGCGCTTCGTTGGTGGCGACGCCGTCGCTCGATGCCGGTGCTGCCGCATCGAACCAGCGGGCGAATCCGGCACCGGAGCGCTCTGCCGCCCGCAAGGCGGCGGGCGCGGTGACAAGGAGCACGGGCTCGGCGGCATTCGCGGCGCTCGCCACAAAGCTCGTCGCCGCGGTGACGACCAGCGCGAGAAGCAAGGGCAGGCGGTGTCTGAGGAATTGCACGCGGGCGATCTTGCAGGGCCGGTGCGCGCTCAGTCGGCGATCAATGCCGCGTCGACGCGCCGCACGCGGTGGTCGATGTAGTAGCCGCCGAACTCGGTGTAGCGCAGCACCAGCAGCTTGCATGCGGTGCAGCGGTACACGTTGCAGCGGTTGAACGGAAAGTGCGTGACCGAGATCGGCGCGTCCGGCGAGTCGTAGCGCGTGCCGGCGGGGTGCCATTCCTCGAAAGTCGGTTCATACAGATCCGCATCTCGCAGCGTGCCGACCTGCTGCATCAAGGCTTCTGGCCAGCGCTCTTCGGTGATGCTCTCCCAGGCGGCGGCTTGCTGGAGGCGGCAGGCGCACGGCGAAGCGTCGGGGGTGTATGCAAGGGCGAGTCGCCGCAATCCGGCGGCGTCGAGGAGAGATGTGGGTGTGTTCATGCGCGTGCCTGCGTGGCAGCTGCCGCCCATGGGGCAGGGCTTTGGATGATACGAGGCCGGCCCGCGCCTTCATGGCCGACATGCCGAGTCAGACAAGGCCGCTATCTGGCGTAGATCTCTGCGCCCAAGGGTGCGCACGCGCTGCGCTGCGGCGATTTGTCTGGAAAAATGCATTTCAATGACAACAGAACCGCCTCCGACAACACAACAACAAAAGCTCAGGGTGCTCCTGGTCGAGGACGATGCCGACACGCTCGCCACCACCCTGAAGCTGCTCGAAGCCCTGGGGCACTGGGCAACGGGCGTGAAGAGCGCCGAGGCCGCGATCGCGCGCTTCTTCGATGGCGCTTTCGACGTGGTGATGGTGGACATCGGCCTGCCCGCGCTGTCGGGCCACGACCTGGCCGAACGGCTCCTGCATGACCACCACGTGCCGGTGATCTTCGTGACGGGACAGGCCGAGCCGGCCACGGCAATGAAGGGCACGTCGTGGCTGCGGAAGCCCTACACGGTCGAGCAACTGACGCAGACGCTGGAGCGCTCGCTGGCCACGGTGAGGTAGCGGACCGGGCAGGCGGGATCACTGGCGTACAAGACGCGGCCGCGAGCGCGGCCTATCCTGCGGCGGTCTTGAACCCGCACGCTGCGTGAGAAACTACGAAGCCGATGCGGCCGGTGCTCCACCGGCTGGCCGGCCCCTTCGGGCCGATGGGCGGTGACGTATGGGATACAGAGATAAGTTGTTGAATTCAAACAAGAAAATTCTTTCGGTCGCTCCAATGATGGACTGGACCGATCGCCATTGCAGGTTCCTCCACCGCCTGCTGTCCCGCCACGCGCTGCTCTACACCGAGATGGTGACGACCGGCGCGCTGATACATGGCGATGTTCCCCGGCACCTTCGCTTCAACGCCGAGGAGCATCCCGTGGCGCTGCAGCTCGGCGGCAGCGAGCCTGCGGACCTTGCGCACTGCGCCAAGCTGGGCGAGGAATGGGGCTACGACGAGATCAACCTGAACTGCGGCTGCCCGAGCGAGCGCGTGCAGCGCGGCGCTTTCGGCGCCTGCCTGATGAACGAGCCGCAACTGGTGGCGGATTGCGTGAAGGCGATGGTCGACGTGGTGAGCGTGCCCGTCACGGTCAAGCACCGCATCGGCATCGACAAGATCGAGAGCTACGAGTTCGTGCGCGACTTCGTCGGGCAGGTCAGCGAGGCCGGCTGCCACACCTTCATCGTGCATGCGCGCAATGCGTGGCTGCAAGGGCTGAGCCCGAAGCAGAACCGCGAGATCCCGCCGCTGCGCTACGAGCTTGTGCACCGGCTGAAGCATGAGTTTCCCGCGCTGAATTTCTCGATCAACGGGGGCATATCGGCCAATGCGCAAGTGCACGAGCACCTGCGGCTGCTCGACGGCGTGATGATCGGGCGCGAGGCGTATCACAACCCCTGGTGGCTCGCCGAATGGGACGCCGAGTTCTACGGCGCCGCGCCGCAGGCGCTGACGCGCGAAGAAGTCGAGTCGCTGATGTGCGACTACATGGTCCGCGAGGCCGCCGAGCACGGCACGCAGTGGTCGTCGATCGCGCGCCACATGCTGGGTTTGCGCAACGGCCTGCCGGGCGCGCGCCGCTGGCGGCAGGTCTGGAGCGACCATCGGCACAAGACGCTGCCGCCGCACGAGGTCATGGCACTCGCGCACGAGCCGGCGGTCCAGGCGGCCTGATCCCAGCGCGCCTGCTTCGGCGCTCCGCACGGGTGTTTTCACGCCTGTTTGCCGCTAAATGAAACATTGTTTCGAAATTGCTACTTCATGATAAGTGGCACGTCAACCGTTTTTTGCTGAAAAATGAGGTGCATCAGGGAAATAAGAAGGTTTCGATTCAATGAATGACGCGATTGGCGGCAAAGAAGAAGTGAGCGCGCTCGCTCGCGGCCTGGCTCTCCTCAAGGTCATCGGCATGGCGGCGGCACCCATAGGCAATCGCGAACTGGCAGATACCACGGGAATTCCCAAGGCCACGGTGTCGAGGCTCACCGCCACGCTGGTGAGTGCAGGGTATTTGCGACAGTCGCAAGACAACGAGCGCTTCAGCCTGGGGCCTGCGCTGCTCGACATGAGCAGCCGCTACCTGCTGCATTTCGATTTGCGCACGGTGGTTCGGCCGCACCTGGCCGAGTTGGCGGAGGCGGCCGGCGTCAGCGTGCACATGGGCGTACGGGACGAGCTCGACATGCTCGTGATCGATTCGCTGCGGCCGCGCTCGGCGGTGATCAGCTCGCGCATCGAGGTCGGCACCCGAATGACCATCGCCACATCGGCAGCCGGCCGGGCGTATCTGGCGGCGCTGCCCGCGACGGAGCAGGCCGAGTTGCTGGAGCAGATCCGGCTCGAGAGCGGCGAGAGCTGGCCGACCATCGAGCCGCACCTGATGGCGGGGCTCGAAGAATATGCGCGCCTGGGCTACTGCGGTTCTTTCGGTGACTGGAACCCACACATCCACGCCCTCGGTTTCGCGCTGCAGGGGCCGCGCGGCGAGCGGTACGCGGTCAGCTGCGGCGGTCCGGCCTACCTGATGCCCAAGGAAGCCATGGTGACGCGCATCGCGCCACTGTTGCTGGACACGGCGCGTGCCATCGCCAGGGAAATCGGCACCCTCGGCCATCACGACTGAAGCGCCGCTCCCCTTTCGGGAGGCCTGCGCCTAGTTCGCGGCTTCGAGGCCGTTCCTGAAGTGCTCGCGCATGCGGGCCATGGCCGCCTCGGCATCGCGTGCCTCGATGGCGGCCATCACCGCGCGGTGCTCCGCCAACGATTCCGCGATTCGCCCCGCCTTCAGCAGCGAGTTGCGGCGGTTAAGCTTCATCACCTTGCGCAGGTCGGCCACCATCTGGTCGCGCCACTTGTTGTCCGCGATGGCGAGCAGCCGCATGTGGAAGCGCTCGTTCACGGCAAAGAAGTGCTCGCGGTCCTCGGGGGTGGCGGCGGCTTCCAGCTCGGCGTGCAGCGCCTTCAACTCGGCGCGCTGCGCGTCGGTGGCGCGCTCGGCCACCACGCCGGCGGCATCGCTCTCCAGCAGTGAGAGCAGGTGGTACACGTCGGCCAGGTCCTGTTCGGACACCTCGGTCACGTAGGCGCCGCGCCGCACCTTCATCGTCACCAGCCCCTCGGCGGCCAGCACCTTCAGCGCCTCGCGCAGGGGGGTGCGGCTGATGCCGTACTCCTCGGCCAGCTTCAGCTCGTCGATCCAGCTGCCGGGCTCCAGTTCGCGGCGGAAGATCCGCTGGCGCAGCAGCTCGGCCACCTCTTCATAGAGGGCGCGGGGAGTAAGGGTGACGGCGGACATGGGCCGCACTGTACTTCAAAATCGGGTTTGAATTAATAATTATGAATGGGGTAGACTCGCGAACGACTTGCAAATCCGTGCAAGCAAATTTGCAAATACCTCTGCAAGACACTGCGAAGCGGCCCCTCATGAGCAGCACACCCGAACCCTCTTTCAAGCCCGCCGATCTCGAAGCCTGGGCCAAGGCCGCAGCCAAGTCGGCTCCCGGTGGCGACGTGAGCGCGCTGAACTGGATCACGCCCGACGGCATCAGCGTAAAGCCGCTCTACACCGCGGCCGACCTGCAGGGTCTCAAGTACACCGACACGCTGCCCGGCTTCGAACCCTACCTGCGCGGCCCCCAGGCCACCATGTACGCGGTGCGGCCGTGGACCATCCGCCAGTACGCGGGCTTCTCCACCGCCGAGGAGTCGAACGCCTTCTACCGCAAGGCGCTGGCCGCAGGCGGGCAGGGCGTGAGCGTGGCCTTCGACCTGGCCACCCACCGCGGCTATGACAGCGACCATCCGCGCGTGACCGGCGACGTCGGCAAGGCCGGGGTGGCGATCGATTCGGTCGAGGACATGAAGATCCTGTTCGACCAGATCCCGCTCGACAAGGTGAGCGTGTCCATGACGATGAACGGCGCCGTGCTGCCGGTGCTGGCGGGCTACGTGGTCGCGGCCGAAGAGCAGGGCGTGGCGCAGGATCAGCTCAGCGGAACCATCCAGAACGACATCCTCAAGGAGTTCATGGTCCGCAACACGTACATCTTTCCGCCGGCGCCGAGCATGCGGATCATCGGCGACATCATCGAGTACACGGCGCAGAAGATGCCCAAGTTCAACTCGATCTCGATCAGCGGCTATCACATGCAGGAAGCCGGCGCCAACCAGGCGCTGGAGCTGGCCTTCACGCTGGCCGACGGCAAGGAGTACGTGAAGACCGCGCTCGCAAAGGGCCTGGACGTCGACGGTTTCGCCGGGCGCCTGAGCTTCTTCTGGGCCATCGGCATGAACTTCTATCTCGAAGTGGCCAAGATGCGCGCGGCGCGCCTGCTGTGGTGCCGCATCATGAAGGAGTTCAACCCCAAGAACCCCAAGAGCCTGATGCTGCGCACGCATTGCCAGACCTCGGGCTGGAGCCTCACCGAGCAGGACCCGTACAACAACGTGGTGCGCACCACCATCGAGGCCATGGCCGCGGTGTTCGGCGGCACGCAGAGCCTGCACACCAACGCGCTCGACGAAGCCATCGCACTGCCCACCGAGTTCAGTGCCCGCATCGCGCGCAACACGCAGCTCATCATCCAGGAAGAGACGCACATCACCAACGTGATCGACCCCTGGGCCGGCAGCTACATGATGGAGAAGCTCACGCAGGACATGGCCGATGCGGCCTGGGCCATCATCGAGGAAGTCGAGGCCATGGGCGGCATGACCAAGGCCGTGGACAGCGGCTGGGCCAAGCTCAAGATCGAGGCCGCCGCCGCCGAGAAGCAGGCGCGCATCGACTCCGGCAAGGACGTGATCGTCGGGGTCAACAAGTACAAGCTCAAGAGCGAAGACGCGATCGACAGCCTCTCGATCGACAACGTGAAGGTGCGCGAGCAGCAGGTGGCGCGGCTGCAGAAGATCCGCGCCTCGCGCGACACCGCCCGCGTGCAGGCCGCGCTCGACGCGCTCACCGAAGCCGCCGAGAACAACACCGGCAACCTGCTGGCACTGAGCATCGACGCCGTGCGCCTGCGCGCCACGGTGGGCGAGATTTCGGACGCACTCGAAAAATCATTCGGCCGCCATCGGGCCGACACGCAGAAGGTGACGGGTGTGTACGCAGCTGCCTACGACTCCGCCGAAGGCTGGGAAGCCCTCAAGACCGAAATCAACGCCTTCGCCGAGGAACAGGGCCGCCGTCCGCGCGTGATGATCTCCAAGCTCGGGCAGGACGGCCACGACCGCGGCGCCAAGGTGGTCGCTACCGCCTTCGCCGACCTGGGCTTCGACGTGGACATGGGCCCGTTGTTCCAGACGCCCGAAGAATGCGCGCGCCAGGCCATCGAGAACGACGTGCACGCCGTGGGCGTGAGCACGCTCGCAGCCGGCCACAAGACGCTCGTGCCGGCCATCATCGAGGAGCTCAAGAAGCAGGGCGCGGACGACATCATCGTGTTCGTCGGCGGCGTGATTCCGCGGCAGGACTACGACTTTCTCTACGAGGCCGGCGTCAAGGGCATCTACGGGCCGGGCACGCCCATTCCGGCCAGCGCCAAGGACGTGCTGGAGCAGATTCGCGCGGCGGTCACGGCCTGAGGCGCGCGACGTGGGCGATCTCTTGTCGCGGCTGTCGCTGCAGCCGGTGGATTCCAGCGATTTCGAAGCCATGCTGGCCCTGCGCATCGACGCGATGCGCCCGAGCCTGGAGCGCGTGGGCCGTTTCGACGCGGCACGCTCGCGCGAGCGCCTGAGCGCGGGCTTCGTCGTGCCGTACATGCACCACATCGTGCTCGATGGCGACCAGCGCATCGGCTTCGTCACGCTCAAGCCGGAGGACAGCGATGCGCTGCGCCTCGACCATCTCTACTTGCGTTCCGGCTTCCAGGGCCTGGGCATCGGGGAATGGGTGCTGGAATGGGCCAAGTCGCAGGCGCGCGCGCAGCGGCTGGACATCAAGCTCACCGCGCTCATGAAGAGCGACGCCAACCGCTTCTACCTGCGGCACGGCTTCGTGCTCGAAGGCGAGGAGGGCGTCGACCTGCACTACCGCTGGCGCGTGGCGTCGGAGGCGGTGTGCTGAATACGGCACAGGCGCTCGAACGCGCCGTCGCCGAAACCGATGGCATGGCGCAGCGGCGCGCCATCGCCAAAGCCATCACGCTGCTCGAATCGACGCGCGCCGACCACCGCGCGCAGGCCGACGAACTGCTGACCGCGCTGCTGCCGCGCACGGGCAACTCGTTTCGCCTCGGCATCTCGGGCGTGCCGGGCGTCGGCAAGTCGACCTTCATCGAAACACTGGGGCTGCTGCTGATCGGCAAGGGTCACCGCGTGGCGGTGCTCACCATCGATCCGTCGTCCACCGTGTCGGGCGGCTCCATCCTGGGCGACAAGACGCGCATGGAGCGCCTTTCGGTGCACGAGCGCGCCTACATCCGCCCCAGCCCCTCGAGCGGCACGCTCGGCGGCGTGGCCGAGAAGACGCGCGAGGCCATGCTGGTGTGCGAAGCCGCCGGCTACGACATCGTGATCGTGGAGACCGTCGGCGTGGGCCAGAGCGAGACGGCAGTGGCCGGCATGACCGACATGTTCGTGCTGATGCAGCTTCCCAACGCCGGCGACGACCTGCAGGCCATCAAGAAGGGCGTGATGGAGCTGGCCGACCTCGTCGTCATCAACAAGGCCGACATCGACAAGGACGCCGCCACGCGCGCGCAGGCCCAGATCACTTCGGCGCTGCGGCTGTTCGGCCACCAGGGCAACCCCGACCACGCACACGCGGTGCACGACGCGCACAGTGGCGCCGAAGTGCGCTTCTGGCTGCCCAGGGTGCTGCAGCTCAGCGCGCTCGCCAACACCGGCGTCGACGCATTCTGGGAAGCCGTCACGCAATTCAGGCAACTGCAGACCGCCAACGGCAAGCTCGGCAAGCGCCGCGAGAAGCAGGCCACCGCGTGGATGTGGGAGCGCATCGACGCAGGCCTCAAGCAGGCCTTCAGGCTTCACCCGCAGGTGCGCGAGCTGCTGCCGCAGCTCACGCAGCAGGTGGCACAGGGCACGCTGCCGGCATCGACCGCGGCGCGCAGCCTGCTCGCCGCGGCCGCCATCACGGCCAGACCATGAGACACGAAATTCAGGACCACAGCTTCGGAAGCACACCATGCAAGAACTGATCGAACAACTCGAAAAGCGTCGCGCGCAGGCGCGTCTCGGCGGCGGGCAGAAGCGCATCGACGCGCAGCACGCCAAGGGCAAGCTCACGGCGCGCGAGCGCATCGAGCTGCTGCTCGACGACAACACTTTTGAAGAGTGGGACATGTTCGTCGAGCACCGCTCGGTCGACTTCGGCATGGCCGAGCAGAAGATTCCCGGCGACGGCGTGGTCACCGGCTACGGCATGATCAACGGCCGCCTGGTGTTCGTGTTCAGCCAGGACTTCACCGTCTTCGGCGGTGCGCTCAGCGAGGCGCATGCCGAGAAGATCTGCAAGGTGATGGACCAGGCCATGAAGGTCGGCGCACCCGTCATCGGCCTGAACGACTCGGGCGGCGCGCGCATCCAGGAAGGCGTGGCCTCGCTCGGCGGCTATGCCGACGTGTTCCAGCGCAACGTGATGGCCTCCGGCGTGGTGCCGCAGATCAGCATGATCATGGGCCCCTGCGCGGGCGGCGCCGTGTACTCGCCGGCCATGACCGACTTCATCTTCATGGTGAAGGACAGCAGCTACATGTTCGTCACCGGCCCCGAGGTGGTGAAGACCGTGACGCACGAGAGCGTCACTGCAGAGGAGCTCGGCGGCGCCATCACCCACACCACGCGCAGCGGCGTGGCCGACATGGCGTTCGAGAACGACGTCGAGGCGCTGATGATGCTGCGCCGCCTGTACAACTACCTGCCGCTCAACAACCGGGAGAAGCCGCCGGTGCGCCTGGGCAACAACGGCCTGGGCGACCCGGCCGACCGGCCCGACTATTCGCTCGACACGCTGGTGCCCGACAACCCGAACAAGCCCTACGACATCAAGGAACTGATCCTGAAGGTGGTGGACGACGGCGACTTCTTCGAACTGCAGCCCGACTACGCGAAGAACATCGTGATCGGCTTCGCCCGCATGGAAGGCCAGACCATCGGCATCGTCGCCAACCAGCCGCTGGTGCTGGCGGGATGCCTGGACATCAAGAGCAGCATCAAGGCCGCACGCTTCGTGCGCTTCTGCGACGCCTTCAACATTCCGGTGGTCACCTTCGTCGACGTGCCAGGCTTCATGCCGGGCACGGGGCAGGAGTACGGCGGCATCATCAAGCACGGCGCCAAGCTGCTCTACGCGTATGCCGAGTGCACGGTGCCGAAGATCACCGTCATCACGCGCAAGGCCTACGGCGGCGCCTACGACGTGATGGCCTCCAAGCACCTGCGCGGCGACGTCAACCTGGCTTGGCCGCGCGCCGAGATCGCGGTGATGGGCGCCAAGGGCGCGGTGGAAATCATCTTCCGCGAGGACAAGAACGACCCCGAGAAGCTCGCTGCCCGCGAGGCCGAATACAAGGCCCGCTTTGCGAACCCGTATGTGGCCAGCGCACGCGGCTACATCGACGACGTGATCCTGCCGCACGAGACGCGCAAGCGCATCTGCCGCTCGCTGGTGATGCTGCGCGAGAAGAAGCTCGAGAATCCGTGGCGCAAGCACGGGAACATTCCACTGTGAGTGGCACGGAGAAGAAGAACATGTTCAAGAAAATCCTGATCGCCAACCGCGGTGAGATCGCCTGCCGCGTCATCCAGACGGCCAAGAAGATGGGCATCCTCACCGTCGCCGTCTACTCCGACGCCGACAAGGAAGCCCGCCACGTCGAGCTGGCCGACGAGGCCGTGCACATCGGCGCGGCCCCGAGCCGCGAGAGCTATCTGCAGGCGGACCGCATCATCGCGGCCTGCAAGCAGACGGGCGCCGAGGCCGTGCACCCTGGCTACGGCTTCCTGTCGGAGAACGAAGCCTTCGCACGCAAGGTCGAGGAAGAGGGCATCGCCTTCATCGGGCCGAAGCACTATTCGATCGCGGCGATGGGTGACAAGATCGCCTCGAAGAAGCTCGCGAACGAAGCCAAGGTCAACACCATTCCGGGCTGGAACGATGCCATCGAGACGGCCGAGCGCGCCGTGGAGATTGCCAACGACATCGGCTACCCGGTGATGATCAAGGCCTCGGCCGGCGGCGGTGGCAAGGGCCTGCGCGTGGCCTTCAACGACAAGGAAGCCTTCGAGGGCTTCACCTCGTGCCGCAACGAGGCGCGCAACAGCTTCGGCGACGACCGCGTGTTCATCGAGAAGTTCGTCGAGGAGCCGCGCCACATCGAGATCCAGGTGCTGGGCGACTCGCACGGCAACGTGATCTACCTGAACGAGCGCGAGTGCTCCATCCAGCGGCGCCACCAGAAGGTGATCGAGGAAGCTCCTTCCCCCTTCATCAGCGACGAAACGCGCAAGGCCATGGGCGAGCAGGCCGTGCAGCTGGCCAAGGCCGTGAAGTACCAGAGCGCTGGCACGGTGGAGTTCGTGGTCGGCAAGGACCAGAGCTTCTACTTCCTGGAGATGAACACGCGCCTGCAGGTGGAGCACCCGGTGACGGAATGCATCACCGGCCTCGACCTGGTCGAGCTGATGATCCGCGTGGCGGCCGGCGAGAAGCTGCCGCTGACGCAGGCCGAGGTGAAGCGCAACGGGTGGGCGATCGAGTGCCGCATCAATGCCGAAGACCCGTTCCGCAATTTCCTGCCGTCGACCGGCCGGCTGGTGAAGTTCCAGCCGCCGACCGAGACCATGTTCGCGAGCGACACCGAGCACCTGCAAGGCGTGCGCGTGGACACGGGTGTGTACGACGGCGGCGAGATCCCGATGTACTACGACTCGATGATCGCCAAGCTCATCGTGCACGGCAAGGATCGCCAGCATGCGATTGCCCGCATGCGCGAGGCGCTCAACGGCTTCGTGATCCGAGGCATCAGCAGCAACATCCCGTTCCAGGCGGCGCTGCTGGCGCATCCGAAGTTCGTGGCGGGCGACTTCAACACCGGCTTCATCGCCGAGCACTACGGCAAGGGCTTCCATGCCGAAGACGTGCCGCATGCCGACCCGTCGTTCCTGATCGCGCTCGCGGCTTATGTGCATCGCCGCTATCGCGCGCGCGCATCGGGCATCAGCGGGCAGCTCGAAGGCCATGGCGTGAAGGTGGGCGAGCAGTTCGTGGTGGTGGAGCTGGGGCCGGAAGGCAAGCACGTGCATCACCCGGTTTCCGTTACCGACTTCCACGGCAAGACCGGCGCCAGCTCGGTGGCCGTGGGCGGCAAGAGCTACAAGATCGACAGCAGCTTTGCGCTGGGCGCGGTCCGCGTGCAGGGCATCGTCAACGACAAGCCCTTCACCGCGCAGGTGGAGCGCGGCGCGGGCAAGAGCCCGCTGGCGCTGCGGGTGTCGCACGACGGCACGCAGATCGAGGCGATGGTGCTGTCGCCGCTGGGCGCGCGGCTGCTGGAACTGATGCCCTACAAGGCGCCGCCTGACCTGAGCAAGTTCCTGATGTCGCCGATGCCGGGCCTGCTGGTCGAGGTGTCGGTTCAGCCGGGGCAGCAGGTGCGTGCCGGCGAGAAGCTTGCCGTCATCGAGGCGATGAAGATGGAAAACGTGCTGTTCGCTTCGCAGGACGGCGTGGTCGGCAAGATTTCGGCGGCCAAGGGCGAATCGCTCGCCGTCGATCAGATCATTCTGGAGTTCAACTGATGGGTGCCAACGACTTGCAACAGGCGATCACGCTGCACCGGCCCGCGAAGGCCGCTGCCCCCAGGGCCGAGGGCCGGTGGTCCGTCGAGGCGATCCAGGCGCTGCTCGACAAGCCGCTGATGGACCTGCTGTTCGAGGCGCAGACCGTGCACCGCAAGCATTTCCCCGAAGGCGACATCGAGCTGGCCACGCTGCTGTCGGTCAAGACCGGTGGCTGTCCGGAGAACTGCGGCTACTGCCCGCAGTCGGCCGAGTTCGATACCGGCGTGAAGGCGCAAAAGCTCATGGAGGTCGACGAGGTGGTGCGCGCCGCGCAGGCCGCCAAGGACGCCGGCGCCACGCGCTTCTGCATGGGCGCCGCATGGCGAGCGCCCAAGGACCGCGACGTGGAGAAGGTGGCCGTGCTGGTAGAGGCGGTGAAGGGCCTGGGCATGCAGACCTGCGCCACGCTCGGCATGCTGGAGCCGCACCATGCGCACCAGCTCAAGGCCGCCGGCCTCGACTACTACAACCACAACCTCGACACCGCGCCCGAGTACTACACCGACGTGGTCGACACGCGAACCTACCAGGACCGGCTCGACACGCTGGCCAACGTGCGCAGCGCGGGCATCAGCGTGTGCTGCGGCGGCATCGTGGGCATGGGCGAGCAGCCGGTGCACCGCGCGGGGCTGATCGCTCAGCTGGCCAACCTGAACCCGTACCCGGAATCGGTGCCGATCAACAGCTTGGTGCGCGTGCCTGGCACGCCGCTGGCGGACTCGGACCCGGTCGACCCATTCGACTTCGTGCGCATGATCGCGGTCGCGCGCATCACCATGCCCACCGCGCGCGTGCGTCTGTCGGCCGGGCGCCAGCAGATGGGCGACGCGGTGCAGGCGCTGTGCTTCATGGCGGGCGCGAACTCGATCTTCTATGGCGACAAGCTGCTGGTCACCGGCAACCCCGACGTGGAAGCCGACACGGTGCTGCTGCGCAAGCTCGGGCTCAACGCGCGGCAGGTCCAGGAACAGGCTTCCGAAAGCTGCGCCGCATGACCGCCGCCACCACCCGCCCCTTCAAGGTGCTGGGCATCCAGCAGATCGCCATCGGCGGCCCCGACAAGCTGCGGCTGCAGAAGCTGTGGGTCGACATGCTGGGGCTCGAAGTCACGGGCACGTTCAAGAGCGAACGCGAGAACGTGGATGAAGACATCTGCGCGATGGGCGTGGGCCCGTTCAAGGTCGAGGTCGACCTGATGCAGCCGCTCGATCCGGAGAAGAAGCCTGCCGTGCACACCACGCCGCTGAACCATGTGGGCCTGTGGATCGACGACCTGCCCAAGGCCGTCGAGTGGCTGACGGCGCAGGGCGTGCGCTTTGCGCCCGGCGGCATCCGCAAGGGCGCGGCCGGCTTCGACATCTGCTTTCTTCACCCGAAGGCGAACGACGAGTTCCCGATCGCGGGCGAAGGCGTGCTGATCGAGATGGTGCAGGCGCCGCCTGAAGTGGTGGCGGCTTTCAGCGCGCTCGCAGCTACGCGTTGAGCACTTTCTTGATCGGCGGCTTCACGTCCGAGCTCCTGGGCGGCAGCATCGCCTGGTGCTCTCGCGCCGGGTTCAGGATGATCGAGGTGGCGGTCTCGGTGAGGATGCAGAACTTGGTGACCACCGCATCGAGGTGGCTCACGTCGATCACCGCGATCTCCAGGATCCAGCTGTCTTCCCCGGTCACGTTGTAGGCATTGACGCATTCGGGCGTCTGCTGCACCAGCTCGACCACGCGTGCGTAGTCGGCGCGGCCCACGCGGATGATGGCGCGGATGCCGTAGCCCAGCTTGCCCAGGTTCACGGTGGCACGGTAGCCGCTGATGACGCCCGCGGCCTCCAGCTTCTTCACGCGCTCGGTCACCGCGGGCTGGCTCAGGTGCACGCGGCGGCCGAGTTCGGCCATGGTCAGCCGCGCATCGTTCTGCAGTTCGGCCAGGATGCGGGTGTCGTGCGCATCCAGTGAGGGGTTCAAGGCGAAGTTCATGCAACTCCTTCAAATCAACGGTTGGAAGAGGGCAGAACCATGAATGTCGCATGGATGCCGGAGGTTGGCTTTCATACCATGGCTGCCATCGCACACCAACAAGAGACTTCCCTCGGCCATGTCCACCCTCGCTTCTCCAGCCAAGCCCGCGTCTGCAGGGCGCCCTGGCTTGCCGCCGCTGCTGTGGCTGTGCCTCGCCGCCACCTGGGTGGTCTGGGGCTCGACCTACCTCGCGATCAAGTACGCGCTCGTGAGCTTTCCGCCGTTCCTGCAGATGGGCTCGCGCTTCCTGTGCGCGGGCGTGCTGCTCATCGTGTGGATGCGCTGGCGCGGGGCGCCATGGCCGTCGCCGGTGCAATTGCGCAATGCGTTTGTCGTGGGGGCGCTGATGCTGGGCGGCGGCATGGGCGGTACGGCCAGCGCCGAGGTGTCGATCGGCTCTGGGCTGGTCGTCGCGTTCATCGCGGTGATTCCGCTGCTCATCGCGCTGCTCAACCTGATCTGGGGCGTGAGGCCGTCGCGGCTGGAGGCCGCGGGCATTGCGCTCGGGCTCGTCGGCGTGCTGATGCTGACGCAGGGCAGCGGCTTCCGGTCTTCGCCCGAAGGCTTGCTGGCGATCTGCATCGCATGCTGCTGCTGGTCGCTCGGCAGTGTGCTGAGCCAGCGCGGCCTGCCGCTGGCGCCCGGTGCGATGGGCTTCGCAAGCGAGATGCTGTGCGGCGGCGTGGTGCTGATGGGCCTGGCCGCTGTGTCGGGTGAAACGGTGGTCTGGCCGTTGCAGGCCGAGGCGGTGGCGGCGTGGATCTACCTCGTGGTGTTCGGCTCGCTGATCGCCTTCAACGCCTACATGGTGCTGCTCGCGAAGGCCCCGGCCGCGCTGGCGTCCAGCTATACCTTCGTGAACCCGGTGATCGCGATGCTGCTGGGCGTGTGGATCGGCGGCGAGACTGTGACGCGCTTCGAGTGGTACGCGGTGGGCGTAGTGCTGGCGGGCGTGCTGTTGCTGCTCTTCAAGCGCCGGGGCGGCGCCACACGGCAAGGGTAGCGGCCAACAGCCACATGCCGGCCGCACAACCGCGGTTCATTGCCTTGAGGCCGCGCTGCGAGAGAAAGCGTACGGCCTGCGTGCCGGCGCCGGCATAGGCCAGCATCACGCAGGTGTCGAGAGCGACGAAAACGGCGCCCAGCAGCAGGTACTGCGGGCCCTGCGGCTTCGCGATGTCGACGAACTGCGGCAGGAAGGCTGCAAAGAACAGCACTGTCTTCGGATTCGACAGCGCCACCATGAGGCTGCGCAGCAGCGCGACACGGCCCTGCGGACGGACTTCGAGCGGCGACTTGGCCAGCGCGGTGCGCAGGTCGGTGGTTTCGCTGCGCCACAGCTTGACGCCCAGCCACACGAGGTAGGCCACGCCTGCGACACGGATCGCATTGAAGAGCCATTCCGAAGTCGCCAGCAGCGAGCCCAGTCCCAGGGCGACGACCGCGATCAGCGTGATGCTGCCCAGCGACGCACCCGCAATGCCCCAGCTCGCGCGGCGCATGCCGCCCTCGATGCCGTTGGACAGCGCCAGCAGCATCGTCGGCCCCGGGATGAGGGCCAGCGCGAGCGAAGCGACGATGTAGATGAGCAGGGTGTCGAGCGTCATGGTTTGGCGGCTGGTGGGCGTTGTTGCGAGGCGGCGCGGGCACGCGCCAGTGCGGCTTCGACGATGGCGCGCTTGCGTGCACCAGCGTCTTGCGGAGTTTCGGCCTTGGGCGCCGTCTCGGCAAGGCGCGCATCGGTGTTGCGGTGCTTGCCGTGCACTTCGTAGCGGCGCCGTGCGCTCGCGGCCTGCTCGGCAGACCATGCTTGCCAGCCGGTGCGGCCGGGTGTTTCGACCTCGAGCGAGATGCAGTCGACGGGGCAGACCGGAATGCACAGCTCGCAGCCCGTGCAGTGGGCCTCGATCACCGTGTGCATGCGCTTGTTGACGCCGACGATCGCGTCGGTGGGGCAGGCATCGAGGCAGAGCGTGCAGCCGATGCACCAGGCCTCGTCGATGACGGCCATGGCGCGCGGGCCTTCAACCCCGCATTCGGGGTCGAGCGGCAGCGGCGCTCGGCCGGTGAGTCGTGCGAGCCGGTCGATGCCTTCGGCACCGCCGGGCGGGCACTGGTTGATGCCGGCTTCGCCGTCGGCCACGGCCTGGGCATAGCTTGCGCAATCCGGGTAGCCGCAACGTGTGCACTGCGTTTGGGGCAGTGCGTCGTTGATGCGTGCGGCGAGCCCGTTCACTGTGGGAATGGCGCGCGCTTCAGCGCGCCGCGCTGGTGCCGGGCTTCTTGCGCGGCGCTGTCTTCTTGGCGGCGACGGCCGTGGCCGTCTTCGCTGGGGCCTTCTTGGCCGCGACTGCTGCGGGAGCCGGGCTTTTGCGCACAGGCTTCACGGTGTCTTCGGCGGCCAGTGCGTCGCGGGCGCTCGCGCGGCGCTGCGGCTGGTCGTTGGCCTCGATGAATTTCTGCATCTTCGGGTAGACCAGTTCGCGCCAGCGGCGGCCGCTGAAGATGCCGTAGTGGCCGGCGCCTTTGACTTCGTAGTGCTCGCGCTTCGCGTCGTCGATGCCGGTGCACAGGCTGTGCGCGGCTTCGGTCTGGCCCGAGCCGGAGATGTCGTCGAGTTCGCCTTCGACGGTGAGCAGGGCCGTGCCGTGGATGTCCTGCGGGCGCACGCGCTCCACCTTGCCGTCGGGGGACTTGACGTCCCAGGTGCCGTTGACCAGGTCGAACTCCTGGAACACGGTGCGGATGGTCTCGAGGTAGTAATCGGCGTCCATGTCGAGCACGGCGTTGTACTCGTCGTAGAACTTGCGGTGGGCCTCGGCGCTGGCGTCGTCGCCCTTGATGAGGTCCTTGAAGTAGTCGTAGTGGCTGCTGGCGTGGCGGTCGGGGTTCATGGCCACGAAGCCGGTGTGCTGCAGGAAGCCGGGGTACACGCGGCGGCCTTCACCGGGGAAGCCCTGCGGCACGCGGTAGATCACGTTGTTCTCGAACCACTCGAAGCTCTTGTTCATCGCGAGGTTGTTGACCGCCGTGGGCGACTTGCGCGCGTCGATGGGGCCGCCCATCATCGTCATGGTGAGCGGCAGCGGCTCGCCGCGGCTGGCCATGAGCGACACGGCAGCGAGCACGGGCACGGTGGGCTGGCACACGCTCACCACGTGGCAGTTGCCGTACTCGGCCTGCAGCAGGCGGATGAACTCCTGCACGTAGTTGATGTAGTCGTCGAGGTGGAACTCGCCTTCCGACATCGGCACGAGGCGCGCATTCTTCCAGTCGGTGATGTAGACCTTGTGGTCCTGCAGCATGGTGCGCACGGTGTCGCGCAGCAGGGTCGCATAGTGGCCCGACAGCGGTGCGACGACCAGCACCACGGGCTGGCTCTTGAGCGTCTTGAGGATGTGTGGCTCGTCGGTGAAGCGCTTGAAGCGGCGCAGCTCGCAGAAGGGCTTGTCGAGCGCAATGGCTTCCTGGATGACGACATCCGCGCCATCGACCTTCACCGACTTGATGTTGAACTCGGGCTTCTCGTAGTCCTTGCCCAGGCGGTAGAGCAGGTCGTAGCCCGCGGCCATGCGCTGGGCCATGGGCAGCTGGCCCCATACGGCGCCGGGGCCGTAGAGCTTGGAGGCTGCCTGGGCGAAGTCCGAGAAAGGCTCCATCAAGGAACGCTGGGCTTCGTAGAGTTGATAGAGCATCGCTGATCTTTGAGTGGAATGTTGCGGTGCAATATATCAGCGCATTCGCTGCGTTGCAGGGGGCCTAACCCCTACAACGACCCCGCCGCGAGGGTCCTTTGGCCAAGAAGTGTGAAGGAATCGTCGCTGCAGCGCATTCCCTCACACTTTGCTGTCACTTAGATGACTTTGGCGATCGACGCGCAGACGTAATCGATGTTCTTGCTGTTGAGCGCGGCCACGCACATGCGGCCGGTGTCGGTGCCGTACACGCCGAACTCATTGCGCAGGCGCACCATCTGGTCCTTGGTCAGGCCCGAGTAGCTGAACATGCCGATCTGCGTGGTGATGAAGCTCATGTCTTCCTTCACGCCCGCGGCCTTGAGGCCGTCGACCAGCTTCTGGCGCATGGCCTTGATGCGCACGCGCATCTCGCCCAGTTCCTTTTCCCACAGGGCGCGCAGCTCGGAGTTGCCGAGCACCGCTGCCACCACGGCGCCGCCGTGCGTGGGCGGGTTGCTGTAGTTGGTGCGGATGGCGATCTTGAGCTGCGACAGCACGCGGCCGGCTTCTTCCTTGTTTTCGCACAGCACCGACAGTGCGCCGACGCGCTCGCCGTACAGGCTGAAGCTCTTGGAGAAAGAGGTCGAGACGAAGAAGGTCAGGCCGGCTTCGACGAACTTGGCGACGGCCGCGCCGTCTTCCTTCAGGCCGTAGCCGAAGCCCTGGTACGCCATGTCGAGGAAGGGCACCAGGCCCTTGGCCTTGACGGCGGCGACGACCTGGTCCCACTGGGCGGCGGTGATGTCGTAGCCGGTGGGGTTGTGGCAGCAGGCGTGCAGCACGACGATGGTGCCGGCCGGGGCCGCGTTCAGGGCGGCCAGCATGCCTTCGAAGTTGACGCCGCGCTTGGCCGCGTCGTAGTAGGGGTAGCTTTCGACTTCGAAGCCGGCGTTGGTGAACAGCGCGCGGTGGTTTTCCCAGCTCGGGTCGCTGATCAGCACCTTGGCGGAGGGGCTGAGCTTCTTGAGGAAGTCGGCGCCGACCTTCAGGCCGCCGGTGCCGCCGATGGCCTGGATGGTGGCCACGCGGCCCGAGGTGACGGGCTCGCTGTCGGCGCCGAAGACCAGCGCCTTGACGGCGTTGTCGTACGCCGCGATGCCGTCGATGGGCAGGTAGCCGCGCGCGGTGGGCGCTTTCATCATGTTCTGTTCTGCGGCCTGCACGCACTGGAGCAGGGGCAGCTTGCCGTTGTCGTCGTAATAGACGCCGACGCCGAGGTTGACCTTGTTGGGGTTGGTGTCGGCTGCAAATTGCTCGTTGAGGCCGAGGATCGGGTCGCGCGGTGCCATTTCGACCGCGGTGAACATAGACATGGAAAGGTCCTTTGGGATGAAAGCTTCGCTGCAACCGGACTAGGCTTTATGCTTTCCGGTTGCCTTGAATTTTACCGGCGCGAGCGCCACCTGTCGGGAACAGCCATGCCAGACAACAACGAAGCCATAGCAGACCTGAAGAAAGTGGACCCGATCGGGCCCGCGAAACAGGGTGAATTCATCAGGTACCCGGACTCCCCGTTCGAGCTCTTCCAGCCCTATCCGCCCGCGGGCGACCAGCCCAAGGCCATCGAAGGGCTGGTCGAAGGCGTGATCGACGGCGAAGTGTTCCAGACCCTGCTGGGCGTGACCGGCTCGGGCAAGACCTTCACCATGGCCAACGTGATCGCGCGGCTGGGCCGCCCGGCCATCGTATTCGCGCCCAACAAGACGCTGGCGGCGCAGCTCTACAGCGAGTTCCGCGAGTTCTTCCCGAAGAACGCCGTCGAGTACTTCGTGAGCTACTACGACTACTACCAGCCCGAGGCCTATGTGCCCCAGCGCGACCTGTTCATCGAGAAGGATTCCTCGATCAACGAGCACATCGAGCAGATGCGGCTGTCGGCCACCAAGAGCGTGCTGGAGCGGCGCGACACGGTCATCGTGGCCACGGTGAGCGCCATCTACGGCATCGGCACGCCCGAGGACTACATGGAAATGCGGCTGATTGCCCGCGTCGGCGACAAGGTCGGGCAGCGTGACCTGATTTCCCGGCTGATCCGCATGCAGTACCTGCGCAACGAGCAGGACTTTGCCCGCGGCACCTTCCGCGTGCGCGGCGACACCATCGACGTGTTTCCGGCGGAGCACAGCGAACTGGCGATCCGTTTCGAACTGTTCGACGACGAAATCGAGTCGCTGCAGCTGTTCGATCCGCTGACCGGGCGCGTCCGGCAGAAGGTGCCGCGCTTCACGGTGTACCCGTCGAGCCACTATGTGACGCCCCGCGACAAGGTCATGGCGGCGGTCGAGACCATCAAGATCGAGCTGAGCGAGCGGCTCAAGGAGCTGGTGAGCGCGGGCAAGCTGGTCGAGGCGCAGCGGCTGGAGCAGCGCACCCGCTTCGACCTCGAGATGCTGGCCGAAATCGGCCACTGCAAGGGCATCGAGAACTACACGCGCCACCTGTCGGGCGCCGCGCCCGGCGATCCGCCGGCCACGCTGACCGACTACCTGCCTAAGGACGCGCTCATGTTCCTCGACGAGAGCCACCAGATGATCGGCCAGCTCGGCGGCATGTACAACGGTGACCGGGCGCGCAAGACCACGCTGGTCGAATACGGCTTCCGCCTGCCGAGTGCGTTGGACAACCGGCCGCTCAAGCTCGAGGAGTTCGAGACGCGCATGCGCCAGTGCATCTTCGTGTCGGCCACGCCGGCGCAGTACGAGAAGGACCATGCCGGCAATGTGGTCGAACAGCTGGTGCGGCCCACCGGCCTGATCGACCCCGAAGTCGAGGTTCGGCCCGCCACCCACCAGGTGGACGACGTTCTGGGCGAAATCCGCGTGCGCGTGGACAAGAACGAACGCGTGCTCATCACCACGCTGACCAAGCGCATGGCCGAGCAGCTGACCGACTACCTGGGCGACAACGGCGTGAAGGTGCGCTACCTGCACAGCGACGTCGACACGGTTGAGCGGGTGGAGATATTGCGCGACCTGCGCCTGGGCACCTTCGACGTGCTGGTGGGCATCAACCTGCTGCGCGAGGGGCTGGATATTCCGGAGGTTTCGCTGGTGGCGATCCTCGATGCCGACAAGGAAGGCTTCCTGCGCGCCGAGCGCTCGCTGATCCAGACCATCGGCCGGGCGGCGCGCAACCTGAACGGCAAGGCCATTCTTTACGCCGACCGCATGACCGATTCGATGAAGAAGGCCATCGACGAGACCGAGCGCCGCCGCGCCCGGCAGATTGCGCACAACGAGGCGAACGGCATCACGCCGCGCAGCATCGTCAAGCAGGTGCGTGACCTGATCGACGGGGTCTACAGCGAGAAAACGGGCAAGGAAATGGCCAAGCTCGACCTGGAACGCGCCAAGGTCGAGGACATGAGCGAAAAGGACATCGCACGGGAAATCAAGCGGCTGGAAAAGCAGATGCTGGAGCACGCCCGGAACCTCGAATTCGAGAAGGCGGCCCGCGTACGCGACCAGCTGGCGCTGCTGCGCGAACAGGCTTTCGGGGCTGCCGGCGGGGACAACATCGCGCTCTAGCCGCGCTAGTTCAAACGTTCGCGTTCTTCAAGCGGACGGCGCTGGGGTTTACCCGAGCAGAGTTCGGGGGCTTCTGTTATACTTGAGCGAAATACTCAACAACAAGAAAAGAACTTCGCGATGAAGGACCGACTCCTACCGGCTGGTTCACCAGCGCCAGGGGTCGGGCAGGGCGGAGACGAGGTCACCGCAGCCCAGGGCCACGGTGTCATTTCAACGGTAAGCACTTGAAGGAGCTTGCGATGCGTCTCACTACCAAAGGCCGTTTTGCGGTCACGGCAATGATCGATCTGGCGTTGCGTCAGAACACCGGTCCGGTCACGCTGGCCGCAATCAGCCAACGGCAGCAGATTTCGCTGTCCTACCTCGAACAGCTGTTCGGCAAGCTGCGCCGTCATGAACTGGTCGAATCGACCCGCGGCCCCGGTGGCGGTTACAGCCTCGGCCGCAAGGCTGCCGATATCACGGTCGCCGACATCATTGTTTCCGTCGATGAGCCCATCGACGCCACCCAGTGCGGCGGCAAGGAAAACTGCCTGGGCGAAGCCGGCCGCTGCATGACGCACGAGCTCTGGGCCTCGCTGAACCAGCGCATGGTCGAGTTCCTCGACTCCGTCACCTTGCAGAAGCTGGTCGACGACCAGATCGCCAAGGGCGTGCAGATCGAGAACAAGCCCGTCGTCAAGCGCGCCATCTCGGCCCAGCCGGTGGTCAAGCCGATTCGCGTGAATGCGCCGAACTCGGTGTTCGCTCTCGGCAACGCCTTCGCGAAGTCCTGATACCGCTTTCGAGACTTCTGATTTCCGGCGGCGCCTTCGGGCGCCGGCACGAGCAGCAGCCCAGATCTAAAAACAACCCCCACGCCAGCACGAGCCAGCCATGGACGTAACTCCTCATTTCCCGATCTATCTCGATTACGGCGCCACCACGCCGGTCGACCCGCGCGTGGTCGACGCCATGATTCCCTGGTTGCGCGAGCACTTCGGCAACCCGGCATCGCGCAGCCACGCCTGGGGCTGGGAAGCGGAAGAGGCTGTCGAGAAGGCGCGCGGCCAGGTGGCCGAACTGATCAATGCCGATCCGCGCGAAATTGTCTGGACATCGGGTGCCACCGAATCGATCAACCTCGCGCTCAAGGGCGCTGCCCAGTTCTACAAGGGCAAGGGCAAGCACCTGATCACGCTGAAGACCGAGCACAAGGCCGTGCTCGACACCATGCGCGAGCTGGAACGCCAAGGCTTCGAGGTGACCTACCTCGACGTCGAGGAAAACGGCCTCGTCGACCTCGAGAAGTTCAAGGCGGCCATTCGCCCCGACACCATCCTGGCCAGCGTGCTCTTCGTGAACAACGAAATCGGTGTGATCCAGGACGTGGTCGCGCTGGGCAACGCGTGCCGCGAAAAGGGCGTGATCTTCCACGTCGACTCGGCCCAGGCCACCGGCAAGATCGACATCGACATCACGAAGCTGCCCATCGACCTGATGAGCCTGGCTTCGCACAAGACCTACGGCCCGAAGGGCATCGGCGCGCTGTACGTGCGCCGCAAGCCGCGCATCCGCCTCGAAGCGCAGATGCATGGTGGTGGCCATGAGCGCGGCATGCGTTCGGGCACGCTGCCCACGCACCAGATCGTCGGCATGGGCGAGGCCTATCGCATCGCCAAGCTCGAGATGCACAAGGACATCGAACACGCACGCCGCCTGCAGAAGCGTCTGCTCGACGGGCTGAAAGACGTGGAACAGGTGTTCATCAACGGCGACCTCGAACACCGCGTGCCGCACAACCTGAACATGAGCTTCAACTACGTCGAAGGCGAGTCGCTGATCATGGGCATCAAGGGCCTGGCGGTGTCGTCGGGCTCGGCCTGCACCTCGGCCAGCCTCGAGCCCAGCTACGTGCTGCGCGCCCTGGGCCGCAGCGACGAACTGGCGCACAGCAGCCTTCGCATGACCATCGGCCGTTTCACGACCGAAGAAGAAATCGACTACGCCATCTCGACCATCAAGCACAACGTTGCCAAGCTGCGCGAGCTGAGCCCCCTGTGGGAGATGTTCCAGGACGGCGTCGACATCAGCACGATCCAGTGGTCGGCCCACTGACGCAGGCCCGCACCAGGCTCCACGATTGAACAAAGTTTGAGAGGTACACCATGGCATATTCTTCCAAGGTCATCGACCACTACGAAAATCCCCGCAACGTCGGCTCCTTCGAAAAGGGCGACGACTCGGTAGGCACCGGCATGGTCGGCGCACCGGCCTGCGGCGACGTGATGAAGCTGCAGATCAAGGTCAACCCGGAAACCGGCGTGATCGAAGACGCCCGCTTCAAGACCTATGGCTGCGGCTCGGCCATCGCGTCGTCGTCGCTCGTGACCGAATGGGTCAAGGGCAAGACGCTCGACGAAGCGGCTGCGCTCAAGAACGCGCAGATCGCCGAAGAACTGGCCCTGCCGCCCGTGAAGATCCACTGCTCCATCCTGGCCGAAGACGCGATCAAGGCCGCCGTGAGCGATTACAAGGCCAAGCACGGCGTCAAGACCGAATCCGCTGCTGCCGAAGCTGTCCACTGACATGGCCGTCACGCTGACCGAAGCCGCTGCGCGACACGTCACCCGCTACCTCGGCAAACGGGGCAAGGGCGTGGGTGTGCGGCTGGGCGTGAAGACCACGGGTTGCTCAGGCCTGGCCTACAAGCTCGAGTACGTGGACGAACTGGCGCCCGAAGACGTGGTGTTCGAAGACCACGGCGTGAAGGTGCTGGTCGACCCGAAGAGCCTGGCCTACATCGACGGCACGCAACTCGACTTCGTGCGCGAAGGCCTGAATGAGGGCTTCAAGTTCATCAACCCCAACGAACGCGACCGCTGCGGTTGTGGGGAAAGTTTTCGCATCTGATGCGCCGTCGCTGACTGCGACCATAGCCGCCACCATGTCATGTGCTGGCGGTTTTTTCTTGCCATGAACCTGAACGACACCGACTTTCAACTGTTCGCCGTCCCGGCGACTTTCGCGCAGGACCGCGCCGTGCTCGACGCGCGCTGGAAAGAGCTGCAGCGCGAAGCCCACCCGGACCGCTTTGCCGCACAGGGCGCCGCGGCGCAGCGCGTGGCCATGCAGTGGTCGGTGCGCATCAACGAGGCCTACCAGCGCCTGAAGGACCCGATCCGCCGCGCCAGCTACATCTGCGAGATGCAGGGCGCACCGCTGAATGCCGAGAACAACACGGCGATGCCGGCGGAGTTCCTCATGCAGCAGATGGAGTGGCGCGAGGCGCTCGACGATGTCGAAAGCATCGCTTCGCTCGAGAAGCTCCAGGCGGAGGTCGAGGCCGGCCGCGCGCGCGCGCTGTCGTCGCTCGACTGGCTGATCGACGAGAAGGGCGACTACCCCGCCGCCGCGCAGCAGGTGAGAGCCCTCATGTTCATTGAGCGCTTCGGACAGGACGTCGAAGCCAAGTTCGATCAGTTGGGACAATAGAAGACATGAACCCCCACGCTCATCACTTCGTGTATTCGCTGCCCCCCATGGGGGCGCAGGCCTCCCTTGGGGCAGTCCGGCGGGAGGCCTGATGGCTCTTCTTCAGATTTCCGAACCCGGCCAGGCGCCCGATCCGCATCAGCGCCGCATCGCCGTGGGCATCGACCTGGGTACGACGCATTCGCTGGTGGCCTCGGTGCGCAACGGCGTGGCCGAATGCCTGCCCGACGACCAGGGACGCGTGCTGCTGCCCTCGGCCGTGCGCTACCTCGAAGGCGACCGCCGCCAGATCGGCTTCGATGCCGTGGCCGCGCGCGCGCAGGACCCCGCCAACACCATCACTTCCGTGAAGCGGCTCATGGGCCGCGGCCTGGCCGACATCGCGAACCGCGATGCCATGTCGTACCGCATCGGCAGCGGCGACGGCGGCATGGTGAAGGTGCAGACGCTGGCTGGCGAGAAGTCGCCGGTCGAGATCAGCGCCGAGATCCTGGCCACGCTGCGCTACCGTGCACAGGACACCTTCGACGACGACGAACTGTATGGCGCCGTCATCACCGTGCCCGCGTACTTCGACGAAGGCCAGCGCCAGGCGACCAAGGATGCCGCGCAACTCGCCGGCCTGAACGTGCTGCGCCTGATCAGCGAACCCACGGCCGCGGCCATCGCCTACGGGCTCGACAACGCGAGCGAAGGCGTCTACGCGGTCTACGACCTGGGCGGCGGCACTTTCGACATCTCGATCCTGCGGCTCACGCAGGGCGTGTTCGAAGTGATTGCCACGGGTGGCGACTCGGCCCTCGGCGGCGACGACTACGACCATGCGCTCGCCGACTTCGTGCTCGCGCAGACCGGCCTGCAAGCCGTCAGCGACGCCGACAAGGCCGCATTGCTCGTGGCCGCGCGGGCAGCGAAAGAGGCGCTGACCGATTCGCCGTCGACCATCTTCAAGGCCGATGTCGCAGGCAAGACCCTCTCCTTCGAGCTGGCCCGCGAGCAGTTCTACGCCGCCACGCAGCCACTCACCGACCGCACCATCGCCGCCGTCCGCAAGGCTCTGCGCGACGCGAAGCTCAAGCCTGAAGAACTGCAAGGCATCGTGCTCGTTGGCGGCTCGACCCGCATGCCGCAGGTGCGCCGCGCCGTCGCCGATTTCTTCGGCCGCGAACCGCTGGTCAACCTGAACCCCGACGAAGTCGTGGCCCTCGGTGCCGCCATCCAGGCGAACCAGCTGGCCGGCAACAACGGCGCGGGCGAACTGCTGCTGCTCGACGTGATCCCGCTTTCGCTCGGCATCGAGACCATGGGTGGCCTGGTCGAGCGCATCGTGCCGCGCAACCAGACCATTCCCACCGCGATGGCGCAGGACTTCACCACCTACCAGGACGGCCAGACCGCACTGGCGCTGCACGTGGTGCAGGGCGAGCGCGATCTCGTCTCCGACTGCCGCAGCCTCGCGCGCTTCACGCTGCGCGGCATTCCGCCGATGGCCGCGGGCGCCGCGCGCATCCGCGTGACCTTCACCGTCGATGCCGACGGCCTGCTGAGCGTGAGCGCAAAAGAGCAGGGCAGCGGCGTCGAGGCCAGCGTGGCGGTCAAGCCGTCTTACGGCCTGTCGGACGACCAGATCGCGACGATGCTGCAGGAAAGCTTCTCCACCGCGCAGCAGGACATGCAGGCCCGTGCGCTGGTCGAGGCACGCGTCGATGCCGACCGCATGCTGCTTGCCACGCAGAGCGCGCTCGATGCCGATGGCGACCTGCTGAACGGCGAGGAGCGCGCGATCATCGATGCTTCGATGCTGCAATTGCGCGAAGCCGCCAAGAGCAGCAACGACGCCGCCGCCATCGAGGCCGCAACCAAGAAGCTGGCCGACGACACCGAAGCCTTTGCCGCACAGCGCATGAACGCGGGCATTGCGCGCGCACTTGCCGGCCGCAAGGTCGAATCTCTCTAGAACAAAAACATGCCCACGATCAAGATCTATCCGCATCCCGAGTACTGCCCGCAAGGCGCCGAAATCACCGCGCCCGCCGGCACCTCGATCTGCGAGGCGCTGCTCGACAACGACATCAATATCGAGCACGCCTGCGAGATGAGCTGCGCCTGCACCACCTGCCACGTCATCGTGCGCGAGGGCTTCAGCTCGCTGAACGAAGCGGAAGAGGGCGAGGAAGACCTGCTCGACCGCGCCTGGGGCCTGGAGCCGCAATCGCGGCTGAGTTGCCAATCGATCCTGGCGCAGGAAAATGTGACCATCGAGATTCCGAAGTACTCGATCAACCACGCCAAGGAAAACCACTGATGAGTCGCTTGATCGTCCTCGATACCGAAACCACCGGGCTCTCCGCAGAGAACGGCGACCGCATCATCGAGCTCGGCTGCGTGGAGCTGTTCAACCGAAAGCTCACCGGCAACGACCTGCACATCTATTTCAACCCGGAGCGCGAGAGCCACGAAGACGCGTTGAAGGTCCACGGCCTGACGACCGATTTCCTTCGCGACAAGCCGAAGTTCGCCACGCTGGCCAACGACATCGTCGAGTACCTGCGCGATGCCGAACTGATCATTCATAACGCGGCCTTCGACGTCGGCTTCCTCAACAAGGAGTTCGAGCGCGCCGGCTTTCCTCCGCTGCGCACCTTCGTGGCGGAAGTGACCGACACGCTGGCCATGGCCAAGCAGGTGTATCCGGGCAAGCGCAACTCGCTCGATGCGCTGTGCGACCGCTTCGGCGTCGACCGTTCGAACCGCACCTTCCACGGCGCCAAGCTCGACGCCCAGCTGCTGGCCGACGTCTACATCAACCTCACGCGCGGACAGGATGCGCTGCTCATCGACGTGGCCTCCAACGAGCCCGAGGTTGGGACCAAGGTCGTGGCCATGGACCTGAGCCAGTTCGAGTTGCCGGTGATCCTGGCAGCGGAGCATGAACTCGCCGCGCACGAGGGCGTGTTGGCCCAGCTCGACAAATCTTCTGGTGGTCGCACGCTGTTTCGTCAAAACGAAGAAAAAGCTGTGGCATAATCTGAGGCTTCGCTGAACGCGATACGTAATTCAAAGCAACGCAGACAATGCGCTGCTTTGGGCGGTTAGCTCAGGGGTAGAGCACAGCATTCACACTGCTGGGGTCGGAGGTTCGAAGCCTCCACCGCCCACCATCATCAAAAAGCGACCTGGATTTCCAGGTCGCTTTTTTGTTTTGCGCGCCAGTTCGTTTTTTACAGCTTCGCGCCGATCAGATCAGCGCAGCTGTCGCATGCGAAATAGAGCTTCTGCTCGCCGCACTTCACCGACCCCGTGGCTCCCGCGCGGATCTGCCATTCGCACGACCTGCCTGAAGCGACGAGCGCTGCTGTCGGTTGGCGCCGACGGCAAGTGCAGCCGCATGATGGCGCGCCTTTGCCGACGCCGGCATGGAAATGTCAGGAAAGGAGCAAGACCATGGCCACTCATCCAGATCTTCCGACCCCCGTCACGCCGGACCTGCCCGTGGAGCCCGACGAGGGCCCAAGCACGCCGCCAGACGAACCCACGGACCCGGTACCCCCACCTCAGTGAGTTGAGCCTGCGCGTCTGCCGTGCTGGCCGCGATAAGCTCGCACGATGGAAGAAATCGATTGCGCCGTCATTGGCGGTGGAGTGGTGGGCCTGGCCGTAGCGCGGGCGTTGGCGCTCGAAGGCCGGGAGGTGTTGGTGCTTGAATCCGAAGGCGCCATCGGCACGGGAACTAGCTCGCGAAACAGCGAGGTGATCCATGCGGGCATCTACTACCCGCAGGGTTCACTGAAGGCGCGGCTTTGCGTGGAAGGCAAGCAACTGCTCTACGCCTACGCCGAGGCGCGCGGCGTGCCGCATCGGCGCTGCGGCAAGCTGATCGTTGCCACGTCGCCCGAGCAGGCGGGGCAGCTCGATGCGATCCGGGCCAAGGCGGCGGCCAACGGCGTCGACGACCTGGAACTGCTCTCCGAACAGCAGGCCAAGGCCCTGGAGCCGCAGTTGCAGTGCGTTGCGGCGCTTCATTCGCCCAGCACCGGCATCGTCGACAGCCATGCGCTGATGCTGAGCCTGCTCGGCGACCTCGAGAACGCAGGCGGCATGCTCGCGCTGAAATCGCCTGTATCGCGCGCCGAATGCGGTGCCGACGGCATCGTGCTGATCGCGCAGGACGGTACGGCGTTGCGTTGCCGAACGGTGGTCAACGCCGCGGGGCTGGGCGCGCCGGCGCTGGCCCGCCGCTTCGAGGGCTTGCCTGCTGCGGCGGTGCCTCGAGAGAATTTCGCCAAGGGCAACTACTTCACCCTGTCGGGTCGGGCGCCTTTCGGGCGGCTCGTCTATCCGGTTCCCGAGCCGGGCGGCCTGGGCGTGCACCTGACGATCGACCTCGGCGGCCAGGCCAAGTTCGGCCCCGACGTGCAGTGGGTTTCCTCGGCCGACGACCTCGTGGTGGACCCCGCGCGCGGCGATGGCTTCTATGCCGAGGTGCGCAAGTACTGGCCCGCGTTGCCCGACGGCGCGCTGATTCCCGGCTATGCCGGCATGCGGCCCAAGATCTCGGGGCCCGGCGAGCCCGCCGCGGACTTCATGATCGACGGGCCGGCGTCGCACGGCGTGGCGGGGCTGGTCCATCTGTTCGGCATCGAGTCGCCGGGGCTCACGAGCAGCCTGGCGATCGGGGCCCACGTCGCCCGCCTGCTGGCGGGTACGGAAGGCTGAGCGAGGAGCGAAGGGCACATGTACGCACATCTGTCGCGCATGAGGGTCTTTTGTGCCTGTAACATGACAGTACGCCATTTGCTGGCGTGAAGCCGCCGGCGCGGTGCCGGTGTCATCACGGAGGAAAGATTCCAATGAGTGCATCCCAAAATCTTGAAGCAGCAGCCGAAGACATCGCGAGCGACGTGCGCGGCGTGCTGGCGAGCAAGGACCTGGATTCGGTTCCCCACATCAAGGCGCTGCGCCAGCGCATCGACACCAAGCTTGCCATTGCGCGCGAGCTCGCATCCGAGAAAAGCAAGCTCGCCGCCAAGAAGGCCCGCGAGGCAGCCACTTCCGCCAACGCCTACGCTCACGACGAACCATGGCAGATCGCCGGTGCCGCACTGGCCGTCGGCGTGCTGGTGGGCCTGCTGCTTGGCCGCCGCTGACCGGCAGCCGCACCGCAGCACCGTTCACCCGGGCATGACAGGAGGTAGCCCATGAGGCTGCTTTCCCTGTTCGGCCTGGACGCCCGCGTCCGCCGGCTGCGCATCGCCGCCGCCGAGGGCGCCCTGGCGGCCGAAGACCGGGTGCAACTGCTGCGCATGGCCTGGGATGACGAGAAGCAGCGCCTGAAGCTGATGCTCGTCTTCGGGCTGGCCGTGCTGGGGCTGACCACCGTCACCGTGGCGCTGGTGTCCGTGGCGGTGGTGGTTCATTTCTGGGACACGCCGTACCGCATCACGGCCGCGTGGTCGGTGGCGGGCGTGTGGATCGTGCTGTGGCTGGTGGCCGCCATCGGCCTGCTGCAGACCCTGCGCAATGCGTCCAACGGCTTCGCGCCGGCGCGCCAGGAGTTCGAGCGCGACTGGGCATGGGTGCAGGACCGTTTCGGCCTCGGCAAGGACCCGGACCAGCCCGACGACGAACCCCGTACCCCGAGGCCCGCCACGCGCGAGGAACTGCTGGCGCGCATGGACCGCCAGCGCCAGCGCATCGCAACGCTGCAGGGCGGACGCGAGCCGCAGTTCGCGCACGACGACGCGGCCAAAGCGGAGCAGGCGCCTCCGCCCGACGAGTCCGCTGCCGCTGCTGCATTGCGCATTGCGCGGGCGCACCCTGTGGCCGCCGGCGTCGCCGCTGCCGCGGCCGTGGTGGTGATCCGGCCGCGGCGTCTGCTGCGTTGGGCCGCGTTCATTGCGCCAGTGCTCTGGCGCATGCGCTGAAGAGAGCCGAAAAAAGACTCAGGCCTTGCTGCGATCCCGCAGCAGCGCCTGGGCCGCTTCGCGGACCAGTCCTGGGCCGCGATAGATCAACCCGGTGTAGATCTGCACCACGTCGGCACCGGCGGCGATCTTGGCCTTGGCATCGGCCCCGCTCAGGATGCCGCCCACCCCGATGATCGGAAAACCGGCGCCCAGCGCCGCGCGCAGTTGCGCGATCACGCGGTTGCTGGCTTCCCGCACCGGTGCGCCCGAAAGTCCACCCGCTTCCTCCGCATGCGGCAGGCCCTTCACCGTGTCGCGCGCCAGCGTGGTGTTGGTGGCGATCACGCCGTCCATGCCGTGGCGCTTCAGGGTGGCGGCAATGACCGCGACCTGGGTTTCGTCGAGGTCCGGAGCGATCTTCACGAACAGCGGCGCGCGCTTGGCATGGCGCGTGGCCAGCGTCTCGCGCCGCTCGGCTACGGCGCCGAGCAGGGCGTCGAGCGCCTCGTCGCTCTGCAGCGAGCGCAGGTTCGCTGTGTTGGGGCTGGAGATGTTGATCGTCACGTAGTCGGCATGCGGGTACACGCCGTCGAGGCAGGCGAGGTAGTCGTCCACCGCGCGCTCGATCGGCGTGGCGGCGTTCTTGCCGATGTTCAGGCCCAGCAGCATCGGCGGCCTGGCCGCGCCGCCCGCCTTGCGGAAACGCGCCTTCTGCACGTTCGCAAGGAATGCCTCGAGACCTTCGTTGTTGAAACCCAACCGGTTGATCAGCGCGTCGCGCTGCGGCAGGCGGAACATGCGGGGCTTGGGGTTGCCCGGCTGGCCCTTCGGCGTGACCGTGCCCACTTCGACGAATCCGAAGCCCATGGCCGCGAAGGCATCGATGCAGCGCGCGTTCTTGTCGAGCCCGGCGGCCAGGCCCACGCGGTTCGGAAAGCTCAACCCCGCAAGCTGGATGGGATCGCTGACACGCGGTGCCGAATAGGCGCAGGCCAGGGGCGTGTTCTGGGTGCGCGCGAGTCCGTCGAGGGTCAGTTCATGGGCGTGCTCTGGGTCGAAGCCGAACAGGAAAGGGCGGGCCAGGCCGTAGAGCGAAGAGGGCAGCAGCAGGGGCATCGGATAATTCTCGACTTCAATGAGCCAAGGATTCTCCGCGATGACCGCACCCGCCTCCCCAACCCCCGTTTCCGGCACCCTGTCCCAGGACGAACTCAAGGCCCTGGTCGGCCACGCCGCTCTGGCCTACGTGGTCAAGGGCGAGATCGTCGGCGTCGGCACCGGCTCCACGGTGAACAAGTTCATCGATGCGCTGGCCACCATCAAGGACCAGATCAAGGGCGCCGTCTCCAGCTCGGTGGCCTCCACCGAGCGCCTGCGGGCACTGGGTATTCCGGTGTTCGACAGCAACGAGGTGGAGGAGCTGGCCGTCTACATCGACGGCGCCGACGAAATCGACCATCGCGGGTTCATGGTGAAGGGTGGCGGCGCGGCGCTCACGCGCGAAAAGATCGTCGCGGCCCAGTCGCGCAAGTTCATCTGCATCGCCGATGCGTCCAAGCTGGTGGAAACGCTGGGCGCCTTCCCGCTGCCGGTGGAAGTGATTCCGATGGCCGCTCGCCGCGTGATGCGCCAGTTCGCGGCGATGGGCGGCATCGCGCAGGTGCGCGAGAAGGACGGCCTGCCCCTGGTCACGGACAACGGGCAGCACATCGTCGACGTGACGGGCCTGCGCATCGCCGATCCGCTGGCTTTCGAGTCCGAGGTGAGCCAGTGGCCGGGCGTGGTGACGGTGGGCGTTTTCGCCCATCAGAAGGCCGACGTGTGCCTGCTGGGCACCGCCACGGGCGTGAAGACGATGACCTTCGCCTGAGGCGGCAACGCCCCAGGTTCAGAACTTGATGCCTGCCGGGTTGCTCGGCCCCGGCTCGCTCGATGCGGGCGGTGGCGAAGCCGGTTGCGCGGCGGGTGCCGGAGCCTGGGGGCGAGCGGCGGGCGCCGCCTGCTGTGCGACCAGCGGCCGTGCCGGGCCGTTGCGGTAGCCGGCGGGGAGGCTGTTGCTCTTGGGGTAGCCGGCCGCGTCGAGGTACTGCGACCATTCGACGTCGGAGAAACCCTTCAGCTGCTGCGATCCGATGGTCAGCAGCGGCAGCGAACTCTGGCCGCTCAGGCGCTGCAGCGCCTCGATTTCCGCGTTGCTCTTGACGGTGCGCTCGTCGAACGGGATGCCGCGCGTCGTGAGCAGGGAGCGAGCGGCGCCGCATGGCGCGCACTCTTCGCCGCTGTACAACGTGACCGGGTAGCGCTGTGCCACTTGCCGCAGCTCGTAAGGCAGCCCCGCGTTGGGCGGCGTGCTGACGCCGCCTTGCGGCCCCGATGCCGCCCCTGTGTCGGCAGTTGGTGCGCGGTCCGAAAAAGTGACCTTGCCGTTCTTGTCCACCTGGCGGTAGACGTTCTGCGCCGTGGCACTGGCGGCCGCGAACACGAGAGCCAGGCCGATCAGGCGATGCAGTGAGAATTTGTAAGGGGTCGGATGCATCGCCCGAGTATCGCAAGCTTCAGCGCCGCATCAAGCGGGCTGGGCCTCGGCCATGCCCTGATGTCGCAGCAGCGCATCAAGCTGGGGTTCGCGGCCGCGGAAGGCCTTGAACGAATCCATCGCGCTGCGGCTGCCGCCCGCCTCGAGGATGGCCTGGCGGTACTTGCGGCCGGTCTCGATGTTCGGCTCGCCGTCGGCACCCACGGTTTCCTCGAAGGCCGCGTAGGCGTCGGCGCTCAGCACCTCGGCCCACTTGTAGCTGTAGTAGCCGGCCGCGTAGCCGCCCGAGAAGATGTGGCTGAAAGTATTCGGCGTGCGGCTGAACGGCGGCGACGGCATCACCGCGACTTCGGTGCGCACCTTGCCCAGCAGCGCCATCACGTCGCCCGGCTTGGCGTCGGCGGCGCGGTACTCGGTGTGCAGCAGCATGTCGAACAGCGAGAACTCGATCTGGCGCAGCGTCTGCAGGCCGCTCTGGAAGTTCTTGGCCGCCGTCATCTTGTCGAACAGCGCGCGCGGCAACGGCTCACCAGTGTCGACGTGGGCCGTCATGTGCTTGAGCACGTCCCACTCCCAGCAGAAGTTTTCCATAAACTGGCTCGGCAGCTCGACCGCGTCCCACTCGACGCCGCTGATGCCCGAGACGTCGCGCTCGTTCACCTGCGTGAGCATGTGGTGCAGGCCGTGGCCGAACTCGTGGAAGAGGGTGGTCACGTCGTCGTGCGTGAGCAGCGGCGGCTTGCCGTCGACGCCGCTGGCGAAGTTGCAGACCAGCTGCGCGACCGGCGTCTGCAGCACGCCGTTGTCGGGGCGCAGCCAGCGGGCGCGCACGTCGTCCATCCAGGCGCCGCCGCGCTTGGCGGCGCGGGCGGACGGGTCGAGGTAGAACTGGCCGACCTTCTGACCGGCACGCTCGATGCGGTAGAACTCGACGCTCGGGTGCCACACAGGCGCGCTGTCGCGGCGGATCGACACTTCGAACAGCGTCTCGACGATCTTGAACAGGCCGGCCATGACCTTCGGCGCCGGGAAGTACTGCTTCACCTCCTGCTCGCTGAAGGCATAGCGCGCTTCCTTCAGCTTCTCGCCGATGTAGGTCCAGTCCCAGGGCTGCGGGTCGGTGATGCTCAGCTGCTCGGCCGCGAAGACGCGCAGGTCGGCCAGGTCGCGCTCGCCGTAGGGCTTGGCCTTGGCCGCGAGGTCGCGCAGGAACTTGACGACCTGCTCGGGCGATTCGGCCATCTTCGGCACGACCGACAGTTCGCCGAAATTCCTGTAGCCCAGCAGCTTGGCTTCTTCCTCGCGCAGCGCGAGGATCTCGGTGATCAGCGGGGTGTTGTCGAACGAGGCGTCGCCGAACTCGCTGGCGCGTGTGACATAGGCGCGGTAGAGCTTTTCGCGCAGCGCGCTGCTCTTGGCGAACTGCATCACCGGCAGGTAGCACGGCATCTTGAGCGTGAGCTTGTAGCCTTCCTTGCCGTCGGCCTCTGCGGCCGCGCGGGCGGCGCTCACCACGTCTTCGGGCACGCCTTCGAGCTCGCCGAGAGAGGCGTAGTAGGCAAAGGCGTCGGTCGCGTCGAGGGCGTTCTCGCTGAACTTCTGGCTCAGCTCGGCCTGGCGTTCCTGGATGTCGGCGAAGCGCTTCTTGGCTTCGCCCTGCAGCTCGGCGCCGCCGAGCACGAAGTTGCGCACGGCATTGCGATGGGCCTGGCGCTGCTCGGCATTGAGCGTGGCGACGTCGATGGCCTTGTACTTGGCGTAGAGCCGCTCGTCGGAGCCCAGGCGGGTCCAGAAGGCGGTGACGCGCGGCATGGCTTCGTTGTAGGCGGCGCGCAGCTCGGGGGTGTCAGCCACGGCGTTCAGGTGGCCGATGGCGCCCCAGGCGCGGCTGAAGCGTTCGGAGGCCACGTCGAGCACCTTCGAGATCGCGTTCCAGTCGGCGGGGAATTCGGGCGCCGTCACGGTCTGCAGCGCGGTCTCGGCGTCGGCCAGGAGGGTGTCCACCGCGGGCGACACATGCTCCGGCTTAATCCGGTCGAACAGCGGGAGGTCGGTGAAATCGAGGAGGGGGTTGTTCGTCATGGCCATGTGAGTTACTTGGCGGCGCGTTCGGCCGCTTCAAGGGTGTTGGCGAGCAGCATGGCGCGCGTCATGGGACCGACGCCGCCGGGCACGGGCGTGATCCAGCTTGCGACTTCCTTGACGCCGTCGAAATCGACGTCGCCGGCGAGCTTGCCGTCTTCCTTGCGGTTCATGCCCACGTCGATGATCACCGCGCCGGGCTTCACCATGTCGGCGGTCAGGAGATTGAGCTTGCCCACCGCCGCGACGATCACGTCGGCCTGCCGCGTGATGGCGCCCAGGTCCTGCGTGGCGCTGTGGCAGATGGTCACGGTGGCGCTCTTGGCCAGCAGCATCATGGCCATCGGCTTGCCGACGATGTTGCTGCGGCCGATGACCACCGCGTGCTTGCCGCGCAGGTCGTAGCCGATGGATTCGAGCATCTTCATGCAGCCGTGCGGCGTGCAGGGCCAGAAGCCGGGGGCGCCGATCATCAGCGCGCCCGCGCTGGCAACGTGGAAGCCGTCGACGTCCTTGGCGGGCGAGATCGTCTCGATGACCTTCTGGCTGTCCATGTGCCTGGGCAGCGGCAGCTGGACCAGGATGCCGTGCACCTTCGGGTCGTCGTTGAGGGTGCGGATGCGGGCCAGCAGGTCGGCCTCGCTCATTTCGGCGGGGTAGGTCTCGAGCGTGGCATCCAGGCCGGTCTGGGCGCTGTCGTTGACCTTGTGCCTGGTGTAGACCTGGCTGGCCGGATCTTCGCCCACGAGGATGATGGAAAGGGCCGGGTTCACGCCTTTGGCCTTGAGTGCGGCGGTGCGGCCGGCAACTTCGGCGCGAATGGTTTTGGCGAGGGCGTTGCCGTCGATCAGTTGGGCGGTCATCGGTTTCGATCTTCCAAGTAAAAACGCCCGCTTGCGCAGGCGTGGGGGTCATTCTTCGCTATCGCAGGGATAGCTTCTAGGCCTTGGCCGCGGGGGCCGCCTGTCCGAGTGCGATCTTCAGCAGGTCGGCCACGGTGTTGGCGTTGAGCTTTTCCATGATGTTGGCGCGGTGCGCCTCGACCGTCTTGATGCTGATGCCCAGGTCGTCGGCGATCTGCTTGTTCAGGCGGCCTGCGACGATGCGTTCGAGCACCTGTGCCTCGCGGCCGGTGAGCTTGGACAGCAGCGCGTCGCGGCTGGCCGATTGCTGGTGCTGGGTGAAGGCGCCGCGCGCATGTTCGAGCATGCGTTCGACCAGCGTGACGAGTTCCTCGTCGTTGAAGGGCTTCTGGATGAAATCCATGGCGCCCTTCTTCATGCTGTCGACGGCCATCGGCACGTCGCCGTGGCCGGTGATGACCACGATCGGCAGCGGGGAGCGCCTTTCGATCAGCCGATCCTGCAGTTCGAGGCCGGTCATGCCGGCCATGCGGATGTCGACGATCAAACAGGCGACTTCGCGCGGGTCGTATCGGGAGAGAAAGGATTCGGCGGAATCGAAACAGCGGACTCTGTAGTCCTTGCCTTCGAGCAGCCATTGCAGCGAATCGCGTACGGCTTCGTCGTCGTCGACGACATAGACCGTGCCTTTCTTCGGAATCAAACTCATGCAGGTACCTTTGCCTCGTCGCTAGCTACGGAACTGATAGCGTCCAACACCGGAATCCAGAAGGAAAAACGGCATCCGATCACATCCGGACCATTGTAGATGTTCTCCGCCTGCATCCGGCCGCGGTGCGACTCGACGATGGTGCGGCACAAATTGAGCCCGATGCCCATGCCTTCGGGCTTGGTCGAGAAGAAGGCCTCGTAGAGCCGGTCCATCACTTCCGGGGCCAGGCCCTTGCCGGTGTCCTGCACCGAGAATTCGATGGCGTTGTGGCCCTCGATCACCTTGGGCAGCACCCGCAGCTCGACGCTGCGGCGCGCCAGCGGGCGGTCGGCGATGTCGATGGATTCGGCCGCGTTCTTCAGCAGGTTGACCATCACCTGCTCGATGAGGATCGGGTCGACGCGCACCACCGGCAGCCGTGCCGCCACGTAGTGGTTCAGTCGCACGTTGCGCCGGCGCAGCTCGATGCCGGCGAGCTCGACCGCTTCGCTCACCATGGTGGCCACGTCGGCCGGCGTGCGGTTGGGTTCGCTGCGCTTCACGAAGGAACGGATGCGCTGGATGATCTGGCCCGCGCGCTGGGCCTGCTTCGAGGTTTTCTCGAGCGCGGCGAGCAGCGCCTCGGTGTCGATCGTCTGCCCCTTGATGCGCGACATCATCCCGTTGCAGTAGTTGGTGATGGCGGTCAGCGGCTGGTTGAGCTCGTGCGCCACGCTCGACGCCATTTCGCCCATCGTGATGAGGCGGCTGGCGGCCTGGGCCTTGTCGGCCTGCGCGGCGGCCTGCTCCTCGGCGTCGCGGCGGGGCGTGATGTCGGTGGCGATCACGAGCTGGGCGAGGCGCCCGTCCACCCAGGTCAGGTAGCGCGAGCGCACTTCGAGCCACTTGCCCAGGTGGGGCACGAAGATCTCGTTGTTGGCGGTCTGGGCTGCAGTGAGCGTGTCGATCGGCAGGCCGGCGTAGGGGTCGACGTCGTCCAGGCCCTCGTCGTGCGCGTTCGACGCCGGCACGCCGGCCTGCGCGACCATGCCGAGGTGGCCAACGGTGTCCGAGCCGAACCAGAGGCGGTACAGCTTGTTGGCGAACAGCAGTTCCTCGGAGCCGATGGGCGCCACCGACACGGCCGCGTCCAGTGCCTCCAGCACCGTGGTGAAGCGCTCGTAGGAGGCGGAGAGCTGCTCGCGGATGCGCGTGGGCTCGGTGATGTCGGTCATCGACGTCATCCAGCCGGTCTGGTGGCCGCGCGCGTCGATCAGCGGCGACACGTAGAGGCGGGCGTTGAACACGCTGCCGTTCTTGCGCTTCACCCGCACCTGGAAGCCGCCGGGCAGGGCGCGGCCATGCAGTTCTTCTTCGAGCCGTTCGTTCATCACCTCGCGGTCGGACTCGAGCCAGTAGGGGAAGGGCGGCGACTGGCCGACCAGTTCTTCCTCGCTCCAGCCGGTCATTGCGCAGAACGCGGCGTTCACGTAGGTGATGCGGCCCTGCAGGTCGAGCACCCGCATGCCGGTGAGCATTGAGTTCTCCATGGCCCGGCGGAAGTTGGTTTCAGCCACCAGCCGCTGCTGTGCCTGCAGCCGTCGGCGCGTGTGGCGCCAGGTGCCGATCAGCATCCAGCTCGTGAGCACGCTGAGTGCGCAGACCAGCCAGAACAGCCCGTTGCCGACCACGCCCTGCGACGTGCGGTAGGCCTGCGCCCGCAGCACCAGGGCATTGCCGACCGGCGACACCGGCACTTCATATTCGTTGGTGCGCTCGGTCCAGGGCAGCAGGCGGGTGCCACTTTCCTTCAGGTTGGTGGTGTTGCCTGCGATCACGCGGCCCTTGGCGTCGAGCAGCGACACCGCGTAGCGCGCCTGCACCTCGGACGGCATGCCGTAGCGCAGCAGGCCGTCGACCGAGAACTCGCCGAGCACCACGCCCGCGAACAGGCCCTGGTCGAACAGGGGAATGTGCAGTTGCAGCATCGCCGGGGGATCGCCGCCGGCCACGGGCTGCGAGTACACCGGCTGGCGCAGCTCGCGCGCCAGCGCGTAGTTGCTTTCGATGTCGCCGGGGCGCAGCACGTCGCCGATCAGGTGCTGCTGCGCGGGGTGGACGCTGGGGGCGGCGTAGCCGGCCTTGAAGCGGCGGCGGTCGTCGATCCAGGTGATGGTCTGCAGCTCGGGGAACTGGCTCACCAGCGACTCGGCGCGGCTGGTGAATTCGATCGGGTCGATCTCGCGGTTGGAGGCGTCGCGCGCGATGCGCATCAGTTGCTCCTGCCGCTCGAGCAGCCTCAGGCGCATGCGCTGCTGGGCGTATTCGACGTCGCGGCGGACCGACTCCTGCTCGCGCTCGACCTCCTCGGTGCGCAGATACCAGAAGGCCGACACGATGGCCGCGAGAAAGAGCAGCACGGCGGCCATCGGCGCGAGCATCGCGACCGCGTCCTGCAGCACCGGCGTCTGCTTGCGCCACCACCTGCGCCACCAGGACAGGGGCGAGGCGTTCACGGCACTGCGGGCAACCGCCAGCGGAGAAGAAAGAGGCATGCCCTGAGTTTAGGTGATGGCCCCCTCGGCAGCGACTGGAATGCCGCGGTGCCATGGACTCCTGCATGGTCGGCGTCAAAAGGCTGAATGTCGTCCAAATATCACATTGAGAAATCATAAAGCACTATTTGAAATTGAGATATTTCTATGAGAAACTCCGCCGCGCTGAGCGCATAGCGCACTAAATTACCGCCACAGCCCTAAAAGGAGAGACAAGCATGTCGGCAAATCCCGAGAACCTGTTCGGCTCGGCCGCGAATGACGCGGACGCCCAGGAGACCCGCGAATGGATGGATGCACTGTCCTCCGTCATCCAGAGCGAGGGTCCCGAGCGGGCCCACTTCCTTCTCGAGCAACTGCTCGAACATGCCCGCCAGAACACGGTCGACATGCCGTTCTCGGCCAACACGGGCTACGTCAACACCATCGAGCCTTCGCAGGAGGCTCGCAGCCCCGGCAACCTCGAAATCGAACAGCGCCTGCGCGCCTACATGCGCTGGAACGCGATGGCCATGGTGGTCAAGGCCAACCGCCACCATCCGGCCGAAGGCGGTGACCTGGGCGGCCACATCGGCTCCTTCGCCTCGCTGGCAAGCATGTTCGGCGCCGGCTTCAACCACTTCTGGCACGCCGAGAGCGAAAACCACGGCGGCGACCTGCTCTACATCCAGGGCCACGTTTCGCCCGGCATCTATGCTCGCGCCTACCTCGAAGGCCGCCTCTCCGAAGAGCAACTGCTCAACTTCCGCCAGGAAGTCGACGGCAAGGGCCTGTCGAGCTACCCGCACCCCAAGCTGATGCCGGAGTTCTGGCAGTTCCCCACCGTCTCGATGGGCCTGGGCCCGCTGATGGCGATCTACCAGGCGCGCTTCCTCAAGTACCTGCATGCACGCGGCATCGCCAACACCGAAAACCGCAAGGTCTGGGTGTTCTGCGGCGACGGAGAAATGGACGAGGTCGAATCGCTGGGCGCCATCGGCCTGGCGGCGCGCGAGAACCTCGACAACCTGATCTTCGTCATCAACTGCAACCTGCAGCGCCTGGACGGCCCGGTGCGCGGCAACGGCAAGATCATCCAGGAGCTCGAGGGCGAGTTCCGCGGCGCCAACTGGAACGTCGTGAAGCTCATCTGGGGCAAGGGCTGGGACGCCCTGCTCGAGAAGGACCATGACGGCGCGCTGCGCAAGATCATGATGGAGTGCAACGACGGCGACTACCAGTCGTTCAAGGCCAACGACGGCGCCTACGTGCGCAAGAACTTCTTCGGCCGCGATCCGCGCACGCTGAAGATGGTCGAGCACATGACCGACGACGAGGTCTGGAACCTGCAGCGCGGCGGCCACGACTCGCAGAAGGTGTACGCCGCCTTCCACGCCGCCCAGAACCACAAGGGCCAGCCCACCGTGCTGCTCGTCAAGACCGTCAAGGGCTTCGGCATGGGCAAGATCGGCGAAGGCAAGAACACGGTCCACCAGACCAAGAAACTTGGCGACGAAGACATCAAGGCCTTCCGCGACCGCTTCAACATCCCGATTCCCGACAGCCAGATCGCCGAGCTGCCGTTCTACAAGCCGGCCGACGACACGCCGGAAATGCGCTACCTGCACGAGCGCCGCAAAGCCCTCGGCGGCTACCTGCCGCACCGCCGCGTCAAGGCCGACGAGAGCTTCACGGTCCCGTCGCTCGACACCTTCAAGGCGGTGATGGAGCCCACGGCCGAGGGCCGCGAGATCTCGACCACGCAAGCCTACGTGCGCTTCCTCACGCAGCTGCTGCGCGACAAGGCGCTGGGCCCGCGCGTGGTGCCCATCCTGGTGGACGAGGCCCGCACCTTCGGCATGGAAGGCCTGTTCCGCCAGATCGGCATCTACAACCCGCACGGTCAGCAGTACACCCCGGTCGACAAGGACCAGGTCATGTACTACAAGGAAGACAAGGCCGGCCAGATCCTGCAGGAAGGCATCAACGAAGCCGGCGGCATGTCGAGCTGGATCGCGGCGGCCACGTCGTACAGCACGAACAACCGCATCATGGTGCCGTTCTATGTGTACTACTCGATGTTCGGCTTCCAGCGCATCGGCGACCTGGCTTGGGCGGCCGGCGACATGCAGGCCCGCGGCTTCCTGCTGGGCGGCACCTCGGGGCGCACCACGCTGAACGGCGAAGGCCTGCAGCACGAAGACGGCCACAGCCACATCCTGGCCAACACCATCCCGAACTGCGTGAGCTACGACCCGACCTTCGCGCATGAAGTCGGCGTGATCCTGCACCACGGCCTCAAGCGCATGGTCGAGAAGCAGGACAACGTCTACTACTACCTGACGCTGCTCAACGAGAACTACGCGATGCCCGGCCTGCAGCCCGGCACCGAAGAGCAGATCATCAAGGGCATGTACCTGTCGAAGCAGGGCCCCGCGATCAAGGCGTCCAAGGGCAAGGAAGCACCCACGGTGCAACTGCTGGGCAGCGGCACCATCCTGCGCGAGAGCTTCGCCGCGCAAGAGCTGCTCGAGAAGGACTGGGGCGTGTCGGCTTCCGTTTGGAGCTGCCCGAGCTTCAACGAGCTGACCCGCGACGGCCAGGACGCCGACCGCTGGAACCTGCTGCACCCCGACCAGACGCCGCGCGTGCCCTTCGTGGCCGAGCAGCTCGCGCCCACTGCAGGCCCGGTGGTCGCATCGACCGACTACATGAAGGCCTATGCCGAGCAGATCCGTCCCTTCATCCCGAAGGGCCGCACCTACAAGGTGCTCGGCACCGACGGCTTCGGCCGCAGCGACTTCCGCAACAAGCTGCGCGAGCACTTCGAGATCAACCGCCACTACATCGTGGTGGCTGCGCTCAAGGCGCTGAGCGAAGACGGCACCGTGCCCGTGGCCAAGGTGGTGGAAGCGATCAAGAAGTACGGCATCAATGTCGACAAGGTCAACCCGCTTTACGCCTGACCCTCAACAATCAACGAACGAAACGGCGCCTCACGGCGGGAGACAAACGATATGGCAGCAGTGGAAGTCAAGGTGCCGGACATCGGCGATTTCGATGAAGTCGCGGTGATCGAGGTGCTTGTGAAGGTGGGCGACACGGTCAAGGCCGAGCAGTCGCTCATCACGGTGGAATCGGACAAGGCGTCGATGGAAATCCCGTCGTCCACGGCCGGTGTGGTCAAGGAACTGAAGGTCGAGGTCGGCAGCAAGGTGAAGGAGGGCTCGGTGGTGCTCGTGCTGGAGGCCGATGGAGCGGGTGCCGCTGCACCGGCTCCGGCTGCGGCTCCTGCCGCCGCTGCGCCCGCACCTGCGCCGGCGCCCGCTGCGGCTGCGCCGGCACCTGCCGCCGCGCCTGCAGCGGCGTCGGGTCCGGTCGAGGTCAAGGTGCCCGACATCGGCGATTTCAAGGACGTGGCGGTCATCGAGCTGCTCGTGAAGGTCGGCGACACGGTCAAGGCCGAGCAGTCGCTCATCACGGTGGAGTCGGACAAGGCCTCGATGGAGATTCCGTCGTCGGCGGCCGGCGTGCTCAAGGAACTCAAGGTCAAGGTCGGCGACACCGTCAACATCGGCGACCTGATCGCCGTGCTCGAAGGCACGGCTGCCGCGGCCCCGGCGCCCGCGCAGGCCGCTGCTGCCGCGCCTGCTGCGGCAACCGCCAGCGCACCCGCGCCCGCGCCATCCGCCGCAGCCCCGGCGCCCGCCGCGAGCCCTGCTGCTGCTGCTGCCGCCGCACCGCACGACCCGACCGTCGCGCCCACCGGCAAGCTGCCGCACGCGTCCCCGTCGGTGCGCAAGTTCGCCCGCGAACTCGGCGTGCCGCTCGAAGAGGTCAAGGGTTCCGGCCTCAAGGGCCGCATCACGCAGGAAGACATTCAGAGCTTCACCAAGGCCGTGATGAGCGGCCAGGTCAGCACCAAGGCTTCCGCGGCCAAGGCGCCGGCTGGTGGCGCCGGCGACGGTGCGGCCCTGGGCCTCATTCCATGGCCGAAGGTCGACTTCACCAAGTTCGGCACGGTCGAGCGCAAGGACCTCTCGCGCATCAAGAAGCTCAGCGGCGCCAACCTGCACCGCAACTGGGTGATGATCCCGCACGTCACCAACAACGACGAAGCAGACATCACCGAGCTCGAGGCCTTCCGCGTCTCCACCAACAAGGAGAACGAGAAGTCCGGTGTCAAGGTCACGATGCTGGCCTTCGTCATCAAGGCGGTGGTCGCGGCGCTGAAGAAATTCCCCGAGTTCAATACCAGCCTGGATGGCGACCAGCTCGTCTACAAGCAGTACTACAACATCGGCTTCGCGGCGGACACGCCCAACGGCCTGGTGGTGCCGGTGCTGAAGGATGCCGACAAGAAGGGCATCCTGCAGATCAGCGCCGAGATGGGCGAACTGGCCAAGAAGGCGCGCGACGGCAAGCTCGGCTCGGCCGACATGCAGGGCGGCTGCTTCTCGATCAGCTCGCTCGGCGGCATCGGCGGCACGCACTTCACGCCCATCATCAACGCTCCGGAAGTGGCCATCCTCGGCCTGTCGAAGAGCGCGATGAAGCCGGTGTGGGACGGCAAGCAGTTCGTGCCGCGCCTGACGCTGCCGATGTCGCTGTCCTATGACCACCGCGTGATCGACGGCGCCCTGGCTGCGCGTTTCAACGCCTACCTGGGCCAGGTGCTCGCGGACTATCGCCGTATCCTGCTATGACCACGGTTGTGGCCGTCCGCAAGGGTGGCCAGGTCACGATGGCAGCCGATTCTCTGGTGACCTTCGGCGACACGCGTCTTTCGCACCGCGCCGAGGCCAACCAGAAGATCTTCACCGTCGAGGACGCGGCGGGCACCAGCCTGTTCGCGATGGCCGGCGCGGCCGCGCACTTCCTGGTGCTGCAGCATGCGCTGGCCGTGCAACCGCGCGAGAAGCTGCTGTTCGGCAGCAAGCACGAGATCTTCCGTACCTTCACGATGCTGCATCCGGTGCTGAAGGACTCGTTCTTCATGCAGACCAAGGAAGACGACCACGAGCCCTACGAGTCGAGCCAGTTCACGATGCTGATGGCCAACCCGAGCGGCATCTACGGCATCTACAGCTACCGCGAGGTGTTCGAGTTCAAGGAGTTCTGGGCCATCGGCTCGGGACGCAGCTTTGCGCTCGGCGCCATGCACGCGGCCTATGACATCAAGTCGCGCACCTCGCGCGACGTGGCGGAGGCGGGCATTGCCGCCGCCTGCGAATTCGATCGCAATTCGGCCCCACCGGTCGACGTTCTCACACTCAAACTGAAAGTGTCCAAATGAGCGAACAACAAATCAAGGTGCCCGACATCGGCGACTTCGACGAAGTCGCGGTGATCGAGGTGCTGGTCAATGTCGGAGACACGGTCAAGGCCGAGCAGTCGCTGATCACGGTCGAATCGGACAAGGCCTCGATGGAGATTCCGTCGTCCGCCGCCGGCGTGGTGAAGGCGCTGGCCGTGAAGGTGGGCGACAAGGTCAAGGAAGGCTCTGTCGTGCTGACGCTGGAAGTCGACGGCGCCGCCGCGGCCGCCCCCGCTGCCGCAGCACCGGCTCCCGCTGCCGCCGCCGCACCCAGTGCAGCCCCCGCGCCCAAGGCCGCACCGGCGCCGGCCCCCGCTTCGGCGGCCGTGGCCGTGTCGAGCTACGGCGGCAAGGTCGATGTCGAATGCGACGTGGTCGTGCTCGGCGCAGGCCCCGGCGGCTATTCGGCAGCCTTCCGCGCGGCCGACCTCGGCCTGAAGGTCGTGCTGATCGAGCGGTACGCCACCCTCGGCGGCGTGTGCCTGAATGTCGGCTGCATCCCGTCGAAGGCGCTGCTGCACGTGGCGTCGGTCATGGACGAGGTCAAGCACTTCGCGGACCTGGGCGTGAGCTTTGCCGCTCCCACGGTCGACCGCGCCAAGCTGCTGGGCCACAAGAACAAGGTGGTGGGCAAGCTCACCAGCGGCCTCACGGCCATGGCCAAGATGCGCAAGGTGACGGTGCTGCGCGGCGTCGGCAATTTCATCGACCCGTACCACCTGGAGGTCGACGAAACCTCGGGCACCAGCTGGGACACCACGGGCAGCAAGCAGACCGTCAAGTTCCGCAACGCCATCATCGCGGCCGGCTCGCAGGCCGTGAGCCTGCCCTTCATGCCGAAGGACCCGCGCGTGGTCGACTCGACCGGCGCGCTCGAGATGGGCACCGACCCCAAGCGCATGCTGATCCTGGGCGGCGGCATCATCGGCCTGGAGATGGGCACGGTGTATTCGACGCTGGGCGCACGCCTGGACGTGGTCGAAATGCTCGACGGCCTGATGCAGGGCGCCGACCGCGACCTGGTCAAGGTCTGGCAGAAGATGAATGCGCCGCGCTTCGACAACATCATGCTGAAGACGAAGACGGTCGGCGCCGAGGCCACGAAGGAAGGCATCAAGGTCAGCTTCGAGGGCGAGAACGCGCCGAAGGAGCCGCAGGTGTACGACCTGGTGCTGCAGGCCGTGGGCCGCAGCCCCAACGGCAAGAAGATCGGCGCCGAGAAGGCCGGCGTCACGGTGAGCGACCGCGGCTTCATACCGGTCGACATCCAGATGCGCACCAACGTGCCGCACATCTTCGCCATCGGCGACATCGTGGGCCAGCCCATGCTGGCGCACAAGGCGGTGCACGAGGCACACGTGGCGGCCGAAGTGATCGCAGGCGAGCAGAAGGGCGACAAGGAGCTGTCCAGCGCCGCCTTCAACGCCCGGGTGATCCCGAGCGTGGCCTACACCGACCCCGAGGTGGCGTGGGTCGGCCTGACCGAGGACCAGGCCAAGACCGAGGGCATCAAGGTCAAGAAGGGGCACTTCCCGTGGTCGGCATCGGGCCGCGCCATCGCCAACGGCCGCGACGAGGGCTTCACCAAGCTGCTGTTCGACGCCGAGACGCACCGCATCCTGGGCGGCGGCATCGTTGGCACGCACGCCGGCGACATGCTCGGCGAGATTGCACTCGCCATCGAGATGGGCGCCGACGAAATCGACATCGGCAAGACCATCCACCCGCACCCGACGCTGGGCGAAAGCATCGGCATGGCGGCGGAAGTGGCGCACGGCACCTGCACCGACCTGCCGCCGGCCCGCAAGAGCTGATTTCCGGCTGGAAGGGGGCGCCTGTCGAGCGCCCATAAAAAAATCCCGCTGCGGCGGGATTTTTTTCGTCCTGGACTTCCAGGGAGGGAGGAGGGGCTCAGTTGCCGGTGTGTGCGACGGCTGCCGCCTTCACTTCGTCCGTGGGGCCGGCCAGCACGCGGCGGGCACCGTCGAAGCGGCGCTGCCAGTAGCTGCCGTTCATGTCTTCCACGCGAACCTGGGCGCCGGAGCGGGGCGAGTGGATGAACTTGCCTTCGCCGACATAGATGCCGACATGGCTGAAGGCGCGGCGCATGGTGTTGAAGAACACGAGGTCGCCGGGCTTGAGCTGCTCGCGGTCGATCTTCTCGGTGGCGGCTGCCTGCTCTTCGGCACGACGGGGGAGCATGTGGCCCACCGTCTGGTTGTACATGGCACGAACGAAGCCGCTGCAATCGAAGCCTGCTTCCGCCGTGTTGCCGCCGCGGCGATAAGGCACGCCGAGGAAGCCGATGGCAGTGACCACGAGGTCGGAGGTTCGTTCGGAGACTGTTTGACGCACCTGCTGCAGCTGGCCGATCAGGCCTTTGTCTGCAAGCATGCGGGCCATCTCGTCGTCAGATCGGTCCTGTTGAGGGGCTGCGTGGGCAGCGACGGCAAGCAGGAGGGACACGGGTAGGACGAAAAAACGCATGGCGCGTAGGATATTGATGACGCGCGGTTATGTCAATTTAAACAGAATTAGCGATTGCCACCGTAAACCATTGATTTACATGGATTTTTTCAATTCGGCCAAAGAAAAAATGTAACGGTGAACGTTTATGGTCCATAAGTGGTTGTCACAAAATGGACCTACGCCGACGGGTTGGACGACACCGGATGCTGGATCCAGTCGCCATTTGCTGCCAAGCTGATGTCATCCATCAGCAAAGTCCGCGAAGTTGCAGGTTAGTGCTCGGAGCCGGTGCTGCCGGCGTCAACCGGGGCAGCCCGGCAGCGGCAGCGTCGGCAGCATGCGTTGCCACAGGCGCTTCCACTCCGGCCAGTCGTGGCCGCCTTCGGTGGTAAAGACGCGTTCCGCGGGCAGGGCCGCCGCCAGCAGCCGGTGGCTGAAAGCGAAACGGTCGTCCACGCCGTAGCCCAGGTAGAGCGGCGGGCGCGGCGCCGCGGTCTGCGTGAAGCCGACGTAGCCGCGCAACCATTGCCATAGCTGGGTTTCGTTCGGCGCGCGGGAAATGCCTTCGCCCGGATCCGCCAGCGGGCCGCGCCATTGCGCAAGCCCGCCGGCGTTGGCGATGTCGGTGCTCTGCGCGCGCTCGCCGAGGTAGGGCGCGAGCGTCACCACGCCGGAGAGTTCGCCAAGATGCGTCTGCGCATAGAGCAGCCCGCCGAATCCGCCGACCGAGATGCCGACGATCCAGATATGGCGGTAGCCATGCTGGCGTGCCGGCGCCATCACGTCGGCGCTCAGGCGATCGAGGATGCTCCTGTTGTTGTAGTAGCCCAGGTGCGCGTCGACCAGCATCACGTCCGCGGCGAGCCGGGCGTCTCGCACGGCACTGACGAAGCCTTCGCGCGTGAATTCGTCGGGGGTGGAATAGGCGCCGGGCAGCATGACCAGCAGCGTGTCGACGTTGCGCGCGCAATTGCTCTTATCGAGCGTGGTCGCCATCGGCACGGTGGCCTTGCGTATTCCGCCGCAGGCCGCGACCAGCAGGGCCGCTCCGATTCCCAGGGCTACGAGGCAAAGGCGTGTTGACGGCAGCTTCATGCGCCGCAGTTTAGGCGCGGCGGGACGCCGGCAGGTCGACCATCACCGGTTGCCCTGGCGTTGTGCAGCCGGTGTCGCAGCATTTGCCGGGCTGGCGGTTGCGGGTGATGGCGCGTGCCGGGTCGTGCGGGGCGGCGGCGGGCGATCCGTCCGCCGCGATGCCGCGCTCGAGGATGCGCTCCACCAGTTCGACCTTGGAGCCGAGCGGGTAGTTGCGCCAGATTTCCTGCTTCATCGCAGCCGGCGAACCGCCGCCGTGCAGGCTGATCACGCTGTACCAGCCGCCCTGGTAGCCCGCCGTCAGATCCTCGATGAAGCGGGCGGTCTCGATGCGCTGCTCGTAGGGAATGGCCGGGTTGGCGCGCAGCACGTCCGACAGGCGGGCGGCGGTCTCGGGGTTGTGGTCTTCGTCGGGGCCGGGCAGGGTGACGATGAGCCCGCCGCTCACGTAGTGCGCGATGCGGTGCATGTCGTAGATCTTGGTGGCCAGCAGCAGCTTGCCGATGTTGCTGAACACCGGGTCTGGCATGAAGACCTCGCAGTGCTCGTCGGCCTTGCCGTAGACGCTGGCCGCCACGCCGCAGGCAAAGAAGCTTTCGGTGATGGTGATGAGCTCGACCATCTGCTCGCGCAGATGGCTTTCCTTGCCCGGGTCGAAGCCGTTGGCCTCGCACATCAGCGCGCCGGCGCCGATCAGCAGGTCGCCGAAGCCCGCGCGCGCGCCGATGCAGCTGTGGCGGTGGTGCGTGGCGTAGCTGTAGGTCAGTTGGCCGGAATGCTCCCATTCCCCGGCGTAGAACACGCGCTCCCAGGGCACGAAGACCTTGTCGAACATGCATACGCCGGTGCTCTGCCCGTACTTGCGGCTGAAAAGGGCGTCGCCGTGCTCGAGCTTTTCCCCGGGGCGCCCGGCGGGGCGGGCGACGATGGTGAGCCCCGGCGCGTCCAGCGACACGGCGCAGCAGACGGCGAAGTCGGCGTCTTCCTTGCCCATGTTGCGGCAGGGCATGACCAGCAGTTCATGCACATAGGGCGCTCCCGTCACGATGGCCTTGGTGCCCGAGATGACGATGCCGCGCGCATTGCGCTCCACCACGTGCAGGTAGCTGTCGACGTTGGCCTGCTCGTGCGGCCGCCGGCTGCGGTCGCCCTTGGCGTCGGTCATGGCGACGCCCAGCGTCAGGTCCTGGTCCTGCACGCGGTGCAGGTACTCGTGGAAGCGGGCGGTGTGCTCGGTACTGCCGCGGGCGTCGTCGATGCGGGCCGAGACCTGGGCGATGGCGTTGAGCGCGTCGTGCGTCAGGTAGCGCTGGGCGCAGCCGGTTTCCTGGCAGACAAGGCGCACCGCCTCCAGCTTGTTGAGCAGGTCGCCGGAGCTGGTGTTGATGTGCGACAGCCGGTTCACGCGCTTGCCGCTGGTGTGCTGCACCGCCGTCATCAGCGGCTCGTATTCCTTGCGCAGCGCGTAGTCGTAGGTGAGGGCGATGGCATTGATGCCGGGCTGGAAGGCGGGCTCATCGGCCACGCTTTCGACGCGGCGGCCGTCCACGAAGACGGTGGGGCGGTAGCGGCGCAGCGATTCGCGGTAGTCGGCGCCGGACATGAGCGTGGTGGCGGGGAGCGGGGCGTTCATCGATTCTTGTCTCCGTGGTTTTCCGGGCTTCCGAGGGGCTTCCGGGCAAAATTTGAACACTGTTTAATTTTTTGATCAACGCTCGAATTTTTGTATAGTCCCGCCCATGCATGCCAAGCTCCAACGCCGCCAGGCGCTCACCGATGTGCGCCGCGCGCTGGTGCTCGACGCCGCACGCGCCGTGTTCCTGGAAGCTGGCATCGAGGGCGCGAGCATTCGCGAAATCGCGCGCAGGGCCGGCTACACGCCGGGCGCCATCTACTCCTATTTCGACAGCAAGGAAGCGATCTACGGCGCGCTGCTCGATGAATCGATCCAGCGGCTCCAGACGGCCGTCGCCGATGCCCCCGAATCCGAAGGCCGCCCTGACCAGACGCTCGCCGCCAAGGCGCAGGCTTGGTTCGACTTCTACGCAGCGAACCCGCGCGAGCTCGACCTCGGCTTCTATCTGGTGCAGGGCATGCGCCCGCGCGGGCTGACCAGCGAGCTCGACCATGAGCTGAACGACCATCTGCATCAGGCCCTGCGCCCCTGCGAAGACGCGTTGCAGGCCATGGGCCTCGACGCGGACGGCGCTTTGCGGGAAAACACCTCGCTGTTCGCACACGGCGTGGGCCTGCTGCTGATGCAGCACACCGGGCGCATCCGCATGTTCAGGCAGTCGGCCGACGCACTCTTCAAGGCCTACGTGGCGCAGCTGGTGGAGCGTGTTGCCGCCCAGGCGGCCAAACCCGGTCTTTTCGGTGGTACGGTTTAGCCCAACCTAAACCTCTACAAGAAAGAATCCGTTCATGCTGCTCGACGCTTCGCAATCCCAACTCGTGCTGGTCGACTACCAGGCACGGCTGATGCCGGCGGTCTTCGAAAACGAGGCCGTTGCGAAGAATGCCGTGCGCCTCGGCCAGATGGCGAAATGGGTCGACGTGCCGGTCTGGGGCACCGAGCAGAACCCGTCCAAGCTCGGCGAAAACCTGCCGGACATCCGCGCGCTGTGCAGGAAGACGCTGGCGAAGATGCACTTCAGCGGCGTGGAAGAGGGCCTCGGCGAATGGCTGCGCGCGCCTGCCAAAACCGCGCCGCAGGGCAATGCCCGGAGCCTGCCGAAGCATCTGCAGAAGCCGCAGGCCGCGCCCGAAGAGCGCAACACCATCGTGATCGCCGGCTGCGAAGCCCATGTCTGCCTGCTGCAGACCGCGCTCGACCTGCTGGAAGACGAGTTCGAAGTCTGGGTCGTCACCGACGCCTGCAGCTCGCGCACCGAGCGCAACCGCGACGCCGCGTTCGACCGGCTGGCCGGTGCCGGCGCCGAGCTGGTGACGACGGAGATGGTCGGCTTCGAGTGGCTGCGCACTGCCGAGCACCCGGCGTTCCGCGAACTGCAGGCCCTGATCCGGTAAACCCGCTGCCCCCGGCGCTGCTGCCGGGTTGGGGCTCGGCCGGGTTGTCCCGGTCGTCAGCTTGCTGCAAGATCGGTCTCCATAATTATGAATTCAGTTTTGGCGAGGCTGCCTGAACGAAAACATAGAACGGAGACAAATCCAGATGAGCCGCTTTGAAGAGTTCCATCGCCAGTCAGTGGATGCGCCCGAGGCCTTCTGGGCCGAGCAGGCCCGGCTGATCGACTGGCACACCCCCGCGCAGCAGATCCTTGACGCCAGCCAGCCGCCGTTCGCGCGCTGGTTCGTGGGCGGCACCACCAACCTGTGCCACAACGCCGTCGACCGGCACCTTGCCGAGCGCGGCAGCCAGCCCGCGCTGATCTTCGTCTCCACAGAAACCGGCGTCGAAAAGAGCTACAGCTTCGACGAGCTGCACGCCGAAGTGCAGCGCACCGCCGCCAGCCTTGTCGAGCTCGGTGTCGGCAAGGGCGACCGGGTGCTCATCTACATGCCGATGATTCCCGAGGCCGCGTTCGCCATGCTGGCCTGCGCGCGCATCGGCGCCATCCACTGCGTGGTGTTCGGCGGCTTCGCGAGCGTTTCGCTGGCCACGCGCATCGAAGATGCCGAGCCCAAGGTGGTCGTGAGTGCCGATGCCGGCTCGCGCGGCGGCAAGGTCATCGCGTACAAGCCGCTGCTCGACGAGGCGATCCGCCTGTCGAAGCACAAGCCCTCGGCCGTGCTGCTCACCGACCGCGGCCTCGCACCCATGGACCTGACGGCAGGGCGCGACCACCTCGCCGCCGACCTGCGCCAGAAGCACATCGACGCCAAGGTGCCCTGCACCTGGCTCGCCTCGACCGACATCAGCTACACCATCTACACGAGCGGGACCACCGGCAAGCCCAAGGGCGTACAACGCGACGTGAGCGGCTACGCAGTGGCGCTGGCCGCGAGCATGAAGCACATCTTCGACGGGCGGGCTGGCGAAACCTACTTCTCGACCAGCGACATCGGCTGGGTCGTGGGCCACAGCTACATCGTGTACGGCCCGCTGATCGCGGGCATGGCGACCATCATGTACGAAGGCCTGCCCACCCAGGGCATCGACCGGCAGCCCGACGGCGGCATCTGGTGGCGCCTCGTCGAGAAGTACAAGGTGACGGTGATGTTCAGCGCGCCCACCGCGGTGCGCGTGCTCAAGAAGCAGGACCCGGCCCTGCTCAAGAAGTACGACCTGTCCAGCCTGCGCGCGCTGTTCCTGGCCGGCGAGCCGCTCGACGAGCCCACCGCCCGCTGGATCAGCGAGGGCCTGGGCGTGCCGATCATCGACAACTACTGGCAGACCGAATCGGGCTGGCCGATGATCACCATCGCCAATGGCGTGGAGGCCAAGGCCAGCAAGTTCGGCAGTCCGGGCGTGCCGATGTACGGCTACCGCATCAAGATCCTGCACGAGTCGACCGGCGAGGAACTGACCGGCGCGAACGAGAAAGGCGTGGTCGTGGTGGAGGGGCCGACCCCGCCCGGTTTCATGCAGACCGTGTGGAAGGACGACGCGCGCTTCGTCGATACCTACTGGAAAAGCGTACCCGGCAAGATGGTCTATTCGACCTTCGACTGGGGCATTCGCGATGAAGACGGCTATTTCTACATCCTCGGGCGCACCGACGACGTGATCAACGTGGCGGGCCACCGACTGGGCACGCGCGAGATCGAGGAGAGCATTTCGGGCCATGCCAACGTCGCGGAAGTGGCCGTGGTGGGCGTTGCCGACGCGCTCAAGGGGCAGGTGGCGATGGCCTTCGTCGTTCCGAAGGACGGCAAGGCCGTGGCCGACGCCGACCTGGCGCTCAAGCTCGAGGGCGAGATCATGAAGCTGGTGGCCGACCAGCTCGGCGCGCTGGCCCGTCCCGCGCGCGTGCGCTTCGTGAGCGGCCTGCCCAAGACGCGCAGCGGCAAATTGCTGCGCCGCGCCATCCAGGCCGTCTGCGAGCAGCGCGACCCGGGCGACCTGACCACCATCGACGACCCCGCCACGCTGCAGCAGATCAAACAGTTACTTTCTGCGCCCTGAGTTATCCACGAAGGGGGTTGCAGGCTCCCTTTGAACCGTCATATGGTTGACGTGGCACAATGCCAAGGTACTCAGGCCCTTCCCCAGCCACAGTCGCATCCGCCAACCGGTTCAGCCGTGTCGCGGAAGGTTTCTTAACCAGCTAGTGCTTCCTTCAGGGAAGCGAAGGTCAGCGGATCATGAGCGATTCATCGACGCCATCGGCGTACACCGCCTATCAAGGCAACACATACCTCTTCGGCGGCAATGCCCCCTATGTCGAAGAGATGTATGAAAACTACCTCTCCAACCCCGGCAGCGTGCCCGACAACTGGCGTTCGTATTTCGACGCGCTGCAGAACGTTCCCGCCGCCGACGGCAGCAACACCCGCGACGTCCCGCACCTGCCGGTCATCAACGCCTTCGCCGAACGCGCGAAGCAGGGCACGACCAAGGTCGTGCAGGCCAGCGGCGCCGATTCCGAACTCGGCCGCAAGCGCACCTCCGTCCAGCAGCTGATCGCCGCCTACCGCAACGTCGGCGCCCGCTGGGCCGACCTCGATCCGCTCAAGCGCGCCGAGCGTCCCGCCATTCCGGAACTCGAGCCCTCGTTCTACGGCTTCACCGATGCCGACCTCGAGACGGTGTTCAACACCAGCAACACCTTCTTCGGCAAGGAAGCAATGTCGCTGCGCGACTTGCTCAATGCCTTGCGCGAAACGTACTGCGGCACGATGGGTGCCGAGTACATGTACACCACCGACCAGAACCACAAGCGCTGGTGGCAGCAGCGGCTCGAAAGCGCCCGCACCAATCCCAAGCTGAGCGCCGAGCAGAAGAAGCACGTGCTCAGCCGCCTGACGGCCGCCGAAGGCCTCGAGCGCTTCCTGCACACCAAGTACGTCGGCCAGAAGCGCTTCTCGCTCGAAGGCGGCGAAAGCTTCATCGTCGCGATGGACGAGCTGATCAACCAGGCCGGCGTCAAGGGCGTGCAGGAAATCGTGATCGGCATGGCCCACCGCGGCCGCCTGAACGTGCTGGTCAACTCGCTCGGCAAGATGCCGGCCGACCTGTTCGCCGAGTTCGACCACACCGCCCCCGAAGACCTGCCCAGCGGCGACGTGAAGTACCACCAGGGCTTCAGCTCCGACGTGACCACCCCCGGCGGCCCGGTGCACCTGAGCCTGGCGTTCAATCCCTCGCACCTTGAAATCGTGAACCCCGTGGTCGAAGGCTCGGTGCGTGCCCGCATGGACCGCCGCGGCGACCCGCTGGGCAAGCAGGTGCTGCCCGTGATCGTGCACGGCGACGCCGCCTTCGCAGGCCAGGGCGTCGTGATGGAAACGCTGGCGCTGGCCGAGACCCGTGGCTACTCCACCGGCGGCACGGTGCACTTCGTCATCAACAACCAGATCGGCTTCACCACCAGCGACCCGCGCGACAGCCGCTCGACGCTGTACTGCTCGGACATCGTCAAGATGATCGAGGCGCCGGTGCTGCACGTGAACGGCGACGATCCCGAAGCCGTGGTGCTCGCTACCCAGATCGCCCTGGACTTCCGCATGGAATTCCAGAAGGACGTGGTCGTCGACATCATCTGCTTCCGCAAGCTGGGCCACAACGAGCAGGACACCCCCTCGCTCACGCAGCCGCTGATGTACAAGAAGATCGCCCAGCACCCCGGCACGCGCAAGCTGTACGCCGACAAGCTGGCCGCTCAAGGCCTGGGCGACACGCTCGGCGACGACATGGTCAAGGCGCAGCGCGCCGCCTTCGACGAAGGCAAGAACACCGTCGACCCCGTGCTCACCAACTTCAAGAGCAAGTACGCCGTCGACTGGAGCCCGTACCTCAACAAGAAGTGGACCGACGCCGGCGACACCGCCATTCCCTCCAGCGAGTGGAAGCGCCTGGCCGAGAAGATCACCACCGTGCCGCAAGGCTTCACGGTGCACCCCCTCGTGAAGAAGGTGCTGGACGACCGCGCGGCCATGGGCCGCGGCGACGTCAACATCGACTGGGGCATGGGCGAGCACATGGCCTTCGCCTCGCTGGTGGCCAGCGGCTACCCGGTGCGCCTGTCGGGTGAAGACTCGGGCCGCGGCACGTTCACGCACCGCCACGCCGTGCTGCACGACCAGAACCGCGAGAAGTTCGACGAGGGCACCTACACGCCGCTGCAGAACGTGGCCGACAACCAGGCTCCGTTCGTCGTCATCGACTCGATCCTGTCGGAAGAAGCCGTGCTCGCGTTCGAATACGGCTACGCATCGAACGACCCGAACACGCTCGTCATCTGGGAAGCCCAGTTCGGCGACTTCGTGAACGGCGCGCAAGTGGTGATCGACCAGTTCATCGCCTCGGGCGAAGTGAAGTGGGGCCGCGTCAACGGCCTGACCATGATGCTGCCGCACGGCTACGAAGGCCAGGGCCCCGAGCACAGCTCGGCACGCCTGGAGCGCTTCATGCAGCTGAGCGCGGACACCAACATGCAGGTGGTGCAACCCACGACGGCCAGCCAGATCTTCCACGTGCTGCGCCGCCAGATGGTGCGCAACCTGCGCAAGCCGCTGATCATCCTCACGCCCAAGTCGCTGCTGCGCAACAAGGACGCCACCTCGCCGCTGGCCGAATTCACCAAGGGCAGCTTCCAGACCGTCATTCCCGACAGCAAGGGCCTGAAAGCCGAGAAGGTCAAGCGCCTGATCGCCTGCTCGGGCAAGGTCTACTACGACCTGGCCAAGAAGCGCGAGGAACTGGGCAGCGAAGACGTGGCGATCATTCGCGTCGAGCAGCTCTATCCGTTCCCGCACAAGGCGTTTGCCGCCGAGATCAAGAAGTACCCGAACCTCGTCGACGTGGTGTGGTGCCAGGACGAGCCGCAGAACCAGGGCGCCTGGTTCTTCGTGCAGCACTACATCCACGAAAACATGCAGGACGGCCAGAAGCTCGGCTACTCCGGCCGTGCCGCATCGGCATCGCCGGCGGTGGGCTACTCGCACCTGCACCAGGAACAGCAGAAGGCGCTGGTCGACGGCGCGTTCGCCAAGCTCAAGGGCTTCGTGCTGACCAAGTAATCGCCTGTCCCTTTTTCACACGAACACCCTGAAGAACAAAACGGAGCTCACTCCACATGTCTATCGTAGAAGTCAAAGTCCCCCAGCTTTCCGAATCCGTGGCCGAGGCCACCATGCTCACCTGGAAGAAGAAGGCCGGCGAAGCCGTCGCCGTCGATGAAATCCTGATCGAGATCGAGACCGACAAGGTCGTGCTGGAAGTGCCCGCGCCATCGGCCGGCGTGCTGGCTGAAATCGTTCAGCCCGACGGCGCCACCGTGGTGGCCGAGCAGCTGATCGCCAAGATCGACACCGAAGGCAAGGCTTCGGCCGGCGCTCCGGCTGCCGCTGCACCCGCCGCCGCTCCCGCGGCTGCGGCACCCGCCCCGGCGGCAGCCGCTGCTGCCACGGGTGGCTCGAAGGCCGACGTGGCCATGCCCGCCGCCGCCAAGCTGCTGGCCGACAACAACCTGAAGACCAGCGACGTCGCCGGCACCGGCAAGGACGGCCGCGTCACCAAGGGCGACGTGCTCGGCGCCGTGGCTTCGGGCGCCAAGCCCGCGGCACCTGCCGCCACCGTCGCCACGCCGGCCGCCAAGCCCGCGCTGCCGCAAGTCGCGGCGCCCGCCGGTGCGCCCGACCTGGGCGAGCGTCCGGAACAGCGCGTGCCGATGAGCCGCCTGCGCGCCCGCATCGCCGAGCGCCTGCTGCAGTCGCAATCCACCAACGCCATCCTGACGACCTTCAACGAAGTCAACATGGCGCCGGTCATGGAACTGCGCAAGCGCTTCCAGGACAGCTTCACCAAGGAACACGGCGTGAAGCTCGGCTTCATGTCCTTCTTCGTGAAGGCCGCTGTGCACGCGCTGAAGAAGTACCCGGTGATCAACGCCTCGGTCGACGGCAACGACATCCTGTACCACGGCTACTTCGACATCGGCATCGCCGTCGGTTCGCCGCGCGGCCTGGTGGTGCCGATCCTGCGCAATGCCGACCAGATGAGCTTCGCCGACATCGAGAAGAAGATCGCCGAGTTCGGCAAGAAGGCGCAAGACGGCAAGCTGGGCATCGAAGACATGACCGGCGGCACGTTCTCCATCTCGAACGGCGGCACCTTCGGCTCGATGCTCTCGACCCCGATCATCAACCCGCCCCAGTCGGCCATCCTGGGCGTGCACGCCACCAAGGACCGCGCCGTGGTGGAAAACGGCCAGATCGTGATCCGCCCGATGAACTACCTCGCCATGAGCTACGACCACCGCATCATCGACGGCCGCGAAGCCGTGCTGGGCCTGGTCGCCATGAAGGAAGCGCTGGAAGACCCGTCGCGCCTGCTGTTCGACATCTGATCCACCCCCAGTCTTCGCGCACTTCGTGTCGCTTCGCCAACCCCCTCGCGGGGGCAACACCTGCGGTCCGGCAAAGCCGGTTCCGCGGTGTTCGCGAAGGAACCCTGATTCACGCGGCGCGATGGACAACTGAAACGGAAACCCAATGAGCAAACAATTCGACGTCGTCGTCATCGGCGGCGGCCCCGGCGGCTACATCGCCGCCATCCGTGCGGCGCAACTCGGCTTCAACGTCGCCTGCGTCGACGAGTGGAAGAACGGCAAGGGCGGCCCGGCACCGGGCGGCACCTGCACCAACGTCGGCTGCATCCCCTCGAAGGCACTGCTGCAATCGTCGGAGCACTTCGAGCAGGCCGGCCATCACTTCGCCGACCACGGCATCAAGGTCGAAGGCCTGGGCCTGGACATCGACAAGATGCTGGCCCGCAAGGACCAGGTCGTGAAGCAGAACAACGACGGCATCCTGTACCTGTTCAAGAAGAACAAGATCACGTTCTTCCACGGTCGTGCCTCGTTCGTGAAGACGGACGAAACCGGCTACGAGCTCAAGGTGGCCGGCGCCGCCGAAGAGTCGATCAGCGGCAAGCACATCGTCATCGCCACGGGCTCCAACGCCCGTGCGCTGCCGGGCGCGCCGTTTGACGAGGAGAACATCCTCTCGAACGACGGCGCGCTGCGCATCGGCGCGGTGCCCAAGAAGCTGGGCCTGATCGGCTCGGGCGTCATCGGCCTCGAAATGGGCTCGGTGTGGCGTCGCCTCGGCGCGGAAGTCACGGTGCTCGAAGCGCTGCCGACCTTCCTCGGCGCGGTGGACGAGCAGATCGCCAAGGAAGCCAAGAAGGCCTTCGACAAGCAGAAGCTCAAGATCGAGCTCGGCGTGAAGGTCGGCGAGATCAAGTCGTCCAAGAAGGGCGTGAGCGTTGCCTGGACCAACGCCAAGGGCGAAGCCCAGACGCTGGAAGTCGACAAGCTGATCGTGTCGATCGGCCGCGTGCCCAACACCATCGGCCTGAACGCCGAAGCCGTGGGCCTGAAGCTCGACGAGCGCGGCGCCATCGCCGTGGACGACGCGTGCAAGACCAACCTGCCCAACGTCTGGGCGATCGGCGACGTGGTGCGCGGCCCGATGCTGGCGCACAAGGCCGAGGAGGAGGGCGTTGCCGTGGCGGAGCGCATTGCGGGCCAGCACGGCCACGTCAACTTCAACACGATTCCCTGGGTGATCTACACGAGCCCCGAAATCGCGTGGGTCGGCCAGACCGAGCAGCAGCTCAAGGCCGAAGGCCGCGCCTACAAGGCCGGCACCTTCCCGTTCCTCGCGAACGGCCGCGCACGCGCACTGGGCGACACGACCGGCATGGTCAAGTTCCTGGCCGACGCCGCGACCGACGAGATCCTGGGCGTGCACATCGTGGGCCCGCAGGCCAGCGAGCTGATCTCCGAAGCCGTCGTGGCCATGGAGTTCAAGGCGAGCGCGGAAGACATCGCGCGCATCTGCCATGCGCACCCGTCGCTGTCGGAAGCCACGAAGGAAGCCGCGCTGGCTGTCGACAAGCGCACGCTGAACTTCTGATCTCTTGACCAGCGTCAAACAGGCCTACGAGGCGGAACTCGCTGCGCGCGGGTTCCACAGCGATCCCGCGCAGCTGCGCGCCGTGGAGGCGCTGGATCGCTGCGCCAACGAATGGGCCGAGTACAAGGCCCAGCGTTCGAATGCGCTGAAGAAGTTCATCAACCGGCCGGAGCTCCCGCGCGGCGTCTACATGTACGGTGGCGTCGGGCGGGGCAAGAGCTTCCTGATGGACTTGTTCTTCAACGCCGTGCCGCTGCGGCGCAAGACGCGCCTGCACTTCCACGAGTTCATGCGTGAAGTGCACCGCGAACTGCGGGAGCTGCAAGGCACGGTCAATCCGCTCGACGAACTGGGCCTGCGCATTTCCAAGCGCTACAAGCTCATCTGCTTCGACGAGTTCCATGTGGCGGACATCACCGACGCCATGATTCTTCATCGGCTGCTGGTGTCGCTGTTCGAGAACGGCGTGGGCTTCGTCACCACCTCGAACTTCAAGCCCGACGATCTCTACCCCGGCGGGTTGCATCGCGACCGCATCCTGCCTGCCATCGCGCTCCTCAATGAGAAGCTCGAGGTGCTCAGCGTCGACAACGGCACCGACTACCGGCGCCGCACGCTGGAGCAACTGCGCATGTACCTCACGCCCAACGACGCGGCGGCCGAGAAGGAAATGCGCAAGGCCTTCGACAAGCTGGCCGAGGTGGCCGACGAAAACCCGGTGCTGCACATCGAATCGCGCGAGATCCGCGCGCGGCGCAAGGCCGGCGGCCTGGTCTGGTTCGACTTCAAGACGCTGTGCGGCGGCCCGCGTTCGCAGAACGACTACCTGGAGATAGCGAGCCAGTTCCACACGGTGCTGCTGTCCGACGTGCCGCACATGCCCGTGCGCATGGCTTCGGAAGCACGCCGTTTCACATGGCTGGTCGACGTCTTGTACGACCGGCGCTGCAAGCTCATCATGTCGGCTGAGGTTCCGCCCGAGGCGTTGTACACCGAGGGTCCGCTGTCGCACGAATTCCCGCGCACGGTCTCCCGGCTCACCGAAATGCAGTCGAGCGAGTTTCTTTCCCTGGAACGCCGCATCGTCGACACCCGACTCACATGAAAAAATTCGCTCTTGTCCTGTTGATGTCGTTGGCCAGCCTGCCGCTGTGGGCGCAGTCCAACGCCGCCTCGGGCACCGTCGATCTCGAGGCCGAGAAGCGCAGGCTCTCGTCCGAGCGCGAGGCCATGGAAAAGCGCTTCCTGGAAGAGCGAACCGCCTGCTACAAGAAATTCGCGGTCGAGGACTGCCTGAGCGAAAGCCGCAACCGGCGCCGGATCCAGTCCGACAGCATCAAGCGCCAGGAAACCGCGATCAACGACATCCAGCGCCAGCGCAGCGGTGCTGCCGAACTGCAGAAGCTCGACCAGAAGGCTGCCACGCAGCGCGAGCAGGACACCAAGGAAAAGCAGGAACAGTCGATCCAGAGCCAGAAGGACCGCGAGCAGCGCGCCGCCGACCACGCGGCCAGCCGTGCCTCGACGGCTTCCGGTGCGGCGGAGCGCGAGCGCGAATTCCAGTCGAAGCAGCAGGCACATGCCGACGAGCGGGCCAAGGCGGCCCAGTCGCGAGCCGCCGCACCCGCGAACGTCCAGCGCTTCGAGGACAAGCAGAAGAGGGCGGCCGAGCACAGGGCCAGCGTCGAGCGCAGGAATGCCTCGAGCGACAAGCCGCGCGGCGCGCCGCTGCCGCCGCCGCCTCCCGCGGCGGGCGCTACTCCGGCTCCGGCCGCACCCTGATTCGGGCACTGCCGCCTGGAAGAACCGCGCTCAGGCCGCTGACGGCAGCGCGTCGAGCTTCAGGACTGCGATGGAGATGTTGTCGCCGGTGCCGCGCGCCCGGCGTCGCGCTTCGCCCACCAGGATTTCCACAGCTTCGCGCGGGGGCTGGGCGTACAGCACGCTCGCCATTTCCTCGGGCGTGAAGTAATGCCAGAGCCCGTCGCTGCATGCCATCAGCAGGTCGCCGGACTGCATCTTCGGGATGTAGTGCGGATCGATGGGCGGCGGCGTCGTGGTCATGCCAAGGCAACCCAGCAGGATGTTGCCCTGCGGATGGGTATTGGCTTCGGCCTCGCTGATCTGGCCGCGGTCGATCAGCGCCTGCACGTACGAATGGTCGCGCGTGCGCTTGACGAGCTGTCCGTCATGGAAGTGATAGATGCGCGAGTCGCCGGCATGGATCCACGCGCATTCGCCCTTGGGGTTCAGCAGGAACGCCGCCAGCGTGCTGTGGGGCTCCTGCTCACTGGAAACTGCGGTGAGCTTGATGACCGTGTGCGAGTCTTCCAGCATCTGCCTCAGCAGGACTTCGGGGTCGTCGCGGCCCGGGGCGTAGCGCGCGAAGAGCTGGCGCGCGGTCATCATCACCTGGTCGGACGCCTTGCGCCCGCCGCTGCGACCGCCCATGCCGTCCGCGACGACGCCCAGCACGCAGCCGGGCACCCTCGGGTGACTCATCATCAAGACCTGGTCCTGTTGGTACGGGCGGTCTCCCTTGTGGAGTCCGGTGGCCGCTGCTAGTCGAAAGCCTTGAGTCATGAGGCATGTGCGCCAAAGCGCGTGGTTCTGTCTTCTCGGGGATTCGTGTCAGGACGTATTATCGAATGAACATGCGACGCGCCAACTCTGCGTTCGCTCCCCAACGTTGGACTCCAATCTTCATTCCCTTTCCCGGCAGCTCATAGAGCTGCGTATCGAGCATGCCGATCTCGATGCCACCATCGACCGGCTGTCCGAAGGCTCGCCGCAAGACGAGTTGCTGCTGCGGCGCCTGAAAAAGCGCCGCCTCGCATTGCGCGACCAGATCACGCGCCTCGAAAACGTGCTCGACCCGAAAGAGCCGGCGTGACAGGCGCGCTCGAAGACAAGGTGCGCGACGCCTTCGCGCAAGACGGTGCGCTGTCGCGGGCTGCCGAGCAGTTCCGCGAACGCTCGGGCCAGACCGAGATGGCCATGGCCGTGGCCCGCACCATCGATCAGGGCGGCGTGCTGGTGGTCGAGGCCGGCACCGGGGTCGGCAAGACTTTCTCGTACCTCGTGCCGGCGCTGCTGAGCGGCGAGCGCGTGCTGCTGTCCACCGCCACCAAGACCTTGCAGGACCAACTGTTCGGCCGCGACCTGCCTCGGCTGGTCGAGGCCTTCGGGCTGCCGGTGCGCACGGCGTTGTTGAAGGGGCGCGCCAGCTACCTCTGCCTGCATCGCCTGGACACCGCGCGCCATGACGCCTCGCTGCCCGAACGCGGCAGCCTGCGCACGCTCGCCAAGATCGAGCAATGGTCCAAGGCCACGCGCACCGGCGACCTCGCCGAGCTGCCGGGGCTGGACGAGCGTTCGCCGCTGATCCCCCTCATCACCTCCACCCGCGAGAACTGCCTGGGCGCGCAGTGCCCGCAGTTCAAGGCCTGCCACGTCAACCTGGCGCGGCGCGAGGCGCTGGCCGCCGACATCGTGGTCATCAACCATCACCTGTTCTTCGCGGACCTCGCGGTGCGCGAGACCGGCATGGCGGAGTTGCTGCCCAGCGTGAGCGTCGTCGTATTCGACGAGGCGCACCAGCTCAATGAAACCGGCGTGCAGTTCCTGGGGGCGCAGCTCGGCAGCGGCCAGGCACTCGATTTCGCGCGTGACATGCTGGGCTCGGGCCTGCAGCATGCGCGCGGGCTGGTCGACTGGCAGCAACTGGTTTCCGGCGTCGAGCGTGCCGCGCGCGAGCTGCGGCTGGTGGTCGGCAAGCAGTGGCCGGGCGCCAAGCTGCGCTGGCTGGGCCCTTCGCCGGAAGGCATCGACCCCGACGCCTGGCAGCATGCGCTCGATGACCTGCAGCACTCGTTCGAACTGGCCGCCGAAGGGCTGGCCACCGTCAGCGAAATCTCGCCCGACTTCGTGCGGCTGCACGAGCGGGCACGCCAGCTCGCCAAGCGCACGGCGCGCTTCGCGCAGCCTTGCGAGGTCGACTCGGTGCGCTGGGTGGATGTCGGCTCGCAACTGCGGCTGATCGAGTCGCCGCTCGACATCGCGGATGCGATGCGCAAGCGGGTGCTCAAGATCGCCGATGCGTCGGATGCCGAAGAAGGCGGCGACGCGGACGACGGCGACGAACTCGATGCCTACGGCGAGCGGCCCGCCCGCGAGACGCCGGTGCATGAAGACAGCGGCCGAGCCTGGGTCTTCACCTCGGCCACGCTCGGCGACGAGCCCACGCTGCGCTGGTTCACCGAGCCCTGCGGCCTGCACGATGCCGAAGTGCTGCGCGTGCAGAGTCCGTTCGACTATGCCTCGCAGGCGGCGCTGTACGTGCCTCGCGCGTTCCCCAAGCCCAACGACCCCTCGCACAGTCAGCGGGTCGCCGAACTGGCTGCGCGCGGCGCCACCGAACTCGGCGGCCGTACGCTGGTGCTGACGACCACGCTGCGCGCCTTGCGCACCATCGGCGACGCCATCAAGCAGCAGTTCGAGCTGCTGGAGACCGAAGCTCGCCCCGAGGTGCTTGTGCAGGGCGAACTGCCCAAGCGGGTGCTGATGGATCGTTTTCGCGAGGGCGCGAGCGGCGGGCGCGCGGGCTGCGTGCTGGTGGCGTCGGCTTCGTTCTGGGAGGGCTTCGACGCGCCGGGCGACGCGCTGCAACTGGTGGTGATCGACAAGCTGCCTTTTCCGCCGCCCAACGACCCTCTGGTCGAGGCACGCTCGCAGCGCCTGGAGGCGCAGGGGCGCAGTTCGTTCGCGGATTACTCGTTGCCCGAAGCGGCTGTTGCGCTCAAGCAGGGGGCGGGGCGGTTGATCCGGCGGGAGACCGACAGCGGCGTGCTGGCGATATGCGACACGCGCCTGGTCGCCATGGGCTACGGCCGCCGCCTGCTGGCGGCGCTTCCGCCGATGCGGCGGCTCGAAAACGAAGCGGACTTCGACGCCGCGCTGGACGCGCTCAGGAGCTAGCCGGAGCGCGCCGGTTCAGGGCTGCTGGCCTTACCAGACCTTCCACCAGGGGTCGTCCTTGCCCTTGAAGCCGTTGGCAAGGTAGGTGCTCTGGGGGTAGTTGGTGGTCAGCACGCGCTGGGCGTCGTCGCGCAGGTCCTTCATGCCGAGCGCGTCGTACGACTTCACCATGATGTACAGGGCTTCCTCGAGCGCCGGCACTTCGCGGTAGTCGGACAGGGCGATCTGGGCGCGGTTGATGGCCGCCAGGTAGGCGCCGCGCGAGTAGTAGTAGCGGGCCACGTGAACCTCGTACTGCGCGAGCGAGTTCACGATGTAGTTCATGCGCTGGCGCGCGTCGGGGGCGTAGCGTGACTCGGGGAAGCGGGTCACGAGGTCCTTGAACGACTCGAACGATTCCTTGGCGGCCTTCTGGTCGCGCTCGGACAGGTCCTGGCGCGTGAGGAACGCGAACATGCCGAGGTCGTCGTTGAAGTTGATCACGCCCTTGAGGTACAGCGCATAGTCGAGCGCGGGGCTCGCCGGATGCAGCTTCATGAAGCGGTCGATGGTGGCGATGGCGCTGGCCTTTTCACCCGACTTGTACTGGGCGTAGGCCTTTTCCAGCTGGGCCTGCTGCGCGAGCGGCGTGCCGGCGGCGCGGCCTTCGAGCTTCTCGTAGAGCGGCACGGCCTTGTCGTAGGCTCCCGACCCGGCCTCGTCCTTTGCTTCCGCGTAGATCTTGTTGGGACTCCAGTTCGCGGTCTTGTCGACGGTGGTCGACGAGCAGCCGGCTGCGAGCAGGGCCGCCGCGCTGAGCGCGATCCAGGTGGGGACCGATAATTTGGCGCGAAACATCACATACGGCTTTCGTGAAACAGTTACCCTCAATTATATCGACCGGCCCTTCGGGCAATACCCCCGAGAACCTGGAGGCGGCCGAACACGAGGAAGGCGCCGACCCGGCCGAGGCCAGCGAACTCCGGCCCTTCACCATCGATTCCGCCCAGCACGGCCAGCGGCTGGACCGCGCGCTGGCGGCCCTGGTGCCCGAGTTTTCCCGCAGCTACCTCCAGCAGCTCATCGAGGCGGGGGCCGTCGAGCTCCAGGGGCGCGCCGTCACCAAGGTCTCGGCGGGCGTCAAGGCGGGGCATGCGGGGCGCATCGAACTGCGGCCCACGCCCCAGAGCCAGGCCTTCCGGCCAGAGCCGATGGACCTCGTGACCGTCTACGAGGACGAGCACCTGCGCATCGTCGACAAGCCCGCAGGGCTGGTCGTGCACCCGGCGCCCGGGCATTGGAGCGGCACGCTGCTCAACGGGCTGCTGGCGCTCGACCCCAAGGCCGTGCTGCTCCCGCGCGCCGGCATCGTCCACCGGCTCGACCGCGACACCAGCGGGCTGATGGTGGTTGCGCGCACGCGGGCGACCATGGACGCGATGGTCGCGCTGATCGCCGCGCGCGAGGTCAAGCGGCAGTACCTGGCGATCGGGCACAAGCCCTGGGCCGGCGCGGCCGCCAGGCAGGTCGACGCGCCCATCGGGCGGGACCCGCGCAACCGGCTGCGCATGGCGGTGGTCGACCTGGAGCGCCATGCGGGCAAGACCGCGCGCACGCTCATCGAGCGGCTCGACAGCCACTCCGAAGGCTGCGTGGTGCGCTGCACGCTCGAAACCGGCCGCACCCACCAGATCCGCGTGCACATGGCGTCGATCGGGCATCCGCTGGTGGGAGACGCGCTTTACGGCGGCGCGCCGGCCGTCGGCCTGTCGCGCCAGGCGCTGCATGCGTTCCGTCTGGCATTCGTGCATCCGGTCACCCACGAAGCCATGGAGTTCCGCTCGCCGCCACCGCCCGACATCGTTGAGGCTTTGCAGTCCTGGGGGCTGCATTACAATCGCGCCTGACGGCCCGAGGGCCGCGCCGGCCATCCGATGCCGGCCTTGCGTTGCATTCGCCGCGTGCCGGCAACGCCTACTCCTTTCATCCTTGTGAGCCAGCGTCTACCCAGGCGCCTTTTCCCGGATAACGCGAACCATGAATACGGCGGATGCCAAGCGCATTCTCGAAACCGCCTTGATCTGTTCGAGCCAGCCGCTGCCGGTGCGCGACATGCGCGTGCTGTTCGACGACGAGCTGGGCGTGGACACCATCAAGGTGCTGTTGCTTGAATTGCAGGAAGACTGGGCGCAGCGCGGCCTGGAGCTTGTGAGCGTCGGCAGCGGCTGGCGTTTCCAGAGCCGGCCCGAGATGCGCGATCATCTCGACCGCCTGCACCCCGAGAAGCCGCCGCGCTACACGCGCGCCGCCCTCGAGACCCTGGCCATCATCGCGTACCGCCAGCCCGCGACGCGCGGCGACATGGAAGACATCCGCGGCGTGACGATCAACTCGTTGATCCTCAAGCAGCTTGAGGACCGCGGTTGGGTCGAGGTGATCGGCCACCGCGAAACCGTCGGCAGGCCGGCGCTGTACGCGACCACGCGCCAATTCCTGGACGACCTCGGGCTGGCGTCGCTCGACCAGCTGCCGCTGATCGAGACGCCGGCGCAGCAGGCCGCCCTGGTCGACGCGCTCGAGCAGGTGTCGGGCGAGCAGCAGGGGCTGCCGATGGACCCCGTCGACGAGCCCGTGACGGCGGAAGTGCTGTCCGAGGCTGCCGAAGCCGTGGAGGCCGCGCAGGCGCAAGTCGCCGAAAACGCCGCCGCCGCCGATGAATCCGAGGCGCCTTTGGCCGCCGAGACCGTTCTGGCCCAAGAGCCCGAACAACCACAAGAACCCGACGGTCCGTCCGATGACGAGGCCGATCCCGAAGCAGTTTCTCCCGGAAAAACCTCATGAGCCCCTCCGACACCGACGACGCGGCAATGCTGCCGGCCGAGCCCGAAGTCAAGAAGAAGAAAAGGGCGGCCACGCCCAGGAAGGCTGCGGTTGCCGCTACCGAGTCGGTGGCGCCGGAGGCTGTGCCCGAAGTGTCGGTTGCACCGGCGGAGCCGGCGGCCGAGGCCGAAGCGCCCAAGAAGCCTCGCGCGCCCCGCAAGAAGAAGGTCGCGGAGCCCGTCGAGCAGTCGGTGCCCGAAGAAGCGCCGCCGTCGGCTTTGCCTGAGGCCGTGCCCGTAGCGGAGGCCGTTGCCGACGTGGCGCAAGAGCCTGTGCGGGCGCCGGAGCCTGTCGCTGTCGCCGCCGAACCGGTCCGCGAATACAGCGAGGAAGACGACGAGGAAGAGGAAGAGCCCGACGAGGAAGAAGACGACCTCGATCGCGCGCGCCGCGCCGCCGAGCGCGAGCAGCGCAACGCGCTGCCGCCCGAGCCGATCCGCTTCGCCGACGTCATTTCCGGCCAGTTCGACGCCGACGAGGAAAGCCCCGAAGTACCGCCGCTCAAGCGCGTGCTGCTGCCCGAGGCCGATTCGCCCAAGCTGCACAAGGTGCTGGCGCAGGCGGGCCTGGGTTCGCGGCTCGAAATGGAGCAGCTGATTCTCCAGGGCCGCATTTCCGTCAACAACGAGCCGGCCCACATCGGCCAGCGCATCCAGTACGGCGACCAGGTCAAGATCAACGGCAAGCCAATCCGCTACCGTATCGCGCCTCCGCCGCCGCGCGTCATTGCGTACCACAAGCCTACCGGCGAAGTGGTCACGCATGACGATCCGCAGAACCGGCCCACGGTGTTCCGCAAGCTGCCGCGCCTGCAACAGGGCAAGTGGCAATCGGTCGGCCGGCTCGACCTGAACACCGAGGGCCTGCTGCTGTTCAGCAGCTCCGGCGACCTGGCCAACCAGCTCATGCACCCGCGCTTCGGCCTGGAGCGCGAGTACGCGGTCCGCGTGCTGGGTGCGCTCACCAGCGAAGAGAAGCAGAAGCTGCTCGACGGCGTGCGCCTGGACGACGGCATGGCCCAGTTCGGCACCATCGAGGAAGGCGGCGGCGAGGGCTCCAACTGCTGGTATCGCGTGACGATCTCGGAAGGCCGCAACCGCGAGGTGCGCCGCCTGTTCGAATCGGTCGGCCATGCGGTCAGCCGGCTGATCCGCATCCGCTACGGCGCCATGGTGCTGCCTCGCGGCCTGAAGCGCGGTGCGTGGATGGAGCTCGACGAGCGCGACATCCGCGCGCTGTTCCAGGCTTCAGGCGGCGCTGCGGCCCGACCCGGCCCGCAGCAACGCGGCCCCGGCCAGGAAGGCGGCGGAAACAATGGCCGCAACGGGCGCAACAAGAAGCGCCGCGGCAACCGCAACGGCGGCCAGGGCGGTGGCCAGCCGCGCGAGATGCGCGACGACGGCAATCGCGGCGAGGCGCCGATCCCGAATCCGCTGGGCGACGGCCGTCCGCCGCGCGGCGACCGCGGCCCACGCCCCAATCGGGGCGGTGGCGGCAACGGCGGCCAGCAGCCGCAGGGGCAAGGCCAGGGGCGCCGCGGCAAGGGCGGCGGCAATCGCCAGGGTGACGACCGCCAGCCGAGCGGAGCCAACCAACCCGATCCGATGAAGACCTCGCTCGGCTACATCGGCGCCGACAGCTTCTCGCGCCAGCGCAAGGAGCAGCGCGGAGGCCCCGGCCGACTTGGCGGCGGCGGAGGTGGCGGAGGCGGCTTCGGCAACGCGGGTGGCGGACGTCGCCGCGGGCGCTGAAAGTCTCCCGTCGCAGCGCGGCCTTTCGCGGGGTTTTCATGAGCCCAGGGGGCTGCGCCGGTTAAAATCAGAGGCTTTGTCGACATACGGCGCAACAAACTCGTTGCAGTTGTGACAAAACTATTCAAAATCAAAGCTCCAGGAAGCATTTCAATGGCTATCGAACGTACCCTCTCCATCATCAAGCCCGACGCAGTCGCCAAGAACGTCATCGGCAAGATCGTTTCCCGTTTTGAAGCTGCCGGCCTCAAGATCGTCGCCGCCAAGCTGGTGCACCTGTCGCGCAACGAAGCCGAACAGTTCTACGCCGTGCACAAGGAACGCCCCTTCTTCAAGGACCTGGTCGAGTTCATGATCTCGGGCCCCGTGTTCGTGCAAGTGCTCGAAGGCGAGAACGCCATCGCCAAGAACCGCGACCTGATGGGCGCCACCGACCCCAAGAAGGCAGCCGCCGGCACCATCCGCGCCGACTTCGCCGACAGCATCGACGCCAACGCCGTGCACGGCTCGGACGCTCCTGAAACCGCAGCGAACGAAGTCGCGTTCTTCTTCGCCGGCCTCAACGTCTACGCACGCTGAAGTCGTATCTCGACCGATTCCATGACCACGGCCAATCTGCTCGAATTCGATCTCGAGGGGTTGGCCGCGTTCTGCGAAAAACTCGGCGAGAAAAAATTCCGCGCCACGCAACTGTTCCGCTGGATCCACCAGCGTGGCGCCAGCGACTTCACCCAGATGACAGATCTGGCCAAGTCGCTGCGCGAGAAACTCGCGACCACCGCTCGCGTCGAGGCCCTGTCGGTCCTCACGCAGCACGAATCCAAGGACGGCACGATCAAGTGGCTGTTCGACGTCGGCGACGGCAATGCCGTCGAAGCCGTATTCATTCCTGAAGACGATCGCGGCACCCTGTGCGTGTCGTCCCAGGCCGGCTGTGCGGTCGGATGCCGCTTCTGCTCGACCGGGCACCAGGGCTTCAGCCGCAACCTCACCACGGGCGAAATCGTCGCCCAGTTGTGGTTCGCCGAGCACTTCCTGCGCAAGCACCTCAAGCGCGACGAGCGTGTCATCTCCAACGTGGTGATGATGGGCATGGGCGAGCCGCTGCAGAACTATTCCGCGCTGGTGCCGGCGCTGCGCACCATGCTCGATGACAACGCCTATGGCTTGTCGCGCCGTCGCGTGACGGTGTCGACTTCCGGGGTGGTGCCCATGATCGACCGCCTCGGCGCCGATTGCCCGGTGGCGATGGCCGTGTCGCTGCACGCGCCCAACGACGCGCTGCGCGACGATCTCGTGCCGCTCAACCGCAAGTACCCGATCGCCGAGTTGCTCGAGGCGTGCAAGCGCTACCTGGCGCACGCGCCGCGCGACTTCATCACCTTCGAGTACTGCATGCTCGACGGCGTCAATGACCAGCCGGAGCATGCGCGCCAGCTGATCGAGCTTGTTCGCACCAGTGGCGTGTCGTGCAAGTTCAACCTGATCCCGTTCAATCCGTTCCCGGCCTCGGGCCTGCTGCGTTCGCCGCAGCCGCGCGTGCTGGCATTCGCCAGGATGCTGAGCGAAGCGGGCCTGGTGACCACGGTGCGCAAGACGCGCGGCGACGACATCGACGCCGCCTGCGGCCAGCTTGCCGGCGACGTCAAGGACCGCACCCGCGCAGCCGAGCGCATGGCCCAGCGTCGCGCGACCGAGCGTCCCATTGTTTTGCATCCGGTCCGCAAGACCGTTCCCCAGGAGCACTGAAGCAATGAGCATGGCTTTTCCGATGACGACCGCTAGCGCGCAGCGAATGCTGGCCGCGAGCTTTGCCGGCGTCGCCGTGACTTTTCTGCTCGCCGGTTGCGTCAGCACGCGCACCACCACCACGAGCCTGGCCGACACCAGTTCGGGCAAGGGCGTGGACATCGTCACCGAGTCGGACGAAAGCTCGCGTCAGCGCCGCGCGCGCCTGCGCATGGAACTGGCATCGGGCTATTTCGAGCAGGGCCAGACCAACGTCGCGCTCGACGAGATCAAGCAGGCGCTCGCCGCCGACCCCAACAATGCGGACGCGTACAACCTGCGCGGCCTGGTCTACATGCGGCTCGACGACGCCGGCATGGCCGAAGACAGCTTCCGCCGTGCCATCGCCATCAATCCGCGCGACCCCAACACGCGCCACAACTACGGCTGGCTGCTGTGCCAGCAGAACCGCTACGGCGACGCGGCAACCCAGTTCAACGAGGCACTCGCCGTGCCCAGCTATCCCGACCGCGCCAAGACGCTCATGACGCGCGGCGTCTGCGAGCTCAGGGCGGGCCAGCGCGCGCAGGCCGAGCGCACCCTGCAGCAGGCCTACGAGATCGATGCGGGCAACCCGGTGGTCGGCTTCAACCTGGCCCTGGTGCTCTCTCAGCGAGAAGAATGGTCGCGCGCGCAGTTCTACATTCGCCGCGTCAACAACAGCCCCTCGGCCAGCGCCGAGACGCTGTGGCTCGGCATCAAGATCGAACGAAAGCTCAACAACCGCGAAGCAGTGGCGCAGTTGGGAGGCCAACTGCAACGACGCTTCCCCCAATCGCGGGAGGCATCAGCGTACGAGCGCGGGAATTTCAATGACTGATAGGGTTTCGGAGTTCGGCACTTCCGCGGCACAGCCGCTCGAGGCAGCCGACATCACGCACAAGACCGCCGGCGACATGCTTCGCGAGGCGCGCGAGGCCCACGGCCTTCATATCGAAATGGTGGCGGCGGCACTCAAGGTGCCACCGCAGAAATTGCTGGCGCTCGAGGCCGACGACATCGCTTCGTTGCCCGACCCGGTCTTTGCGCGCGCGCTTGCCAGCAGTGTTTGCCGTGCCCTGCGCATCGATCCGGCGCCCGTGCTCGCCAAGCTGCCGACCACGCAGAAGGTGTCGCTGGCCGACGCCGACCGCACGCTCAAGACCAACATCTCGTCGGGCACGCCGCGCTGGACCGGCAGCGGCCGTTCGAGCGGCGGCCTGCCGTCGCGCGCGTTGCTGACGGTCGTGGTGTTGCTGCTGATCGGCGCCGGCGCGCTGTTCTGGCTGCCGCAGTCGGTGTTCGATCAGCTCGGCGCCTCCGTTTCCCGCCTGACCGCACGTGGCGCGGCCGATGGCGCCGCAACGAACGACGCGGCTGCGGATGCGCCGGCTGCATCGGGTGGCCCGGGCGTGGTCGCCCAGACGGCGCCTGCACAGCCGGTGGCGCCCAGCGGCTCGGCGAGCGCCGCAGGCGAGCCGCCAGTTGCCGCAGCTGCACCGAATGCTGCCGCCGCAACGCCGGTCGCAACGGCACCGGCAGTCGCGCCGGCCGCAAGCAGCCAGCAACTCGTCTTCGTGGCCCGTGAGGAGTGCTGGATCACCGTGACCGAAGCCGGCGGCAAGCAGTTGCTGCGCCGCAGCCTGAAGGCCGGCGAGACCGTCGGCCTCTCGGGTGCGCTGCCGCTGTCCGTGGTGGTCGGCCGTGCGTCGAGCGTCGACGTGCAGGTGCGCGGCAAGCCCTTTGACCTGAAGCCCGTTACCAAGAGCGGTGGCGTGGCGCGTTTCGAGGTGACGTCATGAGCGACTGCCTTCCCATCGATTCCGCGGCGCCCAAGGCGCGCCGCTCGCGCCAGGCCAGCGTGGTCTGGGGACCGCGTGTCGTGACGGTGGGGGGCGACGCGCCGGTGCGCGTGCAGTCGATGACCAACACCGACACCGTCGACGCCATCGGCACGGCGATCCAGGTCAAGGAACTTGCGCTGGCCGGTTCGGAGATGGTGCGCATCACCGTCAACACGCCCGAAGCCGCGGCGCAGGTGCCCTACATTCGCGAGCAGCTCGACCGCATGGGCGTCGACGTGCCGCTGATCGGCGACTTCCACTACAACGGCCACCGCCTGCTCACCGACTATCCGGCCTGCGCCGAAGCGCTGAGCAAGTACCGCATCAACCCCGGCAACGTGGGCAAGGGCGACAAGAAGGACAAGCAGTTCGGCCAGATGATCGACGCCGCGATGCGCTGGAACAAGCCCGTGCGCATCGGCGTCAACTGGGGCAGCCTCGACCAGGAACTGCTCGCCAGCCTGATGGACACCAACAGCCAGCGCGCCCAGCCCTGGGATGCCAAGCAGGTGATGTACGAGGCGCTGATCACATCCGCCATAGAGTCCGCCAGGCTGGCCGAGTCGATGGGCATGGCGGGCAACCAGGTGATCCTGTCTTGCAAGGTGAGCGGTGTGCAAGACCTGGTCTCGGTCTATCGCGAGCTGGCCAGGCGCTGCGAATATCCGCTGCACCTGGGCCTGACCGAAGCCGGCATGGGCACCAAGGGCACGGTGGCTTCGGCCACGGCGCTGTCGATCCTGCTGCAGGAGGGCATCGGCGACACCATTCGCGTGTCGCTCACGCCGCAGCCGGGCGAGTCGCGCACGCAGGAAGTGCTGATCGCCAACGAGATCCTGCAGGCGCTGGGCCTGCGCGTGTTCGTGCCGAGCGTCACCGCCTGCCCGGGCTGCGGCCGCACCACCAGCACCACCTTCCAGGAACTGGCCAAGCAGATCGACGACTACCTGCGCATGCAGATGCCGGTCTGGCGCAACAAGTATCCCGGCGTGGAAACGCTGAAGGTGGCCGTCATGGGCTGCATCGTCAACGGCCCCGGCGAGAGCAAGCATGCCGACATCGGCATCAGCCTGCCCGGCACCGGCGAGGCGCCCGCCGCGCCGGTCTTCATCGACGGCGAAAAGGCGCTCACGCTGCGCGGCGACAATATCGCCAACGAGTTTCACCAACTCGTAGAAACCTATATCGAAAAGCGCTTCGGCGGCGAACACGCCGTCGCTGCCTGACACCTCCGCAGGATCCATGGCTGAAAAATTGAATGCCGTCAAAGGCATGAACGACATATTGCCGCCCGAATCGGCGCGCTGGGAGTGGCTCGAAGCCACCGTGCGCGACCTGATGGGGCGGTTTGCGTACCGCAACGTCCGCACGCCGATCCTGGAGCGCACCGCGCTTTTCGTGCGCGGCATCGGCGAGGTGACCGACATCGTAGAGAAGGAGATGTACTCCTTCGAGGACCGCGCCGACAAGCATGGCAAGTTCGAACACCTGACCATGCGCCCCGAGAACACGGCGGGCCTGGTGCGCGCGGTGATCGAGCACAACATGCTGTACGAAGGGCCCAAGCGCCTTTGGTACACCGGCCCCATGTTCCGCCGCGAGAACGTGCAGCGCGGGCGTTTCCGCCAGTTCCACCAGATCGGGGCCGAGGCGCTGGGCTTTGCCGGTCCCGATGTCGATGCCGAACTGATCCTGCTGGCGAACGCGCTCTGGAAGGCCATCGGCCTGACCGACGTGCGCCTCGAACTCAACAGCCTGGGGCAGCCTGCCGAGCGCGCGCTGCACCGCGCCGAACTCATCGCGCACTTCGAGAAGCATGCCGACAAGCTCGACGAAGACGGCAAGCGCCGCCTGCACAGCAATCCGCTGCGCATTCTCGACACCAAGAATCCGGCAATGAAGGACGTGGTCGAGTCGGCGCCGAAGCTGATCGACTTTCTCGGGGCAGAGTCGCTCGCGCACTTCGAGGGGCTGCAGGCCATCCTCAAGGCCAACGACATCGCGTTCACGATCAATCCGCGTCTTGTGCGCGGGCTGGACTACTACAACCTGTCGGTCTTCGAGTTCGTGACCGACCGCCTGGGTTCGCAAGGCACGGTGTGTGCCGGTGGACGCTACGACGACCTGATTGCGCAGATCGGCGGCAAACCCGCGCCGGCCGTGGGCTGGGCCATGGGTGTCGAGCGCGTGCTCGACCTGCTCAAGGAGCAGGGCGCCGAGGTGCCGGCACCGGTGCCCGACGCCTACGCCATCGTGCCGGATGCCGCCTCCATGCCCATCGCGCTGCGCACGCTGCAGCAATTGCGCGAGATCGGCGTGCGCGTGCAGATGCATGCGGCCACGGCTGACGGCCTCAGCAGCTTCAAGGCGCAGATGAAGAAGGCGGACGCCAGCGGCGCCACCTACGCCCTGATCTTCGGTGCCGATGAACTCGCACGCGGTGAAGTGACTCTCAAGGCGCTGCGCGACGGAAGCGGCGCGCAGACTTCCCGGGCACTTGCTGAAGCCCCCACATGGGCCGCCACCCTACAATCGCCGGCTTCCAACACCTGACACGCATGGCAACCCATCTCGATCTCGAAGAACAGGAACAGCTCGACCAGCTCAAGCATTTCTGGAATACCTACGGCACCCTCATCACCTGGGCTGTACTGCTTGTCGCCGGTGCCTTCGTGGCATGGAACGGCTGGCAATACTTCCAGCGCAACAAGGCCGTGCAGGCCGCGGCACTTTATGACGAGGTCGAGCGCACCACCCAGGCCGGCGACGTCGAGCGCATCCAGCGCGTGCTGGCCGACATGAAGGACCGCTTCGCCAACACCGCCTATGCACAGCAGGCCGGCTTGCTGGTCGCCAAGACGCTGTTCGAGAAGGGCAATGCCGAAGGCTCGCGCTCCGCGCTGGAATGGGTTGCGCAGAACGCCGTCGACCCTGGCTACAAGGCCGTCGCCAAGCTGCGCCTTGCTGGCGAGCTGCTCGACAGCAAGTCGTATGACGAAGCGCTCAAGCAGCTCGACGGCAGTGTGCCCAAGGAATTCGAACCGCTGGTGGCCGATCGCAAGGGCGACATCTACCTGGCCCAGGGCAAGCGCAACGAGGCGCAGGCCGAGTACCGCAAGGCCTGGACCGGCCTCGGCGCCACCTCCGACTACCGCCGTCTGGTCGAGATCAAGCTGAACGCGGTCGGTGTCGACCCGAAGAGCCTGGCCCCGGTCGTCACCGTCACTCCCGCAGCTCCCAAAACTCCCTGACCGCATCATGAATTTCAAGCGTTTCATGCCTGAATCGACCGCCCTGCGTGCGGGATCAGCCCTTGTTTTGGTCGCTTTACTGGCCGCCTGCTCGGGCACCAGCAAGCCGAAGCCCGAAGAACTGCCCGCCAACCCGGCCCTGCTGGGCGTGCGCCAGGCCTGGACGGTGAAGATCCCCGAAGTCAAGTTCCCGCTCACCGCCAACATCAACGGCGACATCGTCACCGTGGCCGGCAGCGACGGCACCGTGGTTGCCATCGATGCCCGCGCCGGCCGCGAAACCTGGCGTGCAAGCGCCGGCGCGCCGCTGGCGGCCGGTGTCGGCAGCGACGGTTCCCTGGCGGCCGTCGTCACCACCGGCAATGAACTGGTGGCCCTCGAGAACGGCAAGGTGCTGTGGAAGCAGAAGCTGTCCGCCCAAGCTTTCACCGCGCCGCTGGTTGCTGGCCGCCGCGTGTTCGTGCAGACCGCCGATCGCAGCGTCAGCGCCTGGGACGGCCAGAGCGGCCGTCGCTTGTGGATCCAGCAGCGCGCCGGTGAAAACCTGGTGCTGCGCAAGTCGGGCGTATTGATGGCCGTCGGCGACACGCTGGTGGCCGGCCTTGGCGGCCGCCTGGTCGGCATCAACCCCGGCAACGGCACCTCGCGCTGGGAGGCTCCCATCGCCGCACCGCGTGGCACCAACGATGTGGAGCGCCTGGTCGACCTGACCGGCAGCGTGAGCCGTCTGGGCGACTCGGTCTGCGCACGGGCCTACTACGCCAGCGTCGGCTGCGTCGACACCACGCGCGGTACGCTGGTCTGGAGCAAGCCGGCTTCGGGTGCCGACGGCGTCAGCGGCGACGACCGCTTTGTCTACGGCACCGAATCCGACGGCAGCGTCATCGCCTGGCGCCGCGGCGACGGCGAACGTGCCTGGCAGATGAGCCGCCTCAAGAATCGCGAGCTGACCTCGCCGCTGGCCGTGGGCCGCTCGCTGATCATCGGGGAGAGCACCGGCACGCTGCATTTCGTGTCGCGCGAAGACGGCGCTCTGCTCAATCGTGTCACCCCCGATGGCTCCGCCATCACCGTTGCGCCGGTGCTCGTCGGCAACACGGTCGTGGTCGTGACTGCCAAGGGTGGTGTGTTTGGCTACCGCCCTGAATAATCTTTTGAATCTTTTCCTGCAAGGCCCGACCATGAAAACCGCGCCATCGAAAGGCCGGCCATGAAGCCGGTCGTGGCCCTGGTCGGGCGTCCCAACGTCGGCAAGTCGACGCTGTTCAATCGCCTGACCCAGACGCGCGACGCCATCGTCGCCGATTTCGCCGGCCTCACGCGCGACCGCCACTACGGCAACGGTCGCCTGGGCAAGCACGAGTTCATCGTGATCGACACCGGCGGCTTCGAGCCCGATGCCGGCAGCGGCATCTACAAGGAAATGGCCAAGCAGACGCGGCAGGCCGTGGCTGAGGCCGACGTGGTGATCTTCGTCGTCGATGCCCGCGAAGGCCTGTCGGCGCAAGACCATGAGATCGCCAATGAGCTGCGCCGTCTGGGCAAGCCCTGCGTGCTCGCGGCCAACAAGGCCGAGGGCATGCACGACGGCACCAAGCTCGTGGATTTCTACGAGCTGGGCTTCGGCGACGTGCACGGGGTTTCCGCAGCGCACGGGCAAGGCATGCGCGACCTGGTCGAGCTTGCGCTTGAGCCGCTGAACCTGCCCGATCCGGATGACGAGTCGGACGAGGACGAAGTCAACAAGCCGATCAAGCTGGCAGTGGCGGGGCGGCCCAACGTGGGCAAGTCGACGCTGATCAACACCTGGCTTGGCGAAGAGCGACTGGTGGCATTCGACATGCCAGGCACCACGCGCGACGCGATTTCAGTGCCCTTCGAGCGCAACGGCCAGCGCTTCGAACTGATCGACACGGCCGGCTTGCGCCGCAAGGGCAGGGTGTTCGAGGCGATCGAGAAATTCTCGGTGGTCAAGACGCTGCAGGCCATCGAATCGGCCAATGTGGTGCTGCTGCTGCTCGACGCCACGCAGGGCGTGACCGACCAGGATGCCCACATCGCGGGCTACATCCTCGAAAGCGGCCGCGCGGTGGTGATCGCCATCAACAAGTGGGACGCGGTCGACAGCTACCAGCGCGAGCAGATCCAGCGGCAGATCGAAACCCGGTTGCCGTTCCTGAAGTTCGCGGCATTGCATTTCATCTCGGCCATCAAGCGCCAGGGCCTTGGCCCGGTTTGGCAGGCAATTGCGCAGGCCCACAAGTCGGCCACGCGCAAGATGTCGACGCCGGTGCTGACCCGGTTGCTGCTGGAGGCGGTGCAGTTCCAGGCTCCCAAGCGCGGCGGCATGTACAGGCCCAAGCTGCGTTATGCGCACCAGGGTGGCATGAATCCGCCGGTGATCGTGATCCACGGCAATTCGCTCGAACATGTGACCGATGCTTACAAGCGCTTCCTCGAGGGACGCTTCCGCAAGGAATTCGACCTGGTGGGTACCCCGTTGCGGATCGAATTCAAGAGCTCCCACAATCCTTTTGCCGACAAGGACGACTGAGCCATTGGGCGCCGATGGCGGCCAATGACTTGCGACGAGGGCGGAAGTTCCGGCTTTTGAGAACCGTTATTTTCTCAAGGCTTTTGACCCGGGTTGCTGCAGCGCGGAAACCCTGTGTTAAGGTCATCTCTCCAACAACTACTCTTGAACACGGAGAATATCGTGAGCAATAAAGGGCAACTTCTGCAAGACCCGTTCCTGAATACCTTGCGTCGCGAGCATGTGCCAGTTTCCATTTATTTGGTCAACGGTATCAAGCTGCAAGGGCAGATCGAGTCTTTTGACCAGTACGTCGTGTTGCTTCGCAACACAGTGACGCAAATGGTCTACAAGCACGCCATTTCCACCATCGTGCCGGGTCGTGCCGTCAATTTCTCGGCTGCCGAGAACGACGACGCCGCTGCCTGATAGCGCGGAGCGCGGCGGCCTTCCGGCCGTCGCGCTTTTTCCCAATTCTGATCCCGCTTGTCTGAACAGATCCCCCGCCAGGAAGGCGCCGCCGTTCTCGTCGGCGTTGATTTCGGGCTGCCCCATTTCGACAGCGAACTCGAGGAACTCGGCCTGCTCGCGCAGACTGCCGGCCTCACGCCCGTCGCCCATCTTTCCTGCAAACGCAAGGCCCCTGACGCGGCATTGTTCGTCGGCAGCGGCAAGGCCGAAGAAATCAAGGAACTGGCCGCCCTCCACAGGGCGAGCGAAGTCATCTTCGACCAGGCGCTGAGCCCTGCCCAGCAGCGCAACCTCGAGCGCCAACTGGACGTCGCGGTGTACGACCGCACTTTCCTCATTCTCGAGATCTTCGCGCAGCGCGCGCGCTCGCACGAAGGCAAGCTGCAGGTGGAGCTTGCCCGCCTGCAGTACCTCAGTACCCGGCTGGTCCGGCGCTGGTCCCACCTGGAGCGTCAGACCGGTGGCGCGGGTGTGCGCGGCGGTCCGGGCGAAAAGCAGATCGAGCTCGACCGCCGGATGATCGGCGAGTCGATCAAGCGCACCCGCGAGCGGCTGGCCAAGGTGCAGAAGCAACGCGGTACGCAGCGCCGGCAGCGCGAGCGGCGCGACACCTTCAACATCTCGCTCGTCGGCTATACCAACGCCGGCAAGTCGTCGCTGTTCAACGCACTGGTCAAGGCCCGCGCCTATGCGGCCGACCAGCTGTTCGCCACGCTGGACACCACCACGCGCAATCTCTACCTGGGCGATGCCCGGCGCCAGGTGTCGATTTCCGACACCGTGGGCTTCATTCGCGACCTGCCGCACGGCCTGGTCGATGCGTTCAAGGCGACGCTGCAGGAAGCGGTCGACGCCGACCTCCTGCTGCACGTCGTCGACGCCTCCAACCCCCATTACCCCGAACAGATGGCCGAGGTGCAGACCGTGCTGCGCGAGATCGGTGCCGACACCGTCCCGCAGCTTCTGGTCTTCAACAAGCTCGACGCCCTTGAAAGCACGCAGCATCCGCTGCATCTGCAGGACGAGATGGAAATCGACGGTGTGCAGGTCCCCCGCATCTTCCTGAGCGCCAGGAGCGGCGAGGGCGTGCCGTTGCTGCGCGCCGAGCTCGCCCGGCAATCGGGCTCCGTAGCCGATACGATGTCCCCTGAGGCGAACGCTGAATTGCACGATGCGGCCAATTGATTGGGCACAATCCCGCCACTGACAAGAGAACGAAGCGAATGAATTCAAAGCCAGCGCGGAGAGGGTTTCTGGGCATGTTCAATCTGAACGATGGCCGGTGGGGTCGTGGCGACGAGCCGTCCTCCAACGGTGATCGCCCGACCGGCAACCGTCCCCCCGAAGCCAATCCTCCGGGCGCACCGACGTCCCCGCCTTCGGGCAACAACAGCAACAACAACGACCGTCCCCGCGGCCAGGGGCCCAACCAGGGCCCGCCCGACCTCGATGAACTGTGGCGCGACCTCAATCGCAAGCTCGGCGGTTTCTTCGGCGGCGGCAAGGGCGGCGGCAATCGTCCCAGCGGCGGCAACAGCAACGGCGGCGGCAACGGCTACAGGCCAGACATGAAGAACGCAGGATTCGGCCTCGGCCTCGTGGCTGCCGTGGCCGTACTCATCTGGCTCGGCACCGGCTTCTTCATCGTGAACGAAGGCCAGCAGGCGGTCGTGACCCAGTTCGGACGCTACAAGACGACCGTGGGCGCCGGTTTCAACTGGCGCCTGCCTTATCCCATCCAGCGCCATGAAGTGGTGGTGGTCACGCAGATCCGCTCCACCGACGTGGGCCGCGACGCCATCGTGCGATCCACCGGCCTTCGCGAGTCGGCCATGCTGACCGAAGACGAGAACATCGTCGAAATCAAGTTCGCGGTGCAGTACCGCCTGAGCGACGCGCGCGCCTGGCTCTACGAGAGCAAGTCGCCCGCGGAGACCGTCGTGCAGGTGGCCGAGACCTCCGTGCGCGAGGTGGTCGGCAAGATGAAGATGGACGCCGCGCTGGCCGAAGAGCGCGACCAGATCGCACCCCGCGTGCGCACGCTGATGCAGACCATCCTCGATCGCTACAAGGTCGGTGTCGAAGTGGTCGGCATCAACCTGCAGCAGGGCGGCGTGCGCCCGCCCGAGCAGGTGCAGGCCGCATTCGACGACGTGCTCAAGGCCGGTCAGGAGCGCGAACGCGCCAAGAACGAAGCCCAGGCCTACGCCAACAACGTGGTGCCGCTCGCCACCGGTACGGCTTCGCGCCTGAAGGAAGAGTCCGAAGCCTACAAGGCGCGCATCGTGGCGCAGGCCCAGGGTGATGCCGGCCGCTTCGCTTCGGTCCTGGCCGAGTACCAGAAGGCGCCGCAGGTGACCCGCGACCGCATGTACACCGACGCCATGCAGCAGATCTACGCCAGCACGACCAAGGTGCTGGTCGACAGCAAGCAGGGCTCCAACCTGCTGTACCTGCCGCTGGACAAGCTGATGCAGCAAAGCGGCAACAGCGCGACGCCCACGCCGGTCGATGCGGCCAGCCCCAATGTGGCCGGCACCGCGCCGCCCCAGTCCTCGGTGATCCCGGTGGCGCCCGTGACGGGCGACGTGCGAGCCCGCGACGGCCGCTCGCGCGACCGCGACGTGCGTTGAACAAGGACTAGAAGAACATGAACAGAATCGGATTCATCGCATCGTCGATCCTCGTCTTGCTCGTGCTGTTGAGCTCGACCCTCTTCGTGGTCGACCAGCGCCAGTTCGGCGTGGTCTATGCCCTCGGCCAGATCAAGCAGGTCATCACCGAGCCGGGCCTCAACTTCAAGCTGCCGCCGCCGTTCCAGAACGTGTCGTACATCGACAAGCGGCTGCTCACGCTCTCCAGCATCGACACCGAACCCATGCTCACCGCTGAAAAGCAGCGCGTGGTGATCGACTGGTACGTGCGCTGGCGCATCAGCGACCCTCAGGCCTACATCCGCAACGTCGGTCTCGACGAGAACGCCGGTGCGATGCAGCTCAACCGTGTGGTGCGCAATGCGTTCCAGGAAAACATCAACAAGCGCACCGTGCGCGACCTGATCTCGGTGCGCCGCGAGGCCCTGATGGCCGACGTGCAGCGCGAAGTGCTGTCGGTGGTGAAGGGCGCCAAGCCCTGGGGCGTCGACGTGGTCGACGTTCGCATCACCCGTGTCGACTATGTGGAAGCCATTACCGAATCGGTCTACCGCCGCATGGAAGCCGAGCGCAAGCGCGTGGCCAACGAACTGCGCTCGACCGGTACGGCCGAGGGCGAAAAAATCCGCGCCGACGCCGACCGTCAGCGCGAAGTGATCGTCGCCAACGCCTACCGTGATGCGCAGAAGATCAAGGGCGAGGGCGATGCCCAGGCCGCTGCCGCCTACAGCGAGTCCTTTGGCCGCGACCCTCAGTTCGCCCAGTTCTATCGCAGCCTCGAGGCCTACAAGCAGAGCTTCAACAAGAAGAGCGACGTAATGGTGCTCGACCCGTCGTCGGACTTCTTCCGCGCCATGCAGGGCTCGGGTTCCTCCACCAACGCTCCTCGTCGTTGATTCTTTCCCCGGAGCCGTGAGCGCCGACACTTTCTGGAGCGCGCTAGCGCTCGTCCTGGTGATCGAGGGCATCCTGCCTTTCGTTTCTCCGGGAGGGTGGCGGCGCGGCTTCGGGCAGCTCATGCAGCTGCGCGACGGCCAGCTTCGTTTCTTCGGACTTTGCAGCATCCTGCTGGGTTTGATACTGCTCTGGATCCTGGCCTAGTCTCGGGCTGGTCGCGGTCCCGGTAGAATCCCGGTTTAACCACGCCCCCGATCCCCATGTCCGCTTGGGTCCTTCCGGATCACATTGCCGATGTGCTGCCTTCCGAGGCGCGCCACATCGAAGAACTTCGACGCCAGCTGCTCGATACCGCCCGTGGCTACGGCTACGAGCTGGTGATGCCGCCGCTGCTCGAGCACCTGGAGTCGCTGCTTTCGGGCACCGGCGAGGCGCTCGACCTCCAAACCTTCAAGCTCGTCGACCAGCTCTCCGGCCGCAGCATGGGCCTTCGCGCCGACACCACCCCCCAGGTGGCGCGCATCGATGCCCACCTGCTGAACCGCGACGGCGTGGCCCGCCTGTGCTACTGCGGCCCGGTGCTCCACACCCGCCCCGACCGGCCGCATGCAACCCGCGAGCCGCTGCAGTTCGGCGCCGAGATCTACGGCCACGCCGGCCTCGAGGCCGACACCGAGACCTTGCTGCTCGCACTCGACTGCCTCGATGCCGCGGGCCTGCGCGAAGGCGTGATCGTCGACCTGGCCGATGCCCGCATCGTGCGCGCGCTGTTCGCCGGCGTGCCGGTCGACGCGGCGCTGCTGGCCCGGGTGCACGCCGCGCTGGCCGCCAAGGACGCAAGCGAACTCGCCTCGCTCACCAAGGATTTCCCCGCTGCCTCGCGCGACGGCCTGCGCGCCCTGATCGGGCTCTATGGAGACGTCTGCGTGCTCGACGAGGCCGCGAAGGCCCTCGAGGGCACGCCCGCAGTGGCTCCCGCGCTGGCCGACCTCAGGCAGATCGCCGCCGGCCTGGACGAGGTTGCGGGCCGCCAGATCAGCTTCGACCTGGCCGACCTGCGCGGCTACGCCTATTACAGCGGCATGCGCTTCGGCATCTACGTGCCCGGCGCGGCCGATTCGCTGGTGCGCGGCGGCCGCTATGACGAGGTGGGCGCCGTGTTCGGCCGCAATCGTCCGGCCGTCGGCTTCAGCCTCGACGTGCGTGAACTGGTCGGCGTGCTGCCGGCCCGTCCGCTGCGTGCCGCCATCCGCGCGCCGTGGAGCGATGCGGCCGGCCTGCGTCAGGCGATTGCCCAATTGCGCAAGTCCGGTGAAACGGTAGTCTGCGTGCTGCCGGGCCATGGCAGCGAAATCGATGAATTCCACTGCGACCGCGAGCTCGTCGAGCAAGCAGGCCAGTGGAGTGTCCGAACGATCTGAATTTTTGAGTAATGGAACGAGCATGAGCGTAACCACCGGAAGAAACGTGGTCGTCGTCGGCACCCAATGGGGCGACGAGGGCAAAGGCAAGCTGGTCGACTGGCTGACCGAAAGCGCCCAGGGCGTGGTCCGCTTCCAGGGCGGCCACAACGCGGGCCACACGCTGGTCATCAACGGTGTGAAGACAGCGTTGCACCTGATCCCGAGCGGCATCATGCGGCCCGGCGTCAAGTGCTACATCGGCAACGGCGTGGTGCTGTCGGCTGCCAAGCTGTTCGAGGAAATCGAAGGGCTGGAGAAGGCTGGCGTCGAAGTGCGTTCGCGCCTGCGCATCAGCGAGGCCTGCCCGCTGATCCTGCCGTTCCACGCCGCGCTGGACATCGCGCGCGAGGCCTATCGCGAGAAGGGCGGCATCGAGAAGATCGGCACCACCGGCCGCGGCATCGGTCCGGCCTATGAAGACAAGATCGCCCGCCGCGCGCTGCGCGTGCAGGACCTGAAGCACCCCGAGCGTTTCGCGGCCAAGCTGCGCGTGCTGCTCGACCTGCACAACCACGTGCTGACGCAGGTGCTGAGCGCACCGGCCATCGATTTCGACGAAGTCTTCAACGAAGCCATGAAGCACGCCGAGCTGCTCAAGCCCATGATGGCCGACGTTTCGCGCGAGCTGAACGACGCGCACAGGAACGGCGCCAACCTGCTGTTCGAAGGCGCGCAGGGCACGCTGCTCGACGTGGACCACGGCACCTACCCGTACGTCACTTCCAGCAACTGCGTGGCCGGCAACGCCGCCGCCGGTTCGGGCGTGGGCCCGGGCATGCTGCACTACATCCTGGGCATCACCAAGGCCTACTGCACGCGCGTGGGCGGCGGTCCGTTCCCCACCGAGCTCGACTGGGCCACGCCCGGCACCCCCGGCTACCACATGAGCACCGTGGGCGCCGAAAAGGGCGTGACCACTGGCCGCAGCCGCCGTTGCGGCTGGTTCGACGCCGCGCTGCTCAAGCGTTCGGCGCAGGTCAACGGCCTGTCGGGCCTGTGCATCACCAAGCTCGACGTGCTGGACGGCCTCGAGAAGCTCGAGCTGTGCACCGGCTACGAACTCGACGGCGAGATCACCGACATCCTGCCGATGGGCGCCGACGAGATCGAGCGCTGCACCCCGATCTACGAGACCCTCGAGGGCTGGAGCGAAAGCACCGTGGGCGTCACGCAGTACGACAAGCTGCCGGTCAATGCGCGGCTGTACCTGCAGCGCATCGAGCAGGTCACCGGCGTGCCGATCCACATGGTGTCGACCAGCCCCGATCGCGACCACACGATCATGATGCGCCACCCCTACCTGGCCGACTGAAAACAGAGGAAAAGAAGAACCATGTTGACCGAAGACGGCAAGCATCTCTACGTCAGCTACGACGAGTACCACAACCTGATCGAGAAGCTCGCGATCAAGGTGCACCAGTCGGGCTGGCAGTTCGACACCATCCTGTGCCTGGCACGCGGCGGCATGCGCCCCGGCGACGTGCTCTCGCGCATCTTCGACAAGCCGCTGGCGATCATGTCGACCAGCTCGTACCGCGCCGATGCAGGCACGGTGCAGGGCCACCTGGACATCGCCCGCTTCATCACCACCCCCAAGGGCGAGATCGCCGGCAGGGTGCTGCTGGTGGACGACCTCGCCGATTCGGGGCACACGCTGCACGCGGTGATGGACATGCTGCGCAACAACTATCCGCCCATCACCGAGCTGCGCAGCGCCGTGATCTGGACCAAGGCGCTGTCGACCTTCACGCCCGACTACCAGGTGGAATTCCTGGCCACCAACCCGTGGATCCATCAGCCCTTCGAAGGCTACGACTCCATGGGCGCCGACAAGCTCATCGAGAAGTGGTCGGTCTGACGATCCAGTCCCGCCGATTCATCCGGCGGGGTTGAGCAGCATCGCGGTATAGCGGCGCTGCATTTCTTCCGGCGTCAGCTTCTCGATGCTGTGCCCCACGTTCCAGCGATGGCCGAAGGGGTCGCGAAAGACGCCGGAACGTTCCCCATAGAACTGGTCCTGCGGTGCCCTGTCGAGCGTGGCGCCGGCAGCGACCGCGCGCGCCACGACCGTGTCGGCATCGTCCACATGCAGGTGCAGCGTGACGGCGGTGCCGCCCAGTGTCTTCGCGCTGTGGATGTCGCATTCGGCGAATTCGTCCGAGAGCATCAGGATCGCGCCGTTGTGGAAGTCCAGCTCCGCGTGGCCGATGCGCCCGCTGGGCTCGGTCAGCCGGAAGATCTCCTTCACCTCGAAGACCTTGCAGTAGAAGTCGATGGCGGCGGCCGCGTCGTGGACGCAGATGTAGGGGAACAGTTCGTGGATAGCCATGGTGTTCGTTCGTCAGGTGTGGGATGGGCGTGATTGTGGTTTCCGGCCTGTCTTCACGTCTTGAAGAAATTTGACCTGCCGGCAGCCGCTCGGACCGGCACGTGGCGCGACGACTTCGGTGCCGCGCGCCGGTAGGCCTGCGGCGACATGCCGGCGATCGCGAGGAAGTCGCGGTTGAAATGCGCCTGGTCGCTGTAGCCCGCGTCCAGTGCCAGGTCGGCCCAGGGCTGCTCGGGGTCGATCGCGAACCGGCCCAGCACGTGGTCGAAGCGCAGCATGCGGGCGTATTGCTTGGGCGCCAGGCCGGTCATGCCGCGAAAAAGCGCAATAAAACGCCGGTGGCTGTATCCGCTTTGCGCCACCAGCCGGTGGATCGCGCCGGCCTGCGCGCCGTCGTCGCTGGCGTTCCAGCCGGCCATGCTGGCCAGCGCCTGCGCCACCGCGGGATGCAGGCGGTGCGCGGTGGACGCGGCGAGCCGTGCGCTCAGCAACGCATCGACGATCTCGAGCTGCCGCGCCGGCGATCCGGCGGCGTGAAGCTGTTCGAGCGCAAAGCCGGCAGCGGTACCCCAGAGCGCTTCCAGCGGTGTGTGGCGGCCGGCCAGTGCGTCTTCAGGCGCGCCGAGCAGCGCGTTCGCCGCGCCGGGCCTGAGCATGATGCCGACCGAACGCGTCTGCAGCGAAACGTCGCGCACGAAGAAGGCCGAGCGTGTGCCGCCCACCATCGCATGGCCCACGGTGTAGCCCCGCGCGTCCTCGTCGTCATGAAAAAGGCGCAACGGCGGCCCGGAGAGCCGGAACACGAGGTGCATGCTGCCCGTGGGCAGCACATGTTCGCGCGCGCCGGGCCGTTCGCGGGGCGCCCCCTCGGGTTCGGACGCCCACAGCAGCCGCACGAAGGGCCGCAGCTGAGGCAAGGGAAGGCGGGTCAGTTGCATGTGCGGAGAGTGTCCGTCGAGCCGTTTCGCAGCGCAATCGGGCCCGGGCGCGAGCAGGGCGCGCGACCACCACGCTAGGATTCACCCATGAGCAAGCTTTCCACGACCCTGATCCACCACCCCTACACCCCACCCGACACCTTCGCCGCGCCGCAGCCCGGCGTGTTCAAGGCGTCGACGGTGTTCTTCGCCGACGTGGCGGCGATGCGCGCCCGTGACTGGAAGACCAAGGCCGGCTACACCTACGGCCTGCACGGCACGCCCACCACCTTCACGCTCGAGGAGCGCCTTGCCACGCTCGAAGGCGGTACCGAATGCCTGCTGGTGCCCAGCGGCCTGGCCGCCATCTCGCTGGTGGCGTTCGCCTTCCTGAAGACCGGCGACGAAGTGCTGATCCCCGACAACGCCTACGGCCCCAACAAGGCGCTGGCCACCGGCGAGCTCGCCAACTTCGGCATCACCCACCGCCTGTACGACGCGATGGACCCGTCGGACCTCGAGGCCAAGCTGTCGTCCCGCACGCGGCTGGTGTGGGTGGAGGCGGCCGGTTCGGTGACGATGGAATTCCCCGACCTTCCCGCGCTGGTGGACGTCTGCCGCGCGCGCGGCGTGATGACGGCGCTCGACAACACCTGGGGCGCCGGCCTGGCCTTCGCGCCCTTCGATTTCAACGGCACGGGGCAGGGCGTCGACATTTCCGTGCACGCGCTCACCAAGTACCCGAGCGGCGGCGGCGATGTGCTGATGGGCAGCGTGGTCACGCGCGACGAGCGCCTGCACCGCGCCCTCAAGCTCACCCACATGCGCATGGGTTTCGGCGTCGGCGTCGGCGACGTCGAGACGCTGCTGCGCTCGCTGCCCAGCATCGGTCTGCGCTATGCGGCGCACGACCGCGCGGCACGGGAACTGGCGGGATGGCTCAACGGCTGCGAGGAAATCGCGCAGGTGCTGCACCCGGCGCTGGAAGATTCCCCGGGCCATGTCCACTGGCGTGCACTGTGCGGCGAAACCGACCTGGCGGCGGGCCTGTTCTCCGTGGTGTTCGACGAGCGCTTCCGCACCGAGCAGGTCGACCGCTTCTGCGACAGCCTGAAGCTGTTCCGGCTCGGCTACTCGTGGGGCGGGCCGATCAGCCTCGTGGTGCCCTACGACATCGGCCTGATGCGCGACGCCAGTGTGGCGCGCTGGCCCCACAGGGGCACGCTCGTCCGCTTTTCGATCGGCCTGGAAGACGTGGGCGATCTGCGGGCCGATCTGCAACAGGCGCTGGCACGGATGTAAAAAAGCGAATCGGCTGTCTCGAGTGCCGCCGCGGGGGCTCTTGAGACTGCACCGTTATCGCTTACAGTAGGCCACGCGCAGTCACCCTGACTGCCTCGCCCAAGGAGAAGCAGTGGCAACACCAAATTACGGCTACGAGAAGCGCCAGAAAGAGCTGGCCAAGAAGAAGAAAAAGGAAGAAAAGCTCCGGGAAAAGGCGAATCGCAAACTCAGCCCGAGCAGCGACGGACTGGCTCCCGGAGACCCGGAAACCGACGTGGCTTCGCTCGAACGCGATCCCCCCACGGTGCCCGAGTTGCCCACCAAGAACGGTTGATCCGTTTCTGGCTTCCCTCCATGAAAACCGCCACAGGCTTGCGCCGGTGGCGGTTTTTTCATTTGGGCAGCAGCTTGCGCAGTTCGGGCCAGACGTTGTCGAGCAACTGCGGCTGCGCCGCCGCCGTCGGATGGATGCGGTCGGCCTGGAACAGCGAGAGCGCGTTCGGTGCGTCCGCCACGCCCTTGAGCAGGAAGGGCACGAGCGCCGACCGGGTGGCGCCGGCCACCTTCGAGAACACCGCCTCGAAGCGCCGCGTGTAGTCGCCGCCGTAGTTGGGCGGCACCTGGATGCCGACGATCAGCACCTTCGCGCCTGCCGCCTGCGCGGCCTTGGTGATCTGCAGCAGGTTGCTTTCGGTGTCGGCCAGCGGCAGGCCGCGCAGGGCGTCGTTGGCGCCGAGCTCCAGCACAACGAGGCTGGGCTTGTGCTGCGCGAGCAGCGAAGGAAAGCGGGCGCGTCCACCGGAGCTGGTGTCGCCGCTGATGCTGGCGTTGACCACGGTCGCCGCGATCTTCTGCTGCGCAAGCCTTTTCTCCAGCAAGGGTACCCAGCCTTCGCCGCGCTTGAGCCCGTACTCTGCGCTCAGCGAATCGCCCAGCACCAGGATCACCGGCTTGCCAGCCGTGGAGGCTGGAGCCTGGGCATTCGCCGCGGTCGTCCAAGTCCCCGCGCTGCCGAGCGCGGCGGTGGTCAAGATAAAGTCACGTCGATTCAAAACCAAAGCCTTTCCATGTCCCAACCCCCGTCTGATGCCATTGTCGCCGTCGAGCATGTCTTCAAGTCCGTGACCGACTCGGCCGGCACGCTGGACATTCTGCAGGACATCCATTTCACCCTCGGCGCGCGGGAGACCGCGGCCATCGTCGGCGCCTCGGGTTCGGGCAAGAGCACCTTGCTGTCGATCATCGCGGGGCTGGACACGCCCACGCGCGGCACCGTCAGGCTCGCGGGCGACGATCTGTTCGCCATCGACGAGGACGAGCGCGCCGCCGTGCGCGCGAAGCGCGTGGGCTTCGTGTTCCAGAGCTTCCAGCTGCTGGGCAACCTCAGCGCGCTCGAGAACGTCATGCTCCCGCTGGAGCTTGCCAACCGCAAGGACGCCCGCAAGGCGGCCACCGAAATGCTCGGCCGCGTCGGGCTGGGCCAGCGGCTCGGGCACTACCCGAAGGTGCTCTCGGGCGGGGAGCAGCAGCGCGTGGCGCTGGCGCGGGCCTTCGTCGTTCAGCCTTCGCTGCTGCTGGCCGACGAGCCCACCGGCAGCCTGGACTTCGCCACCGGCGAGCAGGTCATGAAGCTCATGTTCGACCTCAACCGCGAACTGGGCACCACGCTCGTGCTCGTCACGCACGACCGCGGCATCGCCGATCGGTGCGAACGGCGCATCACGATCGAGGCCGGAAGGGTGGCAGGTAATGAAAAAGCTGCCGTAGCGCCCGGCTGACAAGCGCGGTAAGCTATCAAACGGATAGCAAATACAGGAGCAACATCCCCCATGGACGACCTACCACCGGACGCCATCGCGGCGCTGCGGCGTGGCAGGCTGATCGAGGCCATCAAGATCGTGCGTGACAGCACCGGCATGGATCTCCGTTCGGCCAAGGACGCCGTCGAGCGCTATGCCGCATGGATGGGGGACCCGGGCCGCGCTTCGCCCGACGTCTCCGCGCAGGACCGCGGCTTCGCGTCGATGCCGTCCACGGCACTGACCGCGCTGGCGCAAGGCAACAAGGTCGAGGCCGTGCGGCTCACACGCGACGCCACCGGCCTGAGCCTCGCGGCCGCCAAGCGGCTGGTCGAGAACCACGAAAACCCGCCGGTCGGCGCCTTCGGCCACCTGGCGTCGGAAATACCTCGCCGCCCGGTGGTCGACGAGCCGGGCCGCGTGCCGGCGGGCAGCTACAGCTGGCTGCCGGTCACCGTCATCGTGCTGGCCATGCTGCTGGTCTGGGCGTTGTTCGGAAAAGAGCTCTGACCCGATGATCGTTCCCCAGTTCTGGGCCGAGGGCCGCGTCCAGGAGCGCGTGGCCGGCAAGCAGATCACCGTTCGCCGGCACGGCTGGTCCGACGACAGCCCCGTGGCAGCGCAGGCGCATGCCGACCAGCGTGCCCGCGAGGCCTTCGACCGCATCGTGGCCGGCGAGCAGCTCGACCGCCGTGAACTCAAGCGCGCCTACAACGGCGCCGACGGCGTGCCGATCCGCGAGGAAATCGTCGAGCGGCAGGGCGACACCGTGGTCACGCGCAACAGCTACGGCGCGCGCTGCCTCAACACGCCCGACGTGCTGTTCGTGGACATCGATTTCGAGGAGCCGCTGCGCGGCAGCGTGTTCGGCTTTGCGCTGGTGCCGGCCCTGATCGCCGGTGTGGTCGGCGGCTGGGCCGCCAAGACCTGGCTCGGCGGGCTGATCGCGGGCATCGTGGTGTTCGCCGTGGCCTGGGTCATCGGCCAGCGCAAGAAGCGCGGCGAGCCCAGCGGCAACCCATCGCCCGAGAAGCAGGCGGCCGAGCGCATCGGACGCTTCATGCACCAGCATCCCGACTGGCACCTGCGCATCTACCGCACGCCCGCGGGCTTTCGGGTACTGGCCATGCACGATGTCTTCAAGCCGTCGGACAACGCGGTGGCCGATTGCTTCCAGCTGCTGGGCGTCGACAAGGTGTACGCCCGCATGTGCCGCAACCAGAACTGTTTTCGCGCGCGCCTGAGCGCCAAGCCGTGGCGCATCGGCATCGGCGATGCGATGCGGCCCCGGCCCGGCGTGTGGCCCGTGGCGCCCGACAAGCTGCCCGCGCGCGACGCCTGGATCGCCCGCTACGAAAAGGCCGCCGAAGGCCACGCCGCCTGCCAGTTCCTCGAGGCCGTGGGCAACAGCGAGAAGGTGCATCCGAATGCGCTGGCGGTGCAGCAACTGCACGACGAGCGCACCCGCGCGACCAGCGGTTTACCCCTCGCCTGACGGAGCGAGGCACCTTCGTGGAACACCGCGGAACCGGCTTTGCCGGGCCGCCGGTGTTGCCCCCTTCCAGGGGGGAGGAGGCCACACGAAGTGGGCAAGCCTGGGGGTAGGGATAATCACGGGATGTCTTCCCCAAAAGTGATCTTCGGCTTCCATGCCGTGGGCGTGCGCATCAAGACCGCGCCTAAATCGGTGCTCGAAGTGATGTTCGACGCCAGCCGGCGCGATGCGCGCATGAAACAGTTCATTGCGCGTGCGCAAGAAGCCGGCGTCCGGCTGGTCGAGGCCGACGGCCTGCGGTTGTCCAAGCTCAGCGGCAGCCACGGTCACCAGGGCGTGGTGGCGCGGGTCGAACCCGTGGCCCAGGTCCATTCGCTCGATGAGTTGCTCGAAGGCCTCGAAGAGGCCGGCACGGTGCCGCTGCTGCTGGTGCTCGACGGCGTGACCGATCCGCACAACCTCGGCGCCTGCCTGCGCGTGGCCGATGGGGCCGGCGCGCATGCGGTGATCGCTCCCAAGGACCATGCGGCCGGCATCAATGCCACGGTTGCCAAGGTGGCGAGCGGTGCCGCGGAGACGGTGCCGTACTTCATGGTGACCAACCTCGCCCGCACGCTGAACGAACTCAAGGAACGCAGCATCTGGTGCGTGGGCACCAGCGACGACGCGCCGGGCACGATCTACCAGAGCGACTTCAAGCGCCCGCTGGCGCTGGTGCTGGGCGCCGAGGGCGAGGGCATGCGCCAGCTCACGCGAAAGACCTGCGACGAGCTCGTGAGCATTCCGATGGCGGGCGCGGTGGAGAGCCTGAACGTCTCGGTGGCCAGCGGCGTGTGCCTCTACGAGGCGATGCGCCAGCGCGGCGCCTGAGCGCCGCTTCCTGGCCTAGGCCTAGGCCTGGGGCGGCGGGCCGCCCTTGCGGTGGAAGTAGATGAGTTCCGCCACGCGCCGCATCTGCGGCGTGCCCAGCAGGTGGTTGAACATCCAGTCGCTCTGGAAATTGTCGAAGGCCCAGCGCAGCGTGCGCTTGAGCAGGAAGCTGGGGTAGCTGCGCACGAACCAGATGGCCGGATCGTCGACTTCTTTTCGCACGAATCGCGCCACTGCCTCGCCCGCGCGTTCGCCGTGCTGCAGCGCGGTGTGGATGCCGCCCGCGGTCACCGGCGACACCATGCCGGCGGCGTCGCCCACCAGCAGCGCCCGTTCACGCGCGACCCTCGGCAGCACGCCGCCGCACGGGATCATTCCGGCGCGCACCGCGACGGGCGGTGAATCGCCCGGCGACACGACCGAGGCGATCTTGCGCAGCAGCGGATCGAGCCGCAGCGCCTGGGCGTCGCCGGGCACCACGCGGCGCGCCAGCCCGATCTGGCTCACGCCGACACCGTCGAGCGCCCAGCCGATGTACCCGGGCGCCAGCTTGCTGTCGATGAAGCAGTGCAGCAGGCCGGGCTCCATGCGCGCACCCCGGTACTCATGTTCCACGCCGTACAGGAAGCGCGTGTTGCGCGACAGGCCCAGCGCCTTGGCCACGCGCGAATGCGGACCGTCCGCGCCTACGAGGTAGGTGGCAGTGATGCAGGGGCCATGCGTGACCGGCACCTCCCAGCGTCCATTGATCCACAGCGCCTGTTCGAACAGCGTGCCGAGCCGCACGTCGACACCGCAGGCCCGCGCCGAGTCCACCATCCAGTCGAGCAGCGAGGGGGCGTCGGTGGCCCAGAACCAGTAGCCCGGCGCGTGCAGGTCCACATGGCGCATGTTGGGCGCATACAACCGCACGCCGTCGATGCGGCGCACCAGCGCGGGCGGCACCTCTGCCAGCCATGGCACGCTGTCGACTGCGTCCTTGACGATGATGCCGGTGGTGTGGAGCTTGCTGCCGGCGCTGGCCTTCTTCTCCAGCACCATCACGCTGAGTCCGGCGAGGGCCGCGGCACGGGCGCAGGCCAGCCCGGCAAAGCTGGCACCCACCACGAGAAGATCGACCTTGATGCCTGCGCCGCCGCTGCTTGGCGATGCAACCGGCGCCGCATGCGGCGGGGTGATCAGGGATGAATCGAGGGGGGCGAAGAAACTCGAGGAAGAAGATGGCATGGGCTGGCTGTGTTCGATACGCACCGCGGTCTGCGGTGCGCAGCGAAGTTAGCCAGCCGCTGTGCGTGCGGCGTGAAGCCTGTGTGAACTCAGGACGGGTCTTTGCCGCGGGTGCGGCCGACCGCGCTGAAGATGCCGATCCCGAGCAGGATCACCGCACCGATGCCGATGTAGAGCGTCGGCACGCCCAACACCGTGGCTCCCCAGACGAGGCCGCCCAGGAAGATCAAGAAACCGATCATGTAAAGCGCAAAGGACATCGCCGTTCCTCCGGAAGCTGAGATGCGTTGCAGTATCCCGGCCGGCGCGAGGCTTCGAGGCGGCCCGCGCCGCCTGTCCATGTGGGAGCCAGCCTACCGATGGGCTAGGACGGGCTCGCCACCAGCAGGTAGCGGCAGGCTCCGCGACCCAGCGCCTTGAACGCCAGCGGCCTGTCCACGCCGAAGTCGAGACAGTCGCCCGGCCCAAGCTCGAAACGCTCGTCGCCGTAGTCCACGCGGAGCGCGCCTTCGAGCATCCACAGGCATTGTCGATACGGCTTGCCGCTCCACCGCGGATAGCTGACCTGCGCCGAACGCGGCAGCTCGACCTCGACCAGTTCGACACCGCTGCCCGCGTGGCGCTCCGCCACCTGGCGGCGCAGGTAGCCCGCTTCGGGATCTCGCCACACGTGCTGCTCGGCCCTTGTTCGCAGGCGCTGGGGACTGTCCTTTTCTTCTGTCAGCAACTGCGCAAGCGGCACGCCCAGCCCCGCAGCCAGTTTGCCCAGCAGCACGGCCGTGGGGCTGCTCTGGGCACGCTCCACCTTCGAGATCATGGCCTTGCTGACCCCCGACAACTCGGCCAGTTCGGCAAGGCTGAGCGTCCGTGCCTGCCGCAGCGCCAGCAGCCGCGAGGCGATGAGTGCGTCGATGCCATCGGCAGCGCCCTGTGTAGAAGAGGCGGTGGAGGTGGATGAAGTGTTTCCCATATGAGATTATTATTCTCTTATATTGGACGACTCAAGGAACATCATGCGGCTCATCCCCTGCACCGAAGAAGCGCACGCCGCGGCGATTCTTGCCATCCTCAACGAAGCCATCGTCACCTCGACCGCGCTGTACGACTACAAGCCGCGCACGCCGGAGAACATGGTTGCCTGGTTCGCCACCAAGCGTGCGAACGGCTTTCCGGTGATCGGCGCGGTGGACGACGAGGGCAAGCTGCTGGGTTTTGCCAGCTACGGCGCGTTCCGCGCCTTCCCCGCCTACAAGTACACGGTCGAGCATTCGGTGTACGTCGACAGCGCCCACCGCGGCGCGGGCCTGGGCCGCACGCTGATGGAGGCGATCATTGCCGAGGCCATTGCGCGCGACGTGCACGTGATGGTCGGCGCCATCGATGCCGCCAACGCCGGCAGCATCGCGCTGCACGAGCGGCTGGGCTTCGAGCATTCCGGCACCGTGCGCCAGGCCGGCTTCAAGTTCGGCCGCTGGCTCGACGTGGCCTTCTACCAGCGGATCCTGGCGACGCCGCTGAACCCGGTCGACGGCTGAGCGCCCGCTAGACCAGCGTGTAGAAACGCATCACCACCTCGGACGGCTTGCGCATGCCGGCGCCGGTGAACATGCGTTCGCTGATCCACTTCAGCGACGGCGAAGTGGTTTCGAAGCGCGGGTTGCAGCGGAAGTACACCTGCGTCGGGTCGACGGGGTCGCCTCGCAGCAGCCGGGCCATGACCTCGGGCGTGGCCGAGCGCATGGCCTGGTTCTGCACGTAGATCAGGTCGCCTGAGTCGGTCTCCAGGGCGTAGCGCGCATCGAGCTCGGAGAGCGTTTCGCTCACGATCAACTGGAAGTCGCAGCCGCCCGGCAGAACGCGCGCCCGCCAGCCGTGCCCGGTGGCCTCGCCGCCCGTGATGGGCACCACGCGGCGCATGCCGCGCGGGGTGCCGCCCAGCACCTGCGGCGTGCCCACCTCGACGCGCAGGTCGGCGAAGTGCTCGAGCGAAGGGGCGGAGATATCGTTGAAATCGAACACGCTCATCACTCGCTCCTTCCTCAGGCCGCGGCGGTTTCGGCGCTGGCGCGGTCGAGCATCTCGATGGTGCCCGCGTCCAGCTTCAGCTGCGTCGCGACCACGAGTTCCTCGAGCTGCGCGATCGACGTCGCGCTGGCGATCGGCGCCGTCACGCCGGGGCGCGCGATCTGCCAGGCGATGGCCACCTGGCCGGGCTTGGCGTTGTACTGCTGGGCCACCTTGTCGAGCGCGTCGAGGATGCGCAGGCCGCGTTCGTTGAGGTACTTCTTGGTGGTGTTGGCGCCGCGGGCGCTCTTGCTCGCGTCGGCCTCCGTGCGGTACTTGCCCGTGAGGAAGCCGGCGGCCAGCGCGTAGAAGTTGATCACGCCCACCTCGCGCTTCAGGCACAGCGGCTCCAGCGCGTCCTCGAACACCGCGCGGTCGTAGAGGTTGTAGAGCGGCTGCAGGCTCTCGTAGCGGGCGATGCCGAGCTTCTCGGACACGTCCAGCGCTTCGGCCAGCCGCGGCGCCGTGTAGTTCGACGCGCCGATCGCGCGAACCTTGCCTTCCTGGATCAGCTGGTCGAAGGCGCGCAGCGACTCCTCGAGCGGCGTGTTGGCGTCGTCGTCATGCGACTGGTAGAGGTCGATGTGGTCCGTCTGCAGGCGCCTGAGCGAAGCCTCGACCGCCTCGCGGATGTACTTGGGCGACAGGCCCACCTTGCCTTCGCCCATCGGCTTGCCGACCTTGGTGGCCAGCACCACGCGGTTGCGCTTGCCGCTTTGCTTGAGCCACTTGCCGATGATGGTCTCGGACTCGCCGCCCGTGTGGCCCGGCACCCAGGCCGAGTACACGTCGGCGGTGTCGACGAAGTTGAAGCCGGCGTCGAGCCACGCGTCGAGCAGCTTGAACGAGGCAGCCTCGTCGACGGTCCAGCCGAACACGTTGCCCCCGAAGGCGAGCGGCGAAACCAGGAGGCCGGAGCGGCCGAGCGGGCGAAGTTGCGACATGAGTTGGTGTTCCCGAAGAAAAGCGTTGAGGAAATAAATGGTCAGACGAAGCCGATGGCGCCCAGCACCGCACCGGCACCGAGCAGCCACAGCAGATGGATGCGCGTGCGCCAGACGATAAGCGCGGCCGCGCCGGTCAGCAGCCACAGGTGCCAGGCGGGCGCATTGCCGGCATGGTTTCCCGCCGCCAGCACCCAGCCGGTGGCGATCAGCAGTCCCACCACCACGGGCGCCATGCCCTGCTTGAAGGCACGCACCTCGCGGCGGGTGCGGTTGCGGTGGCCCCAGCGCGTGGCGAAGTAGGTGAGGGTGGTGCTCGGCAGCATGATGCCGACCATGGTGACGAGCAGCCCGAAGAAGCCCAGCAGCCACGCCCCCGGCCCGCCGCCGATGCCGCCGCCCGCGTTGAGCCCGACGTTCCAGCCCATCAGCGCCACGAACAGCACGTTGGGCCCCGGCGCTGCCTGCGCGATGGCCACGGAGGAGCTGAATTGCGCGTCGGTGAGCCAGCCGTGCTGCGCCACCAGGTAGCGGTGCATGTCGGGCACCGTGGTGATCGCGCCGCTGATCGACAGCAGCGAAAGCAGCATGTACTGCCCGAAGAGGGCCAGCCAGTCGTGCCAGTGCATCGCGATGGTCATGCCGGTATCTTCTTCCAGGTCCACACGCAGGCCACGCCGCCGAGCACCAGCAGCACCCAGCCGAGCGGAATCTTGAACAGCGCGATGGCGCAGAACACCAGCGCCATGAATCCCAGGCAGGTGGCAAAGCCCAGCGGGTGCTTGCGCAACTGCGGCACCAGCTTGATGCCGGTGGCCGCGATCAGCCCGCCCGACACCGCGCCCATGCCCCGCAGCGCGGCCGCCACCTGCGGGTTGCCGGCGTAGTGGGCATAGAGCACGGCCAGCGCGAGGATGACGACGAGCGGAATGGCCAGCATGCCCGCCACCGCCGCCAGGGCGCCGCGCAGCCCGAAGTAGCGGTCGCCGATCATCAGGGCGAGGTTGATCACGTTGGGGCCGGGCATCACCTGGGCGACGGCCCAGTCCTCGAGGAACTGCTCGGGCGTGAGCCATTTCTTTTTCTCGACCATCTCGCGCTGCACGATGGCCAGCACGCCGCCGAAGCCTTGCAGCGCCAGCCAGGTGAACGAAAAGAACAGGTCGCGCGGCGACTGCGGCTGGGCTGGTGGAGACGGGTGCATGTGGAGCGATTATCGTAGTCAGGCTTTCAACGCGCCGGGCATCGTACTGACAAGATCCCGGACGCCTCCACAGGGAAACTACAACCATGCTCATGCAACTACGCGCGCTCTTCGACCTTTGCAAGAAGGCCTTCAACTCCTGGTCGAACGACTACGCGCCGAGCATGGGGGCCGCGCTGGCCTACTACACCGTGTTCTCGATCGCGCCTCTGCTGCTGATCGTGATCGCCGTGGCCGGGCTGGTCTTCGGCCAGGAGGCGGCGCGCGGGGAGATCTTCGCGCAGCTCTCGGGGCTGATGGGCGAGCAGGGCGCGGCGGCGGTCCAGGGCATGCTGAAGGCCGTCAACAAGCCCACCGAGGGCGTCGTGGCCACGGTCATCGGCATCGGGCTGCTGGTGGTCGGCGCGACCACCGTGTTCGGCGAACTGCAGGACGCGCTCGACCGCATCTGGCGCGCGCCGGCCCGCGTCAAGAACAGCGGCCTGTTCAACATGCTGCGCGTGCGGCTGCTGTCGTTCAGCATGATCATGGGCATCGGCTTCCTGCTGATGGTGTCGCTGGTGGCCAGCGCGGCGCTGGCGGCGCTGGGCAAGTGGTGGTCGCCGATGTTCGGCGCCTGGGAGACCACCGCGCAGGTGGTCAACTTCGTCTTCAGCTTCGCGATGGTGACGGTGATCTTCGCGATGATCTACAAGATCATGCCGCGCGCCAAGGTGCAGTGGCGCGACGTGTGGGTGGGCGCGGCGGTCACCGCGCTGCTCTTCACCGTGGGCAAGCATCTGATCGGGCTGTACATCGGCAAGAGCAGCGTGGCCTCGGGCTATGGCGCGGCGGGTTCGCTGGTGGTGGTGCTGGTATGGGTGTATTACTCGGCGCAGATCTTCCTGCTGGGCGCCGAGTTCACATGGGTCTATGCGCGCACCTACGGATCGATGAAGGACAAGAAGGGCGCGACGGAACTCAATCCCTCGCCGACACGCGACGTGCCGCTGGCGCAGAACGACAACTGAGCGGGTCAGCCCGCGAAGCCGCCCTGGTCCAGGAACTCCTGCTCCTGCGCAGTCGATTCACGCCCCAGCATCCTGTTGCGGTGCGGAAAGCGGCCGAAGCGCGCGACGATGTCGCGGTGCAGCACGGCAAAGCGCTGCGTGTTGGCGTCCAGCGCGGCATTGAGTTCGACCGAGCGCTGCTGCTCGGCCAGCACCTCGGAGTGCATGAACGGCAGGTAGAAAAAAGGCCGCAGTTCGGCGGCAACCTGCTGGTCGAGCCCGGCGGCCACCGCTTGCTTTGCCACTGCCAGGGCCCTGCCGTCGGTGGCGAGCATGTGCGGGTTGTTGCGCCAGGCGTTGCGGGGGAACTGGTCGAGCAGCACCAGCAGGGCCAGCGCGCCTTGGGCGTCCTGCGCCCAATCATCGAGTTCGCCGCGGGCCGCGGCCTGGTGGGCGTCGGCAAAGCGGGCGATGAAGGCGGCGTCGAATTCGTCGTTCTTGGCAAACCAGCGTTCAGGGCCGGCGTCGCGCCAGAAGTCGGCCACTTCTCGGGCCGTGGGAAGCGGGGTGGGGGTCGGAGAACTCATCGCCGGATTGTCTTTCAGGCCGCTTTCCGGGCGCCTGGTGCCGGGGGAAGTCGGGGCGATGGCCGACAAGACAAGTGCCGCCGTGCTGCCTATGCTGTGGTCGCTTACACAACCCAGGAGATAAAGCTCATGACCAAATATGGCACCTTTTTGCGCGCAGCCCTCATTACAGGCGTGGCCAGTGCCGCGCTGGTCGGCTGCGGAATGATGTCGAAGTCGAACGTCGCGAGCTTCAGCGGCGCGATGAATGCGGCCAGCGAAGTCCCGCCCAACATGACGCGCGGCAGCGGCATGGCCGAGGCCTGGCTCGACCGCGACACCAACGTGCTCAAGTACAAGATCACCTACACCGGCCTGAGCGGCCCCGCCACCATGGCGCACTTCCACGGCCCCGCCGCCGCGGGTGCCAACGCCGGCGTGGTGCTGCCCTTTGCCAATCCGGCGAGCCCGATCGAAGGCCAGGCCACGCTCACTCCGGCCCAGGCCGCCGACCTGAGTGCTGGCAAGTGGTACGCCAACGTGCACACCGCGGCCAACCCCGGCGGCGAGATTCGCGGGCAGATGCTGCCGAAGATGTGATTTCGCCAGGGGCAAGACCCCTGGTCAGGTTGGTGTCGTGGAGCTGGGGTCAAATGAACGCATGACGACGACACCACCCAAGAAAAAAACCCGTGGCGCCTCCTTTCAGTCCTCTCAGTCCTCCCAGCCCCTGAACCCTTTTGCTTCGCGCCGCGAAGACATGCGCACCGCCCGCAAGGCGCTGGTGCTGCAGGGTGGGGGCGCGCTCGGCGCCTACCAGGCCGGCGTGTTCGCCGCGCTCAGCGAGACCGAACTCGAGCCGCACTGGATCGCCGGCGTTTCCATCGGCGCCATCAACGCGGCGCTGATCGCAGGCAATGCCCCGGAAAAGCGTGTCGACCGGCTGCGCGAGTTCTGGCACCTCGTGTCTTCCGGAGCTTCGCAGCGCCTGCCTTCGTGGCTGGGCGACCGGGCAGCTCAGAACCAGTACAGCGCCACCATGGCTTCGCTGGTGGGCATTCCGGGCTTCTTCGAGCCGCGCTACTCGCCAGCCCTGCTGATGGGCGGGGCGGCGCCGCTGCTCAGCTACTACGACACCTCGCCGCTGAAGTCCACGCTGGAGCGCCTCGTCGATTTCGACCGCATCAATGCCTGCGAGGCGCGCTTCAGCGTGGGCGCTGTCAACGTGCGCACCGGCAACTCGGTGTACTTCGACAACACGCGCCAGTCCATCGGGCCGGAGCACATCATGGCCAGCGGCGCATTGCCGCCCGGCTTCGCGCCGGTGAGCATCGACGGCGACGACTACTGGGACGGCGGCATCGTGTCGAACACGCCGCTGCAGTACGTGCTGGACCTGCATCCGCGCACCGAGCCGCTGGTGGTGCTGCAGGTCGACCTGTTCAACGCGCGCGGTGAAATGCCCCGCACCATGGCCGGCGTGCTGGAGCGCCAGAAGGACATCACCTACTCGAGCCGCACCCGCATGAACACGGACGCGCTGGCGGCCAACATGAACCTGCAGCAGGCCATTGCCGACCTCATCACCAAGCTGCCCGCCAGCCTGCGCAACGACCCGAGCGTGCTGGCGGTGCAGTCGCAGCTGACGCACGAGCCGATCGACATCTTCCATCTGATCTACCGCGACAAGCCCTACGAGCTCGAATCGAAAGACTACGAGTTCTCGCGCGCCGCCGTCGAGGAGCATTGGGAGTCCGGCGTGCGCGACATGCGCAGCACGCTCGCGCACCCCGAACTGCTGCGCGCCGACGCCACCGTCAACGGCGTGACCACTTTCGACCTCGGCGAGCACGGCTCGGGGCGCGTGAAGCGGCCCGGCCTTGCACGATGAACGGCGTATCCGGAGAGTTCAGCCTCGACTAAGAAACCAGCGCCAGACTGGGCCCGTCACTTCAACAGGAGGAAATGTTCGTGAACATTGAAGACGTGCGACGAACGGCATTCGCGATGCCGCTGACGAGCCCCGCCTTTCCGCCCGGACCCTATCGCTTCGTGCGGCGTGAATTTCTCATCGTCACCTACCGCACCGACATGGACGCCCTGCGCGCCGTTGTGCCGGAGCCGCTGGAGGTGGTCGAGCCGCTGGTCAAGTACGAGTTCATCCGCATGCCCGACTCCACCGGCTTCGGCGACTACACCGAATCGGGCCAGGTCATTCCGGTGCAACTGCGCACCGCCAAGGGCGTGGAGAAGGGCGCGTACGTGCACGCCATGTACCTCAACGACCATCCGCCCATTGCCGGCGGCCGCGAGCTCTGGGGCTTTCCCAAGAAGCTCGCGTCGCCGGTGCTCGACTATGAGACCGACGTGGTCGTCGGCACGCTCGACTACGGCAAGGTGCGCGTGGCCAAGGCCACCATGGGCTTCAAGCACCGCGCGCTCGACCCGGAGCCCATCCTCGCGGGCATCGCGCAGCCCAACTTCCTGCTCAAGATCATTCCGCATGTGGACGGCACGGCGCGCATCTGCGAGCTGGTGCGCTACCACATGGTCGACGTGACGCTGCACGGTGCCTGGGGCGGCCCCGCGTCGCTCGAGCTGCATCCGCATGCGCTGGCGCCGGTGGCCGACCTGCCGGTGTTGAAGGTCGAGTCGGCCGTGCACTACATCGCCGACATGACGCTCGCGCTGGGCACGGTCGAGCATGATTACCTCGCCTGATTTCCGCACTCATCTTCCAACCCAACTCTCTCAAGGAACGCTCACCATGCAACTCAAGGACAAGGTCGCCTACATCACCGGCTCGGCCAGCGGCATCGGCAAGGAAATCGCCATCTTGTTCGCCCAGGAAGGCGCGAAGATCATCATTGCCGACCTCAACAAGCAGGCTGCCGACGCCACCGCGGCCGAGCTCAAGGCCTCCGGCGCGCAGGCCATCGGCGTGGCGGTCGACGTGACCAACGAAGACCAGGTGAATGCCTCGGTGGAAGAGGGCGCGAAGGCCTTCGGCGGCATCGACATCCTCATCAGCAACGCCGGCATCCAGATCGTGCATCCGGTGGAAGAGTTCAGCTTTGCCGACTGGAAGAAGATGCTCGCCATCCACCTGGACGGCGCGTTCCTCACCACCAAGGCCTGCCTGAAGCACATGTACGCGCAAGGCCGTGGCGGCAGCGTGATCTACATGGGCTCGGTGCACTCGAAGGAAGCTTCGCTGCTGAAGGCGCCTTACGTCACCGCCAAGCACGGCCTCATCGGCCTGGCCAAGACGGTCGCCAAGGAGGGGGCCAAGCACGGCGTGCGCGCCAACGTGATCTGCCCGGGCTTCGTGCGCACGCCGCTGGTCGAGAAGCAGATTCCCGAACAGGCCAAGACGCTGGGCATCAGCGAAGAGGAAGTCGTCAAGAACGTGATGCTCAAGGAAACGGTCGATGGCGAATTCACGACCACGGAAGACGTGGCGCGCGTGGCGCTGCTGTTCGCGGGGTTCCCGACGAATGCGCTGACGGGCCAGTCGCTGGTCGTGAGCCACGGCTGGTTCATGCAGTGAGTTTCTCCCTCCCCCGGCGGGGGAAGGAGCAAGACCAACCAACTACAGCTTCAGCTCCCAGGTCTCGCCCACCTGCGGCGAGCCGTAGCCCTCGTGCGGCTCCGACTGCGTGAGCTGGAACCCGCGCTTGGCGTAGATGCCGCGAGCAGCCGCCAGGCAGCTGTTGGTCCACAGCACCATCTTTTTGTAGCCCTTGAGCCGCGCGAAGGCGATGCACTCGTCGACCAGCTTGCCGCCGAGCCCGAGGCCGCGCGCACCGGGCGTCAGGATCAGCATGCGCAGTTGCGCCACCGTGGCCGACTTGCGCACCACGAAGATCGCGCCCACGCGCTCGCCGTTGAGTTCGGCGATCCAGCAGCGCTCCCATTCGGGTTGGAACTTCAGCAGGAACTCGCTCGCGATGCCGGCCACGAGCGCCTCGAACTTGCTGTTCCAGCCGTATTCGCGCGCGTAGATCTCGCCGTGCTGCTGTACCACCCAGCCGATGTCGCCGGGCGCCGGGTCGCGAAGGATGGCGGCCTGGGGCTTGGGCGGCGCGGCATCGGGGTCGAGGAGGGACTGCATCGTGCCCATGGCCTGAACCAATTGCTGGCGCTGCGACGGCGCGAGCGGATCGAGCAGCGCGGCGGCTTCCTCGCGCGACTTCTGTTGCAACGGCGCAAATGCGGCGTGGCCGGCTTCGGTCAGGTGCAGCACGCTCTGGCGCGCATCGCGCGGATGGGGCTCCCGGGTGAGCCAGCCTTCGGATTCGAAGCGGCGCAGGATGCGGCTCATGTAGCCCGCATCGAGCCCGAGGTCGCGCCCGATCTCGCTGGCGACCGCGGTTTCGCGGTGGGCCAGCTCGTACAGCACGCGCACGTCGGTCAGCGACATGGGGCTGCCGAGGTACGGATCGAGTGCGCCGATGCGGCGCGTATAGAAGCGGTTGAACTGCCGGATCGCCTTGACGGCGGCGGGATCGACGGGAGTTGAAGTCGTGGACATGCTTGCCATTGTCATTTGATTGATTGACTTTGGCAACCAATCGAAGTCCTGCCGACGGCATGGTCACAGGATGTTTAGAGCGACAGGGGAGGTGGAAAACCCTAAAATCGAGGGTTGCCCACAACGGCGCGCCCAAGGCGCCGACTGCCCCCACCGATGAACGCCCCCGTCGACGTCTCCTTTTTCGCGCGCGCCGCCAAGCCGCTGACCAGCTACCGCAAGTACTGGGCGGCCCGTTTCGGCACGGCCAAGTTCCTGCCGACCTCGCGCAAGGAAATGGAAGCGCTCGGCTGGGACAGCTGCGACATCATCGTGGTCACGGGCGACGCCTATGTCGACCATCCCAGCTTCGGCATGTCGGTGATCGGCCGCATGCTCGAGGCGCAGGGCTTCCGCGTGGGCATCATCGCGCAGCCCGACTGGCAGAGCGCCGAGCCCTTCAAGGTGCTGGGCAAGCCGAACCTGTTCTTCGGCGTGACCGCCGGCAACATGGATTCGATGATCAACCGCTACACGGCCGATCGCAAGATCCGCAGCGACGATGCCTACACCCCCGGCGACGTCGGCGGCTCGCGCCCCGACCGCGCGGCCATCGTGTATTCGCAGCGCTGCAAGGAAGCCTGGAACGACGTGCCGATCATCCTCGGCGGCATCGAAGGCAGCCTGCGCCGCATTGCCCACTACGACTACTGGTCGGACAAGGTGCGCCGCTCCATCGTGGTCGACGCCAAGTGCGACCTGCTGCTGTACGGCAACGCCGAGCGCGCCATCGTCGAGATCGCGCACCGCCTGGCCGCCAAGGAGCCGGTGCAGCAGATCACCGACGTGCGCGGCACCGCCTTCGTGCGGCGCGAAACCCCCGACGGCTGGTTCGAGATCAACTCCACCAGCGTGGATGAACCAGGCCGCGTCGAGGCGCACGTCAATCCGTATCTGATGGTGTCCGACCAGGCCAAGGCCAACGGCGCCACCTGCGCCAAGGAAGACGAGGCGCAGGCCGTCGCCAAGGCCGCGGAAGCCGCCGGCCCGGCAGGCGCCTCGGTGGTCAACCCCGCCATCAAGCCGCTGAACTTCGTGCCGAACCCAGCGCTGCAGCCGCGCGGCAAGATCAGCGTACCGCCGCGCGACCGTTCCGTGATCCGCCTGCCGGCTTACGAGCAGGTGCGCAGCGACCCGGTGCTCTACGCGCACGCCAACCGCGTGCTGCATCTGGAGACCAACCCCGGTAACGCCCGCGCGCTGGTGCAGGCGCACGGCGAAGGCGCCACGGCGCGCGACGTGTGGATCAACCCGCCGCCCATTCCGCTCACCACGGCCGAGATGGACTACGTGTTCGACCTGCCGTACGCCCGCAGCCCCCATCCGCGCTACGCCGACGAGAACGGCAGCCACGACGGCGCCACCAAGATCCCCGCGTGGGAAATGATCCGCTTCAGCGTGAACATCATGCGCGGCTGCTTCGGCGGCTGCACCTTCTGCTCGATCACCGAGCACGAGGGCCGCATCATCCAGAGCCGCTCCGAAGACTCGATCATCAAGGAGGTCGAGGCCATCCGCGATTCGGTCAAGGGCTTCACCGGCACTATCTCCGACCTCGGCGGCCCCACGGCCAACATGTACCGCATCGGCTGCAAGTCGCCCGAAATCGAATCGGCCTGCCGCAAGCCGAGCTGCGTGTACCCGGGCATCTGCCCGAACCTCAACACCAACCACGACCCGCTGATCAAGATCTACCGCCGGGCGCGTGCGTTGAAGGGCATCAAGAAGATCCTCATCGGCTCGGGCCTGCGCTACGACCTGGCTGTGCAGTCGCCCGAGTACGTGAAGGAACTGGTCCAGCACCACGTGGGCGGCTACCTGAAGATCGCGCCCGAGCACACCGAGCAGGGCCCGCTCACCAAGATGATGAAGCCCGGCATCGGCAGCTACGACAAGTTCAAGCAGATGTTCGAGAAATACTCGGCCGAGGCGGGCAAGAAGCAGTACCTCATTCCGTACTTCATTGCCGCGCATCCGGGCACCAGCGACGAGGACATGATGAACCTCGCCATCTGGCTCAAGAAGAACGGCTTTCGCGCCGACCAGGTGCAGACCTTCTACCCGTCGCCCATGGCCACCGCGACGACGATGTACCACACCAACAAGAACCCGCTGCGCAAGATCACGCGCGAGAGCGAGACGGTGGACATCGTGCGTGGCGACAAGCGCCGCCGCCTGCACAAGGCCTTCCTGCGCTACCACGACGCCAACAACTGGCCGCTGCTGCGCGAGGCGCTCAAGAGCATGGGCCGTGCCGACCTGATCGGCAACGGCAAGCACCACCTCATTCCGACCTGGCAGCCGCTGACCGACGGCGGATACACGAGCGCGCGGCGCAAGAATTCGACCGCTGCGCCGGCCACCGCCAAGGCCGCACCGGTCAAGCTGGCACCGGTGAAGCCTTCGAAGGGCCGCATCCTCACGCAGCACACCGGCCTGCCGCCGCGCGACAACGGCTCGGGTTCGAGCTCGCGCAAGCCATCGGGCGGTCCGGTGCGCGGCAACATCCGCAAGCCGCGCTGAGCCGCGCGAGCCGCATCGCGTCAGAAGACCGCGAAGCAATCCTTGCCGCGGCTTTTGGCGACGTAGAGCGCTTCGTCGGCAGCTCTCATCAATTCGGAAAACGACTGCTCATCGCTCATTCTTGAAATGCCGACGCTGGCGGTGATTTTTCGGTCGAGCACGTCCAGTTCGCGTATCCGGGCCAGGATCTGGGTGGCCACCGTGGCCGCCCGCTCTTCGCCTCCCTGGGTAAGGAAGATTCCGAACTCCTCGCCCCCCAGCCGCCCGCATGGCTCATCCGCGACGGATCGGCGGATGGCTTGAGCTACCTGCCGAAGGACTTCGTCGCCCATCGGATGGCCGAAATCGTCATTGATGCGCTTGAAGTTGTCGATGTCGAGCATGAGCAGGCAAGCGGAACTCGCATCGCTTGACTTCTGGGCTTCATCGACATCGCTCAGGAACTTCCTGCGATTGCCGATGCCGGTCAGCGCATCGGTGAAGGCCAGATCCACGAGCTTGTCGCGAAGCACAATGCTTTGGCGATGGATTCGGGCGAAGAGTGCGTTCAAGAACACGCCGACCATGATCGCGGCTGACATTGAAAGCCATGCCCATTTCACATCTCCGCCGAATGGCGCATTTATCAGCGACCCTTTGCCGAAAATGAGCCAAATGCCGATGGACACGATGATGTATTCGCTGGTCCGGGAAAAGACGGGCGCTACCGCCAGAGATACGCCGATGCTCAGCACCGCCATCCAGTGATTTCTATTGATGCTGGGTTCGGCCAGCAGCGTGAGCGCAATGCATAGCAGCCAGACGGTCGTGATGGAAAAAAATGAGAAAAATGCTATTTTCCAGCTTGCAAAAACCGAGGTGACGGTAAGGGCCGCAAGCAAAATTATCCATCGATGGTCGTATTGATAGGATTCATCCGCAAGAATCCATACCATTGCAACCAGAACCATGCCGCCCAATTGCATTCCGAGCGACAGAGGCTTGATAAGCAATCGGAATTCATTCACTCGTGTGTCTTCGTTTTTCATGATCTGCGCAATCGCAAGGCTATCGGCGCATGCTATTGCACATGTTTTTCCAATTTTGACAGTTCGATCAGGTCATTCATGGGCACTGCCTTGGAAAAAAGGTAGCCCTGGCCGAATTTGATGCCCATTTTGACGAGTATTTCCAGCTGGGTTTCGGTTTCGACTCCCTCTGCGACAAGCCTGGCGCCGTATCTCGTCGCACTTTCCAGGGCCAGGCCGATTGCCTTGTTCATGCGCGGTTGTTCGATCATCGAGACCATTGCATAGTCGATCTTCACTTCGTCGAAGGGGATCTTGGCCAGGGTGGTCAGCGTGGAATATCCAGCGCCGAAATCATCGAGAGATAACCCGACACCCGCCGAATTCAATTTATGGATGTTCTCCTTCACGGTGTCGATGTCCGGTACCTGCCCGGATTCGATGATTTCAATCGATAGCATTTCGGAGGGCACACGGTAGCGATCCAGGCGATCCAGAATTCGCTCGCCGAAGTCCGGTACCGTGATGGATGCCGCGGATATGTTGACCGACAACGGGGTGTGAAAACCCTTGGCCATGCACTGGGCCAGTTCCCGAATCACCATTTCGACGGTACACCACTCGAGTTTCAGCAGCAGCTGGTAGCGGGTTGCAACATCCAGCACGTAAAGCGGGGACAGGGGCAGGCCTTCCGCGGAGTGCGCTCTCAGCAGCGCCTCGGCACCGCAGATCACCCGGGTCTCCAGGTTGAACTTCGGCTGGTAGTTCAATGGCGGATTGATATTGCGAATCCAGCCAATGATCAACTCGTGGACTTTTGCGTCCTTGTCAGCCTGGGCAGAAAAAGAATCGTGAAAATACCTGATCTGTTGATTGCTGCTCTGGAGCGCCAGGCTGATGTTTCTCAGAACGGATGAGGCGTTTGCGTCATCTGCCGTTCGCACATTCGTAACGCCGCAACGCAGTTGCACATTGGAGTAAGGGCCCCCGGCAACTTGCAGGTGCTCCATGACGTCGGCGTACAGACGAGGCACGAGCTGGCAATTTTCTATCTGGGCGACGCAGGTTTCCTGCACAACAAAGGCCAATGCCAGGTCGGACAATTGAAAGCAATTCGATTTCTCGTTCGAGGTCATCTTGAGGGTTTCTTGATTCGTCAACTGGCTCGCCAGACGGCCCCAGAATTTATCCGTCCAGTCGTGCCCCAGAATGCGGACCATTTCCTTGAGATTTCCGACCTCGAATGTGAGAAGCACATGCTGCGACTGGTTTTTGTGGAGAATTGTTTCAAGATACTCGCTCAATGCTCTTCTATTGGGCAGTCCGCTGAGAAGGTCCGTGCGGTACATTTTCATTCGCTGAAAATAGGAATCCCTGATATGTGCGTCCACGCGCAGCAAGGCTATGACGCAACCCAAAATGAAAAGTGAAGTGCTGAATCCGACTATCTGCAATGCAGTGACATGCGCACTCACCTTGGGCGGGACCAGTTTCAATAAGAATATGACGCCACTCGAAAACATGGAGCATGCTATTCGGGCGCTCCATATTTTCAATACTTCTTTCCACCCAAATTGCATCAGCGGCTTTTTGCTGTAGACGAAATGCGCGATGATGCCGCCCGCGGTGGTTATCGACATATCCAGCAGAAACGCTTCCACCTGGTTGAAGCCGCCAAATATGAGGCGCGCTGAAATCGTCAGGGCCAGCGTTATCGTTCCTCCTCTCCATCCTCCCAGCAGGCCTCCGAGGAAGAGCAGATCGGACGAGAGATAGGGCTTTGAGGGCAGGTTGAAAAATTGAGAGGACAGGGCGATCAGGGCGAAGCTGGTGATGCCGAAAACCGAGCCGTACAGAAGCGTTCTCGATTCGACTCTTTCGGTGGGTGTTCGGGAGAGCAGCAGGGTGATGCTCAATATTCCGAGGAGAGCCGCTGCCTGAAGAATCAGCAACGGGTAATTTGCCAGCTCGGCTTGCCAAGCGGCCATGAAAATTTCCTGCACTACGTCGTCCTCCAACGCAGGGTCTGGGCTACCGCTCCCGTCCCCGCGTTCGACAATATTTTTGAAATGGGTGCCGGGAGTCTTTCAACTCGTCGAGTTCCTGCACACCCGACATTTGTCCTTGATTCCGCCTGCCAGGAGGCCGTGAGCGCGTTTGCGGGCGCCAGTTCGTGCGTTCTAAGATGCGCGCCATGGCCCTGTACCGTTCTCCTCCTCCATCGACCCGCAGCTGAGGCGCGCGCCTTCCGGCGCAGCGCTCTGGCACACAAGTGGTCGCCGCTGTCCGCCTCGGGGCGCGACGCGGCATGGACGGTCATGCCCGCTTCCGGTCGCAGCCGATCGGCTCTGGCGGGCGTCATGGAGAACTTTCAACAATGAACGCAAGAATGTCTGTCGCCCTGGCCTGGGGCGGCGTGCTGCTGGCTGGCGCGCTGTGGGGCGGTGGTGCCCTGGTTGCGCAATTCCTGATCGAGGGCGGCATCGCGCCGCAGAGCCTGTCGCTGGCGCGCTTCGCGCTGGGCCTGCCGCTGCTGTGGTGGCTGCATTGGCGAACCCCGGCGAGCGCGCAGGGGCGGTGGGCCGACCTGACGGGCCTGGAGCGCCTGCAGCTGCTGGCAACCGGCGCCGCGATGGCGCTCAACGTGAGCTGCTGGTTCACGGGTATTTCCCATCTGGGTGCCGCGTTGCCGACCGTGATCTCGATCTGCTGCGCCCCGGTGATCGTCGCGCTGGTGTCGGTGCTGCGCGGCTACGAGCGCTTCGGCGCGCGCCTGCTCGCGGGACTGCTGCTCGCGCTTGCCGGGGTGCTGCTGCTGGTGATGCCGTCCGCGGGGTGGGGGCCGCTCGCGCCGGGGCATGCGGCCGGCGTGGCCTGGTCTCTGGCCTCGGCCTTTTGCTATGCGATGGTGGTGCTGGGCAACGCGCGCATGCCGGCGAGGGTGCCGGCCGCCACGGCATCTGCCTGGGGCATGACGGCCGCGGCCGCATGCATGCTGGCTGTTGCGTGGCCCGGCGGCATCACCTGGCCCGAAGGCGGCGCGCAATGGCTCGCGGTGGGCTATACGGGCGTGGTGACGACCTCGGTGGCGTACCTGGCCTTTGCCTGGGGCGCGCGGCGACTGTCGCCGACCTCGGCGGTGATCGGCACGCTGGTCGAGCCGCTGGTGGCCGCTCTGCTGGCCGCCGCGTTGCTCGCCCAGCCGATGGCGCCGCGCCAGTGGGCGGGCGCGGTGCTGCTTGCGGGCGCGATGTTGCTGCTGGTGCGGCGCGGCAGATCCGCGCAGGCCGACTGAAGGCACGCCTGGACCTTCCGTTGTATGGTGTGGCCCCATGAGCAGTTCGCCCCACCTGCCGGTTCCATGGTTGCGCTCCTTCACGGGCGCGCTGCTGATCGCAGCTTCGTCGGCGGGGCTTGCCGCCCCGCCCGAATCGCCAGCCGCCCAGACGCTGCGTGCCACCCACCAGCGCCTGAGCGACAGGCTCGAGCACAGCAGCTTCGGGCGTCCAGTGCAGATCGACTCCTTGGAGACGGCCGACGGCCTGCAAGGCGACGTCTATGCCCTGGTCGACCATCCGCTGCAGGAGATCAGCAGCACGCTCAAGGGATCGGCCCATTGGTGCGAGGTGCTGACCCTGCACATCAACAACCGGCGCTGCACGGTGGCCAGCGGGCCGCAAGGACGCGACCTGATCACGCTCTACGTGGTGCGGCGCTACGACAAGCCGATCGACCAGGCCTTCGAGCTGCCGTTCGTCTACCGCGTCGCGGGTGCCTCGCCGGAGCATCTGTCGGTCGAACTGTCGGCCGAGAGCGGGCCGCTGGGCACGAGCAACTACCACGTCAAGCTCGAGGCCCTGGCGCTGGACGAGCACAAGAGCTTCCTGCACTTCAGCTACAGCTACGACCACAACGCGATGGTCCGGCTGGGCACCATGGCCTACCTCGCGACCTTCGGCAGCGACAAGGTGGGCTTCACCGTGGTCGGCAAGACGCCGGAGGGCCAGCCCGACTACATCCGCGGCCTGCGCGGGCTGGTGGAACGCAACGCGATGCGCTACTTCCTGACGCTGGACGCCTACCTCGCGGCACCCGGCTCCGACCAGTCCGACCGCCGCCAGCGCCGCTGGTTCGCCGCGGCCGAGCAGTACCCGCGCCAGTTGCACGAGGTCGACCTCGACACGTATCTCGCGCTCAAGCGCGAAGACCGGCAGCGCGACGGCGTGGCGACGCGCTGAATCGGCCCGATCATCCGTCCAGCGTGAGCAGCGGCACGTCGCGCTCACGGGCCATGGCTTCGAGTTCGGCGCGGGTGCGCGTTGCCAGCCAGTCGGCCAGCGCCTCGTGCGTGGCCGGCGCCATCATGTCGCGCGAGCCAATCTCCGCGGCCTCGCAGAGCCGGGCCGCGAAATGCGGCTCGAGCGCAGCCACCGCCACCCTGCCGTCGGCGCAGGGGTAGACGCGGTAGCCCGCGTGCGCGCCGCCGACCGCGCCCGAAGGCTGCGTCAGGCCCCAGGCGCGGGGCAGGGCCAGCCAGTCGGCCGATGCGTTCAGGGCGACTTCGAGGTACACGCCGCCGGCCTTGCGCGACCGCAGCAGCATCGCCTTGAGCACCGCCTCGCTCGCGAGCAGGGCGCCGCCCATGTCGGCGTAGAGCGTGGGCGGCAACTCGGTGCCTGTCACGAGCCCGCTTTCCGCGAGGTAGGTCAGGTCATGGCCCGGCTCCTCGGCGCGTTCGCCCGGCGCGCCGACGATGGCGACCTGCGACAGCCTCGGGTGGCGCGCATGCAGCGCCGGCCAGTCGAGCCCGAGCTTGGCCAATGCGGACGGGCGGAACGAGGTCAGCAGCACGTCGGTCGCCGCGAGCTCGGCATGCAGTTGTTCCTGCCCGGCTTCGCTCTTCAGATCGACCGCGCGGATCTCGACGCCCTCGTGCAGTGCCGCGTAGGCCGGCCGGTTGTACAGCGCCATCGGATCGCCGCCGGGCGGCTCCAGCTTGAGGCAGGCGGCGCCCATGCCGCGGCACCGCAGCAGCGCGGCCGGGCCGGGCAGGTTCAGCGCAAGGCTCAGGACGCGCACGCCCTCCAGCGGTGCGGCGTGGTCATGGGCGGGGCTTGTGGAATCGGGCATCGGCTGTTGTCTCCAGGAAACTCGTTTCGCACATTCTCACCCGGGGCGCGGGGTGCACAGGAGCCACTTCCCGCAAGCCGGAATGCAGGCCCGCGCGTAGCATGTGCCGGTGGCAGCCAACTCCCTTGCCGCTGCCCCGACCACATGCAAACGACAGGAGACGAACCATGTTTGAAGCTTCCCTGATGAGCGGCCAGCGCATTCTCGTGACCGGCGGTGGCACCGGCCTGGGCCGCGCGATGGCCGAGCGCTTCCTGAGCCTGGGCGCGGACGTCGCCATCTGCGGGCGGCGCCAGTCGGTCTGCGAGGAAACGGCCGCGCAATGGCGCCAGCAGTTTCCGGGCCGGCGCATCGACACCTTCGGCGTCGACATCCGCATCGCGCAGCAGGTCGACGAAATGGTCGAGAGCCTGTTCCAGAGCGGCGGCCTGACCGGGCTGGTCAACAACGCGGCGGGCAACTTCGTCTCGCCGACCGAGAACCTCTCGCCGCGCGCCTTCGACGCCATCGCCAACATCGTGTTCCACGGCAGCTTCTACGTGACGCAGGCCGTGGGCAAGCGCTGGGTGGCGCAGGCCAAGGCGGGCGAGTGGAAGCAGGGCGACGCCTTCCGCAGCGTGATGAGCATCATCGTCACCTGGGTCGACAACGGCAGTCCTTACGTCGTGCCCTCGGCCATGAGCAAGGCCGGCATCGAGGTGATGACCAAGTCGCTCGCGGTGGAGTGGGCGCGGCACGGCATCCGCCTGAATGCGGTCGGCCCCGGCGAGATTCCCACCGAAGGCATGAGCAAGCGCCTGAACCCCGGCGAAGAGCCCGGCGCGCGCAGCAAGCAGACCAACCCGATGGCGCGCACCGGACGCATGAGCGAGCTGCAGAACCTGGCTTCTTTCCTGATGGCGCCCGGCCAGTGCGACTGGCTCACCGGCCAGAGCATCATGATGGACGGCGGCAACGCCCTGGCCACCGGCGGCAATTTCTACGAACTGCGCCAGTGGAGCGACGCCGACTGGCAGGCCGCGCGCGAACGCATCGAGGCGCAGAACCAGAAGGACAAGGCGCAGCGCTGACGGGCTACTTCTTCGGCGGCCGGGCCGCATGCACGGTGACGTGCTTGTTGACCGGGCTCGACAGCACCAGCGACGTGGTCACCGCGCCGTCGACCGCCAGCGCGTCGACCACGCGCTCCAGGTCCGCCGGCTCCGCGATCGCGCAGCGCACGATGAAGCAGTCTTCCCCTGTGACGCGGTCGGCGCTCAGCACTTCGGGCATGGCCTCGAACAGCTTCAGGTAGCGGGCGATGCCCGCATGCGTGGTCTCGATGCGAATGATGGCCTGCAGGCCCACGCCCAGCGCGCGCAGGTTGACGCGCGCGCCGTAGCCTTCGATCACGCCCGCTTCCTCCAGTTTGCGCACCCGCTCGCTCATGGCCGGCTGCGACAGGCCGATGCGCTTGCCCAGCGCGGCCAGGCTCTGCCGTGCATCGGCCTGCAGCGCTTCGAGGATCAGCCGGTCTTTCTTGTCGATGTTCATGTGCGTGTCGGGGAAGGTTGCGCCGCCGATGATCGATCGGTCCGAGGCGGCGATTTTCGATGGATTGCACTTCGCCGCGAGAAGCGTGCCGGGTAACGTGGCGGACCATCTTTTCCAGGAGAACCCATGCAACTCGTCGGCATGCTCGACTCACCCTACGTGCGGCGCGCCGCCATCTCGCTGCGGCTCCTTGGCGTGCCTTTCGAACACCGGCCGGTCTCGGTCTTCAGCACCTTCGAAGAGTTTCGCGGGATCAATCCGGTGGTGAAGGCACCCACGCTGGTCTGCGACGACGGCACGGTGCTGATGGATTCGACGCTCGTCATCGACTACGCCGAGGCCCTGAGCGGCCGCAGCCTCATGCCTGCCGCGCTTGCCGAACGGGTGCGCGCCCTGCGCATCACCGGGCTCGCGCTCGCGGCCTGCGAGAAGACCGTGCAGATCGTCTACGAGCACAACCTGCGGCCGGCCGAGAAGCTGCACCAGCCTTGGGTGGACAGGGTGCGCGGCCAGCTCGTGGCGGCCTATGCGGCGCTCGAACGCGAGGTGGCGGCGTCACCGCTGCCCGCCGATGAGAAAACGATGACGCAGGCCGGTGTCTCGACGGCGGTGGCCTGGTCTTTCACGCAATTGATGCTGCCTGATGTCATCGCGGCGGATGGCTTCCCAGTGCTGTCGGCCTACGCCGCGCGTGCGGAGAGCCTGCCGGTGTTCCTGGACGCGCCGCAGGTCTGACGGCGGCGGCCTTCAGTCCGCGATGTCCGCACCGCGCTCGGCCAGCAGGCTGCGCAGCACGGAGCGGTGGCAGTGCGACTCGTCTTCGCAATAGCAGCCGACCGACAGGGCCGTGCCGTGCGAGAGCGCGGCCAGCAGGTCGAGGCTGCGGCTCGCGTCGGACTCGGCCATCTCCGCCTTGAACTTGCGCACGAAGGCGTTCCATTGCGCGGGCGTCTGCGCTTCCTGCGCCTGCTTCATCGTCTCGACCGACGGCGCGAGGTTGGGGTACCACACGTCGTACCAGTTCTGCGATGCGAACTCGGTCTTCGGCACGCCGCGCGGCGGACGGCGCACGGTGCCGACGCGCAGGCCTTCGCCATCGGCGCGCGGTGTGCCCAGGCGGACGATGCGGATGCTCATGGGGCTTTCCTTTCTTCTCTTGAAGGCTGTGTCTCAGGTGCCGACGATGCCGCCGTCCCGCCGCCGAATCGCCAGCGTTGCCGAGCGCGGGCGCGCGCTGCCCGGCACGGTGCCGTCGGGCCAGGCGCTGTTGTGTTTGCTGTCGCCGTCGTCGCGCGCCTCGCCCGGGTGCTGGATGTTGACGAACAGCGTGCGCCGGTCGGGCGCCACCACGCAGCCGGTGATCTCGCAGCCGTTCGGCCCGGTCAGGAAGCGCTTGATGCGGCCCGACGCCGGGTCGGCGCACAGCATCTGGTTGTTGCCCAGCGAGGTGTAGGGCGGCTTGCCGATCACCTGGCCGCTCATGTCGGTCTGGATCCAGAGCAGCCCGCCCTGGTCGAAGTGCAGGCCGTCGGGCGCGCCGAACTTGTCGGCCTCTGCCGCGGGATAGCGTGCGCCGCTGCCGGGCTGCGCCGGATCGCCGGCGAGTGCGAAGTGGTCCCAGGCGAAGCCGGTGCTGGCGGCGTCGCTGCCGTCCTCGCGCCACCGCAGGATGCCGCCGAAGAGGTTGTTGGCGCGCGGGTTGGCGGCGTCGGGGCCGGGCTTGCCGGCGTCGCCGCGCTGGCTGTTGTTGGTGAGGGTGACGTAGACCTCGCCGGACTGCGGATGCACCGCGATCCATTCGGGCCGGTCCATCTTCGTGCCGCCGACCACGTCGCCGGCCAGCCGCGCGTGGACTAGCACCTCGGCCTGGTCGGCAAAGCCGCCGGCCGCGTCTAGGCCGCCGCGGCCGTGCGTGAGTTCCAGCCACCGGCCGCGCCCGCCGGCGTCGTAGCGCGCCACGTGCAGCGTGCCGTCGTCGAGCAGGTGGCGGTTGGCCGCCCGCGCGGCGGCATCGGTGCCGGGGCGCACCTTGTCGCGGCTCACGAACTTGTAGATGTATTCGAACCGGGAGTCGTCGCCCATGTAGACCACGAGGCGGCCGTCCTTCGCGACGGTGCAGGTCGCGCTTTCCTGCCGCTTGCGGCCCAGCGCCGTGCGCTTGATGGGCGTGGCGGTGGGGTCGAACGGGTCGATCTCGACCACCCAGCCGAAGCGGTGCGCCTCGTTCGGATGCCGGCTCAGGTCGAAGCGCTCGTCGAAGCGCCAGTACTCCACCCACTGAGATCCCGGGACCGTACCGTAGCGGCGCTGCGCGGCCGTCATGCGCGAGGCGGCTTCCTTCGGCCCGCCGAAATAGCCGTGGAAGTTTTCCTCGCAGGTCAGGTAGGTGCCCCAGGGCGTGACGCCCATCGCGCAATTGGCGAAGGTGCCGAACACCGCGTCGCCCGCCGGGTTGGCGGCAGTGCGCATCAGCGGCGTGCCGGCGGCCGGGCCGGCGATGCGCATCGGCGTGTTGCCGTGCACGCGCCGCGCGAACTGCGAAGGCAGCACCTGGCGCCAGCCTTCGGGCGTGCGGCGGATCTCGATGACCGACACGCCCATCGCATGGAGCGACTTGCGGACCTTCTCCGGCGTCCATTGCCTGGCGCCGTCGGCGTGCAGCAGCTGCTCGTCGGTGTACTCATGGTTCATCACGAGCAGGCCGCGGTCGCCGCTGGCGTCGAGGGCGAAGAAATGCATGCCGTCGTGGTGCATGCCGGCCTGCACGGCTTGGTCGTCGGCGCTGTTGGAGGCGTCGGTCGCGAAAGCCGGCATGCGGCCCGCGATGCCGGTCGGCGTGCCCCAGGGGTAGAGCAGCTGCCATTCGTATTCGGGCGGTATGGCGACGCCGTCGCGCAGCGAGGCGGGTACGCCGGTGAAGCCGAGCACGCCGGCATCGGCTTTCCCGGCGGCGGGTGCCGCGCAGCCTTGGCCGAACAGCGCCACGACGGCGGCGGCGGAGCCCGATTGAAGAAGAAAGCGGCGGCGGTCCAATGGCATGGCGGGAGCTGTTGTGTAGGCGACAGCCGCCATCATCGCCGAGCGCCGTGCCGGGCGATACTCGCGCCCGGACCGCCCAGGAGACATCGAATGACCGACCGCATCGAATGGACCCGCCACGCCGACGGCGTGGTGGAACTGCAGCTCTCGCGCGACGACAAGATGAACGCGCTCGACCCCGCCATGTTCGACGCGCTGATCGCCGCAGGCGAAGCGCTGCGCGACGACAAGGCGGCGCGGGCTGTGGTCATTTCCGGGCGCGGCAAGGCTTTCTGCGCGGGGCTCGACATGGCGTCGTTCGAACGCATGCAGCAGGGCGCGGCCGGCGTGCTGGGCGAGGGCGCTTCTGGCACCGACCTGCTGGCGCGTACTCACGGCATCTCGAATGCGGCGCAGCAGGTCGCGATGGTGTGGCGGGAAGTGCCAGTGCCGGTGATCGCGGCCGTGCATGGCGTGGCCTTCGGCGGCGGGCTGCAGGTGGCGCTGGGCGCGGACATCCGCGTCGTCGCGCCAGACACGAAGCTGTCGGTGATGGAAATCAAATGGGGGCTGGTGCCCGACATGGCCGGCATGGTGCTGATGCGCGAACTGGCGCGTGCCGACGTGGTGCGCGAACTCACCTTCACCGGCCGCATCTTCTCTGGCGAGGAAGCGCTCCGGATCGGTTTTGCAACCCGGCTGTCGGCCGACCCGCTGGCCGATGCCCTGCAGATGGCGCACGAGATTGCGGGCAAGAGCCCCGACGCCATTCGCGCCGGCAAGCGGCTGCTGAATGCGTCGGCGCACCAGAGTGCCGCCGACCTGCTGATGGCCGAATCGGTCGAGCAGCAGGCGCTGATCGGCAGCGCGAACCAGGTCGAGGCCGTGAAGGCCAACATCGAGCGGCGCGCCCCGCGTTTCGACACGCCCGCCTGACGCCGCCGGCCTTCGCCTGCGGGCGGCCGCCAACCTTCATTCAGCCATACAGTCAGGACTGCGCGAGCGGCCGGTAACTCCGGGACCGCTCGCGTTGCGTTTTGTAAACGTTTTGCGCTCGTTAAATCGCCGCGGAAGCCCCTGTGGCGCGTGGGAAGTGCATTTCAAACTGGTTTATGTAAGAATAAAGTAGTTGTTTTAAGGGGAAAATGAATGAATTTGGACACAGTTTCTGTGCAGAAGGTCACGTCTTTCCCCGTGTTTGCCCTAGAGAAGGATGGCTCCTGACGCCACACTCATTAACAATTGAACGTTTTGCCTAGCGACGGCGATCCTGCATGTCGACGACCACGTTTTTCTGCAATCTCAGCGTGCCCATCCTGGTGGGCGAGGATCGCTACAAGTACGTCCCCATCGTCGGGGTCTTCCGCAGCATTCCATTCGATCAAGTCAACGAATGGGTGATGCACCCCGACGGCAGCCCGCGCAGCGACCGCGAACTCGCGGCCGAAGTTCTTGTAGAGATCCGCAAGCCGCTCGGCTCGAGTGGACGCACGGCGCCGCACGCCTTCGACGTGGAGGGCATCCTCCAGCTCGACCGCGCGGCCGCGATCGTGGTGTCTACCTTCCTGGCGGCGCTGCCGCGCGTCTGAGCGCGGCGCTCGCCGCGCGCCTCACGACGCAATGGCGCCCACTGCCCAATAGAAAGTCGGCCGCGCGCCGTTGAGCAGGTGGTCGCCCACCACGCGGCCCTTGTAGATCGTCGGGTTGTGCGACGCCAGCGTGCGCGCATTGCGCCAGTGCCGGTCGAGCCGCCGGTCCTCCTGCAGCGCCGAGGCGCCGCCGATGTCGAACAGCCGCGTAGCGGCCTGCAGCACCAGGTCGACGATGCCGGCCTGGGCCTTGGCGGTGTCCAGCTCCACTTCGAACAACAGGCTTTCGGGCGCGGCCTCGTTGCGTTGGCGGAAGCGGTCGACTTCATCGAGGCCGCGCGCCACCGCCTGTACCGTGGATGCCGCAACGAACGCCGCGCTCGCCAGTTGCCCGATCACCTGCTGCACCAGCGGGTCTTCGCGCGGCGTGTTGCCGCTGCCGTGGCTGTAGATGCGCTTGCGCGCCTGCACGAAGGCGACCGCGTCCCGCACGATGGCCCGCGCGATGCCCGCCAGCGTCGCCAGGTGGATCAGCTGGAAATGCGCGGTGAGCGGCGTGGGCTGGTCGCGCACGTACAGCAGCACGTTGCCCGGCTTCACCCGCACGTTGCGAAAGCGCGTGGTGCCCGATGCGCTCAGGCGCTGGCCGATGCCGCGCCAGTCGTCGATGCGCTCCACGCCTTCGGCCTGCGCCGGCACCAGCGCGATCACGCGCTCGCTGCTGCCGTCGGCGTTCAGCCGCTGCGCGGACACCGAGATCCAGTCCGCGTACAGCGTGCCGGTGCTGTAGTACTTGTCGCCGTCGAGCAGCCACGCGTCGCCGTCGGGCTTCAGCGTGGTCTGCATGGTGGTGAGCGAGCCGTCGCCCAGCTCCGTGGTGGCGTTGCCGAAGATCACGCCCTCGGCCGCCAGGCGCATCCACGGACCGTGCAGCGCGGGGTCGATTTCCGCGAGCAGCCTTTCGATGAAGCCAAAGTGCGCGCGCAGTATCTGCGGCAGGTTGGAGTCGGCTTCGCCGAGTTCGACCAGCAGGTCGTAGAGCTGCGCGACCGAGGCGCCGATGCCGCCATGCGCCAGCGGCACGCGCAATGCGCCGAAGCGCTCGGCATTGAGCCATGCCACCGGCTCGTAGGCGAGTTCGCGCTCGTTTTCGCGTTGCACCGCGTGTTCGGCGATGCGCCGGAAGATAGGGCGAAAGCGCGCGAAGAGCTGTGCGGAAGAGGGGGCCTGTGCGCCGCCGACGTGCGCGGCGGGGGATTTCGTTGCTTCGATGAGGGATTCCATGTGCCCCCGACTGTCCGCCCCCGCGCCGCGCTTGTGAAATGCGCTTTCCGAGTTTTCTTATGCCGCCTATCGCTTGCCGCGCGCATCCACCGGCCAGATCGCGACCAGCGCGTCGCCATCGACCACGTGGTACGCGTCGTGCAGGTTGACGGTCGGGTCGCAGTGCGGCGTGATGAACTCCACGCGCGCGCCGAGCGCGGGCCGTGCATCGGCGGGCAGCAGCAGCTTGCCGTGCTCGTCGCCGAAGAAGGCGTAGCGGCTCGCCGCGGGATCGGCGCCGCGCGCCACCAGCGGCACGCCGCTGTCGGTGGAAAAACACTTGGTGCCGCCATCGACCGTGACCCAGTCCGCCGCGTTGGTGCTGACCACGGCCGTCTGCACGTAAAGCGACACCTCGAAGGGCGAGGGCTGGCCGCCCGAGGCCAGCACGCTCGTGTATTCCGCGTCCATGAACACATAGGAGCCGGCCTGCAGCTCGGTGAAGGCGTTTTCCTGCGAATCGAGGTCGTGCGTGCCGGTGCCCGCGCCTGTCACGATCTCGAAGCGCAGGCCCTGGCGTTCGGCCGCCGCGACGATGCCCGCCACGGTCTCGCGCAGGCCGGCTGCAGCCGCGCTGCGCCTGTCGCGCTCGACGATGTGCTGCAGGTTGCCCGCGTACGACTGCAGCCCGCGCAGCCGCAGGCGCGGCTCTGCGGCCACCAGCGCGGCGAGCTCGAGCACCTGGGCCTGGGTGGCGGCGCCGGTGCGGTTGTAGCCCGCGCCGTAGTCCACCAGCACGTCGAGCGGATGCGCGAGCGCGCCTGCGGCCTGCGCCAGGTCGGCGAGGTTGTGGGGGTTGTCGACGACCACCATCACGTCGCCGGGGCGGGCGCGCTGCGCGAGCTTGATGAGGCGCGCGATCTTGCTCGGCGTGACGGCAGGCGAGGTGATCAGCACGCCCGGGATGCCGCCTTCCACCATCACCTCCGCCTCGCCCATGGTCACACAGCTCACGCCGATGGCGCCGGCAGCCACCTGGCGCCTTGCGATCTCTACCGACTTGTGCGTCTTCACGTGCGGGCGCAGCCCGATGCCGCGCGACCTGGCGAAGGCGGCCATGCGCTCGATATTGCGCGTCATGGCGGGCAGGTCGATCAGCAGTGCGGGCGTGTCGAGCTGTTGGCGGCCGTGGGGCGCGCCGATGAGCGGGGCGTTGGGTTGCGTGTCCAGGAACATCGTGGGGAAGCCTTTGCGGGATGTGTCGAAGCGGCGGAGCGCGGGAAAGTGCGTGGCGAAATGATCGCACCGAAATGAACACACTCGACATCGAGGCTGTGCAAGCCTTGAGGACGCAGTCGGCCGCCGCCTGCTCGAGCGCACGCCGCGCCAAGTCGCTCGCTGGCGGATGACCTGCGTGTCCAATGATCGGCCGTCCGGCCCGCCCGCGGCCCGGGGCTGCAAGGTCAAGCCAGGTGCGACGGGGAATGCCGGGCCGGTCGCCGCAGCGCCATCCACCAAAGCAGCGCGGCATTGAGTGCCCAGCTGGCCGTGAGCATCAGCAGCGCCGTATTCGCCACGCCCGGAGAAAGCCCCAGCGTGAGCAGGCTCAGCGACCACGGCAGCCCGCCCGCGATGGCCACGAGCATGCCCACGTCGCTCTCCGGCACCAGCGCGCAGCCGAGGATGCAGACGGCGCCCGCGACCGTGTAGATCAGCGCGGCTGTACGCCATCCGGAGCGGCGGTGTGGCAGGGAATTCGACGAATTCGCGATGGGCATGCCTCCAGCATCGCCGATTGCGTGGCAAGGCGTGAAGGCCTGTTGCGTGAAGGGATGTAGTGTTTTGGCGATCCGGGTTTCAGCCGCGCGCCAGCCCTTGCAACGCGCCCGGAACTGGTGCGTGCGGCAAGGCGGATTCGACGCCCAGCGCGAGCGCCAGCAGCAGCGAGTCGGCGCCTTCGGGGCCGGTGAGTTCCAGGCCAGCGGGCAGGCCGTCGCGGGTCAGGCCGATCGGCAGGCTCACGGCCGGCAGTCCGGCCATGCCGGCCGGGCCCGTGTTGCGGATGTAGGCTGAGAAAGCCGAGGTCGGGCGCCCGCACAGCGTGACCTGCACGTCCTCGCCGATGCGTGCGGCGGTCAGCGGGCTGGTGGGGAACACCAGCGCCGCGATGTCGTGCCGGGCGAAGCAATCGCGGTAGGCCGCCTGCATGCGCGGCCGCAGGACGTTCAGCGCGTGGGCATAGGCCTCGGGCGTGACGGCGCTGTCGCCAAACAGCCGCTCGAACAGCGGGCGAACGTCGGGGCTCGCCACCGCATCGGTCAGCGCGCGTGCGTCGAAGGGGCGCTGGTGGCGCGCGAAGTAGGCGGCCAGCGCGGGCAGGATCTCGTGGAGCGAGATCGACATCGATCCTTCCTGGAAGAGCGCGCCGGCTTCCGCGAGGTCGCAAGGCAACAGCACCGCGCCCGCCGCCTGCAGGGCGCGCAGGCTCTCGCGGGCCAGTTCGGCCACGGGCGGATCGAGTTCTTCCCAGAAATAAGCCTCGGGCACGCCCAGGCGCACGCCCATGAGCGGCATCACGCCCAGCCGCAGCGGCCCGCCGGCCACGGCATGGTCGATCAGCACGCAGTCGTCCACGCAGCGGGCCATGACGCCGGCCGTGTCGAAGGTCGGCGATATCGGCACCAGCCCGTCTTCCGGCCAGCGGTGCACCGTGGGCCTGTAGCCGACCAGCCCGCAAAGCGCGGCCGGCACGCGCACCGAGCCGCCCGTGTCGGTGCCGATGGCCGCTGGCGCGGCGCGCAGGCCCAGCAGCGCCGCGTTGCCGCCGCTCGAGCCGCCGGTGATGCGCGTGCTGTCGAACGGATTGCGCGACGGCCCGAAGCCGTGGTTGTGGCCGGTGACGCCTTGCGACCACTCGTGCAGGTTCGTCTTGCCGAGCACCAGCGCGCCGGCATCGATGAGCCGCTGCGTCACGCCGGCATGCATGCGCGGCCGGTGGTCCGCCATCCACGGGCTGCCGGCGGTGGTCGGCATGTCGGCGACGTCGATGTTGTCCTTGAAGGCGAGTGGCACGCCGCGCAGCGGCTGCGCGCCGGGTGCGGGGCTCGGCGATGCATCCAGCGCGGCCGCCGCAGCGAGCAGTTGGCCGGCGTCCAGATGGAGCAGGGCGCCGAAGGGCGCAATGGCCTCGGCGCGCGCCAGCAGCGCCTGCGCGTAGTCCGTGGCGCGCAACTCGCCGCGCGCCATCTGCTCGGCGGCCTCGCGGGCGGAAAGATCGGTCAGCGCATGGACTTGGTTCATCACGGGTTCGAAGTTGGGGCGGGAGCTGCACTCCGGTGCACATTCCGGGCCAATTTCTCGAGATTCAGCAAGAAAACAGCCTGAAAGTGCATGGCATGAATACTGCTTTAAGTATTTTTTGTATTCAAGAGGCCTTCCAATGTCTTTCAAGTCCTTGCGTATCCTGGCCGCCGTCGCAGCGTCGATGGCTCTTCTGGCGGGCATGCCCGCGTCCGCCGCGGAGAAGGTGTCCGTGCGCCTCAAGTGGCTGGCGCAGGCGCAGTTCGCCGGCTTCTACGTGGCCAAGGCCAAGGGCTTCTATGACCAGGCCGGCCTCGACCTGACGATCAACCCGGGCGGCCCCAACCTCAACGTCGAGACGCTGGTGGCTTCGGGCAACGACACCTTCGGCCTGGCAGGCGGCACCGAGACCGTGCTGCTCGCACGCGAAAAGGGCCTGCCGCTGGTGTGCATCGGCGTGACCGTGCAGAACACGCCGTTCACCTACGTCACCTACAAGGATTCCGGCATCACCAAGGTGAAGGACTTCGCGGGCAAGAAGGTCGCGACCTGGTTCACGGGCACGCAGTACACGCTGTACTCGATGCTCGCCTCGGCCGGCGTGAAGCAGAGCGACCTGACCATCGTGCCGCAGTCGGGCTCCATGGCGCCTTTCGTCGAGAAGCAGTTCGACGTGGCCGCCGCCACTTACTACAACGAGCTGAACACCCTGAAAGAGCAGGGCCTGGGCGACAAGCTCACGCTCATCAAGCCCGACGACTACGGCGTGGTGGTGCAGCAGGACACGGTGCTCGTGTCCGAGAAATACCGCAACGAGAAGCCGCAGCAGGTGCAGGCTTTCATGAACGCCACCATCAAGGGCTGGAAGTACGCGCTGCAGAACAAGAAGGAAGCCATCGACATCGTCATGGCCGCCGCGCCCAGCCTGAACCGCGCGCACCAGGAAGCCATGCTCGACGAGTTCGAGAAGCTGGTGAAGGCCGGCAAGGGCACCACCGACGGCATCCTGGCCATCGACCTGCCGACCGTCGAGAAGATGCAGACGCAGCTCGTCGGCTACAAGGCCCTGAAGGCACCGGCCGACCTGTCGAAGGCCTACGACGCCAGCTTCTGGAACCAGGTGCCGGCCGGCGACAAGAAGTTCTGAGCCGCCGCGCCATGAAGTTCATGCCTCACGAAGTGATGCCGCCGGCGGTTGCCGACACAGCGCCGCCCATGCTCGAGCTGGTCAACGTGTGGAAGCGCTTCGGCGAAGCGCAGGCGCGGACCGTCGCGGTGTCCGGCGTCAACCTGCGGATCGCGAAGAGCGAGTTCGTCACGCTCGTGGGCCCCTCGGGTTGCGGCAAGTCGACGCTGTTCAACATGATCGCGGGACTGCTGCCGCCGGACGACGACGGCTCGCTGCTGTTCGGCGGCGCGCCGCAGCGCGACGGCCAGTTGCTCGGCAAGGTGTCGTTCATGCCGCAGCGCGACCTGCTGTTTCCGTGGCGCACGGTGCTCGACAACGCCATCCTCGCGCTCGAGGTGGAAGGCACGCCGCGCAAGGAAGCGCGCGAACGCGCCCGCGCCATGCTGCCCGAGTTCGGCCTGGCCGGGTTCGCCAACCACTATCCGCACCAGCTGTCGGGCGGCATGCGCCAGCGCGTGGCGCTGATGCGCACCTTCCTGTTCGAGCGCGACCTGATGCTGCTCGACGAACCCTTCGGCGCGCTCGACGCGCTCACTCGCACCCGCATGCAGCACTGGCTGCTGGACCTGTGGGCGCGCCACCGCCGCACGGTGCTCTTCATCACGCACGACATCGATGAAGCCATCCTGCTCGGCGACAAGGTGCTGGTGATGACGGCGCGCCCCGGCACGGTGAAGAGCGAGACCGTGATCGACCTGCCGCGCCCGCGCGATCCGTCGGTGGTGCTGACGCCGGAGTTCATCGGCCTGAAGCAGCGCCTGCTGGCCGAGATCGAGGAAGAGAGCCAGAAGACCTTCGCGCAGGAGGGCACTGCGCCGTGAACACCTTCCTGCAGCGCGCCGTGCGCTCGCCCGCGCTGGCCTTCCTGGGCCTGGCGCTGGTGTGGGAGCTGTACGTGCACGCCTTCGCGCCGTCGCCGCGCTATTTGCCGGCGCTCAGCGCCATCGCGCAGGACGCCTGGTCGGTGTGGCCGCAGCTGGTGCGCGGCTTCGGCCGCACGTTGCTCGAGACGGTGCTCGGCTTTGCCCTGGGCGCGGTATTCGGCTGTTTCTGTGGCACGGTGTTCACCTATTCGCGCTGGATGGAGCGTTCGGTGTTCCCGCTGTTCGTGGTGTCGCAGACGGTGCCGGTGGTGGCCTTCGGCGCGCTGATCGTCATCTGGTTCGGCAACTCGCTGCTGGCCAAGGTGATGACCGCGTTTTTCCTGACCTTCTTTCCCGTGACGGTGAACACGTTGCGCGGGCTGAAGTCGTGCGACCCGCAGCGCATTGCGCTGATGAGGAGCTTCGGCGCGAACCGTCTCGTCATGTTCTTCAAGCTGGCCGTCCCTTCGGCGCTGCCGCAGATCATGGTGGGGCTGCGCGTGGCCATCGGCCTGAGCCTGATCGGTTCAGTGGTGGGCGAATGGTTCGGCGAAACCGTGGGCCTGGGCGTGATGCTCATGGAAGCGATGAATGCCGACCTCGTGGTGCGGCTGTGGGTGGTGATGTTCGCCTGCGGGCTGATGGGTGCGCTGCTCTACGGGCTGCTCACCTTCGTGGAAAGGAGGCTCGTATGGTGGCGCAGCGAAAGCTGATGGCTTCGCCCGTGGTGCCGGTGGTGCTGAGCATCGCCGTGCTGCTGGTGGTGTGGGAGGGCGCGATCCTGCTCTTCAAGATTCCGCCCTTCGTGCTGCCGAGCCTGGGTTCGATCGTGCAGCATGCCTTCACCGACACGGGCCGCCTGATGGCCGCGCTGCTGGCCACGCTGGGCGAGGCGCTGGGCGGCTATGCGCTGGGCAGCGTGCTGGGCTTGCTGCTGGCAGTGCTGCTGTTGATGGCGCCGCCGCTGGAGCGCATCGTGATGCCGCTGGCGGTTGCGGTCAACGCCGTGCCGACCGTGGCCTATGCGCCGCTGTTCCTGATCTGGTTCGGGCTCGGTGCCGCGTCGAAGATCGCCCTGGTGGCGCTGGCCGTCGGCTTCACCATGCTGGTGAATGCGCTGCATGGCCTGAAGCAGGCCGACCTGGCGGCAGTGAACCTGATGCGCAGCTTCGGGGCGGGGCAGCTGAAGATCGTGTGGCGCCTGCGCCTGCCGGTCGCGATGCCCTCGGTGGTCACGGCGCTGCGCATTGGCGTGCCGCGCAGCATGATCGTCGCGATCGTCGGGGAGATGCTGGGCGCCTACGCGGGCCTCGGGCGAATGATCTATGAGTCGACGCAGCAGGTCGACCTGCTGAGCGTGTGGTCCGCGGTGCTCATCGCATCGGTGGCGAGCATGGTCTTCTATGGCCTGCTCGTGTGGATCGACCAGAAACTGGTTTGGTGGCGCTGATGAACGTGGCGAAGAACAATCCCGCGGCATATCCGCAAACCGAAGCCGAGCTGCGCGTTCAGCTCGCCGCCTGCTACCGGCTGGTGGCGCACTTCGGCATGGACGACCTGATCTACAACCACATCTCGGCGCGCGTGCCGGGGCAGGAGCATCACTTCCTCATCAACCCGTACGGGCTGCTGTTCTCGGAAGTGACGGCTTCTTCGCTGGTGAAGATCGACCTCGACGGCAACAAGGTGGACGCCACCGATGCCGAGGTGAACCAGGCCGGCTTCGTGATCCACAGCGCCATCCACGCGGGCCGGCCCGACGCGCTGTGCGTGCTGCACACCCACTCCGAGGCCGGAACCGCGATCGCGGCCATGCCCGACGGCCTGGCGCCGCTCAGCCAGTTCGCGATGCGCTACCAGGGCCACACGGCGTTTCACGACTACGAAGGCGTGGCGCTGGAAACCGGCGAGCGCGAGCGGCTGGTGCGCGACCTGGGCCCGCACCACACGCTGGTGCTGCGCAACCACGGCATCCTGACGGTGGGCCGCACCATTCCCGAGGCGTTCATCCTCATGTACTACTTCGAGAAGGCGGCCAAGGTGCAGCTGCTTGCCCAAGGCGGCGTGGCGCCCGGCCAATCACTGGTGTATCCGCAGCCCGAAGTGAGCGAGCTGGCCGCGCGCCAGTTCACCGAATTCGCCGGCGACATCCTGCCGCCCGGCACGCGCGAATGGCCCTCGTTCCTGCGCATGCTGGAGCGCACCCAGCCCGACTACCGGCTCTGACAGCCGTTTCTTTCCTCAATCCCTGAGACATCCTCCAACCATGCAACTCGAGAACCTCACCTCTTTCATCGGCACCGAAGTCAAAGGCATCGACCTGCGCGAGCCCGTGAGCGACGCCGACTTCGCCGTGCTGCGCGACACGCTCAACCAGCGCTCGGTGCTGCTGTTTCGCGGCCAGCGCATCAACGAGGCGCAGCACGTTGCCTTCTCGCGCCGCTTCGGCACGCTGCTGGGGCATGTGCTCACGCAGTTCCTCAAGAAGGAATACCCCGAGGTCTACGTGCTGTCGAACGTGTCGGAAAACGGCAAGCCCATCGGCAACCACAAGGAAGGCTGGAACTGGCACTCCGACCTGTCGTACAAGGCCGAGCCCTCGATGGGCGCATTGCTCTACGCACTGGAGGTGCCGCCAGTGGAAGGCGACACCTTCTTCGCCTCGATGCACGCCGCCTACGACGCGCTGGACGACGACATGAAAGCGCGCATCTGCCATCTCACGGCCACGCACAGCTACGCCAACTACTACGGCAAGGCCTTCGCCGACCGCAACCCGCTCACGCCCGAGCAACTGGCCGCCACGCCCGACGTGGTGCATCCGCTGGTGCGCACGCATCCCGAAACCGGCCGCCTGTCGCTCTACGTGGGCGAAGACGTGGTCAAGCACATCGACGGCCTGCCCGCCGACGAGAGCGCCGCGCTGCTGGCCGAGCTAAATGCGCACGCCATCTCGCCCGAGTTCAGCTACCGCCACAAGTGGCTCGCCGGCGACCTGCTGGTGTGGGACAACCGCTGCACCATGCACCGCGCCACGCCGTACGACGACAACATGTACCGCCGCGTGATGCATCGCACCACGGTGGCTGGCGACCGCCCGTTCTGACACTCGAATCAATCTCACAGAGCGCGCCGCGTTCGAAGACCGAAGACAACCACAAGAAGGAAGGCAAGAACATGGAACACGACGAACCCGAAATGGTGGAACCCACGGCGCTGCGCGGACGCGAGCGCCAGCGCGGCAAGGGCGCCACGCTGTCCGACGAACTGAAGGACACGCTCGAAGACCTGATCGTCAGCGGCGTCATGAAGCCCGGCGCGCGGCTCGACGAAGCCGAGCTGGCCGAGCGCTTCAAGGTGTCGCGCACGCCGGTGCGCGAGGCGCTCAAGGCGCTGGCCGCCACCGGCCTCGTCGACCTGCGAAGCCGCCAGGGCGGCGTGTGCGTGGCGCGCATCTCGCTGCCCATGCTCATCGAGATGTTCCAGATGATGGCGGTGATGGAAGGCCTGTGCGCCAAGTTCGCGGCGCGCCGCGCCACCGAGGCGCAGAAGCTGCGCATGAGCAGGCTGCACGACGAGCTGACCAGCATCCTCGCTTCGGGCGACCACTCGCGCTTCTACGACGTGAACCAGGACTTCCACGACGCGCTTTACGAGGCCTCCAACACCCACTACCTGGCCGAGCAGACCCGCGCGCTGCGCAAGCGCGTGCGCGTGTACCGCCGCTACGTCACCTTCCAGCCCGGCCGCATGACCGCCACCATCGGCGAGCACGGCGCCATCCTCGACGCCATTCGCCGCAACGACCCCGAAGCGGCGTTCTCGTCCGCCATCGACCACGTGAGCCTGCTCGAGGACGACATCGTCGACCTCATCGCCGCGCTGTCCGAGCAGGACGCGGGCGGCGCCTGACAAACCTCTTTCAACGAACCCGATCTCTCGAACGCATACCAGGACATCACGCCATGAAACTCGAACTCGAAGGCAAGACCGTACTCATCACCGGCGCCTCCAAAGGCATCGGCCTCGCAGCCGCCCATTCTTTCGCGGCCGAAGGCTGCCACCTGCACCTGGCCGCGCGCGACGGCGTGGCTCTGGCAGCCGCAAAGGAAGAGATCGAGAAGATCTACCCCATCAACGTGCGCATCCACCCCATGGACCTGGCCGCGCCCGGCGCCATGTCGCAGCTGGCCGAGGCGGCCGGCCATGTCGACATCCTGGTGAACAACGCGGGCGACATTCCGGCCGGCCCCATCGAGTCGCTCGACTTCGCCGTGGTGCGGCGCGGCTTCCAGCTCAAGGTGCTGGGCTACATGGAGCTCACGCAGATCTACTACGCACGCATGAAGGCCGCCGGCGGCGGGGTGATCGTGAACGACATCGGCAACTCCGGCGAGAACTGGGACGCCAACTACATCGCCGGTTCCACCGGCAACGCGGCGGTCATGGCGTTCACGCGCGCGCTCGGCGGCGTGAGCCTGGACGACGGCATCCGGGTGGTGGGCGTGAACCCCGGGCCGGTAGCTACCGACCGCATGGTCAAGCTCATGAAGCGCCGTGCCTTCGACACCCACGGCGACGAAGGCCGCTGGGAAGAGCTGTTCGACAACTACCCGGGCGGCCGTCCTGCGACGCCGGAAGAAGTGGCCGAGCTGATGGTGTTCCTGGCCTCGGCGCGCGCGGGCTACATCACCGGCACGGTCGTGACCATCGACGGCGGCATTGCCGCGCGCGGCTCGATCATCAAGACCAGCAAGAAGGTGGTCGAGGCCGAACAGGCCCGGAGGCTCGCGGCATGAACGCGGCATTGAACCCCGCCGTGGCGGTGCCGGCCGTGACCAGCGACGCGGAAACCCGCAACCGCTACTTCGACCGCCTGTTCACCAACCCCGAGCTGATGTGGCTGGGCCAGAACACCAACCACTTCCCGCTGCATCCGGCGGTGCGCAAGGCGCTGCACGATGCCATCGACGACGAGAGCTTTCATGCCTATGCGCCGCCGCTGGGCATGGAGGCGCTTCGCACGGCCATCGTGGACGACCTGGGCGTGTCGAACCAGTCGGCCGTGGTGACGGACGGCGCGGTCGCCGCGCTCGCATTGGCCTGCCGTGCGTTCTGCGAAGCGGGCAAGGGCTTCGTGACCACCGATCCGGGCTGGAAGTGGCCGCTGCAGTTCGCGGCCAAGGCCGGCTGTGCCATCACCGAAATTCCGATCTACGGGCCCGAGTACGGCTTCAAGCTGTCGGCCGAGGCATTGGCTGCTTCGACCGACGGGAACACCGCGGTCATCTACCTGGTGGACCCCAACAACCCGCTGGGCACCACCTACACCGAGGACGAGATCCGCGCCTTCGCGGACCGTGCGAGGGAGATCGGCGCGATCCTCATCCATGACTGCACCTACCGCGACTTTGCCGACAGCCACACGCTGGCCTCGCGCTTCTATCCGGAAGGCACGGTGACCATCGTGAGCTTCTCCAAGTGGCTGGGCCTTGCGGGCCTGCGGCTGGGCGCGCTGGTGGCGTCGCCGGAGCTGCTGGCGCGCATCCTGCCGCATTCGCAGGCGCCGCTGGGGGCCAGCGTGCTGGCGCAGCGCGCGGCCATCGCGGGCCTGGGCGTCAAGGCCGAATGGATGGCCGAGGTGATCGCGCAGCAGCGCGAAAACCAGCGGATGATCGTCGACGCCTTCGCAAAGCTGCCGGGCTTCGTGGTGCCGGTGTTCCCGTCGCAGGCCAACTTCATCGTGGTCGAGTGCACCGGCGCGGGCGTGGCGCCCGAGGCGCTGGTCACCGCGCTTGGCGAGCACGACATCATGGTGCGGCAGGGTACGTACCACACGCCGCGCTTCGGCCACCGCTTCATCAAGATCTCGACCACCGTGCCGAAGGCGTGGGCGCAGGCGCTGTGCGATGTGCTGCCGCAAGCGGTCGAGCGCGCACGCGCGCTGCCGGCCACGGCCGCGCTCTTCTGAGGAGGCGAACCATGAGCTTCGCCACCACGCAAGACGGCGTTCGCCTGTACTACGAAACCGCCGGCAGCGGCACGCCCATCGTGTTCGTGCACGAGTTCGGCGGCGACCACCGCAGCTGGGAGCCGCAGATGCGGTACTTCGCGCGGCGCCACCAGTGCGTGACCTTCGGCGCGCGCGGCTATCCGCCGTCCGACGTGCCCGCCGACGTGGACCGCTATTCGCAGGCCACGGCGGCCGATGACATCGCGGCCGTGATGGACGCGCTGGGACTGCAGCACGCGCACATCGTGGGGCTGTCGATGGGCGGCTTCGCGACGCTCCACTTCGGCCTGCGCCATGCACCGCGCGCGGCTTCGCTGGTGATTGCCGGTGCGGGCTACGGCGCGGAGAAAGAACACGAGGAGTACTTCCGCGGCGTCTCGCTCGAAGTGGCCAGGCAATTCGAGGCGCAGGGCTCCGAGAAATTTGCGCGCACCTATTCGCTGGGTGCGAGCCGCGTGCAGTTCCAGAACAAGGACCCGCGCGGCTGGCAGGAATTTGCCACGTGGCTCGGTGAGCACGACGCGCTGGGGGCTGCCAACACCATGCGCGGCGTACAGGCGCGGCGCCCGTCGATCTACGACCTGGAGAGCCAACTGCGCGCGATGCCAGTGCCCTCGCTCGTGGTGGTCGGCGACGAGGACGACCATTGCCTGCAGCCCGGCATCTTCCTCAAGAAGACCGTGCCGGCCTGTGGCCTCGCGGTCATGCCCAAGACCGGCCACACGCTCAACCTGGAAGAGCCCGCCGCCTTCAACGCCTTGCTGGCCGAGTTCTTCGCACAGGTCGAAGCCGGCCAGTGGAAGCCGCGCGATCCGCGCGCGCTGCCCAGCCAGATCATGAAGACCGACTGACCATGAACGCCGACGCAGCCACGATCACCCATGCACAGCAGGGCGCCTGGCGCATCGACGCCACGCGCCTCTGGGACCGCCTCATGGCGCTCGCGCGCATCGGCGCCACGCCGGGCGGTGGCGTCGACCGGCAGGCGCTGAGCGCGGAAGAAATCGCTTCCTGGCGCACCATGATCGACTGGGCCTTGCAGGCCGGCCTGGAGCCTTCGACCGACGCGGCCGGCAACCTGTTCATCGCGCTGCCCGGCACCGACCGCGATGCACCGCCGGTGCTCGCGGGCAGCCATCTCGACAGCCAGCCCGGCGGCGGGCGCTTCGACGGCGTGTATGGCGTGGTGGCCGCACTGGAGGTGTTGACCACGCTGGCGCAGCGCGGCGTGCGCCCGCCGGTGGACATCGTCTGCGTCGCATGGATGAACGAAGAAGGCTCGCGCTTTGCGCCCGGCATGATGGGCTCCGAAGCCTTTGCCGGTGTGCGCAGCCTGGAAGCCGTGCGCGCGGTGCGCGATGCGCAGGGCGTTTCCGTCGCCGATGCGCTCGATGCGTTTCATGCGGCGTTTCCCGCGCTGCGGCGGCGAACCCTGGGCTTTCCGGTGAAGGCCTATGTGGAGGCGCACATCGAGCAGGGGCCATTGCTGGAAGCGCAGGAGCACGTGATCGGCGTCGTCACCGGCATCCAGGGCAAGAAGACATTCGACATCGTGATCGAGGGCGAGCGAGGCCACGCGGGCACGCTCGCGATGGTCTACCGGCGCGATGCGCTCGAAGCCTTCACGCGCATCGCGGGTGCGTTGTATGCGGAGATCGGCGGCTACGACGAAGCCGTGAAGTTCACCATCGGCCGCCTGCAGGTGGAGCCGAACGCGCCTTCGGTCGTGCCCGAGCGCGTGACCTTGCGCATCGACCTGCGCCACCCCGACAACGCCGTGCTTTCATATCTGGGCGAACGCATCGGCATGCTGTGCGACACCTTCGCAGCGCCTTGCGAGGCCACCGTCACGCCGCTGGTCGATGCGCCTTCCAACGGTTTCGACTCCGCGCTGCAGCAGGCGATTGCCAAGGCCGCCGAGAGCATCGGCGAGTTGCACATGCCGATTCTCTCGGCCGCCGGCCACGACGCGCGCCACATGGCGCCGCTGTGCCCGAGCGCGATGATCTTCATACCCTGCCGCGACGGAGTGAGCCATGCCGAGCACGAATGGGCCGAGCCCGAGCATGTGGCCGCCGGCGCCAATGTGCTGCTGCGGGTGCTGCTGCCGTATGCGGGTGCAGGGGAGGGGGAGGCACCGTGAACGAAGCCGTCACCGACATGGCGGATCTGCCGATGCAGCATCCGGGCGCGCCGGCCAGCGCGGCGCAGGCACGCGCGCGTTTCTTCAACTCCGGCAACGCCTTCAACGTGAAGCTGCCCGAAGTGCCCGCGCGGCTCTTTTCGCCGCCACCGGAAGGGCGGTTCGGCGTTTTCGACTGCGACCAGTCCGAGGCGCTGGGCAGCGGCTTTGCGGCCACCACGCCGCTGATGCTCGCGCGCTATGTGCGCATCGCGCCCGGCGACATGCCGTTGCCGCTGGACGTGCGCGCGACCGGAGCGGTCTGGTACGTGATTTCCGGCAGCGGGCGGCTCGACGGCGCGTTCGATGGCTTCGAGTTTGGCGCGGGCGACGTGTTCCTGCTGCCCGGCGCCACCGGCTACCGCCTTGCGGGCGGGCCTGAAGGTGCGCTGCTGTGGAGCGTCGGCAACGAGCCTCAGCTGGCCTTCGAGCGCGCGGAGCCTGCGCCGGTGGTGGATGCATCCATCGACGTCGTTCACTATCCGGCTGCAGAGATCGAGCGGCAGTTCGCAACGATCTTTTCGACCGGGACGCGCGACGAGACCTCGGGCCGCGCGCTGATCTTCTCGTCCGACAGGCAGGCCGCCGCACGCAACCTCACGCCGACCTTGACGCTGAGCTTCAACACGCTGTCTCCCGGCACCTGGCAGCGTTCGCACCGCCACAATTCCGCCGCGGTGACGCTGGTGGTGCAGGGCGAGGGCTGCCATTCCGTCGTGGGCGATGCGCATTGCCCGTGGGAGCCATGGGCAACGCTCGTCACGCCGCCGGGTGCGCCGCACTCGCACCACAACACGGGCGCGCACGGCGCGCGCTTTCTCATCGTGCAGGACGGCGGGCTGCACTATCACGCGAGGACCATGGGCTTTGCGTTTCTCGAAGCAGCCTGATAACAAGTCACGCGGCTTACTTCACCCGGAAGCCGAACTGTCACTTGGCGTTGTCACCATGAGTGAATGGCTGGCCAACTTATCTCCATTGCCCTGACTGTCGACCAACACGACGCAGGCGACTATTTCTGGGTGCTCCTGGAGTCCTTCGACAACTCGATGGAATTCGAGCCGCTGATGGAAGCCGCGACAGGCTTTTCAACATACATCGAGGCGCTGCAGGCTGGGTATGTGGTGCTGAAGGGGATGTCGGAAGATTTGAATGTCGGGCCCCGGGAGGAGGGGGAGGAGCTTCTGATTGCGCCAGAGCGGGGTGCCAAAGGCCAGCTCTGATGCGCCGACAGGCGCAGGCTATGCTGGCGCCTGTTTGTTTTGCGAGCGACCGAGGCACATGAAGAAATCCAAGCCCCCGACGAAGGCGGTCACCTACGACATCAAGAAGCAGTGGCACTGGGGCCGCGCGATGCGCGAACTGCGCATTGCCGATTTCCTGAAAGACGGCCGCCTGCTGGTTCCCGGCGAATACACGGGCGAGGGGCCCGCCACCGACGACGGAACCGGCGCGCTTCGCACCGTGGGCGGCATTCAGGTCGGCGCCGCGAACTACGAAACTGGAATGATGTGGGTCGGCCGAAAGCTGCGGGAGGGCGACCTGCCTTCCAAGCCGGGCGGGACGGCATCAGACTGAGCGCAAATCCCGGTCGCGCACGCGATCGGAAGGCCACGTATATGCTGCCGGGCACGCATCACATCCATCGGAGCCCGAGACATATGTCTGCACAGCCTATCGAGGTCTATTCCTGGCCCACGCCGAACGGCCACAAGATTCACATCATGCTCGAGGAATGCGGCCTGCCGTATCGCGCGCACCCTGTGAACATCGGCAAGGGCGACCAGTTTGCGCCCGACTTCCTGCAGATCAGCCCCAACAACAAGATCCCCGCCATCACCGACCCTGACGGGCCGGACGGCAAGCCGATTTCGCTCTTCGAATCGGGCGCCATCCTGGTCTACCTGGCGGGCAAGACCGGCAAGCTGCTTCCGGCGGGCGACCGCGAGCGTTATGACGTGCTGCAGTGGCTGATGTTCCAGATGGGCGGCGTCGGCCCCATGCTCGGACAGGCCCACCACTTCCGCATCTACGCGCCCGAGAAAATCGCCTATGCGATCGACCGCTACACGAACGAAGCCAAGCGCATCTACGGCGTGATCGACAAGCAACTGTCGAAGAGCAAGTTCATTGCCGGCAAGAGCTATTCGATTGCCGACATCGCGATCTTCCCCTGGCTGCGCAGTTGGGAGAACCAGGGCATCACGCTCACCGACTTCCCTCACCTGAAGGCCTGGTTCGACGGCATCGCGGCGCGCCCGGCCGTGCAACGCGGCGTGAAAGTGCTGGCTGATCTGCGCCAGCCCATCACCGGCGACAAGGAACGTGAGATCCTTTTCGGCAAGACCCAGTACGAGAAACGCTGAGAAACTTCAGGAACAGGCGAATATCCGGGCTAGAATAGAAGGCTTGTCGGGGTGTAGCGCAGCCTGGTAGCGCATCTGGTTTGGGACCAGAGGGTCGAAGGTTCGAATCCTTTCGCCCCGACCAAAAAATCGAAATGCACACAGTCTTCACAGGCTGTGTGCATTTTTCGTTCCGGGCCATGAAGAAGGTTGCCGAATCGGCAGCGTCGCCACACGGGGCTAAGTGCGGAACTGGGTAGAATCTGCGCCGCTGCCGGCCCGGAAACAAAGGCGTCTAAGTCGTTGATTCTCCTGGGTTCTCTCCGGTTTGCATCTGCCCGTAGCTCAGTTGGATAGAGCACCTGCCTTCTAAGCAGGTTGTCGGGGGTTCGATCCCCTCCGGGCAGGCCAATTGTCAAATTTGCTCCCTCAAACCCCGCAGGAGCATGACCAAGTCACCCAACCTGCCTCTCATGCAGGTTGCACCACATCCAATCCTCGCCAGGCTCCATCGACTGGATCACCGGATGTTGCTGCGCATGCGAGTGCTTCGTCGCGTGCCGGTTCTTCGACGAATCGCAGCAACCTACGTGGCCGCAGTGAACGCACAGACGCAAGTGAACCCAGGTATCGCCGGTCTTCAAGCAGTCTTCACAGCCGCGCAAAGTGTGCGGCTGCGCGATGTCGGCAGGCACGTGGTCGCAGGGTTTGATGGGCACGAGGCAACTCCTTTGTAATTCGAGACTGATCAGGCCGTAGTCGATGACTGCGACAGGTGTTGATGAATCAGCGCCACCGCAGCAGCGCCTTCGCCGATGGCGCCGCCGACGCGCTTGACGGAGCCCGAGCGCACATCGCCCACGGCGAACACGCCGGGCACGCTGGACTCGAGCGCGGTCGCCGGCCGAGCTGGGAAGCCGCTGCTCGCGGCCGCGCCGGTCAGCACGAAGCCATGCTTGTCGACCGACACGCCGCATCCTTCGAGCCACGAAGTCTCGGGCTCCGCGCCCACGAAGAGGAAGATGTTGCGGGCAGGGCAGTCGTGCTCGTCGCCAGACGTGTGGCAGCGCCACGTCGCACCCGTGAGGCCTTCGTCCGGTCCGCCGTGCAGGCGGACCAGTTCCGTGTGCGGCTGCAGCGAGATGTTGGGAGTGGCTTCGATGCGGTCGATGAGGTAGCGCGACATGCTGGCTGCGAGCGACGGCCCGCGCACCAGCACGTTGACCTTGGCCGCATGGCGTGACAGGAACACCGCGGCCTGTCCGGCGGAGTTGCCGCCGCCGACCAGCGCCACTTCCTGCCGCGCGCAAATCTTCGCTTCGATGGCCGAAGCCCAGTACCAGATGCCGCGCCCCTCGAATTCGGCGAGGCGCGGCACCGCGGGTCGCCGGTAGCGCGCGCCGCTGGCAATCACCACGGTGCGCGCATTGATGGTGCGGCCGTCGGCCAGCGAAACGCGCAGGCTTTCTTGCGGGTTGTCGCGCGAGCAGTCCAGCGATGTCACCTTGGCGGGAATCAGCATCTCGACGCCGAACTTCTGTGCCTGCACGAAGGCACGGCCCGCGAGCGCCTGGCCCGAGATGCCGGTCGGAAAGCCCAGGTAATTCTCGATGCGTGCGCTGGCACCGGCCTGTCCGCCGAAAGCGCGGCAATCGAGCACGATCACGCGCAGGCCTTCGGAGGCCGCATACACGGCGGTGGCCAGGCCCGCCGGTCCGGCGCCCACCACGGCTACGTCATACAACTCGTCGCGCTCGGCGGTGTCGACCATGCCCAGGCAGCGCGCGAGCGCATCGTCGGTGGGGTTCACCAGCACGGAGCCGTCCGGACACACCGCCAGCAGCTTGCCGGCACCGTACTGCGCGATGAGCGCGGCGGCGTCGGGGTCGTCGTCGGCGTCGACCAGGTGATAGGGGTAGCCGTTGCGGCGAAGAAAGTTCTCCAGCCGGGCCATGTCGGGCGACTGCGGCGGGCCGATCAGCACCGGTCCGCTGGCGCCGGATTCGATCAGCGCCACGCGTCGCAGGATGAGCGCGCGCGTAATGCGTTCGCCCAGGTCGGCTTCGGCGACCAGCAGCGCGCGCAGTTGCGCCGGCGGCACCAGCAGCACTTCGACATCTTCATCGGCATGTCCGTCGACCAGGGCAGGGCGGCCGCTCAGCTGGCCGACTTCGGCCAGGAACTCGCCCGGGCCCTGCCGCACGATGGGCACGACGTGGCCGAGCCCATCGCGTTGCGTGACCGCCACGACGCCCTTGAGCAGAACGTACATCCCGGGGCCGGTTTCTCCGGCGGTGAAGAGCCGCGCACCGCGCGCGAACTGTTGCACGGTGCCGAAACGCGCAATACGCGCAATCTCCGTGTCACTCAGCACGGGAAAGGTCTGCTGGAGGCGGCCGTTGTCGGTGCCGCGTACGTCGGTGGCCATGCGTGAAAGCTCCTTTTCGCGAGTCTCCCGCATTAGACGACGAAGTGCACGGAAGGGCCTGCGTCGCCGTCATGTGTCTGAAATGTTCCTGACATGCCGGCTTCATGGCAGGTGCGGAGACTCCCTCGGCAGAAAGGGTTCCCCATGAAAGAACTGCCCAACCCGACATTTCCGCTTTCGCAGATCGGGCTGCGCGCGGCCTTGTGGCCCGCTCCTGTTGCCGGTGGTTCGACCACCATCACTGCCCGCTCCTCGGTGCCCCAGGCGCCCGCAGTCATCCTTCCTCCGGTTCCCGAAGCCCGCCAGGGCATCACCGTGGGCTGGGCTCGCCACCTCGACGACGTGCGTGCCGCGCAACGCCTGCGTTACGACGTGTTCGTCGGCGAGATGGGCGCCCGCGTGTCGTCGCCGCTGGCCGGCCACGACATCGACCTGTTCGACGATTTCTGCGAACACCTGCTCGTCCGCGACGAACTGACGCAGCAAGTCATCGGCACCTATCGCGTGCTGACGCCGGCACAGGCCCGCCGTGTGGGCAGCACCTACAGCGATACTGAATTCGACCTCACCCGCCTGCGCGATCTGCGCGAGCGCATGGTCGAGCTTGGCCGCAGCTGCGTGCACCCCGAGCACCGCCAGGGCGGCGTGATCCTCGCGCTGTGGGGGGCATTGGCCGGCTTCATGCACCGCAACAAGCTCGACACCATGATCGGCTGCGCGAGCATTCCCATGTCGCACAACGGAGTGACCAACGGCGACGCCGCCGCCAGCATCTGGCGCCAGGTGTCGGCCAGCCACATGGCGCCGATCCAATACCAGGTGCAGCCGCGCCTGCCGCTGCCGGTCGAGCGGCTGGACAGCACGCTCGACGTGGAGCCGCCGGCGCTCATCAAGGGCTACCTGCGCCTGGGTGCCAAGGTGCTCGGTGCGCCGGCCTGGGACCCGGACTTCAACGCCGCTGACCTGCCGATGCTGATGCGCATCGACGATCTGCCGGCGCGTTACCGCAAGCACTTCCTGGGCGCATGAAGCCGGCGGTCGCCCGGCCCGAACCGGGGCCGCTCGCTTCTTCCAACACGCCTACCGGGTCTGGAGCAGGTGCGCTGGAGGCGTCACGGGACTGTCATGCAAATGACACAAGCGCGGATGACACTGTCATATTTCCGCCTACACGTTCTCCTGTGCCGCTTGCTCCAGAATCAGTGCCTATGCAATCCGACCCCGCAGATCCGTCGCTCGACGTCGCTGCGCCCACGTTCACGCTGCTGGACCGCGATCACAGCATCCTGTCATTCAACGAGCGCGTGCTCGACTGGGCGCATCGGACCGAAGTGCCGCTCATCGAACGGCTGCGCTATCTTTGTATTGTTTCGTCGAATCTCGACGAGTTCTTCGAAGTCCGTGCCGCGCCGCACCTGATCGCGGGCAGCGCCGGCGATCACAAGGGCACCTACACCGTCGAGTCGTTCGAGCGGCTGGCCGAGGCGGCCCACACGCTCGTGGCGCGGCAGTACGCGCTGTACAACGACGAGCTGATGCCGACTTTCGCCACGCACGGCATCCACATCATTTCGCACGGTGAACGCAATCCGGCGCAGCGCAAGTGGGTCAGCGAGTATTTCGAGCGCGAAGTGCGTCCGCTGCTGATTCCCGTCGGGCTGGACCCCGCGCATCCGTTTCCTCAGGTGGCGAACAAGTCGCTCAACTTCATCGTGAGGCTGGGCGGCAAGGACGCCTTCGGGCGCGAAAACCCCATCCAGATCGTGAAGGTGCCCCGTGTGCTGCCGCGCCTGATCAAGATGCCTGCCAAGGTGTCGGATGGCAAGACGCTGTTCGTGGCGCTGTCGAGCGTCGTGCGGGCGCACCTGTCGAGCATGTTCCCCGGCCGCGAGGTGGGCGACTTCTCCCAATTCCGCGTCACGCGGCATTCCGACCTTGCGGTGGACGAGGAAGACGTCAAGAACCTGCGCACCGCCTTGCGCCAGGGATTGCAGCACCGGCACTACGGCCAGGCTGTGCGTCTCGAGGTGTCGGCGAGCTGTGCGGAGTCGCTGGCGAGCTTCCTGCTGGCGCAGTTCAATCTGCCGCCTCAGGCCCTCTACCGCGTGCACGGGCCGGTGAACCTGGCCCGGTTCGCGCAACTCGCGGATCTGCTCGACGAACCCAAGCTGCGCTTTCCGCCGTACCCGGCGTCCTACCCGGTCACGCTGTCGCCGTCGCAGTCGTTCTTCGAAAGGCTGCAGCGTAGCGACGTACTCATTCACCAGCCTTTCGAGAGCTTCGACGGCGTGCTCGCGTTCCTGCGCGAGGCGGTACTCGATCCGCAGGTTCTGGCGATCAAGCAGACCATCTACCGCACCGGCGCCGACTCGGTGCTGATGGATCTCCTGCGTGAAGCGGTGCGCCGCGGCAAGGAAGTCACGGTGGTGGTGGAGCTGAAGGCACGCTTCGACGAAGAGGCCAACATCAACTGGGCTGAAATGCTCGAGTCGATCGGCGCGCAGGTGGTTTACGGCGTGGTCGGCCTGAAGACCCACGCCAAGATGCTGCTGGTGACTCGCCGCGAGGGCAAGCAGATGCGCCGCTATGGCCATCTTTCCACCGGCAACTACAACCCGCGCACCGCCAAGCTCTATACCGACATCAGCCACCTCACGGCCGACCCGCTGCTGACGGCCGACATGGAGACCGTGTTCGTGCACCTCGCGAGCCAGAGCCGGTTGCCCAAGCTCAACCGCATGTGGCTGGCGCCGTTCGACCTGCACAAGAACCTCGTCACCCAGATCGACGCGCTTGGCGTGGCGGCTGCGGCTGGCCATGCGACGCGCATCGTCGCCAAGATGAACGCGCTGACCGACGAGGAGATCATCGCCGCGCTGATTCGCGCAGGGCAGAAGGGCGTGAAGATCGACCTGATCGTGCGCGGCGCCTGCACGCTGCCGGCGCAGGTGCCGGGGGTGACCGACAACATCCGGGTGCGCTCGGTGATCGGGCGCTTCCTAGAGCATTCGCGGGTCTTCTACTTCCGCAATGGCGAAGACGAGTCGCTCTACCTGTCGAGCGCCGACTGGATGAACCGCAACATGATGCGTCGCATCGAGCTCGCCTGGCCCGTGACCGACCCGGGGCTGCGCCAGCGCCTGATCGACGAATGCCTGGTGGCTTATCTGCACGATGGACGCGACGCCTGGGATCTGGGCGGCGATGGCATCTATACCCGCGTCGACCACGACACGCATGCGGGCGAGGCGGGTGCTTCCCGAGCGATCGAGGCGCACGGCGCACAAGCTGCGCTGATGAATCGCTATGCATCCCGAGCGCACATCCGGGATGCATCCGGCAACTGAAGACCGAAAGACGATGACCATGGACTTGATCTTCTGGCGCCACGCCGAAGCCGAGGACTGGACCGAGGGTTGCGACGACATGCAACGCTCCCTCACTGCGCGCGGCGAGAAGCAGGCCAAGCGCATGGCGACCTGGCTCGACCGTCAGTTGCCGGACGGCACGAGGATCATCTGCAGCCCCGCACGGCGCTGCGAGCAGACGGCTCTTGCGCTGGGCCGAAAGTACAAGCTCCGCGCCGAGCTGGCACCTGACACCACGACCGAGGCGTTGCTCGGCGCGGCCGGCTGGCCCAACGGCAAGTCGGTGGTGCTGATGATCGGCCATCAGCCGTCCGTGGGGCAGGCGATTTCGCTGCTGCTGGGCCTCAAGCAGGACAGCTGCCCGGTGCGCAAGGGTTCGCTCTGGTGGATCCGCACACGCGAGCGTGACGGCGACGTGCAGACCGTCGTGGTGACGGTGCAGTCGCCGGAACTGCTCTGAACGTGGCGCTGGCGCGGCTCAGCAGCCGCTGAGTTCGACGCGCCAGCTGCTGGTCTTCTGCCAGGCCAGCACTTCTTCGCGCAACAGGTGAGCCGACTGCGGATAGGCCTCGGCCCAGTCTGGCGCGCAGGCGATCGTGAAGGCGCGGGCGCCCAGCGCCGCCAGATGCAGTGCCTGGGGATCGGGATCGCGCCGCGCATGGCACAGGATGACCGCGAGCCGCAGCGACAGCAGCTGCATCACGAAGGTCTCGTCGTCCAGTGCCGCCTCTAGCTTGCGCAGTTTGCCGCGTTGACCCAGCACCAACTGGCCCAGCGCGTGCATTTCGTTCACTGCAAAGCCGGGCGCGTCGGCGTTGTCGAGGATGTAGGCGCCGTGCTTGTGGTAATCGCTGTGCGAGATCTGGGTGCCGATTTCGTGCAATTGCGCCGCCCAGCCCAGCTTGCGCAACGCACGGCCGGCACGGTTCGAGCTGTTTCCTCCGCGGGCCGCCGGGGCAAGTTGCAGGAAGAGGCTGGCAGCAGTGTCGCCCACGCGCTTGGCCTGTGCCGCATCGACGGTGAAGCGGTTGGCCAGCCGTGCGACCGTGGCGGTGCGCATGTCGGCCACGCTTTCGTCGCGTTCCAGCAATTCGTAGAGCACGCCGTGGCGCAGTGCGCCCTGGGCGACCTTCATTTCCTGAATGTCGAGCAGATCGAACACCGCACGCAGAACGCTGACGCCACCGCCGATGACGGCCTTGCGGTCTTCGCGCATGCCGTCCATGCGCAGCTTGTCGGCGCTGCCGGCCTTCAGAAGGCGGTCGAGCAGCCAGTCGAGGCCTTCGCGTGTGACGAGCCCGGGTTCGCCTCCCGCCGCGGCCAGCACGTCGCCGACCGCGCCGATGGTGCCGGAGGCGCCATACGCCACGTCCCATTGGTCGCGGGTGTAGGTGGCGAGCGCGTCGTCCAGCACGGCCTTGGCCGCCACCTCGGCCGCGCGGAAGGCCGTGGGGGTGAACAGGCCTTCGCCGAAGTGCTTCATCGACCAGGCCACGCTGCCGACGCGATACGACTCCATGCGGTCGGCCTCCAGCGCGTGGCCGATGATCATTTCGGTGGAGCGCCCGCCGATGTCGACGACCAGGCGGCGCTCGCTGTCTGATGCATCGGTGTGCGGCAGCATGTGCGCCACGCCCTGATAGATCAGGCGGGCTTCTTCGCGCCCGGGGATCACGTCGATGCCGAAACCCAGAATGGTGCGCGCACGCAGCAAGAACTCTTCGCGGTTGCGTGCCTCGCGCAACGTCTGGGTGGCGACGGCACGGACCTGCGAGCGCTTGAAGCCCGCGAGGCGCTCGCCGAAGCGGGCAAGCGCATCCCAGCCGCGCTGCATGGCCTCGGTGGTGAGGTTGCGCGCGCTGTCGAGGCCGTTGCCCTGGCGCACCGTCTCCTTGAGGTATTCGGTGCGATGAATCTGACCATGGTCGACCTGTCCGATTTCCAGCCTGAAGCTGTTCGAACCCAGATCGACCGCTGCGAGGCGGGTGCCGTTTTGCATTTTGTAGTGGAGAGGGCGGTTGTCTGAATCGTAGCGCCGTGACAGAACGCGCCGCCCTCGAGTCTCATCACGGCAGGGGGTTGGAGGCTAGGCGCAGTGCATGACGGTTATGTGACAGCGTCACACAAGTCACTGCGGGATTGCAGTCATTTTCCCTCGACAGAGGGGTGTCATATTGATGTCACAGAAGCTTTTTAGAGTCCGTCCCAAGCCCGAAAGGGACTACTTCTTACTTCTAAAGGAAGCTTCATGAAAACGACGTTCAAATTTGCAACCGCCGGCCTCCTGGCCGCGATGTTCACCATTCCCGCCTTCGCACAAGACGTTACCGGCGCTGGCGCCAGCTTCCCGGCACCGCTGTACGCCAAGTGGGCTTCCGATTTCAACAAGGCCACCGGCGTCAAGATCAACTACCAGTCGGTCGGCTCGGGTGCCGGCATCAAGCAGATCGAAGCCAAGACCGTCGATTTCGGCGCTTCGGACGCTCCCCTGAAGGACGACGAGCTGCAAGCCAAGGGCCTGATGCAGTTCCCCACCGTCATCGGCGGCGTGATCCCCGTGGTCAACATCCAGGGCATCAAGCCCGGTGAACTGAAGCTCAACGGCCAGGTCCTGGGCGACATCTACCTCGGCAAGATCACCAAGTGGAACGACCCCGCCATCAAGGCCCTGAATGGTTCGCTGGCTCTGCCTGACGCCGCCATCGCCCCGGTTCGCCGCGCAGACGGTTCGGGCACCAGCTTCCTGTTCACCAACTACCTGAGCAAGGTCAACGCCGAGTGGAAGACCAAGGTCGGCGAAGGCACTGCCGTGAACTGGCCCACCGGCGCGGGCGGCAAGGGTAACGAAGGCGTTGCCGCTTTCGTGAACCGCCTGCCCAATTCGATCGGCTACGTCGAATACGCCTACGTCAAGCAGAACAAGATGACGTACGCACAAATGCAGAACGCCGCCGGCAACTTCGTGTCGCCCGACGACTCCGCCTTCAAGGCCGCCGCTGCCGGCGCCGACTGGAACAAGAGCTTCTACCAGGTGCTGACCAACCAGGCCGACAAGGGCGCATGGCCGATCACCGGCGCGACCTTCATCCTGATGCACAAGGTGCAGGACAAGCCCGCCAACGCGACCACCGTGCTGAAGTTCTTCGACTGGGCCTACAAGAGCGGCGACAAGACGGCCGACGACCTCGACTACGTGCCGATGCCCGACGCCGTGAAGGCATCCATCGCCAAGGCATGGGGTGATGTGAAGGATGCGTCGGGCAAGGCCGTCGCTTACAAGTAATACAACCCATCAGTCCAGAACGGCGCGCCCATGAGCAATTCTTCGCTCGAGGACGCGCCGCTTTCGTCTTTGCCGGAGCGACCCGTGTCATCCACTTTCCCCGCCGCAGGCGCCTCACTCGACCTCGCGGCCGAGCGCGGCCGCGTTACCGCCCCTCCGCCCCCCGTCAAGGCTCCGCGCTCCGGCCCGATGGCCGATCGCTTGTTCGGCTGGGCTGCCAAGGGCGCCGCGCTGCTGACGCTCGCGATGCTCATCGGCATCCTGCTGTCGCTGATCGTCGGCGCATGGCCCGCCATTTCCAAGTACGGCCTCGGCTTCCTCACGAGCAGCGTGTGGGACCCGGTGAAGGACGAGTACGGCGGCCTGGTCATGATCTACGGCACGCTGGCCACCTCGATCATCGCGCTGGTGATCGCCGTGCCCGTGAGCTTCGGCATCGCGCTGTTCCTTACCGAACTTTCGCCCAACTGGCTCAAGCGCCCGCTGGGTACGGCCATCGAATTGCTGGCGGCGGTGCCTTCCATCGTCTACGGCATGTGGGGCCTTCTGGTGTTCGGCCCGATCCTGTCGACCTGGGTGCAGCAGCCGCTGCAGAAGCTGCTCACCGGCGTGCCGTACCTCGGCGCCCTGGTGTCCGGCCCGCCCGTCGGCATCGGCATCCTTTCGGCCGGCATCATCCTCGCGATCATGATCATCCCGTTCATCGCCTCGGTGATGCGCGACGTGTTCGAGGTGACGCCTCCGCTGCTCAAGGAATCGGCCTACGGCCTGGGCTCCACCACCTGGGAAGTCGTGTCCAAGGTCGTGCTGCCGTACACCAAAGCCGGCGTCATCGGCGGCATCATGCTCGGCCTCGGCCGGGCGCTGGGTGAAACGATGGCGGTCACGTTCGTGATCGGCAACATGAACCAGCTCAACTCCCTTTCCGTGTTCGAGGCTGCCAACAGCATCACCTCGGCGCTCGCCAACGAATTCGCCGAAGCCGGCGCCGGCCTGCACCAGGCCGCGCTGATGTACCTCGGCCTCGTGCTGTTCTTCATCACCTTCGTCGTGCTGTCGCTGTCGAAGATGCTGCTTGCCAAGATGAAGAAGAGCGAAGGAACCAAGTCGTGAGCACCGCGCAAAACCTCCTGAGCGCCAAGGCGCTCGCCGAAACGCGCCAGGCCAAGTTCGCCTCGCGCAACCGCGTCAACAAGATCGCGCTGACGCTGTCGCTCGCAGCCATGGCTTTCGGCGTGTTCTGGCTGGTCTGGATCCTGTGGGAAACGCTGCGCCAGGGCGTCGGCGGCCTGGCCATCGCCACCTTCACCGAAATGACCCCGCCGCCGAACGAAGCGGGCGGCATCGCGAATGCGATCTTCGGTTCGTTCGTGATGGTGATGCTCGCCACCTTCGTGGGCACGCCCATCGGCATCATGGCCGGCATCTACCTGGCCGAGTACAACCCCAAGGGCTGGCTGGCCTCGGTCACGCGCTTCGTCAACGACATCCTGCTGTCGGCGCCGTCGATCGTGATCGGCCTGTTCGTCTATGCCGTGGTGGTGGCCTACTTCAAGACCTTCTCGGGTCTGGCCGGCGCCCTTGCGCTGGCGCTGATCGTGATTCCGGTGGTGATCCGCACCACCGAGAACATGCTGCAGCTGGTGCCGCCGGGCCTGCGCGAGGCGGCCTACGCTCTGGGCACGCCCAAATGGAAGGTCATTCTCAGCATCACGCTGCGTGCCGCCCGTGCCGGTGTGGTCACCGGTGTGCTGCTGGCTGTGGCCCGCATCGCCGGCGAAACCGCACCGCTGCTCTTCACCGCGCTGAACAACCAGTTCTGGACCGCCGACGTGAGCCAGCCGATGGCCAGCCTGCCGGTCACGATCTTCAAGTTCGCAATGAGCCCGTACGAGAACTGGCAACAGCTGGCCTGGGCCGGCGTGTTCCTGATCACCGTCGCCGTGCTCGCCCTCAATATCCTGGCGCGGGTCCTGACGCGCAACAAACACTAAATCAAGAAGACGCCAACATGCCAAATACCGTCGCACAACCGTCGCGCTCGAAGATCTCGGTCAAGGACCTGAACTTCTACTACGGCAAGTTCCACGCGCTCAAGGGCATCAACCTTGAGATCCCCGAGAACAAGGTCACGGCCTTCATCGGTCCGTCGGGCTGCGGCAAGTCGACCTTGCTGCGCACCTTCAACCGCATGTTCGAGCTCTATCCCGAACAGCGCGCCGAAGGCACCATTGCCCTGGACGGCGAGAACCTGCTCACCTCCAAGCAGGACGTGGCGCTGATCCGCGCCAAGGTCGGCATGGTGTTCCAGAAGCCCACGCCGTTCCCGATGTCGATCTACGACAACATCGCCTTCGGCGTGAAGCTGTTCGAGAACCTCTCGGCCAGCGAAATGGACGACCGCGTGGAATGGGCCCTGAAGAAGGCCGCCCTGTGGACCGAAGTGCGCGACAAGCTGCAGCAAAGCGGCTCGGGCCTCTCCGGCGGCCAGCAGCAGCGCCTGTGCATTGCACGCGGCATTGCCATCAAGCCCGAAGTGCTGCTGCTCGACGAACCCTGCTCGGCGCTCGACCCGATCTCCACCGCGAAGATCGAGGAACTGATCGCCGAGCTGAAAAACGAGTACACGGTGGTCATCGTGACGCATAACATGCAGCAGGCCGCCCGCTGCAGCGACTACACCGCGTACATGTACCTCGGCGACCTGATCGAATTCGGCGCCACCGAACAGATGTTCTTCAAGCCGCAGCGCAAGGAGACCGAGGACTACATCACCGGCCGCTTCGGTTGAAGTCAAAGGAGACAACATGACCGAGAAACACCTTTCCAGCCAGTTCGACAGCGAACTCAACGGCGTCTCGTCGCGCGTGATGGAGCTCGGCGGCATGGTCGAGTCGCAGATCCACCAGGCTGTGTACGCGCTGCTGCAGTTCGACTCCGACGCCGCCGACCGCGTGATGGAGACCGAGCATCGCGTCAACGCGATGGAGATCGACATCGACCGCGAACTGTCGTCGATCATCGCGCGCCGCCAGCCCACGGCCCGCGACCTGCGCCTGCTGATCGCCATCAGCAAGACCACCGCCAACCTCGAGCGCGTGGGCGACGAGGCCAACAAGATCGCGCGCATGGTCAAGTCGATCATCGAGAGCGGTTCGGCCCGCCAGTTGCCGACGACCGAACTGCGCATAGCTGCAGACCTTGCTTCCGGCCTGCTGCGCACCGCGCTGGATGCGTTCGCGCGCCTGGACACGGCCGCCGCGCTGTCGATCCTGAAGGACGACGACCTGATCGATCGCGAGTTCGACGGTTTCGTGCGCAAGCTGGTCACCTACATGATGGAAGACCCGCGCACGATTTCCGCCAGCCTCGACCTGCTGTTCCTGGCCAAGGCCATCGAGCGTATCGGCGACCATGCCAAGAACATCGCCGAGTTCATCATCTACATCGTCAAGGGTGCCGATGTGCGGCACACTTCGATGCAGGAAATCGAGTCCGCGCTGCAGTAACGACCGCGGCAAGACTCCAAGAAAGCAATGAAGAAACCCCGAGTCCTGATCGTCGAAGACGAGTCCTCGATCGCCGAGCTGATCGCCGTCAACCTGCGCCACAACGGCTTCGAGCCGATCTGGTCGGAAGATGGCGCCGCGGCCCAGCGCGAGATTGACGCCTTCCTGCCGGATCTGATCCTGCTCGACTGGATGCTGCCCGGCCAGAGCGGCCTGCAGCTTGCGCGCCAGTGGCGCAAGGACCCGCGCACCAAGGCCATCCCGATCCTGATGCTGACGGCGCGCGGCGACGAGCCCGACAAGGTTGCCGGCCTCGACGCCGGTGCCGACGACTACATCACCAAGCCTTTCTCGACCCAGGAAATGCTGGCCCGCATCCGTGCGGTGCTGCGCCGCCGGGCGCCGGAAGTGGTGACAGAGCGCGTCGAGATCGGCGAACTGGCGCTCGACACCTCCACCCACCGCGTGACCTGGCAGGGCGGCGCACTGAAGGTCGGCCCGACCGAGTTCAAGCTGCTGGCGTACCTGATGCAGCACGCCGAGCGCGTGCACAGCCGGGCGCAACTGCTCGACAAGGTGTGGGGCGACCACGTCTACATCGAGGAACGCACGGTCGACGTGCACGTCAAGCGCCTGCGCGAGTCGCTGGGCGCGGCTGCGCCCATGGTGGAAACCGTGCGCGGAGCGGGCTATCGCCTGACAGCCCAAGTCACGGTTTGAGCGCCGTGGCTTCCCTCGGCTGCGGGCGCGGATAATCGCCCGCCATGCCTTTTCGCATTGCTACATTTTTAATAGCGTCCCTTGCAATTGGAGGGGGCGCTGTCGCTGCGTTCGGCTGGAAATTCGGTTGGCTGGGTGCCTGGCTGGGCGCGGTGCTGTGGCTCGGGCTTGATGCCTGGCGTGCCGAGCGGCTGCTGCAGGTACTGCGCAACGACGCAATGGGCCTGCCGGCGCGCGGACCCGGTGTGTGGGGCGAGTTGGCGGAGCGTATCCGCAAGCTGCTGCGAGACCGCGAGCAGCAGACTCGGCAGGCCGAAGACAGGCTGCAGGAGTTCCTCGCGGCCATTCAGGCATCGCCGAACGGCGTGGTGCTGCTCGACGAGCAGGGCCGCATCGAATGGTGCAACCAGACGGCTGCCAGCCAGTTCGGCATCGACGCGGAGCGTGACCTCGCGCAGCACCTGGCCAACCTCGTGCGCGACCCGGCCTTCGTGGCCTATCTGGCTTCCTGGAACTACAGCCGGGACGTCATCATCGACGCCTTCGGCCCGGGCCATGCGCACCAGCGCAGCCACCTGGTGCGGCTGTCGGTGCAGGTTCACCCCTATGCGGGCAACCGCCGCATGCTGCTGACGCGCGACATCACGGCACTGGAGCAGGCCGAAGCCATGCGCCGCGATTTCGTGGCGAACGTGTCCCATGAGATCCGCACGCCGCTGACAGTGCTCGCGGGCTTCGTCGAAACGCTGCAGAACCTGCCGCTCGATGCGGACGAGCGCACGCGTTACCTGTCGCTGATGGGGCAGCAGTCGCACCGCATGGAAACGCTGGTGAACGACCTGCTGACGCTGTCGCGGCTGGAGGGCAGCGCGGCGCCTTCGGGCAACCAGTGGATCCGAATCCGGGCTCTGCTCGCGCACTGCGAGGACGAGGGCCGGGGTCTGTCGGGCCGATTGGCGCCGCTGGGCCACCGCCTTTCGTTCACCATCGACGCGGAATCCGAAGTGTCTGGCGCGCCGACCGAATTGCAGAGCGCAATGTCGAACCTGCTGAGCAATGCCATCCGCTACACGCCGGGCGGTGGCGAGGTGGCCGTGAGCTGGCGGGTACTGCCCGACGGGCGCGGCGAATACGCGGTGAAAGACACGGGACCCGGCATTGCGGCCGAGCACATCCCCCGGCTGACCGAGCGCTTCTACCGCATCGACCGCAGCCGGTCGCGCGAGACGGGCGGCACCGGGCTGGGCCTTGCGATCGTGAAGCACATTGCGCAGCGTCATGGGGCCGAGTTGCGCATCGAAAGCACCGTGGGCAAGGGCTCGCGATTCGCGCTGGTGTTCCCGGCGGCGCGTGTCAGGGAAGCGCGGCTGCTGGCCAAGCAGTAGCAGGCAGCCGGCCCGGCTTTCAGGCCGAGCGCTTGTTCATCGTCCAGCGCAGCAGGGTGATGAAGAACAGTGCCGTCACGGCCAGCGCGCCCGCGCTCATGATCCAGAACGCCAGCGGCGATTGCATGGCTCCCCACGGACCCAGGCCGTGATACGCCAGCATGTAGCTGCCACCGAGCCCCAGGCCCCAGAGCATCGTGCAGTAGATGACCAGCGGCGCGAGCGTCACCCGGTAGCACCGCAGCAGGAACACGCACAGCGTCTGAACGGCGTCGGCCAGGTGGTATGCAGCTACCGCCACCATCAGCGCCGCGGCCAGCCCGACCACGGCGGGGTTGTCCGAGTACACGTTGGCCAACTGATGGCGCAGCGTGACCAGCGCGGTGGAGAAAAGCAGGGCGCACAACACGGTCTGCTCGAAACCCAGCCTGCATGCATGGCGCGCCCTGGCGACATCGCCCGCGCCCAGCCAGAAACTCACGCGCGCGCTGGTCGCGATCGAGAGCGACAGCGGCACCATGTATGCCACCGCCATCAGGTTCGCGGCGATCTGGTGCGCCGCGGCGGCAGCCGTGCCAAGGCGCGCGATGAACAGTGCCATCAGCGTGAACGAGGTCACTTCGACCAGTACGGCCAGCCCGCCCGGCACGCCCATCCGTGCGAACAGGCGAATCTGTTGCCAGTCGGGCTTCTCGAGGCGCTCCCATAGCCTGTAGCCGCGATAGAAAGGGCTGCTGCGCAACAGCCAGACCGCGCAGGCGAGCATGGCCCAGTTCACGCACAGCGTGGCCCAGCCGCAGCCCACCAGTCCCATCGCCGGCAGGCCCGCGCCGCCGAAGGTGAACCAGATCGAGAGCGGCAGCTTCACCACCAGCGAGCCGAGCTGCAGCCAGGTCACGAGTTGCGGCTTGCCCAGGCTCTGGTTCAACGTGCTGAACAGGCGAAAGAGCAGGGCGGGAGCCAGGGCGAAGGCCAGCACGCGAAGGTACATCTCCACGTCGCCGCGCATTTCGGGCGGTACCTGTGTGAGCCGCAGCACGGCGGCAGGTGCGAGCAGCGCCGCCATGCCGACCACGATGGCAATGGCGGCGAGATACAGCGATTGCCGGACCGAGCGGCCTACTTCGCTGCCGCGGCCGCCGCCGTGCAGTTCGGCCCACACAGGCAGCAGCGCCTGCAGCACGCCCATCAGCGACACATACACGCTGATGAAGATCGCCGCGCCCACCGACAGCGCGGCCAGCGCGCCCTCTGAGTAGCGGCCGGCGATGATGGTGTCGGTCACGCCGAAGGCCATCACGGCCAGCTGCCCGACCAGCACCGTGCCGGCATGCCGCGCGATCAGGCCCCTTTCGCCGCTTTGTGCGCTCACTGGGGCTTGATCTTCTGGTAGAGCAGCAGGTCGTCGGCCGGGCTGCTGGGGCGGCGAAGGGTGCCGCTGAAGCGCCATTGATCGAACGGGATGATCGTGTGCAGGCGCTCGATGGTCTCGGGGCTGACAAGCAGCCAGGGGCAATCGGTGCCCAGCAGCAGCGGCTGCAGGTTGAACTGGCCGTGGTAGCGCAGGGCGGCGATGTGCGGGCGGCTCAGTGCAAGCTCCGCAATGCAGCTCGGCTGGCCGACGCGCTCGGCCACCGCACGCACCTGCGGCACATAGCTGCGCGCGTAGTCGATGGGCGGCAGCCACAGCGTCATCAGCAGCATCCAGCACAGCGCCGTGCCGCCGGCCGGCAGCACCAGCGTTTTCCAGAGGGCGGCACGATGCCGCCCGGTGCGCCAGCGCACCAGCCAGCACCAGGCAATGGTCGCGGCCGCCGCCAGTACCACGGCGATAGGCGAGAACTCGGGCACGAAGCCCGGTACCAGGCGGGTCACGCTGGCAGCGGGCTTGGGCGGTACGCCGGTCTGCATGGCGATCCAGTAGATCCAGCCGAGCAGCGCCAGGCCGCTGAAGAAAAGCACGTTGAACCAATCGACCAGCGCCGCGGCGCTGCGGCGGAAGGTCGGCAGGGCAAATGCAGCCAGCGTGGCGAAGGCGGGCAGCGCCAGCATGAGCGAACGGTCGGAGAAATCGGTGGTCCAGGTGGCGGCCAGCGGCACCAGCGCGAACCAGAACGGCAGCGCCACGTGGCGCGCATTGAGCTGGCGGCGCCAGCGCCAGAGCGTCCAGATGGCCAGCGGCCAGACCGGCCAGGTGAACCACAGCAGCAGCTTGGCCTGGCCACGGATGTCACCGAACAGCGAGCCGCCGATCAGCGTGATCTTCCATTGGGGCAGGCCCAGCGCGAACACCAGCACTGCGGCCACTGCGGTGACGCTTGCCATCGTCGCGAAGGCGCCCAGGGTGTAGCCGGGACCGTCATCGCTTCCGCTGTCGAATTCGGTCCGGGCCTTTGCCGCGGTTCGACGTTCGTAGGCGATGTAGAGCGTGCTTCCGATCGCCAGCGCCAGGCCGACCGTGGGCGCGCCGCTCAGCGTGATGCCGAAAGTGCCCATGATCAGTGCGATCACCGGGCCGGCACGGCGGTAGGGCAGCGCGGCGACGCCGTAGAACAGGCACGAGGCGAAGAACAGCTGCGCCAGCGCGGGCGTGGTCTCGTGACCGAGCTGCGCCAGTCCGAGACAGGCGATCAGCGCCAGCAGGCCGCCGTCGGCGATGGCGCGTGCGTAGTCGGTCGGGCGTGCTTCACCGCCGAAAGCGAAGGCCACGGGCTGGGCGCGCGATGTGCGAGCCAGGTAGTAGACGGCGTACCAGGTCGCCGTGAACGTACCCCAGAGAAGGAACGCGAAGGCGATGCGCACCGCCAGGTCGGGATTCAGCCACGAGGGGGCGATCTTGATGGCCCAGGCGCCGATCCAGTAGGGAACCAGCGCGGGTGTTTCGGGGCGAATCCCCAGCAGCAATGGGTCGAACCAGCGCGAGATGCCTTCGGTATTGCGGGCCAGTTCGGCCATGTAGCCGAAGGCGGTGATATCCGCGCTTTTCCATGGACCCCGGCCGACCAGGCCTGGCAGCAGGTAGGCCGCGCACAGCAGCAGCAGCGCGATGCGCGGCAGTCGGCGCACGGCGCTCTGGGCAACGATCGCTGGGGTGGGCTGGTTCAAGAGTGGCGGGAGGCAGGTTTCGGAAACAAAAAGGGCAGCGCGGTAAACCGGGCTGCCCTCGACGCCAAAGCGCGTGCTTTACTTCGAAGCGGCGCCGGTGGTCTTGCCGAAGCGGTTGCGGAACTTCTCGACGCGACCGCCCATGTTGTCGACCGACTTCTGGGTGCCGGTGTAGAAGGGGTGCGATTCGCTCGTGGTGTCCAGCTTGAACAGGGGGAGCTCGCGGCCGTCGTCGGTCTTGCCCATTTCCTTGGTGTTCGCGCACGAACGGGTCACGAACTTGAAGCCGTTCGACATGTCGACGAACAGGACTTCGCGGTAATTCGGGTGAATGCCTTCTTTTGCCATGGTATTTCCTTTTGCGCTGTTGGAATCAATGCGCGGTCGATGCGAGAGCCACCAGTGCACCATTCATTTGGCACGCTGCCCCAGGGCAGGCCTGGGAAGCCGGGCGACGCTGCCCGGCCGCACTTTTCGCGGAGCCCACGATTATCGCATACTGCCGCTTTTGCGAGCAAACCTGCCTCCCATGACTGTTACAACCTTGCGCGCCGGCCTGGTCGGCTATGGCTTTGCCGGCCAGACTTTCCATGCGCCCGTGCTTTCCGCGGTGCCAGGGCTCGAATTGGCCGCGGTGGCGAGTTCGCAGCCCGAGAAGGTCCGCAAGGACTGGCCCGGCGTGCCGGTGGTTTCCGATGTGGCGGCGCTGGTGGCCAGATCGGACATCGATCTTGTCGTAGTCGCGACACCCAATGCGCAACATTTTCCGGTCGCCAAGGCAGCGCTGGAGGCTGGCAAGCATGTGGTGGTCGACAAGCCTTTCACCCTCGACGTGGCCGAGGCCAGGGCGCTGGAGGCGTTGGCTCAGCGCAACAAGCGCGTGCTGGCGGTTTACCAGAACCGACGCTTCGACTCCGACTTCCTGACGCTCAAGGACGTCCTGGCGAGCGGCGAACTGGGCCGCCCCGTGTACCTGGAGTCGCATTTCGACCGGTTCCGGCCCGAGGTGAAGGTGCGGTGGCGAGAGCAGGCTGTGCCGGGGTCCGGCCTTTGGGTGGACCTGGGCGCGCACCTGGTCGACCAGTCGGTGCAGCTGTTCGGGCTGCCCGACACAATCCAGCTCGACACGGCCGTCCTGCGTGACGGCGCCGTGGTCGAAGATTACTTCCACGCCGTGCTGCGCTACGAAAGCGGACCGCATGCGCCGCTTCGCGTGGTGCTGCATTCGACAACCCTGGCGGCCGATGCGGCGCCGCGCTACATCGTGCATGGCACGCGCGGCAGCTACGTCAAGCATGGCGTGGATACGCAGGAAGATGCGTTGCGCGCGGGGCAAAGGCCGCCGGCCGAAGGGTGGGGTGCCGATCCGCTCGACGGCGAACTCACCCTGGTCGGCAGCGACGGCACGGCCAGCAAACGCAGCGTGCCCACGCGCGCGGGCAACTACGTCGACTACTACGCCGCGGTGCGCGACGCCATCCTGGGCAAGGGTCCGAATCCCGTGCCGCCCGAGCAGGCCGTGGCGCTGATGGAGCTGCTCGACCTTGGCCGGCAGAGCGCTCTTGAAGGCCGCGCGATTCCTGTGGCGCGCCCATGAAAAAAGCGCGTTGGCCCGAATGGGTCAACGCGCTTTTGCGGACAGAGCGAAAAGGTGCTCAGCCGCCGCGACGCATCATGTCGAAGAACTCGACATTGGTCTTCGTCGCCTTCATGTTCTTGAGCATCAGCTCCATCGACTCGATCTCGTCCATGTTGTACATGAGCTGGCGCAGGATGCGGGTCTTCTGGAGGATCTCGGGGGCCAGCAGCAGTTCTTCGCGGCGGGTGCCGCTGCGGTTGAGCTGGATCGAGGGGAACACGCGCTTTTCGTACAGGCGGCGGTCGAGGTGGATTTCGGAGTTGCCGGTGCCCTTGAACTCTTCGAAGATCACTTCGTCCATGCGGCTGCCGGTGTCGATCAGCGCGGTGCCGATGATGGTCAGCGAGCCGCCTTCTTCCACGTTGCGCGCGGCGCCCAGGAAGCGCTTGGGGCGCTGCAGGGCGTTGGAGTCGACACCGCCGGTCAGCACCTTGCCCGACGAGGGCACGACGTTGTTGTAGGCGCGGGCGAGGCGGGTGATCGAGTCGAGCAGGATCACCACGTCCTTCTTGAGTTCGACCAGGCGCTTGGCGCGCTCGATCACCATTTCGGCGACGTGCACGTGGCGCGCGGCGGGTTCGTCGAAGGTCGAGGCAATGACCTCGCCCTTCACGGTGCGCTGCATTTCGGTCACTTCTTCAGGGCGCTCGTCGACGAGCAGCACCATCATGTGGACGTCGGGGTAGTTCGCGCTGATCGCGTGGGCGATGTGCTGCATCATCACCGTCTTGCCGCTCTTGGGCGGTGCCACGAGCAGGGCGCGCTGGCCTTTGCCGATGGGAGCGATGATGTCGATGATGCGGCCGGTGATGTTCTCTTCGCCCTTGATGCCGTCGCGCTCGAGCTTCATCTGTTCCTTGGGGAACAGCGGCGTCAGGTTTTCGAACATCACCTTGTGCTTGTTCTGCTCGGGCGGACCGTCGTTGACCTTGTCGAGCTTGGTCAGCGCGAAATAGCGCTCGCCGTCCTTGGGCGTGCGCACTTCGCCTTCGATCATGTCGCCGGTGTGCAGGTTGAAGCGGCGCACCTGGCTCGGCGAGATGTAGATGTCGTCCGTGCTGGCCGTGAAGCTGGTGTCGGGGCTGCGCAGGAAGCCGAAGCCGTCCGGCAGGATTTCGAGCACGCCGTCGGCGAAGACCTGCTCGCCGGCCTTGGCGCGCTTCTTGATGATCGCGAACATCAGCTCCTGCTTGCGCATGCGGCCGACGTTTTCGATCTCAAGCGCTTCGGCTTGCTTGAGGACTTCAGACACGTGGAGTGCCTTGAGTTCGTTTAAGTGCATGGAATGACCCCTCGCGGGGTAATCGAACGGAAAACGGGGGGAGGTTGGGTGTGAAGCGAGAGTTGCTTCACCAACCGGGGAACTCGAACCGGTTGCCTAGGTAAGGGCCGGTGATCTGTTGGAGATTATGACAGGAAAAACGCGCCGGCCAACGCATTGCGCGCTGGCCGGGTGAAATGTCGCTCAGGCGAGTTGCTGGTCAATGAAGGCCGTGAGTTGCGCCTTGCTCATGGCGCCGACCTTGGTGGCGGCCAGCTGGCCGTCCTTGAACAGCATCAGCGTGGGAATGCCGCGGATGCCGAACTTGGCGGGGATGTCGCGGTTCTCGTCCACGTTCAGCTTGGCGATCTGCAGCTTGCCTTCGTAGGTGGCCGAGACTTCGTCGAGGATCGGGGCGATCATCTTGCAGGGGCCGCACCATTCGGCCCAGTAGTCGACCAGAACGGGCTGACTGGACTTGAGCACGTCGGCCTCGAAGGAGGAATCGGAGATGTGTTTGATGAGTTCGCTGGCCATGTGATGGATCCTTGTGCGCAGAGAGTTTCGGTGCAGCTAAAGTTCAGGTCATTGTGACAGAAACCAAGGGGTGGCGTGCCATGCGCGGCCGCTATGGCGGCGATAGCCAAAGCCCTTGCTCGCCACGCCTCCCACGCTCTCAACCCCTCGATAGAACATGAACGAAGGCCACCCCGTCCAGGCCCTGTGGTGCGACCCCGCCGACGGCATCGTCGCGCGGATCGTCCGCGCGCTCGCCGAGCGCCAGGTGCACGCTGCCCGCACGGTGGTGCTGGTGCCCTATGCGCAGCTGATGGGCGTGGCGCGCGCCATGTGGGCCCGCTGCGGCAGCGCCGGCTTCGTGCCGCGCTTCGAGACCACGCACAACTGGGCCCGCAGCGCCGGCGGCTTCGTGCCCTCCGGCTACGACATCGCGCACGACATGGCGCGCGACCTCGTCACCGCGCAGGCCCTGCTGTCGCAGGCCGGTTTCAGCGCCGAGCGCTTCGCACTGGCCGGCCGCCTGGTCGAACTGGCCTACCAACTGGTGCCGCTCGCGTCCGCCGTGTCGCCGGACGAGCGCGTGGGCGAATGGGCCGCGCGCGCGGCGCAGGTGGCGGAGGCGGGCAGCGAGTCCGAGTGGTTCCGCACCGAGAGCGCGCTGATCCGCATTGCCGTGGCGTGGGTCGCCACCTCCGGCTACGCCACGGACGTGCTCCAGCGCGAGAGCACGCGCGCGCAGGTCGATGCACTCCTCGTGCTCGAGGGCTTCCAAACCGATCCGCTCACGCAGGCCCTGTGCGCCCTGTGGGGTGACCGGGCGCTGCGCCTGTCGCTGGTGCCGGCCGATACGCGGCCTGAAGCCGCGGCCTCGCATGTGGCACTCGACCCGGAGGACGAAGCCGAACTCGCGGCCGCCTGCGTGCTGCGCCACCTGGCCGAAGACCGTGCGCCGGTCGCGCTGGTGGCGACCGACCGCGCGCTCACACGCCGCATCAGCGCACAGCTCAAGGCGCAGGGCGTCATCACCCACGACGAGACCGGATGGAAACTTTCGACCACGCGCGCCGCCGCCACGCTGATGAGTTCGCTGCGCGCCTGCGCCCATGACGCCAGCAGCGACCAGGTGCTCGAATGGCTCAAGAGCGGCGCCGACGGTGATGCGCTGGTCGTCCAGTCGCTCGAGGCCCGCCTGCGCCGCGAAGGCGTGCGCGACTGGTCCGCGTGGTGCGCGCTGGTGGCGCGCAGCGAGAAGTCGCACGACGCCGCGCTGCTGAGCTTCACCGAAGCCATCGAGGAACGCCGCGCACCGATGATGCGATCCAGGCCCCTGGCCGAATGGCTGCGCGCGCTGCGCGAGCTGCTGGAGGCGGGCGACCAGTGGGAGCCGCTCAGCGAGGACATGGCCGGCGGCAAGGTCATTGCCGCACTGTGGCTCGACGCCGGCGCCCATGGCGACGACGAAGAATTCCCCGGTGGCCGCCATACGCTCGCCGAGTTCACCGCCTGGGTCCGCGACGTGCTCGAAGACGCGAGCTTCGTGCCGCCCGCCGGCGACCAGGCCCCGAAGGTCGTCGTGCTGCCGCTTTACCAACTGCTGGGCCGTGGCTTCGGCGCGGTCGTCATCCCTGGCTGCGACGACCGGCGCCTGCCTGCATCGCCGGAGCCGCCCGGCAACTGGAGCGCCGCGCAGCGCGCCGATCTCGGCCTGCCTTCGCGCGAAGCACTCGAGGCCGCACAGCGCGCGGCCTGGGCCATGGCGCTGCACAACCCGTCGTGCGAGCTGCTCTGGCGCCAGTCCGACGCCAACGGCGAGCCCGTGCGCCCGAGCCCGCTGGTGCAGGCCTTGCAACTCGACCACGCCTTGCGTCCCGCCACCGACCCGCGTTCCCCGCGCGAAGTGGCCGTGCAGCCGACCGAATACCCCAAGCCTTCAGGCGCGCTGCTGCCGCTGCAGAACATCTCGACCAGCGTGTACGAAGACCTGCGCCGCTGCCCCTATCGCTTCTTCGCGCTGCGGCAGCTCGGCCTGCGCAGCGCCGACGAGCTCGATGCCGAGGTCGACAAGCGCGACTTCGGCAACTGGCTGCACGCCGTGCTCGGCCACTTCCACCAGGCGCTGACCGAAGCCCCGACGCAGGACGCGCAGGAGCGCGCCGCGTTCATCGAGGAGGCCGCGCGCCGGGCCACGCGGGAGCTCGGCTTGTCCGATGCCGAGTTCCTGCCGTTCGCGGCGGCTTGGCCCGCGGTGCGCGACGGCTATCTCCATTGGCTGACGGGCCACGAAGCCAGCGGCGCGGTGTTCGTCGAGTCCGAGCCCTGGAAGGAGCAGCCGCTGGGCGACCTGCGCCTGATCGGCCGGCTCGACCGCATCGACCGCATGCCCGATGGCCAGCCCTTCGTGATCGACTACAAGACCGAGTCCGCCTCCGTCAGCAAGGAGCGCGTGAAAGACCCGACCGAAGACACCCAGCTGGCCTTCTACGCGGCGCTGGTGGCCGACGACACCCTGCGCGCGGCCTACGTGAACGTGGGGGAGAAGTCCTCGGGGACGCAGACCGTCGAGCAGCCGGCCGTGGTGGAGGCGCGTGACGCACTGGTCGCCGGCATCATCCACGACTTCACGCGCATCGCCCAGGGGGCGCCGCTGCCGCCATTGGGAGAGGGCGCCGTCTGCGACTACTGCGCGGCGCGCGGCCTCTGCCGCAAGGACTTCTGGGAGGTGGCGCAATGAACGGCGCAGCCTACGAACACAACGGCCGGCATGTCACGCGCGAAGCCTTCTACGTCGTCGCTTGCGACCCGCGCCGTTCGGTAGCGGTCGAGGCCTGCGCGGGCGCAGGCAAGACATGGATGCTGGTGTCGCGCATCCTGCGCGCGCTGCTCGAAGAAGGCGATTCCGCCTGCGAGCCGCACGAGATCCTGGCCATCACCTTCACCAAAAAAGCCGCCGGCGAAATGCGCGAGCGGCTCGACCAGTGGCTCGAGGATTTTGCCGAGCGCTCGCCCGACGAACTGGTCGCCCAGCTCGTGATGCGCGGCGTCGAGCCCGCCGCCGCACTGGCTGCGGTTCCGCGACTGAAGGGCCTCTACCGGCGCCTGCTCGAAGGCGGCCGGCCGGTGCAGTTCCGCACCTTCCACGCCTGGTTCGCGGGCCTGCTGCGCAACGCGCCGTTGGCGGTGCTGCGCGAGCTGGGCCTGCCTTCGAACTACGAACTGCTCGAGGACGATGCCGAGGCGCGCAGCCACACCTGGCGCCCGTTCTTCGAAGCGGTCACCGCCGACCGGAATGCGCTGGCCGACTACTACGCAGTCGTCGCCACCCACGGCCGCTCGCAGACCGCCAAGGCGCTGAGCGAGGCGCTGTCCAAGCGCGTCGAGTTCTCTCTGGCCGATGCGGAGAACGCGGTGCAGCACTTCAGCGCGTTCTATCCATCGCTCGTCGGGCTGGAGGAGCCGACCGACGCCTTGCGCGGCAGCGAAGTGCGCCAGCGCTGGCTGGGTCGCGCAGCCGCACTGGGCAAGGAATCCAACAAGACGCCGCAGAAAGCCGCCGAGGCCATCATCGACGTCTTCGGCACGGGCGAACCCGAAGCGGGCGCGCTGCAGGCCGCGCTGGCGCACCTGCGCAAGAACTTCTTCGTGGCCACCGAAGACCGGCTCAACAAGAACCTGCAGAAATTCCAGGCCGCCCAGGAGGCCGAGGCCGAATTGCAGGTGCTGTGCGGCGCGCAGGCCCAGCATGCCGCGTGGCTCTATCAGCAGCGCATGACGCGGCTCACGCGCATCCTCATCGCGGTCTTTGCCGACGTGAAGCGAGCGCATGGCTGGGTCGACATGAACGACGTCGAACAGGCCGCCCAGCTGCTGCTCGGCCAATCGGCCTTGTCTGGCTGGGTGCAAGAGCGGCTTGACGCGCGCATCGCGCACCTGCTGATCGACGAGTTCCAGGACACCAACCCGCTGCAGTGGCAGGCGCTCTACGGCTGGCTCAGCGCCTACACCGGCGCGCAGGGGCGGGCTCCGCGTGTGTTCATCGTGGGCGACCCGAAGCAGAGCATCTACCGTTTCCGCCGCGCCGAGCCGCAGGTGTTCATCGCCGCCAAGAAGTTCGTGCGCGAGTGCCTGGACGGCGAGCTGCTGAACTGCGACCACACGCACCGCAACGCGCGCGCCGTGGTCGGGCTGGTCAACTCGGCGATGCTGGCCGCGCAGGAAGCCGGCGAGTTCGACGGCTACCGCGCCCACACCACCGAGCGCAACGACGCGGGCGAACTGCTCAAGCTGCCGGCCATCGACCGCGATGCGCTCGGCGCCGCCGAGGCCGAACCCGCCGACGACGGCATGCTGCACTGGCGCGACAGCCTCGTCACGCCGCGCGTGCTGCCCGAGGAGCAGTTGCTGCAGAAAGAATGCGAGCAGGCCGCGCAGTGGGTCGCGCAGCGCATTGCCGACGGCACGCCGCCGCGTCAGATCATGGTGCTGGCGCGCCGCCGCAGCCGCTTGTCCGCCATGCAGGATGCGCTGCGCCAGCGGCACATTCCCGTGCAGCAGCCAGAGAAGAACGAACTGCACGACGCACCCGAGGTGCAGGACGTGGTCGCGCTGATCGACGCGCTGGTGTCGCCCGCGCACGACCTTTCCCTGGCGCGAGCGCTGAAATCGCCTGCTTTCGGCATCGGCGACGACGCGTTGGTGCAGCTGGCGATTCGCCAGCGGGAGCGCCCGTCGCTCAACTGGTTCTCGCTGATCCAGAAGGGCGAAGACCTGCCGGCGGAGCTGACGGAGGCCGGCGTCAAGCTGCGCAAGTGGCAGCGCTGGCTGATGACGCTGCCGCCGCACGACGCGCTGGATGCGATCTTCAACGACGGCGACCTGCTCGCGAAGTTCGGCGCGGCCGTGCCGGCGCCAATGCGCCAGGGCGCGCTGGCCAACCTGCGCGGCGTGCTGACCGCGTCGCTCGATATCGACGGCGCCCGCTTCACCACGCCCTATGCGCTGGTGCGTTCGCTGCGTGCCGGCGGCGTGCGGGCGCCGTCCGTCGCCGCGCCTGACGCCGTGCAACTGCTGACCGTGCACGGCGCCAAGGGCCTCGAGGCCGACACCGTGCTCATGCTCGATTGCGACGCCCCGCCGCCGCGCGCCCAGACCATGGGCGTGCTGGTCGAATGGAAGGGCAGCGACAGCGCACCGACGCGCTTCGTGTTCCTCGCGAGCGAGAAGACGCCGCCGGCCTGCGCAGCGGCCTTGCTCGAAGAAGAGCAGCGCGCCCGCCATCGCGAGGAACTGAACGGCCTCTACGTCGCGACCACGCGGGCACGCGAGCGGCTGGTGCTGTCATCGGTTCGCCCGGCGCGCGCCAACGAGGGCAGCTGGTGGGCTCGGCTGGAGCCGCTGTGCGAGCCCACGGAGGCCGACGAGCCGCTGGTCGCGCTGCCGGCCGAGAGCGGCGCGGGCAGCTTCTGGATGAAGAAAATGCCCGAGGCGCCCGTGTCGGCCGAAGCGCCTTCGACAAAGAAGGCGGCTGCGAACGCCACCGTCGACGCACGCGCCGCGGCCTTCGGCCAGGCCATGCACCGCCTGCTCGAATGGGCCGTGCCGGGCGAGCCTTTGCCTGCTGCCCATGTGCGTGCGGCCGCTCGAGAATTCATGCTCGATGCACAGCAGGCACGCGGCGCCGCCGCGCTGGCCCAGCGCATCCGTGCCGGGGCGGGTGCCTGGGTGTGGGACGATCGCAGGGTCGACTGGCATGGCAACGAAGTCACGCTGGTGCATGAAGGCGAGACCTTGCGCATCGACCGTCTGGTGCGCGAGCGCGACGGCGGCGCCTGGTGGGTCCTCGACTACAAATCCGCGGCGCGCCCCGAACGGGACGCCGCGCTGATCGCACAGATGCAGCGCTACCGCGCGGCAGTGCAACATGCCTATCCCGGTGCCACGGTGCGCGTCGCGTTCCTGACCGGGCAGGGCGAACTGGTAACTCTCGAATGAATGTTTCTCCTGCCGTTGCCGTGATCGGCGGCGGACCCGCCGGGCTCATGGCGGCCGAAGTACTGAGCGCATCCGGTGCGCAGGTGCATGTGTATGACGCAATGCCCTCGGTGGGGCGCAAGTTCCTGCTGGCCGGGCGCGGCGGCTTGAACCTCACCCACTCGGAACCCTTCGATGTGTTCATGAGCCGCTTCGGCGATCGCCGCGCGCAGCTCGAACCCATGCTCGGGAAGTTCGGCCCGCAGCAGGTGCGCGAGTGGGCAGCGGGGCTGGGCATCGAGACCTTCGTCGGCACGTCGGGCCGCGTGTTCCCGACCGACATGAAGGCCGCGCCGCTGCTGCGGGCATGGCTGCACCGGCTGCGCGCTGCGGGCGTGCAGTTTCATATGCGGCATCGCTGGCTGGGCGACGGCGCGATCGACCTTGGCGCGCTGCGGTTCGCGACGCCCGCCGGGGAGGTAGTCGTGAAAGCCGACGCGGTGGTGCTGGCGCTGGGCGGTGCGAGCTGGGCGCGTCTGGGTTCCGACGGGGCGTGGGCGCCGTGGCTGCAGGCCAGGGGCGTGGAGGTGGCCCCGCTGCTGCCCGCCAACAGCGGCTTCGACGGCGAGGGGTGGAGCGAACACTTTTCGAGCCGATTCGCGGGGCAGCCTTTCAAGTCGGTCGCGATTTCGTTCACCGACAGCCAGGGCCGCCACTTCTCGCGCAAGGGCGAGTTCGTCGCGACGGCCACGGGCATCGAGGGCAGCCTGGTCTACGCGGCATCGGCGCTGCTGCGCGACGAGATTGCAGCGAACGGCAGCGCGACGCTGCTGCTCGACCTGCTGCCCGACCGCAATGCCGAGCAGGTGCTGGCGGCGGTGAAGCACCCGCGCGGCGCCCGCTCGCTGAGCAGCCACCTCAAGAGCCGGCTCGGCATCGAAGGCATCAAGGCCGGTGTGCTGCACGAGGCATTGAGCAAGGACGCGATGCACGACCCCGTGCAACTGGCGGCCACGATCAAGGCGGTGCCGCTGAAGCTGGTCGCGACGCGGCCCGTGGACGAGGCAATCAGCACGTCGGGCGGGGTGCGATTCGATGCGCTGGATTCTTCGCTGATGGCGAACGCGCTGCCCGGTGTGTTCGCTGCGGGGGAGATGCTGGACTGGGAGGCTCCGACCGGCGGCTATTTGCTCACGGCGTCGATGGCGAGCGGTGCTGCCGCGGCGCGGGGCGCCATTCAGCGGCTGGGGCTGTAGAAGCCCTGCGCCGCATCGGAGTTTTCGCTGAGTGAATTTGCAAGCTCCGTTTCATTTCGCGTGGAATGAAACGAAGCTGCGGAAGAGGTTGACGAGCCTTACCCCTGGCACTGACTACGCAGTTAGGGCTGCTTGGTTCCCCACCTGACCCGGTTGGCCACTTCACCATGCAGGGAGGCCCGTCAGCTCGTATTGTAACCCCCCAGGATGCGCGCACTTCGTGTCGCTTCTCCTTCCCCCCTGCTGGGGGCGACACCTGAGGCCCGGCGAAGCCGGTTCCTCGGTGTCCCGCGAAAAGACAGGGGCTTTTTTGTTTGCGGGGGTGACGCGGGCTTGGGAGCGACGCCGCGCCTTTTAGAATGCCCGCAATGTCTTATCTCGTGCTCGCTCGCAAGTTCCGCCCGAAAACCTTCGGTGAGATGGTCGGCCAGGGGCATGTGGTGCAGGCGCTCGAGAACGCGTTGACGACGCAGCGCCTGCATCACGCCTATCTTTTCACCGGCACCCGGGGGGTCGGCAAGACCACGGTCTCGCGGATCCTGGCGAAGTCGCTCAACTGCCAGGGGCCGGACGGGCAGGGCGGCATCACGGCCACGCCGTGCGGTGTCTGCCAGGCTTGCCGCGACATCGATTCCGGCCGTTTCGTCGACTACACCGAGCTCGACGCGGCCTCGAACCGCGGTGTCGACGAGGTGCAGTCGCTGCTCGAGCAAGCCGTGTACAAGCCGGTGCAGGGGCGCTTCAAGGTCTTCATGATCGACGAAGTGCACATGCTCACCAACACCGCGTTCAACGCGATGCTGAAGACGCTCGAGGAGCCGCCCGAGTACCTCAAGTTCGTGCTGGCCACGACCGATCCGCAGAAAGTGCCGGTCACGGTGCTGTCGCGCTGCCTGCAGTTCAACCTGCGGCCGATGGCGCCCGAGACGGTGCTCGAACACCTCACGAGCGTGCTGCAGACCGAAAACGTTCCGGCCGAGCCGCAGGCGCTGCGCCTGCTGGCGCGCGCGGCGCGCGGCTCGATGCGCGACGCGCTGTCGCTCACCGACCAGGCCATCGCATTCGGCAACGGCGAGCTTGTCGAGGCCGGCGTGCGGCAGATGCTCGGCAGCGTCGATCGCGGCCATGTGTTCCGCCTGATCGAGGCCCTGGCACAGGGCGACGGCAAGACGGTGGTCGAGACGTCCGAAGCGCTGCGCGTCGACGGCATGTCGGCCGCGTCCACGCTGGAAGAAATGACGGCCGTCCTGCAGGCCATGGCCGTATTGCAGGCCGTGCCCTCGCGCGCCGAGTCGGCCGATGCCGCCACCGACCCCGATGCCGCCGACACCGCGCGCCTCGCCGCGCTGATGCCTGCCGACGAGACGCAACTGCTCTACAGCCTCTGCCTGCACGGCCGTGGCGAGCTGGGCCTGGCGCCCGACGAGTACGCGGCGCTGACCATGGTGCTGTTGCGGCTCCTGGCCTTCAAGCCTTCCAACGCGGCTGCTTCGACAGCCTCCACGGAAAAAAAAACTCTGAATGAAGCCGCGGCTGCCGCGCCGCAGGCGCCGGCACGTGCCCCGGCACCCGCTCCAGTCCCTGCGCCGGTCGTGCGTCCGCCGGCCGAACAGCCGGCTGCCGTAGCCCCCGCGCCGGCCCCGACATCGCCAACGGCACCGGCTGGGCAGCGCCTTGCCGTGGTCGACGAACCCCGCCGCCAGCCCGAGCAGCGCCCCGAGCCGCCCGAAACGCCCGCCAAGGTCGTCGGCGTGCCCATCCGTGTGCAGCCTCCGCCCAGCGCGCGCGATGTTCCCCCCGCCGAAGGCTCGCAGCGCGTTCCCTACACGCCCATTCCCCAGAGCGAAGACGGCGATTTCTGGCACGCCACGGTCACGCAACTGGTTGCCTCCGAAGCCATCAACGCCCTCACGCGCGAACTGGCGCTGCAGTCGCAGCTGGTGGGCCGCGACACCGACCAGTGGATGCTGCGCATCGAGCGCGAGACGCTCAACCAGCCCTCCAGCCGCGAAAAGCTGACGGCCGCGCTCAACGGCCTCGGCCACGACGTCAAGCTCACGATCGAGATCGGCGCCGTGGTCGACAGCCCGGCCCGCCGCAACAGGCAGGCCGCCGACGAGCGCCAGCGCGTGGCCGAGGAAGCCATCTACAACGACCCCGAAGTGCAGGCGCTGATGCGCGACTTCGATGCGAAGATCGTCCCAGGAACCCTGAAACCGGCCTGAGCTTTCGTCTCTCTTATCCTTCTCCCATTTTCCAACCCAACAATCAGGACCAACGATGTTCAACAAAGGACAACTGGCCGGCCTCATGAAGCAGGCGCAGGCAATGCAGGACAACCTCAAGAAGGCCCAGGAAGAACTGGCCCACATCGAGGTCGAGGGCGAATCGGGCGCCGGCCTCGTCAAGGTCGTCATGACCTGCAAGCACGACGTCAAGCGCATCACCATCGACCCGAGCCTGCTGGCCGACGACAAGGACATGCTCGAAGACCTGGTGGCCGCGGCCTTCAACGCCGCCGTGCGCAAGGCCGAGGAAACCAGCGAGCAGAAGATGGGCAAGCTCACGGCCGGCATGCCGGGCCTCCCGCCCGGCATGAAGCTGCCGTTCTAAGCGGTACATGGCCGACGCCAGTTCGCTCGACGCCCTGGTCGATGCGCTGCGCCGCCTGCCCGGTGTCGGCGTGAAGTCGGCCTCGCGCATGGCTTTTCATCTGCTGCAGCACGACCGCGACGGCGCGCAGCTGCTCGCGCGCGCACTGCAGCAGGCCGCGGGCAACGTGCGGCACTGCGAACTCTGCAACACCTTCACCGAAGCGCCGATCTGCAGCGTCTGCATGGACTCGCGGCGCGACGTGAGCAAGCTCTGCGTGGTCGAGACGCCCGCCGACCAGGCCGCGCTGGAGCGCACCGGCGCATTCCGCGGCTATTACTTCGTGCTGATGGGCAAGCTCAGCCCGCTCGACGGCATCGGCCCCAACGACATCGGGCTGCAGAAGTTGTTCAACCGCGCGCTCGACGGCACGGTGAGCGAAGTCATCCTCGCCACCAACTTCACCGCCGAGGGCGAGGCCACCGCGCACGTGATCGGCGAAGCCCTCAAGCAGCGTGGGCTGACGGTGACGCGTCTGGCGCGCGGCGTGCCGGCCGGCAGCGAACTCGAATACGTAGACCTCGGCACCATCGCGCACGCGCTGGTGGACCGGCGGTAGCCACGCCGTCGCCGGAGACAAGACGACATGACTTTTTCACTGCTCACGGTAGCCTACTGGTGCGTGTTCATCGCCTGCGGCCTGCCGTACCTGGCCGCATGGATCGCCAAGGCGGGCAGCTTCGGTCCGCGCGACAACATGCAGCCGCGCGAATGGGCCGCGAAGCAGAGCGGCTGGCGCGCGCGTGCCAACAGCGCCCAGACCAACAGCTTCGAAGGGCTGCCGTTCTTCATCGGCGCCGTCATCATCGCGCACCAGCTTGGCGCGGCGCAGGGGCGGCTCGACATGCTCGCCGTGGCCTACGTGGTGCTGCGCGTGATCTATATCGGCCTCTACATCAAGGGCATCGGCGGCGCGCGCAGCGCGGTCTGGGCGCTCGGTTTCCTCGTTAACGCGGCGATTCTTTTCATCGGTCGATAGCCACGTGCGCAGGGCCTTCTGGAGGCCTTCATGCTTACGTGAAAACCCGCACGGGATGACCCCGATGCAGTCGCGTGATGCGGCCCCTAAGCTCGATTCAGTCCAGACGAATCACAGAGCCTCCAGGCACCGTTTCATGCTCCATCGCCGCGCCCTCATTTCCGCCTCCGCCATTGCCGCCGCAACCATCGCGTTGCCGCGTGTCTTTGCGCAACAGGCGAAGCTGGAGAAGACCAAGGTCTCCATCGCGGTGGGTGGCAAGGCGGCGTTCTACTACCTGCCGCTGACCATCTCCGAGCAGCTCGGCTACTTCAAGGCCGAAGGGCTGGACGTGGAAATCTCCGACTTCGCCGGCGGCGCGCGTGCGCTGCAGGCCGTGGTCGGCGGCTCGGCCGACGTGTGCTCCGGCGCGTACGAACACACCATCAACCTCCAGGCCAAGAACCAGTTCTTCCAGGCCTTCGTGCTGCAGGGCCGCGCGCCGCAGATCGCGGTGGGCGTGTCGACCAGGAACATGGCCGGCTACACCGGAATCCAGGATCTCAAGGGGAAGAAGATCGGCGTCTCGGCACCGGGCTCGTCGACCAACATGGTGGCCAACCTCGTGCTGTCGCGCGGCGGGCTCAAGGCCAGCGACGTGAGCTACATCGGCGTGGGCGTGGCGGCCGGCGCGCTCACCGCGCTGCGCTCGGGCCAGATCGACGCCATCAGCAACACCGACCCGGTGATGACGATGCTCGAGCAGAAGGGCGACGTGAAGATCATCAGCGACACGCGCACGCTCAAGGGCACGCAGCAGGTGTTCGGCGGCACGATGCCGGCGGCCTGCCTGTACGCGTCGGCCGATTTCATCCAGAAGAATCCCAACACCTGCCAGGCGCTGGCGAACGCCATCGTGCACGGGCTCAAGTGGCTGCAGACGGCAGGGCCGGGCGACATCATCAAGACGGTGCCGGAGACCTACCTGCTCGGCGACCGCGCGCTGTACCTCGCGTCCTTCGACAAGGTGCGCGAGTCGATCGCGACCGACGGCCTCGTGCCGGCCGACGGCCCCAAGACCGCGCTCACCGCCATCGCCAGCTTCGACACCACGGTGAAGGCCGACAAGATCGACCTCGCCAAGACCTACACCAACGATTTTGCAAGGCGCGCGAAAGACAGGTTCAAAGCCTGATTCCGAACGTCCCCGCGACCCGGCTCAGGCCGGGTTTTTTCTGCCCCGTCCGACCATGTCCGACCACGCACTCGAACTCCTCTCCATCAGCTGCACCTTCCATTCGAAGGACGATCCGGGCCAGCGCTACACGGCGGTGGCCGACACCACGCTGCGCATCAAGGCCGGTGAGTTCGTGTCGGTGGTCGGCCCCACGGGCTGCGGCAAGTCGACGCTGCTGAACGTGGGCGCGGGGCTGCTGCAGCCCTCGTCGGGCACGGTCAAGGTGTTCGGCAAGACGCTGGAGGGCGTCAACGCGCGCGCGGGCTACATGTTCCAGACCGAGGCGCTCATGCCTTGGCGCAGCGCCATCGACAACGTGATGGTCGGGCTGCAGTACCGAGGCGTGCCCGACGCCGACGCGCGCAGGCAGGCCGACGCCTGGCTGGCGCGCGTGGGCCTGTCGGGCTTCGGCGACCGCTATCCGCATCAGCTCTCCGGCGGCATGCGCAAGCGCGTGGCGCTGGCGCAGACGCTGGTGCTCGACCCCGACATCATCCTCATGGACGAGCCCTTCAGCGCGCTCGACATCCAGACGCGCCAGCTGATGGAGAACGAGGTGCTCGACCTTTGGAGCGCAAAGAAGAAGGCGGTGCTGTTCATCACGCACGACCTCGACGAAGCGATTGCGATGAGCGACCGCGTGGTGGTGCTGTCGGCCGGGCCGGCGACGCGCCCCATCGGCGAATTCGCCATCGACCTGCCGCGCCCGCGCGACGTGGCCGAGGTGCGCACGCAGCCGCGCTTCGTCGAGCTGCACACGCAGATCTGGGAGGTGCTGCGCGACGAGGTGCTCAAGGGCTATGCGCAGCAACTGAGGAAGGCCGCCTGATGCCGCGCGCACACTTCGGCCTCAACGAGCGCAATGCGCGCTTCTGGCAACTGGCGCTGCTGGTGGTGATCCTTGTCGCGTGGCACCTGGCTTCGCGCAACCAGCAGTTCGCTTTCTTCGTGGGCGAGCCGATCCAGGTGGCGGGGCGCATCTGGAGCTGGTTCCTGCCGTTCGATGTGCCGGCCAACGCGCTCTTTCCCGAAGGGCTCAAGGGCAACGCCGACATCTACCTGCACCTGGGCACCACGCTGCTGGAGACGGTGCTGGCCTTCGGCATCGGCACGGTACTGGGCCTGGCGTGCGGGCTGTGGCTTGCGCTGGCGCCGACCGCGAGCCTGATTCTCGACCCCTACATCAAGGCCGCCAACTCGATGCCGCGCGTGATCCTCGCGCCCATCTTCGCGCTGTGGTTCGGCCTGGGCATCTGGAGCAAGGTGGCGCTGGCCGTCACGCTGGTGTTCTTCATCGTGTTCTTCAACGTCTACCAGGGCGTGCGCGAAGTGAGCCCGGTGGTGCTGGCCAACGCGAAGATGCTGGGCGCCAACCAGCGGCAGCTGCTGCGTACCGTGTACCTGCCGAGCGCGACGAGCTGGGTGTTTTCCAGCCTGCACACCTCGGTCGGGCTGGCTTTCGTCGGGGCGGTGGTGGGGGAGTACCTGGGCTCGGCGCGGGGCGTGGGCTATCTCATCCTGCAGGCGGAGGGCACCTTCGACGTCAACACGGTGTTCGCGGGCATCGTGGTGCTCACGGCCTTTGCGCTGGTGCTCGACGGCATCGTCGGGCTGATCGAGAGGCGCCTCATGAAGTGGCAGCCCAAGACTGGCGAAACCGAGAAGCTCTAGCACCCCTCGTGCGATGATCCCGCGCGGCGCGCCGCAGCGACAAGGAGCGCCGCAACGACTTCACAGGGGTAGAGCATGAGCCACGACAACAAGCGGGCCACGACCTTGCGCTCGCGCAGCGAGGCCGCCAGGGTCTCGAACGAAGAATTGTTCTTCGACCTGGTCTACGCGTTTTCCGTCACCCAGCTGTCCCACTACCTGCTCGACCACCTCACGCTGCCGGGGGCGCTGCAGACGCTGGTGATGTGGTTCGCTGTATGGCTGGGCTGGCAGTACACGGCCTGGACCACCAACTGGTTCAACCCCGGCGCGCTGCGCATCCGCGGCGTGCTGTTCGCGATCATGCTGCTGGCCATGGTGATGGCCTCGGCGCTGCCGGGCGCCTTCGCGGAGCGGGGGCTGGTGTTCGCGCTGTGCTTCGTGGGGATCCAGGCGGGGCGCACGCTGTGCATGTTGATCGCCATCGGCCCCAACGACCCGCTCACGCCCAACTTCCGCCGCCTGCTGGCATGGAACTGCGTGGCCGGCGTGTTCTGGATCGCGGGCGGTTTCGCGCAAGGCGAGGCGCGCCTTGCGCTGTGGTTCTGCGGCGTGCTGTGCGAGTACGTCGCACCGATGATCGGCCTGCGCTTTCCGGGCCTGGGCCGTTCGCTGACGAGCGACTGGACCATCGACGGCGGCCACCTGGCGGAGCGCTGCCAGCTCTTCGTGATCGTGGCGCTGGGCGAATCGGTGCTGGCCACCGGCATCGCCTTCGGGCACCACGCCGAATGGCACGGCGCAGACCTGTTCGCGCTGATGGTGGGCTTCTCGGGCAGCCTGGCGATGTGGTGGATGTACTTCGACACCAGCGCCAAGGAGGCGACCCATGCCATCGAGCATTCGGCCGACCCCGGCGGCATCGGCGCCAAGTTCCACTACACGCACGTGATCCTGGTGGCGGGCATCATCGTGTGCGCGGTGGCCGACGAGCTGACGATCAACGAGGGCTCGCACCACGCCGAGCTCAAGTACCTCGGCGCGCTGATCGGCGGGCCGGCGCTCTACCTGTTCGGCAATGCGCTTTTCAAGCGCGTGGTGCGCGGCTTCTTGCCGCAGTCGCACCTCTACGGGCTGGGCCTGCTGGCCGTGCTCGCGGTGTTTGCGCCGCACCTGTCGGTGATCGTGGTGGGCACGCTCACCACGCTCGTGATGATTGCCGTGGCCGCGCTGGAAGCCGTGGTGCGCCGCAGGGCGTGGGCCGCGACGCCCACGCACTGACGAAAGCTGCGCCTCTTATCAGCGCTTCTTCTTTGCCGGCGCGCCGCCGCGCTTCTCGCGCACCACCTGTTGCTTGCTGCTCGCGGGCACCTTGGCGATGTTGGCGCCGCGCTGTACCGCGGGCCTCGCCGCCTGCTTCGACGATGCCGCCGCATGGCCGCGCGCGGGCGGAATGCCGGTGCCCACGCGCGCCGCGACGGTCGCGCGGATCGGCAGGTACACCACCACGCTGTAGCCGCGCTTGAACGCGTGGTTGGGCTTCACGTCGTTCCATTCGGCGACGGCGGCGGGCTTGAGGTTGTAGCGCCGCGCAATGGAGGCCACGTTGTCGGCGCGGCCCGCCTTCACGGTGGTGCGGCGGGTGACGATCTCGGGCTGGAAGCTCAGGTGGCCGCCATCGGCCACCACGGCAGCCACGTCTTCCTTCACACGGGCGCCGCGCGGCACGATCAGCGTCGAGCCGGCCTTGATGAGCATGCGCGGCGGCACGTTGTTGATGGCGCGCAGGTCGGCTTCGCTCATGCCCGAGCGTTGCGCGGCGTCGGCCACGGTCATCGTGTTGGGCACGACCCAGGCGGTCCAGCTGGCGTACTGGCCTTGCGCGTAGGCGTCGAAGTTGCGCTGGAACACGGCCGCGTTGTCCCACGGCAGCAGGATCTGCGGCGTGCCGGCGGCAATGAGCACGGGCTTGTGCGCGGCCGGGTTCAGCGCGCGGAAGTCTTCCAGGCGAACGTCTGCCAGCTTGGCGGCCAGCTCCACGTCGAGGTCGCGCGTGAGCGTGACGGTCTGGAAGTACGGGTGGTTGGCGATCAGCGGCAGCTCGGTGTTGAACGCCTGCGGGTTGGCCACGATGTTCTTCACGGCCTGCAGCTTGGGCACGTACATGCGCGTCTCGGCGGGCATGGTGAGGTCGCTGTAGGTGGTGGGCAGGCCCAGGCGCTGGTTCTTGGCGATGGCACGGCTCACGCTGCCTTCGCCCCAGTTGTAGGCGGCCAGGGCCAGCTGCCAGTCGCCGAACATGCCGTAGAGCTTCTGCAGGTAGTCGAGCGCGGCGCGGGTGGAGGCCACCACGTCGCGGCGGTCGTCGCGGAAGATGTTCTGCTTCAGGTCGAAGTCGGTGCCGGTGGCCGGCATGAACTGCCACATGCCCGCTGCGCGCGCGCTGGAGATGGCCTGCGGGTTGAACGCGCTCTCGATGTAGGGTAGCAGCGCGAGCTCGGTCGGCATGTTGCGGCGCTCAAGCTCCTCGACGATGTGGAAGATGTACTTGTTCGAGCGCTCGGTCATGCGCTGGATGTAGTCGGGCCGGCTGGCATACCACTGCTCGCGGTCGCGCACGAGGTCGTTGTCCAGGTTGGGCATCTTGAAACCGCGGCGGATGCGGTCCCACATGTCGGCGGGCGGGGCGAGCGTGACGACGCTCTGCGAATGGGCCTGGCTGGTGGCAAGCGGGGAGAGGGCGTCGCGCGGGTAGACGGGGCTTGCGCTGCCGCCGGCGGTGGCGCCGGCTCTGGGGGAGGAGGAAGACGGTGTGGAGCTGTTGTTCGTGCCCGCGCAGCCCGCGAGCACCAGTGAACCTGCAAGGCAGGTGGCAGCAATCAGTTTCATCGGAAGTCGTTTTTCCATTGGCGCAGTGCGGCGAACACGTCGGCCTCGGCTGCATCTGCAGCCAGCTCGGCGTGGGCACGCACCGCTCGAAGGACAGTGGCTTCGCGGCTGCGAAGAAAGGGGTTGATCAGGCGTTCGGTCGCCAGTTGCGAAGGCAGCGTGGGCTGCCCCTGTGCGCGCAGGCTTTCGCAGCGCGCGTTGTAGTGAGTCAGATCGGCGTTGGCCGGTTCCACTGCAAGGGCGAAACGCAGGTTAGAAAGTGTGTACTCGTGGGCGCAGCAGACGCGCGTGTCGCCGGGCAGCGCCGCGAGCGCGTCGAGCGAGGCCAGCATCTGCGCGGGCGTTCCCTCGAAGAGGCGGCCGCAGCCGCCCGAGAAAAGTGTGTCGCCACAGAAGAGAAGCGGTGCCTGGGAAGGCGCCGCCGGCAGGAAGTAGGCAATGTGCCCGGCCGTGTGGCCCGGTACGTCGATGACTTCGAAGCGCAGGCCCAGTGCGTCGGCCACGTCGCCCTGCACCAGCGGCGTGTACGGCTCGGGGATGCGCTCGCGTGCGGGGCCCCATACCCGGGCGCCGGTGGCGGCGTGCAACGCCCCCACGCCGCCGGTGTGATCGGCATGGTGGTGCGTGACTAGAATCGCGGCCAGCTGCAGCTTGTGGCGCGCCAGCGCGTCGAACACCGGTTGGGCGTCGCCCGGATCCACCACGATGGCGTGGGACCCGTCGTGCAGCATCCAGATGTAGTTGTCGGCGAAGGCGGGCAGCGGAACGAGGGTCATGAGCGGTCAAATTATAGGTTTGCAGGATTGGTTCGCGACCCCCCCGGGGCGCTACCTTCTGGCCTGGGAGCAGGCCCAGTTCGATCAGGCGGTGGCCGATGTCTTCGGCTATCACGCGCTGCAGCTGGGCGCGGCGGAGGTCGACGGCCTTCGCACCAACCGCATGCCGCACCGCTGGCTCGCGCTGGACGACCCGGCCCGGCGCGGCAAGGCCGCGCTGCTGTCCGACTTCGCGGCCCTGCCTTTCGCGGCCAACAGCCTCGATCTCGTCGTGCTGCCGCATGCCCTGGAACTCAGCCCCGACCCGCACGCCACGCTGCGCGAGGTCGAGCGGGTGCTGGTGCCCGAGGGCCGGGTGGTGATCTGCGGGCTCAACCCGGCCAGCCTCTGGGGCATGCGGCAGCGCCGCGCGCACATTTACCGGCGCTTGGGGCTTGGCGATCTTTACCTGCCCGAGGGCGGCGAGTTCATCGGCTACTGGCGCATGCGCGACTGGCTGCGGCTGCTGAGCTTCGAGGTGGAGTCGGGCCGCTTCGGCATCTACCGGCCGGCCGTGCGCAGCGAGGCCTGGCTGGAGCGCTCGCGCTGGATGGACGCGGCCGGCGAGCGCTGGTGGCCCATCTTCGGCGCGGCCTACTTCCTGGTGGCGGTGAAGCGGGTGCGCGGCATGCGCCTGCTGAGCGCCGACTGGCGCCGCGCCGGCGCGCGGGCCAAGGCGCCCGTGCCCATCGCGGGCAAGGTGCATCGCGGCGAGCCCGACAAGAATTGAAAATGAACGAATCGAATGAAGAAGGAAAAGCCAGTTTGACCGAAGTCGTGATCTATACCGATGGTGCCTGCAAGGGCAACCCCGGCCCCGGGGGCTGGGGCGCATGGCTCAAGTCGGGTGCCACCGAAAAAGACCTGTTCGGCGGTGAACTCGACACCACCAACAACCGCATGGAGCTGACCGCCGTCATCGAAGGCCTGGCCGCGCTCAAGCGGCCGTGCAAGGTGCTGCTGTACCTCGACAGCCAGTACGTGCGAAAGGGCATCACCGAGTGGATCCGCGGCTGGAAGGCCAAGGGCTGGGTCACGGCCAGCAAGCAGCCCGTGAAGAACGTCGAGCTCTGGCAGCGGCTGGACAAGCTGGTGACCGAGGGCGGCCACCAGATCGAATGGCGCTGGGTCAAGGGCCACTCGGGCGACCCCGGCAACGAGCGCGCCGACATGCTGGCCAACAAGGGCGTGGACAAGGCGCTGGGGCGACTCTGAACCGCGGCGCAACCCCCGATAATGGGCGCATGACTGAATCTTCACGCTTGGCGGAACTGCACCGCGTGGCCATCCTCGACACCAGCGAGGAGGCCGCCTACGACGAGATCACGCGTCTGGCCGCCCAGTTGTGCGGCACGCCCATCGCGCTCATTTCGCTGATCGACGAGCGGCGGCAGTGGTTCAAGTCGCGTGTCGGTCTCAAGACATCTGAAACGCCCCGGGAACATGCGTTCTGCGCGCATGCCATCGCCGCCCCGGCGGAGGTAATGGTGGTCGGCGACGCGCTCGAGGACGAGCGCTTCAAGGCCAACCCGCTGGTCACGGGCGACCCCAACATCCGCTTCTATGCCGGCGCACCGCTCGTCATGAGCAACGGCGAAGCCCTGGGAACGGTCTGCGTGATCGACACCCGCCCGCGCACGCTGGAGCCGGAGCTGCTGGAGCAGCTGCGCTTCCTGGCGCAGCAGGTGGTGACCAAGCTCGAAGAGCGTGCCCGCGAGCGGGCCGGCTCGGCGTAGATTGCCGAAAGGCGGCTAGATCACGCCGTCGAACATCATCACGTCGACCTCGTCGCCCGCCGCGACGCTGCCCTGGCCGTGGTGCAGCACCACGAGCCCGTTGGCCTCGACCATCGAGCTCAGCACCCCCGAGCCCTGGTTGCCCGCCACGCTGACTTCGGGCAACGCGCCGGGCACCATCCTGACGAAACCCCGCTGGTACTCCGTGCGGCCCGGCTTCTTGCGAAGGGGCCCCGTGGTGCGCGCGCGCAGCAGCGGAGGCGGTGCAGACGCGGCTTCGTGGCAGCCCATCATGCGCAGCAGGGCCGGGCGCACGAAGGCAAGGAAAGTGACCATCACCGCCACCGGATTGCCCGGCAGGCCGAACAGCACGGCCGGCCGCGGCGAGCTTTCACGCGGGATCAGGCCCACGGCCAAGGGACGGCCGGGGCGCATCGCGACGCGCCAGAAGGCCATGTCGCCCAGCTGCTGCATCACGTCGCGCGTGTGGTCGGCCACGCCCGCGCTCACGCCGCCGCTGCTGACGATGGCGTCGGCCTCGCGCGCGGCGCGTTGCAATGCCGCGGCGAGCGTGGCCGGGTCGTCGCGCACCAGGCCCAGGTCGATGATGTCGCAGCCAAGCCGGCTGAGCAGGCCGAACACGGTGTAGCGGTTGCTGTCGTACACGGCGCCTTCGCGGGGTGCGTCGCCCAGGCTCAGGATCTCGTCGCCGGTAGAAAAATACGCCACGCGCAGCCTGCGCAGCGCAGGCACGCCCGGCAGGCCCAGGCTGGCGACCATGCCCAGCGCGGCGGGCGACAGGCGCTCGCCCTTGCGCAGCGCGGGTTGGCCCTGCATGAGGTCTTCGCCGGCAAGGCGGCGGTTGGCGCCGCGGCGCAGCACGCGCGCGGGAAAGCTCACCTTGTCGCCGTCGACCTTGCAGAACTCCTGCGGAACCACGGTGTCCAGCCCCGCCGGCATCATCGCGCCGGTCATGATGCGCACCGCGTCGCCGGCCGCCAGCTCGCCACGCCAGGCCGCCCCGGCCAGCACGGTGCCGGCCACGCGCAGAGTGACGGAGGCGTCGATGGGCGCATCGGCGGGCAGCACCGCGCCGTCGAATGCGTAGCCGTCCATCGCGGAGTTGTCGTGCGGCGGCACGCTGATGGGCGAGACGATGTCTTCGGCCAGCACGCGGCCCAGGGCGTCGAACAGCGAGACGCTTTCGCGCTGCGTGACGACGGCCTTGGCCGTCAGCTGCGAGAGAAAGGCATGGACGGCCTCGACGCTCAGGTCGGCGGCGTCGTAGCCCGAAAGGGTGGAGGCGATGTCTGCGATGCGACTCATGGGCTCATCGATTTTCGAGTGCGTGCAGTTCGGCAAGGGTGTTGGCGTTGAAGAAGGCGTCGGGCGCGTCGCCCGGCCGGTCGAAGGGTACGCGCACGGTGCGGTGCTGCGCGGTCCAGGCCTGGACCTTGCGGCCGCCGGCTGCGGTGTAGCGCCGCAGGCTTTCCAGCAGGTCTGCGCGCAGCAGGCAGAAGACCGGCTGGGGGCGCAGCATGGGGGCAGCGTCTCCGGTTCCGGAGGCTTCGGGCGCGACGGCCATCGCGATCTCCGCGTCGCCTGTGGCGGCCGCTTCGGCCAGCCGCGCGGCCAGGTCCGGCGGGAACAGCGGGGTGTCGCAGGGCACGGTCAGGAGCCAGGGCGTGCGGCAGTGCGCAAGCCCGGTCAGGAAGCCCGCGAGCGGGCCGGGGTAGCCGGCCAGGACGTCGGCATGCACCGGCGCGCCGAAGGCCTCGTACTCCTGCAGGTTGCGGTTGGCATTGAGCATCAGCGTGCCGACCTGCGGGCGCAGCCGGCGTATGGCATGCAGCGCCAGCGGCTCGCCGTTGAACGGCTGCAGACCCTTGTCGATGCCGCCCATGCGCGAGCCGAGGCCGCCGGCCAGCAGCAGCCCGGTGATGTCGGCTGGCGCGATGGCGTGCGCGGGCATGGCGGGCGCCTGCGTCATCCGCCGATGTAGCTCATCTCGACGCGGCGGGGTGCCTTGTCGCCGGCAGCGTCGTCGGCGTCTGTGGTGCGCAGGGCGCGCAGCTCGGAATAGCGGTCGGCGCGGCCCTGCCAGATGTGGCCGATGGCGGAGGCGATGTCTTCATCGCTGGCGGTGCCGCGCAGCAGGGGGCGCAGGTCGTGGCCGGCGCTGGCGAACAGGCACAGGTAGAGCTTGCCCTCGGTCGAAAGGCGCGCGCGGCTGCAGTCGTGGCAGAAGGCCTGGGTGACGCTGCTGATGACGCCGATCTCGCCGCCGCCGTCGGCATAGGCCCAGCGCTGGGCGGTCTCGCCGGGCGCGCTGGCCTGCAGCGGCACCAGCGGGAACTCGGCGTGTATGCGCGCAATGACCTCGGCCGAGGGCAGCACCTCGTCCATGCGCCAGCCGTTGGTGGCGCCCACGTCCATGTATTCGATGAAGCGCAGCACCACCTTGCCGCCGTGCTGCTCGCGGAAGTAGCGCGCCATCGGCAATATCTCCTGCTCGTTGGTGCCGCGCTTGACCACCATGTTGACCTTGATCGGGCCCATGCCGACGGCCAGCGCCGCGTCGATGCCGGCCAGCACGTCGGCCACCGGAAAGTCGACGTCGTTCATGTGGCGGAACACGGCGTCGTCCAGGCTGTCGAGGCTCACGGTCACGCGCTGCAGGCCGGCGCTCTGCAGCGCGGCGGCCTTGCGCCGCAGCAGCGAGCCGTTGGTGGTGAGCGTCAGCGCCAGCGGCTCGCCGGCGGGCGTGCGGATCTCGGCGAGCTGCGCGATCAGGCCCTCGATGTTCTTGCGAAGCAGGGGCTCGCCGCCGGTCAGGCGGATCTTGCGCACGCCGTGGCTCGCGAACAGGCGGGCGAGCCGGGTCATTTCCTCGAAGCTCAGCAGCGCGCTGTGGGGCAGGTACTGGTAGTCCTTGTCGAACACGTCCTTCGGCATGCAGTAGCTGCAGCGGAAGTTGCAGCGGTCGGTCACGCTGATGCGCAGGTCCGTCAACGGCCGGCCCAGCCGGTCCAGCAACTGGCCGTTGGCGGGGACGGCGATTTCCGGCACGGCCACGGCGGGATGCGCGCGGCCGACCGCGGAGATCGGGATGACAGTGCTGCTGCTGTGCTTCATGTGGGGTAGGGGGAGGGCCCGATTTTGCGCCATCGCCCATGGGCCCATTGGCTGCAGGCTACTTGCGCCCGCCGCGGTGCGCCCGGGGGTTATCCCCTGCAGAGCTTCAGGTTCGTGCGGGCGGCGCGCACCACGGGCAGGAAGATCTCGGCGTCGGCGGGCGGATAGTTTTCCTTGATGCCGTCGTCGGTGCGGGCGGCGTCCTCGGCCAGCGGCTGCAGCGTCTTGAGGCAGGCCGCGCGGTCATTGAGCTTGAACTGCGTCAGCGCGATGTCGTTGCGTATCCAGTCCTTGGTGATCCAGTCGAGCGTCTTCTCGCACTCCGAAAGCAGCGGCGACAGGGTGGCCAGGGCGGTCGAATAGTCTTTCGCGTCGTATTGGCGCTTGAAGCTCTTGCGCGAACTGGCCACCGCCTTGTCGGTGCAGGCCGGGGTGGGGCGGGTGTAGGTGCCTTCGAAGGTGGCGCGCATGCCGCAGTTGTCGCGGCATTGCTCGTCGCCGTTGGTCGAGACCGCCACCTTGTCGGCGTTGACCGCGAAGCTGACCACGCAGCCGCTGTCGGCCAGCTTCGCCTTGCCGCGCACGATGGTGCCGTCGAGCGCGCAGGTGTGCGCGTTGGCGCCGATGGTGGTGATGTCGAAGCGTCCGTCGGCCTTGACGCGGAGGGCGCCGCTGCCGCCCTCGTAGATGTAGTCGCCGGCCGGCGGCGTGGAGACCTGCGCCGAGGCCGGGCCGGCGCCGAGCAGCAAGGCAAGCGCCAGTGCGAAGGGCAGGGTGTTCTTGAATTTCATCGTTGGAATCTCCCGGGGAAACATGCCGCGGGGCAGTGTATCGATCGTTGCCGGAAGTTTTCCGACGCTGGCCGGTTTTCGCCATCCCCGATGAGATGTCTTGACGGAGCCAATGAGAATTCCTATCATTTGAGCGCCTGAATACGCAGCACGTCGACAACGCAAAGGGCTCTTCCAACCAAGGAGCCTCCCGACCGTGCCGTACACCCTCCCAGCCTTGCCCTATGCCTTCGATGCGCTCGAGCCTCACATCGATGCGCAGACGATGGAAATCCACCACGGCAAGCACCACCAGACCTATGTGAACAACCTCAATGCCGCGTTGAAAGACACGCCGCACGAGGGAACGCCGGTCGAAGAACTCATCGCCGGCGTCGAGCAACTGCCCGAGCCGCTGCGCGCCCCGGTGCGCAACAACGGCGGCGGCCACGCCAACCACAGCCTGTTCTGGACCGTGATGGCGCCCGTGGGCCAGGGCGGCGGAGGCGCACCCGCGGGAGCGCTGGCCGAGGCCATCGACGCCGACCTGGGCGGCTTCGACGCCTTCAAGGACGCCTTCACCAAGGCCGCGCTCACGCGCTTCGGCAGCGGCTGGGCATGGCTGACGGCAGGCCCCGGCGGCAGGCTCGCCGTGGAGAGCAGCGGCAACCAGGACAGCCCGCTGATGCGCGGCATCGGCTCCGGCAACACGCCGATCCTGGGGCTGGACGTGTGGGAGCACGCGTACTACCTCAAGTACCAGAACCGCCGCCCCGAGTACATCGCGGCCTTCTACAACGTGGTGAACTGGGCCGAGGTGGCCCGGCGCCACGCCGCCGCAACCGGCGGCTGAGGCGCGCGGCCATGAACGACCCCCGGCAGGTGGCGGTGGCGGGTACGCGGGCCAGGCCCGCCCGCCCGACGCGCGAGTGGATCGGCCTTGCCATCGTCGCCGCCGGCGCGCTGGTGGGGCTGTCGCGGTTCTGGACATTCGTGCGCGGCGATCCGATGGTGTGGAACGCATTGCTTGGCGGGTCGGTCGCGGCGCTGGCCACGGCGCTCGGCACGCTGCCGGTGCTGTTCTCGCAGAAGCTGCCCGAGCGGCTGCAGGACACGCTGTTCGGCTTCGGTGCCGGCGTGATGCTGGCCGCCAGCGCCTTCTCGTTGATCATTCCCGGCCTGGAAGCGGCCAGGAACGTGGGCGTTTTCGGCGGCGGCAGCTGGGCGGCGGGCGGCGTGATCGGCTCGGCCATCCTGCTCGGCGGCGCCGCGCTGATGCTGATGGACCGCATGCTGCCACACGAGCACTTCATCAAGGGCCGCGAAGGCCATACGGCGCGGCAGCTGCGGCGCACATGGCTCTTCGTGTTCGCCATCGCGCTGCACAACGTGCCGGAAGGGCTGGCCATCGGCGTCGGCTATGCGGCCAACAACGGGCTGCGGGCGGATGCGCTGGCCACCGGCATCGCGATCCAGGACGTGCCCGAGGGGCTGGTCGTGGCCGTGGCTCTGCTGGCGGCCGGCTACAGCCGGGTCTTCGCGGTGCTGATCGGCATGGCTTCGGGGCTGGTCGAGCCGCTGGGCGCCGTGCTGGGCGCAGCGGTGGTCGGCCATTCGGCGATGCTGCTGCCCTGGGGGCTGGGCTTCGCGGCAGGCGCGATGCTGTTCGTGATCAGCCACGAGATCATTCCCGAATCCCACCGCAAGGGGCACGAGGCCTTCGCCACCAGCGGGCTGATGGTCGGCTTCGTGCTGATGATGCTGCTCGACACGGCGCTGGGATAGCGCCGCAGCCGCTCAGCCGTGCTTGACGGCCACGGTCTTCAGCGTGGTGAAGCCGTACAGCGCCTCGAAGCCCTTTTCGCGGCCGTAGCCGGAAGACTTTACACCGCCGAAGGGCAGCTCGACACCGCCGCCCGCGCCATAGTTGTTGATGAACACCTGGCCGCTGCGCACGCGCCTGGCCATGCGGAACTGGCGCGAGCCGTCGGCCGTCCACACGCCGGCCACCAGGCCGAACTGCGTGGCGTTGGCAAGCGCCACGGCCTCGTCTTCATCGGCGAATTGCATGGCCGCCAGCACCGGGCCGAACACTTCTTCCTGCGCCAGGCGATGGTCCACGGGCACGTCGCGCAGCAGGGTCGGCGCCTGGTAGAAGCCGGTCTCGGGCGCTTCCTCGACCACGATGCCCTGCGCCACCATCGGGATGCCGGCATGTTGTGCATCGCTCAGGAAATCCCACACGCGCTGCTGCTGCGTCTGGCGGATCAGCGGGCCGACGTCGAGGTCCATGGCGGCGGGGCCCACGCGCAGTGCCTCGAAGGCGTGGCCCAGGCGTTCGAGCAGCGGCTCGTAGATGTCGCGCTGGATCAGCACGCGCGAGCCGGCCGAGCAGGTCTGCCCGGCGTTCTGCACGATGGCGTTGATGACCACGGGAATGACCGCGTCCAGGTCGGCATCGGCGAACACGATCTGCGGGCTCTTGCCGCCCAGCTCCAGCGTGACTGGGCAGTGCCGCTCGGCCGCCACCTGCTGGATCAGCGTGCCGATCTTCGGGCTGCCGGTGAAGCTGATGTGGTCGATGCCTTCGTGCCGCGCCAGCGCGTCGCCCACCTCGTGGCCGTAGCCGGTCACGATGTTCAGCGCACCGGCCGGGAAGCCGACCTCGGCCGCCAGCTGTGCCACCCGGATCAGCGAGAGGCAGGCGTCTTCCGCCGGCTTGACCACGCACACGTTGCCCGCCGCCAGGGCGCCGCCCACGCTGCGCCCGAAGATCTGCATCGGGTAGTTCCAGGGAATGATGTGGCCGGTGACGCCGTGCGGTTCGCGCCAGGTGAAGACGCTGTAGCCGTCCTGGTAGGGGATGGTTTCGCCGTGCAGCTTGTCGCAGGCGCCGGCGTAGAACTCGAAATAGCGCACCAGCGCCACCGCGTCGGCCCGGGCCTGCTTGACGGGCTTGCCGCAGTCGCGCTGCTCGATGAGCGCGAGTTCGTCGACGTGCTCGGCGATCTTCTGCGACAGCTTGTAGAGCAGGCGGCCGCGGTCGGCGGCGCTGACCTTGTGCCACACGCCCTCGAAGCAGTCGCGCGCGGCGCGCACGGCCGAGTCGATGTCGGCGGCGTTGCTGCGCTGGATTTCGTCGAAGGCCTGGCCGTCGGAGGGGTCGATGACCGGCAGGGTGCGGCCGGAGGAGGACGGAACGTCCGCGTTGGCGATGTAGTTGAGCTGCATGGGGCTGGATTTTGCGCGAAGCGCGCAAGAAGCGTGGGCGCCCCGGCCGCCGGCCCTACCTGGCGGCGGCGCTGGCCCGGGGCAGGGCGCGCACGGCGTTCAGCATGCGCTCCACGTGCTTGTCCGGGTTCAGGTTCTGGTAGTAGTAGGCCACCTTGCCGTCCGGTGCGATCACGTAGGAAAGCCGGTTGGCGAAATCGGGCTTGGTCTGCATGAGGGCGTCGAAGCCCTGGATCACGGTCTTCGACTCGTCGGACGCCACCGGAAACCGGCTCTGGCACGACTTGACCGAGAACTTCGACAGCGTGCCGATGTCGTCCGCCGATACGCCGATGACGGTGGCGCCCAGCGCGGCGAACTTGTCGATGGCTTCGGCGAAGGCGTGGGCCTCGATGGAGCAGTCGTTCGAGTCGGCCGCCGGGAAGAAATACACCACCACCGGGCCCTTGGCCAGCGCGTCGGCCAGCGAATAGCGGAAGGTCTTGCCGCCCAGCGCGGCGTCGGCGGTGAAGCGGGGCGCCGGGTCGCCGATGTCGAGCGCGGCCCAGGCGGGATGCGAAAGCATCGCAAAAACAGCCGTCAAGGCGATGCGTGAGAGGTTCGTTCGGGCCATGATGCAACTCCGCAGCTGTGTGGCCGGAATTCTAGGCTCCAGGGGCGGCGCCTGAAACCGTCACCCCACGGCAGGCGTACGGAACAAGACACGGACACCTGGACCAATGAAGCAACGGAAGCACTTTTCATGAACGCCTGGCTTCTACCTTTGCGCATCGCGCTTGCCGGCCTGCTGGTCGCGGCGCTCGGCGCCTGCGGCTCGCTGCCGGTGGCGCGCGAACGGCCCGCCGAGAATTCCGCGGCTGCGGATCCGACCACCTCGCTCGCGAAGATCGTGGCCGCCTCCACCCCGCCCGGGGAGCATTCTGGCTTCCGGCTGATGCCGCTGGGCGTGTACTCGCTCGACGCCCGCATCCAGCTCGCCCAGCGGGCCCAGCGCTCGCTGGTGGTGCAGTACTACCAGCTCGAGAACGACGCCGTGGGCCGCCTGCTGCTGCGCACCCTGCGCGAGGCGGCGGCGCGCGGCGTGAAGGTGCGGGTGCTGGTGGACGACCTCTACACCGTCAAGAGCCAGCAACTGCTGCTCGCGCTGTCCGAGACGCCGAATGTCGAGGTGCGGCTCTTCAATCCGTTCTGCTGCGGGCGCAACGGCTTCCTGTCGCGCTTCGCGGCGTCGCCGTTCGAGATCGGGCGGCTCAACCACCGCATGCACAACAAGCTCTTCATTGCCGACGGCGCGATGGCGGTGGTGGGCGGGCGCAACATCGCCGAGGAATATTTCGTGCTGAACGAGGCGCAGAACTTCATCGACATGGACGCGCTGGTCGTCGGCAAGGTGGTGCCGCAGCTCGAATCGATCTTCGACGCCTACTGGAACAGCGTGCAGGTCTGGCCGATTGCCGACATCGTGGCGGGCGAGGGCGGCCGCAAGCCGGGCACCGCCGATTTCGACGAGTGGGTGGACATGGCCGCGCCGCCGCCGAAGATCGTGCTGCCGCCGTCGGACATCCTGGGCTACGGCCCCATCGCCGAAGAGCTGGACGGCGGGCGCATGGGCCTGCTGTGGGGCGAGGCCCGCGCCATTGCCGATCCGCCCGGCAAGCCAGCGACCATGACGGCCGACGAAGCCATCGCCACCAGCGTGACCATGCAGGTCTGGGCGCTGATGCTCGACGCCAAGACCGAGGTCGACCTGACCTCCCCGTACCTCGTGCCCGGCGAGCGCGGCATGGCCGCGTTCCAGGAACTGACCCAGCGCAAGGTCAAGCTCACGCTCGTCACCAACTCGCTGGCCGCCAACGACGAGCCGCTGGTGCACACGGGCTACGCGCGCTACCGCGAACGGCTGCTGCAAGCGGGCGCCGACCTGTACGAGCTGAGCCCGCAGCGCACCAGCGCGGGCGAGCGCTTCGGCATGTTCGGCAAGTCGCTCGGGCGGCTGCATGCCAAGACGGCCGCCATCGACAAGACGCGCATCTTCATCGGCTCCATGAACCTCGACCCGCGCTCGGCCAGCCAGAACACCGAGATGGGGCTGGTGGTCGACAGCCCGCAGCTCGCGCGCGAGATGCTGCGGGTCATCAACATCAGCAAGCTGCAGAACTCCTACCGGCTGCGGCTGGCCAAGGGCACCGGCACGCTGCAGTGGCTGACCAACGACGGCGAGAAGGAAATGATCCTGACCTCCGAGCCGGAGTCGAGCTTCTTCCAGCGCTTCTACAACATGCTCATTGCGCCGGTGGTCCCCGAGATGCTGTTGTAGCCTCGGGGGATGGCGCAGACTTTCACTTCGTTGTCGGCCCCGCAGGTCATGCGGTGGGGCCTGCTTTTCTTTGGCGGGATCTATCTCTGTTTCGGCGGACTGACCTGGCTGCTGACGAAGCGCCTGCTGCCCGCGCTGGGCATCGGGCGGCCGCTCGATCCGCGGCCGCTGCAGCCGGGGCAGTTGCGGCGCGAGCTGGGGCAGTCGGGCGTGTCGGTGCTGATCTTCGGGCTGGGCATGGTGTTCCCTTGGGGCTTGCTGCAGCTGGGCTGGGCGCGGCTCGACGGCGATGCGGGCTGGCTGCAGATCACGCTCGAGATTCTCGTGCTCGCGGTCTGGAACGACGTGCATTTCTGGGTCAACCACCGCCTGCTGCACACGCGCTGGCTGCGGCGCTTTCACGGGCCGCATCACCGGTCGTTCGTGACCACGCCATGGGCCACCTACAGCTTCCACCCGATCGAGGCGCTGATGCTGGGCAACGTGATCCTGCTGCCGATGGTGCTGCACGACTTCAGCTTCTGGTCGCTCGCGGCGGTGCCGGTGTTCAGCCTGTTCTTCAACTGCGTCGGGCATTCGAACTACGACTTCTTCACCGGCGTGTCTTACAGCCACTGGTTCGCGGCGAGCCGGCGGCATCATCTGCACCATGCCGTGCACAACGGCAACTACGGCTTCCAGTTCACCTTCATGGACAGGCTCTTCCGCACGCGCATTGCCGCGGACGCCGCCGAACCGCTCTTCCGGGCCTTCCACAAGAAGCATGGCGCGACCACCGCCTGACGCGCGACCCCGGCTGCCGAGGCTGCGCCACTGGCGGGACTGGCAGAGCCTTGTCTACCTCGCGGCGCTGCCCGCACTGGCGGCATGGCAATGGGTGCACGGCTTCAACATCGTGATGTATGGGCTGATGTTGTTCCTCACGCTCGGCGTCGGCGTCATCCACCACAACCACGTGCACCTGCGCATGTGGCGCGGGCGGCGCCTGAACCGGCTGACCGACTTCTGGATCACGCTGCTGCAGGGGCACCCGACCTTCGTGTTCTGGCCCGCGCACGTGGCCAACCACCATCGCCATCGGCATGGGCCGAAGGACGTGGCGCGCACCTACCGTTTCGGCGGCGACACCAACCACCTGTGGGGCTACCTGCTGCATCCGTTCCAGGCGGTTTGGGTGCTCATGCCGGTGTTCTTCGGCTGGCTCGCGCGGCTGCGGCGGCACCGGCGCGGCGCGTGGCGCTACTGCATGGCGCAGTACGCGCTGTGGCTGGTCAGCTGGACGGTGCTGCTGGCCGTCGACTGGCGCAAGGCGCTGCTCTTCGTGATCGTGCCGCAGCTGCATGGGCTGCACTGGCTGCTGGCGACCAACTACCTGCAGCATGCGCACGCCGACGGCCGCAAGCCGGCGCCCAACGGTGTGGCCAAGGGAGCGCCGGGCGATACCCCGGGTAGCCGGCTGAACTACGCCCGCAATTTCGAGGGGCTGGTGAACCCATTGCTGTTCAACATCGGCCTGCACACCGCACACCACGAGAACCCGCATGCCCATTGGTCCGAGCTCACGCATCTGCATCGCACGCGCTACCGCGCGCGGGTCGATCCGGCGCTCAACGAGGGCGGGCTGGTGCCGTACATGGCGCGCGTTTTCGTGCTGGGGGCCGTGTGGCCGCGTTTTCGCAGCCGCTCGCTGATGCCTCCCGATTCCCCAACCCACTGAACCATGCCTGTTTCATTCCAACGCGTGTACCTAGAGAGCGCCGGCTACTTCATGCCGGGCGAACCCATTCCCAATGACCGCATGGACGCGTACATCGCGCCGCTCAACCGCATGTCGGAGCGCATCAAGCGGCGCATCCTGGCCGAGAACGGCATCCTCACGCGGCACTACGCCATTGACGCGGAAGGCGTGACGCAGCAGACCAACGCGCAACTGGCGGCCGGCGCCATCCGCGACTGCCTGCGGCGCGGCGGGGCCGAGCTGTCGCGGGTGTCGATGCTGGCCAGCGGGTCCTCTGGCGGGGACACGCTGATGCCGGGCTTCGCCAACATGATCCAGGGCGAACTGGCGGCGCAGCCGATGGAAACGCATTCGGTGCACGGCATCTGCGCGGCGGGCGTTTCGGCGATCCAGGCGGCGGCGCAGGGCATCGAGCTGGGCGCGCACCGCTCGGCGTTGGCAGTGGCCAGCGAGATGCCGTCGCGCCTGTTCAAGCGCTCGCGCTTCGCCGCGCGCGGCTACGAGACCGACTTCGACTCGCACTTCCTGCGCTGGATGCTGTCCGACGGCGCGGGCGCGCTGCTGCTGTCCGACGGCTCGCCGGCGCTGGCCGGGTCGCCGGGGCTCAGGCTGCGGCTGAAGTGGGTGCACCAGCGCGCCTTCTCGGGCGACTATCCGGTGTGCATGCAACTGGGCCTGACCGAAAACCGCGATGAGCACGGACGAGGCCACCTCGACTTCGGCTCCTGGGCCGAGGCCGAAGCCGCGGGCGCGCTCTCGCTGCGGCAGGACATCCGCCTGCTGCCGCACCTGTTCGACATCGGCATCCACGAATACGCGGGGCTGGTGCGCGACGGCTGGGTCGATCCGAAGCGGGTCGACCACTTCCTGTGCCACTACTCGTCGGAAAAATTCATCCCGGTGGTCGAAGACCTGATGGCCAAGGCCGACCTGTCGATTCCGCGCGAGCGCTGGTGGAGCAACCTCGCGTGGCGCGGCAACACCGGGGCGGCGTCGATCCTCGTGATGCTGGCCGAGTTCCTGCACACCAAGACGCTGAAGCCCGGCGAGCAGATCTTCTGTTACGTGCCGGAGTCCGGGCGCTTCATGGCGGCGTACATGCTGCTCGAAGTCGAAGCGGCCGATGCCGCGCCCGTGGCGGCCGCGCCCCGTGCGACCGTGGTGCCCGACGACGACCTCGTCATCGCCCCGCCGCACGACCCGGCCGCCGCGCCCGAAGGCCTCGGCGCGCTGCTGACCGAACTGGCCGCCATATGGCACGACTACCGCTCGCGCGTGTGGCGCACGCCGCTGGTGCGCCAGATCCGCGAGCGCCGCTTCGCCGTGCCCGACTACCTCAACTGGATGGAGCAGTGGGTGCCGCAGGTGCGCGAAGGCAGCCTGTGGATGCGCGAAGGCGCGGCATCGCTCAGCGAGCCCTACCAGATGCTGGCCTCGCTGATCGGCGTGCACGCGGGCGAGGAGCAGAACGACTTCAACATCCTGTTCAGCGACTACCGCAAGGCCGGCGGCACGGTCGAATCGATCGACGAGCTGCGCCGCAACCCCGGCGGCGAGGCGCTCAATGCCTACCTGCACGGCCTTGCGGCCACGCGCGACCCGATCGGCCTGCTGGGGGCGATCTACATCATCGAGGGCACGGGCCAGCGCATCGTGCCGGCGCTGCTGCCGCTGCTCAAGGCCAGCCTGAAGCTGCCGCCCGACGCCTTCCGCTTCCTCGAGTACCACGGCCACAACGACGAGCACCACCTGGGCCGCTGGCTCACCGCCGTCGAGATGGTCATGGCCGTCGAGGGGCAGGCCCGCGCCGCCCGCCAGATCACCGACACCGCGCGCCACACGGCCGCGCTGTACCTGATGCAGTTCCAGCACATCACGGAGCGAATGACAGATGCCCAGCAGAACGCCTGATTTCCTGACCCAGGCGCACGACGAGCGCGACCCCAGCCCCTGGCTGGCGCTCTACCTCGACCAGAGCACGCCGCTGCCCGACAACGTGAAGGAGGCATGGCTGGCCGATTCGAGCTCCGGCTCGCGGCAATACCTGCTGCCGTTCCTGCGGCCGATTGCGCGGCTGACGATCATCCTGATCCAGATCGTGAAAGTGTTCGTGCCGCGCAACTGGTCGCACTCGATGCTGCTGCACCGCTTCCTGGCCTGGGGGCTGAAGCGCTTTGTCTCGCCAGAGGCCAACTGGCTGATATTGCGGCACTTCCACCTGGGCTCGCAGGTGCTGGCCTTCATCGGGCGCAATTCGCCGGCGCCCGTGGCCACCAACCCGCTGGAGCCGGCCGACATCGACGCGCTGAAGGACGAGATGTTCCTCAAGCACGACCTGAACCTCTTCAACTTCGTGATCCGGCTGAACACGGCGCTGCGCGACAGGGGGCTGACGCTGTGCAAGGCGGATAAGGTCGATTTCTCGATGATCAAGGAGCCGCCCCTGCGGCTGGAGGACATGCCGCAGGGCAGGCTCAATTTCCTCGACCTGCAAAGCGCCATCGAGCTGTTCACGCCGCTCTACCAGCTGATGCTGACGGACAACGATTTCTGGCGCGCGGCCAATTCCTTGCAACTGGACGAAACCATCGGCATCTACACCGCGACCATCCTCGCCGCGCCGGAACACCTGATCCTGGTCAACAACAAGCATCCCCTGGTGCCCCTGTCGACCCTGCGGGCCGGGCACCGGCTGGTGATCCACGGGCTTTCGACCGAAATGCTGCACAGCCTGCTCCAGCGCATGCAGGCGGCGCAGCAGGCGGGGGAAGGGGAGACATCCCTGTACGACCAGCCACTTGCATAGGCGTATGCTGCCCCCAGATGCAAACCATGAACACGACCCGTAATCCGTCTCCCAAGACCGATCTGGCAGTGACCCACGTGCTGGCTCAACTGCTGGAAAAGCTCGAGCACAGCCCCGTGCCCGTCGGCGCCGAGCAATACCGCTCGGTGGTCGAGCACCTCGTCCACGAGTTCGAGGATGTCGAACAGGGGGCCGAACTGGGCCGCCTGCTCGACGCCTACCCGGCCGCGGCCGAGGTGTACGAAAATCTCAACTATCAGCACGCCGGCCTTTGCCGGTCGGCGCTCGACGCTTCTCTTTCGGCCGAAGTCAGTGCCCGTGAAGCCATTGCCCGCGCCATGCGCGGTGCCCAACCGAACAACAAGGACAAGACGCATGGCGAAGGGTGAAGTAAAGACGGCGGTGGTGGCGGACGGCCTGCGCTACAAATCGAAGACGCCGGGCTCGCCGTTCCGGGCCTCGGCATCGTTCAGCGGGGCGACCATGTCCTGCTTCATGTGCGGCAAGCACCGCGTGCGCTCGCAGTTGCGCACCCGCCAGGTGCTGGGCAAGTCGCAGACGGTTTGCGCGCCTTCCTGCAAGGCGCTCGACGAAGCCCTGGAATAAGCCCGTTCGGTCTTGCCGCTAGCACGGTGGCGAGACGTTTTGGCGACATTTCCTTGCGCCCGGGTCACGGATTGGCTTCCCCGGCGACTCGATTTGGATATACAGTTGGAAACAAATAATGCACGTAATTGCATTTATTCAAAAGTTCTAATTTCAGTCGTCTCAATGAATTGCAGCCAAGCCGTTGACGTCCTTCGCAGGGCGTGGATTTCAACGCTCGCAAAGGGGTTCAGCCATGGCTAAGCCGCGTCATGTCGTCATGCAGGTGGTCAGGCGTTCATCGGGTAGCGCCACGCACCATGTCGAATTCCTCATGGACGACAACTTCGCGGAGCGGCTGCGCCAGCTGCGTTCGCTGGTGCCGCCTCTCGGCAGCCTCAACAAGCAGCGGGATCTCGTCATCGACAAGGTGCGCGTGCGCCTGCCGAATGCCATCTGGCGCTCCGGCAACGAGATCGACGCGGACGGGGGCGTGGACGGTTCCTGCATCGTCATTGCGGCCGAAGGCTCGTTCAACTGCGGTGGCAAGGACCGCAAGACGCGCGAGAAGCTCGTGACGTACAACTTTTCGATTGCACGACTGATCGAGCTGCATGCCGAGCGCGCCGAGGGCGAAACGCTCTACATCCGTGACGGCGTGTTCGCCAACGACGAGCCTGCCGAGTCACCCGCCGGCCGCTGGGTCGCGTCGATGCACGAACTCGAAGTGGTGATGCGGGTGCCCGACGCCCCGTCGGACTTCGACACGCTGCACGACCTCACGCTGCGCCCCGAACACCAGCAGTCCGGCGGCAACACCACGCAGCGCGCCACCTTCTTCTGATCTTCTGACGCGGTAGTTCTCAGCAGCGCGCCGCGGCCGCTTCCGGCGCCGGGCCGCCGACGGGCGTGTACTGCGCCCGGTTGTTCTCCAGCCAGCGTTCGGACAAGGTGCTGTCCTGCTGCATCGGATGGAAGTCCGCGCGCAGGTAGCTGCGCCAGCCCGCGAGGTTGCCGCGCAGCAGGCCATCGCGGCTCAGCAGAATGCGCGCCGCGCTCTTCCAGGTCGACCATTTCCACAGCTGCTTCTCGTGGCGCAGGTTGTCGACGGTCTGGCGCATCAGGTCGCCCAGGAACATCATCGTCACGCGGCGGAACCAGCGCTTGCGCCATTCGTCGGAGCCGCCAGCAGCCTTGTAGATGTCGAAGGCGACGCTCTTGTGCTCCAGTTCTTCGGCGCTGTGCCAGAGCCACATGGTGCGCAGCCGGGGCTCGGCGCCGTCGAGAATGCCGGGGTGGGCGAGCAGCCATTCGGCGAACATGGCGGTGAAGTGCTCGGTGGCAGCCGTGACCGCCAGCGCATGGCGCGGATCGGCGTCTTCCATCAGTTTCAGGCGCTTGCTGGCGCGTGCCGTCCAGCCGTCGACCAGGCCCTGGCTCTCGAGATGGCTGTTGAACAGCGAGTGAATGCGCCGGTGCGTCGCTTCCTGGCCGATGAAGCCGCGCACGTCGGCGCGGTGCTGTTCCTGCACCTCGGGCGGCAGGGTGGCCACGGCGTCGCGCACGGCGTCGATGAAGAATTGTTCTCCGAAGGGGAAACTCATCGACAGGGCATTGAAGAAAGCGGTCGAGAATGCATCGCCGCCACACCAGTCTCGGGCGAACGGCGGTTGCAGGTCGATCAGAAGGCGTCGGACAACGAGCTCAGTCATGAAATCAAGCCTCGAAGAAAGCACGCAATGCGTGGGAGGAAGGTTGGTACATCTTCGTACCGCATGCCTCCATGGTGCGGTCGGTTGTTGGTACTGTCAAGTACCAGGGCGTAGGAAAATGTTCCATCCATGAGCGAAACCATTGAAAAGGCCGTGACGCCCAAGTCTCCCGACGGCCCGGCGAGCGAGCATTACAACCGGCTTCTCCAGGGCATGGCGCAGGCGGTGGCGGCCAAGGGCTATGCCGAGACGACCATTGCCGACATCGTGCGCGAGGCGGCCGTGTCGCGCCGCACGTTCTACGAACATTTCAGCACCAAGACCGAATGCCTGATCGCGCTGTATGAAACCGCGAGCCGGCTCGCCCTGCAGGCGGTGAGCGAAGCCTTCGACCCGGTGCAGCCCTGGCATGCGCAGGTCGAGCAGGCCATGACGGCGTATTTCGATTACCTCGCGCAAGACCCTGTGCTGCTGCGCACGCTCTTCGTGGAGATCCTCGGGCTGGGCATGCCGGGGCTGGTGGTGCGCCGCCGGGTGAACGACGAGATCGCCAACTTCATCCAGGTCGCCATCAACAGTGCCGGCGGCGCCGAAGAGCCCTCGGCACACCTGACGAGCGAGATGGCGATGACCGTGGTCGGCGGCATCAACGAACTGGTGCTGCAGGCCATCGAGCAGGACCGCGCGGGCGATCTGCGCGAATTGGTGGCGCCCGCGACCCGGCTGGTGCGGGCCGTGGCGGCCGAAAGCCTGCGCTAGGCGCTACGGGCTTGCGTGCTGCCGCGCGGGGTGGCCGCCAGCCACAGCGCGAGCAGGCCGGCCAGCGTCAGCGCCAGCAGTGCGCCGAGATAGGGCAGCACGTCATGCAGCGGCGCCCCCATCTGGTTGAGGCGCAGCGAGCCCTGGATGCCTGCGGTGCTCGGGAACAGCCAGCGCAGCGCCTGCAGCGGCTCCGGCAAGGCCTCCACCGGCCATGAAAAGCCCGAGAGAAACGCCATTGGCAAGGCGGTGAACAACAGCACCTGCAAGGCCCGCTCGCGGTCGCGGAACCAGCAGCCCAGCAGCAGGCCGAGCGTGCAGATGGCAGGCACATAAAAAGCGAGCAGCACCATCGCCCCCAGCGGGTTGCCGCCGCGCGGGTAGTCCTGCAGGAAGAACACCCAGCCGAAATAGAACAGCCCGCTTAGGAAGCCGAAGCCCGAAAGCGCCCCCAGCCGGCCCAGCCACGCGCCCATGGAAGCCCGCAGCCGTCCGGCTTCGGCCCAGGTGCCGGCCAGCATCGCCGCGCCCATCAGCAACGTCTGCTGCAGTATCAGCAGGGCCACCGCCGGCACCACGTAGCTGCCGTAGCCTTCGGTCGGGTTGAACAGCGCCACCAGCTGCGTGTTGAGCGGGCTGCGGCTGCGCGCCGCCTGCACCGCGCTCTGGCCGCCGGCCTGCAGCTTGCGTATCTCCACGCCTGCCGACACGGTGCCGACCGCTTCCGAGAACCCGTACAGCACCGCCTTGTTCAACAACGCATACGCGCCGTTGCCTTCGATGGTGACCACCGCCGGGGTGCCGCGCAGCACGTTGCGCTTGAGGTCCGCCGGCAGCAGCGCGTAGCCCTCGATCTCGCCGCGCCAGAGCGCCTGCTGCGCCTCGTGCACGTCGGAGGTGACCATGCGCACGTCCAGCCGCGGATTGGCCATGGCGAAGCGCGCGATCTGGCGCGACAGCGCGCTGTGGTCCTGGTCGACCACCGCCACCGGCACGCGCGTGACGGCCTGCGTGCCGTAGGGCCACGGATAGAAGAAGCCGTAGATGACCGGCGCGATCAGCATGATCAGCAGCACGCCCTTGTCGCGCAGCACCGCCAGGGGGGTGTCGCGCCAGGCGGCGCCAAAGCCGGTGCGCTCGCCCGTCGTCATCAGCGGCCTCCCCAGGTGCCGGGCGCGCGGGCCGCGCGCACCAGCGCGGCGGCCGAGGCGGCCAGCAGCACGGCCGTGCCCAGCACCATCCAAAGCGGCGTCGCCACCGAATAGAGCACCGGCGCGCCCATCTGCAGCTGTTCCATCTGCACGCGGATGTAGTGCGTGTAGGGCAGCAGGTTGGCCCACATGCGCGCGAACAGCGGCATCGCGACCAGCGGAAAGCCAACGCCGCCGAAAGCGAACGCCGGCGCGGTGATGAAGCCCGTGGCCGACAGCGCGGTGCGCAGCGAGCGCGTGAGGCTCGACACGAAGGCGCCGAGCGCCACCGACAGCGCCAGGAACACCACCAGCGCGAACAGCGTCCAGCCGAGCGAACCGACCGGGTGCCAGCCGCGTCCCGCCGTGATCCACAGCATGGCCGCGATCGCCACCGCGCAAAGGCTCAGGAAGGGCAGCGCCAGCTTGCCCGCCAATGCAGCCAGCGCCTCGTGCCAGCGCGGCGCGGCGCCGAGCCATTCGCCGATGCTGCGGTCTCGCAGCTCGCGGCCCACGGACCATGCGCCGGCCGTCATCGCGAGGATGTGGAGCAGCGCGGGAATCAGCGCCGCGCCGAGGAACTGTTCGTAGTCGGTCGAGGTGTTGAACAGCGCGACCATGCTCGCCTTGACCGGCTCCATGCTCGCGCGCGCGGCCCTCATCGATTCGCCGCGCTTGTTGCGCACGGTGAGCTCGACCCCGCCCGACACCGTCGCCACGGCGGTGCGCACGTCGCGCTGGATCAGGCTCGAATGCGTGCCCAGCTGCGCGTTGTGCAGCAGCACGACCTGGCCGACGCGGCCCTGCTTCACGTCGCGGCTCAGGTCCCGCGGCAGCTGCACCGCCGCGTCGACGGCACCGCTGGCCAGGGCGCGCGACATCTCGCCTTCGTCGCTGTATTGCTGCACCACGCGCAGGCCCGGCGTGGCGTCCAGAAAGCGCACCACCTGGCGCGAGAGCGAGGAGTGGTCCTGGTCGAGCACGCCGATGGGCAGGCGCTCGGGCAGGCCGGCGGAAAAAATCCACCAGATCAGGAAGACCGCGAGCAACGGCACCCACGAGACCATGGCCAGGTCCCAGGGGCGCGTGCGCAGCAGCGCGAACTCGCGCCGTGCGCTGGCAGCGGAAAAGCCGCGCAGGCTCATCGCGGACTCAGTCGACCAGCACGCTCATGCCGGGACGCGCGCCGTCTACGGGCTTGAGCGGGCGCGCGCGGACCTCGAAGGTGCGCACGTCGAAGCCCGCGCCGCCGCGCGTGGCGCGCCAAGTCGCGAAGTCGGGCAGCACGGCGCTGTAGTAGACCTTGAAGCGGGCGGTGCGCTTGCCTTCGGGCAGCGCGGGCAGTCGTGCGTCGAATTCATTGCCGAGCGCGAAACGGGAGAGCCGGTCTTCGCGCACGTTGAGCACCACCCATTGGTCGCTCAGGTCGACCACGGTGACGACCGCCACACCCTGCGGCGACAGTTCGCCCACCTTGGCCAGCACCTTCGCCACCTCGCCGCCGACGGGGCTGCGAAGCTCGGTCTCAGCCTTGGCGGCTTCCGCCTCGGCCACCACGCCGGCCACCTGGCGGGCCTGTGCGCTGGCGGCGGCCTTGTCCTCGGGGCGGGCGCCGGTGCGCGCCATGTCGTACTGCGCCCTGGCCGCGATGGCAGCGTCGCGCGAGGCTTTCCAGTTGGCTTCGGCCTCGTCGCGCTTCTGGTCGGCCACCAGGCCTTCGCGCGCCAGCCCGTCGACGCGGCGGAACGAGGTCTGCGCCAGTTGCGCGGCCGTTTCGGCGCGCTGCCATTGCATGCGCGCCATTTCCACTTCCTGCGGGCGGGCGCCGTTCTGCGCCTTCTCTGCCACGGCCTGCGCGGCCTGTTCGGCGGCGGTGGCCTGCGCGAGCTTGGCGCGCACTTCGGGGCTGTCCATGCGCACCAGCACCGCGCCGGCCTGGATGCGGTCGCCTTCCTTCACTGCCACTTCGGCCACGCGTGCCGTCACCTTGCCGGCGACGTCGGTCTCGCGCGCTTCCATCTGGCCCTGGAACACCTCGGGCGCGGGCTGCGACGCGCGCCAGAAACCCCAGACCAGCAGCGAAAGCACGAGCAGCGCGACCAGGATCGCGATCAGTTTTCGGGTCTTGGCACTCATCATCAATTCACCTTCACGTCTGCACGCGCGATGTAGTCGGAAAACTTCTCGGACAGGCCCGCGCTTTCGAGCAGTTGCGCGAGCGCCTGCACGTAGTCGTTGGCGGCTTGCGCGCGTTCGGTCAGCACCTTGGCCTGGTTGGTCTCGGCATCGATCAGGTCGAGCGTGGTGCTCGTGCCTTCGCGCAGGCCGGAGGTGCGCAGCTTGACGACCTCTTGCGCCAGCTCGACCGAGGCCTTCATTTCCAGATACTGGCGGCGCGCGTTTTCCAGCGCGCGCCAGTTGCGCTCGACCAGCAGCGCGATGTCGCTGCGCGCCTGGGCGCCGGTGCGCTCGGCCTGCTCGACCTGCTTGAGCGATGAGGCGGATAGCGCGTCGCGGTCGACCGAGTCGTACAGCGTCCAGCGCACGCCGACGCCGGCCACCCAGTCGGCGTTGCCGCTCTTGATTTCGCGCGTGCCGAAGGCGATGACCTGCGGGCGGCGCAGCGCTTCCTCGCCTTCGTGCAGTTGCTCGGCCTGCGACTTCTTGGCCGCGACCTTGCCCAGGCCCGGATGGCGCGTGAGCGCCGAGTCGATGAAGTAGCCCAGCGGCTCGACAGGCGTGCTGATGAGGAACAGCGGCGTCTGCGGCACCACCGTGCCGTCGGCGCGCAGCGTGCGCGCGAGCGCCACGCCGGCCAGCGCGGCGTCGTTCTCCGCCTTGCGGGCGTTGCGCCGCGCTTCTTCATAGGCGGCGCTGGCCTGCAGCCGCTCCACGCGCGAGATCACGCCGGCCGCGAGCATCTTCTGCGCCGCCGAATCGTGCTGCGCGATGGTGCGCTCGGCCTGCGCGCGCAGCACGGCCGCGCGCTGCGCCAGCTGGGCGCCGAAGTAGCGCTGCACCAGCAGCGTGTCGACCTCGTGGCCGGCCTGCTCGGCATCGGCTTCGGCCTCCCGCGTCTGCGCCGACACGAAGCCGCGCACCGCATCGGTCGCGCCGCCCAGGTAGATCGGCCACACGGCGGAGATCGAAGCGTTGGCGCCGCTGTCGTGCCGGTTCAGCGTGTAGCTGTTGGGCAGCTGCGGAATCGGCACGCGCGAGACAAGGCTCTGGATCGACGACGGCAGCGCCGAGCCGATCTGCCCGAGCTTCTGGTTGAGCGGATCGAGGTCGAGGTTCAGGTTGGCGTTGTAGGCATAGGCCAGCCCCGAGACGGCGACCGTCGGGCCGCCCAGCCCCTTGAGGCCCTGGCTCTGCAGTTCCTTGGCGTCGACGGCCGCGCGGGCGGCGGCCAGCTTGTCTGAGCGGTCGACCATGCGGGCGCGGGCGGCGTCGAAGCTCAGGGCCAGGGCGCTGTCGCCGCGGGGCTGCGCCTGGGCCTGCGCGAACGCCGGGCCGCCCAGCATCAGCAGCGCCGGCAGCAGCAACAGGGAGGGATGAAGGGGGCGGGAGCTTGTCATCGGTCAGGCGGTCTTGTGCAGCAGGGCGTCGAGTTCCTGCTGCAGGATCACGGGGAACGCGGCTTGCACCGCGCCGGTGGCGAGCGGCCGCGCCTTCTCCAGCAGCTGGGCCGTGCGCTCGGGGTCGATGGCGTCGCCCGTCAGCAGGCTGTCGGCCAGGGTGCGCAGCCAGTGCCTTGCCACGGTGCGCAGGGTGCGCGCCATGGTTTCCTGCATGCCGATGACCTGCTCCAGCGGCAGGCCGAGGGCGGCGAGCTGCTCGGCCACCTGCCCGAGTGCGGGGCTGAGCATTTGCACCTGCCCGTCGGGCAACTCGCGCATGAGCCCGGCCTTGCTGGCGCGGGCGAGCAGGGCGGGCGTCATCTGGCCGTTCCACTTGGCAGCGAGGCTCTTGGCGGACACGACCACGGGCGTTTCCGAAGCGAACAGGCTGCCCGACATCGAGCGTGCGACCGAGACGAGGTCACCCCACACGGAAGCCGGTGCACGCCCGAAGATGCGGCGGATCGCCTCGATGCCGAAGCCCTGGTCGCGCAGCTCGCGGATCAGCGCGAGGCGCTGCGCATGGTCTTCGCCATAGAGCCCGAGGCGGCCGCGCAGACGGGGCGGCGGCAACAGCCCCGCGGTGGTGTAGGCGCGGATGTTGCGCACCGTGACGCCGGTGCGCGTTGCCAGTGCCTCGATGGAAAGATCCTCGGCGGCAGGGGTGGCATCGGCAGCGGGCACGGCGGGCGTGTTCATCCGACAGATTGTATGTTACATCGGAAGTGTTGTATTCATCAGACCTGGATCGTGGGCTTGTAGTCGGCCAGCAGCACGTCTTTCCACCTGCCGAAGATGGCCATCAGCCCGACCGCCACCGCGCCCGACAGCAGCACCACGCCGCAGGCATGCACCCATCCGTTGTCGAAGGCGCCGAACATCACCGCCCGGAAGGCCTGCACCACCCAGCTGAACGGCAGCCAGCTGTGCACCGTGCGGAAGAAGCCGGCCGACAGTTCCACCGGCAGCACGCCGCCGCCGGCCGAAAGCTGCAGCGTGAGCAGCAGCACGGTCAGGATGCGGCCGAAGTCGCCGAACACATGCAGGATGGCGAACAGCACCACCAGGAACACCAGCGAGGCCAGCGCCATCGTGAGCGCCAGCGCCGCCACGTGCGGCGCCTGCACCTGCAGCACGCCCAGCAGCGTGGCCAGCACCAGCGCCGCCTGCAGCAGCACGATCAGCGCGGGCATGGTGATCTTGCCCAGCGTCTTGGCGAGCTTGGGGTAGTGCGTGTGGTCCGACAGGACGATGCGGATGTTGAACAGGTAGCCGGCCATCACCGCGCCGATCCACAGCGCGACCGACACCATGTTCGGCACGAAGGCGCTGCCGTTGTTGGCCACCGGCGCCACCACCTCCACCCTGGGCTCGACCGAGTCGGCCAGGCCCGAGGCGCTGCCCTGGATGCGGGTGATCGAAGCGGGCAATGCGGCTTCGATGGTGCGCACGCCGGTCAGCAGCCTCTGTGCGCCCTGTGCGAGCTGGGTGCCGCCCTGCACGAACTCATCGAGCTTGCGGTCTTCGGGCAGCTTGCCGGCCATGGTACGGATGCCGGCGGACAGCGCGCCCATGCCGTCGGTGAGCTTGCCGACGCCGTCTTCGAGCGCCGTGGCACCGGCGTCGAGCTTCTGGCTGCCGTCCTGTGCCTTGCTCATGGCGGCCTGTGCCTGCTCGAGCCCGCCGCGCAGCTTGTCCGCGCCCCCCGCGAGCTCGCCGGCGCCCTTGGCGATGCGTTCGCCCACGAAGGGAATGTCGGCCGACTCCCGCTGCAGCCGGCGTGCGCCGTCGCCCAGTTGCCCGGCGCCGCCGTGGAGCTGGTCGAGGCCGTCGCCGATCTGCACCAGGCCCGAGCCGAGTTCGTGCTGGCCCGCCGCGAGCTGTTGCGCGCCGGTCTTGAGCGCGCGAAGGTCCGCGTCGGCCGGCAGCTTCGACTGGATGAGGCGGATGCCGCCATTGACCTGCTTGAACCCGTTGCCCACCTCCCGCGCGGCGGTGCTGTATTGCGCGGCGCCAGCGGCGAGCGTCTGCGAGCCGTCTCGCAGGGTCAGCAATGCCTGCTTGAGCTGCTCCAGCCGCTGCTGCGAGCCGGCCGCCGCGTTGAGCACGAGAGTCCAGCGCTGCTCGTTGAGCATCTCGTTGACCTGGTGCCCCAGTTCGCCCGCGAAGCGGCGGGCGAGGCCGGCGGAGCTGTAGTTGTTGCCCTCGGAGGTGTAGACCACCAGCCGCCCCGCGCCGCGCTGCGCGCCGGGCACCGCGTCGGCGCTGAAGTCCGGCGGAATCAGCAGGGCGAAGGCGAGCGTGCCGCGCCGCACTTCGGCGCGCGCCTCTTCTTCGTCGGTCATCACGCGAAAGCCGAAGGCGCGCTTGGCCAGCAGGGTGCTCGTGAGCTGCTCGCCGACGTTGACCGAATGCGCCATGTAGGTCACGCCCCGGTCCTTGTTCACGATGGCGGCGGGCAGGTCGGCCGTGTGGCCGGCCGGGTCCCACACGCTCGTCAGGTAGATCAGCGCATAGATCGCCGGCACCATGCCGACCGCGACGATGGCCAGCAGGATGCGCGGAAAGCGCCGCACGACCGCAAGCTCCGCACTGGCAATGGCCAGGGTGCCGGCGACGAGGGCGCGGAGGTAATTCATGGAGCTACGGAGTCTTCAGCGCCATGGACGGGGCGGCGTGCGGGAGGTTTCAGGCCGGCTTCTTCTGTGCCGGGTCGTAGAAGAACTGCTCTTCGGCGATGCGCTCGCCCTCCCAGCGCTGCCATGCGATTTCTTCCATGCGCATCTTGCCGCCGCCCTTGAAGCTGAACTCGAAGATCCAGTGAATGGCGACGTGGTCGCCATTCACCAGCACCGGCCGCACGCAGGTGGACACCACCGACTCGGTGCGCGCCAGCACGGCGCTTTCCTGCGCCACCAGTGTGCTGCGGCCCCGCCGCGGCTCGGCCTGGTTCTCGCCCATGGTCGCATCTTCGGTGTAGTAGTCCTCGATGGCTTTGGCATGCGCGCCGCCTTCTACAGCGGCGATGAACGATTCGAGTCGGGCGGGTGTGGGCATCTCAAGACTTTACTTTGACTTCCACGCGGCGGGCCTCCGAAGGCGGCCCGTCGGCCTGCGATTGCTCGGGCTTGGCGAGCTCGATCTTGTCTTCGGGCGCGCCGGCCGCCTTGAGCGCGTCGCTCACGGCCATGGCGCGCTGCTTGGCCAACTCGGCATTCCTGGCCGGGTCGCCGCTGGCGTCGTGGTAGCCGCTCACCAGCACGGTGCTGCCGCTCTGCACCGCCTTGATGACGTCGGCCAGGGCTTCCTTGGCGTTGGGCGCCACTTCGGCGCTGGCGGTCGCGAAGTAGAACTTGACGACGCCGTTCTCCACCTTCACCGCGGCGGTTTCCACGGCCGACACGGCGCCTGCAGCCACCACCGCGCCGGGCGTCGACGGCGCCATGGCTGCCGGGGCCGTCGCGGCGGGCGGCGTCTCGATCTTCGTCGGCACGGCGGCCGCCGCATCGCCGGCGTGGAACTTCACCACCAGCGGCACGATGAGCAGCGCCACGATGTTGATGATCTTGATCAGCGGGTTCACGGCCGGGCCGGCGGTGTCCTTGTAGGGGTCGCCCACGGTGTCGCCGGTGACAGCCGCCTTGTGCGCCTCGGAACCCTTGCCGCCGTGGTGGCCGTCCTCGATGTACTTCTTGGCGTTGTCCCATGCACCGCCGCCCGTGCACATCGAGATGGCGACGAACAGGCCGGTGACGATGGTGCCCATCAGCAGCCCGCCCAGCGCCTTCGGCCCGAGCAGCAGGCCGACCACGATCGGCACCACCACCGGCAGCAGCGACGGGATCATCATTTCCTTGATGGCCGCGCCGGTCAGCATGCCCACCGCCTTGCCGTACTCGGGCTTGCCGGTGCCTTCCATGATGCCGGGGATGTCGCGGAACTGGCGGCGCACTTCCTCGACCACCGCCCCGGCCGCGCGGCCGACGGCTTCCATGGCCATCGCGCCGAACAGGTAAGGGATCAGCCCGCCGATGAACAGGCCGACGATCACCATCGGGTCGCTCAGGTTGAAGCTGATGGCCTGCCCGAAGCTCTCCAGCTTGTGGGTGTAGTCGGCAAACAGCACCAGCGACGCGAGCCCGGCCGAGCCGATGGCGTAGCCCTTGGTCACGGCCTTGGTGGTGTTGCCGACTGCGTCGAGCGGGTCGGTCACGGCGCGCACGCTGTCTGGCAGTTCGCTCATCTCGGCGATGCCGCCGGCGTTGTCGGTGATGGGGCCGTAGGCGTCGAGCGCGACCACGATGCCGGCCATGCTCAGCATCGACGTGGCAGCCACCGCGATGCCGAACAGGCCCGCCAGCGAGTAGGACGCCAGGATCGCGATGCACACGAAGATCACCGGCCAGGCGGTGGAGCGCATCGACACGCCCAGGCCCGCGATGATGTTGGTGCCGTGGCCGGTGGTCGAGGCCTGCGCGATGTGCTGCACCGGCTTGTACTGCGTGCCGGTGTAGTACTCGGTGATCCACACCAGCGCTGCCGTGAGCGCCAGGCCCACGAAGCAGGCGCCGAACAGCTTCAGCTGGCTGCCGCTCGGGGCGATGGCGTTGTCGGGAATCAGCCAGCTCGTGACGAACCAGAACGCGATCAGCGAGAGAACGCCGGCCACGGCCAGGCCCTTGTAGAGCGCCGGCATCACGTTGGTCATGCCCGGCGAGGCCTTGACGAAGAAGCAGCCGATGATCGACGCGATGATCGACACGCCGCCCAGCGCCAGCGGATAGAGCACCGCGTTGGTCGGCGCGGCCGTGACCATCAGCGCGCCGAGCACCATGGTGGCGATCAGCGTCACCGCGTAGGTCTCGAACAGGTCGGCCGCCATGCCGGCGCAGTCGCCGACGTTGTCGCCCACGTTGTCGGCGATGACGGCCGGGTTGCGCGGGTCGTCCTCGGGAATGCCGGCCTCGACCTTGCCCACCAGGTCGGCGCCGACGTCGGCGCCCTTGGTGAAGATGCCGCCGCCCAGCCGCGCGAAGATCGAGATCAGCGATGAACCGAAGGCGAAGCCGATCAGCGGGTTGAGGATGGCCGAGAGGCTCTGGCCCGCAGCTGGCGTGCCGCTCGCCAGGAACCAGTAGAAGCCCGACACGCCCAGCAGGCCCAGCCCCACCACCAGCATGCCGGTGATGGCGCCGCCGCGGAACGCCACGTCAAGTGCGGGGCCGATGCCGTGCGTGGCCGCCTGCGCGGTTCGCACGTTGGCGCGCACCGACACGTTCATGCCGATGAAGCCGCAAGCGCCCGAAAGCACCGCGCCCACGATGAAGCCGACCGCGGTGGTCAGGTCGAGGAAGAGGGCGATCAACACGGCGAGCACCACGCCGACCACCGCGATGGTCGTGTACTGCTTGGCGAGGTAGGCGGAGGCGCCGGTCTGGATGGCCGCCGCGATTTCCTGCATGCGCGCGTTGCCGGGGTCCTTCGCGAGAATCCAACTTCGGGCCCAGAAGCCATATGCCACGGCCACGAGGCCGCAGACGACTGCCAGTATCAGGGGGGTGTTGCCGATCATGCCTTGCTTCTCCATTCGTTCGTTGCGACTAGTGGAGACGGGCAGCATGGGCCCTTGCGTGCAACGCGTACGGGGCCATGCTATCCGTCGCGTTGCTTCCTCGAAGCTCGCTGCACCGGGGTGCGGAGCCGATTGGCCAACGGTTGCAATTTACAGGCAAAAACAGATGCGCGTGCGACCGGCCGGTGACACGGAAAGTAAACTCCGGGTTTGTCCCCATCCGTCTCATACTTTTCAACTACTCGAAAAACGTCATGTCCTTCGACAAAGTTTCCCCCGGCAAAAACGTCCCCGATGCCTTCAACGTCGTGATCGAAATCCCGATGAACGCCGACCCGATCAAGTACGAAGTCGACAAGGAATCGGGCGCGATCTTCGTCGACCGCTTCATGACGACGGCCATGTACTACCCCGCCAACTACGGCTACGTGCCGCAGACCCTGTCGGGCGACGGCGACCCGGTCGACGTGCTGGTGATCGCGCCGTACCCGCTGCTGCCGGGCGTGGTCGTGCCGTGCCGCCCGCTGGGCATCCTGATGATGGAAGACGAAGCCGGCGTCGACGGCAAGGTGCTGGCCGTGCCCACCGACAAGGTGCTGCCGATCTACAGCCACTGGAAGTCGGTCGACGACGTGAACCCGATGCGCCTGAAGGCCATCAGCCACTTCTTCGAGCACTACAAGGACCTGGAAGCCGGCAAGTGGGTCAAGGTGCTGGGCTGGGAAGGCATCGACTCCGCCAAGAAGGAAATCCTGGACGGCATCGCCAACTACAAGAAGTAAGTTCTGCTGCCGCAAGGCAGCTCTCCGGGGGCGGAATGCCCCCGGCTCGGCGGCTTCAGGCCCGGACCGCGTCCGAGGCCAGCCGCATCCACTCGCGATTGACCGATCGCGCGTGCGAGTTCCAGTGGCGTGCCGCCTGCTGTAGCTCTTCCCAGTGGCGTTGCGCGCCGCCGGCATCACCTTGCTGTGACAGCCACGCGATATAGCGGGCCCGGGTCTCGACCGTGTTGTATTGGCTCAGGGCGCTTTCGAAGGCTTCGCGCGCCTCTTGCTGACGCCCGTTGGCGGCCAGTGCGCGGGCGTTGAGCAGGGCGACTTCGTCGCGCCGGTAGTCGTCGCGCGTGGCGCGCAGGGCCTGGATCGCCTGCAGGGCTTCCTGCCCGGAGGCCGGACCGCCAGCGGCGAGCAGCGCGCTGGCAAGGCCGAACTGAAGCTCGGGGTCGGATGCCAGCGGGCCTTTGAGCGCATCGCGGTAGTGGCCCACGGCTTCGGCGGGCTGGCCCCGGTCCAGCGAAGCCTTGGCCAGGCGCAGCTTGTTCTGGGCGGTGGGCGCGAGGTCGTAGGCATCGGCAGCGGCGCGGTATTCGCGTTCGGGATCGATGAACCCGATGGCCGCGCTGGCCACCTTGCCGGCGGTGCGCTGCATGCGCGAGGCCGGCAGGTACTCGACCACGAAGTAGACGAGGCTGCCGAGCAGCGGAAAGCTGAACAGGATGATCAGCCAGTTCATCTGCTTGCCGTGGCGCATGGCATGCACGGCAAAGAACAGCGCGACAAGAACGTGCAGCCCCAGTCCGACGAATGGCATGGTGCGTTTCCCTTGGTGTTGTTGTGGATTCGGGCGTTTTTATAGCAGGCCGACATGGCACGAAAACCAGTCCGCGGTCAGGCGGCCTTGAAGGGACTGCGCTCGCCCAGGTGGTCCATGTAGTTCTCGATGCCCGCGCCCTCGCGTTCAAGGAAACGCTCGACCGCGTCCGCAAACGACGGATGCGCCAGCCAGTGGGCGCTGGTCGTCTTGACCGGCATCAGCGCGCGGGCCATCTTGTGCTCGCCCTGTGCGCCGCCCTCGAAGCGTTTGGCGCCATGCTCGATGCACCAGGCCAGCGGCTGGTAGTAGCAGGCCTCGAAGTGCAGGCAGTCGACGCGTTCCAGCGCCCCCCAGTAGCGGCCATAGGCGACCAGGGGTTCGTCGGGCTGGGTCGAGAGGGCGATCAGGCTCGAGGCCATGGGCTTGCCGTTGCGCTCGGCGATGAACAGCAGCCACGCTTCGGGCATCGTGCCGGCCATGCGGCGGAAGAAGTCGCGCGTGAGGTAGGGCGGGTTGCCGTGCTCGCGGTAGGTGCGCTCGTAGCAGCGGTAGAAAAAGTCCCAGTCGGCCTTCGAGATGTCTGCGCCGCGCGACCAGCGAAAGCTCACGCCCGCGTCGGCCACCTTGCGGCGCTCCTGGCGGATCTTCTTGCGCTTGTCGTGGGAGAGGCTGGAGAGGAAGCTGTCGAAGTCGGCGTACTGCGCGTTGGTCCAGTGGAACTGCACCGTGTTGCGCAGCATCAAGCCGCTCTCGGTGCATGCGGCAATGTCTTCGTCGGCGCCGAACAGCAGGTGCAGCGAGGACAGTTCTCCCTGCTTGCACAGGGCCACCAGGCCCTGCACCAGCAAGGTGCGGCTTTGCGCGTCCCGGGCCAGCAGGCGGGTGCCGGGTACGGGCGTGAAGGGCACCGCGACCACGGCCTTCGGGTAGTACGCCAGCCCGTGCTGCTCGTAGGCGTTGGCCCAGGCCCAGTCGAACACGTATTCGCCGTACGAATGGTCCTTGATGTAGAGCGGGCACGCTGCATGCAACTGCTCGCCGTGCCACAGCGTGACGAACTGCGGCATCCAGCCGCTCGCGGGCGTGGCGCTGCCGCTTTCATGCAGCGCCGAGAGGTATTCGTGGCGCATGAAAGGCGAAGACTCGGCCTGCGTGGCGAGCAATGCGTTCCATGCCTGCGGGCTCACGTCCGACGGCGACGACAGAACCCGAATGACATAATCGTTCAAGCCTTTTTCTTCCTTCTGCAATGACGCTCAAGCTCGCCATCGCGCAACTCAATTTTGTGGTGGGCGACCTCGCCGGCAACGCGAAGAAGATCGTCGATGCCGCGCGCGAGGCCTATTTGCAAGGCGCGCGGCTGCTGCTGACGCCGGAACTTTCCATTGCCGGTTATGCGGCAGAAGACCTGTTCCTGCGGCCCGCCTTCACTCTAGCTTGCGATGATGCCGTGAAAGGCATTGCCGCCGCTCTGGCCGACCTCAAAGACATGGTCGTGGTGGTGGGGCATCCGACCGGCGGCAGCCTGCGCAGCCGCTCGGTGGCGGTACAGCTTCGGCACAACGCGGCCAGCGTCATCAGGGAAGGCCGCGTCCTCGAGACATACGCCAAGCGCGAGCTGCCCAATTACCAGGTGTTCGACGAGCGCCGCTACTTCACCCCGGGGCAAGATACCTGCGTGTTCGAGGCGGGCGGCGTCTCGGTCGGCCTGCTGATCTGCGAGGACGCCTGGTTCGACCAGCCGGCCGAACTCGCCCGCGAAAGCGGCGCCGAGGTGCTTGCCGTGATCAACGCCTCGCCGTACCACGTGGGCAAGGAAGGCGAGCGCGTGGCACGCATGGCCGACCGGGCGCGTGCTGTCGGGCTGCCGCTGGTGTATGCGCACCTGGTGGGCGGGCAGGACGAAGTGGTGTTCGACGGCGCCTCTTTCGCGCTGCAGGCCGACGGTACCGCAGCTATGCAGGCCGAGAGCTTTCGCGAAAAGCTGGTGTTTGCCCAGCTCGAACGTACGCCGCAGGGTGGCGTGGGCTTCGTCGCCGAGGCGGGGGCCATTGCCGCGCCGCGCGACGCCGAGGCGCAACTCTGGGACGCGCTGGTGCTTGGCGTGCGCGACTACGTCGGCAAGAACGGTTTTCCGGGTGCCATCCTGGGGCTTTCGGGCGGCATCGACTCCGCCCTGGTGCTCGCCATCGCGGTCGACGCATTGGGCAAGGACAAGGTGCGCGCGGTCATGATGCCTTCGCCTTACACGGCTGACATCAGCTGGATCGACGCGCGCGACATGGCGGGCCGGCTGGGGGTGCGCTACGACGAAATCTCGATCAGGCACACCTTCGAGTCCTTCAAGGACGCGCTGGCCGAAGAGTTCAGGGGCATGCCCGAGGACACGGCCGAAGAGAACATCCAGGCCCGCATCCGCGGCACGCTGCTGATGGGGTTGTCGAACAAGTTCGGCTCCATCGTGCTGACCACCGGGAACAAGAGCGAAATGGCCACCGGCTATTGCACGCTCTATGGCGACATGGCGGGCGGTTTCGCGGTCATCAAGGACCTATTGAAGACCACGGTGTTCGCGCTGGCGCGATGGCGCAATGCCCACGACCCCTACGGCACCGGCGCCGAGCCCATTCCCGAGCGGATCATCACGCGCCCCCCCAGCGCCGAACTGCGGCCCGACCAGACCGATCAGGACAGCCTCCCGCCCTACGACATCCTCGACGGCATCCTGGCACGCTACATGCAGGACGATGAAGGCATCGACGAGATCATCGCCGCCGGCTACGAGCGCGCGGTGGTCGAGCGGGTTGCGCGGCTCATCAGGATCAACGAATACAAGCGGCGCCAGGCGCCCGTAGGCATTCGGGTCACCCATCGAAGCTTCGGCAAGGATTGGCGTTACCCTATCACCAGCAAATTCAACGAAACCGCCGGAGCAAGAAAACCATGAAGCAGATCACCGCCATCGTCAAACCCTTCAAGCTCGAGGACGTGCGCGAGGCCTTGGCCGAAGTGGGCGTTACCGGCCTGACAGTCACCGAGGTCAAGGGCTTCGGCCGCCAGAAAGGGCACACCGAGCTCTACCGCGGCGCCGAGTACGTGGTCGACTTCCTGCCCAAGATGAAGGTCGAAGTGGTCGTCAACGAGGCCGACGTGGAGCGCTGCATCGAGGCCATCGTCAATTCCGCGCGCACCGGGAAGATCGGCGACGGCAAGATCTTCGTGACCGAGGTCGAACGCATCGTGCGCATCCGTACGGGCGAAGAGAACGAAAACGCGGTCTGAAGCAAAAAAGCCTCCGGTGACGGAGGCTTTTTCAGGGTGGGCGGGCGTCAGAGGTTTTCCGACAGCCTGTCTTCCCGCGGATGGAGCGGCACCTCGGCGCGCAACGCGGCCAGAAGCTCGGTCACCTCGGTGCCGGTGCGGATCAGTTCCATCTGCCACTCGCCCATGAAGCCTTCGCGCACGCTGTGGGCCAGGAAGCCCAGAAGGCCGTCGTAGTAGCCGGCGGTGTTGAGGATGCCGGTCGGCTTGTCGTGATAGCCGAGTTGGCGCCAGGTCCAGATCTCGAAGAGTTCCTCGAAGGTGCCGATGCCGCCCGGGAGGGCGACGAAGGCGTCGGCGCGTTCGCCCATCATGGCCTTGCGTTCGTGCATGGTGTCGACCACATGGAGTTCGTCGCATAGCGAATTGGCCAGTTCCTTGTCGACCAGCGCCTTGGGAATGACGCCGACCACGCGGCCGCCGGCGAGGCGGGTGGCCTCGGCCACCGTACCCATCAGGCCGGTTCGGCCACCGCCGTAGACCAATTGGCCGCCGTGCTTGCCGATCCACTGGCCGACCGCTTGCGCGGCCTGGGAAAACTCGGGGCGCTCGCCGGGGCGCGAGCCGCAATACACACAGATCGAAAATTCAGGATTCATCCTGCCATCATGCCGCAGCCGGCATGCCTTCTCATGACAGGAAGCGTTGCCACAGCGCGGCGGCCCAGATGCCGCCGCAGAGCACGAGCGACAGCAGCACGGCCGCGCTGCCCATGTCCTTGGCGCGCTTGGACAGGTCGTGCCATTCGGGGCCGATGCGGTCGATGGCGGCTTCGACGGCGGTGTTGAGCAGTTCCACGATCATCACCAGGAGCGCGCTGCCCGCGAGCAGGGCCACTTCGACCCAGCTGCGGCCAAGCCAGAAAGCCGCCGGGATCATCACGATCGACAGGATGGCTTCCTGGCGGAAGGCGGGCTCGCTCCAGCCGGCGCGCAGGCCGTGCAGCGAGATGAGCGTGGCGTGCCAGACGCGCTCGAAGCCCTTGCGGGCCTTTTGCGGATTGACGGCGGGATCGGGAAGATTGGGCAAGGCACTCATCGGCGGCTCATCGGCTTGGAGGTGATGAGCCGCGTACCGGCCCAGGCGTCGTGCCAGAACTGGCGGTCGGGGTGAAAACGTGCAAGCAGGGCCCATATTGCGACCCAGCCGAAGATCAGGAGGGTCGATTCGCCGCCCGAGAGCTTGAAAGGGGCAAGCGCGGCCAGCGGTGGCAGGAACCAGATCCAGCTCAGCAGGTAACGTGCAAGCGCCCGGCGCTGGCTGATGGGCCGGCCTTGCAAGTCGACGATGCGGATGTTCCAGGTTTTCATGGCGAGGGTCTGGCCCTTGGTCCAGAACCAGACGAAGTACACGCCAAAAACGACGAAGAGGAAAGCCTGGAAAAGATGGCGCCGCGAATCCATGGCGTCGCGCATCTGTCCCAGCGTGCTGAAGAGCCAGCCCGAGACGAACACGACCGCGAAAAGCAGCATGCCTTCATAGAGCCAGCAGGCCATCCGGCGCCACAGGCCGGGGACTGTAGGGACGGGAGCGCTGCTTGCTGGTGGGACGGGCGAGGCCGGGTGATCGGATCCCGAGACTTCGGGAGTACTGGAAACCATCGAGGCCCTTGTGGTCAGGGAGAAGTGGCAGCCGGTTCGGCCGTGGCCGACGAAGGGGGCGGCACCTGTGCTTCCGCAGGAACTGGCGGCGCCGAGACGCCGGATGGCTGCGGCGCCGCGGGGGTCACCACGACAGCCGGAGCTGTCGAAGGCGAGCGTTCCGGCGGGGTGGCGACCATGAGTGTGGCGGGCGGCGCCGGAGGGGCGGGCGGCGGCGTCAGCAGGATCCTCGGCGTGTGCTGTACGCCGGGCGTGACCGCGGGCACGGGCACGAGCTTCTGCGAGGAAACAGGGCGCACCGGGATGGCGGCACCGCGCGGCTTGGGAGGAGCGCGCTCGGCCAGCTTTCGCTTTTCTTCCTCGCTCAGGGCTTGGTACTGCTCCCATTTGGCCTTGCGCTCGTCAGCCGGAATGCGCTTGACCTCCGCAAAGTTCAGGCGTGCCTGGGTGCGCTGCTGGTTGCTCAGTGCGGCCCACTCGATCATGCGGCTGTGAAGCGTCTTCCTGTCCTCTGCCGACATTTCCGAGTAATTGCGCGACAGCGCCAGCCATTTACGCTTTTGCCCGATGTTCAGGGTGTTCCAGTGGGGGCCGAGCGGCGCGAGGGCCTGCTGCTGCCCCGAGGTGAGTTCGCTCCAGAGCGGCTTGGTCGTCGACACGGCCTTGGGGCTGCTGACGCCCGCGGTGGCCGCAGCGGTCTCTGCACGGGGCTGTGCGCCGGCAGTCGTCAGCCCAAGGGCGGCGACCGCAAGCGCACTCGCCCAAACGACTGCGCCCGCCTGAAGCGGGCGCAGCGGGCGGGAGGAGTTCGCGCTGGGAGAGGGGCGGCGTCGCATTCGGTCAGTGAAAAGTTCAGTCGGAGGCGCTGTCGGCCTTCAGGAATTGAGCAAAACCGGGGTCGGTATAGGCAGCAGGCGGCAGGTCGCCGGTGAGCAGTGCCGAATCGACTTCGGCGAGTTCGCTGGCGCGGTCGTCGTCCTGCATCACGCTGATGGTGATGAGGCCGGCCACGAGCGCAATGAGCGGCACCACCGAGCCGATGCGGGTCCACCAGCTGCCACCCAGTATTGCCGTGTGGCCCGACTGCACCACCACGGGGGCCGCCCGCAGTTGCGGGGGCAGCTTGCGCGCGGCCACGGCCTGCGCACGAGCCACGCGGAGCCGTTCGCCGATGTCGTGCGACAACTCCTTGTTGCCGGCCGAGAGGCGGGCAGCGAGGCGCCGTCCGAACTCGTCTTCGGCGGTGAATGAGGAGGGTGAAACCTTAGTATTCATAGCGATATTCCCTTGGCCTTGAGCGCTTTGCTCAGAGCGTGAACGGCTCGCGAGCAGTGGGTTTTGACGCTGCCTTCGGAACAGCCCATCGCTGCGGCCGTCTCCGCGACGTCCATTTCCTCCCAGTAACGCATCAGGAAAGCCTCGCGTTGACGGCCCGGCAATGCTGCGATCTGTTCCTCGATCTCGTGGAAGACCTGGGCGCGGCGGGTGGTGTCTTCGGCGCTCTCCGATTCCCTAGAGTCGGTCGGCGAGACGAAGTTCTCCAGCAGGTCGAAATCGCCGTCGTCGTCGACCGAGTCGAAGTCGCTGAGGTTCGAGAACAGGGCGCGGCGGGTCTTCTGGCGCCGGAACCAATCGAGGGTGCAGTTCGACAGGATGCGCTGGAACAGCATCGGCAGTTCGTCGGCCGGCTTGTCGCCATAGTGCTGCGCCAGCTTCATCATGCTGTCCTGCACGATATCGAGCGCCGCTTCTTCATCCCGCACGTGGTAGACCGAGCGCTTGAAAGCGCGTCGTTCGACGCTTTTCAGGAAGTCGGAGAGTTCTAGTTCAGTGGCCAAGCGAGAGGGGGCGCAGGTCGCGCCGCGTGGGAAGAGGGGTCTAGCGATCGCGTATGTTTACCGCCGCGGATTATGCCTTTGTCGCTTTACGCAAGAGCTGAAGCGAATCTGAACGCCCGGAAATGTCATAATCCGCGCTGCAAGTCAAAAGGCAAACGGGTCACGGTCCGGCGGAACATCAGTCCGCTCATGGCTTTGGCCTCAAGTCCTGGCGCGGCCTCACAAGGGTTGGCAAGGGGCACCCAAGGTATTTCGTTCCCGAAATAAACAAAGGTTGATCATGGAAATCTCCAAGGCGGAAATCCTCTCCGCTGCCGCTGCGTCGTCGCACGCCGGCAACGCCACGCAAGAACTCATGGGCGCTGAAGTGCTGGTCAAGGCACTGCAGGCCGAAGGCGTGCAATACGTCTGGGGTTACCCCGGCGGCGCCGTTCTCTACATCTACGACGCGTTCTACAAGCAGGACACCATCCAGCACGTGCTGGTGCGTCACGAGCAGGCAGCCGTGCACGCGGCCGACGGCTATGCGCGCGCGACCGGCGAAGTCGGCGTGGCGCTGGTCACTTCCGGCCCGGGCCTGACCAACGCGGTCACCGGTATCGCCACGGCGTACATGGACTCGATCCCGATGGTGATCATTTCGGGCCAGGTGCCGACCGCGGCCATCGGCCTCGACGCCTTCCAGGAATGCGACACGGTCGGCATCACCCGCCCCATCGTCAAGCACAACTTCCTCGTCAAGGATCCCAAGGATCTGGCCATGACGATGAAGAAGGCCTTCCACATCGCGCGCAGCGGCCGTCCGGGCCCGGTGGTGGTGGACGTGCCGAAGGACGTTTCCTTCAAGAAGGTTCCCTACGCAGGTTATCCCGACAAGGTCGAGATGCGTTCGTACAACCCGGTGCGCAAGGGCCACGGCGGACAGATCCGCAAGGCGCTGCAACTGTTGCTGGCCGCCAAGCGCCCATACATCTACACGGGCGGCGGCGTGCTGCTGGGCAACGCCACCAACGAGCTGCGCACCCTGGTCGACATGCTCGGCTACCCGGTCACGAACACGCTGATGGGCCTGGGCGCCTATCCGGCGAGCGACCGCAAGTTCCTCGGCATGCTGGGCATGCACGGCACCATCGAAGCCAACAACGCGATGCAGAACTGCGACGTGCTGCTGGCGGTGGGTGCGCGTTTCGACGACCGCGTCATCGGCAATCCCAAGCACTTCGCGCAGAACGAACGCAAGATCATCCACGTCGACATCGACCCGTCGAGCATCTCCAAGCGCGTGAAGGTCGACATCCCGATCGTCGGCGACGTGAAGGACGTGCTCACCGAACTGATCTCGATGATCCGCGAGAGCACCGCCAAGCCCGACGCCGGTGCGCTGGCCGGCTGGTGGAAGACCATCGAGGCCTGGCGCTCGCGCGACTGCCTCAAGTACGACCGCGGCAACAAGGACGTGATCAAGCCGCAGTACGTGGTCGAGACCCTCTGGAACATGACCAAGGACGCCGACGCGTACATCACGTCGGACGTGGGCCAGCACCAGATGTGGGCCGCCCAGTACTACCGCTTCGACGAGCCGCGCCGCTGGATCAACTCCGGCGGCCTGGGCACCATGGGCGTGGGCATTCCCTATGCCATGGGCATCAAGCTCGCCAAGCCCGATTCGGAAGTGTTCACCATCACCGGCGAAGGCTCGGTGCAGATGTGCATCCAGGAACTATCCACCTGCCTGCAATACAACACGCCGATCAAGATCTGCTCGCTCAACAACCGCTACCTGGGCATGGTGCGGCAGTGGCAGGAGATCGAATACTCCGGCCGCTACAGCCACAGCTACATGGATGCACTGCCCAACTTCGTGAAGCTCGCCGAGGCCTACGGCCACGTCGGCATGCTGATCGAGCGTCCACAAGACGTGGAGCCCGCGCTGCGCGAAGCACGCAAGCTCAAGGACCGCACGGTGTTCATGGACTTCCGCACCGATCCCACTGAAAACGTGTTCCCGATGGTGAAGGCCGGAATGGGCATCACCGAAATGCTGCTGGGTTCCGAAGATCTCTGATCCGCGGAACATTCGCTCAACTCCTTACTGACGAATCTATTGCCCGCCGAGCCCGCGCATTACCGTGCACGGGGGAGGGCGGCGAAAAGAGGAGTCACGCAAACATGAAACACATCATTGCAGTGCTGTTGGAAAACGAGCCGGGTGCTCTTTCCCGCGTGGTGGGCCTGTTCTCGGCCCGTGGCTACAACATCGAATCGCTGACAGTCGCGCCGACCGAGGACTCGAGCCTCTCGCGCATGACCATCGTCACGACCGGCTCCGACGACGTGATCGAGCAGATCACCAAGCACCTGAACCGCCTGATCGAAGTGGTGAAGGTCGTCGACCTGACCGAGGGCGCCTACACCGAGCGCGAGCTCATGATGGTGAAGGTGCGCGCGGTCGGCAAGGAGCGCGAGGAAATGATGCGCATGGCGGAAATCTTCCGCGGCCGCATCATCGACGTGACCGACAAGAGCTACACCATCGAACTCACCGGCGACCACGGCAAGAACGACGCTTTCCTGGAAGCGATCGAGCGTAGCGCTATCCTCGAAACTGTCCGCACCGGTGCCAGCGGCATCGGGCGCGGTGAGCGCATCCTGCGCGTGTAGGGGGTGCAGATCCCCTCAGTTTCATCGTTTCATCGACACATGAGGAGAACGTGATGCAAGACTTGCTGGGATTCGACAAGATGGTGACGCCCATCATCATCCGGATACTGTATTTCCTTGGATTGCTGGCTGTGCTCGCAATGACCGCCACGGCGCTGTTCCAGGGGCGGATCCTGGTCGCCATCGGGGTCCTGGTTTTCGGCGCGATCATTGTTCGCGTCTACAGCGAATTGCTGATCCTGCTGTTCCGCATTCACGACAACCTCGTGTCCATCAATCAGCAAATGAAGGCCCGGAATACTTCCGGCCCACTGTGAGTGAATGCGTCCCCGCTGTTGGGGATGCTCGAGATTAAATAGGAAAGACGCATATGAAGGTTTATTACGACAAGGACGCGGACCTCAGCCTCATCAAGGGCAAGACGGTCGCCATCATCGGTTACGGCTCGCAAGGCCATGCGCACGCGCAGAACCTGAACGACAGCGGCGTCAAGGTCGTGGTCGGCCTGCGCAAGGGCGGCGCCTCGTGGCCCAAGGTCGAGAAGGCCGGCCTGAAGGTCGCTGAAGTCGCCGACGCCGTGAAGGCCGCCGACGTCGTCATGATCCTGCTGCCCGACGAGCAGATCGCGAACGTCTACAAGAACGACGTGGCTCCGAACATCAAGGAAGGCGCTTCGCTGGTCTTCGCGCACGGCTTCAACGTGCACTATGGCTTCGTGCAGCCGCGCGCCGACCTCGACGTATGGATGGTCGCTCCCAAGGCCCCGGGCCATACCGTGCGCAGCACGTACACCCAAGGCGGCGGCGTGCCCCACCTCGTGGCTGTGCACCAGGACAAGACCGGCAAGGCACGTGACCTCGCGCTGAGCTACGCCACCGCCAACGGCGGCGGCAAGGCCGGCATCATCGAGACCAACTTCCGCGAAGAAACCGAGACCGACCTGTTCGGCGAACAAGCGGTTCTGTGCGGCGGTACGGTCGAGCTGATCAAGGCCGGTTTCGAAACGCTGGTGGAAGCCGGCTACGCGCCCGAAATGGCGTACTTCGAATGCCTGCACGAGCTGAAGCTGATCGTCGACCTGATCTATGAAGGCGGCATCGCCAACATGAACTACTCGATCTCGAACAACGCCGAGTACGGCGAGTACGTCACCGGCCCGCGCGTCGTGACCGAAGAGACCAAGAAGGTCATGAAGCAAGTGCTGAAGGACATCCAGACCGGCGAATACGCCAAGAGCTTCGTGCTCGAAAACGCTGCGGGCGCTCCCACGCTGATCAGCCGCCGCCGCCTGAACGCAGAGCACCAGATCGAAGTCGTCGGCGAAAAGCTGCGCGCGATGATGCCCTGGATCAAGAAGAACAAGCTGGTCGACCAGACCCGCAACTGATCATCCGGTTGAAGGGCGCTTCGGCGCCTTTTCCCGAGGGCCACCCGTCGCGGTGGCCCTTTTGTTTGAAGGGGGCGAAGAGGTCCCCTGAACTACACTGCGAGCCATGCGATTCACAGATCAAGATGCTATCGATTGGATAGCTGTACGTGGCGTGCCCATGAGGGACGGAGGCAATTTCAATGCATGACGATACGGTTCCCGACGACGTGCAACCGCGCAAACGCCGCAAGGGCATCTACATCCTGCCGAACCTGTTCACGCTGGCGGCGCTGTTCGGCGGGTTCTATTCGGTGGTGATGGCCATGAACGCGCGCTTCGACCTCGCGGCGCTAGGCGTGTTCGCCGCGATGGTGCTCGACAGCCTCGACGGCCGCGTGGCCCGCATGACCAACACGCAGAGCGCGTTCGGCGAGCAGATGGATTCGCTGTCCGACATGGTGTCGTTCGGCGCCGCGCCCGCGCTCATCGCTTACGAGTGGTCGCTCAAGGGCCTGGGGCGCTGGGGCTGGATTGCCGCGTTCGTGTATTGCGCCTGCGCGGCCTTGCGGCTGGCGCGCTTCAACGTGAACACCGGCGTGGTCGACAAGCGTTGGTTTCAGGGACTTCCGTCGCCGGCGGCCGCGGCACTGGTGGCCGGCTTCATCTGGCTGGTGAATGAATGGGGCAAGCGCGGCGGCGACGTGCTGTACCTTTCGTGGACGCAGATCACCTGGGTCACGTTTGCATTCACGCTGTATGCGGGTCTCACGATGGTCACGAACGCGCCGTTCTACAGCTTCAAGGACATCCAGATGAAGAAGAGCGTGCCCTTCGTGGTGATCGTGCTCATCGCGCTGGGCATCGCGGTCATCAACATCAACCCGCCGACGGTGCTCTTCGGCCTGTTCGTCGCCTACGGCCTGAGCGGCTATGTCGTGTATGCCTGGCGCAAGGCCAAGGGCCAGCCGGCAAGCGTGATCAGTACCTCCACCGAAGAGCCCGACGAGCGCGGACTGCATAACTGAGGCCAGGGCAGGCCCGCTCAGCCTGTGCTACATTCGCAACCCTCATGACCAAGATTTCGCTGCTGGCCCTACTAGCCCTCCCTCACGGGCGGAGACGGTAGCGCACGCGCAAATCCCTCACCACGGCCCGTTAGCACCAGCAACGGGCCGTTTGTTTTTTGGGGTTGCTGGTCGATTACCAACCATCACAGAGAAATCGACATGCTCAAGCAACCTCAAAGCAAATACCGCGCATTCGCCCCGATCGGCCTCAAGGACCGTACCTGGCCCGATGCCGTGCTGACCAAGGCGCCCATCTGGCTGTCGACCGACCTGCGTGATGGCAACCAGGCGCTGGTCGAGCCGATGGACATCGCGCGCAAGATGCGCATGTTCGAAACCCTCGTGGCCATCGGCTTCAAGGAAATCGAAGTCGGTTTTCCCTCGGCATCGCAGATCGAATTCGACTTCGTGCGCAAGCTCATCGAGGAAGACCGCATTCCCGAAGACGTGACCATCCAGGTGCTGACGCAGGCACGCGACCACCTCATTGCACGCACCTTCGAGTCGCTGCAAGGCGCGCCGCGCGCCATCGTGCATCTCTACAACGCAGTGGCCCCGGTGATGCGCCGCGTGGTCCTCGGCATGAACGAAGACCAGATCGTCGAGCTCGCGACCACGCACGCGCGCATGTTCAACGAGTTCGCAGCGAAGCAGCCGAACACCCGGTGGACCTTCCAGTATTCGCCCGAAATGTTCTCGGGCACCGACGTGGCGTTTTCCAAGCGCGTGGTCGATGCGGTAACGGAAGTGTGGGCACCGACGCCGCAGCGCAAGTGCATCGTCAACCTGCCGACGACGGTCGAGCATTCCACGCCGAACATCTTCGCGGACATGATCGAGTGGATGCACCGCAACCTCGCGCGGCGCGATTCCATCGTGCTTTGCGTGCATCCGCACAATGACCGCGGCACCGGAACCGCGGCCGGCGAACTGGCCCTCATGGCCGGTGCCGAGCGAATCGAAGGCTGTCTCTTCGGCAACGGCGAGCGCACCGGCAACCTCGACCTCGTGAACGTCGCGCTCAACCTCTACACCCAAGGCGTTTCTCCGGAACTCGATTTCTCGAACATCGACGAGATCCGCGCGACGGTCGAGCACTGCAACCAGATTCCCGTGCATCCGCGCCACCCTTACGTGGGCGACCTCGTCTACACCTCGTTCTCCGGCTCTCACCAGGACGCGATCAAGAAGGCTTTCGCGGCGCGCAAGGAAGGCGATATCTGGGACATGCCTTACCTCCCCATCGATCCGAAGGACGTGGGCCGCAGCTACGAAGCCGTGATCCGCGTGAACAGCCAGTCCGGCAAGGGTGGCATGGCCTATCTGCTCGAGAGCGAGTACGGCATTGAAATGCCGCGCCGCCTGCAGATGGAATTCATGCAGGTCGTGCAGCGCGTGATGGACGTGGCCGGCAAGGAACTCACCGCCGCCGACCTCTGGGACCTGTTCGTGCGCGAATACGGCATCGAGACGGCGCAATCGCTCCAGCACCGTGTGATCGAGGAAGAAGGCGAGGGCGCCAACGCTTCCGTGGTCCTGCGCGGCGATCTGCTGTGGAATGGCGAAACGCGTGCCATCGAAGGCCGTGGCAACGGACCCATCGACGCCTTCACCCAGGCGCTGAGCAAGGCCACCGGCCACACGGTCCGCGTGATGGACTACCACCAGCATGCGATCGGCGCCGGTGCCGATGCGAAGTCCGTGGCCTACCTGGAACTGCGCGTAGATGAAAGCCAGACGCTGTTCGGCGTGGGCATCGACGCCAACGTGATCTCGGCGTCGCTGAAAGCGATTGTTTCGGGTGTCCAGCGTTCGCGGGCCCGGGGCGCGCACAGCGCACAATCGGTGGTTGAAGTCGCCTGACGTCGCCGCGCGGATCCGCGCAGTGCTCGGCAGGTGGCAGCGAACCAAGGAGAACCACGATGACCGAGCAACTCATAATTTTCGACACCACCTTGCGCGACGGCGAGCAATCGCCGGGCGCCTCGATGACGCGCGACGAGAAGATGCGCATTGCCAAGCTGCTGGAGCGGCTGAAGGTCGACGTCATCGAGGCCGGCTTTCCAGCCAGTTCGAACGGCGATTTCGAGGCCGTCAAGGCGATTGCCGGCACGATCAAGGACTCGACGGTGTGTGGCCTGTCGCGCGCCAATGACCGCGACATCGCACGCGCCGCCGAGGCCCTCAAGGGCGCGGCCCGCGGGCGCATCCACACCTTCATCGCGACCTCGCCGCTTCACATGGAAAAGAAGCTGCGCATGACTCCCGACGAGGTGCACGAACAGGCCCGACTGGCGGTGCGCTTCGCGCGCAACCAGATCGGCGACGTCGAATTCAGCCCCGAAGACGGCTACCGGAGCGATCCGGACTTTCTCTGCCGCGTGCTGGAGACCGTCATCAACGAAGGCGCCACCACCATCAACGTGCCCGACACCGTCGGCTACGCCATTCCAGAGCTATACGGCAACTTCATCAAGATGCTGCGCGAGCGCATTCCCAACAGCGACAAGGCCATCTGGTCGGTGCATTGCCACAACGACCTGGGCATGGCCGTGGCCAACTCGCTGGCCGGCGTGAAGATCGGCGGCGCGCGCCAGGTGGAATGCACCATCAACGGGCTGGGCGAGCGCGCTGGCAACTGCTCGCTCGAGGAAGTGGTCATGGCGGTCAAGACCCGCAAGGACTATTTCGGGCTCGACCTGCGCATCGACACCCAGCACATCGTGGCCGCGAGCCGCATGGTGAGCCAGACCACCGGCTTCGTGGTGCAGCCGAACAAGGCGGTGGTGGGCGCCAATGCCTTCGCGCATGCCTCGGGCATCCACCAGGACGGCGTGCTCAAGGCCCGCGACACCTACGAAATCATGCGCGCCGAGGACGTGGGCTGGACGGCCAACAAGATCGTGCTGGGCAAGCTCAGCGGCCGCAATGCCTTCAAGCAGCGCCTGCAGGAGCTGGGCGTGACCATGGAGAGCGAAGGCGAGATCAACGCCGCCTTCCTGCGCTTCAAGGAGCTGGCCGATCGCAAATCCGAAATTTTCGACGAAGACATCCTCGCGCTCGTCAGCGCGGAGGAGGTGTCGAACGTTGGTGAGCGGTTTGCGTTCGTTTCTCTCTCCCAGCACAGCGAAACCGGAGAGCGCCCCCAGGCCAAGGTCGTCTTCACCGTCCAAGGCAAGGAAGTCACCGGCGAATCCGACGGCAATGGCCCGGTTGATGCTTCTCTGAAGGCGATCGAGTCGCACGTCAAGAGTGGCGCAGAGATGGTTCTTTACTCTGTAAACGCCATCAGCGGCTCGACGGAAAGCCAAGGAGAAGTTACAGTCCGGTTACAAAACGCAGGGCGGGTGGTCAATGGTGTGGGTGCAGACCCCGACATCGTGGTCGCTTCGGCAAAGGCTTATTTGAGTGCGCTCAACAAGTTACAGAGCCAAGCTGAGAGAGTTGCGGCACAAGGTTAGGTTTTCAGGCGATCCTTGGTATTCGATTGAAGAAGAGGATGCAAGTAACTGATATTGCGTGCCTTTTTTGATTTCGATACACTGCGGTCCTCGTTTGTCGCCGCTGGAGATTTATTAATGCCTGAAGCCCGTCTCCGCCGAGTTTCCAGCCAGCGGTTTCTACCCGCACTCAAGTTCATCGCCGTCGCGTTCTGCGCCACGGCGTTTTTGCTGCCTGGCGCCCAGGCCGCGAAAAAAGAAAAGCCCGCCGCCTCCAAGACCACTGCCGCCAAGAAGGGCGTTGTGCCGGTCGAGGCCAAGCGCAGCGCGTCGTCCAAGACGGCTCGCGGCGCCGCAGTCGCCAGTCGTGGCGGCCGGGCCGAGAAGAACGAAAAAGTAGAGAAAGTCGTTCGTGGTGGCCGCAACGTGGTTGCCACCATCCACAAGAAGAACGGCAAGACCGTGGTGGCCGTCCAGCGCCGCTCGGTCGTTCGTGTCGAACAGCCCGCGCGCCAGTCCTTCGGCCAGATGGCCGGCCTGCACGGCACCGAAGATTCGCTCGACCTGAAGTCGAGCGTCGCGCTGGTCATCGACCAGGACACCCACGAAGTGCTGTTCAGCAAGAACGACCACGCCGTGCTGCCGATCGCGTCGCTCACCAAGCTGATGACCGGCCTGCTCATCAGCGAGGCGCACCTGCCGAATGAAGAGCTCATCACCATCACCCAGGACGATGTCGACACCGAAAAGCGCAGCAGCTCGCGCCTGACCGTCGGCACGACGCTGTCGCGGGGCGAACTGCTGCACCTGGCGCTGATGTCGAGCGAAAACCGTGCGGCGCACGCGCTGGGCCGTACCTATCCGGGCGGGCTGTCGACATTCGTCAGCATCATGAACGCCAAGGCAAAGATGCTCGGCATGAAGGACACGCGCTACGTCGAGCCCACGGGCCTGTCGAGCCGCAACCAGTCGAGCGCGCAAGACCTGGCGCTGCTCGTCAATGCAGCCTATGCAGACGCCACGGTGCGTTCGCTGTCGACCTCGCCTGAATACCAGGTGGAGGTGGGCAACCGCGTGCTGCAGTTCAACACCACCAACCGTCTCGTGAAGAGCCCCGATTGGGAAATCGGTGTGCAGAAGACCGGCTACATCTCCGAAGCCGGCCAATGCCTCGTGATGCAGGCCAAGGTGGCGGGGCGCAAGCTGATCATGGTGTTCCTGGATTCGGCCGGCAAGTTCAGCCGCATCGCCGACGCCGAGCGCGTTCGCCGCTGGGTCGAGGCCACGCATTCGATCTCCGGCTCGCCGGCCGCGTCTTCGCGCAACGTGGGCTACCAGGTCGCTGGCTGAGCTGGATCTACCCGCTCCAATGAAAACAGGCCCTTCGCAGGGCCTGTTTGCTTTTGGGGTTCTGCCAGGGTCAGGCGCCTGCCGAGGGGCTGCCGTTCGCCGGGGTGGCCGCAGCCCCATCCTTGAACCCCAGCGCGCCAGAGATCTCGTTGGCCGTGGCCTGCAGCTTGGGCAGCCAGCCTTCGTCCAGCCGATCGGCCGGGGCAGAGATGGAAAGGCCCGCCACCAGCTTGCCCTGGTCGTCGTAGATGCCGGCAGCCATGCAGCGCACGCCCAGCTCCAGTTCCTCGTTGTCGCGGGCGATGCCGTACTGGCGCGCCTTCGACAGCTCGCGCTCGAGCGCGGGCAACTGGGTGATGCTGTTGCGCGTGTGGCCGGCCAGCCCCGTGCGGGTGGCGTAGCTGCGCACGCGCTGCGGATCGTCGGCGGCCAGGAACAGCTTGCCGGTCGAGGTCAGGTGCAGGGCGGCGCGGCCGCCGATGGCGCGCACCACCTGCATGCCCGAGCGCTCGCTGTACGAGCGCTCGATGTACACGATCTCGTCGCCCTGGCGCATGCTCAGGTTGACCGGCTGCTGCGTGAGCTTGTGCAGTTCGCGCATCGGCCCCAGCGCCGCGTCACGCACGTTGAGCCGGCCCTTGACCAGGTTGCCCAGCTCCAGCAGGCGCATGCCCAGGCGGTAGCTGCCGGCCTCGGGCCGGTCGACGAAGCGGCCCACCGCGAGGTCGTTGAGGATGCGGTGCGTGGTCGACGGGTGAAGGCCGGTCTTTTCGCTGATCTCCTTCAGCGAAATCGCCTCTTCGCGGGATGCCAGGACATCGATCAGCGCGAACATGCGCTCGATCACCTGGATCACGGGAACGGCGGGAATGTCTGATTGGTTTTTTCTCATGGCGCTCTGCGGTGATGACCGGGCGCCATTTTACCTTGTGAAATCGCCGGGCGCTTGCCAGCGACCGTCCACCAACACTTCGTGCGGGGAAAAGCGCGCCTTGTAGTTCATTTTCGGGCTGTGCTCGATCCAGTAGCCCAGGTACACGTGCGGCAGGCCCAGCTTGCGCGCCTGCTCGATCTGCCAGAGCACGCTGTAGGTGCCGTAGCCGGCGCTGGTGTCGGGCTCGTAGAAGGTGTAGACGGCCGAGATGCCGTCGTTCAGCACGTCGAGGATCGACACCATCCTGAGCGCCCCGGCGCTGCCGTCAGGCAGTGTTTCGCGAAACTCCACCAGCCGCGAGTTGACCCTGCTCTGCAGCAGGAACTGGGTGTACTGGTCGATGCTGTCGTGGTCCATGCCGCCGCCCGCATGGCGGCCGTTCTGGTAGCGCAGGTAGAGCTGGTAGTGCTCCGGCACGAAGCAGAGCTTCAACACGCGCGCCTGCAGTTCGGAATGCTGTTTCACTGCGCGCCGCTGGCTGCGCGTGGGGTGGAAGCTGTTGGCCAGCACCCGCAGCGGAACGCACGCGCGGCAGCCGTCGCAGTAGGGGCGGTAGGTGAACATGCCGCTGCGCCGGAAGCCGCTGAGCACCAGGTCGGAGTAGGCGTCGTTGTGGATCAGGTGGCTGGGCGTGGCCACCTGCGAGCGGGCCTGGCGATCCGGCAGGTAACTGCAGGGATAGGGCGCCGTCGCGTAGAACTGCAGGGTGTGAAGCGGAAGGTCCTTGAGGTGCGTCACGTCGTCACATCGGGAGAATGAGGTCGCGCGGAAAGGAGTTCAGTCCAGTATACGGGCTCGAAACGCCACTGTGGCCCCTCTTCCTGCCGGGCCTGGGCCACGTGCGCGACGAAGCGCCCGCGCGGCATTTCGCGGGCGCCGAGGCTCGCGAGGTGGGATGTGTTCTGCTGGCAGTCGATCATTTGCACGCCGTAACGCCTGCAAAGCGCCACCAGCGCCGCCAGCGCGATCTTCGAGGCGTCGGGCCGGCGCGTGAACATCGACTCGCCGAACACCGCGCGGCCCAGCGCCACGCAATAGAGGCCGCCCGCCAGCTTGCCGTCGATCCAGGTCTCGACGCTGTGGGCATGGCCGGCGCGGTGCAGATCCGTATAGGCCCGCACCATGTCCGGAACGATCCACGTGCCCGACTGGCCCACCCGTGGCGAGCGCGAGCAGGCCTCTATGACGGCGCCGAAGTCATGGTCGATGCGCACTTCGCAGCCAGGCGTCTGCGCAAAGCGCGCCAGGGTCTTGCGCAGCGAGCGATGCAGGTGGAAGTCAGCTACCTGCAGCACCATGCGTGGGTCGGGGCTCCACCAGAGAATCGGCTGGTCCTCGCTGAACCATGGGAAGACGCAACTGCCGTAGGCCTGCGTCAGGGTATCGACATCCAGTGCGCCGCCGGCCGCGAGCAGGCCGGGCACCGGGTCGGCGGCCCCCCATGCCGATGCGGGATCGGGCAGCGCGTCTCCGGGTTCGAGCCAAGGCAGTTGTTGCATGTTCACAGGTATACACGGCTTATCGAAAACTGAATCCAGTTGGGGGAAAATTGCGTACGCCCCGGGTCTGCCCATCAGGCAAAGGCCCGGAGCGTAGCGACCGCTGGCACGACACACCCACAAGACCCGTCGAAGACCATATAGTCCACAGCTTGCATTCGCCACGGTACCCTCAGGTACCAGCGAATCCGGCTGGCAACTGTTTTGCGCCGGGATCAGCACAAGAGGACCACGTTGACCACTGAATCCAATCCCACACGCTTCGGCAGCGGCCAGGCAGTGCGCAGACTCGAGGACGAAAGCCTGCTGGCCGGGGCCGGACGCTACACGGACGACGTCACGTTGCCCGGCCAGGCGCACCTTGTCTTCCTGCGGTCTTCCTACCCCCACGCACGCATACTTTCCGTGGACACCAGCACGGCGGCTGCCATGCCGGGGGTGCTCAGCGTGATCACCGGGGCCGACATGGCGCGGGCCGGCGTCAAGCCGATGCCCGGGGCCGCGGGCTTCAAGCGCGCGGACGGCAGCGACAGCGCCAGCCCGCCGCGCTACGCAATGGCGCATGAACGCACGCGCTTCGTCGGAGAGGCCGTGGCGCTCGTGGTGGCCGATACCGTGCAGCAGGCGCGCGACGCCTGCGAAGCCATCATGGTCGACTACGAAGACCTGCCGATGGTGGTCGACCTTGCCAGTGCCACTGCCGAAGGCGCGCCGCAGCTCTGCGAAGCGGCCTCCGGCAACATCGCCGCCGAAATGCGCCACGGCAGCAGCGAGGCCGCCACCGCCGCATTTGCCAAGGCCAGTCATGTGGTGGCGCTCGACGTGAACAACCAGCGCGTGGTCGCGCTGACCATCGAGCCGCGTTCCGTGCTCGCCGCGCAAGACGCCGACACGGGCCGCCTCACCATCCGCATGAGCACGCAGATGCCTTCCGGCGTTCGCGATTCGCTGTGCGCGGCCATCGGGCTGCCCAAGGAGAAAGTGCGCGTGGTCGTGGGCGATGTCGGCGGCGGCTTCGGCATGAAGACCGGCGCCTACCCCGAGGACATCGCGGTCGCGTTTGCCGCGCTTCAGGTTCGCCGTCCTGTGAAATGGGTGGCCGACCGCAGCGAAGAGTTCCTGTCGAGCGCGCATGGCCGCGACATCGAGGCCCGCGCCGAAATGGCGCTGGACGCAGACGGCAAGATCCTGGCGCTGCGCATCAAGACGCTCGCCAACGTGGGCGCCTACGCCACCGGCACCGGTGTTGCCATCCAGCTGCTCATCGGCCCCTGGGTGCAGACCAGCGTCTACGACATCCAGACCATCGACTTCCATTTCAAGGCGGTGCTCACCAACACCGCGCCCACCGGCGCCTACCGCGGCGCTGGCCGGCCCGAGGCCATCTTCACCATCGAGCGGCTGATGGACGAGGCCGCGCGCCAGACCGGCATCGACCGCATCGCGCTGCGCCGCCGCAACTTCATCCGCCCCGAGCAGATGCCGTACAAGAACCCGATGGCGCAGACCTACGACACCGGCAACTTCGAGTCGGTGATGGACCAGGCGCTGGCGCTGGCCGACTGGCAGGGGTTCGAGGGCCGCGCCGCCGCGTCGGCCAGCCAGGGCAAGCATCGCGGCCTGGGCATTGCCACCTTCCTCGAATGGACGGGCGGCAACGTGTTCGAGGAGCGTGTCACGGTGTCCGTGCAGGCCGATGGCGTGATCGAGGTCTTCTCTGCCGTCAACGCCATGGGGCAGGGCATTGCCACCTCGCTCGCGCAACTGGCCGTGGACGCCTTCGGCGTGCCCATCGACAAGGTGCGCGTGGTGCTCGGCGACACTGACCGCGGCGACGGCTTCGGCAGCGCCGGATCGCGCTCGCTCTTCACCGGCGGCTCGGCCGTGCGCATCGGCGCGGAACGCACCATCGACAAGGCGCGCGAGCTCGCGGCGCAGGAGTTCGAGGCTGCCGTCGACGACATCACCTACACGCGCGGCGTGTTCATGGTGGCCGGCACCGACCTCGAGCTCGACCTGTTCACGCTCGCCGGCAAGCAGCCCGGGCGCGAGATCTTCGTCGACTCCACCAGCACCGTGGCCGGCCCGACCTGGCCCAACGGCTGCCACATCTGCGAGATCGAGATCGACCCGCCCACCGGCGAGATCAGCGTGGTGGCCTACAGCTCGGTCAACGACGTGGGCCGCGTCATCAACCCGATGATCGTGCGCGGCCAGCTCGAAGGCGGCGCGGTGCAGGGCATCGGGCAGGCGCTCTACGAGCAGGTGGTGTACGACCACGAGACCGGCCAGCCCGTCACCGGCAGCCTGATGGACTACGCCGCGCCGCGCGCCGACATCGTCGACACCATGTTCAACATGGAAATGGACGAATCTACGCCCTGCAAGAACAACCCGCTGGGCGTGAAGGGCGTGGGCGAACTGGGCACCATCGGCGCCACGCCGGCCATCGTGAACGCGGTGGCAGACGCCTTCGCGCGCAACGGCCTTGCCACCCGCGCGCCGCGGCTGCACATGCCGCTGAGCCCTGCGCGTGTCTGGCAGGCGATGCAAACGGTCGATTAGGCAATCGTTTCCGTGGGACAGAAAAAGGGCGCCTGCCATGCTCGTCACCACGGAAGCAAAGACCGACGCCATCAGCGTCGCCAGCTACCGCTGCGACGCGGGGCCTGACGCGCAGCCCTTTGCCGAACTGCACGAGGGCTACTCGGTCTCGTACGTGCGCAAGGGCAGCTTCGGCTACCGCACGCGCGGCCGGGCCTACGAACTGGTGACCGGCTCGGTGCTGGTCGGTCGCCCCGGCGACGAATACGTCTGCACGCACGACAACCATGTGTGCGGCGACGAGTGCCTCGCGTTCCACCTGTCGCCCAGGTTCGTCGACCTGATCGGCGGAGATTCGAAGGCCTGGCGCGCTGGCGGCCTGCCGCCGCTGGCCGAGCTCATGGTGATCGGCGAACTCGCCCAGGCCGCGGCCGAAGGGCAGGGCGATGCGGGCCTGGACGAATTGGGCATGTGGTTCGCCAGCCGTTTCGTCGAGGTCGTGTCCGGGCGCCGGAAATCCGCGCCGCCGTCCACGGCCGCGGCGCGAGACCGCCGTCGCGCGGTCGATGCCGCGGTGTGGATCGACGCCAACTCGCAGGGCGATATCGGCCTCGACGGCGCGGCGGCCGAGGCCGGATTGAGCTCCTTCCACTTCCTGCGGCTGTTCTCCCGGGTGCTGGGCGTCACGCCGCACCAGTACCTCGTGCGCTCGCGGCTGCGCCGTGCCGCGCGCCTGCTGGCCGAGGACCATGGCCGGCCCGTGACCGAGGTCGCGCTCGACGTGGGCTTTGCAGACCTCAGCAATTTCGTGCGCACCTTCCACCGCGCGGCCGGCGTGTCGCCCAGCGGCTTCCGCAAGGCGGCACGCGGCGACCGCAAGATTTTCCAAGACCGCATCGCAGCGCTTCTCGATGATGAGCGCCTGATCCAGCCGTCGGGCCGGGTCGCGTCACTCTGAAGCGAGGCAAGGCATGGCCACCATCTACAAGGAATTCATCGTCGAGGCGGACGCTGCCCGTGTGTGGGACGCACTGCGCGACTTCAACGCGGTGCACGTGAGGCTCGCGCCGGGCTTTCTCACCGGCTGCACCATCGATGCGGAAGGCGCCCGCGTGCTGACTTTCGCCAACGGCCTCGTGGCGCGCGAGGTGCCGGTCGGCATCGACGACACGCACCGCCGCCTGGCCTACACCGTCGCTGGCGGCAAGGCCAGCCATCACCACGCATCGGCGCAGGTGTTCACGGAGGGTCCGGGGCGCTCCCGCTTCGTGTGGATCACCGACGTGCTGCCCGATGCCATGGCTGCCTACGTGGAGCCGATGATGGTGCAGGGCGCCGCCGCGATGAAGGCGGCGCTCGAAGGGCGCACCGCCTAGAACTCTTCCAGCGGCAGGCCGACGTAGTTCTCGGCCAGCGAGGTGGATGCTGCGTGCGAGTGCACCAGGTAGTCGAGTTCCGCTTCCTGGATCTTCTGGCCGAAGGCGCCGGTTTCCGGAAAGCGGTGCATCAGCGAGGTGAACCACCACGAGAAGCGCTCGGCCTTCCATACGCGGCGCAGGCACAGGTCGGAGTAGCGGTCGAGTGCAGAAGCCGACTTCTCGCGGTAGAAGATCTCCAATGCGCGCGACAGATAGCCCACGTCGGCCGTCGCGAGGTTCAGCCCCTTGGCGCCGGTCGGCGGCACGATGTGCGCCGCGTCGCCCGCCAGGAACAGCGAGCCGAAGCGCATCGGCTCGGCAACGAAGCTGCGCAGCGGCGCAATGCTCTTCTCGATGGACGGGCCGGTCACCAGCCGTTCGCGTGCCTCGGGGTCCAGGCGTGCGCGAAGCTCGTTCCAGAAGGCCTCGTCGCTCCAGTTTTCCACGCGCTCCTCGGTCGGCACCTGCACGTAGTAGCGGCTGCGCGTGGCGCTGCGCATGCTGCACAGCGCGAAGCCGCGCTCGGTGTTCGCGTAGATGAGCTCGTGCGACACCGGCGGCACGTCGGCCAGCACGCCGAGCCAGCCGAAGGGGTAGATCTTTTCGTAGGTCTGGATCGCGTCGGGCGGCACGCTCGCGCGGCTCACGCCGTGGTAGCCGTCGCAGCCGGCGATGAAGTCGCATTCGATCTCGTGCGTCTGGCCGTCCTTCTCGTAGCGCACGCGCGGCTTGTTCGAGTCGAAGTCGTGCAGGCTGACGTTGGCCGCGCTGTAGATCGTCTTCAGGCCTTCGGCTTCACGCGCTTCCATCAGGTCGCGCGTCACTTCGGTCTGGCCGTACACCGTGACCTGCTTGCCGCCCGTGAAGCCGTGCATGTCGATACGATGGCGCGCGCCCTTGAAGAGCAGCTCGATGCCCTCGTGCGGCAGGCCCTCGGCCTTGGCGCGAGCGTCGACGCCGGCGCGGGCCAGCAGGTCCATGGTGACCTGCTCGAGCACGCCGGCGCGGATGCGCCCGAGCACGTAGTCGCCGCTCTGGCGTTCGACGATGACGTTGTCGATGCCTGCCTTGTGCAGAAGCTGACCGAGCAGAAGGCCGGCGGGGCCGGCGCCGATGATCGCGACCTGGGTGCGCATGTTCGTGTCTCCGGGATGGTTTGTTGGAGCGTAGGGCGGGCCCGCCCGTCTGTGGCGCCGGCGCGAGATGCTCTGTGCGATCATGCGAACGCGTGCGCGATGATCGCGCAACACTTCGACCCAACGACGACCCGACGACGAATGACCATCGCCAGAGCCGACTTCATCGAGGGCATTGCCAAGGGAATGGCGGTGCTCGAGAGCTTCGACACCGAGCGCCAGCGGCTCAACGCCACGCTGGCCGCGGAGCGCGCCGGCCTCACCCGCGCCGCGGCCCGCCGCCACCTGCTGACGCTGGCGCACCTGGGCTACCTGGAAACCGACGGCAGCTATTTCTGGATGGCGCCGAAGGTGCTGCGCTTCTCGGGCAGCTACCTCGCGTCGTCGCGCCTGCCACGTGCCCTGCAACCCACGCTGAACCGGCTGGCAGCACAGACGGGCGAGTCTTTCTCGGCGGTGGTGCTCGACGGCGAGGAGGTGGTCATCGTTGCGCGCAGCGGCAGCTACGGCACGCCGACGCGCGTGCTGGCCTACGGCCTGCACCTGGGCGCACGGCTGCCGGCCCATGCGACCTCGACCGGCCGCGTGCTGCTGGCCGCGATGGCGCCGACCGTGTTCACGCAATGGCTCAAGGGCCGCCACCTGGCGCGGCTCACGCCCCACACAGTGACCCAGGCGCGTGGCCTGCGCCAGCTGGTTGCCCGCGCCCGCAAGGACGACTATTGTTTTGCCAGCGAGGAACATGAACTGGGCGTGCAGGCGCTGGCGGTGCCGTTGCGGGACATGCAGGGCCACACGGTGGCGGCGCTGAACATGGTGCTGTCGGGCACGCGCTACCAGGAAGAGGCCCTGCAGCGCGACATGCTCCCGCTATTGTTCGAAGCAGCGCGGGAAGTGCGTTCGCTGCTGTGACGCTCCCCCCGTCTGAACTTTAGCGAAGGCCCGCGCCTCGAATCCCCGAAACGGACACACAACCATGCGACTCCTCCTGCTCGAAGACGACGTGATGATCGGCGAAGCCGTGCTCGACCTGCTGCGTGCCGAGCAGTACGCGGTGGACTGGGTGAAAGACGGCGAGGCAGCGGAGTCGGCGCTGCGTACCCAGCAGTACGACCTGGTGATGCTCGACCTGGGCGTGCCGCGCCGCGACGGGCTGGAAGTGCTGCGCAACCTGCGCGCGCGCAAGCAGCGCATGCCGGTGCTGATTGCCACCGCGCGCGACTCGGTGCAGCAGCGCATCGAAGGCCTCGACGCCGGCGCCGACGACTACGTGCTCAAGCCCTACGACCTCGAAGAGCTGCTGGCCCGCATCCGCGCCTTGCTGCGCCGAGCGGCGGGCCGTGCCGAACCGGTGTACGAACACATGGGCGTGAGCATCAACCCGGCCACGCGCGAGGTCTCGGTGGCCGGCCAGCCGGTGGTGCTGTCGGCCCGCGAATGGGCCGTTCTGGAGCCGCTGCTCGCGCGGCCCGGCATGGTGCTGTCGCGTGCCCAGCTCGAGGAAAAGCTCTACAGCTGGAAAGACGAGATCAGCAGCAACGCCGTGGAGGTGTACGTGCACGGCCTGCGCAAGAAGCTGGGCGCCGAACTGATCCGCAACGTGCGCGGCGTAGGCTACATGGTGCCCAAGCTATGACTCGCCCCCAGGCTGCGCGCACTTCGTGTCGCTTCGCCAACCCCCTTCCGGGGGCGACGCCTGCGGCCCGGCAGAGCCGGTTCCGCGGCGCCTCGCGAAGGGGCCGCGCATGAGGGGAATCATCGGGTCGTTGACCGGCTCTCTTCGCGCGCGGCTGCTGTGGTTCCTGCTCGCGGCCATCGTGCTGGCGGCGGGCGCGCAGGCGCTGGTGGCCTACCGCACGGTGCTTGCCGAAGCCGACGACATCTTCGACTACCACATGCAGCAGATGGCGCTGTCGCTTCGCGCCGGCCTGCCGCCGAGCGCCACGGTCGGCGGTATCGGCACCGGCGAGCAGAACTTCGACTTCGTGGTTCAGGTGTGGACCGCCGACGGCGTGCGCATCTTCGAATCCGCCGAGGAGGCGGCGCTGCCGCAGCTCGCCGTGCTGGGCTTTGCCGACGTGCATGCGCGCGGCACCACGTACCGCGTGTTCTCGATGCAGACGCGCGGGCTGGTGATCCAGGTGGCGCAGGACATGGCGGCGCGGCGGCACATGGCCGGCTCGCTCGCGTTGCGGACCATCGCGCCGGTGGCGTTGATGGCGCCGCTGCTGATGCTGGTCGTGTGGTGGGTAGTGAGCCGCTCGCTCGCGCCGGTGGCGCGCGTGCGCAAGCAGGTGGCTTCTCGCCAGGCCGACGACCTGTCGCCGGTCAGCGAGGAAAACCTGCCGGAAGAAGTGCGCCCGCTGGTGCAGGAACTGAACCTGCTGTTCGACCGGGTGCGCCACGCTTTCGATGCGCAGAAGCACTTCGTCGCCGATGCCGCGCATGAGCTGCGCTCGCCGCTGGCCGCGTTGAAGCTGCAGGTGCAGGGGTTGCAGCGCGCGCCCGACGATGCTTCGCGCGACCTCGCCGTGAGCCGTCTGGTGGCGGGCATCGACCGCGCCACGCGACTCGTCGAGCAGATGCTCGCGCTGGCGCGCCACGAGGCCAGCATGGCTGCGGGCGCCACGCCGGAGCCGGTCGATCTTTCCGAGGTGGCGCGGCTCGCGGTGTCCGATGCGGTGGCCGCGGCGCAGGCGCGCGGCATCGACATCGGCATCACCCATGCCGATGCCGCTGTCGTCAACGGCCAGCCGGAGGCGCTGCGCATGCTGCTGCGCAACCTGCTGGAGAACGCGGTCAAGTACACGCCGGTCGAGGGCCGCGTCGACATTGCCATCGCAAAGCGAGACGACGCCGTCGAGCTCAGCGTCGACGACAGCGGCCCCGGGCTGCCCGAGACGGAGCGTGAGCGCGTGCTCGACCGGTTCTACCGCTCGGGCGAGAAACAGGCGCCGGGCAGCGGCCTGGGACTGGCCATCGTCAAGTCGATCGCCGAGCTGCATGGCGCGACGGTGGCGCTCGACGCCTCGCCCAGCCTGGGCGGCCTGCGGGTGCTGGTGCGCTTTCCGGCCCACGCCTGAGCCCTTTCGCCGGGGGGCGCCGTTTAAGCGGCGCTTAAGTCAGGGCGGCGACATTCCTTTCATCGTGTTGCGTGCATACGCCTTGAAAGGAACCGACAAATGAACTCCCGTCTGACTTCGCCCCGCGCCCTGGTGATTGCCTTGGCGACCGCGGGTGTGATCGGTGCCGTCGGTGCTGGTGCCTACACCAGCGCTCGCGCCGTGGGCGCCCCGGCCACCACCAACGCGGTCGTCACGGCGCCCGCGGCCATGGTCACGCTGCCCGACTTCTCCACCATCACCTCGCGCGACGGCCCGGCCGTGGTCAACATCAGCGTGACCGGCACCATGAAGGCGTCGGACGACCAGGCCGCCGCCGAGATCCAGGGCATCGATCCCGATGACCCGATGTTCCAGTTCTTCCGCCGCTTCCAGGGCCAGATGGGCCCGCGCGGCCAGCAGCAGCAACGCGACGTGCCGGTGCGCGCGCAGGGCTCGGGCTTCATCGTCGATCCCAGCGGCATCATCATCACCAACGCGCACGTCGTGAAGGACGCGAAGGAAGTCACCGTCAAGCTGACCGACCGCCGCGAGTACCGCGCCAAGGTGCTGGGCGCCGACGCCAAGACCGACATCGCGGTGCTGAAGATCGACGCGAAGAACCTGCCGGTGCTCGCACTGGGCAACACCAAGGACCTGAAGGTCGGTGAATGGGTGCTGGCCATCGGCTCGCCCTTCGGCTTCGAGAACACGGTGACGGCCGGCGTGGTGAGCGCCAAGGGCCGCTCGCTGCCCGACGACAGCTACGTGCCGTTCATCCAGACCGACGTGGCGGTGAACCCCGGCAATTCGGGCGGGCCGCTGCTCAACACGCGCGGCGAGGTGGTCGGCATCAACTCGCAGATCTACAGCCGCAGCGGCGGCTACCAGGGCCTGTCGTTCGCCATTCCGATCGACGTGGCGATCCAGGTGAAGGACCAGATCGTCGCGACCGGCAAGGCCACGCACGGCCGCCTCGGCGTGGCGGTGCAGGAAGTGAACCAGGCCTTTGCCGATTCCTTCAAGCTCGACAAGCCCGAAGGCGCGCTGGTCTCCAACATCGAGAAGGGCGGCCCCGGCGACAAGGCGGGCCTGAAGGCCGGCGACGTGATCCGCAAGGTCAACGGCCAGCCGATCATTTCCTCGGGTGACCTTCCCGCGGTGATCGGCCAGCAGGCCCCGGGCAAGCAGGTCACGCTCGAAGTGTGGCGCCAGGGCGAACGCCAGGAGCTGCAGGCCAAGCTCGGCGACGCGAGCGACAAGCCGGCGAAGGTCGCCAAGGCCGATGCCGACGTGGGGCAGGGCAAGCTGGGGCTGGCACTGCGTCCGCTGCAGCCGCAGGAAAAGCGCGAGGCCTCCGTCGACAACGGGCTGCTGATCGAAGACGCAGCCGGTCCCTCGGCCCTGGCGGGCGTGCAGGCAGGCGACGTGCTGCTGGCCATCAACGGCACGCCGGCGCAGAGCGTGGAGCAGGTGCGCGAGGTGGTGGCCAAGGCCAGCAACAAGTCGGTGGCGCTGCTGATCCAGCGCGGCGAAGACAAGATCTTCGTGCCCGTGCGAATCGGGTGAGCCGCTCCGAAGGCGGCGGAGGGCTGTCGGCGCACATCCTGCCCACGTCGGCCACCATGATCGGCGTGTGCATGACGGTGATGTCGATCGGGCACCTCGGGCCGCGCGACGACATGCGGCTGCTCATCGACCGCCTGCTGGCCGTGGACGCGCTGGTCTTCCTGGCCAGCGCGTTGCTTTCTTTCATCTCGATGCGCTCGCACGGCTCCGGCGCCCGGCTGGAGAGCTGGGGCGAGGCGGTGTTCATTGCCGGCCTTGCGCTGCTGGCGCTCGGCGCGGTCACGCTGGCTTTCGCGCTGCGCTGAGGCAGCTCAGGCCAGCGTGCAGGGCCAGTCCAGCAGCACGCGGGTGCCGCCGGTGCGCTCGTCCGCGGTTTCTATTTGCAGCTTGGCGCCTATCGACTGGGCGCGCGCCCGCATGTTCGAGATGCCGTGCCCCGGCGGTCGGCCGTCGGCCGGCGCATTGGGCAGGCCCCGGCCGTTGTCGGTGAGCATGATGCGCACCAGCGGGGGTGACTCTTCCCCGTGCCAGCTCGCATGCATCACGATGCGCGTGGCCGACGCATGCTTCAGCACATTGGTGAAGGCTTCGAGCAGGATGCGCTGCAACTGCAGCGCGGCCTGGGCGGCGAATGGAGCCATGGGCGGAATCACGGCCACGTCCCATACCAGTTCGATGCCGGCCGCATCCAGGCGCGGCTGCAGCCTGTAGCGCAGCGTGGCGAGCACGGTGGGCAGGTCGTCGTGGGTGGGCTGCAGCGAGTCGACGGCCATGCGCATCTCGTCGAGCGCGAGCTTCACATGCTCCTCGACCACCTTGCGATCAGGCGCGGGCTGCGTCACCACGTTGAGCAGGCCGACCAGCTGCGAGCCCACGCCGTCGTGGATCTCCCGCATGATGCGCTGGCGCTCCAGCAGCACGGCCTGCTCCTGCTGCTGCTGGCGCAGCGTGTCGAACGCACCGCGCAGCTGCGCCTCGCGTTCGTCGATGCGGGCCGCGAGGTTGGCGTTGAGCGCCCTGTAGTCGGCCACGGTGCGGCTGTAGCGCTCGACCACCAGGCCGGCCAGGATCATCACGAAGAAGAACATCGCGTGCGCGGTCAGCGTGTAGTCCGCGCCGCCGAACAACCCCATGCGCACCAGCAGCAGGTCGTGCGCGCCGGCCAGTATGGCGAGCGAGCCGGCCGCCATGAGCACCCTGGCAATGCTGCGGCGCTCCACCAGCGCGCCATGCACCACATAGGGCAGGCAGACGATGCTCGTCAGCTGCAGGATGACGAGGCCGCCGGTCCACAGCTTCGGCAGCGCGAAGGCGAAAGAGGCGCAGGCCAGCGCGACCGTGGTTGCCAGCGCGGCGTAGATCGCACGCACCAGCCACGGCGGATTGCGCTCCAGCACCAGCAGCACGAAGCGCGCGATGAGCCCGATGTGGCATGCATAGCAGACCGCGACCACCGCGCCCCACAGCGGCCAGGGCACCGGCACTTCGGGCCATACACGGTCGAGGTTGCGCGCCACGCCCGAGAGCGCGGCCAGCGCGAAGCAGCCGTAGAGCGCGTCGCGCTGGCGCAGCCACAGCCCGCCGGCCATGCCGCCCATCAGCAGCAGGCTGACCGCATAGACGATGGCCGAGGTATTGCGCCAGTTCTGCTGTGCGCGGTAGATGGGCGTGAGCGCCGCCTCGGTGCCGTATTGCACGGTGGCCAGCCCCGCACCGCGCTGCCGCTGGATGGTGGTGCGCACCTCCAGCACCTGCGGCCGGCCTTCGCGGTGCAGCGCCGCCGCGACATGCACCAGGTGGTTGCCCTTGGAGGCCTCGTAGCCGGGATCGCCCAGCGTGCCGTAGCTGGCCACCAGCGCATCGTTGAAATACACGGCCACCTGGTTGCCCACGCCCGTCATCAGCAGCGCCGAAGGAGCGCCCGCCGGCACGGCGGCGTCAGGAAGCTCCATCCGGTAGCTGGCCTTGCCGCCGCGGCCGGGAAACTCGTGGTCCCAGCGAAAAGGCAGCGGCACGCGGCGTACCTGCGGCGGCAGGCCGTCGGGCTCCAGCGTCGCTTCCGCGAAGCCGACCTCCATCGGAGCGGCGGTGGCAGCGTGGGCCTGGAGCACTACCGCGAGCAGCGGCAGGCCGAGCACCGCCAGCAGCCAGCGGCGCATCCTCCGGGCGATCACGCTAGGGAAGCCAGCCGAGGGTGCGGGCCTCGAACACCGCTTCCGATTTGTTGTGCACATCCAGCTTGCCGTAGATATTGCGGATATGGGTTTGGACCGTCGATGCGGAGACTCCCATCTGCGTGCCGACTTCGACATAGGTGAAACCACGAGAGACGAGGTCGAGCACCTCGAACTCGCGCGGCGACAGGCGCTCGGGACGGATGCTGCCGCCGAAAGGCGACGGTGTTGCCGGCTTGGCCGGCGCCGCGATGCCGGCGCGAGCCTGCCAGCGGCGCAGCAGCTGGCGCGCGATCACCGGAGACATGGGAGAGCCGCCGGCGCGCAGGTGGCGGATGTGGGTGGCCAGCTCCGTCTCGGTGCCGTCCTTCAGCAGATAGCCGCTGGCGCCGGCCTCGAAGGCCTGCACCATGTTGGCCTCGTCGCCGAAGATCGACAACACCATCACCGCGCAGGCCGGCTGCATGGTGCGGCACTGGCTGATCACCTGCAGCCCGGGGTGGTCTGGCAGGCCGAGGTCCACCAGCAGCACGTCGATGGGGTTGTCGTTCAGCCACGCCAGGATGTCGGCGGCATTGGACGCGCTGAAGGCAAGGCTCAGCGACGGGTCCGCGTCGACGACACGCGCGATGCGATCGCGCATGCCGGTGTCGTCCTCGACCAGGGCAACCTGCGTTGCCTGCGTCATGCGCCGGCCTGCTGCGTCACCCAGCGCCAGGTCTTGCGGTCGATGGTTTGCGGCAGGGTGGCAGGGTCCTTCTGGAAGACCTGCACGGTGATGCGCTCGGCATCGATGTCCAGCAGGCCCCAGTTGCATTGCAGCGCGCCCAGCGTGACCAGCGTGCATATCGCCGCGCCGGACGCGGTGGCCTCGAACAGCAGCCGTCCGCGCTCGGTCGAGTACTGGGTGATCTTGTTGTGGTGCACGTCGCCGCTCAGCATGAGGATGCGGTATTTGTCGGCCAGCGCCAGCAGTCTTTCGTGTTCCTTGGCACAGCCGAGCCAGGTTTCGCCGCTGTTGGCCTCGAACACCACCCCCGAGGCCAGCAGGTGAACCGTGTCGGACGATGCGCTCGCGCAGGCGGCCTCGAAGTCGTCGAGCTGCTTGCTGCCCATCAGCGCCTTGCGGCCACGCGTGGACTTGAAGCTGCGGCCGTCGGTGAGGTGGAGCAGCACGTCATGGGCAAGAGGCACGTTGCTGTAGCCGGGCGGCGGCACGTCGGCGGCCCACGGCGGCGGCACCTGGGGAAAGCTGCCGGGCGCGAACCGGGCGGCCAGTGCCTTCCGGTAGCGCGCGAACACGGCGCGCGTCGGCGGCAGCAAGTGGCTGTACTGCGGCTGTCCCTCGATCTGCGCGCCGCATGAGCCGTTCCAGAGAAAGTCGTGGTCGTCCCAGATGGCGTGCGTGCGCAGCGTGGGGGTCTTCACGAGCGCGGAGAAAGTGGGGTGGCTGACCTGCTTGTAGAGGCGCTCATGCGCATGCAGGGCGAAGGTGTTGGCGTCCATGGCCTGGATCGCGGCGGTGCTCTGCCCGTCGGCGTCGTAGTAGGCCGAATCGCCCAGGAGCACCAGTTCGTCGCATTGAGCCTGTGCAATCTGCTCCCACACCGGTTGGTCGGGGAAGCTGTACGCGCTCATGCAGGACGTGAAGGCGATGCGCATGGTGAAGAGAAACCCTCGGAGTCTGTTTTTGAATCAGGCCGAGGGTAGGGGGCGGGGGGGCCCCTGCACATCCTATATACGAGGGAGGCGCGGCGCGGCTTTTGCCGGCTGGCTGCATGGAGCCTCGATGCGCGCGCGCCTGACCCGTAACTTGCGTTACTTGCTGCGGCGTCGGGTGGGTGCGGGCTTCTCGGCCGGCACGTAAGTCTGCGACGGCGCGGCGCCGCCATCCACGCCCAGGCGGCCACCGCCGCCGAGGCCCTGGCCGCGCACCGTCTGCGCCTTGTAGTTGCGCAGCGAGCGGACCATCTGGTTGAAGGCGTCCATGAAGGCCGCGGCAATCACCTTGCCTTGAGGCGTGCGCGTGTAGCCGCCGATGCCGCCGGCGGCGGAAAGGCCGCTCAGGTTGCCGAAGCCGCCGAAGTCGGTCTTGGAGGCGCTGCCCTCCGAGGCCGCGACCTGCACGCCGGAGCGGTTGTCGATGAGCGTCAGCAGCGCGCTGGCTTCCTTGGTCTGCATGCTTGCGCCGAGCTGCGCAATGGCGCGGCCACGGCCGCCGCCCACCAGGCCGCCAAGCGCGCCGCCCAGGCCGCCCGCGTCGCTGTTGCTGAAGACGATCTCGGGCGACAGGCCGTAGTCCGACGCCACCATCTGGCCGCGGCCGAAGTTGCTGCCGCCGCGCATTTCGCCCGACTGCTGCAGCGCGCGTTCACGCGTCATGGCGTTCATGCCGGCCGCGCCGCGCTCGACAACGATGAAGCAGTTCGATTGCTGCACCAGCAGGCGCAGCAGGTTGGCGGTGGGCGGCAGCTTGTATTCGCCGGTGAGGATGGTGTACCAGCCTGCGCTCTGGTTCTCGATCAGCGAGACGGTGCCCAGCGGGGAGTCGCAGCGCTCGAGCTGGCTGCTTTCGCCGGAGGTCGCGCCGCCGGCGGCGCTGCCGGTGGCCACGGTCTTGGCCGACTGGCTGCCCATTTGCATGTCCATGGTCTGGCAACCAGAAAGGGCCAGCAGGCCCGCGAGTGCGCTTGCGAGAGTAAGTTTGGAAAAAGCCATGTCCGGATCTGTCAAGTGAAAACAAAGCGGCGCGCCCGGGGAGGCGCCACCTGTCTCGATCGGAGATGGGGACCGCATGGCCTGTTGTGACCTCCCTGCTCGTCGCGCCAGCGACCGCGCGACGATACGGTCCGACCGGCCGGCACACCAGTGCCGAAAGTCATGTTTTGACCAAATGGTCTGCCTGGGTCAGGCCAAGTAGTTGCCGCTGGCTTCGGGCTGGAACAGCACCGACACCACGCGCGCTTCGCCTTCCGCGCCGTTGGGCATGCGCCAGCGCGCGAGTGCGCCGGTCCGCTGGCCGAGCAGCCCGATGCCGACGGGCGACAGCACCGACACGCAGCCCTTGCCTGGCTGGGCGTCGGCGGGGTAGCAGAGGGTGATCTTCTGCGTCTGGCGGGTTGCGGGGTCTTCGATCTCCACCTTGGAGTTCATCGTGACGATGTCCGCGGGTACGTCGCGGGAGGGCAGGATGTCGGCCACGTCCAGCAGGTCGGACAGCGCCGGCGGAATGGCGCCGCCAGCCAGTTTGCCGAGGCGGACGAAATCGAGTTCGGTGAGCGTGCGCTCTCCGTGAATGGTTGCAGGCATGAAGCACTCCAGTTGAATGCGAAACCGCCCATTGCCGTGGAAGAGCAGGCGAAGTCGCTACCGCGCGGTGTGGTGCCCGGCGGTCAAGGGTTCGCGCATCAAGAAAGAAGGTAGCGGACCGCCGGGCTCAGGAAAGTGCGGAGGTGCGTCGCAAGACCGTCGTCATCGCCGCAACGACGACACCTGCGCCACGGCCGGCCGCTGCCTGGAGCAGGGCTGCGCGGGCAGTGCGGTTGCGGGACGTGGACGAGGGGGCCATCGGTCGAGTGTAGGTGCGAGGGGTGGACGCCATCAAGCGAATGGCCTCACGTGTCTTGCCGATAAGGCCTGGGGCACGGCTATGCACAATCGCGCGATGCGCACTTTTCTTCTGTTCGTCGCGACGGCTCTCGCGGAGATCATCGGCTGCTACCTGCCTTACCTGTGGCTCAAGCAGGACCGCTCCGCGTGGCTGCTGGTGCCCGCGGCGATCAGTCTCGCGGCCTTCGCATGGCTGCTCACCTTGCATGAAACAGCGGCGGGCCGCGTGTATGCCGCCTACGGTGGCGTCTACATCGGCGTGGCCATCGCGTGGCTGTGGGCGGTCGACGGCATCCGCCCCAGCGCGTGGGATATCGCCGGTGTCGCGGTGTGTCTTGCGGGCATGGGGCTCATCGCTTTCCAGCCGAGGTAGGCCGCCTCACGACGAGTCGGCGCGGCGAATCGGAATCAGCAGATCGGTGCGCAACTCGGCTTGCCGCACCGTTCGCGGCGAATTCAGGTAGTGCTCCAGCGTGGGCCGGTCGTCGGGTTCGTAGCCGCTGCCCGGCAGCCATCGCGCATAGAGCGATTGCACGGCGGCATTGATGCGCGCATAGGGGCCGGCCAGGCGATGCACGGCATAGCAGCCGCCCGGGATGTCGAGCAACTCGACGCCCGAGCCATCCTCCGGCCACGGGTCAGGCGAAGCGAACGCTGCGTAGTACCGGAAGCCGCTGGTGTCCTCGGGCGCGCTGAAGGACGCGCCCCAGTGCTCCGACAGCACCCGCGTTCCCGCATGGAGGCGCAGCCGCCGATGGGTGTGGGGAATGGTCGCGAACGAGCCCTGGTGCCGCAGCGCATGCAGCCGCTGCGCGGAGCGCTCGACGATCCGCACGGCGGGTGGCGCGCCGCCGTCGTTGCCGGCCTGCGGTATCGCATCGACATCGAGCACCGCGCGCGCCATCTGCCGCTGGAACTCGCGCGGCGACTGGCCGGTGAACTGCCCGAAGGCGCGCGTGAAGGCCTGCGGGCTCTCGTAGCCCACCGCCAGCGCAACCTGCGTGATGCTCTGGCCGCCGGCTTCGAGCAGTTGCGTCGCGAGCGCGAGCCGCACACGGCGGACCGTGGCGGCCACGGTCTCGCCAGCCACGCTGGCGTAGACGCGATGGAAATGAAAGGGTGAGAAGTGCGCGAGCCGCGCGAGGTCTTCGAGCCGGTGATCGGCCATCGGGTCGGCAACGATGGCCGCGACCGCGCGTGCCACGCGGGCCCGGTAGTCCTGCTCTGTTCGACGGCTTTCCATGCGCGTCAGTGTGCGCGCTTTGCGGGCAGGGTACTTAGCGGACTTTGCTGAAATCGCGAGCCCGCACGCCGCCAAAGAAAAAGCCCGCTGTTCGTGAAAACAGCGGGCTTCTCAGAGGCCTTGCGGCTTGATTTGGCTCCTCGACCTGGGCTCGAACCAGGGACCTACGGATTAACAGTCCGGCGCTCTACCGACTGAGCTATCGAGGAACAAGCCTTAAATTATATGCAATGGATTTGCCGATTTTGAGTGTGACAGCCTGATTTTTTTATCGTCGATGCATCGACGCAAACAAGGCCCGAATGAAAATGCCCCGCTACTTTATGAGTAGCAGGGCATCTATTTGCCTTGCGGCTTGTTTTGGCTCCTCGACCTGGGCTCGAACCAGGGACCTACGGATTAACAGTCCGGCGCTCTACCAACTGAGCTATCGAGGAACAAGCCTTAGATTATAGCGTGATTTTTTGCGCCTTCTCAACCGGGCGCATCTGCATCGACAAATTTGTGAGGCTCACCACATTCACAACGCGAGGCTCACACCCAGTCGCAGCGTGCGCGGCGCCCCGGGAAAGAGATACACGTGGCTGAACTGGAACGGCGACTCCTTCCAGTAGCGCCGGTCGAACAGGTTGTCGACCGCAAGCGTCCAGCTCGTGTTCACGCCGCGCAGCCTGGTGTCGTAGCGCAGCACTGCATCGACGCGCGTCCACGAGGGCAGGGTGATCGACCCATCCGGCAGCACGTTGCGCCGGCCTTCGTACGAGAGCTGGCCAGCGATCTCCAGCCCCGGCACCGACGCGACGCGGTAGGCGGCCTGTGCCCGCAGCACTTCCTTGGGCACGTTCGTCGGCGACTGTCCGTTGAGCGCCGGGTTCTCGGTGCTGCCGCGCCGCTTGGCGTCGATCACCGCGATGCTGCCGCCGAGGCGCCACGGCCCCTGGTTCCATTGCGCGCCGGCCTCCAGCCCGCGATGCACGGCGCGTCCGTCGTTGCGCACTTCGCAGTAGCCGCTGCACAGGTCGAGGTTGGTCATCGGCCGCGAGATGTCGAACCAAGCGACTTGCCAGTTGAACGCATCGTTGCCGCCCTTCAGGCCCAGTTCCCACTGGCGCGAGGTCAGCGCGGGCAGGGCCTGCCCAGCGTTGGCGTACTGGGAGATCCTGTTCGGCACGACCTGCGATTCCACGCCCTTGCCCCAGCTCGCATAAGCCAGCAAGCCCGGTTGAATGGCATAGCTCGCGGCGATCCACGGCGTGGTCACGTCCTGCTTGTAGCCGGTCGGGTTCGATCCGTCGTTGCCGATGCTGCTGCGGTCGAGCCGCGTGTGGCGCACGCCGAGCCAGGTGGTGAAGCGGTCGTTCCAGCGGATGGCGTCCTGCACCGACAGTTCGGTCGAGCGTTCGTCGCGGTTGGTCTGCGGCGTGGTGGCATCGGGGTTGGCCGGCACCATGGCCGTGCCCCAGATGTTGCCGGTGCCCGCGTAGTTGTAGGCCTGATCCTGGAAGCGGTTGCGCACGCGGCTTTGCAGCAGGCCGAAACCCAGCTCGTGCTTCACGCTGCCCGTCGCCACGTTGCCCTTGAGGTTCAGGCTGCCCGCGGTCTGCGTGCGGCGCTCGTTGTCGCTGCGGAAGTCGTAGACGTCGAATGTGCCGTCGGAACAGTAGCGGTCGTAGTTGCCCTCGGCGCCGCAGCCGAAGGCGTAGGCCAGGCGGTCGTCGCTCTTCAAGCGCTGCTGGCCGATCTGCGCGCTCCAGCGCCAGTCGGAGTTGATTGCCTGGCTGAAGCGCACCGTGCCTGTCAGCGCCTTGAACACCGAGGGCTGCGACCACGGCTGGTTGTTGAGGTTGATGCGCGGATCGACCGGCCTGGGCAGCACGCTTCCCAGCAGGCTGTAGCCGGCCTGGCTCGGCTGCGTCTTGCGGCTTTGCTCGATCTCGAATTCCAGCACCGAGTCGCGCGTGATACGCCAGTCGGCCGCCAGCGAGAACAGGTTGCGGTTGCCGTCGAGGTCGTGCGTGATCGGCTTGAGGTTCTCGCTCGCCACGTTGATGCGGTAGCCGAACTCGCGGTTCTCGCCGAAGCGCCCGCCAAGGTCGACGGCGCCCAGCAGGCTGCCGCGGCTGTTGGTCTCGATGCGCACCGTGCGCAGGTCCTGCTCGGTCGGCCGCTTGACGACGTAGTTGACCAGGCCCCCCGGCGCGCTGGTGCCGGCCTGGATGCCGCTGGTGCCGCGCAAGATTTCCACGCGTTCCTTGTTGTCCAGCGGAATCGAGGTCTCGGCGCTGATCGGCAGGCCTTCGCGCCGGTAGTTGAAGCGGTTGTCGAGCACGAAGCCGCGCACCGTGAGGTAGTCCCAGTAGCCGGCGGAGTTGTAGGCGTCGGTGACGGAGGCGTCGAACTGGGTGAGGTCCGCGAGCCGCCGGGCGCCGCTGGCGCGCAGTTGCTGGCTGTCGATCACCGTGGCCGAGAGCGGCAGCTCGCGCAGCGGCACATCGCCGAAGCCGCTGATGTCGGCTTGCGGCGCGGCACTGCTGTCGTTGACGGTGACTTCACGCAATGCCGCCTGCTGCGCCTGCGCGCCGCAAGCGGCGGTGAAGAGAACGACCGCCAGCGCGCGCGACACGGGTGAGAGCGGCCAGGCGGAAGAAAAAAAAGAGGGCTTGGGTTGGTTCATTGTGTTCAGTTGCCGACGGCGTTGCTTTCCATCGCCGCCATCCATTGCATGGCCGTGGCCTCGGGGTCTTCCGCCGCGACCAGTGCGCGCACCACGGCGACGGAGCCAACGCCCGTGGCCAGCACTTCGGGCAGGCGCACCGCGTCGATGCCGCCGATGCCCACCTGTGGATAGCCGCGCAGCAGTCGCGCATAGGCTGCGAGGCGGGCCACGCCCTGCGGCGCGGTCGCCATCTTCTTGAGCGTGGTCGGGTAGACGGCGCCCATCGCGATGTAGCTCGGGCTCACCCTGTCCGCGCGCACCATCTCGGCGTAGCCGTGCGTGCTGACGCCGAGCCTCGCGCCTGAAGCGCGCAGCTGCGCCAGCTGATCGGGCGAGAGCGCGTCGAGGTCTTCCTGGCCGAGGTGGATGCCGTAGGCACCCGCCGCGATGGCGACCTGCCAATGGTCGTTGATGAAGAGCAGCGCATCGGTGCCGCGCACCGCTTCGACGGCCGCCTGCACTTCACGCTCGATGGCCGCCGCGTCTTCCGACTTGAAGCGCAGTTGCACAGTCGGCACGCCGGCGCGCGCCATGCGGCCGACCCATTGCGCATCGGGCAGCACGGCATAGAGGCCGAGGCGTTCGGGGCAGGGCGGGAATGCATCGTCGCGAGCGGCCGGGGGAAACGGGCGCATGCCGAAGTCTGCGGGCGCGTCGGGCCACAGCGCGGCGTCGAAGTTGCTCAGGCGCAGCGTCTGCGCGCGCCAGGCGTGGGCCAGGCATTCGGCGTCGATCTCGATGAAGCCCAGCGCCGAGCAGGCCTGCTTGGCGCCGCGGTACACCGGGTCGTCCGACGAGAAGACCGGCGCGCTCACGGGCGCGGCGGTGATCGCGCCGAAACGCAAGCCGTGGGCCGCGACGATGGCTTGCGCGATGGCGCGGGCGTCGTTCATTGAAGCTGTCATGGCGCGTGATGCCAGAAGGGCGTGCCGAGCACCGGTGTGCTGGGTTGCGCCGCGTCCTGCGCGGCCATTGCGCCGGCACGGTGTGCGGTGCGCCCGGCCTGCACCGCGTCGGCAAATGCGCCGGCCATGGCCACCGGGTCTTGCGCCAGCGCGACCGCCGTGTTGAGCAGCACGCCGTCGTAGCCCCATTCCATCACCTGGCAGGCATGCGAAGGAAGGCCCAGGCCGGCATCGACCAGCATCGGCACCTTCAGCCGGTCGCGCAGCACCTGCAGCGCATAAGGGTTGACAGGTCCACGGCCCGTGCCGATGGGCGCGGCCCAAGGCATCACGGCCTGGCAGCCCACGTCGACCAGCCGCTGGCACAGCACCAGGTCTTCGGTGCAATAGGGCAGCACCTTGAAGCCTTCGCGAATCAGCTGCGAGGCCGCGTCGACGAGGTTCAGCGTGTCGGGCTGCAGCGTGTAGTCGTCGCCGATCAGCTCGAGCTTGATCCAGGGCGTGTCGAACAGCTCGCGCGCCATCTGCGCGGTGGCGACCACCTCCTGCACGCTGTGGCAGCCGGCGGTGTTGGGCAGCACGGGCACCCCGAGGCGGCGCAGCAGTTCCCAGAAGCCGTTGCCGAGCTCGCTGTTGCCCGATCCCTGATTCGCGGTCTGCCGGCGCAGCGAGGCCGTGAGCATCGCGGGCCGGGCGCGCTTGACCGCGGCTTCGAGCAGGTCTGGCGAGGGATAGCGAGCGGTGCCGAGCAGCAGGCGGCTCTGGAAGGTTTCGCCGTAGAGAACCAGCGGGTCGTCGTGTGTGGTGTTCATCGTGTCGTCTCCGTCAATCAATCAGCCGCCCGTCACGGGGCGGATCACTTCGATGCGGTCGTCGGGTTGCAGCGCGCGCGCGGCGTAGGCGGAGCGCGGCACGAACTCGCGGTTCACCGCCACCGCGAACGGCGGCGTGGCGTCCAGCGCGGCCAGCGCATCGGTCAGCACGGCGTTGTCAGGCAGGGTGAAAGGCTTGTCGTTGATCAGGATGTTCATGCGTGGGATATCTCCATGCCGAGGCTCGCAGCGAGCGTCGAGCGGCCGTGCGCCAGCAGTTCCATCGCGGCGTCGAGCAGCGCGGGTGCGATCATGAAACCGTGGCGGTAGAGCCCGTTGATGCGCAGCACGCGCGGCTGCGGCTGCTCGATGGCGGGCAGGTTGTCGGGCAGCGTGGGCCGGCACTGCGTGGCGATTTCGACGATGCGCGCCTCGGCAAAGCCGCTGTGCACCGCATACGCGGCGCTCAGCAGTTCCAAGGTGGAGCGCACGCTGGCGGGCGACATGTCGTCCGATTCGATCTCGGTCGCGCCGATCACGAACAGGTTGCCCGGCTTGGGCGCGATGTAGAGCGGGTAGCGCGGATGCACCAGGCGCGTGGGCCGCCTCAGCGTCACTTCTGGGGCGTGCACCCGGATCACTTCGCCGCGCACGCCGCGCAGTGCGTTCCACTGGGGCCGGGCGCCGAAGCCGCGGCAGTCGATCACCCGGTCGGGCTGGCCCGGTGCGCCGGGCGTGAAGTCCGAAGGCGCGCGCGCCGATTGCCAGTGCAGCGTCACGCCGGGGCTGGCTTGCAGTGTGGCAAGCAGGGACGCGAGCAGCGCGCGGTTGTCGAGCTGACCTTCGCCCGGCAGGAACAGGCCCTGCATGAAGCGCTGCCCGAGCGAGGGCTCAAGGGCGGCGATCGCCTTGCCGTCGAGCGTTTGCATCGGCGCGAGCTCTGGCACCTGCGTGCCGGTGTTGGCAAGCACGCGCGCCAGGCGTGCGGCTTCGGCGGCGTCCTGCCGGTGCCACAGCACCAGCGTGCCTTCGCGCTGGAAGAACACGGGCTGCGCCAGCTTTGCCAGCAGCTCGGGCCAGCGCGAGAGCGCGTGCTGCCCCATGCGCACGACCGACACCGGCGCCACCGCCGATTCGGCCAGCGGCGCGAGCATTGCGGCTGCCACGCGTGCGGCAGCGCCTTCCGCATCGGGGCTGCCCGCTTCGAACAGGTCGACCTTGCAGCCCGCCTGCGCGAGCGTGACCGCCATCAGCCGGCCCATGAGGCCCGCGCCGAGGACGGCGGCGGATTGAAAAGGAAGGCTCATGGTCTCGCTCCTTCCGGCCATGGATACCGCCGATAATTTTCGGCATGACCCAAGCACCCACCCAGCGCTATGCACGCGTGCTCTCCATTGCCGGCTCCGACAGCGGCGGCGGCGCCGGCATCCAGGCCGATCTCAAGACCTTCGCGGCGCTCGGCTGCTATGGCATGACGGCCATCACCGCGCTCACCGCGCAGAACACGCTCGGCGTGTCGGGCATCCACGGCGTGCCGCCCGAGTTTCTCAAGGCGCAGATCCAGGCCGTGGTGGAAGACATCGGCGTCGATGCCGTCAAGCTCGGCATGCTGCACGCGCCCGAGATCGTCGAAGTGGTGGCCTGGGCCATCGACCGCTACCAGCTGAAGAACGTGGTGCTCGACCCCGTGATGGTCGCCACCAGCGGCGACCGGCTGATCGCGTCCGAGACGGTGCAGGTGCTGGTGCGCGAACTGTTCCCGCGCGCGCTGGTGGTGACGCCCAATCTCGACGAAGCCGCGCTGCTCATCGGCCATCCCATCGACGGTATCGATGCGCTCGACGGCGCGGCCGACGAACTGCTGGCGCTCGGCGCCAAGGGCGTGCTGCTCAAGGGCGGCCATCTGCCGGGCAACGACGTGGTCGACGTGCTGCTGCAGTCCGGGGGCGAGCGCAGGCGGCTGGCTTCGAAGCGCATCGACAGCCCCAATCTGCACGGCACCGGCTGCACGTTGTCGTCCGCCATCGCCGCGCACCTGGCATTGGGCGCGGCGCTGCCGGAGGCGGTCGAGCGGGCGCGTGCGTACATCCTCGGCGCGATGGCCGCGGGGGCGGATGTGAAGATCGGCGCGGGTCATGGTCCTCTCAACCACGGCTTTGCGCCAGTGCCGACGCACCGCTTCGCGCTGACGGCCGGCTGAGCCACGCGAGCGCGAAGGTCGCGGCCAGCGTCGGCAATGCCGAGCCGAACTGCGGTGCCCATCTGGCCAGCGCGTGGTACGCGGCAATGCCCGCGATCCAGATCAGCGCGGCGCCGAAATCGATCTTCCGCGCACCGCCCACCGACACGGACTGTCCGCTGCCAAGCCGCCCGATGATCACGCCGTAGAGCGGCACGAACACCGAACTCAACAACAGCAGGAAGGGCTCCAGCGTGTGCATCGGCAGCACCAGTGCAAAAGCGATGCACAGCGCGGCCAGCAGCAGGCCCCAGCGCTTCACGCTCCAGCGCGGCAGCAGGCTGTGCGTGGACACCGAACCCGAATACACGTCGCCGTAGGCGTTGTCGAGCTCGTCGATCAGGATCAGGCCCAGCGCCAGCAGGCCGCCTTGCGCAAGCAGCAGCGCCGTCACCAGCTCGGTGCCCGGCTCGGCCACGCTCACCACCATCACGCCCAGCGCATAGCACCAGATGTTGGCCAGCGCATAGCCGAGCCAGGTGCCGCTGAAGGCGCTCCCCAGGCCCCCGGTACCGCGCTTGCCGTGCCGTGCGTAGTCGGCCACCAGCGGCAGCCATGACACCGGCATCGCGATCACCAGGTCCAGCGCGCCGAACATGCCCATGCTGCCGTCGCCCGGCCGCGCCCAGAACGCGTCGAGTCCCTTGGCATGCAGCCGCGTCGCGAACTGCCAGCTGAGCCACAGCAGCGACAGCACCACCAGCGGCAGCCCGAAGCGGCTGACGAAGCGCCGCACCAGCTTGACCATCGAGCCCGCGAGCAGGGCCAGCAGCACCGCGCCCCAGAGCAGCGTGGTCAGCACGCCGCCCCATGCCGAGCCGATGGAAGGGCCGAAGGCCGCCTGGCCGATGGCCTGCGTGCCCTCGCGCATGACGACCAGCTCGAAGGTGGTCCAGCCCACCAGCTGCACGATGTTCAGCAGCACCGGCAGCCGCGCGAAGGCGCTGCCGTAAGTGGCGTGCATGAGGCCGGCGCTGGCGAGGCCGCTCTCGCAACCGAGCCGCGCGGTCCAGGCCAGCAGGCCCGCGCCAAGGCAGGAGCCCAGCACGATGGCGATGGCCGCGTCCCGCGTGCCCACCGCGGGCACCAGGTACGCGCCGATCTGCATCACCAGCAGGCCGACGCCCAGGCTGAACCACAGCGCGGCGTGGTCGTGCCAGCCGAACACGCGCCTGGACGCGGGCAACGGCGTCAGCGCCTCGTTGGATGAGGCGGATCCGGCGTTGCTGCTGCGATCGTCGTTGTTGTCGTCTTGTGCCATCCGTTTGCTCCAGTGCAAAAGGTTTGGCAGGTGGGCGGGGCCCGAGCGACACGGTCGTCACGCGAGACAACGTGAGCGGCCAACCGGACCAGCTTCCCTGCGCGAGGATTACCTCAATCAGGTTCAAAGGGACTTTCTCAGCCGAACGGCAAGCCGTGCAGCACCCCTAGCAATTGCGCCGCGGGCAACCCACGGCGCGGCCCGGAGTTTATCCGCTGCGGGGAAGCCGCAATGGCAGGCGTGCCTTTGCGGGCAAGGGGAAACCCTCGGGCCGGGCGTGCCCCCGCGCGAGAATCGCCGCGCCCGCAACAACAAAACAGAAGAAAAGGGCGCGCGTGCCGATAAGCAGACAGGAAACAAAAAAAGGGAGAGGGAATTGCATGGCCGATGAGGATTTCAAGGGCGCACGCCTGCGGCGTTTCAGGGTCGACGTGGGCTCCATCATCTGCGCCGTCGCGCTGGTGCAGTCGCTCTTGCTGGTGGCCTTCGGTTACTGGGCGGCGGAGAAGCTGGTGTCCAAGGTGGGCACGGCCGCGCACAAGACCAACCACGACCGTGTCGAGGACAACGTGCTGGCGTTCCTCGCCAAGACCGAGGGCGTGATCCGCGCCATCGCCGATTCGCCCAGCGTGCACGCGACCGGGGAAGACGGCGAGCAGACCGCCGAGATGCTCTGGACCATGCTGGAGCAGACCCCCGAGCTCGACAGCATCAACGTGGCCACCGACGACGGCCATGTGCTGATGGCCGTGCGCTATCCGGTTCCGGCCATCCGCCAGGTATTGCGCGGCCCCGACTTCAGCACCGAGACCTGGCAATACAAGAGCTCGCCGGACCTCGACGGCGGCGACGCCAGGCAGCGCTTCTCGACGACGTCCATCTCCTCGTACCGCAGCGACTTCGACCCCGAGAAGCGAACCTGGTACCGGGAGGCGGTGAAGGCGAAAGGCCCGGTGTGGACCGAGCCCTTCCTGATGAGCGACGCGCAGGAACTCGCCGTCGGCCACGCACGGCCTTCCGGGCGAGTCGACGACGAGGGCCACCGGCGCGGGCTCGTGGTCGACGCGAATGTGTCGCTGGGGCATCTGTCGAGGCTGGTGCGCATCTTCGGCGCGCTCGGCAGCGGCGACAGCGCCTTGCTGAGCTCCGACCATCATGTGATCGCCCGCAGCGACCATCCCGACCCGGTGCGCGAGCTCGAGTCGCCCGACACCGGCGTGCTGGGCGCCATCCACGCTCACATGCTCGCCAAGAGCACGGCCGGCGGTGCCGACGACCTGGCTTTTTCGATGGCGCACGACGGGCGCAGCTACCTCGTGCAGACCTCGCACATCCCCCACACGCGCTGGCAGCTCGTCAGCTGGGAGCCCGAGGAGACGGTGCTCGGGGGCCTGCAGCGCTCGGTGCTGTGGGCATTGCTCATGACGCTCAGCTTCCTCGGACTGGCGCTGTTGCTCTCGCTGCGCTTGTCCAAGCTGGTGACAGGGCCCATCGAGAACCTTTCGCGCGTCGCGCGCCGCATCGGTCGGCTGGAGCTGGACAACCTGCCGCTCGAGCCGAGCCGGGTGCTGGAGGTCCAGCATCTCAACCAGGCGCTGGACGAGTCGGCACGCAGCCTCCAGGCGTTCAGGAAGTTCGTGCCGGTCGACATCCTGCGCCAGCTCGTGGTCAAGGGCCACGCGCTGACGCCCGGCGGTTCGCCGCGGCGCGTCACGGTGATGTTCACCGACGTGGAAGGCTTCACCAGCATCTCCGAATCGATGCAGGCCGACGTGCTCGTGAGGCAGCTGACCGAGTACTTCAACCTCGCGTCCGGCATCTTCGCGCGGCACGGCGGCGTGGTCGACAAGTTCATGGGCGACGGCATCATGGTGCTGTGGGGCGCCCCGGCCGACCTGGAAGATGCGGAGTACCGCGCCTGCCTGGCGGCGCTCGAGCTGCATGACCGGATGAGCGCGCTCAACGCCAAGTGGCGCGCCGAAGGCCTGCACGAGTTCCGCACGCGCATCGGCATACACACCGGACTTGTGATCGCCGGCGTGCTCGGCTCGAGCAACCGACTGTCGTACACCGCCATCGGCGACACCATCAACGCGGCAAGCCGCATCGAGGCCGCCAACAAGGAACTGGGCACGCGCACGCTGATATCGCAGGACACCTTCGACGGGCTGGGCGGGCGCCTTGCCACGCGCCGCATCGAGGAGCTGGCCGAGCTGCGCGGCCGGCAGACGCGCATGGTGCTGTACGAGCTGCTGGGGCCTAGGCCCCCGGCCTGACCCTGCGCGCGAAGGCTTCGAGCCCGTCGATGGTCATCTGGATGTGGCGCTCGAAGCTGCTGTCCAGCGGCACGGCGGTGCCGTTGTCCCAGCGCATGATGAAGGCCTTGTTGGCCAGCAATGGCAGGTTGCGCGCGAGCACCGGGTGGTCGAGCGGGCGGATGGTGTGCACGCGTTCGCGCAGTTCCTCGGCCCAGGCCTGGGTGTTGTCGGCGGGCAGGGGCGAGAACTCCATCGTCAGGAAACCCAGCATCGCCGCGATCACGCAGTTGTAGGCCTCCAGCAGGGGTTCGCCCTCGAAGCCCGCCTCGGTCAATGCGGCCAGGACGCCTTCGACCAGCTCCGTCGGCAGGCTGCCGTTGGACACGAGTTGCGCGCCCAGCAGCTGCGCGACGTTTGGGTGCTGCTGCACGGCGTCGCGGCAGCGGCGGAACAGCTCCGCGATCCATGCCTGCCATTCGAGCTTGCCCGCAGGCGGCGCAACGCCGGCCATGACGGCGGCCGCCACCTCGGCCAGCAGGGCTTCGCGCGTGCTGACGTGCCAGTGCACCGTCGCCGGATACACGCCGAGCTGCGCCGCCACCTCGCGCATGCTGAACGCGCCGAGGCCGAATTCGTCGATCTGCGCCAGCGCGACTTCGGCGATGCGCTGTTTCGTCAGTTCGCCGCCGCCGGCGGGGCGGCCAGCGGAGCGGGGCTTGGGTGGCGAGGTCGTCTTCATGGTCGACGCCATTGTGCTGCAGTTCAATTGATCGTATAAACAATATTAATTGTTCAGTGACCAATTAATCCCTGTCTGCAAATTAAGGACATCCGCCATGACCCATGCCGCCATAGACCAGGCCCTTGCCGATGCGTACCGGCGCTTCACCGACGCCAATCCGGCCAGCCAGCGCCAGTTCGAGGCGCAGGCGCGCTACATGCCCGGAGCCAACAGCCGCTCCGTGCTGTTCTACGCGCCGTTCCCCCTGACCATCGCCAGGGGCGAAGGCGCCGCGCTGTGGGACGCCGACGGCCATCGCTACGCCGACTTCATTGCCGAGTACACGGCCGGTGTCTACGGCCACTCCGCGCCGGAAATCCGCGATGCGGTCATCGAGGCGATGCAGGGCGGCATCAACCTCACCGGGCACAACCTGCTCGAAGGACGGCTGGCCCGGCTGATCTGCGAGCGCTTTCCGCAGATCGAGCAGCTGCGCTTCACCAACTCGGGCACCGAGGCCAACCTGATGGCGCTCACGGCGGCGCTGCACTTCACGGGGCGCAGGAAGATCGTCGTGTTCTCGGGCGGCTACCACGGCGGGGTGCTGGGCTTCGGCGCCAGGCCTTTGCCGACCACCGTGCCGTTCGACTTTCTCGTGCTGCCTTACAACGACGCGCAAACGGCCCGCGCGCAGATCGAACGGCACGGCCCCGAGATCGCCGCGGTATTGGTCGAGCCGATGCAGGGCGCGAGCGGCTGCATTCCGGGGCAACCCGACTTCCTGCAGGCCCTGCGCGAGTCGGCCACGCAGGTCGGCGCGCTGCTGATCTTCGACGAAGTCATGACCTCGCGGCTTGCGCCGCATGGGCTGGCGAACAAGCTCGGCATCCGTTCGGACCTGACCACGCTGGGCAAGTACATCGGCGGCGGCATGTCTTTTGGTGCGTTCGGCGGGCGCGCCGACGTGATGGCACTGTTCGACCCGCGCACCGGTCCGCTGGCCCATTCGGGAACCTTCAACAACAACGTGATGACGATGGCGGCCGGCTATGCCGGTCTCACGAAGCTCTTCACGCCCGAGGCGGCCGGTGCGCTGGCCCAGAGGGGCGAGGCACTGCGCGCGCGGCTCAACGCGCTGTGCGCGAACGAGGGCGTCGCCATGCAGTTCACCGGCATCGGCTCGCTGATGAACGCGCATTTCGTGCAGGGCGATGTACGCAGCAGCGAAGACCTGGCGGCGGTCGACGGCCGGCTGCGGCAGCTGCTGTTCTTCCACCTGCTGAACGAGGGCATCTACAGCTCGCCGCGCGGCTTCGTCGTGCTGTCGCTGCCGCTGACGGATGCGGACATCGACCGCTGCGTGGCCGCCATCGGCAGCTTCATCGGCGGGCACGCGGCGCTGCTGCCCCGCGCGGACTAGCGGATCAGGCCTTGCGCACGCCCAGCAGCTCGTGCAGCCGCGTGCTGGTGGTCGTGTACTGCAGCGGCACGGCCTTGCCCGGAAACACGATGGCCGTGGCGCCCCAGGCAGCCAGCGTGGCCTCGTGGAAGCCGCAGACGATGAGCTTCTTCTTGCCCGGGTAGGTGTTGATGTCGCCGACCGCGAACACGCCGCGTTCGCGGGTTTCGTATTTCTCGGTGTCGACCGGCACCTGCTTGCGCTCCAGCTCCAGCCCCCAGTCGGCGATGGGGCCGAGGCGCGGGGAGATGCCCAGGCAGGCGATCAGCGCGTCGAGCGGCAGGTCGAGCGTGGTGGCGTCTGGCGTGACGATCTGGAGCTGTTTGCCATTGAACGCGCCGGGTTGGCCGACCTTGAAGGCCAGCTTGCCCTGCGCCACGAGCCGGCGCATGGCCGCGACCGTGGCCTCGTCGGCCTGGAAACCGTCGCGGCGATGGACCAGCGTGACATGCGCGGCCGTGCCGGTCAGCGCAATGGCGGTTTCCAGCGCGACGTCGTCGCCGCCGTTGACCACGACGGCCTGCCCGGCAAAGCGGTCCAGCGAGTCGGGGTGATAGAAAAGAGACGTGCCCTCGAAGCGCTCGATGCCTTCGACGGCGATGCGCTTGGGCACGAAGGCCCCGACGCCCGCCGCGATGAATACCGTCTTCGCCAGGAAGGCCTTGCCCGCCGAGGTTGTCAGCAGCAGCCGTTCGTCAGGTTGCCGGGCCAGCGTGGCCACCTGCTCGCCGAAGTGGAACTGGGGCTTGAAGGGCGCCACCTGCTGCAGCAGAGACTGCGCCAGGTCACGCCCGCTGGTCACGGGCGTGCCGGGAATGTCGTAGATGGGCTTGCCGCCATACAGCGCCACGCACTGGCCGCCCGCGGCGGGCAGTGCGTCGACGATGTGGCAGGAGATTTCGAGCAGGCCCAGCTGGAAGGCCTGGAACAGCCCCACGGGGCCGGCACCGACGATCAGCGCGTCGGTCTCGATGGGAGCGGCGATGGCGGCCGGCTGGTTCAGCGGACCAGCTCCCCGATCTTGTCCGTCTTGTCTTTCCACTCTTCTGCATCAGGCAGCGCAGGCTTGCGCTTGGTGATGCTCTTCCAGCCGTCGGCCAGGGCCAGCTCGGCGTTGATCTTGATGAAGGCGATCTGGTTGGCCGGCAGGTCTTCCTCGGCGTAGATGGCGTTGACCGGGCACTCGGGAATGCAGACCGCGCAGTCGATGCATTCGTCCGGGTCGATCACCAGCATGTTGGGACCTTCGCGGAAGCAGTCGACGGGGCAAACGTCCACGCAGTCGGTGTATTTGCAACGGATGCAGGCTTCGGAGACGACGTGGGTCATTTGTCTTTTTGCGTCAGAAGTGGTCGGGAAAAACCCTAGATTTTAGGCCTTTGCGGCGGCGGGCTGCACAAGTACGGCGGCAGCGGTCTTGTGGGAGGCCGTATCGACCAGCACCAGCGAGCCCAGCGCGCGCGATTGCGTGAACGGGAGCACCGCCAGCGGCTGCTGCAGCGCCAGCACCACGTCGCCGATGGAGTTGGCTTCCAGCTGCGTTGCGGGCTCCGATTCGAGCGTGGTGATGTTCACCCGGTCGACGATGCGCGCCACCTTGGCCTTGACCCAGCGGTGGCCCTGCAGCGCCCAGTACACGCGGCCCGCGACCAGCGGCTCGTCGTCGAGCCAGGCCACGGTGGCGGTGATCTCGCGCACCGGCTCGAAGGCGCCGGGCGCCAGCAGCCAGTCGCCGCGCGACACGTCGACCTCGCGGTCGAGCACGATGCCGGCGCTGTGGCCCGCGTGCACCGACTTCGGCTGGCGCGTGTGGCTCAGCACCTGCGCCACGGTGGCGGTCTGGTTGCTCGGCAGCACGGTCACGCGCTGGCCGGGCTCCACATGGCCAGAGGCGACACGGCCCCAGAACACGCGTCGGCCTTGCGAGGTGTCGGCGGAGGCCGAGAACTTCTCGACCCACTGCACCGGGAAGGCGAAGGGCACGGCCTCGTCCTGCGCGGTCACGGGCAGCTCTTCGAGCAGCTCGAGCAGGCTCGGGCCTTCGTAGCCCACCCAGTCGGCGTGGCGCGTGGCCACGTTCCAGCCCTTGAGCGCCGAGATCGGCACGATGGCCCCGACCTGCACGCCAGCCGCTTCGGCAAAGGCGGTCAGTGCGGTCGAGATGCGCTCGAAGGCCAGGCCGGCATCAGCGATGGCGTCGAGCTTGTTCACCGCGAAAACGATGGACTGCACGCGCAGCAGATGGCACAGCAGCGTATGGCGGCGCGTCTGCGGCAGCAGCTCGCGCCTGACCACGGTGCCGTCTTCCACTTCGGCGGCCCAAGCCAGCTTGGTCGCGTCGACCAGCACCACGGCGGCGTCGGCGGCCGAGGCGGCGGTGACCATGTTGCGCGTGTACTGCTCATGGCCCGGCGCGTCGCCGATGATGAACTTGCGCTTGGCGGTCGAGAAGTAGCGGTAGGCCACGTCGATCGTGATGCCCTGTTCGCGCTCGGCCGAGAGGCCGTCGGTCAGCAGGGCGAGGTCGGTTTCGCCGCCGCGCTGCACGCCGGCCAGCTGGTCTTGCAGCACGGTCTTGCTGTCGACCAGCAGGCGGCCGATCAGCGTGCTCTTGCCGTCGTCGACCGAGCCGCAGGTGATGAAGCGCAGGGCGGTGCCGGTGTCGCCGTGGACGGTGGTGTTCACAGGGGTTGCAGTCGTCGTACTCATCAGAAATACCCGTCTTTCTTGCGCTTCTCCATGGAAGCTTCCGAAGTCATGTCGTCCATGCGGGTCGCGCCGCGTTCGCTCACGTCCACCGACAGGGTCTCGAGCACCACGTCGTCGGCATCGGCCGCCAGGCTTTCCACCGGGCAGGTGGTGGTGATGTCGCCCACGGTGCGAAAGCGCACGTCGCGCACCTGCACCGTCTCGCCGTCGCGCGGCGGGGTCAGGTCGGTCACGGGCACCAGCAGGCCGCGACGCTCCACCACCTCGCGCTTGTGCGTGTAGTAGATCGAGGGCAGGCCGACTTCCTCGCGGGCGATGTACTGCCACACGTCGAGCTCGGTCCAGTTCGAGATGGGGAACACGCGGAAGTGTTCGCCCGGGGCCAGGCGCGTGTTGAACAGCGTCCACAGCTCGGGGCGCTGGTCCTTGGGCTGCCACTGGCCGAAGCTGTCGCGGTGCGAAAAGATGCGTTCCTTGGCGCGCGCCTTTTCCTCGTCGCGGCGGGCGCCGCCGATCAGCGCGTCGAAGCGGAATTCCTCGATGGCTTCCAGCAGGGTCACCGACTGGTGCGCGTTGCGCGACTCGCCCGGGTGGGCCAGGCGCACGGTGCCGCGCTTCATGGAGTCTTCGACGCTGCGCACGATCAGCTCGGCGCCCAGTTCCCTGGCGCGCTGGTCGCGATAGGCCGTCACTTCAGGGAAGTTGTGGCCGGTGTCGATCATCAGCAGGGGGTAAGGGATGCGGCCCACGCCGAAGGCCTTTTCCGCGCACTTCAGCAGCACCAGCGAATCCTTGCCGCCCGAGAACAGCAGGGTGGGGCGCTCGAAGGCGGCCGCCACTTCGCGCAGGATGAAGATGGTTTCTTCCTCCAGCGCATCGAGGTGCGTGTTGGACAGGTGTGCCGGCGGCAGCAGCAGATCGGTTTCGGTACGGGCGTTCATCGGATGGGGTGCTTGCTGGATGCTGGGAATCGGTGAGGCGCTGGCGCTCGCTCAGTGCGCGAGATGCAGGCCGCACTCGCGGTTGTCTTCGCCCTTGGTCGGGTCCACGTAGTCGAAGTTGTTCGGCAGGCCGTGCTTCACGCAGTACTCGTGAAGATCCTTGGACGACCAGTGCAGCAGCGGAGCCACCTTGATGAGGCCGTCGGGGTTCACGCTGACCGGGTCCATCTGCGCGCGCACGGCCGTGTCGGTGGCGCGCAGCGCGGTGAACCAGACCTTGGGTGCCGTCTCGCGCAACGCGCGGGCAAAGGGCTCCAGCTTCACTTCTTCTGTGAAGGCGGCGTGGCGCGGGTCGTCCAGCGCCGGTGTGGGGCCTTCCACGGCTTCGCGATGCGCACGCGAGCGGCGCGGCAGGTAGATGTGCAGGTCCAGGCCCAGCTGCTTCGTCACTTCGTCGGCAAAGCGGTAGGTGGCTTCGGTGTTGTAGCCGTTGTCCATCCACACCACGGGCACATCGCGCTTCACGCGCGTCACCATGTGCAGGATCACGGCCTCGAACGGGCGGAAGTTGGTGGTGACGATGGCGCTCTGGCCCAGGCCGAGCGCCCAGCCCACCAGGCCCTCGGCGTTGCGGCCGAGTTCGGTGTTGATGCGTGCGAAATCGATGTCCGTTGCGGTGCTCATGTCGAGGATTCCCATTCGCTCTCAGGCGCCGGCCGCGAAGTGCGGCGCGGGCTGTACCGCGTCGCCTTGGTAGAAGGCGTTGAAGCGGTCGAACTGGCGCTGCGCGTCGGAGGCGTCCACGCCTTCCTTGAGCACGGCGCTGGAGAAGCCGGTGCGCTCCATCTGCACCAGCTGGTCGATCAGCACGTCGCCCGTGGCGCGGATGTCGCCGGTGAAGCCCAGGCGGCGGCGCAGCAGGAAGGCCTGGCTGTAGGCGCGGCCGTCGGTGAACTTCGGAAAGTGCAGGTCGATGCGCTCGATGTCCGCCAGGCACACCTCGATGGCGAGCGGGTCGGCGTCGTTGGCCAGTTGCAGGACCTTCGGGTCACCGTCGTCGATGTGTTCTTCGGCCGAGAGGATGTTCAGGGTTTTTTTCATGCTGCTTCCTCCACCTTGAAGCGCGCACCGTTGGCGGCGGCCTTGAACGGATCCGGGCCCACGCGGCGCAGTGTGTCGATGAAGTTCTCTCCGTTCTCACGGGTGTCGCGGTACGTGGTGAGCACGGCCTCGATCACGCCCGGCACTTCGGCCGCCGAGAACGAGGGGCCGACCACCTTGCCGGCCTGCGGCGCGCCGCTGAGCGCGGAGCCGTCGGAGCCGCCGAGCGTGACCTGGTACCACTCCTTGCCGTCCTTGTCGACGCCGAGGATGCCGATGTGGCCGCTGTGGTGGTGGCCGCACGAGTTGATGCAGCCGCTGATGTGCAGGTCGATCTCGCCCAGGTCGTCGAGCTCGTCGAGGTCCTGGTAACGCTCGGTGATGGCTTCGGCGATGGGAATGGAGCGCGCATTGGCCAGCGCGCAGAAGTCGCCGCCGGGGCAGGCGATCATGTCGGTCAGCAGGTGCACATTGGCGCTGGCGAGGCCGGCGGCGCGGGCGGCGAGCCACAGCGCGTGCAGGTCTTCGGCATGCACCCAGGGCAGCACCACGTTCTGGTCGTGGGTCACGCGGGCTTCGCCGGCGGAGAAGCGGTCAGCCAGTTGCGCGAGGGTGTCGAGCTGGTCGGCCGATGCATCGCCGGGCGCCTGCTTCAGGCGCTTGAACGACAGCGTGACGGCGCGCAGCGCGGGGTTCTTGTGCGGCGCCACGTTGCGGGCGAGCCAGCGGGCGAACTGCACGTCGTCGGCGGCATGGGCGCGCAGTTCGGCGTCGGTCTTCTCGGCGCTCTGCAGCACGCGGGTGGCCAGCGTCGGGGGCACGAAGGAAGCGGCCACGCGGTCGAATTCGGCCTGTGTGATGGTGTGCGGCGCGCCGTCGTGCTCGAGGATCTGTTTGTACTCGGCGTCCACGTCGTCGATGTAGCGCTGGCCTTCGGCCTTCACCAGGATCTTGATGCGCGCCTTGTAGATGTTGTCGCGGCGGCCATAGCGGTTGTAGACCCGGATCACCGCTTCGAGGTAATTCATGATCTGCTGCCACGGCAGGAACTCGCGCAGCACCGTGCCCACGATGGGCGTGCGGCCCATGCCGCCGCCCACCTGCACGCGGAAACCGATCTCGCCGGCTTCGTTCTTCACGATGTGCAGGCCCACGTCATGCCAGCCGGTGGCGGCGCGGTCTTCGGTGGCGCCGGTGATGGCGATCTTGAACTTGCGCGGCAGGAACGCGAACTCGGGGTGCAGCGTGCTCCACTGGCGCATGATTTCTGCGTAGGGGCGCGGGTCGGCGATCTCGTCGACGGCGATGCCGGCGCGCTCGTCGCTCGTGATGTTGCGGATGCAGTTGCCGCTGGTCTGGATGCCGTGCATGTCGACCGAAGCCAGCAGGTCCATCACGTCGGCCGACTTGGCCAGCGGAATCCAGTTGAACTGGACGTTCTGGCGCGTCGAGAAGTGGGCGTAGTGGGTGGGCAGCTTCTGGCTGCCGAGCAGGCCTTGCGTTTCGATGGCCTTGCGGTAGACCTCGGCTTCGGGCTCGTCGTATTCGCGGGCGATGCGGGCCAGCACGCGGATCTGGCGGCTGGAGAGCTCGCCGTAGGGCACGGCCACGCGCAGCATGGGCGCGTAGCGCTGGACGTACCAGCCGTTTTGCAGCCGCAGCGGGCGGAACTCGTCTTCGTGGAGGCGGCCCTTCTGCCAGCGCTCGAGCTGGTCTCTGAACTGGGCGGCTCGTTGATGAACGAACTGGCGATCGAATTCTGTGTATTGGTACATCGTGCGTGTGTCTTGAAGAAGTGCGGTGCCGCACGTACAACGGGGCGCCCCAGCAAGAAGCCGAGATTCTGGAAGCGCGGCTTATGGAAACAAACTATTTTTTGGTTCGCGCCTTATGCGGATAAGCTTATTCGCCAGTATCCATGCGGGTTTCCAGGCAGTTTGATGCTTATTCCGGATAAGGCGAAAGCGCCTTCAAGCTGTCGCCATGCCGACCGCGGCGGACCCGGATAGCAAGGGTAAATCCTGACGCGGCGGCCGCTGTGCGGCGTTGAAATGATTATCTCGAATAATCAAATCGACGCAGGACGCAATGAATTCCAAGCCTTCCTCGACCTCGCGCCGCGGCGCGCTGATTGCCGGAATCACCGCCATGGCCACGCTCGCAGACGCGAGGGCGGCCGATGCGCCGCCATCCGGCGTCGCCACCCCCACCAGCGAGCGCATTCCCGTCGTCTTGCCGCGCACGGAATTCGTCTACGAGGCCATCGTCGACATCGCTGCGCCGATGACGCTGGGCGCCTCGCCCTTCGGCGAGCGCTTCATGGTGCCGATCACGGGTGGCTCGTTCGAGGGGCCGGGCCTGCGCGGCACGGTGCTGGCTGGCGGTGCCGACCGCCAGCTGCTGCGCCGCGACGGCGCGAAGAACCTCGATGCCGTGTATGAGCTGAAGACCGACGACGGCGTGGTGATCTCGGTGCGCAACACCGTGCTGTCGCGCAACCCGAAGAATGCGCCGCGCTATGTGTTCTCCACGCTGCAGATCGTCGCGCCCGAGGGCAAATACGGCTGGCTCAACGACTTCGTCTACGTGGGCACGCTCGACGCGCTGCGGCCGCAGCGCGAGGCCGTGGTGATCCGGGTCTACAAGGTCGTCTAGCGCAGCATCGACGACATCGCCGAGCAGCAGTTCAGCATGCGCACGGCCGCCTCCACCGTCGGCGCGGTGAAGCGCAGGGTGACGCCGTCGACGCGCTCGAACGCCGGCCACTGGCAGAACAGGTCGGCCAGGGCGGTCGACTGCGTGCGCAGCGTCACCGTCTGCGGGCCTTCGAAGACCAGCGGCCGGGCGTTCGCGCGTGCGGCCAGCGCTTCTTCCACGCCGGCGCGGATGGCGCGGCGCGACTGCTCAGGCGACAGCGACACGCCGCTGCTGAAGCCGGTCGCCTTCTTCGTTTCGACGAAGGTCGCGTGCGGAAAGAGCGGGCGGTTCTCGGCGATGAACACGTCGTCGCCGCTGCCCATGACCACGGGCGCGCCGTATTCGCCTGCCAGCGCGCCGTAGAGCCCGGCCTCGCCCAGCTCCTGCCCGCCGAGCGCGATGCCCGCGAACGCGAAGCTGTTGATGGTGTGCGCAAGAATGCCGCGCCCCTGCGCGCGCGAGTGGTAGCCCACCATGCAGACCGCGTGCACGCCTTCTTCCACGCCGGCCACCATGCTCAGGTAGCGCGGCTTGCCCTGCACCACGCGGGCGCGCGCATCCAGCACGTCGGGCGGCATGTTGCGGAAGCCGCCGTGCGAGTCGTTCACCAGCACCTCGGTGGCGCCCGCATCGAATGCGCCGGCGATGGCCGCGTTGGCCTCCTGTGCCATCAGCAGGCGTGCGCGTTCGTACTCAGGGTTGCCCTGGCGCGTCTGCTCGGGGTGGTAGACGCCGGCGACGCCTTCGATGTCGGTGGAGATCAGGACTTTCATGGGCGCAATGTGATCGGAATCAGGAAGAAAGAGAGAGGGCCGGCAGCAGGTCACGCAGCGAGGCGCGGTGGTTGCCGTCGCGCCCCGTCACGGCCGTGGCCTGCCAGAGGGCATGGATGATCGCCTGTTCCGTGCTGTCGGCGGCGGCCTGGAACAGGCCGTCGAGCAGCCCGTCGTGCAGCATCGCCACGGCAGGCATCGGGCGTTCGACGCTGCCGGGCACCGTGTAGGCGGTGGAAAAGGCCAGCACGATGTCGCCGCTGCCGTGGCCGTAGACCGACCCGGTGCGGGCCAGTCCGGCGCCCGCGCGCAGCGCCAGCCGGCCCAGCTGGCGCGCGTCGAGCGGTGCGTCGGTCGCGACCACGATGATGATCGAGCCCTTCTCGGGCTCCGTCGATGCCGGCACGCCGCGCACGGCCTGCAGCTGCGCCAGCCGGTCGCCGATTGCATGCCCGGCCAGCAGCAGCTGCGGCTGGCGCCCGTAGTTGGCCAGCACCAGCGTGCCCACCGTGTGCAGGCCGCCGCGCGCCGACACCCGGCGCGACGCGCTGCCGATGCCGCCCTTGAGCTGGAAGCTCGACATGCCGCGCCCCGCGCCGACCGAGCCCTGAGCGAAGTCGGCGGCGGCGCCGTCGTGCGCGCGCAAGTAGTCGGCCTCGCTCACCGCCAGCCGCTGTATGTCGTTGAGGAAGCCGTCGTTGCACTCGAACACCAGCGGATTGACCGTGGGCAGCGAGCGCCCGGTTTCGGGGTTGGCCGCCGCGCACTGGCGGATCTGCGCCGTCGCCACCGTGCCGACCGAGAAAGTGTTGGTCAGCGCGATCGGCGTTTCCAGCACGCCGAGCTCCGCGAGCTGCACCAGCCCCACGCTCTTGCCGAATCCGTTGAGCACCACGGCGGCGGCCGGCACCTTGTCGCGGAACGGGTCGCCCTGGTGCGGGCGGATCACCGTCACGCCGGTCTGGATGCCGCCGTCGTCCAGGGTGCTGTGGCCGACGGTGACGCCAGGCACGTCCGCGATGGTGTTGCGCTCGCCCTGCAGCAGGGTGCCGATGAAGGGCGGTGCGGTGGGCTGCGCCAGGGGAGAGGTGGAAGGCATCGGGGCGGGAGGGGGACTACTGGCGGTCGATCTTCGGATCGAGCGCGTCGCGCAGTGCGTCGCCCAGCAGGTTGAAGGCGAGCACGGTGAAGAAGATGGCCAGGCTGGGGAACAGCGCCACGTGCGGCGAGGTCACCATGTCGGCGCGGGCTTCGCTCAGCATCGCGCCCCACTCGGGCGTGGGCGGCTGCGCGCCCATGCCCAGGAACGACAGGCTGGCCGCCGTGATGATCGACGTGCCCACGCGCATCGAGAAATACACCACGATCGACGAGATGGTGCCCGGCAGGATGTGCCGCACGATGATGGTCCAGTCCGACGCGCCGATGCTGCGCTCGGCCTCGATGTAGGTCTGCTGCTTGAGCACCAGCGTGTTGCCGCGCACCAGGCGCGCGAAGGCCGGCACGCTGAACACCGACACCGCCACCACCACGTTGGTCATGCTGCTGCCCAGGATGGCCACCACGCCCAGCGCCAGCAGGATGCCGGGAAAGGCGAACAGCACGTCGGACACACGCATCACGATGCGGTCCCACCAGCCTTCGTAGTAGCCCGCCAGCAGGCCGAATGCGGTGCCGACGAAGCCGCCCACCAGCACCGACAGGAAGCCCGCCATCAGCGAGATGCGCGCCCCCATCAGGATGCGGCTGAAGATGTCGCGGCCCAGCGGATCGACGCCGAACCAGTGCGTGGCCGAGGGGCCGCTGTTCAGCATGTCGTAGTCGAAGAAGTTCTCCGCGTCGAAAGGCACGATCCACGGCGCGAACACCGCGACGAACACCAACAGCAGCACGAAGAGCGCGGCAATGATGCCCACGGGCTGCTTCTTGAAGCGGCGCCAGCATTCGCCCCAGGGCGTGCGGACCTTGCCGGCGGTTTGCACCGCGGCAACGGGAGATAGTGGAACGATGGATTCGGCAGGCACGCCGGAAGCTTGTTGCGTCATGGCTGCTTGCTCACTTGTATCGGATGGTGGGGTTGATGTAGCCGTACAGCACGTCCACCACCAGGTTGATCAGGATGAATTCGAGCGAGAACAGCAGCACCAGCGTCTGGATCACGGGGTAGTCGCGCATCTGCACGGCGTCGACCAGCAGGCGGCCGAGGCCGGGCCAGTTGAACACCGCCTCCACCAGGATGGAGCCGCCGAGCAAAAAGCCGAACTGCAGGCCCATCATGGTGACCACCGGAATCAGCGCATTGCGCAGCGTGTGCTTGAACACCACGCTGGATTCGCGCACGCCCTTGGCGCGCGCGGTGCGCACGAAGTCTTCCTGGATCACCTCGACGAAGGAAGCCCGCGTGAAGCGCGCCATCACGGCGGCCACGGCCGCACCCAGCGTGATGGAGGGCAGGATGTAGTGTTTCCAGCTGCTGGCGCCCACCGTGGGCAGCCAGCCGAGCTGGACCGAGAAGATCTGCATCAGCAGCATGCCGAGCGCGAATGCGGGAAAGGAGATGCCCGACACGGCGAGCGTCATGCCCAGCCGGTCCGGCCATTTGTTGCGGTACACCGCCGAGACGATGCCGATGCCCATGCCGAAGATCACCGCCCACACCATGCTGGTGATGGTCAGCATCACCGTCGGGAAGAAGCGCTCGCCGATTTCCACCGACACCGGCCGCCGCGTGCGGATCGAGGTGCCGAAGTCGCCTTGCAGCATGTGGGTGAAGAAGTTCACGAACTGCTGCGGCAGCGGCTTGTCGAGGCCCAGCTCCGCGCGGACCATGGCCACGGTCTGCTCGTCGGCGTCCTGGCCGGCGGCAAGGCGCGCCGGATCGCCGGGCAGCATGTGGACGAACAGGAACACCAGCACCGCCACGATGAGCAGCGTGGGGATCAGGCCCAACAGTCGTTTGAGAAAGTAATTCAGCATGGGGTGCGGTTGCCGCGAGCGGGCGATGGCGGCATGCCATCGCCCGTCGGGCATTCAGTCAGGAAACGAGGAACCGGCGATCAGTTCGACACCGCGACGGCGTCGATGTTGATGTTGCCGTCGGGCATCACGAACACGCCCGAGAGGCGCTTGGCGTGCGCCGACAGGTTCTGTTCCGTGATCATCGGCACGCGGGGCAGGTCCTTGCGGATTTCTTCCTGCGCGGTCTTGTAGAGCGCGGTGCGTTCCTTCTCGTCGACAGTCACCAGCGCCTTGGCCAGCGCGTTGTCGACCACCTCGCTCTTGTAGAACGACATGTTGTTCAGCTTGGGCGCCCAGGCTTCCGAGGCGAACAGCGGGCGCAGGCCCCAGTCGGCTTCACCGGTCGATGACGACCAGCCGGTGTAGTACATGCGGACCTTGGCCGTCTTCGGATCCGGCCATGCATCGACCTGCTCCGTGCGCTGGCCCACTTCGAGCGCCTGCACCTGCAGCTTGATGCCGATCTGCGCGAGCTGCTGCTGCACGAACTGGATCGTCTTCTGGCTGGTCGTGTTGTTGTAGGCGCTCCACAGCACCGACTCGAAACCGTCGGGGTAACCGGCTTCCTTCATCAGCTCCTTGGCCTTTTTCAGGTCATAGGGAATGGGAGCCATCTTCTCTGCGTACTTCACGCCCTGCGGCAGCACGCCCTGCGCGGGGAAGGCGTAGCCGCCGAACGCGACCTTGGCCAGCGCTTCCTTGTTGATGGCATAGCCGATGGCTTCGCGCACCTTCGGGTTGTCGTACGGCTTCTGCAGCATGTTGAATGCCAGGAAGCGCGTGATGATCGAGGGCGTGGCCACCACTTCGAGCTTGTCGCTCTTCTTCAGCAGCTCGGCCTGCTCGTAGGGGATGGGGAATGCAAAGTCGGCTTCGCCGGTCTGCAGCATCGCGGCGCGCGTGTTGTTCTCGAGCACCGGCTTCCACTGCACCGTGTCGACCTTCGGGTAGCCCTTCTTCCAGTAGCCGTCGAACTTCTTGGCCTTGACGGCTTCGGTCTGCTTCCACTCGACGAACTCGAAGGGGCCGGTGCCCACGGGGTGGAAGGCGATGTCCTTGTTGCCCCACTTCTTCAGCGCGGTGGGCGAGATCATGGCGGCCGATGCATGGGCCAGCGAGTTGATGAACGGGCCGAAGGGCTCCTTCAGCGTGATGCGCACCGTGCTCGGGTTCACCGCCTCGACCTTGCTCACGCGGTTGAACTGGTTGTAGCGCAGCAGCTTGTTGTCCTGGTTGAGCACGCGGTCGAGCACGAACTTCACGGCTTCGGCGTTGAAGTCGGTGCCGTCGTGGAACTTCACGCCGGTGCGCAGCTTGATGGTGTACACCAGGCCGTCCTTCGACACGTCGTAGCCCTCGGCGAGCACGTTCTGCACCTTCAGGTCCTTGTCGAACTGGAACAGGCCTTCATAGAAGGTCTTGGTCACTGCCGTGGTGATGGTGGTGTTTGTGTTGTACGGGTCCAGCGTTTCCGGCTGGTAGCCGATCGACAGAACCACGTCTTTCGCGGCCAGTGCAGTGCCCGAGGCGGCCAGCGCGGCCAGGCCCAGCAGCGCGGATGCCCAGCGCAGGGAGGAAGAAGATTGCTTCATGGAAGAACTCCAGTCGGTTCGAGGAAAAAGCAGGAGGGCCTGCGGGTTGAGAAAAATGAGTTGAAGAAGGTCAGAACGCGCCGCCGATGGCGTGGCGCGCGACGAAGTGGCCGGGCGCCACCTGCACCAGCGGCGGCACGTCGGGCTCGTCGCCCACCGCGCGTATCGGGCTGGGAATCTCGCCTTCGAGCAGCGCGCGCGGCTTGTGGCGGCGCGACGGGTCTGCCACCGGCACCGCGGCCATCAGCTTGCGGGTGTAGGCGTGCTGCGGTGCTTCGAACACCGCGCGGCGCGGGCCGATCTCGACGATCTGGCCGAGGTACATCACGGCCACGCGGTGGCTGATGCGCTCCACCACCGCCATGTCGTGCGAGATGAAAAGGAAGGCCACGCCCAGCTCGCGCTGCAGGTCGAGCATCAGGTTCACGATCTGCGCCTGGATCGACACGTCGAGCGCGGACACCGACTCGTCGGCCACCACCACCTTGGGGTTCAGCGCCAGGGCGCGCGCGATGGCGATGCGCTGGCGCTGGCCGCCCGAGAACTCGTGCGGATAGCGCTGCGCCACTTCCGGCGGCAGGCCGACCTTCTGCAGCAGCCAGTCCACGCGCTGCTGCGCCTCGGCGCCCTTGGCGATGCCGTGGATCAGCAGCGGCTCCATGATCGAGAAGCCCACCGTCACGCGCGGGTCGAGCGAGGCGAAGGGGTCCTGGAAGATGAACTGGATGTTGCGACGCAGCGCCTGCAACTCGCGCGTGGGCAGTTCGCGGATGTTCTGGCCGCCGAATTCGATGGCGCCGCTCTGGCTCTCGACCAGGCGCAGCAGCGAGCGGCCGGTGGTCGACTTGCCGCAGCCCGATTCGCCGACCAGCGCCAGCGTTTCGCCGGGGTACAGGTCGAAGCTGATCTTCTCCACCGCATGCACGCGGCGCTTCACGCGGCCGAAGAGGCCGCTGCGCACGTCGAAGCGCGTCACGAGGTCGCGCACGCGAAGAATCGGGCCAGCGTCGGCGCGCACGGTGTCCTGCGGCGTCGCGGGTTCGGGCGGGGCTGCATCGGCCGGGCTTTCGGTGCGCAGCAGCTCGAACTTGGCCGGCAGGTCGGTGCCCTGCATGGCGCCCAGCTTGGGCACGGCCGACAGCAGCGCGCGGGTGTAGGGGTGCTGCGGCGCCGCGAACACGGTGTCGGAGCTGCCGGCTTCGACCTTGTCGCCGCGGTACATCACCAGCACGCGGTCGGCAATCTCGGCCACCACGCCCATGTCGTGCGTGATGAAGAGCACGCCCATGCGCATCTCTTTCTGCAGCTCGCGGATGAGCTGGAGGATCTGCGCCTGGATCGTCACGTCGAGCGCCGTGGTGGGCTCGTCGGCAATCAGCAGCTGCGGCTTGCATGACAGCGCCATCGCGATCATCACGCGCTGGCGCATGCCGCCCGACAGCTGGTGCGGGAAGCGGTCGAGCACGTTGCGCGCTTCCGGAATGCGCACCAGCTCCAGCATGCGCAGCGCTTCGGCGCGCGCGGCCGAGTCGCTCTTGCCCTGGTGGATGCGGATGGCCTCGGCGATCTGGTCGCCGGCGGTGAACACCGGGTTCAGCGACGTCATCGGCTCCTGGAAGATCATCGCGATGTCGGCGCCGCGGATGCCGCGCATCGCGCTGTCGCGCGCCTGGGCCAGGTCGAGCACTTCGCCGTTGCGGCGGCGGAACATCATGCTTCCGTTGAGGATGCGCCCGCCGCCGTGCTCCACCAGCCGCATCAGCGCGAGCGAGGTGACCGACTTGCCCGAACCCGATTCGCCCACCACCGCGAGCGTTTCGCCGTGGTCGACGTGGAAAGACAGTTTCTTGACGGCATCGACCGTGCGCTCGGAAGTCGAGAAGCGCACGGTGAGGTCGTCGACGGCGAGGACGCGGCCGTCCGGCAGGGCGAGGGCAGGGGTGGACATGGGAGTGCGAGAGAAAAAGGTGGCGTGCGGCAGCGTCAGGCGAAGATGGCTGTCTGGGGCGCTTCGTTGCCGCGCGCGTGGCCGCGGTACATGCCTTCGGTGTTGAAGGCCAGGCTCAGGTTGCCGTGGCGGTCGACGGCGATCAGGCCGCCGGTGCCGCCGATGGCCGGCAGCGACTGCTGCACCACGGCGTGGGTGGCGGCCTCGAGCGTGGCGCCGGCGTAGGCCATGCGCGCGCACACGTCGTAGGCGGCGGCGACGCGGATGAACATCTCGCCGCTGCCGGTGCAGGACACGGCCGCGGTGCGGTCGTCGGCATAGGTGCCGGCGCCGATGAGCGGCGAATCGCCGACGCGGCCGACGCGCTTGTTGGTCATGCCGCCGGTCGAGGTGGCGGCGGCGAGGTGGCCGTGCATGTCGAGCGCCACGGCGCCGACGGTGCCGAACTTCCTGTCTTCGTCCAGCGGGGTGGCGGGCGCGGCCGTCATGGACGCGCCTTCATGGTCGGTCACCACGCGGCCGGTGCCGCGCACGCGATAAAGCTGCTCGCGCCGCGCTTCGGTGGAGAAGAACGAAGGCTCGACCATCTCCAGCCCGTGTTCGCGCGCGAAGGCCTCGGCACCCGCGCCGGCCAGCAGCACATGGGCGCCGTCTTCCATCACGGCGCGCGCGGCGCGCACAGGGCGGCGGACGTGGCACACGCCGGCAATCGCGCCGGCGGCGAGCGTGGCGCCGTCCATCACGGCGGCGTCGAGTTCATGGGTTTCGTCGTGCGTGAACACGGCGCCGTGGCCGGCATTGAACAGCGGGCACTCTTCGAGCAATTCGACCGCCAGGCAGGCGGCGTCGATAGCGGACGCGCCCGCGAGCAGTGCCGACTGCGCGGCGGCGACGATGCGGTTCAGCGCGTCGTGGTAGGCCTGCGCCTGTTCGGCGCTGGTCGTGGCGGCGCTGATGGTGCCGGCGCCGCCGTGGATGGCGATCACGGGCACGTGGGTCTGGGTCATCGGGGAGCTTTCTTCTTTTTCGGGCCGTCGCCGTTCGGGGCGGCGGCATCGGGAGGGGTGGCGGCATTGGCGCCGTTCGCGCGCAGGAGGCCGTTGGCACCGTGCAGCCACGGGCGCACCGCCTGCAGGATGCGGCCGGCGGACTGCACCGGATCGGGCGCGCGCAAGGCGACGGCGCTGGTCAGTGCCTCGACCAGCGCGAGCACGCTGGTCTCGCAGTTCGGGCGGTAGCTGGTTTCGGTCTGGCAGTACAGCACCACGTCGGCCAGCGGCGCGAGCGGCGAGCTGGGGCGGTCGGTCAGCGCGAGCAGGGCGCAGCCCTGGGCGCGCGCGATCTGCGCCAGTGCCACGGTGTCGGTCAGGTAGCGCGGGAACGTCAGGCCGATGAAAAGGTCCTGCGGACCCGCATGCATCAGGGTGCGCGCCGAATGCGTCACGCCGCTCACGCTGGAGAGCAGGCGCACGTCGCTGCAGCTGCCATCCAGGCCGTGCTGCAGCAGGCCCGCCAGCCAGGCGCTCGCGCCGAAACCGGCGATGTAGATCGAACGCGCCTTGCCGATGCGCTCGACCGCTGCTTCGCAGGCTGCGTAGTCCAGCGTCTGGCGCGTGGCTTCGATGTTGCGGCGGCTCTCGTCGAGCGCCGTGGCGAACACCTCGGCCACCGTGGTCGGCCGCTCCAGGTTGCCGCGCATGCGCTCCACCGGCGCCACCAGCGGCTCGAAGCCGCGCACCAGCTCGGCACGGAAGGTGGCGTAGCCATCGAAATCCAGCGCGCGCGCGAAACGGTTGGCCGTGGCCACCGACACGCCGACCACGGCGGCCAGCTCGTCGATGGGCAGCGTCGCGACCTGCAGCGGGTGCTCGAGCACGTAGTCGGCCACTTGGCGATGCGAGCGCGTCAACCGTGGCAGCGCTTGCGCGATGCGCTGTGCCACGGTGGTGCCTTGGGTGTCGACGGTGCTGTTCATGAAAGGTGCGTAGCGCCCGAAAGTGTGCTTTTTTTGAAAACCAGTTTACAAATATAAGTCAAACAAGAAAATTTTCTGTCATTTCTGATCGCTCACGCAAATACCGGGCCAGCGTCGAAGGGATTCGGCAGCGCTTCGCGGCGGGGCGCTTTCCCTCTGGCGGTGGTCGCGTAAGCTCGCCCGGATTCTGTTTCTAGGTGTTTTCCCGATGTCGTTGCTTTCCGGTTCGTCCGTCCAACCCCGCAATTTCAGGATCGACGTCCTGCGCGGCATCGCCATCTCGCTGGTGCTCCTGCTTCACTTCCACCTGTCGTACTCGCTGGTGGACAGCCCGCTGGCCGACCTTCTGCCGGCTGTTTTCATCAAGTCCCTGGCGATCAACGGCAACTACGGCGTCACCATGTTCTTCGTGGTGTCGGGCTACCTCATCACCTCGACCACGCTGAAGCGCTACGGCAGCCTGGGCAACGTGGACGTGCGCGGCTTCTACGCCTTTCGCTTCGCGCGCATCGTTCCTTGCCTGGCGGTGGCGCTGGCGGTCATCGTCGGGCTCGGCCTGCTCGGGCAGCCGGCGTTCATGAACATCGCGAAGCCGGGGTGGCCGCAGGTCGGCTATCCGGTGGCGGTGCTGTCGGTGCTGACCTTCTGGCACAACCTGCTGATGCAGCATGCGTGGTACTTCAACTACGCGATGAACATCTACTGGTCGCTCTCGGTGGAGGAGGTGTTCTACCTCGCGTTCCCGCTGCTGTGCTTCGGGCTGAAGCGGCAGTGGGCCATCGTCGCCGTGTGGCTGGTGGCGATCGTCGCCGGGCCGGTCTATCGAAGCTTCCACGCGCACGACGAGATCTACTTCATGTACGGCTATCTCGCATGCTTCGACGCCGTGGCCTTCGGCTGCTGCGCGGCGCTGGTCGCGCAGCGGGTCGGCCTGCACGGATGGGCCGGCCGCCAGATCCAGCTGGCCGCGGCGTGCCTCCTGGCCGTGACGTACCTGCGCGGGATCCACGGCAACGAAGTCTTCGGCTTCACCGCCATCGCAGCCGGAACCGCGGTTCTGCTGGTCGGCGCGCACAACGAGAAGGTATCGGCATGGGCGCTGCGCAGCAGGGCGCTCGCGGGTCTTCGGTGGCTGGGGCGGCACAGCTACGAGCTGTACCTGTTCCACATCATCGTGCTGGGCCTGATGCGCGGCGTCGTGGCGCGCGGGCAGATGCAACCCGAGTGGAAGCTGCCGGCGCTGGTGTTTTTCGTAGCGGCGTCCGTGGCTGTGGCCTGGGCCATTGCGCGCTTTTATTCGGAGCCGATGAATGCTTGGCTGCGGCGCAGGTTGCTTGCTTCATAGCCGTCGCTGTATCGACAACGTGCATTGCAATCGGTCGATCAACGGGCCTGCTCCGGCCAAGAGATACACTGCCTTTCGCACGTCAAAAAAAGGCGTGCTTGGGATTGGCGTCCCAAAGCACCTCTGCGATTCAAGCCGCAGATTCCTATGCCCACACGCTCTTCCATGCTGCCTTCCTCTCCGATCGACGAGGAAGGCACTCCACTTGACACGACGCCTGACGTCATGCCGAGGCTTTTGACTCCACCGCTGCCACCGCAGGCCACGGATGCGGATTCCATTGCACTGCAGGCGTGTGATGACGTCGACAGCCTGCGCGAGGTGTGGCGTGCTTACGTATGCCTCGAAAAACTCTTGGTGCCGCTCGAGTTGGCAGACACAGAGCAGGTCTATCCGACACGCACCGAGTTGAGTTCGCTCGTCCGCTTGATCAATGACGAAATGCATCGTCGAATCGAACTGATCGACACGACACTTCATGCAGCGCGAGCTCCATCGCGTCACCCGGTCTGAACGCCTCTCGCCGACGCATGCGCTGCGACCATCCAGCAGGCCGCCGTGTGCTCCGCGCCGAGCCACATGGAGTGCCCGAAGTTCAGGCGCATCCTGCGGGCGGCGGGCTCGGGCGTGATCAACGGAAAAGGCAAAGAGAAGAGAAAGAGCGTGCCGAAGCCGCCCGGGGCCGAAAAAACTAGGCGCGCGCCTTCTGCATGAAGACGCTGAACGGGTCGGGGCCGTAGCTGCCGAACGGGCCTCGCGGCAAATAGCCCGAGCGCGCATAGAGCGCAATCGCCTCGGGCTGGCGCGGTCCGGTTTCCAGCATGAAGGTCGTGCAGCCCTTCGCCGCGGCTTCGCGCTCCAGAAAATCCAGCACCCTGGCCGCGATGCCTTGCCCCCGGTTCTCGGGCCGCACGAACATGCGCTTGAGCTCGCCGAACTCCGGGCCCACGACGATGGCGCCGCAGCCGACGGCCTTGCCCTCGTGGTCGCGCGCTACGGCGAACAGCACGTTGGGCGCGGAGAGCGCCGCAATGTCGATGCCGTGATGGCTCTCCGGCGGATAGAGCGGCTTCTGGTACGCGTCGAGGTAGTCGATGAGCTGGATGACGTCGGGCTGGGCGGGGCTTTCCAAGGAAATCTGCATCGGTCGATGTTACTGAGCAGGCATCGCCACGCGCAGTGCCTGCGCCCACCGCTCGGCCATGGCCGGCGAGTTGAAGCAAGTGGTTTCCTCGGTCGCGCTGCAGACGGCGCGCTCGAGCAACTGGATGTCGGCTTCATGCTGCCGCGCCACATGCGGGTCTTCGAAGAAGATGACCTTGTGGCAGCGGCGGTCCAGCACCAGTTCGGCGATCTGCGCGTCGCCGCCGAGCGGGCCGCTCTGGTAGCGGGTGACCCACGGCACATCCGCCGGCCATCCGCGCGACCATGCCAGGTCGTTCAGCAGGCCGCCGGTCGTGCCGGTCGCCACGCGGTTGCGGAAGCCGGAGAGAAGATCGAAATGCAGCGCGGCAAACGCGACCATCCGCTGCTTCAGGGCATCGTGCGCAATGAGCGCAACGGTCTGCTCCTCGCGGGGCACGAACGCGTTGCCGGTGGCGTGGCCGGCCAGTGCCAGCTCGATCGCGATCCATTCCCGCGCACCGGCCGCGGTCGAGAGAAAAGGCTTGCCGTGAATCACGCACTGGCGCTTCAGCGCCTGTGCCTCGGGGTACAGGGAAGACGGATCGACCGGGTCGATGAAATAGATCACGCCGTCGATTTCATCTGCCGGCACCAGGCCGCCGGAGATCCGCGACACCAGCCGCATGAGCCCGCCGTCGGGGCCGTGAGGCAGGCGCGTAAGCGGCGCATGGCCTGCGAGCAGGCCGTCGCGCACCAGCGCGTCGTGCGTGCCGCCCACCGCAAGAAGGCCCAGGTTCAGCGTGCGGATGCCGGCCTCGCAGGCCTCGGCCCATCGGCCCAATGCGCCGACGCCTTCCTGCCGGTGCAGGCGATTGGCGACGAGGCCGAAACGCCAGGAAGCTGCCAGGGGCGCCTGCGCAGGAGGCTGCTGTGAAAGCGGCGATGCTGCCATGTGTCTTTTCACCTTTGACGGAGTTGGATGAGGTGTTCGACCATGCCCGGCTATCCGGGCGTCAGCCCGAGCACCCACCGCTTGAAGTGTTCCAGCGCCCCGGAGGCCGGCCGGCCTTCCGGGTAGGCAAAGTAGTAGCCCTGGCGCACGTCCAGGTGCCGGTCGACCGGTATCACCAGTTCGCCGGTCTTCAGCTCATGTTCCACCAGGATGCGCGGCGCAAGGCCGACGCCCATGCCGGCGGCGGTGGCCGCCACCACCATGGTGAACAGTTCGTAGCGCGGCCCGCGCGACGCATGCACCGTGTATTCCCAGCCTTGCTGCGCATACCAGTCGCGCCAGGCGTGGGCGCGCGTGCTCAGGTGCACGTGGCGGCAGCGCTCGAAGCCGGCCTCGTCCCATGGGCCGTTGGCATCGCGGAAGGCAGGGCTGCAGATGGGCACCATCTCGCCTTCGGCAAAGATCAGCCCGCCGCGCGTGTTGGGCCAGAACTGGTCGCCGAAATAGATGGCCGCGTCGTAGGCGTTCTCCTGGAAGGAAAAGGGCTGCGAGCGCGCCGACAGGTTGACGGTGATGTTCGGATGCAGCTTGCTGAACTCCGGCAGGCGCGGTATGAGCCACTGCGTGGCGAAGGTGGGCACCACGGCCAGTTCGAGCACGAAGCCCATCTCGTGGCCGGCGCTGATCTCCAGCGTGTCGCGGCGGATCTGGTCGAGGTGGCGGCGGATGCGCCCCGCGTACTCGCGGCCCACGTCGGTCAGCGTGAGCCGGCGCCGCACGCGCGAGAACAGCGGCACGCCCAGCCGCTGCTCGAGCATGGCCACCTGCCGCCCGACGGCGCTTTGCGTGAGCGCGAGTTCGGCGGCCGCGCGGGTGAAGCTCCCCAGCCGCGCCGAGGCCTCGAAGGCCTGCAGCGCGCCGAGGTTGGGAATGTCTTTTCTCATCGATTGCCAGCAGTTGTCTCAGTCTCTTTCGGCGAAGCACCCATCGTGCCCGGGGAGGCGGGGTCCGCGACGCTATTTTGCGTGCCGCCACGCAGGCGCCGCGCGGCATTTGTGGATACGCTGGCGGTGGCGCCATGGATGGCGGCCGGCAAGAAAGGCATTTCATGCGTCGTGTGGTGATCATCGGCGGCGGGGCCATCGGCTCCGCCATCGCTTACTTCCTGAGCTGCGATCCGGAGCAGGAGCCCTTCGATGTCACGGTGGTCGAGCGCGATTTCTCGTACCGGCAGGCTTCGTCGGCGCTGTCGGCCAGCTCCATCCGCCAGCAGTTTTCCACCGCGATCAACATCGAGATGTCGCGCTACGGCATTCACTTCATGCGCGCGCTCGGCCAGACCCTGCGGGTGGGCGACGAGGTGCCGAACATCGGCCTCGTCGAGCCCGGCTACCTGTACCTGGCCTCGCCGGCCGGCGTGGACGTGCTGCGCGAGAACCATGCGATGCAGAAGGCCCACGCGGTCGACGTGGCGCTGTTGACGCCGGCCGAGCTGAAAGCGCGGTTTCCGTGGATATCGACCGAGGGTGTCGCGCTGGCCTCGCTCGGGTTGTCGGGCGAAGGCTGGTACGACGGCTACAGCCTGCTGCAGGCCTTTCGCAGGAAGGCCGTGTCGCAAGGCGCCCGCTATGTGCAGGCGCACGCGACGGGCCTGCGCCGCTACGGCCGCCGGCTGACCGGCGTGCAGCTGGGCAACGGCGAGACGCTGGATGCCGACGTGGTCGTCAACGCCGCGGGCGCGTGGGCCGCAACTGTGGCGGGCTGGGCCGGCATCGAGTTGCCGGTGCGCGGCCGGCGCCGCAGCGTGTTCAGCTTCTCCTGCCCCGACGCGCTGCCGGGCTGCCCGCTGGTCATCGACACATCGGGCATCTGGCTGCGGCCCGAAGGCCGGCAGTTCATCTGCGGCTTCGCGCCGCCCGAGGCGCAGGACCTCGACGACCAGCCGCTGGACGTGGAGTACGAGGCCTTCGACAGCTTCATCTGGCCCGCGCTGGCCGAGCGCGTGCCGGCCTTCGAGGCCATCCGCATGACCGGTGCGTGGGCCGGCTACTACGAGATGAACGTGTTCGACCACAACGCCATCCTCGGCCTGCACCCGGAGTGCGGCAACCTGTACTTTGCGAACGGCTTTTCGGGCCACGGCCTGCAGCAGTGCCCGGCCGCTGGGCGGGGCGTGGCGGAGCTGATCCGCTTCGGCGGCTATCGCAGCCTCGACCTGGGCGCGCTGTCTTTCACGCGCATCCTCCAGAACAGGCCGCTGCTCGAGAAGAACGTGATCTAGCCGCCCGGATTCAAGGCGACGCCAATGCGGTGAACGGCCCTTGCTGGCCCAGCGCGGACTGCCCCTCGTTGAGCACCGCGACCAGCCTGCCGTAGAAGAATGGAAGGCCGAAGTCGATGGCGCTGCCGATGCTCGCCGCGGCCACGTTGTTGACCGCCACCGCGCCCGGGTTGCTCGTGAACAGCGACTGCGCGTTCGCGATGGCAAAGCTCTGGCTCAGCGCGGGCCCCGTGGCCGCCGTGAAACTGGCGCTGAGGTCGAGCGAACTGGGCGGGCAGTAGAAGCCCTGGTAGGTGCTGCCCTTGGCGCACTGGGCGATCGTCGAATCGTTCAGGAACAGGAAGTTCGATCCGCTGTCCAGGAAGCTGTCGGGAAAGCTGCTGTTCTTGTAGGTGGCCGAAACGCGCAGCGTGCGCGGGTTGGTCTGCAGCACCGTCGCGCCGGTCATGGCGTTGTTGGCCTGCGTGGCAACGCCGAAGTAGAGCGTGCCGACGGTCACGCCCTGGCCAGCCGAGGAAATCGCGGGCAGACCGAGCACCACGCCGTTGTTGTCCTGCGCGAAGCTGGCGACGATGTTCTGCGCCTGCTGGGCGAGCGGCACCGCCGTGTTCTGGCACTGCGCGCCCGCCTGGCAGGTGTAGTAGGTGGCCGCGACCGCCTTCTGCGCGCAAGCGCTGCCGCAGTCCTGCAGGAAGGCGGCCACGCCGATGATGCCGTTCGTTCCCAGCTCCGCGGGCGTGTCTTCGGCCTGCAGCGTGCCGTTGTCGGAGCATGCGCTGGGCACGGCGCCCGCAGCGGCGTCGCCCGTGATCTGCAGCGGTTGCGCCGCCGCCGACTTCGGCCCCAGCGTGATGTCGGCCGTGCGCATGGTTCCCCATGTGTAGCCGTCGAGGAACTGCGCGCAGGCGTTCAGCGGCGCGCCGCTCACCGACTCCTGCGGCAGCGCCGCCAGCATCGAAGAATTGAGCGCGGAGGCGGCGATGCGTATGCCGGTGGAACCGGTGTCGACCAGCACGTTGTCGATCGTCTGGCAGGTGCCGGTGCCCGGTGCGCAGAGTTTCACGCTGACCTGCGGGAGGTTGACGCCGCTCGTGTCCGTTCCGCGCGACACGGTGAGGGACATGGAGTTCTGCGAGCTTGTCGCGGGTGTGGGCGTGGGGGTGGGTGTCGCCGCCGGGGTGCTGGTGGTGGTCGGCAGCAGCGCGATCGGCAGTGCGCCGCCGCCACCGCCGCCACCGCCACCGCCACAGGCAGCGAGTACCAGCAGGCCTGCGGCGCATGCCGCCACGGCCGCCGCTTTGAGAATCAGCGTCCGTGCGCCGGCGGCGGCGCGCGGGCTGCCTGCTTGTCGTGGTTCCATGAGCATGGTGGCTGCTTGCGGGAGGGTGGATGGGTTCAGGAGTCTTGCGGGATGGTCAGCGTGTCCGGATCGAGCCCGGGCGGCAGCAGCCGTGGCAGCCAGGCGATGCCCGTCGACGAGCGCTGGTGCGCCGAGGCATGCACCGCGAACGTGTCGTCCACCTGAGAAGTGGAGCCATGCGAGCCCCGGCCCTGCTGGCGCAGTTCGCGTGCCCTGCGGGACATCTGCGTGGCGTACTGCGTGCCCAGCAACACCGAAAGCTCGGGCCGGCGGGAGCCGCGTCATGCCACCGCGAAGACCACGCCGTCGGAGTTCAGGTATTCGCGCTCGACCAGCCCGTCGGGCTGCGTGGTCTCTCGCATGGTCCAGCTGTTCGCCGTGGTGGCCTTGGCCGCGTCGGCGGCCGCAGGTGCTGCGGCCTTGCGCGATGCGTTGGCGACCCGCTGCGACGGCCCCATGGTAGGAGCGCCGCCCAGTTCCGCGAACGCGCAGGGCGTTCCGAAAACGGCGGCGGCAAGCGCAATGCCAGACAGCAAGGTGGCCGCGTTGGCGCGCCGCGCATGACATTCTCGTGACTTGCCGTTCATCCTGAGTTCCTTTCCGTCCCGACGCGCGAAGGTTAATGCGCGTTCGCGTCACCTTGGCAAAGACCCGGAGCGCCGCATAGGCTGCAATGCCAAGTCGGCCAGCGATCAGGTTCGCGGTGTTAACGAGTGGCCGGGGAGGGCGTAGGATGGCCGCCAGAGAGGTGTCACGACTCATGACTGCACAGACGTTGATCGATACCGCCAGCGCGCTCGTCGCCGGCGACAAGGGCCTGCTCGCCATGGACGAGAGCAACGCCACCTGCAACAAGCGCTTCGCCGCGCTGGGCATTCCGCAGACCGAGGCGGCGCGGCGCGACTGGCGCGAGCTGATCGTCACCGCGCCGGGCCTGGGCGAGAGCATCAGTGGCGCGATCCTTTTCGACGAGACGATCCGCCAGCGGACCGACGCAGGCAAGCCCTTTGCCCAGGCGCTGTCCGACGTGGGCATCGTGCCCGGCATCAAGGTCGACATGGGTGCCAAGCCGCTGGCCGGGCACCCAGGGGAAACCGTCACAGAAGGCCTGGACGGCCTGCGCGAACGGCTCGCCGAGTACGCCGGCATGGGCGCGCGCTTCGCGAAATGGCGCGGCGTGATCGCCATCGCCGACGGCCCGGGCGCGGGCCTGCCCACGCCGGCCTGCATCGACGTCAATGCCCATGCGCTCGCGCGCTACGCCGCGCTGTGCCAGGAGGCCGGGCTCGTGCCCATCGTCGAGCCCGAGGTGCTGATGGACGGCGGCCATTCCCTCGCGCGCTGCGCCGAGGTGACCGAAGAAGTGCTGCACCGCACCTTCGCCCAACTGCTCGCGCAGGGCGTGCTGCTCGAAGGCATGCTGCTCAAGCCGAACATGGTGCTGCCCGGCGAGAAAGCCGCCACGCAGGATTCGGTCGAGGCGGTGGCCGACGCCACGGTGGCCTGCCTGCTGCGCGCCGTGCCCGCCGCGGTGCCGGGTGTCGCGTTCCTGTCGGGCGGCCAGTCCGCGCAACTGGCCTCGGCGCGGCTGGATGCGATGAACACCCGGCACAAGTCGCGCCTGCCGTGGGCGCTGACCTTTTCTTTCTCGCGCGCGGTGCAGCAGCCGGCGCTCGATGCGTGGAAGGGCGATGCGGCCAACGTCGCCGAGGCGCAGCAGGCGCTGGTGTTCCGCGCCCGCTGCAACCAGGCCGCGCGCCGGGGCGGCTACGACGCGAAGCGCGACGCACCCCGTTGACCCGCAACGGACCCGGCCGCACATACAACGAACAGAGACAACGCACAAAGCTTCATGACGATCCAGGACCTCTACCAGCGCAAGCTCGTTTCCGCCGCCGATGCCGTACGCCAGCAGGTGCGCGACGGCGACATGATCATCGTGCCGACCGGTGTCGGCGAGCCGCCCACGCTGCTCACGGCACTGTCGGAGCAGCGCCGGGACTTCCGCGACGTGAAGGTGGCGCAGATCCTGGCCATGCGCAAGTACGCCTACATCGACCCGGAGACGGTCGAGCATGTGCGCCATGTCGCGCTGTTCTTCGGCGGTGCCACGCGCGCGGGCGGGCAGGCGGGGTGGATCGACTTCATTCCCAACTATTTTTCGGAGATTCCCTCTTTGATCGAGCGCGGGCAGGTGCCGGCCGAGCTGGTGTTCACCATGGCATCGCCGATGGACGCGCACGGCTACTTCTCGCTGAGCCTGGGCGCCGACTACACCATGGCCGCCGTCGCCAAGGCGCGCTCGGTGGTGCTGGAGGTGAACCCGAACGTGCCCTTTGCCTGCGGCGCCTGCCATGTGCATGTGTCGCAGGTCGCGGCGCTGGTGGAGAACGACGCGCCGGTGATGGAAGTCGGGCTGCCGAAGATCGGCCCCGTGCAGGAATCCATCGGCAAATACGTGGCGGAGCTGATCGACGACGGCTCCACGCTGCAGATCGGCTACGGCGGCATTCCCGACGCGGTGGTGATGCAACTCACCGGCAAGCGGGACCTGGGCATCCACACCGAGATGATCGGCGACGGCATCCTCACGCTGGTGGAAAGCGGCGCGGTGACGAACCGGCGCAAGAACTACCTGCCGGGCAAGTCGGTCGCGACCTTCGCGCTGGGGTCGAACAGGCTCTACCGCTACATGGACCGCAATCCGTCGCTCGAGATGCACCCGGTGAACTTCACCAACGACCCCGCGCTGGCGGGACTCAACGACAACCTCGTGGCCATCAACGCGACGATGCAGATCGACCTGCTGGGCCAGTGCGGCTCCGAGAGCCTGGGGCATGCGCCTTACTCGGGAACCGGCGGGCAGTCGGACTTCGTGCGGGCGGCCAACCGCTCGCGCGGCGGCAAGGCCTTCATCGTGCTGCCGTCGACCGCCAAGGGCGACACCGTTTCGCGCATCGTGCCGTCACTTTCGCCGGGCACGCACGTGAGCACCAGCAAGAACGACATCAACTACGTCGTCACCGAATACGGCGTGGCGCAGTTGCGCGGCAAGTCCGCCGGGCAGCGCGCGCGGGAGTTGATCGCCATCGCGCATCCGGACTTCCGTGCGGAGCTGACCGAGCAGGCCAAGCGGGCGAATCTGCTGTGAGGCCCGGGCGCGACATGCGCGCGGCGGGCTGCGCATGGATTCGCTGATTGCCGCCTCGGCGCGTGCCCTGGCCGCCGGCGACGCGCTCGGCGCCCTGAAGCGGGTGGCCCTGCGCGACGACCCGCCGGCGCTTGCGCTGCGCGGCATCGCGATGGCCCAGCTTGGCGAGCATGCGCGCGCCCGCGAGTTGCTGCGCCGCGCCGCACGCGATTTCGGCGCGCATGAAGAAACCGCGCGTGCGCGCTGCGTGGTCGCCGAAGCCGAGGTGGCGATGGCCATGCGCGACCTCGGCGATTCGCCGCGCGCCCTGGCGGCGGCCGCGGCCACCTTGGAAGCGCGCGAAGACCACGCCAACGCGCTGCAGGCGCGGCTGATCGCGGTGCGGCGCCTGTTGCTGATTGGCCGGCTGGACGAGGCCGCCGGAGCGCTGGCAAGGCTTGACGCGCGCGGCCTTCCGCCTGCGCTGGCGGCAGTGGCCGAACTCACTTCGGCAGAACTCGCACTGCGCTCGCTGCGCATCGGCGATGCGCAAGCGGCGCTGGCCCGCGCGCAGGAAGCCGCCCTGCAGGCGCATGTGCCGGCGCTGCTGGCCGAGGTGGCTGAGATGCGCTCGGCGCTGGAACGCCCGGCGGCGCGACGCCTGTCCGCCGAGGGCGAACAGACGCTGCGGCTGGGCGAGGTGGCCGCGCTGCTGGCGTCCGACGCGCTGGTCGTCGACGCCTGCCGCCGCGGCCTGGGCGCGGGCGACAGCTGGCAGCCGCTGGCGCGACGGCCGGTGCTGTTCTCGCTGGCGCGTGCGCTCGCCGAGGCCTGGCCGGGCGATGTCGACCGCGAGGCGCTGATCGAATGCGCGTTCCGCACCCGCCGCCCCGACGAGACGCACCGCGCCCGCCTGCGGGTCGAGATCGGCCGGCTGCGCGCGCTCGTCAAATCGCTGGCCGGCATCGAGGCGACGGCGCGCGGCTTCATCCTCAAGCCGCGCGACGGCCGCGCGGTGGCCGTGCTGGCGCCGCCGATCGATGGCGAGCAGGCATCCCTGGTGGCGCTGCTGTCCGACGGCGCGGCGTGGTCGACATCGGCGCTGGCGCTGGCCCTGGGCGCGAGCCAGCGCACCGTGCAGCGCGCGCTGGCCGAGCTGGAAGAAGCGGGCCGCGTCCGCTCCATCGGCCAGGCCAGGGCGCGCCGCTGGCTGTCGCCACCGCTGGCCGGATTCACGACGATCTTGTTACTCCCTTCCGCGCTGCCTATTGAATAAAGTTGTCTCCAGGGCGCCATGTCAGGCGCACCAGGAGCCAACGATGAGCAACAGGACAGGCAGCGCCGCGGTGCACGCGGCAGAGATCGTGCGCGAATACGGACCCTTCGCGGGCTCCGACAAGGTGGCCGGCGTCACCCATGACGGCCAGCGCGTGTGGGCCGCCACCGGCGCCGCGCTGGTGGCCTTCGACCCCGCCAGCGGCGAGGCCACGCGCACGCTGGACGTGGCCTGCGACGCCGGCACGGCCTTCGACGGCACCCACCTCTACCAGATCGCCGATGCGCGCATCGACAAGATCGACCCCGTCAGCGGCAAGGTGCTGGCGTCCATTCCGGCCCCGGGCAAGGGGCTCGACTCCGGCCTGGCGTGGGCCGAGGGCAGCCTGTGGGTGGGCGAGTACCGCAACCGCAAGATCCACCAGATCGACCCCGAGACCGGCACGGTCGTGCGCAGCATCGAGTCCAACCGCTTCGTCACCGGCGTGACCTGGGTCGACGGTGAGCTGTGGCACGGCACGTGGGAGGACGACCAGAGCGACATCCGCCGCATCGACGCACGGAGCGGAGACGTGCTCGAGCGGCTCGAAATGCCGCGCGGCGTGGGAGTGAGCGGGCTGGAGTCCGACGGGGCGGACCTTTTCTATTGCGGCGGCGGCAACAGCGGCAAGGTCCGCGCCGTGCGGCGCCCGAAGGCGGCCAGGTCCTGATCGCCGCTTCATCACTTTCCAGCAAGGAGCACTGAATCATGAACACAGCCATTGCCGAGCCGTCAGCCATCCAGAACCATCCCGTCGTGCCGGGCGACCGCTGGCTCGCCGAGCGCAAGACGCTGCTGGCGCGAGAAAAGGAACTGATGCGCCTGCAGGACCAGATCGCCCGCGAACGCCGCGCGCTGCCGTGGGAGCGCGTTTCCAAGAACTACGTGTTCGACACGCCGCACGGCAAGCGCACGCTGGCCGAGCTGTTCGGGGGCCGCCGCCAGCTGGTGGTGCAGCACTTCATGCTCGGCCCGGGATGGGGCGAGGGCTGCCCGAGCTGCTCCTACATGGCGGACCACACCGACGGCATGAACGTGCACCTGGCGCAGCGCGACATCAGCTTCGTGGCCGTCTCGCGCGCGCCCTTGGCCGAGATCGCCCGCTTCCGCGAGCGCATGGGCTGGCGGTTCGACTGGGTGTCGTCCAACGGCAGCGACTTCAACCACGACTTCCACGTCAGCTTCACGCCCGAGGAACTGGCCGCTGGCGAGGTCGACTACAACTACGCCAGGCGCTCATTTCCGGCCTCGGAGGCGCCCGGCGTCAGCGTGTTCTACAAGGACGAAGCGGGCGATGTCTTCCACACCTACTCGACCTACGGGCGCGGCGTGGAAGTGATGATGGGCGCCTACAGCCTGATGGACCTCACGCCCGAGGGGCGCGGCGAGCGCGACGTGCCGCACAAGATGGAGTGGGTGCGCCACCACGACCGCTACGAGCCGGCGCCTGCCGCGAGGGCCGCGGCGGATTCTTGCTGCTCGCATCGCGCCTGAGCCCGGCGCTGCCGAACCGATCGCGCATGTCATGGCGAGCCTGTGGCCCTGGCTGGCCGTCGCCGGCCTCGGCGCCCTTCATGGGCTGAGCCCGGCGAACGGCTGGATGTTCGCTGCCGCATGCGGCGTGCAGGCCCGCAACGGGGCGCAGGCACGGCGGGCGCTGCTGCCCATCGCGCTCGGGCATTGCGTGTCGGTCGCCGTGGTGGCGTGGGGGTTCGCCTGGGGCATGTCGATGGAACATGCGCGGGTGCAGGGCGTGGCGGGCGGGCTGCTGCTGGGCTTGGCTGCCTATCGCTGCCTGCGCGGCGAAGCTTCGCAGGCCGGGCATGGCGCTTCAGGCATCCGCGCGGGGCAGGTCGGCATCGCGCTGTGGTCCTTTCTCATGGCCACCGCGCACGGCGCCGGCCTGATGCTGGTGCCGGCGCTCATGCCGCTGTGCCTTGCCGACAACCCGGCGCGCGAAATCACCGCTTCGGGCTCGTTGCTGCTGGCGCTGGCGGCGATCGGGGTGCACACGGCCGCGATGCTGGCGACGACCGGCGCCATCGCCGCCGGCGTGTGCCGTGGCGTGGCCTTGCATCCTCGGCTCATGGGCGATCGATTCCAGCGCCACGCCTGGACGGCCGCGCTGGCCGCCACCGGCGTGCTGCTGGTGGTGCTGCGCGGAGGCTAGCCGGCCTTGGCGGCCTTCACCAGCGAAGGCGTCGCCTTGTAGACCTCGGGGAAGAGCTTCTTCAGGTCATCGATCTTGGGCATGTCGTTGATCGCGATGTATGGCTGGCTCGGGTGCAGCGTCAGGTAGTCCTGGTGGTAGTCCTCGGCGGCGAAGAAGGGCTTCGACAGCTCGACCGTGGTGGCCAGCGGCTTGCCGTAGGTCTTGGCCTGGTTGAGCTGCGCGATGTATTCCCTGGCGATGCGTGCCTGCTCGGCGTTCTCCGCGAACACGGTCGAGCGGTATTGCGTGCCGGTGTCGGGGCCCTGGCGGTTCAGCTCGGTCGGGTCGTGCGCCACCGAGAAATAGATCTGCAGCAGCTTGCCGTAGCTGATCTGCTGCGGGTCGTAGGTGATGCGGACCGACTCGGCATGGCCGGTGCGGCCCGAGCCGACTTCCTCATAGCGCGCCGTCCTGGCGTCGCCGCCGGCATAGCCGGAGACCGCATTGCTCACGCCCTTGACGCGCTGGAACACGCCTTGCACGCCCCAGAAGCAGCCGCCGGCGAAGACGGCGGTCTCCGTCTTGGCCGTGGGGGCGGCGGTCAGGTCGGCCGTAGGAGCCGGTACGCGGCGCGAGGTTTCCGCGGACGAGGGCACCGCATACCAGACGAGGGCCGCGGCGGCCAGGGTGCCTGCGGTCAGTGCGAAGGATTTCATTGGCTTTCCTTTCAGGGGGCTCCTGTCGAATGGCGCGACATTGACGCCCAATCCGCCGTTCGTCAATGGCGGGGCGGATCGGGTGGTTCGCGCCCGGTGCTTACTTGGACATCGAGTCTTTGGACATGCTGTCCTTCGACATGGAGTCCTTCTTCATGGCGTCCTTGGACATGCTGTCCTTCGCCATCGAATCCTTCTTCATGCCGTCCTTGGACATCGAGTCTTTCGACATGGAGTCCTTCGCCATCGAGTCTTTCTTCATGGCGTCCTTGGACATCGAGTCCTTGGCCATGCCGTCCTTCGCCATTTCGTCGGCGGCAAAGGCAGAGGCGCCGGCGAAGGCGATGCAGGTAGCGAGCAGGGTTGCGGTGAGCTTGTTCATTTGGAATCTTCCAGTTGAGGTGTCATTTTTCAAAAATATCGGCCTGGTTCCTTGGAACACGGCCTCGCGCTTTCATCGGCAGTCGAGCGGCTGTGGCAGCCCCTCAGCTCCCTCCGAACCAGTTGTAGCCCTGGTCTTCCCAGTAGCCACCGGAATAGGTGTTGGTGACGAACATCGCCTTGATGTGCTTCGGGTTCTTGTAGCCAAGCTTGGTCGGCATGCGCAGCTTCATCGGAAAGCCGTACTTGGGCGGCAGCGGCTGGCCGTCGTAGGTCAGCGTCAGCAGCGTCTGCGGGTGCAGCGCGGTGGGCATGTCGATGCTGGTGTAGTAGTCGTCGGCGCACTTGAAGCCCACGTACTTGGCGGTGGTGTCGGCGCCGATGCGGCGCAGGAAGTCGGCAAAGCGCACGCCGCCCCATTTGCCGATGGCGCTCCAGCCCTCCACGCAGATGTGCCGGGTGATCTGGTCTTCCTGGGGCATGGCGCGCAGCTCGGACAGCGTCCAGGCATGCTTGTCGGCGACCATGCCGGTCACTTCGAGCCTGTAGCCGGCTTCGTCGACCACACGCACTTCGTCTTCACCGTAGTAGGCGTTGAACGGGAAGGGGCGGGTGATTTCGGCTTCGGAGTAGGTCGGCGCGAGCTGCGTGGGGCTGAAGATCAGGCCCTGCACCTTGTCGTTGAAGCGCGAGATCTTCGTCAGTGCTGCATCGACCTGCGCGTTGTCGCTGATGCTGCAGCCCGTGAGCAGCGACAGGCCGCCGAGCGTGAGCGAGCGTTGCATGAAGAGGCGGCGCGACGGCTGGTCGAGCTTCTTTTCGATCAGCGTGCGGGCTTCGCGCAGCACGGCCTCGCCGTCGATGCTGCTCAGGGTGGGTGCCTTGAAGATTTTCATGGTTGGGTCAGGCCTTGGGTGCGCGGCCGCGGAGCATGGTGAGAAGGGTGCGGGGCACCAGGGCCACCATCACCAGGTGCACGACGACGAAGGCCACGATGGCGGCCATCGCGAAGAAATGGATGCGGCGCGCGAATTCGTAGCCGCCCAGCAGGTCGCGCAGCACCGCGAACTGCACCGACTTCCACAGCACCAGGCCCGACAGCACGATCACGATCAGGTCGAGCATCACGAACAGGTAGGCCAGCTTCTGCACGCTGTTGTAGCGGCGCGGGTCGGCATGGGAGAGCTTGCCCTTGAGCGCGGCCAGCGCGTCGTGCAGCACGCCGCGCGGCGTGACGGGAAAGAACTTGGCCGCCAGCCGGCCGCTGGCGATGTTCAGCACCAGGTACACCAGGCCGTTGAACACCAGCAGCCACATGGCGGCAAAGTGCCACTGCAGCGCGCCGCCCAGCCAGCCGCCGAGCGTGACCACGGTGGGAATGGTGAACGGGAAGAAGGGCGACGCGTCGTAGATGCGCCAGCCGCTCGTCACCAGCACCAGCACCGCCAGTGCATTGAGCCAGTGCGTGACGCGCATCCACAGCGGATGGATGGGGCGGCGATCCGCCTCGGGGGCCTGGGCGGCGGGAGGAGCGATGGCTGTGCTGTTCATGGAGCGGATTGTTTGGCGCACCCCATGGCCGATTCATCACGCAAACTTCAATTAATCGTGATAACTCCAGACCGCGTATCGCGGGAGAATGCCACCCCATGGATACAGCCAAGCGCGTGCTGATCGTCGAGGACGACGCCCACATTGCCGAACTTCTGCGCATGCACCTGCGCGACGAGGGCTATGCGGTCGAGCACGCCGCCGACGGCCATGCCGGCCTGCGCGAGCTGGAGCGCGGCAACTGGGACGCGCTGGTGCTCGACCTGATGCTGCCCGGCATCGACGGCCTCGAAATCTGCCGCCGTGCCCGCGCCATGACGCGCTACACGCCGATCATCATCATCAGCGCCCGTTCCAGCGAGGTGCACCGCATCCTCGGGCTGGAACTGGGCGCCGACGACTACCTGGCCAAGCCCTTCTCGGTGCTGGAGCTGGTGGCGCGGGTGAAGGCGCTGCTGCGGCGCACCGACGCGCTGGCCCGCAACGCGCGCATGGAGTCGGGCAGCCTCACGCTGGGCAACCTCGACATCGAGCCGTTGGCGCGCGAAGTGCGGGTGGACGGCAGGCTCATCGAACTCACGCCGCGCGAGTTCGATCTGCTGTACTTCTTCGCTCGCAACCCCGGCAAGGTGTTCTCGCGGCTCGACTTGCTCAACCAGGTCTGGGGCTACCAGCACGACGGCTACGAGCACACCGTCAACACCCACATCAACCGGCTGCGAATCAAGGTCGAGGCCGACCCGGCGCAGCCGCGGCGCATCCTCACGGTGTGGGGACGGGGCTACAAGCTGTCGCCTGCCGCCAACGGGGAGGACTCGGCATGACGGCCTGGAGCACGCTGTCGCGGCGGCTCTCTGCCGTCTTCGCGGTGCTGCTGCTGGTGTGCTGCGGCGCCTCGGCGTGGCTGCAGATGCGCTCCAACGGCATTCACGAGCAGGAGGTCGTGCAGCGGCTGTCGCTCGGCCTGGCGGCGCACATCGCCGGGAACTCCGAGCTCATGAAGCCCGGCGGACTCAACCAGGAGGCGGTGAAAGACCTGTTCGACAAGCTGATGGCCGTCAATCCGAGCGTGGAGGTCTACCTGCTGGGCCTGGACGGCCGCATCAAGGCACAGGCGGCGCCGCAGGGGCACCTGAAGCGCGACACGGTCGGGCTGGAGCCGATTCGCAAGCTGCTCGCAGGCGCGCCGCTGCCCATCGGCGGGGACGACCCGCGCAGTCTCACCGCTTCCAAGGTTTTCAGCGCCGCGCCGCTGCGCATGGACGGGCGTGACGCGGGCTACGTCTACGTGGTGCTGCAGGGCGAGGACCACGATGCGCTGGTCGCCAACGTGGCAACCGACAACGTGCTGCGCACCACGCTGTGGTCGATGGGGCTGGTGGCGCTGCTCGGGCTGCTGGCGGGGCTTGCGGCCTTTCGGCTCATCACCCGGCCGCTGCGCGAGCTGACGGCGGCGGTGAAGCGCTTCGAGACCGAGGGCATCGCCTCGCTGGAGCGCGAGACGCCCACGCTGGAACGCCTGTCCCGGGGCACCGACGAAATCGCACAGCTGGGCCAGGCCTTCACGCAGATGACGCGGCGCATCGCCGAGCAATGGCGCGAGCTCACGCTGCAGGACCAGCAGCGCCGCGAACTGTTCGCCAACATCTCGCACGACCTGCGCACGCCGCTCACGTCGCTGCACGGCTACCTCGAAACCCTGCTGCTCAAGGCCGGCACGCTCAGCGAGGAAGAGCGCCGGCGCTATCTGGAAATCGCGCTCGGCCAGAGCCGCAAGGTCGGCCGCCTCGCGCAGGAAGTGTTCGAGCTGGCCCGGCTCGAGTACGGCGTGGTCAAGCCCGAGAAAGAAAACTTCGCGCTGGCCGACCTGGTGCAGGACGTGTTCCAGAAGTTCGAACTGGCGGCCGAGGCGCGCCACCAGCGGCTGAAGCCCGACATCGCGCCGGGCCTGCCGGTGGTGTCTGCCGACCTGGGAATGATCGAGCGGGTGCTGACCAACCTGCTCGACAACGCCATCCGCCACACGCCGGCGGGCGGCGAGATCGTGGTGCAGCTGCGCCCGGAGAACGCCGGCGTGACGGTGCAGGTGAGCGACACGGGCCCGGGCATTCCGGGCGAGCTGCAGAAGTCGCTCTTCATGCGCCCGGTGTTCATGAGCGGCTCGCGCACCGACAGCGCCAGCAGCGGCGGGCTGGGCCTGGTGATCGTCAAGCGCATCCTGCAACTGCACGACAGCGACATCCGGCTGGTGCAGCAGCCCGACAAGGGGGCCGTGTTCCGCTTCCAGCTGGGCGGTGCGGGGAGCGCGGCAGGGGCCTGATCGGCGGTTTGCCTGTGGTGGGGGGCGATGCTACAAGCGTGGCGCGACCCGTTCCAACACACAGGAGACAAGAGACCATGCCAGTTTTCGACACCGTCCTGATCGACAAGGATCCGCAGCACCCGCGCATCGCGCGCCTCGTGCTGAACCGCCCCGAAAAGCTCAACGCCATCGGCGAGACCACGCCCTCGGAAATCCGCCGTGCGGTCGAGTGGGCCGAGGCCGACGACGAGGTGCACGTCATCGTGGTCGAGGGCGCGGGCCGCGCCTTCTGCGCCGGCTACGACCTTGGCGACTACGCCGAGGGCCAAGGCCGCGAAGGGCAGGGCGACCACCCCTGCCGGCAGGAGAAGACGCCGTGGGACCCGATGCTGGACTACGCCGCCATGAAGGGCAACACCGACGACTTCATGGCTCTCTGGCGCAGCCGCAAGCCCACCATCGCCAAGGTGCACGGCTACGCAGTGGCCGGCGGCAGCGACATCGCGCTGTGCTGCGACCTGCTCGCCATGGCCGACGACGCACGCATCGGCTACATGCCCACGCGCGTGTGGGGCTGCCCGACCACCGCCATGTGGACCTATCGGCTCGGCGCCATGCGCGCCAAGCAGCTCATGTTCACCGGCGACACCATCGACGGAAAGCAGGCGGCCGAATGGGGCCTGGCGAACTTCTCCGTGCCCGCCGACCGGCTCGACCAGGCCACGCTGAAGCTGGCCCTTCGCATCGCGGGCGTGCCGCGTTCGCACCTGATGATGCACAAGCTGGTGGTCAACCAGGTCTGGCATTCGATGGGGCTGGAACAGAGCCAGATGTTCGCCACCGTGTTCGACGGCATCACGCGCCACAACCCGGAGGGCATGTGGTTTCGACGGCAGGCAGAGGCAGAAGGCTTCAAGAGCGCCGTCGCGTGGCGCGACAGCGGGCGGGATATTCCGGAAGGCGACGAGGCCCGGGCCCGCATCGCGGAACTCGAAGCGAAGCTGGCCGCGCGCGGCTGACCTGGCGCCCTTCATCTCGCTGCCAATGTCACGCGACCGACATTTCCTCCCACGATGATCCGGCGCGCCTTCTGCCAATCCGTTTGACGGCAAAAGACGTGTCAATTTACATCGATGTGAACAAAAGGGAGGAATTTAAATGCAATTGCTTGATTTTTCGAGGGCCGTGCTGGCGGCTGGTGCCTGCGCGTTCATGGCGGCGTGTGGCGGCGGCAGTGGCGACGCGGGGCCGATGCCACTGCTCCTGCCGGCTTCACCTCCGCCGGCGGCTCCCGCGCCTGCGCCTGCGCCGGCCCCGGCGCCCGTGGAGGCGGCACCCCCGCTCGTCATCGGGCATCGCGGTGCATCGGCGCTTCGGCCCGAGCACACATTGGCTTCATACCAGCAGGCCATCGACGACGGAGCCGACTTCATCGAGCCTGACCTCGTGCCCACCAAGGACGGCGAACTCGTTGCCCGCCACGAGAACGCCATTGCCATCGTCAAGGACGGAAACCTCGTCGAGGCCACCACCAACGTGGCCGACGTGCCTAAGTTCGCCAGCCGCATGACCACCAAGGTGATCGACGGTACCTCGGTCACCGGCTGGTTCACCGAGGACTTCACGCTGGCCGAGCTGAAGGAGCTCAAGGCCCGTGAGCGCATTCCGAAGCTGCGCCCGGCGAACGTGTCGTACAACGACCAGTTCCAGGTGCCCACGCTCGACGAAGTGATCCAGCTCGCCAAGTCGCAGTCGGTGGCCAAGGGCCGCGTGATCGGCGTCTACCCCGAGACCAAGCACCCGACCTACTTCCGCTCGATTGGCCTGCCGCTGGAGAAGAAGCTGATCGACACGCTGCAGAAGCACGACCTGAACAAGGCCGAGGCACCAGTGTTCGTGCAGTCCTTCGAAACCGGCAACCTGAAGGACATCCGCCTGAAGAGCACGGTGAAGATCGTCCAGCTCATCGACGGGCAGGGCGCGCCCTACGACCTCGTGGCCCTGAGCGACAAGCGCACCTACGCCGATCTCGTGAAACCCGAAGGCTTGGCGGAGATCGCGACCTACGCGCAGGGCATCGGCGTGGCCAAGGCGCGCGTGATCCCGGTGGCTGACGGCAAGCTCGGCGCACCGACCACGCTCGTGAAGGACGCGCACGACAGGAAGCTGCTTGTCCATGTCTGGACGATCCGCCCGGAGAACAACTTCCTGCCGGACAGCCTCAAGAAAGAGCCGAAGACCGATCCGACCGCATACGGCGACACCGCCGGCGAGATCAAGGCCTTCCTTGACGCAGGCATCGACGGCCTCTTTGCCGACAGCCCCGCCACGGCGGTGCCGGCGGTCAGGGCGTATCGCGCGGCACGGCGCAACTAGGGCGCGCTGAACTCAGATCAGATCGGTGGCGAGCAGGACGGCAGGAGCGGGCGCACGTTGATCGTGCTCGAGCCATCGTCCACGCTAACCGCGTTGCGGGTGAAGTTGCAGCCGTACCTCGAATCCTTGATCGTGGAAGGGGTCAGAACGTCGTCGCCGGCGGGCTTCGCGTTGTTGTCCTTTTCCCAGCCGATCATGGCGGCGAAGGCTTCCTCCTGCTCCTTGATGGTGAAGTCGCAATGGGTGATGCCGCGGATGGCGCGCTGCACCAGCCACTGGCTGTTGCCCTTGGCCGCCACGCGCCTGTTGTAGATCTGTTCCATGCTGAAGGGCACGTACATGTCCCCAAGCGTGTGCAGCGTGACCACCGGGATCTTGAACTCGCCGTTGACCTTGGGAATCCAGCGCAGGCCGTCGGTGCGCAGGCGGTTTGCGTCCGGTGCGGCCGTGAGCTTTTGAGCGAGCGCGTTGAGTTCGTCCGATGCGGTGGTGTCGCCGTCGATCTTGTAGACGAAGCGGTTGGTGTCCAGCGTGCTCTTGTTGAGGATGCCGTTGACCGTGCCGTCACTGCCGAACACGCCCCACACCGCCTGGAACGAGCGGCCGTTCTGCAGGGAGAAGTTGAACAGGGGCCGCGGTCCGCCGGTCAGGTTCTCGAGCACCGAGGCGTACTGGTTTCCGACAGTGCCGTTGGGCGCGATGGCCGTGGCCGAGAAGGTGGAGAAGAGCGCCGGGGTGACCTGCGCCGCGATGTCAGCCCATTTGGGTGTCGGATAGCTCGCTTTCCCTGCCAGCGCCTGCGCGGTCACCTGCGCGGCGGCAAAGTAGTCGAACAGCTCCGTGTCGCCCACCACGCCGCACATCGGCACCGCGCCGTTGTACTTCACCTTGTGGTTGGCCGTGGCGTAGGTTTCGTCCTCGATGGCAGCCGCCGTGATGTGGCCGCCCATCGAATGGCCGGTGATGAATATCTTCGACGGCGCGGCCAGGTTGCGGCCGCGGGCCTTGGCGATGGCGTTGAACTGCAGGGCGAGGGCGTTGGTGTCTTCCACGCCGGCGCGCACGTCGTAGTAGTTCTTGCTGTAGCTGGAGGCGGCCCAGGCGTAGCCGTTCTGGATCAGGTAGCGGCGGATGGTGGGCGTGCCGGCTTGCAGCAGGTTGCCTTCGCCCGCATAGCCGTGCGCATACATCACGAGCTGGCCGTTCCAGTTGGCGGGCACTTCGACGTTGTACTGGGCGCCACCCAGCATGCCGGCCCAGCGGCTGGTCGTGCTGTTGTCGACCGTGTCGCTGCCGTCCGCCGCGAGCGCGGCGAAGGTGGTGGCCGAGGGGTCCGCCGGCGCGAACGAATTGCGGCTGTCCTGCAGGCGGGTTTCTTCGGCGACGGGAGCGGGGGGCGGCGCGGGAGGCGGCGGTGCGGCAGGCGCGGGTGCGGGCGTGGGCGCGGGAATGAAGCCGAGGCTGTTGCCGCCGCCGCCTCCACCGCCGCAGGATGCGACCGCGAGGCTGGCTGCCAGTGCAAGAAGTGTCAGGCGTGCTGAATGCATGGGGTGTCTCTCTCCGTTCTTGTGAGTTCTTGGGAAGAAATGACCGGCGCGGCGCTGCACCCGCGATCGTTCAGAACGATCGTGCTATTTCGCTGGCCGGCGGCGCAGCGTAGAGGTGTTGGGGAATGTGGCGCTGCGGGGTTTCCCGCAACGGCTATCGCCTGCGCGACAGCAGCCGTCGATCGGCGGGGGCGCGCCTCAGTTCTTGCGGCGCGTGACCACCACCGTCGCCTCTAGGCCTTCGTAGGCCTCGGCATCGCCGTACCAGCTGCCGGAGATCGGCGCCGCCTGCGCCGGATCGCGCGTGACGCCGACGCGGATCAGCTGGCCGCTGCCCATCAGGTTGTTGGTCGGGTCGAAGGCCATCCAGCCGATGCCCGGCAGGTAGGCCTGCAGCCACGCATGCGTGGTGCCGGCGCCGGTCATCGAATCGCCCTTGGCCTGCGCCGCGGTGTCGAGCGCGGCGTCGTAGATGTAGCCGGAGACGAAGCGCGTGGCGATGCCCAGGCGACGCGCCGCTTCCATCATCAGCAGCGCGTAGTCGCGGCAGCTGCCGCTGCCCAGCGCCAGGGTGGCGAGCGGCGTCTGGGTGCCTTCTTCGTCGCGCGCCTTGTATTCGAGGCTCTGGCCGATGTGCGCGTTCATGCGCGCAAGCACCTCGCGCGTGCTGTTGGGCTTGTCGGTGTGCAGGAACTGGTGGGCCCAGCGGATCAGCGTGCCCTGCGTGTCGTCGTCGTGGTGCGGGCGCAGGTAGTGCTCGAGGTCCAGGCGCTCCTGCACCGTATAGGCGAAGGGCAGGAATTCGGCGGCGGGGTCGAGCGCCAGCTGGTCCTGCTGGGCGGGCACATGCTCGATGGTGAACGAGCACACGATGCGCAGCTCGGTTGCCTCGCCCATCGGCTGCACCAGCGCGACGGAATTGGAGTGCGGGTCCTGGATGAGTCGGGTGAAGGCCTCCGGGCTCACCTGCAGGTCGGTGGCCAGCACGCGCAGGTCATGGCTGTCGCGCGGGCGGAACATCACGCGGTGCAGACCGAAAGTGACCGGCTTGTTGTAGCGGTAGACGGTGGTGTGCTTGATGTCGTATTGGGTGGCCATGCGGTGCATTCTCACGCGTTCGAATGACGGGCGGTTGGTTGATTGCAGTACCCATGCCGCAGAATCGGCCCCCGTTCGGCCTGCACAGGGCCGGGCTTTTGCCGACTTTCCCGGGAGGTTTCGATTCCGCCATGTACTCCGCCACCTTCATCTTTGCCAAGAAGCAGTTCGACGACGAGTTCCACCGCCTCGACCAGACCATCGCCGCCGCGGCGAAATCGCTGCCCGGCTACCTGGGCGAGGAGACGTGGGAGAACCCCGGCAACGGGCTGGTGTCGAACGTCTACTACTGGGACTCGCTGGACAGCCTGCAGGCGCTGATCCGCCACCCCGTGCACCAGCAAGCGAAGGCGGCGCAGGCGAACTGGCTCGACGGGTACAAGGTCGTGATTTCCGAGGTGCTGCGCAACTACGGCGACACCCGCATCGACCACATGCTGGCGCCTTCGCGGCGCCCCGGCTGACGACCTGCCCGAACGGGCGCGCCTCAGAGGCGCCGGGTGCCCAGCGCCTTGGCCAGCGTGGCTGGCAGTGGCAGCGGCTCGGCATGCCACTGCGCGGCCAGCAGTTCGGCGCACAGCGCCGCGAAGCTGAGGCCGCGCGAGCCCAGTGCGGTGCAGGCCCAGAGGCCCGTGGCGGAGCCGTCGAGCGGGCCGACCAGCGGGCGGCGGTCGCCTGAGGCGCAGCGGATGCCCACCCAGCTTTCGACATCGCCGCTCAAGAACGACGGCGCCAGCGCTGCGGCGGAAGCGGGATGCAACCGGCTCAGCCGTTCGCGGTTCGCATCGGCGTCGGCCGCTGTCGCTGCGAGGTCGGTGCTGTCGCGGTCGAAGGTCGCACCGGCCAGCCAGATCGGGGCGCCGGCGCCGTTGGGTACATGGGCGATCAGGTGGCCATCGCCGTTGATCGGGGTTGCGGGCAACGCGGCGCCATCGGGCATGGGCCCCCAGGCGACCTGGCCGCGCACCGGCTGCAGCGGAAGGGCGGGTGCGAAGCGGCCTGATTCATGGCCGGCGCAGACGACCACGCGGTCCGCCTCGGCCAGCAGCTGGCCGGCCGGGTCATGCAACTGCCAGGGTCCGCCAGGCTCCCGCTCCACCCGCGCCACACGGCAACCGCCGCGGAATTCGACGCCCGGCTGGCGCAGCCAGGCTGCGATCAGCCGGTGCGGCCGCACCCACGCCGCCTGCCCATGCCAGAGCGCGGCGGTGTCGCCGGGCAGGCCGACAGTGGCCAGTTGCCCGTCGTTCGCGGGCCAGGACTCGTTGGGGCCGCTGGCGCTCCAGCCGGCAGGCACGCGCACGTCGCCGTCAGGCCGGCGCTCGAGCACGCCGCTGGCGCGCCAGTCGCGGCCTTCTTCCAGCAGCCTCTCGAGTTCCGTCCAGGTGACGCGGATGCCGGCGCGCGTGAGCCGCGACAGCAGCGCGTCGTCCGGCGACACATGCGGCGCGAGCATGCCCACGGGCAGCCCCGACGCACCGGAGGCTGGCCAGTCGGCCGCGTCGAGCACGGTGACCCGCCAGCCGCGCCGCGCCAGGCTCGCCGCCACCGCCGCACCGGCCAGGCCGGCGCCGACGACGGCGCAGCGCCCCGGCGCCCCGATGCGCTCGGGCACGGGTTCGCGCCGGCGCACCGTCCAGGCGGGTGCGAACACGCCGCGCAGGCAGTCTCGCTTGGGTGGCAGGCCCTGGTGTTTCTCGACCGTGAAGCCGTATTGGGCCAGCGCATCGCGGATCGCCCGCGCGATGGTCCAGGTGGCGATGCGGGTGTCTTGCCGTGCGAAGCGCGACACGGCCTTCAGCGTGTCCGCCGACCACATGCCGGGGTTCTGCTGCGGGCTGAAGCCATCAAGAAAGATGCTGTCGGCGTCGAAGCGCTGCGCGCGCAGCATCGGCTGCACGTCGCCGATGCACAGCGTGAGCAGCACCCGGCCATCGTCGAAGGCCAGGCGGTGGAAGCCGGGCAGCAGCCCGTGCCATTGCGCGGCCAGTTCGCCGGCCAGCGCAGCAAGCTCGGGGTAGGCCCCGGCCGCGCGCAGCAGGTCGCCGGACGAGACCGGATGCGCCTCGATAGAGACGAAGTGCAGCATGCGCGGCCGCTCGGGATCCGCGCGCCACGCCTGCCAGGTTGTCAGGAAATTGAGGCCAAGCCCGAAGCCGGTTTCGAGAACCAGCCATTGCGGCTGTCCGGCCCAAGCCTCGGGCAGGCCGCAACCGCCCAGGAACACATGGCGCGATTGCGCCAGTGCGCCGGTTTCGGTGTGATAGATGTCGTCGAAGCGTTCGCTGCGCGGCACGCCGTCGGCGCGCCAAGTCACTGGTTCAGCCATGACGGAACGATCCAGAGGGCCTCTTCACCAGGGGTACCGCGGAACCGGCTTTGCCGGGCCGCTGGTGCCGCCCCCTGAAAGGGGGTTGGCGAAGCGACACGAAGTGCGCGAAGACTGGGGGTCAGTTTGACGGGGGTACGTAGCCTTGCGCCACGTCGGCGCCTTCGCCGAAGAAGTGCTTTTCCATCTGGCGCGCCAGGTACTGGCGGGCGCGCAGGTCGGCCAGGTTCAGCCGGTTTTCATTGACCAGCATCGTCTGCTGCTTCAGCCAGGCGGCCCAGGCCTCCTTGCTGACGTTCTCCCACAGGCGCTTGCCCAGTTCTCCGGGATAGGGCGGGAAGTCGAGCCCTTCGGCCTCTTTGCCGAGCTTGATGCACTGAACCATGCGTGCCATTTCTGTTGCCTCTGGTGGGGAAAGCGGTTGCTTAGTTGATTTAGCTATTTAGAACTGAAAACTTGGTCGTTCCAGTTTCTATATGTCGTATTGAGAATACGCAGCTTCATTGATATGCCTTTTTAGAGCAAGACACCATGAGCCTTCGCCGCGACTTTATCAAGCTTTCCCTGGGTGCCGGCGTGGCCGGTGCCATGGCCCTGTCGGCATTGCCGACGTTCGCCCAAGGCGGCGCGGGTACCGTGACGCTGCTGAACGTGTCCTATGACCCGACCCGCGAGCTGTACGTGGACTACAACCAGGCCTTCGCCAAGTACTGGAAGGGCAAGACCGGCCAGGACGTCACGGTCAAGCAGTCGCACGGCGGCTCGGGCAAGCAGGCCCGCTCGATCATCGACGGTATCGACGCCGACGTGGCCACGCTGGCCCTGGGCGGCGACATCGACGCGCTCGTCACGCACGGCGGCCTCGTCAAGCCAGACTGGCAGAAGCGCCTGCCGCACAACTCGGCGCCGTACACCTCGACCATCGTGTTCCTGGTGAAGAAGGGCAACCCCAAGGGCCTGAAGGACTGGGACGACCTGGTCAAGCCCGGCGTGCAGGTGATCACCCCCAACCCCAAGACCTCGGGCGGCGCCCGCTGGAACTACCTGGCCGCGTGGGAATTCGCCAAGCGCAAGTACGGTGGGGATGCGAAGGCCAAGGAATACATCGGCAACCTGTTCAAGAACGTGCCGGTGCTCGACACCGGCGCGCGCGGCGCGACCATCACCTTCGTGCAGCGCGGCGTGGGCGACGTGCTGCTGGCCTGGGAGAACGAAGCCTTCCTGGCGCTGAAGGAATTCGGCCCCGAGAAGTTCGAGATCGTGGTGCCTTCCATCTCCATCCTGGCCGAGCCCAGCGTGGCGGTGGTCGACAAGGTCGTCGACAAGAAGGGCACGCGTGCCGTGGCCGAGGAATACCTGAAGTACCTGTACTCGGACGAAGGCCAGGACATTGCCGGGCGCAACTTCTACCGCCCGACATCGGACAAGGCCAAGGCCAAGTATGACAAGCAGTTCCCCAAGCTCACGCTGGTGACCATCGACCAGGCCTTCGGCGGTTGGGCGAAGGCGGACAAGGAGCACTTCGCCGACGGCGGCTCCTTCGACCAGATCTACGCCCCGAAGCAGAAGTAACCCCCCAGGCTGCGCGCACTTCGTGTCGCTTCGCCCACCCCCATGCCGGGGGCGGGCCGGCCGCTTCGGGCGGCCGTGCGCGGCGGCCCCCAGGCATTCGCGCTCCTCGCTCCTCTTTACCGAACGAAAGTCTCTTGTGTCCGTTCTCCTGATTGCCGGCAGCCCTTCGGCCCCGTCCCGTTCCACCGCCTTGCTCGAAGCGGTGGGTGAGCGGCTGGCCCAGCGCCATGCGCGGATCGAGCGGCTCGCCATTCGCGACCTGCCGGCGCAGGCGCTGCTGCTGGCCGAGTGGAACCATCCGGCCATCGTCAACGCGATCGCCAAGGTGGCGGAGGCCCGCGTGGTCGTGGTGGCCACGCCGGTCTACAAGGCCGCCTACAGCGGCGTGCTCAAGGTCTTTCTCGATCTGCTTTCGCAGAACGCCCTCAAGGGCAAGACGGTGCTTCCGCTGGCCACCGGCGGCAGCCCGCACCACATGCTCGCGCTCGACTACGCCCTGCGGCCCGTGCTGCAGTCGCTGTCGGCGCGCCACATCCTGCCGGGCGTGTACGCCAGCGATTCGCAGATCACGCTGACGCCCGAGAACGCCTACCAGGTGCACCACGACCTGGCCGAGCGGCTCAACGAAGCCGTCGAAGTGCTTGCCACCGAAGGCCTGAAGCTGCCGCCAACCCACGGCTTCGAGCCGGTGCCTTTCTCGCGCGTGCGATGTAGCGTCTGAAGCCGGGGCTCCGCGCGAGCCCGGCTCTTCCGACCTCATCCCTGATCCCGCTTTTTGAGAACCGCCTGTGCGCGGCGCGGGACAGCTTTTGCCCGACGTTTTGCAACACCAAGGAATCCACGCATGAACCCCGTTGCCACCGAAGACTCCGTGCTCGATGCCTCGCCGCGCTCCCTCTGGCACGCGCTGGGCGATCTGGCTGCCAGCGTCATCGTCGTCAGCGCCATCGCGCTGATCGTGAGTTTCATCGCCGCCGCGTGAGCACGCGGCTCAACCACATCCAGGCATTGCCATGACATTGATTTCCACACCCCGCCGCCGGCTCATCCAGGGCGTTGCCGTCGCCGCCGTGCTGCCGTCTTTCGCCGCGCTGGCCCAGGCGCCCGCGCGCCAGCTCCGCATCGGCAACCAGAAAGGGCCGCTGAGCGTCCTCAAGGGCCGCGGAACGCTCGAGAAGCGTCTGGCGCCGCTGGGCGTGACCGTGAAGTGGACCGAGTTCACCGCCGGTCCCGTGCAGCTCGAAGCATTGAACGTCGGCTCGATCGACTTCGGCGACGTGGGCGAGGCGCCCCCCATCTTCGCGCAGGCTGCCGGCGCGCCGCTGGCCTATGTGGCTGCGACCGTGCCGCGTCCGAAGGCCGAGGCGGTGCTCGTGCCCAAGGGCTCGGCCATCAAGACCGTGGCCGACCTGAAGGGCAAGAAGATCGCGCTCAACAAGGGCTCGAACGTCCACTACTTCATCGTCAAGCTGTTCGAGAAGCACGGCCTGCCGTATGCCGACCTGAACCTGGTCTACCTGCCGCCGGCCGACGCGCGCGCCGCCTTCGAGAAGGGTTCGGTCGACGCCTGGGTCATCTGGGACCCGTTCCTGGCCGCGGCCGAGAAGTCGCTCGACGCGCGCATCCTGGCTGACGCCACCGGCGTGGTGGGCAACCGCGGGTACTACTTCTCGTCGCTCGACTACGTGGCCAGGAACGCCGACGTGCTGGCCATCGCGGTCGAGGAGATCAACAAGATCGACGTCTGGGGCGCAGCCAACAAGGGCGACTACGCGGGCGAGCTCGCCACGCTCTGGGGCCTGCCGAGACCGGTGGCCGATCTCTCCGTGGGCCGCGTGGACTACGGCACCGCAGCCATCACCAAGGCCATCCTCGCCGAGCAGCAACAGATCGCCGACACCTTCTTCGCGCTGAAGCTGATCCCCAAGAAGATCAACGTGCTCGAAGCAGCCGGCGCCGGAGTCGCGTGATGCAGATTTTCTGGTTCCTCCCCACGCACGGCGACAGCCGCTACCTGGGCACGAGCGAAGGCGCGCGCCCCATCGACCTGGCCTACCTGCAGCAGATTGCCGGCGCGGCCGACAACCTCGGCTACGAGGGCGTGCTCATTCCCACGGGCCGTTCGTGCGAAGACCCGTGGGTCATCGCGTCGAGCCTGATCGGCGCGACCAGGAAGCTCAAGTTCCTGGTGGCGGTGCGCCCGGGCCTGCACCAGCCCAGCCTGGCCGCGCGCATGGCCGCGACCTTCGACCGGCTCTCGGGCGGCCGCCTGCTGGTGAACCTGGTGACGGGCGGCGACCGGGCCGAGCTGGAGGGCGACGGTGTCTATCTCGACCATGCCGCGCGCTACGAGCAGTCGGCCGAATTCATCCGCATCTGGCGCGAGATCATCGCGCGCAGCCATGAAGGGCAGTCCTTCGACTACGAAGGCAAGCACCTGAGCGTGAAGGGCGCCAAGCTGCTGTACCCGCCGGTGCAGAAGCCGTATCCGCCCGTGTGGTTCGGCGGTTCGTCGGCCGCGGCGCACGATCTTGCGGCGGAGCAGGTCGATGCCTACCTCACCTGGGGCGAGCCGCCCGCGGAAGTCGCCAAGAAGATTGCCGACGTGCGCGCGCGCGCCGAGCGCAAGGGCCGCAAGGTGGAGTTCGGCATTCGCCTGCACGTGATCGTGCGCGAGACCGAAGACGCCGCCTGGAAAGCCGCGGAGGAACTCATCAGCCGCGTGGACGACGAGACCGTGATCCGCGCACAGGCCGCTTTTGCGCGCATGGACTCCGAAGGCCAGCGCCGCATGGCCGCGCTGCATGCGGGCGGCGCGAAGCGCTCGCGCGCCGACCTGGAGATCGCGCCGAACCTCTGGGCCGGCGTGGGCCTGGTGCGCGGCGGAGCAGGCACCGCACTGGTGGGCGATGCGAAGACCGTCGCCGCGCGCATCGAGGAATACGCGGCGCTCGGCCTCGACAAGTTCATTCTCTCGGGCTACCCGCACCTGGAGGAGGCGTACCGCTTCGCCGAGCTGGTGTTCCCGCTGCTATCGCGCAAGGCGAAGACGCAGCTGGCGGGCGGCTCGCTCAGCGGCCCGTTCGGCGAGGTCGTCGCCAACCTCGACGCCCCCTCGCGCCTCGTTTCCCAAAGCTAGAAGGACCGCATGCCATGACGGAACAAGTTCAGGAACTGCCGGCCGTCGCGCCGGCCGAAAGCGAGGGCAGCGTGCTCAAGTCCTTCGCGGTCAATGTCGCGAAGCGGCTGGTGCCGTGGCTCGTGCCCGTGGGGCTCATCGTGTTCTGGCAGATCGCGTCGTCGCTGGGCTGGCTCAGCACGCGCGTGCTGCCGGCACCGGTCGATGTGGTCAAGGCCGCGTGGAACCTCACGGTGTCGGGCGAGCTGTGGACGCATGTGAAGGTGAGTGCCGGGCGTGCGCTGGCGGGGCTGGCCATCGGTGGCGGGGCGGGGCTGGCGCTCGGCCTGCTCACCGGTTCGGTGAAGTTCGCCGAGACGCTGCTCGACTCCACCATCCAGATGGTGCGCAACATTCCCGCGCTGGCGTTGATTCCGCTGGTGATCCTGTGGTTCGGCATCGACGAATCGGCCAAGCTGTTTTTGATCTCTGTGTCGGTGTTCTTCCCGATCTACCTGAACACCTTCCACGGCATCCGCAACGTCGATCCGCAGCTGATCGAGATGGGCCGCACCTACGGCCTGTCGCGCTGGCAGCTGTACCGCGAGGTGATCCTGCCGGGCGCGCTGTCGTCCATCCTCGTGGGGCTGCGCTTCTCGCTGGGGCTGATGTGGGTGATCCTGATCGTGGCCGAAACCATCTCGGCGCAGGCCGGCATCGGCTACCTCACGATGAACGCCCGCGAGTTCCTGCAGACCGACATCGTGCTGGTGGGCATCCTGCTGTACGCGCTGCTCGGCAAGCTGGCCGACCTGTTCGCGCGCGGACTGGAGCAATGGTGGCTGCGGTGGCATCCCGGCTACCAGCGCAAGGCGAAGTGAGGGCAGTGGCATGACGACGCATTCATCCGACATCTCGCGCCGCACGGCCATTGCGACCCTGGCCGCGCTGGGCTCGGGCGCGGTGCTCGCGCAGGGCTTGGCCGCGCGGCCCGTGACCGTGCGGCTGGGCTACCAGAAGTCTTCCACGCTGATCGCCGTGCTGAAGGCACAGGGCGTGCTCGAAAAGCAACTGGCGCCGCTCAACGCCACGCTGAGCTGGCACGAGTTCACCAGCGGCCTGCCGCTGCTGGAGGCGCTGAACCTCGACAACCTCGACATCAGCGCCGACGTGGCCGACACAGTGCCGGTGTTCGCACAGGCGGCCGGCGCCGAGCTGACTTTCATCGCGCAGGAGGCGCCGTCGCCCGCCGCGCAGGCCATCGTGGTGCGCGAAGACTCGCCGATCAGGACCGTGGCCGATCTCAAGGGCAGGAAGGTCGGCTTCGCGAAGGCAGCCGGCGCGCACTACCTGCTGATCGCCGCGCTCGACAAGGCCGGCCTGTCGTTCAGGGACATCGAGCCCGCCTACCTCACGCCCGCCGACGGCCGTGCTGCTTTCGAGAAAGGCGCCATCGACGCATGGGTGGTGTGGGACCCGTTCCTGGCCGCAGCGCAGCGCCAGTCGAAGGTGCGCGTGCTGGCCGACGGCGCGGGCATCGCGTCTTACCAGCGCTACTACCTTGCCAGCACCAAGTTCGCGAAGGCGCGGCCCGACGTGCTGCGCGTGGTCTACGCCGAGCTGGAAAAGACCGGCAAATGGGTCAAGCAGAACCCGAAGGACGCGGCGGCGCTGCTGTCGCCCGTGTGGGGCCTGGACGGCGCGACCATCGAGCAGGCCAACGCCCGCCGCAGCTACGCGGTGCGGCCGGTCGTGGCCGAAGGCCTGACAGAACAGCAGCGCATCGCCGATGCCTTCTTCGCCGAGAAGCTGCTGCCCAGAAAAATCGATGCGCTGAATGTGGCGCTGTTCAAACCCGGAGCCTGAAGCCCATGAGTGCCGTCCTGAAAGACATCCAACCCCAGGCCCCCTCGCCGGCGATTCCCGGCGGCGTGCGCCTGGAAGCGCGCGGCCTGCACAAGCGCTACGGCGCGCGCGAGGTGCTGCGCAACACCCGGCTCGCCATCGAGCCCGGCCAGTTCATCGCCATCGTCGGACGCAGCGGCTGCGGCAAGAGCACGCTGCTGCGGCTCATCGCCGGGCTGGAGGAGCCGACCTCCGGCGGGCTCTACACCGACGGCAAGCAGGTGCACGGCCTGCACGACGACACCCGCATCATGTTCCAGGAGGCGCGCCTCCTGCCGTGGCGCCGCGTGCTCGACAACGTGACGCTGGGCCTGTCGAACGATGCCAAGGCGCGCGGCAAGGAGGTGCTCGCGCAGGTCGGCCTGGCCGACCGCGAGAACGAATGGCCGGCGCGCCTGTCGGGCGGCCAGCGGCAGCGCGTGGCACTGGCGCGTGCGCTGGTGCACCACCCGCGCCTGCTGCTGCTGGACGAGCCGCTGGGCGCGCTGGATGCGTTGACGCGCATCGAGATGCACCGGCTCATCGAGAACCTGTGGCAGCGCCACCGCTTCACCGCGCTGCTGGTGACGCACGACGTGCAGGAAGCCGTGGCGCTGGCCGACCGCGTGATCCTCATCGAGGACGGCCGCATCGCGCTCGACGAGAACATCGCGCTGGCCCGCCCACGCTCGCAGGGCGACCCGGCCTTCGCCGCAATCGAGAAACGAATCCTCGACAGGGTGCTGCAGAAGCCGGAAGACACCGCGCCCGAGAGCACCGACGCCAGCTGGCTCACGACACCGGCGCACGCATTGCGCTGGGCGATCTGAGCTTCTTCATCCATCAGCCCATCCTGAAAGGTAGTCGCATGTCGCAGAACTGGAAATTCGAAACCCTGTCGGTGCACGCCGGCTATTCGCCCGAACCGACCACGCGCGCGGTCGCGCCCCCCATCTACCAGACGGTGGCGTATGCCTTCGACAGCGCGCAGCACGGCGCGGACCTGTTCGACCTGAAGGTGCCGGGCAACATCTACACCCGCATCAACAACCCGACGCAGGACGTGCTGGAGCAGCGCGTGGCGGCGCTCGAAGGCGGCATTGCCGCGCTCGCCCTGGCCTCGGGCCAGGCGGCCGTGACCTACGCGATCCAGACCATCGCGGAGGCGGGCGACAACATCATCAGCAGCACGGCGCTGTATGGCGGTACCTACAACCTGTTCGCCCACACGCTGCCGCAGTTCGGCATCACCACGCGCTTCGCGGACCATCGTGATCCGTCCAGCTTCGAGAAGCTGTTCGACGACAGGACCAAGGCGGTGTTCGTCGAATCGCTGGGCAACCCGGCGGGCAACGTGACCGACATCGCGGCCATTGCCGAGATCGCGCACCGCCACGGCGTGCCGCTGATCGTCGACAACACCGTCCCGTCGCCGTATCTGAGCCGCCCCATCGAGCACGGCGCCGACATCGTGGTGCATTCGCTCACCAAGTACCTGGGCGGCCACGGCACCAGCATCGGCGGTGCCATCGTCGATTCGGGCAAGTTCCCGTGGGCCGAGCACAAGCAACGCTTCAGGCGGCTGAACGAGCCCGACGTGAGTTACCACGGCGTGGTCTACACCGAGGCGCTGGGCCCGGCGGCGTACATCGGCCGTGCGCGCGTGGTGCCGCTGCGCAATACCGGCGCGGCCATCTCGCCGTTCAACGCCTTCCTGATCCTGCAGGGTATCGAGACGCTGGCGCTGCGCATGGACCGGATCAGCAGCAACGCACTTGCGGTGGCGCAACACCTGAAACAGAGCAAGGCCGTGAACTGGGTGAACTACGCGGCGCTCGAAGACCACCCCGACTACCTGTTGGCGAAGAAGTACTTCGGCGGCCGCTCCAGCGGCGTGCTGACCTTCGGCATCGGCGCGGGCCGCGAGGGCGGCGCGAAGTTCCTCGATGCGCTGAAACTCTTCACGCGCCTGGTGAACATCGGCGACGTGCGCTCGCTGGCCACACACCCGGCCTCGACCACGCACCGGCAACTGTCGTCCGAAGAGCTGGCCAGGGCCGGCGTGACGGAAGACACCGTGCGCCTGTCGGTCGGCATCGAGCACATCGACGACCTGATCGCCGACCTCGACCAGGCCCTTGCCGCCGCATCGAACTGAAAGACTTTTTTTTGAAGAAATGACCGCACTGCAATCCATCCCCGAAGCCGCGCTGGACCAGCTGTTCCGCAAGGCCCGCACCGTGCACGCGTTCAAGCCGGTGCCGGTGACCGACGAGCTGATCCACAAGCTCTACGACCTCGTGAAGTGGGGCCCGACCGCCTTCAACGCCCAGCCGGCGCGCTACGTGTTCGTGCGCAGCGAAGAGGGCAAGGCGAAGCTGAAGCCGGCGGTGTCTGCTGGCAACACCGCGCAGACGCTGGCTGCCGGCGTGACGGTGATCGTGGCGCACGACACGCGCTTCTACGAGCACCTGCCCGCGCAGTTCCCGGCCTACGACGCCAAGCCGCTCTTCGAGAAGAGCGCCGAGGCCGCGCAAGCCACTGCCTTCCGCAACAGCAGCCTGCAGGGCGCCTACCTGATCCTGGCGGCGCGCGCGTTGGGCCTCGACGCGGGGCCGCAGTCGGGCTTCAACGCGGAGCTGGTCGACAAGGCCTTCTTCCCCGATGGCCGCTACAAGGCCAACTTCCTGGTGAACCTCGGCGTGGCCGACCACGCCGGCACCTTCGAGCGCGGCCCCCGGCTGGCGTTCGAAGAGGTGGCCGAGATCGTCTGACGGCAGCCACCTCATCTCATCTTTTTCCGTGCTTTTCCTCAACGAATTTCCTCAACCCGAAAGAGAACCCATCATGTCCATTCAAGCCATCAACGTACGCAACCAGTTCAAGGGCAAGGTCCGCGAAATCATCCGCGGCGACGTCGTCTCCGAGGTCGATGTCGAGACCGCCTGGGGCATCGTCACTTCGGTCATCACCACGCGCTCGGTCGACGAGCTGCAATTGAAGGTGGGCTCCGACGTGGTCGCGCTCGTGAAGTCGACCGAGGTTTCGATCGCGAAGCTCTGACGGACCCTCGGGCATCTGCGACAACCCGGCGCTGTCATGGCGCCGGGTTTTTTTGTTTCTGGGGTGATTGTTTGCAATCGCTTTGGGCGGTTTACAGGCGTGTCGAAATCGAATGTGCTGAATGTCAGGAATCCGATGAATCTTTGAAAGCCACACATCAGCCTTGAAGGGGCCGCCATAGCATGCGCCGCGAGATCGCGGTCCATGCCCTGAACCGGCTTGCGGCTCCATCTCGCGAAGAGTCGAAAAAACAAACGGAAATCTTCAGGGAGTCACCGCATGCGTGTGGAAATCGATGAGCATGGAATGATCAGTCACGCGCGAGTCAGGCACGCTCGCAGCACCCGGATCGAGAGAGGAAAGAGAACCGGAGCCATCACCGGAATCGTGGTGCACCAGACGGACGCCGATACTTCGGCGTCTTCATTGAACAGCTACAGGCAGCCGGGTGCCAACGGCGCGCACTTTCTCATCGACAAGGATGGGACGATCTATCAGACGGCAGCGATCTATCAGCGGACGAATCATGTGGGGCCGTTGAAGGCGAGGTGCCTGGTGATGCCGACGTGCAAGATGTCCGACTTTCCTCCCAAGGTAGGGCCGGCGGAGATGCATCGCATCGAGATGCTCAAGGCGCCTGCGGACCGGTATCCGAGCAATATGGAGGCTGTCGGGATCGAGATGGTTGGGAGGGCGAGGCTGCCGGCGAGTGTGAGGCTGCTTCCCACAGAGTTGACGTGGCCTCCCGAAAAGGTGCGGGCCAAGTACGCTGTATTCGACACGCCGACTGCTGCTCAAAATCAATCGCTTTCGTGGCTTGTCAGAGTGCTTCAAAATTCGATGCAAATTGCTGCGGATGAAGTCTTTCGTCATCCTGTGGTCAGCAGAAAAAATCCAACTGAGGCACAGGGCGCAGATTGGAATCTCTCGGTACCAGCACCATGACCAACTCAAGACTTTTCATGACTGCTGCGGCGCTGGCTGTGGCTGTAATTTCTTTGTCGGCGCAGGCCGCGGACCGGCGATACCCCATTGGCTATGTCAGGAAGGTGGAGGTCACGCATCCTTCACACCGAAGCGCTTGGGAAAACAAGGACTTTCTGGATTGCGACGATGTCGTCCTTACAGAGGAAGACGTTCTATATGCCCTGAGGTATATGCACAGGATTTCGTGGAAAGCCTACGATCCGGAGAAGATGGACACCACGGGCTGTGAAGGGCAAGCGCTTGTGACGTTCAAGAACGGAAAAATCCTCGCGATGGGAATCGAGCCCACCGGGCGGATCAGCACCGCAGAGTTCGATTCCAAGATGAAATCTACGGCGAGTCCCCTGGGTTTTTACGAATGCCATCCGTGCGGAGAACGCAAGATGGCTCTTCTCAAGGACGCGTTGAATCGCGCTGATGAGCGCAGGCTCAAGCGAATGGAAGCCGAAGGACGGATCCCACCTGGCGAGGCGGAAATCCTGCTGAAGAAGGCGCGGGCTGATCGTGAAAGGCCATGATTTGTTTTTCGACGCTGCATGATTCCGTGATCGCGCGCACCAGCCTATACAACGGCTGGTTGTTAAGAACCGACTTTTCGGTTGTTTGAGCTTCGGCCCCTGGCTTCTACAGTGGTGGTTATCGCCATCAGGGCGAATGCACCGCACAACAGGAGCCTCATCGCATGCCAGTGGAAGTTGAAGAAGAACTCGTCGCCTTGCCCGAAGCACTTGAACAGGCGCGCGCCAAGGCCGCCGAAAGCAATTGGCCCTATGCCGGAGGCGTGGCGCCGCCGGTGGCCTGGGAACTGGTCCGCGGTGGCCAGGCGGTGCTGGTCGACGTGCGCTCCGGCGAGGAGCGCAAGTTCGTCGGCCATGTGCCCGACAGCCTGCACGTCGCCTGGGCCACGGGCACGGCGCTCACGCGCAATCCGCGCTTCGTGCGCGAACTGGAAGCCAAGCTGGCAAAGGACGGCGGCAAGGACGCCGTGGTGCTGCTGCTTTGCCGCAGCGGCAAGCGATCGGCGCTGGCAGCCGAAGCAGCGGCCAAGGCGGGCTTCACGCGGGTGTTCAACGTGCTCGAAGGCTTCGAGGGCGAGATCGACGCGCAGCAGCACCGCGGCGGCTCCGACGGCTGGCGCTTCCACGGCCTGCCGTGGGTGCAGGACTGATCTCGCATCGAACAGACAGACATCCACGGGAGAACATTGCACATGGCCCATTTCGAAGTGAGCGACATCGTTCGCGCGTTGCACGGCGTGCGCGACGAATGGCGCGATTCGCAGCGCCGCTCGCGCGAGCCAGGCGCACGCGAGTTTCCGTCGCGCGACGCACTGGCGCAGATCGTCGAGTCGCTGAAGGGCGCGCTCTTTCCGATGCGGCTCGGCCCGCCGGACCTGCGCCATGAGAGCGAGGATTTCTACGTCGGCCACACGCTCGACGCCGCCCTGCAGGCGCTGCTGGTGCAGGCGCGGCTGGAGCTGAACTTCAACGCGCGCCACGAGCCGCGTCCCGCCAGCGATATCGACGACTCGGCCACCGACGCCATACGCCGCTTTGCCACCGCCTTGCCGGGCCTGCGCCGCCTGCTCGACAGCGACGTGCTCGCCGCCTACCAGGGCGACCCAGCGGCGCGTAGCGTCGACGAGGTGCTGCTGTGCTATCCGGGCGTGCTGGCGATGATTCACCATCGCCTCGCGCACGAGCTCTACAAGCTCGGGCTGCCGCTGCTGGCGCGCATCGTGGCCGAACTCGCGCACGGGCAGACCGGCATCGACATCCATCCCGGTGCGCAAATCGACGCGGGTTTCTTCATCGACCACGGCACGGGCGTGGTGATCGGCGAGACGGCGGTCATCGGCAAGCGGGTGCGGCTCTACCAGGCGGTCACGCTCGGTGCCAAGCGCTTTCCGACGGACGCCGAAGGCAACCTGCAGAAGGGTCTTCCAAGGCATCCGGTGGTGGAAGACGACGTGGTCATCTACGCGGGCGCAACCATCCTCGGGCGCGTCACGCTCGGCAAGGGCGCCGTCATCGGCGGCAATGTGTGGATCACCGACGACGTGCCGGCGGGCGCGAGCGTCACGCAGGCCAGCCTGCAGAACGCGCCCAAGGCAGGTGGTGCAGCATGAAAGCATTCGTCGAAGACTTCGGCGTCACCATTCGCCAGTTGCGCGAGGGCAAGGGCTGGTCGCAGGAGGAACTCGCGGAGCGTTCCGATCTGAACCGCTCCTACGTGGGCGAGATCGAACGCGGGCGCGTCATTCCGTCGATCGTCACCGCGCAGAAGCTGGCCACCGCGCTGGGCATCAACATGGTCGGCCTGCTCATGCGCTGCGAGCAGCTGGAGCAGTCGCGCCTTGCGCGAAGGATCAACTTGGCGGCTATAGCCTGTTGAGGGAAAACCCGTGGGCGCCGGACACTGGCGTCCACTTTTTCCTCAACCCACGGAGCCCTGATCCATGAGCGCAACAGTTGGTGGTACGACCGCCCTTGGCGACAACGCCGCAAGACAGCTAGCCAATGCCACCAAGACGGTACCTCAGCTCGAGACCATCAGCCCGCGCTGGCTGACGCACCTGCTGCAATGGGTGCCGGTGGAGGCGGGCATCTACCGCGTCAACAAGGTCAAGAACCCCGAGTCGATCAAGGTCACCTGCACCTCGCGCGAAGAAGAAAACCAGCTGCCGCGCACCTTCGTGGACTACGAAGAGAACCCGCGCGAGCACTACCTCAATGCCGTGAGCACCGTGCTCGACGTGCACACCCGCATCTCCGACCTCTACAGCAGTCCGCACGACCAGATCAAGGAGCAGCTGCGCCTGACGATCGAGACGATCAAGGAGAACCAGGAGAGCGAGCTCATCAACAACCCCGACTACGGCCTGCTGGCCCAGGTGACGGAAGAGCAGCGCATCTTCCCGCTGACCGGCGCACCCACGCCCGACGACCTCGACGAACTGCTGACCAAAGTGTGGAAGGAGCCCGCCTTCTTCCTCACGCACCCGCTGGCCATTGCCGCCTTCGGGCGCGAAGCCACGCGCCGCGGTACGCCGCCGCCGACGGTGAGCCTGTTCGGTTCGCAGTTCATCACCTGGCGCGGCATTCCGCTGATTCCGTCGAACAAGGTGCCGGTGGCCGACGGCAAGAGCAAGATCCTGCTGCTGCGCGTGGGCGACAAGCGCCAGGGCGTGGTGGGCCTCTTCCAGCCGGGGCTGTCTGGCGAGCAGGGTCCGGGGCTGTCGGTGCGCTTCATGGGCATCAACAACCATGCGATCGCGTCTTACCTGATCTCTCTGTACTGCTCGCTCGCGGTGTTGACCACCGACGCGCTGGCGGTGCTCGACGACGTCGAGATCGGCAAGTACCACGACTATCCCGACACCTACAAGTAAGCCGCTGTGAGCAGCACTCCATCGATTCCGGGCGAGGCGCCGTTCGACCCGGCCATCCTCGCGCGCATGGCCAGCGCCATGTTCTCCGAGGTGCCGGGCGCGCAGTTTCCCGCCAACGTCGCGCCGCCGGGCTCGCCGCTGGTGAGCCCCGCGGGCTTCGGGCCGAGCGTGCCGGGCACCCCGATTCCGCAGGGGCATATTCCGGGCGCCAACCTGGTGCCGGCATCGCCCACGCAGTTGCCGTCGCTTGCCAATCGCGCGCCTGCCTTGCTGCCGCATGCGGTGGCGGGCAACGGCGTGCCGGACAGCGTGCTGTCGGTGGCGCCGGCTTTCGAGCCGCGCTCGGGCGGCTCGGTGCTGGGCGTGCCGCAGCAGGTGAATGCGCCTTCGGCACCGCAGCCGGCAGCGTCGCCGTTCTACTTCGTGGGCAACAGCTTCGGGCATCCTTCCGCTGGCGCCACGCAGGGCATTGCAATTCACGATCCGTTCGCTGGCCTTGAAATGCCGCAACCGGCTGCGCCGGTTTCGCCGCCGAGCCCGTCGATGGCGCCCGCCGGTCGCGACGCACAGTTCTATTTCGTCGATGCGGTGCGCCTGCCCAACGGCTTCGTCACGCCGGCCAAGCCCGATCCGCGCGGCCCTGACGCCGTGCCACTGGCGGGCAGCGGCCAGCATCCGCCGTTCGACGTCCATGCCGTGCGGCGAGACTTTCCGATCCTCAAGGAGCGGGTGAACGGCAAGCAGCTCGTGTGGTTCGACAACGCGGCCACCACGCACAAGCCGCAGTCTGTCATCGACCGCATCGCGTATTTCTACGAGCACGAGAACTCGAACATCCATCGTGCCGCCCATGAACTGGCCGCGCGCGCAACCGACGCCTATGAAGGTGCGCGCGAACGCGTTCGCAAGTTCATCAACGCGCCGGAAGTTGAAGAGGTGATCTTCGTGCGCGGCACCACCGAGGCCATCAACCTCGTGGCCAAGAGCTGGGGCGGGCAGCACGTGGGCGAGGGCGACGAGATCATCGTCTCCAACCTCGAACATCACGCCAACATAGTGCCTTGGCAGCAGCTAGCCGCGGCCAAGGGCGCGAAGCTGCGCGTGATTCCGGTGGACGATTCGGGCCAGGTGCTGCTCGACGAATACCGCAAGCTGCTCAACGACCGCACGAAGATCGTGGCCGTCACGCAGGTGTCGAATGCGCTGGGCACGGTGGTGCCTGTGAAGGAGATCGTTGAATTGGCGCACCGCGCGGGTGCCAGGGCGCTGGTCGACGGCGCGCAGTCGGTATCGCACATGCGCGTGGACGTGCAGGACATCGGCGCCGATTTCTTCGTCTTCTCCGGCCACAAGGTGTTCGGTCCGACCGGCATCGGCGTGGTCTGGGGCAAGCGTGAAGTGCTCGAAGACATGCCTCCGTGGCAGGGCGGCGGCAACATGATTGCCGACGTGACCTTCGAGAAAACCGTGTTCCAGCCGATCCCGAACAAGTTCGAGGCCGGCACCGGCAACATCGCCGACGCGGTGGGCCTGGGCGCGGCGATCGACTACGTCAACAAGGTCGGCATCGAGAACATCGCGCGCTATGAGCATGACCTGCTGGTGTACGGCATGGCGCAGCTCGGCGCGATCCCTGGCGTGCGGCTGATCGGCACGGCGGCCGACAAGGCCAGCGTGATGTCCTTCGTGCTCGACGGGTACGCCACCGAGGAAGTGGGCCATGCGCTGAACGACGAAGGAATCGCGGTGCGCACCGGCCACCACTGCGCGCAGCCGATCCTGCGGCGCTTCGGCGTCGAGACCACGGTGCGGCCGTCGCTGGCGTTCTACAACACCTTCGACGAGATCGATCGGCTGGTGGCTGTGGTGCGGCGGCTGGCGGGGCAGCGGCGGGCAGGGTAGGTTCGTCAGGGCGTCGGCGCGAGGTGGCGGGTGAAGAAAGCCGTCACCTCGGCGTTGAAGGCCGCATGAAAAGCCGTGCGATCGAAGCCGGGCGCATCGCGGCAGATCTCGGACTTCGCTTCGATCTGCGCTGGCGGGCACGGCGCAAGGAAGCCGAAGTGCTCGGCTTTCTCGGCCACGCGCCATTCGGGCGCCACGGGCAGGTTGCGGCGGACCGCCGCCACGCTGTCGGGCGTGACGCCGTCGCCGCCGTAGGCCGAGGCCCAGAGCAGGATCGGGATCTTCACGTCCTTCAGGTCATCGGCGTCGAAGACCATGCTGAGCGGGTCGGCGATCACAGCGGCCTTGATGCGGGCGTCGTGGGCCAGCGGCGACGCGAGCAGTTCCTGGAATCTCCGGCGCATCAGCGCGCATGCCGGGCTTTGCAGGTCTTTGGCGCAGGGCGATGAGGGCAGGGGCGGGAGGCGCTCGAAATCGGGACGTGCGCCGGCGAGCACGAGGCCCGTGTAGCCGCCCCTGGAAAAGCCGTAGAAGCCGATCCGGTCGGACGCGATCCGGTCATGCGAGGGCCATTGCCTGAGCATGTGGTCGATCAGCCGCTTGATGTCGGTCGTTCTCGTCGCCAGGGCCGAGATCCTGTCGTCCGGGCTGCCGCGAATCTGGAAGTTGTCTTCCGAATGGCTGATGGCGGCGACCACGAAGCCCGCGTCGGCCAGCGCCTGGGCGGTGTCGTGGTGGCCGAGGAAAGAGCCCCCATACCCGTGCGACAGCACGATCAGCGGGAGCTGGGCGCCGGGCACGAGCGGGCAATCCCGCACGCCGCGGATCGTGGTCCGGCCGAGCTGGATGTCGCCGGCCGGCGCGGCGCAGGGTGTCCACACGGCGCCGCGCATTGCCGGGCCCTCGCGGTCGGCGGGTATCTCGAGGGTGCTGAAGCCGGCGGCCTGCGCGAGCGCGGCCGAGAGACAGGCGGCCGCGAGGCCGAAGGAGCGCAGATGGCGAAGGAGATGCATCGCCGCAGTGTGCTGCGCCGTGTCGCAGGCTGCTTAGCAGACTTTGCGATCTTTGCCCGGTTTACGAATGGCGCGCTATGCTTGGAGATTGTTAACACTCGTGATGCTTGCCACCGCATGTCCCTGCCTCAAGCTCCTTTGCCCGCGTCTTCGGCGGCCGACGAATCCTGCGACGTGATGGTCGTCGGCGGTGGCCCCGCCGGATCGACCATTGCCGCGTTGCTGGCCCAGCAGGGCCGCAAGGTGGTGCTGCTCGAGAAGGCGCATCACCCGCGCTTCCACATCGGCGAATCGCTGTTGCCCGGGAATGTCGAGCTGTTCGAGAAGCTCGGCGTGCGCGACCAGGTCGACAAGATCGGCATGCCCAAGTTCGGCATCGAGTTCGTCTCGCCCGAGCACGAGCACCGCAGCTATGTCGAATTTGCCGAGGGCTGGGACAAGTCGCTCGACTCCGCCTGGCAGGTGCGCCGCTCCGAACTCGATGAGCTGCTGTTCCGCAACGCGGCGACGCGCGGTGCGCAGACGATCGAGGGCTGCAAGGTGCGCGACGTGGCCTTCGATGCCGACGGCGCCACCGTCAAGGCCGAGATGGACGACGGCGCGAAGCGCAGCTGGCGCGCCCGCTTCGTGGTCGACGCCACCGGGCGCGACACCCTGCTGGCCAACAAATTCCGCTGCAAGGAGAAGAACCCCGACCACAACAGCACGGCCGTGTTCGGGCACTTCGCCAACGCCGAGCGGCTCGAGGGCAAGAAGGAAGGCAACATCAGCATCTGCTGGTTTCCGCACGGCTGGTTCTGGTTCATTCCGCTGGCCGACGGCACCACCAGCGTGGGCGCGGTCTGCTGGCCGTACTACCTGAAGACACGCGACAAGCCGCTGAAGGACTTCTTCTACGACACCATCGCGCTGTGCCCGGCGCTGCAGGAGCGGCTTCAGCACGCCACGCTGGTCGACGACGCGGTGCATGCCACGGGCAATTTCTCCTACTCCAGCACGCACGCCACCGGCGACCGCTACCTGATGCTGGGAGACGCCTTCACCTTCATCGACCCGATGTTCTCGTCTGGCGTGTACCTGGCCATGCACAGCGCCTTCGACGGCGCCAAGCTGGTGGCGACCGCGCTCGACCAGCCGGCCCAACTGGCGGCGGCGCGCCGGGGCTTCGAGGCCATGATGCGCAAGGGCCCGAGCGAGTATTCGTGGTTCATCTACCGCGTGACCAACCCGACCATCCGAGACATGTTCATGCACCCCGGCAACCCGTTCCGGGTGAAGGAGGCGTTGATGTCGCTGCTGGCCGGCGACATCTACAACGGCACGCCGATGTGGAACGCGCTGCGCATGTTCAAGGTGCTGTACTACGGCATCTCGATTGCCAACTTCCGGCGCACCTGGGCGGGCTGGAAGCGCCACCGCTTCAACACCCGCGACATGGGGATGTTGAAGGGCGAGACCATTCTCAAGTCGGAATAGCCTGCGCGTTTTTCCGGGCGATGGCGCGGAATGGCGCCGTGATTCGCTCGTCCGCGTCGACCGTCCGCCAGAACACGCTGGCAAGCTGGCGTGCCGCCTGCCATTCCCCCAGCGTCTCGACGGTCGGTGCCAGGTCGCCGGCCGCCAGGTCGCGCGGCGGCAGTTCGCCGCTGGTGGGTGCATAGAGCGTCGGCAACACGTCGTATGCGGGCGCCAGCCGCCAAGCGCCGTTCTCTATGAGCAGCGAGATGTTGCCGTAGTGTCGATCGGTGTTGCCGATGAGCCGGCCAAAGGCCTCAAGGAAGCGCAGCGTTTGGGCATCGTCTGCGCGCAACAGCCCGCGCGAAACCATGCGATTCGCAGTGGCGGCCCAGTTGTCGATCTTTCCGATGTGCTGCGCGTCGTATGCCATCAGCGAAACCATTGCGATCCGGCCCCGAGCGGTCCGGTCGAAGCGCTCGACTTCCAGGAAGACGCGGCCCGCCTCGATGAACAGGCGAGTGGTGGCCGCCGCCACGCCGGCCTCTTGTAGCGTGCGCAGCGCCAGGTGCTCGCACACGAGCAGGTCGCGCGAACGCCTGTCCGCCGGCGAAGCGCCGGATGGGGAGAACTTGACGATCACTTGCCGCCCGTCGCGCACGGTGCAGAACTTGGGCTGTTCGCCGCCGGCCGATGAGCCCGGCAATGTGCCTTGCATGGCGCTGTCCGCCATGGCGGGGTAGTCGGTGGGGGACACCTGTGGCGCTGGCCGCGCGGCAATCGACTGGAATCGTCGGAACGACTTCCCGCCGACGACCAGGTTGCCCGGCAGATCCTCGCCGCAGAGCGCCAGCGCTTGAAGCACGTCGTCATCGCGCCAGTGGTCTGGGTTGGCGGGCAGGCCGAGTTCCGGGTGGCCGTGTGCAAAGGCGCGGCCTATGAATCCCTGGGGCCGCATGTCGGCCAGGAACCATGGCAGCCCGTCATGCAGCGCGCTCGGCCCTTCTTCCTCATCCATCCAGCAGCGGCCACCTTGCAACGGCACGATGCGGCCGAACGGTGCGGCATCGCCATTCGCGTCGACCTTGATGACCGGGACTTCCGCGCCGACGCGCTCGACATGCCGGGGTGCGACATACATCTGCGAGCGCGCGGCACCCACCTTCAGGATGCTGGCGTCGCGCAAAAGAGGTGCCAGCGTTCTCGAGACTGTCGGCTGGCTTACGCGAAGCCGCGCCTGAATGTCGGCGCTGGAGGCGGCGCCCTGCGATCGGATGAATGCAAGCGCAGTCTCGGCAAGGGTCGCGGGGGTAGGGGGCATTGAATACCAATGTGAATAGATAAATTATTCTATCCTTCGCTTGGAAATTCGTCTGAGTGAATTAATTAATGAATAGATACTTGCGATTGGTTTTTGGCGGTTTGCGCCACTTGGGCCCGCATCGGATGTAAGGCGCTCAGCCCCCCGCACGGGCGCGCTGGGCTTCGTAGGCCTTGAGATGGACGTAAGCCGTGCGCAGCACCGAAGGCGCCGCCGCATGGCCCGGCGCCGCGCGGCCCAGCAGGTCGCCGACGATGTGGTCGGCTTCCACTTGCGCGCCGCGCACGATGTCCTTGTACATCGATGCCGTCATCGGCGAGCCGGCGGCGGTCATGATGGCCCGGCCGCGCTGCACTGCCGCCGGGCGCGGCGCGAAGCCGTTGTGTTCGGCGATGGCGCAGCATTCGCCGAAGATCGACAGCGCCACGTCTTCCCCGCCCGCCGCCATGATGTCGCCGATGGACGCGCGCATCAGGCTGGTGAGGCCCGCCGCCGAAGCGATGAAGACCCATTTCTCCCACATGTCCTGCAAGATGGTCTCGCTGGCGTTGCCGTCGAACCTGGCGCCCGCGAACTGCGCCGCGATGGCGTCGATGCGCGCCGAACGGCCACCGGCGCGCTCGCCGTAGCTCAGGCCGTGCGTGTCGTTGAGGTGCAGCACGCGGCCTTCGTCGTCCAGCGTGGCGGAGATCATGCACAGGCCGCCCAGCACCTTGTCTTCGCCGAAGCGCGCGACGAGGCTGTCGATGTGCTTCATGCCGTTGAGCAACGGAAGAATCACGGTGTTCGGCCCCACCGCCGGAGCGAACGAATCCATCGTTGATTCGAGGTCGTAGGCCTTGCTGCCGGCGATGACCACGTCGTAGGGCCCGTCGATGCCGTCCGCCAGCACGTGCCTGGGCGCGGGAAGCTGCAGGTTGCCGAATTGGCTCTGCACCACCAGCCCGGTCTTCGCGAGCTGCGCTGCGCGGCGCGGCCGCAGCAGGAAGGTGACGTCGCGTCCTGCTTCCAGCAGACGGCCGCCGAAGTAACCACCGAGTGCGCCGGCACCCACCACCAGAAATCTCATCGCGTGTCGCTCCTGAATCAGTCGAACCAAAAAGATCGATGGCGATGATGCCCGGGATTGCGCCGGGCTGCTTCAGGCGGGTACGCGCCAAGCCAAGAACTTTTCTGGAAAAGGTCTTGGGCGGTTCGCATAATCGCCTTCGTCAAACGACGCCCTCATTTCACAGGAGTTCCATCCATGGCCCAGATCCGCATCGCCGTTCTCGTCGGCAGCCTTCGCAAGGATTCGTACAACCAGAAGCTGGCCCTCGCGCTGGCGCATCTCGCTCCGCCCGAGCTCACCTTCGAGCATCTGCGCATCGACGACCTGCCGGCCTACAACCAGGACGACGACGGCAACCAGGCGCCCTCGGTCAAGCGCCTGAAGACCGAGATCGCCGCGGCCCAGGGCCTGCTGTTCGTCACCCCTGAATACAACCGCTCGATTCCCGGCGTGCTGAAGAACGCCATCGACCATGCCTCGCGCCCCTACGGCCAGAGCGCATGGGCCGGCAAGCCGGCGGGCGTGGTGGGTGTGTCGGTCGGCGCCATCGGCACCGCGCTGGCGCAGCAGCATCTGCGCAACATCCTGGCCTACCTCGACGTGCCGACGATGGGCGCGCCCGAAGTGTTCCTGCAGGCCAAGGACGACCTGTTCGACGACAAGGGCCACATCGGCAACGAAGGCTCGAAGAAGTTCCTGCAGGGCTGGATGGACAAGTACGTGGCCTGGGTCAAGACCCACTCGGCCTGAGCGCGTCGCGCGCCAACGAAAAAGCCGCCCGTGAAGGCGGCTTTTTTTCATGGCGGGGCAGGGTCAGGCGACTTGCGCCACGTCCTTCTGGTTGGCGGCCTCGCCGGTCGCCACCAGGATGTCGGCGCGGGCCGAGGCCAGCGCGCTGGCCCTGGCTTCGTCGCCCATGGCCACGCCTTCGGCACGCACGATGCGCACGTCGGTGATGCCGAAGAAGCCGAAGACCGCCTTCAGGTAGCTTTCCTGGTGTTCCATGGCCTGGCCGCCTTCGCTGGTCGAATAGACGCCGCCGCGCGAAGAGGCCACGATGACGGTCTTGCCGCCGGCCAGGCCGACGGGGCCCTTCTCGGTGTACTTGAAGGTGCGGCCGACTTGCCCCAGGCGGTCGATCCAGGCCTTGAGTTGCGTCGGGATCGAGAAGTTGTAGAAGGGCGTGCCGATGACGACCACGTCCGCGGCCAGGAACTGGCTCACGAGCTTTTCGGACAGCTCGTTTTCACGCTTTTGCGCTTCGGTCGGCTGGGCCTGCACGCCGATCTTGATGCCGAGCGAGTCGGCGCTGAAGTGAGCCGGGGCGTCGACGGCGAGGTCGAGGTATTCGACGGTGGTGTCGGGGTGGGCGGCGCGCCATGCGGCCACGGTCTCGGCCGAGAGCAGGCGCGAGGTGGAGTTTGCGGCGAGGATGCTGGAGTCGATGTGGAGCAGCTTCATGATCAGTCAATCACTTTCTTGGGGCTGTCGGCACTCAAGTTGGCCGGCGATGTGAGAATTCTATTTTTGGATGCAGTGGCCGATAAGTAGCCAAAATTAGCCTAGTTCGTTCTGTTTGCAGGACAATGAGCGGCATGCAAGACCTCAACGACATGGTTTTCTTCGCCGAAGTGGCCGAGCGGGGCGGCTTTGCCGCTGCCAGCCGGGCGCTGGGCATTCCCAAGTCGCGCCTGTCGCGCCGCGTGGCCGACCTGGAAGAGCGGCTGGGCGTGCAGCTGATGCAGCGCAGCACGCGGCGGCTGTCGCTCACGCCCGCCGGCGAGATCTACCTGCGCCACGCCTCCGCCATGCGCGACGCGGCGCAGGCGGCCGCCGAGGCGGTGGCGCAGGTGCAGACCGAGCCCAGCGGCCTGGTGCGGCTGAGCTGCCCCGTGACCATCGCGCACAGCGGGCTCGCGCAGCTGATGCCCGTCTTCATGGCGCGCTATCCGGCGGTGCGCATCGACATGCGCGTGATCAACCGGCCGGTCGACCTGATCGAGGAGGGCATCGACATCGCGCTGCGCGTGCGCCCCGTCATCGAGGACAGCACCGTGCTGGTGGCCAAGACCTTCGGCTACAGCCGCGGCGTGCTGATCGCCAGCCCGGAGCTGCTGGCGCTCCACGGCCCGGTCAACACGCCGGCCGACCTGGCGAAACTGCCGACCGCGGCCATGTCGGTCAACGGGGAAGGGCGCAGCGACTGGCGTCTGGAAGGCCCCGACGGCCAGAGCTGGGTGCATTCCCACGTTCCGCGCTATGTGGCGGACGACCTGGCAACGCTGCAGTTCGGCGCACTGGGCGGCGTGGGCGCGACCATGCTGCCCGACTACATGTGCCGGGCCGACGTGGACGCCGGCCGGCTGGTGCGAGTGCTGCCGGACTGGGGGCCGTCGCCGGTGGTGGCGCACATGGTGTTTCCGGCACGGCGGGCGCTGGTTCCGGCGGTGCGGCGGCTGATCGACTTCCTGACGGAGCACCTGCAGAGCGTCGACATGCGGATGTTCTGAGCGCTCGTTATGCGAAAAACGTCATATCCAAACAAGCAGATATTCGTTTGTCATTGAAGCGATGGTTCGCACAATCCGAGGCTCCCATCCAATCCAGGAGCGATCATGGCAACTCTGCGACTCGGCGACACCGCCCCCAATTTCACCCAGGACTCCAGCGAAGGCCCCATCGACTTCTACCAGTGGGCCGGCGATTCGTGGGTCGTGTTCTTCTCGCACCCGGCCGACTTCACGCCGGTGTGCACCACCGAACTGGGCAAGACGGCGGCGCTGTCGGGCGAGTTCGCCAAGCGCGGCGTCAAGCCCATCGCGCTGAGCGTCGACCCGGCCACCAGGCACAAGGAATGGATCGGCGACATCAACGAAACGCAGAACACCACGGTCAACTTCCCCATCATCGCGGACGCCGACCGCAAGGTGGCCGATCTGTACGACCTGATCCACCCGAACGCCTCGACCACGGCCACGGTGCGCAGCGTCTACATCATCGATCCGAAGAAGATCATCCGCACGACCATCACCTACCCGGCGTCGACCGGCCGCAATTTCGACGAGATCCTGCGCGTGATCGACTCGCTGCAGCTTACCGACAGCCACAAGGTGGCCACGCCCGTGAACTGGAAAGACGGCGACGACGTCGTCATCGTGCCGAGCATCCAGGACCCGGCCGAACTCGCGGAGCGCTTCCCCAAGGGCTTCAAGGCCGTCAAGCCTTACCTGCGCATCACGCCGCAGCCCAACAAGTAAGCGGGACAGGGCAGCGTCGTCATGCAGACTCGTGTCGTCATCGTGCCCGGTTGGCGCGACTCCGGGCCCGGCCACTGGCAGAGCCTGTGGGAAGAGCGCATTCCGGGCGCGGCGCGGGTGGTGCAGGACGACTGGGCCTCGCCCAAGCGCGACGCCTGGGTGCCGGCGCTCACCAAGCTGGTGCTGGAGCAGCCCGGCCCTGTGGTGATCGCAGCGCACAGCCTGGGCTGCATCGCCACGGCGCACCTGCCGCCAGAGGCCGCGGCCCGCATCCAGGGTGCGCTGCTGGTGGCTCCGGCCGACCCCGAGCGCCGGGCGGTGCTGTCCGACTTTGCCCCCGTGCCGTATGCGGCGCTGCCGTACCGCAGCATCGTGGTGGCCAGCAGCAATGACCCTTTTTGCCCGATTCGCCTGGCTGGTGCATATTCGCGCGCCTGGGGAAGCGAGTTTGTCCGCATGCAGAATGCGGGCCACATCAACATCGACTCGGGACACGGGGACTGGCCGCTGGGCCTCGCCTTGCTCCAGTCCTTGACCGACGAGCCCGCCGCCTGGTCGGCGGGCCGTGAATTTTCAGAAACTTTGGCAACCACATGACTTCCAGAATAAAGACCTTCGTCGCCGTGCTCGCGCTGGCGTCCTCCGCACTCGCCGGCAGCAGCGCCTTCGCACAGGGCTCGTCGCTGCTGAACGCCTCGTACGACGTGGCCCGCGAGTTCTACAAGGACTACAACGCGGCCTTCGTGGCGCACTACAAGAAGGCGACCGGCAAGGACGTCAAGATCGACCAGTCGCATGGCGGCTCCAGCGCGCAGGCCCGCGCGGTGGCCGACGGCCTCGATGCCGACGTGGTGACCATGAACACCTCGACCGACATCGACTTCCTGGCCAACGCCGGCGTGGTCGCCAAGGACTGGAACAAGAAATTCCCCGAGAACGCATCGCCGACCACGTCGACCATGCTGTTCCTGGTGCGCAACGGCAATCCCAAGGGCATCAAGGACTGGGACGACCTGGTCAAGCCGGGCGTGCAGGTGGTGATCGTCAACCCCAAGACCGGCGGCAACGGCCGCTACGCCTACCTGGCGGCCTGGGGCTACATCAAGAAGAAGGGCGGTACCGACGCCCAGGCCGCCGAGTTCGTCGGCAAGCTGTTCAAGAACGTGCCGGTGCTGGCGCGCGGCGGCCGCGACGCCACCACCGCCTTCCTGCAACGCAACATCGGCGACGCGCTGATCACCTTCGAATCGGAAGTGGTGTCGATCGACCGTGAATTCGGCACCGGCAAGGTCGATTCGGTCTACCCGTCGATCAGCATCGTGGCCGAGAACCCGGTGGCCGTGGTCGAGCGCACCGTCAACAAGAAGGGCACCGGCGAACTCGCCAAGGCCTACCTCGACTGGCTCTACTCCGAAGAAGCACAGGAAATCGCCGCCAAGCATGCGCTGCGTCCGCGCTCGCAGACCGTGCTCAAGAAGTACGCCTCGACCTTCAAGCCGCTGCAGCTGTTCACGGTGCAGGAACTGTTCGGCAGCCTCGGCGAAGCGCAGAAGGTGCACTTCAACGACGGCGGCCAGTTCGACAAGCTCTACACCCCTGGCGCGAAGTAAATGAGCGGCGCTGTTCCTTCGGCGCTCCCGTCCGCGGGAGCGCCTTTTTCGCGTGCCAACCGGGCAGGGGGCGCCAAGCGCGTGCTGCCGGGTTTCCACATCACGCTCGGCTTCTCGATTCTCTATCTGAGCCTGATCGTGCTGATCCCGCTGTCGGCGCTGGTCTTCAAGACCTTCACGCTGACCTGGGACCAGTTCTGGGTGGCCGTGACCGCGCCGCGCGTGATGGCGTCGTACCGGCTGACCTTCGGCGCCTCGCTGTTCGCCGCCATCGTGAATGCGGTGTTCGGCCTGCTGGTGGCCTGGGTGCTGGTGCGCTACAAGTTCCCGGGCAAGCGCATCGTCGATGCGCTGGTCGACCTGCCGTTCGCATTGCCGACGGCGGTGGCCGGCATTTCGCTGACCGCGCTGCTCGCGGGCAACGGCTGGATCGGGCAACTGCTGGAGCCGCACGGCATCAAGCTGGCGTTCACGCCCGCGGGCATCGTGATCGCGCTGATCTTCATCGGGCTGCCCTTCGTGGTGCGCACGGTGCAGCCGGTGCTCGAAGACGCCGAGAAAGAACTCGAAGAAGCCGCCACCTCGCTCGGCGCGACGCGGCTGCAGACCTTCACCAAGGTGATCTTCCCGTCGATCGCGCCGGCGCTGCTCACGGGCTTTGCAATGGCCTTCGCACGCGCCATCGGCGAGTACGGCTCGGTGATCTTCATCGCTGGCAACATGCCGATGATCTCGGAGATCACGCCGCTCATCATCATCGGCAAGCTGGAGCAGTACGACTACGCGGGTGCCACGGCGGTCGCGCTGGTGATGCTCGTCATTTCCTTCGTGCTGCTGCTGGTCATCAATGGCCTGCAGGCCTGGCAGCGTCGCAGGGCGGGAGCCTGACATGAGCGCACCTTCCAAAGTCATCCGCCGCGCGCAGGCCGGCACCACCGAATCCGCCTGGGTGCGCTGGACGCTGATCGGCATCGCGCTCGGCTTCATGTTCCTGTTCCTCGTGCTGCCGCTGGCCGCCGTGGCGACCGAGGCCCTGCGCAAGGGCGTCAATGCCTACCTCGATGCGCTGAAGGAGCCCGACGCCTGGAGCGCGATCCGCCTCACGCTGATCACGGCCGCCATCGCGGTGCCGATGAACCTCGTGTTCGGCGTGGCCGCCGCCTGGGCCGTGGCCAAGTTCGAGTTTTGGGGCAAGGCCTTTCTCACCACGCTGATCGACCTGCCGTTCGCGGTGTCGCCGGTGGTGGCGGGCCTGATCTACGTGCTGGTGTTCGGTGCCCAGGGCTGGCTCGGCCCGTGGCTCGCCGAGCACGACATCAAGATCATCTTCGCCGTGCCCGGCATCGTGCTGGCCACCGTGTTCGTGACCTTCCCGTTCATCGCGCGCGAGCTCATTCCGCTGATGCAGGCGCAGGGCACCGACGAGGAGCAGGCCGCTATCGTGCTGGGCGCGACCGGCTGGCAGACCTTCTGGCGCGTGACGCTGCCCAACATCAAGTGGGGCCTGCTGTACGGCGTGATTCTCTGCAACGCGCGCGCCATGGGCGAGTTCGGCGCGGTGTCGGTGGTGTCGGGCCACATCCGCGGCCAGACCAACACCATGCCGCTGCACGTGGAGGTGCTCTACAACGAATACCAGTCGGTGGCCGCGTTCGCCGTGGCCTCGCTGCTGGCCATCCTGGCGCTGGTCACGCTGGTGATCAAGTCGGTCATCGAATGGCGCCACGAGCGCGAGATGAAAGCCATTGCCGAGCTGCCGCCGGAACGGCCCCCTGAAACCACGGCGGCCTGAGCCTGAGAGAGAAGAAATCATGAGCATCGAAATCCGCAACATCAGCAAGCAGTTCGGCGACTTCCGCGCGCTGCGCGACGTGAACCTCGACGTCGAATCGGGCGAACTCGTCGCGCTGCTCGGCCCCTCCGGCTGCGGCAAGACCACGCTGCTGCGCATCATCGCGGGGCTGGAGACGGCCGACACCGGCAGCATCCTTTTCTCGGGCGAAGACACCACCGACGTGCACGTGCGCGAGCGCCAGGTGGGCTTCGTGTTCCAGCATTACGCGCTGTTCCGCCACATGACCGTGTTCGAGAACGTGGCCTTCGGCCTGCGCGTGAAGCCGCGCAAGGAGCGCCCGAGCGACGCGCAGATCAAGGCCAAGGTGACCGACCTGCTCAAGCTGGTGCAGCTCGACTGGCTGGCCGACCGCTATCCGTCGCAGCTCTCGGGCGGCCAGCGCCAGCGCATTGCGCTGGCCCGCGCGCTGGCCGTGGAGCCCAAGGTGCTGCTGCTCGACGAGCCCTTCGGCGCGCTCGACGCCAAGGTGCGCAAGGAACTGCGCCGCTGGCTGCGCCGGCTGCACGACGAGCTGCACGTCACCTCGATCTTCGTCACGCACGACCAGGAAGAAGCGCTCGAAGTGGCCGACCGCGTGGTGGTCATCAACAAGGGGCAGATCGAGCAGGTCGGCTCGCCGCAGGAAGTGTGGGACCAGCCGGCCAGCCCCTTCGTCTACGGCTTCCTGGGCGACGTGAACCTGTTCCACGGCCGCGCCGACAACGGCGCGGTGCAGATCGACGGCATGCGCCTGGACTCGCCCGAGCACAGCGGCGCGCGCGATGCCAAGGCCCGTGCCTACGTGCGCCCGCATGACATCGACGTGACGCGCTACGTGCCCGGCGCCTCCGGCATCGTCGCCACGCTGGCGCGCGCCATCGTCGTCGGCCCCATCGCGCGGCTGGAACTTGAGCCCACCGAATCGAATCCTGATAATCCGGGCTCCGGAACCATCATCGAGGCGCAACTCCCTGCGCAACAGTTCCGTGACCTGGGCTTGAAGGAAGGCGACACCGTCGTCGCCAACCCGCGCAAGGCCAGGGTGTTCGTAGAAGAAGATTGGGTATCTCCTTGATCGATTGGTACTTCGGCGCGCCGCGCCGCGCGTATGGGCTGATCTGCCTGGCCTGCGTTCTCATGCTGGCCTTCGGGCTCTATCTGCAGCACGTGGTGGGGCTGGAGCCTTGTCCCATGTGCATCGTGCAGCGGTATGCGCTGGTGCTGGTGGCGCTGTTCACCGGCCTGGCCGGGGTGTTCCGAAACGTCGGCCTGCGCTTCACGGGTGGGCTGCTTGCGCTGGTGGCTGCAATCGGCGGCGCCTACACGGCGGCCTCGCAAAGCTGGCTGCAGTGGTATCCGCCCGAAGTCGTGTCCTGCGGGCGCGACCTCTACGGAATGATCGAGACCTTCCCGCTGAAGCGCGCGCTGCCGATGATCTTCCGCGGCGGCGGCGACTGCTCCAAGATCGACTGGACGCTGTTCGGCCTGACGCTGGCGAACTGGTCGTTCATTGCCTTCACGGTTCTTTCGCTGCTGCTGATCGTGCTGCTGGTGCGTTCGCGCCGCGCACGCTGAGATCCATCGCATCGGGCGCAATGCCCCGATGCGGCCCCGGTTTTAGGGGGCCTTCAGAAACCGCAGCTAGGATGCAGCAGCAGCCTCCCCGTGCGTCCATCACGCGGCCATCCGGGCCCGCGCGGGCCGGGGGAGCGTTTCACTTCATCCTCGTTGCATGCAAAAAAATCCCAAGCGGCGCTCGCGCAAGCTCGTCTACGGCATCGTGGCCCTTGCGGTCCTTGGCCTGCTGTCTCTGTTCTGGCTCAGCCCCTCCAAGAAGCCCGAGTACCTCACCGCCGCGGTGCAGCGCACCGACCTCGAGAACGCGGTGCTCGCCACCGGCGTGCTGCAGGCGCTGAAGCAGGTGGAAGTGGGGGCGCAGGTCAGCGGCCAGCTCAAGTCGCTGAAGGTGGTGCTGGGGCAGACCGTGAAGAAGGGCGACTGGCTCGCCGAGATCGACCCCGTCATCTCGCAGAACACGCTGGCGCAGGAGCAGGCCAAGCTCGACAACCTGCAGGCGCAGAAGCTCGCGAAGGAAGTGCGCATCAGGCAGGCCCAGCTCAGCTGGGCGCGCCAGCAGGAAATGCTCGCCCAGGACGCCGCCGCCAGGCAGGACATGGAAAGCGCCGACGCCGAGCTGCGCGCGCTGCGTGCCGACGGCGTATCGCTCGACGCGCAGATCCGCCAGCAGCGGCTGGCGCTGGCCTCGGCGCAGACCAACCTTTCGTACACGCGCATCGTCGCGCCCATCGACGGCGACGTGGTGTCCATCAGCACGCTCGAAGGCCAGACCGTGGTGGCCTCGTTCCAGGTGCCCACGCTGATGAAGCTGGCCGACCTGTCGACCATGACCGTGAAGGCCCAGGTGTCCGAAGCCGACGTGGTGCGCGTCAAGGCGGGCCAGCCGGTGTACTTCACCATCCTCGGCGACCCCGACAAGCGCTACTACGGCACGCTGCGCGCGGTGCAGCCGTCGCCCGAGAAGATCAACAACGCGGTGTTCTTCAACGCGCTGTTCGACGTGCCCAACCCCGACCGCACGCTGCGCGTCGACATGACGGCGCAGGTCGCGATCATGCTGGGCGAGGCCAAGCAGGCGCTGGTGGTGCCGCTGACGGCGCTCGGCGCGCGCGACAAGGACGGCCGCCAGGAAGTGCGCGTGCTGAAGCCCGACCAGAGCGTTGAAAAGCGCATGGTGCGCGTGGGCATCAGCAACAACTTCCAGGCGCAGGTGCTCGAAGGCCTGAACGAGGGCGACAACGTCATCACCGGCGACGCGTCGGCCGTGGCAGACAAGCCCGACGGCGGCCCCCGGGGCAAGTCTCAATGACGCAGCAGGCCGAACGGCCGCTGCTGAGCCTGCGCGGCATCGGGCGCAGCTTTCCCTCGGGCGAGCAGGAAGTGCAGGTGCTGAAGGACGTGAACCTCGACATCGGCAGCGGGGAAATGCTGGCCATCGTCGGCGCCTCGGGCTCGGGCAAGTCGACGCTGATGAACATCCTGGGCTGCCTCGACCGGCCGAGCGCGGGCACCTACATGGTGTCGGGCAAGGACGTGGGCACGCTCGACAGCGACGCGCTGGCCGAGCTGCGGCGCGAGCATTTCGGCTTCATCTTCCAGCGCTACCACCTGATGCAGCACCTGACGGCCGCCGGCAACGTCGAGGTACCCGCGGTGTACGCCGGCACCGACGGCGAGGCGCGCGACGCCCGCGCGCGCCAGCTGCTGGCGCGGCTGGGCCTGGGCGACCGCACCGAGCACCGGCCGAGCCAGCTCTCGGGCGGGCAGCAGCAGCGCGTGAGCATCGCGCGCGCGCTCATGAACGGCGGGCAGGTGATCCTGGCCGACGAGCCGACCGGCGCGCTCGACAGCAAGAGCGGCCAGGAGGTGATCGCCATCCTGCGCGAGCTGCATGCGCAGGGCCACACCGTCATCATCGTGACGCACGACATGCAGGTGGCGAGCTGCACGGAACGCATCATCGAGATCGCCGACGGCGTGATCGTGCGCGACCGGCCGAACGTGCCCACCGCCGCGGCGCCCGCGCAGCCGGCGCAGGCCGATGCCTCCGCGGCACCAGCTGGCGCGATGACCCGGCCCAGGCTGGGCATCGCGCGCTTCAGCACCGGCTGGGCGCGATTCGCCGAAGCCTTCCGCATGGCCTGGCGCTCGATGATGGCGCACCGCATGCGCACGGCGCTGACCATGCTGGGCATCATCATCGGCATCACTTCGGTGGTGTCGATCGTGGCCATCGGGGAGGGCGCCAAGCGCTTCGTGCTGTCGGACATCAGGGCCATCGGCACCAACACGCTCGACGTGTACCCGGGGCACGATTTCGGCGACGACAAGGCCTCGAGCATCCGCACGCTGACGCCGTCCGACCTCGACGCGCTGGCGGCGCAGCCCTATGTGCACAGCGTGACGCCTTCCACCTCGCGAAGCCTGCGGCTGCGCTACCGCAGCGTGGACATCAACGGCATGGTGAACGGCGTGAGCGACAGCTTCTTCCGGGTGCGCGACATCCAGATGGCGAGCGGCGCGGCCTTCACGGCCAGCGACGTGCGGCACCAGTCGCAGGTGGCGGTGATCGACCAGAACACGCGGCGCAAGCTGTTTCCCGAGGGCACCGATCCGCTGGGCAAGATCATCCTGGTGGGCAACCTGCCGTGCACGGTGATCGGCGTGTCGCAGGAGAAGAAGAACATGTTCGGCGAGAACAAGTCGCTCAACATCTGGCTGCCCTACAGCACGGGCGCGAGCCGGATCTTCGGGCAGCAGCACTTCGACAGCATCACCGTGCGCATCCGCGACGACCAGCCGACCAAGGCGGCGGAGGACAGCGTGGTCAAGCTGCTCACCATGCGCCACGGCAGCAAGGATTTCTTCACCTTCAACATGGACAGCATCGTGAAGACGGCGGAGCGCACGAGCCAGTCGCTCACGCTGCTGCTGTCGCTCATTGCGGTGATCTCTTTGGTGGTGGGCGGCATCGGCGTGATGAACATCATGCTGGTGTCGGTGACCGAGCGCACCCGCGAGATCGGCATCCGCATGGCCGTGGGCGCGCGCCAGAGCGACGTGCTGCAGCAGTTCCTGACCGAGGCGGTGCTGGTGTGCCTGGTGGGCGGGCTGATCGGCGTGACGCTGTCGTACGGCATCAGCTTTCTGTTTTCGCTCTTCGTCAAGCAATGGCAAATGATCTTTTCGATGGGGGCCGTGGTGTCGGCGTTTCTTTGCGCTTCGCTGATCGGCGTGCTGTTCGGCTACCTGCCGGCGCGCAACGCCGCGCGGCTGGACCCGATCGAGGCGTTGGCTCGTGAGTAGCGCGCGTTCTTTTCATCGGTGCGCCGTGGTTGCGGCCGCCGCATTGGCGCTCGGCGGGTGCACGCTGTTCCAGCCGGTGGCGCGCGAGCAGCAGCCGTTGAGCGTGCCTTCGGCGTGGCGGCAGCAGGCGGCGTCGGCCGATGCATCGAATGCCGCCGCGATGCCGTCCGAGCGATGGTGGACGGCCTTCCGCGATCCGCAGCTGGACGCTCTGATCGACCACGCACTGCTCACCAACAACGACCTGGCGGCCGCGGGCATCCGCGTGCAGCGTGCGCAGTTGCAGGCCGGCCTTGCCAACACCAACCTCACGCCGAGCGTGGCGGGCCAGCTCAACACGAGTCGCGGCCATGACCTCCAGCGCGGCGGCGGAGCGGGCTCGACCTCCAGTTCGCTGGTCACGCTGAGCTACGAGCTCGACCTGTGGGGGCGCCTCGCGGCATTGCGCAGCGCCGCCGACTGGGAGTTGAAGGCCACCGTGGCCGACCGCCGGGCCGCCGCGCTCGCGCTGGTCGGCACGACGGCGGGCCTCTACTGGCAGACCGGCTACCTGAACCAGCGCATTGCACTGAGCGAAGCGGGCATCGAGGACGGCCGGCGCATCCTGGCGCTGGTGCGCACCAAGTACGCGGCCGGCGCGGTGTCGGGGCTGGACGTGGCGCAGGCCGGCCAGAACCTGGCGACGCAGGAGGCGGCGCATACGCAACTGCTGCAGCAGCGCGTGGAGGCGCGCAATGCCCTCGCGATCCTGTTCGACCTGCCGCCGGAGCCGCTGGCGGGCGAGCCCGCGCGGCTGCCGGATGCCGACGTGCCCGTCGTCGATGCCGGCGTGCCCGCCAGCCTGCTGGGCCGCCGGCCCGATCTGCAGGCGGCGGAACTGCGCTTGCGTGGCGCGCTGGCGAATGTCGACGCCACGCGCACCGGCTTCTATCCCACGCTGAGCCTGACGGGCTCGCTCGGCACTTCGAGCACGGCGCTGGGCGATCTGCTGAGGAACCCTGTGGCCACCCTGGGCGCCGGGCTGGCGCTGCCGTTCCTGCAATGGAACACCGCGCGGCTGACGGTCGGCGTGTCGCAGACGCAGTATGAAGAAGCGGTGGTGGGGTTCAGGCAGTCGCTCTACACGGCGCTGTCCGAGGTCGAGAACGCGCTGTCGTCGCGAACGCAGCTGCGCGAGGAGCGCATCAAGCTGGTGCTGGCGCTGCAGGAGGCGCAGCGGGCGGAGAGACTGTCCGAGGTGCGTTACAGGGCCGGAGCGACCGCGCTGCAGCCGGTTCTGGATGCCAAGGACCGGCGCCGCAGCGCCGAGGTATCGCTCGCGCTGAACCGCCTGAACCAGTTCAACGCGACGATGACGCTCTACAAGGCCCTGGGTGGGGGCGCGGCGGTCGCGCCGTAGCGCGCAGGCTCAGAGCGGCAGCGTGTCGAAGGCCGCGTAGGCGGTGGCCAGCCACGACTTCACGCGTTGCCGCTCCAGCAGTCCCAGCGCATGCGGCCCTTCGCGGTCGTTCACGGCCTTCCAGAAGCTCGTGTTCTGTGCATCGATCTTGCGCATGCTCGCCTCGTGCAGGCGGGGCAGCGCGATCACGCGCGCGCCGTTGGCCGTGGCCTTGGAGAGCGACTGCGAGGCCAGCAGCATCCCGAAGTCGCTGCCGCGCCCGTAGTTCTGCACCACGATGTAGTTGGGGCGGTTGCCGAAGGTGTCGATCAGGCTGCCGAGCAGGTCGGTCGAATCCTTGCCGTCGTCCAGCACGTGCCAGAAATTGACCGTGACGCCGATCTCGGCGAACACGTCGAACAGGTCCGACTCCTTGATCCAGCGCGACAGCGGCGCCAGCGTCTGCGCGGCGAGGTCGACGATCACGCTTTGCTGCGGGTTGGTCTCGAAGCCGTTCACCACGGTATCCAGGCCCTCGAAGCTGTCGACCACCACCGGCGATGCGAAGCCTTCGTAGAAGCGGGTGAACGAGCTGTGCGAGCGGTCGGTGTCGAAGCCGGTGAAGGGGCGGCTGTGGTCGATGAAGTACTGGGCCAGCACGCGTGCCGTGACCGACTTGCCGACACCGCCTTTTTCGCCGCCGATGAAATTGATGGAGCTCATGTACTGCTGCTGCCTCTGAAGGGTTGAGGGGGTAAGGGCGATTTCATTCTAGGGGCGCCGCCTTGCGGCTCCGCGTCTGACGGCCTACTTGGGCACGAGCGTGAAGAAGGGCATGACCACGCCCATGATCCAGTTCTGGCCGAAGTCGAGCGCGGCGCGGCGGTATTTCTCGTCGGCCTGCGCGGCCAGCAGGTCGAGCCGGGCCACCACCTTCGACAGCTCGCGGTCGGCCACGAGGTTGCGGCCGCGGTCGCTGATCTCGGTGGCCAGCAGCAGCGGCTGGCCGTCGGGCCCGGTCTTGGAGGAGATCAGCCAGAGCGAGATCTCGAAGTTGCGCGCGGCCCGGAAGCTGTTTTCGGCGTTCACGCCGTCGATCATGGTCTGGTCCCAGGTGTCGCCGTTGGCCTGCTTGAGCATGGTTGCCCAGCCGAACACCAGTGCCGCCACGCGGTCGCCCTGGTAGCCCTGCGGCCCGGTGTCGAAGGCCATGCGGATCGCGTCGATGCCGGTGGCGCCCTTCAGTTCGGGCAGGGGCGGGCCCTTGAGCACGGCATCCCAGGCGCGCTGGGTGGCTTCCTCCATGCTGGGCGCCGACTTGCGCCATTCGCGCGGGTTGCGCTTGTAGAGGGTGGACTGCACGCGCCTTACCGACTGGAGGTTGTCGCGCAGCGACAGGTTGGCAATGCGGTTGGCGCCGGACTGCATCCATTCCTGGCTGGCGTAGGGTTCGGCGCGCTCGGTGGATCGGACCGACGCGCAGCCCGCCACGCCGAACAGGACGGCCGCGCCCGCCAGCAGGCAGGCGCCGCGCGCCGCGAGGGTTGAAACCGGGGAATCGCTCATGCCCTGACGTTATCATCCACGGCTGGGGCGGCGGCCTGCTGCAAGCTGCAGGCCCGTGCAATTTTCCTTACAAATCAATACCTTGGCGCTATAACCAAGGCAGGCCGACAAGTCGTGCGTCTTAATTCCATCAAGCTCTCGGGCTTCAAGTCGTTCGCCGAACCCACCAACTTCCTGCTGCCGGGCCAACTGGTCGGCGTGGTCGGGCCCAACGGGTGCGGCAAGTCGAACATCATGGATGCGGTGCGCTGGGTGCTCGGCGAGTCGCGTGCGTCGGAGTTGCGCGGCGAGTCGATGCAGGACGTGATCTTCAACGGCACGACCACCCGCAAGCAGGCCAGCCGTTCGAGCGTGGAGCTGGTGTTCGACAACGCCGACCACCGCGCCGGCGGCCAATGGAACCAGTTCGGCGAAATCGCGGTGCGCCGCGTGCTCACGCGCGACGGCACCAGCAGCTACTACATCAACAACCAGCCGGTGCGACGCCGCGACGTGCAGGACGTGTTCCTGGGCACCGGCCTGGGCCCGCGCGCCTACGCCATCATCGGCCAGGGCACGATCAGCCGGATCATCGAATCCAAGCCCGAGGAACTGCGCCTGTTCCTCGAAGAGGCCGCCGGCGTCTCCAAGTACAAGGAGCGCCGCCGCGAGACCGAGAACCGCCTGGGCGACACGCGCGAAAACCTCACGCGCGTGGAAGACATCCTGCGCGAACTCAACGCCAACCTCGAGAAGCTCGAGAAGCAGGCCGAGGTGGCCGCGCGCTACAACATGCTGCAGGGCGACGCCACGAAGAAGCAGCACCAGCTGTGGTTCCTCAAGCGCAGCGAAAGCAACGCCGACCAGGCCAGGATCAAGGCCGATTCCGAGAAGGCGATCAACGACCTCGAGTCGCGCACCGCCGACCTGCGCCGCATCGAGTCCGAGCTGGAGACCGTGCGCCAGGCGCACTACGGCGCCGGCGACCTGGTCAACCAGGCCCAGGGCAAGCTCTACGAGGCCAGCGCCGAAGTCGGCCGGCTCGAAGGCGAGATCCGCTTCGTGGTCGAAGGACGCCAGCGCGTCGAGCAGCGCCTGGTGCAGCTGCGCGAGCAGATGGGCCAGTGGGGCCGCCGCCGCGAAGAGGCCGAGGCCGAGATCGAAACGCTGGCCGGCGCGGGTGTCGATGCGGAGGAGCAGGCCATCCTGCTCGCCGCCCAGCTCGAAGAACACGACGCGCGCATGCCCGAGCTCGAAGAAGCCGTGCAGCGCGCGCAAGACCAGGCCAACGCCCAGCGCACGACCGTCTCTCAGGTGCAGCAGCAGATCCAGGTGCTGGCCGCCGACCAGCGCAACATCGAAGAGCAGAGCCGCCAGCTCACGCAGCGCAGCGAACGCCTTCGCGCAGACCAGAACGCGCTGGCCGCGCCCGACGAGGCCCGGCTGCTCGACATGCAGGAGCAGCATGCCGCCGCGCAGGAAGCCGCGAGCGAGGCCGACGCGCGCCTGCAGGAACTGCAGGAATCGGTGCCGCAGCTCGACGACGACCGCCGTGCCAGGCAGCAGGCGGTCAATACGGAGGGCGCCCGCCATGCCGAGTTCTCGGCCCGCCTCGATGCGCTGCGCGCGCTGCAGGAGAAGGTCAAGACCGACGGCAAGCTCGCGCCCTGGCTCGCCAAGCACGGCCTCGACGGGCTGCAAGGCCTGTGGAGCCGCATCCACATCGAACAGGGCTGGGAAAGCGCGCTCGAAGCCGCGCTGCGCGAGCGCCTGGGTGCGCTCGAAGTCAGCCGCCTGGACATGGTGCGCGCTTTCGGCAACGACGCGCCGCCCGCCAAGCTCGCTTTCTACAGCCCGCCGGCCGCGGGCGTGCCGGAAGCCGCTGCCGCGCTGCCTCGCCTTTCGAGCCTGCTGCGCCTGAACGACGCCGGCCAGCAGGCCCTGCTGACCGACTGGCTGCACGGCTGCTACACCGCCGAGAGCTTCGAGGAAGCGCTGGCCCAGCGCGCGACGCTGCAGGCCGGCGAAGTGATCTACGTGAAGAGCGGCCACGCCGTGTCTTCGCACAGCGTCAATTTCTACGCGCCCGATTCCGAGCAGGCCGGCCTGCTGGCCCGCCAGCAGGAAATGGAAAACCTGGAGCGCCAGCTGCGTGCCCAGACGCTCATCAACGAAGAAGCGCGCACCGCGCTGGTCCGCGCCGAAGCGGCCTATGCCGACGCCGCGCAGCGCCTCGTGACCGCGCGGCGCGAAGCTGCCGAGACCCAGTCGCGCGCGCACGAACTGCAGGTCGAGACCCTGCGCATGACGCAGCTGGCCGAGCAGACCCGCGCCCGCAGCCAGCAGCTGGCCGCCGACCTCGGCGAAGTCGATGCGCAGCTCGAGGAACTACAGGAACGCCGCATCGCCGCCGAAGGGCGCTTCGAAGAGCTCGACATGCAGCTGGCCGACAGCCAGGAGCGCCACGCCGAGCTGGACGAACGCGTGATCGAGGCCGGCCGTGCGCTGAACGCCAGCCGCGAACAGCACCGCAGCCTCGAGCGACAGGCGCAGGAGGCCACCTTCTCGCAACGCACGCTCGAGGCACGCCGGGCCGAACTCAACCGCTCCATCGAAACCGCGGCGCAGCAGGTCGTGTCGTTGACCGACGAGGACGAGCGCGCTCGCGCCGAACTGAGCCGCCTGTCCGACGCCGCCGCGCAGGCCGGTCTGCAGGACGCGCTGTCGCTCAAGCTCGAACGCGAAGCGGCCCTGGGCTCGGCGCGCAGCCAGTACGACGACCTCACGCTCAAGCTGCGCGCCAGCGACGAGCGCCGCCTGCAGCTCGAGCGAGAACTCGAGCCGCTGCGCCAGCGCATCACCGAATTCCAGCTCAAGGAACAGGCCGCGCGCCTGGGCGTCGAGCAATACCAGCAACTGCTGGACGATGCCGGCGCCGACCTCGAAGCCATCGAGCAGTCGATCGAGACCGACAAGGTCAAGCTCACCGGCCTGCAGAGCGAAATCGACCGCCTCAACCGCGAAGTGGTCGCGCTCGGCGCCGTGAACCTGGCCGCGCTCGACGAACTGGCTGTCGCCAGCGAGCGCAAGACTTTCCTCGACGCCCAGTCGACCGACCTGAACGAGGCCATCGGCACGCTCGAAGACGCCATCCGCAAGATCGACGCCGAAACGCGCGACCTGCTCGGCGGCACTTTCAAGATCGTCAACGAGCACTTCAGCCGCATGTTCCCCGAGCTGTTCGGCGGCGGCAACGCCAAGCTCATGATGACCGGCGACGAGATCCTCGACTCGGGCGTGCAGGTGATGGCGCAGCCTCCCGGCAAGAAGAACCAGACCATCCACCTGCTCTCGGGCGGCGAGAAGGCGCTCACGGCCATCGCGCTGGTGTTCGCCATCTTCCAGCTGAACCCGGCGCCTTTCTGCCTGCTGGACGAAGTGGACGCGCCGCTGGACGACGCCAACACCGAGCGCTATGCAAAACTCGTCTCCGCCATGAGCCGTGAAACCCAGTTCCTGTTCATCAGCCACAACAAGATCGCCATGGAAATGGCCGAGCAGCTGATCGGCGTGACGATGCAGGAGCAGGGCGTGTCGCGCATCGTGGCGGTCGACATGGAGGCCGCCGCCTCCATGGTGGCGGCAGGCTGAGCCGGGCGGCACACCGATGAGCAGCCTCACTCTCGCCCTGACCATCCTCGGCGGCCTCGTCCTCGCGGCCGTCGTTGCCTACAACACGCTGATGTCGCGCCGCAACGCGCCGCGCCAGCCCGACGCGGTCGACGTCGCGTTGGCCGACGCCGAGCGCGCGATGTCCGGCTCGGCCGACGGCCTGGAGCCGACGCTGCACGTCGACCCCAACCAGGTGCCGGGCAGCGACCGCCACGAACCCCTGTTCGACCCCGACCTTCCGGCGCCCAGCGGCGTGCCCGTGCCGACCGGCGAGCGCCGCGGCGGGCTCGACCCGCTGATCGACGTGATCGCGCCGATCTCGCTCGACGGCCTGGCTTCCGGCGATGCCGCCATTGCCGCCATGCCGCCCACGCGGCGCGCGGGCAGCAAGCCGGTGGCCATCGAGGGGCTCAACGAACTCAGCGGCCAGTGGGAGCCACCGGTGCCGGGGCAGCGCTACAGCGCGTTCCAGGTCGGGGTGCAACTGGCCAACCGCACGGGTGCGCTCAACGAGATCGAATACTCCGAATTCGTGGTCAAGGCGCAGGCCTTTGCCGATGCAGTCAACGGATCGCCCGAGTTTCCCGAGATGCTCGACGAAGTGGCGCGCGCCCGCGAACTCGACCAGTTCGCCAGCGCGCACGACGCGCAACTGGGCTTCGTGCTGCGCGCGCTGCACGCCGCCTGGAGCCCCGGCTACGTGCAGCAGAACGCGGCGCGGCTGGGCTTCGTGCCCGGCATCATTCCGGGGCGCATGGTTCTGCCGACCAGTGAAGTGGGGCTGCCGCCGATCCTCGGGCTGGCCTTCGACACGCAGGCCGCGCTGGCCGACGACCCGGCCCAGTCGGCCATTCGCGAACTGAGCCTGAGCCTGGACGTGCCGCAGGTCGATCGCGCCGAAGAGCCATTCCGCCGCATGCGCGAAGCCGCCGCCACGCTCGCGCGCGAGATGGACGGCGTGGTGACCGACAGCGACGGCCAGCTGCTGCGCGACGAGACGATGGACGTGATCGGCAACGACCTCGAGCAGCTCTACGACACGCTCGACGGGCGCGACCTCGCGGCGGGATCGCCGCTGGCGCGCCGCCTCTTCAGCTAATTCGGACTTTCCGGAGACACCCATGACATCGCGCGACGAAGCGGCACGCGAAGCCGCCGCACTGAGCGAACAGCTCCACCGGCACGCCCACCTCTACTACGTGCTCGACGCGCCCGAACTGCCGGACGCCGAGTACGACAAGCTGTTCCAGCGCCTGCAGGCCATCGAAGCCGAGTACCCTGACCTGCGCACGGCCGACTCGCCCACGCAGCGCGTGGGCGGCAAGGTGCTCGACGGCTTCACCAAGGTTCGCCACAAGGTGCCGATGCTGTCGATCCGCACAGAGACCGACATCACCCCCGCGGGCGCCAGCGCCTTCGATGCGCGCGTGCGCAAGGAACTCGGCCTGGCCGAGGACGGGCCCCAGGTGGCGTACGTGTGCGAACTGAAGTTCGACGGCCTGGCCATGAACCTGCGCTACGAGAACGGCGTGCTGGTGCAGGCCGCCACGCGCGGCGACGGCGAGGTCGGCGAAGACGTGACGCAGAACATCCGCACGGTGCGCGAGATTCCGCTGCGCCTCGAGGGCAAGGCGCCGCCGGTGGTCGAGGTGCGCGGCGAGGTCTACATGAAGCGCGCCGATTTCGACGCGCTCAACGAGCGCCAGCGCGAGAAGATCGCGGCAGGGCAGAAAAACGAGAAGGTCTTCGTCAACCCGCGCAACGCGGCTGCCGGCGCGGTGCGCCAGCTCGACCCGTCCATTGCCGCGGCGAGGCCCCTGAGCTTCTTTGCCTACGGGCTGGGCGAGGTCACGCCGGCGAGCGAAGGCGGACCCGATTGCCCGACCCAGTTCGACTGGCTGGCGCAGTTCAGGGCCTGGGGCTTCCCGGTCGCCCGGCAGACGGCGCGGGCCACGGGCGCCATCGAACTGATCGCCTTCCACGAGAACATCGGCCGCCAGCGTGACGCCTTGCCCTACGACATCGACGGCGTGGTCTACAAGGTCGACAGCATCGAGCTGCAGCGCCAGCTGGGCTTCGTCACGCGCGAGCCGCGCTGGGCCGTGGCCCACAAGTACCCCGCGCAGGAGCAGTTGACCGAGGTGCTCGGCATCGAGATCCAGGTCGGGCGCACCGGCAAGCTGACGCCGGTGGCCAAGCTGGCGCCGGTGTTCGTCGGCGGCGTGACAGTGACCAACGCCACGCTGCACAACGAGGACGAGGCCCGCCGCAAGGACGTGCGGGTGGGCGACACCGTCATCGTGCGCCGCGCCGGCGACGTGATTCCCGAGGTGGTCGGCGTGGTGCCCGAGAGCCTCGCCAAGCCCGACGATCAGCGCGGCCCGCTGTTCACCATGCCGCACAAGTGCCCGGTGTGCGGTTCGGAGGCGGTGCGCGAGGAAGGCGAGGTCGATTACCGCTGCACCGGCGGCCTGTTCTGCGCGGCGCAGCGCAAGGAGGCCATCCTGCATTTCGCGGCGCGGCGCGCGGTCGACATCGACGGGCTCGGCGACAAGCTGGTGGAGCAACTGGTCGACGCGAACCTGATCCGCACCTTGCCCGACCTCTACAAGCTCGGCTTCACCACGCTGGCCGGGCTGGACCGCATGGCCGAGAAGTCGGCCAAGAACCTGGTCGATGCGCTGGAGGCATCGAAGAAGACCACGCTGCCGCGCTTCCTGTTCGGCCTGGGCATCCGCCATGTGGGCGAGAGCACGGCCAAGGACCTGGCCAAGCACTTCGGCAAGCTCGACGGCATCATGGACGCGACCGAGGAGCAACTGCTCGAGGTGAACGACGTGGGCCCGGTGGTCGCCCAGAGCCTGCGCACCTTCTTCGACCAGCCTCACAACCGCGAGGTGGTCGAGCAACTGCGAGCCTGCGGCCTGACGTGGGACGAGGGCGAGCCCGCGGCCCGCGCGCCCAAGCCGTTGGCGGGCCTGACCTTCGTCATCACCGGTACCCTTCCTACGCTGAGCCGGGACGACGCGAAGGATAAATTGGAAGCAGCCGGTGCAAAGGTGGCCGGCTCCGTCAGCAAGAAGACCCACTACCTGGTTGCGGGCGAAGAAGCGGGCAGCAAGCTCGACAAGGCACGGGAGATCGGGGTCGAGGTGATCGACGAGGCGCGCATGCTGGAAATCCTGGCCCGCGGCGCTGCGGATTGAGACCCGGCTTCAGGTTCTCCTTACCGGTCGTTACCCGACTTCATCGGAGCGCAGTCAACAGGGGCTACAACCTGGCGTTGAAAGAAAACTGAAAGGCCACAAGGAGTCCCTCATGCAAAAAATTCGTGTTCTTGGTGCCTGCATTGCGCTTGGCAGCGTTGCGCTGCTGACCGGCTGTGTGGGCGTGCCGGGCGATCCCTACTACGGGGGCGGCTATTCGTCGGGGTATTCGTCGGGGCCTTACTACAGCGAGCCCGCGCCTGTGGTCGTGGCGCCGGCACCTGTCTACATCAACGGTGGCGGCTACTACGAAAGCCGCCGGCCGTACTACCGCGACCGTCCGTACTACAACCGGCCTGCCTATCCTGCGGTGCGTCCGGGTTATCCCGGGGGCGGGCGACCGCCGCCGGTCTGGGGTGGCGGGCGTCCGGGCGTGGCGCCGCCTGCAGTGGCTCCCTCGGCTCCCGGGCGAAACCCCAATGCGCGTCTCTGGACTTCACCGGACCAGAAGGGCACCACGCCTCCTTGATTGATCCCGTGGCGCGCGAAGGTCGCGGGGCTGTCGCGATAATCCCGCCATGGCCATCCGCGAAATCCTGAAAATGGGCGACCCCCGGCTGCTGCGCATCGCGCAGCCGGTCGCCGCCTTCGATACCGACGAACTGCACCTGCTGGTGCGCGACATGTTCGAGACCATGCATGCCGTCAACGGCGCGGGTCTTGCGGCGCCGCAGATCGGCGTCGACCAGCAGCTCGTGATCTTCGGTACCGATGTGGTCAACCCGCGCTATCCCGACGCGCCTCCGGTGCCCCGCACGGTGCTGCTCAACCCCGTCATCACGCCCCTGAACGACGAGGAAGAAGAGGGCTGGGAAGGTTGTCTCTCGGTGCCGGGCCTGCGCGGCGTGGTGCCGCGCTTCGCCAATATCCGCTACACCGGGTTCGATCCGTATGGAGACCCGATCGATCGCGTTGCCACCGGCTTCCACGCGCGCGTGGTCCAGCACGAGGTCGACCACCTGCTGGGCAAGCTGTACCCGATGCGGGTTCGCGATTTCTCGCGCTTCGGCTACACCGAGGTCCTGTTTCCAGGCCTCGATGCCAATGACGACGATTGAAGCCTAGTTGTACTTGCTGCTCAGGGCGAAACGGCCGCCGCCCATGAAGGCGACGGCGAGCGCCGCAAACAGGAACATGCCCTGCAGTTCCAGCGCCCAGCCGCCTTGCTTGCCGAGCGAGGTCAGGTCCTTCATGTGGACCAGCGCAAAGGCCACCAGCATGTTGATGGCCACGATCCAGGCGGCAGGGCGCGTGTACAGGCCGATGATCAGCAGCACCGGCGCCACCACTTCACCGATGTAGACCAGGTAGGCCAGCGCGCCGGGAAGCCCGTGCTGGGCCAGCATGCCCGAGATGAAGCCGACGCCGCCCTGCAGCTTGGCAATGCCGTGCAGCAGTATCAGGACGCCAAGCGAAACGCGCAGGATGAACTTGCCGGTATCGTCGGATTTGACCATTTGAGTAGGTTCCAGATGAAGTGATTCGAGGGCCGTATGGTAGTGAACCTGCGTCGCTTCCGGACACATATGGATCCAACCTGGAGTTCTTTGGCAGAGTCCGGCGACGCCCCGTACACTGCCTTTTGCTTACTGTTGAGGAGAACACCAATGAACAATCGATTCCGCCCGGCGCTGCTTGCCGCCGCCTCCGTCATCGCTTTCGCGGCCGCCGCCCCGGCCTTCGCAGGCAAGACGCTCGACGCGGTCAAGCAGCGCGGCACCGTCAAGTGCGGCGTGACCAACGGCGTGGCCGGCTTTTCGGCACCGGACACGCAGGGCAACTGGTCGGGCCTGGACGTGGACACCTGCCGCGCCATCGCCGCGGCCGTGCTCGGCGACGGCAAGAAGGTCGACTTCGTGCCGCTCAATTCGCAGCAGCGCTTCTCGGCCCTGCAGGCCGGCGAGATCGACATCCTCGCGCGCAACACGACCTGGACGCTCACGCGCGACGCCTCGCTGGGCTTCAACTTCACCACCATCACCTACTACGACGGCCAGGGCTTCCTGGTGCCGAAGAAGCTCAAGGTGACGAGCGCCAAGCAGCTCAAGAACGCAACCATCTGCACCCAGTCGGGCACCACCAACGAGAAGAACGTGTCGGACTACTTCCGCGCGCAGGGCATCCCGGTCAAGACGGTGGTGTTCGAGAGCTTCGAGGCCTCGTTCAAGGCCTTCTTCTCCGGCCGCTGCCAGGCCTTCACGACCGACGCCTCGGCGCTGGCCGGACTGCGCAACAAGGAAGCGCCAAACCCCGACGACTACATCATCCTGCCCGAGCTGATCTCCAAGGAACCGCTGGCGCCGCTGGTGCGCCGCGGCGACGACGAGTGGTTCGCCATCGCCAAGTGGGTGCCCAACGCGCTCATCGAAGCCGAGGAGGCCGGTGTCACCCAGGCCAATGCCGACGAGCTCAAGGCCAACAGCAAGGACCCGGCGCAGCAGCGCCTGGTCGGCACCGGTGAAGACCTCGGCAAGCTGCTGGGCCTGGACAAGGACTGGTCGTTCCGCGCCATCAAGGCCGTGGGCAATTACGGCGAGATGTTCGAGCGCAACGTCGGGCCGAAGTCGGTGCTGAAGCTGCCGCGCGGCTCCAACAACCTCTGGAGCAAGGGCGGCCTGATCTACGCACCTCCGGTTCGATGAAGGGCGGGACGTCGCGCCGCGGCGTCTGGCTGGCCTGGGCGGTGCAGGCTGCGCTGGTGCTGGCCGTGGCGGCCGGTGCCGTCTGGGTGGTGCACCACGCGCTCGAGGTGCTCCGCGCGCGCGGCGTTCGTTCGGGCTTCGACTTCCTGACCGAGCCCGCGGGCTTTTCCATCAGCGAGGGCTGGCTCCACTTCGACGCGAGCCAGCCGTTCTGGCGCGCCTTTCTCGCGGGGCTGATCAACACGGTGCGCGCGGCAGTGCCGGCGGCCATCTTTTCGGTGGTGCTCGGCACGCTGATCGGCATCGGCCGGCTCGCGCCGCATGTGCTGCTGCGCGGCATCTGCACCGCGTACGTGGAGCTGCTGCGCAACGTGCCGCTGCTGGTGCAGCTGCTGATGCTGGCCTTCGCAATGGCGAACCTGCTGCCCGACCCGACCGAGCCAGTGCATCTGCTGCCCGGCGTGTGGCTCAGCAAGGGCGGGCTCAGCGTGCCCTGGCCCGTGGCGGCCGAAGGCGGCTGGTGGCCGACGCATTTCGAATGGCCGGAGCGCGGCGACTTCGGCGTGAGCGGCGGTGCCGCGCTGAGCCCGGAATACGTGACCATCGTCGCCGGGCTGACCTTCTATTCGGCCGCCTTCGTGGCGGAAATCGTGCGTGCCGGCATCCTCTCGGTTCCGCAGGGGCAGGTGTTGGCGGGGCAGGCGCTGGGCCTGTCTTCCGGGCAGCAACTGCGCATCGTGATCCTGCCGCAGGCGCTGCGGGTGATCGTGCCTTCGCTGACCAACCAGTTGCTGAGCCTGACCAAGAACTCGTCGCTCGCGGTGGCCGTGGGTTATCCGGAGCTGGTGTCGGTGGCCAACACCACCATCGGCTCGAACGGCCGGGCCTTCGAGTGCATCGCGATCATCATGGCGGTCTACCTGCTGCTGTCGCTGCTGATTTCCTTCGGCATGAACCGCTACAACGCGCGCGTCGCATTGCGAGGCTGGCGATGAGGAACGCCGCGCAGGGGCCCATCGCGTGGCGCAGCGAACTCTGGGGTTCGCCGCTGCGTGCGCTGGCGACGGTGCTGCTGCTCGCGCTGCTGGGGTGGGGCGGCTTCCATGTCGTCGAATGGGGCATCGTGCATGCGGTGTTCCGGCCCGACGCCGAAGCCTGCCGCGCCGTGCAGCATGGCGCCTGCTGGGGCGTGGTGGCCGAGAAGTGGCGGCCGATGCTGTTCGGGCGCTTTACGTATGAAGAGCAATGGCGCCCGGCGATCGCGGTGGTCGTGCTGTCGGCGGTGACCGTGCTCAGTGCCTGGCCGCGCAGCTGGCGCTGGTGGCTGGCGCCGCTGTGGCTGGTCGCGCTGCTGCTCTTCGTGCTGCTCATGCGGGGCGGCGTGCTGGGGCTCAGCGGCGTACCGACCAGCCGCTGGGGCGGGCTGCCGCTGACCATCGGGCTGGCGGTGGTCGGGCTGGCGCTGGCATTTCCGCTTGCGCTGCTGCTGGCGTTGGGTCGCCGTTCGGGCTGGCCGGTGGTGCGCACGCTGAGCGCGAGCTACATCGAACTGGTGCGCGGCGTGCCGCTGATCTCGGTGCTGTTCATGGCGTCGTTCCTGCTGCCGCTGTTGTGGCCGGCCGGCTGGCAGCCCGACGTGCTGGTGCGCGTGCTCGCGGGCCTTACGCTGTTCGTTGCGGCGTATCTGGCCGAGATCATCCGTGGCGGCCTGCAGGCGGTGCCGCGCGGGCAGACCGAAGTGGCGATGGCGCTGGGCTTCGGGCGCTGGCCGGTGCAGCGCGACATCGTGCTGCCGCAGGCGCTGCGGCTGGTGGTGCCGGCGCTGACCAACAGCGTGGTCGGCACACTGAAAGACACCTCGCTGGTCACCGTGGTCGGGCTGTTCGAGCTGACCGGGGCGCTGGGCCTGGCGCTGGGCGGCGACCCCACCTGGCGGCCTTTCTACCTCGAGGGCTACCTGTTCATTGCGGCCGTGTACTGGGTGCTTTGCTTCGGGCTCTCGCGCTACAGCGTGTGGCTCGAAAAGCGCCTGTCGGCCGCTTCCTGAGCCGGGCGCCGTCGGGCTGCGGTACACTCCGGCCCTTCATGCCGAGCCATAACTTCATCCCCGCATCCAGCGCAGCCCTGATGGCTCGCATGATGCCGCCTGCCTCCGCGCAGGCGATGGTTGTTGCTCGAATGATTACCACCATTACCACCGCGGCCACCTGAGCACGCGCAGGTGGCCGTTCCGGCAGCCACCTGGTGTATCGCTCTCTCCCCCGAACGAATGAACCCAGCTCTGGCAGCTGGGTTTTGTTTTTTCGTCTGGAGATGTCCATGTACCGCGATCCCGTTGAATCCCTCGAGCCCCTGCACGAGAGCCGCCCGGCCGTCACCCATACCCTGCGCGTGGGGATGATCGGCATCGGCACCGTGGGCTCGGGCACCTTCCGGGTGCTGGCCCGCAACCAGGCGGAGATCGCTGCCCGCGCCGGCCGGGCGATCGAGCTGGTGATCGTCGCGGCGCGCAATCTCGATCGCGCCGCGGGCATCGTGGGAGGGAGCGTTCCCCTCACGGCCGACCCGATGCAGGTCGCCACGCATCCTGAAGTCGACGTGGTCGTCGAAGTGGCCGGCGGCACCGGTCCGGCGCTCGAATGGGTGCTGGCCGCCATCGCACACGGCAAGCACGTGGTCACCGCCAACAAGGCGCTGCTGGCGGTGCACGGCGCCCGCATCTTCGCGGCCGCGCGCGAGCAGGGCGTGGTGGTGGCCTACGAAGGCGCGGTGGCCGTGAGCATCCCGATCGTCAAGGCGCTGCGCGAGGGACTGGCGGCCAATCGCATCGAGTGGGTGGCGGGCATCATCAACGGCACCACCAACTTCATCCTGAGCAAGATGCGCGACGAGGGCCTGGACTTTGCCGCCGCGCTCGCGCAGGCGCAGGCGCTGGGCTATGCGGAGGCCGACCCGACCTTCGACATCGAGGGCATCGACGCCGCCCACAAGCTCACGCTGCTCGCCGCCAACGCCTTCGGCATGCCGCTGCGGTTTGCCGATGCGCAGGTCGAGGGCATCAGCGGTCTGCAGGGCATCGACGTGGCCTGCGCCGAGCAGCTCGGTTTTCGCATCAAGCTGCTGGGCATCGCGCGCCGGCGTGCCGCCGGTGTCGAGCTGCGCGTGCAGCCCGCGCTCGTTCCCGCGGACCACCTGATGGCGCAGGTGAAGGGCTCGATGAACGCCGTCATGGTCAAGAGCGACGCGGCCGGCCTCACGATGTACTACGGCGCCGGCGCGGGCTCCGAGCAGACCGCATCGGCCGTGATCGCCGACCTGGTGGACGTGGCGCGGCTCGACGGCGTCGCTGCCGCGCAGCACGTGCCGCACCTGGGCTTCCATGCGCATGCGACGAATGCCCTGCAGGTGCTGCCGCGCGCGGCCGTCGACACATTGCACTACCTGCGCGTGCCGGTGCGGGCGGCCAGCCAGATCCAGGCGGTCACGGCTTGCCTCGGCGAGCAGAAGGTGCCGGTGCGGCAGGTGGCGCTGGCAGCCGAGCGGCCTGGCCAGGGCCCGCAGGTGCTGGTGTTGACCGGACCGGTGGCGCAGGGCACCGTGGACCTCGCGGTGCATGCGCTGCAGGAGCACGCGGCCGTGGCCGGCGCGGTGACGACGCTGCGGGTGGAAGAACTCGCCGGTTGAACCCGATGTTCAGGCCTTGGCGCGTGGCGCGAGTTCGGCGTAGCCCGTCGCCGGATCGAGCGCGCGCGCGAAGTGCCATTGCGGCAGCCACGCGACCAGTATCTCGGCGGTCGTGCGCACCGTGCAGCCCGGCGCGGCATGTCCGCCGAAGACACGTCCCACGGCGTCCGCCACGCTGACGTGCAGGTGCGAGCCGTCCGGCGACAGGCTGCCCGCCAGCGTGAGGATTTCCAGGTCGCCCTCGATGCGGGTGGCATTCGCCGCGCCCGCGAAACGGATGCTCGCCCCGCGCAGGCTGCCGATGCCCGAGACCACGAACGCCGCCTCGCCGCCGCCTTGCTTCAACGCGAGATCGAGCGACGCGCGCAGGTCGTCGCCGGAGTTCAGCCGCAGCACCAGCGTCCGCACGCCCTCAGCCCCCCGACAGTGCTCCGTCGACCACCTTCTGCGCCTCTTCGAGAATGCGCGCGAGGTGCTCCGTGCCCTTGAAGCTCTCGCCGTAGATCTTGTAGATGTTCTCCGTGCCCGAAGGCCGGGCCGCGAACCAGCCGTTGGCGGTCACCACCTTCACGCCGCCGATGGCCGCGCCATTGCCGGGAGCGTGGCTGAGCACGTCGACGATCTTGTCGCCCGCCAGTTCGGTCGACTTGATCTGCGCGGGCGAGAGGCTGGACAGCCGCTTCTTCTGCTCGACCGTGGCCGCCGCATCCACGCGGTCGGACACCGGCTGGCCCAGCGCCTGCGTCAGCTCGGCATAGCGTTCGCCGGGGTCGCGCCCCGTGCGCGCGGCGATCTCGGCGGAGAGCAGGGCGGGCACCATGCCGTCCTTGTCGGTGGTCCATACCGAGCCGTCCTTGCGCAGGAATGTCGCGCCCGCGCTTTCCTCGCCGCCGAAGGCCAGCGACGCATCGACCAGCCCGTCGACGAACCACTTGAAGCCCACCGGCACCTCGTACAGCTTGCGGCCCAGCCGTGCGGCGACGCGGTCGATCATCTGGCTGCTCACCACCGTCTTGCCGACGGCGGCCTGTGCCGGCCATTGCGGGCGGTGCGTGTAGAGGTAGTCGATCATCACCGCGAGGTAGCTGTTCGGCTGCATCAAACCGGTGCTGCCGGCGACGACGCCGTGGCGGTCATGGTCGGTGTCGCAGGCAAAGGCGATGCCGAACCGGTCTTTCAGCGCGATCAGCTTGTGCATCGCGTCGGGCGAGGACGGGTCCATGCGGATGCGGCCGTCCCAGTCGAGCGACATGAAGCGGAAGGTGGGGTCGACCTCCTGGCTCAGCACGTTCAGGCGGGACAGCTTGTAGCGATCGGCGATCGCCGGCCAGTAGTGCACGCCCGCGCCGCCTAGCGGATCGACGCCCAGGTCGATGTTGACGCCGCGGATGGCGTCCATGTCGAGCACCTGCGCCAGGTCTTCGACGTAGGTGTTGAGGTAGTCGTGCCGGTGGGTGGTGTCGGCGCGCAGGGCCTGCGCGAGCGGCAGGCGCTTCACGCCTTCGAGGTTGTTCGCCAGCATCGTGTTGGCTGCGGCTTCGACGGCCGAGGTGATGTCGGTGCCGGCCGGGCCGCCGTTGGGCGGGTTGTACTTGAAGCCGCCGCTCTCCGGCGGGTTGTGCGAGGGCGTGATGACGATGCCGTCGGCGAGCCCTGCGGTGCGCCCGCGGTTGTAGACCAGGATGGCGTGCGAGACGGCCGGCGTGGGCGTGTACTCGTCGTCCTTGGAGATCATCAGCTCGACGCCGTTGGCCGCCAGCACTTCCACCGCGCTGTTGAACGCCGGCGTCGACAGCGCATGCGTGTCGATGCCCAGGAACAGCGGGCCGTCGATGCCTTTCTGCCTGCGGTAGTCGCATATCGCCTGGCTGATGGCCAGCACGTGCCATTCGTTGAACGCGTTGTCGAAGGACGAACCGCGATGGCCCGAGGTGCCGAAGGCCACGCGCTGGGCCGGCACGGACGGGTCGGGCCGGCCGGTGTAGTAGGCCGAGATCAGGCGCGGCACATTGACCAGCAGGTCGAGCGGTGCGGGCTGGCCCGCGAGGGGATTGGTGGCTTGGCTCATGTCGATGGAAAGTCGAAGTTGATCAGGTCGCCGATGCGTTCGATGGTGATGTCGGCGGGAGCGTAGGCGGCGATGGCCTGCGCATCCAGCGCATAGTGCCCCTGCCGCACGAAGACCGTCGTCAGACGGTTCCCCCAGACGGCTTTCATGGCCGAGAGAATGCGCAGCTTGTCGTCGATCATCACGTAGTGCCCGGCAGGGTGGCTTTGCGCGACGGCGTCGAGCATTTCTTCCTTGTGCACGTAGATCAGCACGCGGCCGTCGGTGGCGTCCCAAAGGCCCGAGCGCTGTACCTTGCGCGGCTGGAACACCACGTCGCCGTCGGACAGTATCACCGTGGGGCCGTGGCGGCGCAGGTGTTTCAGCGCGTCGAGCGCGCCCGGGTAGAGGCGGTCGGCGAACGGGTAGTCGATCAGGAAGCCAGACACCAGCAGCAGCCGCGAGTCGCTCATGCCGCGTCGGCTTTCTTCGGCCCTATAGCGCTGCAGCGCGCCCAGGTAGTCGACATAGCCGAGCTCGGTGCGCAGGGCCTCGAGGGCGTCCCAGTAGCGCGCGGAGCTTTCGGCGCCGAAGTTTTCCTCGAGGTGGGCGTGCAGGTCGGCGATGACGCGGTCGTTGTCGAGCAGGGTGTTGTCGACGTCGATCAGGAAAACGGTGGACGGAGGTTGTGTCATGGGATGTGCGGGCGGCGGCCGTCGATTGGCGCGTCGCATCCAGCATACGCCTGGCGGCCAAGGCCCGGCGACGGCCATGCGAATTAGTTGATGCCTTGCTGCCCGCTGGCTTAACCTCTGCCGCAGAACAGCCCGCTCCCCGATTCCCGGAGTTCCTGGAGGAAATCAATGCATATGACGAACGGCAGGTGCCTCGCCCTGGCCACCCTCGTGTTCGCGCTCGCCGGATGCCAGTCACCGCCGGCCGACAGGCCGCTGACCTCCGACGTTCCCGAGCCGCCGGGCTTCGCGCCGCCGCCCGAGACCTGCCAGGCCGCCGCCGCGCGCTTCGGCCTCGGACTGCGCGTGTCGCCGTTGCTGGTCGAGGAAATGCGCCAGCGCGCAGGTGCCCGGATGGCCCGGACCGTGCCGCCCGCCGAATCCCCCGATCCGGCCCAGGACGCCACGCGGCTCAACATCCAGGTGGAGCCGGGCGGCCGCGTGGCGGGTGCCTATTGCGGTTAGGCGCGAAGATAAAGCCCTTTTTTGCATGCACATGTGTTGTGCGCACACAGCGGCTGTCACAAATCCGCGCTCCAACGCGCCGAATAGCCAGAATTGGGAGAACAATAGCCCGCGACTTTCCGGAGCCACAGTCTTTTGTCGATCAAGCAACCTCCCGTCTCTCTGCCGTCGCATTACGACGGCTCGGCACGCCTTCCGCCAGATGAAGTGCTGCGTCCCCTGATGGACGATTGGGCACGTGCGGGCAAGCGTCTCGCGGCCGTGTGCTATCTCGACGTCGATCGCTTCGCGGAACTCAACGACCGCCTCGGCATGATTGCCGGCAATGCGGCGCTCGAAGAGGTCGCGCGCCGCATCAAGGCCCAGCTGCCGCGCGAGAGCGTCATGGCCCGGGTGGGCGGCGACGAATTCGCCGCCGTGTTCGCCGGCCTGGGCACCTCGCAATGCGCGCAGGTGCTCGAACGCATCCAGAACGCGCTGGCCGAACCCTGGACCTGGCGCGACCAGACGGCGAGCATCGACGCCAGCATCGGCGCGATGATGCTCGACAGCAACGGGCCGCCACCCGAGATCGCCTTGCGCCAGGCGCAGCACGCGGCCTTCTTCGCCAAGCGCGCGGCCGACGGCAAGGTGCACTATTTCGACGCCCCCCAGGCACGTGCCGACGAGCAGGTGGTGCGCGAGCGCCAGCGCATTCAAGAGGGGCTGCTGCAGGGCGAGTTCTTCCTGGTCTACCAGCCGAAGGTCGACATGCGCCGGGGCGAGGTCGTCGGCGTCGAGGCGCTCATCCGCTGGCAGCACCCCGAGCGCGGCCTGCTGCCGCCGATCCAGTTCGTGCCGCTCATCGAAGACGACGCGCTGGTCGAGCAGGTCGGCGACTGGGCCATCGCCACGGCCTTGTGGCAGGCGCACCAGTGGCGGCTGGCGGGCCTGCAGGTGTCGGTCAGCGTGAACGTGGCACCGCGCCACATGATGCGCTGGGACTTCGTCGACCGCCTCGCGCGCCATCTCTCGCAGTTTCCCAAGCTGGGCGCGGGCATGCTCGAACTGGAGATCCTCGAGACCACGGCGATCAGCCAGTTCGCCAACGTGGCGCTGTTCGTGGAGGCCTGCAAGGCGCTGGGCGTGGGCGTGACCATCGACGACTTCGGCACCGGCTATTCGTCGCTGACCTACCTGCGCCAGCTGCCGGTGTCGGCCGTGAAGATCGACCAGTCCTTCGTGCGCGGCATGCTCGACAACGCGCAGGACCGGGCCATCGTGCAGGGCATCCTGGCGCTGCTGCATGCGCTGGGGCTCACGGCGGTGGCCGAGGGCGTGGAAACCGTGAAGCAGGGCGAAGCGCTGCTCGCCATGGGCTGCACGCTGGCGCAGGGCTACGGCATCGCCATGCCGATGGCCGCCAAGGACATCGTGAAATGGGTCGCCGCCTACGAGAGCGCGCCCCTGTGGGGCCGCGACACGACCCCCGACGAACCGGTGCCCGCGCCGCTCGCGGAACCGCCCACGGCCTGAGCCGCGGGCTTTCTTCCTCTTACAGCAGCGGCGTGTAGGGCGAGACCATCGGGCTCAGCGAGGTTCCGCCGCCGAGGCTCGGCACGCCCAGGTTGCTGGAGCCGCCGAACACATAGCGCAGGTACATGCTGCCGGTGAACTGGCGGTAGTTCTGCGCGTTGTTGAAGCCCAGCGCGCCGCCCAGGAACATCTTCGGCGCCAGCTGGTACTCCAGCACCGCGCCGAAGTTGTAGGCCAGGCCGGTCTTCGAACTGCTCGGATAGATGCCGTTGTATGCCGAGCTGCTCAGCCCCAGCGCCAGGGCCGCGTCCGCCACGCGCTGCGCATCGGTGTTGCGCGAGGGGTCGGTGGGGAAGTAGGGCGACGATTTCTGGGTGAACGACTGCACGCCCAGCGAGGCGTTCACGCGCCACGAGAACCGGTTCGCGCGGCCGGTCCAGTCGACCGGGAAGGCCACGCTCACGAAGCTCTGCGGGCTGAAGTAGCCGCCTTGCCCGAAGGTGTAGTAGCTCAGGTTCTTCTGGTAGCCCATCAGCCCGATGTTCATGCCCAGCGTGAGCTTGGAGCTGGGGCTGTCCAGCAGGTGCAGGTATGCGCCGCCGCCGGTTTCCACGCGCGAGTTGCTCGCCACGTTCTTGCCGGTGAGGCTGTGCGCCGCCAGGTAGCTGTAGATGCCGTAGGTGCCGTCGTCGTAGCCGATGTCGCCGCGCACGCCGGTGGCAACAACGCCGCCCCAGCGTTCGCCGGTGCGCCCGTCCTTCGCGCCGGCGAAGGACAGCACGCTGTCGGTCACCGCGCGGCGGGAGATGTCGGCCTTGTAGGTCCAGGAGTCGCCGAAGCTGCCCTTGAAGGTCGCGTTGCCGACCACGTTGGTGGTCGGGAAGCCCAGCGGCGTGGTGCCGATGCCGCCCTCGAAGTTCTTGCCCTCGTAGCCCACGTTCAGGCCGACGCCCGCGGCGTTCTGCTGGCCCGGCGTGGTCTGGCTGGCGATCGAGTTGTAGAAGGCCGTGGGGCCGCCGCCGAAGCGGCTGGCGGTGGAGTAGGCGGAAGAGGGCGTGCCGGCGTCGACCACCGTGGGCGTCACGCCGACGACGATCTTGCCTTCGCCCACCGGGAAGCGCGCCTGGATCGGCAGCTGGAAATCGGAGAGCTGGCTCAGGCCCGCTTCGCCCGCGCGGCTGCGGTACACCGTGCCCGCGGTGAGGCTCACCGCGCGCTGCGCTTCCAGGTCCTGCAGCTCCGACTGCAGCGAGCTTGCCGGTGCGGGCGCCGCGCGCAGCGGCGCGTTCCAGCTCGGCTCGCTGCGCGGCAGCGGCGTGTTGGCTTGCGCATAGGCCGCGTTGGCCGACGGATAGGCGGCCGGCGGATAGCCCGGCGCGGGATAGCCGGCCTGCTGCTGCGGATAGCCGGCAGGCTGCGCCTGGGGAATGTAGACCGGCTGCCCGCCCGGCTGCGCTGCATACGCCGAAGCTTGCGGCGTGTTGTTGGCGGCCTTGCTGTTGCGCGCGGTGCGCGTGTTGGCGGCGCGGCCCTTGGTGTTCGATGTTGCGGCGGGCGCGGCGCCCCAGGGCAGCGCACCCGGTGCTGCCGCCATCGGGGCTGCCGGATAGGCGGCGGGATAGGTACCGGCGGGGTAGCCTGCCGCAGGGTAGGCGGGGTAAGCCGCATTCGCCGCGACCGGGTAGGAGACGGGCTGCGAGCGTGCCTGCGCGAAGGGATTGCCACCGGCGGCCGGATAGCCGGCCGGCACGGCCGCGCTCGGCGCGCCGCCGGTCATGCCAGCGAACGGGTTGGCGGGCGGCATCTGCGAAGGCGCGCCGCCCGCTCCCGCGAAGCCAGTCGAGGCGACCTGCCGTTCGGCTTCGACCGCGGCGCGCAGGTACTGCTCGGCCTTGCGGCTTTCGCCTGCGTTGCGGTAGACGCGACCGGCGGCGGCCAGCACGCGCGACTGGTCGGGTGCCTGCTTCAGCGCGGCCATCACGTAGTTCTCGGCCTCGCCGTGCTCGCGCTGCGCGCTGGCACTGGCGGCGGCGGCCAGCAGCGTGTCGAGGTCGGTCGGGTTGCGCTGCAGGATGCGCTGGTACAGCGCCAGCGCCTGGCCTTCGTCGCGCGCCGCCGAATACAGGCGGGCCAGCGCGGCCATCGCCTGCGGGTCGTTCGGGCGCTCGGCCAGCACCGGGGCCATCGCGTTGTAGGCGGCCTCGAGGTTGCCGGCTTCGCGCAGCGCGTCGGTCTGGCGCAGCGCAAAGGCGATGCGCAGGCTGTCGAAGTCGTTGCGCTGGCTGGCCGTCATGTTGACGCCGGCAAGCTGGCGCAGCACGGCGGACAGTTCGATGTCCTGCTTCGTCTTGAGCAGCACCGACGCATACAGCAACCGGTCGCCGATGCTCGGCGTGGGCGAGCGTGCGAGCAGCTGGCGGCTCATGGCCAGTGCGCGCGGCGCGTCGCCGATCTCGGCGTATGCGCCTGCGAGCTGGCCCCACAGTTCGGCCGGCATGTCCGCGCTCAGCGCCGATTCGGCCTGGGCGAGCACGCCGCGCGCGGCGTCGACCTGGCCTTGCCGCGCGAGTGCCTGCGCACGGGCGGCCTGCGACTGCGCCCACAGGCGGCGTTGCAGCGTCGCCATGTCGCGGGTGCGCGAGCCGGCGGGGATGCGTTCGAGGTACTGGATGCCGGCGGCCGAATCGCCGGTTTCGGAGGCGAGCAGGGCGCTGGCGTACAGCGCGTCGGGCATGTCGGGCTGCGACATCAGCAGCCCTTCCATCACGCCGCGCGCTTCGGAGACCATGCCCTGCTTGCGGTAGATGTTCGCGAGGTCGAGCCGCACCCAGGGGCTGTCGGGCGCCGCGAGCATCGCGTCTTCGAGCGTGCGCTGGGCACCGGCCGCGTCGCCGGCATCCGCCTGCTGGCGGGCGCGGTTGCGCGCCTGCTCGACCTGGATGTCGCGCAGGCCGCCCATCTGCGTGGCCTGCTCGGGCGTGAGGCGGCGCGACAGCGCCAGCGCCTCGTCGGGGCGGCCGGTCTGCCCGTACACCGAGATCAGCCCGCGCAGCGCCTGCGTGTTCTGCGGCCTGCTCTCGAGCACGCGCTTGTAGCCCTGCTCGGCCTGCGCGAAGTCGCCGGCGGCGGCGCGCAGGTCGGCCAATGCGTTCTGGCCCACGGGTTCGCGCGGGTCGATGCGCACGGCGCGTTCATACAGCGACTGCGCACCGCGCAGGTCGTTCTTGCCCTGGGCGGCGCGCGCCTGCCCGACCAGCACCCAGTAGTTGGCGCTTTGCAGCGCAGAGTTCCACTTGGTGGCGCCGCCGCGCACGGCGCGCTCCAGCAGCTCCTGCGCTTCGGCAAAGCGCTCCTGGCGCATCCGCACCAGGCCCAGGCCGCCGAGCGCCTCGGTGTCGTCGGCCTTGGTGCGAAGCGCCTGCTGGAAGCGCTGCTCGGCCGTGGCCGGGTCGCCGCGTTCCAGCGCCTTGAAGCCTTCGCCCACCGGCACGTCGGGCGCATTCGCCGCGGCGGTCCTGGCGGTGGTGAGCGTTTCAAGCCGCGCGGACACGGCGGCATCGGCCTGGTTGTTGCTCAGGTAGTCCTGGTAGAGCGGGATGTCGGGCGCGCGCGCGTCGAGCCAGATCAGCGCCTGCCGCCAGGCGGCGCGCGCGGCGGTGGCCACGGCGGGCTGCTTGGCCAGCTCGACCAGTTCGCGGATGCCCGCGCGGCGCGTCGGTTCGCTGTAGGTCTTCTGCTGCGCGAGCGCGAGCCGGTAGTTGGCGTTTTCCGGGTGGTCCTTCACCAGCTGCTCGAGGCCCTTGCGGCCTTCTTCGATGCCTTGCGGGGTGCTGGCCAGCGCCTGGTAGTACTCCAGGGCCACGGCCTCCGGTGGCGGCCGGTTGTCGAACAGGCTGCGGTACAGCTCCACCGCCTCGGCGGAGCGTCCGGCACGCGCGGCGGCGCGGGCGCGCTGCAGGGTGCCGCCCTGCTGGCCGGGCTGCTGGGCCTGCTGCTGCAGGCGCGCGACGCGGGGATCGTTGGGATGCGCGGCGCGCAGGCGGTTGGTCCAGGTGCGCACCTGCTCGGCGTTGTTGCGCGACAGCTCGACCTGCGCCATGCCGTACATCGCGTCGGCGGATTGCGGGTTGACGCTCAGCAGCTTCTTCCAGCTCTCTTCGGCCAGGTCGGCGCGGCCCTGGGCCTGCCAGTAGTTGCCTTGCTCGATGAGGGCGGCGCTGGCGTCGGCCTGCGCGAAGGCCTGGCCGCCGGTGCCCAGCGCCGCGAGCATGCCGATGCAGGCCAGCCATTGCTGGGTGCGGAAGGAGGGGGGACGCTTCGGCTTCACGCCGGTCGATTGGGACGGCATAGCGTTCTCCATGATGTTTGCAGTTGGCCATTGCGGCCGAATTCATAGCGGCCGTCGAGCCAGGCCTGGCCGAACAGCAGCAGCACCTGCTCGTAATAGGGCAGGGGCGCCGCGGCGGCCGCGCCGGAAGTCGCCGCGGCCGGCAAGGCGGCACGCCCGCCCGGTACGCGGGCAACCTGCGTGGCCAGCGCCTCGGTTTCGTCCAGCGCCTTGAGGTAGGGCAGCATCGCGCCGGCAAAGCCCAGCGGCGCCATGCCGCGCACCGCACCGGTCACGGTGTCGACGTACTCGGGCACCGGCTGCTTGTCGGCCAGCAGCAGCCGCGGGCCGCGCAGTTGCGCCAGCAGCATCTTGCGGGCCGGGTCCTTGTCGGACAGCATGCCCGCCCAGAGGTAGACGCGAATGGCGTCGTAGCTGCCGATGACGCCCTTCTGCGGGTCGGCCACGAAGGCGCGCGCATCCTGCGACCAGGCGCACCAGTCGGGCGCGAAACCCTTGGGCGTGACGCTGCCGAACATGCGCAGCGTGTTGTCGGTGACTTCGTGCCACGGCCCGCTCGGGTCGGCCTGCTGGAAATAGCGCAGCAGCTGCAGCGGCATGTAGCTCGGGTTGAGCCGCCAGAGCGGCCCGCTCGCCACCGACTTGGGCCAGGGCAGCAGCATGCGGCCGAGCCCGGGCAGCGAGATCACGTCGTCGCGCACCGCCAGCGCGAGCAGGCTGCGCCCGAGCGTGCGGTAGCGGTTGTCGTTCCAGAGGCGGCCGGCCTCCATCAGCGCATAGGCGATCCAGAGGTCGGAGTCCGACGCCGCATTCGGGTCGAGCACGCCCCAGCCGCCTTCGGGCTTGCGGCCCCATTGCCAGGCCGGCAGCTGCTTGGCGAGGCTGCCGCCGGCGAGGTTGGCCTCGGTCCAGGCCAGCACGCGGGCGAAGATTTCGCGGTCGTTGTGCACGAGCGCGAAGAACAGCGCGTAAGACTGCCCTTCGGACGTGGACTGCTGCTGCGCGGTGTTGAAGTCGATCACCCGGCCGTCGGGCTGGATGTGGCGCGCGGCGAAGGCGGCCCAGTCTGTCGCCGGATGGCAGGCAGCGGCTGTGTTCGGTGCAGGCGCCGCGGCGGGCGCGGGCGCCTGTGCACCCGCCAGCTTCGGCAGTGCAAGGGCGAGTCCGGCGGCCGCCAGCAGGTTGCGGCGGCTCGCCAGCAGGAGGGCGGGAGGGCGGAAGGTCGGCAGGCGTCGCATGGGTGGATTATTTGGCCTTGTTGACCGACAGGCGACGGCGCGCCCGGATCTGCAGGCCCGCATACGACACCGCCGCACCCAGCAGGGCCAGCACGATGACCAGCGCCGCCAGTCCCAGCGGACTGCGCGACAGATGCCACTGCAGCCAGGTCAGAGGCGGCAGGCGGCCGACGTAATACGTGTCGCCGCCCAGTACGCTGTTGACCTGCGTGTCGCGCACGATGGTCATGCTGCCCTGCACGCGCTTGAGCAGGTCGGGCGTCATCAGCGCGTTGAGCAGCGCTTCCTTCGAGTCGGCGTTGGTGATGGCGGCGATCACGCTGCGGCCGCTGCGCAGCGGCGACTCGAAGCCCGCCAGCACCGCGTCGCGGCCGTCGTCGCTCACCGCGATCTGCATGCTGCCCGGCAAGTCTTCGCGGGTGCGCGCGCCGATCACCAGGTCGATGGCGTTGTCGATCCAGCTGCGCAGCTTGAGCTCAGGCGCGTTGCCGTTGCGCTTGAGCGGCATCTTGTCGGCCCACTGCGTGAACAGCGACTGGCTCTGCAAATTGCCGATCACCAGCAGGTCCTTGTCGGCCCACTGCCCGGCCTCGGCCGAGCGGCCCACCTTCACGCGCAGCGCGGGGTAGCCGGTGGAGCGGCCGATCTGACCCAAGAGACCGAGATAGGTCTCGGTGTCGGCGTCGTTGGGCTGGTCCGGCAGGATCACGGCGGTGTCCGACAGGTCGGCCATGCGCGAGAACGGAAAGCCACCGTTGGCGTAGGCCGCGAGTTCCGGCATCGCGATGAAATGCGGGAAGCCCGACACGTCGATCTTCGAGGTCGGGTCGATCGAGCCGCGCACGTTGTCCAGCTGCGGCACGCAGCGCCCGCCCACGGGCTCGAAGTAGTAGTGCAGGCGCAGCTGGCTGCGCGGGCCCATGGCCAGCGGCGGCAGGATGACTTCCTTGTGCTCGGCCAGCGTGCCGTCGGGCATCAGCTTCACGGCCAGCGGGTTCCACCAGCGGTCGCCGGCCGGATTGGCCGAGCGCAGCGGCAGGCCGCCCACGAAGTTGTCGTTGACGTTGATGTTCAGCGTCGACTGGTCGGGCCGCACGCGCGGCGTGTAGCGGTACTGCAGGTCGAGCGGAATGCCGCGGCTGCGCCAGGTGAACAGGTCGGGCGGCAGTTGCAGGTTGACGCGGACCACGTCGGGGTTGTAGCCGGTCACCGACAGGTCGGCGGCCGTGGCCAGCTCGCCCAGTTGCAGTGCCCGGTCGCTCGGCACCCAGCGCGGCGCGTCATAGGGCTTGCGCACCGGAGGTTCCTGGAAGGCGGTGACGGCCGCCTGCGCGCCCGCGAAGGCCTTGCTGTTCAGCGCCAGCGCGGCGGCGGCGGTGCGCAGGTCGGCCGGGTTGCGGCCCATCACCAGCAGCAGCTTGCCGGAGGCGTCCTGCGGGTTGTCGACCACCGCCAGCCCCGGGCCCTGTATGGACGGCAGCGTGAGCCCCGCAATGGCCGACTCCGGCGTGACGAACACCACCGCATGGCCTGCCGGCAGCTCGCCGTGCGACACCGGGAAGGTGGCACCGCGGTAGTCCGCCAGCGCACCGAACCACGAAGACAGCACGCCCGCGGCCTCGAGCATCGGCGCCGTGTCGGCGCCGCCGAAGACGAAGGGAATGCGGGCGCGCCGCACGTCGCGGCGGTCGAAGAAGGGCTGCGGCAGGGCCGCCAGGTCGTTCGTGAGCTTGAGCGGCGAGACCGTGAGCTTCAGCGTGCTCGATGCGTCCACGCGCGCCCAGAGGCTGGTGTGCGCCGGGTCTTCGCACTCGCGCGTGTAGTGGCCGATCAGCTCGACGTTGATGCGGTTGAACTCGGTGATCAGGCGCCGGTCGATCGGGATGTCGGCCGTCTGCGGCTTGCCCGCTTCGGCATGGCTGACCGGCAGCGTGGCCACCAGCACGTCGTTGACCGTCACCTTCAGGTGCGAGAGCTCGGGAATGAGCGAGGGCGAATAAGCGTAGTTCAGCCTGAACGACGCGGCCGTCACCAACTCGTCGGCGCGCACGTTGAACGGGATGCCGACAGTGCCGCTGATGCCGCGCAGCTGGATGGCGTAGTCGATGCCGAGCTGCGTGAGGTTGAGCTCGCGCACGGCGCCTGCAACGGGCGTGGTGTTGGCGGAGGCGGCTGTTGCTGCCGTCGCGGGCGCTGCCGGCAGCAAGGGCGGCGGCACCACGGCGGGCCGGGTTTGCGCCGACGTCCCGTCGGCGAGGGACACGGCGGCAAGCGCGATCGCCAGCATGGCGCAGGGCACGACGCGACGATGCGCGAAACGGGGGGGCGTCACGTGGATTCCTTCGTTTTGACGGGGCGCAGCCTTGAAATGGCCGAACGGTAGTAATGGCTGAACATGTCTCTGAAGCCGGTGCCGCTGATGCTGATGATGTGGCCCAGCACGCGATGGATGGGCACGCGCGGGTGGTTGCCCCAGCGGGCAGCCCAGATGTCGGCGCGCGCCGTGGTGCACTGAACCAGCGCGCGCTCCTGCGCGAAGCTCATGGGCGCGAACCGCAGGCCCAGGCGCCTGCCGCTGCTGAAGCGCACCGTGGAGGCGAAGCGCGATTCCTGGTCGTTGCGGTACAGCGCCACCTCGACCGGTGTCTCCATGTCGAGCTTGAGGTCGCTGGGCAGCTCCACGCCCAGGCCGCCGCTGGAGAAGTCGAAGGTGTTGCAGCGCAGCGAGCGGCCGTCGGCAAAGTACAGCGTGGCCGGCAGGTTGAGCTCCACGCGGTGCGCGCCGCGCAGCTGGCGCGACTCGTTGGCCGCGGCCACGCAGGCGCCCAGGATCATCAGGTTGTAGATGGTCCAGGCCAGGTTCAGCCACACGGTGGCGATGTTCTGCGGATCGACCCACGTCAGGCGCCACACGCCCAGGCACACGCCCACGAAGTTGAACGCCAGCAGCACCAGGCTCGCCTTGGCGATGGTGCTGTCGAAGTACTCCTTCTGGATCAGGCCACCCTTGGCCGTCACGTTGAAGCTGCCGAGCTTGGGGTTGATGAGCGCCACCAGCGTCGGGCGGAAGATGTACCAGGCCAGCACCGCCTCGTACACCTCGTTCCAGAGCAGGTAGCGAAAGCGTCCCTGGATGCGGCTGTTGGTCAGGTTTGCGTGCAGGATGTGCGGCAGCGCGAAGGCGAAGATCATCGACGCCGACGCATGGATCACGCTCGCGCCGAAGTACAGGTACGCCAGCGGCGCCGTCAGGTAGATGAGGCGCGGCAGGCCGTACAGGAAGTGCAGCATCGCGTTCACGTAGCACAGGCGCTGGGCCCAGTGCAGCCCGCGGCCGAACAGCGGGTTGTCGATGCGGAAGATCTGCGCCATGCCGCGCGCCCAGCGAATCCGCTGGCCCACGTGGCCCGACAGGCTCTCGGTCGCCAGGCCGGCGGCCTGCGGCAGCGCCAGGTAGGCCGTGCTGTAGCCGCGGCGGTGCATCTTCAGCGCGGTGTGGGCGTCCTCGGTCACGGTCTCGACCGCGATGCCGCCCACTTCCTCGACGATGGTGCGCCGCAGGACCGCGCACGAGCCGCAGAAGAAGGTGGCATTCCACAGGTCGTTGCCGTCCTGGATCAGGCCGTAGAACAGTTCGCCTTCGTTCGGCACCGTGCCGAAGGTGTCGAGGTTGCGCTCGAAGGGGTCTGCCGAGAAGAAATAGTGAGGCAGCTGCACCATGCCCAGCTTCGGGTCGCGCCCGAACCAGCCCATGGCGATCTGCATGAACGAGCGCGTGGGGATGTGGTCGCAGTCGAAGATGGCGACGAACTCGCCGGTGGTGTTCTTCAGCGCGGCATTGATGTTGCCGGCCTTGGCGTGGCGGTTGTTGTCCCGCGTGACGTGGGTCACGCCCACGTCTTCGCAGAACACGCGGAATTCCTCGCGCCGGCCGTCGTCGAGCACGAAGATCTTGATCTTGTCGCGCGGCCAGTCGATCGACTGCGCGGCCAGCACGGTGGAGCGCACCACCGACAGCGCCTCGTTGTACGTGGGAATGAACAGGTCGATGGTGGGCCACTCGGCCGGGTCGTCCGGCAGCGGCACCGGCTTGCGCTCCAGCGGCCAGGCGGTCTGCACGTAGCCCAGCAGCAGCACCACGAAGGCGTACAGCTCGGCCATCAGCAGCCCGGTGCCCAGCACCAGGTCGACCAGGTTGTCCATGAACATGGTCTCGGTCACGCGCCAGTAGGTGTAGCGCGAGGACACGACGACCGACATGAAGATCAGCACCAGGCTCGCGAAGCGGCCCTTGATGCGGTTGGTGATCAGCGCGGCCACGAAGATGCCCACCGACAGCACGATCTGCTGCTCGAAGGTCATCGGCGTGATGATCAGCGCGGGCAGGATCGCCAGCGCGATCAGCCAGCCGGCGATGCGCACCGGCAGCAGGCGCAGGAAGGCGGGGGCCGGCCGGGGCGGCGGCGCGGACGTGGGGGCGCTGTTCATCGTGTGGATTCCATGGACCTGGGCGCCTGCCGTGCAGCGGCGATGCGCTCGAGCAGACGCTCGGCGCAGGAAGCAATGTCTTGTGTCGCCTGGCTCATGGGCGCATAGCGGTGCACCGGCACCGCGGACGCCAGCGCCTCGGGCACCGACTGGTCGAGGTGCAGCACGCCGAGCAGTTCGGGCCGCAGCCGCTGGCGCAGCATTTCGAAGACGTCGTGGTTCAGCCGCTTGCCGGGGTCGACCTGGTTGACCACGTAGGCGCTGCCGGCGTAGTCGGGGCGCGGGCGGCAGTACTTGTCGACCATGCGCTCGATGATCGGCAGCGTCGCGAACGAGCCGGCATCGGCCAGCACCGGGATCACGCAGAGATTGGCGGCGCGCAGCACCTGCTGCAGGTAGACCGTGGGGCCCGGCGGGGTGTCGAGCAGCACCAGCATGCCGTCGGGCAGCGCGAAGCGCGCCAGCGTCTCGGCCAGCCACATCGGATGGCGGGCCAGTTGTTGTTCGAAGACGATCTGCCGCTCGTCATCGACGTCGCCGAAAGGCAGCAGCATGGCGCCACCGTGCGCGGGGCGGATCGCATTCGCCCACGGCATCTGGCCGGTGGCGGCATCCACCAGCCCGGAGTCGCAGGCATGCGGGTCGCTGGCGATGTGAAAGCGCAGGGCGTTCTGCGGATCGAGATCGATGGCGAGCACCTGCTGCCCGCGGGCGGCGAGCGCGGTGCACAGATTGGCTGCGATGGTGGTCTTGCCGACTCCACCCTTGGATGAGATGACGGGGATGACGACCATCGTCACGTCGGCCTTCGCCAGCGCGACATGAGGCCCGGCTGGGCGGCGCGCGGCTGCGGCGCCGCCAGTCGTTCGAACAACTGGGAAAGCGGAGTCGGCGCGGGTTCGCTGGCGGTGGCGGGCTGATGTGCCGCCGGGGGCTGGGGCTGGTGCGCCGCCAGCAGCGGGCGCGCGAAGAGAGGCGCCGGAGCCGGAGCGGGCGCAGGAACGGGTCCAGGTGCAGCAATGGGCGCGGGCACCGGCAGCGGGCGCAGTACCGGTTCGACCCTGGGCTGCGGCGCGGCGGCGACCGGCAACGGCTGCACCGGCGCCATCAAGGGAGCGGCAGGCGTGCGTGCGGCGGGTGCGGACGGGCGCTCGATCTTCTCGCCCGTCAGCAGCGGCCAGACGCGGGGTGCTTCCTCCTCCGTTTCGGGCGGAGCGAATTCCTTGTAGTCGTGGGCATCCCCGCCGAACTTGCGGAACAGGCCGGCGATGTCTTCCGGGGTCGGATCGTCCTTGCTCATGCTTGCGCCTTCGACAGACGCAGGTCGATGCGGTGGCCGGCCTGTGCGGCGTCGGGCGGGAACGCCTGCACGCGAAGGGAGGACGGCATGCGCTGCGAATCGAACCAAGCCTGGTAGATGCCCTCGAAGAAGCCGACGCTCCAGTCCGTGGCCTCGGGGCCGAAGGCCGTGGCGATCGGGCTGCAGGCGTGGGTGATGAAGACGCAGTCGGTGTCTTCGCTCAGGGCGCTGAAACCCCAGTCGATGCTGTCCCAGCGCGCGTTGAACTGGGCTTCGAGGTCGCCGAGCGTGTTACACGGGGGAATGGGCATGGCATGCGCAAGACGTTGGCCGATGCGGAAGAAAAGCTGCCGCAGTTCCTCCGGCGGCAGGCCGGCACTCAACTCCGCGGCCATGCCACGATTGAATTCCAGCCACTGCGAACTGCATGAATTTCTCTCGTAGTACTGAATGAACGGCGTCGCTGTTTCCATGTCCGAGCATTCTCTGGGATCAATTAACGCTTGACAACAAATGTGAACTTTTCGACACACGATCGAACGTGAACTGTCTGAATTCGGGGACGGTCGGTCGAACGAACCGGAACGGCTGCACGAAACCCGTGCATCGCCACCTTCGATACGGCGCAGGGAGCTTTCCGGATTCAACCCGCGCACCCAAGCGGGGCGCCGCCCGGTCAGTCTTCGATGCTGTCCGGTGTCGACCCAGCGGCGCGCATGGAGCCGTTGCCGTTGGGCGCCTGCGGCAGGCGCGGCGGACGCCCGGCGCGCACCACGCCGCGTCCCGCCGCCTTGGCGGCATAGCAGGCGGCATCGGCCGCATCGACCCAGGCGTCGACCGAGCCTATCTCATGCGACAGGCTGGCCACGCCGATGCTGGCGCCGACATGCAGGCTGCCCGACAGCCACGGCAGCGCGATCGCCGAGATCGACGCCACGATGTCTTCCGCCACGCGCACGGCGGCCTCGTGCGTGCACTGCTCCAGCAGCAGCGCGAACTCGTCGCCGCCGATGCGTGCCGCCAGGTCGCCGGAGCGCACCCGAGACATGATGGCCGCGGCCGCCGCGCGCAGCATGGCGTCGCCCGACAGGTGGCCCCCGGTGTCGTTCACCTGCTTGAAGTGGTCCAGGTCGATGAACACCAGCGCCGCCGGCAGCGAGCCCGGCCGGCCCTCGATCAGCCGCTGCGCCTGCTGGTCGAAGCGCTGGCGGTTGGCCAGTCCGGTCAGGCCGTCATGGGCGGCAGACCATTCGAGCGCCTTGCGGGCATTGCGCTGTTCCTCGATGTTGAGCACCGTCCAGATCGAGCCGAAATCGGTGTGTTCCGGGTCCACCGGCCGGCTGCGCAGCCGTGCCCAGAAGCGCGAGCCGTCGCCGCGCTGCATGCGGGATTCGCCCACGTACGAATTGCTGCTGGCGAAAGCCTCTTTCTCGAGCGCGGCGAGGGCGGGCTGGTCTTCCTCGGGCACGACGATCAGGTCCACCGGCTTGCCCAACAGCTCGTCCTCGCGGTAGGAAAGCAGGCGGCACAGTTCGTCGCTCACCAGCTCGAAGCGCCGGTCTCGGATGAAGGCGATGCCGATGGGCGCCGCGCGCATCACCGAGCGCAGCTTGCTGAACATTTCGCCGTTCAGCCGTTCCAGCTCGGCGCGCTGCACGCCGACGCGGCGCAGCACCTGGCCGAGCTGGCCGATCTCGCCGTCGCCCGTGGGCCAGCCGTCCTCGGGGCGCATGGCGTCGTCGAACATGTGCTGGGCGCGCCGCTCCAGCTTGCTCAGCGGGCGCAGCAGCAGCCACAGGCTCAAGAAGATGCCGGCCGACAGCACCGCCACCAGCGTGAAGGCCCAGACCAGCGCCAGCCGGCGCGCGGCCTTGACAGGCGCCAGCACCTCGGCTTCCGGCCGCACGCGCCACACCACCCAGTCGGGGCCCGGCACGCCGGCGACGCTGGCGATCTCCTGGGCCTGTGGCAGCAGCAGGCCCATCGGCTCGACCGGGCTGCCCGCGGCCTGCCAGGCCTTGAAGGCCCGGGCCAGCCGGGGTTCGTCGGCAATCGATTGCAGCAGCCGCTTGCCGTCGGGGTGCGCCAGCACCCGGCCCTGCGCGTCGGTCAGGACGACCAGCGCGCCGGCATCGCCTTCCTGCGGGTCGACCAGCCCCTCGAGCAGGTCGCGGCTCGACAGGCGCAGCGTGCCGCCCAGCACGGCATAGATGCCTTTGGCGCCGCGTACCGGCTGGTTGACGGCGATGATCGGTTCGCCGGTCAGCGTGCCCAGCAATGGCTCGGACACCATCGGCCGGCCCTCGGCCAGCAGCCGGCGGAAATAGGGGCGGTCGCCGATGTTCAATTCCGGCTGCGACACGCCCTTGTCGTCGCTCATCACCCGGACATTGCCGTCGGGCGTGGCGATGTAGGTGTTGGCGAAGAAGGTGCGCATCACCGGCTTGCTCTGCAGGAACGCCTTCAGTGCCGCCGGGTCGTTGAGCAGCGGCTCGTTGAGCGCGTTGCCCACCGATTCCAGCACGCGCTGCAGCTGTATCACGTTGTGGCCCAGCAGGGCGGCGGTGCGCACCGACTCGTTCAGCTCGCGCTGGCGCTGCGATTCCAGCAGGTCGTGCTCGGTCCGCCCCACGATGATGGTCGTGATCAGGCCGATGCCGAGCACCAGCGCGAAAATCCCCCCCATCGTGATCCGGGCCTTGAGCGAACCCAGGGCCTTTTCTAGGCGTACCAGCCGGTCGGTGTTCATTCAGTCGAGCTGCGTTTCCCTGGCGGGCGCCGTGGCCCGGCGCTCGCGTTTGACGTTGTACATGGCTGTGTCCGCCTGCTTCAGCGCCTCTTCCGCGGTGGTGGCGCGCGGGTCGACCGCCACCACGCCGACGCTCGCGCCGCCGTACTCGATGGTGGTCTTGCCGTTGAGCCGCAGGTCGCCGATGGTACTTTCGCCCAGGCGGTCGGCCAGCGCGCGCGCCGCGGTGCGCGGCGATTCGTCGAAGCCCGGGCCCGCGCCGATCACCACGAACTCGTCGCCGCCGAAGCGCGCCAGCACGTCGCTGGCCCGCAGCGAAGCCGACAGCCTGCCGGCCATGGTCGACAGGAAATCGTCGCCCACGTCGTGGCCGTACTTGTCGTTGATCTTCTTGAAGCCGTCCATGTCGATGAACCCGACCAGCGTGCTGCGGCCTTCGCGCTCGCACTGGGCGAGCAGCCGGCGCAGGGCGTCGATCAGCGTTCTGCGGTTGGGCAGGCCGGTGAGGCTGTCGGTCGAGGCGTAGGCGGCCAGCTCGGCGTTGGCCCGCTTGAGCTTGACGAGGAGCATCTCGCGCTCGACCTGCTGGGCCAGCAGTTTCGCGAAGAGCCGCAGCACCGGTGCCGCATGGGGCGACAGAGGCAGCTTGTCCGCGCTGGCGCCGCACAGGGTGCCGAAGAGGCCGCCGCTGTCCGTCTTGATCGGTGTGCTCACATAGGTCTGGACGCCGAGCTGGCGGGCGGCGTCGGAGTCGCCCCAGCGGGTGGCGACGTCGTCGGCGAAGGGGCGGTCTTCTTCGAGGGCGCGGCGGCAGAGGGTGTCGGACCAGGGGACGGAAAGGCCCTCGGGGATGGTCATTTCCTTCGCGTTCCGAGCGAAAAGAATGCTCTGCAGGCCCTTTTCGAGATCGATGGTCGTGAGGTAGGTCGATTCCAGCCCCGTGACCACTTCGAGCATTTCGAGCATGGGGCGAGCCAGGTCCTCGAGCGTCTTGGCCGAGGAGACCGAGTCTGAAAGCTGTTCAATCAGTGAGTCCATAGCCCACATTTTGACGGCGATGCGCCAAGGCTTCAGGCTTTCGTTGTACGAAAGTAGCGCCAGACCGGCCGCGGCGCCCGAAAAACCTGCGGCTCAGGACGCCAGCGCTTCCATCAGCTCGGTCTCGATGGCCAGCTGGGTTTTCTGCCCCTGCAGCTCGGGGCCGCTGATGAGGAAGGTGTCTTCCACACGTTCGCCGAGCGTCGTCACCTTGGCGAGCTGCAGGTTCAGGTGGTGGCGCGCCAGCACCCGGGCCACCGAGTACAGCAGCCCGGCCCGGTCGCTGGCCGATATGTTGAGCAGCCAGCGCTGGGCCTTGTCGTCGGGCAGCAGGCTGATGCGCGGCTTGATGGGGAAGCTGCGCACCCGGCGCGACACCCGGCCCATGCTGGGCGGGGGCAGGGCGCCGGCCTCGGTGAGCGTCTGCGCCAGGCCCGACTCGACCATGCTGATCAGGTCGCGGTAGTGGTCGGGCAGGAAGGTGGTCACCACCTGGAAGGTGTCCAGCGCGTAGCCGTCGCTGGTGGTGTGCACCTTGGCGTCCAGGATGCTGAAGGACGACTGATCGAAATAGCCGCAGATGCGCGCAAAAAGGTCGGGTTGGTCGGGCGTGTAGACGACCACCTGCAGGCCTTCGCCCACCGGCGACAGGTGCGCGCGCACGATGGGCGGCGCCTTCGGGTCGATCGGCACGCCCTTGGGCGGCACGAAGCGCGAGAGCTGCTTGGCGTGCCAGGCGATCTCGGTGGCGTCGTGGCGCATGAAGTAGCCCACGTCGAGCGTGTCCCACAGGGCCTTGTGCGCTTCGAAGCGCTGGGCGTGCAGGGCCAGCTGCACCAGCGCCTCGCGCTTGCGCGACTCGACCTCGGCGTCCGGGTCGGGCATGCGGCCGCCGAGCGCGCGCAGCGTGTAGCGATACAGGTCCTCGAGCAGCTTGCCCTTCCAGGCATTCCACACGCGCGGCGAGGTGCCGCGGATGTCGGCGATGGTCAGCAGGTAGAGCGCCGTGAGGTAACGCTCGTTGCCCACGCGCCTGGCGAAGGCGCTGATGACCTCGGGGTCGCTCAGGTCCTGCTTCTGGGCGACCTGGCTCATCACCAGGTGCTCGGCCACGAGGAATTCGATGAGCCTGGCGTCTTCGCGGGCAATGCCGTGCTGCTTGCAGAAGCGCTGCACGTCGCGCGCGCCAAGCGTGGAGTGGTCGCCGCCGCGGCCCTTGGCGATGTCGTGGAACAGGGCCGCCACGTACAGGATCCAGGGCTTGTCCCAGCCGGCCGCGAGCTGCGAGCAGAACGGGTACTCGTGCGCATGTTCGGCAATGAAGAAGCGCCGCACGTTGCGCAGCACCATCAGGATGTGCTGGTCGACCGTGTACACGTGGAACAGGTCGTGCTGCATCTGCCCCACGATGCTGCGGAACACCCGCAGGTAGCGCCCCAGCACCGAGGTCTGGTTCATCAGCCTGAAGGCATGCGTGATGCCATAGGGCTGCTGCAGGATCCGCATGAAGGTCTCGTGGTTGACCGGGTCGTTGCGAAACTTGCTGTCCATCACATGGCGCGCGTTGTAGAGCGCACGCAGCGTGCGCGCCGACAGGCCCTGCACGCCGATGGTCTTCTGGTAGAGCAGGAAGGTCTCGAGCACTGCGTGCGGCTCGCGCTCGTACAGGTCGTCGCTGCCGATCTCGATGAGGCCGGCGCGCTCGTAGAAGCGCTCGTTGATCGGCGTGTGCCGCTCGTCGCTGGGCTGCAGGCGCTCGGAAATGTTGAGCAGCAGGATCTGGTTGAGCTGCGACACCGCCTTGGCGGCCCAGTAGTAGCGGCGCATGAGCGCCTCGCTCGACTTGCGCTGCGACTCGCTCTCATAGCCGAAGCTGGCCGCCACGGCGGTCTGCAGGTCGAACACCAGCCGGTCTTCACGGCGGTTGGCGATCACGTGGAGCCGGGCGCGGATGAGCGAGAGCAGGGCCTCGTTGCGCTTGATCTGCTGGGCTTCGAAGGAGGTGGCCAGGCCGTTCTTGGCCAGGTCGTCCCAGCGGCTGCCGTAGCCGGCAGCCTTGGTCATCCACAAAATCGTCTGCAGGTCGCGCAGGCCGCCGGGCGATTCCTTGCAGTTCGGCTCCAGCGCGTAGGGCGTGTTGTCGAACTTCTGGTGCCGGTGCCGCATTTCCTGCGACTTGGCCACGAAGAAAGCCTGCGGATCGATGGCGCGGGCGAAGCGGCGGCGAAAGGCGGTGAAGAGCTTCTTGTCGCCGGCGATCAGCCGTGCCTCGAGCAGCGAGGTCTGCACGGTGACGTCTTTCTCGGCCTCGGCCAGGCATTCGTCGACTGTGCGCACGCTGGAGCCGATTTCGAGGCCGGCGTCCCAGCAATGGCCGATGAAGGCCTCGATGCGGGCCGGGTCGACCGCGTTCTCGTGGCCTTCGGGCGGCAGCAGCAGCAGCACGTCGACGTCGGAATACGGAAACAGCTCGCCGCGCCCGAAGCCGCCAACTGCGGCCAGCGAGAGCGCGTCGCCGAAATCGGCCTCGCGCCACAGTGCGCACAGTGTTTCGTCCGCCAGCGCCGAGAGCTGGCGCAGCACCGTGTGCACGCTGCGCGTGGGCGCGCGCGCAAAGCGCAGGGTGTCGAAAAGCGCGAGCTTCTTCGCGCGATAGGCTTCGCGCAGCGTCGCCACGTCGATCTTGGCTGCTTCGATCACGGCCGGGGAACGCGTGCGCGCGTCAGGTTTTGGTCGAGGTGACGAAGGAGGGCAGCGGAGGGCTGCCGGCGGAGAGCGTCAGCACCTCGTAGCCGGTCTCGGTAACCAGCACCGTGTGCTCCCACTGGGCCGACAGCGAATGGTCGCGCGTGACGATGGTCCACCCGTCGTACTGGCCGCCCTTGAAGTCTTCCTTCACGTCGCGCTTGCCGGCGTTGATCATGGGCTCGATGGTGAAGATCATGCCGGGCTTGAGTTCTTCCATGGTTCCCGGGCGGCCGTAGTGCAGCACCTGGGGTTCTTCGTGGAAGCGCTGGCCCACGCCGTGGCCGCAGAACTCGCGCACCACCGAGAAGCCCTGGCCTTCGGCGAACTTCTGGATCGCGTGGCCCACGTCGCCCAGGTGCGCGCCGGGGCGTACCTGCAGGATGCCGTGCCACATGGCCTCGAAGGTGATGCTGCACAGGCGCTTGGCGGCGATGGAGGCGTCGCCGATCACGTACATGCGGCTGTTGTCGCCGAACCAGCCGTCCTTGATGACGGTCACGTCGACGTTCATGATGTCGCCCTTCTTCAGGGGCTTGTCGTTGGGAATGCCGTGGCACACCACGTGGTTCACCGAGGTGCACAGCGACTTCGGGAACGGGACGCTGCTGGCGCCCATGTAGCCCACCGTGGCCGAGGTGGTGCCCTGCTTGACCATGTATTCGGCGGCCAGCCGGTCGACATCGTTGGTCGTGATGCCGGGCTTGATGAAGGGGGTGAGGTAGTCCAGCACCTCGGAGGCCAGGCGGCAGGCGACCCGCATGGCTTCGATGCCCGCAGCGTCTTTGTAGTTAATGCTCATCCCCGAATTATCCCATCGGCCCGGCTAAAATCCCGGGTTAACGCGGATGACCCCAGTCAGCGGTCATTCGCCTTTGTTCCTTGATTCCCAACGCGGCCCCCGAGGCCCCATCGACCGTGACGCAGCCCGCACCTCAAGCCCTTCCTGTCGTAACCATGTTCGAGGGCGGCAGCGCACTCAGCGATTTCCGCGCACGCCAGCTGCTGCCGAAGCTGCAGGCCATCGAGCCGCGCATCGAGGGCATTTCGGCCCGTTTCGTGCACCTGGTCGTGACCGATGCGGCGCTCGGCACGGACGACCGCGAGCGCTTTGCCGCGCTGCTGACCTACGGCGAGCCCTTCGAGGCGCCGGCCAAGGCGGGCACCTCGGTGGTGGTCACGCCGCGGCTGGGCACCGTGTCGCCGTGGGCCTCAAAGGCTACCGACATCGCCCACAACTGCGGCCTGGCGCTGCGCCGGGTCGAGCGCGTCACCCAGTACCACCTGAAGCTCAAGGCCCCGCTGATCGGCAAGGCCCCCGTGCTGGAAGGCGACCAGCTGGCCGCCGCGGCCGGCCCGCTGCACGACCGCATGACCGAATCGGTGCTGGCCACGGTCGAGCAGGCGGCCAGCCTGTTCAGCGAGCTTCCGGCGCAGCCGATGGCGCAGGTCGACGTGCTGGCCGGCGGCCGCACTGCGCTGGTGGCCGCCAACACCGGCTTCGGCCTGGCGCTGGCCGAGGACGAAATCGACTACCTGGTGGACGCCTTCACCCGCCTGGGCCGCAACCCCAGCGACGTCGAGCTGATGATGTTCGCGCAGGCCAACAGCGAACACTGCCGCCACAAGATCTTCAACGCGGACTTCACCATCGACGGCCAGGCGCAGCCGCAGAGCCTGTTCTCGATGATCCGCCACACCGAGAAGCAGAACCCGCAGCACACGGTCATCGCCTATGCCGACAACGCCTCGGTGATGGAAGGCGCGACCATCGAGCGCTTCATCCCCGCCAGCGGCTCGCAGAGCTATCAAAAAGATAGCGCCCTGAGCCATGTGCTGATGAAGGTCGAGACGCACAACCACCCGACCGCCATTTCGCCTTTCCCCGGCGCCTCGACCGGCGCTGGCGGCGAGATCCGCGACGAAGGCGCCACCGGCCGCGGCTCCAAGCCCAAGGCCGGCCTGACCGGCTTCACCGTGTCGAAGCTGTGGCCTGAAGACGTCCACTACGGCAAGCCCGAGCACATCGCCAGCCCGCTGCAGATCATGACCGAGGGCCCGCTGGGCGGCGCCGCGTTCAACAACGAGTTCGGCCGTCCCAACCTGCTGGGCTATTTCCGCGAATACGAGCAGACGGTGGCGAGCGACCTCGACACCGTGCAGCGCGGCTACCACAAGCCCATCATGATCGCGGGCGGCCTCGGCAGCATCGACGCCACCCAGACCAGGAAGATCCAGTTCCCGGCCGGCTCGCTGCTGATCCAGCTCGGCGGCCCCGGCATGCGCATCGGCATGGGCGGCAGCGCCGCCAGCTCGATGGCCACCGGCGCCAACGCGGCCGAGCTCGACTTCGATTCGGTGCAGCGCGGCAATCCCGAAATCGAGCGCCGCGCGCAGGAGGTCATCAACCACTGCTGGCAGCAGGGCGCGGCCAACCCCATCCTGGCGATCCACGACGTGGGCGCCGGCGGCCTGAGCAACGCCTTCCCCGAACTCACCAACGACGCCGGCCGTGGCGCGCGCTTCGACCTGCGCGCCGTGCCGCTCGAAGAATCGGGCATGGCGCCGAAGGAAATCTGGTGCAACGAAAGCCAGGAGCGCTACGTGCTGGCCATCGCGCCGGAATCGCTCGAGCAGTTCAAGGCCTTCTGTGAGCGCGAGCGTTGCCCGTTCTCGGTGGTCGGCGTGGCGACCGAAGAGCGCCAGCTGCTGGTGGCCGACGAAGGCGCCGAGGTGCAGCCCGTCGACATGCCGATGGACGTGCTGCTCGGCAAGCCGCCCAAGATGCACCGCGACGTGAAGACCGTGGCGCGCACCTTCAAGCCGCTCGACCTGACGGGCATCGACCTGCAGAAGGCCGCCATCGACGTGCTCGCGCATCCGACCGTGGCGTCGAAGCGCTTCCTCATCACCATCGGCGACCGCACCGTGGGCGGCCTGAGCCATCGCGACCAGATGGTCGGCCCGTGGCAGGTGCCCGTGGCCGACTGCGCCGTGACGCTGGCCGACTACAAGGGCTTTGCCGGCGAAGCCATGAGCATGGGCGAGCGCACGCCGCTGGCCGCGCTCGACGCACCGGCCTCGGGCCGCATGGCCGTGGCCGAAGCCATCACCAACCTGCTGGCCGCCCCCATCGAACTTTCGCGCGTGAAGCTGTCGGCCAACTGGATGGCCGCCTGCGGCGAGCCCGGCGAAGACGCCGCGCTGTACCAAACCGTCAAGGCCGTGGGCCTGGAGCTGTGCCCGGCGCTGGGCGTGTCGATTCCGGTCGGCAAGGATTCGCTGTCGATGCGCACGCAGTGGAAGGACGGCAGCGAAGCCAAGAAGGTCACGTCGCCCGTGAGCCTGATCGTCAGCGCCTTCGCCACGCTGGCCGACGTGCGCGGCACGCTCACGCCGCAGCTCGACGCCGACGAGGCCGACACCACGCTGGTGCTGATCGACCTGGGCCAGGGCAAGCACCGCATGGCCGGCAGCATCCTGGCGCAGACGCTCAACCAGAGCGGCGACACGGTGCCCGACCTCGACGATCCGGCGCAGCTGGTGGCGCTGGTCAATGCCGTGAACGCGCTGCGCGCCGACGGCAAGATCCTCGCGATGCACGACCGCAGCGACGGCGGCCTGTTCGCCACCGCCTGCGAAATGGCCTTTGCCGGCCATGTGGGCGTGGCGCTGAACGTCGACATGCTGGTCACCGAAGGTGACGGCATTTCCGACAGCCGCATGGAAACCGGCGACGCCAAGAACTGGGCGCAGCAGGTCAGCGCGCGGCGCGAGGAGCTCACGCTCAAGGCGCTGTTCAACGAAGAGCTGGGCATGGTGCTGCAGGTGCGCACCGCCGAGCGCAACGATGTCATGCAGGTGCTGCGCGCCCACGGCCTCAGCACGCACAGCCACTTCGTCGGCAAGACCCGCCCCGCCAGCTCGCCCATGGATGCGGGCAAGGGCAAGGTCGAAGTCTGGCGTGATGCCAAGTCGGTGTTCAGCGCCAGCCTGCACGACCTGCAGCAGGTCTGGGACTCGGTCAGCTGGAAGATCGCCCGCGAGCGCGACAACCCCGCCTGCGCCGATGCCGAGCACGCCGCAGCCGGCGTGCCGAACGATCCGGGCATGCACGTGTTCCTGCCGAATGCGCAAACCGGCTCCGCTGTTGCGCCCGCAATCCTGCAGTCGCGCCCCAAGGTCGCGATCCTGCGCGAGCAGGGCGTCAACTCGCACGTCGAGATGGCCTACGCCTTCACCGAAGCCGGCTTCGAAGCCTTCGACGTCCACATGACCGACCTGCAGACGGGCCGCGCGGACCTCGCCGACTTCAAGGGCGTGGTCGCCTGCGGCGGCTTCAGCTACGGCGACACGCTGGGCGCCGGCATCGGCTGGGCGCGCAGCATCACCTTCAACCCGAAGCTGGCCGAGCAGTTCAAGACCTTCTTCGGCCGCGCCGACACCTTCGGCCTGGGCGTGTGCAACGGCTGCCAGATGTTCGCCGAGCTGGCCGACATCATTCCGGGTGCGGAGGCCTGGCCGCGTTTCACCACCAACCAGAGCGAGCGCTTCGAGGCGCGCCTGTCGATGGTCGAAGTGCTCGAGTCGCCGAGCATCTTCTTCGCGGGCATGGCCGGCAGCCGCCTGCCGATCGCGGTGGCGCACGGCGAGGGTTACGCCAACTTCAAGCACCGCGGCGACGCCGCCAAGGCCATCGGCGCGATGCGCTTCGTCGACAACCACGGCCAGCCGACCGAGCAATACCCGTTCAACCCGAACGGCAGCGCGGGCGGCCTGACCTCGGTCACGACGCCGGACGGCCGCTTCACCGCGGTGATGCCGCACCCGGAGCGCGTGTTCCGCAACATCCAGATGAGCTGGACCTCGGGCGACAAGAGCGACCTGAGCCCCTGGATGCAGATCTGGCGCAACGCGCGTCGCTGGGTGGGCTGAAGCAGATGCTCGACCTCGATCACCCGGGAAGCCGGCACGTGCTGGAAGCGGCGCGGATCGAGGATCTGGCAGGCTTTCGTCGTGCTTGACCGCCCGGGCGACAACTTCGGCACCTGGGCGATCTGAAATAAGGACGCCCACGAAAAAGCGGCCCGCGGGCCGCTTTTTTCATTTCCAGAACACCGCGGAACCGGCTTCGCCGGGCCGCAGGTGTTGCCCCCTGCAAGGGGGTGGGCGTAGCGACACGAAGTGCGCGAAGCCTGGGGGTTATTCCACTTTCGCCTTCGCGCGCAGGTCTTCCTGGTACTTTTGGAGGCGCTGCTGCTGCAGCTGCTGCGTGATCTGCGGCTTCACTTCTTCCAGCTTCGGCAGTTGAGCCTGGCGGATGTCGTCGACGCGGATGATGTGCCAGCCGAACTGGGTCTTGATCGGGGCGGGGGTGGTCTCGCCCTTCTTGAGCTTGATCATGGCTTCCGAGAACTCGGGCACGAAGCTCGCGGGGTTGGCCCAGTCGAGGTCGCCGCCGTTGGCGCCCGATCCCGGGTCCTTGCTCTGCTTCTTGGCGATGTCTTCGAACTTGGCGCCCTTCTTCAGGTCGGCCATGATCTTCTTGGCCTGGTCTTCGGTTTCGACCAGGATGTGGCGCGCCTTGTATTCCTTGCCGCCGTTGGCCGCGACGAACTTGTCGTACTCGGCCTTCACGTCGGCGTCCGAGACGGGGTTGTTCTTGCGGTAGTTGTCGAAGAGCGCGCGGATCAGGATGGCCTGGCGGGCGAGTTCGAGCTGGTTCTTGTAGTCCTCGCTGGCGTCCAGGCCCTGCTTCTGGGCTTCCTGCATGAACACTTCGCGCGCCACGATTTCCTCGCGCAGCTGGCCTTGCATTTCAGGCGTCACCGGGCGGCCGGCGGCGGCCAGCTGTTGGGCCAGAACGTCCATGCGGGCCTTGGGCACCGGCTTGCCGTTCACGATGGCTGCGTTCTGTGCGAGCGCGGCCATGGGAATGGCACCGAGCAGCACTGCGGCCGCGACGGCCTGCAAGATTTGTTTTTTCATGGAATGAATATCGAGCTGGAAAGGAAATGCGCGTGTAGGAAAAGGCGCGGGAAAGAAAGCAGGGATAGGGAAGAAAACGGCGGGATGGCACGGCAGCCGCTGCAACCACATCGGGCGTGGCGCGCGGCCCCTTGGACGACTCAGAGCACCTCGATGGCGATGGCGTGCAGACCCTGTGCGATAAAAACTTGGAGGGCATCATACACAAGCCGATGCCGCGCCACGCGGGGCTTTCCCTCGAACCGGGGCGAGGCGATGCGGACCCGGAAATGGGTGCCGCGGCCTTGCGCATTGGCGCCCGAATGGCCGGCGTGGGCGGCGCTTTCGTCGATCACTTCGAGCTGCGTGGGGGCCAGCGCCTCGCGCAGCGCGGCCTCGAGGTCGGCCGCCGTGGGCAGGAGTGCGGTGGTGGTGTTGCTCGTCATGCGGTGGGCTTGTCGTCGTTCTTCAGGTGCGGCGCGATGTACAGGCCTTGCGCCACCAGGAAGACGATGGGAAACACGTAGCCCCAGAGCTTGAAGTTGACCCAGGCCTCGGTCGTGAAGTACGCCGCCACATAGCCGTTGATGGCGGCCATGAACAGGCAATAGCCGATCCACGCCACGTTCAGGCGGCCCCAGATGCGCTCGGGCAGCTCGAGCTGCTGGCCCAGCAGCATCTTCAGGAAGTTCTTCTTCAGCGCCCAGAGCGCCACGGCCAGCGCGAGCGCCATTGCGCCGTACAGCACGGTCGGCTTCCACTTGATGAAGCGGTCGTCGTGCAGCGCCAGCGTGAGCGTGCCGAACAGCAGGATCAGCACCAGCGTGGCCTTCTGCATGGCCTGCAACTTGCGCTCCATGGCGTAGATGATGGCCATCTGCACCACGGTGGCGGCCATCAGCACGCCGGTGGCCGTGTAGATGTCGGCCAGCTTGTAGGCGCCGAAGAACAGCAGGATCGGGAAGAAGTCGAGGATCAGTTTCATTCGGAGCGGCTCAGTCGGCCTTTTTCTGGAAGTCGAGCGAAGCCGAGTTCATGCAGTAGCGCAGGCCGGTCTCGGTCGGGCCGTCGGGAAACACGTGGCCCAGGTGGGCGCCGCAATTGGCGCAGACGTTCTCGGTGCGGACCATGCCGTGCGAACGGTCGATGATGTTCCTGATGGCGCCGGGCACCGCTTCTTCGGAGAAGCTGGGCCAGCCGCAACCGGCGTCGAACTTGGTCGAAGACTCGAACAGCTTGGCGCCGCAGCACACGCAGTGGTAGGTGCCGTCGTCCCAGTGGGCTTCGTACTTGCCGGTGAAGGGGCGTTCGGTGGCGGCGTGACGCGTCACTTCGAAGGCGGCGGGTTCGGCGCCTTTTTCAGCGAGCAGGGCTTTCCATTCGGCGTCGGTTTTCTGTACGGGAGTGGTCATGATGAGCAGCTGATTTCGATCGTGGAGGCCCAGTCGGGCGGGAAGCCGGCATAAGCATCGGCGCCGGGATGTTCTTCAAATGGGGACTCGAGCAGAGCCAGCAAGGTTGCCACACCTGAGTTGTCTTTTTGCTGACTTGCTTCGATGGCTTGCTGTCCGAGGTGGTTCCGCAGCACGAACTTGGGGTTCGACCGAAGCATCAGGCCCGCCACTCTCGCCCGGTCGGACGCCGCATGGCGCTCCGAAAACAATAGCAGCCAGGCATCGAAGCCCTCGCGGTCCAGGAACAGGTCGCGCACCGGCTCGAGCTTGCCGTCGGCCATGTAGTTCGACAGCCGGCGCCAGAAGATCGTGTAGTCGACCTTGCCCGCGGCCAGCAGCTTGAGCACGCCTTCGACGAGCGGGCGGTCGCCCTCGGCCGCGTCAGCCAGGCCCAGCTTGGCGCGCATGCGGCCCTCGAACTCGCTGGGGAACACGCTCTTGTAAGACTCCAGCGCGGCCACGGCGATTTCCTGGTCGCCGATCAGGGGCAGCAGCGCCTGCGCCAGGCAGAACAGGTTCCAGTACGCGACGTTGGGCTGCTGGTTGAAGGCGTAGCGGCCGCTGGTGTCGCTGTGGTTGCAGATATGGCGCGGATCGAAGCCGTCGAGGAACTGGAACGGCCCGTAGTCGATGGTGAGCCCCAGGATGCTCATGTTGTCGGTGTTCATCACGCCGTGGCAGAAGCCCACGGCCTGCCATTGCGCGAGCAGGGCGGCGGTGCGCTCGCTCACTGCCTCCAGGAATGCGGCGTACGCATTGCCGTTGAAGCGCCCGGTATTGCGGCAGTCCGGGTAGTAGCGGTCGATGACGTAGTCGGCCAGCGCGCGCAATTCGTCTTCGCGCTGGTTGGCGGCAAAGTGCTCGAAGTGGCCGAAGCGCACGAAGCTGGGCGCCACGCGTGCCACGACCGCTGCGCTTTCGAGCTCCTCGCGGCGCACCCGGGCGTCGGAGCCGGTCACGCTGAGGGCGCGCGTGGTCGGAATGCCCAGCCCGTGCATCGCCTCGCTGCAGAGGAATTCGCGGATGCTGGAGCGCAGCACCGCGCGGCCGTCGCCGCCGCGGGAGTAGGGCGTGCGCCCCGCGCCCTTCAGCTGCACTTCGAGCCCGCCGTCGGTCTCGCCGATCATGATGGCGCGCCCGTCTCCCAACTGGCCGGCCCACACGCCGAACTGGTGGCCGCTGTACACGGTTGCAAAGGGGCGGGTGCCCGCAATGGGCATGCTGCCCGTCAGTGCGGCCAGCGTGTCGCCCGACTCATGCCAGCCGGGCGGCAGGCCGAGTTCGCGCGCAACGGCCTCGCTGCGCCCCACCCAGTACGGATCGGGCAGGGGCGTCGGCCGCAGTTCGGTGAAAAACGCGGGGCCCAGGTTGGAGAAGCCGGGTTTCCAGCGCAGTCCCAGGTCGGCGACCGGGGTGTCTTCAGCAAGCAAGCTCATGCGCGGATTGTCCGGCAGAGCGCGAAACCCCTTGCCGCGGGGGCCATCGGGGTGGCCGTTCAGGCGGCGAGCGGCGCGGGGCTGTCCCAGATGCGTGCCCGGTACTGCGCCGGCGGCACGCCGAACCAGCGCTTGCAGGCGCGGAAGAAGTTGCTCGTGTCGACGAAGCCCAGCATGTCCGCGACGTCGGTCAGCGTATGGCGGTCTTCCGCCAGGTACTGCTGCGCAAGTTCGCGGCGGGTGCGGTCCAGCAAGCCCTGGAACGACACCGACTCCTCCTGGAGCCTGCGCTGCAGGGTGCGCTCGGCCAGGCCCAGGCCCGATGCCACGTCCTGCCGGCGCGGCTCGCCGTGTTGCAGCCGGCGCGCGATCTCGGCGCAGACGAGGCTGCTGGTGGTGGTCTGGCCCAGCAGGTCGAGCTGATCGTCGAGCAGGTGCTCCTGCAGCTCGCCCAGCGTCTCGTGATGGGTGGGCAGCGGCAGGGCCAGGTCGGCGGCCGACAGCAGCAGCCTGTTGGCCGGCGCGTTGAAACGCACCTCGCAACCGAAGGCCTCGCGGTGCGGCCGGTCGTCGGCCGGCGAGGGGTAGACGAACTCCATGGCCAGCGGCTGCAGGTCGCGCCGCGTGAGCCACTGGCATTGCATGAGCGTTGTCAGCAGGGCGTATTCGACGCGCTGGCGCGGAATCGGCAGGCTGCCGCCGGTGTGTTCCATCGCCAGCCAGCAGCCGCGCGGCTCGGGGTGCAGCGAGAAAGCTGTCGCGTCGGAGATCACCGCCATGTAGCGCGCCAGCCGCGTGAGCGCAGCCCCGAGCGTGGGGCTACAAGACATGGCATGGCCCACCGTGCCCAGCTTGCTGTGCGTGGCGGCCAGGTCGCGATGCAGGCCCAGCGTGGGCCGGGCGGCGCGCGCCACGGCCAGCTGCCACAGCACCGTGATCTCGTCGACGGGGATGCGTGCGTTCTGCCGGTGCAGGGACTCGGGGTCGAAGCCGGCCTCCAGCAGCAGCGAAGGCACGTCCAGTCCTTCGGCCTCGAACATCGACAGCACGCCTTCGAGCCACGCGGCGGAGCTGGTGCGCAGTTCCGGCTGCGGCATGCCGCCGGACCGGCGTTGCGGCCCGCGCTGGCGGTGCGACAGGGAGGCTCCTGAAGTCATTCGTTTGGCTTCCTTGCGATAGCGATGAAAACGACGCCGGTTTCTAGAATTTTTTTGCGTGCTCGGCGGCCCGGAGTATGGGTGCCGTGCGCCAGGCAAGGAATTCCGATTAACCCGGTGTGGAGACAAAAACATGAATGCAGAGACAACGACGCAAGACCAGGGCGCGGCGGCAAGGACAGCGATAGCCAGGGCCGCCGCCGCAGTGGTCGCCGTCGCGGCCCTGGCAGCGCTCTCGGCCTGCGGCGGCGGATCGTCCGGTTCGCCCGGCTTCGCCTTCCTGCCGGCTGCGCCTGCGCCGGCGCCAGCCCCCGCGCCCGCGGCCCCGCCTCCGGCCGACGGCCCGATGGTGCGCCAGACCACGGCCGGCAAGATCGAAGGCGTGGACGACAGCGCCGGCTCTGGCACCTATTACTGGAAGGGGGTCCCCTTCGCCAAGGCACCGGTGGGCGCGCTGCGCTGGCGTGCGCCGGTTGCGCCCGAAGCCTGGAGCGGCATCCGCCCGGCCGCCAGATTCGGCACTGCCTGCCTGCAGATTGGCCGCATCTTCAGCCCCGGCCTCAACAACACTTACGACGCCACCATCGGCACCAACCTCGGAAAGCCGGTCGGCAGCGAAGACTGCCTGTTCGTCAACATCTGGCGCCCGGCGACGTCCGAGAAGAACCTGCCGGTGCTGTTGTTCATCCATGGCGGCAGCAACATCTCCGGCTATACGGCCGACCCGCTGTACGACGGCGCCAAGCTGGCCAAGACCGCCAACGCGGTGGTCATCACCGCCAGCTACCGCCTCGGCATCCTGGGCTTCCTGAACATTCCGCAGCTGAAACCCGGCGGCACGCAGGGCGATGACTCGGGCAACTTCGCGCTGCTGGACAACATGGCGGCGCTGCGCTTCATTGCGGACAACGTTTCCAACTTCGGCGGCGATCCGGGCAACGTCACGCTGTCGGGCGAGTCGGCAGGCGCCACCAACCTGCTGTCGGTCATGACTTCGCCGATGGCCAAGGGCCTGTTCCACAAGGCCTTCGAGATGAGCGGCGGCATTTCGCTCGCGACCAACCTGCCGCCCGGCACGCTGCCTTCGCTCTCGCCGGCCTCGGCTTCGCTCGCGCAGGGCGCGGCCATCCTGGAGAAGCTGCTCGTGGCCGACGGCACAGCTGCCGACGAAACCGCAGCCAAGGCCTACATCGCCACCCGCACGCCGGCCCAGATCGCAGAGTACCTGCGGGCGCAGGACGGCGGTGCGCTGCTGGGCAAGGTGGCGGCGGCCGGGCTCGGCTCGGTCGCGCCGATTCCCGATGGCACCGTGATCCCGACCGACCCCATCGGCGCCATCGCGGCCGACCGGTACGTGAAGGTGCCCATGCTCGCGGGCAACACGCGCGACGAGGGCAAGCTCTTCGCCTCGCTGCTGGGGACCATCGGCTTTCCGACCTCGGGCTGGATCGTCAACGACGCCCAGCGCTTCTCGCTGATGTTCAACTTCGACCCCGATGCCGCGCCCACGCTCACGGTGAACGACATCATCGATCCGTTCTACCTTCCGGTAGACAAGGCCGGCACCGGCTACAACGCGGCCACCGCGCTCATCACGAAGGGCCTGTTCGAGGCCAACCGCGACAACCTGCTCGACACGATGAAGACGCGCCAGTCGAACATCTGGCACTACCGCCTCGACTGGTCGCAGGAGGCTTCGCCGTGGAACGACGTGTACGGGGCCTCGCACGCCTTCGACCTGCCGTTCGTGTTCGGCAACTTCGGCCCGTCGGTGCTGTCGAGCTCCATCGGCGGCAAGGCCAACGAGAAAGGGCGGCTCGCGCTGTCGAAGGCCGTCATGGCCAGCATCGGGGCCTTCATGCGCAAGGGCGATCCGAACACGCCCGAACTTGGTGCGACCTGGGCGCCGTGGCCTTCGCAACTGCTGCTGGACGCCACGCCCACGGACATCAGGATCACCCCGGTGCAATGAGCCGCTCCGTTCAATCTTGCAGTGCGGGTTTGTGTCATTGTGGAAGTGGCCGAAGCTTGCGTGAATCCGTTGTCCGCAAGTTTTCATGAAGTCATTTCACATAGGAGTCCGTAGATGCTGGGTTTGATGCAAGACCAACCGCTTTTGATCTCGTCGCTGATCGAGTTCGCCGAGCGCCACCATGGCGACGGCGAGATCGTCTCGCGCCGTGTCGAGGGCGATATCCACCGCTGCACCTGGAGCGACATCGCATCGCGCGCCAGGCAGGTGGCCAATGCGCTGGACGGCGAGCAGCTGCTGTTCAGCGACCGCGTCGCGACCCTGGCCTGGAACGGCTATCGCCACCTGGAGCTGTACTACGGCGTGAGCGGCAGCGGCCGCGTGCTGCACACCATCAACCCGCGCCTGCACCCCGACCAGATCGCCTGGATCGCCAACCACGCCGAAGACCAGATCCTGTGCTTCGACCTGAGCTTCCTGCCTCTGGTGCAGGCGGTGCACGCCAAATGTCCCACGATCCGGAAATGGGTTGCACTGTGTGATGCCGACAAGCTGCCGGCCGACAGCGGCGTGCCCGGCCTGGTGAGCTACGAGAGCTGGATGGGCGCGCAGCCCACCGACTACGAATGGCCCAGCTTCGACGAGAACTCCGCGTCGAGCATGTGCTACACGAGCGGCACCACGGGCAACCCGAAGGCCGCGCTCTACAGCCACCGCTCCACGCTGCTGCATGCGTATGCCGCGGCGCTGCCCGACGTCATGCGCCTGTCGGCGCGCGACTCCGTGCTGCCGGTGGTGCCCATGTTCCACGTCAACGCCTGGGGCATTCCGTACTCGGCCGCGCTGGTGGGCTGCAAGCTGGTGTTCCCCGGCCCGGCGCTCGACGGCAAGTCGGTGTACGACCTGATCGAGGCCGAAGGCGTGACCTTCGCGGCGGGCGTGCCCACCGTGTGGCAGATGCTGCTGGGCCACATGCAGACCAACGGCCTGAAGTTCAGCAAGCTGGACCGCACCGTCATCGGCGGGTCGGCCTGCCCGCCGGCCATGATCACGGCGTTCCAGGAGAAGTACGACGTCGAGGTGCTGCATGCCTGGGGCATGACCGAGATGAGCCCGCTGGGCACGCTCTGCACGCTGAAGAACAAGCACCTGTCGCTGCCGCCGGACGCCCAGCTCAAGATCCGCATGAAGCAGGGCCGCGCGATCTTCGGCGTCGACATGAAGATCGTCGACGGCGACGGCAACGAGCTGCCCTGGGACGGCAAGGCCTTCGGCGACCTGCTGGTGAAGGGCCCGTGGATCGTCAAGGAATACTTCAAGGGCGAGGGCGGCGATCCGCTCATTCCCGATGCGCGCAACCGCGGCTGGTTCCCCACCGGCGACGTCGCCACCATCGACGCCGAGGGCTACCTGCAGATCACCGACCGCAGCAAGGACGTGATCAAGTCCGGCGGCGAGTGGATCAGCTCCATCGACATCGAGAACATCGCCGTCGCGCACCCGGCCGTGGCCATGGCCGCGTGCATCGGCGTGTTCCATCCCAAGTGGGACGAGCGGCCCGTCATCGCCGTCGCGAAGAAGCCGGGCGCCGAAGTCACGCGCGAGGAGCTGCTGAAGTTCTACGAGGGCAAGACCGCCAAGTGGCAGATCCCAGACGACGTTGTGTTCGTCGAGGCCATTCCGCTGGGCGCCACCGGCAAGATCCTGAAGACCAAGCTGCGCGAGCTGCTCAAGGACTACAAGCTGCCCACACTCTGAAAACACAGGCAAAGCCCTGCCGCACTGTCGCGCACGCGATAGGAAAGCCGCCCCGGCGGCTTTCCTTGCGGGCAATCCCTGTGCGGTGAAAAAAAGGGCGCTTGTACGCTGCGATCCCGCATAACGAAACTGGAGACTCCTCATGCAATTTGCTATCAAGTCAGTAGCTGCCTGCGCCATGTTGGTGAGCGTTACCGCTGCATTCGCGCAAAAGGGCGAGACCGTCAAGATCGCCTGGCTCGACCCTCTGTCCGGCCTCATGGCCGCGGTCGGCACCAACCAGCTCAAGACCACGCAATTCCTTGCCGAGGAGTTCAACAAGAAGAACCAGTCGGGCGTGAAGTTCGAGATCATCGCGCTCGACAACAAGCTCAGCCCGCAGGAGACCACCGCTGCGCTGCGCTCGGCGCAGGACCAGGGCGCCCGCTACATCATGCAGGGCAACGGCTCCGGCCCGGCGCTGGCCATCATCGACGCCATCGAGAAGAACAATTCGCGCAACCCCGGCAAGGAGTTGCTGTACATGAACTACGCGGCGGTCGACCCCGACCTGACCAACAGCAAGTGCAGCTACTGGCACTTCCGGGTCGACGCCGACACCTCCATGAAGATGGAGGCGCTGACCACCTGGATGAAGGATCAGCCCGACATCAAGAAGGTCTACCTGCTCGGCCAGAACTACGCCCACGGCGTGCAGGTGGCCAAGTTCGCCAAGGAAGACCTGAAGGTCAAGCGCCCCGACATCCAGATCGTTGGCGAAGACCTGCACCCGCTGGCGCAAGTGCGCGACTTCTCGCCCTACATCGCCAAGATCAAGGCCTCGGGCGCCGACACCGTCATCACCGGCAACTGGGGCTCCGACCTGTCGCTGCTCATCAAGGCGGCCAACGACTCGGGCCTGAACGTCAAGTTCCTCACTTACTACGCGCCGGGCGCCGGTACCCCCACGGCCATGGGGGCCACTTCGGACGGCAAGGTCTACACCGTGGCCTACGCCCACTACAACATGGGCGGCGAGATCCAGCAGCTGCTCAACGGCTACAAGAAGCGCATGAACGACGACCTGACGCAGTCGTCGATCTATCACGTGTTCGCGCTGCTCGACGCGGCCTTCGCCAAGACGAAGTCGACCGATCCGGTCAAGGTGGCGGCGGCGCTGGAAGGCATGAAGATCAAGAGCTTCAACGGCGAGGTCGAGATGCGCAAGTCCGACCACCAGCTGCAGCAGGGCCTGTACATCTCGCGCTGGGAAAAGGCCAGCGCCAAGTACCCCTACGACGCGGAGAACACCGGCTACACCAACGTGCCCGTGAAGTACTACGAGTCGTACGTGGCAAGCACGCCCACCACCTGCCAGATGAAGCGTCCCTGAGGCGTCCTGGCGCGAGTCCGCTCCAGCATTTCTACCCGCTGGTAGCAGCGGTCTACCCGCGGGTAGCAATTCGGGCGCCGCGCTGTCGCATGCGCGATAGAAACGGCCCCTCGCGGCCTCGCTCTTACGGGCATTCCCTGAGGGGAGGGGCTGCAATCGCTTGTACGCTCGTACAGCGTTTTGATTCGGTTCTGATTCGGTTTGACCAGGAGATATAGATTGAATTTCGCTCTGAAAATCGCTGCCGCAGCCGTCATTGCGGCCACCGCCACCGGTGCCCTCGCCCAGAAGGGTGAAACCGTCAAGATCGCATGGCTCGACCCGCTGTCGGGCCTCATGGCCGCGGTCGGGACGAATCAGCTCAAGACCTTCCAGTTCTTCGCCGAAGAGTTCAACAAGAAGAACGCCGCCGGCGTGAAGTTCGAGATCATCGGCATCGACAACAAGCTCAGCCCGCAGGAGACCACCAGCGCACTGCGCTCGGCCCTCGACCAGGGCGCGCGCTACATCGTGCAGGGCAACGGCTCCGGCCCTGCGCTGGCCATCATCGATGCGCTCGAGAAGAACAATGCGCGCAACCCCGGCAAGGAAGCGCTGTACCTGAACTATGCGGCCGTCGACCCCGACCTGACCAACAGCAAGTGCAGCTACTGGCAGTACCGCTTCGACGCCGACACGTCGATGAAGATGGAAGCGCTGACCACCTACATGAAGGACCAGCCGGACATCAAGAAGGTCTACATCATCGGCCAGAACTATGCGCACGGCCAGCAGGTTTCCAAGTTCGCCAAGGAAGACCTGAAGCACAAGCGCCCAGACATCCAGATCGTCGGCGACGACCTGCATCCGCTCGCGCAGGTGCGCGACTTCGCGCCGTACATCGCGAAAATCAAGGCTTCCGGCGCCGATACCGTCATCACCGGCAACTGGGGCTCCGACCTCGCGCTGCTCATCAAGTCCGCCAACGACTCGGGCCTGAACGTCAAGTTCTATACCTACTACGCCGTGACCACCGGCACGCCGACCGCCATGGGCGCGGCGTCCGACGGCAAGGTCTACCAGGTCGGCTATGCCCACTACAACATGGGCGGCGACATGCAGAAGTACGCCGAAGACTTCAAGAAGAAGTTCAACGACGACCTCTACACCACCGACATCTACACCGTGTTCCAGGCCCTGACCGAAGCCTTCGTGAAGACCAAGTCGACCGACCCCGTCAAGGTGGCCGCCGCCATGGAAGGCATGAAGTTCAAGAGCTTCAACGGCGACGTCGAACTGCGCAAGGCCGACCACCAGCTGCAGCAGGGCCTGTACATCGCCCGCTGGGAAAAGGCCAGCGCCAAGTACCCGTACAGCCCGGAGAACACCGGCTACACGCTGGCACCCGTGAAGTACTACGACGCCTACGTGGCCAGCACGCCCACCAGCTGCCAGATGAAGCGCCCCTCCTGATTTCGGGAGCGCGCCAACGCGGTCGAGGCCCGACTTCAACACTCGGGCCTTTTTCTTTTTTACCTGACACGAAAGACCGATGAACGTCGAATTCTTCGTCATCTCGCTGCTCAACGGCGTGAGCTACGGCTTGCTGTTGTTCATGCTGAGCTCTGGCCTCACGCTGATCTTCAGCATGATGGGCGTGCTCAATTTCGCGCACGCCAGCTTCTACATGCTGGGCGCCTACTTCGCCTACACGCTGTCGGGCATCGTCGGCTTCTGGCCGGCACTCTTCATCGCGCCGCTGCTGGTGTTCGTGCTGGGCGCGGCCTTCGAGCGCTACTGCCTGCGCCGCGTCCACAAGTTCGGCCACGTGCCCGAGCTGCTGGTGACGTTCGGTCTTTCGTACCTCATTCTCGAAATCGTGCAGCTGGTGTGGGGCCGTTCCACGGTGCCCTATGGCCTGCCGACGGCGCTGCAGGGGCCGCTCTTCACGCTCTACGGCACGCAGTTCCCCAAGTCGCGCTCGTTCATCATGCTGGTGGCGGTGCTGATGCTGTTGTCCGTGTGGCTGCTGCTCACGCGCACCCGCATCGGGCTGGTCATCCAGGCGGCGCTGAAGCACCCCGACATGGTCGAGGCGCTGGGCCACAACGTGCCGCGCGTGTTCATGCTGGTGTTCGGCGGCGGCGCCGCGCTGGCGGGGCTGGCTGGCGTGGTCGGCGGCAACACCTACGTCACCGAGCCGGCCATGGCGGGTTCGGTCGGCTCCATCATCTTCGTGGTGGTGGTGGTCGGCGGCATGGGCTCGCTGGCGGGTGCATTCCTGGCCTCGCTGATCATCGGCATCGTGCAGACCTTCGCGGTGGCCATGGACCAGTCGCTCGCGACCGGCCTGCAGGCGCTCGGCGTGGCCGTGACCGACCAGACCTTCGGCTACGAGCTGCTCAAGCTCACCATCTCGCAGGTGGCGCCCATTCTTCCGTACCTGTTCCTGGTGCTGATCCTCATCTTCAGGCCCAAGGGTCTTCTCGGAACCCGGGAGGACTGACGCCATGAATACTGCAACCACAACCGCTTCGACCTCCACGCCGGTGCGCTACTACCGGTTCAAGCCGCTGAACATCGGCCGCATCTTCATCTGGTCTTTCTTCGCGCTGCTGCTGATCGTGGCGCCGATGATCTTCACCAGCAGCCTGGCGCTCACCATGCTGTCGCAGATCGGCTACCTGATCATCATCTGCCTGAGCTACAACATCCTGCTGGGGCAGGGCGGCATGCTCAGCTTCGGGCACGCGGTGTACGTGGGCCTGGGCTCGTTCATCGCCATCCACGCCATGAACCTGGCGGGCGCCGGCAAGCTGCCGATCCCGCTGGTGCTGATTCCGCTCGTGGGCGGGCTCGGCGGCATGTTCTTCGCGGTGGTGTTCGGCTATGTGTCGACCAAGAAGTCGGGCACCACCTTCGCGATGATCACGCTCGGCCTGGGCGAGCTGGTGGCCGCGATGGCGCTGATGTTCCCCAGCTTCTTCGGCGGCGAGGGCGGCATCACCACCAACCGCGTGTACGGCACCTCGTTCTTCGGCATCAACTTCGGGCCGCAGAACCAGGTGTACTACCTGATCGCGGTGTACTGCTTCATCTGCACCGGGCTGATGTTCGCCTTCACCGGCACGCCGCTCGGACGCATGCTGAACGCGGTGCGCGACAACCCGGAGCGCGTGGAGTTCATCGGCTACAACACGCAGCGCGTGCGCTACTACGCGTTCATCATCGCGGGCTTCTTCGCGGGCATCGGCGGCGGCCTGGCGGCCATCAACTTCGAGATCGTGAACGCGGCCGACAGCCTGAACGGGCTGCGCTCGGGCAGCTACCTGCTGTTCACCTTCCTGGGCGGCGCCACCTTCTTCTTCGGGCCGATCATCGGCGCGGCGCTGCTGGTGTTCGCGCTGGTGCTGCTGTCCGAACTCAGCAAGGCCTGGCTGCTGTACGTGGGCCTGGTGTTCCTGCTGATGGTGATGTTCGCGCCCGGCGGCGTGGCCAGCCTGATCATGATGAACGTGCGCGTGGCGCTGTTCGGCAAGATCAAGCGCTTCTACCTGCTGTACGTGGGCCTGTTCGTCGGTGCGGGCGTGATGCTCGCGGGCGCGGCGGCCATCGTCGAGATGATCTATCACATGCAGCTGAACGCGGCGCTCGGCCCCCTGGTGCCGTTCGCGGGCCTGCAGCTGGACACCTCTTCGGCCACGAGCTGGATCGTCGCGGTGGCGCTGCTGGCGGTGGGCCTGGGCATCTTCGAGGTGTTCCGCAGGCGCTTCGCGAAGGCCTGGGGCCACGCGCAGGAAGAAATCGAAGCCGAGATCAAGCGGCGGGAGACGGCATGACCTATTCACTCGAACTCAAAGGCCTGCGCAAGAGCTTCGGCAAGACCGACATCATCCGTGGCGTGGACCTGGCCGTGACGGCCGGCGAGCGCATCGCCATCATCGGGCCGAACGGCGCGGGCAAGTCCACGCTGTTCAACCTGATCAGCGGGCGGCTCACGCCCACCAGCGGCGAGGTGCTGCTCAATGGCCAGCGCATCGACGGCATGAAGCCGTACGAGATCAACCGCATGGGCCTGTCGCGCAGCTTCCAGATCACCAACATCTTCCCGAAGCTCAGCGTGTTCGAGAACCTGCGCTGCGGCGTGCTGTGGAGCCTGGGCTACAAGTACACCTTCCTGCGATTTCTCTCGAACCTGGACGACGCCAACGAGCGCACCGAGGAGCTCATCAGGCAGATCGGCCTGGAGAAGAAGCGCGACGTGCATGCGGTGAACCTCACGTACGCCGAGCAGCGCGCGCTGGAGATCGGCGTGACCATCGCTGGCGGCGCCAGCGTGATCCTGCTGGACGAACCCACGGCCGGCATGAGCAAGACCGAGACTTCGCACTTCATCTCGCTCATCAAGCACGTCACCGTTGGCAAGACGCTGCTGACGGTGGAGCACGACATGGGCGTTGTCTTCGGCTTGGCCGACAAGATCGCGGTGGTGGTGTACGGCGAAGTGATCGCCTTCGACACGCCGGCTGCGGTGCGCGCGAATGCGCGCGTGCAGGAGGCGTACCTGGGCTCCTCGGTTGCCGACGCACAAGGGGCGGGACACTGACATGCTGAAGCTCAAAGACATCCACGCCTACTACGGCAAGAGCCATGTGCTGCATGGCGTTTCGTTCGACGTGAACCCCGGCGAGATCGTCGCGCTGCTGGGCCGCAACGGCTCGGGCCGCTCGACCACCGCCAAGGCCATCATGGGCCTGGTGCATGCCGAGGGCGGACTGCACTGGAAGGGGCAGGACATCCTGCGCCGCAAGGCGTATGAGATCGCGCACTTCGGCATCGGCTACGTGCCCGAGAACCGCGACATCTTTCCCAAGCTCACGGTGCACCAGAACCTGCTGCTGGGGCAGAAGGGCTCCGGCAAGGGCAGCCGCTGGTCGTTCGACGACATGTACGGCATGTTCCCGCGCCTGAAGGAACGCCAGCACACCGAGGCCGGCGTGCTCTCGGGCGGCGAGCAGCAGATGCTCACGCTGTGCCGCACGCTGATGGGCGACCCCGACCTGATCATCATCGACGAACCCACCGAAGGCCTCGCGCCCAAGATCGTCGAGCTGGTGGGGCAGTACCTGCGCACGCTGAAGGACAAGGGCATCTCGGTGCTGCTGATCGAGCAGAAGCTCACCATCGCCATGCAGATCTCGGACCGCGCGCTCGTCATGGGCCACGGCAGCATCGTGTTCGACGGCACCCCCGACAGCCTGCGCGCCGACGCCACCACTCGCAAGGAGTGGCTGGAGGTCTAGGCAAACCCCCAGGCTTCGCGCACTTCGTGTCGCTACGCCTTCCCCCTTGCAGGGGGCAACACCTGCGGCCCGGCGAAGCCGGTTCCGCGGTGTTTCCCGAAAGCTCCGCCCTCCTCAGGCGGGGCCTTGTCTCTACAGCGACTGCGTGCCATTGTCTGGCCTCGCGAAACGCCTAGAATCCCTGAAAAAGAACACTCGTGCTTTTTCTTCTTTTCTTCACACACCAAGGAACGCAGCATGACGGCTGAATACAAAGTGCTCGGCGATGTCGCCGTGATCACCATGACCAACCCTCCGGTCAACGGTCTCGGTTTCTCGACCCGCATCGGCATCACCGATGGCCTGGCCAAGGCCAATGCCGACGACGCCGTCAAGGCCATCGTCATCACCGGTGCCGGCAAGGCGTTCTCGGGCGGCGCGGACATCAAGGAATTCGGCACGCCCAAGGCGCTGCAGGAGCCCAACCTTCTCAGCGTGATCCTCGCGCTGGAAGCTTCGGCCAAGCCCATCGTCGCGGCCATCCATTCGGTGTGCATGGGCGGCGGCCTCGAGCTGGCGCTGGGCTGCCACTACCGCGTGGCTGCCCCGGGCACCAGCGTCGCGCTGCCCGAAGTCAAGCTGGGCCTGATCCCGGGTGCCGGCGGCACGCAGCGCCTGCCGCGCGTGGTGGGTGTCGAGACCGCGCTGAACATGATCGTCAGCGGCGAGGCTGTGAAGAGCGAACTGCTCGCGAGCCTGCCCGGCCAGAAGCTGTTCGACAGGCTGGCCGCCTCGCCCGAATCGGTGTTCGAAGAAGCCGTGGCCTTCGCCAAGAGCGTGGCCGGCAAGACCGGTGAAGCGCTGCCGCTGGTGCGCAACCTGCCTTGCAAGCACCCGCAAGGCGACGCCTACTTCCAGTTCGCCAAGAACATGGTCGGCGGCATGTCGAAGAACTATCCCGCGCCGCTGCAGTGCGTGGACGCCGTGCAGGCCGCCACCAAGATGAAGTTCGACGCCGGCATGGCCGAAGAGCGCCGCATCTTCACCGCGCTGATGTTCACGCCCGAATCGCTGGCCCTGCGCCACCTGTTCATGGCCGAGCGCGCCGCGAGCAAGATTCCCGATGTGCCCGAAGACACGCCCAAGCGCGAGATCAAGTCGGTCGGCGTGATCGGCGCCGGCACCATGGGCGGCGGCATCTCGATGAACTTCCTGAATGCGGGCATCCCCGTCAAGATCCTCGAGATGAAGCAGGAAGCGCTCGACCGCGGCGTTGCCACCATCAAGAAGAACTACGAAGCCCAGGTCAAGAAGGGCAAGCTCAAGCAGGACAAGTACGAGCAGCGCATGGCGCTGCTGAGCACCACGCTGAGCTACGACGACCTGAAGGACGCCGACCTGATCATCGAGGCCGTGTTCGAAGAACTCGGCGTGAAGGAGAAGGTCTTCAAGGAACTCGACCGCGTCGCCAAGAAGGGCGCGATCCTGGCCTCGAACACCTCTACGCTCGACGTCGACAAGATCGCATCGTTCACCGAACGTCCGCAGGACGTGGTCGGCATGCACTTCTTCAGCCCCGCCAACGTGATGAAGCTGCTCGAAGTGGTGCGCGGCAAGGCCACCGCCAAGGACGTGCTGGCCACGGTCATGGCCATCGGAAAGAAGATCAAGAAGACGGCCGTGGTCTCGGGCGTGTGCGACGGCTTCATCGGCAACCGCATGATCGAGCAGTACTCGCGCCAGGCCGGCTTCCTGCTGGACGAAGGCGCCACGCCGCAGCAGGTCGACAAGGCCATCGAGAAGTTCGGCTTTGCCATGGGTCCGTTCCGCATGGGCGACCTGGCCGGCAACGACATCGGCTGGGCGATTCGCAAGCGCCGCGCCGTCGAGCGCGCCGACATGAAGTACAGCCGCACGGCCGACAAGCTCTGCGAACTGGGCCGCTTCGGCCAGAAGACCGGGGCAGGGTGGTACGACTACCAGGCCGGCAAGCGTGACGCGATTCCGTCGGAACTGGTCAACAAGATGATCGAGGACCACCGCAAGGAACTGGGCATCACGCCGCGCAAGATTTCTGATGAAGAGATCGTGCAACGCCTGGTTTACGCGCTGGTGAACGAAGGCGCGCACATCCTGGAAGACGGCATTGCTTCGAAGTCGGGCGACATCGACATGGTGTACCTGACCGGCTACGGCTTCCCGATCTGGCGCGGCGGCCCGATGCACTACGCATCGCAGGTCGGCCTGTACAACGTGGCCGAGACGATGAAGCGCTTTGCCAAGAACCCGCGCGACGACGCCGAGTTCTGGCAGCCCGCGCCGCTGATCCAGAAGCTGGTGGCCGAAGGCAAGCAGTTCAGCTGATCCGCGAAGGCAAAGGGACCGACCGCCAATGTTGAAACGCATCTTCCTTGGGCTGCTGCTGGCAATCGTCTTGCTGGTGGCCGCCGTGGCGGTCAAGACCTGGACCACGCCGTCGCAGCAGCTGGCGGTGGCGCCCGCGCCCAAGCTGGACATCGATCTGCAGGCGGCGGCCAAGCGGCTGTCCACGGCGATCACGTTCCGCACGGTGTCGGGCATGGACGACCCGGCCGCCAACGCGGCCGAGTTCGACAAGCTGCATGCCTATCTGGAGCAGCAGTTTCCCAAGGTGCACGCCACGCTCAAGAAAGAGGTGATGGGCAACAAGGCGCTGCTCTACACCTGGGCCGGCACCGATCCGCAGGCCAGGCCCATCGCGCTGATGGCGCACCAGGACATGGTGCCCATCGCGCCGGGCACCGAGAAGGCCTGGACGGTCGACCCCTTCGCCGGCGAGATCAAGGACGGCTACGTCTGGGGCCGCGGCACGCTCGACAACAAGAGCAATCTCTTCGCGCAGATGGAAGCCATCGAGCTGCTCATCGGCGCCGGCTTCAAGCCGAGGCAGACCGTCTACCTCGTGATGGGCGACGACGAAGAGGTGAGCGGCCTGCGCGGCGCGCTGCCCATCGCCGAGCTGCTCAAGTCGCGCAACGTGCGGCTGGACTGGGTGCTCGACGAGGGCCTGCTGGTGCTCGACGGCGTGCTGCCGGGCCTGAGCAGGCCGGCGGCGCTCATCGGCCTGGCGGAGAAGGGCTACGGCACCTTCTTCCTGTCGCTCGACACGGCGCCCGGCCATTCGTCGATGCCGCCGCAGCACAGCGCCATCGGCAGCATGAGCGCGGCGCTCGCACGGCTCGAAGCCAACCCGATGCCCGGCGGCATCAAGGGCATTGCCGGACAGATGTTCGGCACGCTCGCACCCGAGATGGGCGGCGTGAACCGCGTGATGCTCTCGAACCTGTGGCTCACCGAACCCGTGGTGCGGGGCATTCTCGAGAAGAGCCCCAGCAGCAACGCGATGCTGCGCACGACCACCGCGCTGACCATCGTTCGCGCCGGCAACAAGGACAACGTGCTGCCCGGGCGCGCCGAGGCCGCCGTCAACTTCCGCATCCTGCCGGGCGACACGCTCGCCAGCGTCGAGGCGCACCTGCGCAAGCAGCTGGCCAACGACGACATCAAGATCAAGCAGTACCCGGGCAACGCGGAGCCTTCGCCCGTGTCGCCGACCGACAGCACGGGCTACCGCGCGATCCAGCAGGCCGTGCGCCAGAGCTTCCCCGACGCGGTGGTGGCCCCCGGCCTCATGACCGCCGCGACCGACTCGCGCCACTTCAGCCTCGTGAGCGATGCCGTCTTCCGCTTCTCGCCGTTCCGGCTGAAGGGCGAGGACCTGGCACGCATCCACGGCAACAACGAACGCCTGGCCATCTCGAACTACGGCGAGATGATCGGCTTCTATCACCAGCTCCTGAGCAACACCAACGCTGCTCCGGCGCAATGACGACAACCTCTTTTCCCTTCCATCTGCTTCAAAGGACCTCACCATGACCAGCGCCGTCATTGTTTCCACCGCCCGCACGCCGCTCGCGAAGAGCTGGAAGGGTGCCTTCAACATGACGCACGGCGCCACCCTGGGCGGCCATGCGGTCCAGCACGCGGTGCAGCGCGCCGGCATCGACCCCGCCTCGGTGGACGACGTCATCATGGGCTGCGCCACGCCCGAAGGCGCGACCGGCTCCAACATCGCGCGCCAGATCGCGCTGCGCGCCGGCCTGCCGATCACCACGTCGGGCATGACCATCAACCGCTTCTGCTCGTCGGGCCTGCAGACCATCGCCACCGCCGCCCAGCGCATCATCGCGGGCGAAGGCGAGGTGTATGTGGCCGGCGGCGTCGAGAGCATCTCGTGCGTGCAGAACGAAGCCAACAAGCACATGCTGGCCGATCCCTGGCTCGTGAAGCACAAGCCCGAGATCTACTGGAACATGCTGCAGACGGCCGAGCAGGTCGCCAAGCGCTACAACATCGGCCGCGACGCCATGGACGAATACGGCGCCGCCAGCCAGCAGAAGGCCACCGCCGCGCTGGAAGCCGGTCGCTTCAAGGAAGAGATCGCCCCCATCACCGTGCTGGCCGGCGTGGCCGACCCCGTGATGGGCCTGCGCACCAAGGAAGTCACCGTCGAGAACGACGAAGGCATCCGACCCGGCACCACCAAGGAAGGCATCAGCGGCATCCGCCCGGCCATTCCCGGCGGCCTGATCTCGGCCGGCAACGCCAGCCAGTTCTCCGACGGCGGCGGCGCCTGCGTGGTGGTCGACGAGAAATACGCCGAGCAGAAGGGCTTGAAGCCCATGGGCCGTTTCCTCGGCTTTGCCGTGGCCGGCTGCGAGCCCGACGAAATGGGCATCGGCCCCGTCTTCGCGATTCCGAAGGTGCTCAAGCGCCTGGGCCTCACGGTCAACGACATCGACCTGTGGGAGCTGAACGAAGCCTTTGCCGTGCAGGTGATCTACTGCCGCGACAAGCTCGGCATTCCGGCCGACCGCCTGAACGTGGACGGCGGCGCCATCGCCGTGGGTCACCCCTACGGCGTGAGCGGCCAGCGCCTGACCGGCCACGCGCTCATCGAAGGCAAGCGCCGCGGCGCCAAGAAGGTCGTGGTCACGATGTGCATCGGCGGCGGCATGGGTGCCGCGGGCGTGTTCGAGATCATCTGACGCTCCCCATGCTGCGGCGCACTGCGTGTCGCCTTCGCCAACCCCCTTGCGGGGGCAACACCAGCGGCCCGGCGAAGCCGGTTCCGCGGTGTTCCACGAATGGGCCGGGCTTCGCCGGCCGACGAGCGCTGCCGGTGGAAGTCGGCAGTCTCAACATCAACATCCGACCATGAGCCTGCGTTCCACCCTCGACTTCCTGCTCTACGACTGGCTCGACGCCGAGTCGCTCAACCAGCGCGAACGCTTTGCCGACCATTCGCGCGAGACCTTCGACGCGGTGCTGGATACCTGCGAGCGCATCGCGCGCGAGAAGTACGCGCCGTTCAACCGCACGGTCGATACGCAGGAGCCGCATTTCGACGGCGAGAAGGTCATCCTGCCGCAGGCCACGCACGACGCGCACAAGGCCTTCGTCGACTCCGGAATGATGAGCGCCGCGCAGGACTACGACATCGGCGGCATGCAGCTGCCCTACACGATGCAGGCCGCCGCCAACAGCTTCTTCGCGATGGCCTCGGTGAGCATCGGCTCGAACATGCTCACCAGCGGCAACGCCAACCTGCTGATGGTGCACGGCACCGAGATGCAGAAAGAGGTGTTCGCCAAGAACGAGTTCTCCGGCCGCTGGGCCGGCACCATGTGCCTGTCGGAGCCGCAGGCCGGCTCGTCGCTGAGCGACGTGGCCACGCGCGCCGTGCCCGATGGCGCCGACTTCCGAAACGACCCGCTGGGTCCGCGCTACCGCCTCACGGGCAACAAGATGTGGATCTCGGCCGGCGACCACGAGCTGACCGAGAACATCGTGCACATCGTGCTGGCCAAGATTCCCGACGAGAACGGCAAGCTGGTGCCGGGCACGCGCGGCATTTCTTTGTTCATCGTGCCCAAGCGCATGGTCGACACCCAGGGCAATCTCACGGGCCAGCGCAACGACGTGGCGCTGGCGGGCCTGAACCACAAGCTGGGCTGGCGCGGCACCACCAACACGCTGCTGAACTTCGGCGAGGGCAAGTACCCGGTCGACGGCAAGGCCGGCGCGGTGGGCTACCTGGTCGGCGAACCGGGCAAGGGCCTGCATTGCATGTTCCACATGATGAACGAGGCGCGCATCGGCGTCGGCACCGCCGCCACCATGCTCGGCATGGCCGGCTACCACGCCTCGCTCGAATACGCCAAGACCCGGCCGCAGGGCCGCCTGGTCAAGAAGCCAGAGGCCGCAGGCGCCGCGGTCGCCAAGGACTCGGCCGCGCCGCAGGTGCGCATCATCGAGCACGCCGACGTGCGCCGCATGCTGCTGGCGCAGAAGGCGTACTGCGAAGGCGCGCTGGCGCTGGAGCTGTACTGCGCCCGGCTGGTCGACGAGCAGAAGACCGGCGACGCCCAGGCCGCGGACGACGCGCGCCTGCTGCTGGAAGTGCTCACGCCCATCGCCAAGAGCTGGCCCAGCGAGTGGTGCCTGGAGGCCAATTCGCTGGCCATCCAGGTGCACGGCGGCTACGGCTACACGCGCGACTTTCCGGTGGAGCAGTACTGGCGCGACAACCGCCTGAACATGATCCACGAAGGCACCCACGGCATCCAGGCGGCCGACCTGCTGGGGCGCAAGGTGCTGATGGAAAAGGGCCGCGGCCTGCAGCTGCTGGCCGGCCGCATGACGGCCACCATCGGCCGCACCGCCGAGGTGCCCGCGCTGGCGGCCCACACCAAGGCGCTGGGCGCCGCGCTGCAGCGCATCGGCAGCGCGACCGAGGCGGCCTGGTCCACCGGCGACCCGGCGGACGCGCTGGCCAATGCGGTGCCCTACATGCAGGCCTTCGGCCACACGGTGCTGGCCTGGATCTGGCTGGACGTGGCCAGCAGGGCCCTGGAGAACGACGGTGAAAAGGCCAGGGCGGTAACAGCTGGCAAGATCGGCGCCACGGACTATTTCTTCCACTACGAGCTGCCGAAAATCGGTGCCTGGCTCAACGTGGTCGAAACCCGCGACCCGACCTGTACCGCTTTGCCCGAGGACGCCTTCTGATGGCCATCAACAATCCGCCGAATTCCACCCCCAACACCCCCGCAAACGCACCGAAGCCGCCCAAGCCGCACGCCCGCCTGGAGAAGTGGATCTGGATCCTGATCTACGGCGGCCTGTTCCTCGTCATTTTGGGCATTTCCACCGGTCGCACCGACGCCGCCCTGGGCTGGTCGATCGCCGTTCCCGGCGGGCTGGTTTCGCTTGTGGGCTTCGTGCTCATCTACGTGCGCTCGCGGCTGGGCAACAAGTAACCCGAGGACGACGCCATGCTCAAGCACATCGTGATGTGGAAGTTCAAGGAGCACGCCGAGGGCGCCGACAAGGCGACCAACCTGCGCAAGGCCAAGGCGCTGCTCGACGCCTGCGCCAGGCTGTCGCCGGGCACGCACCGCTTCGAAGTGGCCATCGCCCAGCCCGGCCTGGAAGCCACCTACGACCTGATCCTGAACTCGGAATTCACCGACGCCGCCGCGCTCGCGGCCTATGCGGACCATCCGCAGCACGTGGCCCTGAAGCCATTCATCGGCGCCGTGCGCGAAGCCCGCCAGTGCATGGACTACGAGATCTGACCCAGAAACCGAACCCCGGAGACAACCCAATGACCGCCCGCACCGTCCAGAAACTCTTCGACCTCACCGGCAAGACCGCACTCATCACCGGCGGCTCGCGCGGCCTGGGCCTGCAGATGGCCCACGCGCTGGGCGAGGCGGGCGCGAAGATCATGCTGAGTTCGCGCAAGGCCGACGACCTGGAGCAGGCCGCGGCCGAGCTTCAGGCCGCCGGCATCGACGCGCGCTGGATCGCCGCCGACTGCTCGAAGGAGGAAGACACCCGCCGCCTGGCCGACGAGACGCTGCAGCGCATGGGCGCGGTCGACATCCTCATCAACAACGCCGGCGCCAGCTGGGGCGCGCCGGCCGAAAACCACCCGGTCGAGGCCTGGGACAAGGTGATGAACCTCAACGTGCGCGGCTACTTCATCCTGTCGCAGCAGATCGCCAACGGCTACATGATCCCGAAGAAGACCGGGCGCATCATCAACATCGCCTCGATCGCCGGCCTGAACGGCAACCCGCCCGAGATGCAGACGCTGGCCTACAACACCTCGAAGACCGCGGTCATCGGCTTCACGCGCACGCTGGCCGCCGAATGGGGCAAGTACAACATCAACGTGAACGCGATCTGCCCGGGCTTCTTCATGACGAAGATGGCCGCCGGCCTGATCAAGTCGCTGGGCGAGGAAAAGATGGCCGCGCAGGCCCCGCTGGGCCGCCTGGGCGACGACGAGGACCTCAAGGGCCTGACGCTCCTGTACGCGAGCGATGCCGGCAAGCACATCACCGGCCAGTGGCTGGCAGTTGACGGCGGCGTGAGCGTGGTGCTGGGCGCCGCTTGAAAACCGAAATGACAATTCCAGAATCCGACGACATCAACATCCGCTCGTACACGAGCCAGATTCCCTTTGCGCGCCACCTCGGCTTCGAGCTCACGAAGTTTGAAGGCGGCGAGTCCGAGATCGCCTACACCGCCAAGCCGGAGCACCTGAACACCTTCGACGTGACCCACGGCGGCGCCTGCATGACGCTGCTGGACATCGCCATGGCCGCGGCCGCGCGCAGCGTGTCGCCCGAGACCGGCGTGGTCACCATCGAGATGAAGACCAGCTTCATGCAGCCTTCCGTGGGGCCGCTGCGCGCGCGCGGCACGCTCATTCACCGCACGGCGACGCTGGCTTTCACGGAAGCCAAGATCTACGACGAGCAGGAGCGCGTGTGCGCCCACGCCACCGGCACCTTCAAGTACGTGAAGCGCCGCCTGCCGACCGGCCCCGCGAGCGCCAACGCGATGCGCCCGCCATCGACCGACTGACAGACACACACCCAACACCGGAGATACACATGCCCACCAACAAGCAGATCCACCTCGACAACCGCCCCGACGGCGAGGCCGTGGCGAGCAACTTCAAGCTCGTGACCGCGGAAACCCCGGCGCTCAAAGACAACCAGGTGCTGGTGCGCCACCACTACATGAGCCTCGACCCGTACATGCGCGGGCGCATGAACGACTCCAAGAGCTACGCGCAGCCGCAGCCTCTGGGGCAGACGATGCAGGGCGGCACGGTCGGCGAAGTGGTCGAGAGCAAGCACCCCAAGTACGCCGTGGGCGACAAGGTGGTCGGCTTCGGCGGCTGGCAGGAGTACAGCGTGGTCGACGCTTCGCAGCCCGGCGCGCTGAAGAAGGTCGACACCACGCACGTGCCGCTGTCGCACTACCTCGGCGCGGTCGGCATGCCGGGCGTCACGGCCTGGTACGGGCTGGTGAAGATCATCGCGCCCAAGGCCGGTGAAACCGTGGTCATCACCGCCGCCAGCGGCGCCGTGGGCAGTGCCTTCGGCGCGCTGGCCAAGGCGCGCGGCTGCCGCGTGGTCGGCATCGCAGGCGGCCCCGACAAGTGCAAGTACGTGACCGACGAGCTGGGCTTCGACGCCTGCATCGACTACCGCCAGCACCCCGACGTCAAGTCGATGAGCGCGGCACTGAAGGAAGCCTGCCCGAACGGCATCGACGGCTACTTCGAGAACGTCGGCGGCTACATCTTCGACGCGGTGCTGCTGCGCGCCAACGCCTTCGCCCGCGTGGCGCTGTGCGGAATGATCGCTGGCTACGACGGCCAGCCGCTGCCGCTCGCGAACCCGGCGCTGATCCTCATCAACCGCATGAAGATCGAAGGCTTCATCGTCAGCGAACACATGGAAGTGTGGCCCGAGGCGCTCACGGAACTGGGCACGCTGGTGGGCACGGGCAAGCTCAAGCCGCGCGAGTCGATTGCGCAAGGCATCGAATCGGCGCCCGAAGCGTTCCTGGGCCTGCTCAAGGGCAAGAACTTCGGCAAGCAACTCGTCAAACTGATCTGAATGAGCTGAACGCACGGCAAGGAGGCCGGTCATGGACACCACGCACGAGGTATTCAACCAGCCCACGCCGCTGGTGGACTACAACCTCTTCGATACCAACCGGCCGCTTCGCGATGCGCTGAAGTTCAACGCGCCCGCGCTGCAGACCACGCAGCTGCATGAACTGGGCGCGACCCTCGGCTCGGCCGGCATGCAGGCGCATGCGCGGCTGGCCAACATCCACACGCCCGAGCTGCACACGCATGACCGCTTCGGCCGGCGCGTCGACGAGGTGGAATTCCATCCGAGCTATCACGCGCTGATGAGCGCCGCCGTGGGCGCGGGGCTGCACGGCACGCCGTGGACCGGCGCCTCGGCGTCGCCGCATGTGCTGCGCGCGGCCGGCTTCATGCTCTTCACCGAACTGGAGCCGTCGATTCTCTGCCCCATCTCCATGACCTACGCCGTCACGCCCGCGCTGCGCGGCAATGCCGGCGTGTACGCCGACTGGGGACCTAAGCTCGGCAGCCTCCGGTACGACCCGGCGCTCAAGCGCTTCAGCGACAAGCCCGGCGTGACCATGGGCATGGGCATGACCGAGAAGCAGGGCGGCTCCGACGTGCGGGCCAACACCACCCGGGCCGTGCGCGACGGCAGCGACGCCTGGGGCGAGCGCTACGCCATCACCGGCCACAAGTGGTTCTTCTCGGCGCCGATGTGCGATGCGTTCCTGGTGCTGGCGCAGGCGCCGGCCGGGCTCAGCTGCTTCTTCCTGCCGCGCGTGCTGCCCGACGGCACGCGCAACGCCATCCAGATCCAGCGCCTGAAGGACAAGCTGGGCAACAAGGCCAACGCCAGTTCCGAGGTCGAGTTCCAGGGCGCCAGCGCCTGGCTGGTGGGCGAGGAGGGGCGCGGCATTCCGCAGATCCTCGAGATGGGCACGATGACCCGGCTCGACTGCGCGCTGGGCACCAGCGGCCTGATGCGCCAGTCGCTGGGCATCGCGCTCAACCATGCGACGCAGCGCAACGCCTTCGGCAAGCCCCTGATCGACCAGCCGCTCATGAAGAACGTGCTGGCCGATCTCGCGCTCGAAAGCGAAGCCGCCACGGCGCTGGCCATTCGCCTCGCGAGAGCCTTCGATCGCCAGGACGACGAGCACGAGCGCCTGATGGCCCGCCTGCTCACGCCCGTCGCCAAGTTCTGGATCTGCAAGCGCGGCAGCCACTTCGCGCAGGAGGCCATGGAATGCCTCGGCGGCAACGGCTATGTGGAAGAGGGCGGCGAAGGCATCATGGCCCGCATCTACCGCGAGATGCCGCTCAACTCCATCTGGGAAGGCGCCGGCAACATCATGGCGCTCGACCTGCTGCGCGGCCTGCGCAAGGGCGACGCGATTGCCGCGCTGAGGAAGGAACTGGCGCCCGCGCGCGGCCAGCACGCGGCGCTCGACCGTCTTGCCGATGCGATGCCCGCACGCATCGAGGCGATGGCCTCCGAAACAGAGGCGCGCCGCCTGGCACAGGACGTGGCATTGGCCGTGCAGGCATCGCTGCTCGCGCAGACCGCACCGGCGGCGGTGGCCGGTGCCTTCTGCGCATCGCGCCTCGGCGGCGACTGGGGCAACGCCTTCGGCACGCTCGGCGCCGGCACCGATTTCGATTCGATCATCCAGCGCGCGCAGCCCCGTTGAGCGTGCGCCGGGCCCACTGCAACGACCAAGCAACCCACAGGAAACAACCCATGGCCGACCTGATCCTCCATCACTACACCACCTCGCCGTTCTCGGAAAAGGTGCGGCTGATCCTCGGCGCGAAGAAGCTGCCGTGGAAGTCGGTCTTCATCCCGCCGATCATGCCCAAGCCCGACGTGGAAACGCTCACCGGCGGCTACCGCAAGACGCCGTTCCTGCAGATCGGCGCCGACATGTACTGCGACAGCGCGCTCATCGCCGACGTGCTCGAACATCTGCAGCCCGAGCCCACGCTCTACCCCGAGCCGGAGAAAGGCCTGTCGCGCATCCTCGCGCAGTGGGCCGACACCACGCTGTTCTGGGCCGCGATGGCCTGGAACCTGCAGCCCAGGGGCGCGGCAGAAGTGTTCGCCAAGGCGCCGCCCGAGGCCGCCAAGGCCTTCGGCGAAGACCGCGGCAAGATGAGCGCCGGCAACATGACCCGCCTGCGCCCGGCCGATGCCACCAGCGCCTACAAGTCGTACCTGCGCCGGCTGTCGGACATGCTCGACGACAAGCCGTTCCTGCTGGGCGAAGTGCCCAGCATTGCCGACTTCTCGGCCTACCACCCGCTCTGGTACACGCGCCGCGTCGAGTCGGTGCGAACCATCCTCGACCTCACGCCCGCGGTGGTCGACTGGATGGACCGCATGGCCGCCATCGGCCACGGCGCGCCGGAGAAGTTCACGAGCGACGAGGCCATTGCCACCGCCAAGGCCGCCACGCCGCACACGCTGCTGACCGACAGCACCTTCCAGGACGACCACGGCATTCCGCTGGGCAGCGCCGTGACCATCCGCGCCGAGAGCTTCGGCCTCGAAGAGACGCCTGGCACGCTGGTCGCGGCCACGCGCACGCACTACACGCTGGAGCGCACCGGCGAGCGTGTGGGAACGGTGCACGTGCACTTTCCGCGCATCGGCTATGTGCTGAAGAAGGCGGACGCCTGAGCCTGCATGGCGGGCACCTTCGTGACTGCGCCCACGCGCATTCCGTATTTCAATAACGCCTTCGACGTCAGAGACATTCAACAAAAGAAGGACACCGGCAAATGATTCAGGACTTCAAGGGCAAGACCGCCGTTCTCACCGGCGCGGGCTCGGGCTTCGGGCTGGAGTGCGCGCGCATCGGCGCGGCGCGCGGCATGAACCTCGTGCTGGTCGACGTGCAGCAGGACGCCCTCGACAAGGCCAAGGCCGAGATGGAAGCCGCCGGCGTGCAGGTGATGGCGCGCAAGGTCGACGTGTCCGACGCGGCGCAGATGGAAGCGCTGGCCGCCGCCGTGAAGGAACGCTTCGGCGCGCCGCACTTCGTGTTCAACAACGCGGGCGTGGGCGCCGGCGGCCTGGTGTGGGAGAACACCGTGGCCGACTGGGAATGGGTGCTGGGCGTCGACCTGTGGGGCGTGATCCACGGCGTGCGCCTGTTCACGCCGATGATGCTCGAGGCCGCCGCCAAGGACCCGTCCTACCGCGGCCACATCACCAACACCGCGAGCATGGCCGGCCTGCTCACGCCGCCCAACATGGGCATCTACAACGCCGCCAAGGCGGCCGTCGTGAGCCTCACGGAGACGATGTACCAGGACCTGAACCTCGTCACCGACCAGATCGGCGCGAGCCTGCTGTGCCCGTACTTCGTGCCCACCGGCATCACGAGCAGCGAACGCAACCGCCCCAACGCGCCGAAGGACAGCGAACTCACCAAGAGCCAGCTCATCGGCCAGGCCATGAGCAACAAGGCGGTGAGCAGCGGCAAGATCACGGCGGCCGAAGTGGCGGCCAGGGTTTTCGAGGCCATCAGCGACAACCAGTTCTACGTGTTCAGCCATCCGAAGGCGCTGGGCAACGTGCGCAGCCGCATGGAGAACATCGTGTCGGTGACGAACCCGGCCGACCCGTTCCTCGAACGGCCGGAAATCGGGCAGAAGCTGCGCGAGCAACTGCGCTCGGCCTGATTCTTCACGTCTCTTCAGGCCTCGTCACGCCTCTTCAGGCCGCCGCCTGCAGCTCGCGCACCAGCGTCTCGACGCGGGCGAGCGCGGCGGCGACGGACCGGTCGAGCAGGTCGCCGTGGTCTTCGGCGTGCTCTATACCCACGCTGTGCGTTTCGGTGAGCCCCAGGAGCGCCAGCGGGGCTGTGATGCCGGGCGTCAGCAAGTCCATTCCCGACTGGAACCCGCCGGGCCCGTAGCCGCTGCTGCCGCATGAGGTCAGCAGCACCGTGCGGCGACGGCGTTCGGCCAGCAGCGGCACGTAGGGGTTGTCGCGGCTGCGGTCGAAGTCGAAGGTGGCGCCGATGCGCACGATGTTGTCGATCCACGACTTCAGCGGCGCCGGCATTCCGAAGTTGTACATCGGCACGCCGATCACGAGCAGGTCGGCGCGGCGCACTTCGGCGATCAGCGTGTCGCTCTCCGCGAGTACTGCATGCATCCACGGCTCGCGCTCGGCGGCCGGGGTGTAGCCGGCGGCGATCCATTCGCCGGTGACGTGGCACGGCGGCGTGGCGCCGATGTCGCGGTAGATCACCTCATCGTGTGGCCGTGCCGCGCGCCAGGCCGATACGAAATGCCGGCTGAGCCGGCGCGAGTGCGAGCCGTGCGCATGCGTGCCAGAAAAACCGGGGCGGGCGCTGGCGTCGATGTGGAGCAGGGTGGTCATGGTCGGGTCCTCGTTGTTGCCTGGTGGGATGAAACTGGTTCAGCTGTCGGCTTGACAGGGTTCTCAATCTATCCAAGCATCCGAGGCCCAACAAACGATGATTTCTTTGCGCTGCTGAAAAATAAATTCATCCATGAGCAACCTGCGCCAACTCCCGCCGCTGGCGTCGCTGCGTGCCTTCGAGGCGGCAGCGCGGCATTGCAGCGCCAAGCTCGCAGCCAGCGAGTTGTCGGTCACGCCGACCGCCATCAGCCATCAGGTGCGTCAACTGGAAGACTCCCTCGGCGTCGCGCTCTTCATCCGTCAACCGAGGCAACTGGCGCTCACGCCGCAGGGGCGCGAACTGCAGGCGGTGCTGAGCGAATCGTTCAATGCAATTGCCACTGCAGTGGCACGGCTGCGGGCACCTCCGCAGCGCCAGGCCATCACGCTGTCGGCCACGCCGGCCGTTGCGGCTCGCTGGCTGCTGCCGAGAGTCGGCGCCCTGCGTGCGCTGCATCCGAAGCTGGACCTGCGCATCCACGCATCGCACGAAGCGGTGGCGCTCGACGGCGTTACCGCCGACATCGCCATCCGCTACGGACGCGGCCAGTGGCCGGGCATGGTGGCCGAGAAGCTGTTCGACAACGTGTTTGCGCCAGCGTGCAGCCCTGTGCTCAAGCTGAAGAAGCGGAGCGACCTGGTGCGGCACACGCTGCTGCACTTCGCGCTGCCCGGCAGCAGGAGCCAGCCGGGCACGTGGACGGAATGGCAGCAGGAGGCGCAGGTGGCCGGTCTCGACGTATCTGCGGGGCCGGTGTTCTCGGACGAAACGCACACCGTGTCGGCCGCGCTGCAGGGCCAGGGCGTGGCGCTGATGAGCCTGGCGCTGATCGCGGACGAACTGCGCGCAGGCAACCTGGTGAAGCCCTTCGGCCCGGAACTGCCGGGGCTGCCGTTCCATCTGGTGTGCCCCGAGGCGCGGCGATCGGAGCCCGCCGTGGCGGCGGTATTCGACTGGGTGAAGGGGCTGCAGCCGCTGGATGGAAGCGGGGCATGAGGAAAAGCACAAAACGCGACACATGGCGCGCGCACCTCGGAAGAATGCACACAGCATGGCTGGGCCAGCCAAAGAAAAACCCGCCTGAGCGGGTTGAAGGGTAGCCCTGGAGGAGGGAGGAAAGAGCGGGCTACCGGCGGTGATTGTTTCGGCCGAAACTTATGCGGCGCTTAAAGCGGCATACCCGAGCGAACAAGAGCTCACGGCGTCGCAAGCCGCAAAGCCCTACGCCCGGCGCAGGCGCTGTCGCGGAGCCCTTTCAAGGCAGGCGATTAGAATCGCCGCTCCCTTGGGGAGTAGCCGGCTTCCGGACTTCGGAAGCGTTCACGTCAACATACTCGGTTCGCACCTTGCGACCGTGGCGTGAGCAGCCGAAAGGTTGGCGAGACCAGCGGTGCATGGACGCGGCTTTGGCCGGCGGGTTCGTGCGCCGCGGCGTCTTGAACCGGCCTTGCTTGCTACTTCCAAAATGAACATTGCCTCCACGATCCTTCTTGCATTCGCCATGTCGACGGATGCTTTCGCCGCTGCTGTCGGCAAGGGCGCAGCACTGCGCAAACCCTCCTGGCGCGAAGCCTTGCGCACGGGTCTCATCTTCGGCGTCATCGAGGCGATAACGCCCGTCATCGGCTGGGCTGCCGGCCTGGCCGCCGCCAGTTACGTCGAACGTTGGGACCACTGGATCGCGGTCACGCTGCTCAGCGTGCTGGGCCTGCGAATGATCTGGGAGGGCTGCGGCACGCCCGACGCGGTGGACGACAAGCCCAGCCGCAACTCCTTCTGGACCCTGGCCATCACCGGTTTCGCGACCAGCATCGACGCGATGGCCGTGGGCGTCGGGCTGGCCTTCATCAACGTCAACATCGCCTGGACCGCGCTCGCCATCGGCCTCGCCACGCTGACCATGGTGACGCTTGGCGTGATGGTGGGGCGCGTGCTGGGCGCCGTCGTCGGCAAGCGCGCGGAGATCGTCGGCGGCGTGCTGCTGATCGGGATCGGCTTCTTCATCCTCTATGAGCATCTGAACGGGCTGGCCTGAAGCCGGGCATCGGTTGATACCGATGTAAACACACGACGGAGGTATTGCGTGAAAATGTGAATAAATCACGAATTCCGGCCATTTCGGATCACGTGTCCGAGCTGCTCAGGACAAGCCCCGAGCGAATCCTGAGTACCTTAAGACTACGATCCGGGGAATTAGACAAGGATCTCCATGGAGACGTACCCGACCCTTCGCCAGGCCACAGGCGTTGCCCGCATTCTCAGCAAGCGCTCGTCCTGCACCATCGTCGTCTACCGGCAAGCGGAAGGGAAATTCGTGGCAGCGCATTCGACCGATCGGGTGGAGGGGAGCATCGAAGGCGTGTACCGCGACGGGTATGTGGTTCCAACGCTCCTGAGCAAGCCCGAGCGTTGAAGGGCGCCAGCCTCGCTATCGCTGAGACGCCGATACGCCCTGCATCAGCAGCGACAGGGCTTTCCGCAGGTTGGTTGCCGATGCCGTCTCTCCCTTGTCAAAGCCAAGCCGAACGACAACGAGGTCGTGCGAAGGAATGATGAACACCAGCTGGCCGCCCGCCCCGAGCATGTAATAGGCAGAGGTCGGAACCGGCCAGGCGCCCGTGCCGTTGATCCAGAAGAAGCCGCCATAGATGGGGCGCTTGTCGGCCGCCCACGTCGAGGCGACGGTGCTCACGAACTTGACGAACCCCTCGGGCAGGAGGCGCTCGCCGTTCCATACCCCATCCTGCAGGTACAGATTGCCCAGGCGTGCCCAGTCGCGCGCCGACATGTAGTCGTAGCCCTGTGCCAGGAAGTTTCCGTAGGGGTCGGTCTCCAGTGTCATCGTGCGAATGCCGATCTTGTCGAACAAGGCTCTTTGCGGAAAAGAGAGGTACTGCTCGCCGCGCTTCTCCACTGCAAGTCGGATCAGGTAGTTGGCCAGCACCGGATCGGTGTTGCGATAGCGGCCGATGGTGTTTGGCGGCCATTGCTGGGGGCGGGTGGCTGCGTAGTTGAACGCGTTGATGCGCCCCGTGTAGAAATATTTGTGGTCGGTGTAAGTCCCGTTGGGATCGAAGTCCGGGTCGTCCGGAGCCTTGATGCGCAGTCCGCTCGACATGTGAAGGATGTCGGCGATCCGGATCTCCTGGCGCTTGTCCCCCGCGGACTGCCATTCCGGGATCGGGGCGGGTTGGTCGAGCCGGTATTCGCCCTGCTTGATCAGCATGCCGAGCAGGGTGGCCGTGACGCTCTTTCCCATCGACCACGACTCGAGCGGCGTCGTCGCCGTGATGCCCGGCATGTAGCGTTCGCCGATGATCTGCCCCTTGTGCGTGACCACGAAGCCTGCCGTGTAGGCCTCCGGCAGCTCGAAGGCCGCGTCGAGCGCCTGGTTGATCTTCGTCCTGTCCAGCCCGGCCTCCGGCGCTGCGTCACTCAGTGCGTTGCCCATGGGCCAGGGCTGGGTGCCCGGATCGGGCAGTGTGCTGGTGACGGTCACAGGCGTGAAGTAGACATCGTCCTTGCCGGGTGGCAGCGTGATGCAACCTTGCGAGCCGTAGTAGCGGGCCACCAGCGTCGGGCCATTGGGAATGGCGATGCGCACCTCTTTCTTGTCGCGGTCGACCAACGGCCTGCCGACCTTGCGCCGCTGGTCGTAGGGGCCGGTGAAGTAGCCCACGCTCTCCGCCGCCAGGTTGGGGTCGAGGCCGGTGATGAACACGGCGGAGCACATCGCCTTGGCATACCCGGAGGTGTTGTGCTCCAGCGGATCGCCCGGCGGCGGCACGTAGGGAGTGTCCAGTTCGTAGGCCCGGGCCCGGGCGATGAGCGCTGCGGGTGCCGGCAATTCGGGCGCCGTGCCCGTGGGGTTGCTCGTGCCTGCGGCGGGTGCCGATCCGATGAGCCCGATTCCGCCGCCTCCGCCTCCACCTCCACCACCGCCGCCCCCGCACGAGGTCAGCGCAAGCAGGAAAAAAGCGCCAGTCGCCATGGCGCCGGAGATGCGGGCGGTCCTCTTCATTGGCTCTCCTCACATTTTTGTTATATGAAAGTCTGCCCTAGAGTGGGGCGGATGGCAAATCCATGTTCGGCATTGCCTCGGCTTGCCAAGGAGCCTGGCCCGATGCCTGAATCGCGTCCGGAGAAACCACGGCCCGAAGTCTAAAATCTTCGACGCACGAGAAGTCGGGGAGAAATCGGGATATGGAAGGCCCCGATACTGTCGCCGGAGACTCCCGCTGCACACGCCTCGGCAGCTTGAACAAGACCAATAATGAATCCCTCGGGCCCTTCGAAACTGCGCTTCGGTTTGCACACACGCCTCAGCCTCGGGGTGGCGGCGGTGGTTCTCACCGCCACGTTCACCATCGCGACCTGCGCGCTGCATTTCGTCAAATCCAGCCTGCGCGCCTCCATCGCCGGCGAGCAGCTGGCCAGGGTGTCCGCCGTCGCGGACGCGATCGACCAGAAACTGAGCAGCCGCCGCATCCTGCTGCAGACTTTCGGCGACAGCGTGGTGGCCCAGGACTTCAAGGACGCCGAGCCGCTGCAGGCCTTTCTGGAGAAGCACGCGGCGCTCAAGCAGGCCTTCGACAACGTCGCCTTCATCGACATGGAAGGCAACCTGGTCGCCAACCAGAGCGGCGCGGTGCCCATCGGCAGCGTGAACATCAGGGACCGCGCCTATTTCCAGCAGACGGTGGCGTCCAAGGCCGGCATCATTTCGCAGCCCTACCGCAACCGGCTGAACGGCCTGGCGCAGGTGGCGATCACCGCGCCGGTGCTCGACGGTGCAGGGCAGGTGCGGTACGTCATTTCCGGGGCGATCAACCTCAAGGACCGCAACGTGCTGGGCGCGCTCGCCGAGGTCAAGATCGGCAAGACGGGCTACCTGTTCATCACGACCACCGACGGCATCGTGATCGACCATCCGCGCACGTCGCGCATCCTGAACCATGTGCAGGCCGAAGGCGGAGCCGGGCCGCAGGTGCTGCGCGCGATCGCTGGCTTCGAGGGCACGAGCGAAGGCGTCGACGAGCGCGGCGTGCCCGGCCTCTACGCCTTCGACCGCACCGAGCAGACGAACTGGATCGTCGGCTCGATGTACCCCAGCGCCGAGGCTTTCGCCCGTGTCGACGCCATCGAGCGTGCCGCGTGGATCGGTGCCGTGCTGCTGGCGCTGACCGCGGGCGCGCTGGCGCTGGGCGTGGTGCGCCGGCAACTGCGGCCTTTGGCCGAGCTGCACCATCACATGCAGGTGGCACAGCAGTCGCCCCACGAGATCGAGGCGCCGATGCAGTACGCGCACGACGAAATCGGTGATCTCGCCCGCACCTTCGACGAGCTGATGAAGCAGCGCCGCGCCACCGAGCAGAGCCTGGCGCACAGCGAGGCGCAGGTTCGCACCATTGCCGACAACATTCCCGCGATGGTCTCGCACATCGATGCGTCGCTGCGCTACACCTTCGTCAATGCGCACGTGCGCGCGCTTCACAACAACGCGCCGCTGGTCGGGCGCGCGATGCCCGAGGTACGTGGCCAGCGCGACTTCGCACTGGTGGAGCCGCACATCGCGCGCGCGCTGGCCGGCGAGGCCGTGATCATCGAGAAGCCGGGCGATCCAGCGCTGGGCATCGGCAATCGCACTTTCAAGGCGCACTACATTCCCGACATCGATGCCGACGGCGTGGTGCGCGGCGTGTTCTCCATGACCTTCGACATCACGGAGGAAGTGACCATCCACAAGGCGCTGACCGAGCAGGAAAAGCGGCTGCGCGACGTGACGGACAGCATCCCCGCGCTGGTCGGCTACTTCGACCGCAACCAGAACTGCCTGTTCGGCAACATCCGGGCGCGGCAGATGGCAGGCGTGGGCGACGGCTCGCTGGTGGGCACGACGCTGCGCACCGCGCTTGGCGACGCCATGTACGCGCAACACAAGCCCTACCTGCCGGTGATGTTCTCCGGCAAGAAGGTGCGCTTTTCGGTGCGTGCGCCCACGCGCGGCAAGGAAGGCTTCTTCCAGGTCAACCTCATTCCCGACAAGAACCTGCGCGGCGAGGTGGTGGGCTTCTATCTCATGAGCTTCAACATCACGGCGCTGAAGGAAGCCGAGCTGCGCCAGGCCGAGAGCGAACTGCGGCTGCGTGCCATCACCGACAGCATGCCGGCGCTGATCACCTACATCGACCGCGAGGAAAAAATCACCTTCGCCAACGCCACCAGCCGCGAGTGGCTCGGCCTCGACCCGACGCAGGTGCTGGGGCGCCACATGCAGGACATCTCCGGGCGCGAGGTGTATCTCTCGCGCAAGCCGATGATCGAGCGCGCGCTGGCGGGCGAGAAGGTGGAGTTCGAGGCGCGCACCCAGCGCAAGGGCTTCGAGCGCATCACCCAGGTGATCTATGTGCCCGACGTGCGGTCCGACGGCCTGACGCACGGCATCTTCTCGCTGGCGCTGGACATCACCGCGCTGAAGGTGGTGGAGCACAAGCTCATCGAGCTGGCGCGGCTCGACACGCTCACCAGCCTGCCGAACCGGCTGGCCTTCAACGAATACCTGCCGGACGCGGTGCTGCGCGGGCGCTTCACCGGCAACTCGCTCGCGCTGATGTTCCTCGACATCGACCACTTCAAGGCCATCAACGACACGCTCGGCCACGCAGTGGGCGACGCCGTGCTGGTCGAATATGCGCGGCGCCTGCAGGGCAGCGTGCGCGGCACCGACATGGTGGCCCGGCTCGCGGGGGACGAATTCGTGCTGGTGCTCGAGAACCTCGGCGGCCAGGAGGCGGTGGCCATCGTCGCGGCCAAGATCACGGATCGCATCGGCAAGCGGCCCTTCGAGGTGGACGGCCGGCAGATCGACGTCACGACCAGCATCGGCATCGCGTTCCACCGGGCCGCCGATTCACTGGTGACGGCAGAAGAGCTGCTGGCGCGCGCCGATGCGGCGCTCTACAACGCGAAGGCGGCGGGGCGCAACCGCTTCGAGTTCTTCATGTCCATCAAGAACTTGCCCGACACGACGGCCGAGGCCCACTGAGGCAAGAAGAGCGCAGCGCCGCGGGCCCAGGCATCAGGGCAGCGGCGGCGCCACCGCGCGGTTCCTGCCCAGCGACTTCGCGGCGTAGAGCGCCTTGTCCGCACGGCGCAGTGCGCTGGCCACGCTTTCCTCGTCGCGCAGCATCTGCGAGACACCGCAACTGATGGTGATGTGGCCCACCGGATCGATGAACGCATCGCCCACCAGCCGCACCAGCTCCGTGGCCGCCTGCATTGCCTCGGCCGCATTGGCGCCCGGCAGCATCAGCACGAACTCTTCGCCGCCCAGCCGCGCTGCTATATCTGACTTGCGCAGCCGGGTCTTCATGAGCCCGGCCACCGCCTTCAGCACGAGATCGCCGGTGGCGTGGCCGAAGCGGTCGTTGACCGACTTGAAGTGGTCGATGTCGATCATCACGATGCCGAGCGGCGCGGTGTCGGGGTTCGACACGGCCAGCACCTGCTGCAGCCGTTCTTCCATGCCGTGGCGGTTGAGCAGGCCGGTCAGGGCGTCGAAGCGCGCCTGCCGGTCGAGCTCGGCGTTGGCGGTTTCCAGCGCGGCGGTGCGCTCCTTCACGCGCTGCTCCAGTTCGGCGTTGGCGCTGACCAGCTTGGCCGTCATGCCCGCGAGCGCCAGCGATAGCTGCTTGACCTCCGAGCTGCCCGCATTGGTGGGGATGCCGGTGTCGAGCCGGCCGGCGCCGATGTCGCGTGCCACCGACGCGATCTGCCGCAACGGCCGAGTGAGCCGCTGCGCCAGCAACCAGCCAAGCACGAAGGCCAGGCCGGCACAGAGCAGGCCCAGCATCAGCGCCTTCCTGACGCCGTCGCGCGCCGCGGCGCGCGCCACGTCGGCGGGCTCGCGCGCCACGACGGTCCAGCCGAGGTCGATCTTGCCGTCGGTCGCCCCGACCGACGAGGTGGCCATCAGGAACTCGCCGCCCGTCGATTCGCGCGCGAACTTCACCCCGGAGCCCCCCGTGGCGGACGGCTGCACGCCGAGGTCGGCCGAGCGGTCGAAGCCGGCGTCCGACGCGTAGATCACATGGTCTTTCGCGTCCAGCACGAACACCTCGAGGCGGCGCGCCAGGGCGTCGTCCGGGAAGAGCGACTCCACCACGCTGCGGGTCCATTCCCAGCTGCCGTGCATGCCCAGCACGCCGATCAGCTGCCCGTCGCGCCGGATGGGCGCCGCGAAGTCGACGAAGCGCTGCGGACCGCCGTCGCTGCCCTTGGGCAGCAGCGCCGCAAGCAGCTTGGCGGCGTGCACGTCGCCCACGTGCGTGCCGAGCAGGCCTTCCTGGAACCACGGCCGCTCGGCCACGTTAGCGCCGAGCAGCAGCTTGCCGGTGGACGCCTGCACCACGCCGTCGGGCGACACCACGCCGATCCACGCGCTGTAGGGCGTGAGCGCCTGGGTGCGCGAGATGGTCTGGATCACGCGCTCGGCGCCCAGGCCGTCCTTCCAGAGCGTGCTCGAGTCGGCGAGCAATTCGATCTCGCGCGTGCGCGAGGTGAGGCCGTCCGCGAGCGCCTTGGATGCGTTCCGCGCGATGGTGCGCAGCACGGCCGATTCGTCGGCCTCGCTCTTGCGCGCGAACATCGATCCCAGCACCAGCGAGAGCGTGACGGCCAGCACCGCCGCGAGCCCGCCGAAGCCCAGCGCCACCTGCGTGCGAAAGCTGCGAAACCAGCTTTTGCGGCGTGCCGGGGAGGGCGTGTCGTGGTTGTCGTCGTTCGCGGAATGGGCTGTGTACATCGATGGATGGTGTGCGGTTGTGGCTGCCCGTGCTCAGGGCACGGCGAATACGTGGTTCTCGTGGCGGTCTTCGCCCAGGGCGAACCAGGTTCGTCCCTTGAGGCTGAAGCCGTGCTTTTCGTAGAAGCGGCAGGCACTCCGAGCCGTCCTGCCGGCCGCGTCCTGCGCCAAAGCGGCAAAGCCCGACGGCGTGAACGCGTCGAGCACATGGCGCCCCAGCAGGTCGTTCACGCCATCGGTGGCGTAGGTGTCGAGCCAGACCTGGATGGCCAAGGCCGCCAGCGCGTGCGCGTCGGTCGCAACGGCGGGGCGGACTTGGAGGGAAAAGGGCATTGCGCAGTAGATACGGGGCTTTGGTGTCCCTGGATTCTGCCTTTCCCGCGATTCCTGCGGATTCCCGCCAGTAGAAGGATCAGGCGGTTTGCGAAGCGCAATCGTGCAGTGTGTGGCGCGGTTCGCGCCGGTCCAGCGCGCGGCTCCACAGCGCGATGGCCAGGCCCGCGAGCGTGAGCAGCGCCGCCACCCAGCCCAGTGCTCGCAGCCCGGGGCCGTGCGCGATCACCACGCCGCCGACCCACGCGCCGAGCGCATTGCCCAGGTTGAAGGCCGCGATGTTCAGGCTCGACGCCAGGTTCTGGCCGGCACCCGAGGCCTTTTCGAGCACCCGCAACTGCATGGGCGCCACCGTGGCGAACGAAGCCACGCCCAGCAGGCCGACGAAGGCCACCGCCATCCATGGCGTGCCGATGACCCACTGCATGACGCCCAGCACCACCGCCAGCACCGCCAGCGTGCCCAGCACGGCCGGCATCGTCGCGCGGTCGGCCAGCTTGCCGCCCAGGATGTTGCCGACGGCCAGCCCGCCGCCGAACACCAGCAGCACCGGCGACACCGCCGATTCCGACAGCCCCGTGACCTGCGTCAGCAGCGGCTGGATATAGGTGAAGACGGCCAGCACGCCGGCGAAGCCCAGCACCGTCATCGCAAGGCCCAGCAGCACTTGCGGGCGCACCAGCACCGCCAGTTCCTCGCGCAGCGGGGCGATCGGCGCGTCGGTGCGGCTGCGCGGCACGAACACGGCGAGCACCGCGAAGGCCAGCACGCCCAGCGCGGCGACCGCCCAGAACGCGGCGCGCCAGCCCAGGTGCAGGCCCAGCCATGCACCAGCCGGCACGCCCAGCAGCGTGGCGGCGGTCAGGCCGGTGAACATGATCGCGATGGCCGACGCCCGGCGCTCGGGCGCCACCAGTCCGGTGGCCACCACCGAGCCGACGCCGAAGAAAGTGCCGTGCGCCAGCGAGGTGATCACGCGCGCGGCCATCAGCATTTCGTAGTTGGGCGCGAGCGCGCAGGCCAGGTTGCCGAGCGTGAAGATCGCCATCAGCGCGAGCAGCACCGTCTTGCGGGGCAGCTTGCGCGTGGCGATGGTGAGCACGGGAGCGCCGACCGCGACCCCGAGCGCGTAGCCCGAGATCAGCAGGCCGGCGGCCGTGATGGAAACATGCAGGTCCGTCGACACCTGCAGCAGCAGGCCCATGATGACGAACTCGGTGGTGCCTATTCCGAAGGCACCGGCGGTGAGGGCGAGCAGAGCGATTGGCATGACGCCCTGTACTGTGGAGACAAACAGGCTCGATGACTAGAATGCCGCGAGTACAAGCATTTATGATTTGAAGTCACAAAACGGAGCTCCGCCATGCCGCGCATCGACGTCAACCGCTCCGGCGAAATGGAAGCTTTCGTCCAGGTGGTGGAGTCGGGCGGTTTTTCGGCAGCGGCGCGCCTGCTGGGCATGACACCCTCCGCCGTGAGCAAGCTGATCTCGCGCATGGAGCTGCGCCTGGGCATACAGCTGGTGCACCGCTCCACCCGCAAGCTGCAGCTTACGCCAGAGGGCTCGGAGTTCTACGAGCGCAGCCTGCGCGTGCTGGCCGACATGGACGAGGCCGAACGCTGCGCCGCGGCCGGCGCCGCCCCGCGTGGACGGGTGAGCATCAATGCGAGCGTGTCATTCGGGCAGCACAAGCTGGTGCCGCTGGTGCCGCGCCTGTTGGAGATGCATCCGCAGATCTCGCTCGACATCGCGCTGACCGACCGCATCGTCGACCTGATGGACGAGCGCGCCGACATCGCCATCCGATGGGGGCAATTGCCGTCTTCAGACCTGGTGGCGCGGCGGCTCGGCGAGACCAGCCAGTCGATCGTGGCTGCGCCGTCGTATCTTGCGAAGTACGGCACACCACGCACGCCGCAGGAGCTGGAAGCGCACAACCGGCTGGGCTGGAGCTTCCGCCGCAACTCGCCCGATTGGCCGCTGCGCGTGGGCGGGCGAACGCAGTGGCTGCCGGTGGCCGGCCCGGTGCGCGCGGGCGACGGCGAGACCTTGCGGCAGTTGGCCATCGCAGGGGCGGGCGTGGCGCGGCTGTCGCTGTATCACATACAGCACGACATCGACGCGGGCCGGCTGGTGCCGCTGCTGGAGGAGTTCAATCCCTGCGAGGTGGAGCCGATCCACGCGGTGTACATCGGCAAGGCCGGCACGCTGCCGGCCCGGGTGCGCGCGGTGCTGGATTTTCTGGTCGCGTGCTCCGGCGTGGGCGGCGGGCGCTACACGCTCAAGCGGACCGCGCCGACGCCGGGGAATTCGGCCGACACCTGATCGCCGCGCCGGCAGGGCAGCACGCCGACCCACGAGCCCGTGGTGACGACCGTGCCGGCCGGCACGGTATGGCCGTGGCGCGTGAGGTGGCGCAGCCAGATGGGCAGCAGCCACGTGGGGTCGCCCAGCGGGTGCGTGCCGGTGCGCAGCACCGTGTCCGCATTGCCGACCCTGGTCTCGCAGCGCTGCGAAGACCAATCGAGCGCGGCATACGGCTTCCATTCGCCGATCACCAGCGCGCCGTGCACCTGCGAGTCGGCCAGGCGCAGCAGGGCGGGCGTGGAGGGCAGGTCTTGCCAGCGGGCATCGACGATCTCGACCGACACGGCCATGGCATCGACGACCGATGCGGCGTTGCCGTGGTCGAGCGCCGCCGCCTGCGCGGGCGTGACGTCCTGGCCGAGCCGCAGTGCGATCTCCGCCTCGATGCCGGGCGTGTGGAACACCAGGTCGCTGAAGTCCGCCGGGCTCGGGCGAACGCCGGCGGGCGTCAGCGGCGCATGCGTGAGCGTCGCGCTGCGCGAGCCGCCGCCCGACTTCCAGGTGCCGGGCACGGCAGCAGCGCCGAACCAGCCGAGCGCGGCGGCCACGGCGTCCTGCACTTCATAGGCCTGGTTGGCGGTTTCGAGCGTGTCGAGCCAGGGCGTGGCGTCGAGGGTGCGGTTGCCGCGGCGCGCGGCGACGAGGGCGTCGGTAAGGGCGGTCTGGGATGGGTTCATCTGCCCGATCTTCCCAGCTTCAGGTCTCGACATGGACATTGCCGTCCTTCACCACCTTGGCCCACTTCGCGATTTCCGTGCTGATGAACTGCTTGAATTTGTCCTGCGAGCCGCCGCCGTCTTCGGCGCCGTAGGTGTCCAGCCGTTCCTGCACGTCGGGCATCGCCAGCACGGTGTTGACGTCGCGGTTCACCTTCTGCGCGATGGAGGCCGGCAGCTTGCCCGGCCCCGCAAGCCCGTACCAGGTCGTCGCCTCGAAGCCCTGGAAGCCTTGCTCCTGCATGGTCGGGACGTTCAGGTGGCCCTTGGCGCGCTTGGTGCGGGTCTGCGCGACGGCGATCACGCGGCCGTTCTTCACGTGCGGCGTGGCGGCCGTCATGGTCTCGAAGCTGTACTGGATCTGCCCGCCCATCAGGTCCGCCAGCAGCGGGCCGCTGCCCTTGTACGGCACGTGCAGCGCATCGACGCCGCCCTGCAGCTTGAACATTTCCAGCGCCAGGTGCTGCGCCGAGCCCGCGCCGGCCGAGCCGAAGCTGAGGGTGCCCGGCGCGGCCCTGCAGGCGGCCACAATGTCCTTCACGCTCAGCGCCTTCTGCCCCGGGTTGGCGATCAGCAGGTTGGGCGTGACGCCCACCAGCACGATCGGCACGAAGTCGCGCTCCACGTTGTAGCGCAGCTTGGGCTGCAGGCTGGGCGCCAGCGCATGGCTGTTGATGTGCGCCATGAGCAGCGTGCTGCCGTCGGCCGGCTGCTGCGCCACGTAGTCGGCCGCCAGCACGCCGGCCACGCCGCCCTTGTTCTCCACGATGACCTGCTGGCCCCACATGATGGTGAGCTTCTGCGCGACCACGCGGGCGAGGGCGTCGGTGCCGCCGCCCGGCGGAAAGCCGACCACGATGCGCACCGGCCCCGAAGGCCACTCCTGCGCGAAGAGCCGGGGCACGCCGAGCGTGGCGGCGGCCGCACCGGCGGCCTGGATGAGGGAACGTCTTTGCATCTTCTTTGTCTCCGTCGTAGGTAGGAATCCGATGCGCGCCGGGGGGCGCTGTTGCCGGTGCAGCACCGGCAGTGCTGCGTGCCTATGCGGCTTTCTGCAGCGCGGCCGGTGCCGTGTGGTTCGCGAAGTGGTCCATGGCCGCGTGCACGCCGCTGCCGGCCAGCTTGATGCCCGCGAGCTTCATGCCCATCTCGACGCCCGCGACCATGGCCACCAGCGTCAGGTCGTTGCTGTCACCCAGGTGGCCCATGCGGAACATGCGGCCCTTGAGCTTGCCCAGGCCGGTGCCCAGCGAAAGGTCGAAGCGCTGGTGGATCAGCCGCCGCAGCGCGTCTGCATCGACGCCCTCGGGCGTGATCACGCCGGTGAGCACCGGCGAGTAGACGGCCGGGTCGGCGCACTGGATCGGCAGGCCCCATGCATTGACGGCAGCGCGCACGCCCGCGGCCCAGCGCTGGTGGCGCGCGAACACGTTGTCCAGGCCTTCGCCGAGGATCATGTCCAGCGACTCCGACAGCCCGTACAGCAGGTTGGTGTTGGGCGTGTAGGGCCAGTAGCCGTCCTTGTTCATCTCGACGATCTCGTCCCAGGCCCAGAAGGCCTTGGGCAGCTTCGCGGTCTTCGAGACCTCTAGCGCGCGCGGCGACAGCGCGTTGAAGCTGATGCCCGGCGGCAGCATCAGGCCCTTCTGCGAGCCGCTCACGCACACGTCCACGCCCCATTCGTCGTGGCGGTAGTCCGCGCTGGCCAGGCCCGAGATGCTGTCGACCATCAGCAATGCCGGATGGCCCGCCGCGTCGATGGCCTTGCGCACCGAGGCGATGTCGGAGGTGACACCGGTGGAGGTCTCGTTGTGCACCACGCACACGGCCTTGATCTTCTTCTCGGTGTCCTTGCGCAGGCGCGCCTCGATCAGCTCGGCCTGCACGCCGCGGCGCCAGCTCGGCGCGCTGGGCAGTTGCGCGTCGGTGCCCGACCACGCGAGGAACTCGGTCGACAGGCCCAGGCGCGTGGCCATCTTCTGCCACAGCGAGGCGAAGTGGCCGGTTTCGTACATTAGCACGTGGTCGCCCGGGCTCAGCGTGTTGGCGAGCGCGGCCTCCCATGCGCCGGTGCCGGAGGCGGGGTAGATGGCGACCGGGTGCTTCGTCTTGAAGACCTGCCTGATGCCACCCAGCACCTTCAGGCCGAGCGTGCCGAACTCCGGCCCGCGATGGTCGATGGTGGGCAGGCTCATGGCCCGCAGGATGCGGTCGGGCACGGGGCTGGGGCCGGGAATCTGGAGGAAGTGGCGGCCGGTGGGATGGATGTCGAGTTGCAGCATGGACTGTCCTTTCGTTTTTCAGTTTTGCATTCAAAATACATTTTTGTGCGATGGTTTACCCTGATGCATCTTGGTTGTTGGGGCAATTTTTTGCATTCAAAATGCATTCAAAGGGAAAAACCATGACAGCGGAAATCATCGAAATCTCGCGCCTGGCGTTGCACGACCAGGTGGCCTCGCGGCTGCGGACCATGCTGGTGGAGGGCTACATCGCGCCCGGCGCCAAGCTCAACGAACGCGAGCTGTGCCTGCAGCTGAACGTCTCGCGCACGCCGCTGCGCGAGGCCATCAAGCTGCTCGCGGCCGAAGGGCTGGTCGACCTGCTGCCCAACCGCGGCGCGGTGGCGGTGAAGCTCACCGAGGCCGACGTGCTCAACACCTTCGAGGTGCTGGCCATGCTCGAGGGCATGTCGGGCGAGCTGGCCGCCAAGCGAATCACCGACGACGAACTGGCCGAGGTGCGCGCGCTGCACTACGAAATGATGGCCTGCTTCGCGCGGCGCGACCTGTCGGGCTACTACCGCCTGAACGCGCGCATCCACACCGCCATCAACGACGCGGCGGCCAACCCGGTGCTGTCGAACACCTACCGCTCCATCAACGCCCGCGTGCAGTCGCTGCGCTTTCGCACCAACCAGAACGAGGCCAAGTGGAAGCACGCCGTGCAGGAGCACGAGCAGATGATCGACGCGCTGGCCGCGCGCGACGCCGCCGCCATGCGCCAAGTGCTCGTGTCGCATGTGCTGCGCAAGCGCGACACCGTGCTCGAGCTGCTGCGCGCCGGCGAAATCTATCCCTCGGCCAAGTCGAGCTGACCTGAGAACCACCATGCGCATCGATCCCGCCAGCCACATGCAGCCAGCCGGAACCGTTCTTCCGCCCAACGACACCTGCGAGCTGCTCGCGCGCCGGCTGCGTGCCGACACGCAGGGCGAGGTGCTGTTCGACGACGGCTCGCGCGGCCGCTACGCCACCGACGCGTCGATCTACCAGATCACGCCCGTGGGCGCCTTCGTGCCCACGAACGAACGCGACATCGCTACCGCCATCGACATCGCGCGCGACCTGAAGGTGCCGGTGCTCGCGCGCGGCGGCGGCACCAGCCAGTGCGGGCAGACCACGGGGGCGGCGCTGGTCATCGACAACAGCAAGCACTTCCGGCGCGTGCTCGACGTGAACGTGGAAGAGGGCACGGCCACGGTCGAGCCCGGCCTCGTGCTCGACCACCTGAATGCGCAGCTCAAGCCGCACGGCCTGTGGTACCCGGTGGACGTATCGACCAGCGCGCAGGCCACGCTGGGCGGCATGGCAGGCAACAACTCCTGCGGCTCGCGCTCCATCGCCTACGGCAACATGGTGCACAACGTGCTGGGCGCCAGCGCGTGGCTGTCGAACGGCGAACTGGTCGACTTCGGCCCCGTGGGTTCGCTGGGCGTGCGCGCGGCGGGCATCGCGCAGTTCGTGCGCGGGCTGGCCAGGCAGCAGCGCGAGCAGATCGCCGAGCACTGGCCCAAGGTGATGCGCCGCGTGGCGGGCTACAACCTCGACATCTTCGACAACCAGAGCGAGCGACCGTACACGGCGGACGGCAGCGTGAACCTGGCGCACCTGCTGATCGGCTCCGAGGGCACGCTGGCCTATACCCGCAGCCTGAAGCTCAAGCTCGCGCCGCTGCCGCGCGCCAAGGTGCTGGGCATCGTCAACTTCCCGACCTTCCACGCGGCGATGGATGCGGCGCAGCACATCGTGAAGCTGGGGCCGACGGCGGTGGAGCTGGTCGACCGAACCATGATCGAGCTGAGCCTGGGGAACCCGGCCTTCAAGCCCACGGTGGAAACCGCGCTCATCGGCAAGCCGGCGGCCATCCTGCTGGTGGAGTTCTCGGGTGCAGAAAAGGCCGCGCTGCTGGCGCAACTGAAGCGGCTGGTAGAACTGATGGGCGACCTCGGCCTGCCCGGCAGCGTGGTCGAGATGCCCGACGACGCGCGGCAGAAGAACCTGTGGGAGGTGCGCAAGGCAGGCCTCAACATCATGATGAGCCTCAAGGGCGACGGCAAGCCGGTGAGCTTCATCGAAGACTGCGCCGTGCCGCTGGAGCACCTGGCCGAATACACCGATGCGCTGACCGAAGTGTTCGCGAAGTACGGCAGCCGTGGCACCTGGTACGCGCACGCATCGGTCGGCACGCTGCATGTGCGGCCCATCCTGGATATGCGCGTGGACGGCGCCGCCAAGATGCGCGCCATTGCAGAAGAAGCGAGCGCGCTGGTGCGCAAGTACAAGGGCGCCTTCAGCGGCGAGCACGGCGACGGACTGTGCCGCGGCGAGTGGATCGAATGGCAGTTCGGCCCGGCCATCAACGAAGCCTTCCGCGCCATCAAGCGCAAGCTCGACCCGCTGGACCTGTTCAACCCCGGCAAGATCATCGACACGCCGCGCATGGACGACGGCTCGCTGTTCCGCTTTGCGCCGCCCACCGCACCCAAGCCGTACCGCCGCATCGAACTCAAGCCGGTGCTCGACTGGTCGGCATGGAACGTCAACGCCGACCCGGTGACCGAGGTGACCACTGCCCCCGGCACCGGCGGCGACAGCACCGGCGGCCTCGCCAAGGCCGTGGAGATGTGCAACAACAACGGCCACTGCCGGAAGTTCGACGCCGGCACCATGTGCCCGAGCTACCGTGCGACGCGCGACGAGCAGCACCTGACACGCGGCCGCGCCAACACGCTGCGCCTGGCGCTATCGGGCCAGCTCGGCCCCGATGCCTTCACCAGCGAGGCCATGCACGAGACCATGGACCTGTGCGTCGGCTGCAAGGGCTGCAGGCGCGACTGCCCCACGGGCGTGGACATGGCGAAGATGAAGATCGAGTTCCTCGATCACTACAAGAAGCGCCACGGCCACACGCTGAAAGACAAGCTCGTGGCCAGGTTGCCCGACTACGCCCACAAGGCCAGCCGCCTGCCGTGGCTGCTGAACCTGCGCAACAGCGTGCCCGGCGCCGCTTGGATCGGCGAGAAGCTTCTGGGCTTTTCAGCGAAGCGCTCGCTGCCCGCCTGGCGCAGCGACACCTTCTGGCGCGCGAAGGACAACGAGCCCGGCCTGTTCGCCGATCGCGACGCGGTGCTGGCCGTCGCACGGCGCGGCGGCAAGGCGGCGGTGCTGTTCGTCGACACCTTCAACGGCACCTTCGAGAGCGAGAACGCATTCGCGGCGGCGCGCGTGCTGCAGGCGGCCGGCTACCTGCTGCACACCGTCGAGAAGCACGGCGGCCACCATTGCTGCGGCCGCACCTTCCTGGCGAGCGGCATGGTCGAAGAGGCCAAGGCGAAGGCCGGGGCGCTGATCGATGCGCTGGTGCCGCTGGCGCGGGCTGGCGTGCCCATCGTCGGACTGGAACCATCGTGCCTGCTCACCCTGCGAGACGAAACGCTGGTGATGGGCTTCGGCGAGAAGGCCGAGCTGGTGGCAAAGCATGCGCTGCTGTTCGAGGAATTCATCGCGCGGGAAGTGAAGCTCGGCCGCTTCGAACTGGCCCTGCGACCGGCCGAGACGCCGATCCTGCTGCACGGCCACTGCCACCAGAAAGCCTTCGGCGCGGTGAGCCCGGTGATGGAGGTGCTGAAGCTGATTCCCGGCGCGCAGACCGAGCTGATCGAAAGCTCGTGCTGCGGCATGGCCGGCAGCTTCGGCTACGAGGCCAGCCACTTCGATGTCTCGATGCAGATGGCGGAAGCGAGCCTGCTGCCCGCCATCCGCGCCAGGCCCGACGCGGTCGTCGTGGCCGACGGCACCAGCTGCCGCCATCAGATAGAAGACGGCGCCCGGCGCGAGGCGGTGCACGTGGCCGTGCTGCTGGAGCGGCACCTGTTGCACAGCGACCCTGTCGCTGGCACGGCCTGAGGGGAGCCCCCGGCAGCAGGATCTGGCAGGCTGCCGCAAAATGCGCGGCACCCCCTTTGCTGCTGATGTCGACCTCGCTCACTTCCACCGCCGCCCCGGCACAACCCGCGCTCCGTCTTGCATTCGCGCTCTCGATGGGCGCGGCCGTGTCGCTGGGCATCACGCGCTTTTCCTACGGTCTTCTGCTGCCGCCGATGCGCGCGGATCTCGGCTGGAGCTATGCGCTGGCCGGCGGCATGAACACGGCGAACGCGGTGGGCTACCTGATCGGCGCGCTGATCACGCCGATGCTGATGCGCCGCTTCGGGGTGACCCGGTTGCTGGTGGTCGGCGCCGTGCTGGCAAGCGTCTTCATGGCGGGCAGCGGCTTCGTGACGGCGGCACCGGCGTTGCTGCTGCAGCGCCTGCTGGCCGGCATAGCGAGCGCGTGGGTGTTTGTGGCGGGCGGCCTGCTGGCCGCGCGGCTCGGCGAGGCCGGGTCTTCGCGAGGCGGACTGCTGCTCGGCATCTACTACGGCGGCACCGGCTTCGGCATTGCGCTGTCGGCGCTGCTGGTGCCGCAGGTGTTGCGCGCGGCTGCGGACGTGCCGCACGGCTGGGCGTGGGCCTGGTGGGCATTGGCCATCGCCAGCGCGGCGGCCACCTGCCTGCTCGCGTGGGCGGGCCGTGCGATGCCGGACAGTGCTCCCGCTGCGCACACCGCGCCGTCGTCCGCTGCAGCCGCCAGCGCACCGCCGGTCGCGCTGCGCCGATTCGGCTGGGCGCTGGCGGGCTATGCGCTGTTCGGCATGGGCTACATCGGCTACATGACGTTCGTGATCGCGCTGCTGCGGGAGCAGGGCGCGAGTGCCGGCTTCATCACGCTGTTCTATGCCTTGCTGGGTGTCGCCTGCGTGGCTTCCTCGCGGCTGTGGGCGGGCCTGCTCGACCGCTATCGCGGCGGCCAGCCGCAGGCGCTGCTGAACGGGCTGCTCGGCGTGGCCACGCTGCTGCCGGTGCTGAGCCCCTCGGCGCCGGTGGCGCTGGTGTCGGGCGTGCTGTTCGGCGGGGTGTTCCTGTCGGTGGTGGCGTCGACCACCGCGCTGGTGCGCCACAACCTGCCGCCCGCGCGCTGGGCGCAGGGCATCAGCATGTTCACCATCGTTTTCGCGGCGGGGCAGATCGTCGGGCCGACCGTCACCGGATGGATTTCCGACGGCGCCGGCGGCCTGGCGCGCGGCCTCGTGGCGTCGGCCATCACGCTGTGGGCTGCTGCCGTGCTTGCGTCGCGCCAGCATGCATTGCAGGAGACGCCATGAGCGGCTTTGCCCTGTTCGAGACTGCCATCGGCATGTGCGCGCTGGCGTGGGGTCCGCAGGGGCTGGTCGGCGTGCAGCTGCCTGCGGACGACGGCGAGCCGGCCACGCGGGCGCGCATGAGGCAGCGCTTTCCGGAACTGCGCGAAGGGCCGCCCGACCAGATGGCGCAGCGCGCCATTGCGGCCATCCAGGGCCTGCTGCAGGGCGTGCACGACGACCTGAGCCACATCGAACTCGACATGCGTGGCGTGTCCGAGTTTCACCAGCGCATCTACGCGATCGCGCGGCGCATTCCGCCGGGGCAGACGCGCACCTATGGAGAGATTGCCGAGGAGCTTGGCGACAAGAGCCTGTCGCGCGCGGTGGGGCAGGCCATGGGCCACAACCCCTTTGCGCCGGTGGTGCCGTGCCACCGCGTGCTGGCGGCGGGCAACAAGCCGGGCGGCTTCTCGGCCGGCGGTGGTGCGCTGACCAAGCTGCGCATGCTCGCCATCGAGGACGCGCGGCCCAACGGGATGGCTTCGCTGTTCTAGCAGCGCTCAGGTGGGCGCCAAGGCCGGCAGCCGCCGCAGCGTCGCGATGCGCGAGGCAAAAATGATCCCCGCCTGCAACACGAAGCCCGCGAGCGCCAGCAGCAGGCAGGCCGACTCGCCCTGCGTGGCGCCGACCAGTCCGCCGAGCGCCGCGCCTATCGGCCTCGCGCCGGTGTTGATCGTCAGGAACACCGCCGACACGCGCCCCAGCATTGCGGGCGGCGCAACGCTCTGGCGCAGCGTGGCCGATGTGATGACCCAGACCATCGGCCCCGCGCCGAAGAGAAAGAACGACAGCGAGGCCAGCGCCGCGCTGGGCACGACGAGCGTCGCCGCCATCAGCGCGCCGGCCACGACCGCCGCCGCCGGGCCTATCTGGATGGCGCGCCCGAACGGCATATGCGCCACCGCCCGCGCGGTCAGCAATGCGCCGAACACCATGCCCGCGCCGTACATGGCGAGCGTGAAGCCGACCGCCTGCGCGCCGAGCCCGAGCACCCGCACCGCATAGGGCACGTAGGCTGCCTGCAGCATGAACCACGAGATGTTGAAGACCGCGCCGGTCATCAGCATGGGCCGCAGCAGTTCGTGCCGCCAGACGAAGCGCGCGCCGTCCCTCACGTCGAGCAGCGGGTTGCGCCGCGATGCGGCTTGCACGCGCGGCGCCTCGCCGAGGCTCGACAGCAGGCCGACGGCCGAGACCGACAGCACGGCGGCGAGCACGAATGCAGCCGATGCGCCCGCCCAGGCGACGAGCGCGCCTGCCAGAGCCGGCCCGGCAGTGAAGGCTGCGCTGCGGGCCAGTTCCAGCCGCCCGTTGGCCACGGCCAGCGCGTCGCTCGGCACGAGGGCCGGCAGCAGCGCAGGCGCCGCGACGCTGAAGCCCACCGTGCCCACGGCACCAAGAAACCCGAGCACCGCAAGCCATGCAATGCCGAGCTTCGACCAGAGCACAAGCGCGAGCAGCATCAGCAGCGACGCCGCCCGCAACCCTTCGGCCCACACCATCAGCCGCCGCCGCGACATGCGATCTGCCAGCAGGCCCAGCGGCATGGAGACCAGCAGGAAAGGCAGTGTCTGGATGGCCGCGAGGAAGCCGATTTCTCCCGGCCCGGCCTTGAGCGCCAGCACGGCGACCAGCGGCACGGCCGCGAGGCTCAACTGTTCGGCGGACTGCGCGGCGAGGTTGGACCACGCGAGATTCCGGAAGGCGCGGGGGAGCGGTGTTGTCGTCGGCGTCGTGGTGGCGTTCATGCCGGCATCGTGCGGCCGGCCGGCCGAAGGTGCTGGCCGCTTCCGGACACGAGCATCAGCGCCGGGGCTTCGGCTTCGATGCGGGCGAGGCCACGGGCGAAGCAACCGGAGAGACGACCTCCATCACGAAATCGATGAACGCGCGCACCTTGGCGGCCGGCAGGTGGCGTGACGGATAGAGCGCATAGAGCGCAAGCCGCTCGTCGGGCCAGTCGGGAAACAGGTCGACCAGCTCGCCGCTGTCGAGCTGCGGCTGTATGCCCACGGCCTTGATTTGCGCCACGCAGATGCCGGCGAGCACGGTTTCCAGCACGGTGCCCGGATCGGTGAGCAGCAGCCGCCCGGTGGTGGGCACCTGCACGAGCTTGCGTCCGTGCTGGAACTCCCACGAATAGGGTTGCCCCGTGGCCGGATTGCGCACCTGCAGGCAGGCATGGCCTCCGAGATCAGCCGGCTTCGCGGGGCGACCATGCCGTGCCAGGTAGGCGGGCGTTGCGACGGTGACGACGCGCGAGTCCATCAGCTTGCGAGCCACCAGCGACGACGACGGCGGCTCGCCGAAGCGCACGGCGATGTCGAAGCCTTCGGCCACCAGGTCGCCGAGCTGTTCGCGCGCGACCAGTTCCAGCGTGAGTTCGGGGTATTGCGCAAGGAAGCGCGGCAGGTGGCGCGCCAGCAGAAGGCGTGAGGTGAATGCGTCGGTGTTGACGCGCAGGCGCCCGCGCACCGCGCCGGATGCACCCGACGCGATCGTCACCGCGTCCTCGATGCCGAGCACCAGCGGATTGATGTTCGCGTAGAGCAGCCGGCCTTCGTCGGTGAGGTTCAGCGAGCGCGTGGTGCGGTCGAAAAGCCGCACGCCGATGCGTGCCTCGAGCCGCGCGATGGAGCGGCTCACGCCGGAGGGGGTGAGGCCCAGCGCCGTGGCGGCGTTGGCGAAGCTGCCGCCTTCGACCACGGCGGCCAGCACGCTGACGTTGGAGAGGAGGCGTCCGTCGAGTGTCATTGCGCGCGTTTTTGATTGGTGATCAGATGTCATGAATGATATGCCGCTCAGTCGCTTTACTCAAATATGACCCGTTCCTACCATTCGACCCCATCGTGAATCCACGCATTCGAAAGGAAAGTTTCATGTACGCAATCACCGGTATCACAGGCAAGGTCGGCGGTGCCGTCGCGCGCAACTTGCTGGCCGCGGGCCAGCCTGTTCGAGCAGTCGTCCGCGACGCGGCCAAGGGCCGCTTCTGGGCCGACCAGGGCTGCGAGGTCGCCATCGCGGAAATGGAGGACGCGCAGGCGCTCACCCATGCCTTCACCGGCGCGACGGGTGTCTTCGTGCTGCCGCCTTCGCAGTTCGATCCGCAGCCCGGGTTTCCCGAGGCGAGGGCGGTGATCGGCGCGGTGCGCCAGGCGCTCGATGCCGCGCGGCCCGCCAGGGCGGTGTGCCTGTCGACCGTGGGCGCGCAGGCCGCGCAGCCCAACCTGCTGAGCCAGCGCACGCTGATGGAAGAAGCGCTGGCCACGCTGCCGCTGCCGGTGACCTTCCTGCGGCCCGCATGGTTCCTGGAGAACCTGGCCTGGGACATCGCGCAGGCGCGCGAACAGGGCGTGCTCTCCAGCTATCTGCAACCGTTGGAGCGCGCGGTGCCGATGGTCGCCACCGCCGACGTGGGCCGCGTCGCCGCCGAATTGCTGATGCAGCCGGGCGAGCCGCCGCGCATCGTCGAGCTCGAAGGCCCGCAGCGCCTGAGCCAGCACGACATCGCGGCTGCGTTGTCGGCGGTGCTGGGCCGCGCGGTGCAGGCGCATGCGGTGCCGCGCGAGACCTGGGGTGCGGTCTTTCTTGCGCAGGGCATGCGCGACCCGGTGCCGCGCATCCAGATGCTCGACGGCTTCAACGAGGGCTGGATCACCTTCGCGGGCGGCGATGCCGACGTGCGCAAGGGCACCGTCGGCGTGGCGGACGTGCTCCGCTCGCTGGCGGCGTCCTAAGTCGTCCTGATGGCCTCGGCCTGCATGCGCTCGAACCACTCCGCCACGTACGCCGCCTCCGGCGCGGCGTCGGGTGACAGGCCGTAGTAGTACCGGTCCAGCGTCATGCGCAGCGCGGGCAGCGGCGACTGCAGCCGACCGGAGGCCAGGTCGTGCGACACCAGGGATGTGGGCGCCAGCGCGATGCCCAGCCCGTCGACCGCGGCCTGCAGCACGAAGTGCAGGTGGTCGAACTGCAGCCGGCCGGCGGGCCTCGCGCGCGGCGCGCCGAACTGCTTCTTCCAGGCGTCCCAGTCGTCCTTGCGCGTCTTGGCCGACAGCAGCACATGAGACGCCAGCGAACGCAGGTCGTCCAGCGGATGGGTCTTGAAGAGAGAGGGCGCGCCAACGACCAGCACCTCGTCTTTCAGGAAGGGGCGCGCCTTGATGGACGGCGGCCAGCCTTCGCGCCCCCGCCGCACCGCGATGTCGAAGCTGTCGACCGCCTGCTCGGGCATCACGGTGCTGGTGACCACCTGCGGCTCGATGTCGGGATATTGCTCGACGAAGGACGGCAGGCGCGGAATGAGCCAGCGCACCGCGAAAGAAGGGCGCACGTTGATGCGCACCGCGCGCGCCGTGCCCTGTGCCTGCAGCGCCCGCGCCGCCGCGCCGATCTGCGCCAGCGCCGGCTCGACCTCGGCAAAGAACTGCTGCCCCTCGGCGGTCAGCGCCACCTGGCGGATGCGGCGCTCGAACAGCTCCACGCCCAGGAACTCTTCCAGGCTCTTGATCTGCCGGCTCACGGCGCTGTGCGTGACATGCAGCTCGAGCGCCGCGCGCGTGAAACTTAGGTGGCGGGCTGCGGCGGCAAAGGCGCGCACGGCGTTGAGGGGCGGCTCGCGAAACTGCATGCGTGCAATTTTCTCACGCATGGCCGGCGTTTAAGTCGTTTGTCAGGCACGCGTGGCGCGGCGCACCATCGGCGCTCGATGTCCAGCTCTCCACCCGCTCCCGCCCCGAATTCCACCGACCTGGATTCCCGCCACGCCGCAATGGCGCTCGGCCTCTCGCTGCCCGCCGACGTGGTGCTCTACCTGCTGCTGCCGATGTATGCCGACCAGTTCGGCGTGACGCTCGCCGAGGCCGGCATGCTGCTCGCCGCCAACCGGCTGGTGCGCATCGCGGGCTACGGCTTCGTCGCCCGCTTCTATGCGCGCAACGGCGACCGGCCCACCTGCACCCTGGCTGTCGTGGCGGCCGCGGTCTGCGGGCTCGGCTACGCCACGCTGTCGGGCTTCTGGGCGCTGCTGCCGCTGCGGCTGATGTGGGGCCTGTGCTTCGCGGCGCTGAACCTGTCGACGCAGGCGCTGGCCACGGCCGACCCGCTCGGCGCGGCGCGGCGCAACGGGCGCTCGCGTGCCGTCATCGCGATGGGGCCGGTGCTGGCGCTGCCGCTGGGCGCCTTGCTCGCGCACTGGGTCGGGCCGCGCGCGATCTTCGGCATCCTCGCGGTGTTCTCGCTGCTCGCCTGCCTGGTCACGCGGCGGCTGCCCTCGGCACCGCATCCCGTGGGCAAGCCTGCGCGGCGCTTCAAGCGGCCCAACAGCCTGGACGGCTGGTCGTTCATGGAAGGGCTGACGCTGGACGGGCTCTTCATCGTCGGCCTGTCCTACCTCGGCAAGGATCTGATGCCGGGGGGCGCGGTGATCGTCGCCGGCGTGCTGATGGCGCTGCGCTACCTGGCGGAGATCCTGCTGAGCCCGGTCGGCGGGCACATGGCGGAGCGCTTCGGCGCCGAGCGGCTGCTGGTGAGCCTGTCGCTCGTCACGGCCATTGCGCTGGTGGGCTTCGGCCTCGGCTGGCTGTGGAGCTGCGCGGCGCTGATCGTGGTGCTGCGCGCCCTGCAGCTGCCGCTGCTGCCGCCCATCGTGGCGCGGCGCACGCCCGGACCGGAGCGTGTGCAGGCGCTGGCCGCGCGATCCGTCTGGCGCGACATCGGCGCCGGCACCGGGCCGCTGATCGCGGGGTTGCTGCTGCCGGTGGCTTCGCCGCCGTGGATCTACGGCATCGCCGCGCTGCTGCTGGCGCTCACGGCGCTGGCCTGCGGCTGGAACTCGCCGCCCGTGGCCGCGGATGCGGATGCGGACGCGGCGGGCACCATGGGCTGAACACCAATCCCGTCTTTCCCCCTTCATCACCTGGAGCTCCCGCAATGACCACGCCGCACGCCATCGAAACCCTGGCGCAGCTCGAAGCCCTGTTCGGCCAGCCCGGCGAAGCCGCGCTGAAGAAAGAGGTGCCGTACCTGCACCCGGCCTACCGGGCGTTGATCGAGGCGTCTCCCTTTGCCGTGCTCTCGACCATCGGCCCCGGCGGCCTCGACGCCTCGCCGCGCGGCGACCCGCCGGGCTTCTTCATGGTGCAGGACGAAAACACGCTGCTGATGCCCGAGCGGCGCGGCAACAACCGCATCGACAGCCTGCGCAACATCGTGGCCGACCCGCGCGTGGCGCTGCTGTTCCTGATTCCCGGCGTGGGCGAGACGCTGCGCGTGAACGGCAGGGCGCGCATCACCGTCGAGCCGCAGCTGCTGGCCCGCCTCGCAATGGAAGGCAAGCCGCCGCAGTGCGTGATCGAGATCCACGTGGAGACGGTGTTCTTCCAGTGCGCGCGTGCCATCCAGCGCTCCAGGCTGTGGGAGCCGGTGCCGGCGGATGCGAAGCGCACGGTGCCGACGCCGGGAGCCATTCTTTCGGCGCTGACCGAAGCGGAATTCGATGGCGAGACCTACGACAGGGAGCTGCCTGCGAGGCAGAAGGCCACGCTCTACTGAGTGTGCCTGTCCGCCGCGCGAACGCCCGAGACGGAAGCCTTCGCTCAGGCCCGCCCGGGCGCCACCGCCTGCTCTGTGCGCGAGTCGTGCCCGATGATCAGCACCAGCACGAAGGCCACCACCGACAGCAGCGCGAGGAAGATCACCGCGTAGATGTCGTTGCCCATGCGGTCCTTCAGCGCGCCGAAGATCGTCGGGCCGATGTAGCCGCCGAGGTTGCCGATGGAATTGATCCACGCAATGCCTGCCGCCGCGGCGGTGCCGCTCAGGATGGCGGTGGGCAGCGTCCAGAAGGTGGGCAGTGCGCTGAAGATGCCGAAGGCGGCCAGCGTCACGGCGGCCATCTTGGGCACGGGCGAGCTGGTCTCCGCAGCCAGCACCAGGCCCACGAAGATGCACGCCAGCGGAATCAGCAGGAACCACTTGCGCTCCTTGCGCGCATCGGAAGCGCGCGTCCAGAACAGCATGGCGACGGCGCCGACCAGGTACGGGAACGCGTTGATGAAGCCGATCTGCACATTGCTCAGCCCGCCGAAGCCCTTGATGATCTGCGGCAGGAAGAAGCTCAGACCGTACAGCGGCACGGTGATGCCCATGTAGACGAAGCCCAGCCCGATCACGCGCGGGTTCAGCAGCGACTGCTTCCAGGAGATCTTGTTGATCGACTCGCGGTTCTGGCGCTCGGCGTCCAGCGTGCGCTGCAGCCAGGTGCGTTCTTCGTCGGTGAGCCACTTGGCGTCCTTCGGGCCGTCGGGCAGGTACATCAGCACGAAGAAGGTCAGGATGAGCGAAGGCACCGCCTCCAGGATGAACAGCCACTGCCAGCCGTGCATGCCGCCGATGCCGTCCATGTTCAGGATGTAGCCGGAGATGGGCGAGCCGATCACGGTCGAGATGGGAATCGCGAACATGAACCAGCCCACGATGCGCGCGCGGTACGCCGCCGGAAACCACAGCGTGATGTAGAAGATCACGCCGGGGAAGAAGCCGGCCTCGGCAATGCCCAGCAGGAAGCGCACCACGTTGAAGCTTGTCGCGCCGCCCACCCAGGCCTGCGCCGCCGACAGGATGCCCCAGCTGAACATGATGCGGGCAATCCAGCGGCGCGCGCCGAAGCGTTCGAGCGCCATGTTGCTGGGCACCTCGAACAGGAAGTACGCAAGAAAGAAGATGCCGGCCGCGCTGCCGAACACGGCGGCGGTGAAGCCCAGGTCCTTCGACATGGCCGCGCCGGCAAAGCCGAGGTTCACGCGGTCGAGGTAGGCGATGAAGTAGCTGATCATCAGCAGCGGCAGAAGCCGCCAGCTGATCTTCGAGATGGTTCTCTGTTCGACGGGGTTCATGGTTGTCTCCGGTGTTGTGTGGATTGGTTTTTGTGGAGGCTGTCGCTGCGGTGTCAGTGGTGGGGTGATGGCTCCCGCTGCTGCTGTTGCTGTTGTGCCCGCATGACCTGGTGCCGCTGCCAGTAGTGGCCGGCCGCGGCCTTGAAGTGTTCCTTCTGCTTGCCCAGGCCGCCCAGCTTGACCTTGGTGGTGCGCGCGCCGCCGAGTGTGCGCTTGTCGTGGTGGGTGACGATGAGGGTGTCGCCGAAGCTGCTGTCCTTGTAGGTCAGGCCCTTGACCTCGTCCCACGGAATCGGCGCGGCGCCGTCGGCGCTCGGGTGCAGGCCGCTGTAGCTCACGTCGATGCGGTTGCCGTTCTTCAGCGCAAAGCTGACCGGCGGAAAGTGGCGCAGCACCACGGCGCGCTCTTCTTCGGTTGCCGGCTCGTAGCGGTAGGCGAGGCTGAGCTCGTGGTTCTGGGCGAAGCGCTGCTCGTACTCGCTCCACATGCGCTGCTCGATGGCGCCGGCGGTCTCGATGAAGTCGGCCCACGAGGCCTGCGGCGCGGCGGCGACGATGGCGCCGTAGGCGGTCTCGGGCACGTGGTGGCCGACGTTGCGCATGCGCTCCAGCAGCGGCGGATGGCTGTCGTAGGGGTGCGGAACGCCGGCGGTCTTCATGGCCTCGATGAAGTCTTCCGAGCCGGCATACGGCGGCAGTCCGGCCGCCACGAAGCCGGCGATGCCCAGCGCGCCGTCGTGCCGGCGGTCATGCTCGAACAGCCTGCGCTCGACGTCGTTGCGGTAGCTGGCGTAGGCGGAAATCTTGATCAGCGACTGCACGATGGCACTGGGCGCCGTGAGGCCGGCGGCCACGCGGTCTGCCCTGTGCTCGCGCTCGCGGCTGTCGCGTGCAAGGGCGAACGCGAAGATCATGCGGTACAGCCGCAGCAGGTAGTGCGCCACGATGGTCAGGCCGGCGCCGCGCATCTTCCGGGTGTACTGGTCGAACTGCAGCAGCTTGGGGCCGAGCGCCGCGCTGCTGCGGGTGTCGCCGCCGCCCAGGTGGGCCAGCTCATGCGCCAGCACCGCGTCGGCTTCGGTCTGGTCGAGCACGCGCAGCAGCGGAATGCTCACGAACAGCGTGCGGCCTTGCAGCGCTTGGCCGCGCACTTCGCAGGGTGCCTCGGTCACGAAGAAGTTGGTGTCGATACCCGCCACGATCTGGTCGGGCGGCGCGGTCTGAACGCGGGCGGCCAGCTGGCGGATGCGCTCCCACAGGCGCGGTGCATCGGCCTCGGCGACCAGCTCGCCCTCGATCTCGTTGTCGGAGGGCAGCTTCTTGAACAGCGTGTAGACGGCATAGAACACGGCCGCCGCTGCCGCAATGCCCGCGATGGCGATCAGCTTGATGTAGTAGCTGTGCCAGAAATAGGCGGTGACCCAGAACGACAGCCACACCAGCATGGCGCCCTGCAGCACGACCTCGACGGCGCTCGACACCGTCATCAGCCGCCAGCCTGCGACGAAGCTGGCATAGCGCAGGCCGCGGTTGGCAAAGGCCAGCGCGCCCAGCACCAGCGCCGCCGCGAGCAGCGCGGCGCCGAGCCCGATGGTCCAGATGGCGGCGCGGTCGGCCCTGTGGAACTGCCACTGCATCGAATAGGGGCTGCAGACCTTGTCGTGGAAGTTCCTGTCTTCGGGCGACGTGGCGTCGCAGGCCTTGGAAAGCGGATGCGAGCGATAGAAGGCGGTGGCCTCGGCCTTGTCCTCGGGCGAAAGCCGGGCGTCGCCGGCGATGCGCTTTTCTATCGATTGAAGGAAGGCCGTGTCCTGCGAGCGCAGGGCGTATTCGGTGAAGACCAGCGTCGCGGCCGGAATGGCGAAGAGCGACACCAGCGTCAGCGCGAACACGCGCAAGAGATCGGTGCGGATCGTGCGGGCAAGAGCCATCGATAACTTCTCCTGGAAAGCGATTGCTGTGTTTCGTTATGGGGCGGTCCGGGGAAGCCGATAGCGTAGCGGGCGCGGCGCATGGAGTGAAGCGCCGCATGCGTCAAGCGGCCGCCGACACCGACCAGCTACCGAATAAGGTTATCGCTTTTGAATACTTCCGCGCTCCGGGGCGCAGGTATAGCCTTCGTGCTCGCCCATGGCTGTCACCTCCGTCACTCCCTCCGTTTCTTCGTCCCGCACCGGCCCGTCTCCGGTCGCATGGATCGCCGGTGTCGGCGCCAGCGCCGGCCTGGGTGCCGCACTGGCGCGGCGCTTCGCGGCCGAAGGTTTCATCGTCGCGCTGACCGGGCGCACGCAGGCCCAGCTCGATGCGGTGGCCGCGGAAATCGTGGCGTCCGGCGGGCGCGCGCATGCGTTCGCGGGCGACGTGGCGAGCGAGGCCGAGATCCACGGCATTGCGCAGAAGGCAAGGGCGCTGGGGCCGCTCACCGTGGCCATCTTCAATGCCGCGAGCGCGGTGCGCGCGCCGACGCTGGAGCTTTCCGTCGAGCAGTTCACGCAGGCCTGGCGCACCAGCGCGCTGGGCGGTTTCATCTTCGGGCACGAGGCCTTGCGCGGCCTGCTGGCCAACAGCTTCGAGGCTTCCGGCTCGCAAGGGCGCGGCACCTTGCTTTTCACCGGCGCCACCGCGGCGCTGCGCGGCAAGCCGCCGTTCGCGGCCTTCGCGGCAGCCAAGGCCGCCTTGCGTTCGCTGAGCCAGAGCCTGGCGCGCGAGTTCGGCCCGCAGGGCGTGCACGTGGCGCATGTGGTGATCGACGGCGGCATCGACGGCGAGCGGCTGCGCACCGGCGCGCCGCAGCGCGTGGCGCAGGCCGGCGGCGACGGCCTGCTGCAGCTCGAGGCCATCGCCGAAAGTTACTGGCAGCTGCATGTGCAGCACCGCAGTGCGTGGACGCAGGAACTCGACCTGCGCCCCTTCAAGGAGCCGTTTTGATCAAGGCAACAAACAGCAGGAGCCAGACCGAATGAGCGCCGGATCGAACAGCCAGTTGCTGGTCGCCACGCTGCCGTCGGTGGAGGCGGAAGTCAATTACTTGAAGGCGGGCGAGGGCCGCCCGGTCAGCTACACCTTCGAGCCGCCGCCCGGCACGCCGTGGGTCACGGGCAAGCTGGAGCCGCGCCGCGTGGCCATCCGCGACGGCCGGCCGCTGGTGGCGCTGAACGAACTGTCGCTCGACCGCAGCGGCTTCACGCAGATCTCGCACCGCAGCGCGGTGGCCGACTTCTCGCATGACGCCACCATCCGCGACATCTACTACCGCGAGTCCGAGGCGCTGCTGCGCGACATCACGGGCGCCGAGAAGATCGTGGTGTTCGACCACACGCTGCGCGACAGCGCCCAGGGCTCGCGCCGCACGGCCGACCTGCGCGAGCCGGTGCGCCGCGTGCACAACGACCAGACTTTCGTCTCCGCGCCGCGCCGCGTGCGCGACCACCTGCCGCCCGAAGAAGCGGCGGAGCGCCTGAAGCACCGCTTCGCCATCGTCAACCTCTGGCGCCCGCTGGCCACGGTGGAGCGGCTGCCGCTCGCGCTGTGCGACGCGCGCTCCATCGCCTTGGAAGACATGGTGCCCGGCGACCTCGTCTATCCCGACAAGGTCGGCGAGATCTATTCGTTCACCTACAACCCCGCCCACCGCTGGTACTGGTTTCCGCGGCTTCGGCCCGACGAGGCGCTGGTGCTGAAAATCTACGACTCGCGCGAGGACGGCACCGCGCGCTTCACCGCGCACACCGCCTTCGAAGACCCCGGCAGCGCGCCCGAAGCGCCGCCGCGCCGCAGCATCGAGCTGCGCGCGCTGGTGTTCTGGCCCGCCGCCAAATGAGCGCGGGCAGGCAACTGCGGCTGGGTGCGTTCATGCGCCCGGTGAGCATCCACACCGGCGCGTGGCGCTACCCGGGCGCATGGCCCGATGCCAACTTCAACTTCGCGCGCATCAGGCAACTGGCGCAGACGCTGGAGCGCGGCCGCTTCGACGCCTTCTTCATGGCCGACCACCTGGCCGTGCTGAACATGCCGATCGAGGCGCTGCAGCGCAGCCACACGGTGACTTCGTTCGAGCCGTTCACGCTGCTGTCGGCGCTGGCGCAGCACACGCAGCACATCGGGCTGGTGGCCACCGCTTCGACCACCTTCGACGAGCCTTTTCACATCGCGCGCCGCTTCGCCTCGCTCGACCACCTGAGCGAAGGGCGCGCGGGCTGGAACATCGTCACCACCTCCAACCCGGACGCCGCGCTGAACTTCGGCCGCGAAGACCACATAGAACACGACGAGCGCTATGCCCGCGCCCGCGAGTTCTACGACGTGGTCACGGGCCTTTGGGACAGCTGGGCCGACGACGCTTTCGAGCGCGACGTGGAGAGCGGCCGCTTCTTCGACCCCGCGCGGATGCACGTGCTGAACCACAAGGGCAAGTACCTGTCCGTGCGTGGGCCGCTGCACATCGCGCGGCCGGTGCAGGGCTGGCCGGTGATCGTGCAGGCCGGCGCGTCGGAGCCCGGCCGGCAACTTGCCGCCGAGACCGCCGAGGTGGTGTTCTCCGCGCCAGGCACGCTGGAGAACGCCAGGCGCTTCTATGCGGACGTGAAGGGCCGCATGCAGAAGATCGGCCGCGAGCGCGACCATCTCAAGATCCTGCCGGGCGCCTTAGTGGTGGTCGGCGACACGGTGGAGGAGGCCAGGGCCATCCGTGCCCGGCTCGACAGCCTGGTGCACTACGACAGCGCCATCGCCTCGCTCTCCATCGCGCTCGGCCACGATGCCTCCGGGTTCGACCCCGACGCGCCCTTGCCCGAAGTGCCCGAGACCAACGCGAGCCAGAGCGGGCGCGAGCGCGTGATCGACCTGGCTCGGCGCGAGAACCTCACGGTGCGGCAGCTGGCCCAGCGCCTGGGCGGCTACGGCGGCCTGGCTTTCGTCGGCACGCCGCAAAGCATTGCCGACGAGATGCAGGAATGGCTGGAGGCCGAAGGCTGCGACGGCTTCAACGTGATGTTCCCGTGGCTGCCCGGCGGCCTCGATGCCTTCGTCGACAAGGTGGTGCCCGAACTGCAGCGCCGCGGCATCTTCCGGCGCGAGTACGAAGGTCGTACCTTGCGCGAGAACCTCGGCCTGCCGCGCCCGGCCAACCGATTCTTTGCCCAGAATTAGCGCCGCCTGAGCGCAGACCCCACGGCTGCAGCGATTGCCGCGCTTGGCGACAATCGGGTCAATGCGTTCTTCTCCTTTCTTCAAGATGGCCCTGTTGCTGGGCCTGCTCTCGGCCATCGGGCCATTCGCCATCGACATGTACCTGCCGGCGCTGCCCGCCATCGGACAGAGCCTGCATGCCGACATCGGCGCGGTGCAGATGAGCCTCACGGCGTTCTTCCTGTCGCTCGGCGCGGGCCAGCTTCTCTACGGGCCGATCTCCGACATGGTCGGGCGCAAGCCGCCGCTGTACGCCGGGCTGGTGCTGTTCGCGCTGGCGAGCGTGGGCTGTGCCATGGCCACCGACATCCAGACGCTGATCGTGCTGCGCTTCGTCCAGGGCCTGGGCGCCGCCGCCGGCATGGCGATTCCGCGCGCGGTGGTGCGCGACCTGCACACCGGCACCGACGCGGCGCGGCTGATGTCGCTGCTGATGCTGGTGTTCAGCGTGTCGCCGATCCTTGCGCCGCTCGCGGGCAGCGCGGTCATCGCCTTCGCCGGCTGGCGCGGCGTGTTCTGGGCCGTGACCATCGCGGCGGTGGCGGGCCTGGCCATGATGGTCAAGCTGCTCGACGAGACGCGCCCGGCCTCCGAGCGCGTGGAAAGCAGCCTGGGCGGCGCGCTTTCGGCCTACTGGCTGCTGCTGCGCGACCGGCACTACCTTGGGCTGGTGTTCATCGGCAGCTTCGCGATGGCGGGCTTCTTCACCTACCTGGCCAATTCGTCGTTCGTGATGATCGACCACTACGGTCTGTCGCCCGCGCTGTACAGCGTGGCCTTCGGCGTTAACGCCGCTGCCTTCATCGCGGCGTCGCAGTTCACGGGGGCGCTGGGCGAGCGCTACGGGCTGGTCAACCTGGTGAAGTTCGGCGTGGTCTGCTGCGGCGTGGCGATGGTCGCGATGTTCGTGTACTTCGCGGCGGGCGGCGACAGCATCTGGGTGCTCATCGTCCTGTATTTCATCGCCTCGGGTTTCATGGGGCTGGTGATTCCTACCACCGGCGTGCTGGCGCTCGAAATGCACGGTGCCATCGCGGGCACCGCCTCGGCGCTGCTCGGCACGCTGCAGATGCTGACGGGCGCGCTGGCGATGGCGCTGGTGGGCCTCTTCACCGACGGCCGCCCGCTGCCGATGGTGGCCGGCATGGCCGCCGGCGCCCTGATCGCGCTGGTGCTGACCTGGCTCACGCTGGGCGGCGTGCGCTCCGAACCCGCCGCGCGGGCGCAGCAGGCCTGAGCGATGAACACCGTGCGCGCAGGCACTGCGCTTCCGGCGAACGAAGGCACACCGGGCCCGGTGCCCATCGACGGGCTGGCCCCGCGCGAGCGCCGCTGGGCGATGCTGGTGATCGTGCTCGGGCTGATCGTGTCGGTGCTCGACGGCACCATCGTCAACCTGGCGCTGCCGGGCATTGCGCGCGAGCTTCAGGCCAGCCCGTCCCAGGCGATCTGGGTGGTCAACGCGTACCAGATCGCCACGCTGGTCATGCTGCTTCCGCTGGCGTCGCTGGGCGACCTGGTCGGCTACCGGCGGGTGTACCTCGTGGGGCTGGCGGTGTTCACGCTGTCGTCGCTGGCCGCCACCTTCGCCAATTCGCTCGCCACGCTGACCGCCGCGCGTGCATTCCAGGGGCTGGGCGCGGCCGGCATCATGAGCGTGAACGCGGCGCTGGTGCGGCTGACGTACCCCTCGTCGCAGCTGGGCAAGGGCATGGCGCTGAATTCGCTGGTGGTGGCCACCTCGTCGGTGGCCGGGCCCTCGGTGGCGGCGGCGATTCTTTCGGTGGCTTCGTGGCCGTGGCTCTTTGCCATCAATGTGCCGCTGGGCATCGTGACCTTCGCGCTGGGCATGCGGGCGCTGCCGTTCAACCGGGTGGCGCCGGCCGCCGGGCTGCGCTTTTCGCCGGTGGACGTGGCGCTCAACGTGCTGATGTTCTCGCTGGTGTTCCTGGGTGTCGACCGGCTGGGCGTGCGTGAGGGCGGGGTGCAGGGCGCCGGCGGCTCGCAGGCCTCGGCCTGGGGCATCCTGCTGGCCGGGCTTGCGGTGGGTTTCGTCTACCTGCGGCGGCAGCGCAGGCAGGCGGTGCCGCTTTTCCCCATCGACCTGCTGCGCATTCCGGTGTTCGCGCTGTCCATGGGCACTTCGGTGGCGGCGTTCTGCGCTCAGATGCTGGCGTACATCGCGCTGCCGTTCCTGCTGCTCGACGCCTACGGCCGCAGCCACATCGAGGCCGGCCTGCTCATCACCGCGTGGCCGCTGGGCATCGTGGTCATGGCGCCCATTGCGGGGCGGCTGATCGGGCGCTACCCCGACGGGCTGCTGGGCGGCATCGGCCTGGCTTTGCTGGCCGGCGGCCTGGCGCTGCTGGCGGCGCTGCCGGCACACCCGGGCAATGCCGACATCGCCTGGCGCATGGCGTTGTGCGGCCTGGGCTTCGGGCTGTTCCAGTCGCCCAACAACCACACCATCGTGACTTCGCCGCCGGCGCACCGCAGCGGTGCGGCCAGCGGCATGCTGGGCACGGCCCGGCTGACCGGGCAGACGCTGGGCGCCGTGGTGCTGGCGGCGGTCTTCAGCCTCTGGAGTCCGCACGGCGGGCACGGCCCGGTGGTCGCGCTGGTGCTGGCGGCGTGCTGCGCGGCGGTGGCGGCGGTCTTCAGCAGCTTGCGCCTCAAGACGACAAAACCGGGCGGCTGAATGAGTTAGGGTGCTGACCTATGAAGGAAGTACCTGACACGGTGGTCTGCCCCGGCTGCGACGCGATCTACAGCCGCGCGCCGCTGCAGCCGCGCGACGTGGCGCATTGCCCGCGCTGCGGCACCGAGCTGGCGCGGCACCCCGGCCAGCAGCAGCGCCGCATCCTTCCGCTGACGGTGGCCTGCCTGATCATGTTCGCCATCGCCAACCTGTTTCCCATCGTCGAGATCGAGCTGCAGGGCCTGCGCAGCCAGACCACGCTGGCCGGCGCGGTGGTGGCGCTGACCGCCGAGGGCATGTCGGTGGTGGCGCTGCTGGTGCTGGCCACGACCATTCTTTTTCCGTTCCTGCAGCTGTGCATCCTGGCCTACCTGCTGGTGCCGCTGAGCCGCGAGCGCCGGCCCGCAGGCTTCGCGCTGCTGGTGCGGGCGATGCAGTCGCTGCGGCCCTGGGGAATGATCGAAGTGTTCCTGCTGGGCGTGCTGGTGGCCATCGTCAAGCTGTCGAGCATGGCCACCGTGGTGCCGGGGCCGGCGCTCTGGGCCTTCATGGCGCTCACGGTCATGCTGACGGCGGTGCTCTCGTTCAACCCCGGCGCGTTCTGGGAAATGACCTTCCGGCCGAAGGCGCCCGATGCCGGCACGGACGAGGGCGGGGCCTCCGCATGAAGTTTTTTCCCTTTCGCAGGGCCGCCCGGGAAGAGCACGCCCATGACGGCCACGAGGACGATGACGCCCCGGTCGCCACCGCCGCGTCCCTCGGCCTGATGGCCTGCCGGCACTGCGGCGCGGTATGGAAGGACGCGCAAGAGGGCGAGGCCTGCGGCCGGTGCGGCACCCGTCTGCACACGCGCAAGCCGCAGAGCCTGAACCGCACCTGGGCCTTCCTGATCGCGGCCTGCATGATGTACATACCGGCCAACCTGCTGCCGGTGATGATCACGCGCACGCTGTTCGGCGCGCAGTACGACACCATCCTGAGCGGCGTGATCTATTTCTGGGTGTCGGGCGCCTACGGGCTCGCGGCCATCGTCTTCATCGCCAGCTTCCTGGTGCCGCTGTTCAAGCTCGCGGTCCTGCTGCTGCTCGTGGTGCTGGCGCAGCGGGGCAGCACCTGGCGCCAGCGCGAGCGGGCAAGGCTTTATCACATCATCGAGGTCATCGGCCGCTGGTCGATGCTCGACGTGTTCGTGGTGTCGCTGCTGACCGGGCTGGTGCAGATCCAGGGTTTCGCGGTCATCACCGCGGGCGTGGGCATCGCGGCCTTCGGGTCGGTGGTGGTGCTCACGATGCTGGCTTCGCTGAGCTTCGATCCGAAGCTCACCTGGGACAGCAAGGAAGAGCAGGCCCTCGCCGAGGGCCGGGACGTTCCGCAGGAACATGGCAAAAGGGACGAGAAACCAGCATGAGTGAACCAGAGCAACCGCAAGACGACAAACCGGCGCCACCCGCGCTCCCCAGGCCGCGCGTGGCGCGACGGCGCGAGTGGCTGCCATCGCTGATCTGGCTGATTCCCATCGTCGCGGCGCTGGTCGGCATCACGCTGGTGGCGCGCATCCTGATGGAGCGCGGCCCCGAGGTGGTGCTGACCTTCAAGACCGCCGAAGGCCTGGAGGCCGGCAAGACCGCCGTCAAGTACAAGGACGTGCAGATCGGCCTCGTCACGCGCCTGCGGCTGGCACGCGACCGCTCGCACGTGCGCGTGCTGGTGCAGTTCAACAAGGATGCCGAGAGCTTCACCGCATCGGACTCGCGCTTCTGGGTGGTGCGCCCCCGGCTGGACACCTCGGGCATCTCGGGGCTGAACACCTTGCTCTCGGGGGCCTACATCGGCGCCGACGCGGGCGTGTCGAAGGAAACCTCGGGCGAATTCACCGGGCTCGAAACCCCGCCCATCGTCACGCGCGACGACTCGGGCCAGCAGTTCCTGCTGCGCGCCAACGACATCGGCTCGCTGGACGTGGGCTCTCCGGTGTATTTCAGGCGCGTCAAGGTCGGGCAGGTGGCCGCCTACGAACTCGACGGCGACGGGCGCGGCGTGACCATTCGCGTGTTCATCAACGCGCCCTACGACAAGTTCGTCGGCATGAACACGCGCTTCTGGCAGGCCAGCGGCATCGACGCGCAGCTCAGCGCCAGCGGCTTCACGCTGCGCACGCAGTCGCTCGCAACCATCTTGCTGGGCGGCATCGCGTTCCAGGCACCGGACGACGCGATGGGTCCGTTGGCCAAGGCCAACGCATCGTTCACGCTGGCGCAGGACGAGGCCACGGCCATGAAGGAACCCGACGGCCCCTCGCAGACGCTGCTGATGTACTTCAACCAGTCGCTGCGCGGCCTGACGCCGGGCGCGCCGGTCGACTTCCGCGGCGTGGTGATCGGCGAGGTCAAGTCGATCGGCGTGGAGTTCGACCGCGCCGAGCGCGAGTTCCGCATGCCGGTGCTGGTGCAGGTCTACCCCGACCGGCTGCGCCGCAGGGAGAACCACGGCAACGCCGAAGCCACCGAGTCGCGCTCCACGCAGCAGGAGCGGTTGCGCTTCCTGGCGGAGAAGGGCCTGCGCGCCCAGCTGCGCAACGGCAACCTGCTGACCGGGCAGGTCTACGTGGCGCTCGACTTCTTCCCGAAGGCGCCGGCGGCCAGGATCGACGTGACGAAGAACCCGATCGAGCTGCCCACGGTGCCCAACAGCCTCGACGAGATCCAGTCGCAGGTGCAGGAAATCGCGACCAAGCTCAACAAGGTGCCCTACGAGCAGATCGCGGGCGACCTGCGCACCACGCTCGCCACGCTCAACAAGACGCTGACCGCCGCCGAGCAGACGGTGAACCGCATCAACAGCGACGTGACGCCTGAACTGGCCGCGGCCATGAAGGACGTGCGCAAGACCGTCAACACCGCGGAGCGCACGCTGGCCGACGACTCTCCGCTGCAGCAGGACATGCGCCAGACGCTGCGCGAACTGACGCGCGCGGCCGGCTCGGTGCGCGTGCTGACCGACTACCTGGAGCGCCACCCTGAATCGCTGCTGCGCGGCAAACCGGACGACAAGAAATGAAGCTGAAACTTGCATTCCTCGCACTGGCGGCCGTGCTCGCGGGCTGCGCCAGCAAGCCCGACAACTACTACACGCTCGCCAGCCCGGTGGCCGCGGCCGACGCGGCGCCCTCCACATTGGGCGGCGCGGCGCCGCTGTACATCGAGCTGGCGCCGGTGGCCGTGCCCGAACGCCTGGCCCGTCCGCAGATGGTGGTGCGCCAGCCCAACGGCAGCGTGCAGGTCGAGGTGCTGGAGCAGCACCGCTGGGCCTCGTCGTTCGAGAACGAACTGCGCGACGCACTGGCCAGCGGCATCGCCGGGCGGCTCGGTGCGCTCGACGTGACCAAGGGCGGCCGGCAGACGTCGCAGCCGGTGTGGCGCATCGCGGTGCAGCTGCAGCAGTTCGACGCGGTCGACGGCGGGCGTGTGGACGCCGGCTTCAGCTGGACGCTGCGGCGTTCCGACGAAGCGCGCACGCTGGTGTGCCAGCTGAACCTCGGCGAAGCCGTGGGCAGCGGCATGGACGCGGTGGCGCGCGGTGCGCAGCGCGTGACCGCCGCGGCGGCAGCGGCCATGGCGCGCAGCGTGGACGCCGCGCGCGCGAATCCGTCGGCCACCACCTGCGCGAGCTGACCCTGCCTTTCTCCCTCCCCCTCCGGGGGAGGGCAGGGGTGGGGGCATCACGGCGTCTGCAAGAACATGGCGTATCGTGCCGGGGCAGCCCCCATCCCGACCTTCCCCCGGAGGGGGAAGGAGCAAGAAAGGAGATCCCATGGCACAGATCGGCAAGGCGCCCTGCGACGACACGCTGATCCTGCACGGAGCCAGGCCGCAGGATGGCACCTGCCCCGAAGCCTCCAAGCCCTGGGTGCTGGCCGCCGCCATCGTCGGCTCCAGCATGGCCTTCATCGACGGCACCGTGGTCAACGTCGCGCTGCCGGCCATCCAGTCCGACCTGCATGCCACCGCGTTCCAGGCGCAGTGGGTGGTCGAGTCCTATGCCTTGCTGCTCGCCGCGCTGCTGCTGGTGGGCAGCGCGCTGGGTGACCTCTACGGGCGGCGCCGCATCTTCGCGATCGGCGTGGGCCTCTTCGCCTTGTCTTCGGTGGCGTGCGCGCTGGCGGGCAGCGTGCAGCAGCTCATTGCGGCGCGGGCGGTGCAGGGCATCGGCGGCGCGCTGCTGGTTCCGGGCAGCCTCGCGCTCATCAGCGCCGCCTTTCCCGAGAAGGAACGCGGCAAGGCCATCGGCACCTGGTCGGGCTTCAGCGGCATCACGGCGGCGGTGGGGCCGGTGCTCGGCGGTTTCCTGGTCGACCACTTCTCATGGACCTGGGCCTTCCTCATCAACCTGCCGATGGCGCTGCTGGTGCTGTGGATCGTGTGGCGCCACGTGCCGGAAAGCCGCGGCGCCTCGGCCGGCGGAGGGCTCGACATCTGGGGCGCGCTGCTCGCCACTGCCGGGCTGGGCGGCATCGTCTATGCCTTCATCGAGGCGCCGACGCAGGGCTGGCATGCACCGGCAGTGCTGGCTGCGCTGGCCGTCGGCGTGCTGGGCAGCGCGGGCTTCTTCTTCGCCGAGCGCAAGGTGCGCGCGCCCATGCTGCCGCTCGGGCTGCTGCGCATAGGCAATTTCAGCGGCGCCAACCTGCTGACGCTGCTGCTCTATGCGGCGCTGGGCGGCAGCCTGTATTTCTTTCCGCTCAACCTGATCCAGGTGCAGGGCTACTCGGCCACGGTGGCCGGCGCGGCGCTGCTGCCGTTCATCTTCATCATGTTCGCGCTCTCGGGCTGGGCGGGGCAACTCGTCGACCGGTTCGGGCCGCGCATTCCGCTGGTCGTCGGGCCATCGATCGCCGCCGTGGGCTTCGCGCTGTTCGCGCTGCCGGGCGTGGGCGCGAGCTACTGGAGCGGCTTCCTGCCGGCCGTGGTGGTGCTGGGGCTGGGCATGGCGGTGACGGTGGCACCGCTCACGACCACGGTCATGAACGCGGTCGGCCCCGACCTGGCGGGCGTGGCCTCGGGGGTGAACAACGCGGTGTCGCGGGCGGCGGCGGTGCTGGCGATCGCGGTGTTCGGCGCGGTCATGGCGGGCGTGTTCGATGTGGCGCTGGCGGATCGGCTGCGCGAGATGGGAGCGTCGGCGCAGGTGTCGGCGTTCCTCGAAGGCGAGCGCAGCAAGCTGGCCGGCGCGGCGCTGCCGCCGGGTGTCGATGCGGCCACGGCGGCGGCGCTCAAGCGGGCCGTGGCCGAGTCTTTCGTGGCCGGGTTCCGGTGGGTGATGCTGCTGGGTGCGGGGCTGGCGGTGTTGAGCGCGGCCAGTGCCTGGGTGATGATCCGGCGCACGGAACCTTGAGCAAGGAGACAGTCCGGTGCAGGAAGAACAACACGTCGACGTATTGATCGTCGGCGCCGGCCTCTCGGGCATCGGCGCCGGCTATCACCTGCAGGCCAACTGCCCGGGGCGCAGCTACGCGATCCTCGAAGGGCGCGAGCGCAGCGGCGGCACCTGGGACCTGTTCCGCTACCCGGGCATCCGCTCGGACTCCGACATGTACACGCTCGGCTATTCGTTCCGGCCGTGGACGCAGGCCAAGTCCATTGCCGATGGCCCGTCGATCCTGAAGTACGTGCGCGAGACGGCGCAGGCACATGGCATCGACCGGAAAATCCGCTTCGAACATCGCGTGGTGCGCGCCTCCTGGTCGACGCCTGAAGCACGGTGGCAAGTCGACGTCGAGCGCGGCCCCGGGCGCGAGCGGCTTCGCATGAGCTGCAACTTCCTCTTCATGTGCAGCGGCTACTACAACTACACGGCCGGCTACACGCCGGAGTTCGCGGGCGCCGCCGACTACACCGGCCGCATCGTCCATCCGCAGCACTGGCCCGACGGCCTGGAGTACGCCGGCAAGCGCGTGGTCGTGATCGGCAGTGGCGCCACCGCCATGACGCTGGTGCCCGCGCTGGCGAAGACTGCCGCGCACGTCACGCTGCTGCAGCGCTCGCCGACCTACGTGGTGTCTCGCCCGGCCGAAGATCCGCTGGCCAACCGGTTGCGGCGCCTCTTGCCGGCACGCATGGCGTATGGCATCACGCGATGGAAGAACGTGCTGCTGAGCATGCTGTTCTTTCGTCTTGCAAAGCGCAAGCCGCAGAGCATCAAGCGGATGATCCTGGGCGGCGTTCGCCAGGCGCTGGGGCCGGACTACGACATCGCCACGCACTTCACGCCGCGCTACAACCCGTGGGACCAGCGGCTGTGCCTCGTGCCGGATGGCGACCTGTTCGCGGCGCTGAAGGCGGGCCGGGCGTCGATGGTGACGGACCACATCGACCGCTTCACGCCGGGCGGCATACGGCTGGAATCGGGCAGGGAGCTCGAGGCCGACCTGATCGTCACCGCCACAGGGCTCGACCTGCAGGTGCTCGGCGGCGTCGCGCTCGATGTCGACGGCGTTCCTGTCGATCCGGCCGCGACCTTCAACTACAAGGGAATGATGTACAGCGACGTGCCCAACCTCGCGTCGTCGTTCGGCTACACGAATGCCTCGTGGACCCTGAAGTGCGACCTGACCTGCGAATACGTCTGCCGGCTGCTCAACCACATGGAGAGACACGGTTGGCGGCAATGCACGCCGCGCAATACAGACCCCGCGCTGGTGGCCGAGCCGTGGCTCGATTTTTCTTCGGGGTATGTGCAGCGCTCGATCGGCAAATTCCCGAAGCAGGGTTCGCGCGCGCCGTGGCGGCTGTACCAGAACTACGCGCGCGATCTGATGAGCCTGCGCTTCGGGTCGGTGGTGGATGGGGTGATGGAGTTTTCGAACCCGCGCAGGGGCGTCTAGGCCGCGGGCATGTGCGCGGGCGAGAGCAGTGTGTCGAGCTCCGCCCACAGCGGATCGCATTGCCCCGCCCTGAACGCTGCCGCCTTGAAGGTGGGATGTTCGCCGTGATACGTCTCCCACAGCGTCCGGTGCCCGTCCGCCACGCAGGCCCGCACATTGGCGAGCCGGTCGGCCGCCTTCACCACCAGCGCCAGTTCTTCGTCGCCGGTCACTTTGGCCAGCGCCGCATAGGTCCTGGCCTTGCGCTCCTTGCGATTGGCGCCGGGCGCGTCGGTCAACAGCGCCACGCATCGGGCGACGAGGTCGCCGAAGCGCGATTGCACGTCGGCCACGGTGGCTTCGGTGTCTTCCACCACGTCATGCAGGAAGCCGACGACGCGTGCCTGCTCGCCGTACGGCAAGAGCAGGGCGGCGACGGCGTCGAGGTGGTGCACGTACGGGTGCACGCCGTATTTCTGGTCGCCGTGCATCTCGACGGCATAGGCTCGGGCGGCTTCGGGTGTCGACGGGTTGGTCGTGGTCATGGGCGTCCTTTGGTTTTCCATTCTGCCTTCGCGCGCGGGCCGGCAGGCGTTGGCCGGGTTGACAGGGCGCACGCACCGCGTCGATATTGAACTCTCCGGTTCATCGTTGAAGCAAAGGAGACCCGCATGCAAAAGATCGTTCCCTGCCTATGGTTCGACCGCAACGGCGAAGACGCGCTGAAGTTCTACACCGGCATATTTCCAAACTCGCGCGTGACCGACAAACTGCTCTGGGGCGACACCAACCCCGCCCTGAAGGGGCAACTGCTCACCGCGACCTTCGAACTCGAAGGCCAGGAGTTCATGGTGATCAACGGCGGGCCGCAATACAAGTTCACCCCGGCCATCTCGATGTACCTGCGGTGCAAGACCCAGGCCGAGGTCGACAACTACTGGAACAGGCTGCTCGAAGGCGGCGGCGAGCCGGTGCAGTGCGGCTGGCTCACCGACCGCTACGGCGTGTCCTGGCAGATCGTGCCCGACGGCCTGGTCCAGATGTTCCAGGACAAGGATGCGGCCAAGGCCGCGCGTGCGATGCAGGCGATGATGAAGATGGTCAAGCTCGACATCGCCGAGGTGCGCAAGGCCTACGACGGGGCGTGATCCGCCGCCGCCGTGGCCCTGCCGGCGGCTACACCAGCCGGTGGATCGCCTTCTTGCGCCAGACCAGCTGGTAGTACGCGGTCTGCAGCAGCAGCATCGCGCCGAAGGTCACGGGGTAGGCGATCCAGATGCCGTCCAGCCCGATGCGGTGGCTCATGGCATACGCCACCGGCACCTCCACGCCCAGGATGCAGACGATGGAGATCAGCGTCGGCACCAGCACCGAGCCGCTGGCGCGCATGATCCCCGACAGCGCCGAAGCCATGCCGAAGATCACCAGGCTCCACAGCATGATGTGCAGCAGCGTCTGCGCGATCTCGAGCACCGGCTCGCTCGTGATGAAGAACGCCATTAAATGGCGCGAGAACAGGTAGCCCAGCACCACCAGGCTGCCGGTCAGCACGACGTTCATCAGCAGCGCAGTCTTGGCGATGTCGCCGAGCCGGTTGGCGCGGCCGGCGCCGATCGCCTGCGCGCCGAGGATCGACGCGGTGATGGCGATCGAGATGGCCGGGAACTGCACGTACGCCACCACCTGGTTCACCGCGCCGTAGGCGGCCGTGGCGCTGGAGCCGTAGCTGTTGACCATCGACAGCAGCACCACTTCGGCCAGCGCGACCACGATCATCTGCACGCCCGTGGGCACGCCGATCTTGAGCACCGCCTTCAGCAGCTGCGGCTGGATGCGCAGGTGGCGCAGGAACTCCGCGTCGGGCGCCAGCGGGCTCTTGCGCTGGCGCAGCCGGAAGCCGAGCCAGGTGGTCGCCACCGCGAACGAGAGCACCGAGGCCCAGGCGCCGCTCGCCACGCCCAGCTGCGGCAGGCCGCCCCAGCCGCGGATGAGCGCGGGCGTGACCACAAGCCCGATCAGCGTCGAGATCATCAGCGTGAGCAGCGGCGTGACGGTGTCGCCCACCCCGCGCAGCATGGCGGTGGCCAGCAGGAACACGAACACGCCCGGCATCGCGATCAGCATGATGCGGGCGTAGCGCGTGGAGTCGGCCAGCACGTCGGGCGGCGTGCCGAGCGAAGCCAGCATCGGCGTGGTGAAGGCGCCGCCGAACACGGCGATGACGAGACCCGCCAGCACGCCCACGGTGAGCGTGGTGCCGGCCACGGCCTTGGCCTTGGCGGCGTCGCGCGCGCCCCAGGCCTGGCCGATCAGCACCGAGGCGCCGGCGCCCAGGCCGATGATGAAGGCGATGAAGAAGAACATCACCGGGAAGAAGCTCGACACGGCCGCCAGCGCGCTCACGCCGAGCATCTGCCCGACGTAGATGTTGTTGAGCGTGCCCGAAAGCGATTGCAGGATGTTGCTGAGCAACATCGGCGCGAGGAAGAAAAGAAAGACCTTCCACAAAGGCCGCGCGGCGCCGGCGGGCGCGACCGGCACGCCCTTCATGCCGCTGGGGCCCGTGGTGCCGGGGGCTTCAGTGGGTGCTCTCATTCATGGCTCCAGCCGGGCGCGGACAGTTCCTGCAAGTAGGCGCGCAGGTCGGCGGGCCAGGGTTCGATCAGGTGGCCGAAGCGTTGCTCCTCGCCGGCGAACAGGGCGCGCGTGGCTTCCTCGAAGCCGGGCAGGTTGCCTGCGATGGCGGTCATGACGCGGTAGGTGGTTTCGCGCGTGGCGCGCACGACGTCCCGGTCGGCGTGCACGCGGCGCGCTTCGTCGACCAGCTTGCGCAGCGCGACCGAGGCGCCGCCGGGCTGGCGGCCGAGCCAGTCCCAGTGGCGCGGCAGCAGCGTGACTTCGCGCGCGACCACGCCGAGCTTGGGGCGGCCGACGCCGCGCGGCGCTTCGTCGCGGTGTTCGGCTTCGGGGTCAGGCAGCTCGCGCAGGTCAAGGTCGAGCTGCGCACCGGTCTGGTCGTCGAACACGAGATAGGGTCCGGGGTCGTCGCGGCGACGAAGCTGGTCGAGCACTTCGGCTCGGGTGCCGCGTGCGATGCGCCGGAAATCGAAGAACACCGTGAGGATGGTGGGAGGGGTGTCTGGTGACATGCGGATGTTGTGTTTCCTGATTCCTGTCGAAAGAGGAGGCCGGGAGAAACGAGTTGCGTAATCTACCCGCTGCGGCGCCCACGTGTGCGCCGCGCTGTCCCTCCGGCATCTCTCATATCGCCCGCAGCACGGCGTGGGCGTCGGACAACTGCCGCTGATCGACGGCGCGGAGCGCCTGCCTGCAGTGCGCTTCGACTGTGACGACCGCATCGCGCACCAGCTGCCGACCGCCGGAGCGAAGTGCGGCATGGCGGCGCTGGTCGGTGCCGGCACCGGTCACGCGTTCGGCCAGGCCCGTTTTTTCGAGCAGCAGCATCTTGCGGATCAGCGCCGACATCGGCAGCCCGAGCGTGCGCGCCAGGTCTGCCATCGGCATGCGGCCTTGCTCCGCGCGCAACAACAGATAGAGGAGGGTGAAGTCGGCGAAATTCAAGCCGTGGAAAGCACCGAGGTCGTCGTCCAGCTTCAGCGCCAGACGGGCGTGGGCATGGCCGAGGTCCAGGCAGAAGGAGAGGGCGTCGGTGCTCATGGCTTGTTGTAGCCCTTCTCGCCGAAGCACTGAAGTTCCTCCTGCCAGAGCGCCAGCAGCTTTTCGAGCTCGGCCTTGCGATCGAAGGTGGGGTCGTCCTCGCGCTCCTTGACCCGGTCCATCACCTCGAAGCTGAAATGCGCCGCGCCCTGCGCGGCCCAATCCTGCCCCAGGGGCTTGCAGCGGTGGGAGCCCAAGCCGAGTTCGAAGCGCGCACGGTTCATGGCGCCCTCGACGTCGAGGCTGCCGGCCACGTAGACACGGCCGTTCACCGTGTTGCGCACGACGAAGACGCCTGCCGGGCGCACGGATTCCTTGTATTGGCGGCTCAGCGCACGCCTGCTTTCGGATGACAGGTTCATGTGCCAAATATTACCCGGATTAAATTAAGTCGGCAATACACCCGGGTAAAACTAGATCAACCCTCCCTGAAGCGCCGCCATCCCCGCGCGATGCGTCCCTTGAGCGCGCGCACGATCCGCCACGGCCGGCTCTGCCGAACGACCGCGAGCACACGGTCTTTCCAGGCTTTCCAGCGCGGATACCAGCGCGCGAACCACGGAATGCGCATCAGCGGCCGCTCGACCAGCTGGAAGATCCGCGCCACGATGGCCGTGCCCACCAGCTTGGCGAGCACCAGCACGGTGAGGGCGGTGGCGGCATGGCCGCGGCTGAAAAGGAAGAGCGCGAGCACCTTCACCGGCAGCAGCAACAGCACCGGCACGAAGAAGGCCAGCAGCGCGCCCCAGGGTGGCAGTTGGCGCAGCTGGTTTTCGAGGCGCGCCCAGAGGGGAAGCCGCGCGAGCCGAGCCATGAGCGCGGCCAGCGGCTCCCAGCCCCATTCCTCGAAAAGCAGCAGCGGAACGAGGAGCGCGGTGCCCAGCGCCCGAACAAGGGCACGGAGAACGCGCAGAAGGCTCGCGAAATGTGTCATCCGCGAAGGTTAAGGCAAGGCGCGGCTCGCGCGGCGCCTGCCGCCGACCCTACTTGCGCGTCGGCAGGAAGAACAGATATTCGCCGCGGCCCAGCTCCGGCGTCACCTCGTAGCCGGGGCACACGTCGCCTTCGCACTGGATGATGACGACGCGCGGCCAGATGGTCGCCGCCGTCGGGTAGCCGGGCATGTACTGCGGCACATGCCACACGCCCAGGTCGCCCACCGGCTGGGCCCTGTCGGTGCCGGGCGCGTTCTGCAGGCCGCTGCCCATGTTCATGCGCTGGATACGCAGCGTGTCCAAGGGCGGCGGTGCGGCCGCCGCGGCTGTTGCCAGGCAACAGGCCGCCGTCCATAGAAATACGGTCCGGGTCATCATGGACTCCGCGCGCTCACTGCGGGTACGCCGCTGATTGCGGCGCGGCGGCGATGTCGCCGACCGGCTCCGCCGACAGGATGCGCTGCGCGCGCAGGGCGGCCGCCACCTCATTGGCGTCGATGGCCGTCACCGTCGCGCTGGAGACCGGCATGGAGACCACGGCCGCAGGTTCGGCCGCAACCACCGGCTGTGCGGCAGGTTGCACGGCCGCGACGGGTGCGGGTGGCGGGGCAGGCACGGGCGCCGGCGGAGCCATCGCCACAGGGGGCGTGGGCGCGGAAGCGACGGGAGCCGCAGGGGCTGCGGGGCGCGTAGAGGAAACCGTGGGCGCACCCGCCGACGAGGCTTGCGGGCCGTAGGCGCTCACGCGTTCGTCCGCTGTCATCGATTGCGGGCACTTGGTGCCGGTCATCTCCAGCGCCGCCTGGGCCGCCGGGTCCATGCAGTCCATCGCCAGCGATGCGGCCTTCATGCCCTTGTTCCAGAGCTCGCGGCTCATCTTCAGGCGCTTGCAGTGCTCGTCCGTCCAGGTGGTGCCGAAACTGAGGCCGACACCGGGGCCGTTGGCGCTCGCGCTGGTGCTGCCCATGCAGGTGTCGTTGCTGGTGGTGAGGTTGGGGCCGTTGACCGACGGCACGTTCTTGATCGTGTAACTGCCACCGTACTCGACGCCCGTCGTGCCGCTGCTGTTGACGTTCTGGGTGCTCGTCACGCTCGATGTGGTGTTCGCGGGGCCGGAGAACGTCACGGCCTGGTTGTTGCCCTGGGCAGAGGTGGTGGCCGAGCTGCTCGAGCCGTTGTTCGCGCCGCCTGCCGTCGTCTGACCCATTGCCGCCGCCGAGACCGCCAGCAATGCGAGGAAAAGCAATTTTTTCATTTTCTCAACTCCTTTGAAGGCCGGGGGAGGGGCCGAAGCCCCTCCCCATTTCCGAGTCCAGCAAACGCTACATCTGAAGTTCAGGGTGCCGATGCGGTCGCGGTGGAGCCGGCCAGGCCGCCGGTGCCGCCACCGTTGCTGAAGGTGCCGGCGTTGCCGAGGTGGATGTTCGTCACGCCGAAGGAGCCGCCGGTCGAGCCTGCGGTGGCCGAAGTGGTGGTGCCGTTGACGAAGCCGTTGACGGCGCCGGAGGAAGCGCTGTAGCCCGAGGTCGTGCCCGAAGTGCGGGTCACGATGGCCAGGCCGCCGCCAGGACCGGCAGCTGTCGCGGCCGTGTTGTTGGTGACCGAACTGGCGCTGCCGCCTGCACTGCCGCTGATGGGGTTCGAGCCGCCAGCGCTGTAGTTGGCGTTGGAAGCCGCGCCGGCATTGGCCGAAGCGTTGGCGCCGCCGATTGCGAGGCCGTTGCCCGTCGTCACGGCCATGCTGGTGACCGAGCCTTGCGTGGTTGCCGTGCCGCCGGCCGTTGCACCGCCGAGGCGGATGCCGGGGAAGCTGACTGCGCCGCCTGCTGCGTTGGCGCTGGCCGACGAGCTGGAATTGGCTGCGTTGTAGCTCAATGCACTGCCCGTGCCGGAACTGGCTGCCGTCGATCCAGCGGAGCTGGACGAGCCGGTGGACGTGCTTGTGGCGGCCAGTGCGGTCGTGCTGGTTGCCGAGGCAACGCTTCCAACCAGAACCACTGCGATGGCAATGAGAGTCTTCTTCATGATGCTTCCTCGAAAGTGTGTGAAACGAACCTGATCGCCGGACCATCCGGCTATCAACTAGCGGTCTGTGAACGCGGAATGAAATGTTTCCGTGGCGACCGGAAGGCAGTTTCAGCGTCGAGGAGGGATAGAAAAATGCCTCAGGCTGGGTAATGCGAGGCTATAGCGAAAGGAGTGGATGAGGCCTTGCGGAACAGGTGCCTGAAACCGCTTCCACTTGCGACGGAAAACCCGAAAAATACAACTTTCGTTGGACACCGAAGCAGACTCGCAACAGAATGCAACCAAAGTAAACAAAAAAACTTAGTTCGAGATTTTGAGTAGAAATGAATTAACTTTTGGTCACGAACACGGTAGTCCATTTGTCACAAAGGGGTTGGAATGGAAAGCGAACTCGACATTTCATTGACAGACATCGGAACTGGGGCTAGGAAATATGCCACCCCCGGACAGTTCGGCGGGCTGCTCGCACCGTCCGCCGACACACTTCCATGGCCTGACTTTCTGACCGGTCAGGAGACCAAGCCGGTGCGGGTTCTTCTGGTCGACGACGACCCCTTCGTGAGACGCGTCATCGCACAGGAATTGCTGAGCGACCTGCGCATCCAGCTCGAAGGCCAGGCCGGCACCCTGCGCGAAGGACGGCGCCTGCTGATGCAGCATGAATTCGACGTGCTGATGGTGGACATCCGCCTCGGTGACGGCAGCGGATTCGAGCTGATCGAAGAGGCCAAGAAACACCGCAGCGCGGCCGAGATCATCGTCATCTCGGCGCTCGAGGACGAACCCCAGGTGCTGCACGCCTTCGAGCTCGGCGCATCGGGCTACCTGGTCAAGAACGCATGGTTCCAGAGCTATGCCCAGGCCGTGCTGCAGGTGGTCAACGGGGGCGCCGCCATCACCCCCCGGCTGGCCCGCCGGCTGCTCGTGCACCTCGATCACAAGCGCTCGAACGTCAACCCTGTGCGCCCGCCGGACAGCAAGGCGACGTTATCGGCACGGGAGCGCGAAGTGTTGCGACTTGTTGCGACAGGGTATGTCACCGAAGAGATCGCACTGCAGCTCACCATCAGTGCCCAGACGGTTAACGCCCACGTCAAGAACATCTACCGCAAGCTGCACGCGCACACCCGGGCCCAGGCGGTGAGCTTCGCGTCCCACCGGGGCCTGCTCTAGGGGGCGCAATGCTCACGCCGCAGGTCTTTCACCTACCGCACTTCCTGGAAGACCAGTATGTGTGGCTGTCGATAGCCTCGTGGTGCACGCTGCTGACCTGGCTGTGGCCGCGCATTCCCCGCCGCCGGGTGCTCATGTGGGCCGGGCTGGCCGCGGCGATGCATCTCACACCGGTGACGGCGCAGGTGCTGCGGGCCACCTCCACCATCACCGTGATGGCGCACGACATGCCCGCCGCCTTCTGGGCGCTGCAGGCGCTCAACGTGGCGGTGCTGGGCGCGATCGTGAGCATCTGGTACTTCTCCCAGCGCCGCGTGGCGCGCGGCCGGCTGATGGACGCGGTGCTGGCCGAGCGCCGGCGCATCGCCAACGACCTGCATGACGGCGTCGGCTCCCGGCTGGTGGCGCTGCTGGCCAGCCAGGACCCGAAGGCCGCCACGGCCCCCGACAGCCTGTCGATGGCGCTGCAGGCCTGCCTGCTCGAACTCCAGATGACGGTGGACGACCTGGACGACCAGACCACCGCCACCGCCGTCGAGCGGCTGGCCCACCTGCGCTACCGGCTGCGGCCCGCCTTCGACAGGCTGGGTGTCGCCCTGGTATGGGACATCGCCGATGCGGCGCATGACCAGCCTCTGCCGCCTGAAGCCACGATGCAGATCTGCCGGGTGGCACAGGAGGCGCTTTCGAACGCGCTGCGCCACTCGCGAGCGACACGCGTCGAGCTGCATTTCGGGCTGCAAGTCACTCCCCGGCGCCTGGTGCTCGAGGTGCGCGACAACGGACGCGGCATCGGCGCCGTGGCCGGCGAGCAGCCGGAGCACCTCGGCAAGGGCCTGCGCAGCATGCATGCGCGCGCCGAAGCCATCGGAGGCGAACTGGTCGTGACCGATGTCGCCCCGCATGGGCTCAGCGTGCGCCTGCTGGTGCCCTGCGGGCCCGGCAAGGAACCCACGGAGGCCGGGAACCGGCCCGAGTCCGAAAGCATGCTGTAACACCCCCGCCGGGCCGGGCGGGCGGGCCGCATTCGCGCCTATGGCAAACTCCCGCGCTTTGCCAGGGACGCGCTCAAGACATGCAGAAAATCATTCGCCAGCTCGCCGCCGAAATCAAGGTCGGCGAGAACCAGGTGAAGGCCGCCGTCGAACTGCTCGACGGAGGCGCCACGGTTCCGTTCATCGCCCGCTACCGCAAGGAAGCCACCGACGGCCTCGACGACACGCAGCTGCGTGAGCTTGAAGCCCGCCTTTCCTACCTGCGCGAACTCGAAGACCGCCGCGTGGCGGTGCTCAAGGCCATCGATGAACAAGGCAAGCTGACCCCCGAGCTGCGTGCCGCGATCGAATTCGCGCCGACCAAGCAGGAGCTGGAAGACCTCTACCTGCCGTTCAAGCAGAAGCGACGCACCAAGGGCCAGATCGCCCGCGAATTCGGCATCGAGCCCCTAGCCGACAAGCTGCTGGCCGACCCCACGCTCGACCCCGCGGTGGAAGCCAAGGCCTTCCTGCAGCCCGCCACCACGCTGGACGACGGCAAGCCGGGCCCCGATTTCTCCACCGTGCCGCTCGTGCTCGACGGCGTGCGCGACATTCTTTCCGAGCGCTGGGCCGAAGACGCCGCCCTGGTGCAGGGCCTGCGCGAATGGCTCTGGGCCGAAGGCCTGCTCAAGTCCAGCCTGATGTCCGGCAAGGACGAGAACAACGCCGACGTCGCCAAGTTCCGCGACTACTTCGAGTACGACGAGCCCATCGGCCGCGTGCCGTCGCACCGTGCGCTGGCCGTGTTCCGCGGCCGCGCGCTCGACATCCTCGATGCCAAGCTGGTGCTGCCGGTCGAGCCCGAGCCGGGCAAGCCCAGCATCGCCGAAGGCCGCATCGCGCTGCACCTGGGCTGGAGCCATGCCGGCCGCCCGGCGGACGACCTGCTGCGCAAGTGCGTGGCCTGGACCTGGCGCGTCAAGCTGGCGCTGTCGACCGAGCGCGACCTGTTCACCCGCCTGCGCGAAGAGGCCGAGAAGGTCGCCATCAAGGTGTTCGCCGACAACCTGCGCGACCTGCTGCTGGCCGCGCCCGCCGGCCCGCGCGTCGTGATGGGCCTGGACCCCGGCATCCGCACCGGCGTGAAGGTGGCCGTGGTCGATTCCACCGGCAAGCTGGTCGAGACCGCCACCGTGTTCCCGCACGAGCCGCGCAAGGACTGGGAAGGCTCGCTGCACACGCTGGGCAAGCTGTGCGCCAAGCACGGCGTGAACCTGATCGCCATCGGCAACGGAACCGCCAGCCGCGAGACCGACAAGCTGGCCGCCGACCTCATCAAGCTGCTGGCCAAGATGGCCGCGCAGGCCGGCGCGCCCGAGATCAAGGTCGACAAGGTGGTGGTGAGCGAGGCCGGCGCCTCGGTGTATTCGGCCAGCGAATTCGCCTCGCAGGAAATGCCCGACGTCGACGTGAGCCTGCGCGGCGCCGCCTCCATCGCGCGACGCCTGCAAGACCCCCTGGCCGAGCTCGTGAAGATCGACCCCAAGAGCATCGGCGTGGGCCAGTACCAGCACGACGTGAACCAGAGCGAACTCGCCCGCACCCTGCAGGCCGTGGTCGAAGACTGCGTGAACTCGGTGGGCGTGGACCTGAACACCGCGAGCGTGCCGCTGCTCAGCCGCGTGTCGGGCCTGTCGGCCAGCGTGGCCAAGGCGGTGGTGCGCTGGCGCGAGGCGAACGGTGCCTTCGCCACCCGCAAGCAACTGCTGGACGTGACCGGCTTCGGCCCCAAGGCCTTCGAGCAGAGCGCGGGCTTCCTGCGCATCCGCGGCGGCACCGATCCGCTGGACGTGACCGGCGTGCACCCCGAAACCTATCCGCTGGTCGAGCAGATCATCGTGAAGACCGGCAAGCCCATCGCCGAGCTGATGGGCCGCGCCGAGATGCTCAAGACGCTGAAGCCCGAGCTGTTCGCCAACGAGAAGTTCGGCGTCATCACGGTCAAGGACATCCTGGGCGAACTGGAGAAGCCCGGCCGCGACCCGCGCCCCGACTTCAAGGTGGCGCGCTTCAACGACGGCGTGGACGACATCGCCGACTTGAAGGAGGGCATGATCCTCGAGGGCACCGTGAGCAACGTGGCCCAGTTCGGCGCCTTCGTCGACCTCGGCGTGCACCAGGACGGCCTGGTCCACGTGAGCCAGCTGAGCCACAAGTTCGTGAACGACGCGCGCGAAGTCGTCAAGACCGGCGACATCGTCAAGGTCAAGGTGATGGAAGTGGACGTGGCGCGCAAGCGCATCGGCCTGTCGATGAAGCTCGATGCGGCGCCCGCGCGCCGCGACGGCCCGCGCGACAACCGCTTCGAAGGCGCGGGACGCGGCCAGCAGCAGCAAGGCCGCCGCGACAACTCGCCGCAGCCGGCAGGGCAGATGGCCAGCGCTTTCGCCAAGCTGCAGGGGCTGCGCAAGTAAGCAGAAGCCGAGTGATATGCGCCTGTTAAACTAGTCATCTAACTAGTTTGATGGGTGGTTGTCATGAAAACCTGGGCTGTGCAGGATGCCAAGGCGCGATTCAGCGAGTTCCTCGAGGCTTCCCTGGTCGAGGGGCCGCAAATGGTGACGAAGCGCGGCGCCGAGGTGGCTGTGCTCGTTCCGGCAGCGGAATGGCGGCGTTTGCATGCGACTGCCAAGCCGTCGCTCAAGGAGCTGCTTCTTTCGGCGGACGCACGCACCGAGTTCCTGGTCCCGCAGCGGGGCGCCGCGCGCAGGCGCAGCGTCACGCCCATGCGCTGAGGCCGGCATGTACCTGCTGGACACGAACGTGATTTCCGAGCTTCGCAGGCCTCGTCCGCATGGGGCGGTCCTCGAGTGGCTCACGCCTGTTGCAGACAGCGACCTTCATCTGTCGGCGGTGACGCTCGGAGAGATCCAGGCCGGCATCGAACTCACGCGCGAACAGGACGCTGCGAAGGCCAGCGAGATCGAACAATGGGCCTCGCTGGTCGCTGCGTCGTACAACGTGCTTCCCATGGACGCGGAAACCTTCAGGCTCTGGGCGAAACTGATGCATCGCAGCTCGAACACGCTGTATGAGGACGCGATGATTGCCGCCACGGCAAAGCAGCACGCGCTCACCGTGGTAACCCGCAACGTGAATGACTTCGCGGGGTTCGGTGTCGAAATACTCAATCCCTTCGAATACACGCGGGCATGAAAGCACTGCGCATCTACGCCGGCCCCGCGGCCCGCAAGCACATCGAGCAACACGGCCTGCGCCCGCAGGACGTGCGCACCATCCCCGGCGCGGCGGGTGGGCCCAAGGGCCTGATCCTCGGGCCGCTCGACCGCTTCATCTTCGGCCGCTGGCTCACGCGGAGCAGCCAGCAGGTGCACCTGGTGGGCGCCTCCATCGGCGCGTGGCGGCTGTCGACGGCCTGCCTGACGGACCCCGAGGCGGCGTTCCAGCGATTCGAGCACGACTACGTGCGCCAGCAGTTCGAGGTGCCGCCGGGGCAGAAGCGGCTCAGCCCGCAGCAGCTCAGCGAGCGCTTTGCCGAGAGCCTCGACGATTTCTACGGCGGACGCATCGCGGAGGTGCTGAACCATCCGCGCTACCGCCTGCACGTGGTGACGTCACGCGGGCGCCACATCCTCGGGCGCGAGGGCATGGCGCGTACGCCGGTGGGCTACCTGGGGGCCTTTGCCACCAACAGCCTGCACCGCAAGGGGCTGGGCGCGTGGCTGGAGCGCTGCGTGTTTTCCACGCCGGGCGCGGCGCTGCCTTTCGGCACGCGGGACTTCCGCACGCGCCAGCATGCGCTGAGCGAAGCCAACTTCAACATGGTGCTTCAGGCCTCTTGCTCCATTCCGTTCCTGCTGGCGGCGGTGCACGACATTCCGGGCGCGCCGCGCGGCGCCTACTGGGACGGCGGCATCACCGACTACCACCTGCACCTGGACTACCAATCTGCACATGACGGGGCCGACGACGGCCTGGTGCTCTACCCGCATTTCCAGCAGGCGGTGGTGCCGGGCTGGCTCGACAAGGGGCTGCGCTGGCGCCACAAGGCCAGCGGCTTCCTCGACCGCATGGTGGTGCTCGCGCCCGACCCTGAATGGGTGAAGAAGCTGCCCAACGGCAAGCTGCCCGACCGCAAGGATTTCATCCGCTTCGCCAGCGACGCGCCGGCGCGCATCGCGGCCTGGAGCCAGGCCACGCGCGAGGCGCAGCGGCTGTCCGACGAGTTCGAGGACTGGCTTCAGCGCGACGGCGTGCCCGGGACGCTGCCGCTCTGATCCGCCGGCCCTGCCTGCCCGGCGAACGCCAGCGGCGCCGCGCAGTCGAGGATGTTCACTTCCACCCTGTCGCCTACCTTGGGCACCGGCCCGGCGGGCAGCCTTCCGGTGCCCAGCGAGCGCGAACGCACGCCGCCGTTGCGGTAGCGCACGACGGCATACGGCGCATCGGGCCCGCCGCCGGTGCCGCAGTCGCGGTCGACCGTGCCCGCCAGATCGGCCGCGCGGCCCACGTCGACGACCTGCGCGGCGCGCCAGCCTGAAGCGTGCGCCGCGTGGTCCAGAGAGTGGGCATCGAATGCGGTGCAGCCGCCGAGCGAGAGTGCGCACAGCACCACGGCGCGCGCAGCGGACGTCACGGTGCCGCCCCCGCAGCGGCGCCGATGGCCGCGGTGGCCTGGATCTCGACGCGGTATTCGGAGTCGATCAGCCTGGCCCCGACCGTGGCGCGCGCCGGCGTGTGGCCCGCGGGCACCCATTCGTCCCACACCGAGTTCATGGCCTCGTAGTCGCCCACGGTGCGCAGGTAGATGGTGACGCTCACCAGGTCCTTGCGGGTGGCGCCCTGCGTGGCGAGCATGTCGTCGATGTGGTGCAGGATCTCGCGCATCTGGCCCGTGATGTCGAGCGACGGGTTTTCCGCCACCTGGCCCGACAGATAGATCAGGCGGGCGGTGCCCAGGTCGACGGTCACCATCTCGCTGAAGCGGGGACCCATCTCATGGCGAATGATGTTCATGGCAATGCGGATTTCGATGCGGGGAGGGGAGCGGAGGACGAAGAAGAATCGGCAAGCCGCGCAGGCGGTGCGTTCCACCAGCCACCGCCCAGCGCCTGGAAGAGCGCCGCCGCATCCGTCAGCCGGAGCGCGCGCGCCTGCACGAGGTTGAGCTGCGCCTGTTGCTCGGCCTGCTGGGCGATGCGCAGCGCCAGCGGGCTGGCGTCGCCCAGCCGCACCTGCGTGCGCGTGCGCGCCAGGCTCTGCGATGCGGTGCGCTCGGCCTTCAGGGCCGCCTGCAGCGCGCGGGTGTCCGCGTCGATGGCTTCGAGCGCATTGGCCACGTCCTGGAAGGCGCTCAGCACCGTGGCGCGGTATTGCGCTGCCGCCTGGTCGAACGAAGCGCGGGCGGCCGCTTCGCGGTGCTTGAGCGCACCGCCGTCGAACACCGTCTGCGTCACGTTGCCCGCCAGGCTCCAGAACAGCGACGACGACTTGAAGAGCTGCGACAGCGTGTAGGCCGACGAGCCGTAGCTCGCGCCCAGCGTCACGTTGGGCAGCCGCGCGGCCACCGCCACGCCGATGGCGGCGCTGGCGGCCTGCAGCTGCGCCTCGGCGGCACGCACGTCGGGTCGGTGCTCGACCAGCGTGGACGGCAGCGTTTGCGGCAGTTCTCCGGGCAGCTGCAGCGCGTCGAGCTCGAAATGCGACGCCACGCCTTCGCCGGGATAGCGGCCGGCCAGCGTGGCCAGCAGGTTGCGCTGCTGCGCCAGTTGCTTGTCGAGCGGGGGCAGGGTGGCCTCGGTGGCGGCCAGCGAGGCTTCCTGTGCGTCCACGTCGGCCACCGCGACCTGGCCCAGGCCCAGTTGCTTGCGGTAGGCCTGAAGCACTTCCTTCTGGTCCGCGATGATCGCCAGCGTGGCGCGCTGCTGGGCGCGCAGCGAGGCCTCGGTGACTGCCGCCGCCACCACGTTGCTGCTCAGCGAGAGCCTGGCGGCCAGCGTCTGGAAGCGCTGCTGCTCGGTCTGCGCCTGCGCACCTTCGACCTGCCGGCGCGTGGCGCCGAACACGTCGGGCGTATAGGACACGGTCACCTGCGCCGTGTGCAGCGTGTAGAGGTTCGCGTTCGACGACACCGGGCTCGCCACCGCGCCGGCCACGCGCTGCCGCGTGGGCGAGTAGCCCAGCGCCACGCTCGGCCAGAAGGCGGCGCGGTCGGCGGCCTCGTTCTCCTGCGCTACGCGCAGCGCGGCATCGGCAGCCTCGATGGTCGGGTTGCCGGCCAGGCTCTGCGCCACCAGCGCATTCAGCGGCTCCGAGCGAAAGGCCTGCCACCACTGGGCCGGCACGTCGAGGTCGGGCGAGAAGCGGGGCAGCGGCACGCCCTCGGCTTCGGTGCTGCCGGCGGGCGCGGATGTGTACTGCGCCGGCAGGTCCAGCGGCGGACGCGCATAGTCGGGCCCGGCCGCGCAGCCGGCCAGCAGCAGCGCGATGCCGGCCGCCACCGGCGTTGCAAGGCTTGTCTTCTTGGTCATGATTTTTTTCCTCGCCTTGCTCAACGGTCGCGGCGCGAGCGCAGGCCCCAGCCCTTGCGCTCGAACAGGCGCTCCAGCGCGAAGAACAGCGTCGGCAGAATGAACAGCGTCAGCAGCGTCGACACCACCAGCCCGCCGACCACCACCGTGGCCAGGCCGCGCTGCACGTCGGTGCCCACGCCCGTGGCCAGCGCCGCCGGCAGCATGCCGATGGACGCCACCGTGGCCGTCATGAGCACCGGCCGCAGCCGCTCGGTCGCGCCTTCGAGCACCGAGGCTTCCAGCGCCAGCCCTTCGCCGCGCACGCGCCGGAAGTTCGCGACCATGATGATCCCGTTCTGTATCGACACGCCGAACAGCGCGATGAAGCCCACCGCGGTGGCCACGTTGAGCGTTTCTCCCGCCACGTGCACCGCGATCAGCCCGCCCAGCGTGGCCATCGGCACCACGCCCAGGATCAGCGCCACGTGCCGGATCTTGCCGAACTGGAAGAACAGCAGCACCGCCATGATCGACACCACGATCAGCAGCGACACCGCCAGCCGGGCCTGCGCCCGCTGCTGGTTCTCGAACTGGCCGGCCCATTGCAGCCGGACCTTGGCGTGGTCGAACTTCACGTCCTTGGCGATGCGCTCCTGCGCTTCCACCAGGTAGGAGGCGAGGTCGCGGCCGCGGTTGTCGATGCGCACCGTGATCTGGCGCGAATTGAGCTCGTGCGAAATGGTGCTCTCGCCGGTCTGCAGCTTCACGCTGGCCACCTGCGACAGCGGTACCTTGGCGCCGCCCGCGCCGTTGAGCAGCAGCGAGCCGATGGCCTCGGTGCCGCTCTTGGCCGACTTCGGCAGCTTGACGGTCACGTTGTAGGTGCGGTCGCCGCTGTACACGGTGATGACGGGCGCGCCGCCCATGCCGGTCTGCACCAGGCTGGCCACGTCGTTCGCGTTCACGCCCAGCCGGGCCGCGGCTTCGCGGTCGAGCTTGATGACCACCTGCGGAATCGGCGGCTCCTGGAACAGCGACGCCGACGCGGTGCCGCGCACGGTGTGCAGCAGGTCGACGATCTCGTTGCCGATGCGCCGGCTTTCCTTCAGGTCGTCGCCGTAGATGCGCAGCACCAGCGGGCTGTGCGCGCCGCCCACGGCGTCGTTCACGCCGTCGATGATCGGCTGGCTGATGCCCACGTCGAAGCCCGGCATCTTCGAGAAGCGCTCGTTCAGCGTTCGCACGAAGGCGGCCTTGTTCACGCCCGCAGGCCACTCGCTGTAGGGCTTCAGGCCCACGGGCACTTCCACGTGCGAAGGCGTCCAGGGGTCGGTGCCGTCGTCGTTGCGGCCCAGCTGCGTCACCACGTAGGAAACCTCGGGGTACTCGAGCAGGACGTGGCGCAGCTCCGCGGTCATTTCGCTGGCCTTGTCCAGCGACAGGCCCGACGGCAGCTGCACCTGCAGCCACAGCGCGCCTTCGTCGATGTCGGGCAGGAACTCGCGCCCGGCTGTGGCGCCCAGGATCGCCACCGCGGCCAGCGCGGCGATGCTCAGCGCATAGGCGATGGCCGGCACCCGCAGCAGGTGGCCCAGCACGCGCCGGTAGGCGCCCGTGAGCCACACCAGCGGCTTGTTGACGAAGGGCTTCATCGGCTTGCGCAGCGCCACGTAGGCCAGGCTGGGAATCAGCGTGATCGCGCACAGCAGCGCGCCCACCAGCGCGTAGCCCACGGTGAAGGCCATCGGCTTGAACAGCTTGCCCTCGGCGCGCTCGAAGGCGAACAGCGGAAAGTAGGCCGTGATGATGATCAGCGTGGCGAAGAAGATCGGCCCCGACACATGGCTCACCGTCTCGAGGATGTTGCCCTCGGTCAGCGTGGCGTGGGGCTCTTCCTCGCGCCGCCGCAGGATGGCTTCCATCACCACGATGGCGCCGTCCACGATGATGCCGAAGTCGATCGCGCCCAGCGAGAACAGGTTGGCCGGCATGCGGGTGAAGTGCATCACGATGAACACCGTGACCAGCGACATCGGAATCGCCACCGCCGCCACCACCGCGCTGCGCGGGCTGCCCAGGAAAAGGATGAGCACGAAGCACACAAGCGCCATGCCTTCGAGCACCGTGTGCGTCACCTTGTCGACCGTGAGCTTCACCAGGTCGTCGCGGTCGATGTAGGGCACGATCTTCACGCCCATGGGCGCAAGCTGCGCCTGCAGTTCGTCGATCTTCTTGTGCACGCCCTCGAGCACCCGCGACGGGTTCTCGTACTTGAGCATCAGCACGATGCCTTCGATGGTGTCGGGGTTCCTGTCCTTGCCCAGGATGCCGCCGCGCTCCTGGTGGCCGAACTGCAGGCGCCCCAGGTCGCGCACCAGCACCGGCGAGCCGCCGGACTGCGACACCACCACCGCGCCCAGGTCGTCCAGCGAGGTGATGAGGCCGATGCCGCGCACCACGTAGCTCTGCTCGCCGCGCGCGATGCGCCCGCCGCCGGCGTTGGCGCTGTTGTTGTTGATGGCCGTCACCACGTCGCTCAGCGCCAGGCCGTATTTCTGCAGCGCCGCCGGGTCCAGCTCGAGCTGGAACTCCTTGGTGAAGCCGCCGAAGTTGGTGATGTTGACCACCCCGGCCACCTGGCGCAGCCCCGGAATGACGATCCAGCGCTGGATCTCGGACAGCTCCATCAGGTTCCTGGTGTCCGACTCCAGCGTGTAGCGGTAGATCTCGCCCGCCGGGCCCGCCACCGGGTCCAGCCCCGGTTGCGCGCCCGAGGGCAGCGAGACCTGGCCGATGCGCTCGGTCACGCGCTGGCGCGCGAAGTAGTCGTCGGTGCCGTCCTTGAAGGTCAGCGTGATCAGCGAGAGCCCGAAGGTGCTGCTCGAGCGGATCGAGGCCAGCCCCGGCGTGTTGCTCAGCGCCCGCTCCAGCGGCGTGGTGATCTGCTGCTCGATTTCTTCCGAAGCCAGGCCGTTGACCTGGGTCGTGACCTGCACCGTCACGTCGCCCAGGTCGGGGTAGGCCTCGACCGTCATCTGCGTCCACGACCAGGCACCGAACAGCACCAAGGCGATGGACATCGCCCAGACCAGGTGCCTGCGGCGAAAGAACTGGGTGATGATGAGATTAATCATTCAGCAGCACACCACCACGCACCACCACACGCTCGCCGGCATTCAGGCCGCTGCGAATGCGCACCTGGTCGCCGTCTTCTCGGCCCAGCTCGACCACGCGCCGCACGAAGGTCCAGGGCTCGGCCTCGACGAACACGCTCACGGCGTCGTTGTTCATCAGCAGCGCCGAGGCCGGCACCTGCGGCTGCGCCGCCTGCGGCACGCCCAGCACCGCTGTCGCATACATGTTGGGCTTGAACAGCCCATCGGGGTTGGGAAACACGATGCGCGCCTTGGCGCGGCGCGTGTCGGCATCGAGCACCGAACTCACGAAGCCGATCTTGCCGGTGAACCGGCGGCCCGGGTAGGCGGCCAGCGTGACCGTCACGTTCTGGCCCGGCGCCACCGCGCCCACCACGTTCTCGGGCACGTTCACCGTCACCCAGACCGAGTCGAGGTTGGCCACCGTCATCAGCGCGGCCGTGGCGTCGTTCAGGTTGGCGCCGGCGCCGGCGTTCAGCGCGGTGACCGTGCCCGAGATGGGCGCGACGATCTTCAGCAGCTGGCCGGCCTGCGCGCCGCTGCCGTCCGCGCCCAGGCTGCGCAGGCGCGTCTCGCTGCGGCGCAGTTCGGCCGTCTGCTGCGCGACGGCGCTCTGGGCCGCTTCCACGTCCTTGGTTGCATTGGAGCCGGCCTCGTTCACGCCGCGCGCGCGCACCAGCGCATGCTGCGCCAGGTCGAGCGCATCGCGGGCCTTCTGCGCGTCGGACACGGCCTGCGCCAGGTCGGGCGAGGTCATCGTGGCCAGCACCTGGCCGCGCTTGACCGTGTCGCCCAGGCGCACCTTCAGCTCGACCAGCTTGCCGGTCAGCGGCGGCAGCACGTTGACGGTGCTGGCTGGATTGGCTTCCACCGTGGCGGGCAGGCTCACGTCGTGCGGCGAGGCCTGCTCGCCGACGGTGGCCACGCGCAGCCGGTCGCGCAGCGGCGAGCCGTCGGGCACGCTCAGCCGGTTGCCCTGGCGAACAAGCATCGGCGCCGGGGCGGCGGCCACGGTGGCCGCGTGGGCGGTATTGTCGAAGGAGTCGACGCACAGCGCCGCGCAGGTCAGCACGCCGAAGAAAATGCGTGCCGGCGTGATCTGGTAGAGGGATTTTTTCTTCATCTCAGGACATCCGTTGGGGCCGGACGCGCTGCGCACGGAATCCCTTTCCGTGCCCTTGATCCGCCCCCGTCGCCCCAAGGGAGGTTAAGAAAGCGCGACTGAAGAAGCTCCCAAGAAATCCTGAAGTTTTCTTCAGAATCGGGGGCACGGCGCCCGCCGGGCGCGGCATGATCCACCCCGATGAGAATTCTGTTGATCGAAGACGACCGCAAGGCCGCCCGCCTTTTGGCCCGCGGGCTGCAGGAAGAGGGCTTCGTGGTCGATGTGGTGCACACGGCCGAGGAGGGCGACGAGGAAGCCTTCGTCATCGCCTACGACCTGATCGTGCTCGACTGGATGCTGCCCGGCAAGGACGGCCTGACCCTGTGCCGCGACCTGCGCCAGCGCGGCTGCAAGACCCCGGTGCTGATGCTCACCGCCCGCGACGCCCTGAGCGACCGGGTCGCCGGGCTGAACACCGGCGCTGACGACTACCTGACCAAGCCATTCGCCTTCGACGAACTGCTGGCGCGCGTGCGCGCCTTGCTGCGGCGCTCCGAGATCATGCGGCCCGTGGTGCTCGCGCTGGCCGACCTGAGCCTCGATCCGCTGAGCCAGCGCGTGATGCGCGGCGGCATGGTGCTCGACCTGACCCACAAGGAGTTCGCCATCCTGCAGATCCTGCTGCGCCATGCCGGCGAGGTGGTGAGCCGCTCCCGTCTGGCCGAACAGGTGTGGAAGGACGACCTGATCGCCATCGACAACCTGATCGACGTGCACATCGGCAACCTGCGCCGCAAGGTCGACGCACCGCCGGCGCCGCCGCTGATCCAGACCGTGCGCGGGCGCGGCTTCAGGCTCGCGCTGGCCGAAGAAAACCCCGGCGGCAGCCATGCTGCTTAGCTTCCGCAGGCGGCTGGCGCTGGCGCATGTCAGCGTGATCGTGGTGGTGATGACGATCGCCGCCCTCGGCTCGTACTTCGTGTTCTCGCGCAACGTGCACGGCGAACTCGACGCGGCGCTGCTCGCGCTGGCCGAGACCGAGCTCGGCATGCTGCTGTCGGCGAATGCCGGCGACGCGGTCATCGTGCACGAGGTGCCGCCCGGCCCGGCCGCGCCTTCGTTCGTGCGGCTCGACCGGCTGGTGCAGATCGTAGACACCGAAGGCCGCGTGCTGGCGCGCAGCAGCAACCTCGGCGAAGCGCAACTGCCCATTCCGCCCGTGCTGCGCGAGCGCCTGGCCGCCGGCGAGACCGTGTTCGAGACGCTGGACGGCTTCGGCGAGGAGCCGACACGCATGGTGTCGGTGCCCGTGCCGGGACATCGCAAGCTGCTGGCGGTGCAGGTCGCGGGCTCGCTCGACGACGTGAACCGCACCGTGGGCATGGCGAGCGTGCTGTTCCTGATCCTGGGCGTTTCCCTGCTGCTGGCGCTGGCCGCGGCGGGCGCGCTCATCACGCGGCGCGCCTTCGGCGCCATTGCCGACGTGGTGCAGCAGGCAAGGCACATCGGCGACGCCAATCTCGCCGAACGGCTGCCGCACCCGGGCACGCGCGACGAGATCGGCCGGCTGGTCGACACCCTCAACGACATGCTGAGCCGCATCGAGAACGGCATGGAAGCGCAGCGCCGCTTCACCTCCGACGCCTCGCACGAGCTGCGCTCGCCGCTGTCGCGCCTGCGCACTGAGCTCGAACTCGCGTTGCGCCGGCCGCGCGAGCCGGCGGCGTATGTCGAAACGCTGCAATCGTCGCTGGAGGAGGTCGAGTCGCTCACGCTGCTGGTCGAGGAACTGTTGGTGCTCGCCCGCATCGACGCCGGCCAGGAGCGCGACGCGGCCGAGAAGGTGTCGCTCAACATGCTGGCCGAGGACGCCGTGCGCCGCCTGGAGCCGATGGCCCGGGAGCGCCGCCTGTCGCTGGTGCTGGAGCCCGCGCCGCCGGTGGCCGCGCGGGTGGCGCGCGGCGCGGCCAGCCTGGCGCTGGCCAACCTGCTGGACAACGCGCTCAAGTTCTCGCCGCCCGGCACGGTGGTGAGCGTGAGCGTGCGCGCCGACCTGGAGGCCGACGAAGCCATCATCAGCGTGTCGGACCACGGGCCCGGCATCCGCGGCGACGAACTGCCGCACCTGTTCGAGCGCTTCTATCGCGGCGCCACCGCGCGCTCGGACGAGAAGACGCCCGGGCTCGGCCTGGGCCTGGCGCTGTCGCAGGCGGTGGTGCATGCGCACGGCGGGCGCATCGAGGCGGCGAACGAAGCGGGGGGCGGGGCGCGCTTCGACATGCGGTTGCGGCTCGCGCGCTGAGCAGCGGGCGGGCCCGGCGGGCAAACCCTGACCGCGCGAAAGACCGCCGCTTCGAGAATGGCCCGATCCATTCCGGACCAACGAAGAGGGCCCCCGCCACCATGCTCTACGCCACGCTGTCACGCCGCCGCTTCACTTTTGCCACGGCCGCCGCGAGCCTTGCCCTGCCGGCATTCGCGCAGCAGCAGGGCACATGGCCGAACAAGCCGATCCGCATCGTGGTGCCCTACACGCCTGGCGGCTTCACCGACCAGATGGCGCGGCTGGTGCAGGTGGGCTTGCAGACCAGGCTCGGCCAGCCGGTGCTGATCGACAACAAGCCCGGCGCCAACAGCCTGATTGGCGTGGACGCGATCGCCAAGGCGCCGCCCGACGGCAGCACCTTCGGTGTCGTCATCGCGGCCTATGCGGCCAACACCACGCTGTACCCGAAGCTGCCCTACGACCCGCGAAAAGACCTGGCCGGGGTGTCGCTGATGGGCGTGTCGCCGCTGCTGGCGGCGGTCAACATCGACTCGCCGTTCAAGACGGCGCGCGAGCTGATTGACTACGCCCGTGCCAACCCGGGCAAGGTGAGCTTCGGCTCTTCAGGCAACGGCTCGGCCGCGCACCTCACCACCGAGCTGTGGAAGTCGCTGACGCAGACCTACATGATCCACATCCCGTACCGCGGCGCGGTGCCGGCGCTGACCGACCTCATGGGCGGGCAGATACAGCTTTTCTTCGATGCGCCCACGGGCCTCATCAACCAGGCGAAAGCCGGCAAGGTGCGGCTGATCGGCGTGGCGGGCGACAAGCGGCTGGCGGCCGCTCCCGAGGTGCCGACCTTCATCGAGCAAGGCTTCGCAGGCTTCACCGGGAGCACCTGGGCGGGCATGCTGGCGCCGGCCGCCACGCCGCGCGACATCGTCAGGCGCATGTCGGACGAAGTGGCGCGCATCATCCGCAGCGACGACACGCGGGCCAGGCTCGACGCGATGGGCACCATTCCGGCCGGCGGCACGCCCGAGGAGTTCGATGCGTTCATCGCGTCGGAGACCACCAAGTGGGGCAAGGTCATTCGCACGGCGGGGGTGAAGGCGGAGTAGGGCGCGACAGCAGCATCTCGATGTGCGGGATGCCGTCTTCGTCATAGGGCTCGCCGACCTCGACGAACCCGAACGACGCGTAGAACTTCCGAAGATAGAGCTGCGCGCCGATGCGGAGCGCGGCGCCGGGCCACAGCGCCCCGGCGCAGGCAAGGCCGCGTGTCAGCAGTTCCTGGCCCAGCCCCTGTCCGCGATGCGCCGCACCCGTCAGCACGCGCCCGATCGATGCTTCCCGGTACGACACACCCGGCGGCAGCAGGCGCAGATAGGCCGCAAGCTGCCCGCCGTCGAGCGCGTAGAGGTGATGGGCCTGCATGTCCTTGCCGTCCGGGTCGAGGTAGATGCAGCGCTGCTCCGCAACGAACACCTCGCTGCGCGCCGACAGGATCAGGTACAGGTCACGCGTACTCAATGCGTCGAAGTTTTTTTGATGCCATTCCATGGTGAGGTCCTTCGCGCCGAACATAACAGGCACGGTCGCTGCTACGCCTCTCGGTACTCAGACCCGCATGCCCCCTCATGAAGCACTTCATCGTCGAAATCAACTACCTCGTTCCGCTCGAAAGAGTCCAGCAATCCGTGGCGCCGCACCGCGCCTATCTGCAACTCGGCTACGACGCCGGCCTGCTGCTTTGCTCCGGCCCGAAGGTGCCGGCGACCGGCGGGTTCATGCTGGCCCGCGCGGAATCTCTCGCGGCGCTCCAGGAGTTCTTCGCGCAAGACCCGTTCCACACCGAGGAACTCGCGAGCTTCACTTTCAGCGAGTTCAATCCCGTGAAGCGGCAGGGCTGGGCCGAGGCGTGGTTCGCCGAACCCCCGGCGGCTTGACGACTACCGCGGCGCGGTTGCGGCGCTAGCCACGGGCGCCGGCGCATCTTCCCAGCCGCCGCCCAGCGCCTTGTAGAGGCTCACGGTGTTCACGGCCTGCTTGAGCTGCAGCTCGATCCACTGCCGCTGCTCGATGTACAGCTCGCGCTGCGCGTCGGCCCCGGCGAAGTAGTCTTCCAGCCCGTTGCGAAAGCGCGTGCGCGAGATCGCCGCCACCCGCTGCAGCGACTGCACGCGCGCCTGCTGGGCTTCGAGCTGCGGGCGCAGGTGGCTGTCGGCAATCAGCGCATTGGCGGTTTCGCGCAACGCCTGCTGCACCGAGTATTCATAACTCGCCATTGCGGCGGCCAGTCGCTCTTCGTTCGCGCTCAGGTTGGCCGAGCGGCGGCCCCAGTCGAAGATGGGCAGCGACACGCCGAGCACCGTGGCCCAACTGCGGTTGCCCGAGTTCAGCAGGCTCGAGAACTCGCCGCTCAGGCCGCCGCCCACGGCGGTCAATGAAAAGCTCGGATAGAACGCCGCCTTGGCCGCGCCGATGCCCGAGTTCGCGGCCTCCACGCGCGCATACGCCGCCAGCAGGTCGGGCCGGCGCTGCAGCAGGCTCGCGGGCAGGCCCACGGGCACCTCGGCCACCGAGCGCTCCGGCCACGGGCGCTGCGCGCCTGTGGTGGCCGGCACCGGCTGGCCGACCAGTACCGTGAGCCATTGCAGGTCCTGCCCCACGCGCATGCGAAATTCCTCGCGCTGAACGGCCGCGCGCTGCACCAGCGACTGCGAGCGCAGCAGGTCGAGATCCGACGTGCCGCCCGCCTTGCGGGCACGCTGCATCACGCCCGTGCTGTCGGTCTGGATGGCCAGGTCCGACTCGGCCAGCGACAGCAGTGCGCGGTCTGCGCGCAGCGTGAGGTAGGCGTTCGACACCTCGCCCACCAGGTTCATGCGTGCCGCGGCGAAGTCGCGCTCGCTGGCCGTGGCCTGCGAGCCCGCCTGCTGCACGCCCGCATCGACGCGGCCGAAGAAGTCGAGTTCATAGGCCATGATGCCGGCCTGCACGGCATAGGTGTTGCCCACGCGGCCCACCGCCTGGCTGTTGGTGACCACGCCGGTCGAGCTGAGCGACGTGACCTGGTTGCCGCGCCCGGCCGAGCCCACGAGGCCGATCTCCGGGAGCAGGCTGGAGCGCGTGCCGGCGTACACGGCGCGGGCTTCCCGGGCCTTGGCGGCATACACGCGCAGATCGCGGTTGCGCGACAGCGCGGTGCCGATCAGGTCGCGCAGCTCGTCGTCGCGCACGAAGGCCTGCCATGCCATGGGGGCGACGTCGGTGCCGGCCTTGCCGTCGGCCCATTGTGCGGGCACCTCGACATCGGCCGGCTTCAGCGGCGGCGTGAGGTTGCAGCCGGACAGCACCAGCACGGCGACCAGCAGCACCGCCAGCATCGGCGCCGTGCTCGCGAACATGCGCGGCATCCTCGGCAGGCGGGGCCAGCGCCAGCCAGCGCTGTCCATGAAGGCCAGCACGGCGCGCGCCGGCTTCACCTGCGTGGCGACATGGCTGGGCGGCAGGCTGAAGACGTGGCGCACCAGCCGGTCGTGAACCGCGTCGTCGTGCACGAAGGCCAGTTCGGTGCCGGCGCCGGAGCGGCCCGTCACCGTGGCCGAAACCCAGCCCACATGATCGACGTGGATGTCCAGCGGTTGCCCGATGCCGATGCGGCCCAGCGCGGTGCTGTTGAGCAGCCGCGCGCCGTCGCCCGCGATCTCGGCGAAGCGTGCCGCACCCACGCCGGCGGCGCTGCGCACGGTGGTCGCGGCGTCGTACGGAAAGCGCTCGTCATGCTCGGGGCGCGGGCGGTCGATGCAGGCGATCAACGCGGCCAGGCAGTACACGGTGGCGATGAAGGTCCACACCACGTTGAGCACGTCGCCTGTTGTCATGGCGCTGCCGATGGCGCCCAGCGCGCCCATCTCCATCGCGGCGATCAACGCGCCGAACACCGCGACCAGGTTCCAGTGCACCACCGTCCTGCTGCGGTCCTGCCCCTTGGCCGTGACCTTGAAGGGCCGGCCGAAGGGCCTTATCAGCGCCGAGACGATGGTGCGCGTGACGGCCATCGCGGCCACGATCTGCGTCACCTCGGTGAACACCGGCAGGCAGCGGCGCTGGCTGATCCAGTAGGTGTAGCCCCAGAACATGACGAGCGGCGGCAGGCCGTACATGGCAAAGGCCCGGGGCGTGGCATGGAAAGCCGAGGCGCCCGTGTACCAGTAGAGCGCAGGCGCCGCCAGGATCAGCAGGATGAACGGCTTGGTGAGCCAGTGCAGCAGGCCGTGCACGTAATGCAGGCGCGCCGTGAAGCTGTAGCCCTTGCCGCGCAGCGGGCCGTCGCGCAGCAGCGCCACCTGGATCGTGCCCAGGCACCAGCGGCTGCGCTGGTTGATGTAGTCGATGATGCTGTCGGCCGAAAGCCCGTTCGACAGCCGCTCGTTGAGCCAGCGCGTGACCCAGCCGGAGCGCATCAGCGTGTAGGTGGTGTAGATGTCTTCGCACACGCTGCCGGTGGGAAAGCCGCCGGCAGCGGTGATGGCGTCGCGCCGCACGATGAAAGAAGTGCCCACGCAGAACGCCACGTCGGCCGCGTCCTTGGCCGGCTGCAGCACGTCGAAGAACACGCGCTGCTCGTCGACCCAGCTGTCGGTGGCGCGCAGGTTGTGCTGTATCGGGTCGGCGTTGTAATAGAACTGCGGCGTCTGCACCAGCCCCACCTTCGACTTCGGGTCGTCGAACAGGCCGAGCACGCGGTAGACGATGTTGCGATGCGGCGCGAAGTCGGCATCGAGCACCAGGATGTAGGGCGCGTTGGTGAGACCGGCCGATTGCCGCAGGCCGTTGTTGAGGTTGCCCGCCTTGGCGTGCGCGTTGTCCGGCCTGCGCGCGTAGTGCACGCCTTTTCGCGCGCAGTAGTCGCGCAGCCAGTCGCGCCGCGTGTCGTCCAGCACCCAGACATTCACATGCGGATAGTCGATGGCCTGCGCGGCGAGGATGGTCTTCTCGAGCACGCCGATCTCTTCGTTGTACGTGCAGATGAAGACGTCGACGGCGGGCACGCCGGTGCCGCGCTTGCGCAGCATGGCCTCGCCCGCGTCCGCCTGGGCGTGGTTGTCGCGGCGGCGCGAGAGCATCTGAATCGACAGCAGGGTGTAGACGATCGACACCATCTCGAACACCAGGAAGACCCAGCCCATCAGCGTGCCGAAGCCCAGGTCGGCCGGCGGCAGCGTTTCGGCCAGCCGCCACGCCACGTAGCGCACAAGCACCAGCGCGGTGAGAAAGCCGAACAGCACGCGGTGCGACGCACGGTCGGCGCGCGCATGGAAGACCATGATCAGGGCCAGGCCCACGACCATCAGATTGACCCTGAATTCGGGCGTATCGATCAGTTCGAACATGGCTTTGCTCCTGCGACGGTGGTTGTTCCGGTGAACGGGTTCCAGCCCTTGGCGGCCAGTGCGATCCAGGCCGTGGCGCCCAGGTGGGGCCAGCGGTAGTAGAAGAAGTCGGGGCTCTTGGAGTCCGGCCCTATGGCCAGCCCGGTCGATATGCGCGGGCTGGGCGTGGCGTAGTACAGGCCGTTGGGCGCGCGCTGAGAGGCCAGCAGTTGCCACAGCGCCTCGGGCGCCGCGCCCTTGACGGCCACCAGCGTGGCGGCGGCCTGCGCGCTGCCCTCGGTCCAGATGCCGTCGGGCTGGCGCGGGAAGCCGTAGCCGGCGCCGACGCGATGGTTCGCATCGACCCATGCGAGGCCGGCCTGCCATGCGCAGCGGCCCTGCGACGCGGCCAGCAGGGGCCACAGTTGCGCGTCGAGGCCCGAGGCCGTGGTGGAAACGGTGGCGCCGTCGGCCTGCGTGCCGATGTGGAAGCGCCGCTCGGCCTTGTTCCACATGCGTTCGACGAAAGCCAGCGCGGTGGCGGCCTGGCGCTTCTGCTCCGGATGTCCACCGGAGCGGGCGGCCCATGCGGCGGCCATGGCGATGTCGATGTTGTGCTCGGTCGACTTCCAGGTCTGCGCAGCCTGCCGGTCGTCCCAGCCGTACCAGCCGCCGATGTAGCCGTCGGGCGCGACGCTTGAGCGCGTGCGTTGCTCGATCCATGCCAGCAGCCTGGCGATGGCATCGGCATAGCGCGGCGAGGGCGCCGCCTGGTCGACGTTCAGCAGCAGCAGCGCGGCCCACGCCACGTTGCCGGTCGCGGTGCTGACCTGGTAGGCGTCGGCGATCCACTGGTTCCTGTCCGCGTCCCAATAGCCGGAGAGCACCGGCTTCGCATCGGCCAGCAGGCCCGCGCGGTAGGCGTTGCGGATGCGGCCGTCCGGGTAGTGCGGGTCATGCGCCACGGCCAGCACCATCGCGTCGGCGATGCGCGTTGCCGATGCGGTGTCGCCGCATGCCAGCAGCGCGATGCCGGCCAGCGCGTTGTCGTACACGAAGGCCACGTTCGCCAGGCTCGGCGCGAGTTCGGGCACGCCGTCGATCTGCGCCTCGGTGCGGTAGCTCGGCAGGAAGAGCGGGGCCGAGGAATCCCCCCGGCTGCTGAACGCGACGGCGCGGCGCAGGCCATCGCAGCTTTGCCGCGCGAGCATCTGTTGCGCGGGGCTTTCGGCTGCCGGTGCTTGCGGTGCATGAAGGCACAGCACGGTGGCCATTGCCATCGCCAGCGCGCATCGTTGAGCAAGGTTCGCGTGATCCATCGTCTGCCTCCATCGGCTTCGAGGATTCATGCTGCGTGCTAGGAAGCCAGCCTCGCCGATACCACCTTGCCGGGCGCGCACAGCCCGCGCTGCGCCATCCACGCCGGGTTGTCCGATTCGACGCGCGCCACCGCGTAGACCGAGCCTTGTTCCGCATACGGGAAGGGCACCGCGTAGCGGCTCTGGAAATCGTCTGGAGCAACCGGCAGCAACTGGGTAACGCGTGCCGACACTTCCGCGCCGCCGTCATCGGTTTTCACGGCAATGGTCGAGCCCATGTTGAGCTTCCTGGCCACCCGCGGGGCAAAGACCGCGACCACTTCGATGCGGCTGCAGTCGGTCATCCGCACCAAGGTGGCACCCTGCGGCACGAAACTGCCCTGCGGCATCAGCACCGAGTTCACCTGGCCCGGCTGCATCGCACGCACCTCGAAGGCGGCCATGCGGTCGATGCGGCTGCGCTCCTCGGCTTCCAGCGCGGTCACCTCGCGCAGCTGCTGGCGCAAGGCTTCGGTGTCGTGCTGCGCGCGCTCGATGGCGCCGCTCAGCGTTTCGCGCCGGCTTGCAAGAGTCTGGTAGACGCTGGCGCCACCGCCGCCCACGAACACGCCGCGGCTCGCACTCGCCATGCTCTGGCCGAGTCCCGAATAGGCCTGCTCGGCAACGGCGGCGTTTGCGCGCGAGATGCTCAGCTGCGCCTGCGCGGCGTCCATGGCCTGCGGGCTCACGGCGCCTTCGTCGAGCATGGCGGCGGTGCGGCGCACCTTCTGCTCCTGCTCGGCCACGCTGGACTGCGCCACTTCGCGCTGGCGTTGCGCGATCTGCCACGCATCGCGTGTCTGCGCCATCGAGGCCGTGCGGTACAGCTTGACTTGCTGCTCGACGAACTGCAGTTCTTCGCTCGATGCATTGAGCTGGTTCGTCAGCTGCGCCACCTGGCTTTGCAGCGCGAGACGCTGCGTGGTGAGCGTGGTGAGGATGTCGCGGTTGATGGTGGGGTTCTGCACCGTGGCCACCACCGCGCCGGCCTCGACCTTGTCGAGCGCGCGTAGCGTCATGTGCGTGACCACGCCGCTGATGGGCGAGGTGACCAGCGTCACCGGGGCCTGCAGCACGGAGCGCGTGGCCTGCCTGGAAACCAGCGGCTGGATCAGCGTGGTGACGATGAGCCACAGCACGAAAGCAAGAAGCGCATAACCCGCGATGCGAGGCACCAGCGACTCCGTGGTGCCGCCGCGCCATCGTCTCAGGCGTTCATGCCATGCAGATGCTTCCGCGTTCGCAATGAGGTGCGATTCCTGGACAGTGCTTGCATTCATTCGTGCCTCGCAATCGATGACGTGGTGACTTCTCAGGACCAGCGTCTCCTCTGTCGTGGCACATCATTGGGGCATGCCATCTGCTTTGCTGCAATGCAGCAATACACATGCCAAAAGTGAATTATTTTTGCTTACAAAGGCAACCGAATGTGCATTCAGGGTGCGAGCACCAGCACCTTGAACTGGCTCGGCACGATGCGCATGCCGACGATGTTGCTGCGGTTCTGCACCGTGAGGCTGGTCATGCGCGTGCAGGGCGAGCCCTTCAGCAGCACGGTGAAAGCGCCGGTGATGTGGCGCGACGGCCCCATCACCGTTTGCGACACCACGCCCATCAGCACGCCCGCGTTGTCGCCGTTGGTGATGGGCGTGGTCGTCGCCAGGTTGTGCGCGGGCGTGCCGCCGTAGAGGATGTTCCAGGCGTTGGGAATGGCCGTGGGCCCGAGCGCGAAGTTGGGGTAGGGAATGGGAACGGCCGGCGGCGTCTTGCAGACATCGGGAAAGGCCAGGTCCATGCCCATCATCTGTGCGTTGGCGAACATGCGTGAAGCTCCTTCAAGAGGTTGTGGGTGGTTCAGCCCATGTGGATCTGCTCGGCGTCTACCTTCACCAGCTCCTTGCTGGTGACCAGCGTGTTCTTCGCATGCAGGCGCAGCGTGCGCGAGGCCTGCATGTCGATCTGCCCCGCGCGCACCTGCTCGACTTCCTCGGTGATGCGAAAGCTGGAGCGCGTGAGCAGGTGCAGCCTGTCGAGCACCACCTCGCAAGCCCGGCCGACGACGCGCGACACCAGCACGCTGAAGCGCACTTCTGCGCCCTGGTAGTCCAGCTCGGACACGGTGCACTGGGCGCGCTCGGCAGCGAGCGTCCATTGCGGCGAGCGGGTGGCGACGGCGGTGTCCGATTGCAGCTCGATCGCGCCCGCGCCCTGTATGGCGATGCCGCCCCGGCGCGACTGCAGGCGCAGGTCGCCGTCCACCGCGAGCGTCGCCTGGCTGCTGTCGGCCTGCGCGACGACGGCGATGAGGTAGAGCGCTTCGTCGTGAGGGCCGGCGACCATCACCGTGTCGCCCGGCGCGGGCAGCAGCAGGCAACTGGCGGCGCGGCGGCAGCGCAGCGTGCGGTGGCCGTCCATCGGCGTGACTTCGCAGAAGCCGTCTTCGGCTTCTGCAGCGTTGACCGTGGCCATGACGATGCCGCCTGGTTGCTGCCCAGGTTGCTGTTTCGCGGCCGCCGCCTTGCGCAGCAGCGGTGCGAGTTCGCTTTCGTCGCCGGCGTCCGAGGGCACGGCCGGCGCGCGGGAAGTTGTCCTCGATGCCATCGTCATGCGGAGTCCTTCATGTGGGAGGAGGGGAGGTCTTGCGCGCGCATCAGCCCGTGCGCGTCGCGGTCGAGGCGCACGGCGCGGAGGGGGCGCTGCCACGCGACGCGCTCGGCCTCGAAAAGCTCGGGGTCGGCATCGAGCACGCCGATGCGGTCGCTCCAGCGCGTGCCCGTCTGCAGGCTGCGGTGCATCTGGGTGCGCTGGAAGAGGGCTTTCTCGAAATTGGCGGCGCGCAGGTCGGCGTACGAAAAGTCGGCATACACCAGCCGGCTGCGCGCGAAGGACGCACGCTCGCAGCGTGCGCGGTGGAACACGCACTGCTCGAGCCGCGCGTCGGAAAAGTCGGCGTCGGTGAGCTGCGCATCGATCCACAGCGACTGGTCGAACACGCCCGCGCGGCAATCCGCGCTGCGCATGTCGGCCTGCGGAAACAGCGACTGCGGTGCGTGCACGCGCCGCATGCGGGCACCGTCGAGCGCCGCGCCCTTGAAGTTGCACTGCACGAGCCGGGCGTCGTCGAACACGCAGTCCGACAGCCGCGCGTCGATGAACTGGCAGCGCTCGAACGACTGGCCTGCGAACGACTGGCCGCGCAGGTCGGCCTCCGTGAAGATCGCGTTGTCGAAGCTGGCGCCGCGAAAGCTTGCCTGCCTCAGGTCGGAGCGGAAGAACACGCCGGTCGTGAAGACGGCTTCGCCGAAGTCGGCATTGCCCATGCGGCTGTCGTTGAAGATCGTCCTGGCGACCGATGCGCGCAAGAAGCGCGCGCCGCCGAAGTCGCAGTCGTGGAAGGCGGCCTTCTGCAGCACCGATTCTTCGGCCTGCATGCCATGCAGGTCGGACTCGGCAACGACAGTGCCTTCCCACCGGGCCGCATGCATGCGCGCGTCGCGCAAACTGCTGCGCAGGAAAGAGGTCTTGCCCAGCTGCGCGCGGTCCATCACCGCGCCGTCGAACACGCAGCGCTCGAACACGGAGTCCGCCAGCTGAACGCCCGCCATGTTGGAGCGCGTGAAGCGGCATTCGCTGAACAATCCGCCGGACAGGTCGAGGCCGTCGAGCGCCATTTCGCTGAAGTCCTCTCCCTGCAATGCTTCGCCGCTGCGGACTTTGGCAACCAGCGCCTGCGGGCTCATTCGACGGCGGCGGCCCGGGCGGCCGGCACGGTCTTGGTGTGCACGATGTAGGCGCCGCGCGTCTCGGTGACGTCGTCGATCACGATCTGCGACATGTCGGCGCGAAAGAGGCTGGCTTCGCGCAGGTCGGCCGACAGCAGCCGGGCCTTGTTGAAGTTGGCGTTCATGAGGTTGGCGGCGCGCAGCGAAGCCCGGCTCAGGTTGCTGCGGATGAAAAGGCACTCGGGCGTCTGCGCCGCGCTCAGGTCGGCGGCGGTGAGGTTGCACGAGGAAAGGTCGCAGGTGTCGAGGGTCGCACGCACGAAGCGCACGCCCTCCATCGGAATTTCGCGCAGGCTGCATTGCACGAGCGTGGCTTCTTCGAAGTCGGCACCGCGCAGGCTGCTGTTGCCCGCGAAGCAGGTGGTGCGCAGCAGGGCGCGCGCGAAGACCATGCGGTCGTCGCAGTTCATGTGGGTCCAGGCGCAGGCTTCGAGCTCGGCGCCGGTGAAGTCGAGCCCGGCAACGCGGCAGCCCAGGAAGCCCGCCTTCATGAGTCGCGCGCCGCGGAAGCTGCAGTCTTCGATGGCCGCGTCGGAAAGAAAGCCGATGCTGGCCGCATCGACCGCGTCGAAGTTGCAATGCAGCAACTGCGATTCGATGACGTGCAGGTGATGCATGCGGGCCGACGAGAAGTCGCAGCGCACGAACTTCAGCTTCTCGAAGGTCGTGCCTTCGAAGAGGGCCCGCGAGAAGCCGGCCTGCTCGCAATGAATGCCGGCGAGGTTGGTGTCGCGGAACACGGCGCGCTTGAAATCGCCGGTCGAGAGGCGTGCGCGCACCAGCACGGCTTCGCTGAAGTCCGCGCCTTCGCAGCGGGCGCGGCGCAGGTCGGCGCCTTCGAGCAGCGCGCGGCGAAAGCAAGCGCCTTGAAGGTCCATGTCCGAAAGGTCGGCGCCCGTCAGGTCCATGCCGGTGAAATCGCGGCTGCCCCGGAGGATCGACAAGACCTTTTCGCGCAGCGCGGCCTGCCGTTCGGCGCTCAGTTCATCGACCGGCGACTGGTGCTGCGCCGAGCCGCGGTACAGCGCGAGCAGGCCGCGCTCGGCGTCCTGCGCCAGCTTGCGCATCGACTCGACCTGCTGCGCGGGCAGCGGTGCGGTGCCGGTCGCGGCGGGAATGCCTTCGAAGCCGCGCAGCAGTCCGGCGCTGTCGACCTGCGGCGGGCCCTTGGGGCGCGTGGTGTCGTGCTCGCGCACCAGCTTGCCGGTGTCGAAGCCGACCTTCATCGATTCCTTGGCGTTGGCATCGGCCTCGCGCTGCAGGCGTTCGCGCTCGACGGCGCCCTGTTCGCGCTGGGCGCGCGCATGGCGGTCGGCCTGGTCGACGAAGTCCGGGAGCTCGCGCAGCGTGGGCATGCGCGTGAAGGGCTCGGGCAGGCGGCGTTCGTTGAAGTGCCGCGCCTTGTGGCCGGCGGCCATCGCCTTCTGCTTCAGGTCTTCGCGGGCCTGCGCGCCGCGCTCGCGCATGTTCCGCACCAGTGCCGAGTCGCCGGTGCCGGGCTGGTCGAGCCAGGGGCCGATGGCTTCGTCGGGCACGAGGTCGTCGTCGCGGAACATGTAGAGCGCGCCCTTTTCCGGATCGCAGCGCTGGTGCAGCACGGTGGCGTAGTGGGCCAGGCCGCGCGGCTGGCCGACGGTTTCCAGTGCCGGCATCACGTGCGAGATGTCGGATGCGTCGTCTTCGTCGATGCGCGTTTCGCCATGAAATACCAGCACCACGCGCTCCAGATGCGGAAAGAACCATGCGGTCGTCAGGCGCTGCGGCACTTCTTCTATCTGGCCGGGCAGGCGGTGCCGTGCGATGACGGCCAGGGCGCGCCAGTTCGGCAGCCGGCCTTGCTGGAACGGCGTTCCGGGGTGCATGTTCCAGACCGCGAAGGGCGTGCCCGGTGCGATCTCGGCCGCGTCCTCGAAGCGCTGGTCGGCAGGCGCGGCGTTGAAGAGCTGCCAGTCCATGTCCTCGGCGAAACCCGGGAACAGGTTCTCGCGCCAATGACCGTCGTACTGCTTGCCGATGAGCCTCAGGCGACGCGGCCATGCGATGTCGAGCGGCCCGAAGCCCGCCGGCTCCGGCCGGTCGCCGGGATGGTGCAGGCGGTGCGCCGGGTCTTCGATGTTCGGCAGGCGCTGCACTTCATGGCCGTTGACGGTCTCCATGCCATGGCCCCGGCCCAGCGGGTTGTCCGCGAAATGGGGGCCGCCGTAGGCGCGCGTCCAGTCGATGCGCATGGCCTGGAAGGGCTGGGGCGGGGAGGGGCGTGCGCCGATCCAGAAGCGGTCGCCGAACACCGCAAGGTCTTTTTCAAGATTGCCGACCTGCAGCCGCGCGGCGCAGAGCGTCTTCTCTTCCTGGTGCGCGGTGTAGGCGTAGCCGGTCGCGAGGATCTCGGCGCGAACCTTGGGAATGCCGAGGTCGATGGCCGTGGCCGGCCCCAGCTCTTCGGACAGCGTCTTCCAGAAATCGGGCTCGGGCGTGAGCACCGGCTGGCCGTTCATGGAGACCATGCACAGCGTGGTGACGGCCAGGCGCTGCTCGGCCTGGCGCAAAAATGGACGCGTGATCACGCTCAGCCGCAGCGGCTTGACGGTTTTCATTGGCAGGAAAAGGAATGCTCAGTCGGCACGCGGCAGCTCCAGCGGCGTGCGGGTGCGGTCGATGGCCACCGAGGCCGGGTCGCTAGGGTCATAGCGCAAGTGAACGATGCGCCCGGGCGCGAGGAACTGCGGCACCAGCGCGTCTTCGACGAAGGTGGGAATCGAGGCCGTGCTCGCCGTGCCGGTGGCGTCCGTGTACGCCACGTCGAGCACCAGCGCGCAGACCGTCTGGCCGCGCGAGCCGCCGCGCGTCATGTTGTTCGGGTGCATGCGCACATTGCGGACCACGGCTTCAGCGGGCTGACCCGACTGACCGAGCACCGCCCAGCGCCTGGCCTCGGCCGTGTAGCGGCCGTTCTCCTTGCGCATGTAGCCCACGGCGCCGATGCCGCCGAGCACCACCACGGCCATCACCACGCCAAAGAATCCCCAGAGAAGCGTCTCCCACTCCATGCCGGGCGTCACATGACGAGGTGCATGGCCTGCGCATAGGCCGCCATGCCGTCCATGTAGAAGCGGACCGCGGTCCTGCCGACTTCCATGGCCTGGTTGGTGATGTCGATGCCCTTGTTCGCGATCTTGTAGGTCAGGAAGTCGACCTTGAGCACTGCGTACTGCGAGTTGATGCCGTAGAACTGCTGGCGCACGCCCCAGAAGTCGAGCGACATGCCCACCGCGCCGAAGCGGAAACCCGCGCCGCCGGAGCGCGTCAGCCGCCAGTCGCTGCTCTTGGCGTAGTTGTTGGTATAGCTGACCGAGTTGTTGGTGTAGCTCACCGCCAGGTTGTTGTACGTGTTCGACGTCGTGTTGTAGACGGTGGTGTTGATGACGTGCTGCGTCGTGTTGTGGATGTGGTTGGTGGTGTTGAAGGTCACGTCCGGCGAGGTGTGCACTGTCGGGCCGGTGACGGTGGTGGTCGAGGGGCCGTTGACCAGCACCGTGTTCGATGTGTCGATGGTGTCCTGCCGGCCCGCGCTCACGAACCGCACTTCCTGCCCGTTGATGGTGCCGTGGTAGCCGCCGGTGATGGCGGAGTTGACGCCACCCGTGATGGTGTCCTGCAGGCCGCCGCTGAGCATGCGCGTCTTGCCGCCCGAGATGGTCTGGTTCACGCCGCCGGTCACGGTCTCGGTGAAGCCGCCGGTCACGCTGCGGGTGTCGCCGCCGGTGATGGTTTCCCTGGCCCCGGCGGTGATGTCACGCGTCTCGCCGTCCTGGTAGGTGGCCGACTCGTGGCCCTTGATGAGCGTGGTGCGGGTGCCGTCGGTGGTGTGGGTCTCGTCGGCCTCCACTTCCACGTCGAGGTTGCGCTCGGCGTGCAGCCAGATCTGCTCTGCGCCCGTGCGGTCCTCGAAGCGCAGCATGTTGGCCTGGTTGGCCGCGCCGCCGCTGCTGGAGCGGGTGAGGATGCCGCTGGCCGTGGCGTTGGCGGGCAGCTCCCAGGGCGGCATCTGGTCGCTGTTGTAGACGCGGCCTGTGATGATGGGGCGGTCGGGCTCGCCGCCGATGAAATCGACGATGACTTCCTGGCCCACGCGCGGCATGTGCATGGTGCCGAAGTTGGCGCCGGCCCAGCTGCTCGACACGCGCACCCAGCAGGAGCTGTTCTCGTCGGACTGGCCGTAGCGGTCCCAGCGGAATTGCAGCTTCACGCGGCCGAAGCGGTCGGTCCAGATTTCTTCGGGGCCGACCACGGTGGCGGTCTGCGGGCCGTTGGTGCGCGGGCGCGGCGTCTTGCGCGCGGGGCGGTAGGCCACGCTCGAAGGCAGCACGGTGAAGTCGAATTCGCACACCGATTCGCTGCTGCCGCCGCTGGAGTACTCGGGCTCCTGCAGGTCGTAGCGGGTCTCGGTGACGAGGTACTCGCGGTTGTCGGCCTCGCGCGGGCAGTGCGTCATCTGGAACAGGTAGCCGGGCGCCATGCCCACGACATTGGTGTGGCCCCTCGCCAGTTCGTGCGAGCACTGGAGTTCCTGCAGGCGGACCCTGGCGTAGGCGTCGCCTTGCTCGTGTTCGCTGTAGCCGCCGAGCCATTCGTACACCTCGTAGGTCGAATGGTCGTGGCCCTTCGGGTCCTGCTGCACGCTCTGCAGCGAGGCGCGAGATTTCCTGAAGTCGAAGTCGTCGAGCATCACGCGGCCCGAGGTGATCTGCTCGGACACGCGCCACTGGTCGATGCAGGGCTCCATCGCGTTGAGCACGCGGTCGCGCGGGCGGTAGGGAATGGTGGCGTGGCCGGGCAGGGGCGTGTAGCCGCCGGCGTCGTCGCACAGCACCAGCAGGTGGGTGCCGTTGCCGTGCTCGAAGTGGTAGGCGATGCCTTCGTGCTCCATGAGCCGGCTCACGAACGCGAAGTCGCTCTCCTGGTACTGCACGCAGTTTTCCCACGGGCGGTAGCTGGCCGTGAGGCGCTTCTCGAACTCGAAGCCGTACTTGCCCAGCACTTCGTCGAGCACCTCGGGCACGCTCTTGTTCTGGAAGATGCGGCTGTCGGTGGTGCGCGTGAGGTACCAGAGCCACGGCTGCACCAGCGCACGGTAGACGTAGTGGCGGCCGGTTTCGTTGGCGCGGCCCACCAGCTCGAAGCGCACCACGGTGCCATTGAGAAAACGCGGGCCGCCGTCGTCGGCCAGCTCCAGCGTGAGCGAGGTGCCCAGCAGCTGCTTGAGCTCGATGTTGAAGCTGGTGCCGACCATGTCCACCTCGAACTCGAAGAGCTGCGAGAGGCCCTCGTGCCCGCGCATTGCGCGGAACTTGAGCTGCTCGGCGCCGAGCACGGTGTGGACTTGGACGGTACGCGGCATTCGGAACTTCCCTGACTCTGCGGGTGTGCACAAATGCAAACCCTTTGTGACCAGTCTAGGAATCCCTCATGTCACATGCATGACGCACAAGCCGCCGATGCGCGCCTGTTTCCCTCTGAAACAGGCGTAGAAAAAGCCATTACATCGAGGCTTCGAGCATCGCTTTGTAGTCGTCTCGCGTGGCCAGGCGCGGGTTGGTCTTGTGGCAGTGGTCGGCCATGGCGCCGTCGATGATCTGCTCGAACATCGCGGGCGTCACGCCCACCTCGGCCAGGCCCTTGGGCAGGCCCAGGCGCGCGTTCATGTCGCGGATGGCGTCGCCCAGGTCGCCGGCCGAATCGAGGTGCATGGCCTGCGCCATGCGCTGCAGGCGCTGTTCCTTGCGCACCGAATCGGCGCCCGCGTTGAAGTGGATCACCGCCGGCAGGAAGAGGGCGTTGAGCGTGCCGTGATGCAGGCGCGGATCGACGCCGCCCAGGCTGTGGCTCAGCGAATGCACGCAGCCCAGCCCTTTCTGGAAAGCCATTGCGCCCTGCATCGACGCGCTCATGAGGTTCAGCCGCGCCTCGCGGTCGCTGCCGTCCCTGGTGGCGCGCTCGATGTGGCCCCAGGCGCGCTCCAGCCCGTCGAGCCCGATGCCGTCGGCCGGCGGGTTGAAGGCGGCCGACATGAAGGTCTCCATGCAATGCGCGATGGCGTCCATGCCTGTGGCGGCGGTGAGCTTGGGCGGCAGGCCGAGCGTGAGTTCGGGGTCGCAGATGGCGGCCTTGGGCATCAGGAACCAGCTGTGGAAGCCGAGCTTGCGGTGGTCGTCGACGATGACGATGGCGCCGCGCGCCACCTCGCTGCCCGTGCCGCTGGTGGTGGGCACGGCAATGAGCGGCACCACGCGCTCGGTGATGCGCGGCGAGCCGCCCTCGATGGTCGCGTAGGTCTTGAGCGGGCCTTCGTGCGTGGCCGCGATGGCCACGCCCTTGGCGCAGTCGATGGCCGAGCCGCCGCCCACTGCGATCAGGCCGTCGCAGCGGCCGCTGCGGTACAGCTCGACGGCGGCGCGCACGGCGGCCTCGGTCGGGTTGGAAGGCGTCTGGTCGAACACCGACACTTCCAGGTCCGAGATGGCGTCCAGCGCCTTCTGCAGCACGCCCGCGGCGCGCACGCCGGCGTCGGTCACGATCAGCGGGCGGTTGATGCCGATGCGCGCGCATTCGCTGGACAGCAGCTTGATCGCGCCGAATTCGAACTGGATCTGGGTGAGGTATTGAATGAGTGCCATGGGGGTGGTGATGCGCAGGGCGGTACGATTGCGGACTGTGCAAATCTACCAACAGGGGCATGTCTTGCCCACGCAAGAAACCCTTGCCGCTGTCGCGCACGGCACACCGCACGCAACGGCCGCTTTCCTACAGACATGACGACGATTCCCCCGACGACACAGGCGCAAAAGCAGCAACAGCAACACCCGCTCACCGCCAAGATGGCCAGCGTGGTCGACCGCATGGCGCGCGCCGGCCACCCCACGCTCGACCAGCTCACGCCAGACCAAGCCAAGGCCTCGTACGAAAAAGGCGCCGGCGTGCTCGAGGTGCCCAAGCCCGAAATCGCGCGCCTCGAAGACTTCAGCATCGCGGCGCGCGACGGCCATGCAGTGCCAGCCCGGCTGTATGCGCCGTCGGCCGAGGTGCTGCCGGTGCTGCTGTACTTTCATGGCGGCGGTTTCACCGTGGGCAACATCCGCACGCACGACACGCTGTGCCGCGTGCTGAGCCTGAAGAGCGGCTGCGCGGTGGTCTCGGTCGACTACCGGCTCGCACCCGCGCACAAGTTCCCGACCGCGTCGAACGACGCCTGGGACGCCTTCGAATTCATTGCCACGCAGGGCGCGAGCCTGGGCCTCGACCCGTCGCGCATGGCCGTGGCCGGCGACAGCGCTGGCGGCACGCTGGCCGCGGTGTGCGCCATCATGGCGCGCGACGCAGGCCTGCCGCTGGCGCTGCAGCTGCTGATCTACCCCGGCACCACGGCCCACCAGGACACCGCCTCGCACCAGCGCCACGCGCACGGCCCGCTGCTGACCAAGGCGATGATCGACTTCTTCTTCGCGCAGTACGTCCGCACGCCGGCCGACCGCGACGACTGGCGCTTCGCGCCGCTGCTGGCCGACGACGTCGACGGCGTCGCGCCCGCATGGATCGGGCTGGCTGAGTGCGACGCCGTGGTCGACGAAGGCATCGCCTATGCCGACAAGCTGCGCGCCGCCGGCGTGCCGGTAGACCTGGAAATCTACCGGGGCGTGATACACGAATTCATCAAGATGGGCCGCGCGATCCCGGAAGCGCTGAAGGCGCAGGACGACGCGGCCCGGGCCATCAAGGAAGCACTGCAACCATGAGCGAGACAGCCACAAGACGCGAGAGTTTCCGTTTCTTCCACCGCCTGCGCGTGCGCTGGGCGGAAGTCGACATGCAGAAGATCGTGTTCAACGCGCACTACCTGATGTACTTCGACACCGCCATCTCCGACTACTGGCGTGCGCTGGCGCTGCCGTACGAAGAGTCCATGCACTCGCTGGCCGGCGACCTCTACGTGCGCAAGGCGACGATCGACTTCCGCGGCTCTGCGCGCATGGACGACATGCTCGACGTGGGCATGCGCTGCGCGCGCATCGGCAATTCGTCGATGGTGTTCGAGGGCGGGCTGTTCCGGCAGGACCAGTTCCTGGTCGGCTGCGAGCTGGTCTATGTGTTCGCGGATCCGGCCACGCAAACCTCCAAGCCGGTGCCCGAGAAGCTGCGCAGCCTGCTGACCGGCTACGAGGCAGGCGAGCCGATGCGCACCGTGGAAACCGGCGACTGGGCCACGCTGGGCGAATCGGCCGGAGCCCTGCGGCGCGCGGTGTTCGTCGAGGAACAGAACATTCCCGAATCGCTGGAATGGGACGAGCACGACGCGACGGTGCTTCACGCGGTGGCGCGCAACCGGCTGGGGCAGGTCATCGCCACGGGCCGGCTGCTGCACGCGGAAGACGGTGTCTCGCACATCGGCCGCATGGCGGTCCACCGCAACCTGCGCAGCGGCGGACACGGCGCGGCCGTGATGCAGGTGCTCGAAGATGCGGCCAGGGAACGCGGCGACCGCGTGGTGGCGCTGAATGCGCAACGCAGCGCCGAGCGCTTCTATGCGCGGCTCGGCTATGTGGCGCATGGCGAGGTCTTCGAGGAAGTCGGCATTCCGCACATCGAGATGCGCCGCGCGCTGCGCTGAGCGGCGCGCAGCCCATTGCTTTCAGTAGCGCGGCGGCGGGTCGGGCACGTAGCCGTTGTCGGACCCCGGGAACGCCGAGGGCCCGGCCGGACGCGGCCACTGCCGCGGCTGCGGGATCACGCCGGCGGCAATGAGGTTTTCACGGCTGTCGTAGCGGATCCGGATCACCTCGTCGGGCGACGACTGCGCGCGCTCGAAGGTCGTCTTGCCGACGTAGGAAGTCTCGCGGCGGCCGTGGGCGGTGCCCAGGCTAGGGCTCGGCACAGACTGGCGGGTCATGCTGCCGGCCGGGGCCTCGGCTGAAGCCGCAACGTCCGCGCTCGGGGCCGGAGCGGCCTTGGCCAAGGAAGAATCGCTGCGCCGCTCGCGCTCCCCGTATTCGTCGCGGCGCGGGGAAGGCATGACGGGCGGCGGCGGCGGCTCCGGCATGCGCTCGCGGAACAGGGCGACGCCGATCACGCCCACGTCGTCGGGGCGGCCGGTGCGGCTCGCGTAGGAGTTGCCGGCCGCGGCGAACTGGAACGCCGCGATCTGCGAGTCGCTCTTGCGCCAGCCAGCGATGTCGCTGCGCTCGCGCGGGCCGAAGACATAGCCGTTCTGCCCCACGCTCGCGGTCTCGCCGGTGACGACGTTCACGCCGTCGACCGACATCACCGCCATGATGCGTTCACCCATCGCATTGCGCACCCGGATGGCGTAGCGCGCGCCGGGGCGGCCGGCCACCCAGTACTCGCCGCGATGGCGGTAGACCGTCAGCTCGGCGCCGGTGCTGCGGTCGACCAAGCCGACCTGCATCAGCGAGCCGACGAGGCTGGGCGGGATCGGAATGTGGGGCCGCTCCTGGCTGTGTGCGCCGCTCGCGAAAGCAGCCATGGCACCCAGGGCCAGGGTGGTGGAGAAAAGTCTGCGCTGCATGGTGTCTTCCTTGCCGGGAGTTGATCGGTGCAGGCTTCTACGGCGCAGCTTCGGCAACGGGGTTGGACGACGCGCAAAAAAATGGCGCTGCCTGTTCGACAGCGCCAAACGCCCGTTCGCGGGCGTTGGGGGTCCGATAGATCAGATGTCTTCGAGCAGGGGGTAGGGCAGTGGCTCGACCTTGAGCGCGGGCCCGTCGGCGGCGCCGGCACGCAGGCCGCCGGCCTCCAGCGCGGCGATCTGCATCGACACCAGCGCCGCCCAGCCGCCGCCCGGCGCGGGCGCGGCCTGCGCCACGGTGCCCACGGGCTGCTCGGCGTCGTTGGCCGCGAACACTTCCTGGCCGACGCTCACCGGCGCATCTGCCTGCACGAGGTAGGTGCGCCGCTTGAGCGTGCCGCGGAACTGGCTGCGCGCCACCACTTCCTGGCCGGGGTAGCAGCCCTTCTTGAAGTTGACGCCGCCGACCGACTCGTAATTGATCATCTGCGGCACGAAGGCGTCGATGACCGGGGTGGTCAGGGTCACGATGCCGCTGCGCACCTCGCTCCACTGCCACAGGCTGTCATCGAGCGCCGGGCCCACCGGGGCGGGACGGCCGGCCGGGGCGATCCACAGCGCGCGCGGTACGCCATCGGCCGGGTAGAGCGAGACGACGCTCACATCGTCGCCCACGGCAATGCGCTTGCCGGGGGGCAGCGCGGCGTCGAGGCCATTGTCCGCCAGCGCGGTGCCGGCCAGGCCGTAGAGTGCGAACTGGTCGGTGGCGTCGGTCAGCTTCACCTTGGCGCGCAGCACGAACATCGACAGGCGCTTGAGGGTGGCGGCGAGGATGTCGCGGCTGCACACCAGCAGGATCAGCTCCGGTTGCGGCTTGATGCCGATGAAACTTGCGATCACACGGCCCTTGGCGGTGCACAGGGCGGCCAGCCGGGCGTCGCCGGAGCCGAGCAGCGAGAAGTCCTGTGTCAGCTGGCCGTGCAGGAAGCTGGCGGCGTCGGGGCCCTCGGCGCGGATCACACCGAGGTGGCCGGCGGGGGAAAGGGCGGTCACGCCATTGAGAACGACAGTGGTCATCGCTGAATTATCATGGCCGGGCCTGTTCCTTCGGAGCGGCAGGGGTTCCCGCCCTGCGGCTCGCGGGACCACCTCTTTTTCTTCTTTCTTCCGTCTTCCCCATATCGGATCCGTGCGCAGCTTCTTCCTCACGCTCTTCCTGCTCGCCGCCCTGGCCGTGCTCGCGCTCGGTGGGGCCGGTCTCTGGTGGGTGCACCAGCCGCTCAAGCTGCCCGCACCCAGTGTCGACCTGTCGGTCGAGCCCGGCACCACGCCGCGCGGCATCGCCCAGGCGGTGGCCGACACCGGCGTCGATGTGCAGCCGCAGCTGCTCTACCTCTGGTTCCGCGTGTCGGGACAAGACCGCCAGATGCGCGCCGGCAGCTACGAGCTGGAGCGAGGCGTCACGCCCAAGCTGCTGCTCAACATCCTGGTGCGCGGCGAGGAAGCCACGCGCAGCCTGGTGCTGGTCGAGGGCTGGAACATCCGCCAGGTCCGTGCCGCCCTGGCCAAGGCCGACCAATTGAAGCCCGAGAGCGTCGGCCTGACCGACGAGGCGCTCATGGCCAGGCTCGGCAAGCCCGGCCTGCACCCCGAGGGGCGCTTCTTTCCGGACACCTACACCTACTCGAAGGGCTCGACCGACATCGCCCTGCTGCAGCGCGCGATGCGGGCCATGGACAAGAAACTGGAAGCCGCCTGGGCCGCCCGCGCCTCCGACCTGCCGCTCAAGTCGGCTGACGAGGCTTTGATTCTGGCCAGCATTGTCGAAAAGGAGACAGGCAAGGCCAACGATCGCGCCGAGATCGCGGCGGTCTTCACCAACCGCCTGCGCATCGGCATGCCGCTGCAGACCGACCCGACCGTCATCTACGGCATGGGCACCGCCTTCGACGGCAACCTGCGCAAGAAAGACCTGCAGACCGACACGCCCTGGAACACCTACACCCGCGGCGGCCTGCCGCCCACGCCGATCTCCATGCCCGGCAAGGCCGCGCTGCTGGCTGCCGTGCAGCCGGCGCAAAGCAAATCGCTGTACTTCGTCTCGCGCGGCGACGGCACCAGCCAGTTCAGCAGCTCGCTCGACGACCACAACCGCGCGGTCAATCGCTACCAGCGCGGGGGCGGCGACCCCAAACCCAAGGCAAACCAATGAGCGACCAAGGTCTGTTTCTGACGCTGGAAGGCATCGACGGCGCGGGCAAGTCGAGCCACCTGGACGCGCTGGAGGCGCTGTTCAAGGCCCAGGGCCGCGCGGTCGTGCGCACGCGCGAGCCCGGCGGCACGCCGCTGGCCGAAACGCTGCGCGGGCTGATCCTGGAGCAGCCGATGGACCCGCTGACCGAGTCGCTGCTGGTGTTCGCGGCGCGCCGCGACCATGTCGCGCAGGTCATCGAGCCGGCGCTGGCACGCGGCGACGTGGTGCTGTGCGACCGCTTCACCGATGCCACCTTCGCCTACCAGGGCGCGGGCCGCGGCTTCGACGCGGCCGTGCTGTCGACGCTCGAACAATGGGTGCAGGCGGGGAGGGCGGCGCTGCCCGCGTCCACGCTGCTGCAGCCGCAGGTCACGCTGTGGTTCGACCTGGCTCCCGAAATTGCCGCGCAGCGGCTGGCCGGGGCGCGCGTGCCGGACAAGTTCGAAGCCCAGCCGGTCGAATTCTTCCGCCGCGTGGCGCAGGGCTACGCGGACCGTGCCGCCGCCGATGCCAAGCGCTTCGTGCGCATCGACGCCAGCCAGGCGCGCGACCAGGTCTGGCAGCAGGTCGAAACCGCACTGCTGGCGCGCGGCGTTCTGCTGCCACTGGGCGGAACCGCACGATGAGTACGCAGATGCTGTCTCCCTGGCTCGGCCGGCCGCTGGCCGAGTTGCTGCGCCAGCGCGGCCATGCGTGGCTGCTCCAGGGCCCGTCCGGCATCGGCCAGTACGAACTGGCCCTGGCGCTGGCTTCCGCCTGGCTGTGCGAGCAGCCGACGGACGAAGGCACCGCCTGCGGCCACTGCGCGAGCTGCCATGCCATCGAGGTGCGCACCCATGCCGACTTGTGCGTGCTTATGCCCGAGGTCGCGATGCAGGAGCTCGGCTGGCCGCTCGACGAAAAAGCCCAGTCCGACATCGACGACAAGAAGCGCAAGGCCAGCCGCGAGATCCGCGTCGAGGCGATGCGCGACGCGGTCGGCTTTGCCCAGCGCACCAGCGCGCGGGGCCGCGGCAAGGTGGTGCTGGTGTATCCGGCCGAGCGCATGAACAACATCACCGCCAACGCGCTGCTGAAGACGCTCGAGGAGCCCGTGGGCGACGTGCGCTTCGTGCTCGCCAGCGAAGCCGCGTGGCAACTGCTGCCGACCATTCGCAGCCGCTGCCTGGGTTTTACGCTGCCGTGGCCGGAAACCGCAGAGGCCGAAGCGTGGCTGGCGGCGCAGGGCGTGCCCGCCTCCGATGCCGCGGCGTTGCTGCGCGCGGCCGGCGGCCGGCCCAGCGATGCCTTGAAGCTGGCCCGCTCCGGCCAGTCGCCCAAGGCCTGGTCGCTGCTGCCCAAGGCCATGACGCGCGGCGACGTGGGCGCGCTGGCCGACCACGCACCGGCCCAGGCCGTGGGCGCGCTGCAGAAGCTCTGCCACGACCTGATGGCGGTCGGCAATGGTGCTGAACCCCGGTTTTTCGACGCGGCCGACCTGCCGGCGGCGCCTTCGCGGCTGGCGCTGGCGCGCTGGTCGAAGTCCCTGGCCAGTGCCGCAAGGACCGCGGAACATCCGTTCAACGCGGGCCTCATGCTCGAAGCGCTTGTGAGCGAAGCGCGAACGACCCTAAACTCTGCCGCTCGTCGAACATGAACCAACCCGCCGCCTCCGCTGCGCCCGCAGCAGCCCCATCACCGGCCCGGCCGAGCGTCATCCAGCTCGCCATCAAGGAGAAGGGCGCGCTGTATGCGGCCTACATCCCGTTGTTCGCGGAGGGCGGCATCTTCATTCCGACCTCGCGCGAATACCGGCTGGGCGACGACGTCTACGTGCTGCTGACGCTGCCCGAAGACCCGCAGCGCTACCCCGTCGCCGGCAAGGTGGCCTGGATCACGCCACCGCGCGCCGCCGGCAACCGGGCGCCGGGCGTGGGCATCCGTTTTCCTTCCGACGAGAAGTCGCGCCAGCTCAAGGCGCGCATCGAAGCGGCGCTGGGCGGCTCCATGGCTTCCGACCGCCCGACACAGACCATTTGAGTTCCCCGCCGTCCTCGTGACGCGGAACTCCGTACACGGCACCGTCTCCCACAACCCGGGCCGGTGCCGCGCACCTTCCTATTTCCGATGTTCACAGACTCCCACTGCCACCTCACCTTTCCCGAATTCGCGGACCAGATGCCGCAGATCCGCGCAGCCATGGCCGCCGCGCAGGTCGACCGGGCCCTGTGCATCTGCACCAAGCTCGAGGAATTCGACGACGTCCAGGCCCTGGCCGCCAGCTACGACAACTTCTGGGCCAGCGTGGGCGTGCACCCCGACAACGAGGACATCGCCGAGCCCACGGTCGAAGACCTGGTGCGCCTGTCGGCCCGCCCGCGCGTGGTGGCCATCGGTGAAACCGGCCTCGACTACTACCAGATGGAAGAGCGCAAGGGCGGCCGCAGCATTTCCGACATGGAATGGCAGCGCGAACGCTTTCGTGTGCACATCCGTGCCGCGCAGCAAACGCGCAAGCCACTGGTGATCCACACGCGCGAAGCCTCGGCCGATACGCTGGCGATCCTCAAGGAGGAGGGCGAGGATGGCGCCGGCAAGGCGGCCGGCGGCGTTTTTCATTGCTTCACCGAGACCGCCGAAGTGGCGCGCGCCGCGCTCGACCTGGGTTTCTACATCTCGTTTTCCGGCATCCTGACCTTCAAGAAGGCGCAGGACCTGCGCGACGTGGCTGCCTTCGTGCCGCTCGACCGCATGCTGATAGAGACCGACAGCCCCTACCTGGCGCCGGTGCCGTACCGGGGCAAGACCAACAACCCGTCGTACGTGCCCTACGTGGCGCAGCAGATCGCCGAGCTGCGCAAGCTGCCGGTGGAAGCCGTAGCCAAGGCCACGAGCGACAACTTCGAAACATTGTTCAGGGAAGTCAAATCATGAAAAACTACTTCAAGAAATCGATTTATCTCATTGTCATTGCTGCATCTTTTGCGGCACATGCCGGTTCTTTCGAAGATTTCTTCCGGGCCGTGCGCGGCGACAACGCCAGCGGCGTGCGCAACCTGCTTCAGCGCGGTTTCGACCCCAACACGCTGGACGAGCATGGCCAGACGGGCCTGCTGATCGCTCTGCGCGAGCCTTCGCCGAAGGTCATCAAGGTGCTGATCGACGCGCCGCAGACCAACGTCGACATCGCCAGCCCCAAGGACGAAACCCCGCTGATGCTGGCCGCGATCAAGGGCCAGCAGGACGTGGTGGCGCAACTGCTCAAGCGTGACGCAGCCGTCAACAAGACCGGCTGGACGCCGCTGCACTACGCGGCCAGCAGCGGCCAGATCGCCATCATGAAGCTGCTGCTCGAGAACTACGCGTTCATCGACGCACAGTCGCCCAATGGCACCACGCCGCTGATGATGGCGGCCATGTATGGCTCCAACGATGCCGTGAAGCTGCTGCTGGACGAGGGCGCGGACATCACCATGAAGAACCAACTGGGCATGACGGCGGTCGACTTCGCGAACAAGGCGAGCCGCTCGGAGGCCGCTTCGATGATCACCGCGGCAGCCAGCGCCCGAGCCAATGCACCCAAGGCCGTGCCGAAGGACGGCAAGTGGTGAGCGCCTGAGGGCTTATCTGATCGGCCGCGGGGGCAGGGGAGGCGGCACCGGCCTTGGCGGCACCGGCGGGCGATATCCGCCGATCGAAACCACCGCGTTGCTTCGCGGGCGGCCGACCGGCACGGCGGGGTTCGACGAACTCACCAGCGTCGGCTGCGAGATCTCCAGTGCGTCGTGTTGTCCGAGGGCCAGTGCATAGGCGACCAGGTTGGCGAGCTGGGTCATGCCGCCTTCGGACCCTGACAACGGCTTGAGCATCGGCCGGGCGACGTACTCGTAAGGCTTGCCCTTGGCGGACATGCCCGACAAGGCCTGTCTGCCATCGGCGCGGGCCGAGTGGTAGGCGTTCAGCACCACGTCTCTGGCGACGTCGACCATGCGCGCCGCGATCTGGTCGGAGTCCTTGTGCATCAGCTCCGCGACGCGCTCGGCGCGCATCTGCATGCCTTCCACGAAGGTGGTGATCTTGATCAGCTGCTGGCGCAGGTCCGAAGCGGAGATGCGCACTTTGGCCGCAACGCCTGGGTACAGCACCGCGTCGTTGAGGTCGGTGATCTGGTCCGGCATGGAGTTGATCAGGTTGGCGATGTGCTTGTACTGCTTCATCGCAGCTTCGGCGGCTTCCATGGCCTCTCGGTCGTCTCGGAAGAGCGCGGCGGTTTCCTGGTTGCCGCGGTTGGTGAGCACGGTGTCGGCTTCGCTGATGCTCTTGCCGTGCAGATAGCCGTCGATCCCGCCTTCTACGCCGCTGACCGCGGAGACGCCAGCGCCGACGCTCTTGGTCACCAGCGTCTTGAGGATCGAGGCGCCTGGAATCGGAATCTTGCCCAATCCGGCCCTGGCCAGGACCGCCACGCCCTTGACCACCAGGCGCTGCACATCGGCGGTGTTGCCGCAGTACTCGCTGAGCAGCACGGTCAGCTTTTTCTTGTACGGGACGCTGAAGCTCTCGTTGGACTTGGCGCGGAACGAATCCCAGGTGCGCTCGACCATGTCGGATTTCTGGGCGAAGGCCGCGCTCACCACGCCCCAGTCCTTGGTGCGCATGCGGTCCAACAGGACACGGGCGCCAGCCGCCATTTCTTTTTCGTAGTACTGGGACAGGTTCTTGCCCACTTCATCGAACGCGGTCTGTGGAATGTCGAGCATCAAAAAGTTCCAAGGGTCTGGGGGATGTTCGATGCTAGGTGGGATGCGCGGGGATCGCATGAGACGAAAGTCCCATGTTCATGTGGGTTGTTGTGCTGGAACGTCGCGATATCGTTTATCCACACAATGTGCATTATGTTAAATAAAATGGACGAGCGGTTTCCCGCTTGTGGCAGGTTCAGCCTGCCCTGACCCGAAGTCCCGAATCCTGATCCCATTGCTTGTCCTGCTCTGAGCCTTCTGCGCCATCCACCTGCCTGCGCAACGCCGCCTCCAGCGACGCGGCAACCGCGCTCCAGTCGTAGAAAACATGCACTTTCCGCGCATGGTTCCATTGACCGCCGAATGCCTTGAACACGGTGGCGAACTGAAAGCATCCGCCCTTGATTGCCGGCATCGGTGGGCCGTTGGCAAACGAAACCTCGAGGACCTTGCAGCCTTCCAGGCTCGAGGCGAGTTCTTCCGCGCGCGCTTGTGCGGGGAAAGAAAGTACGGTGGGCATCGAAAGACTCTACCGAAAATCCGGTGAAGGGTGAAACCTTTTTTCTACGCTTGCCGGGCGTGTGCTTCACTCACCCGTGCACGCCTTCGATCGAGCGCGCATACATCACGATCTCCGCCGGCGTCATTGCATCTTCCAGCGCGGCCAGTTCAAGCCGTTCGAAGTCGTGCGAGATCCATTCGAACATGTGCGACAGCGGCATGTTCGTGATGTCTTCCCCGTCGCTCCAAGGTTGCAGGCGCTTGTTGGCGCTGCCGAGCAGCATGCGCAGGTACAGCGCGCGCGCCAGGCGTATGGCGGCCACCTTGTCCTTGTTGTCGAGCGTCTGCTGAAACTCGTCCAGGCGCTGTTCGCAGGCCGCCAGTCGTTCCTGCGCCGTCACCAACCCGTGGCTGCAGATATCGGACGCCTGACAACGCAGGTCCTGAATGCGATGGAACTCGCACAACACACGGGCATATGCCAGTTGCTGAAGAAGTTGTAGCGCGCGATTCAGAAAGCCTTGCATAAGTGCCATCTGAATTTCTGCCGCCTCTGCCATGCGTAGGACGGCGCGCAAAAAAAGCGCGCGGCGGCACCGCCATCTATGGCGCACGCCAGGCGACTAGCCCCGCAAACATTGTCAACGAGATGTCACCTGGCAATCGCAATATCGGTGGCATTCCTTGTGTTTGTGGCAATTTATGCAAACCACCATTTCACGCCCAAGCACGAGCAAACGCACTTCAGGTCGCGGACGAATTTCAACTTTTTGAGGGAACGACATGATCAGAGGAACGACCGCAAGCAGCGGGCTTGCGGCTTTGGGGGCCGCCACTGTCTTTTTGCTTTCCGGCTGCGGCGGGGGCGGCGCAGGCAGTGGGAGCGCATTCATTCCGCCGGTCTCCGGCAGCACGCCGGCTCCCTCGGCCAACCAGGGCAAGAGCGGCCCGAAGGCGCTGGTGGTGGAGATCGACGGCCTTACCCATGCGGCGCTGCGCGATGCAGTCGCACAGGGCAAGGCGCCCGCGCTGCAGTCGCTTCGCATCGCTCCCGCATGGACCGGCGGCATGGTGGGCACGCTCAGCGAGCAACCCACCTTTGACAGCCAGGGGTGGGCCACGCTGCTGACGGGCACCTGGGCCAATCGCCACGGCGTGCGCGGCAACGGCGGCGCCCAGCGCATCGACGCCAAGCTCGCGCCTTCGATCTTCGCCGTCGCCAAGCAGAACGCCTCGGCTGGCTACAAGACCGGCGCGGTCACCGCGAATGCGCTCTACCCTGCTCTGCTGGGCAACGAGCCCGGGGCAATCGACGCCGCCGTCGACTGCGCGGGCGCCGATGCCTGCGTGACGGAGCGCACCTCTCAACTCATCGACGCCGGCTACGACCTGCTGGTGGCGCAATACGGCGCGCCGGCCGCCGTGGTTGCAAACAGCGGCCTGAAGGGCGTGGACTATCAACGCGCCATCTCCGACACCTCCGCCGCCGTCGGCAAGCTGCTCGCGCGCATCTCTCAACGCACCGCGAACGACTCCAAGGAAGACTGGCTGGTGATCCTCACCACGGGCCACGGGCTCGATGCATTCGGCACCAGCGCCGGTCTGCAGGGCATTGCCGACAAGACCGTGTTCATTGCCAGCAACAAGACCCTTCCGGCGTTGCCCGCGGTCGACACGGCCGCGCCCACCGACGGCACATTGCTGCGCCTGGCCGCCGCCACCGACATCGCACCGACCGTGCTGCGCCACCTGGGCGTCACGCCGGCACCGGCGAACTACGCGTGGAGCGGCATCGCGCTGCAAGGCGCCACGAGCATCCGCGAGCTTTCCGCCGGCATCGGTGCCGACAGGGACAGCGTCGAGCTCTCGTGGAAGCTGGCCGGCACCACCAATGTGCCGGTGCAGATCCTGCGCGACGGCAAGCCGGTCGCCACCCTGCCCGCAGCCAGCACGACGTTCACCGACACCCTCCAGGGCGTGAAGGACAGCAACTTCAGCTATCTCTATACGGTGGTCGCGGGCGACACCTCGCTTGCCATCACCGCCGTCAAGCCTGTGCCGCTGCCGCCGTCGCTGCTCAACGGCCTGGTCAATTACTACCCGCTCGACGCGCTGCCCGCACTGGACGTCAAGACCGGCGCATCGACGCTCGCGCCCTGGGCCGTGGACGCCGCCGCGGGTTCGCTGGTGGACGACGATGGCTTCAAGCCCAGCTTCAAGGCCAAGGCACTGCGCGTGGACAACCGCATCGTGAATGCGGCCGGCATGTCGGGCTATCGACTGATGCAGACCAACGACGTGACGACGGATCCCGCGGTCACCGCTTTCACCATCGGCTTCTGGATGCGCACCGACGCCACCTGCAGCCAGGGGGTGGGCTACGGCGCATCGGTCATCGCCAACAAGAACTACGACAGCGGCAGCAACGAGGGCATCGCCATCGGCATGTTCGGCAACTGCGAGCTGCGGTTCAACACAGGCCTGGGCGGTTCGCGCGGAGAAATCAGCGGCGCCCATTTCCTGAGCGCCGGCCAATGGGCCTACGTGGCGATGGTCATCGACAAGTCGGGACTCGCGATGAAGGGCTACGCCATCGATCCCGCGAAGGGCGTGCAGACCGGCGGCGTGGCCCTGTCGGCCGCGCTGGTCGCCAAGCTCGGCGGCCTCAAGAACGGCATTGGCCTGAACGAGGACGGCACCGGCCTCTATTACAAGCGCGCAGGCACCAGCGCACCGCGCGGCGCCATGGACTTCAACGACTTCGCGATCTGGAACCGCGCGCTCACCGCGGACGAGATCAAGAGCATCTACCAGGCCGCCCGTCCCCTGTCGACGCTGGCGCCCTGACCCATCCCGCCTCACTCACTCCACACACGACACAAGAGAGCATTCCCATGCAACTTCTTTCACTGGCCCCACGGCTGATCCCGGCGCTGGCCCTGGCCTGCGTGCTTTCCGCCTGCGGTGGCGGCAACAACGGAGGCGGCGGTAGTGGCGTGCCCATCGCCGTGACGCCCACGCCGCCGGCTGCGCAGCCTGACACCAGCGTCAAGCCCGAGATGCGCTGCGCGCCCTGAACGCAACCAAACCACAGAACAACACATGACGAATTCACGCCGCAACTTCCTCAAGGGCACCGCCTCGTCGGGCCTCGCCGCCGTCGCGCTGACCGCCTTTCCGCCCAGCATTCGCCGAGCGCTGGCCATTCCGGCCAACAACAAGACCGGCACGATCATGGACGTCGAGCACGTCGTGATCCTGATGCAGGAGAACCGCTCGTTCGACCACTACTTCGGCACGCTGATGGGCGTGCGCGGTTTCGGCGACCGCTTCACCATTCCGCTGCCCAAGGGCATGAATGTCTGGCAGCAGAGCGATGCCAACGGCAAGCCCGTGCTGCCTTACCACCTCGACCAGAGCAAGGGCAACGCGCAGCGCGTGAGCGGCACGCCGCACAGCTGGGGCGATGCGCAGAACGCCTGGGACGGCGGACGCATGTACCAGTGGCCGCGCTACAAGAACACCGCGTCGATGGGCTACTTCATGGAAGCCGAGCTCCCTTTCCAGTACGCGCTGGCCAGCGCCTTCACGATCTGCGACGCCTATCACTGCGGCATGCACACGGGCACCAACTCGAACCGTCTTTTCCACTGGACCGGCACCAACGGCCCCTCCGGCCAGGTCGGCACCGGCCTTGCGGGCACGGCCTCGATCGACAACACCTGGGAGAACCTCAGGGAGCCGTGGGACCCGACGAGCAATCCCAATGTCGATTCCACCAAGTTCGGCTGCAACTGGAAGACCTATCCCGAGCGCCTGGAAGAAGCCAAGGTCAGCTGGATCGTCTACCAGAACCTGCCCGACAACTACACCGACAACCCGCTGCACGGCTTCCAGCAGTACCGCGTGGCCAACAAGCTCTCCGGCAAGAACGACATGCGCTATGACGGCGACGCCAGTCCGCCCGCCGGCCAGACCGTGCCTGCCTACGACCCCGCCAGCGACGACGCGGGCAACCCGCTCTACAAGGGTGTAGCCAACACCATGCCGGACGGCGGCTTCCTCGGCACCTTCAAGCAGGACGTGGCCAACGGCAAGCTCCGGCAGGTGTCGTGGATCGTCGCGCCTGCCACTTACTCCGAACACCCCGGCCCTTCGAGCCCTGTGCAGGGCGCCTGGTACATCCAGGAGGTGCTGGACGCGCTCACCGCATACCCCGACGTCTGGAGCAAGACGGTGTTCATCGTCAACTTCGACGAGAACGACGGCTACTTCGACCACATGCCCTCGCCGTCGGCACCTTCGCTGATCGACCCCACCAACCCCAAGGGCGCCGTCGCCGGCAAGACCACGCTGTCCGATGCCGACGTGGCCTTCGAGCGCCATACGTACCCGCTGGTCGGCAGCACCACCGTGCCTTCGGACGGTCGCGTCTACGGTCCCGGACCGCGCGTGCCGATGTATGTCATCTCGCCGTGGAGCCGCGGCGGCTGGGTCAATTCGCAGGTGTTCGACCACACCTCGGTGCTGCGCTTCCTCGAGGCGCGCTTCGGGGTCAAGGAGATGAACATTTCGCCGTATCGCCGCGCGATCGCCGGCGATCTGACCAGCGCCTTCAACTTCGTCTCGCCCAACAACGATGCGTTGCCGGTACTGGCCGGACGCAAGACCAAGGACCAGGCCAACCAGCTGCGTGCCGACCAGCAGGCCCTGCCGCAGATCGCGGTACCGCTCGATCCGCAACTGCCCCGCCAGGCGACGGGCACGCGCCCTTCGCGCGCCCTGCCCTACGAGCTTCACACCAGCGCGCGCAGCGACGTCGTCAACGGCAAGCTGCAGCTGCTGTTCGCCAATACCGGCAAGGCGGCCGCCGTGTTCCATGTGTACGACAAGCTCAACCTCGGGTTGCTGCCGCGCCGCTACATGGTCGAAGCCGGCAAGACCCTCGACGACACCTGGAACCCGGTGGCCGACAACAGCGGCTTCTACGACCTCTGGGTGCTCGGCCCCAACGGCTACCACCGCCACTTCAAGGGCAACCTCAACACGCTGCGCGCGCGCGACGTGGCGGTGCCCGAGGTTCGCGTGTGCTACGACATCGCCAACGGCAACGTCTACCTGAAGATGCTCAACGGCGGCAAGAACGCCTGCAAGTTCACCATCCGTGCCAAGGCCTACCGCGACGACGGCCCGTGGACCGCCACGGTGAATGGCGGCACCGTCGCCGAGCAGCACTGGGACCTGTCGGGCAGCGGCTGCTGGTACGACTTTGCGGTCACGTGCGACGCCGATGCCAGCTACTACCGCCGCTTCGCGGGCCGCGTGGAAACCGGCAAGCACTCGGTGAGCGATCCTGCGATGGGCATGGCCGACCTCTGATGCCGACGGCGGCTTCGCCCCGCGGGGCCGCTTGTCTTCCCGTCGGCAACGCACCGGTGGTAGGCACAATGGCGCCGCTCCTTCTTTTCACCACAGCGTTTCAATGCTTCAAGAAGAACGATTCCTGCGCATCCGCAGCCTGCTGGCCACTTTCTCCCGACTCAGCGTCGACCGCATCGTGCAGGACCTTGCGGTGTCTCGCGAGACCGTGCGCCGTGACCTGCTCGAGCTGGAGGGACTGGGCGAACTGCGGCGCGTGCACGGTGGCGCCATAGCCACCGGCGTGGAGCCCGAGCCGCCCCTGGCCGTGCGGCTGGTGGCGCGGCAGCGCGAGAAGCGCGCCATCGCCAAGGCTGCGGTCACGCTGCTGGCACCGGGGCAGACGGTGTTCCTCGACGCGGGCAGCACCATGTCGATCCTGGCGGAAGAAATTGCCGCGCTGAGCGGCATGACGGTCATCACCAACTCGCTGAGCATCGCGCTCAAGCTCGAAGGTTCCAGCGAGGGCCGGCTGACCGGCAACAAGACCATCCTGCTGGGCGGAGAGATCGACGTGAAGACGCAGGCCACCTGCGGCGACATCACGGTGGAGGCCATCCGCCGCTACCGCGCCGACGTGGCGATGCTGTCGCCCGTGGCACTGCACGCCAGGCACGGCGCCATGAGCTTCGAGCACCACGAGGCGGCGGTGGCCCGCGCCATGGCCGAACAGGCCCAGCAACTGGTGCTGCTGGCCGACCACGCCAAGATCGGCCAGGCCAGCCGCGTGACCTATGCAAGCACGGAAGACATCGACGCGATCGTCACCGACGCCAAGGCGCGCACGCTGCCCGCCCTGGTGCCGTTGCGCAAAGCCTGCGAGCGGCTGCTGATCGCCTGAGCGCGAAAAAGCGGCGCTCTACGGAATGCTCCGCGCCACCACGCCAAGGTCGCGCCAGGCCTCCGGGTGGCAGCTGAACACCAGTATCTGGTGGCGCGTCGCCGCGTCGTACAGCACGCGCTTCATCTGCTTCAGGCGCTCTTCGTCGGTGTTGACCAGCGCGTCGTCGAGGATCAGCAGGGTCGGCTTGCGCGCTTCCTTCAGCAGGTCGGCATAGGCCAGCCGGGCGACCACGCCCATCTGCTCGCGCGCGCCGACGCTCAGCTCTTCGAACTCGCCGCTCTGTGCGCCGCGCAGGCCCTGGCGGGTGATGCGGCCCGGCGACAGGTCTTCGCCGACTTCCACCTGCGCCCCCGGAAACAGGATCTGCAGGTAGTGATCGAGGTGCTTCTGCAGCGGCGCCCGAAGACGGCGCGCCAGGGCCGATCGCTTTTCGCGCAGCAGCCTGAGCAGATGGTCGAGCGCCTTCGAGCGGCGCTCGAATTCCGCGCACCGGCGCGTGGCGTGGTCGAGTTCGCGCTGCTTCTCGGACGCGGCTTCTTCCAGGCCCGCCGCGCCCTTCACCTGAAGCTCCACCTCGAGGCGGGTGATGTCGTTCGCACGCTGGCTGTGCGCAGCCTCGGCCTGCTTCACGCTGCGTTCGAGCCGCTCCACGTCCTGCGACAGCACGGGCAGGTTGACGGTCTGCAGTTGCTGCGCAAGTTCGCCGACCTTGTCCTGGATGGCCGAATGCTGCGCCAGCGCGTCGGTCAGCGCCGCGCCGGCATCGGCCTTGCGGCCGGCGCGCTGCGGATCGCTCAAGGTGGCCTTCACGGCGGCAAGCTCGGCCTCGGCGGCGTTTACCTGCTCACGCGCGTTGCCGGCCGCGACCTTGGCGTCGTTCAGCGCGGCGGAGGCATCCGACAGCGCGGCGCGGGCGGCGCCCTCCTCCGACTCTGCCTGCGCAATCGGGGTTGCCGGCGCATCGGTCGATGCCGGCATCGCCTGCAGCACCTGCCGGGCTTCCACGAGCCGTGCTTCGCGCAATGCGATGTCGGCGGCCAATGCGCTCAGGCCCTTGGGCGCCAACGCAGCCAATACAGCCACCGCCGCCGCGGCTTCGCTCTTGCGCGATGCCTGCAGGCGTTCACGCTCTTCGACGGCCGCCACGCTTTCGGCGCGCAAGGCCTGCAGCCGCTCGGCCAGTTCGTCACGCGCGCGATCGCGCTCGATGGCCAGTCCTTCCAGGTCGGCGCCGCCCGGCAGCACCGTGATGCGGCCGACACCCGCGATGTCGATGCCGGTGCGCGCGATGACGGTCTGGCGCGTCGACCCTGACACCGCCGCGCCCGCCACGCGCACATCGGCGCCGGGCAACAGGTCGAATTCCAGTGCCGTGGCCACCGCATCCAGCTTGGCCTGCGCGGTGCGCAGCGTGTCCGCGCAGCGCTGCAGGCGCTTGAGTTCGCCATCCGGCACAGCGAGCGACTGCGCTTCGGCTTGCAGCCGCGTGACCTTGTCCTGCTCACCCTTCGCCTTCGCGTGGCTTTGCGTGAGGGCCGCGAGTTGTTCTGCCACGCCTTCGACGGCTCTTTCCTGTGCGGTGCGTGCCGCCGCCTGGCGCGCAAGCCGCAGGGCTTCCCGTGCAGCCGAGTCGGCCTGCGCCGCCGCTGCGTGGCGCGGCTCCCAGGCCTGCAGTTCTTCCAGGGCCTTGGCGAGGCCTTCCCTCACCGTCTGCAGATTCTTTTCGCGCTGCACGACGGTCGATTCTTCCCGCTCCATTGCCTGCAACTGGGTGCGCAAGGCGTTGACCTGCACCGTGGCCTGGCGCAGCGCGGCGTCCTGCGCGGCCTTGCGGTCCGCCAGCCCCTTGGCCTCGTCCAGGCGCTGCTGCGCACCGGCGAGTTGCTCGCGCAACGCGGCCCAGGGGCGCGCTGACTCGTCGCGCTGATGGTCGCGGCGCAGGCTTGAAAGGCGGTCGACGCCCGATTGGTAGGCCTCGATGTCGACACGCAGCCGCTTCAGTTCGCTGTCGAGCTCATCCCTGAGCCTGATCGCATCCGCATACGCGCCACGCGGCGTGCCCGCGGCGGGCGTGAGCAGCTCGTTGCGCTCGCTTTCCACCGCTTTCAGCACCGCATCGCCATTGCTCGACGCCAGCTCGCCCAGCGATTCGCCCAGCGCATTGCGCAGATGGTCGCTCGCGAAGCCCACCGCGCTCGAGATGTCGTGCGAGGTGCCCTGCCGGATCCACAGCAGCCCCGGAATGCCCATGTGCTCCGGCGTGCTCGCGCCCTTGCCCGGAAACTTGAACCCCAGCAGCGCCGCCAGATGGTCTTCGGCCACCGCGCCGTCCATCGCCTTGCCGTCGATGCTGAGTTCGCAGCGCTTCTTGCCGAGAAAGGCCTTGGTCAGGCGGCAGGGCTTGCCGTCGAGCTCGAAATCGAGTTCGACCGTGGGCGTCGCCGAGCTTTCGCCCCACGGCCGCAGATGCTCCACCGCGCTGGAGCGGTGCCGCTCGAAGAACGCGGCGCGAATCGCTTCGGCCACGGTGGACTTGCCCGACTCGTTGGGCGCCGCGAACAGGTTCAGCCCGTCGGTGAGGCCATCGATTTCCAGCGGCGCCCGAAACAGCTTGAAGTTCTCGATGCGAAGGCGTTGCAGCTTCATGCTCATGCGGCGGCTCCCGCGCGCGGTGCCTGCGCGTCGAGGATGCGGGCCAGCGTCAGCAGCGCGTCGCGCGCCAGTTCGGCATCGGCGCCGTCCTGCTGTGAGCGCAGGTCTTGCAGGGCCTCGCCAACGAAACCGTCGGCATGCAGGGCCTGGATGTCTTCCTCGGTCGGTTCGAGGCGCAGCGCCTCGCCGTCCCACACCAGCGCGCGGGCCCGGGCGCGTGCTGCGTCGAGCGCGGCGCCGAGCCTGTGGTGGCCGCCGAGGTCGCAGCTGCCTTGCGCGCGCAACTGAAGCACATCGTTGGCGCCCACGAGGTTCAGCTTTTCCACCAGCTCGTCGATGTCGGAAGCCACGGACAGGCGCGGCTCCCATTGCTGCCATGCATATTGGCCGGTGCGCACCGGCTCGACCTCGGGCAACGCGCCGGCGCCGGCGATGGTCACCAGCAGCGCCTGCCCGGAGTCGTTGGCGCGAAAGCGGTCGGTCTCGGGCGTGCCCGCGTACCAGGTCCGTTCGTCGGTCTGGCGCGTGCCGTGCCAGTCGCCCAGCGCGAGGTAGTCGAGCCGGGCCTGCGCCGCGCGGTCCGCCGCGATGGGGTTGGCCGAGTCGATGTCTTCCGAAAGAATGCCCTGCACGCAGCCGTGCGCCAGCCCGATGCGCGGCAGGCCTTCTTCTTCGACCGAGGCCGACGCAAACCAGTCGGTCAGGTCGCCATAGGTATGGCGCTGCGTGAGCGGTGCGGGCAGCAGCGTGAACTTGCCGGCCACGGTGCGCGGCACCGGCTCCAGGCAGCAGACCACGTTTGATGGCACCGCGCCGAGCCGGGCGGCGCGGCTCCAGACCGATTCGCCGAGCGCGGAGTCGTGGTTCCCGGGAATCAGCAGCCACGGCCCCGCAAAGCCCTGCATCGCGTTGAACATGCGGCGGATGGTCTTGTCGGAAACCGTCTGCAGGTCGAACACGTCGCCCGCCACCAGCACCGCATCGACGGCACGTTCGCTGGCAATGGCGGCCAGCCGCTCGACCACCTTGAAGCGGGCCTCGAACAGCGCCGCGGCGTCGTCGGGCTCGAACTGCGAGAACACGCGGCCGATCTGCCAGTCCGCGGTATGGAGCAAAGAAATCATGCGTGGCCCTCCCTTTGCCTCTCGCGTCTTCCGGTCGTCTCAAAAACATCGAGCATCTTAGATGCCCGCGATACGCGGCGACACGGGGGATGGGGCCTCCTGGCGAAGGCGCGCGCTTTCAGAAGGAGATGGTGGGCCTGTCGAACGGCCCCGCGCATTCATCGGCCAGCGCCACGGAACGCGCGACCTGCTCTGCGATCTGCTCGCGCAAGGGCTGCCAGCCGAGGCTGAACGGAACCAGCAAAAACCATTCAGCGGGAAGCAGCGCCAGCAACGTGCCGACGAGCAACCAGTACGTGAGATCCATGTAGTACCCCCTAAACGAATGAGGGCGCGAGTCTGCGCCCTCCGGGGCACCGGGAACATCCCCAATCCGTGGGATAACTTTCGGTCGAAATGCCCTGCCCGCCTACCGCGCCGGCAGGTACTGCCGGGGGTCGACGGCCTTGCCGCGGTAGCGGATCTCGAAGTGCAGCTTGGGGTGGCCGGCATCGGCAGTGCCGATCTCGGCGATCTTCTGGCCCCGCTGCACGCGCTGGCCCTGCTTCACCAGCACCGAACGCACATTGGTATAGACCGACATGTAGGAGCCGCCGTGGTCGACCATGAGCACGCTGCCGTAGCCGCGCAGCGTCTCTGTGACGGCCACCGAGCCGTTGCCGATGGACACCACCGGGTCGCCTGTGTTGCCGCCGATGTCGATGCCCTTGTTGCTGGAGCCGTTGAAGCCCGCCACGACCTGGCCCTGCGCGGGCCAGCCCCAGTCGCTGCGCCGGGCGGCTGGCGGAACGACAGGGTCGGGCTCGCGCGCGGCGGGACGCGGCGGCGGCCTCTGGCGGTCGGCACCGCCGGCCCTCGGCAGTGGCGGCGGCGCGGATGCATCCGGCGAAGGCGCCGAGGCACCGCCCGGCGGTGCCACGCGCAGCACCTGCCCTGCTTCGAGGCGGTCGGGGTCCTGGAGATTGCTCCAGCGGGCGATGTCGCCGGGCGAGCGGCCGATCCTGGAGGCGATGCGGTAGAGCGTGTCGCCGGGCTGGACCACATATTCGCCGGGGCCCGCCACCGGGGCTTTCGTCGTGGAGCACGCCGCGAGCGTCAATGCCGCGATCAGCGCGATGACCGCGCACCAGTTCCTGCCTGTCACAACCACTAGCCGTTCCTTTTTTCCTGAAGACGTTCGAGCCTACCAGCAGTGGCTGAAGGCCCGTCGCGCCCGGGGCTGGACGGCGGCGGCTGCGCGCTGTCAGTTCATGCTGCGCCTGGCGATGCACATCAGGGACAGCGCGCTGTCGGGCGCGCGCGGGTCGCGGCCCGACAGCCGGTTGCCCATGCGGTATTTCCATTGCGCCGGGCCGACCTCGCCTTCCAGGGCCTGGGCGCCGATCTGGTGGTTGTGGGGATGGATGCGGACCTCGAACCCCAGCGGCTCCAGCGTTCGCCTGAACAGTTCGTGTGTCACGCCGTCCCCGGGGCGGTGGTGCAGTTCGGTCTGCAGCCCGCAGGACTGCTGGCTGCCGGTCTTGTGAAAGCCGTGCCGCGTTACCCGGTAGATCCACAGGCGCGCGTCCCACATCCATTTCGCCAGGCCCTTGTAATCCCATGCGGTCAATTGCGGGTCGTGGTCGGTAATGAGCAGGCCATTGGGTTTCACCAGCCGCGCGCCTTCGCTCAATACCGCCGTCATGTCGTCGCAATGGTGCAGCGAAGCATTGATGGCCACGATGTCCGCCACGCGCGAACGGAACGGCGTATGCGCGGCATCGGCCAGCACCGCCGTGTAACCCAGGCGCGAAGCCATTTCCAGCGAGCCGCCGGCCACGTCGACGCCGACCAGCATCCTGGGCTTGCCGCCGAGCGTGGCAAAGACATTGCCGGGGCCGCAACCGAGGTCGATGACCACCTTGTCCGTCCAGTCGCCGCCCGCTGCGAGCCAACGGCTCCTGAAATGCGCATCGCGATGGCAGAAGTCCAGATATTCCCTGGCCCAAGCCTCATTGCCGAAATAAATGGCATTGGCGGTCAATCCAGGCGAATTGTTCGGAATAACCGACTCGTAATAGAGACCGCGGCGCTGGAGAACTACATCGGGTAATAAGATGTCGTTGAGCATTGGAGGCTTTCAAATATTGCTTCCGCGCATGTGCGTATGCCCCATTGAGTTTTGTTCGTTTTTCTGTGTTGTACAGCGGTTTTTTATTCGGTTACACGCTCCACCAATTAATAACAGCCTGCTTTTAGGGCGGGGTTTCATTTTGCGAGCGTGCGTGCGGTGCGTTTTCCGCATCTCTCCCTCTGTGGGCGGTGCCTTGCGCTGGTCTCCCTGACGCTCTCGCCGCTGCGGCCGATCCGGCGCCCTCTCCCTCTCGGCATCCCCATGAGTACCCCGCTTCGGAGCGCGCCTGCCGGCGCCCGGAGGGGTGCCCCATCACCTGCTTTTGCCCTAAACGGCGCATCAGTTACCCAGGACTGGACAGTTGCGGTAGTACGTTTCAGAAATAACTATGTCAATCTGTAACGTAGATCGAAAGTACCCACATCGGCTTGGGGAAACACCCTAGGATCGAGACACGAAAAAACACAGGGTGCAAATTCAAAGCCTCAATTGAGTCACTGGCCATTCGGCCTATTCAATTGGTTCCATCGTATTTCTTTTCGGGTAATTACATGGAAATTCAATCTGTTTCGACGTCACGGCGCAGCGCTCCAGACACGCTTCTGGAAGATCTGTTCGTGCCGCGGGCGAACCCGGAAACGCCGGGCGGGCGGCACGCCGTCTCCATGCCCCTCGCACCCGAATTCATGCAACGCCGGGCACAGGCGTCCGCAACCGGTGGCCAGTTGCCCGACACCCTGTTTGCCGGCGCGTGGCTGCTGCTGCAGTCGCGGTGGCTCGGCGTGCTCTGGCCGGTGCTGCACGAACTGGCAGGCGCCAAGGCGTTGCACACGTCCACGACCGTGGCCTTCGACGCCACCCGCCCCGCGGGCGCCTGGATCGCGGAACTCGATGCCGCCCGTCGCGCGGCGAGTGCTGCCGCCACCGGCGCGCAGCCGCCCGTCTCGCTGTGGCTGCGCGATGCCGCCGACACGGCCGAACCCGACGCCCGCCTGCGCCTCTGGCTGGACGAAGCCTCCGGCTCCCTGCATATGGATGTGGCGGCGGCCTTGATGGACATGGCCTGCGCCGAGCGCCTGCTGGCCGCACTCGCCGACACCGCCGCCGATCTGCTGGCCCGCCCCGATGCCGCGCTGGACGACATCCGCACCCTGCCCGTCGCCGACAGCCACGACCAGCTCGTCCGCTGGAACACGCCACCGTCGGCGCTCGACCGCACGCTCACCGTCACCGGCATGTTCCGCCGCCAGGCCGCCGCCGCCCCCGAGGCCATCGCGGTCGCCGAAGGCGACGTGCGGATGAGCTACGCCGAACTCGACCGCCGCTCCGACCAGCTCGCGCGCCACCTGCAGCAGCTGGGCGTGCGAAGCGGCGACGGCGTCGGCCTGCTGCTCGACCGCTCGCTGGGCGCCGTCGTGGCGCTGATCGGCATCCTTAAGGCGGGCGGCGCCTACGTTCCCGTGCCGACCGACTTTCCGCCCGAGCGGATCGCCTACATGTTCGCGGAGGCGCAGGCCCGCCACGTGATCACGGCGCAAGCCTTTCGCCACCTCGTGCCGGCCGAACAACGCGCTCTGCTGCTCGACGATGCCTTGGACAACGAAGATCGCAGTTCATGGAATGAGCCGGCCATCGACGGCGAGTCGGTTGCGTACGTCATGTACACCTCGGGCTCGACCGGCACGCCCAAGGGCATCGAGATCTGCCACCGCTCGATCCTGCGGCTGGTGGTCGGCGTCGACTATGTCGAGCTCGCGCCCGGCCGCGCCATGCTGCATGCCGCGCCGCTGGGCTTCGACGCGGCCACCCTTGAAATCTGGGGTCCGCTGCTCAACGGCGGCTGCTGCGTGGTGCACGACGAGCGCGTGCCCACCGGTGCCGGCCTGGCCCGCACCATCGCGCGCCACGACGTGCATACCGCCTGGCTCACGGCCGCTCTGTTCAACGCGGTGATCGACGATGACCCGGCCCACCTCGCGGGCCTGCGCCACCTGTTCACCGGCGGCGAGGCGCTCTCGGTGCCCCACGTGCGGCGCGCGCTCGCCGCCCTGCCCGGCCTGGCCCTGAGCAACGGCTACGGCCCGACCGAGTGCACCACCTTCGCGACCACCCACCGCATCGCGCCGACGCTGCCCGCAGACACCCGCTCCGTGCCGCTCGGCCGCCCGATCAAGGACACCGTGCTGCGCGTGCTGAGCCCCTCGATGGCGCTGCTGCCCTCCGGCCTGGTCGGGGAGCTGTGCATCGGCGGCCACGGGCTGGCGCGCGGCTACCTGCGCCAGCCCGAACTCAGCGCCGACCGCTTCGTGCCCGATCCCTTCGGCGGTCCGGCCGACCGGCTCTACCGCACCGGCGACCTCGCGCGCTGGCTGCCCGACGGCACCATCGAATTCATCGGCCGCCGCGACGGCCAGGTCAAGATCCACGGCCACCGCATCGAGACCGGCGAGATCGAAGCCGCCGTCCTCGCCCACTCCGGGGTGCAGTCTTGCGCGGTGGTTGCCCGGCCCGATGCCGATGGCCAGCTGCGCCTGGTGGCGTACCTCGTGGCCCGCGGCCCGAAGCTGTCGTGGCAGGCGCTGCGCACGCACCTCGCGGCCCGACTGCCCGCGGCGCTGGTGCCTTCGGCGCAGGTCTGGCTCGATCAATTGCCCGTCACGCCCAACGGCAAGCTCGACCGCCGCGCGCTGCCCGAGCCCGCCGCCGGCCGCCCCGAGCTTTCGCAGCCTTACGAGGAGCCGCATGACGCCGTCGAGCAGCAGGTGTGCGAAGCCTTCGCGCGCGCGCTGTGCATCGACAAGGTCGGGCGCAACGACAACTTCTTCGACCTCGGCGGCGATTCGCTGCTGGTGCTGCAGGTGCTGGGCGAGCTGAAGCGCGACACCGCGCTGCCGCTGTCGACCAACCTGTTCTTCCGCGACCCGACGCCGAAGGCAATGGCCGCACGGCTGCGTCCCCCGGCGGAGGCATCCGTGCAGGCGGCATCGCAGCCGTCCGCCCCGCACGCCGCCGCGCCGGCTTCCGACGCGGTCGCGCTCATCGCCACCGCGGGCCGCTTTCCCGGTGCCGCCGACGTGGAGCAGTTCTGGGACAACCTCGTTGCCGGCCGCGACACCATCACCTTCTTCGACGACGCCACGCTCGACGCCGGCGTGAGCCAGGCGCTGCGCAGCGATCCGTCCTATGTTCGCGCACGCGGCGTGATCGACGGCATCGAGAACTTCGACGCCGCCTTCTTCGGCATCGGCCCCAAGGAAGCCCAGCTCATGGACCCGCAGCAGCGGGTGTTCCTCGAGATCTGCTGGGAATGCCTGGAGCGCGCCGGCTACGTGCCCGACGCCGCGCCCGGCCCGGTCGGCGTGTATGCCGGCATGTACAACGCCACCTACTTCCAGCGCCATGTAAGCACCCGGCCCGACCTGGTGGAACCGGTCGGCGAATTCCAGGTGATGCTGGCCAACGAGAAGGACTACATCACCACGCGGGTGGCGAACCGGCTCAACCTCACCGGCCCGGCCGTCAGCGTGCACACCGCCTGCTCGACCTCGCTGGTGGCCGTGGCCCACGCCTTCCACGCGCTGCGCACCGGCCAGTGCTACATGGCGCTGGCGGGCGGCGCATCGGTCACCTGCCCGCCGCGCAGCGGCTACCTCTACAACGAGGGCTCGATGCTCTCGCCCGACGGCCACACGCGCAGCTTCGACGCGAAGGCCCAGGGCACCGTCTTCAGCGACGGCGCGGCCGTGGTGCTGCTCAAGCGCCTGGCCGACGCGCAGGCCGACGGCGACACCATCTACGCCGTGCTGCGCAGCGCCAGCGTGAACAACGACGGCGGCGCCAAGGCCAGCTTCACCGCGCCCAGCGTGGACGGCCAGGCGGCGGTGATCCGCGCCGCGCTGGCGGCGGCCGAGGTCGATGCGCGCAGCATTTCCTACGTGGAGGCGCACGGCACCGCCACGCCGATGGGCGACCCGATCGAGGTCGAGGCACTGGCCGTGGCCTACGCCGAGCACACCGACGCGCTCGGCTACTGCACGCTGGGCTCGCTCAAGAGCAACGTGGGCCACATGGTCACGGCCGCCGGCGCGGCGGGGCTCATCAAGACGGCGTTGGCGCTGCACCACGGGCAGATCCCGCCGACGGTGCACTTCGAGACGCCCAACCCGGCGATCGACTTCGCACGCACGCCCTTCCAAGTGACCGCCAGCCTGCAGCCGTGGCCGCGCGTCGACCTGCCGCGCCGCGCGGGCGTGAGCTCCTTCGGCGTGGGCGGCACCAATGCGCACGTCATCGTCGAGGAAGCGCCGCCGCGGCCGGCATCGCCCATCGCCACCGGCGAACAGGTGCTGCCGCTGTCGGCACGCTCGGAGGCTGCGCTGGCCGTTGCCGCCGAGCAGCTCGCGGCGCACCTGCAGGCGCATGCCGAACAGCCGCTGGCCGACGTGGCCCACACGCTGGCGGTCGGCCGCAAGGCCCACGCCTTCCGCCGCGTGGTGGTGGCGGCCGACACGGTGCAGGCCATCGAGGCGCTGCGTGCCGCCGATTCGCCCTGGCGCGCCAGCGGCCGGCTTGCCTCGCGCGCGCCGCAGCCGGTGCTGATGTTCCCGGGCCAGGGGGCGCAGTACGCCGGCATGGGCAGGCTGCTGCACGCGGCCGACCCGGTGTTCGCAGCCGCCTTCGACGATTGCATCGATGCCATGGCTGGCGCCACCGGCTTCGACCTGCGCGAGCGCATGTTCTCGGACGACCCGAAGGCGCTGTCGCCCACCGCCGTCACCCAGCCCGCGCTCTTCACCATCGAATACGCCCTCGCGCGGCGGCTGCTGGCCACCGGCGTGCGGCCCCATGCGCTGATGGGCCACAGCGTGGGCGAGTTCGTCGCCGCGGTGCTCGCGGGCGTCATGCGGCTCGAAGATGCGGCCCGGCTCGTCGCCCGGCGCGGCGCGCTCATGCAGGCGCTGCCGGCGGGCGCGATGCTGTCGGTGCGCATCGGCGCGGCCGAGCTGGAGCAAAGGCTGGGCGCCTCGCTCTCGCTCGCCGCCGAGAACGGCCCCACGGCCTGCGTCGCCGCCGGCTCCTTCGAGGCCATCGCCGCATTGCAGGCCACGCTGGAAGCCGAAGGCATCGCATGCCGCGCGCTGCAGACATCGCACGCCTTCCACTCCGCCATGATGGACGGCGCCGTCGCGCCCTTCGAGGCGCTGGTGGGCCAGGTGGCGCTGAATGCGCCACAGACGCCGATCTTCTCGACCCTCACCGGCCGGCTGCTGGAGGCGCAAGAAGCCACCAGCCCCGCCTACTGGGCACGGCACCTGCGCGGCACCGTTCGCTTCTCGCCGGCCGTGCGCGCCGCGATGGAACACGCCGCGCAGCCGCTCTTCATCGAAGCCGGTCCGCGCAACACCCTCTCCACGCTGGTCCGCCAGCACGGCGCGAGTGCTGCCGTGCCGCTGCTGCACGGCGAGCCCGCCGACGAACACCGCACGCTGTGCCTGGCCGTCGGCCGGCTGTGGACCTGCGGCGCGGAAGTCGAGCTGTCGCGCCTGTCCAGCCGCACCGGCGCCCAGCGGGTGCGCCTGCCGACCAGCCCGTTCGAACGCAAGCGCTTCTGGGTCGACATCGCCGCCGCTCCCGAAGCCGCCGGGATCGCCGCGACCGCCGCGATCCCCGCCGCACCTCTTTCAGTCTCGCCCGCCCCTTCCGCCACACCCACACCTTTGGAGCCGATCGTGACAGCTGCAGCGACCTCGCCTCTCCCTTCCTCCGCGTCCTCCCCTCCCGTCGATGCGCGCCTGCGCGCCTTGTTCGAGGACATCTCCGGCATCGACATGGCGCAGGCGGAAGGCCATGCGCCCTTCGGCGAGCTCGGCCTGGATTCGCTCACGCTGACGCAGGCGGCCACCCAGATCAAGAAGCACTTCAAGGTCAACCTGAGCTTCAGGCAGCTGATGGAGAACTACCGCTGCTTCGACGCGCTCTCCGCGTTCCTGCGCGAGAGCCTGCCGCCCGAAGCCGCGCCGGTCGTGGCGCCCGTTGCAGCGGCTGAAGCGCCCGTGGTGCAGCAGCCCGTTCAAGCCCTGGCGCCCGCACCGGTGGCGTACGCACCTATGCACGGCAACGCGGCCTCCAGCCCGATCTCCCAGCTGATTGCGCAGCAAATGGAATTGATGCGCCAGCAGCTCGCCCTGCTCTCGGGCACGGCGCCCGCCGCGCCGGTCATGCCGCAGGCAGTGCAGGCGCCGGCCGTCGCCGCACCGGTCGCGGCGGCACCCGCCGCCGAAGAGCCCGCGCCGTCGAAGGAGCCGCTGCGCTACGACGTCGCCAAGGCCTTCGGCGCCATCGCCCGCATCCACACCCAGCGCACGGCCGAGCCCAGCGGCCGCCAGAAGGCCCGGCTCGCGGCGTTCATGCGCCGCTACATCGAGCGCACCATCAAGAGCAAGCAGTTCACCGAGGCCAACCGCTCGCACATGGCTGACCCGCGCGTGGTCAACGGCTTCCGCCCGGTCACCAAAGAGATCACCTACCAGATCGTCATCGAGCGTTCCAAGGGCTCGAAGATGTGGGACCTGGACGGCAACGAATACGTCGACGCGCTCAACGGCTTCGGCATGAACATGTTCGGCTGGCAGCCCGACTTCGTGCAGGACGCCGTGCGCAGGCAGCTCGACGCGGGCTACGAGATCGGCCCGCAGCATCCGCTGGCCGCCGACGTCACCGCGCTCATCTGCGAGCTCACGGGCAGCGACCGCGCCGGCCTGTGCAACACCGGCTCCGAGGCCGTGATGGCGGCGCTGCGCATTGCGCGCACCGTCACCGGCCGCAGCACGGTGGTGGTGTTCACCGGCTCCTACCACGGCACCTTCGACGAAGTGCTGGTGCGCGCCGGCAAGGGCGGCAAGGGCCTGTCGGCCGCGCCGGGCGTGATGAGCGGCATGTTCGGCGACATCCGCGTGCTCGACTACGGCACGCCGGAGGCGCTGGCCTTCATCCGCGACAACGCCGACGACCTGGCCGCCGTGCTGGCCGAGCCGGTGCAAAGCCGCCGGCCCGACTTCCAGCCGCGCGAGTTCCTGCACGAGCTGCGCGAGATCACCGCCAAGAGCGGCTGCGCGCTGATCTTCGACGAGGTCATCACCGGTTTCCGCACCGCGCTGGGCGGCGCGCAGGAGCTGTTCGGCGTGCGCGCCGATCTCGCCACCTACGGCAAGGTGATCGGCGGCGGCTTTCCGGTGGGCGTGATCGCGGGCAAGCGCGAGTTCATGGACGCGCTCGACGGCGGCGCCTGGCAGTACGGCGACGACTCCATTCCCGGCGTGGGCGTGACCTACTTCGCCGGCACCTTCGTGCGCCACCCGCTGGCGCTGGCGGCGGCCAAGGCCTCGCTCCTGCACCTGAAGGAAGCCGGCCCCGCGCTGCAGGCCGGGCTCACGGGCAGCACCAGCGCCATGGCCGCGGAGATGTCGGCCTGGTGCAAGGAGGTCGGCGCGCCGATCGAGATACGCCACTTCGGCTCGCTGTGGCGCGTGAGCTGGCTCGAAGACCACCCGCTGCAGGACCTGCTGTTCGCCATGATGCGCAGCCGCGGCGTGCACATTCTGGACAACTTCCCGTGCTTCCTCACCAGCGCGCACAGCGCCGAGGACATCGCCTTCATCCAGCGCGCCTTCAGGGAATCGGTCGCGGAGATGCAGGAATCGGGCTTCCTGCCGCGCCGCGCCGCGGTCGTGACCAGCTTCGACGTGCGCAAGCCGGCCGAAGAAGGCTCGGTGCTGGCGCGCGACGTCGACGGCCAGCCCTTCTGGTACGTGCCAGAGGCGCAGGCATCCACCCACCACGTCAATGGAAAGGCCGCAGCATGAACGCCGTCCTGCGCCCCGAGACCGACACCGGAACGGGCCCCGCCACCAGCGGGATCATCGAGTGCGTCATCCCGACCACCGAATCGCAGCGCGAAGTCTGGCTCGGCGCCATGCTGAGCCCGGAGGCTTCGCTGGCCTACAACGAATCGGTGCTGCTGCGCCTGCACGGGCCGCTGAATGCGCAGGCGCTGGGCCTTGCGATGGCCGCGCTGGTCGAGCGCCACCAGTCGCTGCGCGCCACCATCTCGCCGGACGGCACCTGCATGCTGGTCGGCCAGGCCCCGGCCGAGCCGATGGGCATGATGGACCTCGCCAAGCTCGACCCGCCATCGCGCGAACAGGTGCTGGCTTCCGCGCACAACGCGGCGGTGTGCACGCCCTTCTCGCTCGAGCACGGGCCGCTGTTCAGGGCAGTGCTGTATCGCCTGGGCGAGGACGACCATGAACTCGTCATGTCGGCCCACCACGTGGTGTGCGACGGCTGGTCGTGGGCGGTCATCACCGAGCAGCTGGGCCACCTGTACGCCGAACAGATCGGCCAGGGGCTGCGGCTGAAGGCCGCGCCGTCCTATGCCGACTTCGCCGCGGCGGAAGCCGCCGAAGCCGCGCACCCCGACATGCAGCAGCACGTGGACTACTGGCTGGAGCGCTTCTCGGGCGGCACGCCGCCCGTGCTGGAGCTGCCGCTGGACCACCCGCGCCCGGCCGTGCGCACCTTCACTTCGCTGCGTGCCGAACGCACGCTCGACCGCCGCCTGGTCACCGCCATGCGCTCGGTCAGCAGCAAGGCCGGCACCAGCCTGTTCGCGGGCCTGCTCGGCGCCTTCGTCGCCACGCTGCACCGGCTGACGGGGCAGGACGACATCGTGGTCGGCATTCCGGCCTCGGGCCAGCTGGCGCGCGACATGCCCGGCCTGGTGGGCCACTGCGTCAACCTGCTGCCGCTGCGCGTGAACGCACATGCGCACCTGCGCTTCGACGCGCTCATGAGCGAATGCGGCACCGCCGTGCTCGACGCCTTCGAGCACCAGTCGCTGACTTACGGCGCGCTGCTCGGCCAGCTCTCGCTGCAGCGCGACGCCAGCCGGCTGCCGCTGGTGAGCGTGATGTTCAACGTCGACCCCGACGTGGCGAGCGGCACCGACAGCTTCGTCGGCCTGTCCGTCAGGCAGGACACCGTGCCGCGCCAGTACGAGAACTTCGAGCTGTTCCTGAACCTGCGCCCGCTCGAAGGCGGGCTGGTGATCGAGGCCCAGTACAACACCGGCCTGTTCGACGAAGTCAGCGTGCAGCGCTGGCTCGACATGTTCGAGTGCGTGCTGCGGTCGGCCACGCGCGACCCGTCCGAGGCCATCGGCCGGCTCGAGGTGCTGTCGACCGAGGCCTCGCTGGTGCTGGCCGCGCTGCAGCCCGCGCCCACCGAGCTGCTTGGCGACCCGCTGGCGCATGCCGGCTTCGTGGCCCGCGCGCTGCTGCACCCCGAGCGGCCGGCGCTGCGCGACGGCGCGCGGCGCAGCACCTACGGCGAGCTCGACGCGCAGTCGAACCGGCTGGCGCATGCGCTGCGCGAGCGCGGCATCGGCCGGGGCCAGCACGTGGGCCTGTGCCTGGAGCGCGGCACCGACATGCTGGTGGCCTTGCTGGCGGTGCTGAAATCGGGCGCCGCCTACGTGCCGCTCGACCCCGCTTTCCCGCAGGCGCGGCTCGACCACTACGCCGAAGACGCGCGGCTCGGCCTGCTGCTCACCACGTCCGACATCGCGACGGCACCGCGCCAGTGGCGTGTCGACGCGAGCCAGCACATCTTCGAGATCGACCGCGACACCGCCTGGCAACAGGGCCCCGCAACGGCGCTCGAGCCGGGCGAGCTCGACGCCGGCGCCGAAGACCCGGCCTACGTGATCTACACGTCGGGTTCCACCGGCAAGCCCAAGGGCGTGAGCGTGCCGCACCGCGGCGTGGCCAACCTGCTGCAGTCGATGCGCGTGGAGCCCGGCATCGGCGCGGCGGACCGCATCGCGGCCGTCACCACGCTGTCCTTCGACATCGCCGTGGCCGAGCTGCTGCTGCCGCTCGCGGCCGGCGCCGAGATCGTGATGGTGCAGCGCGAGACCGCCATGGACGGCAACCACCTGCGCGCCCTGCTGGAGGAAGAAGACGTCACCATCCTTCAGGCCACGCCCGGCATGTGGCAGCTGCTGCTCGACGCCCAGTGGCCCGGCGCGCCCGGCTTCCGGGGCTGGATCGGCGGCGAGCCGGTGCGCCCGCGCCTGGCGCTCGAGCTGCTCGACCGCTGCGAACAGCTGTGGAACGTGTACGGCCCGACCGAGACCACCGTGTGGTCGACCGTGTGGAACATGCAGCGCGACGTGGTCGCCTCGCGCGGCGTGTCGATCGGCCATCCGATCGACAACACCCAGGTGTGGATCCTCGACGCCGAGCTGCGCCCATGCCCGCTCGGCGTGCCCGGCGAAATCTGCATCGGCGGCGATGGCGTCACGCTGGGCTACCACGACCGGCCCGAACTCACGGCCGAGCGCTTCGTCACCGCGCGGATCCTCGGCCATGCCACGCCCCTCTACCGCACCGGCGACCGGGGCCGCTGGCGCAACGACGGCCTGCTGGAGCACATGGGCCGGCTCGACTTCCAGGTGAAGGTGCGCGGCTACCGCATCGAGCCCGGCGAGATCGAGGCCCGCTGCAACGAGGTTGCCGGCGTCTCGCGCAGCGTGGTCGTGGCGCGCGAAGACAACCCCGGCGACGTGCGCCTGGTGGCCTACCTCGCCCTCGCGCCGAACGCGGCGGGCGCCGCCTTCGACCTCGAGGCGCTGATGCAGCACCTGCGCGGCAGCCTGCCGGCTTTCATGCTGCCGCAGCACGTGGTCACGCTCGCCAGCCTGCCGACCCTGCCCAACGGCAAGCTCGACCGCGCCTCGCTGCCGGCACCGCAGGCCGTGCCGCGCGAAACCATGCAGCGCGGCGCAGGCCCGCGCACCGACAGCGAGCGCAAGGTGCTCGCGGCCATGGAGCAGGTGCTGAGCCTGCCCGGCCTCGACATGAAGGACGACTTCTTCACCATGGGCGGCCATTCGCTGCTGGCCGCCCGCCTGGCCACGCTGCTGAGCCGCGAGTTCCAGATCACGCTGCCGCTGCGCACGCTGTTCGAGGCGCCCACCGCCGAGCGGCTGGCAGTGGCCGTCGAGGCGCTGCAAGGCACCGGCGCCGGCGAGCAGGTGCCGCTGCCCAACCGGCCCGACCGCACCACCGCGCCGATGACTCCGTCGCAGGAGCGCATCCGCTTCATGGAAGAGCTGCACCCCGGCCGCTCGGTCTACAACGCGCCGTCGGCGCAGCGGCTGCTGGGCGACTTCGATGCGGCGCGCTTCGAATCGGTGCTGCGCGAGATCATCCGCCGCCAGCCCGCGCTGCGCACCAGCATGGGCACCGACCCGCGCACTGGCGAGCCCGTCCAGTCGATTGCGCAGTCTGTGGATTTCTCGCTGCCGGTGATCGACCTGCGCGACCTGCCCGCCGACCAGCGCGAAGCCGAGCTGGCCGAGCAGATGCAGGAGCTGGCCGACCGCCCCATCGACATCCACCGCGCGCCGATGGCGCATGCGGCGCTGTTCAAGCTCGACGAGCGCGACCACGCCTTCGTTTTCGTGCCGCACCACCTGGTGTGGGACGGCTGGTCTTTCGACCTGATGCAGCGCGAGCTTTCCGCGCTCTACGACGCCGCCGAGCGCGGCCGCCCGCACGGCCTGCCGGCCATCGCCACCACGCACGGCGACTACGCCGAGTGGCTCGCCCAGTGGATGAAGGAGCCTGCGTTCGAAGAGCAGATCGGGTTCTGGCGCAAGCGCTTCGCCGCCGCGCCACTGCCCCGGCTGCCCAACACCGACATGCCGCGCCGCGCGGGCAAGAGCGGCCAGGGCGGCACGCAGTGGATCCACATCGACCTCGCCGCCACGCAGCGGCTGCGCGAAGTGGCGCGCGGCATGGACGTGACGCTCAGCATGCTGACCTTCGGCCTCTATGCGCTGACCATGGCCCGCACCATCGGCTCGGACGCCATCGTCATCGCCAACCCGGTGCGCGGCCGCCAGCAGCCGGAGACCGAGGACGTGATGGGCGTCTTCAACAACGTGCTGCCGGTGTCGCTGCAGATCGACATGCGCCAGTCGCTGCCCGAGTTCATGCGCTACGTGAAGCAGGAGCTGCTCACGCTCATGAACTACCAGCAGGTGCCGTTCGAGCGCCTGATGGCCGAGCCCGGCTCCGGCGGCCAGGCCAAGGCGTCGGGGCCGTACCAGTCGATGTTCTCGTTCCAGGACGCGCGCGACCGCTCGCGCCGCCTGGGCAGCCTGCAGACGCGGCAGATGCACCTGATGCAGCGCGGCGCCACCGACGACATCGGCGTGTGGCTGATGGACAAGCCGAGCGGGCTGGAAGGCGCGCTGATCTACAACGCCGACATCTACCTGCGCGAGACCGGCGCCCAGTTGCGCGAGCGCTACCTCGAACTGCTGCATCGCGCCGGCGACAGGCCCGAGGCCAGCCTGGACTACATCGCCAGCGCCGAAGGCTCGACCAGCGCCGCCTACCTGCGCAAGCTCGCGGCCGACACGTCGCGCGCCGAGGCGCCGGCCGGTGCGGCGGCGGGCGCGCCCAAGGCCAAGGCCGGGCTGATGAACCCCGAGCAGGCGCAGCTGGCACAGGTGTGGGCCGGCGTGGTCGGCATCGACGTCAACGACATCCGCGCGAGCGACAACTTCTTCGATCTCGGCGGCGATTCGCTGCTGGTGCTGCGCGCGGTGCAGCAGACCGAACTGCTGCTGGGCTACCGCGTGGAGCCGCGGCGCTACCTGTTCGAGAACCTCGGGCAGATCGCCGCCTCGTCCACCTTCCAGCCGGTGAACACGACCGGCCCGGACAGCATTCCGTCGGAACTCCAGGGCCTGCCCGCCGCCGCCACGCCGCCGCGCGGCGGCCTGCTGGGACGCGCCTTCGGCGGCTGGCTGCGCAAGAGCTGAGGAAGAAGAAAGAACGCCATGACAAGCGCCTCCCTCGCACGCTCCATCGACGCATCGGTCTGCCGCTACGTCGACCTGGACGAGTTCACCGACCTGCTGCCCGCGCAGATCCTGTCGCAGCACGAGTGCGAGCGGGCGGACGGCTTCCGGTTCGGCAGCGACCGGCAGCACTTCGTGGCGGCGCACATCGCGCTGCGGCAGGTGTTGTCCGCGCACACCGGCCTGCCGGCGGATGCGCTGGACTTTGCCGTCGGCGCCTTCGGCAAGCCTTCGCTCCAGGGCCGCCCGCGCACGCAGTTCTCCATGAGCCATTGCCAGGGGCTGGCGCTGATCGCCATCGGCGGGCGCGGGCCGCTGGGGGTCGACGTCGAACTGCTTCGCAAGGTGCCCGACGCCGCCGCATTGGCCGCGCGGCATTTCACGCGGCGCGAGAACGAGGCCCTGTCCGCGCTGCCCGAGCACGAACGCGACCGCGCCTTCCTGACCTGCTGGACCCGCAAGGAGGCCTGCCTGAAGGCGATCGGCGTGGGCATGCTGGTGTCGCCGCAGAGCTTCGAGGTGGGGTTGGAGCCCGATTGCCGCAGCGTCGAGCTCTCGGTGGCCGGGCGCATCCTGTGGCTGGTGCTGGGCGCCGCGCCGCCGCGCATGGACTGCGTCGGCGCGATCGCCGAATGGCGCGAGACCCAGGGCCGCGCGACCGTGAGCGGTCCGATGGCGGAGGCACGCGCATGAACTCCCTCGCGCTCATGTTCGGACCGGCGTCGCGCCAGCTGTTCGGCATCTTCCATCCCGCGGAAGACGCCGGCAGCGCGGAAACCGCCGTGCTGGTCTGCCCGCCCTATGGCGCCGAGGGCCTGCGCACGCACCGCTTCTTCAAGGTGCTGGCCGAGCGCCTGGCGCGCGCCGGCATCGCCACGCTGCGCTTCGACTTCTACGGCACCGGCGATTCACCGGGCGACGAGCGCCAGGGCGAGTTCGAAGGCTGGCGGCGCGACCTGTGCTCGGCGCACGAGGAGCTGCGCCGCCGTGCGCCCGGCGCGCGCATCGTCTGGGTCGGCGCCCGGCTCGGCGCCACCCTGGCGGTGCTGGCCGCGCGCAACGGGCGCTGCGACCCGGTGCGGCTGGTGCTCTGGGAGCCGGTGATCGACGGCCGGCGCTACGCCCGCTTCCTGCGCGAGCAGCACGTGGCGGCCATCGACGCCACCTTCTGCATTCCCGACCTCTCATGGCGCCGCAACCTGCTGCGCGAGCCCGACGCCGTGCCGGAAGAAGCGCTGGGCGCTTCCCTTTCGAGCACGCTGCGCGCGCAGCTCGCGGCGCTCACGCCCGACGCGCTGCAGCTCACCGCGCTGCACGACACGCTGGTGCTGGCGCAGCCAGAAGACGAATACACGGCGCAATGGGCCGCCGAGCAGCAGTCGCGCCACATGCCGGTGCGCCTCGCCTACTTCAAGCACCGTCTCGAGTGGACCGCCGACCCCTATCCCAACAGCGCGATGGTGCCGGCGGACGCGCTCAACCGCCTCCAGGGAGCTCTTCATGAATGACATGACGCAAAGCCCGGTCCGCTTCGGGCAAGGCGAATCGCTGGTGGGCATGCTCACCACGCCGGCTGGCCAGGGCGCCGCCGCGGTGGGCTGCCTGATGCTCAACATGGGCGCCAACCACCGGGTCGGCCCGCGCCGCATCAACGTCAAGCTGGCGCACCTGCTGGCCGCGCGCGGGGTGAGCAGCCTGCGGCTCGACCTGGGCGGCGTGGGCGACAGCGACGCGGCCGACGCCAGCAGCGACCTGCGCACGCGCGCCGTGCAAGACCTGCGCGCAGCCATGGACCTGATCGAGAACAGGCTGGGCATTCGGCAGTTCGTGATCGTCGGCATGTGCTCGGGCGCGGAGCACGCCATGTCGGCCGGCGCGGCGGACACGCGCGTGATCGGCATCTCGATGTTCGACGGCTTCGCCTTCCCCGAGCGCCGCACGCGCTGGGAGCGCACCGTGCGGCGCGCGCTGGCCGCGCCGGTGCACCCGTCGTTCGCTGGCAAGGCGTTGCGCTGGGTCAAGCGCCGGGTGCTGCGCATCCAGACGGGAAACAAGCCGCTGCCGGGCTTCTTCACCGAGGAAAGCTCGCCCGAGGCCACCGCCAACTGGTTCGCCGCCACCATGAAGCAGCTGGCCGAGCGCAAGGTGGCGATGCAGCTGCTGTACTCGGGTTCGCTGCATGTCTGCGACTACGACCGCGACCAGCTCGGCGCCTTCCGCCATGCGCCCTTCGCGCAATCGCTCCAGTACGAATTCATGCGCGAGGTCGACCACACCGTCTGCACCGAGAAGGGACAGCAGCTGTTCCTGCAGTCGGTGGGCGACTGGGTCGCCGAGCGCTGCTTCGGCGCCAGCACCGAGCGGCGCAGCGCAAGCCGCGCCGCGGCAGGCGCCGGGCGCGCCATGCCCACCACCCTGGCCGCTCCCTGAGCCGGCCAAGCCCGACCCACCCCGCACAGAACCGTTCACACCGGCAGTCAAGGAGATAACCATGGACCACATCCATTCCGCCAGGCCCTCGCCGGGCATGCGCACGCTCTCAGCCCTCGCCCTGGCGGAATACCGCCTGCGATGGCTGGGCCTGGCCCTGCTGCTTTCCCTGGGGCTGGCGGGCTGCGCACCGGGCTTCGGCACGCCGGGGCCGCTGAACTACGGCGACGGCAACCAAGGCGGTGGGGACGCGACCGCGTCGGCGGCCGCCGGCAAGATCATTCCGATCACGCCCGACCTGATCCGCACGCAGATCGCGCAGCGGCCCAAGGGCGTGCCCGACTCCATCAAGAGGCTGTTCGCCGAAGCCCCGGTCTACACCATCGGGCCGGGCGACGTGATCAGCATCATCGTCTACGACCACCCCGAACTGCTGCCCAACGCGGGCGCGGTGATCGCGCAGCAGTCGGACCCGACCGGCGTGACCGTGGCGCCCGGCTTCATCGTCGACGCCAAGGGCGAGATCTTCTTTCCGTACATCGGGCGCACCAAGGTGCAGGGCCTGACGGAGAGCGGCGCATCGGAACTGGTTGCGCGGCGCATCAAGGCCTTCGTCAAGGAACCGCAGGTGTCGGTGCGCATCCAGTCGTTCCGCAGCCAGCGCGCCTACGTGCAGGGCGAGGTGCGCACGCCCGGGCTTCAGATCTTCACCGACGTGCCGATGACGCTTTCCGAAGCCATCAGCCGCGCCGGCAGCTTCACCCAGCTCGGCGACCGCTCGCATGTCACGCTCACGCGCGGCGGCGTATCGACGCAGATCGACCTGCCGCTGCTGCAGGCGCAGGGCTTCGACGCCAACGGCATTCCGCTGCGCAACGGCGACATCGTGAACGTCGGCACCCGCGAGGACAACCGGGTCTACGTGATGGGCGAAGTGCGGGCGCCGTCGGCGCTGCAGATGCGCCTGAACGGCCGCCTGAGCCTGAACGAGGCGCTGGGCGACGTGGGCGGGCCCGACCTGACGACGGCGGACACCGGCCAGATCTACGTCGTGCGCAACACGCCGGACAACCCCGGCGCGCCGCAGGTCTTCAACCTCAACGCGAGGAACCCGGTGGCGCTCGCGCTGGCCGACCGCTTCGAGCTGCAGCCGCGCGACGTGGTGTACGTCGACCATGTGCCGCTGGCCACGTGGAGCCGCGTGTTCAGCCTGATTCTTCCGTCGGCCCAGGTCATCAACCTGGCCCGCGACACCGCGCGCCGGTAAGCGCCCCACCCCGTCTCCCGCACGAAAAGGTGAACCCCATGAACGCGCGTTGGCAACCTTCGCTTCCCGCTCCGGCGGGCACCCCCATGCCCATGGTCGAGGCATCCTGGGTCCGGGAATCCCGGTTCCAGGAATACCTGGACATCCTCATCGACAGCCGCTGGCTCATTGCCGGACTCACGGCGCTGGCGCTGCTGGCGGGTGCCTGCTATGCGCTGTTCGGGCCCAGGGTCTACGAGGCCAACATCCTGATCCAGGTGGAAGACTCCGACCGCTCGGGCGGCAACTTCCCCGGTGACGCCACCGGGGGCGCCGGCATCGCCTCGAAGACGCCGGTCGCCGGCGAGACCGAGATCCTGCGCTCGCGCATGGTGCTGGGCCAGGCCATGGAGAACACCAGGCTCTACATCAGCGCCAGGCCGCGCTACATCCCGGTGGTGGGCGAGTTCCTGGCGCGGCATTCGAGCCGGCTGTCTTCGCCGGGCATCTTCGGCATGGGCGACTATGTCTCGGGCACAGAGCGCATCGCCGTTGCGCAGATGGACGTGCCGCCGGCCTTCGAAGGCAAGAAGTTCCTGCTGACGGCGGAGGCCGGCGGCAACTACACGCTGACGAACTCCGGCCTGGAGGCCCCGCTGCAGGGCAAGGTCGGCGTGCCGCTGGACGCCGCCGTGCCGGGCGGCACGCTGCACCTGCTGGTCGGCTCCTTCGAGGCCGAGCCCGGCGGCGCCTTCGAGCTGGTGCGCAATTCCAAGCAGCTCACCCTGCTGGGCCTGCAGAAAGACCTGCGGGTGGTCGAGAAAGGCAAGCAGTCGGGCGTGATGGACGTCAGCATGCAGGCCGAGGACCGCGGCCAGCTGGCCGACGTGCTCAATGAAGTCTCGCGCCTGTACGTGCGCCAGAACATCGACCAGAAGACGGTGCAGGCCGAGCGCGCGCTGGCCTTCCTGGGCACCGAGCTGCCCAAGTTCAAGACCCAGCTGGAGCAGTCGGAAGACAGCTACAACCAGTACCGCAACCAGAACGGCACCATCAGCCTGGACGACGAGGCCCGCAACGCGCTGTCGCAGAACGTCGACCTGCAGGCCAAGCTGCTCGACGCGAAGCAGAAGCGCCTGGACCTGGTGGGCCGCTTCACCGCGGCGCACCCGGCGGTGCAGACGCTCGACTCGCAGATCGCCTCGCTCAAGAAGGAGCTGGGCGCGGTCGACGGGCGCATCCGCCGCATGCCGATGCTGCAGCAGAACTCGCTGCGCATGCAGCGCGACATCAAGGTCAACACCGACCTCTACGCGACGCTGCTGAACAGTTCGCTGCAGATGCGGCTGGCCAAGGAAGGCAAGGTGGCCAACGTGCGCGTGCTCGACCAGGCGCTGCTGCCCGAGAAGCCGGTGCGGCCGAAGGCGCTGATCGTCATGGCGCTGTCGCTGGCGGGCGGGCTCTTCCTGGGCGGGGCCACGGCACTGCTGCGCAAGACGCTGAAGAAGTCGATCGGCAGCCCCGAGGAGATCGAGGCCGTCACCGGGCTCAACGTGTACAGCACCATCGCGCTGAGCACCCAGCAGCGCGTGCTCGACCGCGCCATCCGCGGCGGCAAGCCGGGCGTGAAGGTGCTGGCGGCGCTGCATGTCGAAGACCCGGCGCTGGAGGGGCTGCGCCGCCTTCGCACCGCGCTGAAGTTCGTGATGCTGGGCGCGCCCAACAACCGCGTGCTCATCTCAAGCGCCACCGCGGGCGCGGGCAAGACCTTCGTGTCTTCCAACTTCGCGACGCTGCTGGCGTCGTCGGGCAAGCGCGTGCTGCTGATCGACGCCGACCTGCGCCGCGGCACCCTGAGCGAGGAGTTCGGGTTGCAGCGCAAGGACGGGCTGTCCGACGTGATCACCGGCGGCGTGCCGCTGGACCGCGCCATTCACTACCACGTGCTGCCGCGCCTGGATGTCATGACCTCGGGCACGCTGCACTCCGACCCCGCCGGCATGATGACCAGCGACGTCTTCTCGCAGACGCTGGCCACGCTGTCCAGCCGCTACGACGTGGTGATCGTCGACGCGCCGCCTGCCCTGCTGGCCTCCGAGACCGCAGCGATGGCGCCGAGCATGGGCACGCTGCTGCTGGTGGCCCGCGCCGACCAGAGCGAGAGCGGCGAGCTGCTCGAAAGCGTCAAGCGCCTGGGCCATGTGGGCGCGGCCTTCCACGGCGTGGTGTTCAACGCGGTCGACACCACACGGCGCCACTACCGCGGCTACAGCTACGGCTACTACGACGCCTACAGGCGCGAGTCCGCCGGCGCGCTGAGCTTGAACGATGCCGACACCGTGATGCCCAAGCGGATCGAACCGGAGCACGCGGCATGAGCGTTCTTCGATCCAACACCCCGCCGCAGCCCGCTCACGGCGCGGCCGCCAACACACCCGTCTATGCACCGATCGGCGGTGCCCCGTGGCTGCGCGCGGCCAAGCGCGCGGCAGACATCGCGATGGCGGGCTCGTTCTTCGTCTTCTTCGGCTGGGCCTACGCATTGATATGGCTCGGCGTGCTCATGAGCTCGGGCGGCCCGGCCATCTACATGCAGCCGCGCTACGGCAAGGACGGCAAGGTGTTCCGCTTCCTCAAGTTCCGCTCGATGGTGGCCGACGCAGACGCCGTGCTGGCCCGCCACCTGCGCGAGAACCCCGGCGCGCGTCGCGAATGGGACATGTACCAGAAGCTGGAGCACGACCCGCGCATCACCCGCTTCGGCGCATTCCTGCGCAAGTACAGCATCGACGAGTTCCCGCAGTTCTGGAACGTGCTGCTGGGCGACATGAGCATGGTCGGCCCCCGGCCCTGCATGTTCGCGCAGAAGGAGCTGTACGGGGACTACTGGGACCACTACTGCGCGGTGCGCCCCGGCATCACCGGGCTGTGGCAGATCAGCGGCCGCAACGAGGTGAGCTACCGCAGGCGCGCGGCGATGGATGCGGAGTACGTGTCCACGCTGTCGCTGACGCGGGATCTCGTGATTCTGTTGAAGACCTTCGCGGTAGTTGCCGGGGCGCGTGGCTCGCGCTAGGGCCGCCTTTTCCACCCATGAAAGCATCTATGCGCATCTTCGTAGCCGGACATCGCGGAATGGTTGGCCAGGCGCTGGCGACGCGGCTTGCGCAGGCAGGCCATGAGGTCGTCACGCGCAGCCGTGCCGAACTCGATCTGCTCGACCAGGCGGCGGTCGCCCGCTTCTTCGCGATGGAACCTGTCGACCAGGTGTACCTGGCCGCGGCCCGGGTCGGCGGCATCCATGCCAATGCAAGCTACCCCGCGCAGTTCATCTACGAGAACCTGATGATCGCGGCCAACGTGACGCACCAGGCATTTCTGGCGGGCGTGAAGCGCATGCTGTTCCTCGGTTCCAGCTGCATCTATCCCCGGCTGGCCGGCCAGCCGATGGCCGAAGGCGCGCTGCTCGGCGGACCGCTCGAGCCGACCAACGAGCCCTACGCCATCGCCAAGATCGCCGGCCTCAAGCTCTGCGAGAGCTACAACCGGCAGTACGGCGCCAGCCACGGCATCGACTACCGCAGCGTGATGCCGAGCAACCTCTACGGCCCCGGCGACAACTACCACCCGCAGAACAGCCACGTGGTGCCGGCACTGCTGCAGCGCTTCCACCGCGCCCGGCAGGAACGCGCGCCGCAGGTGGTCGTCTGGGGCAGCGGCCGCGCGCGGCGCGAGTTCCTCTATGTCGATGACATGGCCGACGGCTGCATCGCGGTGATGAACCTTCCGCAAGCCGTTTACGCGCACCACACCACGCCGATGTGCGGCCACATCAACCTCGGCACCGGCGAAGACGTGTCCATCGCCGAGCTGGCTGCACTGGCCCGCGAAGTGACCGGCTACCAGGGCGACATCCGCTACGACACCACCCAGCCCGACGGCGCGCCGCGCAAGCTGCTCGACGTGACGCGCGCCGCCGCCATCGGCTGGCGGCCGACAGTGCCGCTGGCCGAAGGCCTGCGCCGCGCCTATGCCGCCTACCTCTCCACCACCTTGTCCACCGAAGAGATCGAACATGCCTAAACGCGCACTCATCACCGGCATCACGGGCCAGGATGGCTCCTACCTTGCGGAACTGCTGATCGAGAAGGGCTACGAGGTGCACGGCATCAAGCGCCGTACCTCGCAGTTCAACACCGGACGCATCGACCACCTCTACGCCGACGTGCATTCCATCGCGCAGCGCCATCTTCACCTGCACCACGGTGACCTGGCGGACGGCAGCAACCTCACGCGGATCATGCAGGAGGTCCAGCCCGACGAGGTCTACAACCTGGGCGCGCAGAGCCACGTGGCCGTGAGCTTCGAGAGCCCGGAATACACGGCCGACATCAACGCGCTGGGCACGCTGCGGCTGCTCGAGGCGATCCGGCTGCTGGGCCTGCAGTCGAAGACGCGCTTCTACCAGGCCAGCACCAGCGAGCTCTACGGCCTCGTGCAGGAGGGCCGCCAGAGCGAAAGCACGCCCTTCTATCCGCGCAGCCCCTACGGCGCGGCCAAGCTCTACGCCTACTGGATCACCAAGAACTACCGCGAGGCCTACGGCTTCTACGCGTGCAACGGCATCCTCTTCAATCACGAGAGCCCGCGGCGCGGCGAGACCTTCGTGACGCGCAAGGTCACGCGAGGGCTGGCCAACGTGGCGCAAGGTCTGGAGCAGTGCCTCTTTCTCGGCAACATGAACGCACTGCGCGACTGGGGCCACGCCAAGGACTACGTGCGCATGCAATGGCTGATGCTGCAGCAGCCGACGGCGGTCGACTACGTCATCGCCACGGGCATCCAGTACAGCATCCGCGAGTTCGTCACCAAGGCCGCGCGCGAGCTCGGCATCACACTGGTCTTCGAAGGACGCGGACTCGACGAGGTGGCGATTGTCAGCGCGGTGGAAGGCGAAGATGCGCCGGCAGTCTGCGTCGGCGACGTGCTGGTGCGTGTGGATCCGCGCTACTTCCGCCCCTCGGAGGTCGAGACGCTGTGCGGCAACCCGGCCAAGGCGGCGGACGACCTGGGCTGGGTGCCGGAGATCACGCTCGACGAGATGGTGGCCGAGATGGTCGCTTCGGATCTCGGCTTGGCCAAGCGCCGTGCGCTGCTGCAGCGCCACGGGTACCACACGCCCCAGAGCATCGAGGCCTGAGCGCGGAGCCCGCCATGAGAACCCTCACCTTCTGGTCCGGCATCGTCTGCGCCTTCCTGTGCGGGCTGGTCGATCCTGCCTGGGGCTATGCGGCGGTGTTCGTGCTGTCGCTGGTGCAGCTCGCGCTGCTGGGTTCTTCGGGCGGCAGCGTGTTCCTGCTGATCCACTACGCCACCCTGCTGACCTATTTCTCGCTGGCGCCGGCGATGCAGATCGCCAACGACGTGGATTTCTGGGAAACGGGCGTGCTCACCACGTCTTCGCACACGCAGGCGCTGGTTCTGTTGCTGCTGTACATGGCCGGCGTGGAGGCCGCGCGCTTCGGCATGCCCGAATCGCCGGTGCACCGCCCGGGCCTCCACCATGCGCGCGCGGTCGGCGTGGCCCACCCGTTCCTGCTGCTGCTGAGCTGCTCGTTCGCGGCCTTCGCGACGCTCTTCATCCGGCCCGACCTGAACTTCGTGGCCCGCGGCATGCCGGGCGAGGACGACAGCGTTCCCGTCGACTTCATCGTGTACAGCACGCTGCCCAAGCTGGTGGTGCTGATGTGCTTCGTGGCGCTCACGATCCATGCGTTCCGCCGGCGCACGCCGTGGGCCTGGGCCTCGGCGGGGCTGGCGCTGGCGCTGGCGGCGGTGGCGGCCAACCCGGTCAACACGGCGCGGCAGATCCTGCTGATCGGGCTGCTGCCGCTGTTCATCCACGCGCTGGCGCGGCAGAGGCACTGGCGCTGGGCGCTGGCGGGGCTGATCTTCGGCGCCATCGCCGCGCTCGGGCCGGTGCTGAACCTGCTCTCGCGCGGCAGCATGTGGGGCGAAGGGCTAACCACCTTTCCGTTCAGCCAGGACTTCGACGCGATGTTCGTGGTGGCGGGCATCCTGGAGCGCGCGCCCATTCCCGACCTGGGCTGGGGCCGCTACCTGCTGTCGGCTTTCTCGTTCTTCCTGCCGCGCGACCTGAAGATGTTTCCGGATTTCGATCCGCTCGGCTGGTCGGCCATTCTTGGCAATTTCTCGCAGAGCAACCTGTCGCTGCCGCCGTTCACCACCGCCTATTTCGACTTCGGGCTGATGGGGCCGCTGCTGCTGGGCATCGCGATCTCCGCGGGCTTCCGGCTGGTCGACAGGGCGATCGATCCGCATCGCGCGTTGTCGGGCAGCTACCTCTCGGCGCTGGTGCTGCTGTCGGCCTACGTGCCGTTCATGCGCGGTCCGATCCTGGGCTGGGGCCCGTTCGCGACCTCGGGCCTCATCGCCGCGGTGATCGCCGGCGCCCTGAGCGCGCGCAGCCGCCGCATGCGCCGCGTGCGTGCCCTGCCGCCCACGGTGCGCCACGACCTCCCGACTCCGTGAGCAAGCACATGGCCACCTACCTGTTCTACGACACCATCCGCCTCAACCCGAGGTCCGGCGGCGTGCTCAACGTTGCCGAGGTGCTGCTGCGCAACATGCGGCTGTCGCAGGGGGACAGCGTGCAGTCCGTCAGCGAGCGGCATCCACGCCTGTACGAAGCGGCGCGGCGGTTCGGCGTGAGCCGCTTCCTGCTGGAAACGCTGCTCTACAACTTCCACCGCATCCGCGCGCTGCTGACCGGCGAGCGGGTGTACGCGCTGTTCCCGAACTACTTCCTGCCCTTCACGCTGTTCGGGCGCCACGCGGACGCGGTCGTCATCGTTCACGACCTCCAATACAAGGCCTACCCGGCGTACTTCAGCCGGGCAAAGCGCATGTGGCTCGACTGGAGCCTGTGGCGCGTCGCGCACAGCGCGGCCAACGCGGTGTTCATCAGCAAGAGCAGCCTGCATGACTTCGAGCGGCATTTCGCGCGCTGCGCGCATGCCTCGGTGATCTTCAACCCGGTGGACGCGCCGCGCGCGCCCGTCCGTGCTCCTGCGCCGGAAACGGAACAGGCGCAGGAGCGCTACCTGATCGCGGCCTACCACTATTACCCGCACAAGAACTTCAGCGGCATCCTCGCGCTGTTCGAGCGCATGAAGCGCGCGGGCCTGGTCGACTTCCTGGACATCACCGGCAACGGCGCGGCCGAGGTGGAGCGCATGGTCGCCGCGCTGGCGCCCGAGGTGCGCGGCTGCGTGCGCCACCGCGGGCTGGTGTCGCGTGAGGAACTGGTGCGGCTCTACGCGGGCGCCACGGCGTTCATCTCGCTGTCGACCTTCGAGGGCTTCAATCTCTCGGCCGCCGAAGCCGCCACGCTGGGCGTGCCGCTGCTGCTGTCGGACATTCCGGTGCACCGCGAACTGTTCTCGGGCTACGGCTTCTTCGTGGGCAGCGCCTCCTGCGACACCTACCGGCTCGCGCGCTACCTGGCCCGGCACGAGCGCACGCGGCCCGCATGGCTGCACGCCCAGGCCTGCGCGCCGGGCGCGGTGGCCGCGCGCTACCTGGCGCTCAAGCGCGCCGCCGTTCCGCTGGCGAGGGCCGTGCAATGAAAGCGCTCGCCACCCTGCTGCTTCTTTGCGCCACGGCATCGGTTGCGCTGGCACAGCCCGCGCAAACCGCGCAAACTGCCCAACAGGCCGAGGCCCCCGTGCCCGGCTTCGGCGTCATGGTGCACTACCTGCCGGACAAGCAGTCCATCGCGCAGGTCAAGAACTTCGACGTCGAAGCCTTCGCTTCGGGGCTGGCGCAGATGCGTGCGTCGCACCTGATCCTCACGCTGGGCCAGAACAACGGCCAGTACATCTCGCCGAACTCCGCGCTCGAGGTGCTGTGCCCCGGCGCCGCCAGGAACCGCCCGCCACGCGACCTGCCGCTGGAGATAGGCGAGGCATTGCGCGCACGCGGCATCGCGCTGATCCTGTACCTGCCGTTCCGTGCCCCGCAGGCCGACCCCGCGCTCATGGCCTGCCTGGGCGACGTTTCCGAACAGGAGCCGCCGCCGGCGCGCTTCATCGCCGCGTGGTCGAGCGTGATCCGCGACTGGTCGGAGCGCTACGGTCCGCTGGCAAAGGGCTGGTGGTTCGACGGCACCTACAACACGCAGGGCATCTCGGCCGCGGGCTGGGAAACGCTGTGCGACGCCGCGCGCAGCGGCGCGGCCAACCGCTGGCTGGCCTTCAATGCCGGCGAGGGGCAGGCGCGCTTCAGCCTCAAGAGCGCGCCCTGCCAGAACCTCATGGCCGGCGAATACATGCAGCCGCCCGCGCATTTCGCGCCGCCGCCTTCGGAGCTCGTGTTCCACGTGCTCACGCCGCTCACGCCCTCGTGGGGCCGCGAGGCGGCGCCGCGCTTCACCGCGCAGCAGCTGCGCGACTGGATCGGCGAGGCCCGCGTGGCGCGCGGCCTCTTCACGCTCGACATGCCCCTGGACAACAACGGACGCTTCCTGCCCGCCCATGTGGCGCTGGTGAAGAGCGCCACCGCCCGCAAGCCCTGACGCGCCGCATCAACCCTCCACCCATGCTGTCACACATGACCCACACCGCCCTCCCCTTCGTCGTGGTCGAAGACCGCCAGAACCGCACGCTCGCGCTGTGCCGCGAGTCCGCCGCGCTCGCGCAGGAACAACTCGTGGTGCTGTCGGACACCGACGCCGGCCCCGCCTACGAACGCTTTCGCCATGCCTACGTGCACCTGTCGAGCAACTCGCCGGAGTTCGAGCGGATCTGCTTCCGGCGCTACTTCCTGCTCGCGCAATACCTGGCCGCCAACCCCGGCTGCAGCGCCTTCGTGCTGATCGACAGCGACGTGCTGCTGTTCAAGGGCATCGGCGAGCATGTGCGACGCCTTGCCGGCAAGGCGGACTTCTCGGGCTCCTACATCAGCCCCGCCGACGGATGGAACCCCTGCCAGGTCTCGCCGCACGTGAGCTACTGGACCGCCAACGGCCTGCGGCGCTTCGTGGCCTTCGTGCTCGACACCTACACCACGCCATCGGGCCGGCGCAAGCTGCGCGAGATCGCGGCGCGCTTTGCGGCGCGCGGCATCCGCGGCGGCGTGTCCGACATGACGCTGCTCTACCTGTGGGCGCGCGCCAGCGGCAATGACGGCCCGATCAACCGCGTGCTCGAAGGCATGGTGATCGACCACAACATCAACAGCCCGCACAACCACCTGGCGAACGAGTTCCGCTACCGCGGCGGCGCCAAGCGCATCACCTATGCCGACGGCCGGCCGTGGCTCACGTCCGCGGCGGGCGGGCGGACGAACGTGGTGGCGCTGCATTTCCAGGGCAGCGCGAAGATGGCCATGCCGCACGCGCTGCACGGCCGCATGCGCACCGTGGCCGCCGTCACCTACGCGCTGATGGTGGCGCGGCGCGCCAAGAACAAGGCGTTCCGGCTGGCCACGCGGGTGCGCCGCACCCTCGACGCGCTCGGCCTCGCAAACGCCCCGGCCGCCAAGTAGCCCGAACCCGACAGGCCGCGCGCATGAAACCCTTCAGCCCTTCACTCGCATTGCCCGGCGCGCGCATGGCGCGCCTGCTCGGCCTGGGGGCGCTGGTCTCGCGGCTCTACGTCTATCTGTCGGGCTTCGTCGCCATCTTCCTGATGGCGGCCAACGTGTCGCCCGCGCGCTTCGGCGAATACTCGATCTACCAGTCGGTGCTGGAAGTGGCGCTGGTGGTCGGCACGCTGGGCAGCACGCTGCTGTTCTCGCGCAACGCGGCGGCCGTGCCGCCCGGCGTGACGCAGGGCGACGTGGTGCGCACGCTGGCCTTCGGGCTGCCGGTGGCCACGGCGCTGATCGTCGTCATCCTGGCGCTGCAGAGGCTGCCGGTGGCCGACGTGCCCTTCGTGCTGGTGGTGGTCACGCTGGCGGTGTTCTCGTTCAACTGCCTGCGCCTGGCCTACAGCCGCGGCCTCGGCCATGCGGGGCTGCTCAATCTCGAGGCCGGCATCCGCTCGACCATCCTGGTGCTGGGCGTGGGCATCTGCGCCGCGCTGGGCTTCGAGCTGGACGTGGCGCACCTGCTGCTCATCAACCTGTTCGCGTTCGTGGTGGTGTGCGCGGCCATCTGCATCCCGCCCGGCGGCGCGGCGCCGCCGCGGGGGCGGCACGCGCTCGAGCTCGCATCGCAGGCCAGCGCCACGGTGTATTCGCTGCTGACCTTCCTGCTGCGCAAGTCGGACCTGCTGATCGTGGCCTTCTTCATGCCGCTGAGCTACGTGGGCGCCTTCAAGCTCGCGTTCCTGCTGGCGGAGGCGCCGTCGCAGTTCGTGCAAGCCTTCCTGTTCACCAAGACGACGGCCATGATGGACGCCGACCCGGAAAAGCTCGCGGCCTCGAAGCTGCAGCTGGCACGGCATTCGTTCCTGCTGGGCTGCGCGCTGTTCGTCGGGCTGGCGGGGCTGATCACCGTGGCCGCGCCGCTGCTCAAGATGGGCGAGCAGGCGCGCACCATCTTCCTGTGCATTGCGCCGTATTTCCTGCTGCGCACCTACACCATCCATCACGAGATGGTGCTGTCGCTGAAGACCTCCATGGGCTCGCTCGGGCGCTGGGCGCTGCTTGAGGTGGCGCTGCGGCTGCTGTCCTACGGCGCGGTGATCCTGCTGTTCCCGGGCCGGCCGCACTACGTGTTCTTCATCGCCTGCCTGAGCGACTTCGCCTTGTACGAGACGCGCATGCGGCTGCAGTTCGGCTTCTTCCCCATCGTCCGTCTGTTGAGGCGGTCGCCATGAAGATCCTGCTGTACTCGATGAACTTCTCGCCCGAGCTCACCGGCATCGGCAAGTACTCGGGCGAGATGGCGCGCTGGCTGCATGCCAGGGGCCACGAGGTGCGCGTGATTGCCGCGCCACCGTTCTTTCCGCAGTGGTCGGTGTACCGCGGCTACTCGGCCTGGACCTACCGCAAGAGCGACTGGGCCGGCGTGACCGTCTGGCGCACGCCCCTGTGGGTGCCCGCGCGGCCGCGCGCGCTGGCGCGGCTCGGGCATCTGTTCTCCTTCATGCTGTCGAGCTTTCCGGTGCTGCTGGCGCAGTGGCGCTGGAAGCCGGACGTGGTGTTCGTGGTCGAGCCGCCGCTGTTCTGCGCGCCGTCGGCGCTGTTGTTCGCGCGGCTGCGGGGCATCAAGTCGTGGCTGCACATCCAGGACTACGAGGTCGATGCCGCCTTCGGCCTGGGCCACGTGCGCGGCGAACGCGCGCAGCGCTTCGCACGCTCGGCCGAGCGCTGGCTGATGAGCCGCTTCGACCGGGTATCGACCATCTCGGCCGCAATGATCGAGAAGGCCCGCGGCAAGGGCGTGGACGAGAGCCGCGTGGTGCTGTTTCCGAACTGGGTCGACGTGAAGGCCATCCACCCGTTGCCGCGCACGGTCGCGCCCTACGGCTACCGGCCCGCGCTCGGCATTCCCGACGACGCGGTGGTGGTGCTGTACGCGGGCAGCCTCGGCACCAAGCAGGGCATCGAGCTTCTGGCGGAGGCGGCGCGACTGCTGGTGTGCTCCGGCAGCATCCATTTCGTGTTCGCAGGCAGCGGGCCGAGCCGCGAGTCGCTGCACGCCGCCTGCGCCAGCCTGGCCAACGTGCATTTCCTGGAGCTGCAGCCGGCCGAGCGGCTCAACGAATTGCTGAGCATGGCCGACATCCACGTGCTGCCCCAGCGCGCCGACGCCGCCGACCTGGTCATGCCGTCGAAGCTGGGCGGCATGCTCGCCAGCGGCCGTGCCGTGGTCGTGACCGCGCACGCCGGCACCGAGCTGAGCAACGTGGTGAAGGGGCGCGGCATGGTGGTCGAGCCCGGCGACGCCGCCGCGCTGGCCGATGCCATCGAGCAACTCGCCATGTCGCCCGAACTGCGCGAGCAGATGGGTGCGGCCGGCCGCCGGTTCGCCGAGTCCGCGCTCGACGAGGACGCCATCCTGCAGCGCCTGGAGCAGGAACTGCTTCGCTGCGTCGCCGGCTGAGCCGACGCTGTCCACGCCAAGGAGCCCACACCATGCCCCGCGCCAAGATACTCGTGACCGGTGGTGCAGGCTTCATCGGCAGCCACACCTGCGTGGCGCTGATCGAGGCGGGCTACCAGCCGCTCGTGCTCGACACGCTGGTCAACAGCGACGCGCGTTCGCTGCAACGGGTGGGGTGCATCACCGGCCTGCAGCCGCTGCTGCTGCGCTGCGACGTACGCGACGGCGCTGCGCTGGACCGGGTGTTCGCCGAGCATGCGATCGAGGCGGTGGTGCACCTGGCGGGGCTGAAAGCGGTGGGCGAATCGGTGGCCGACCCGCTGGCGTACTACGACGTCAACCTGGCCGGCACGCTGGCACTGGTGCAGGCGATGGGCCGCGCCGGCGTGCGCACCCTGGTGTTCTCGTCGTCGGCCACGGTGTACGGCGACGCGCGGCACTCCCCCATACCGGAGAGCGCCCCGTATGCGGCGGTCAACCCCTACGGCCGCACCAAGGCCATGGTGGAAAACCTGCTGGCCGACCTCGCGCATGCCGATCCGCGCTGGGGCATTGCCTGCCTGCGCTATTTCAACCCGGTCGGCGCGCACGAAAGCGGCCTGCTCGGCGAGCGCCCGCACGGGCCGCCCGCCAACCTCATGCCCTACATCTCGCAGGTGGCTGCGGGCGAGCGCGAATATCTGCTGGTGCATGGCGCCGACTACGAAACCATCGACGGCACCGGCGTGCGCGACTACGTGCACGTGATGGACCTGGCCGAAGGCCATGTGGCGGCACTGCGCCACGCGGCGCGCGAGCCCGGCATCCTCATGACCAACCTGGGCACGGGCCGCGGCGCCTCGGTGCTGGAGGTGGTGTGCGCCTTCGAGCGCGCCAGCGGCCGGCGCATCGCGCTGCGCATCGGCCCGCGCCGGCCCGGCGACGCCCCCGCCTACTGGGCCGACGCACGCAACGCACAGGCCCGCCTGGGCTGGCGCGCGCGCCGCGACCTCGACCAGATGTGCGCGGACAGCTGGCGCTGGCAGGCCGCGAACCCGCACGGTTTCGACGACCCGGTGCCCCCGATGCAGCCGCCATGGCTGGGCGCCGCCGACCTGCAGATCTTTCACGCAACTTCCAACCTCGGACACTCCAATGCCTGACAACGCACACCGCTCCCCAGAAGAGCAGGCCGACGCCCGGAGCGGATATCCGCCGGGCGGCGTCTGCCCTCCCACCCAGCCGCTGTGGCCGGGCTTCCTGACCGGGCAGGAAGGCGCGCCGGTGCGCGTGCTGCTCGTGGACGACGACAGCTTCATGCGCCGGGTGATCGCGCAGGAACTGCTGTCGGACCTGCGAATACAGCTCGAGGGCCAGGGCGGCAGCCTGCGCGACGGCCGCCGGCTGCTGGCCACGCACGAGTTCGACGTGCTCATGGTCGACCTGCGGCTGGGCGACGGCACCGGCTTCGAACTGATCCGCGAGGCCAGCAAGCAGCATCCCGGCTGCGAAATCATCGTGATCTCCGCGCTGGAAGACGAGACGCACGTGATGCATGCCTTCGAACTGGGCGCGACCGGCTACCTGCTGAAGGACGCCTGGCTGCAGAGCTTCGCGCAGGCGGTGCTGCAGGTGGTGAACGGCGGCGCGGCCATCACGCCGCGGCTCGCGCGGCGCCTGCTCTCGCGCCTGAGCGCGCGGCCCGGCAGCCCGCCGCCGGCCGGCGACCCGCCCACGCGAGAGGCCACGCTGACCACGCGCGAGTGCGAGATCCTGCGCTGCGTGGCGCGCGGCCAGGTCACCGAGGAGATCGGCGTGCAGCTGGGCATCTCGGGCCAGACGGTCAACGCGCACATCAAGAACATCTACAAGAAATTGCACGTGCACTCGCGTGCGCAGGCCGTGAGCTACGCGGCTTACTCCGGGCTCATCTGAGCCGGCAACCAAACCATATCGCGCCATCATGAATACCACCTCCACCATCCATCCCGTGGTCCTGTGCGGCGGCAGCGGCACCCGCCTGTGGCCGCTTTCGCGCAAGGCGCTGCCCAAGCAGTTCGCGCCGCTGCTCGGCGGCAAGAGCCTGCTGCACCTCACGCTGGAGCGGCTGTCGGGGCTCAGCCGCGACATCACCTGCATCGCGTCGGAAGACCATCGCTTCCTGGTGAAGGAAACGGTCGAGAGCGCGGGCGTCACGGGCCGGCAGATCCTGGAGCCGGTGGCGCGCAACACGGCCGCGGCCATGGCTTGCGCGGCACTGCTGGCGGAGCCCGGCGACCTGCTGCTGTTCGCGCCGGCCGACCACCACATACCCGACGCGGCGCTGTTCGCGCAGACCGTGCGCGAGGGCGTTCCGGCGGCGCTGGCCGGGCAGATCGTCACCTTCGGCGTGGCGCCCAGCTTTCCCAGCACCGCCTATGGCTACATAGAGGCAGGAACGGAATCGGCCGACGGCCGCAGCCGGGCCGTGGTGCGCTTCGTCGAGAAGCCGACGGCGAGCGTGGCAGAGACGCTGATCCTGCACGGCGGCTATTTCTGGAACGCCGGCATCTTCCTGGTTAGCGCCGGCACGCTGCTCGCCGCGCTGCGCGCGCATGCGCCCGACATACTGCGCGCCTGCGAGCGTGCCGCGGCCGCGGTGTCGGTCGACGGCAGCTTCCTGCGGCTGGAGCCGGAGGCCTTCTCGGCCTGCCGCGCCGACAGCATCGACTACGCGGTGCTCGAGAAGCACAACGACATCGCGGTGGTGAAGTTCGACGGCGGCTGGAGCGACGTCGGCAGCTGGAACGCGGTGGCCAGCCTGCAGATGCCCGATGGCGACGGCAACCGGCTGAGCGGCAAGGCGAGCGCGCTGAACGCGCGCAACACCTTCATCCATGCGCCGCACCGGCCGGTGGTGGCGCTGGGCACCGACGGACTGATCATCGTGGACACGCCCGACGCCGTGCTGGTGGCTGGCGCGGGCTGCGCCGAACAGGTGGCGGACGTGGTGCGCAAGCTCGCGCTCGAAGGCTGCGCCGAGGCCACCGACCACCGCCGCGTGGTGCGGCCCTGGGGCGCCTACGACAGCGTCGACATGGGCGAGCGCTTCCAGGTGAAGCGGCTCACCGTGAAGCCGGGCGCCAAGCTGTCGCTGCAGATGCACCACCACCGCGCCGAGCACTGGATCGTGGTGAAGGGCACGGCCCGCGCCACCTGCAACGGCGAAGTGACGCTGGTGCGCGAGAACGAGTCGATCTACCTGCCCTCGGGCGCCATCCACCGGCTGGAGAACCCGGGCAAGACCATGCTAGAGGTGATCGAGGTGCAGACCGGCGGCTACCTGGGCGAAGACGACATCGTGCGCTTCGACGACACCTACGGGCGCTGCGAGCCGGTGCACACGCTGGCCGACGCGGCGGTGGCGCCGACGGTGTCGTCGGCGGGCTCGGGCGCGGCCGCGGTGCTGCACGCGCCCGTGAACCACTGAGCATCACCAGCCGTGGAAACGCCCCCAGGGCTGCAGGGTTCCGTCTTCCGATAGCGCCTGGTATTGCGGAAACTGCGCCCCGGTCGCGCAGGCGTGGTTCGGCAGGATGCGCAGCCGCGTGCCGATGGGAAAGCGCGCGGCAATGCCGGCGTCGGGCTCGCCCTGGCGCGACAGGATGCCGTGCTCCTGGTTCGCGCCGCCGAGCACGTAGCCGTCCAGCACCCGGCCGTTCAGGTCGCAAGCCTGGCCGAAGCCGAAGTCCTGTTTCTGCTTCTGCGTGCCCCGGTCGCGGCTCATGGCCATCCAGCCCGCATCGAGGATGGCCCAGCCTTTTTCGGGCTGGTGGCCGATCACCGTGGTGAGCACGCTCAACGCGATGTCTTCCTCGCTGCACACGCCGACGTTGCGCATCACCAGGTCGAAGAACACATAGACGCCGGCCCGCACCTCGGTCACGCCGTCGAGCGTCTGCGCCATCAGCGCGGTGGGCGTGGAGCCCACGCTGACCACCGGGCACGGCAGCCCCGCGTCGCGCAGCCGCTGCGCCGCGCGGGCGCAGCCCGCGCGCTCCTGCTCGGCCACGGCGCGCAGCGCCTGCGGCGTGTCGAAGTCGTAGCTGGAGCCGGCATGCGTCATCACGCCGCCCAGGCGCATGCCGCCGTCGTGCAGCACGCGGGCCACCTCCAGCAAACGGTCTTCTTCCGGCCGGATGCCCGAGCGGTGCCCGTCGGTGTCGACCTCGATCAGCACGTCGAAGGCCTCGCCATTGGCACGGCCGAAATCCGCGATGGCCCGTGCCGACTCGATGCCGTCCGTGATGATGCCCAGCGCGCAGCCGCGCCGGCGCAGTTCCAGCGCATGCGGCAGCCGGTGCGGTGCCATGCCCACGGCATAGAGGATGTCGCTGAAGCCGGCGGCGAAGAACTGCTCGGCCTCCTTCAGCGTCGACACCGTGATGCCGCGCGCGCCCGCCGCCTGCTGCGCCTTCGCCACCTCGATGCACTTGGTGGTCTTGACGTGCGGCCGGAAGCGCACGCCGAGCGCGTCCATGCGCTGCTGCATGCGCGCGATGTTCTGCCGCATGCGGGACTGTTCGACGACGGCAGCGGGGGTGTCGATGGTGTGGAGCGTGTCCATGGTCATGCCTTGTTCGTGAAGGATTGCAGCCACTGCAGCGCGGGCGCGAGCGTCGGGCCCTGCAGTTCCGGTGCCGGCGCGCCCTGCGGCAGCGCCAGCCCCACGCGGTTGTGCCAGTAGGTGCGCAGCCCGACCGCCGAAGTGCCGAACATGTCGTAGCCCGAGCCGGCGACGAAGGCCGTCTCTTGAGGTGTCACGCCCATGTGCTCGAGCGCCATGCGGTACGGGCGCGGATCTGGTTTGTAGAAGCCGGCCTCTTCCGATGTGACGACGGCATCCCACTCGATGCCCAGCAGCGCCGCCGCGCGGTGGCCCAGCCGGCGCGAGCAATTGGTGGCCACGCCCAGCTTGCAGTGCGGTTTCAGCGCCTGCAGCAGCTCGCGCGCGCCGTCCCAGGCGGGCAGCGTGTCCCATTGCGCTTCCAGCGCGTCGGGCGCGGTGCCGGCCATGCCGGTGTTGCGCGCCGCGTCTTTCACCAGTTGCTCGTAAGGCACGTAGGCGCCGCAGCCGTAGGTGAGGCGCAGGTACTCGGCGCGCCATGCGCGCCCCTTCTCTTCCGAGCCGGCCGCGGCGTTCCAGACGGTCCAGGAATCGAGCAGCGCGGTGAGCAGGTCGAACAGCACGGCGCGGGGGTAGCGCGGCGGGGCGATGGGTGTTTGCATGGCCACGGACTGTACGTTCGAAGGCTGCTGCTGTGCTTCAATGCAGGCTCATCAATCGTTAAGCGCAATTTAATGATCCAGATCGAGGACATGCAGCTCGCCGCCGCCCTGCTGCGCGAACCGTCGTTGAGCGCCGCGGCCCGCGCGCTCGACGTCACGCCGCCCGCGCTGTCGATGCGGCTGCGCAAGCTGGAAGCCACGCTCGGCCTCTCCCTGGCCAGCCGCACCGCGCGCCGCCTGAGCCTCACGCCCGAGGGCGAGCGCTTCGCGCGCGAGGCCGCCGCGCTGCTCGGCCAGATCGAGGCCCTGCGCGAATCGATGCAGCGCGACGACCAACGGCTCACGGGCACGCTGCGCATCGCCGCGCCCTTCGGCTACGGCCGCCAGTACGTGGCGCCGATGCTGGCGCGCTTCGCCCGGCTGCATCCGGGCCTGCGGGTGCAGCTCGACCTGCGCGAGACCCCGTGGCCCGACCGGCACGATGCCGACGCGGTGATCCACATCGGCACGGTGCGCGATTCGTCCTGGGTGGCGCGCACGCTCAGCGCCAACGAACGCTGGCTGTGCGCCAGCCCCGCCTACCTGCGCCGGCACGGCGAGCCGCGCACGCCGCGCGACGTGCTCACGCATGCCTGCATCTGCATCCGCGAGAACGACGAAGACGTCACGCTGTGGCATGTGCGACCGGCCTCCGATGCCGCCGAAGGAAAACGCGCCGCCGCCCGCGAAACCCTGCGCGTGTCGCCGGCCTACGTGACCAACGACGGCGGCGTGGCCCGGCAATGGGCCGAACAGGGCATGGGCCTGGTGCTGCGCTCCGAATGGGATGCGGCCGACGCAGTGGCGCGCGGCACGCTGGTGCGCGTGCTGCCCGGCTGGCACTTCGACAGTGCGCCGGTCACGCTGCTGGTACCCACCCGAAAGGGGCGTACGGCGCGGGTGGCGGCCATCGTCGATTTCCTGGTGGAGAGCTTCGGCGACGACCAGCGCTGAAGGCGGCTTCTCTCTTCTGCGCATATCCATAGCCGCATTCATTCGTTGGCAGCGCGCGCCCCGCGCGCAAACACTCGGCGCTTCGAATTTTTTGGTGGAGAAGCTCCGATGACTGTTCCTCTCGATTCATTGCCGCCCTCGCGCTGCGGCGTGCTGCAGGCCGGCGCCGCAACCGCCAAGAACGGGCTCGCATGACCACGGCAGAACAGTTCCTCGAAGCGCCGCGCCTGCCGCGCGCACCGGCCGCCCCCGTCACCACGACCGCACAGGCCGCTCCGTCCCAAGCCGCCGCGGCGCCTTCCGGCCCCTGGGCGACCGGCCTGCTGGCCGCCGCCGCCTGGGTCGCGCTGGGCCTGCTCACGCTGCTGTGGCCCAACAAGGAAGCGGGCTTCACCGACTGGGCCTTCACCCGCGAGTTCGGCGTCGCCGCGCTCGTCGTGGCCGCGCTGCTGCTTGCCATCTCGGTGCTCGGCGCGCGCGCGGGCCAGGTGGCACGGGCGTTGCGGCCCGCCGGCCAATGGCTGGTCGCGCTGGCCGTGGTGCTCGCGCTGTGGGAAACCTTCACCGCCAAGCTCGGCCTGCTGCCCTCGCCTTTCTTCGCGCCGCCGCAGAGCCTGATCGACGTGGTGCACGAAGACTGGCAGCGGCTGGGCCTGTCGACCGCGTATTCGCTGCGGCTGCTGGCCAACGGCTTCGTGCTTGGCGCGCTGGTCGGCTTCGGCACCGGCGTGGCGGTCGGCTGGTCGCGCATCGCGGGGTACTGGGTGCATCCGCTGCTGCGCTTCCTGGGGCCGGTGCCGGCATCGGCGCTGCTGCCGCTGGCGTTCTTCTTCGCGCCTTCGAGCTATTCGGCGGCCGTGTTCCTGGTCGGCCTGGCGACCTTCTTTCCGGTGGCGGTGCTCACCTGGTCGGGCGTGGCCTCGGTCGGCAAGAGCTACTACGACGTGGCGCGCACGCTGGGCGCGTCGGAACGCTTCCTAGTGCTGCGCGTGGCGATTCCGGCGGCCCTGCCGCAGGTGTTCGTCGGGCTTTTCATGGGGCTGGGCGCCTCTTTCTCGGTGCTGATCACCGCCGAGATGATGGGCGTGAAAGCCGGCCTGGGCTGGTATCTGCAATGGGCGCAAGGCTGGGCCGCCTACGCCAACATGTACGCGGCGCTGTTCGTCATGGCGGTGCTGTGCTCGGGCCTGATCACGCTGCTGTTCAAGGTGCGCGACCGCGTGCTGTCGTGGCAGAAAGGAACCGTCAAATGGTGAGCACGCTGACCTCGCCCTCGCCCTCGCCCTCGCCCTCAGCCTCGCAGGCCGCCGCCGCGGGCGGCGCGCACATCGGCATCCAGGGCGTGAGCCACTGGTTCGAGGTGTCGGGCGGCGTGCTGCAGGTGCTCGACGGCATCGACCTGCAGGTGCGGCCCGGTGAATTCGTCGCGCTGCTGGGCCCCAGCGGCTGCGGCAAGTCGACGCTGCTGCGGCTGGTGGCCGGGCTGGAGCCCGCCACCACGGGCAGCATCACGCAGGACGGCGCGCCGATCACGCGGCCCGACCCGTCGCGCATCGTCGTGTTCCAGGACCCCACGCTCTACCCCTGGCGCAGCGTGTGGGACAACGTGGCGCTCGGCCTGCAGGCGCGCGGCGTGCTGAAGGCGCAACGCGGCCGCGTCGACGAGGCGCTCAAGCTCGTGGGCCTGACAGACTTTGCCAAGGCATTCCCGCACCAGCTTTCAGGCGGCATGGCGCAGCGCGTGGCGCTGGCCCGCGCGCTGGTCAACGACCCGCAACTGCTGGTGCTCGACGAACCGCTGGGCAAGCTCGACTCGCTCACGCGCATCGCGATGCAGAGCGAGCTGGTCAACCTGTGGCAGCGCGCCGGTTTCTCGGCGCTGCTGGTGACGCACGACGTGGAAGAGGCGCTGTTCCTGGCCAACCGCGTGATCGTGCTGAGCGACCGGCCCGCACGCATCGCGGCGGAGCTGGTGGTCGACCTGCCCTACCCGCGCCACCGCGGCGATCCGCGGCTGGCCGAGCTGCGGCACGAGGCGCTCAAGCACCTGGGACTCGACGCCACGTGGTGACATGAACGCATCCCCCGAGGCCGGCTGGCTCAACCTGCTGATCGGCCTGCTCCAGGGCGCGCAACTGCAGTTGCTTCGCCTGCTGGACGCGCTGGGCCTCGTGGCGCAGGTCCACGGCCAGCCCGCGTGGCCGTGGGCGCACCGGCTGTCCGGAGAGAACCTGCTGATCGACCTCGGGCAGGCGCGCAGGCTCGGGCTCACCGTGGTCGTGCTCGCGGCGGCGTTGCTGCTGCTGGTGCTCGCGCTGCTGTGGCGGCGCCGGCGCATCTGGCTGCTGGCCGCGACCACGCTGCTGTTGGTGGCGGCTCCGTGGCCCGATGCCAACGTGGTGCTGGTGCCGGCGTATCCGACCAGCTTCCAGCGCTCGCCCACCGGTTTTACGGCCGACAGCATTGAGCGCGGGCGCGTGCTCTTCGCGGCGCAATGCGTGGCATGCCACGGCGCCGACGGCCTGGGCCAGGGCCCGCTGGCCGCCGTGCAACCCGTATGGCCGCCCAACCTGGCCGGACCGCTGCTGTGGCGGCGCGCCGATGGCGACGTGCTCTGGCATGTGCTGCACGGCATGCGCGACCGGCGCGGCTCGCCCACCATGCCTGCCTTCGGCGGCAGGCTCGACGACGACGACGCCTGGGCGCTCATCGATTTCATGAAGGCCCAGGGCGCGGGCCAGAGCCTGCGCGCAGCCGGCCTTTGGACGCAGCCGATCTCGCCGCCCGACGTGGCCGTGCAGTGCGCCGGCAAGCCGCCTCGCATGCTGAGCGGCTGGCGCGGCCAGCGGCTGCGGATCGTGGCGGCCGGCGGGCAAGCCCTGCAGGACGACCCGCGCCTCGTCACCGTGTTCCTGGCGAAAGACGGCGCCGCCGCGGCATCGCACGCGGGCGATTGCGTCGCCGAGTCGGCCACCGCATGGGATGCGTTCTCGCTCATCGCCGCCACGCCGCGGCTGGCAGGCACGCAGCTGATCGTCGACCGCGACGGCTGGCTGCGCGCGCGCGGCGAACCCGGCAAGGGCGCATGGAGCGATGACGACCTGCTGTGCCGCACCGATCAGCCCGCCCGCGCCGCGCCCGGCCCCATTCCGCTGCCGCCGGACGGCCTCGGCGCGCTCATCGCGCGCATGGACGCCGAGCCCGTGCGCTTCGTGAAAGGCGGATTCGTTCATTGAGCCGGGCCGCGGGACTACGATGGTCCTCGGCAAGCCTCACGCAACCTTCAGTCAACCAAGGAGAGAAACGCCATGTCCAACCATGTCTACAAGACCCTCGAACTGACCGGCTCGTCACCAACGAGCATCGAAGATGCGGTGCAGACCGCCATCGCCAAGGCGCACGAGACGGTGCGCAACATCCAGTGGTTCACAGTGACCGAGACGCGCGGCCACGTGGTCGACGGCAAGGTCGCGCACTGGCAGGTGACGCTGAAGATCGGCTTCACGCTGGAATAGCGTTCAGGCTGCTGTCTGCGCCTGCGGCTCGCCCAGCGACAGCATCAGCCGGTTGGCCCAGTTGAAGAAGGCCGCGCCGTGGATCACGTCGGCAATCGCCAGGTCGTCCAGCCCTTGCGCGCGCAGTTGGTCGATGTGTTCCACGCCGAAAGCCGACGGCGTGGACGACAGCGCCACGGAGGCCGCGACGATCGTGTTCCAGCGCTCGCCGAGTTCGGCGCCCACGCCTTCGTCGAGCAGCCGCTGCACGTCTTGCGTGCGGTGCGAGAAATGCGAGGCGAAGCGCGCATGCACCGACGCGCAGTAGATGCAGCCGTTGTAGCGCGAGGCCGCTGCCGCCGACAGCTCGCGCTCCGCGCGCGGCAAGCCGGCTTCGGGGTTGTAGAAGATGTCCTTGTCGGTGCGGGTGCGCGCGCCGAGGATGTCCGGGTCGCGCGCCAGCAGCCGGAAATAAGGCGACTTGGCGCGCGCCGCGTCCACCAGCCCGGCGAAGTGGCGCTCGGTCAGCTCGGCTTCGGGCAGCGGCTCCAGCCATGGCAGCCATTCGAGCTGCGCCTGGGTGAAGACGCTCGGGTGCGCGTTGCCGGGATGGGTCAGGGTCGATTCGGTGTTGCTCATGGCCGGGCTCAGTCGATGGAGGTTGCGGGACGTTGCGCCAGTGCCTGCAGGCCGGTGACGACCCGGATCTGGAACGCGAGGAATGCCACCAGCTGCGACAGCGTGACGATGCCGGTGCTGGTCCAGCCCGCATCCAGCAACGCCTGCAAGGCGGCCGGGCTGGCATCGCGCGGATGGAACACCAGCAAGTGCGCATGCGCGAGCGCGGCCGAGAGCCGTTCGCCCAGCAGTTCGCGGTGCGCATCGTTCACGGCATACGAGGGGCCGGCCTTGTCTTCCGCGCTCAGCGGGCCGGCCGGGTAGCTTCCGTATGGGCCTTGCGCGGCGCCGCGCTGCACCTCGGCCTCGATTGCATCGGCCACCCCCGCGCGGGCGCCCTGGCTGGCCAGTTCTTCCGCATAGAAGCGCGCCACGCCCGCATGGCCGTGCAGCCCTGCCACGAAGGCCGCGAGCGCGAAGCGGTCGGCGATGTCGAAATCGCCGGGCACCGGCGGTGTCGGCGCGAACAGCGAGAGATAGCTCTGCTGCGCATGGGTGCGGGCCTGCTCGCGCCCCCGGCGGATGCGGTCGAGATGCTGCCCCGGGGCGATGCCGACAAGACTGTCGATCACGTCGGGCACCTCGGGCGCACCGGAGTCGGAGGACAAAGGAGGAGAAGCAACGGCGTTCATGCGGTCTCGCGAAGCGTGGATGAAGAATGGATGCCCAGCGCCGGCGCGACCTTGGTCGCGATCAGCTCGATGGAGCGCAGGATGGCCGCATGCGGCGGATCGACCGGGTGCACTTGGCAGACCAGGTCGGTCACGCGGTCGAGCGTGCTGTCGGCGCGCAGCGAGGCGATCACGTCGTCGGGCGAGCCGACATGCACGTCGTAGGCGGCGATCAGTTCCTCGAGCGATGCGTCCGGCCCCGCGCGGTCCGCCAGGCCGGCCTGTCCCGAGGCGGCAAAGCGCGCGGCCGAGCGGCGCAGGCCGATCTCGGCCAGCCGCAGCGCCTCCTGGCGGCTATCGGCCACGAACACGCTGCGCGAGCCGACGATGCGCGGCGCCACGCCGGCCGGCAGCGCCGCCAGGTAGGCATCGACGATGGGGTTCTGCAGCCCGGCAAGCGGTGCGTCGGGCGCGTGGCCGGGGCGCGGCTGCGTGCGCGAGAGCATCAGGCCGTCGCCGGCCTGCCCCGCGCGGGCGCCGCCGCTCACCGAAAAGGTCGCTTGCCAGATGCGCCCCGGCAACTGCGCGCCCGGCGGGTACAGGGTGTCGCCGCCGGCCAGCGGCCGGCCCGCCCATGCGGCACGCACCGCGTCGAGCTGCCGCGCGAAGATGGCCGAGCGCTCGTTGCTGTCGAGCCCGAAGGCCGCAAAGGCTTCCGGCGTGCCGCCCGTGCCGACGCCCACTTCGAGCCGCCCGCCGGAGAGCAGGTCGAGCACGGCGGCGTCTTCGGCCACGCGCACCGCGTTTTCCAGCGGCAGCGTGACGATGCCGGTGCCCAGGCGGATGCGCTTGGTGCGCGAAGCCACGTAGGCCAGGAAGACCAGGGGCGACGGCAGTCCGCCTTCGTGTTCATGGAAATGGTGTTGCGCCACCCACGCGGAGTCGAAGCCGAGGGCTTCGGCATGCGCGATCTGCTCGGCGACGAGCCGGTAGCGCTCGGCGGCGGTGGTGTCGTCGAGCAGGCGGCTGAAGAAGCCCAGGCGCCGTGGGGCGGGAAATCCGGAAGAAAGGTCTGACAAGATTCGAAGCCGGCAGCGGGAAAGCCCGACATTGAGCCCGCGCAGCGCCCCGCCGGGAACGCCTGATTTCGAGTTTGCTTATGTGTTTTTCATCGATGCCGGGGTGTGGCACGGACTGAATGCGGGTTCGACCGCCGGGCGATGGACCGCCGGGGCTGGTACATTTTCCGGCCTTGAAAACGAAAGGGATATTGGTGGCACTCGCAGCGGCAATTGCCGGTCTTTCCATCCTCATCATCGGGGACAGTCATCTGTCGCAGCCGAGCTACCTGATGTCGTCGCTGCACGACGATCTCCAGCGCCAGGGCGCGAAGGTGCATTCCATCGGCGTGTGCGGCGTGCAGCCTTACGACTGGACGGTGTCCAAGCCCGGCTCCTGTGGCAGCGCGGAACGCATCGGCAACAAGCCGGCGGTCGTGAGCCCCGGCAACCGGGCCAAGACGACGGCGGTGGCGCAACTCATCAAGGCCGAACACCCCGATCTGGTGCTGATCGTGCTGGGCGACACCATGGCCGCCTACCGGCAGGCCGACTTTCCGATGAACTGGGTCTGGCAGCAGGTCAGCGCGCTCACCGGCGCGATTTCGGCCACCGGCACCAAGTGCGCCTGGGTCGGCCCCGCGTGGGGGCAGGAAGGCGGCCAGTACGGCAAGACCTACGCGCGCGCCGAAACGGTGAGCCGCTTTCTCGCGACCAACGTGGCGCCCTGCACTTACATCGACTCGCTGGAGATGTCCGCGCGCGGCCAGTGGCCGACCATCGACGGGCAGCATTTCAACGCGAGCGGCTACCGCGCCTGGGGCGATGCGATCGCCAAGGCCGTCGCGCGGCTGCCCTTGGCGCCCGCTGCCGCCGGCACCCCGCGGCCATGAGGCGCGCCGCTCTCAAGATGCGGCGCCATGCGCTGCTCGGCGCCCTGCTGCCCGCCGTGGCCGGCGCCGCGCCCCAGTTGTATGACACGGGCCCCTCGCAAGACCTGGCGCTGGTGCGCTTCGTCAACGCGGGGGCGCAGGCGCTCACGGTGCAAAGCGGCGGCCCCGCAAAGGCGAGCGTGGTGGTGGCGCCTTCTGCGCCCATCACCGATTACCAGCCCGTGCGCTCCGACGCGCCGGTCACCGGCTACTGGAAAAACGGCCAGCGGCAGATGGCCATCACGCTGCGCGTGCCGTCGGGCGGCTCGGCCTCGGTGCTGGCGTGGCAAGGCGCGAACGGCGAGATTGCCGGCACCAGCTTCACCGAGCCGCCACCCAGCTTCGATCCCCTGCGCGCCTCGCTCGCGTTCTACAACGCCGACGCGCGCTGCACCGCCGCGGGCCTCCTGGCCAGCACCGGCAACACGGCCATCTTCGAGAACCAGGCGGCGCTTGCCAGCGCGCGCCGTGCCGTCAACCCGGTGAAGCTGGCGGTGCATGCCACCTGCAACGGCCAGCCCGTCGAGGGCACGATCGACCTGGGCTCGCTGCAGGCCGGCCAGCGCTACAGCGTGTTCCTCGTTCCCGCCGGCAAGGGCAGCCGGCTCATGGGCCTGCAGGACCGCATCGCGCGCTGACCCGGCCGTGGTTTTCGCATCGCTCGAATTCCTCTCGGTCTTTCTGCCGGCGTTCCTGCTGCTGTATGCGCTGACGCCGGCGCGCGCGAAGAACACGCTGCTGCTGCTCTCCAGTTGGCTGTTCTACGGCTGGTGGAGCCCGCTGTTCCTGCTGCTGTTCATTGCGCTCACGGCGCTGGCATGGGCGGGCGGGCTGCTGGTCGAGCGCGCGGGGCCGGGGCGGCGCGGCATGCTGGTGGCGTTCATCGTGCTGAACCTCGGCGTGCTGGCCTGGTTCAAGTACGCCAACATCGTGGTCGAGACTTTCAACGCGGCCCTGGCGCATGCCGGCGCCATGCCGATGGAATGGCAACGCATCGCGCTGCCCATCGGACTGTCGTTCACCGTGCTGCAGGCGATCTCCTATCTGGTCGACGTGCATCGCGGCAAGTTTCCGGCGGAGCGCCGGCCCATCGACTTCGCGACCTACCTGGCGATGTTCGGCCACCTCGTCGCGGGGCCGATCATCCGCTACGACTGGGTGCGCCAGCGCCTGGCGCACCGCGCCGTGCATGCTTCGGAATTCGCCACGGGCGCGCGCCGCTTCATGATCGGCATGGCGATGAAGGTGCTGGTGGCGGACACGCTCTCGCCGGTGGTGGAGCATGTGTTTTCGGCCGCGCACCCCAGCCTGGCCGATGCCTGGCTCGGCTGCCTGGCCTACACGCTGCAGCTGTTCTTCGACTTCGCGGGCTACAGCGCGATGGCCATCGGCATCGGCGCGATGCTGGGCTTTCGGTTTCCCGAGAACTTCGACCGGCCCTACCTCGCGCGCAACCTGGCGGAGTTCTGGCGGCGCTGGCATATCTCGCTGTCGTCCTGGCTGCGCGACTACCTCTACGTGCCGCTCGGCGGCAGCCGCAAGGGCACCCGGCGCACGGTGCTGAACCTGATGCTGACGATGGCCATCGGCGGGCTCTGGCACGGCGCGGACAGCTGGAACTTCCTGTACTGGGGCCTGGCGCAGGGCATTGGCCTGAGCGTGGTGCACCTGTGCCGCGCGCGCGGGCTGGGCCTGCCCGCGCCGCTCGCGCACGCCGCGACCATGCTGTTCGTGATGCTGGGCTGGACGCTGTTCCGCGCGCCCGACTTCGCGGTCGCCTGCGACATGCTGGCCGGCCAGTTCGGCGCGCATGGCGTGGCACTGGGGGCGGCGCTGTCCAACATGCTGCGGCCGCCGGTGGTGCTGGCCTATCTGCTGGGCATTGCCTGGGTGCTCGCGCCGGCCCTTGTCGGCGCGCGGCGGCATGCGGGCAATGGCGGCGCGGTGCTCGCGACGCTGGCGCCGATCGCCGGTTTCCTGCTTTCGCTCGCGCTGGTGTCGAGCCGCGGCACGGTGCCTTTCCTCTACTTCCAGTTCTGACCGGCATGGCAACAGCGCGCACCAACCGGCGACTGCGTGGACTGCTCCGCTGGACGACGGCGGGCGTGCTGGTCGCGTCGCTGGGTGCGGCGTTCGTCGCGAGCTTGCCGAACATGCCCGGCGCGCTGGCTCATGCCGACGCTTCGCTGCTGGACGATGCCGCAGCCCGGCGAGCGCTGACGAAGACGCTGGTCACGACGCCGCTGACCGACACGCTCGCGCGCTACCAGCGCGAGGCAAGCTGGCTGCTGCTGGGCGACCTCGGCGCGGAGGTGCATCGGGGCGAAGGCGACTGGCTCTTCCTCGACGAGGAACTGCGCGTTCACCCCGGCCGCGCTGCGAATGCGCGTGACCGTGCCGCCACCGTCGCGGACATCGCCCGCGCGCTGGCTGCACGGCGCATGGCGCTGCTGGTGGTGGTGGTGCCCGACAAGAGCCGGATCGAAAGCCAACACCTGGGCCGGCTGCGGCGCCCGCCCGAACTCGAAGGCCGTGTGCGCGAATGGACGGCCATGATCGATGCCGCGAAAGTGCCCGTGCTCGACCTGGCACCGGTGCTCGCAAGTGCAACGCCCGCGCCCTTCCTCAAAACCGACACCCACTGGACCGAACACGGCAGCCAACTGGCCGCGCAAGCCGTAGCCGAGCGCCTTCGGCGCATGCAGGTGCTCGACGCCACGCCGGTGCCTTCCGTCGTCGCATCGCGCAAAACCGTCAGCGAATGGGGCGACCTGGTGCGCCTGGCGGGCATCGACGGCCTGCCGTCGTCGCTGAAGCCCGCGCCCGACACCGGCTGGCAGTCGACCGTCGAGACGCGCAGCGAGAGCACCGACCTGTTCGGCAATACCGCGCTGCCGTCCATCGTGCTGATCGGCAGTTCGTTCTCGCGGCGCGCCAACTTCCTGCCCTTTCTTCAGCTCGCAGCCCAGTCGCTGGTCGCCGATTTCGCGATGGACGGGGGCGATTTTTCCGGCGCCGCGCGGCGCTACTTTGCGGGACCGGCGTTCGCGGACAACCCGCCGCGCGCCATCGTCTGGGAAGTGCCCGAACGGGCGCTCGAATCGCCCATCGCGGAGGCCGAGCGGCAGTGGATGCGCCAGCCCTTCGCGGGCCGCGGACGCTAGCGCATGTAGCCCAGGTCGCGCACGTCGGAGCGCACCGCCGCGCGGTCGACGCCCTGCATCGGCAGGCTCACCAGCAGCTCGAGCCGGCGGCGCAGCGAGAACAGCATCTGCACCGCCGCATGAGCGACCTGCTCGGGGTCGGTCTCGGCGGCAACGTCTGGGTAGGACCACAGCGCCGAATCGGGCTGGCCGGGCCACGGGGGTTGCAGCGACTCGGTGGCTGCGTCCAGGGTGATGACGAAATCCGCGCCGGAAGGGTGGGTTCGCACCAGCTCGTCCCAGCTGCGCGGCGGCCTCTGCGGAACCGGAATGCTGGCGCTATGAAGAGCGCCAATGGCCGCGGGATGGAACTCGCGCCCGACATGCCCGGGCTGACCGCAGGAAGAGACCGAGAACCGCTTGGGGTCCAGGTGCGAGAGGCATGCTTCCGCCAGGATGCTGCGCAGTGAATTTCGCCGAGAGACGAAGACCACGCCGATTCGTTTTTGCATGACCCTTGACTATAGCGAGGCGCCGCCCGCGCGGCGACGGGGCATGCCGGTCCGATTCAAAATCCTCGCGAGTTCTCCGCCCGCCGCGCACACCCGCCCCCGAACGGTGCAGACTTGGGGGCATGGACAAGCATTTCCTGAATCCGCTCTTCGCCCCGGCCTCCATCGTGGCCTTCGTCGGCCACGCCGACGACCCCGGCGGCCAGACGCCGGCCGGCCGCACGCTGCGCGAAGCCTTCCGCGCCGACCGATTCGACGGCACGCTGCGCTTTCTGGACGTGCGTACCAAGGGCACGCTCGAAGAGCTGGCCCAGACCCATGCCGACCTGGCGCTGATCGCCCTCGCCCCGCGCGACGTGGCGGCCGCGCTGGAGATCGCGGGCCGCATCGGCTGCACGGCGGCGGTTGTCATCTCCAGCGGCATCAGCGCCGACCAGGCGGCCCAGTGGCGCAAGATCGCAAAGCGCGAAGGCGTGCACCTGCTCGGGCCCAACTCGCTGGGCTTCCAGCGCCCGCCGCTGCATCTGAACGCCAGCGTGGCCGGCCCCCTCGCCAGCACCGGGCCGCTGGCGCTGGTGTCGCAGTCGGGCGCGCTCACCGCGTCGATGCTCGACTGGGCGCGGCAGAACGGCGTCGGGTTTTCCAGCGTGGTGTCGCTGGGCCCGCACACCTCGGTCGACATTCCGCAGGTGCTCGACTTCCTGGCCAACGACCGGGCTACCCACAGCATCATCGTGTACCTCGAAGGCATTGCCGACGCGCGCCGCTTCATGAGCGCGCTGCGCTCGGCCTCGCATGCCAAGCCGGTGGTGGTGCTCAAGGCCGGCCGCAAGCCGGCAGGCAACGAAGCCGCGCAGACGCACAGCGCCGCCATCGTGGGCAGCGACGACGTGTTCGACGCCGCGCTGCGCCGCGCGGGCGCGGTGCGGGTGCGCTCCTTCGTCGAGCTGTTCTCGGCGGCCAAGTGCCTGGCCTCGCGCTACCGGCCGGTGGGCAAGCGGCTGGCGGTGGTCACCAACGGCGGCGGCCCCGGCGTGCTGGCGGCCGACTGGATCAACGAGATCGGGCTCGACCTGGGCAAGCTCTCCGCGCCCGTGCAGAAGTTGATGCTGCCGTCGCTGCCGCCGCTCGCTTCATTGACCGACCTCATCGATCTTTCGGAAGACGCGCAGCCCGCGCACTACCGCGCAGCCATCGACGCGGCCTCGGCCGACAGCCAGGTCGACGGGGTGCTCGCCATCTTCTCGCCCAAGGCCGGCGCCGATGCCGCGGCCACCGCCAAGGCGCTGGCCGACATTCCGCGCCCCATGAACAAGCCGCTGCTGGCCTGCTGGATGGGCGACTCGTCGGTGGGCAAGGCGCGCGCGGTGCTGGCCGAGGCCACCATTCCCAGCTTTCGCACGCCGGAGGCGGCCGTGGGCGCCTTCGGCAACATCGCGGCCTTCTACCAGAACCAGCAGTTGCTGCAGCAGACGCCGCCGCCGCTGTCGGCGCTGGCCAAGCCCGACATCGAAGGCGCGCGCCTGCTGATCGAAAGCGTGCTGGCCGAGCGGCGCCGCGTGCTGACGGAGATGGAGTCGAAGTCGCTGCTGTCGTCGTTCCACATTCCCATCACCCGCACCTTGCTGGCGCGCAGTGCCAACGAGGCCATGATGATCGCCACGCAACTGGGCTTCCCGGTGGCGCTGAAGATCGATTCGCCCGACATCCCGCACAAGTCCGACGTCGAAGGCGTGGCGCTCAACGTGATGAACGGCACCAGCGCGCGCGACACCTACGTCGAGATGATGGAACGCGTGGCACGCCTGGCGCCCGAGGCGCGCATCAACGGCGTGACCGTGCAGAAGATGGTGCGCGCGCGGCGCGGCCGAGAAATCTACGTGGGCCTGGTGACCGACCAGCCATTCGGCCCCGTCATCGTGTTCGGCGCGGGCGGCACCATGATCGAGCTGCTGAACGACCGCGCCATGGAGCTGCCGCCGCTCAACCAGTTCCTGGCGCGCCGGCTCATCGAACGCTCCCGCGTGGCCGAAACCCTGGGCGAATGGCGCGGCGCCAGCGCGGTGGACATGGAGGCGCTGGAGCACGTGCTGCTGCGCGTGTCGGAAATGGTGTGCGAGCTGCCCGAGCTGCGCGAGATGGACATTAACCCCATCATCGTTGACGAGTCGGGCGCCATCTCGGTCGATGCGCGCATCGTGGTCGACAGCAGCACGCAGGCGGTGTCGGGCCAGCTGGGCAATGCGGCCAACGGCTACCACCACCTGGCCATCATGCCGTACCCCGCGCGCTACCGGCGCGAATGGCCGCTGCCGGGTGGCGGCATCTACATCGTGCGGCCGGTGCACCCCAACGACGCGCAGATGCTGCAGGCGCTGGTGCAGGGCCTGTCGCCCGAGAGCCGCTGGTTCCGCTTCGTCTCGCGCTTCCACGAGCTGCCGCCGTCGATGCTGTCGCGCTTCACGCTGATCGACTACGACCGCGAGATGGCGCTGGTGGCGGTGGTGATGGAGCGCAGCGTGTCGCCCGAAGGCACGGTGCTCGAGAGCGAGCGCATCGTGGGCGTGTCGCGCTACATCACCAACCCCGACCAGACCAGCTGCGAGTTCTCGCTGGTGGTGGCCGACGAGTTCAGCGGCAAGGGCATCGGCTCGCGGCTGATGGAAAGCATCATCGACGTGGCGCGCGACAAGGGCCTTTCCGAAATCGACGGGCTGGTGCTCGCCAACAACCCCGACATGCTCAAGCTGGTGCGCAGGCTGGGGTTCACGGTGAAGTCCTTCCCGGAGGATCCGGACTTCAAGCTCGTGACGTACATGCTGTAGCGCGGCAGGCAGCCTGTTCAGGCCTTGGGCATGCCGTCGCTGCCGCTGCCGCACAGCACGACGGCGATTTTCTCTTCGTCGCGGCGCTCGAAGCAGCGCTGGCTCACGGCCGCCAGCGCGGTGGCCGCGCCCAGCTCGATGGCCAGTCCCGCGTGCTGCCAGGCGGAACGGGCCGCGTCCTCGATGACTTCTTCATCGACCAGCACGATCTCGTCGACGTACTTCTCGATCAGCTCGAAGTTCAAGGGCTCGGTCGAGCGCGCCGCGAGGATGGGCACGCGCGTCTTCACGTTCTCCAGCTTCACGATGCGGCCTTCCTTGCGGCAGGTGTGGAGCGTGGGGCAGCCCGCCGCTTCCACGCCGATGACGCGGATCGACGGCTTGAGCAGCTTGGCCGCCTGCGCAATGCCCGCGAGCAGGCCGCCGCCGCCGATGGACACCACCAGCGTCTCGACCTCGGGCCATTCATCGATGATTTCCAGCGCGGTCGTGCCCTGCCCGATCACCACGTCGCGGTCGGCATACGGATGCAGCAGCGCGCCGCCGTGCTCGGCCACGTTGGCGCCGGCGGCGTCCCAGCTCTGGTCCCAGAAGTCGCCGTGCACGGTGAGCCTGGCGCCGTGGCTCTCGATGCGCGCCCGCGTGATCGGCGTGCTGGTGTTCATCACGAACACGTTGGCCGGCAGGCCCAGCGTCTTGCCGACGTAGGCCACGGCCGCGCCGAAGTTGCCGCCCGACGCGGTGGCCAGCCCCTGCCTGCGCACGTCGTGCGACAGATTGAGCACGCGGTTGAAAGCGCCGCGCGCCTTGAAGGAGCCGGTGACCTGGTTGCACTCGGCCTTGAAGCGCACCTGCGCCGCGCCGCCGGGCACCCAGGGGTGCGCATCGACCAGCGGCGTGTGGCGGATGTAGGGCCGCACGCGGGCATGGGCCGCGCGGTAGTCGTCCAGCGTGATCGGGGTGGTGTTCTCGCTCATGCGGCAGCGCCTTCCTCGTCTTCGACCAGCACGCACAGGTTGTTGCCCTGCTTCACGATGCCGAAGGTGCGCTGCGAATACACCGTGCCGCCCTTGGCGAAGCGCACTTCGCGCGGCGCCAGCGCGGGCTCGGTCAGCAGGTGCAGGTAGCCGGCCAGCTCGCCGGCGGCCACCGTGTCGCCGAGTTGGTGCAGCGGCTCGAAGTAGCCGTCGCCCGGCGACAGCAGGTTGCCGCCGTCCGGCACGATGTGCACGCGGCGGCTCGCCGGCGGCGTGGCCGGCAGCTCGGCGGGCACCACGCCCAGCCGTGCCAGCACGCGCGACAGGCACTCGCGCGTGCGCTTCACACCCTTGGGCGACACGCTGCCGTTCTCGCCCATCTCGGCTGCGATCGCCGCCAGGCCCAGGTGAGCCGCTGCGCCGCAGCTGGTGCGCGGATCGCCCATGTTGTCGGTGATCACGGTGAACCTGGCGCCGAACCAGCGCGCCATGTCCTCGGCGCGCTCGCGCACTTCGGGCGCCAGCGTGGGCGTGACCACCACTTGCGCGCTCTCCTCGATGAACAGCGAACTGCCGCCCGCGTGCAGGTCGACATACGCGTCGCACCTGGGAAACAGCACGTCGTGGATGAACGCGGCGATCTGCTCGGTCGGCGTGCCGAAGGGGTCACCCGGGAACACGCGCGCCAGGTTCTTGCCGTCGAGCGGGCTCACGCGCGAGGCCGCGCGCAATGCCGGCGCGTTGGCCGCGGGCATCAGGATCAGGCGGCCCTTGACCTGCGCGGCGTCGAGCGTGCGGATCAGCTCGTTGATGACGATCGGGCCTTCGTACTCGTCGCCATGGATGGCGCCGGTGACCAGCACGGTCGGCCCGTCGCCATTGCCGATGACGGCCAGCGGCAGCGCGACCGCGCCCCAGGCATCCTCATGCCCCGAGTACGGCAGCCACGCATGGCCGACCTGCTTGCCGGGCCTGGCCCAATCGATGTCCGTGAAAACGGTGGAAGGACGCGGCTGGCTCACTTCACTTCTTTCTGCTCGTCCTTGAACCACTTCAGGCGCAGCGCCGCAAGGCTGCCGTCGGCGGCCTTGGCGTCGATGATCTTGTTCATCTCGGCCAGCAGCGCGGTTTCGCTGGGCTGCACGGCCATGTAGGCGGGGCTGATGCGGATCAGCGACTTCATCTCGATGCCCTTGGCGGGGTTCTCATCGGCCACCTTCTGGGCGATGAAGTTGTTCTCGGCGAACAGCGGCGCCTGGCCCGACAGGAAGGCCGAGATGGTCGAGGCCGTGTCTTCCAGGCGGATCAGCTTGGCGCCGGGCGCCAGTTCGCTCAGCGACAGGTCGGGCGTCGAGCCCTTGGGCACCGCCACGGTCTGGCCCGCGAGCTCGCTCAGCTTGGCGAACTTGGGAATGCCCTTGCCGCCGTACACGCCCAGGTACACCGCCGCATAGGGCTTGGAGAAGGCGACCTGCTTGGCGCGCTCGGGCGAGCTGCCCAGCGCCGCGATCACCACGTCGACCTTGTTCGACAGCAGGTAGGGAATGCGGTTGGCGCCGGTCACCTGCTGCAGCTCGAGCTTCATGCCCATGGCCTTGGCCACGTTCTCGGCCAGTTCCACGTCCAGGCCCGTGGGCTTGCCGGCCGCGTCGGTGAAGCCCCAGGGGGCGGCGTCGATGGTCGTGGCGATGCGGATCGTGCCCTTGGCCTTGATGTCCGCGAGCTTGTCGGCATGCGCGAGCAAGGGAGCGGCGCAGACCAGCGCGGCGGCGAACAGGGTTTTCATTTTGAACATGGAAGCTCCTTGGGGAAGACGAAAGAGATCAGACGACGGATTGGACAAACTGCTGGAATTCGGGGGTCTGCGGGCTGCCGAACATGCGCTCCGGCGTGCCGCGCTCCCAGATGCGGCCCTGGTTCATGAAGAGCACCTCGGAGGCCACGCGGCGCGCGAAAGCCATCTCGTGCGTGACGACCATCATGGTCATGCCGTCGCGCGCCAGGTCTTCCATCACGCGCAGCACCTCGCCGACCAGTTCGGGGTCGAGCGCGGAAGTGGCTTCGTCGAACAGCATCAGCTGCGGCGACATGGCCAGCGCCCGCGCGATGGCCACGCGCTGCTGCTGGCCGCCCGACAACTGAGAGGGCATGGCGTCGAGCTTGTGGCCCAGGCCCACGCGCTCCAGCATGCGCCTGGCCAGGTCGCGCGCCTCGCCCTTGGCGATCTTCCTGGTCAGCACCGGCGCCAGCGTCACGTTGGCCGCGGCCGACAGGTGCGGAAAGAGGTTGAAGCTCTGGAACACCATGCCCACGCGGCGGCGCAGCAGGGCCAGGTCGGTGTCGGGCGACTGCACATCCACGCCGTCGACCACGATGCGCCCCGCGCTGATGGTCTCCAGCCCGTTCACGCAGCGCAGCAGCGTGCTCTTGCCCGAGCCGCTGCGGCCCACGAGCGCCACGATGTCGCCCTTGGCCACTTCGGTGGACACGCCCCGCAGCACATGGTTGTCGCCGAAGTGCTTTTCGACCGATTCAATGAGCACGAGCGGCATTCATGCGTCCTTCCAGAGAGAGTGCCAGCCGGGCCAGCGGGTAGCAGATGGCGAAGTAGCACAGGGCCACGCCGCAGAAGACAGGCAGGTGCGCCAACGTGGAGCCGGCGACGATCTGGCCCGATCGCGTGAGCTCGACCAGCCCGACGAGCGCGGCCAGCGAGGTGTTCTTGATGAGCTGCACCAGGTAGCTCACCGTGGGCCCCAGCGCCACGCGAAAAGCTTGCGGCCACACCACGTGCCGCATGACCTGCCAGCGGCGCAGGCCCACGCAGGAGGCGGCCTCCCACTGGCCCTTGGGCACCGATTCGATGGCGCCGCGCCAGATGTCGCCGAGGAACGCACCGGCCGACAGCGAGAACGCGGCCGCAGCGGCCATGAAGGCGTTGATCTCGATGCCCAGCAGCATCGGCACGCCGAAGTACAGCAGGAACAGCACGCCCAGCAGCGGCGTACCCTGCACAAGCTCCGTGTAGATGCGCGCCAGCACGCGCAGCCAAGGCAGCCGCGAAGTGCGCGCGACGGCCACGCCGAGCGCGATCACCGCGCCGACGGAGAACGCGGTGACGGCCAGCGCGGCGGTCCAGCGGATCGCGCCCAGGATGAGCCAGAGGTCGGCAACGGAAAGTCCGCGCATCTCAGCCCTCCTTGCCGAACAGGCGGCGCTGCACGAAGCCGAGGATCACGCGCAGCGCCTGCACCGCCACGAAGTACATCGCGCAGATCACGAGGTAGACCTCGAAGCTGCGGAAGGTGCGCGAGTCGATGAAGCTGCCGGCATGGAAGATGTCTTCCACCCCGATCTGCGAGATGAGGCTGGTGCCGATGAGCGTGAGCACCATCTGGCTCGCGAGCGAGGGAAACACGTTGCGCAGCGCCGGCACGAAGAGCACGTGCACCAGCACCTGCCGCGGCCGCAGCCCGAGCGCGGCGCCGGCTTCCGACAGGCCGCGCGGCACCGACATCAGCCCCGAGCGGAACACCTCGACCATGTAGGCGCCGCAGTACAGCGCCAGCGAAATCACGCCCGCCACGGGCGCCTCCAGCCGTATGCCCAGGTTGGGCAGGCCGAAGTAGATGAGAAAGAGCTGCACCAGCGCCGGCGTGTTGCGGAAGAACTCCACATACACCCGCGTCACGCCGCGCAGCGGCTTGCCGCCGTACACCAGCGCCAGCGAGCCCGCCACGCCGATCGCCATGCCCAGCACGATGCTCGACGCGGCATAGCCCAGCGTGTGCAGCAGCCCTTCCACCAGTTGCCCGGTGTAGGGGGCGAGCGCGTCGAACTGGAACTGGTAGGCCATGGCTCAGTCCACTTCCAGGATGGCCTCGACCTCGACGGTCTGGTGGCCCGGCAGCGAACCCGCGCCGATGGCCGAGCGCGCGCCGCGCCCCACTTCGTCGCCGAACACATCGACGAACAGGTCGGAGCAGCCGTTGATGACCTTCGGGTGATGCGCGAAGCCCGGCGAGGCATTCACGAAAGCCAGCAGCTTCACCACGCTGCGCACGCGCCCGAGGTCGCCCAGCGCGGCCTTGGCCACCGCCAGGAGGTTCAGCCCGGTGAGCCGCGCATGGGCGTAGGCAGCCTCGATGCTCACTTCCTCGCCGACACGGCCCACGTGCAGATGCCCGTTCGCCTCCAGCGGACCCTGGCCCGAGAGATACAGCAAGGGGCCGGTGCGGCGCCAGGCCACGAAGTTGGCGACGGGTGCCGGTGGCGGCGGCAGCACCAGGCCGAGCGCGGCGAGCCGCTCTTCGGGGCGGGGACTGGGGCCGCGGGCCGTGGCCGCCGGCGCCGTGTTGGAATCCAGGGTCATTGAGAACACTTCACCGCAGCGCCGCACGGGGGCGGCGCAGGGTCAACCTTTCGACGAAAATCAACAGCTTCGGACGGATTGGTCAACCAATCCGGAACCAGACAACGCAGCCTCGTATGACTGCGTAATGAATTCATTCTAAGATTCTTAATTGTGATTGGTCAACCATTTTGGCGAACTCTGAAACCATGGATGCAAAGCCTGTCTCGCAACCCCTGATCGAGGTCACCGACCTGTCGGGCCGGATCGCCGCGCAGGACAAGGCCACCGCCTCGAAGGTCTACCGCGCCATCCTCCAGTCGATCCGCGACGGCGTGCTCAAGCCCGGCGACAAGCTGCCCAACGAGCGCGACCTGTCGGAGCAGTTCAAGACCTCGCGCAGCACGGTGCGCCATGCGCTGGCCATGATGAGCGCGCAGGGCCTGCTGGAGCGCAAGGTGGGCAGCGGCACCTTCCTGGCGGAATCGCTGATGCAGCTGCTCAGCGAGTCCGACCTGCCCGTGGCGGCCCACCACCGCGACGTGCCGACCTACACCGAGATCCTCGAAGGCCGGCTGCTGTTCGAGCCGGCCATGATGGCGCTGTCGGCCCAGCGCGCCGACGCCGATGACTTCGCGCTCATGCGCCACCACCTGGCCGTGGTGCGCGACGCCGACCAGTGGATCGCCTTCAAGGAAGGCATCTACGGCGTGCACCAGGCAATCTTCCGCGCCACGCGCAACCGCTTCCTGATGCAGGTGTTCGACGCGGTGGTGGCCGACCGACGCGCGGTGCAGTACGACGGGCGCTCCAACCTCAACGGTCCGGTGGGTGCCATCGTGCGCGAGCAGACGCTGCGCGAGCTCACCGCCATCGTCGACGCGCTCGAGGCACGCGACGCCAAGGGCGCGACCGCGCTGGCCGACGCGTACTTCACGCGCATCCTCGCGTCGCTCAGCGTCTACGGCTAGGCGCCGCGTGCCGATGATCCGCGCGATCCTGCGTTTCTCCGGCCGCCTGCTGCTGTCGCTGGCCGTGGTGCTGACGGCGCTGTGGGCCTGCCTTGCGCTCTGGTACCAGCTGCCGGGGCCGGTATTCGTGAAGGCCGGCGCCGGCGTGCTGTGGGCCGGCTTCGGACTTGCCGCCATCGCGCTGCTGTGGCGCGGCAGGGCCGGGCGCGCCCTGCTCTCCTACGCCGTGGGCTTCGCGATGCTGCTCGCATGGTGGGGCACCATCCTGCCCTCGCAGGACCGTGTGTGGGCCGACGACGTGTCGCGCCAGCTGCGCGCGCGCGTGGACGGCAGCATCGTCACCATGGAGAACGTGCGCAACTTCGAATGGCGCAGCGACACCGACTACACGCAGCGCTGGGAAACGCGCCGCTACGACCTCGACCGCCTGCGCACGGTCGATGTGTCGCTCTCCTACTGGACCGGCCCCGCCATTGCGCACACGCTGGTTTCGTTCGGGTTCGACGACGGCCGGTTCCTCACCTTCTCCATAGAGATCCGCAAGGAGCGCGGCGAGAGCTTCTCGTCGGTCGGCGGCTTCTTCAAGCAGTTCGAGACCAGCCTGGTGGCGGCCGACGAGCACGACATCCTGCGCGTGCGCACCAACGTGCGCGGCGAAGACGTCCACATGTACCGCGTGCGCCTGCCGCAGCCCGAGATGCGCTCGCTGTTCCTCGCGTACCTGGACGAGGCCGACGCGCTGGTGCGCGCGCCCAGCTTCTACAACACGCTCACTGCCAACTGCACCACCATCGTCTACGCGCTGGCCAGGCGCATCGTGCCCGGCCTGCCCATGGACTACCGCCTGCTCGCATCGGGCTACCTGCCCGACTACCTGTACGACGTGGGCGGCCTCACGCCGGGCTACGACATGCAGGCGCTGCGCGCCGCCGGGCGCATCACCGAGCGCGCCATCGCCACCGACAAGACGCCCGGCGCCGATTTCTCGCAGACCATCCGGCAAGGCTTGCCGGGCGCAGCGCCGAAAGCGGCGCCATGATGATGCGCGCGCGCTTTCATCTGCTCGCGGCCCTGCTGTGCGCAACGATGCTGGCCGCCGGCTGCGCTGGCGTGAAGGTCGGCTCCATCTCGCCGGCCGAATACCTCGCGCAGCGGCGCGGCGACATCCTCACCACGGGCAAGCTCAGCACCTCCGCGCAGGAAGTGCTGCGCGTGATCGGCTCCGACGCCGACCTGTGCCGCCGCGACGGCCAGGCCTGCCGCCAGGCCCTGGCCGATTCGGCGGGCATCACCGACGAGCAGCGGCTTTCGGCCTTGTCGGAGGTCTGGCTGCAGGTGGCGCTGTCGGCGGACAAGGGCGGCACGACCGATGGGCCGTCGGCCGACAAGGCCATCGACGCATGGCTGGAAACCGCCCGCCATGCCTATGCCTACCTGTTCTTCACCGCCCGTAACCCGCGCGACCGGGCTTTCGAAGACCGGCAGACGCAGGTGCGCGACTACTACAACTATGCGGTGCAGCAGGCCATCAACGGCCTGTACAGCAGCTACCAGAAGAATGGCCGGCGCGGCCACGACGACACCCGGCCGCCCACTGTTCCTCAGGTGGGCGACTGGCACATCGACAGCGATGTGTCCGCGCTGCAGCTGCCGCCCGGAGCCGCGTTGCCGCAAGAGCTGATTCCCGCGGCTTCGCTCACCTTCTCCGGCCTGCGCAACATCTACCGGCGCGACGGCTTCGGCGCCGAGCTTGTCGCCGTGACCGACGAGCCCGCCCACGGCGCCAACGCGCCGCCCTACCGCGAGACGCCCTTCCCCGCGCTCACCGCGGTGCTCAAGTTCGACGGCGCCGACCTGCGCCAGGTGCTGGCCACGCGCAATCTGCGCATCGTGGTGTTCGACCCCTACCGGACATCGACGGTGCAACTAGGCGGGCAGGACATTCCGCTGGCCGCCAACTTCACCTCCGGCTACGGCCTGTGGCTCGCGCGCTCCGACTTCGCGCTGCAGGCGCTGCGCAGCCTCTTCGGCAGCGCTGACGGGCTCACGAGGCCGCGCATCTACCTGATGCAGCCCTACGACCCGAACCGCCGCACGATCATCATGCTGCACGGCCTGGCCAGCAGCCCCGAGGCATGGATCAACGTGGCCAACGAGGTACTCGGCGACGAGACGCTGCGCCGCAGCTATCAGGTCTGGCAGGTGTACTACCCGACCAATGCGCCGCTGCCGCTCAACAACCTCGCCATCCGCGAAGCCGTGGAGCAGACCATTGCGCACTTCGACCCCACGGGCAAGGCCCGCGCGTCCAACGACATCACGCTGATCGGCCACAGCATGGGCGGCGTGCTGTCGCGGCTGATGGTGTCTTCGTCGGAAGACAAGCTGTGGGAGGCCCTGCTCGCAAGCTACCCGATGCAGGGCGCGCAGCAGCAGCGCATCGAACAGCGGCTCGCGCCGTACCTGCGCTTCGAGCCCTTGCCGCAGGTCAGCGACGCCATCTTCATCGCGTCGCCGCACCGCGGCACCGACTTTGCCAACAACCGCATCTCGCGCTGGGTGGCCAACCTCATCACGCTGCCGGTCACCATGCTGGGGCAGCTGAGCGACATCTCGCGCGAGCTGATCCGCATCGCACCGGGCAAGCAGGACCAGGGGCCGCTGCGCATTCCGAACAGCATCGACAACCTCAGCGACCGCGATTCCTTCGTGCGGCTGTCGTCGGGGCTGCCGATGAACCCGCGCGTGCGCTATCACTCGATCATCGGCAACGACACGGCGGGCGTGCCGCTCGCCGCGTCGAGCGACGGCATCGTGCCGTACCAGAGCGCGCATCTCGAAGGCGCGGCGTCGGAGCTGGTGATCTCGTCGCAGCACAGCGTGCAGGAGAACCCGCTGGCCATCCTGGAGATCCGGCGGATCCTCAAGGAGCAATTGCGCACGGAGCCCGCACCCGCACGCTGAAATCGCGTGCCCTTCGCCGATTGCGCGCGGATGTGATGAAGAACACATCCGCGCCCCGAAACAGGCTGCGCGCGGCGGCCTTAATTCATACGATCGGTTTCGCTTTGATTGGTGCGTGAACCGGCTCCCGGGTCACCGACTGCATCGAAGCGCTTTTGCTTCAAGATGCCGCCCTCTCCTTCCTTCGAAACCGTTGTCGCACACAGGCCACCGCCACCAGAACTCCATCTGGTGACCCAGCCCGACGAAGCCGAAACGCGCACCGCCAGCGCAGCGGCGGTCGCGAGTGCGTTGTGCCATCTGTTCACGAAAGCCAGCGAGCCGGAACTCGCGTCGTTGCTGCGTTCCATCGAACAGGGCGATGCATCGGCGGCGGCGCGGCTGGCGCACGAGATCCTCAGGCCCATCGCGTTCCCCTCGCAGGCACCACCGGCAACCGTGGATGCCGACGTCGAGGCCATGCAGCACTTTCAACCCGCGGAAGCGAACGCGCTGCTGTCCTCGCGCGAGCTCAAGGTGCTGTGGCTCATCTCGCGCGGCTGGAGCAACCGCGAGATCGCCGAAGCCACGCATCGCTCCATCAACACCATCGAGGCGCAGCTCAAGAGCATGTATCGCAAGCTGGGCGTGAAGTCGCGCACGCAGGCGATCCGCGAGGCGATGAAACATGGCCTTCTGATCTGGCGCTCGAACAGCGGCGATCCGTCGGCGATGGCGATGAACGACGCAGGCCCGGTCGGCCTGCGGGCCTGAACGCCGCGCTAAGATGCGGGCCGCGGTTGCAAGCCGCGCCCGGGCCCGCGGGAAGGGTTGAACCCACTTGCCTCCATGTGTTGCTGATTCATTCATCAGCCTTTTGTGCAGCCGGAATTACGGGTCCTCGGCGTCCGATGCACGGAGGTTTTCATGAAGCGCATTCCCGCACGGCCCGACCTGGGCCACCTGAAGAAGCAAGCCAAGGAACTGCTTGCTCTGTACCGGGCCGACGACCCCGGCGCCACCACTCGATTCCGCGACGCACTGCCGGCTGCCGCCGGCAAGAGCGATGCCGCGATCGCCTCGCTCGGCCTGCGGCTGCATGACGCGCAGTCGTGCGTTGCGCGCGAATACGGTTTTTCCTCCTGGGCCGACCTGCAGGGCTTCGTGCTCGCGCGCAGGGCACAGGCGGACGATCCCGCGAAGACGGTGCTGCATTGGTTGCGCTGCGTGTACGCGGGCGACATCGCCGGCGGCGCGGACCGCGCGAGGCCTGTAGTCGCCATTCGCCTGCTGGAAGAAAGCCCGGGCCTGCTGGGCGACGCCCCCTACCTCGCATGCGCCATCGGCGATGAAGCCGTTGTGCGCCGCGCGACGGCGCAAGACCCGGGCTGGATTCACCGGCCGGGCGGACCGCTCAAGCTGCCGCCGCTCGTCGCGGTCGCGCATTCCAGCCTGCTGACACTGCCGGCTTGTCGCGACGGCCTGCTGGCCTGCGCCCGGCACCTGCTCGAGGCCGGCGCCGATGCCAACCAGTCGGTCGGCAACCGCTGGCCGCCGGCAACGCTCGAGGCACCGGACGAGAGCGAGCGCCTTTCCGCGCTCTACGGCGCCGCCGGCCAGAACCGCGATGCCGAACTCACCCGGCTGCTGCTGCAGGCCGGCGCCGATCCGAACGACAACGAATCGCTCTACCACTCGCTGGAGAACGCGGCCTGCGTCGAGCTTCTGCTGAAGGCCGGGGCGCGCGTCACCGGCACGAACGCGCTGTATCGCGTGCTCGACCTCGATGCGCTCGAGTCACTGCGCCTGCTGCTCTCGCACGGCGGCGACGCCAACGAACCCGCCGGGAGTTCGCCCACGTCCGAATGGGGCACGCCGCTGCTGTGGGCCATCCGGCGCCGGCGCTCTCCTGCGCACATCGCGGCCTTGCTGGCCGCGGGCGCAAATCCTTCAGTCACTACGCCGGACGGCACCAGCGCCTGCACCGTCGCCCTGCGCTTCGGGCTGACGGAGGTTGCGCGGCTGCTGCAGCAGGCCGGCGGCGGATCGGCGCTGCCCGAAACCGAAGCCTTCGTCGCGGCCTGCGCACGGGCCGACGGAGCGGCCGCACGGCAGATGCTGGACAGCAACCCGAAGCTCATGGAAATGCTGTCGCAACCCCAGCTGCGGCTGCTGCCCGAGCTCACGGCCCAGGGAGGCTGCGACGATGCGGTGAAGCTCATGGTCGAACTCGGCTGGCCCGTCGCCGTGCGCGCCGGCGACTGGGACGGCTCGGCGCTCAACCACGCCGTGTTTCGCGGCAACGCAGCCCTCGCCCGTTTCCTGCTCGAACACGGCGCCAGCTGGGAAGAACGGCACGGCTTCGACGACAACGCCTGCGGTTCGCTGTCATGGGCCTCGGTCAATGAGCCGGTCGAAGGCGGCGACTGGGTCGGCTGCGCCGAAGCGCTGGTCGCGCACGGCCTGCCCGCGGCAAGGCCGGACCCTGCGGGCACTGACAGCGTGCTGATCGGTGCGCAGCGCTATCGGTTTTCGGAAGAGGTCACGGACTACCTGCTGGGCGCATCTGGTCAGCGATAGACGCTCTTGATCAGGGCTCGATCCGTCGGCACGTCGTCCCCGTGGGCAGCCCTGTTCAGTGCCAGGTGCTGCACCAGTGCTTCCGGCTGGCTGCCTTCCACGATCAGGCGGCCAAGCCACCGGCTGTGCAATGCAGCTTCCATCAACACCGATTGGCCACACTCGGTGATGCCGTTGCGCATGAGATCCAGCTTGCGCAATACGGGCGAAGCCCCGATCAGCCTGGCCGCGCAAGCTGCGCCCTCATCGCCCATCTGGTTGGCGGATGCGCCGAGTGCTTTGGCCGAAGCCGCATGGCCAAGATTGAGGGAAAGCAGGCTCGAACCCCGGGCCGCCTCGAAGAGTGCCCTGGCCCCATGGCTCCCGATACCGTTGCTCGCGAGTTCGAGCGTTTGCAAGGTGCTGTTCTCACGTAGGGCTTGCGCCAGTTCGATCGCGCCTGCGTCGCCAAGGTGATTCGCGCTTGCGTACAGTTCTTCGATCTGCGGCGCCTCGCGCAACAGCCGCGCAAGGTCCGCTGCCACCGCAGGCCCAAGCCCGTTGCCACTCAAGTACAGGCTTCGCAGGCCGTTGCCGCCCGCGCACAGTGCGTCGACCACCGCGCGCACACCCGCGCCGCGAAGATCGGTGTTGACCAGATCGAGCACTCGAAGATTTCGGTTGCCACGCAGCATGCGCGCGATGCTCTGCGCCCCTTCCGCCCCCAGCGGGTTGCGCTTGAGCCAGAGGCCTGTGACCTGCGGTGCCTGCGCCACCGCAACCGCCAGCTCGCCCGCGCCCTCGGGGCCGATGTTGTTGCAGCCCAGGTAAAGCACCTTGAGGTGCGCATTTGCGGCCGCCAACCTGGCGACCGCCCCCGCACCTGCATCGCCAATGGCGTCAGTGCCCAGCATGAGGCTGCGCACCCGGGTGTTGTGCCGAAGCGCCGCGACCAGCTGCAGGCAGTTGTCCGTGCCCAGGCTCTGCTTGCACAGATCCAGCCGGCCGTCGTCCAGCATGGTTCCGCGCGGAAAGCGCCGGCTGCCCTGCACGGCACTGTCGGCACTCAGGTGATCGAGCAGGGGCGTCAGCTCCCGCACCTCGCATGGCGTGATCGCAACGCGATGAACTGGGCAATGCACCGGGCTCTCGTCCATCCGCAGATCACCAGGCATAGGGTTCGTAGTCCTTGAGGAAATGCCCGAACAGCGGAGTGTCCGGCTCGTTGATACCGCGAGCGATCGGGTCGAACAGTCGGGCCATGCCGTCGACAACATCCAGCGGCGTATAGAAATGCCGCGCCTCGCGCGCGTGCATGGCCCGCGGGTAAGGCTTCTCGTCCGTCACCCAGCCGGTATCGACGGCGTTCATGTAGATGCCGTCGCGGGCCCACTCCTGGGCGCTGGTGCGCACCAGCATGTTCAGCCCAGCCTTGGCCATGTTGGTGTGCGGATGAAACTCCGTCTTGTCGATGCGGTTGAACTGCCCCTCCATCGCCGAGGCCTGCACCACGAAACGGCGGGGATATGCAGAACGCAGCAACGCCGGCCTGAGCCGGCTTGTCAGCAGGAAAGGGCTCACGGCGTTCACGAGCTGCACTTCCAGCAGTTCCAGCGTGGACACTTCGTGCAGCCGCTGAGACCAGGAATTTTCCGGCCGCTTGTCGAGCGCCTGACCGTCGCTGTCCAGCTCCTGCGGCGCGAAGTACTCGCCATAGCCCGGCAGCTGCCCCTGGTAGTTGCCCTTGGCCTCCAGCAGCCATGGCGTCGGCTCGGCAGCCATGAGCGCCGCATAGAACTCGCGAGGACGCTTGATGGTCTGGGCCGCGTTGTTGACGAGGATGTCGAGGTGCGGCAAACGCCGGCACAGCTCGTCGGCAAAAGCTTCCACCGACGGGATGTTGCGCAGGTCCAGGGCCTCCAGCGCAAGCCGGCTGCGCCACGTGTCGGCATCGGGCATCGCGAGGAATCGCTGAAGTGCATCCTTCGGGAAGCGGGTGGTGACGACGACGTCGGCGCCATCGCGGAGCAGGCGCAATGCGGTCTGAAAACCGATCTTCACCCGCCCGCCCGTCACCAACGCAACGCGCCCTCGCAGATCTGCACGTTGGGCTCGCTTGGCCCAGTTCTTCTCCGAGCAGCCGGGGCACAGCAAGTGATAGAAGTGATGCAGTTCGCCGTAGGGCTGCTTGCAGACATAGCAGCGCTGCAGCCGCAACAGCGCTCCGCTCGCGTTGGAAGAAGCGGAAGAATCCGGCAGTGCGGTCGCTCCCTCCTGTGCGCGCACCAGGCCGGTCCGCAGGCGTGCATCCTGCAATTGCGCGGCGGCCGTCGCCTGAAGCGCCTGTCGCTTGACGCGCTTGGACTGTCTCTGGATCTTGGCAACCAGTGTCTTGAAGCGCGGATGGTCGTCCATGCTGGAGGGATCGTCCGAGACTGCTTGCAACACCCGCAAGGCAATCGCCAGCTCTTCGTCCGTGAAGCCCACGTCTGGCAGACCATCGATCAAAAATCACTCCCCGGATGCGCATCGACCGTATCCACGCCGAATCCGCGTGGGGAAAACGAGCTGGATTTGAACCAGCGCTCCCCTCCTGCAAGGAGGATGTGCTTCCGCTACACCACCGCTCTCCGGCAGCGATTCTAAGAACGAATCCGCGGTGCTCTCGGCCGCGTGCGGCAAAAAAAAAGCGGGCCTCGCGAGCCCGCCCAAAAGTCGCCCACCGGGTTGCAGGAAGCACAGCCCGGCTCCGACTCACCTCGAACTCATTTCCACTCTTCCTCTCCCCCTCTTCCCTTGCTTCAAAGCGCGCGCCAGCCGAGTTCGGGCGCGATGCGCCGCGACAGGTCGCTCAATATCTGTTCGTACTCGTCGCCCGAAAAGTTGTAGGGCAGCTCCACCCGCAATTCGTGCACGTGCGGCAGCACCGGGTCTTTGCGCAGGCGCTCCAGGATCTCGTCGGCGGTACCCACGAGGTCGGTAGCGAACAGCGTGCGGCGCTCGCCCTGCGGTTCCAGCGTGCGCTCCACGCGGCCGGCCGCGAACGCGCGGTAGCGCTTGCGCGTGGCGGCATCGGCGCCGTCCAGGGGAACGATCACGCGGCCCAGCGCGATGCGGCCCCGGCGGGTGTCCGTCTCGCTCTGGCGGTAGCGCTCGACCAGGCCCAGCTGGGCATTCAGGAAGTCGCTGGTGGTCTCGCCCGAGAGCACATTGCCCAGCAGCAGGTTGAAGCCGTTGCGCCCCGCCCACTCCACCGAGCGCAGGGAGCCGCCGCCGTACCAGAGCCGGTCGACCAGGCCCGGCGCATGTGGCTGCACCCGCGGGCGCACGCGACCGCCTGCCGATTCGACGAAGGTCTCCTCGTCGCCCAGCCATGCATCTTCCAGGTTGGCCTTGAGCCGCCCGACCCGCTTGTGCGTGAAGTCGACGATGTTCGGCGCCGCGTCGTAGAAGCGGTTGCCCAGCAACGCGCCATGCAGAGGCGCACCCGCGCTCAGGCCCACCTGCAGCCGGCCGCGCGAAAGCACGTCGACCGTGGCCAGGTCTTCCGCGAGCCGGAACGGGTTTTCGTAGCCCATCTGGATCACCGCCGCGCCCAGCTCGATGCGGCGGGTGCGCTGCGTCGCCGCGGCCAGGAAAGTCGCGGCCGAAGACACGCCGCGCTCCAGGTGCCGCTGCCGTACCCAGGCACCGTCGAAGCCCAGCTTCTCGCCGAACTCGAACAGCTTCAGCGCGGCCTCGAAGCCGGCGTATGCATCGCCCTCGGCAAAGTTGCCGGGCGTCAGGAAGCCAAGGTGCCGGATGCTCACGGTGCGAACTTCGGCAGGCCGGGCGGGTTGGTCTCGGACTTGGGCAGGGCCTCTTCCGCGAGGCTCCAGCGCGCGAGCGCCTTCTCGTACAAGCCGTTGCGGATCAGCCCGTTGGCGGCCGCGGTCAGCGCCACGGCCAGGCCGCTGCCCTTGCGCGTGGCAATGGCCACGTCGGACTTCAGCGGCCAGCCCGCGTTCACCGTGCCGACCAGCCGGATCTGCCCGTTCTTCGCGGCCTCGTAGGCTTGCGGCGCGTTCGGGTTGAAATTGGCGTCGACCCGCCTGGTGACTACCGCCAGCGTGCGCGATACATCGTCGTCGTAATACTGCAGCTCGGCGGCTTTCAGGCCGGCCGCGAGGTTGCGCTTGTTCCACTCCAGCAGGATGCGTTCCTGGTTGGTGCCCGCGCCGGTCGTGATCTTCAGGCCCGCGATGTCCTTCGGCTCCTTGATCGACTTGATCGGGCTGTCGGCCTTCACGTAGAACCCGTGCAGGCCCAGCCGGTAGGTGGAGAAGTCGAACTTCTCCTTGCGCTGCTCTGTCACGCCCACGTTGGAGATCACCGCGTCGTACTTGCCCGAACTCAGGCCCAGAGGCCAGTCGGCCCAGGCGATGGGCTGCAGGTCGAGCTTCAGGCCCAGCGCGTCGGCGATGAGCAAGGCGAAGTCGGGGTCGAAGCCGACCACGGTCTTTGCGTCGCTCGCGTAGGTCGAGATGGGCGGCGCGAACGGCGCAATGGCAACGGTCAGCACGCCCTCCTTCACGAACTTGTAGTTCGGTGGAATGGCACGGACGGCCTCGGCGTCCCTGGCGGCGCGCGGACGGGCACTCTGCTCCGCGCTGAAGTCGAACTTTTCGGCGGCGTGCGCCATGTCAGTTGCCAGCGTGAATGCGCTCAGCGCGACAAGGCCACGGGCGATGTTCTTGAAATTCATGGTCATCAGTTCTTCGGCAGTCCGGGCGGGTTGGTGCGCGAGGCCTGAATGGCCTCGGATTCCAGGCTCCAGCGCGTGAGCGCCTTGGCGTAGTTGCCGTTCTTGATCTGCGCGTTGAGCGCCACGGTGATCGCCTCGGCAATGCCGGAGCCCTTGCGCGAGGTGACGGCGATTTCGGCGTTCAGCGGCCAGCCGCCGGAGAACACGCCAGCCAGCCGCGTCTTGCCGTCGCGCGCCTCGTAGGCCGCAATGGCGTTCGGCCCAACGTAGGCATCCGCCCGGCCGGATTGCAGCGCCAGGCGCTGCACCACATCGTCGTCGTAGTACTGGATGTCGACCGGCTTCAGCCCGGCCGCCAGGTTCTGCTTGTTCCAGCGCAACAGGATCTGCTCCTGGTTGGTGCTGGCGGCCACGATCACCTTCAGCCCCGCGATGTCCTTCGGCTCCTTGATGGCGCCCAGCTTGCTGTCGGACTTCACGTACACGCCGATCTGGTCGTTGCGGTAGGTCGAGAAGTCGAACTTCTCCTTGCGCTCCTCGGTCACGGTCACGTTCGACACCACCACGTCGAACTTGCCCGACTGCAGTCCCAGCGGCCAGTCGGCCCATGCGGTGGACACCAGCTCCAGCTTGCGCCCGAGGCTGTCGGCCACCAGCTGCGCGATGTCGGGCGCGTTACCCACCGGGGTCTTGGTGTCGGTCGCATAGGCCGCGAACGGCAGGCGGCCCGTGGTCGTGCCGACGACGAGCACGCCCTCCTTCAGGAACTTGAAGTCCTTGGCCAGCGCGACGACCTGCTCGATCTTTTGCGCGCGCGGCCGGCCTGCCTGCTCCGGGCTCAGGTCGGGCGCCGGTTGCGCGGAGACGGCCAGCGGGACCAGCAGCGCAGCGAGCAGAGCGGACAGGATGTTTCGTCGGTGGGTCATGAAGTGCGATGCAGTGAGAAAGGAAAGAAAGAAAAGAAAGGAATCAGAGAACCTTGGCCAGGAACTCGGCCGTGCGCGGATGTTCCGGCGCGTTGAACACCTTGTCGGGCGTGCCGGTTTCCAGGATGCGGCCGCGCTCCATGAAGACGATGTTGTCGGCCACCTCGCGGGCAAAGCCGATCTCGTGCGTCACGATGACCAGCGTGGTGCCCGAGAGCGCCAGCTCCTTGATGACGGCCAGCACCTCGCCCACCAGCTCGGGGTCGAGCGCCGAGGTGGGCTCGTCGAACAGCAGCACCTTGGGCTTGAGCGCCAGCGCCCGCGCGATGGCCACGCGCTGCTGCTGGCCGCCGGACAGCTGGCGCGGATAGGCGTGCGTCTTGTCGCCCAACCCGACGCGCACCAGCAACTCGGAGGCCAGTGCCTCGGCCTCGGCCCGCGAGAGGCCGCGCACCGACACCGGCGCCTCGACGATGTTCTCCAGCACCGTGAGATGCGGGAACAGGTTGAAGCTCTGGAACACCATGCCCACGTCGACACGGCGCTTGAGAATCTCTTTCTCGTGCAGCTCGTAGAGCGTGTCCGCGTCGCGGCGGTAGCCGATGAGCTCGCCGTCGATGGCGATGAAGCCGTCGTCCACGCGCTCCAGGTGGTTGATGGCGCGCAGCAGCGTCGACTTGCCCGAGCCCGATTGCCCGAGGATCACCGTCACGCTGCCTTTGCCCACGGTGAGCGTCACGTCGTCGAGCACCTTGAGCGCGCCGAAGCTCTTGGAAACGCCGTGGATCGTCACCTCGCCGCCCCGCGCGAGCGGGTCGGTCCAGCGCGGCACCTGCTCCGCGGCCTTTGCTGGAGGCGCTTCGACCCCGGGAGCCGCCTGCGGTGCCTTCGTGCGCCGCAGCCCGCGCAGCACTCCGCCCAGCCGGGAAGCCGGCGGATTTCGCAGCGCGCCGCGCGCGAAATGCCGCTCGATATAGTGCTGCGCCACCGACAGCACCGTGAGGATGATGAGGTACCACACCGTCGCCACCATCAGCAGCGGAATCACTTCCAGGTTGCGCCGGTAGATGATCTGGATCGTGTAGAACAGCTCGGGCAGCGCCAGGATGTAGAGGTTCGACGTGCCCTTGGCCAGCCCGATGATGTCGTTGAAAGCCGTCGGCAGGATGGTGCGCATCGCCTGCGGCAACACGATGCGGAACGACTGCCGCCGGCGCGACAGCCCCAGCGCCGCCGCCGCCTCCAGTTGCCCCTGCTCCACGGACAGGATGCCGCCCCGAACGATCTCCGACGCGAAAGCCGCCTGGTTCAGCGTGAGGCCGAGCAGCGCCGCCACGAAGGGGCTGATGAGCTGCGTGGTCGGATACGAGAAGAAGGTGACGTCGGTGCCCGGTATGCCCAGCGTCACCGTCTCGTACAGGTAGCCCAGGTTGTTGATGATCAGCAGCAGCACGATCACCGGCACCGAGCGGAAGATCCAGGTGAACACCCACGACAGCCGCGACAGCAGCGGCGAGCGGGACACCCGCGCCAGCGCCAGCGCGGTACCGAAGAAGAAACCTAAGAGCGCGCCCAGCGCCGTGAGCATCAGCGTGCGGCCGAGCCCTTGCAGCACCGGTTCGGCGAAGAACCACTCGGCGAAAACGCCCCAGCCCCAGCGCGGGTTGGTGAGTGTCGAATGCAGCACGATGCCGATGACCAGCAGCGCGAAGACGGTGCCGGCGGTGCGCGCCGGGTAGCGGGCCGGCACGACGCGGAAATGCGAGTAGTCGCCGTTGGCCGGTGCCGGCGTCGGGGCTACGGGTGCGACGCGCTGCGGTTGCGGCGCGTGGGCCGATGCGGTGTCTAGAACGGTCGTGTTCATCGCCGCGCCGCCTCTGCTGTTGCCGTGACGCGCGTGTTGGCAAGAACCCGTGAGGCGCCCACGTCGAGATGCTTCTCGAACGGCAGCTTGCGCGGCGTCTCCGGATCGTCCGGCGGTTCGAACAATGCGGTGTAGCCGTGGCCCAGGTACAGGCCCACGGCCTCGGGCTGGCGAAAGCCGGTCGTCAGATAGATGCGCTCGTAGCCCTGCCGCAGCACCTGCGCCTCCAGCTCCGCGAGCACCTTGCTCGCCAGGCCCTGGCGGCGCAACGCGCTGTCGGTCCACACGCGCTTCAGCTCGGCGGTGCGCTCGTCGTGACGCATGAATGCGCCGCCGCCGATGGCAACGCCGTCGCGCAGCAGCAGCACGAAGTTGCCACCATGCGATGGTGCAAACAGTTCTGGCGGATAGCGGTCCATCTCGCGCGGGGCACCCGGCTCGCGCAGTACGTCGCCGTAGCGGCTGTCGTACTCGAAGGCCAGGCCTTCGATCAGCGGCTTTGCGCGCGGGTCGAGCGGCGTGGTGCAGAGAAACTGTTCGCTCATCAGGCAGCCTTCCGTACTGCCGGCGTGCCTTGCTGCGCCTCGTAGCGGCTCGCCTTGCGCGGAAGTCCCAGGTGGTCGCGCAGCGTCTGGCCCGGCAGTTCGCGCTGGTAGCGCCCGCGCGCCTCCAGCGCCGGGATCACGAACTCGATGAAGTCGTCCAGCCCCTGCCCCAACACCGGAAAGCCGAGGATGAAGCCGTCGGCCGCGCCCTCGTCCACCCAGCGGATGATCTCGTCGGCAATGCGCTCGCCGCTGCCCACGAACTGCGTGCGCGGCGTTGCCACTTCCAGCGCCACTTCGCGCAGGGTCAGGCCCTTGGCTTTCGCGTTGGCCTTGATGCGGTCGGTGGTCGAGCGGAAGCTGTTGCGCCCGATCTCGCCGAGTTCGGGGAACGGCGCGTCCAGCGCGTACTGGCTGAAGTCGTGGTGGTCGAAGAAGCGGCCCAGGTAGGCCAGCGCTTCGTCGATGGTCAGCAGCTCGCGGATCAGCCGGTACTTGGCCTCGGCTTCTTCCTCGGTGGCCGCGACCACCGGGCCGATGCCGGGGTAGATCTTCACGTCGTCGACCTGCCGGCCTTGCGCCACCGCGCTGGCCTTTACCTCCCGCAGGAAGTTGCGCGTTTCGTCAAGCGAGGGCGAGTGGGTGAACACCGCGTCTGCGTATTTGCCCGCGAGGCCGACGCCCGCGTCCGACGAACCGGCCTGGAAGATCACCGGCTGCCCCTGCGCCGAGCGCTGGATGTTCAGCGGCCCCGCCACTTCGAAGAAGCGGCCCTTGTGGTCCAGCGTGTGCAGCTTCTCGCGGTCGAAGAACTGGCCGGTCTCGCGGTTGCGCACGAAGGCGTCGTCGTCCCAGCTGTCCCACAGACCCTGCGTCACGGCCAGGTATTCGTCCGCGATCTCGTAGCGCTGCGCGTGCTCCGGGTGCGCGCGGCTGTAGTTCCTGGCGCTGCCTTCCAGCGGCGTGGTCACCACGTTCCAGCCCGCGCGGCCGCCGCTGATGAGGTCGAGCGAAGCGAACTGGCGCGCCACGGTGAACGGGTCGCTGTAAGAACTGGAGACGGTGCCCGCGAGACCGATCTTCGAGGTCACGGCCGCGAGCGCCGAAAGAATCGAGATCGGCTCGAAGCGGTTCAGGAAATGCGGGATCGATTTCTCGTTGATGTAGAGCCCGTCCGCCACGAAGGCGAAGGCGATGCCCGCCGCCTCCGCCTTCTGCGCGGTGCGCACGAAGAAGCCGAGGTTGACGCTGGCATCGGCCGGCCCGCCCGGATGCTTCCAGGAGTTCATGTGGCTGCCGGCCCCTTGCAGCATGACGCCGAACTTGATGTTGCTCATGACGATCGCTCTTGTTGTTTGATGGAGGAAAAGGCTCAGGCCGGCACCGTCTCGCGCGCCCTGGCCAGCAGCTCGACCGAGGCGTGGCGGGCCGCGAAATCGGCGACGGGAATGTCGATGACGAACTCCTCGATGCCGAAGCGCTCGCTCAATGCATCGAGCGCATCGCGCACCTCTTCGCCGGTGCCGGCAATCACATGCGGGCGGCGCTCCTCGGTGCGGTAGTCGCTCACGCCGGCCTGCCGCGCGAACTCCGCTGCGGCCTCGAGGCTGGGCAGGTTGACGGTCTGGCCCGTGGGCAGGTGCACGCGAAAGCTGCGCAGCGCGCCCACCAGTCGGGCGGCCTCCTCGTGCGTCTCGGCCGCAAAGGCGAAGAGCGCTAGCAGCGGCGCACGGCCGGCGCGCTCGCGGTAGGCCTCGACCGACTGCGCAAGGTTCACCGGGTCGCCGTTGAAGTGCCCCGCATAGACGAATTCCCAGCCGAGCTGCGCCGCGAGCACCGCGCTCTCGGGGCTGCCGCCGAGCAGCACGCGCTGCGGCAGTTGCGGCGGGTTGGGCGTAGCCACAGCGCCGGCCAGCGCATGGCCACTGGCCACGCCGTCGTGCAGGAAGGCATCGAGCTCGCTGAGCCGCACCGCAAAGTCTTCGTGCCTGCGGACCGGGTCGTGCAGCCACTGCAACGCCTTGCTCGTGAGCGGCAGGCCGCCAGGCGCCTTGCCGATACCCAGGTCCACGCGGCCGGGCGCCAGCGAGGCCAGCACGCGGAAGGTTTCTGCCACCTTGAACGGGCTGTAGTGCTGAAGCATGACGCCGCCCGTGCCGATGCGGATGAGCGAGGTCTTCGCGAGCAGGTGCGATGCCAGCACCTCCGGCGCCGAGCCTGCATAGTTCCTGTTGCCGTGATGCTCGGCGAGCCAGTAGCGGCGGTAGCCCAGCCGCTCCGCGCTCTGCGCCAGCGCGATGGTGTGCTGGAACGCCTGGGCGGCGTTCGCGCCTTCAGGGATCAGGCTCTTGTCGAGCAGGGACAGCGAGTAGGACACGGTGTGCGGCGGGAGACGCCCTTGAAAGAATTGCTGCGAATTCTCCCGGGCATGGCGCGCACCGTTTGCGCTGAATTTCTATATCGATATCTGCTGGATGCCCGGTCGCCAGCCACCGATGGCAGTCACGGCAAGGCTAGTGAAGCGGGTGCCGGGGCAGGCTGATGGTGAAGACGCATTCCGATCCCGGCACGTCGCGCACCGTCAATGTGCCCTGGTCGGCTTCGATGCTCTGCCGGGCGATCGACAGCCCGAGGCCCAGGCCGGCCCTGCTGTCGTCGTTGGGCTTGAAAGGCACGAACATCTTTGCGACGCCGCCGGGCGGCAGGCCTCCGCAATGGTCTTCCACGTCGATGTGCACGTGGTCGCCGAAGGCGTATGCATTCAGCGTGACCAGCGAGTTGTGTCGCGTGAACTTGAAGGCGTTCTGCAGCAGGTTGGCCAGGGCCGCGTGCAGCAGTTCGCGGTTGGCCAGAACCCCGAGCAAGGGGTCCACGGCGCGTACTTCGAAGACGCTGCCTTCGGTGCTGGCGTCGAGCCGCGCCGCGACCTCGACGTCTGCGATGAACGCCGCCACAGGGAAAAGCTGGCGCTGGTCGGAGCCCTCGGCCCGCACTTCCGCGGTGGCCCTGCCGATCAACAGGCCGAGCGTGGAAAGGCTGCGCTTCAGGACCGCACCGGTAGCGCCGCCGATCGGCATGTTGCCCAGCTCGAGCGCCCGAACGGCGAGAGTGGCGGTGCCGAGCGCGTTGCGCAGTTCGTGAACCAGAAAGCCCAGCCGCTGCTTCTCGAACGCCGTTCGCTGTACAGCCAGTTGGGCATCGCGCTGAAAGCTGAACTCGGTGACGGCATCCGCAATGGCGTTGTCCAGGCAGCGGTTCAGCGTACGAAACTCGGCCACGGCAAAAGGCGCGTTGCGCTCGAATGCCAGGTCGGTGATCGCCTGGCAAAGATCGCCGTAGTCGTGAACCACCTGGTCGACCGTGTAGCCGAGGTCCAGCAGCGCCTTGCCGTGCGCGGTGGCGCTCAACCCTATTTCGGACAGCGCGCGCGAGTCTCCGCCTGAGGGGCCCGAAATGGCGATGCTGGCAGCCTCGTTGTCATCGCTCTCCGCCGCCAGTGTTCGCGTAAGCTGGTCCAGGAACATCGGCACACCGTGGGCCAATTGCTGCTCCGTTGCCGCACGCTGGTGGCGTTGGGCGACCTTCAATTTGCACCTGGCGACCAGTTCGTCGCGGTTGCCGAAAAGAAAACGATGCATATACGGTGCTCCTGGCGAATTGCGACCGGCCTCGGGCCTGAGGAGCCTGGGCGTCCAACGCGGCGGCAAACCACCGGAAGATGTTGCAGCGCCTGTTGCCCAGCCGCACGAACAGATAGCCGGACTCCGCATTGCCCAGAGCATCCACCGGAATACCGGCGCAGCGCAGCGCCGCCATCTCGTCGTCCGAGGCGATGTCCAAAGGCAGCCTGAGCGTCACCGTAGCCGTGTGCATGAATCTCTTGACCATGGCCAGGCTCAGTGCCTTCCGGTCGAGGCGGCCCGGAACTTCCGGGGGGTCGTGGTTTGCATGTCGAAGTCCTCCTGGACAGCAGTGGCGGGCATTCACGCTAACCATAAAGAAGCACTTGCACCGTTCGCCAGCGCACCGAACGGCCTCCAAAAATGAATAATCGGTGTTCTGTACGCCACCGCACAGACACACGGGACTGCACCGCGGAATCATGTGAACTTTAGAAGGCCACTCCAGTCATGGCATTGCTCCCGCGTTCGTCCTCTCCGCCTGCCGCCACCGCGCGAAATGGCCTGCTGGAAGTCATCCCGCCTGACGTGGTGGCCCGGATGAAGCCTTTCCTGGAACTGGTGCAGTTGAGCCTGGGCGAGGTGCTCTATGAGTCGGGCGCGGTCCAGCAGCACGTGTTCTTTCCGATCGACTGCATCGTCTCGCTGCTGTATGTGCTGGAGAACGGGCAGTCCGCGGAAATCGCCGTGGTCGGCTTCGAGGGCATGGTGGGGGTGTCGCTGCTGATGGGCGGGGGCAGCACGCCCAACCGCGCGGTGGTGCAGAGCGCCGGCCGTGCCTTTCGCCTGGGCGCGAGCCACATCAAAGAGCTGACTGACAAGGGCGGCCCGCTGCTGCACCTGCTGCTGCGCTACACCCAGTCGCTCATCACGCAGATGTCGCAGACGGCCGTATGCAACCGGCACCACTCGCTGGAACAACAGCTGTGCCGGTGGTTGCTGCTCAGCCTGGACCGCCTGCCGGGCAACGAGCTGGTGATGACGCAGGAGCTCATCGCCAACATGCTCGGCGTGCGCCGCGAAGGCGTGACGGAGGCCGCGGGCAAGCTGCAGCGCCTGAACCTGATCAAGTACGCGCGCGGCCACATCACGGTGCTCGACCGCAGCGGGCTGGAGCGGCAGGTGTGCGAGTGCTACGAAGTGGTCAAGCGCGAGACCGACCGGCTGCTGCCCCAGCCGCCGGCCATCTGAGCCTGGGCGCGCGCGTGGGTGCGGCGGCGCACAGAGAGCGGCGCACCGGCAGGCAAGAATGCGTCGGCCGCCGCTTTCCTCGCAGCGCGTGCGCTCCTGGCTCTTTCCTCTCATCGACAGGCAGCTACTTGACATCTGATCCGTCGACCCCCGTGCTCAACCGGCTGCTCCAGGCCTTGCCGCCTTCGGACCGCGCGCGCCTGCTCGCGCGCTGCGACCAGGTGCAGCTGGTGGCCACGCAAGTGCTGTATGAACCGGGTGACGCCATCCGGCACGTTCACTTCCCCACCACCGCCTTCGTGTCGCTGGTGTCCACCGCCGACGGGCACGACGGCCTGCAGACCGGCATGGTGGGCAACGAGGGTGTGCTGGGCTACGAGCTGTCGCTGAACGCGCAGCGCGCGCCGCTGCGCACCCTGGTGCAGGGGGACGGCCTCGCATGGCGGCTCTCGGCGAAATCGTTCGAACAGGAACTGGCGGACAGCACGCCGCTCAGGCGCGTGCTCCACCGGTACGTGTGCGTGCTGCTGGCCGAATTCGGCCGCTCGGGGCTGTGCCATCAGTTCCACCAGATCGAGGAGCGCCTGGCGCGCTGGCTGCTCACCACGCAGGACTGCGCGCATTCGGCGCACCTGGCGCTCACGCACGAGGTGCTGGGGCGCATGCTGGGCGTGCGGCGCGTCGGCATCACCAACGCTGCGACCGCACTGCACACGCGCAGCCTCATCGACTACCGCCGCGGCGTCATCACCATCACCGACCGCCAGGGGCTGGAGAACGCGGCCTGCGACTGCTACCGCGCCAACCGGCGCAGCTATTCGGACCTGATTGCCGCGGGATAGCCGAAGGCCCCGTCGGTCCATTCACTGCGGCTCATCGTCCATGCGCGGCTGCGACTCCCTCGTCAGGGTCTTGGCCAGCAGCCGCAAGGTGCTTGCGCAGGCCGAGGTGGCCTCGGAAAGAACGGCTCCGCGCCGGTAGGCCAGGCCCAGGTCCATCGAGGGCACCGCGCTCGACACCACCGTCCTGCGGATTCGCCCGCCATCGTGAGACCAGGGGCGAAACACCAGGTCGGACAGGATGGTCACGCCCACGTTCTGCGCGACGAGGCTGCGCACGGCCTCGATCGATTTGGTGCGGAACACGACCTTGGGCTCGAGCTTCATCGCGCCCCAGTAGCGGCCCACGGTGTCCACGTGCTCGTCCATGTCCAGCAGCACGAAGGGCAACTGGGCGATCTCCCGCAGCGGCACCGACTTCTGCGCCACCAGCGGATGGTCGAACGAGGTCCACAGGCGGCGCTGCGACTTCAGCAGGTTCTCGCGCCGGATGTCCGATGCGCGAGAGAGGTTCGACACCAGCACCACGGCCAGGTCGAACTCGCCGCTGCGCAGGCCGTCCTCGATCTCGAGCCGGTTGCGCTCCACGGGCTCGAACTCGACCAGCGGCAGTTGCCTGCGCATCGCGCCGATGATCTTCGGCAGCATGTATTCGGACACCGTGTCTGTAATGGCGATCTGCACCCGCCCCTCGACCGAGGACACCGAGTTGCGCGTTTCCTCCACCGCCGCGTCGAGCGTGTGCAGCATGTGCTCCGCGTGCCGAAGAAAGCCCTCGCCCTGCACCGTGAGCCGCAGCCCGTCCGCGTGCCGCGTGAAGAGCTGCACCTTCAGCGTGGACTCGAGGTTCTTGAGCGAAGTGGTCAACGACGGCTGGCTCACATAGCAGCGCTGGGCCGCCCGGGACACCTGGCCCGTGTGCGCGGCAGCCACGAAGTGCTGCAGCTGCTTGATGGTTATCGACATAGATACGTCCTATATCGCTCTATTGAAAATAGATATTATGAATTGTCGATGGTAGTTCCTAACATCCGGGCACCACGCCATGTCAGGCGTGTGACGAGGACGCCGCCCGTTCCATCAGCAGTAGGACGAAAAACCCATGCCATCGACATCGCAGACATCCGCCGGCCCCGGCGCCCGCACTCCCGTACCCCAAGACGCCCCGTCCGATGCGGGGCTGTTGAGCCGCCTGGGCCTGCGCTTCACGGCCTGGGCCGAGCGCTGGTTCCCCGATGCCTTCGTGTTCGCGGCCATCGCCGTGGTGGTGGTCGCGGGCGCCGCTCTGCTGAACGGGTCCAGCCCCCAGGCGGTGGCCAAGTCCTTCGGCGACGGCTTCTGGAGCCTCATTGTTTTCACGATGCAGATGGCGCTGGTGGCCATCGGCGGCTATGTGGTGGCGACCTCGCCGCCGGCCGCGCGGCTCATCCGCAAACTGGCCGCGCTGCCCGTGTCGGGGCGCCAGGCCATCGCGTACGTGGCGGCGATCAGCATGATCCTGTCGCTCTTCAACTGGGGCATTTCGCTGATCTTCAGCGCGCTGTACGTGCGTGCGCTGGCCGGCCGCCTCGACCTGCGCATGGACTACCGCGCCGGCGGCGCGGCCGCCTACCTGGGCATGGGTGCGACCTGGGCGTTGGGTCTCAGTTCGTCGGCGGCGCAGTTGCAGGCCAACGCCAGCAGCCTGCCCAAGAGCATTCTTGACATCACCGGCGTGATTCCGTTCAGCCAGACCATCTTCCTGTGGCAGTCGGTCGTCATGGCGCTGGTGCTGATGGTCGTGTCGGTGGCCATCGCGCTGTGGTCGGCGCCCGACGCGAAGAACGCGGTCACGGCGCAGGACCTGGGCGTGGACCTCACGGAAGCCAGGCCGGCCGTCACCGATTCCGCCACGCGCCGCCCCGGCGAGTGGTTCGAACGCAGCCCGTTGCTCACGCTGCTGCTGTGCGCGCTGGGCTTCGGCTGGCTGGCGCAGGAGTTCATGGCCAAGAGCCCGCTGATCGCGATCTCGGGCCTCAACACCTACAACCTGCTGTTCCTCATGATCGGGCTGCTGCTGCACTGGCGCCCGCGCAGCTTCCTCGACGCGGTGTCGCGTTCGGTGCCGTCGACGGCGGGCGTGATCATCCAGTTTCCGCTGTACGGTGCCATCGCGGCCATGCTGACCGCCGCCAAGGGCGCCGGAGGCATCACGCTGTCGGACCGCATCGCGCACCTGTTCGTGAGCATCTCCAACGTCGACAGCTTCGCGGTGGTGATGGGCGCGTATTCCGCCTTGCTGGGCTTCTTCATTCCCTCGGGAGGCGGCAAGTGGATCATCGAGGCGCCTTACGTCATGCAGGCGGCCAACGACCTGAAGGTGCACCTGGGCTGGGCCGTGCAGGTCTACAACGCGGCCGAGGCGCTGCCCAACCTGATCAACCCGTTCTGGATGCTGCCGCTGCTGGGCGTGCTCTCGCTGAAGGCACGCGACATCGTGGGCTTCACTTTCCTGCAGCTGCTGGTTCACGCACCGCTGGTGCTCTTCATGCTCTGGTTCTTCGGCCGCACGCTGAGCTACGTCGCGCCGGTGATTCCCTGAGCCAGTCGGGTTCCGGATGCAAGTGACGACGACAACCCCGGCAACGCAAACCCGGCAGGGCTACTGCACGCTCTGCCGCTCCCGCTGCGGCACCCTCAACGAGGTGCGCGGCGACATGCTGGTATCGGTACGGCCCGACCCCTCGCACCCTACCGGGCAGGCGATGTGCATGAAGGGCAAGGCCGCGCCCGAGCTGGTGCACAGCCCGCACCGCCTGCGCTACCCGATGCGCCGCACCAGGCCCAAGACCGAAGCGGACCCGGGCTGGGTGCGCATCCGCTGGGACGAGGCGCTGGCCGAGACCGCGCAGCGCCTGGGCGCCATCAAGGCCGAGAGCGGCGCCGAGTCTGTGGTGTTCGCCGTGACCACGCCCAGCGGCACGCCGCTGACGGACAGCATCGACTGGATCGAGCGCTTCGTGCGCCTCTTCGGCAGCCCCAACATCTGCTACGCGACCGAAGTCTGCAACTGGCACAAGGACTTCGCGCACGCCTTCACCTTCGGCTGCGGCATGCCCGCGGCCGACTACGCGCAGGCCGAACTGATCGTGCTGTGGGGCCACAACCCCGCCAACACATGGCTGGCACAGGCCAATGCCATCGGCCGGGGCCGCGCGAACGGGGCGAAGATGGTGGTGATCGATCCGCGCCCCACGGCGCTCGCGCGGCAGGCCGACAGCTGGCTGCCCGTGCGGCCCGGCACCGATGCGGCGCTGGCGCTGGGGCTGATCCACCTGCTGATCGCGGACGCGCGCTTCGACGAAGACTTCGTGCGCGCGTGGACCAATGGCCCGTTGCTGGTGCGCGGCGACAACGGGCACTTCCTGCGCGAGCGTGACCTGTGGCCCGATGCCGAGGGCGACCGCTTCGTGGCGTGGAACGACAGACTGGACTGCGCCGTGCCTTACGACACCGCACAGGCGGCGCAAGCCCAGGACGCAGCCCACTTCCGCCTGCGCGGCGCGGTCGAGATCGACATGGGCGCACAGCGCCTGTCGTGCGCTCCGGCTTTCGAGCTGCTGGCCCAGGGCTGCGCCGCCTATGCGCCGCAGGATGTCGAACGCATCACCGGCGTTGCCGAAGCCTCACTGCATGCGGTCGCCGAACTTTTCGGCACATGCCGCCGCGTGGCCTATCACGCCTGGACCGGCATCGGCCAGCACACCAACGCCACACAGGCCGAACGCGCGGTCGCCACGCTGTATGCGCTGTGCGGCAGCTTCGACCGCATCGGTGCGAACCGCGTTCGTGTCGGTCCGCGCGTCAACGCCGTCAACTCGCTTTCGCTGCTGCACGACGGGCAGCGCGCCAAGGCGCTGGGCCTGGCGGAGCGCCCGATCGGGCCTCCCTCTCACGGCTGGGTGACGGCGCGCGACACCTACCGCGCGATCCTCGAAGGCGAGCCTTACAAGGTGCGCGCGATGATGGCCTTCGGCACCAACCTGCCCGTGTCCCAGGCAGACACCGCGCTCGCACACCGGGCGCTTTCGCAGCTCGAATTCCACGTGCACTGCGACTTGTTCGAGACACCCGCCGCCCGCTACGCCGACATCCTGCTGCCGGTCAACACGCCATGGGAGCGCGAAGGCCTGCGCATCGGCTTCGAGATCGACGACCGCGCGGCCGGCTGGGTGCAGTTGCGCCAGCGCATGGTTGCGCCGCGCGGCGAATCGCGCTCGGACAACGACGTGGTCTTCGAACTGGCCACCCGCCTCGGCATGGGTGACGGCTTCTTCGGCGGCAGCCTCGACGCCGGCTGGAACCACATGCTCGAGCCGCTGGGCCTCACGGTCGACCAGTTGCGCGCGCGGCCCGAAGGCATTGCCTGCGCCATCGACGCGAGCGAGCAGAAGTTCGCCCGCGCCATGCCCACTGGCGTGCGCGGCTTCGACACCCCGACGCGCCGCGTCGAGCTCTATTCCGAAACCCTGCTGCGCCACGGCCAGCCGCCGGTCGCCACCTTCGTCGAACCGTCCGACACGCCGCGCGACGCGAATGCCACGCGCCAGGGCCGCTTCCCCTATGTGCTGAGTTCGGCCAAGAACGGTTTCTATTGCCACAGCCAGCACCGCAGCCTGCCTTCGCTGCGCAAGCGCGCGCCCGATCCGGTGGCCGAACTGAGCCCTGCGCTGGCGGCGGCAAAGGGCATCTTGGAGGGCGACTGGGTGCGCATCCGCACGCGCGTGGGCGAGGCGCGCTTCGTCGCACGCGTCACGCCCCAGTTGGCGGACGACGTCATCGTGGCCGAATTCGGCTGGTGGCAGGGCTGCCCCGAGCTCGACCGCGACAGCCTGCCGATCGAGGGTGCGCTGGGCAGCAACTTCAACGCGCTCATATCCGCCGACAGCTGCGACCCGGTGAGCGGTTCAGTGCCGCATCGCTCCTTTCTCTGCGACATCGAACGCGACCCGGCTACCGGAACGCGGCAGCGCAAGTGGACCGGCTACCGTCCCTTCCGCATCAGCGAGCTGCGGCCCGAGGCAGAGGGCGTGCTGGGCATCCACTTCGAGCCGGCCGACGGCGGCGAGCTGCCCGACTACCGCCCCGGCCAGCACGTCGAGATGCAGCTGCATCTCGACGATGGCACGCAAGTCACGCGGGCCTACTCGCTCACGGGAGCGGCCGAGGTGCCGGGCCGGCGCAGCTACAGCGTGGCCGTGCGTCACCAGCGCGGCCACTCGGCCGAGGGCACGCCGTACGAGGGGCGCGTGTCGAGCCACCTGCATCGCGCGCTGAAGGTCGGCGACACCCTTGCGCTGCGTGCGCCGTCAGGCGGCTTCGTGCTGCCGCGCCGCTCGCCGCAACCGCTGGTCTTCTTTGCGGGCGGCATCGGCATCACGCCCTTCGTCAGCCTGCTCGAATCATTGCCCGATGGCGCTCAGGAGCCTGTCATCTGGCTCTACTACGCCAACCAGAACGGCACGACGCACGCCTTTCGCGAGCGCATTGCGCAGCACCGCGCACGGCTGCCGCAGTTGCGGGTCATCGACCACTACAACGCGGCACAGCCGCAGGAGCGCATGGGCATCGACTACCAGTCGGACCGCTACATCGACGCGAGCGTGGTGGACGATGCGCTGATCGCACAGCGCGCCCGCTTCTACATGTGCGGCCCGCCCGCCATGATGGACGCCGTGACCGCCGGACTGGTGGCGCGGGGCGTTCCGCGCTTCGACATCTTCAGCGAGGTATTCCGCTCGCCAGCCGTGCCGCCCACCGATGGCGACCAGTGCTTCACGGTCAGTTTCGCGCGCTCGGGCCATGCCCCCGTGACATGGACGCCCAGGCAGGGCACGCTGTTGAACTTTGGCGAATCGCTCGGCCTGCGGATGGCCAGCGGCTGCCGCGTGGGCCAGTGCGAGAGCTGCGCCGTGCGCCTGTTGGCAGGCAAGGTCCGCCACCTGCACGGCAGCGAGCCTGAAGACCCGTCCACGTGCCTGACCTGCCAGGCCGTCCCCCTCGAAGACGTGGTGCTCGATGCATGACTGCAGGCACTTCCTTCCACTCGATTCCATCCGCAACCTCATGAAAATCATCGATACGGAAAGCACCCGCCGTGCCCTGCCCTTCGACCGCCTGATTCCCGCACTTCGGGAAATGTTCGTTGCCGGCTGCGAGGTGCCTTTGCGGCACACGCATTCGCTCCAGGCCGATGCGGAAGGCCCGCCCCGCACCGTGCTGGTCATGCCGGCTTGGCAGCATGACCGCTACCTGGGCATCAAGACCGTGACCATCTTCCCGGGCAACGCACAGCGCGGCCTGCCAGGGCTTTTCTCGACCTATGTGCTGTACGACGCAAGCACGGGCCAGCCGCTGGCGCAGATCGACGGCAACGAGATCACTTCACGGCGCACCGCCGCGGCATCGGCACTGGCCGCGTCCTATCTCGCACCCGCCGATGCGCGCAGCCTGCTGGTCGTGGGCTGCGGGCGTGTCGGCAGTCTCATTCCCGACGCATACCGGGTCGTGCGCCCCATCGAACGCGTCGTGGTGTGGGACCGCGACGAATCTGCGTCGAAGGCGCTCGCTGCGCGGCTGTGCGCGCAGGACATCGAGGCGAGCGTCGCGCCTGACCTGGCCAAGGCGGTAAACGAAGTCGACGTCGTGAGCTGTGCCACGCTCGCCACGCAGCCGCTGGTGCAGGGTGCGTGGCTGCGGCCGCGCAGCCACCTCGACCTGATCGGCAGCTTCACGCCGCAAATGCGTGAAGCCGACGATGCCTGCTTTGCGGGTGCACGAGTTTTTGTCGATACGCAGGAAGCGTTGCAGAAGAGCGGCGAACTGCTCGGGCCCATGTCGCGCGGCGTGCTCGCCGCCGCGGATGTGGCCGGGGAACTGGCCGATCTTGCCGCGGGCAGGATTCAGGGGCGAGCCGAGGGCGACGGGCGGACGGTCTTCAAGGCTGTCGGTACCGCGCTGGAAGACTTGGCTGCCGCGGTGCTGATCTACGAAGCTTCCGATTCGAACTGAGGCACTTGGCGTCGCCTCGCTCCAAAGCCTCTTCAGCCCTCGGCGACGCGCATGTCGTACTCGCGCAGCATCACGGGCTCCATCGCGCCCTGGGCCAGCCGCCGGCGCACTGCCGCTTCTATCTCCGGCACATGCCGCCCGAAGGTCTCAAGCGAATCGGCGCCCTCCGCGGCGCCGAAGTGGTAGCGCAGCGCCTCCCGGCCGATGCTCGCGCTGACGTGGTTGCCGCCTTCCACCCCCACCCAGAAGCGGACGGTGCCGGAGGCATCATGGAAGTAGGGAGCGTCGGACATCTTGGGGGGCCTTTCTTGCGGGCAGTCATGGCGCAAGGGCTGCCGGAGCAAGCCGAGGCGTGGCGCACTGTGGCAGGTACGCGGCCTCCGGTCTGTGCGGTAGCGCTCCGAAGTGCCGGTTTCGGCGAGGCCGGCGGCGCTCAGGCCTTGCCGTGCTGGTTCGGGTTGGTCTTGTGCTGTTCGGGCTTGTGCTGCGGCTGCCCTTGCTGCTGTTGCTTGCCCGGCTGGGTCTGGTCCTGCTGCTTTTGGGGCTGCTGGGCGGGCTTCTTGTCTTGGTCTGTCTGGTTGGACATGGCGGTTTCCTGTGGCGCAGACGATGTTGACTGCCCATGCATTCAGCGCCGCGAGGGGTCCATGCCTGTAGGCGCTTGCCGGCCCTTGCGGTAGGCAAGCGCGAAGAACTCACCAAGAGTGCGGCAACAGCGCCAGCACCGCGGCCGCCTGCAGCCGGCGCATGGCGCGCACAGGCAAATAGCCGTGCGGAGCGCGCCGCGCCAGGGCGTGCGGCGAGCTCGCGGGAATGCGCCAGGCCTTGGCCGTCAGGTCGAGAACACGCCGCGCCTGGGCGGCCGGGGAAACATGGTGGGTGCGCAATTGCATGGGGCAAGGAATCGAATGAGAGCCTGTGTTCGATTCTGCAAAGCGCACCGGCTTTTGCCAAAGACGGATTCCAAGTTTCCTGATGCGGTCCTCGATTGGAGACGACCCCGCCTCAGGCGAAATCCGTCGACGGCTTTTCCCAGAGGTTCACACCGCCCTCCACCGCGTACTTGTCGATCTCGGCCAGTTCATCGGCGCTCAGCGGTGCGTGAGCGAGCGCCGCCACGTTGTCGACGATCTGCTCGGGCCGGCTCGCGCCGATCAGCGCCGAGCTCACGCGCGGGTCGCGCAGGGTCCATGTCAATGCGAGCTGGGCCAGGCTCTGGCCGCGGCGCCTGGCGATCTCGTTGAGCGCGCGCGCACGCTCGACGTTGGCCTGCGACAGGTGCTCCTGCTTGAGCGAGCCGCCGCCCGGGCGGTTGATGCGCGCATCGTCCGGAATGCCGTTGAGGTATTTGTCGGTCAGCAGGCCCTGTGCCAGCGGCGTGAATGCGATGACGCCCGCGCCCAGTTCGTCGGTGGCGTTCAGCAGGTCTTTCTCGATCCAGCGGTTGAACAGGTTGTAGGCCGGCTGATGGATCAGCAGCGGCACCTTCCATTCGCGCAGCAGTGCCGCGATCTCGCGCGTCTTGCCCGCGGAGTACGAAGAAATGCCGATGTACAGCGCCTTGCCCTGCTGCACGGCCTGGGCCAGCGCGGAGGCGGTTTCTTCCAATGGCGTGTCGGGGTCGAAGCGATGCGAATAGAAGATGTCGACGTAGTCCAGGCCGAGGCGCTGCAGGCTCTGGTCGAGGCTGGCGAGCACGTATTTGCGCGATCCGCCGCCCTTGCCGTAGGGGCCGGGCCACATGTCCCAGCCGGCCTTGCTGGAGATGATGAGTTCGTCGCGGTAGTGCTTGAAATCTTCGCGCAGGATGCGGCCGAAGTTGGTCTCCGCGCTGCCGTAGGGCGGGCCGTAGTTGTTGGCCAGGTCGAAGTGGTTGATGCCCAGGTCGAAGGCGGTGCGCAGCAGCTGGCGCTGCGTGGCGATGGAGGTGGTGTCTCCGAAGTTGTGCCAGAGACCGAGCGAGATGGCGGGCAGCACGAGCCCGCTGCGGCCGACGCGGCGGTAGGGAAGCGCGTCATAGCGATGGGGAGCGGCGAGGTAGGTCATGGGGATTCCACGCGATGGATGAACGATGAAGACGGGCGCGCCCTCAGGGAGGCGCACCGCGCAACGATACTGCGGCGGGCGCCTTCGTGCCGGTAGGCGGTTTGCCCGATCTGCCGGCTCAGGCCTCGGGCGCGCGCCACTGCGCGAGTGCGAAGTCGCGGCTCACGAGGTTCTCGGCCAGCAGGAATTTCTTGACCTCGTCGAGCAGCGCCAGTCCTTCGGCCGGGTACGCGGCCTCGGGAAACTGCGACAGCGGATGCGAGACCCTGACGACGTCCAGCGGGAAGCCGCTGACCTCGGCATGAAAGGCGTAATAGGCCGCGCTGTCGCGCCGGATCTCCTGCAGCGCGGTGCGGCGTGCGCGGGTCCATGCGGCGGGCACGCCCGGCGCGGCGGCAAGCAGCTTGCTGGAGGCCACGATCACCGACGTGCCGCGCAGGGTCGGATGCTGCTCGGCCTCGTCGATCACCGGATAGCCGCGCGAGGCCAGCAGCGGCCCCACGTCGATCTGCGCCGCGAATGCCGCGATGGAGCCCTGGTCGAGCGCCGCCTCGCCGTCGCGCGGGAACATGTGGATCACCTTGACAGACTTCTGCAGCCCGTGTTCCTTGAGCAGGCCCAGCACATAGCGGTGCATGTAGGAGCCGCGCGCCACGCCGATGGACTTGCCATCGAGTTCCTTCACGCTGCGCACGCCGTTGCGCGGCGTGAGCAGCCACACGTTCATGCCGACTGCGTCGAAGCCGATGAGCTGGCTCTCCAGCCCGCGCGATCGCGCCACGATGGCGGGCGTGTCGCCGTAGATGCCCACATCGAGCGCTCCCGCGATGAAGGCCTCGTTGAGATCGGGCCCGTTCGGAAAGTTGCGCGTGGTCACGTCGGTGAAGCCCAGTGCCGCGAGTTCGCGCTGCAGATGGCCCTGGCGCAATGCCCAGCCGGTGGCATTCGCGGGCTTCTTGCCCGGGCCGATGTAGCCCAGGCGAAGCACCTGGCCGCTGCCCTGGGCAATGGAGAAAAGTGGCAAGGCGCTGGCGCCCGCCGCGGCAATGGCGCCGCGCAGCAACCTGCGGCGGCCTGACTGGTCGGTCATCGAAAACTCGCAAGAAGGAAAGAAAAAGGTGGCTCAGTGCGCGCGGCGCAGCAGTTCGAAGCTCGCGTCGGCGGAGGCGGTCGACTCGCGTCCCCTGCCCCATCCGATGGCGCTGCGGTAGCTGCCCATGAGGGACTCGGCCGCGGCGCCGCGCTCTTCGGCGGTGGCGCCCCGGTCGGCAATCGGCGCGACGTACAGCGCGTCTTCCGGGCAGTAGAGCTCGCACATGAAGCAGGTCTGGCAGTCGTCCTGGCGCGCGATGCGCGGCGGCGCGCCGGGCACGGCCTCGAACACGTTGGTCGGGCAGGCATTCACGCAGATGTTGCAGGCGGTGCAGCGCTCGGCACTCACGACTTCGATCATGCGGAAACCTCCTGCACGGCCTGGCGCTGGACCCATACCTCGTCGAGCCCGCCGCTGAGCAGGCGATGGCGCTGCGCGGGGTCGATCACGCCATGTTCGCGGCGCCGGTGCATGCCGCGCGTTTCGGTGCGCTGCAGCGCGCTGCGGTACATCCAGCGCGAGGTGGCCAGCATGGCCGCGGCCTCGCGTGCGCGCACCGCCTCGGTGGCGGTGGCGGCGGGCGCGCTGGTGCGCAGCCGCGCCCAGAGGGCATCGAGCCGGCCGAGCGAGTCGCGCAATGCGTCGCCTTCGCGGAACCAGTTGCGCTCGTAGGGAAAGACTTCGGCCTGCACCGCGCGTACCACCTCCGCGCTGTCGAACTGCGAGGCGCCGCGCGTGGCCAGCGCGACGCCGCCAGCGCGCAACGCGGTGCGCTGCGCCAGCCCGGCGCGTGCATCGCGACCGAAAACCGCCGCGCCCGCGCCGGCCCAGAAGCCGGACGACAGCGCCCAGGCCGCGTTGTGGCTGCCGCCGCCGGTGAAGCCGCCGCAGATCAGCTCGCGCGTGGCCGCGTCGCCGGCTGCATAGAGGCCGGGCACCGAGGTCGCGCAGGAGTCGTCGACCAGGTGCAGCCCGCCCGTGCCGCGCACCGTGCCTTCGAGCCGGAGCGTCACGGGAAAGTGCTGGCTGAACGGGTCGATGCCTTGCCGGTCGAACGACACGAAGAAGTTGGGCTGCGCGGTGCGCATCCAGGCGCGGATCTGCGCGTCGGCGCGGTCGAGGCAGGCGAACACCGGCTGCGACTGCAGCGTCTGCGCGATCACGCCGCGCCCCCTTCGACGAACCCGCGCCCTCGATGGCCACGCCGTCGGCCGTGTAGAAGGTCGCCCAGTTGTAGAAGAGCGATTTCGTGACCGACGAAAACGCCGGCCCCAACCCGTAGGCGTTGGAGAACTCCATGCCCGACAGCGCGGCGCCGGCCTCGGCGGCCATCAACTGGCCGTCGCCGGTGAGCACGTTGCAGCCCAGCGCACGGCTCAGGAATGCACAGCCGCCGGTAGCGATGACCACCGCCCCGGTGCGCGCCACCCAGGTGTCGCCGGTCTGGCGGTTCACGCCGGTGGCACCGCAGACGGTGCCGTGCTCGTCCACCAGCAGTTCCAGGGCCGGGCTGTGGTCGAGAATGCGCGCGCCCGATTCCTTCACCCGCTTGCGCATCAGCCGCATGTATTCGGGCCCCTGCAGCGAGGTGCAGCGCAGCGTGCCCTGGTCGTCGGCCGGGAACGGATAGCCCCAGTCCTTGAGGCGTTCGACGTTGTCCCAGGTCTGCGCGAGCACGCGGTCCATCCACGCATGCTCGGCCAGCTGCCCGCCCATGGCATAGCGGCTGGCCTTGGCCTCCTCGCGCGCCTTGCCGTCCGGCGACACATACCAGAGCCCGGTGCCCGAAGGCGCGGTGGCGCCAGAGGTGCCGCAGAAGCCCTTGTCGGCCAGCAGCACGCGCGCGCCCTGCGCCGCCGCGCTCACCGCGGCCCAGGCACCGGCCGGGCCGCCACCGATCACCAGCACGTCGGCATGATGCTGGATGGCCCCGTCGGCGCCCGACAGAGCCTGCCTCTCGAAATCTCTCGCGCCCATGGTCTCTCGCCCCGCAAATGCAAAGGCGTGACCGTATCAACGGGGGGCGCGGGAGACAAAGAAGGAAAGCGCGCATCGATATGCGGCAGCCGGGGATGGGCAGAATGCCGCCACCGCCTCCGCAACACCCACCGGGACACGGCCGCCATGAACATCACGTTTTCGACACCCACCGACGAAGAGCTCCGCTCCGGTGAACTCGGCCGCAAGCTGCGCCATTTCAACTACGGCTTCGTCGGCGAGTACCCCGAGCAGCAATACGTGCGCATCAATGCGCGGGACGAGTCCGGCCGGCTGGTTGGCGGCCTGCGCGCCTATGTGTTTCTGTATTGGCTTGACATCGAGGTGCTGTTCGTCGAGGAAGACATGCGCGGCACCGGCCTGGGCAGCCGGCTGCTGGCCGACGCCGAGCGCCAAGGCATTGCGCTGGGCGCTAAGAACGCGAAGCTGGGCACCTTCGAGTGGCAGGCGCGCGGCTTCTACCTGAAGCACGGCTACGAGGACTACGCCCGCATCGACGACTACGCGCCGGGCTACTACCTGCAGCTCATGCGCAAGCGGCTGATGGCCGCACCCGCCTGAGCCGCCCCGGCCCTGGAGCTACTTCGGCGCGGGCTTGCCGGCCCCGATCGCGTGGCTCTCCAGCCCTTCCTTGGGCAGCAGCAATGCCAGCGCGACCACGCCCAGGCTCACGACCAGCATCGTCACGAAGGTCAGGTGCAGCGAGCCGCCCAGCGCCAAGCGGATGCCCGCGTCCGTTGCGGCCGTGCCGTGCGAGCCCTGCAGGAGCAGGCGCAGCTGGTCGTCGGTGAAGGCCATGGCGCCATCGCCGCGCGTGAGGCCGAAGTTGAAGACCGCCCCGAAGAAGGTCGCGCCCAGCGCGCTGCCGAGGTTGCGCGAGAACACGTTCGACGCCGTGGCCACGCCGCGCTGCGCCACGTCCACCGCTTCCTGGATGAGGATGAGCGAAGCCAGGCTCATCACGCCCATGCCCAGCCCCATGATGAAGGAGCCGACCGCCGCCAGCAGCGGCGTGCTGTTGGCCGACAGCAGCGCGAACGCCGCCGTGCCCACCGGAATGAGCGCCCCGCCGATCAGCACCATGCGCCACAGGCCGATGCGGTGGAAGGTGCGCGAGGTAAGCGTCGCGCCGATGGGCCAGCCCAGCATCACCATGGTGAGCGTGAGCCCTGCGGTGACCGACGAGCGCTGCAGCACCACCTGCACATACATCGGCAGGAAGGTGGTGATGCCGATCAGCACCATGCCGCCCAGCATGGCCGCGCCGTTCACTGTGGCGATGATGCGGGCGCCCCAAAGCTTGAGCGACACCATCGGGTCGGCGGCGCGGCGCTCCTGCATGACGAACAGCACCAGCGTGACGGCGAACACCGCCGTCCACAGCACCGCGCTGCCGGTGTCGCCGATGCCGAAGTCGGTCAGCGCGATCATCAGCGCCGCGATGCCGATGGTGAACAGCACCGCGCCCACGATGTCGATGGACGAGCGCCGCACGGTCGGCGCCTCGTGCAGGTAGAGCCAGAAACCCGCGGCGGCGGCCAGCCCGATGGGCACGTTGACCCAGAAGATCCAGGCCCACGACAGCTTCTGCACGATGAGCGCGCCGATCATCGGCCCCACCACCGCCGACACCGCCCACACGCTGGCCAGGTAGCCCTGCACCTTGCCGCGCTCGCGCGCCGGGTACAGGTCGCCCACGATGGTGAGCGACACGGGCTGGATGGCGCCGGCGCCGATGCCCTGGATCAGCCGGAAGCAGATCATGGCGGGCATCGACCACGCGAAGCCCGCCAGCACCGAGCCAATGACGAACACCGCGATGCCCACGAACATGATGGGCTTGCGCCCGTACAGGTCGGAGAGCTTGCCGAACACCACCGTCATCGCGGTCTGCGCCAGCAGGAAGGATGCGAACACCCAGCTGTACAGGTGCAGGCCGCCCAGCTCCGAGGCGATCTGCGGCATCACGGTGGAAACGATGGTCGCTTCGATGGCCACCATGGCCATGGAAGCCATGATCGACGCGATGACCAGGGGGCGTCTTGTTGTTCTTGATGGAGATGTCATGAGCGGTGGATGCTATAGACGGCACGAGCCCCTGTCCGCTGCTCAAGCTCTCAGGGCCGCATCACGGGCGCGTGCCGCGCCATCAGCTCGGCCACCCAGTCGATGAAGACGCGCAGCTTGGCGCTGACATGCCGGTTGGGCGGAAACGCCAGGTACAGCGGCATCGGGTCGAGACGCCAGTCCTGGAAGAGCGGCACGAGTTCGCCGCTGGCCAGGTGCCCATCGGCCATGTAGTCCGGCAGCCAGAGCACGCCCAGCCCGGCCAGGCCGGCCGCGAGGTAGGCATTGCCGTCGTCGACCGAGAGCACGTAGCGGCCCTGCACCTCGATGCGCTCGTCGCCTTCTTCGCGATGCATCGCATACGGAAAAGTCTTGCCGTCGCGCGACCACAGGAAGCCCACGATGCGGTGATGCGTGTCTTCCAGCTCGCGCGGATGCGCCGGCATGCCGGCACGTTCCAGGTAGGCCGGCGCTGCATACACGCCGAGCCGCAGGTCGCCCACGCGGCGCGCCATCAGCGACCGGTCGGCGAGTTCACCGCCGCGTACCACGCAGTCCACGTTCTCGCCGATCAGGTCCACCATGCGGTCGCTCACGCCCATGTCGAACTGGATGTCGGGGTAGCGCGCATGAAAGGCCGGCAGCGCCGGCACCAGGATCATGCGTGCCAGCGGGCTGGGCACGTCCACCCGCAGCCGGCCCCTTGGCGATGCCGAGGCGTCCGACAGGCTGGTCTCGGCATCGTCCATGTCGGCCAGCAGGCGCACCACGCGCTCGTAGTAGGCCGCGCCGTCGGCCGTGACGTTGACCTTGCGCGTGGTGCGGTTGAGCAGCTTCACGCGCAGCCGCGCTTCGAGCTGCTGCACCAGTTGCGTGACGGTGGTCTTGCTCATGTGCAGCGTGTCGGCCGCCCTGGTGAAGCTGCCTGCTTCCACCACGCGGGCGAACGCCTGCATCGAATCGAAACGGTCCATGTGCGCTGCTCCTGTCGGATCCGGGATTGTTTGGGTTTACCAAACAGTGATTGTTGGTCTTGCCCGTTTATCGGAACGGCGGGGCTGCCTAAAGTCCCTTCATCGTCATCACTCACAGCAGGAAGAAAGCAACCCATGGCCCAACGCGACGTCGTTTTCCCGCCCGGGCGCCAGGCGCTCTATGAAAAGAACCGCTATTCGCCGGCGGTGCGCGCCAACGGCTTCCTGTTCGTCTCCGGGCAGGTGGGCAGCCGCGAGGACGGCTCGCCCGAGCCGGAGTTGGAGGCGCAGGTGCACCGCGCCTTCGGCAACCTGAACGCTGTGTTGGCGGCCGCGGGCTGCACCTTCGACGACGTGGTCGACGTGACCGTCTTCATCGTCGCCCCCGAAAAGAACTTCGAGAAAATCTGGAAACTGGTGCCCCAATACTGGGGCGAAGCGCCCCACCCCACGCTGACGGGCATCGGCGTGACCTGGCTCTACGGCTTCCAGTTCGAGATCAAGGTGATCGCTCAGCTCCCGGCGCTCAGTGCCGAGGTGTTGTCGTAGATGTAGCGCCGCGACCAGGGCAGCGTCTTCGCCGCCCTGCCCGCCTTGCGCCCGACGATCTGGTAGATCGCCACGTCGTCGTTCTCGAAGGCATAGGCGCAGCCCGCAAGGTAGACGCGCCAGATGCGGAATTTTTCTTCGTCGACCAGTTCGCGGGCTTTGGCTGCGTTGGCCTCGTAGGCGTCGCTCCAGCAGCGCAGCGTCTGCGCGTAATGGCGGCGCAGGTTCTCGACGTCGAAGGCCTCGAGCCCGCCCTGTTGCATGGCCTGCAGCGCGAGGCTGATGTGCGGCAGCTCGCCGTTCGGGAACACGTAGCGGTCGATGAAGTCGCCGCCGCCATAAGACACGCCACCGCCCTCCGGGTCCGACGAGGTGATGCCGTGGTTCATGACCACGCCGTCGTCGGCCAGCAGCTGCTGCACGCGCTTGAAGTAATCGGGCAGGTTCTTGCGGCCCACGTGCTCGAACATGCCGACGCTGGTGATGCGGTCGAACTGGCCGGTCACGTCGCGGTAGTCCTGCAGGCGGATCTCGATGCGGTCTTCCAGGCCCGCGGCCTTCACGCGCTCATTGGCCAGGTCGAACTGGTTCTGCGACAGCGTCACGCCCACGCAGCGCGCGCCGAACTTCTGCGCCGCGCGGATCACCAGCGCGCCCCAGCCGCAGCCGATGTCCAGCAGGGTCTGGCCCGGCTTGAGCTGGATCTTGGTGAGGATGTGGTCGATCTTCTTGAGCTGCGCGGTCGCGAGGTCTTCGTCGCCGTTCTCGAAGTAGGCGCATGAATACACCATGTTCGGGTCGAGCCACAGCTGGTAGAAGGCGTTCGACACGTCGTAGTGGTACTGGATCGACTTCCTGTCCGACGACTTGGTGTGCGTGAAGTAGCGCGCCATGTTCTGCAGCGCGCCGCCGGGCTTGTCGATGGAGGTCCTGGCGAGCCCGTAGGCGATGTCGATGACGTCGCTGAGCTTGCCCTCGATGTCGATCTTGCTCTTGACGTAGGCCTCGCCGAGGTTGTCGAGCGTGGGCTGCAGCATCAGCGACAGCGCGGCGGGCGACTTGACGTGCAGCGTGACCGCGGGCCCGCTGAAGTTGCCGAAGTCGAAGGACTGTCCGTCCCACAAGGTGAGCCGCGCCGGCAGGTTGGCGCGTGCGCGGACACCGGCGCTCCACTGCGCCAGCTTCTTTTCCCAAAGCATGCATTTCTCCGTGTTGTTGGGTTCCCCCGTTCGAATGAGCGGGTTGCTGCAGCGGCCAGAACAATAGCGAAATCTCGTAAATCCTGCATGGTCGTGACGACGCAAGAAATTGCGGCAAGTGCTAGAAGGCGCCCGCCTTTCCTTGCGTTGCCTTGTCGGGCGCCGGCGCGTCGCTCGCCTCGATGAAGATGCGCTTGATCATCGGGAACCGCGCGCGCACCTGCCGCTCGATGGCCGCGACGGCATCGGCGGCGGCGCCGGTCTGGGTGTCGTCCCTGAAGTTGACGTCGACGACCGCCAGCACCTCGTCGGCGCCGATGTACATCGACAGCACGTGGCCCACGTCTTCCACGCCCGGCTGCTCCATGGCGATGGCGCGGATGGCGCGCGCCGTCTCCGGCCGGATGCCCTCCCCGATCAGCAGCCCGCGCGCCTGTCGGATGAGGAACACCGCCACGCCCGCCAGCAGCACGCCGATGACCACCGACGCCACGCCGTCGAGCTCGGGCATGCCAAGCGAATGGCTGAAGTAGATGCCCAGCGCCGCCACCGCCAGCCCCGCCAGCGCGGCGGAGTCTTCGGCCAGCACGGTGTAGGTGGTCGGGTCCTTGCTGCGGTCCAGCGCCTGCCAGAAGGGCTGCCCGCGTGCCTGCGCGCGAAACTCCTTCAGCGCGATGAAGAAGCTCGTGCCCTCGAACAGCGCCGCGGCCGCGAGCACCACGTAGTTCCAGGTCGGGTCGCGCATCGGCTCGGGGTGGCGGATGTGCTGTATGCCTTCGAAGAACGACACGCCGCCGCCCAGCCCGAAGATCAGCACCGCGACGATCAGGCTCCAGAAGTACAGCTCCTTGCCGTGCCCGAAGGGATGCTCCTGCGTGGCAGGCCGCTTGCTCAGCCGCAGCCCCACCAGCAGCAGCACGCCGTTGAAAGTGTCGACGGCCGAGTGGATGCCTTCGGACAGCATGGCCGAGCTGCCGGTGATGCCCGCCACCACGAACTTGGTGATGGCGATCGCAACGTTCGCGCCGATGGCGCCGTAGATCGCGACCTTCGACTCAGCCATGAAGGGAACCGGCCGTGCGCGTCATGCCGCTTCCATGGAGGCCGCGGCGAGCGCGTCGTTGCCCGCCTCGCCGAGCCAGCGGCGCTTGTCGCGCAGCGGCGGCGCGCCGAACATGCGGCCGTACTCGCGCGCGAACTGCGACGGGCTTTCGTAGCCCACGGCGTGCGCGGCCGAGGCCACGTCGGCGCCGGCGATCAGCATCTGCCGGCGCGCCTCCTGCAGCCGCAGCTGCTTCTGGTACTGCAGCGGGCTCATGGCGGTGACGGCCTTGAAGTGATGGTGGAACGACGACACGCTCATGTGCACCGCGCGCGCCATGTCCTCCACCCGCAACGACTGCGCGTAGTTCACGCGCAGCGCGCTGATGGCCTTGGCGATGCGCTGGGTGTGGCTGTCCTGCAGCGCGATCTGCCGCAGCCGCGCGCCTTCGCCGTTCACCAGCAGGCGGTACATGATCTCGCGCTTGATGAGCGGCGCCATGATCGGCACGTCCTCCGGCGTGTCCAGCAGCCGCAGCAGGCGTAGCACCGGCTCCAGCACGGGCATGGCGATGCGGTTGACGTACATGCCCCGCGATGCCGGCGCGTTGGCCTTGGCGGGCAGCTTCTCGTCGCGAATCAGCTCGCCGATGTCGTCCAGCGCCAGTTCCAGCCGCAACCCCAGGTAGGGTTCGTTGTGGCTGGCCACGCGCACCTGGCCGCACACCGGCAGGTCGACCGAGGTCACCAGGTAGTGCATGGGGTCGTACACATAGATGTCGTCGCCCACGATGATGCGCTTGGAGCCCTGCGCGATCAGCCCCAGCGCCGGGGACGCGAACGCGTGCTTGGGGCCTTCGGGCTTGCTGATGCAGAACACATGCAGGCCGGGCACGGCGGTGACGACGGTGCCGTCCTGCCCGCCCATGACATGCTTGAGCAGCGCCACCAGTTCCTTGCGGGCTTCGTCGATCTCGGGTTCGAGCGGCATCGGCTGGGCCGGCTGGCCGACCACGGCGTTGATGGAGGGTGTTTCGTCGGACATGTTCAGGGCCTTGTCGCGATGGGGGCCGCGCGGCGGCCGTGGAGGAATGAGCGGTTTGCAGCTTAGCGCCCCGCCCGGAAATTCGCACGCACGGCAAAAGAGGTCTGGAGAATCAGGCAAATACTTTGCAGGAACGCGCTCGCCTCGCCGGGGTCCGCGGCCGGATACTTTTTGCTGTCGCCCCGGGCCGACCGGTACCGGAGCGCCTTCAACGCAAAGGAATCACGCCATGCAATACCGCAAATTCGGCCGCACCGGCCTCCTGGTGTCGGAACTGTGCCTGGGCACCATGACCTTCGGCGGCTCCTCCGGCATCTGGGGCCAGATCGGCAACCTGCAGCAGTCCGAAGCCGAAGGGCTCATCGGCCGCGCGCTGGACGCCGGCATCAATTTCATCGACACGGCGGACGTGTACTCCGAAGGGCTGTCGGAGCAGATCACCGGCCAGGCCCTGAAAAACCTCAAGCTGCCGCGCGACAGCTTCGTGCTGGCGACCAAGGTGCTGGGCGAGACCGGCAGCAAGGGCGTCAACTCGGCCGGCGCCTCGCGTTTTCACATCATGGACGGCGTCAAGGCCAGCCTGAAGCGGCTGCAGCTGGACCATATCGACCTGTACCAGATCCACGGCTTCGACCCGCTCACGCCCATCGAGGAAACCGTGCATGCGCTCGACACACTCGTGCGCCACGGCCATGTGCGCTACGTGGGCGTGTCGAACTGGGCGGCCTGGCAGATCGCCAAGGCGCTGGGCATCGCCGAGCGCGACCGGCTGGCGCGCTTCGAGTCGCTGCAGGCGTACTACACCATCGCCGGGCGCGACCTGGAACGCGAACTGGCGCCCATGCTGCGCAGCGAGAACGTCGGCCTGATGGTCTGGAGCCCGCTGGCGGGCGGCCTGCTGAGCGGCAAGTTCGGCCGCGACATCGAGGCGGAGCAAGGCAGCCGCCGCGCCACCTTCGACTTTCCGCCGGTGAACATCGACCGCGCCTACGACTGCATCGACGCGATGCGCCAGCTGGCTGAGGGCCGCAAGGTGTCGGTGGCGCAGATCGCGCTGGCATGGCTGCTGCACCAGCAGGTCGTGACCAGCGTGATCATCGGCGCCAAGCGCGTCGAGCAGCTGGACGACAACATCGCCGCCACCGCCATCAAGCTGACACCCGACGAACTGGCCACGCTGGACAAGGTGAGCGCGCTGCCCGCCGAGTACCCCGGCTGGATGCTCGAGCGCCAGGGCGGCGCGCGGGCCAAGCGGCTGGCGGAATCAGGCCGGCGCGGCTGAGGCTTCCGGCGCTTGCACGGCAGCAAGGCGCGCGGCGTGCGCCGCCGTCGCGCGCAGGGCGCGCAGGTCGATGTGGCGGGCCGCCTGTGCGGCATCGGCCTGCGCCAGGTGCGGCACGATGCCCAGCAAAGGCGCGCCGAGCCGGGCCCTCAGTGTCTGCAGGTTGGCCTGCGGCGCGAGCATCAGCGGATCGACCATGCTGGCCACCCAGCCCGCGAGCACCAGCCCGCGCGCGCGGATCGCCTCGGCGGTCAGCAGCGCATGGTTGAGGCAGCCCAGCCGCAGCCCGACCACGAGGATCACCGGCAATCCAAGCGCCACCGCGAGATCGGCGCTGTCCAGGTCGTCGCCGAAGGGCACGCAGAAGCCGCCCACGCCCTCGACCACCACCGCATCGGCGCGCGCCGACAGTTGCGCAAAGGCTGACAGCAGCGGCTGCAGGGCGATGCGCACGCCCTCTTCCCTGGCCGCGAGGTGCGGCGACATGGGTGCGCGCAGCAGGTACGGGCAGCGCAACGCCAGCGGCGCGTCGACGTTGCCGGCCTCGTGCAGGCGCGTGACGTCCTCGTTGTGCCATTGCCTGTCGCCGATCTGCTCCAGGCCCGCGGCCACCGGCTTCATGCCGACAGCGCGCAGGCCCGAGCCGGCCAGCAGGCTCAGCATCGCGCTGCTGACCAGCGTCTTGCCGATGCCGGTGTCGGTGCCAGTGACGAACCAGCGGCGCGGCGTCATGCGGCCTCCTTGCAAGGCTGCTGCGCGAGCGCCCGCCCCATTGCGTCGATCAGCCGCGCCACGTCGGCCTCCGTGTGGCTGGCCGACAGCGCGATGCGCAGCCGCGCGGTGCCCTCGGGCACGGTGGGCGGGCGGATCGCGCCGACGCGCAGGCCCTGTGCATCGAGCAGCGCCATCATGCGCATCGCGCGCGCGTTGTCCCCGACGATCAGCGGCTGTATTGCCGTGGGCGACGGCGGCAACCACGCGCCGCCATCGCGGGGCAGCAGCCCGGCCAGCCCCTGCCGCAGCTGCGCAATGCGGGCCTGCAGCCGGCCGCGCCGCTCGTCGCCCTCATCGCCTTCGATCAATGAAAGGCTGGCGAGCAAGGCATGCGCCACGGCCGGCGGCGCGGCCGTGGTGAAGATGTAGGGCCGCGCGCGCTGCACCAGGTAATCGACGACGGTGCGGTGCGCCGCCACGAAGGCGCCCGCCACGCCCGCCGCCTTGCCCAGCGTGCCCACCAGCACCAGCCGCTCGGAGCGCAAGCCCATGGCTTCGAGCACGCCGCGCCCCGTCGCGCCCAGCACCCCGAAGCCGTGTGCATCATCGAGCACCAGCCAGGCGTCGTGCCGCTCGGCCAGCGCCAGCAGTTTGGCCACCGGCGCGATGCATCCGTCCATGCTGAACACCGCGTCGCTCACGATGAGCTTGACCGGCGCATCGCAGGCGCCGAGCTGCGCGTCGAGCGCGGCAACGTCGTGATGCGGATAGCGCTCGACGCGGGCCTTGGCCAGGCGCGCGCCGTCGATCAGCGAGGCGTGGTTGAGCGCTTCCGAGAAGATCACCGCCTCCGCACCGCCCAGCGCCGACAGCACCGCGAGGTTGGCCATGTAGCCGGTGCAGAAGAACAGGCTGCGCGCCTCGGGGATGAACGGAGCCATCCAGTCCGCGAGCCGCTCTTCGAGCTGCGCATGAGCGCGCGAGTGGCCCAGGATCAGGTGCGAACCGCCGCTGCCCGTACCGTACAGCGCGGCGCCTTCGGCCCAGGCCGCCGCCAGCGCGGGATGCGCGGCAAGGCCCAGGTAGTCGTTGCTGCTGAAGCCGAGCATGGTGCGCGGCGCCGAGGCACCGTGCAGCGTGAGCGTCTGCCGGGGCGCGCAGGCGGTCTCGGCGATCTGGCGGCGGCGGCGCAGCGATTGCGCGTCGAGCGCATCGATCTCGTCCTGCAGGCGGTCAAGCAAGCGCGACATCGCGGGCTCCTTCTTGCTGTTCACCGGTGGCCGCTACCGCCTTCAGCGTGGCCAGCGTGCCGTCGACCAGCAGGTCGATCTCGCCGTCGTCGATGGCATACGGCGGCATCAGGTAAACGGTGTTGCCGATCGGGCGCATCAACAGCCCGTGGCCGCGCGCGACCATGTGGAACCGTTCGGCGAAGGGCGCGCCCGGCTCGCGCACGTCGAACGCGGTGATCAGGCCCTGCTGGCGCAGGTGGTCGGCCGGCAAGCCTTCGAGCCCGTCATGCAGCCTTTGCAGCAGGCGCGCGGCACGGGCGCGGTTGCGCCGCAACACGTCTTCGCTGTCGAACAGGTCGAGCGTGGCCAGCGCCGCGCGGCAGGCCAGCGCGTTGCCGGTGTACGAGTGCGAATGCAGAAAGCTGCGCGCCGCGTCGTCGTCGACGAAGGCCGCGTAGATCTCGTCGCGCGTCATCACCAGCGCGAGCGGCAGGTAGCCGCCGCTGATGCCCTTCGACAGGCACAGGAAGTCCGGCCAGATGCCGGCCTGCTCGCAGGCGAAGAAGCTGCCGGTGCGGCCGCAGCCGACCGCTATTTCGTCGGCGATCAGGTGCACCTCATGACGGTCGCACAGCGCGCGCACGCGCCGCAGGTATTCGGGGTCGTGCATCGCCATGCCGGCGGCGCATTGCACCAGCGGCTCGAGGATGACGGCGGCGATGCTGTCGTGGTGCGCGGCCAGCAAAGCCTCGAGTTCGGCGGCGGCGCTGCGCGCCACGTCGGCGGGGCTTTCGCCCGGCAACGCGCTGCGCGCATCCGGCGAGGCGACGAGGTGCGCGTTCGCGAGCAGCGGCGCGTAGGCGTCGCGGAACACCGGCACGTCGGTCACGTGCAGCGCGCCCAGGGTCTCGCCGTGGTAGCCCTGGCGCAGCGCCACGAAGCGCTGCTTGCCGCCACGACCGGCATTGCGCCAGGCATGGAAGCTCATCTTCAGCGCGATCTCCACCGCCGAAGCGCCGTCGGACGCATAGAAGCAATGGCCCAGCGCATGGCCCGTGAGCGCCGACAGGCGCTCGGCCAGTTCCACCGCCGGCGCATGCGTGCAGCCCGCGAGCATCACGTGCGGCAGCGTGTCGAGCTGTGCCTTCAGCGCGGCATTGATGGCCGGATGCGCATGGCCGAACAGGTTGACCCACCATGAGCTGGTCGCATCCATGTAGCGCCTGCCTTCGTGGTCGAACAGCCAGACGCCCTGGCCGCGCGCGATGGGCAGCGGCGGCGCGGCTTCGAGCCGGATGCTCTGGGTGCATGGGTGCCACACATGGCGCCGGCTGCGTTGCTGCCAGCCGGCATTGCCGGAAGAGAAATCGGTCGTCGAGGGCACCCGTGCATTCCTTTGGAGAGGGACTGAGGCGCGGGATCGTATAGAGGCGTTACGCCGCGGGCAAACAGGCTTCGAGGGCGTGACAAGACGGTGTGTTGGGCGATGTTGACAGGGGTAGAACGCGCGTTGGAGTCAACGTCGCGCAAGACAACCGCATCGTGCAAGCGAGCCAGCATGCGGGCTCGTTGCAAGTTGTCAGGCTGCCGCCAGAGAACGCTGTGGAATGTCCGATTCGCGCGAGCGACAGAGCCGCTTCCGCGATTTTCGGCCACGCGATTGGCGCGTTGCCGACATCGCTAACCTGGGCTTTTTCTGACCAGCGCGGTGATGTAGCCCGCCAGCGTGATCGCGCCGCACTCCGGCCGCTGCGGCGCGAACCTGTTTTCGAGCGTGATGCGCGTCATCGCCGCATAAGACCTGGCCGCGGCGTTCGAAAAGCCCAGCGCCTCGAATGCCGGCACCCATTGCGCCTGCGGCGTCTGCACTGCCTCCACCGGCCGCCCCAGGGCCTCTGCGAAAGCCGCCGCCACGTCGGCCGACGAGTAGCGCGCCGGCCCTTCGACATGGTGCGGCCCCGAAGACTCGGCCGGCCCCAGCATCAGCTTTGCAGCGAACTCGCCCAGATCGTGCGGCGCGACCATCGGCAGCGTGAAATCCGGCGGGTACATGGTGTGCACCTTGCCCTCTTCGCGCGCGGTCTTGAGCGACGCGTCCCAGTTGCTCATGTAGTAGGCCGCGCGCAACGCGCTGAACGGCACCGGCCCGGCCTGCAGCGCCTGTTCCATCTCGTGGAGCACGCCGAGGTCGCCAATGCCTTCGCCGGGCTGCGCGCCATACACCGATTCGGCAACGATCTTCTCTGGCCTGCAGCCCTCGAGCGCGGCCAGGATGGCGCGCAAGCTGCGGCGTTCCTCGGCGACCGTGTCGGTGGACGGGGGCGCCGGCGGGTTCAGCACGAAGATTCTCTTGGCGCCCTGGAACACACGGTGCAGCGCGGGCGTGTCGAACACGTCGACTTCCGCCACGCGCGCGCCCTTGCGGCGCAGCGCCTCGGTCTTGCTCGCATCACGCGTCAGCACGGTGACGGGCTCGTTGCGCCCGAGCAAGGCCTGCGCTAGCGCCAAGCCGACGTGTCCCGTCGCGCCAAGAATGATGTGCATCGCCAGCGCCCCGGACGCTCAGCCGCGCTTCTCGGCGTTGCGCTTGCGGGTGGCGGCGGCTTTCCTGGCCGAGGCGGAACGCTCGGCCGCCGTGCGGTGCGCCGCGGCGGCGCCACCCAGCCGGCCGCCCTTGCGCGCCGGCGCGTGGTTCTCGGCCTTGCCACGGCCCGAGCCCGACTTCTTTCCGCCGCCGGTCTCGGCGTTCACCGTGGCCCAGGCGCGGCGCTCGGCTTCGGCCTTGCCGACGCCGCGATGTTCGTAGCCTTCCTCGATGTGCTCGGCCTGCCGCTTCTGCTTGTCCGAATAGGACGACTTGTCGCCTCTTGGCATGTTGCTGCTCCTGCAAGGTTGAGGAGCTTTCGATGCTGGAGATGCAAGCGGCCGTGCGGGTAAGAAGACGCAAGCGCCTCGCGTAAGCGCTGTCTGTCTTGTGTCAAGGGCGCGTCAGCAGGCCACTCACGCCGGCGTGCCGGCGAGCAGCGGCACCGGTGCTGCCAGCGAAGCCACCATGGCCAGCAGCGTGTCGCCGAAGCCGCCGCGCGCACGCGCATCGGTGCGCGCGCTGGTGGTGACGCGCGGGCCGGCGCTCCAGGCAATGCGCGCACCGCTGGCCTCCAACGCCTCGACCAGCGCCACGTCCTCGCTGCAGGCCAGCGGCGCGAAGCCGCCGGCACGGCGATAGGCCTCGGCCGCCACGCCGAGGTTGGCGCCGTGCACATGCCGGTGATTGTCGGCATGCGTGTAGCGGCTGTCGAAATGCGCCCTCGCCCGCTCGCCTTCGGCGCCGAGCACGCTCCAGTCGTCCACGCTGACGCAGCCGCACACCGCATCGGCGTTTTCGGCCAGTTGCATCGCCAGCCAGTCGGGGGCGACCACGGTGTCGGCATCGGTGAAGGCCAGCCAGCGCGCGCCGGCCTCGATGCACAGCTCGGCACCACGGGCACGCGCAATGCCGACGTTGCGCACGTCGAGCGCCAGCCGCGCCACGCGGTGCTGCTCCGCGATGCGCTCGCTGCCGTCGGTGCAGCTGTCGAGCACCACGATCACGCCGACCGGCTCACCGCACAGCGATTCGTGCCGCGCCGCGACCCAGACGGCTGCCAGCGTGGCGCCCAGCCGTTCGCATTCGTTGTGCGCGGGAATGACGACCCCGATCACCGGATGCCCTCGCGCTGCGCCACCGAGCGGCCGTCGCGCGCCCATGCATGCAGCACGAAGTCGTCTTCCTCGTGAAGCACGAGGCGCGCGAGGCCGAGTGCGCCGAGGATGCCGTGCACCTCGTCCGTCGGCAGGCTTCGCTGCTCGAAGCCGGGCCGCCAGTCGCAGGCCACCAGAGTGCCGTCCGCGGCCAGCGAGGCTTTGCAGCATTCAGCCACGCGCTGCATGTCCGCGCGCTGCAGGAAGTAGCCGACTTCGCTGAGCACGATCAGGTCGAAGGGGCCGGCGTCCCGCGGCCAGTCGCCGGGCAGCGCGTGCTGTTCGACACGCACGTTGGTCAATTCGCGGGTGCGCTCTTGCGTGATCTGCACCGCGCGGTCGGAAAAATCGCTCGCCAGCAGTCGCCCGCAGCGTGCCGCGAGCGCATGCGTGAGTTCGCCGGCGCCGCAGCCGGGTTCATAGGCCTTGGCGTAGTGCTGCCGCGGCAGCGCGGCCAGCAGCACGGCGCGCTTGCGGGCTTCATACCAGCGGTCGCGCAGCGCATACGGGTCGTCGCTGTGCGCATAGAGCGCGTCGAAATAGGGGCGCTGTCCATCGGTCACAGGAACACCACCTCGTAAGGCCGCGCGGCGCGTTGCACGGTGGTTTCGCGAAGCACCGGGCCGGAACCGGTGGACGCGTCACTGCGCAACTGGCTGGTGAAGGCCTGTACCGCCGCGCGCTTGCGGCGCGCGGCTTCCTCGCTGAGCAACAGGCGAAAGGCGTGCTGCCACGGCATGCGCGCATCGCCGGGGTGCGACCAATGCCAGCCCCAGACCGGCACTTCGACCAGCCGCGCGCCCGCGCTCGCCGCAGCCATGGCACAGGCCTCGCCGGTGGCTTCGTGGTCGGGGTGGCCGTCGTGGCGCCAGGTGGTGAAGACCACGTCGCGAGGCCGCAGCAGCGACACCAGGCGCGCCGCGAGCACCGCCCGCTGCGCCTTCAGTCCGCCATCGGGCATGCCCAGCCGCGTGGGCGCGATGCCGTCCAGCCCCAGGCGATGCAGCGCCCTCAGGCTCTCGCGCGGGCGGGCCTGCGCGAGCCGCTCGGGCGGCCATTCGGTGGACCCCTGATGGCTGGCGGTGCCGTCGGTCACGGCGATCACTTCCACCGGCGTGCCGCTGTCGGCAAGCTGCGCGAGCAGTCCCCCGACGGCCAGCACCTCGTCATCAGGGTGCGGCGCGACCACGACCGCGCGCGAACCCGCGGGAACCAGATCGTGCGGCGCGACCGTGGGCAGGCCCGCCAGGCCGGGCCAGTTGCGCCATTCGGCTTCGGTCGTGCCTTCGCCGCGGATGGCGCGGCTTTCTACAGCGTCCATGGCGACGTTCCCTCTTCGGTGTTGCTGGTGATGATCGACTGGCCCAGCGCCGCGAGGTCGCGCTCGGCATGGCTCTGGCGCAGGAACACCGGCAGATCGGCCATGGCGCGCGCGAACTTCGGTTCACGGCACAGCGGGCCGGCGCCCACCGCCCGGCCGGCGTGGTGCATGAGTTCTTCCGCAGCCCGCTCGACAGCGAGCCGGACCCGCATCGCGACGCGCTGCGCGTTGTCTCGCGGATGGCGGTCGATCCATTCGGCGGATTCGCGCAGCAATGCAGCGGCGCCGCCGAGCGCGACCTCCATGGCGCCCAGATGGGCCAGCCGGTGAGCGTCGGCCTTCGGCCCGGTGGATTCGCGAACCCGCCGAGCGATGCCGAGCGCGCCGCCGAACCAGCAGGCGGCGATGCCCGCCCCGCCCTGCCAGAAGCCCGGGCGCCGCGTGTAGTCGCCGGGCTGGCCGACCAGCACGGCCCGCGCGTCGTCGAAGCGCACGTCCACGCTGGCGCTCGCGGCCATGCCGACGGCATGCCAGCCTTCGCCGGTCACGCGGACGCCGGGCTGGTCCATCGCGACCGCGGCCAGGCACGGTTGGCCTTCCGTATTCCAGCCGCTGACCACCGCATGCGTGACGCTGGCCGCGCCCGAGCACCAGGCCTTGGTGCCGTTCAGCCGCAGATCGCGCCCGCCTTCAGCCACTTCGAAAACAACGCGCGCATCGGGCGGCTCGGCGCACCACGTGCCCCAGCGCGCGCCCGGCGGGACGGCCGGCACGCCGCCGCCGAGCTCGGCCAGGATGGCGAGCGCGTCGGTGTGGCCTTCGAACAGCTTGACGAGCGAGAGATCGTGCGCCGCGACTGCCGCCAGCACGCGCCAGCGCGCGAGGGTCTGGCCGCCGCCAGGCAGCGGCAGCACGTCGAGGCCCGCGTCGACCAAGTGCTTCAGCGCCAGATCGCGGCCATGCCGGAGCGTGAGGGAGGCAAGGGCATCGGCGGGGTCTGAATCGAACATCGACCGACCTTAGAAAAGCCTCGCGCGCCGACCCGTCGGCGCGCAGCACCGGCGCCTGTAGGAGCTTGGCTGTCGCTCGGCCTCTTCGTCGGTCTGCGCGCAAGCCCTGTCCTGCCCCCGCCGGTTGCGCGTGGTCAGCGTGCTCTACGTGTTCGCAGGGTGATGGAGTAGCGCAGCGCCTCGGTCGGTGCAATGGCGTGTTGCCATGCCCAGCGCGCCGGCCCGCGCAGCAGGTACACCGAGCGCGGCTCGATCAGGAACTCGAGCGCGGCCGGCCCCGAGGCTGGTGCGCCCGGCACGTAGGGCCTGAACTGCATCACCGCGTCGTTGTGCAGCGAGACGCCGATGATGTCCTCGAACTCGGGCACGTCGCGGTGCCATCCGAGCGGCGTGCCGGGGCGGTACTCGGCGATCAGCATGTGGCCGAGGTCTTCGGGCGCGATGCCGGCCCACGCGGCAACCTTCGCGCGCAGCGGGTGCAGTGCTTCCGGCAGCGGCGGACCGGGCTTGAGGCGGTTGGTGCCGAAGTCATAGCTGCCGCCGAAGCTGGTGCCCCGGCGCCGCGCCGTGTATTCCTTGTAGCGCATCTCCTTGAGTGGCAGGCCCTGCACGATGCCCAGCAGGTCGGCCTCTTCGGCAAGCGACAGGAAGTCGCGCTCGTAGCGCAGGCCCTCGACGGCCGCCGCCGGCGCCTCGCCGAACAGGTCGGGGTGGGCGGCGTGCTCGAGGCGTCTGGCAGTGCGCGTCTTCCTTGTCATGTGCCCTCAGTCATGGTTGCCAGAGGCGGACCCAATCGACCTGCATGACCGGATTGGAGCCTGCACCTCGCCGGCCATAGCCTTCCGGAGGAATATTGCCCGCCCAGGCCAGGTCCTTGATCTCGGTGGTCAGCAGGATGTATTCGGGGCTTTTCGAAATCCCTTCGGAGGTCTCCCAGAACTGTTTTCCGTCAAGGAAGAACTGATATTTATCCGGAGTCCAGAGCACCCCTGCCGTATGCCATTCGGAGAACGACTCTCCCACCGGGAGCGGATTCACGCCGCTGCCTGCGCTCTTCTTCTCTCCCTCCTTGTAGCCATTCCAATGCACCGCGCTCGAATGCCGGTTGCTGAAATCACCCACGTTGTTTGCCCCGACCGCACGGTGCTCGATGATGTCGATTTCAACGCCTGCGGCCGGATTTTCCGGCGTGTACGCCCTGTTGCTGTTGGACATGAGCCAGAACGCGGACCACTGCCCCGGAGCGTTCACGAATCGAACGCGCGCCTCGATATATCCGAAGGTGAATTTGCAGCCCGGGTCCTTGTTCGTATCCAGCCAGCCCGTGTAGTGCGTGCCTGCGTCCGTGTAGGTCGAGATCGTCACGATGCCGTCGGCGACATCGATGGCCCTGGGCGTCTGCTGCGCGTCGTCCCGCTTTTCATTGACCATCCGCCACTTTTGCCCGTCCACGCCGGTGCCGTCGAACTCGTCATGCCAAGCGAGCCGATAGCCGGTTGCCGGGGTGGGCGCGGTCAATACAGCGAAGTGCGCGCTGGACCGCACCGCTCCCCCCGTCGTTCGAACGATGACGGGGCCGCTGGTGGCCGACGCAGGCACGGTGACGGAGATTCGCGTTGCCGAGTCCACGCGCAATTGCGGTGCCGATACGGCTCCGAAGCTCACGGAGGCGGTTGAATCGAACCTGGAACCGCTGATGACGATCACCTTGCCGGCGACCTCGGCAGACGGAGAGAACGATTGAATGGTCGGGCTTGTCGCCGTGGGCGAGAAATCCTCGGCCGTCGTGGCGGCTCCGTGAGATGTCGGCTGGTTTTCAACGGATGAGCCAGTTGCCGGCGGTGACGAGTCGTTGCCGGACGGATGGGTGGCAGGAGGGAGCAGATTTCCCACGCCCGCCGCCGGCCCGCTGCTTGAGCCGCCGCCCCCTCCCCCGCAACCAGCCAGCGCCGAGCCCCCCAGGAACACCGTTGCGGTCTGCGCACCCATTTGCAAAAAATTCCTGCGCGAGCTTTCCGTAACTAACGATTTGCTAATCAATTCAATTGATTTCATTAAAGACAATCCTGCTGTTGAAAATTCCCATATCGAGTTTAAGCATCGAATAAGGCATCGACAGGAAGCACATGGCAAGAATGTCTCGTCAGTTTTAATTCGGAGTTAATTTCATTTCAATGGGAAAGCCTGAATATCAACAGCGGCTTAATTCATTGCGCGCCATCTGCGTCCCCGGCCATCCGCACGTGCCACCAGCGCGGCAGCAGTTCGCGGATCTCGGCGCGCGCGAAGCGGTCGTCCAGCAGATGCAGCACGCCCCGGTCTTCCTCGGTGCGGATCACGCGGCCGGCGGCCTGCACCACCTTCTGCAGGCCCGGGTAGAGGTAGGTGTACTCGTAGCCCTTGCCGAAGCGCGCCTGCATGCGCTCGCGGGTGATCTCGTTGAGCTCGTTGTATTGCGGCAGCCCCAGGCTGGCCACGAAGGCGCCGATGAGCCGGCTGCCCGGCAGGTCGATGCCCTCGCCGAACGCGCCGCCCAGCACCGCGAAGCCGATGCCCTGCCCGCCTTCCTCGAAGCGCGCGATGAAGCCGTGGCGCTCGGCCTCGCGCATGCCGCGGGTCTGCGTCCACACCGGCACGCCGGGGTGCCGCATCGAGAAGGCGGCGCAGGCTTTCTCCAGGTAGTCGAAGCTGCTGAAGAACGCGAGGTAGTTGCCCGGCAGGCGCTCAAACTGCGCGCCGATGATGTCCGCCACATTGCGCAGCGAGCCCGCGCGGTCGCGAAAGCGCGTCGACACGTCCATGGCCACCTCGACGCGCAGTTGCGCGCTGTGGAACGGCGAGGCCACGTCGAGCAGCGCGGTGTCTTCGGGCAGGCCGAGGGCGTCGCGGTAGAACTCGAAAGGCGACAGCGTGCCCGAGAAACAGGTGACCGACGCCGCCTCCACGAAGCGCCCCTGCAGGAACGGCGCCGGCACCAGGTTGCGGATTGCCAGCCTGCGCGCCTGCTGCGTGGCGCCCAGCGTGCGCTCGAACACGGAGTGATCGCCGAAGGCCTCGGCCAGCCGCGCGAAATGCAGCGCGTCGAAGAAGAAGCGCTGCAGCGGCCCCTGCGAGGCGTCGGGCGTGGCCGCGAAGTGCTCGGCCATGGCGGTGTTGGCCGCCTGCAGGGTGCGAAGAAAGCGCTCGGGGATCTCGTCGCCGGTTTCGTAGCCGGCCTGCTGCGACTGCTGCACGGTGTCCCACTCGCGGAACACGCGGGCCAGCGGGCCGCGCAACACGGCCGGGGCCACCCGGTGGGCTTCCTCCAGCGCGCCGCCGTCGAGCTCGGCGGTGTACATGCCGCGTGCGCGTTCGAGCAGGTTGTGGGCCTCGTCCACCAGCACGGCGGCGCGCCAGTCGGCCTCGCGCATGGTGGCGTAGAGAAAGGCGCTGCTGTCGAAGTAGTAGTTGTAGTCGCCGACGATGGCGTCGGCCCAGTGCGCCATTTCCTGCGCGAGGAAATAAGGACAGACCTCGTGCGCGAGGCCGATGTCACGCAGCGCCTGGCGGTCGAGCCACGCAACCTGCGCGGCCTGCTCGCGCGCGGCGGGCAGCCTGTCGTAGAAGCCCTTGGCGAGCGGGCATGCGTCGCCGTGGCAGGCGCGGTCGGAGTATTCGCAGACTTTTTCGCGCGCCGCGAGTTCGAGCACGCGCAGCCGGCCCTGGCCGCGCCCCTTGTCGAGCACCCGCAGCGCATCGAGCGCCACCGGCCGGCCCGAAGTCTTGGCCGTGAGGAAGAACAGCTTGTCGATCCTGCGGGCGGCACGCGCTTTCAGCAGCGGGAAGATGGTGGCCAGCGTCTTGCCGATGCCGGTGGGCGCCTGCGCCATGAGGCAGCGCCCGCCGGCGCCGGCGCGATAGACGGCCTCCGCCAGTTCGCGCTGGCCCGCGCGGAAGCTGCCGTACGGAAACGCAAGCGCGGCCAGCGTGCCGTCCAGCGCGGCGCGGTGCGCGGCTTCGCTTTCGGCCCAGGCGGCATAGCGGCCGCACAGCAGCTCGAAGTGCTCGCGCAGTGCCTCGCGGGTGTGGTGCTCCTCCAGCACGGTCTCGTCGCCTGTTGCGATGTCGAAATAGACCAGCGCGACGGTCATCTCGTCATGGCCGTCCCGCTCGCAGAGCATCCAGCCGTAGGTGCGGGCCTGCGCCCAGTGCAGCGCGCGGTGGTTGCCGCGGATGGCGTCGAAGTCGCCTCGGAAGGTCTTGATCTCTTCCACCCTTGCCTTGTGGAATTCATAGCCGTCGGCGCGGCCGCGCACATGCACGCCGCCGCAGGTGGCTTCGAGCCCGACCTCGCATTCATAGTCGCCGCCGCGCCGGTGCTGCACCAGCGCGTGGCCGGCCATGCCTTCGAGCGCGCTGGGCGCGGGCACGAAGCGAAGGTCGAGGTCGCCCGCCTTCGCGCCGAAGGCGCACAGGGCCTTGACGGAGACGGTATGCGCGACCGGAAGGGGGGATTCGGATTCCATTGCGAAACAACTGGATGGATATACAGATGTTATCGCCTGCCGCAAGCAAGGACCACTCCTGGGGCTGCTACGATGCCGCACCGGGAAAACAGCCTCCCGGCCTGCAAAGCAAGACGGTGTCCCGTCCAAGCGCTGGAGACCCTCGACGGAGCATTCCGTGGACACTGCCCTGCCCGACGCAAGCCTGGCGCCTTCCGCGCCCCCGCAGCCGGTTACTTTTGCCGAAGTCTTGCGCTTCTGGCTCAAGCTCGGCTTCATCAGCTTCGGCGGCCCCGCCGGGCAGATCGCGATCATGCACACCGAGCTGGTCGAGCGCCGCCGCTGGATCAGCGAGAAGCGCTTTCTGCACGCGCTGAACTTCTGCATGCTGCTCCCCGGCCCCGAGGCACAGCAACTGGCCACCTACATCGGCTGGCTGATGCACAGGACCCGCGGCGGCATCGTCGCCGGCGCGCTGTTCGTGCTGCCTTCGCTGTTCATCCTGATCGCGCTGTCGTGGATATACCTCCGCTTCGGCAACGTGCCCGCGGTGGCCGGCGTCTTCTACGGCATCAAGCCGGCGATCACCGCGCTGGTGCTGCATGCGGCCCATCGCATCGGCAGCCGGGCCTTGAAAAACAGATGGATGTGGGGCATCGCCGCCGCGGCCTTCGTGGCGATCTTCGCGTTCGGCACGCCGTTTCCGGCCATCGTGCTGGCGGCCGGCCTGATCGGGTACTTCGGTGCAAAACGGGCGCCCGGCGTCTTCGCGCTGGGCGGCGGGCACGGCGCGGCCAAGCAGAGCTACGGTGCCGCGCTGATCGACGACGACACGCCCACGCCGCCGCACGCTCGCTTCTCGCGCCCGCGGTTGGTCAAGGTGCTGGGCGCCGGCCTGAGCCTGTGGCTAGCGGCCATGGGCGTTCTTGTCGCCACCCAGGGGCTGCACGCGACCCTCACGCAGATGGGCTGGTTCTTCACCAAGGCTGCGTTGCTGACCTTCGGCGGCGCCTATGCCGTGCTGCCCTATGTCTACCAGGGCGCCGTCGAGCAGCATCACTGGCTGTCGGGGGCGCAGATGATCGACGGACTGGCCCTGGGCGAGAGCACGCCGGGCCCGCTGATCATGGTCGTGGCATTCGTCGGCTTCGTCGGGGGTTGGCTGCACCGGGTGCTGGGGCCTGATTCGCTCTTCCTCGCGGGTGCACTGGCCGCCACGGTGGTGACCTTCTTCACCTTCCTGCCGTCGTTCGTCTTCATCCTGGCCGGCGGCCCGGCCATCGAGGCAACGCACGGCAAGCTGGGGTTTACCGCGCCGCTGTCCGCCATCACCGCGGCGGTGGTGGGCGTGATCCTGAACCTGGCACTCTTCTTCGCCTATCACGTGCTGTGGCCGCAGGGCTTCGGCGGGCACTTCGACGCCATGTCGGCGGCAATAGCCGTGGCGGCGGCCATTGCCTTGTTCCGGTTCAAGGTCGGGGTGCTGCCGCTGCTGGGTGGCTGCGCGGTGCTGGGGCTGGTGCTTTCGTTGCTGGTCCCTGGAATGCGTTGAACGCGAGCGCAGGTCAAAACTTGCGCCCATCCACTTCGGGGCTGAGTCCGGTGCGCCCGCCTTCTTCGTCGAGCGGGCCAGGCGTGCGTAGATGGTGCTACTGCCCCTTCCAGGGATAGTCAGCGACCAACTTTCCTGCCAATACAAACATGGATATGAAGACAAGGATGTCCAACCCTTGCCATACCCGGCGATTCCTGAATATCGGCGCAGCCAGACGCGACCCGACAGTGAGTGCGATGAACCATAAGAAAGACGCCACCACGGCGCCGCCTGCAAAGTAGAACTTGTCCGCCCCAACCTTGATCGCGCTGATTGATCCGATGACCAACACGGTATCAAGCCAGGCGAACGGCGTGAGCAGCGAATGAAAAAACGCGCCCCTGACCACTTGCGCGCGTGGCATCGGCCTTTGTGAAGCACCTTGTTCGTCCAGATGGGTTTGCCCAAGATAGGCCGAATACAAAGCTCTGACACCGTAGTACAGCAAATAAAGAATGCTGACCGTCATTGTCAAGACCATGACCCAGTAGTTTGCAGTAATGACCGCCCCGAGCCCGGCGACACCAAGAATGATCAACGCCAAGTCCGATAAAGCGCATATCAGTACAAGGACTACAGCATTATTTCCTGCAAGATTATTTTTTATTACAAAAGTATCCTTGGGTCCAAGCGCCATCAATAGACCGGCCCCAAGAACAAAACCCTCGATGAGCTGCAGATTTAACATTTCTTTCCATGTTTGGAGCAGAGAGGGCAGAACCCTCTCTTTTTTCCCAGATTAGATCAACGGAGTGTTTCCGAAGGCCCGATGACTTTCATCCGCGAATTCGGCAGTGTTGATGCGGTCCTTTCCCAGCAAAGTGGTATACGAATGCCGAAGATCTGGAATGGCAAAGTAAACCAGTGAACTGCGCGCGAGTTCCATCTTTGGTTTGCGAACCGCGTGATACATGGTGGGAATCCGTCCATCAGAAAGCATCGTCAGCAACGATCCCGTGATAACGATGACTTCATCATCCGCAAGGTGCACAGAAACTTCTCTGTCGTTCAGAAAAATTACCAATCCGTCGCGAGTGGGTTTGATCAAGGTAATGAGATGACCGTCTTCATGCCGGTCTTGTAGATAGGTGCGCCCATCCTCATGGTAGCTGCTCTCGTACAAACACAATTGAAGATAAGAACTGTCGCGAATCGACACATGATCGTCATTGCGAAAGAAGTCCCATAGTCCGTCAATCAGGCGCTGAGCAAACGACGAGAGTTCCGTCTCGCTCTTTGCAATGTTCTGATATGCGAGCGCCTCAACGAACGGGTGACCCGTATGAAGTGATCGATGCTTATGCCAGTAGCAAAATCTGTCACAGAGATCGACGTTATCCGTGTACTTCGCATGCTCCCCACCCTTGGGTAGAAAGCCGTCAGTTCGATCAGGAAAACAAAAGTCTGCTCGCATATCTTCTAGAGTACGCGATATCTCATCCAGTGCAGACCAAACCGCTCTTTGAGCCATGCTGGTCATCTTCACTATGGCGTAGCCATGAGTAATTAAAGAAAGCACGGTATCGCGCAAATCCTCAGGCGGAGAGTCGGCATCAATCGATCCAATGCGCGTAACAGCAGAAGAGGTAGCAACATAATTCATTATTAACTCCCTTAACCCGGCTGAATTGCCGACTTTCATTACAACATCCAGCCATGACCTTTCCGTTTCCAATTACTGATTTTCTCGTGACAGATTTTCATTCTCGGAATTTCCACACGGAATGGGTCCATTTGATTGAATGGGTAAGGAAACCCCTGTGAATGAAAGCCGGCGAACAATTAATAAGGAGCCGGTCGCGTGTTGAGCGCTACGAGCCAGCGGACTGATTCGCGCGTGCGGATCGGCCCCGATAACCACTCGGTACTGACCGAGGAGGGTTTTGACGCTTAGTGCGCGTGCCGATGACGGGCGTCCGACACGTGCGCATGGGCATGCCGCAGCGGCTCGTGCAAATGGGTATGGCTGTGAGCGCCGGACGGCATGACCTCGTGGGTGTGGTGCGAGCAGCCCGCCCTGCACGGCGGGGAACGATGAATGGCGGGCGGTCTTTGGTGGCGAGGCGAATTCTCACGGCTTCGCTCCCCCATGAAATCGCATGGAATGGCCCTGACGAGGTCTTCTCCGACAGTACCAGCGTCGTTTTTCTGCAAAACTTGACAAGTTTTGCTTACAAATGCGACCGATGAACACTCCCTCCGCGATAGACCCCGAAGACTTCGACCGTCTGCTGAGCCGCAACCTCAAGCTCCCCCTGATCGGCGGCATCTTCGGCGCCGTGGTGTTCGTCGCGCTGATCCTGTTCCTGCTCAACACCATCGGCTGGGTCGAGCACACCGACCGCGTGACCCGTGCCGCCAGCGAGCTGCAGCGCCAGAGCATCGACATGGAGACCGGCATGCGCGGCTTCCTGATCACCGGTGACGAGACGTTCCTCGAGCCCTACCAGAGTGCCCTGCCCCGCATGAAGTCCGACACGGCCGCATTGCGCGAATTGGTGTCGGACAACCGCCAGCAGGTCGAGCGCATCGACCGCATCGCGTCCATCCAGGCCACCTGGACCGAATTCGCGCGCAGCCTGATCGCCGCGCGCCGCGCCGGAGAGGACGCCCAGGCCCAGGTGCGGCTGGGCCGCGGAAAGCGGCTGACCGACGACATGCGCGCCGAGTTCACCGCCTTCATCGACACCGAACAGGCGCTGCGCTTCCAGCGCAACAACGACGCCAACCGCACCGCGTGGTGGGTGATCTGCCTGTTCCTGCTGTTCACGCTGACGCTGACCGGGCTGGTGGCCTACTTCGGCCGACGGCAGCTGGTGCGGCTTTCCGACAGCTACGACGTGGTGCTGAAGGAGCAGTCGGCGCACGCCGAACGCCTGTCGCATGAGGCCTGGCTGCGCGGCGCGCAGACCGAACTGGTGGGCGAACTGGTGGGCGAGCTCAGCGCGCCGGACATGGGGCGCAAGGTCCTGGCTTTCTTCTCTCGCCACCTGGGCACGTCGGTCGGCGCCATGTATGTGCGCGAGCGGCATGGGCCGCTGCGTCGGGCCGCGAGCTACGGCTTCTCCAGCGCGGCCGAGGCCACGCCGCAGGTTTTCTCGCCGACCGAGAGCCTGGTGGGCCAGGCCGCGGCGGAGCGCCGCCGCATGGTGGTCGAGCCCGTGGATGCCGACTACCTGAAGGTCAACTCGGGCCTGGGCGAGATGACGCCCAAGGCCGTACTGCTGCTGCCGGTCGGCAGCGACGGCATGGTCAACGGCGTGGTCGAACTGGGCCTGCCGGCCCCGCTGGACGAGCGCGGCAGCCAGCTGCTGGACGTGGTGGCCGACGACATCGGCACCTCGCTGGCGGCGGCGCGATACCGCGAGCAGCTGCAGGACGTGCTGGCAGAGACCCAGCAGCTCAACGAGGAACTGCAGGTGCAGCAGGAAGAGCTGCGCACCGCCAACGAAGAACTCGAGGAGCAGTCGCGTGCGCTGCGTGCCTCCCAGGCCATGCTGGAGAACCAGCAGGCCGAGCTGGAACAGACCAACAGCCAGCTGTCGGAGCGCACCGAGGCGCTGGACCAGCGCAACACCGCGCTGCGCCGCGTGCAGCGCGACCTGGAGGACCGCGCCGACGAACTGCAGCGCGCGAGCCGCTACAAGTCGGAGTTCCTGGCGAACATGTCGCACGAGCTGCGCACGCCGCTGAACAGCGCGCTCATTCTGGCCAAGCTGCTGGGCGACAACCCGCAGGGCAACCTGACGCAGGAGCAGGTGAAGTTCGCGGAGTCGATCTATTCGTCGGGCAACGACCTGCTGGTGCTGATCAACGACATCCTCGACATCTCGAAGGTGGAGGCCGGCAAGCTCGAAGTGGTGCCCGAAGACGTGTCCCTGCGCCGGCTCGCCGAGAGCCTGGAAACCACCTTCCGCCCGCTGGCGAAGCAGAAGAACCTGAGCTTCCGCCTCGAGATCAAGCCCGATGCGCCAGCCTCGCTGGTGACCGACCGCCAGCGCGTGGAGCAGATCTTGAAGAACCTGCTGTCGAACGCGCTCAAGTTCACCGACCGCGGCGAGGTGGCGCTGGTGGTGTCTGCCGCGGCGGACGGCGGCGCCAGCTTTGCAGTTACCGACTCGGGCATCGGCATCGACCCTCAGCAGCACGAGCTGATCTTCGAGGCCTTCCGCCAGGCCGACGGCACCACCAGCCGGCGCTACGGCGGCACGGGGCTGGGCCTGTCGATCTCGCGCGACCTCACCCATCTGCTGGGCGGCACGCTCGCAGTGCAGAGCCAGCCGGGCCAGGGCAGCACCTTCGTGCTGCAGCTTCCGGCCAGGGCGCCCCAGGCACCGGGTAATGCACCGGGCAATGCATCGGCAGCGCCCTCGGCCGTCTACACGCCCAAGCCGGCGCACGCCCCGGTCGGCCTGGCACCGGCCGCGCCTGCCGTGCCGCTCCCGCCCCATCCGCCCTCCCCGGTGCCCGCGCCGCAGTTCGCGGACGACCGCTCGCTGCCGCGCGACCAGGTGCGCCGCGTGCTGGTGATCGAGGACGAACCGCAGTTCGCGCACATCCTCTACGACCTGGCGCACGAACTCGGCTACCGCTGCCTGGTGGCGCACGGCGCGGCCGACGGCTTCGAGCTGGCCACGCAATTCGTGCCCGACGCCATCCTGCTGGACATGCGCCTGCCCGACAGCACCGGCCTGGACCTGCTGCAACGCCTGAAGGACTCGCCGCACACCCGCCACATCCCGATCCACGTGGTCTCGGCCGCCGACAACGCGCAGGGTGCGGCGCTGCAGATGGGCGCCATCGGCTACGCGCTGAAGCCGACCACGCGCGACGAGCTGATGCGCGTGTTCGCGCGGCTGGAAGACAAGCTCACCCAGAAGGTCAAGGTGGTGCTGCTGGTGGAAGACGACGAGCTGCAGCGCGAGAGCGTGATGCGCCTGATCGAGGACGACGACATCGAGATCGTGGCCGTGGGCTCGGGCGAAGAAGCGCTGGAGCTGCTGCGCACCCGTGTCTTCGACTGCATGATCACCGACCTGCGGCTGCCCGACATGCAGGGCAGCGAGCTGCTCAAGGCCATGGCGGCGGAGGAGATCGTGTCGTTCCCGCCGGTCATCGTGTACACCGGGCGCAACCTCACGCGCGACGAGGAAACCGAGCTGCAGCGCTACTCGCGCTCGATCATCATCAAGGGCGCGCGCTCGCCCGAGCGCCTGCTCGACGAGGTGACACTGTTCCTGCACAAGGTGGAAGCCGAACTGTCGAGCGAGCGCCAGGGCATGCTCAAGACGGCGCGCGGACGCGACCGCATCTTCGAGGGCCGGACCATCCTGCTGGTGGACGACGACGTGCGCAACATCTTCGCGCTGACGAGCGCGCTCGAGCAGCGCGGCGCGGCCGTGGAAATCGGCCGCAACGGCCGCGAGGCGCTGGAAAAACTCGACCAGGTGAGCGAGATCGACCTGGTGCTGATGGACGTGATGATGCCGGAGATGGACGGCCTGGAAGCCACGCGCCGCATGCGCGCCGACCCGCGCTTCGAGAAGATGCCGGTCATCGCCATCACCGCCAAGGCCATGAAGGACGACCGCGAGCAGTGCCTGGCCGCGGGCGCCAACGACTACCTCGCCAAGCCCGTGGACCTGGAACGGTTGTTCTCGCTGCTGCGGGTGTGGATGCCGAAAATGGAGCGCCTGTGACCACTTCACGCCCCGGTTCTCCCGCGACGCCGCTCACGGCGGTCGCGCCGCCGCTGCCGCCCCTGAGCGACACCGAGATCGAGCTGCGCCTGCTGATGGAGGCCATCTACCTCAAGTACAGCTACGACTTCCGCAACTACACCATGGCCTCGCAGAAGCGCCGCGTGCTGCATGCGCTGGAGCAGCTCGGGCTGCCGAGCATCTCGGCGCTGCAGGACCGCGTGCTGCGCGACCCGGTGCTGTTCGGCCGGCTGCTGCAGTTCCTGACCATCCCGGTGAGCGAGATGTTCCGCGACCCGGCGTACTTCCTGGCGCTGCGCCAGCACGTGGTGCCGATCCTGCACACCTACCCCTCGGTCAAGGTCTGGGTGGCGGGCTGCAGCACCGGCGAGGAAGTGTTCTCGCTCGCCATCCTGCTGCGCGAGGAAGGCCTGCTCGAGCGCACGCAGATCTACGCCACCGACATCAACCCGGCCTCGCTGGAGAAGGCGCGCCAGGGCATTTTTCCGCTGGAGGCGATCCGCGGCTACACCACCAACTACCAGCGCGCAGGCGGGCGCAGCGCGTTCTCCGACTATTACACCGCCGCTTACGAGGCCGCGCGCTTCGACCCCTCGCTGTGCGCCGACGTGATCTTCGCCGACCACAGCCTGGCGACCGACAGCGTGTTCGCGGAAACGCAGCTGGTGTCGTGCCGCAACGTGCTCATCTATTTCAACCGTGAGTTGCAGGACCGGGCGCTGGGGCTGTTCCACGAGTCGCTGTCGCACCGCGGATTCCTGGGCCTGGGCTCGAAGGAAAGCATCGACTTCTCGGGCTATTCGGAGCGCTTCGAAACGCACGCGCGCGCCGAGCGCATCTACCGCAAGGCCTCATGAAAAGGCGGCTTCGCTCGACCAACAAGCGCGTGGAGGCCGTGGTGCTGGGCGCCTCCGCGGGCGGCATCGACGCGCTCAACACCCTGCTGCAGGGCCTGCCCGCCAGCTGGCACCTCCCGATGACGGTGGTGCTGCACCTGCCCGAGGAACACGAAAGCCATCTGGCGGAGATCTTCGCGCAGCGGCTGCCCATTCCGGTGCGCGAGGCGGCCGACAAGATGCCGCTCGCGGCGGGCAGCCTGTACTTCGCGCCGCCGGGCTATCACCTGTCGATCGAGCGCGAGCGCGCCTTCTCGCTGAGCTGCGAGCCGCCCGTGCTGTTCTCGCGGCCGTCCATCGACGTGCTCATGACATCCGCGGCCGATGCCTACGGCCCCGCCCTCGCCGGCTTCCTGCTGACCGGCGCCAACTACGACGGTGCCGAGGGGCTGCACCGCATCCATCTGGCCGGCGGACTGACCGCCGTACAGGACCCGACAGAAGCTCAGATCCCGACCATGCCCCAAGCCGCCATCGCGCGCCACGCCCCCGACTACGTGCTCCCATTGCGCGAATTGCGAGCCCTGCTTCTGCAACTGGAGTCGGCCCATGAACATTGACATCGAGAGCAAGCTGCTGATCGTCGATGACCTGCCGGAGAACCTGCTGGCACTGGAAGCGCTCATCCGCGCGCCGGGGCGCGTGGTGTACCGCGCGGCCTCGGCCGAAGCGGCGCTGGCGCTGCTGCTGGAACACGAATTCGCTCTGGCCATCGTCGACGTGCAGATGCCCGGCATGAACGGTTTCGAGCTGGCCGAGCTGATGCGCGGGACCGAGCGCACCCGGCACATTCCCATCATCTTCGTGAGCGCCGCGGGGCGCGAGCTGAACTACGCTTTCCAGGGCTACGAAAGCGGCGCGGTCGACTTCCTGCACAAGCCGCTGGACCCGCACGCGGTGGTCAGCAAGGTCAACGTGTTCGTCGACCTGCACCGCCACCGCAAGGCGCTGCGCCACGAGATGGACCAGCTCGCGGCCGCCCACCACAAGCAGGAAGAGCTGGTGCAGCAGTTGCAGCACACCCAGCGCGAGCTGGAGCGCGCGGTGCGCATGCGCGACGACTTCATGTCGATGGTGTCGCACGAGCTGCGCACGCCGCTGAACACGCTCTACCTCGAGGCCCAGCTGCGCCAGCTGCATCTGTCGAAGGGCAACCTCGCCAACTTCGCGCCCGACAGGCTGCCGGCGATGATCGAGCGCGACCAGCGGCAGATCCGCAACATGGTGCGGCTGATCGACGACATGCTCGACGTGACGCGCATGCGGCGCGATGCCCTTTCCATCCAGACCAAGCCGGTGGACCTGAGCGCGCTCTCCCGCGCGGTGGTCGAGAACCTGCGCCAGCAGGCCGAGGCCGCCGGCTCGGTCATCACGCTGCACGCACCGCCCGAACTGCGCGGCGTGTGGGACGAATTCCGCATCGAACAGGTGCTGACCAACCTGCTGACGAACGCGCTGCGCTACGGCGGCGGCAAGCCGGTGGAGATGACCGTGAGTCTCGAAGGCGACAGCGCCCGGGTGGCGGTGCGCGACCAGGGCATCGGCATCGCGCCGGAGGACCACGCCCGCATCTTCGAGCAGTTCGAACGCACCGACGACAGCCGCCGGCATGCGGCGGGGCTGGGCCTGGGGCTGTACATCACGCGCAAGATCGTGTGCCTGCATGCCGGGCGCATCGGCGTGGAGAGCGCACCCGGCGAGGGCTCGACCTTCGTGGTCGAACTGCCGCTGCAGATCCCCGACGCCGCCAGCGCCGCCCCGCAACCGACGTAGGCATGCTCCTACCCCCACGCGCGCGGGCGCCCGCGATACTGATGACCTTGAAAACCCGGAAAGAAACAAAGCTGTGAATGTGCTGATCGTCGACGACAACGAAGCCGCGGCCGACCTGTTGCAGGAACTGCTGACATTGCAGGACCACACGGCGCGCTGCACCTACACAGCCCGACAGGCGCTCGACGCGGCCGCCGCCGAGAGCTTCGATGCCGCGCTGATCGACCTCACGCTGCCCGACTTCCCCGGCACCGAGGTGGCGCGCCAGTTGCGTGCCAATGCGGCCGCCGGCGCGCCGAAGCTGCTGGTGGCGATCTCGGGTTTCTCGGCCAACGACAGCGGCGGCCAGTCGGCCAAGGGCCTGTTCGACCACCACCTGCAAAAGCCGATCGACATCGACAAGCTGGACCGGATCTTGGCGCAGCCGCCCGGCTGAGCACCGTTCAGCGCCGCTTGCCGCGCCTCGTGTAGCTGCGCATGGCCTCGTAGCGATACAGGCGGAAGCCCTCCTTCTGCAAGAAGCTGACCGGCTCCCAGCCGCGGGCCAGCGCGCTGTCGGTGATCTGCGCCATCTGCACGCCGAGGTAGTCCTGCAGGTTGTCGGCCACCGCGAGTTCGAACTTCTCGAGTTCGCCGTCGAGCGCTTCCACCGCCGCAATGGCGGCATCGACGCTGGTGAAGGGGTGCAGCGGCATCGACGTCGAATCGATGGTGCGCACGCGCGGCGGTTGCGGCGGGCTGGGAAGCTCCGGCGCGAAGCTGATGGTGGCCCCGCCTTCCATTCCGATGAGTCCGGTCATTTCATGAATCCGATGTCGCGCGGATAGGCGATGCCGCTCGGCGCCGTCAGGCCGAAGTTCCTGAGGTTGGGCAGGATGGCGTTCAGGTCCGCATCCGGCACGCCGAACCAGCGCGCCAGCGTGGCGGCGTACTGGTCCACCGAGGTGGTCGGCAGCAAACGGCCCTGGCCGACGTGCCACTGGTCTTCGTCGGCGGAGCTGTTGCCCACGCTCACCGGCGGCGGCGTGCCGTACAGGGCCTTGCCTTTCACGGCGCCGCCCATCACGAAATGGTGGCTGCCCCAGCCGTGGTCGGAACCGTTGCCGTTGCTCGACAGCGTGCGGCCGAAGTCCGAGGCGGTGAAGGCCGTCACGTTCTCCGACAGGCTCCATGCATCCATCTGCGCCTGGAACGCGGCCATGGCGCCGGAAAGCCGCTCCATCAGCGGGCCCTGCTTGGTGTCGATGTCGTCGTGCAGGTCGAAGCCGCCCATCGACACGAAGAACACCTGGCGCTTCACGCCCAGGGCCGTGCGCCCGCGTATCAGGCGCGCGACCATCTTGAGCTGGTCCGCCAGGTTGGTGTTCGGAAAGCCTGCCAGGTCGTTCATCTGGATGGCGCCGGTGATCTTGCCTTCGGCGTCGGTGGCGCGTTTCGTGACCTTGTTGTATTCGTTCTCCAGCGTATGGCCGCGCGCCTGCTGCGCGATCTGCTGCATGGCCGCCTTGACCGCCGTGGACCCGTAGACGCTGCCGCTGGCACTGCTCACGCTGGCGATGCGCACCGCACCGCCCGTGCCGACCTGGTATTGCTGTGCCTCGTCGCCCGACAGGAACACGGTGTTGCCCGACACCGAGATGCAGGTGAACAGCGACCCCGTCGCGTTCTGCGAAAGCGCGAGGTCGCCGATGTTGCCGCCCCATCCGATGGTGGAGCCTTCGGGGGACGACGACTGCCACACCGACTGCTGGTCGTTGTGCGAGAACAGCTTGGGCGGGATCGGGAAGTCCTTGCGGTTGCCGCTGTTGAACTGCGCGCGCGTGAGCGGCTTGATGAGCGGTCCGACGTTGAGCTGCACCGCCATCCGGCCCTGGTCGAACAGCGTGGCCAGGCCGCTCATCTTCGGGTTCAGCGCGTACTTGCGGCCACCGGAAAGCGGGGTCGTCGGCTTGAGCTCGGTGAGCGCGAGCGCAGCGTCCGAAGGCAGTGCGATGGCGCCGCGAATGCTGCTGTACCTGGCGTAGCTGGCGTCGTCGTAGGCGACGAGGGTGTTGGCGTAGTCGTTGCCGCCGAACAGGAAGATGCAGACCAGTGCCTTGTAGTCATCGCCGGGCGCGCCCTGGGCGGCGGCCTCGCCCATCGCCGCGAGATTGATCGCGAACGGCATCGCGGTGCCGGCCATCGCGAGGTGGCCCGCGCGGCGCAGGAAGGCGCGGCGCGTGTGCTCGGCTGGATTGATCAGGTACATGTGCGGATCGCTCCCGTGTGCTTCATTTCTGGACGAGGTATTCGGGCGAGCCCATCACCAGCAGTACGCCGGCGCAGATGAGGTTGAGCCGCGCGGCGTCGGTGCCGGGGTTCACGAGCGGTGCCTTGGAGAGCGCATCGGTGATGAGCGCTACCGTGCCGGCCGACAGCTGGTTGCCTGCGAGCAGCAGGTTGAGCCGGCGCACCAGCGCGGCGGGGTCGGCGCTCAGCGCCTTCTCGGCCGCGTAGCTGGCCGTCACGTCCTTGCCGTCGAAGCCGTTGAGCAGCTTGTCCTGCATGAAGTTGAGGTAGCCGCCAACGCTGGTCTCGTTGACGAGCTGGAACTCGGGCGCGACCATCTTGTTGCTGGCGATGGCCGTTGCCGGTGGCACGTAGCCCGGCCGGAAGAAGTTGAACACCGAGGGCGAACGCAGCGGGCTCTGGCCCAGGGACCGGCTCGGGTCGGAGGTGTTGTCGATCTTCCAGGTGTCCTTGGACGAGCCGATGCCGAAGGTGCGGCCCCATTGCACGAGCCGCAGCATGGGCTCGCGCAGGCGGCCGAAGTTGGGGTTGGCCAGGCCCGCGGGTTCACGCGCCTCGTCGTCCAGCAGCACGGCGGCAAACACGCTCTTCATGTCGCCGCGCACGCCCGCGCCGTTGTTCGCGAAGGTGTCGGCCACGCGCTTGACGTAGGCCGGGCTGGGGTTGCTCGTCACCAGCCGCTGGATCAACTGCCTGCCGATGAAGGGGGCGACGTTCGGGTGGTTGAAGAGCGTGTCGAGCGCGGTCTTCAGCGCCGCCGGGCCGGGGGTGCCGGCGGGCACCGTGGCGCCGAGGAATCGGGCCTCCAGCATCGAGTGCTTCGCGGATGTGAAGGCCATCGCACGCGTGGTCCAGGCATTGGTCTCGATGACACCGCCGCCCGGCGTGGTGAAGCTGTTGCGCTCGGCGGGCTTGATGTCGAGGTCGTAGCCGGTGAAGACGCGCGCGAGGTTCGACACGTCGTCCTGCACGTAGGTCTCGATCGGCTGGCCGTCGGCGCCGGTCTTGAGCGTGCCGTCGCCGTTGAGCTGGTACAGGCCGATGGTCATGAGCTGCATGACCTCGCGCGCGTAGTTCTCGTCGGGCTGGCTGCCGGACGCGTCTTCCTTGCGGTTGTCGCGCGTGTTCAGGTAGAAGCCCATCGCGGGGTTCAGCGTGACGTCTTCCAGCAACTGGCGGAAGTTGCCGGTGACGCCTGCGACCAGCACGTCCCAGTACTGGGCCATCATGTGGACGGGCCAGCTGGAGCCGATCTCGTTGGCCGAGACCACGAAGATCTCGCTGAGCGCCAATGCCATTCGCTTGCGAACCGGGTCCGGGGAGACCATCAGCTCGCGCCAGATCATCGGTTCGATGTCGACGCTGCCGTAGGGCTTGCCATTGGTCCAGTCCCACGCGGTGGGCGCGCGTGCCGCGCCGAAGCGCTCGCTGAGCCAGGGCAGATAGCCCTTGGCGCGCACATCGGCAATTTCCGCATCGGAGGCCGAGAACTGCGCCTGCAGAAGGAAGCGCGCCGCTTCTTCGTCGGTCTTGGCCTGGGGGTAGTGATAGAGGCCGGTGTCCGCCGCCGCCTCAGGAGCGGCACCTGGCGCCCCGCCGCCGATACCGACGAACGGGAGGCTGCTTCCGCCACCACCGCCGCCCCCTCCTCCGCCGCACGCAGCCAGCGCCGCCGAAATGGAAAACCCGGCCAGCGCTTTCAGGGGACGTTCCGCGCCGCCGGGCCGTTCTTCTTCGGTTCCTCTTGCCGCCGCCTCCTGGGGCATGGGTGCCTCGACCCGAGCCACCTCGATCTGTTCCACCATGGTCCTCGCTCCTTCGGCATTTCCGTGCCGTTGGAGCGCTCAAGGCAAGCGGCATGCCTTGCGGAATTCGGGGGTACGGCCGTGCAGGCGCATGGCAGCAAAACCCAAGAATGTGACTTTTTGTGACTTTTTCGTCACCTGCAGAAACAAAAATGGCATGCCAGAAGGCATGCCATGGGTTCGGGAGTAAGGAAAGCCGTCAGTCGCGTTCTTCGTAGTATTCGCCGTTCGGCGGACGGTACGGATAGCCCGGCCCGTAGTAGACGCGGCCCGCCGGCGGCACGTAGACCGGGGCCGGACGGTAGTACACGGGCGGCGGAGGACGGTAATAGACCGGCGGCGGCGGTGCGTAGTAGATGGGGGCCGGATACGAATAGACCGGTGCCGGCGGGTAGTAGGCAGGCGCCGCCGGATAGGTCTCCACATAGCCCGGCGTTCCGATCTGTACCGACCAGCTCGTGCGCGCACTGGCGGAAACCACGGCGAGCAGCGCGGCGGCCGCGATGGCGCCGAAGGCGGCCCATTTGAAAACGGAAGAATGATTTTTGGTGTTCATTGCGGCTCCAGAGCCAGAAAGGACCGGGGCGGACAGCGCCCGGGTCCATACGCAACGCATCTTGCACGCGCGCGGTGCACCCGGCGCGCCGACAGATGGTTGCCAAACGTCACCGACGCGCGATTTCCCGGCGCGTCAGCATCACGTCGCCGCCAGTCGTGTTGAAGGAAATGGTCGGGGCGCTGAAGTCGCTCAGCGGCGCGCCAAGGCCGATTTCCCCGCTGCCGTGCAACAGGCATTCCTCGCGCCGCAGGGCGATTTCGGTGCTGGGGCCGCCATTGCCGTGAAAACGCACCCAGGTGCCGTAGGTGCTGACGTCGATCAGCACGCAACTGCCCTGGCGCACCTCGATGCGCGCATGCAGCCGCGACACGCGTGGGTCGTTCACCACGAACTGCGCGTCGTCCACACGGCCGAGATGGATCGGCAACTGCTCCAGGCTGAACATGGAGCGCACGTCGAGCCAGGCCAGCTCGATCTGGCCGAACGATGAATCGGGCATGCGCGCAGGCGCCAGTGCAGCGGGCACGGTCAGGAAAGAGGTCACTTCCTCCTGCCAGTCGATGCGGTGCACGACCGACATCTCGCTGCGCCCGCGAATGTTGATGAGCCCGAGGTCGCGGTGCTGCACGCCGCCATCGCGCAGCTGCGAGATCACGGCATCGGTCACCCAGATCTGGCCGGGGCCGGCAAGGTCGCTGAGCCGCGACGCCAGGTTGACGGCGTCGCCATAGCAATCGCCCTCGACCTCGACCACATCGCCGCTGGCAACGCCGATCTGCAGGGCCATGCGCAACGGCGCGGGCCAGACCAGCAGGCGCTTCTGGTGATAGCGCTGCAATTCGATGACCGCGTTCGTGGCGGCCGAGCCGCTGGAGAAGATGGCAAACACGCCGTCTCCCAGCGACTTGACGACCCGCCCGCCATGGGCCTGGCAGACATTGCCGATCCATTGGGTAAGTCGCGTCACGGTTTCGGTGGCTCTTGCATTGCCCATGGCCTCGAAGACCCTGGTGCTCCCCGTCAAGTCCGCGAATACGACTGTGGAATTGACACCCATATTGTTGTGGTTCTCGAATTGCGATCTCTGGTTAATGATGGTCGGCGCCCCTCATGTTCCTCCGCAAGCAGTTTTCCCTGGCACGCGCCTGGTCAAGGAAACGATCTGCACAACTTCGATGTCGACGGAGTTGTATACGCGGGTAACAGGACGACGGATTCACAAATTGATCACAACCAGATGTACTACTTTAGAAAACAAAATTTAATCGCTGTTTGAAATCGTAGGCAAAGCGTGTTGTTTCAAGACAAGAAACACTGTTCCGGATCTTGTGCAACCGAGAACTGAGGCTTAAGGTAGCGACCGTTCTGGCTTTCGGCAATACGCTTTTCGTCCCATGCTTTTCCGCCGCATTCTTCGTCTGCTGAACGTACCCGGCTTCGGGTCCCGCCAGGTGGCGGAGAACCAATTGGGGCGCATCCGTACCGCGATGCTGTCGATTCTCCAGGGCCACGGCGGTCACTCCATACAGCGAGTCAGCCAGCGCGTTCGCTTCGCCGTCGATGTCGAAGCCCTCTGGTATCTGCGCCAGGACGTGATGATCGCGCTGAGCGCCATCGACGGCGAAACCGCCGCACGCCGCCAGATGAAAGCCATCAACAGCATGTTCAAGGGCGGCCTGCCCGGCTCGATGGCTCCCCGCACGCACCAGCGCTTCACCGACAACGGCTGAAGCCGCGCGGCGGCCTCCCCGGCCGGCCGCTTCAGTGGGCGTGATGATGGTGGTCGTGCCCGTGATGGCCTTCATTGCCGGACGGGTGCCGATGGCCCCAGACCAGAAAGACATCGCGCCCTTCCGCCGCCATCGACACCTTGGCCCCCACGGGCAGCAGCACCTTCGTGGGCACGTGCCCGAACGGCAGGCCCGAAAGCACCGGAACCTTCAGCGACGCGCGCAGCCGGTCGATCACCGTGTTCATGCCGAAGCCGCGGTCGTAGCCCGGCACCTTGCGCGTGCCGGTGAATTGACCGAACACGACGGCACGCTGGCGCGCCAGCACGCCGGCCATCTTCAACTGGTCGAGCATGCGTTCCACACGGTACGGATGCTCGTTGGTGTCCTCGATGAACAACACGCCCTTTTCCACCACCGGGAAGTACGGCGTGCCGAGCAGGCTGGCCAGCACGCAGAGGTTGCCGCCCCACAGCACCGCGTCCTGCACGGGCTTGAACTTCAAGTCCACATCGCGAGCCGGCATGCGCCAGCCGGTGCCTTCGCCCTGCCCGCTCACGAGGTCGTCGAAGCAGGCTTCCATGATGTCGTCGGGGCCGCCTTCGGCACCGAAGTCTTCGCCGACCGCCGGGCCCGACCAGGTGGTGGCGCCGGTCTTTGCGAACAACGCGTTCTGCAGCGCGGTGAAGTCGCTGCAGCCCACGAACTCGGTGCCTTTCTCGACAGCCTTTGCCAGGGCCTTGTACGGCAGCGAATCGAGGATTCGGGTCAGGCCGTAGCCGCCGCGCGAGATGAGCGCCACGTCGGCGCCGCTGGCCGCCGCGCGCGAGATCGCGGCGAGCCGCGTGACGTCGTCGCCGGCAAAACGCTGGTGCACAGAGAGTGCCGCCTCGTCGATTTCGACTTCGTGGCCCAGCGCCTTGAGGCGCTTCACGCCGCGCCGGAAAGCCGCCTTGTCGCGGATCGCGCTGGAGGGGGAATAGATGTAGATGTGTTTGGTCACGAGTTCGAGTATCCCATTGCGTTTCGCACCTGCTGCACGAAGGTGCGAGCCTGCGCGACAGTCGGCCCGGAGGAAGATGCGACCGGGCCCAGCGCGCGCAACGCGGCCTCGTAGCCCCGGTCGGGAAAAGGCGCGCGCCAGGCGTCCTTGATGCGCTCATGGCCCTCGGGTGCGACGAGCAAGGCGGCAAAGCGCCCGGGCGCCGCCGCGTGCAGCAGCGAAGCAAGTTCGCTCGCCGCCGCACTGTGCACGAGCACCGGCGCCGAAGCGGACTGCACCCGCGCCAGCCACTCGAGCAGCACGTCGCGGTGCCATTCGAGCTGGTGCGCCGCCTCGCGCTTGGGCTTGTCGCTCTTGCCGAAGCCGATGAGGTCGGGCACCAGGGTGCGCAACCCGGGCTGGCCGACGAGGTGCCGGAAAAAGTAGCCCCACTCGCCGGGGCCGTGCAGGCAGAGGCAGCATGCGACCTCGCCTTCGCCACCCTCGCCGCGCTCATCGATCCAATGCATGCGCCAGCCACGCTGGGCAGGCAGGTCCTGGACGTAGTGCGGCGCAAAGGCGTAGTCGGGCAGCGCTGCGAAGCGGTCCGCCGGCGTGCGCAGTGCGTCGTCGCGCAAGGGCTCGGCCTGCTCGCGCGCCGCGCTGCGACGCTGCTGGAAGAAAGCCTGGAGCACGGCTGCGCATTCGTCGGCAAGCACTCCGCCGCTCACCTGCGTGCGATGGTTCAGGCGCGGCTGCGCGAACAGGTTGAGCACCGAACCGGCCGCGCCGGTCTTGGGGTCGGTCGCTCCGAACACCACGCGCGCCAGCCGCGAATGCAGCATCGCGCCCGCGCACATCGCGCAGGGCTCGAGCGTGACGAACAGCTCGCAGCCATCGAGCCGGTAGTTGCCGAGCGCAGCGGCGCCGGCGCGCAGCGCGTTGATCTCCGCATGCGCGCTCGGGTCGTGCTGCGCGACCGGTGTGTTGCGGCCCGTCGCGATCAGCTGGCCATTGCGCACCAGCACCGCGCCGACGGGCACCTCGCCCGCTTCGGCTGCCAGGCGTGCCTGGGCCAGGGCGAGCGCCATCCAGTGCGCGTCGTCCGTCGGTGGTGGAAGCGAGGTCGATTCAGTTGTCATCCGGCATTGGGCGCGGCTTGCTCGCCGCTTCGAGAGCGTCCTTGACCTGCTGCTGCACGCGCTGCGACTGCTCGCGCACATTGCCCGCCGGCTCGCCGGCCGGGGCCGCGGCAACACCGGGCACCGAAGGCACCACTGGAACCACGCTGCTGGCCATCTGCTTCTTCGCGACCAGCCCGACGACCAGCAGCGCCAGCAACAAGCCGATCAACCCGAGTCCGCGCATGTCAGCGGCCCTCCGCCACGGGCGCTTCCGAAGCCAGGCCCAGGCGGTCCATCCAGGTGGCCAGGGCCTGTTCGTCCGGCGTGCCGGCGCTGTACATCGCGTGCATGGCGGCGTGCGATTCACGGCGATGCTGGTTGAGCTTGACCTTGCATTGAAGCGACGTCACGCGCAGCTCGAAACCGACGATGCCGGCGAGCATCTTGAGCTGGAACTCCTCGCCCAGGTCGCGCCACTGCTGCGCATACGCCGGCTCATGGTCGCCGATGAGCTTCTTGAGCAGCGTGTCCTTGGCGGCCGCGTCTTCGATGAGCGTGGCCTCGACCGTGCAGTGCACGCTCAGGTAGTTCCAGGTGGGCACGCGCGCCAGGTCGGGATACACCGACGGCGAAAGGTACGCATGCGTCCCGAGGAAGGTGGCGACGGCCGTGGGCCGTGCCTGCAGATAGCGCCAGTGCGGGTTGGGCTTGGCGCAATGGCCCAGCAGCACCAGTTCGCCGGCCCCTCGCGGCTCGGCCACCAGCGGCAGGTGCGTGACGAACGGCAGGCCGTCGTCGTCGTTGGAGATCAGGCTCGCGAACGGATGCGAGCGCATCAGGTCCAGCGCGATGGCCGGGTCCTTGGCATTGAACTGCGGAGGCATGTACATGGGGCGGGTTCCTCGTGGCGAGGCCCGATTGTCCCCGAGCCGCCTATCTCGTGCGTGCGCTCTCCAGCAGCTTGACCATCGCGGTGTAGCCCCGCGCCTTTGCAAGCTGCAGCGGCGTGTTGCCCTGCCGGTCGGCGAGCGCCAGGTTGGCGCCGCCGTCGATCAGCGCGGCCAGCGTGCGCTGGTGGCGCGGACCGCCGTCGCCGAGCACGATCGATTCGATCACCGCCGTCCAGTGCAGGTTGTTGACATGGTCCAGCGGAGCCCCGGCCGCGATCAGCCGGCGCACGACTTCGTCATGCCCCAGGTGCGCGGCGGCGATCAGCGCCGTGCCGTCGTAGCGGCTCGTGACCTGCCCGGCCTTGGCGCCGAGCGACAGCAGCAGCGAAAGCGTGGCGCTGTCGTCGGCCACCGCGGCGATGGTGACTGCGTCGTAGCGGTCGTCCTCGAGCAGATCGAGATTCGCGCCCGCCTTGGCCAGCAGCTTGATCGCCTCGCGCTGCCGCGCATGCGTGGCGACCTGCAGCGGCGTGCGCCCGCGTGTGTCGCGGGCATCGAGATTCGCGCCCGAGGCGATCAGCGCCTTGAGCTTCGGCAGGTCGCCCTGCCAGGCGGCCTGGTGCAGCCCGTCGTACGCCAGCACCTCGGCCGCCAGCGGCGGCACCTGGGCGAGCGCGCCCAACGGCACGCACAGCCCGAGCGCGACCGCCAGCACGCCCGACCGGAGACCGCGCGCCGCCATCATCAGAGCAGGCCCTTGACCTTCTCGATGGCCGCGTTGGCGCATTGCTCGTCGAGGTGGCCGCCGGGCGCGCCGCCCACGCCCACGGCGCCGATCACTTCGTTGCCCGACTTCACCGGCACGCCGCCGCCCAGCAGCAGCATGCCCGGCAGGTACACCAGGTTGGCGCCGCCGGGGTTCTTCTGCGAACCTTCCATCATGGCCTGCGTCGGGCTCTTGGCCGAGGCCGAAGTCCAGGCCTTGCGCTCGCTCGATGCCAGCGTGTGCGGGCCGGCGTTGTCGGCGCGCTGCACGGCACGCACGGTGCCTGCGCGGTCGACCACGGTGGCGGCGACGTTGTAGCCGTTGGCGGCGCAGGCGGCCACGGCTTCGGCCGCGAGCTGGTTGGCCAGCGCGAGCGACATGTTCTTTTCGGTGCGAACGGCCGGTGCCGGCGTCTGGGCCTGGGCGACCGAAGCAGCGAGCAGGACGGCGAGGCTGCCGAGGCGAAGGATGGATTGCATTGTTCGTTTTCTCCAGTGGATGGTGTTTGCGCCGGCCCTTGCCGACGGCTGCGCCACTGTAGAAAACACCGGCCTGCGCGGCCATTCGTACGGCTACGCGCGGTGCTCCGTAGAACTACGGAGCGCCGCCGTCGACCAGCAGCGCGTAGCGGCGGATCAACTGCGCGAGCGAATCGCAGTCGAGCTTGGCGAACAGGTTGGCGCGATGCGTCTCGACCGTGCGCGGCGACAGCGCGAGCGTGCGCGCGATCTCCTTGTTGGTGAGCCCCTGCACGATGAAGGCCAGCACCTCGCGCTCGCGCTCCGACAGCTGCGCCGCCCGTTCACGCGCGGCGTTGTCGGCCTGCGAGCGCTCGCGCGAACGCACATGCTGGCGCACCGCCTGCTGCAGTGCCTCGAGCAATTGCTCGTCGTCCACCGGCTTCTCGAGGAACTCGGCCGCGCCGGCCTTGAAGGCACGCCGGCACATCTCCACCGTGCCGTGGCCGGTCAGCATGATGACGGGCTGGTCCACGCCCTGCGCCATCAGCCGGTCGAGCACCGTGAGCCCGCTGATGCCCGGCATGCGCACGTCGAGCACGATGGCGCCGACGCTCGCGCGGTCGAAGCCGTCGATGAAAGCCGCCGGGTCGGCCCAGCCCTGCACGCGCAGGCCGACCGTGCCGATCAGCAGCGACAGGCCGTCGCGCACCGCCTCGTCGTCGTCGATCAGGTGGATCAGCGGCGACTGCGGCTGGTGGATTGCCGGCGCGTTCATGGCGCGCGCTCCGCAGGCGGCGCGACCAGCGGCAGCAACAGCGTGAAGCGCGCGCCGCGCGGCGACGCATTGGCCGCGCTCAGGCTGCCGCCCATGCCGCTGGCCAGCGTTTCGCTCAGGCTCAGGCCGAGGCCCAGCCCGCCTTCGCGCGTGCTGAAAAAGGGCTCGAAAAGGCGCGGCAAGGCATCGGGCGCGATGCCCCGGCCGTTGTCGGTGACGGTCAGCACGCCCTCCTCGCCGTTGCGCCCCACCGCGATGGCCAGGCGCCGGTCGCCGGCGGGCACCAGCTCGAGCGCCTGCAATGCGTTCATCAGCAGGTTGTGCACGATCTGCTCCAGCGCCACGGCTTCGGCCTGCACCCGCACCGGCGCCTGCGCCGTGGGGTCGAACTGCGCGACGATGCCGCGCCGGCTGAACTCCGGCGCGAGCAGGTGCATGGCACTGCGCACCACCTCCTGCAGCACCAGCGGCCTGGCGTCTCCCGCAGCCTCGGGCCGCTCGATCACCCGCCGCAGGCGCCCCACGACGCCCGCCGCGCGGCGCGCCTGCTCGACCGCCTGGCCCATCGCGTCGCGTGCGGTGGCCAGGTCCGGCGGCTCGTCGTCCAGCAGGCGGCGCGCGGCCTGCGCGTTGGCCAGCACCGCCGTCAGCGGCTGGTTGAGTTCATGCGCCAGCCCGGCCGACAGCTCGCCCAGCGCATTGAGCCGCGCGACCTGCCCGAGCCGCAGCAGCTCTTCGGCCCGGCGCCGCGCGATGCGCTGGCGCTGCGCCATCCACAGTCCGGCCAGCAGCAGCGCCGTCGCGACGGCCCAGGCGCCGATGCCGCGCCACGGGAGCTCGCCCCAGCCCACCTGCCGCTCGGCCACGAGGTCGAAGGGCTGGCTCGGCGACGCCAGCGGCTTGGTCAGGCCGAAGCGCCAGCCGCCCGCGGTGGGCCGGCCGGGCTGCAGCACCAGTTGCTGGCCGTCACGCTGCAGGCTCAGCCGCACCGGGCTGACCTGCGGGTTCATGGGCCAGTCGCGCCAGGGCACCGAGCCGGCCAGGTCGATGTCGAGCGCGTAGCTGAACGGCGTGGCGCCCATCACCAGCACATAGCGGCCGTGCGCCAGGTCCAGCGATGCGAGGTCGGCGCGATGCTGGCTGCGCGAGCGGGCCTCGGCGGCGGCCAGCGCGGCGGGCGTGGCGCTCGCCGCCGGACCGGCGTCCGGCCAGGGCTCGTCGCGCTCGCGGCGATGCACCCGCAGGATCGACGAATACACCGACGGCAGGCGCTGCTCTGGATGGTCGGCACCGGTGCTGGGCTCCAGCAGCGCCAGCGTGGCCAGCACGGCGTCGTACTGCACCATCTGCTGGCTCATGAGCCGGTGCGCGATGCGCACGTCGGTCTCGAAGTCCTGGTGCATCTGCGCCAGTTCTGCGCGCGCGATCCAGACGGCGCCAGCCACGGTGAGCACCACCCATGCCAGCCACCATCCACCTTGCGCACGCAACCACTGTTTCATGGCGCGGATTGTGCCCGGCGCCGCAGGCCGCCCCCGTGTTGGCCGAGAATGCCGCCCCAGACATGGCTGAAGTACAGGACTCCCTTTTCCCCGATCTGCCGCCCGCACAGGAGGTGCAGGTGGCCCCGCCGCCCCCAGAACCGGCCGCCGGAAAAAAGCCGCGCACCGGCACGGTCGAGGCCGCGCCGACGGACCCGGCGCTCGTCGAACTCGCCGCCGCGCTGCCGCCCAACCTGCGGCTCGGAACGTCGTCGTGGAGCTACCCCGGCTGGGCCGGCCTCGTGTGGAACGGCGAATACGCCGAGTCGGTGCTCTCCAAGAATGGACTTTCCGCGCTCGCGCAGCATCCGCTGTTCCGCACCGTGAGCCTGGACCGCAACTTCTACCGCGCCCTCACCGCCAGCCAGTACGCGCGCTACGCGGCCATGGTGCCCGACGACTTCCGCTTCATGGTGAAGGCGCCCAGCCTGGTGACCGACGCCACCGTGCGCGACGAAAGCGGCCGCGGCATGCAGGCCAACCCGGTGTTCCTCAGCAGCGAGATCGCGCGGCAGGAGTTCGTGCTGCCCGCGCTCGAAGGACTGGGCCATCGCATCGGCGTGCTGGTGTTCCAGCTGAGCCCGATTCCCGGCCACCTGCTGGCCGACCAGCCGGCGCTGCTGGCGCGCATTGCTGACATGCTAGCCGCGCTGCCCGACCTGAAGCAGACCGCGCCCGACGCGGTGATCGCCGTCGAGGTGCGCGACCCTCAGTTGCTGACCCCCGCCTTCGCCGACATGCTGCGCAGCGTGGGCGCCACCTTCTGCATGGGCCTGCACGCGAAGATGCCGCCCATCGAAGAGCAACTGCCGATGCTGCGCGCGCTGTGGCCCGGGCCGCTGGTGTGCCGCTGGAACCTGCACCGCCGCCACGGCCGCTTCGGCTACGAAGACGCGGAAAAGCTCTATGGCCCGTTCGACAGGATCGTCGACCCCGACCCCGAGACGCGCGCCGCGCTGGCCAAGGTGATCGCGGGCACCACCCGCGCGGGCCAGAACGCCTTCGTCACCGTGAGCAACAACGCCGAGGGCTGCGCCCCTCTCACGATCGCGCAGCTCGCGCGCGACCTTGCCGCGCTGAAGCCCGGCTAGTCAGCGGATGTCGTGCTTGGCCGCCACGGTCATCTCGACCTCGACGGTCGCGTTCTTCGGCAGCGCATAGACACCGACCGCCGTGCGCACATGCACGCCCGCGTCGCCGAACACGCGGTGCAGCAGGTCGGACGCGGCATCGGCCACTTCGCTCTGCTGCGTGAAGTCGGCGGTGCACTGCACGAACACGCCGACGCGCAGCACCTTCTCCACCGCGTCGAGCGAGCCGAGCGAACGGCGCAGCAGCGCGAGGCTGCGCAGGGCGCAGATCTGGGCGCCCTCGCGGGCCTTGTCGAGCGTGACCGCATCGCCGACGCGGCCCGTGACCACCACCGTGGTGCCCACGCGCGGAACCTGCCCGCTGAGGTAGACCGTGCGGCCGTCGCGCACGATCGGCACGTAGTGGCCGCCGGCAATGATGTCGCCGTCGAAGCTGTGGCCCAGCTCGGCTGCAATCTGGTCGGCGATGTGGTCTCGGCTCTGCGCTGTCATATCGGTTCCATCAAAAAGAGCCTCATTGTCGCCAGCCGTCCTGAGGGAAAACAGATACAGATCGATCCGCTTCGAGCCGCAACAGATGGCCCGAAGCGGCTGCCTTCACTGGTCGAACGAGAGGAAGACGCGGCCGCCCTCGATCTTCACCGGATAGCTGCGCAGGTCTTCGGTCAGCGGCGCGCACATCGCCTTGCCGGTGCGCACGTCGAAGCGGCCCTGGTGCAGCGGGCATTCGATCTCATGGCCTTCGAGGAAACCGTCGCACAGCCGCGCATGGCCGTGGGTGCAGATGTTGTCGGTGGCGTGGATGCCATCTTCGGTGCCGTACAGCGCGATGTCGCGCCCCTGCACCTCGATGCCCACCACGTCTTCGGAGGGAACGTCGTCGACCGCCGCGGCGTCGACCCAGGTAATCGTGCTCATGTTCTTGTCCTTGCTCTGTGGAGTGTTCAGTTGTCGGCCTTCAGGCCGGCGCGCTCGATCACGGGCTTCCAGCGGCGCAGTTCCTCCGTCATGAACTTGCTCAGCGCCTCGGGCGTGCTGCCCACGGGGTCGAAGTAAGCGGTCTGCAGGCGCTTGAGCGTCTCCGGCTCCTTCAGCACCGCGGCAATCTCGCGGCTCATGCGCTGCACCACGTCGTTGGGAGTTCCCTTGGGCGCCATGTAGGCGAACCAGGGCACGGCCTGGATGTCGGGCACGCCCGATTCGCGAAGAGTCGGCAGTTCCGCCAGCAGCGGCGAACGCTCGGCCGAGGTAACGGCCAGCGCCTTCAGCCGCCCGGCCTTGGCCTGCGGCATCACGGACACCGGCGGCAGGCAGGCGAACTGCACGTCGCCCTGGATGATGGCCGTGACCGCCTGGCCCGACGACGCATACGGAATGTGCACCGCGAACGAATTCGTCTTGAGCTTGACCAGTTCCACGCCCAGGTGCGAGATGGAGCCGTTGCCGGTCGAAGCGAAATTGAACTTGCCCGGGTTGCGCTTCATCGCGTCGAGCCAGGCCTTGACCGAATCGACGTTCATCGAATTCGACACCGCGCACACGTTGGGCGTGGTGGCCGCGAGCGACACCGGCACGAGGTCCTTGAACGGGTCGTACGGCAGGTTCTTGTAGAGGATGGTGTTGTAGACCAGCGGCGCATTCACCGACAGCAGGAAGGTATAGCCGTCGGGCTGCGCCTTGGAGGCCTGGTCGGTGCCGGTGTTGCCGCCCGCGCCGGGCTTGTTGTCGACGATCAGCGGCTGGCCGATGCGCGCGGCCAGCTTGTCGTTGACGATGCGCGCGAGGATGTCGGGCGACGAGCCGGCCGCGAACGGCACCACGATGCGAATCGGGCGCTGCGGCCAGCTCTGTGCGTGGGCGGCCGCGGCCATTGCCAGTGCCGTGAAGGCGATGCCGAGCTGGGCGAACCTCATGCCTTGGCCTCCACCGGCACCATGCCCAGGTGGTCCTGCTGCTCGCGCGCGATGAAGCCCGCGATGAGCGCGCGGTAGGCGGCCTCGACCACCTCCGGATAGGCGCCCTTCTCTTCGGCCAGCGCCTTCACCTTGTCGATCACCTCCTGCTGGCGCTGCGGCGCCGAGACCTGGAAGGCGTCGCGCTTGAAGCGCGCGGCGTCCTTCACGTAGCGGCCGCGCTCGGCAAGCAGCGCGACGATCTGGCGGTCGAGCCGGTCGATGTTCTCGCGCACCTCGGCGAGGTCGGCGCACAGCGGCACGTAGCCGGGGTCGGTGAAGCGGCGCAGCGGCGCGCCGTTTGTCTCTGGTTCTTTTTGCTGCATGGCTGACTCGGGTTTCAGATCGGATAAATGATGGAGTTCGGGATCATCTCGCTGTCGAACACGCACAGGCGCGACGCGAACTTCAGGCCTTCGGGCGTGGGCACCACGGTGTCGATGTAGCGCCCCACGTTGAACACGGTGGAGGGCTGGTCGAGCTTGGTGCGGAACACCGCGTAGTTGGCCTCGCTGTGGATCGCGCCGTCGGCATCGACCGCGTGCACCAGCGGCAGGCCGACCACGTGGCGCTGGTAGTACGGGTCGTGGAACAGCGTCTCCTGGATGCCGTAGACCCGGTCTTCGAGCATGCCTCGGCTCTCGAACGAAAGCGTGGCCAGCGGCAGGCCGCGTTCTTGGTTCTCGCGCGGCTGCAGGCGATAGCTGCACTGCTCGGTGAAGAAGCCGGGCCACAGGCCCCATTGGCCGGAATCGACGGCGTGCGCGTAGGCGGCGTAGAGCCGCGAGAGTTCGAGGTAGGTGTCGGCGTCGAGCTTCATCATGCCTCCATCACCTCGCGCCAGTAGCGGTACATGCCGCGAATCAGCGTCTCCGTCACCATGTGGTCGGTGTTCTCGACCTCCCGGCCGCCAAGCTCGGCAAGCGTGCGGTGGAACGGCTTCTGCTCGAAGCCTTCCTGCGAGAACTCGATGACCTCGCCGTCGTCCGCCGAGACGAAGCCCGCGGGCCCGAACAGGTTGGCCTGGCGCAGGCGGCGCTGGGTCATTTCCTCGGTGTCGTCCTCGAAGCCGAAATGCGTCCAGACGAAGTCGAAGGCGTCGTGCCCCACGGGCTGGATGTGGCGCGTCGACACGCTGTTGACCTGCTGCTGCAGGATCAGGCTCGGGAACAGCGTCATCATCACCGCCGTCGGGCCGCCCCACCAGGGCTCGGGCACGATGTCGAGAAAGCGCGGGTCCTTCAGCTGCATGCTCTCCTTGAAGCTGGACACCTGTGTCACCTGCGCGGCCTTGCCGGCGCTGCCGCGCGTGGAAATCATGGCGGCATGGCGGCCGCGCGCGTCCATCTTCAACTCCGACTTGTTGTCGGCGCGCCAGAGGCCGAAGGTCACGAACCAGGTGTGCAGCAGGCCCGGGTGGTACGGGTCCTTGATGTTCTCCTGCATCAGCTTCCAGTTGCCTGGAATGCGCTGGCGGCTGTAGCCGAGGATCTTGAGCTTGCGGCCATCGAACAGCCGGTCGAAATAATGAAGGATGTCGGGGCCGAGAAAGTCCTCGAACGATTCGATCCCGTGGTCGAACGAAGCGAACACCACGCCGCCGCGCGAGGCCACCTTGAGCTTGGTGAGGCCGTTCTCCTCGGTCTTGAAGTCGGCGGGCATGCCGCCGTTGACCTTGCCGTCCTGCTTCACGCCGCGCCGGAACGGCACGCCCTGCAGGTCGCCCTTGAGCGTGTAGTTCCACTGGTGGTAGGGGCAGACGAACTCTTTCTTGTTGCCGTGGCGTTCCCGGCAGAACTGCATGCCGCGGTGCGCGCAGACGTTCTCGAACACATGGATCTCGCCCGCCTCGTCGCGCGACATGATGACCGAGCGCTCGCCGATGGCGGTGCGCTTGAAGTCGCCCGGGTTCGGAATCTCGGCCTCCAGGCCGACATAGCACCAGTGTTTCTCGTAGAAGAAGCGCTGCAACTCCTTCTTGTGCAAGGCCTCGTCGGTGTAGGCCATGAAGGGAATGCGGCTGGTCCGCTCGCTCTCCCATTTCAGTTCGACGGGGAACACGGCTTGCGTGGTCATCGGGGGTCTCCTTCGTTGTGTTCAGGTGCCTTGCAGGTAGAAGGCATCGGCATGCGTCTGCTCGGGTGCGAGGCCACGGCCGCGCACCAGTTGCGTCACGGCCTCGACCATCGGCGGCGAGCCGCAGAGGTAGGCGCGCCAGCCGTCGAGGCTGCCGGGCCAGTCGGCGCGGATCGCGTCGGTGATGAGGCCCACGCGCTGCTTTCCGTTCGCCGGTCCGGTGACGACCACCACGTGCACGTCCAGGCCCGGGTGCTGCGCCTGCAGCTCCCGCAGTTCCTGCAGGCCGTACACGTCCGCATCGGAACGCACGCCGAGGTACAGGTGGATCGGCTGCGTGAGCCCGGCCGCGATGGCGCCGCGCACGATCGAAAGAATAGGCGCCAGCCCGGTGCCACCCGCTGCACAGAGCATCGGTCCGCGGTGTTTGGTGCGCAGGTAGGCCGTGCCGAGCGGCCCGCTCACGCGCACCGGATCACCGATGCGCAACTGCTCGAAGATGTGCGCCGTGACACGCCCGCCGGGCACGCGGCGCACATGGAACTCGAGCTCCGAGTCACGGCTCAGCCCGGCCATCGAATACGGCCGCGCGAGGTCGGGGGCGAACTGCAGCTGCGCGTACTGGCCCGGAGAAAACTCCAGCGGCTTGTTGGGCTTGAGGCGCAGCCGGCGAATGTCGTGGGTCAGCGCGTCGATGCCTGTCACCGTGGCCTTCAGGATGCGCGCGGGATGCACGACCACCTCGTCCGGCTCGGGAATCTCGATGGCGCAGCTTTCGGTCAGGGTGCTCTGGCAGGCCAGCACATAGCGCTCGCCCTGGCCGTCCGGGCGAATGGCGTCCTGCCCGCCGTCGAGCACCTGGCCCGACACCACCTTGCAACGGCAGGTGCCGCAGCGCCCCGACATGCAGCTGTAGGACACCGGCACGTGATGCTCGCGCAGCACTTCGAGCAGGTTCGCGCCGGGGCGGACCTCGAGGGTGCGGGCAAGGGGATGTATGTGCAGGTCCATCGTGGGGCTCTCTTGCGCCGGCGTGGGTGCCGGCCTGTCTCTGGAAGGCGATGATGCGCGGGCGCTTCCGATTGACCAATAGAATTCGGTGAATCCTCTTCATCACTGCGCTGAATAAAGGTCCGCCGTGCAACTCAAGGACATCGACCTCAACCTGCTGCTGGTGTTCGACCGCATGCTGGCCGAGAAGCGCGTGTCGACCGTGGCCGAGTCGCTGGGCCTCTCGCAGCCGGCCATCAGCAATGCGCTGGCGCGCCTGCGCAAGCTGCTGGGCGACGAGCTGTTCCTGCGCACCGCGCGCGGCATGGAGCCCACGCCCTTCGCGCTGCAGCTGGCGGAGCCGGTGGCCTACGCCATGGGCGCGCTGCACACGGCGCTCAACCAGCAGGTCGTGTTCGACCCCGCCACCAGCACGCGCAGCTTCACGCTCGCCATGACCGACATCGGCGAGATCTACTTCACCCCGAAGCTGATGGAAGCGCTCTCGGTGGCCGCGCCCGGCGTGACCGTGAGCACGCTGCGCAACAACACCGCGACCAACCTGCGCGACGAGCTGGAGGCCGGCCACGTCGACATCGCCATCGGCCTGCTGCCGCAGCTCAAGGCCGGCGTGTTCCAGCGCCGGCTGTTCCTGCAGCAGTACGTGTGCCTGTTCTCGCAAGCGCATCCGCTCGCGAAGAAACGCAGCGTGTCATTGAAGGACTTCAGCGCGGCCGACCACGTGCAGGTCCTGGCCGCCGGCACCGGCCACGGCAAGGCCGACGACGTGATGGCGGCGCAGGGCATCCAGCGGCGCATCAAGCTGCGCGTGCCGCACTTCGTGGCCATCGGCCACATCCTGCGCTCGAGCCACATGATCGCGACGGTGCCCGAGCGGCTTGCACAGAGCATCGCGGAGCCCTTCGCGCTGGTGTGGCGCCCTCACCCGGTGGCGCTGCCGCAGATAGCGATCAACCTGTTCTGGCACGCGAAGGCGCACCGCGATCCAGGCAACCAGTGGATGCGCGGCTTGCTGTTCGACAACTTCGCGGACGGCGGCTGACCGGTTGGCCGATGCTGGCTATCGGTCGGCCTTCGGAGGCTCGATGCGATCGGGCATGCCGTGCCTCGCGAGCTGGTCGACATTGCGCAGCACGCCCGCCACGCAACGCAGACCAGCAGCGGCGCTTCCATCTCAGGCCTCCGTCGCTTCCGATTCGAGCGCCGCGGCGGGCCACTGGCCGAGTATCTCGTGCACGCCCTGCCCCACATGGCTGTCGATCAGCGCGAGCTTGCCGGCGCGCCAGCGCACCGGTTGCTCGATCGCGTGCTTCTCGAGCTTGCGCCTTGCGTACACCAGCGTCATGTGCGGCGTGAAGGCGCGCTTGGGCTTGAAGCCCGCGTCGGCCAGCGCTTCGCCCAGCCGCTGCCTGAAGGCCATGAGCGCCTCGACGCCCGCGTCGTTGCCATACAGCACGAGTGCCTGGCTCTTCGCATAGCTCATGGCTTCGTCGAAGACGACATCGAACGCGGGCGGAGGAAGCGTCGCTGCGGCGGCCAAGGCCTGCTCGACCTTGTCGCGCGGCACCGCTGCGTAGTCGCCAAGGTCGAACAGCGTGACATGCAGGCGGTGCGCCTCGACCACCGTGCCCTTCAGCGCGTGCTGGAAATTCATGCGCTCGCCGAGCGCTGCAATCGTCGTGGCGTCCTGCGCGCCGGGAAGCAATGCGAAGAAGAGCGAATGCGGCATCGGCTCGGCGCGTTGCGCCTTGCTGCGGGGGCGCGGCAAGGGCCGCGGCGGAGGATCGATGCCGGGAAGAAGAAGCTGTTGAGACATGCCTCGATCATCGCCCATCGACCCGGCGCCTTCAGGTGCTCTTCAGCAGGCGCCAAGCTCGTCTTCAGGCTGGAATTCCAGAATCGCCGAGCGCTGATGGCATGGCTTCAAGCCACCAACAGTCTCAATGATCCCAACGACTCCAACCAGGAATTTCATCTTGACGAAAACGCAAGCCTGCACCGTCCTCGCCGCACTTCTGCTCGGCACCGCATCCATGGGCGCCTGCGCCGCCGGCCCCGCACAGGACACCGGTCTCTACGTGGGCGGCTCCGTCGGCCGTTCGAGCTACAGCCTCTCTTCTTCCAACACCGTGCCCACCCCGTGGGGCGGCCAGAAAGCCAGCAAGGCCGGCACGGCCTACAAGCTGTACGGCGGCTATCGCCTGACGGAAAACTTCGGCGTGGAAGTCGGCTACGCGCGCCTCGGCCGCGTGAGCCAGTGGACGGCGGCGGGCCTGGGCTACTCCAGCCTGCAGAGCGGCACCGGCCAGGCCTTCTACGCGGCCGCCACGGCACGCCTGCCACTGGGCGATGCCTTCGCGCTCAACGGCCGCCTCGGTGTTTCGCGCGGCCGCATCTCCGGCGGCGACAACAACAATACCGTCAACTGGTGGCAACCCGGCGGCCAGCGCTTCTCGGGCAGCTCGACCGGCCTCATGGCCGGCTTCGGCGCCGAATACCGCATGACGCAGAACCTCGCGATCACCGCCGACTACGACTACTTCGGCAAGCTGTCGAAGCAGGCCAAGGGGGGCATGCTGTCGGTGGGGTTGAAGGCGAGCTTCTAGGCGCTGGCGTAGCGACCGCGACTGGCGCACTCACGCCAGTCGCGGTGGTCGGCGCGGAACCTGTCAGGGCTTCACGAACCTGTAGGCGAAGCGATCGGTCTCGCCCTTGATCGAGGGATCGAACACCTTGATCGAGTGCGTGTCGTTCTTTTCCGCGAGCAAGGTGCTTTCCTCGTCCAGGACGAAGCCGGCCGCCTCCACCTCCTTGCGAACGGATACGTGCTCGATGCGATGCAGCGACTGAGCGTCGTTCGTGCCTGCACCGCCGGCGGCAGCGTGGTCGACAACGACGTAGAACCCGCCGGGCTTCAGCCGTTCGAATACAGCTTGATTGAAAAGGGCCGCCGTCGCCCCCCGGGCCTGGGCCAGGGACGTGTGGAGGTCGTGATAGAACAGGTGCAGCCACACGACATCCGCTGGCTGCGTGGCCTCCGGCAGCGCCACGAGCTCCGCGGAGACGACTTCGACGTTCTCCCGGCCCGGCTCCTTCGCAAGCGCTCGCATGCGGCCGACCGGATCGTTGCTGAAGTGGGCGACCTCGGCCGGCACGAAGCTGTACACCCGCCCTTCGGGTCCCACCGTGTCGGAGAAGAGGCGGGTCCAGCCGCCGTCGCCTGGATAAACGTCAATGACGGTGGAACCCGCATCTACGCGTGCGAACCGGATCAACTCGGATAGCTTGGATTGGTCGTACATAGGGAGCTCCGTTAGGGTGGTTGAAGAGTGCGCGGCGTGCGGCGAATGGCGAGCGGTACGCCGGCCCGATCAGTAGAACTTGGCCCGGACCAGCAGCACTGCTCGGACCGATCGGCTATGCGCCGCAGCGGAGTCATCGCGTCGTAGACCTACAAGGGAGTGCCGCCGCGTGTCGACTACGCGCTGACCCCACTCGGTCGCAGTCTGGCCGACGCGGTCGTGGCGCTGTGCACTTGGGGGAACCGGGAACGCGGCAGAACCGGCAAGCATCTTCGCCGAGCGAGTTACCTTGTCCTGACAGCCTCCAAGCCAAACGACTCTTGACCGGAAGATACGGTTAACCAAACTGGCCGTCTGTGCGGCAGCGAACGCGTCACGCCGCATGAATCCGTCGGTGCGCGAATGCGCAACCGACAATGGCGTACTCCCGAAACGGGTGCAGAAAGGTCAAAAATCAGGCACGTCGTGGTCGCGTCCGCACATGGAGTGCGTCAACTACGCATCGAGGGGAGCCGATAGCCTCGACAGGGCTGCCACACGACAGACATCCAGAATTTCATCGGCGAGGGGCGAGTCGTCAGGACACGCCCGCGACAGCATCAACGCGCCAATCGCCTGCGCGAACACTTCGATGCGCCTGGCGCGCTGGGCTCCTGCCCGTTTGCCGTCCTCCGGCGCACCGAGCGGGTTGGCCAGGGTCGCCAGCAGGCCTTCAACGCCGGCCTCGAAAGTCGCCTTGATCGACGCCGGCTGACGCGCAGCGTCTCCGCATAGCGCGGCCATCGTGCAACCTTCACCACGAGCGTCACGATGCTCTCGGGACAGGTATTGCTTGACGACCGCTGTCGCATCGGCCCCTTCGGCTTTGGCAGCCGACTGCGCAAAACCACAGGTCGCCGCCTCCGCCAGCAGGTCTGCCTTGGAGCCGAAGTGCTTGTAGAACCCGCCGTGGGTGAAGCCTGCGACCGCCATCAAGTCCGCGATCCCTACCCCGTCGTAGCCACGCTCGCGAAACAGGGTGGAGGCCGTTTCGACGATGTGCGCCCGGTTCGCCTGCGCCTGCGCTTTGGTGACCTTCATGTCCAGGATCCCTCTAGATGTGCCATTGGTGAAGCCTTGAATATACATTGATTTTAACTATCATCAAAATCCTTGACAACAAAGATGATGATCGACATCATTGAGCCAACTTGCCTTGTAAGGCTTCCGGATATGAGCGGCACCCACCTGATCAACGACGACACAGCAACCCAACATGACTGACAACACGCTTTTCGAGTCCTACACCCTTGGCTCACTCAAACTTTCCAACCGCATCGTGATGGCGCCGCTGACGCGCAATCGTGCCGGTGCGGGCCTGGTACCCAGCGAGCATGCCGCCACCTACTACAGCCAGCGCGCCTCGGCCGGCCTGTTGATCACGGAAGCCACGCAGATCTCGGCACAGGCTCAGGGCTACCAGGACACCCCGGGCCTCTACACGCAGCCGCAGATCGACGGCTGGCGCAAGGTGACCGATGCCGTTCATGCCAAGGGCGGGCGGATCTTCGTCCAGTTGTGGCACGTCGGACGCATCTCGCACGTCGATCTGCAGCCCGGTGGCGCTCTACCGGTTGCACCTTCGGCCATCCGCGCCGCGACCAAGACCTTTGTCAACAATGGGTTTCACGACGTCTCCGAGCCACGTGCTCTGACCTTGGATGAGCTTCCGGGCATCGTCGAAGATTTCCGCAAGGCTGCGGCCAACGCGATCGCCGCGGGCTTCGATGGCGTCGAGATCCACGGTGCCAACGGCTATCTGCTCGAACAGTTCATCAAGGACGGCGCCAACGCACGCACGGACGCGTACGGCGGCTCCATCGAGAACCGTGCCCGCCTCTTGCTGGAAGTCACCGCCGCAGTGGCCAAGGAAATCGGTGCGGACCGCACTGCCGTGCGTCTGTCTCCCGTCTCGCCGGCCAACGGCATTTCCTGCAGCGATCCGCAACCGCAGTACGAATACATCTCCGAACAGCTCAGCGCACTGGGCATCGTTTATCTGCACGTGGTGGAAGGCGCCACCGGCGGTCCGCGCGATGTCGCACCGTTCGACTTCGATGCTTTGCGCAGCCGCTTCAAAAACACTTACCTGGCCAACAACGGGTATGACCTCGAACTGGCCAACGCCCGCCTGATCGGCGGCGAGGCCGACCTGTTCGCCTTTGGACGCCCCTTCATCAGCAACCCCGACCTGGTCGAAAGACTGAAAGCCGGCGCCCCCCTCGCCGCCCTGAACCCGGCCACGCTCTATGGGGGTGGCGCGGCGGGCTACATCGACTACCCGGCGCTCGCCGGTTCCAGCGCCCAGTAGCGATTGCCCCATGCCGCACACCGCGGCATGGGCTTACCTTTCTATCAAGAGGAAAAACACATGACCACTCGTACCACTGTTCTCATCACGGGCGCCTCGACCGGCATTGGCGCCATTTATGCCGACCGCTTCGCACGCCGCGGCCACGACCTTGTGCTGGTGGCGCGAGACCAGGCGCGGCTGGAAACGCTCGCTGCACGCCTGCGCGACGAAACCGGCACTGCCGTCGAGATCCTTGCGGCCGACCTGACCCAACCTGGCGATCTGGCCGCAGTCGAGGCGCGCCTGCGCGAGGACGCCAGGATCGACACCCTGATCAACAACGCCGGGGCCGCGCTGTCCGGGCAGTTCATCGACCAGTCGACAGACGATGTGGCCCGCCTGGTCAGCCTCAACACCACCGCACTCGTCAGGCTGGCGAGCGCCATCGCCCCGCGCCTGGCGCAGGCTGGCAAAGGCGCGATCGTCAACATCGGCTCGGTGGTCGGCCTGGCGCCCGAGTTCGGCATGTCCGTCTACGGTGCGACCAAGGCCTTCGTGCTGTTCCTGTCCCAGGGGCTGAGCTTGGAGCTCACGCCCAGGGGTGTCTACGTGCAGGCGGTGTTGCCTGCCGGAACCCGTACTGAGATCTGGGAACGCGCGGGCATCGACAGCAGTTCGATGCCCGATCTGATGGGAGTGGAAGAACTGGTAGATGCCGCGCTGGTGGGATTCGACCGCCGCGAACTCGTGACCATCCCGCCGCTGCACGATGCCGCGCGCTGGGAGGTGCTGAACACGGCACGCCAGGCCCTGATCGGGGACATCCGGCAGGCACACGTGGCTGAGCGCTATCGAACCGCCGCCTGAAGCGGCAAAAGACTCCAGAACGCAACGGACGGCACATGACATTCAAGGCACTGCTCGCCAGCAAGACTGGCGACACCATTTCAACCGGCCTGGTCGACTTCAAGGACGAGGAGCTGATGCCGGGCGACGTCACCGTTGCGGTCGAGTACTCGACGGTGAACTACAAGGACGCGATGGCGCTCAGTGGCCGGTCACCGGTCATTCGCCAGTTTCCGCTGATTCCTGGCATCGACTTTGCCGGTGTCGTCGAGTCGTCGGCCTATCGCGGCCTCGTCGCTGGCGACCGCGTGCTGGCGACCGGCTGGGGACTGAGCCAGACGCACCATGGTGGCTTCGCGCAAAAGGCGCGGGTGAGCGGTGATTGGCTGGTCAAGGTCCCGGAAGTCTTTTCGACCCGTGATGCCATGGCCATTGGCACCGCCGGGTTCACCGCCATGTTGTCCGTACTCGCACTGGAGCATGGCGGCCTCGCGCCCGAGCTTGGCGACATCCTGGTGACCGGCGCCAATGGCGGCGCCGGCTCCGTGGCCATCGCACTGCTGTCGGGCCTGGGCTACCGCGTGATCGCCTCGACCGGTCGCCTCGAGGAAGCCGCCTACCTGCGTACGCTGGGCGCGGCGGACGTCATCGACCGCCACACCCTTTCCGAAGCGGGCGCACCGATCGCCAGGGAGCGGTGGGCCGGGGCCATCGATTCGGTCGGCAGCCATACGTTGGCGAACGTCCTGGCCCAGACCCGGTATCGCGGTGTGGTCGCGGCCTTCGGCCTCGCACAGGGCGCGGACCTGCCGGCATCCGTGCTGCCGTTCATCCTGCGCAACGTCACCCTCGCCGGTATCGACTCGGTCAATGCGCCGCAGCCTGTGCGGCTGCAGGCGTGGTCGCGTCTGGCCAGCGACCTGGACCTGGACAAGCTTGCACGGACCACCAGGGTGATTGGCCTCGCAGAGGTTCCTGAAGTCGCCAGCCAGGTCCTCGCAGGGAAGGTTCAGGGGCGCACCATCGTCGATGTGAACGCCTGACCGCCAACGCGATGACGATGCCCCCTACCGACAAGCACCCAGGATCGCACATGCCCTACATCGACACCCCCAACCAATCGATCGACGTCGACGGGACTGCATTCGCGTACCGTGACCTGGGGCCGCGCAGCGGCGTGCCGCTGGTTCTGCTCAATCACTGGGGCGCGGTCCTCGACAATTTCGACCCGCGTATCGTCGATGGACTTGCCCGCAGACATCGCATCATCGCCATCGACTACCGGGGGATCGGCGCTTCAGGCGGAACAGCACCCGTGACCATCGATGCGATGGCCCGGGACGCGATCTCGCTGATCCACGCACTGGGTTTCGAGAAGGTCGACCTGCTCGGCTTCTCCCTCGGAGGATTCGTGGCGCAGGACATCGCGCTGAAAGCCCCTGGCCTGGTGCGCCGGCTCATCCTGACCGGCACGGGGCCGGCGGGCGGCAAAGGCATCGAACGGGTCGGAGCGGTTTCTTGGCCGCTGATCGTCAAAGGCCTGTTGACGCTGCGCGATCCAAAGACCTATCTGTTCTTCACCTCCACGGCCAATGGCCGTCGAGCCGCGAAAGCCTTCCTGGCGCGACTGAAGGAGCGCAAGGCGGATCGGGACAAGGAGCCGACGCCACGAGCTTTCCTGCGGCAGCTGAAGGCCATCAAGGCCTGGGGCCGGCAGGCGCCGCAGGATCTGGGCGGCATCCGCATCCCTGTGCTGATCGCCAATGGCGACAACGACATCATGGTGCCCACCGTGAACAGCCATGACATCGCGCGTCGCATTCCCGGCTCGCAACTGGTCATCTACAAGGACGCCGGGCATGGCGGGATCTTCCAGTACCACGGCGAGTTCGTGCCCAGGGCGCTGGCCTTCCTCAATGACTGAACAATAAAAAACCCTGAAAAAGCCCCCATGAAAGCTTTCATCATCGACCGGTACGGAAAGAAAGAAGTCGGCCGCATTGCCGACATGCCCGACCCAGAGGCCCGGGACGATGACGTCCTGATCCGGATCCACGCGGCGAGCATCAATCCCCTGGACTCGAAGACCAAGAGCGGTGAATTCAAGTTGATTCTTCCCTACCGCCTCCCCCTGATCCTGGGCAACGACATGGCCGGAACGGTCGTGCGGGTCGGCGCTCGCGTTCGCAACTTCAAGCCCGGCGATGAGATCTACGCACGCCCCGACGACGATCGCATCGGCACGTTCGCCGAGTTCATTGCCGTCAAGGCGTCATCGCTGGCACTGAAGCCCGCGAATCTCAGCATGGTCGAGGCCGCATCCGTTCCTCTGGCGGCCCTGACGGCCTGGCAGGTGCTGGTCGAAACCGCCAAGCTGAAAAGGGGGCAGAAGGTTCTGATCCATGCCGGCTCCGGCGGCGTCGGCACCATCGCCATCCAGCTGGCCAAGCATCTCGGGGCGTTCGTGGCCACGACCACCAGTACGGCCAACATCGCCTGGGTGAAGGACTTGGGAGCGGACGTCGTCATCGACTACAAACAGCAGGACTTCGCCGCGGTGCTTCGCGACTACGACGTGGTGCTGAACAGCCTCGGAAACAGCGAGCTGAACAAATCCCTCCAGGCTCTCAAGCCGGGCGGGCATCTCATCTCCATCTCGGGGCCGCCCACCCCGGCGTTCGCCATCGCGCGAGGACTGGCCTGGCCGCTCCGACTGGCGCTGCGCCTGTTGAGTTTCAGCATCAGGAACAAGGCAAAGAAGATCGGAGGCCAATACACCTTCGTCTTCATGCGGGCCGATGGGGCGCAGTTGCGCGAGATCACGGCCCTCATCGAGTCAGGCGCCATCCGCCCGGTCGTCGACAGGGTATTCCCATTTCAGGACACCCACAAAGCTTTGGCCTACGTCGACAGTGGGCGCGCCAAGGGCAAGGTCGTGGTGCAAATGCTGTAGCTGACGCGCATGCGGCACGACACGGAGAACGACAGGAGTACCCACACAACCATCAACATCGGCAAGCGCGCGCTCGTAACCGGCGCATCCAGCGGCATTGGCGCGGCCATCGCGCGTGAGCTCGCGGCGCTCGGCTCGGCAAGCCCGATGCCGCGGGCGCGCTGTGGGACGCCGGGCTCGCCGGCGGCCCGATCGACATCCTGATCGACAACGCCGGGTTCGGCTATTTCCGCCGGTTCGACGGGGTCGACTGGGCGCGCGACGCGGAACTCATCCAACTCAACATGACCTCGCTGGTCGCGCCGGTGACCTGCATCTGCCCTGGCGGCACCGAGACCGCGTTCCACGCTGCGTCCGGCGGGGGCGACTACTCGTGGATCGCGAACGCGTCGGCGAAAAGCGCGGAGTTCGTGGCGCACGCCGCGATCCGCGCGATGCTGCGCGGCGAGCGCACGGTGGTGCCCGGGCTGTTCAACAAGCTGTCGTGCTTCGGCGTGCGTTTCTTGACGCGGCGGTTCGCGTCGCGTGTGGCGACTCAAGTGCTCGGCAAGCCGCGGTTGGCACTGCCGGCGCGACAAGGGACTTGAGACCGCGGGCAACCATTGCAGACAACTGCAGGGGCGCCCTCACTCCCACTCGATCGTCGCCGGCGGCTTGCTCGAAACGTCGTAAGTCACCCGGTTGATCCCGCGCACTTCATTGATGATGCGCCCCGACACTTTCTTCAGCAGCGCATACGGCAGCTCCGCCCAGTCCGCCGTCATGAAGTCGCTGGTCTGCACCGCGCGCAGCGCGACCACGTAGTCGTAGGTGCGGCCGTCGCCCATCACGCCCACGCTCTTCACCGGCAGGAACACAGTGAAGGCCTGGCTCGTGAGGTCGTACCAGGTCTTGCCGGTTTCGGCGTCGGTGAAGTTGCGCAGTTCCTCGATGAAGATCGCGTCGGCGCGGCGCAGCAGGTCGGCGTATTCCTTCTTCACTTCGCCGAGGATGCGCACGCCCAGGCCGGGGCCCGGGAACGGATGGCGATACACCATCTCCGGCGGCAGGCCGAGCGCCACGCCCAGCTCGCGCACTTCGTCCTTGAACAGGTCGCGCAGCGGCTCCAGCAGCTTCAGGCCGAGCTGCTCGGGCAGGCCGCCCACGTTGTGGTGGCTCTTGATGGTGACGGCCTTCTTGCTCTTGGCGCCGCCCGACTCGATGACGTCGGGGTAGATGGTGCCTTGCGCCAGGAAGGTCGCGCCCTTGTGGCCCCCGTCGCCCGCCTTCAGCTTCGCGGCTTCCTGCTTGAACACGGTGACGAATTCGCCGCCGATGATCTTGCGCTTGGCTTCGGGGTCGCTCACGCCGGCGAGCTTGCCGAGGAACAGCTCGCTGGCGTCCACGCGGATCACTTTCGCGTGCAGCTTGCCTTCGAACATTTCCATGACCATGTCGCCTTCGTTCAGGCGCAGCAGGCCATGGTCGACGAACACGCAGGTCAGCTGGTCGCCGATGGCGCGGTGGATGAGCGCGGCGGCCACGCTCGAATCGACACCACCCGACAGGCCGAGGATGACTTCTTCGTCGCCCACCTGCTCGCGGATTTTCTGCACGGCTTCCGCGATGTGGTCGCGCATGACCCAGTCGGGCTTGGCGTCGCAGATGCCGAGCACGAAGCGCTCGATGATCGCCTTGCCCTGCACGGTGTGCGTCACTTCGGGGTGGAACTGCAGCGCGTAGTAGCGGCGCGCCTCGTCGGCCATGCCGGCGATGGGGCAGCTGTCGGTGCTGGCCATGAGCTTGAAGCCCGGCGGCAGTTCGGTGACCTTGTCGCCGTGGCTCATCCACACGTTGAGCATGCCGTGGCCTTCGGGCGTGGTGAAGTCGGCGATGTCCTTCAGCAGCGCGGTGTGGCCGCGGGCGCGCACGGCCGCGAAGCCGAATTCGCGCTTGTGGCCGCCCTCGACCTTGCCGCCGAGCTGGTGCGCCATGGTCTGCATGCCGTAGCAGATGCCGAGCACCGGCACGCCGAGGTCGAACACGGCTTGCGGGGCCTTGTCGGTGGTTTCCTCGTAAACGCTGGCGTGGCTGCCAGAGAGGATCACGCCCTTCAGGTGGCCGTCGGCGGCGTATTCGCGCACCCATTCGTCGGTGACGTCGCAGGGATGCACTTCGCTCAGCACGTGGGCTTCGCGCACGCGGCGTGCGATCAGCTGGGTGACTTGCGAGCCGAAATCGAGGATGAGGATCTTGTCGTGTTGCATGGCGAAGGACTCAGAGCGTTGAAATGTCGAACAGCCGGACGCCTGCTTGCGGCGCGGCCTGGATGAGGCGCTCGTCGAAGGTCGCGAGCGGAAGATTGAGCGATTTTGCGAGCCAGAGATAGCCCGCGTCGTACTGGGACACGCCCGCGTCGATGGCCACGGCGAGCACGGCCTTGTGCTGCGCCGGCGCCAGCTCGTGCAGCTCGACGCGGTGGCGTATGGCGTCGAGCACGCTCCACAGCCCTTCGACCGCGGACGAGGGAATGCGGCCGCTTTGCACGCCGTTGGCCAGGATGTTGGCGCACTCCCATTGCCACACGTTGGGCGCCTGTGGCTCGACCTCGTCGCGGCGGATGGCGGCGTAGAGCTTGCGGGTGTGTGCGGTGGCGTGGTCGGGCAGCAGCCAGGCTGCGGTGACCGAGGCGTCCATGACGAAGGCTGTCATGGCTGGCGCCCTTCGGCGCGCAAGGCGCTCGGTGAGGCGCCGGGCTGGATGGTGGCGTGCAGCGCGTCGATCTGGCCGAGTTCGCGCTGGATCTGCTCGTCGGTGATGACCGGCTTGCGGCGCACCGGCAGCATGCGCACGACTTCCCTGCCGTGGCGGGTGATGCGAACCTCCTCGCCCTTTTCGACCGAGTCGATCAGGGCCGAGAAGTTGTTCTTGGCTTCGGCGATACCGATGGATTGCATTTGGGCCAGAAAATCTGAATCTGGCCCAAATTCTAAACCCGATCTGGCCTGACTTTCAAGGTCTGGCCAGATTGGGCTTATTCAGCGCGGTAGTTCGGCGCTTCCTTGGTGATCTGCACGTCGTGGACGTGGCTCTCACGAATGCCGGCCGTGGTGATCTCGACGAACTCTGCCTTGTTCTGCATGTCCTCGATGGTCGCGCAGCCGCAGTAGCCCATGCTGGCGCGCACGCCGCCGGCCATCTGGTAGACGATGGAGACGATCGAGCCCTTGTAGGGCACGCGGCCTTCGATGCCCTCGGGCACCAGCTTGTCGGTGTTGGGGTTGCCGGTGGTCGATTCCTGGAAGTACCGGTCGGCACTGCCCTGCTGCATCGCGCCGATGGAGCCCATGCCGCGGTAGCTCTTGTAGCTGCGGCCCTGGTACAGCACGATTTCGCCCGGCGCCTCTTCGGTGCCGGCGAACATGCTGCCCATCATCACGGTGCTGGCGCCGGCCGCGATAGCCTTGGCGATGTCGCCCGAGTAGCGCACGCCGCCGTCGGAGATCAGCGGAATGCCCGTGCCCTGCAGCGCGGTGGCCACGCTGTCGACCGCCATGATCTGCGGCACGCCCACGCCGGCCACGATGCGGGTGGTGCAGATGGAGCCGGGGCCGATGCCGACCTTGACGGCGTCGGCACCGACGTCGGCCAGCGCGCGCGCGGCGTCGCCGGTGGCGATGTTGCCGCCGATGACGTCGACCTGCGGATAGTTCTTCTTGACCCAGCGCACGCGCTCGATCACGCCGGCGCTGTGGCCGTGGGCGGTGTCGACCACGATGGCGTCGACGCCGGCCTTCACCAGCGCCTCGACGCGCTCCTCGGTGCCGTCGCCCACGCCGACCGCAGCGCCCACGCGCAGGCGGCCGTTGGCGTCGCGCGCGGCGTTGGGGAAGCTGGTCTGCTTGGTGATGTCCTTGACGGTGATCAGGCCCTTGAGCTCCCAGTCGCCGTTGATGACCAGCAGGCGCTCGAGCTTGTACTTGTTGAGCAGTGCCTTGGCTTCGGCCAGCGTGGTGCCGTCGGGCACGGTGATGAGCTTCTCGCGCCGCGTCATGATTTCGCTGACGGGCACGTCGTAGCGGTTCTCGAAGCGCAGGTCGCGCCCCGTGACGATGCCGACCACCTTGCCGGCGTCGACCACCGGGAAGCCCGAGATGCCGAGCTGCTCGGACAGCGCCATCACCTGGCGCACCGAGTGCGTGGGGGTGATCACGACCGGGTCGCGCAGCACGCCCGATTCGTATCGCTTCACGCGGGCCACTTCCGCGGCCTGCTGCTGCGCCGTGAGGTTCTTGTGCACGATCCCCATGCCGCCCTCCTGCGCGATGGCGATCGCAAGGCGGGCTTCCGTCACGGTGTCCATGGCCGCCGAGACGAGCGGCAGGTTCAGCGTGATGTTGCGGGAGAGTTTGGTGGCGAGGGAGGTGTCCTTGGGCAGGACCTGGGAGAACGCTGGCACCAACAACACGTCGTCGAAGGTGAGCGCTTTGCCGAGAAGGCGCATGGGTGAAGCTCCAAAAGACGGATTGTAACGAGGGCCCCGAGGGGTTTGCTGGCGCAGGCCATTAACGAACGTTGCAAAACCACCCAATGAGGATGTTGCAAAAAGTAAGGCAAGGCTAAACTTCGGGGATGAAATTCGTGCACTGGCTGCTATTGGGATGTGTCGTTGCGATGCCGCTGTCTGCGAGCGCGCAGTGGCAATGGATCGACAAGAACGGCAAGAAGGTCTTCAGCGACCAGGCCCCGCCGCCGGACGTGCCCGAGAAGAACATCCTGCGCCGCGTCGGCCCGGCGCCGGGGGCCCGCTCCACGGCGAACCCGAATGTAGACGCCGCGCCGGCCGAAGGCGCGGCCGATGCCGCTGCAGCCGCTCCCGCAAAGGCTGCGGCCGCCCCCAAGCCGACCGGCGTCGACAAAGAGCTCGAGGAAAAGACCAGGAAGGCCGAGGCCGACGCAAAGACCAAGCAGGCCGCGGAAGCCGCCAAGGTGGCACAGGCCAAGGCCGAGAACTGCACCCGCGCCCGTCAGGCCAAGGCCACGGTCGACAGCGGCATGCGCATTGCGCGGGTCAACGCGCAGGGCGAGCGCGAAATCATGGATGACACAGCACGCGCTGCCGAGCAGAAGCGCGTGCAATCGGTGATCGACGCCGACTGCAAGTAAGGCGCCGGCACCGCCGGCTTCAGTAGCCGGCCTTGCCGCCCTTGCGCCGGTTCGCAAAAAGGCCGGTGCCCTTCGCGCCCTGGCGCTGGAAACGCTCCCGCCGCGCCACCTTGGGGTCGACCGCCAGGGGCCGGCACAGCTCGATGCGGTCGCCGTCCTTCACGGGCTGCTCCCACTCGACCACCCTGCCCCAGATGCCGGGCGTCATTGCGTGGCGCCAGTCCAGTTCGGGAAAGCGCGCGGAAAGGCCGCTCGCCTTCACCGCTTCGGCCAGCGTGGCACCGGGCGCGAGCTGCAGCACCTGCTCGAACACCTCGCGCGCAGCGGGTGAACAGCTCAGCGTGACCTCGATCATCAGGGGCTGCCGTAGACCTGCTCGGCGCGCTTGACGAAGGCCTCCACCAGGCTCGATGCGATGGTGTCGAACACCGGCCCCACCAGCGCCTGCAGGGCGAAGTTGCTGAAGCCGTAGCTCAGGTGCAGCTCGACACGGCAGGCGCGCTCGCCCTCTTCGCCCACGGGCACGAATTTCCACTTGCCGTCGAGGTTGGAGAAAGGCCCGTCGACCAGCTTGAGCTGGACTTCGCGCCCCGGCACATGCGTGTTGCGGGTGGTGAAACTCTGGTGCAGTCCGGCAAAGGCAAGGCCGACTTCGGCGGTCATGCCGGCCTCGTCCTGCTCGATGACTCTCGACTTGTCGCACCAGGGAAGAAATTGCGGATACTTGGCCACATCGGTGACGAGCGCATACATCTCTTCGGCGCTGTACCAGATGAGGACGGACTTGTTGACTGTTTTCATAGAATCGGCACAGCGTGCGCGATGGATTGTATTGAAGCCATGCAGCCCCAACATTCCCGAGTCATGGCCACAAAGAAACAAGATACCTCTTCCCGAATCGCCGACAACAAGAAGGCCGCGTACAACTATTTCTTCGAAGAGCGCTTCGAGGCCGGCATGGTCCTCGAAGGCTGGGAAGTCAAATCGCTGCGCGAAGGCAAGGTGCAGCTCACCGACGGCTACGTCGTGATCCGCAACGGCGAGCTGTTCGTCGTCGGCTGCCAGATCAACCCGCTCAAGAGCGCGTCGACCCACGTCAACCCCGATTCGGTCCGCACCAAGAAGCTGCTGCTGAAGAAGGACGAGATCCGCCGCCTGATCGGCAAGGTCGAGCAAAAGGGCTACACGCTGGTGCCGCTCAACCTGCACTGGAAGGCCGGCAAGGTGAAATGCGAAATCGCGCTGGCCAAGGGCAAGGCCGAGCACGACAAGCGCGACACCATCAAGGACCGCGAAGGCAAGCGCGAAGTGGAGCGCGCCATGAAGAGCCGCAACCGCTGAAACTTTTTTTGCACGCAATGGAATAAAAGACGGGCTGCGGGCGTTTGTGCGGTTGTCATCGGATCGCCGATGGCAAGCCAACCATCCCAGGAGCTCTTTCATGTCGCCTTTTCGTGCCTCTTCCGCCGGCCTTGCCGCCATCCTGCTGAGCGGCGTGCTCGCCCTGCCGGCCCTCGCCCAGCCCAAGCCCGCCGACGGCGCGCTGGTCGGCCCCAACGGCATGACGCTGTACACCTTCGACAAGGACACGGCCGGCGCCGGCAAGTCGATGTGCAACGGCGCCTGCGCCACCAACTGGCCGCCGTTCATGGCCGCCGACAGCGACAAGCCCGCGGGCGACTTCACCATCGTGACGCGCGACGACGGCAAGAAGCAATGGGCCGCCAAGGGCTGGCCGCTGTACTACTGGGCCAAGGACACCAAGCCGGGCGACAAGACTGGCGACGGCGTCAACGGCAGCTGGAAGACCGCCAAGCCCTGACGCACTGATTCCCATGGACGCCCGCCTGCTCGTCGAGCACATCCCGAGCCTGCGCCGCTACGCCCGGGCGCTGACCGGCAATGCGTGGGCGGCCGACGACCTGGTGCAGGACACGCTGGAGCGTGCCTGCGGCAAGTGGCGGCTGTGGGTGGTGGGCAGCGACCTGCGCGCGTGGCTCTTCACCGTCATGCACAACATCTTCGCGAGCCAGGTGCGGCGCGCGCCGCCGCCGCACGCCGTGGTGCCCCTCGACGACCTGCCGCACGAACTGCACGGCGGCGTCGACCCCGGACGCGGCCAGGACACCAGCCTCGACCTGCAGCGCTGCCTGATGCAGCTGCCCGAGGAACAGCGTGCGGTGCTGCTGCTCGTGACGCTGGAAGACCTGTCGTATGCCGAAGTGGCCAAGGTGCTGGGCATCCCCGCCGGCACCGTGATGTCCCGCCTGTCGCGCGCCCGCGTGCGGCTCCAGGAGTTGATGGACGGCACCTCGGCGCCGGTCCGCCCCGGCCTGCGCCGCCTCAAATGAAACCCACCGCATCATGAACCGCCCCGTACCGCCCCCCACCGACGACGAGCTGCACGCCTGGGTCGACGGCCAGCTGGCCCCGGACCGTCATGGCGCAGTCGAAGACGCCATCGCCCGTGATCCCGCCGTGGCCGCCAGGATCGCGTCCTGGCACACGCAGCGCGACGCCCTGCGCCGGCTGCACGGCGAGCTGCTCGATGCGCCCGTCCCGGAAGCGCTGATGGGCGCGCTGAACCGCAACCAGCCCCGCCTTGCCCAACGCGGCGCATGGATGCGGCTGGGCGGCATGGCGGCCGGCGTGCTGCTGGCCTTTGCCGCCGGCTGGCTAGGCAATGCGCAATGGTCCGCGCAGCGCGGCGGTGCGCAGCTGCAGCAGCAACTGGCTCGCGCCCCGGCGCTGAAAGAGTTCGTGCATGACGCATCGATCGCGCATGCCGTCTACACGCCAGAGAAAAGACACCCGGTCGAAGTGACCGCCGCCGAGCAGCGGCACCTGGTGCAATGGCTGTCGAAACGCCTCGACCGGCCGCTGAAGGTGCCCGACCTCTCGGCCCAGGGCTACACCCTGGTCGGCGGCCGCCTGCTGCCCGGGGAAACCGGCGCGCGCGCCCAGTTCATGTTCGAAGACGCTGCCGGCGAGCGCGTGACGCTCTACATCGGCACCCTCGACGCGAATGCCGCCGGTGCCATCGCTGCCCGCGAGACAGCCTTCCGCTTCGCCTCCGAAGGCCCCGTACCCAGCTTCTACTGGGTCGACCAGGGCTTCGGCTATGCCATTGCCGGCAAGCTGCCGCATGACCTTTTGCTCAAACTCGCGACGCTGGCCTACCGCGATCTGTCTTGATCAGCGCATAAACTGCCGGCTCGCGCAACCACCCCGGCCAGTCACCCGGCCTTGTTTTCGCGATTCATCAACTGAAGGAGAAACTGCATGAAATTGCTCAGCGCCTCGATCCTCGCAGCGGCACTGCTTGCCGGCTGCGGCAGCATGTCCCCGGCCGCCCCCGACACGCCCACCCGCACCGCCGACGGCATCCTGGTCGGCCCGAACGGCATGACGCTGTACACCTTCGCCAAGGACACGGCCGGCGCCGGCACTTCCGCCTGCAACGCCCAATGCGCCACCAACTGGCCAGCACTCGGCGTGGCCGAAACCGCAAAGCCCATGGGCGGCTACACCATCATCATTCGCGAAGACGGCAAGCGCCAATGGGCCTACAAGGGCTGGCCGCTGTACTACTGGGCGAAGGACGCCAAGCCCGGCGACAAGACCGGCGACGGCGCCCTCAACGGCGCATGGAAAGTCGCCCGTCCCTGATTCCATCGGGACCTGACGCAAGACAACGCCGGCACCCGCCGGCGTTTTTTTGTGCGCTTCGGCCGACGCGAAGGCCCCGGGCACCCACGGCAGAATCCCCGCATGATTCCTGACGCCAATCCCGACGCGTTCCTCGCCCTGCTGAGCCAGGGCCTCATCACCGACTCGCAGCACGAGGCTGTGCTCGCCCACCCCGAGACCTCTACCCTTCCCCCGCTTCCGAGCCCGGCCCACGCGCTCGCGTGGATGCGCGTGAAAGGCCTCGTCACTGAAGAACAACAGGACGCGGCACTCGACCGGATCGAGGCCGCAACGCCACCGGACCCGAACGCAGAAGATGCGGCCGACACCGCCTTCGACGCGGACGACCTCATGGAATGCGCCGAGCGCGGAATCACGCACGAGGCAGTGCAGGCGCTCTACCGCGACGGCCTGATCGACGCGCAAACGCGCGACATCGCACTGCAGGAAACGCCGGTCGCGGGCACCGTTCCCGCCGCGCCGGGCGCCACGCTCGCCTGGCTGGTGACGGACGGCCCGCTCGAGCGGGAGCACTTCGACGCCACCCGCACGCAGGTTGCCGCCGAGCCTGCTTTTGCAATGGCGGCCGAACGCGCCCGCATCGTCGCCGAGGCCCAGGCATTGATCGAGGCCGAGGACCGGACCATCGCGGAATGGAAATCGCGCTCGCAGCGCCAAGGCCGCATCGGCGCCTGGAAGTTCATCCTCACGGTGCTCGTGATCGGCGGCGGCTTGGGCTGGTATCTGTTCGCACCCGACAGCGTGCCCGCCTGCGACGCCAGTTCCACGCGCAAGACCCTGAACAACATGCTGTTCCGCGTGACCCTGGACGTGCGCATGCGCACCTTCGATGCCGAGAAGCGCGCCGACATCCGCACGCCCTTGCTCGGCGGCATACGCGAAGTCGGCTACCGCAAGGACCAGCGCGTGCGCGGTTGCATCGCGACCCTGACCCGGGGCGACGACAAGGACACGATGGCCTTCACCATTGGCGCGACATCGCCCAAGAGCGACGACATGGTGGTGCGCGGCGCGGATGCGGACATCGTCGAGGCACGTTTCGGCCACCTGGACGCCAGCGGCAAACCGCTCTTCAACGCCGAACCCATCGGCCGCGAGGCGATGGAAAAGGCTTTCCGCGACGGCGCCGAGTCGCTGTCGGCCCGTTCACAGTCTCGCGCGCTGGCACGCATGCGTGCAAAGGAGCGCGCCGCTTCGGGGCTGTCGGACCTCGACCCGGACCGCACGCGCGAAATCGCCGACATCGAGCCCACGGGCCCGTGCCGAGCGCTCGACGGCGACGCGGGCCGGCAGGCCTGCCCGCTGGTCGTCGAGTACAACGACAGCCTGCTGGGCGCCCTCGCCGGCAACGGCGGCGCGTCGCTGCCGCTGACCGGCGAATTCACCTTCTTGCAGGACAACGGCACCTGGCGCGTGGGCGAGGATTTCATGCAGGCGTTCATGCGCAAGGTGGTCGAGGCCCGCATGCGCAAGATCGGCGCCACCGATGTCGCCATGCCGGCCTTCCCGGCCCCGCCCAAGAAGCCATCCCCCTGAGAAGCAAGGCCCCGGACGGCAAAAATCACCAGCGGTGACGGCTTCACGAAGAAGCCGCACCGGATGGTGACTTTGGGAGCATGCCTCGCCGTGCGCCAGGGCACACGGAAAGGCACAGGCAGTCGATCAGCCCTGCGACGTGTCGCGGCCGGCGCGCTTGCGCTCGTGTTCCTTCAGGAAGCGCTTGCGCAGGCGAACGCTCTTGGGCGTGATTTCGACCAGCTCGTCGTCCTCGATGAATTCCACGCCGTATTCGAGCGTGAGTTCGATCGGGGGCGTGATCTTGATCGCGTCTTCCTTGCCGCTCACGCGGAAGTTGGTCAGCTGCTTGGTACGCGTGGCGTTCACCACCAGGTCGTTGTCGCGGCTGTGGATGCCGACGATCATGCCTTCGTACACCGGGTCGTTGGCACGCACGAACATGCGGCCGCGGTCGTCCAGCTTGCCCAGCGCGTAGGTGAAGATTTCACCGTCGTCCATCGAGATCAGCACGCCGTTCTTGCGGCCGCCGATGTCGCCCTTGTGCGGCTCGTAGCTGTCGAAGATGTTGCTGATGAGGCCCGAGCCGCGCGTCAGGTTCAGGAATTCGTTGGTGAAGCCGATCAGGCCACGCGCCGGAATGCGGTATTCCAGGCGCACGCGGCCACGGCCGTCCGGTTCCATGTTGACGAGCTCGCCCTTGCGCTCGCCCAGTGCCTGCATCACGCCGCCCTGGTGCTGTTCCTCGATGTCGGCCGTGACCAGCTCGATCGGCTCGTGCTTCTCGCCGTCGATGGTGCGGAACACCACGCGCGGCTTCGACACGGCCATTTCATAGCCTTCGCGGCGCATGTTCTCCAGCAGGATGGTCAGGTGCAGTTCGCCGCGGCCCATGACCTCGAACACGCCTTCCTCGTCGGTCTCGTTCACGCGCAGGGCCACGTTGTGCTGCAGTTCCTTCTGCAGACGGTCCCAGATCTGGCGGCTGGTGACGTACTTGCCTTCGCGGCCGGCCAGCGGGCTGGTGTTCACGCAGAAGTTCATCGTCAGCGTGGGCTCGTCGACCTTCAGCATCGGCAGCGGTGCCGGGTTGGCCGGGTCGGTGATGGTCACGCCGATGCCGATGTCGGCGATGCCGTTGATCAGCACGATTTCGCCGGGGCCGGCTTCCGTGGCCTGCACGCGGTCCAGGCCCTGGAACGTCAGCACCTGGTTGACGCGGCCCTTGATGGACTTGCCGTCCGGACCTTCCATGACCACGACGTCCGTCATGGGCTTGATCGTGCCCTGGCTGATGCGGCCCACGCCGATGCGGCCGACGAAGGTCGAGAAGTCGAGAGCCGAAATCTGCAGCTGCAGCGGCGCGGCGGGGTCACCCTTTTGCGACGGCACGTGCTTCAGGATGGTGTCGAACAGGGCCGACATGTCGGGGCCCCACTGCTCGCCGGGCGCGCCCTCTTCGAGCGACGACCAGCCGTTGATGCCCGAGGCGTACACCACCGGGAAGTCGAGCTGCTCGTCGGTCGCGCCGAGCTTGTCGAACAGGTCGAAGGCGGCGTTGACCACCTTGTCGGGGTTGGCGCCGGGCTTGTCGACCTTGTTCACCACCAGGATGGGCTTCAGGCCGAGGGCCAGCGCCTTCTTGGTCACGAAGCGCGTCTGCGGCATCGGGCCTTCCTGGGCGTCGATCAGCAGCACCACGCCGTCGACCATCGACAGCGCGCGTTCCACCTCGCCGCCGAAGTCCGCGTGGCCCGGGGTGTCGACGATGTTGATGTGCGTGCCCTGCCAGGTCACGGCGCAGTTCTTGGCCAGGATGGTGATGCCGCGTTCTTTTTCGATCGCGTTGTTGTCCATCACCGTGTCGACCACCTTCTCGTGCTCGGCGAAGGTGCCCGACTGGCGCAGCAGTTGGTCGACCATGGTGGTCTTGCCATGGTCCACGTGGGCAATGATGGCGATATTGCGAATTTGCTTGGTACTCATGGTGTCGCTTCGGTCTGTTGTGCGTTCAAAAGAATTTGCTGGATTTCGATGGGGTTCAGCAAGCGCCCCGGAATCAGTTCGCCGCCGGTGACATGGGCGGTTCCGAGAAAGGCGGCAGGCTCGGCGCCGAAAACGGCCACCTCGCCCGCATCGGCCCAGCTGCCACGGCGGCGCAGGCCCGAAAGAAAGCGTGCAGCATCTTCCGCGCCAAGCGTGACGCGGCTGTGGCCGTCCACCAGCGCCTCGGCGGGCAGGAGCCGCGCCAGCCGCTCGTCTTCGTCCATGGCCTCCAGCGCCTCGAGCGTGACGCACTGCGCCTCGACGAAATCGCCGGTGGCGACGCGGCGCAGCGAAGTCAGGTGCGCGCCGCAACCCAGTGCCTCGCCGATGTCCTCGCCGAGGGTGCGGATGTAGGTGCCCTTGCTGACGGTGGCACGGATGCGGATGAGGTTGTCGCCCACCGCGCCGGCCACGCCGATGTCGAGCTTGTGGATCACCACGTCGCGCGGCGCCCGCTCCACTTCGACGCCCTCGCGGGCGTATTCGTACAGCGCCTTGCCGTCCTTCTTGAGCGCGCTGTGCATCGGCGGCACCTGCCGGATCGCGCCGGTGAACTGCGCCTGGACGCGCGCCAGGTCTTCCGGCGTGACGTGCACGGGCCGCTCGGCGATGACTTCTCCCTCGGCGTCGCCGGTCGCGGTTTTAACGCCAAGGCGGGCCGTGGCCTCGTAGGTCTTGTCAGCGTCCAGGTGGAGCTGGCTGAATTTGGTGGCCGCGCCAAAGCACAGCGGCAGGACGCCCGTCGCGAGCGGATCGAGCGTGCCGGTGTGGCCCGCTTTTTCCGCGCGCAGCAACCACTTGGCCTTCTGCAAGGCCTGGTTGCTGGAGAGTCCCAGCGGCTTGTCGAGCAACAACACCCCATGCACAGGGCGCCGCTGCACCCGTGTGCGTGGCGCGTTCATGGCTAGTCGTCTTTCGAGCGCGAAGCGACGGCCTGCGCGATGAGCGCGTTCATGTCGGCCGCACGCTCGGTGGTGCGGTCGAACAGGAAGTGCAGCGTGGGCACGGTGTGGATATGCAGGCGCTTGAACAGGCCGTTGCGCAGGAAGCCCGCGGCCTGGTTCAGCGCTTCGGTGGTCTCGGTCACGTCGCCCGTGAGCATGCTGAAGAAGACCTTCGCATGCGCATAGTCGGGCGTCACCTCGACCGCCTGGATCGTGACCATGCCCACGCGCGGGTCCTTCAACTCGCGCGCGATCAGCTCCGTCAGATCACGCTGGATCTGGTCGGCGACCTTGAACGCGCGGTTGGGGGCGGCGGCTTTTCTTTTCGGCATGGACTCTCTCGCGTCGAACGCTTACAGCGTCCGGGCGATTTCCTTGATCTCGAAGAATTCGAGCTGATCGCCCTCTTTGATGTCGTTGTAGTTCTTGAGCTTGATACCGCACTCAAAACCTTCGCGGACTTCGCGCACATCGTCCTTGAGACGCTTGAGCGAGTCGATTTCGCCGGTGTAGACCACCACGTTGTCGCGCAGCAGGCGGAAATGCGCACTGCGGTTGACCGAGCCCGAGGTGATGTACGAACCCGCGACGGTACCGATCTTCGAGGCCACGAACACCGTGCGGATCTCGGCCGAGCCGATGATTTCCTCGCGGCGCTCCGGTGCCAGCATGCCCGACATCGCGACCTTGATCTCGTCCACGGCGTCGTAAATGATGCTGTAGTAGTTCAGCTGGATGCCATTGCCTTCGGCCAGCTTGCGCGCACCGGCATCGGCGCGCACGTTGAAGCCGATGACGACCGCCTTCGAGGCGATGGCCAGGTTGATGTCGCTTTCGCTGATACCACCCACGCCGGCATACACGATCTGCACCTTGACCTCGTCGGTCGCCAGCTTGAGCAGCGACTGGGCCAATGCTTCCTGCGAGCCCTGCACGTCGGCCTTGATGATGATGCGCAGCGTCTGCACTTCGCCGGCCGACAGGTCGGTGAACATGTTCTGCAGGTTCGCGGCTTGCGCCTTCGCCAGCTTGGTGTTGCGGAACTTGCCGGCACGGTAGGTCGCGATTTCGCGCGCACGGCGCTCGTCGCTCATCACCATGAACTCGTCGCCCGCCTGCGGCACTTCGGTCAGACCCTGGATTTCGACCGGGATCGACGGGCCGGCGGCCTTGGTCGACTTGCCGTCTTCGTCCAGCATGGCGCGCACGCGGCCATAGGTGGAGCCGGCCAGCACCACGTCGCCGGTCTTGAGCGTGCCGGACTGAACCAGCACGGTGGCGACCGGGCCGCGGCCCTTGTCGAGCTGGGCTTCGATGACGAGGCCCTTGGCGGCGGCATCCACCGGCGCCTTGAGTTCCAGCACTTCGGCCTGCAGCAGCACCTGCTCGAGCAGGTCGTCGATGCCCTGGCCGGTCTTGGCCGACACGCCGACGAACGGAACGTCGCCGCCGTACTCTTCGGGCACGACCTCCTCTGCCACCAGTTCCTGCTTGACGCGGTCCAGGTTGGCATCGGGCTTGTCGATCTTGTTGATCGCGACCACGATCGGCACACCCGCCGCCTTCGCGTGCTTGATGGCTTCCTTGGTCTGGGGCATGACGCCGTCGTCGGCAGCCACCACCAGGATCACGATGTCGGTGGCCTGCGCACCGCGGGCACGCATGGCCGTGAAGGCCTCGTGACCCGGGGTGTCGAGGAACGACACCATGCCGCGTTCGGTCTGCACGTGGTACGCGCCGATGTGCTGCGTGATGCCGCCGGCTTCGCCAGCGGCGACCTTGGCGCGGCGGATGTAGTCCAGCAGCGAGGTCTTGCCGTGGTCGACGTGGCCCATGACGGTCACGACCGGAGCGCGCGGCAGGGCTTCCGCCGTTTGCGCCGACACGTCCTCGTCGGTGAAGGCTTCGGGATCGTCCAGCGCGGCAACCACCGCGTTGTGGCCCATTTCCTCCACCAGGATCATTGCGGTGTCCTGGTCGAGCGACTGGTTGATGGTCGCCATCTGGCCGAGCTTCATCAGCTGCTTGATGACTTCCTGCGCCTTCACGGCCATCTTGTGGGCGAGTTCCGCCACGGTGATGGTTTCGGGCACGTGCACTTCGAGAATGCGCGCCTCGACCGGTGCGGCCGGTGCATGCTGCTCGTCGTGACCGCCGCGGTCGTTGCCACGGCGACCACGCGGGCCTCCGCGCCAGTTGCCGCGACCGACACCGCCGCTGGCGTCGCCGCGGGTCTTGATTTCCTTCTTCTTGGCAGGATCGCCGGCCCAGCTCGAAGAGAGCTTGGCGGACTTGACTTCCTTGCCGGCACCGGCTGCTGCGCCGGGTGCGGCCGCAGCGCCGGGCGCCGCAGGCGCGCCGGGGCGGGCCGCAGGCGTGGCCGGCTTGTGCAGCGTGCCCTTGACCGCGGCCTTTTCGGGCTGCGGCTTCTCGGGCGCCTTGTGCGGCACCAGCACGCGGGCCGGTGCGTTCATCATGGCGCGAATGGCTTCGGCTTCGGCCAGGGCCTTGCGGCGGCGCTCGTCGAGGTCCTTGGCACGAGCGGCTTCTTCGTCGGCACGGGCCTTCGATTCGGCGGCGGCCTTGGCCTTCGCGTCTTCCTTGGCTTGCGCGGCGGCGTTCTGCGCGGCGAGCTTGGTGTCGGCAGCCTGCTGCTCGGCGGCGGCTGCCGCGGCGGCCGCTGCCGTCACTGCGGGAGCAGGTGCGGGCGCAGCCGGCTTGGCGGGGGTGCTCTTGGCGGCGGCGGCGAGAGCGGCTGCCTCGGCGGCGGCCTTCTTCTCGGCGGCGGCGCGCGCAGCTTCCTGCTCGGCCTTCTCGGCGCGCTCGGCCTTCTCGGCCTGTTCGCGTTCGCGCGCTTCGGCTTCTTCGCGCAGGCGGCGCTTCTCGGCCAGTTCTTCTTCCTGGCGGCGGATCAGTTCGGCCTGGCGGCGCGCCTCTTCCTCGCGGCGGGCCAGTTCGGCCTCGTCGACGCGGGGAGCGGCGGGTGCCGCGGCGGGCGCTTCAGCCGCCTGTGGCGCAGCCTCGGGCGAAGCCGGATGGCCGTCGTCGCGCTGGATGAAGGTGCGCTTCTTGCGCACCTCGACCTGGATGGTGCGGGCGCGGCCGGTGGCGTCGGCCTGCTTGATCTCGCTGGTCGACTTCTTGGTCAGCGTGATCTTCTTGCGCTCGGGCTCGACAGTGCCGTGGCTGGCCTTGAGGTGGCCAAGCAGGCGCTGCTTGTCAGCCTCGGTGAGCGCATCGGTGACGGCCGCTTTGGGCACGCCTGCGCTCTTGAGCTGGTCAAGCAGGGTTTCGGGAGTCTTCTTGAGCTCGTTCGCGAACTCGGCGACAGTGGTACTGGACATATTGGTTTCGTGCCTCCATGACCGTCACTCTTGGCCGGCGAACCAATGTTCGCGGGCTTTCAAGATGAGGGCTTTGGCGTCATCGGCGCTTTGGCCGGTGATCTCGGTGAGTTCATCGACCGCGAGGTCGGCAAGATCGTCACGGGTGTTCACACCCGCTGCGATCAGCTTGGGAATCAGCTCGGGGTCGAGCCCTTCGAGGTCGTGCAGGTTCTGGGACACCTGCGACTGGGCCTCGACGCCCTCTTCCTTGGCGATTTCCATGGTCAGCAGCGCATCCTTGGCACGCGCGCGCAGCTCGTTGATGGTGTCTTCGTCGAATGCCTCGATTTCCAGCATTTCGGAAATCGGCACGTACGCGACTTCCTCGAGGCTGTTGAAGCCTTCGGAGATGAGGATGTCGGCGATTTCCTCGTCGACGTCGAGCTTCTCCATGAAGAGCTTGCGGCTGGCGTCGGTCTCGGTCGCCTGCTTCTGGGCCGACTCGTTGGCGTCCATGATGTTGATCTTCCAGCCGGTGAGGTCGGAAGCCAGGCGCACGTTCTGGCCGCCGCGGCCGATGGCGATGGCGAGGTTTTCCTCGTCGACCACCACGTCCATGGCGTGCTTTTCTTCGTCCACCACGATCGACGACACGTTGGCCGGAGCCAGCGCACCGATCACGAACTGGGCCGGGTCTTCGCTCCACAGCACGATGTCGACACGCTCGCCGGCGAGCTCGTTGGTCACGGCGTTCACGCGGGTGCCGCGCACGCCGACGCAGGTGCCGATCGGGTCGACACGCTTGTCGTGCGAGAGCACGGCGATCTTGGCGCGCGAACCGGGGTCGCGGGCGCAGCTCTTGATTTCGAGCAGGCCCTGTTCGATCTCGGGCACTTCCTGGCGGAACAGCTCGACCATGAACTCGGGAGCGGAGCGCGACAGGATGATCGGCGCGCCGCGCAGCGTCAGGTCGACTTCCATGATCATGGCGCGCACGCGGTCGCCATTGCGCAGGTTTTCCTTGGCGATCATCTCGCTGCGGCGCAGGCGGCCTTCGACACGGCCGGCCTCGACGATGATGTCGCCCTTGTCCAGGCGCTTGACGGTGCCCACGAAGATCTTGTCGCCGCGCGACATGAAGTCGTTGAGCAGCATCTCGCGCTCGGCATCGCGGATCTTCTGCAGGATGACCTGCTTGGCGGCCATGGCGCCGATACGGCCGATCGGCACCGACTCGACCGCTTCCTCGATGTATTCGCCGACCTCAATGTCCGACATTTCTTCCTTGGCTTCGAAAAGCAGGATTTCCTGGTCGGGCAGTTGCAGGCCAGCTTCGTCCGGGACGACGTGCCAGCGGCGGAAGGTTTCATAGTCGCCGCTGTCGCGGTCGACCGAGACGCGGATGTCCACGTCGCCCTGATGGAGCTTCTTGGTGGCTTGCGCCAGCGCGGACTCGACCGCGCCGAAGACGACGTCACGCTCGACGTTCTTCTCGCGCGAGATCGCATCCACCAACATCAACATTTCGCGATTCATGCCACCACTCCTCTGTCATTCCGGAACTTGCGTTCCGTCGTCAATATCCGAAAAACCCGGTTGGGTTTTGGCCTTGCGGCCCTTGAAATCCACAATGGGCGCGAGCCGCGCCTCGCGCAGCTCGTCCAGCACGAAGCCCAGCGCATGCAACGGTGCAGGCGCGCGCTTCTTGCTCACTTTTTGACCCGGCTTGGGTTCCGGCGCCTCGCTCCAGACGATTTGCCAGCCCGCGGCTGCGTCAGCGCCCTCTGCCACTGCAGCACGCTCCAGCGTGCCGCGAAACTTCTTGCGGTTGGCCGACACCTGGCCCGCCGCGGCGGCGCCCATGGGCGCCTTGAGCGTGATGTCGATCACCTCGCCCACGAAACGTTCGAAATCCTGCTCATTGCGCAGCGGACGGTCGATACCCGGCGAGGACACCTCGAGCCGCTTGTAATCGACACCATCGACCTCCAGCGCGAACTGCAGCTGGCGGGTCACCTTCTCGCAGTCTTCCACCGTCACGAAAGGCTCGGGCACGCCGGCAGCCACAGCTTCGGAGGTGGGGGCCGTCCAGGGCAAATCAATCGTCACGCGCAGCAATCCCCCGGCGGAGCGCTCGATCTCTACCAGGTCGTAGCCCAGACCGGCTACGGTTTGTTCCACTATTTGCTGCAATGCCACGTGTTCGAAAAAGCCTTTTTAAGAATCGGTTTCCGTGTCACCCGCCCGCCGTGGGTGCCACCTGCATGAATAAAGCCAAAAGCTCGAGAATGCATAGACCAAAAAAAACGGGCGGTTGGTACCCGCCCGTTTGGTCGTGAGCCTCGAATTATATGCTATTCACGTGATAAATGAAGGGCCTCGACCACTCAAACTGCCACCAGACGCCGAGATTTGGACCAGACCACCGCAAATAAGAGCGATCCGAGCGCCAGGGCAGCCGCCGCGACCAGCAATGGCAGCTCGAAAGAACCGGTGCGCTGCGCGAGCGGCGCCGCAAAGAGCGGCCCGACGATCTGCCCCACCCCATAAGACGCCGTGGCATAGCCGATCAGCCCTGCCGCCGCGTTTCCGCGCAGCCGCCGCGCTTCCCGCACCGCAAAAAGGGTGATGGCGGTAAATGGCATGCCCAGCAGCAAGCTGCCGAAGGCGAACCCGACGATCGTCGGCCAGACGACCGACAGCACCACGCCGAGCGCCTGCAATGCGTAAGCCACCGCCAGCAGCAGCCGGTTGTCCCAATGCGTCGGCGCGCGGGCACCGATCAGTGCCCCTGGGATGACGGCCAGCCCGAACAGCGGCCAGAAATAGTCCGGCCACGACGAACCGGGCAGCGCCTGGCGCGCGATCACCGGCAGGAAAGTGGCCGTGATGATGTAGCCGAAGCCCGCCAGCCCGTAGAGCGAGACCAGCCAGATCGCATCGCTGCGATCGGTACGCGTCGCCGTCGCGCCCGAATCAGCAACCGACGCGGCGCCTTTGGACAACGCCAGTTGCCCGTCGTCGAAAACCCGCCAGATCACCGCGATCAGCGCGAAAGCCAGAAGGCCCAGCCCGATCCACCCGGCCTCGGAGCCCCACCGTCCGAGCGCGCCGCCCAGCAAGCCGGTCATCGCGATCCCGATGCCGGGACCGGTGTAGATCACGCCGCCCAACGTGGGCGCATTGGTCTCGGCCAGCCTTCGCAACCCCCAGCCCGACGCGAAGACGAAAACCCACGCGCTCATCACCCCCGCGGTCCAGCGCAGCACGCCCCAACTGGTGAAACTGTGCAACAGGCCCATGCCGATCAGCAGCAGCGCCGTGGCGATCAGCCCGCCGCGCACCATGGTCGATGCCTTGACGCCGATGGCCGCGCAAGTGACCGCGCCCAGGAAATAGCCCAGGTAATTGAGCGACGCCAACACCCCGCCGGCCGCCAGCTCCAGCTTTCCCTCGTGAAGCATGATGGGCAGCATGGGCGTGAAGGCAAAGCGTCCCAGGCCCATTGCCACCGCGAGGGTGACCATGCAGGCCAGCGCCGCGCGCCAGGCCTCGCGCCGGTCGCGTCCGGTTTGCGACATTTCTTGCTTGCTCCGTTTATTCCAGCAGCGCGGCGGCCACCAGTTTTTTTGTATAGGGATGCTCGGGCTCGTCGAGCACGCGCTCGACCGGCCCGTTTTCCAGAATGGCTCCGTCCTTCATCACGATGACCTGATGGGCCATGGCCCGGATCACCTCCACGTCGTGCGTGATCAGCAGGTAGCTCAGCCCGCGCTCGCGCTGCAGCCGCTGCAACAGGCCCAGCACCTGCTTCTGGATCGTCACGTCGAGCGCGCTGGTCGGCTCGTCGAGCACCAGCAGCTGCGGATCGACGATCAGCGCCCGCGCAATGGCCAGCCGCTGCCGCTGCCCGCCAGAGAATTCATGCGGATAGCGGTCGAGCAGCGACGGAAACTGCGATTCGGTCAGCCCCACGTCGGCCAGCGCGGCGAGCGCACGGGTCCGGCGCGCCTCGGCGCCAAGTTCGGGCGCATGCACGCGCAGCCCCTCGCCCACGATCTGTTCCACCGTCATGCGGGGCGACAGCGACGAGAACGGGTCCTGGAACACGACCTGCATCACCCGGCGCAACCGCAGGTCGGACGCGCGGTCGACCGCCCAGTCCTTGCCGGCAATCTTCAGCGCTCCCTGGTGCTTCAGCAGGCCCAGCGCCGCCAGCGCGAGCGTCGACTTGCCCGAGCCCGACTCGCCGACCACGCCCAGCGTCTCGCCCGGCACGATGCGGAAATCCGCACCCTGCACCGCCACGAACTCGCCCTTGCTGAACCAGCCGCCGATGCCGGGCTTAGGCACCGGATAGATCACGCGCAGCGCCTTGGCTTCGAGCACCGGCAAGGCGCCAGGGCTGGCCGCCACTGCGGCGACGTCGCGCGTCGGATGGCTGTCGATCAGCTTGCGGGTATAGGGGTGCTGCGGCGCATCGAACACCGGGGCCACGGCGCCGTGCTCGACGATGTGCCCGTTCTCCATCACGACCACGCGGTCGGCGAAGCGGCGCACCAGGTTCAGGTCGTGCGTGATCAGCAGCACGGCCATGCCGTATTTGCGCTGCAGATCGGCGAGCAGCTCCAGGATCTGCGCGCGCACCGTCACGTCGAGTGCCGTGGTCGGTTCGTCGGCCAGCAGCAGGCGCGGCTTGCAGGCGAGCGCCATCGCGATCATCGCGCGCTGACGCTGGCCGCCCGACAACTGGTGCGGAAACGCCCTCGCCCGCCGCGCCGGCTCGGGAATGCCGGTGTCGGCCAGCAGCTGCACTGCCGCCGCCTGCGCGGCGCGGGCCGACAACGCTTCGTGCAGCTCGAGCACCTCGGCAATCTGGTCGCCCACGCTGTAGAGCGCGTTGAGCGCGGTCATCGGCTCCTGGAAGATCATCGCGATCTCCTTGCCGCGGATGCCGCGCAGCTCGCGCTCCGGAATCGACAACAGGTCGCGCGGCGCTTGCTCGCGCTGCGGGCCGAAGAGCCGCGCCTCGCCGGCCACGTCGGCGTTCTGCACCAGCCGCAGCAGCGACAGCGCGGTGACGGTCTTGCCCGACCCCGACTCGCCGACGAGCGCCAGCTTTTCCCCCGTGGCGATCTGGAAGTCGATGCCGTGCACCACTTCCTTGCCGCCGAACCCGACGCGCAGGCCCTTCACGTCGATCAGGGGCTGGCCGGTTTTGGTGTTGTTGTTCTCGCTCATCACTTGTCAGCCTTGCGCGGGTCGAGCGCGTCGCGCAGCGCGTCGCCCATGAAAGTCAGCAGCATCAGCGTGACGACCAGCACGCCGAAGGTGGAAATGGAAATCCACCAGGCGTCGATGTTGGCCTTGCCCTGGCTCAGCAACTCGCCGAGCGACGGCGTGCCCGGCGGCACCCCGAGGCCGAGGAAATCGAGCGATGTCAGCGCCAGGATGGCCGCGCTCATGCGGAACGGCAGGAAGGTGACGACCGGCACCATGCTGTTGGGCAGGATGTGGCGCCACATGATCTGCAGGTTGCTCACGCCCAGGGCGCGCGCGGCACGCACGTAGTCCATCTGGCGGTTGCGCAGGAACTCGGCGCGTACATAGTCGGCCAGGCCCATCCAGCCGAACAGGCTCAGCAGGATGAGCAGCAGCGCCACGCTGGGCGCGAAGATGGCGCTGAAGATGATCAGCAGGTAGAGCTCCGGCATCGAGCTCCAGATTTCGATGAAGCGCTGGAACGCGAGGTCGGTCTTGCCCGCGAAATAGCCCTGCACCGCCCCCGCCGCCACCCCCAGCACCGTGCCGATGGCAGTGAGCGCCAGGCCGAACAGCACGCTCACGCGAAAGCCGTAGATCAGCTGCGCGAGCAGGTCGCGGCCGCGGTCGTCGGTGCCGAAGATGTTGTCGGCCGTCGGGGCTGCCGGACTGGGCGCCTTGGCAAAGTAGTTGAGCGTCTTCGGGCCGTAAGGGTTGGGCGCATAGATCGCCCAGTTGTCGCCCTTGGTGATCCGGTCGCGGATGTAGGGATCGAGGTAGTCGGCGGGCGTCTCGAAGTCGCCGCCGAAAGTCTTCTCGGAGTAGTCGCGCAGCACCGGAAAATAAGTGCGGCCTTCGTACCGCAGCACCAGCGGCTTGTCGGTCGACAGCACCTCGGCGAACAGGCTCAGCACCACCATGATGGTGAAGAGCACCAGGCTCCAGAAACCGAGCCGGTTGCGCTTGAAGCGAAGCCAGGCGCGGCGGCCGGGCGAGATATGGGTAGAGCCGCTCACCATGGGTGCATCAACCCCGCCGCGCCTGCATTCGGCAAAGCCCATTCCAGAAACACCGCGGAACCGGCTTTGCCGGGCCGCAGGTGTTGCCCCCGGTAGGGGGAAGGCGAAGCGACACGAAGTGCGCGCAGCCTGGGGGCGAGCCAGTGCTCATTCGAATTTGACACGCGGGTCCACCCATACGTAGCAGAGATCGGAAATCAGCTTCGTCACCAAGCCGATCAGCGTGAAGAGGTACAGCGTGCCCAGCACCACCGGATAGTCGCGCCGGATCACGCTCTCGTAGCCCAGCAGGCCCAGTCCGTCGAGCGAGAACAGGGTCTCGATGAGCAGCGAGCCCGCGAAGAAGGCGCCGATGAACGCCGACGGCAGGCCCGTGATGATCGGGATCAGCGCATTGCGGAACACGTGCTTCCAGAGCACCTGCCGCTCGCCCAGGCCCTTGGCCCGCGCGGTCAGCACATATTGCTTGCGGATTTCCTCGAGGAAAGCGTTCTTGGTGAGCATCGCGGTCACCGCGAAACTGCCGAGCACCATGGCCGTCACCGGAAGGGTGATGTGCCACAGGTAGTCGACGATGCGCGCTCCCCAGCCGAGCTCGTCCCAGTTGGCCGAGGTCAGCCCGCGCAGCGGGAACCACTGCAACTGCCCGCCGAAGATCACCAGCAGCGCCACCCCGAGCACGAAACCCGGAATGGCATAGCCGATCAGCACGATCAGCGTGCTGATCAGGTCGAAGCGCGTGCCCGCCCTCACCGCCTTGGCAACGCCCAGCGGCACCGCCACGCCATAGCTGATGAAGAAGGTCCACAGGCCCAGGCTGATCGACACCGGCAGCTTTTCGAGGATCAGCGTCCAGACATCCTTGTTCTGGAAGAAGCTCTTGCCCAGGTCGAAGCGCGCGAACTGCCCGAGCATCTGCCACAGGCGCTCGTGCGGCGGCTTGTCGAAGCCATAGAGCGCCTTGATCTGCTCCAGGCGCTTGGGGTCCACCCCCTGGTTGCCCCGGTAGCTGCCGCCACCCGATTCGAAACCGCCGCCTCCGCCGCCGCGCCCCGCCGTCTTGGCTTCGGCCAGGTACTGCTCGACCGGCCCGCCGGGCACGAACTGGATGACCAGGAAAGTGACGAGCAGGACGCCGAGCAGGGTCGGAATGAACAACAGCAACCGCTTGAGGACATAGGAGAGCACTGGCTGTTTCCTTCTCTTCTACTTGTTCGATTGCTTCTGCGGCTGCCTGGCCCACCAGGTGCCCATGACCCAGTCTTCACCGCCGGCATAGGGCGGCATCGGAGACTTGAACGCCAGGCGCCAGTCGTCGTAGACGATGCGGTGCGAGGTCAGCGTCCACTGGGGGATCAGGTAGTGGCTGTGCATGATGACGCGGTCCAGCGCGCGGCAGGCAGGCATCAGCTCGGCCTTGGTGTCGGCATCGACGATGTCCTTGAGCAGGGCATCGACCGCCGGGGTCGAAACGCCCATGTAATTGCCCGAGCTTTCCGTCCTGGCCGCCTTGCTGCCGAAGATTTCGAGCAATGACTGGCCCGGGTTGTTGGTGCCAGGGAAGTTGATGGTGGTGATGTCGAACTCGAAGCGGTCGAGCCGCTCCTGGTAGAGCGCGAAATCGACCGTCGCGAAGTTCAGCGTGATGCCGAGCTTCTCGAGGTTGCGGACCCACGGCGACACCGTGCGCACGCCGCCTTCCTTGCTGTCGAGGTACTCGAGCGTCATGGCGTCGCCCTTGGCGTTGCGCAGCGCGCCGTCGCGGTATTCCCACCCGGCCTCCTTCAGCAGGTCCCGTGCGCGGCGCAGGTTGTTGCGCAGCGAGTGGCCCTCGCCCTCCGTGGTGGGCGGCGTGTACATCGGCCCGAAGCTCGCGTCCGGGATCTTGCCGCGCCAGGGTTCGAGCAGGGCTTTTTCTTCCGGGGACGGCAGGCCCTGGGCCTCGCAGTCGGTGTTGCCGAACAGGTCTTTCACGCGCGGATAGCCGCCGTAGAACATCTGCCGGTTCATCCATTCGTAGTCGAGCGCCAGGCCCAGCGCCTCGCGCACGCGCGGGTCCTTGAGCTTCTCGCGGCGGCTGTTGAGCACGAAGCTCTGGAAGCCCGCGGGCTTCCTGTGCTGGAACTCGCGCTTCACCAGTTCCCCGGTGTTGAAGCGCTTGCCGTTGACCCGCCGCGCCCAGTCGCCAGCCGAGTAGAAGCTCATCATGTCGAACTCGCCGGCCTTCAGCGCCTCGAGCCGTGCCGTGTTGTCCTTGTAGATCTTCACGGTGATGCGGTCGAAATTGTGCGAACCGCGATTCACGGGCAGGTCGCGTCCCCAGTAGCCGGGGTCGCGCACGTAGGTGATGTCCTTGCCGAAGCGCACCGGACCGATCTTGTAGGCGCCGCTGCCGATGGGAATGTCCATCACTACCTTGTCGAACGGCTTGGCCTTGCCGTTCTCCATGCCCCACGCGCGGCTGAACACCGGCAGGCTGCCGACGATCAGCGGCAGCTCGCGGTTCGGCGTCTTGAAGCGGTAACGGATGGTGCGCGCGTCTATCACGTCGGCGCCATCGACTTCCTGCAGCAGGGTCTTGTAGCCGGGCGAGGTGTAGGGGCCGATCAGCGTGTCGTAGCTGTGCTTCACATCGGCCGCCTCGACCGGCATGCCGTTGTGGAACCGGGCCTCGGGCCGCAGGCGGAAGGTCACGCTGCGGCGGTCGGGTGCCACGGTGACGTCTTCGGCCAGCAGGCCGTAGCCGGAGGCGGTTTCGTCCATCGATCCGGCCAGCAGCGTGTCGAACAGCAGGCTGTCGAGGTAGGCAGGCGCCGAGCCCTTGATGGTGAACGGGTTGTACTTGTCGAAGGTGGAAACGCGCAGGTTGCTCACCAGCCGCAATTCGCCGCCCTTGGGCGCCGCCGGATCGACATAGTCGAAGGCCTTGAAATCGGGCGCGTACTTCAGGTCGTCCCAGAGTGCATATCCATGCGCAGCCCAAGCGGGAACCGCACACACCATCAACGACCAGGCCCAGAGAAACCGCATGCGAGAATTCTGCCCAAGATTTTCACGAGGCAACTTCATGGGCTTTCTTTCCGGCAAGAAACTGCTGATCACTGGTGTATTGAGCAATCGCTCCATTGCTTATGGCATTGCCAAGGCCTGTCATGAACAGGGCGCGGAGCTCGCCTTCAGCTACGTCGGCGAGCGATTCAAGGACCGTATCACCGAATATGCCGCAGACTTCGGCTCGAAACTCATTTTCGACTGCGATGTGGGCGACGACGCGCAAATCGACAAGCTCTTCGCCGATCTGGCGCAGACCTGGCCAAAGTTCGACGGCTTCGTGCACAGCATCGGCTTCGCGCCGCGCGAGTCCATCGCCGGCGACTTCCTCGACGGGCTCTCGCGCGAAGGCTTCAAGATCGCGCACGACATCAGTACCTACAGCTTCCCGGCCATGGCCAAGTCGGCCCTGCCCTACCTCAACGACAAGTCGGCCCTGCTCACGCTGACCTACCTGGGCGCCGAGCGCGCGCTGCCCAACTACAACACCATGGGCCTGGCCAAGGCCTCGCTCGAAGCGTCGGTGCGCTACACGGCCGCCTCGCTCGGCCCGAAGGGCATGCGGGTCAACGGCATCAGCGCCGGCCCGATCAAGACGCTGGCCGCCAGCGGCATCAAGGGCTTCGGCAAGATGCTCGCGGCCGTGGCCGACGCCTCCCCGATCCGCCGCAACGTGACGATCGAGGAAGTCGGCAACGTGGCCGCCTTCCTGCTGAGCGACCTGGCCAGCGGCGTGACCGCCGAGATCACCTATGTGGACGGCGGCTTCAGCAACGTGGTCGGCGGGATGGCTGAGTAAGTCCGGCCATCAAGACCCGGCACGGCCGCCAGCTGGCCGTGCTTAGCTATTCATTTCATAGCATCGTGCTGAATCGACGCTCCCTCCTGCTTGCCGCTTTCGGCCTGGTTACCGCGCCCGCCGCGTTCGCGCGCGCGGCGGCGCCTTCGCTGATGCTGGCCGACGTCTACCGCCCCGGCATGTCGCTGAATGACTACTGGGTGAGCGAGAAGTACGACGGCGTGCGCGGCTACTGGGACGGCAAGCAACTCTGGACTCGCGGCGGCGAGCGGATCGCGGCGCCCGCGTGGTTCACAGCCGCACTGCCCGCGCAGCCGCTCGACGGCGAACTGTGGGCAGGACGAGGCCGCTTCGCGCACGCCGTGGCAACGGTGCGCAGCCAGACGCCCAACGACGTCGCATGGCACGAGATGCGCTTCATGGTGTTCGACCTGCCCAACCAGCCCGGCGACTTCACGGCGAGGCTGGGCGCACTGCGCAAGCTGCTGCCCATCACCGACGCACCGTGGGTCGTGGCCGTTCCGCAGGAGCGCGCGACCACGCATGCAGAGCTGCAGTCGCTGCTCGACAAGACGGTGAAGATGGGTGGCGAGGGGCTGATGCTCCACCGCGGCAGTTCGCAGTACCGTGGCGAGCGCAACAACGATCTGCTGAAGGTCAAGCCCTACGAAGACGCCGAGGCCCGCGTGGTCGAGCACGTGCCCGGCAAAGGCAGGCACGCCGGGCGGCTGGGCGCGCTGCTGGTCGAGACGGCCGACGGCAAGCGCTTCAAGCTCGGCACCGGGTTGACCGACGCCGAGCGTGAGAATCCGCCCGCCATCGGCAGCTGGGTGACCTACCGCTACAACGGCACCACCACGACGGGCCTGCCCCGCTTTGCCCGCTTCATGCGGGTGCGCGAAGGCTAGGCCGGCCCTGGCTTATTTCACCTGCTTGACGCAGTCGGCGTAATAGCGCTTCTTGCCAGTCTCGTCGACGCGCGCCACCAGGCCGTGGATGTCGGTCTCGAAGCCCGGGCACTGCAGGTTGAACTCGCGCGAGAACTTCAGGTAGTCGACGATCTTCTTGTTGAACACTTCGCCCGGGATCAGCAGCGGAATGCCCGGCGGGTACGGCGTGATCAGGCTGGTGGTGATGCGCCCTTCGAGCTCGTCGATCTCCACGCGCTCGGTCTTGCGGTGGGCAATGTGGGCGAAGGCGTCGCTCGGCTTCATGGCCGGCGTCAGGTCGCTCAGGTACATCTCGGTCGTGAGGCGTGCCACGTCGTAGCGCGCGTACAGCTGGTGGATGTGCTGGCACAGGTCGCGCAAGCCGAGGCGCTCGTAGCCGGGATGCTGCTGGCAGAACTCCGGCAGGATGCGCCACATCGGCTGGTTGCGCGCGTAGTCGTCCTTGAACTGCTGCAGCGCCGTGAGCAGCGTGTTCCAGCGGCCCTTGGTGATGCCGATGGTGAACATGATGAAGAAGCTGTACAGCCCGGTCTTCTCCACGATCACGCCGTGCTCCGCCAGGAACTTGGTGACCACGCTGGCGGGTATGCCGGTCTCTGCGAAGTTGCCTTCCAGGTCGAGGCCGGGAGTCACGATGGTCGACTTGATCGGGTCGAGCATGTTGAAGCCGTCGGCCAGCTCGCCGAAACCGTGCCAGTTGCGCGGCGACTTCTTGCCCTTGGCCTTGGACGGGCCGTTCTTCTCGCCGTGCATGATCCAGTCCTCGGCGCGGCCGATGCCCTCGTCGACGAGCTTCTCGGGGCCCCAGACCTTGAACCACCACTCGTCCTTGCCGAATTCTTCCTCGACCTTGCGCATGGCGCGGCGGAAGTCCAGCGCCTCCAGGATGCTCTCTTCCACCAGCGCGGTGCCGCCGGGCGGCTCCATCATGGCGGCGGCCACGTCGCAGCTCGCGATGATCGCGTACTGCGGGCTGGTCGACGAGTGCATCAGGTAGGCCTCGTTGAAGAGGTCGCGGTCGAGCTGGCGGTTCTGCGAGTCCTGCACCAGTACGTGGCTGGCCTGGCTGATGCCCGCGAGCAGCTTGTGGGTGGACTGGGTGGCAAACACCAGCGATTCCTTCGGGCGCACGCGGCGCTTGCCCATCGCGTGGTAGGCGCCGTAGAACGGGTGGAAGGCGGCATGCGGCAGCCAGGCTTCGTCGAAGTGCAGCGTGTCGACGTAGCCGTCGAGCATGTTCTTGATGGTCTCGGTGTTGTAGATCACGCCGTCGTAGGTCGACTGCGTGAGCGTCATCACGCGCGGCTTGACCTTGTCGGGGTCCACGTCGGCCAGCAGCGGGTTGGCCTTGATCTTGGCCTTGATGGCGCTCTGCTCGAACTCGCTCTTGGGAATGGGGCCGATGATGCCGAAGTGGTTGCGCGTGGGCTTCATGAACACCGGAATCGCGCCGGTCATGATGATCGCGTGCAGGATCGACTTGTGGCAGTTGCGGTCGACCACCACCACGTCGTCCGGCGCCACCGTGTGGTGCCACACCATCTTGTTGCTGGTGCTGGTGCCGTTGGTGACGAAGAAGCAGTGGTCGGCGTTGAAGATGCGCGCCGCATTGCGCTCGCTGGCCGCCACCGGGCCGGTGTGGTCGAGCAGCTGGCCCAGTTCTTCCACGGCGTTGCAGACGTCGGCGCGCAGCATGTTCTCGCCGAAGAACTGGTGGAACATCTGGCCCACCGGGCTCTTCAGGAACGCCACGCCGCCCGAATGGCCCGGGCAGTGCCACGAGTAGGAGCCGTCTTCCGCGTAGTCGATCAGCGCCTTGAAGAACGGCGGCTGCACGCCTTCGAGGTAGCTCTTGGCCTCGCGGATGATGTGGCGCGCCACGAATTCGGGGGTGTCCTCGAACATGTGGATGAAGCCGTGCAGCTCGCGCAGGATGTCGTTCGGGATGTGGCGCGAGGTCTTGGTCTCGCCGTAGATGTAGATCGGCACATCCGCGTTCTTGCGGCGCACTTCGCCGATGAAGTTGCGCAGGCTCAGCACGGCCGGATCGAGGTCGGGGCCGACGGTGAACTCCTCGTCGTCGATCGACAGGATGAAGGCGCTGGCGCGGCTTTGCTGCTGGGCAAACTGGCTCAGGTCGCCGTAGCTCGTGACGCCCAGCACCTCGAAGCCCTCCGTCTCGATGGCTTGCGCGAGCGCGCGGATGCCGAGGCCCGAAGTGTTTTCGGAGCGGAAGTCCTCGTCGATGATGACGATGGGAAAGCGGAATTTCATGAGCGGGGCTCCGGGTCAGGCAATGAGACGAGGCGCGAAGTGTACGGAATTCAGATGAAGAATCCGGTCAGCTTGCCGCAACCCATTCGCCGGAGGCAGGCATGTGCCGCGCCGGCCCGGCGCCAGTACCCCTACGCGGGACAAGCGCTTGGGGGCAATGCCGCAGAATGGCGCGCATCGAACAAGCAAGAAGAGGAGTCGACAACATGGCGAATTCCACCGTCTGGTGGCTGATCGCGGGGGCAGCCATCGTGGCCGAGCTGCTTTCGGGCACGGTCTACCTGCTGTTGCTGGCCGCTGGCTTCGCCGGCGCGGCAATCTCGGCACACCTGGGCTTCGACATCGTCACGCAATTGATCGTGGCCTCGGTGATCGGCGTGGGGGCCGTGCTGGCCTGGTATTCCATTCAACGCAAGCGACCGCCCGCCCCGTCCAGCGGCGCCAACCCGGACCTGAACCTCGACATCGGCGAGATCGTGCACGTGGAGGCGTGGAACGCCGACGGCACGGCCACCGTGCGCTACAGGGGCGCGCAGTGGACGGTGGTGCCCCGCGCGGGCCGCGCGCCTTCGACCGGCGAGCACCGGGTGGTCGAGGTGATCGGCAGCCGTCTGGTTGTCGACAAGGTTTAGTCAGTACGTCCGTAGAACTCAGAAAAGGAAGCGCACCATGGAATTTTCGGTCCCTCTCATCATCCTGGTCATCGCGATCATCTTCATCAGCCAGTCTGTCAAGTTCGTGCCGCAGCAGAACGCCTGGGTGCGCGAGCGCCTGGGCAAGTACCACGGCACCATGACGCCCGGCCCCAACTTCCTGATTCCCTTCATCGACCGCGTGGCCTACAAGCACAGCCTGAAGGAAATCCCGCTCGACGTGCCGAGCCAGATCTGCATCACGCGCGACAACACGCAGCTGCAGGTCGACGGCATCCTGTACTTCCAGGTGACCGACCCGATGCGCGCGAGCTACGGTTCGTCGAACTACATCGTGGCGGTGACGCAACTCGCGCAAACGTCGCTGCGCAGCGTGATCGGCAAGCTCGAGCTCGACAAGACCTTCGAGGAACGCGACGTCATCAACGCCCAGGTCGTGGCCGCCATCGATGAGGCCGCACTCAACTGGGGCGTGAAGGTGCTGCGCTACGAAATCAAGGACCTGACGCCGCCGAAGGAAATCTTGCTGGCCATGCAGGCGCAGATCACCGCCGAGCGCGGCAAGCGTGCGCTGATCGCGGCTTCCGAAGGCCGCCGCCAGGAGCAGATCAACATCGCCACTGGCGAGCGCGAGGCCTTCATCGCCCGCTCGGAAGGCGAAAAGCAGGCGCAGATCAACAACGCCCAGGGCGAGGCGGCTGCCATCACGGCGGTGGCCACGGCCACGGCGGACGCCATCGAGCGCGTGGCGGCGGCCATCCGCCAGCCGGGCGGCGAACAGGCGGTCCAGCTCAAGGTGGCCGAGCGCGCGGTCGATGCCTACGGCAAGGTGGCGGCCGATTCCAAGACCACGCTGATCGTGCCGAGCAACATGTCGGAGACCGCCGCGCTCATCGCTTCGGCAATGCGCATGGTCCAGGCAGGCAAACCTTCGAATCCGGCCTGAACACACTGCTACAATCGTGGGCTCAGGAGCGGTGGATGAGCGGTTTAAGTCGCACGCCTGGAAAGCGTGTGAGGGTTAATAGCCCTCCGCGGGTTCGAATCCCGCCTGCTCCGCCAGAGATTGATTGTTCGTAACCGTTCGCGAACATTGCTGATCAGGAAAAGCCCGAGTCGCCACAAGCACTCGGGCTTTTTTGTCGTCCGCATGACCGCCAAGAGCGTTGCTTTACAACAACTGGCTTCGGCACCCCAGGCACTTTCGTCTGGCGTACGATCCAAAGGTTTTACTTTCAAGCCCGCAAAGGAGCCTCGATGGCTGGACAACCGCAACCCTCGCCGCGTGGCACGACATCGCTGGACAGCACCCTGAAAAAGAGCGAACAGGTGGCCGCAGACGTGCAGCGGGCATCGGACAACCTCGCCGTGGTGAACACGGTGCTCGAACAGGAACTGCCTGAAGAAGTTCAGGTCGGCGAAGTGGCACAGGCCATCGAACACACGAACCAGCTCGAGGAGAAACTGGCCAGGTCCGCCGAGAAACTGGCCGAGGTCAACGCGGCCCTGAGCGAAGAAATCGAGAAGCGCCTCGAAGCGACTGCCGAGCGCGACGAGAGCCAGGCGCTGGCCGAGAAGCTCAAGGCCAAGCTCCGTTCGGGACAGGCGGACTGAACGTCGCATCGCGCGCCGCTCTCTCCGTCCGTCTCCCTTCTCCTACGCTGCGCCGGCATCAGGCACGCTACGCTATTGGTTCTCAAAGCGAAACCACGGCATGGCCCTCATCACGTTCCTCGTCGAGGACAACAAGACCATCAGGGACAACCTGGTCCCGGCACTGGAGGACCTGGTCAACGGCCGCGTGGTCGGCTTCGCCGAAACCGAGTCGGACGCACTGGCCTGGATCGCGGCGCATCCTGACGGCTGGCAACTCCTCATCGTCGACCTCTTCCTGAAGGAAGGCTCCGGCCTGGGCGTGCTGGCGGGCTGCAAGACGCGCAAGCCCGGCCAGCGGGTCGTGGTGCTGAGCAACTACGTCACCGCTGACATCCGGGCGCGCTGCGGCGCGCTGGGCGCCGATGCCGTGTTCGACAAGTCGCGCGACCTCGATGCCTTCATCGAGTACTGCAACGCCGACCGGCCGTCGGGTCTCGCGCCGCTCTGACCCCCGCCTTCACGCGGACATGAAAAAAGGGCCCGAAGGCCCTTTTTCTTTTGCGGCAGCCGCGCGACTCAGCGCACCACGGCGATCTGCGTGCGCACACCACCCTTGTAGGTGTACAGCGTCAGCGCGCCGTTCTTGATGTCGCCCTTTTCGTCGAAGGCGATCGGGCCGGTGACGCCCTTGTATTGCACCTTGCCGACTTCCGGCAGGTACTTTTCGGGGTCGGACGAACCGGCCTTGACCATGGCTTCGGCCAGCACGTTGACCGCGTCGTACACGTACGGTGCATAGATCTGCACTTCCACGCCGTTCTTGGTCTTGAACTTGGCCTTGAAGTCTTCCAGCGGTTGCTTGAAGTCGCCGTCCACGCCGCCTGCTTCAGCGCACACCACCATGTCTTCGCCGATGGCATCGCCAGCCAGCTTCGGAAGTTCGCCGGTGCACAGGCCGTCGCCACCCATGAACTTGACGTTCAGGCCGAGCTGCTTGACCTGCTTGAGCATCGGGCCGCCGACGGCGTCCATGCCGCCGAAGAACAGAACGTCGGGCTTGGCGGACTTCAGCTTGGTCAGGATGGCGTTGAAGTCGGTCGACTTGTCGGTGGTGAATTCGTGGCCCACGATGGTGGCGCCGGCAGCCTTGGCCGACTTCTCGAACTCTTCTGCGACGCCCTGGCCGTAGGCGGTGCGGTCGTCGATCACGGCGATGTTCTTGCCCTTGAGCGTGTCGACCGCGTACTTGCCCAGCGTGCCGCCGAGTTGCGTGTCGTCAGCCACCACGCGGAACGTGGTCTTGAAGCCTTGACGCGTGTACTTGGGGTTCGTGGCCGAAGGCGAGATCTGCGGAATGCCGGCGTCGCTGTACAGCTTGGAGGCGGGGATGGTGGTGCCCGAGTTCAGGTGGCCGACCACGCCGTTGACCTTTTCGTCGACGAGCTTCTGGGCCACTGCGGTGCCCTGCTTCGGATCGCCAGCATCGTCTTCGGCGACCAGTTCGAACTTGGCGGTCTTGTCGCCGATCTTCACGCCCTTGGCGTTCAGGTCTTCGATGGCCATCTTGGCGCCCATTTCGTTGTCCTTGCCCAGGTGGGCGATGGGACCGCTGGTAGGTGCAACGTGGCCGATCTTGACGACCAGCGTGTCCCCGGCAGGTGCTGGTGCAGGCGCGGCGGCCGGAGCAGCGGCCGTTGGCGCGGGCGCTGCAGCGGGAGCAGCGGCTTCTTCTTTCTTGCCGCAAGCCACAAGCGTGATTGCAGCCAGTGCGACCGCAGTCCATTTCAATTGCATGAGAACCTCCAGAACTTGGATGAAAAGAATAAAAAACCGGTCGTGTGATCCGGGCGGCTAGACCTCGCAAGTTTCGCGCCGCGGACCAGCGGCACCCTCACGCCCTTCCGACCTGCGGCGCAGTTTAGCCGAGGATTTATGCGCCGGAAGCTGGCGTAGACCCTGTGTTTTCGCTGAGTTCGGCGGCCATTGCCTCGATCACCAGCGCACGCAGAACGGCTTCGATTTCATTGCGCAAACGCGGCACCATTGCGTCGAGTTGATGCTGAACGGCAGCTGACACGGTGTCGCTCAAACGCTCTTCCAAAGAGAGGTCTACACGCTGCAGCACGCGATGCAGAAGTTGCTCCTCGAGGCTGACGATTTCGGCCTGCGAGAACTGCGCGGCCGGCGGCAACGCCATGGTGCTTGCCGGGTCGGGCTGCGTTGCCGGCGCGGCCTCCGGCGGCTCTGGCCTCGCGGGCTCCGCCGGGATCTCGAGCACCGTGGTGAGGGTGGGAACGAAACGGGGCGGCGTGCGCAGCGTGCTGGCCATGTCAGGAACTCTTTGCGAAGTCGTGCGGCTGGATGGCGTAGCCGCGGTCGGCGTAGTGGCGCCAGCGCGAGCGGCCGACCTGGCGGTCGTTGCCTTCGTCGCTCACGATGTCGATGAGGCGCTCATAGCGCTCGAAGCCGGCCGGCACCTCGAGCCCGAGGTTCACCAGCATCTCGCGGTGCGGCAACGTCGCCGCATTGGCGCCGTCGGAAGAAAGAACGACGGGCGTGCGTGCCAGCACGTGGGCCGGCGCGTCGCCGCGGCAATGCGCGACGAAGTCGACCGGCGAGAGCTGCCAGAGCGCGGCATCCACCACGTCGAGCGCGCGCGCGTCACCCACCACCACGACGCGCAGGCCGCGCGCATTGACGGCCTTGCGAACCAGCCGGCAGGCGTAGTTCAGCTTGTCGGGCGCGTTGTAGTGGAAGCCGATTTCCGTCACTTGGCGGACCGGGCCTTCCTGGCCGGGGCCTTGGCCTGCGCGTTACCGGCGGCACGGCTCGTGAGGTACGACACCAGCAGCCCCACCGGCCGCCCGGTGGAACCCTTGGCCGCCCCGCTCTTCCAGGCCGTGCCCGCGATGTCGAGGTGGGCCCAGGCGAAGTCGCCGGCAAAGCGCTGCAGGAACTTGGCCGCGGTGATGGCACCGCCGGCACGCCCCGCGATGTTGGCCACGTCGGCGAAGTTGCTCTTGAGGCCCTCGGCGTAGTCGTCGTCGAGCGGCAGGCGCCAGCAGCGGTCCTGCGAAGCTTCGCCGGCGGTTTCGAGCGCGGCGGCCAGCGCTTCGTCGCTGGAGAACAGGCCGCTGCGCACGCCGCCCAGCGCCACCACGCAGGCGCCCGTCAGCGTGGCGATGTCGATCACCGCAGCCGGATCGAAGCGCTTGGCGTAGGTGAGCGCGTCGCACAGGATCAGGCGGCCCTCGGCGTCGGTGTTGAGCACCTCGATGGTCTGGCCGCTCATGCTGGTGACCACGTCGCCCGGCTTGACCGAGCGGCCGTCGTTCATGTTCTCGCAAGACGGGATCAGGCCGACGACGTTGATCGCGGGCTGGATGTCGCCGAGCGCGCGGAAGGTGCCCAGCACGCTCGCGGCACCGCACATGTCGAACTTCATCTCGTCCATTTCGGCCGCCGGCTTGAGCGAGACGCCGCCGGTGTCGAAGGTGATGCCCTTGCCCACCAGCACCACGGGGGCCTGGTCCTTGGGGCCGCCCTGGTAGCGCAGCACGATGAAGCGCAGCGGCTCGGCCGAGCCCTGGGCCACGGCCATGAACGAGCCCATGCCGAGCTTCTCGACTTCCTTCGGGCCCAGCACCTCGCACTTGATCTTCGGCAGCTTGGCCAGGTCCTTGGCGGCCTCGCCCAGCAGCGTGGGCGTGGCGTGGTTGGCGGGGCGGTTGCCCCACTCCTTGGCCAGCTCGATGCCCAGCACGGTGGCACGGGCATCGTTGAAAGCGCCGGTAACAGCCGTTGCGTCATTCACGCCGACCGTCAGGTGCCGGATGCTGCGCGGCTCGGCCTTCGACTTGGTGGTGGTGTAGACATAGCTGGCGTCGGCCGCCGCCGTGACGGCGCAAGCCACCGCCGCGCCGTCCGCGGGCTGCGCAAACACCAGGACCACCCGCTTGGGCGCATGGGCCTTGGCCGCATTCACCGCCGCAGCGACGCCGCTGCGCACCGAGCCGGGCTTGCCGTCGCCGATGGCCGCGAGCACCACGCGGGCCGCCACGACGTCGTCCGGACGGTAAAGCGTGAGCAGTTTTCCCGCCTTGTCGGGCAGGTCTCCGGCCTTGCGGGCACTGGCTGCCAGCACGGAAAGCGGGTCTTTGGTGGCGAGGGGAGCGCTGCCGACGAGCACGATCAGGACATCGGATTTCTCGGCTGCAGCCTGGGCGACGGTGAGGGTCTTGAGTTGAAAGTCCATAATCCTTTTTTTCCTCGAACGATGTTATTCCATTCTTCCCTACGCAAGGAGCTGTCCCGCAGCTTCGGAGCGACCCTCGTGGTTCTGGTCACCATCGTGATGACCATGATGCTCATCCGTACCCTCGGGCTCGCGTCCAAGGGCAGTGTGAACCCGCAGGAGGTGTTCCTGGTCATGGCCTACACGGTGCTCGGCTACATGCCGACCATCCTGAGCCTGAGCCTGTTCATCGCCATCGTCGGCACGCTCTCGCGCATGTACCGCGACAGCGAAATGGTGATCTGGTTCTCCAGCGGCCGCGGCCTCATGGACTTCGTGCAGCCGCTGTTCCGCTTCGCCTGGCCGGTGCTGATCCTGATCGCGGTGATGGCGCTGGTCGGCTGGCCGTGGGCCAACTCGCAGACCATCGGCATGCGCAAGCAGTACGAGCAGCGCAGCGACATCGAGCGCGTGGCGCCCGGTGAATTCCGCGAATCCGCGGGCCGGGTGCGGGTGTTCTTCATCGACAAGGAAACGCCGGACAACTCCAAGGCCACCAACGTCTTCATCTGGTCGGTCGAGCGCAACATGCAGATCACCACCTCGGCGCGCAGCGGCAGCATCGAGAACATCGGCGATTCCCGCTACCTGCTGCTCAACAACGGGCAGCGCCTGGAACAGCCGATGGCCAACACCGGCCTGAAGATCAGCGAATTCAAGACGTACGGCACCCGCGCCGGCGGCAGCGACGGCCTCACGAACGACGCCACGCCCTCGCGCGCCCGCACCACGCTGTCGCTGCTGACCGACCCGAGCGACATGAGCAGGGGCGAACTCGCCTGGCGCATCGGCATGCTGCTGACGGCCATCAACTTCGTGCTGCTGGCGCTGAACGTCTCCAGCGCCAATCCGCGTGTCGGGCGCAGCGGCAACCTGCTGCTCGCGCTGTTCGCCTTCGTCATCTACTACAACATGCTCAACCTGGGCCAGAGCTGGATCAGCTCGGGCCGCTTCAGCATGGGCGGCTTCATGCTCGTGCTGCACGGCGGCGTGCTCCTCATCAACCTCGCGTGGTTGAGCGCGCGCCAGAACAACTGGGGCCGCCGCGCCAGGAAGGCCGGCGCCGCCGCGCCCGCGACCACACCCAAGATCGAACCCACCGCGTGAAAACGATAAGACGCCTGATCTATGTGGAGGTACTGAAGTCCGTCGCGTTCGTGACGCTGGGCTTCCTGAGCCTCTTTTTCTTCTTCGACTTCGTCGATGAACTGCAGTCCATCGGCAAGCCGGACAGCCTGAACTACGGGCCCTTGCAGGCGCTGATCTACGTCGCCCTGCTGATCCCGAGCCACCTGTACGAGCTGCTGCCCATCACCGTGCTGATCGGCTCCATCTTCGTGATGGCGCGGCTCGCGCAGAGCTCGGAATACACCATCCTGCGCACCAGCGGCCTGGGCCCCTGGCGCGCGCTGCGCACCCTGCTGCTGCTGGGCCTGAGCTTCGTGGTGCTGACCTTCGCGGTCGGCGACTACGTGGCGCCGAACTCGGAGCGCACCGGGCAACTGCTCAAGGCGCGCTACCAGGGCACCTATTCGCTGGCGGGCAACACCGGCGCTTGGCTCAAGGAAAAGCGCGGCGATGTCTCGTACGCGGTGAACGTGCTGGCCATCGACCGCGGCGGCGCGCTCAAGAGCCCGCGCATCTTCGAGTTCGACGACAAGGGCTACATCAAGACGCAGACGCTCGCGGCCTCCGCCCGCATCAGCGACGACGGCCACTGGATCCTTTCCGACGTCGACCAGCAGAAGTACGACACGCAGGGCTCGGCCGACCAGGCCCACATCGTCAGCACCAAGCTCCCCGAGCTGAACTGGCCGACCTCGCTGACCGCCGAAATGGTATCGGTCGCCCTCCTGCGCCCCGACCGCATGAGCACGATCGACCTGTTCGACTACATCCGCCACCTCGACGCGAACGGCCAGACCGCCCAGCGCTACGAGATCGAGTTCTGGCGCAAGGTGTTCTATCCGCTGTCGTGCCTGGTGATGGTGGTGCTCGCCCTGCCCTTCGCCTACCTGCACTTCCGCCAGGCCGGCATCACGACCTACGTGTTCGGCGGCGTGATGATCGGCATCAGCTTCTTCCTGCTGAACAACGTGTTCGGCTACCTGGGCAACCTTGGCAACTGGTCTCCGTGGCTCACGGCGGCGGCGCCGGGGCTGATCTATTCCGTGATGTCGTTGACGGCATTCAGCTGGCTGGTGCTTCGGCGATGACGGCGCAGGCACGAGGAAGGCAGGTCCAGGGCATTGTGCTGCTGGCGCACGGTTCGCGGGACGAGCGCTGGCGCGAACCCATCGAGGCCGTGGCCGCGCGCGTGACCAGCCGCACGCCGGACGCGCTGGTGGCCTGCGCCTACATGGAGCTGGCCGCGCCCGATCTCCCCACCGCGGTGGCAGCCCTGGTGACCGCCGGCGCCACGGCCATCCGGCTCGTTCCGCTGTTCCTGGGCATGGGCAAGCACGCCCGCGAAGACCTGCCGGTGCAGGTCGAAGCGCTGCGCCAGCGCTGGCCCGCCATCGACATCTCGCTGGCCCGGATCGTGGGCGAAGAGCCTGAACTGGTCGACCTGCTGGCCAAAATTGCTATCAAAAGCTGAATTGCGGCAATTTCGATAGATTCCGAAGGCATAATGAATTCCGCAATAAGACGGAATTTGATATGAATCTGCATCAGTTCAAGTTTGTTCAGGAAGCCGTGCGGCGCAACCTGAACCTCACCGAGGCGGCCAAGGCGCTCCACACCTCGCAGCCCGGTGTCTCCAAGGCCATCATCGAGCTCGAGGAAGAACTGGGCGTTGAAATCTTCGCGCGCCACGGCAAGCGGCTCAAGCGCGTGACCGAGCCGGGCCAGCATGTCATTGCCAGCATCGAGCTCATCATGCGCGAGGTGGGCAACCTCAAGCGCATCGGCGAGCAGTTCAGCGCGCAGGACAGCGGCACCCTTTCCATCGCCACCACCCACACCCAGGCGCGCTACGTGCTGCCGGTGCCCGTGGCCAACCTGCGCGAGGCCTACCCGAAGGTCAACGTGAGCCTGCACCAGGGCTCGCCCGACCAGGTGGCGCGCATGGTGATCGACGAGATCGCGGAAATCGGCATCGCCACCGAATCGCTCGACGGCTACGCCGAACTGGTGACGCTGCCCTGCTACGAATGGCAGCACGTGCTGGTGCTGCCCAAGGACCATCCGCTCGCGGCCAAGGAGCGCATCTCGCTCGAAGACCTGGCCAGCGAGCCGATCATCACCTACCACCCGTCGTTCACCGGCCGCACGCGCATCGACCACGCCTTCGCGCAGAAGAAGCTCACGCCGCGCATCGCGCTCGAAGCCATCGACTCCGACGTGATCAAGACCTACGTGCGCCTTGGCCTGGGGGTGGGCATCGTGGCCGAGATGGCGGTGCGGGACGAGTCGAACGCCGACCTCGTGGTGCGCCCCATGGGCCATGTGTTCGGCCAGAATATTGCCCGCGTCGCCTTCAAGCGCAGCGCCTACCTGCGCAACTTCGTCTTCAAGTTCGCCGAGCTGCTCTCCGACCGCCTCGACCGCAACCTGATAGCCAAAGCCCTAAGCGGCCACCAACAAGATTACGAGCTATGAGCACAGTTCACGCCCCGCGCACGCCCGAAGTGGGCACCAAGCTGCCCTCCGTCGGCACCACCATCTTCACGGTCATGTCGACGCTGGCGGCCGAGAAGAACGCGGTCAACCTCGGCCAGGGCTTTCCGGATTTCAACTGCGACCCGAAGCTGCTCGAGGACGTGACGGCGGCCATGGCCGCCGGCCACAACCAGTACCCGCCGATGCCGGGCATACCGGCGCTGCGCGAGGCCATCGCCGCCAAGATCTCTGCCCTCTACGGCCACGGCTACAGCGCGGCCACAGAGATCACCGTCACCGCCGGCGCCACGCAGGCCATCATCACGGCCATCCTGGCCGTGGTGCGCCCGGGCGACGAGGTGATCGTGCTGGAGCCCTGCTACGACAGCTACGTGCCCAACATCGAGCTGGCCGGCGGCAGCGTGGTGCGCGTGCCGCTCATCCCCGGCACCTTCCGCCCCGACTTCGACAAGATCGCCGCCGCGCTCACGCCGCGCACGCGCGCCATCATCATCAACACGCCGCACAACCCGAGCGCCACCGTCTGGACCGAGGCCGAGATGCGCAAGCTCGAGGAACTGCTCGCGCCCACCGACGTGTTCGTGATCAGCGACGAGGTCTACGAGCACATGGTGTTCGACGGCGCGCGCCACGAGAGCGTGGCGCGCTTCCCGGGCCTGGCGGCGCGCAGCTTCATCGTCAGCAGCTTCGGCAAGACCTACCACGTCACCGGCTGGAAGGTCGGCTTCGTGGCGGCGCCCGCGCCGCTGATGGCCGAGTTCCGCAAGGTGCACCAGTTCAACGTGTTCACCGTGAACACGCCGATGCAGCATGCGCTCGCGCGCTACATGGCCGAGCCCGCGCCCTACCTCGAGCTGCCCGCCTTCTACGAGCGCAAGCGCGACCTGTTCGCCGCCGGCCTGGCCGAGAAAACCCGCTTCAGGCTGCTGCGCAGCGAGGGCAGCTACTTCCAGTGCGTCGACATCTCGGCGGTGAGCGAGCTTTCGGAGGCCGACTTCTGCCTCTGGCTCACGAGCGAGATCGGCGTGGCGGCGATCCCGCTGTCGGCGTTCTACGGCAACGGCTTCGACCAGCGCGTGGTGCGCTTCTGCTTCGCCAAGAAGGACGAGACGCTGCTCTCGGCCCTGGAGCGGCTCGCGCGACTCTGACGCCTGCAGAGCGCCGACACCAGCGGTAGGACGTTGGCTGACCACCGAAGGGGCGGCTATCCGGCGCCCCGCGCGACATGGCGGGGTGAGCATGAAGGCTCATCACAACAACGCCCTGGAGAAAACATGTCGCTCTCGTTCATTCTGCTGATCGTCCTGATCCTGATACTGATTGGCGCGCTGCCGAGCTGGGGCTACAGCCGGTCCTGGGGCTATGGTCCCAGCGGCGGCGTAGGCCTGATCGTGCTGATCGTCGTCATCCTCGTGCTCATGGGACGCATATAGGCACGGCCGGCCCATGAAGAAAAAGCCCGCATCCGCGGGCTTTTTTTTCGTCCACCGCGGCGCCCCTCGGCGCTCAGGCCTGCAGCTGCGCCCAGGCCTTGTCCAGCCGCTTCACGCTCACCGGCTGCGGCGTGCGCAGTTCCTGGGCGAAGAAGCTCACGCGCAGTTCCTCCAGCAGCCAGCGGAATTCGAGCATGCGGTCGTCCACCACGCCCTTGCGCTCGGCCACCAGGCGCCAGTAGCGCTGGTCTTGCGGCTTGAGTTCGGCGAGCTTCGCCGCGTCCCGCGCGGGGTCGGCGCGCAGCTTGTCGAGCCGCAGCACGATGGCCTTGAGGTAGCGCGCGAAGTGCTGCAACTGCGTCCACGGCGCATCGGCGATGAAGCGCTTGCCGACCAGCCGCTGCAGCTGCTGCGCGGCGTCCTGCACCGCGTCGGGCTGGATCTTCGTGTCCTTGATCTTGCGCGCCGCGGCGGCGTATTCGACGAGGATGGCCGAGGCCAGCCGCGCCACTTCGTTCGCGATCAGCGTGAGCCGGCCACGGCCTTCGTCGAGCCGCTTCCTGAACGCGAATTCGTCGGTCGGCAGCGGTTCCTGCAGGAAGGCACGGTCGATCGCCACGTCGATGATCTGGGTGCGCAGCTCCTCCGACGTGCCCAGCGGCATGTACGCCACCGACATCTTCTGCAGGTCCGGGATGTTCTTCTCGAGGTACTTGAGCGCGTCTTTCAGCTGCAGCGCGAACAGGCGGCGCAGGCCGGCGCGGTGCTTGGCGGCGGCCACGGCCGGCTCGTCGAACACCTCGATGGTCACGGCGTCCCCTTCGTCGCGCAGCGCCGGGAAGCCAATCAGCGACTGCGAGCCGCGCCGCACTTCCATCAGTTCGGGCAGTTCGCCGAAGGTCCAGCCCGTGTAGCGCTGGCCGGCCGGCAACGCGGCGGCGGGTGCGCTGGCAGCCTTGGCTGGGGCCCTGGAGCCCTGGTCCGGCGAGGCTGCTTCCTTCCTGTCCGGCGACGCCTTCACGTTCAGCCCCGCCAGCGCCTGGAACGCGCCGCGCGCCTGCGCACCGAGTTCGGCCTTCAGCGCACCAAGATTGCGCCCCATGCCCAACTGCCGCCCATGCTCGTCGATCACGCGCAGGTTCATGAACAGATGCGGCGGCAGCATGTCGAGCTTGAAGTCGGCGCGCTTGACGTCGATGCTGGTCATGTCGCGCACGCGCTTGAGCAGCACGTCGGTCAGCGACCCGGTGCCGAACAGCTCCGGCGCGGACAACTCTTCCGCCAGCTTGCCGGCCGACTCGGGCAAAGGCACCAGCCTCGAACGCGGGCGCTGCGGCAGGCTCTTGAGCAGCGCCTGGATCTTGTCCTTGAGCATGCCCGTCACCAGCCACTCGCATCGCTCCTCGCTCACCTGGTTGAGCACGAACAGCGGCACGCTGACCGTGAGCCCGTCCTTCGCGTCGCCCGGCTCGTGCAGATAGCTCGCGGCGCAATCCACGCCGCCCAGGCGCAGCGTCGGCGGGAATGACTGGGTGGTGATGCCCGCCGCCTGATGGCGCATCAGCTCGTCGCGCGTCAGGTACAGCAGGCGCGGCTGCTCTTTGGAGGCGTGGCGATACCAGTTCTCGAAGGTGATGCCGCTCGCCACGTCGGCGGGCAGTTGCGCGTCGTAGAAGGCGAAGATCAGCTCGTCGTCGACCAGCACGTCCTGCCGGCGCGACTTGTGCTCCAGTCCCTCGACCTCGCGCACCAGCTTGCGGTTGGCCGTGAGGAAAGGGAACTTGCTTTCCCACTGCCCGCCCACCAGCGCCTCGCGGATGAATATTTCGCGCGCCGCAACCGGATCGACCTTGGTGAAGTCGACGCGCCGCCCGCTGTAGACCACCAGGCCGTACAGCGTGGCGCGCTCCAGCGCCGAGACCTGCGCGCCCTTCTTCTCCCAGTGCGGGTCGAGCAGCTGCTTCTTCAGCAGATGCCCCGCCACCTGTTCGAGCCACTGCGGTTCGATGTTGGCGATGCCGCGCCCGAAGAGCCGCGTGGTCTCGACCAGTTCGGCCGCCACGATCCAGCGGCCCGGCTTCTTCTTAAGGTGCGCACCAGGGTGCTTGTAGAACTTGATGCCGCGCGCGCCCAGGTACGCCTCGTCGTCCTCGAGCTTCCAGCCCACGTTGCCCAGCAGGCCGGCGAGCATCGACAGATGCAGCGGCTCGTAGCCCGCGGGCTCGGCGTTGAGGCGCCACTTGTGCTCGGTGACCACCGTGAGCAGCTGCGAGTGGATGTCGCGCCATTCGCGCACACGGCGGATGTTGATGAAGTTCTGGCGCAGCAGCTGCTCGTATTGGCGGTTGCTGAGCTTGTGGGTGTCGCCGTGGCCGCCGCGCGCGTCGGCGATCCACTTCCACAGCCGCAGGTAGCCGCTGAACTCGCTTTTCTCGTCGTCGAATTTCGAGTGCGCCTGGTCGGCCTGCTGCTGCGCGTCCATCGGGCGGTCGCGCACGTCCTGCACGCTGAGGGCCGAGGCGATGATCAGCACTTCTTCGAGCGCGCCGCGCGCGCGGGCTTCCAGGATCATGCGGCCCACGCGCGGGTCGAGCGGCAGCCGCGACAGCTCGGCGCCGGTGTGCGTGAGTTCGTTGGCGTCGTCGACCGCGCCAAGCTCGTTCAGCAACTGGTAGCCGTCGGCAATCGCGCGCGGCGACGGCGCCTCGAGGAACGGAAAACGCGCCACGTCGCCCAGCCGCAGCGACTTCATCCGCAAAATGACGCCAGCCAGCGACGAACGCAGGATTTCTGGATCGGTGAAGCGCGGGCGGCCTTCGAAGTCTTTCTCGTCGTACAGGCGGATGCAGATGCCGTTCGCCACCCGCCCGCAGCGCCCCGCGCGCTGGTTGGCCGCGGCCTGGCTGATCGGCTCGACCAGCAGCTGCTCGACCTTGCTGCGGAAGCTGTAGCGCTTGACGCGCGCGGTGCCGGTGTCGATCACGTAGCGGATGCCCGGCACCGTGAGCGAGGTCTCGGCCACGTTGGTGGCCAGCACGATGCGCCGGCCGTTGTGGCTTTCGAAGATGCGGTCCTGCTCGGGGCCCGACAGCCGCGCGAACAGCGGCAGCACCTCGGCGCTGCGGAACAGCGGCTGGTGGCTGACGTGGCGGCGCAGGTGGTCGGCGGCCTCGCGGATCTCACGCTCGCCGGGCAGGAAGACCAGGATGTCGCCCGCGTTGTGCGGGTCGCGCCAGAGCTCGTCGACCGCATCGGCGATGGCGTCGTTCAGGTCGTGCTCGCGCGACTCCTCGAACGGGCGGTAGCGCTGCTCCACCGGGAAGGTGCGGCCCGACACCATGATGGTCGGCGCCGGCCCCTTGGCCGAGGCGAAATGCTGCGCGAAGCGGTCGGCGTCGATAGTGGCCGAGGTGACGATCACCTTCAGGTCGGGCCGGCGCGGAAGAATCTCGCGCAGGTAGCCCAGCAGGAAGTCGATGTTCAGCGAGCGCTCGTGCGCCTCGTCGATGATGAGGGTGTCGTAGGCCTTCAGCAGCGGATCGGTCTGCGTCTCGGCCAGCAAGATGCCGTCGGTCATGAGCTTGACCGAGGCATCGCGCGACAGGCGGTCCTGGAAGCGCACCTTGAAGCCGACCACGTCGCCCAGCGGCGTCTTCAGTTCTTCCGCGATGCGCTTGGCCACCGAGCTGGCGGCAATGCGCCGCGGCTGCGTGTGGCCGATCAGCCGGCCCTTGCCGGGCTCGGCGTTGAGCTTGCCGCGCCCCAGGGCGAGCGCGATCTTGGGCAGCTGCGTGGTCTTGCCCGAGCCGGTTTCACCGCACACGATCACGACCTGGTGCGCCGAGATGGCGGCCATGATCTCGTCGCGCCTGCCCGAGACAGGAAGCGATTCGGGGAATTCGATGCGAAGGGGTGTCGAGGTCGTCAAGGGGAAACAGTCGTCGGAACCGGCGCGGCGGGCAAACCGTCGATTATCGGTGCGAGCGGGGCATGGCCGCCCGACTTCGGCCAGGTCAGGCAAACGCCTTTTCATGAATGCACAATCACGCCCCATGTCCACCGTCTTCAATTTCACCTTCGTGCCCTGGTTCCGCTCGGTCGCGCCCTACATCCACACGCATCGCGGTAAGACTTTCGTGGTCGGGCTGGCGGGTGAGGCGATCGCGGCGGGCAAGCTGCAGAACATCGCGCAAGACCTGGCGCTGATCCAGAGCATGGGCGTCAAGATCGTGCTGGTGCACGGCTTCCGCCCGCAGGTCAACGAACAGCTCGCGGCCAAGGGCCACGAGGCAAAGTACTCGCACGGCATCCGCATCACCGACGAAGTGGCGCTCGACTCCGCCCAGGAAGCCGCGGGCCAGTTGCGCTACGAGATCGAGGCCGCCTTCAGCCAGGGCCTGCCGAACACGCCGATGGCCGGCTCGACGGTGCGCGTGATCTCCGGCAACTTCATCACCGCGCGCCCCGTGGGCGTGGTCGACGGCGTCGACTTCAAGCATTCGGGCCTGGTGCGCAAGGTGGACGCGGCGGGCATCCGCCGCACGCTCGACTTCGGCGCGATGGTGCTCATGTCGCCCTTCGGCTTCTCGCCGACCGGCGAGGCCTTCAACCTGACGATGGAAGAAGTCGCTACCAGCGTGGCCATCTCGCTGCAGGCCGACAAGCTGATCTTCCTGACGGAGATCCCGGGCATCCGCATGGACAGCGAGCTGCCCGAAAGCGAAGACAACCCCATCGACACCGAACTGCCGCTGGACGCCGCCGAAAAGCTGCTCGCCTCGCTGCCGCCGCCGCAGAAGCCGACGGACACGGCCTTCTACCTGCAGCACTGCGTGAAAGCCTGCAAGGCCGGCGTGGAGCGCAACCACATCCTGCCGTTCGCGCTCGACGGCTCGCTGCTGCTCGAGGTCTACGTGCACGACGGCGTCGGCACCATGGTGATCGACGAGAAGCTCGAAAGCCTGCGCGAGGCCACGGTGGACGACATCGGCGGCATCCTGCAGCTGATCGAGCCCTTCGAGCGCGACGGCACGCTGGTCAAGCGCGACCGCAACGAGATCGAGCGCGACGTGGGCCACTACACGGTGATCGAGCACGACGGCGTGATCTTCGGCTGCGCGGCGCTCTACCCCTACCCCGAGGAGCGCACTGCCGAGATGGCCGCGCTCACGGTGTCGCCGCATACGCAGTCGCAAGGCGACGGCGAACGCATCCTCAAGCGCATCGAGCACCGCGCCAAGGCCATGGGCCTGGACAGCATCTTCGTGCTCACCACGCGCACCATGCACTGGTTCCTCAAGCGCGGCTTCCAGCAGGTCAACCCCGACTGGCTGCCCGAGGCCCGCAAGCGCAAGTACAACTGGGACCGCAAGAGCCAGGTTCTGGTCAAGAAGATCTGACGCGAAGGAGACCCACGATGACGCTCGCCACCGCCCTGCTGTTCGCCATCGTGGCCTTCGCCGCCATCGCCACGCCCGGCCCCACGGTGCTGCTGGCGCTGAGCAACGGATCGCGGCACGGCGTGCGGCGCGCGCTGCCGGGCATGCTCGGCGCGGTGCTTTCCGACTTCGTGCTGGTGGGCGCCGTGGCGCTCGGGCTGGGCGCGCTGCTGGCGGCGTCGGAGTTCTGGTTCTCGATGCTGAAGTGGGTCGGCGCGGCGTACCTGGCATGGCTGGGCCTGCGCATGCTGCGCTCCAAGGGCGGCTTGCACCTGCCCACGGCCGATGCCGCCGCATCGGTGACGGCGGGCGAAAGCCGCCGGATCTTCTTCAAGTCCTTCCTGGTGGCGGTAACCAATCCGAAGGGCTACATCTTCTGCTCGGCGCTGTTGCCGCAGTTCATCGATCCTTCGGCTGCGCAGGCACCGCAGTACCTGATCATTGCGCTGATATTCGCGGGCCTGGACATGGCCGTGATGCTGGCCTATGCCTTCGTCGGCGCCCGCGCGATCCGGCTTCTGACCGTGTCGGCCACCCGCTGGATCGACCGCGCCTGCGGCGGCATGCTGCTGGCGCTGGCCGGCTCGCTGGCCTTCTACCGGCGCAGCGCGGCCTGAGCGCCCCTGCCGCCCCCCCAATGTTCCCGCCTGGCCGGCCCTGCCGGCCAGGCATGTCTGCGCGTTTCTTTTTAACGGAGGAGAAGAAAGAATGAATCACTGGAACTGGAAAACTGCCCTGGGCGCGTCGCTCTTCGCGGCATCGGCACTGCTGGCCGGCTGCGGCGACAAGACGGCACCGGCCGACAGGACAGGCGCGGCCCCGCAGGCCAAAGCCGCGCCCGCCGACACCGAGCAGCAGCAGATCGAGAAATACAACATCTACGTCGACGTATCGAACAACCTGCGCACCTCGTTCCAGCAGGCGCGCGAGGAATACATCGCGCAACAGGTGCCGCTGCTGCAGGCCAAGGCGCCGCTGACCAGCCTGCGCATCCAGAACGACATCCTGATCGACCGCTCGGCGAAGAAGCTCGACACCGCCGCGGCCATCGGCGCCCCGATGCCCGAGATCGATGAATCGGCCAAGGCGTTTTCCGCCGCGCTCAAGGTGCTTTCGCCGCTGAGCCGCGATCTCAACAACTATGCCAACTCCAAGGGCTACCTTGCCGACAACGGCGACAAGGCCCGCCAGATGAACACCGACTACCTGGCCGCGCTCACCAGCGTCGCGAAGGCCGAGGCCGCGTTCGACGACGGCCTGAGCGCCCGCGACCGGGCGCTGACCAAGGAGGCCTTCGAGAAGGCTCCGAAAGACACCGCCGCCTACTACCGCGCCGGGCTCATCTACCACGGCAAGCTCAACCACGCCGACGCCAATGCGTTGTTCGAATCGCCCAACGACCCCAAGGCGCTGGCTGCCTTCGAGGCTTCGCTGGCGCTGGTGGCGCAGTCGGCCGAGGGCTGGAGCAGGAAGATGGGCGAGCAGTCGGCCAAGAGCGGCAAGGTCTGCGACGGCGGCATGCTGAAGATCAACGAGTTCATCGGCCAGTCGCGCTCGATGGCCAAGGACATCAAGGACGGCGTGTTCAAGCGCAAGGAAAGCGGTGCGATGGCCCGGCTGCCGGCGCACATGCGCAGTTCCAGCATCGTCAACTCGGCCAACCGCTACAACCAGAACTTCGCCAACATGATCGGCCAGTTCAACCACCCGCTCTGCTGAAGCCCTGCCGGCCGCCATCGGCGGCCCGGGCTGTCGCCGATAATCCGGGCCATGAATCCCTTGCTCTCCAGGTTGCAGCCCTATCCCTTCGAGCGGCTGAAGCAACTGTTCGCGGGCGTCACGCCCAACCCCGAATTCCCCGCCATCAGCCTGGGAATCGGCGAACCCAAGCACGCCACGCCGGCGTTCATCAAGGAGGCGCTGAGCAACAGCCTGGGCGCGCTGGCGGCCTACCCGGCCACCGCCGGCGACCTGAAGCTGCGCACCGCCTTCACCGACTGGCTCCAGACACGCTACAGCCTGGCGCTCGACCCGGCCACCCAGGTGCTGCCGGTCAACGGCTCGCGCGAGGCGCTGTTCTCGCTGGCCCAGACCGTGATCGACGCCACCGTGTCGCCGCAGCCGGTGGTGATCTCGCCCAATCCGTTCTATCAGATCTACGAGGGCGCGGCCCTGCTGTCGGGCGCCGAGCCGTACTACGCGCCGAGCATTCCCGCGCGCAATTTCGCGGTCGACTGGGACAGCGTGCCCGAAGCGGTCTGGGCACGCACCCAGCTGGTGTTCGTGTGCTCGCCGGGCAACCCGACCGGCGCGGTGATGTCGCTCGACGAATGGAAGAAGCTCTTCGCCCTGTCGGACCGCCACGGCTTCGTGATCGCGGCCGACGAGTGCTACAGCGAGATCTACTTCCGCGACGAGCCGCCGCTCAGCGGCCTGGAGGCCTCGGCGAAGCTGGGCCGGCCCGACTTCAGGAACCTGATCACGCTGACCTCGCTTTCCAAGCGCAGCAACGTGCCCGGCCTGCGCAGCGGCTTCGTGGCCGGCGACGCGGCCATCATCAAGAAGTTCCTGCTCTACCGCACCTACCACGGCAGCGCCATGAGCGGCACCGTGGCGGCGGCCAGCATCGCGGCCTGGGGCGACGAGGCCCACGTGGTCGAGAACCGCGCCATGTACCGCGCCAAGTTCGCGGCCGTCACGCCGCTGCTCGAACCGGTGCTCGACGTGCGGCTGCCCGACGCCAGTTTCTACCTCTGGGCCGGCGTGCCCCAGGTGTGGGCTGGCGACGACGAAGCCTTCGCCCGTGCGCTCTACGCTCAATACAATGTCACGGTTCTGCCGGGCAGCTATCTGGCGCGCGACACCAGCCACAGCGCCAACCCCGGCCGGGGCCGCATCCGCATGGCGCTGGTGGCCGAGACGGCCGAGTGCGTCGAGGCCGCCGAGCGCATCGTTCGCTTCTGCAACGACAACACGGCCGGCCCCCGCTGAACCGCGCCCCGGCTCCCATTTTTCACACGAGACCTTCTCCATGACCCAGCAACTGCAACAAATCATCGACGCCGCGTGGGAAGACCGCGCCAACATCTCGCCCTCCGCCTCGTCGGCCGAAGTGCGCGACGCCGTCGATCACGTCATCACCGAACTCAACAACGGCAAGCTGCGCGTGGCCACCCGCGAAGGCGTGGGCCAGTGGACCGTGCACCAGTGGATCAAGAAGGCCGTGCTGCTGTCGTTCCGCCTGAAGGACAACGAGCAGATCCAGGCCGGCTCGCTCGGCTTCTACGACAAGGTGCCGACCAAGTTCTCGCACCTGTCGGCCAGCGAGCTGAAGGAATCGGGCGTGCGCATCGTGCCGCCGGCCGTGGCCCGCCGCGGCAGCTACATCGCCAAGGGCGCGATCCTGATGCCCTCGTACGTGAACATCGGCGCCTACGTGGGCGAGGGCTCCATGGTCGACACCTGGGCCACCGTGGGTTCGTGCGCGCAGGTCGGTGCCAACGTGCACCTGTCGGGCGGCGTGGGCCTGGGCGGCGTGCTCGAGCCCCTGCAGGCCAACCCGACCATCATCGAGGACAACTGCTTCATCGGCGCGCGCTCCGAAGTGGTCGAAGGCGTGATCGTCGAAGAGAACTCCGTGCTCGGCATGGGCGTGTACATCGGCCAGAGCACCCCCATCTTCAACCGCGACACCGGCGAAATCTCCTACGGCCGCGTGCCGAGCGGCAGCGTGGTCATCAGCGGCAACCTGCCCAAGAAGACCAAGTCGGGCCAGGACTACAGCACCTACGCCGCGATCATCGTCAAGACGGTCGACGCGCAGACCCGCTCCAAGACCAGCCTGAACGATCTGCTGCGAGACTGACCGCTCCCCCGGAGCGAGCGCCTTTCCGCCTGAGAGAACAACAGCACCCCGAGGAGAGAGACCGATGAACATGATGGAGCGAATCCTTCGCCTGATGGCCGAGCGCAGGGCCTCCGACATCTATCTGTCAGCCCACTCCCCGGTGCTGATCCGCATCAATGGCAACTGCGTGCCCATCAACGCGCAGGTGCTGCCGGCCACGGCGCCGCTGGCGCTGCTGTCCGAGGTGGCGCCGCCCGAGCGCATCCAGGAACTGGAGAGCACCGGCGAACTCAACATGGCGCTGGCCCTCGAGGGCACCGGCAACTACCGCATCAGCGCCATGCGCCAGCGCGGCTCCTATGCGGTGGTGGTGCGCTACATCAGCCACACCATTCCGCGCTTTGCCGACCTGAACCTGCCCGACATCCTGAAGACGCTCATCATGGAACGCCGCGGGCTGATCCTGATGGTGGGCGCCACGGGCGCGGGCAAGACCACCACGCTGGCCTCGATGCTGGACTACCGCAACGAGAACGCCAGCGGCCACATCATCACGGTCGAAGAGCCGATCGAGTTCACCTTCACCAACAAGAAGTCGGTGGTGAACCAGCGCGACGTGGGCAGCGACACCGCCTCGCTGCATGTCGCGCTGAAGAACGCGCTGCGCCAGGCGCCCGACGTGATCCAGATCGGTGAAATCCGCGATCGCGAGACCATGACGGCCGCCATCGCCTACGCGCAGTCGGGCCACCTGTGCGTGGCCACGCTGCACGCCAGCAACAGCTACCGCGCGCTCAACCGCATCCTGGGCTTCTACCCCGTCGAGGTGCGCGCCACGCTGCTGGGCGACCTGGGCGGCGCGCTGCGCGCCGTGATCTCGCAGCGCCTGCTGCGCACCCAGGCCGGCAGCCGGGTGCCCGCGGTCGAGGTCATGCTCAACACCGCGCTGGTGGCCGAACTCATCGAAAAAGGCGACTTCTCCGGCGTCAAGGAAGCCATGGAGAAGTCGATGGCCGAGGGCTCGCAGACCTTCGAGGAAGACATCGCCCGCCTCATCACCGAAGAGCGCGTGACCCGCGAAGAAGGCCTGGCCCAGGCCGACTCGCCCACCAACCTGCTGTGGCGCCTGCAGAACCGCGCCGCGCCCAAGGCGGCGGCCGACGACCGCAGCCTGACCGACCAGGTCGACGAACCCACCTTCACGGACATCACGCTCGACGTCCGCTTCTAGTTTCCAGCGCCCCTCCCTCCGCCCTTCGACATGTCCCGCACCCTCCAGCTCGCCGAACAACTCATCTCGCGTCCCTCGGTCACTCCCGACGACGCGGGCTGCCAGCAGATCCTCGGCGAGCGGCTGGCGCAACTGGGCTTCACGCTGGAGACCATCGAGAGCGGCCCGGCGGACTTCCGCGTGACCAATCTGTGGGCCGTGCGCCGCCCGGCCAACGCCGCCGCCGCTACAAAGACGCTGGTGTTCGCCGGCCACACCGACGTGGTGCCCACCGGCCCCGTCGAGCAATGGACCAGCCACCCGTTCACGCCCACGCACCGCGACGGCAAGCTCTATGGCCGCGGCGCCTGCGACATGAAGACCTCGGTGGCCGCATTCGTCACCTCGATCGAAGAATTCCTGCAGGCCGTGCCGCAGCCCCGGCTCACCCTGGCCCTGCTGCTCACCAGCGATGAAGAAGGCCCCGGCGTCGACGGCACGGTCGTCGTCTGCAATGCGCTGGCCGCGCGCGGCGAGGTCATCGACTACTGCATCGTCGGCGAGCCCACGGCCGTGGAGCGCTGCGGCGACATGATCAAGAACGGCCGCCGCGGCACCATGAGCGGCAAGCTCACGGTCAAGGGCGTGCAGGGCCACATCGCCTACCCGCACCTGGCGAAGAACCCGGTGCACGCCGTGGCGCCCGCGCTGGCAGAGCTGGTGGCCATCAACGCCGCCGGCGGCTGGGACGCCGCGAGCAACCCCTACTTCCAGCCGACCAGCTGGCAGATCAGCAATTTCCACGCAGGCACCGGTGCGAGCAACGTGATCCCGGGCAGCGCGGTGATCGACTTCAACTTCCGCTTCTCGACCGAATCCACCCCCGAGTCGCTGCAGCAGCGCGTGCAAGCCGTGCTCGACGCGCACCAGGTCGACTGCACCCTGGCCTGGACCATCGGCGGCCTGCCCTTCCTGACGACGCCGGGCGAGCTCGTCACGGCCGTGCAGGGCGCCATCCGCGACGAGACCGGCATCGAGACCGAGCTGTCGACCAGCGGCGGCACCAGCGACGCGCGCTTCATCGCCAAGATCTGCAGGCAGGTGGTCGAACTCGGCCCGGTGAACGCCAGCATCCACAAGATCGACGAGCACATCGACGTGGCCGAGATCGAGACGCTGAAGAACATCTACGTGCGCACGCTGAAGCAACTCGATGCTGCGCTTGCCGCCATTGCCGCATGAGCACCGTCATCGAGCTCATCGAATCGGGCGCTAACCAGCTCGAGGCCGCCGGCGTGGCTTTCGGCCACGGCACCGCCAACGCCTTCGACGAAGCCGCCTGGCTGGTGCTGTGGCGGCTGAAGCTGCCGCTGGACGACATCGATGCCGTGGCCGACAAACCCGTGTCGCCCGCCGACGCCGCCAAGGTGGCCGCGCTGATCGACGAGCGCATCGCCAGCCGCAAGCCCGCCGCCTACCTCACGAAAGAAGCGTGGCTGCAGGGCGTGCCCTTCTACGTGGACGAGCGCGCCATTGTGCCGCGCAGCTTCATCGCCGAGCTGATTGCCGACGGCAGCATCGACTACTGGCTGGGCGAGCACACCCGGCGCGTGCTCGACCTGTGCACCGGCAACGGCAGCCTGGCGGTGCTGGCCGCCCTCACCTATCCGGACGTGAGCGTGGACGCGGCCGACCTGTCGACCCCGGCGCTGGAGGTGGCGGCCATCAACGTCACCCGCCACCAGCTGGATGCGCGCGTCACGCTGATCGAGTCGGACGGGCTGAAGAACCTGCCCGGCCCCTACGACCTGGTGCTGTGCAACCCGCCCTACGTCAACAGCGCGAGCATGGCCGCGCTGCCCGCCGAATACCGCGCCGAGCCCGAACTGGCCCTGGCCGGCGGCGCAGACGGCATGGATTTCGTGCGCCGCCTGTTCGCCGACGCGCCTTCGCGCATGAGCGAGCAGGCGGTGCTGGTGCTGGAAATCGGCAACGAGCGCGACTACTTCGAGGCGGCGTTTCCGCAGCTGGAGGTGGTGTGGCTCGAAACCTCCGCGGGCGAAGACCAGGTGCTGCTCGTGACCCGCGCGGCCCTGGCGTCGCTCACCGCGCCATGAGGGCCGGTGCCGGCGTGCGTTAGCTGCGCCAGTCCACGCCCCCTTTCAGCCGCTTTCTCGCAGCAACTGGCTGCGAATCCCCCTTTACCGGGCGATTCCCCCGCGCCCAAGCCCCTTTTCGACGAGCCGGAGGGGCCGGGCGGGATAATCGCCCCTACGGTTCTTTTTCATGATCACTCTCAAAAACGTCATTCTTCGCCGCAGCGCCAAGGTCCTGCTCGACGGCGCCACCGTCACCCTCAACCCCGGTGAAAAGGTCGGCCTGGTGGGGCGCAACGGCGCCGGCAAGTCGACCCTGTTCGCCCTGCTCAACGGCACGCTGCACGAAGACGGCGGCGATTTCTACGTGCCCAAGCAGTGGCGCATGGCCCAGGTGGCGCAGAACATGCCCGAGACGGACGAGTCGGCCACCGACTTCGTGGTCGGCGGCGACACCCGCCTCACCGAGCTGCGCGAGGCGCTCGCCACCATCGAGGCCGCCTACGCCGAGAACCCCGACGACGCCGACATCGGCATGCAGCTGGCCCACGCCTACACCGACCTGGCCGACGCCGGCGAGCACGACGCCGTGCCGCGCGCGCAGGCGCTGATCCTGGGCCTGGGCTTCAAGGCGCACGAGGTCGACGAGCCGGTCAACAGCTTCTCGGGCGGCTGGCGCATGCGCCTGCAGCTGGCCCGCGCGCTGATGTGCCCGAGCGACCTGCTGCTGCTCGACGAACCCACCAATCACCTGGACCTGGACGCCCTGGTCTGGCTCGAAGCCTGGCTGCAGAAGTACCCCGGCACCATGATCGTCATCAGCCACGACCGCGAGTTCCTCGACGCCGTGACCGACGTCACCCTGCACATCGCCAACGCCCAGCTCACGCGCTACGGCGGCAACTACAGCAAGTTCGAGGACATGCGCGCGCTGCAGATGGAGCAGCAGCAGCAGGCCTTCGTGAAGCAGCAGGACAAGATCGCCCACCTGCAGAAGTTCATCGACCGCTTCAAGGCCAAGGCCAGCAAGGCCAAGCAGGCGCAGAGCCGGGTCAAGGCGCTGGAGCGCATGGAGCGCGTGGCGCCGCTGCTGGCCGAAGCCGACTTCACCTTCGAGTTCAAGGAGCCCGGCAACATTCCCAACCCGATGCTGTCGATCACCAACGCGAGCTTCGGCTATGAGATCGAGAACGAAGAGCCCAAGACCATCCTGCGCGGCGTGAGCCGCTCGGTGCTGGCCGGGCAGCGCATCGGCATCCTGGGCGCCAACGGCCAGGGCAAGTCGACGCTGGTGAAGACCATCGCGCGCGAAATGGGCGCGCTGGCCGGCCAGGTGACCGAGGGCAAGGGCCTGAACATCGGCTACTTCGCGCAGCAGGAACTCGATGTGCTGCGCCCGCAGGACACCCCGCTCGAGCACATGGTGCGCATGGCGCGCGAGCTCGGCAGCAATGCCAAGGAAGCCACCGGCGAGCAGGCCCTGCGCGGCTTCCTGGGCAGCTTCAACTTCAGCGGCGACATGGTCAAGCAGCCCGTGGGCACCATGAGCGGCGGCGAAAAAGCCCGCCTCGTGCTCGCGATGATGGTGTGGCAGCGCCCCAACCTGCTGCTGCTGGACGAACCCACCAACCACCTGGACCTGGCCACCCGCGAGGCCCTGGCCGTGGCGCTCAACGAGTTCGAGGGCACGCTGATGCTGGTGAGCCACGACCGTGCGCTGCTGCGCTCGGTGTGCGACGAGTTCTGGCTGGTCGGCCGCGGCGTGGTCGGCGACTTCGACGGCGACCTGGACGACTACCAGCGCTACCTGCTCGACGAAGCCAAGCGCCTGCGCGAAGAAGCCAAGGTCGCCACGCGCGAAGCCGTCTCGGCCGCGGCCGCCGCAGCCGCCGCGCCGGTGGCCGCGCCCGCCGCGCCGCAGCAGCGCAAGCAGGACGCCCAGGAGCGCCAGCAGCGCAGCGACCAGGCCAAGCCGATCAAGCGCGAGATCGCCCAGATCGACGAACGCCTGGCCGCCGCCGGCACCGAGCGCGCCGCGCTCGAGGCCCGCATGAGCCAGCCGCTGCCTTCCGCCGAGATTGCCGAAGCCGGCAAGCGGCTGAAGGCACTGAACGACGAAATCGGCCGCCTCGAGGAGCGCTGGCTGGCCCTGTCGGACCAGCTCGAAGCGCTCGCGGCCTGACCCAACCTGGAACCTGAAAGGGGCACTGGATGCCGTCTGCCATCGAACTGGCCCGGGGTGACGAGAAGCTCGTCGCCGCCGTGCACCGCGCGCGCCGGCTGATCGGCCGCAAGGCCCTCATGGCAGCCGCGGCAAGCGCCGTGCCCCTGCCCGGCGTCGACTGGATGGCCGACGCGGCGCTGCTCTCGCGGCTGGTGCCGCAGATCAGCGCCGAGTTCGGCCTGTCGGTCACCCAGGTCGAACGGCTCGCGCCGCACCAGCGCGAGCGCATCCAGAAAGCAGCCACCACGGTGGGCGCCCTGCTGGTGGGGCGGCTGGTCACGCGCGACCTGCTGATCCGGCTGGCCAAGCATGCGGGCGTGCGCCTGACGGCCAAGCAGGCGACCAAATACGTTCCCATCGCCGGGCAGATCGTTTCGGCGGCGCTCGGCTATGCCGCGCTGCGCGCGCTGGGCGAGCAGCACATCAAGGACTGCGTGCGCGTCAGCGCCACTCTCGCCTTAACGCCGCCCGAACCGCACGCGAGCGCCTGAGCGCATCGCCGTCCAGCAGCACCATCGCGGCCTGCAGCGCACCGGCCAGGCCGAACACGCCCGCGCCCGAAAAGGCCGGCCTCGCGGCGCACAGCCCGTAGATCAAGGACAAGACCGACAGCAGCGCCAGCAGCACGCACAACACGCGGTCGAGGCGCGGCCCCGACGGCAATGGAAGGCGGCGCACCGCTTCACTCGCCGGCCCGCTTGCGCGGCGTGTAGACCCGGGCCGGCTGCACGAGCTGGCCCGTCACCTCCTGCTCATAGACCTTCAACAGCGCCAGGTAGTGGCGCGACATCACGTCGCGCACCCGCCCGAGGCCGATCTTGCTGACCGTCGGCTGCGGAATACCTGTTCTCGCCTCGATCTGCTTCTGCGTGAGCCCCATGGCTCTCAGCGCCTGTACCAACTCGCGTGGTTTCACGGCAATTTCCTCCCTGTTTTTCATATTCTAGAGTCCATTCAGAATATTCATTTGAGCTTAAATCCCGGCGCATGGACAGCATTGCCAGCCGCGCCCTTGCAGCGCGCAAATTCGCCAAGATGACGCAGAAGCAGGCGGAAGCCGTGTCGGGCGTCAAGCAGTCGAGCATTTCGAAGATCGAGCGCGGCGACACCAGCCGTTCGATGAGCGTGCTTGCACTGGCGCGTGCCTACCGTGCCGACCCGAACTGGCTCGACACCGGCGACGGCCCCGCGCCCTGGGACGAAGACCAGGTCCGCCCCGCACGCGACCGCGCCAACGAGCCGCCCGGCCCTTACCGCGTGACCCGCACGCCGCCCGCGGGCCCTTCGTACAACCCGCGCACGCCGCAGACCGTGCCGCTCATCGAGTGGACGGATGCCGCACGCTGGGACAGCCGCGAAGTTTCGGACCAGCCCCGGGCCGAGCGCTGGATTCCATGCATCGCCCACCACAGCCTGCAGACCTACGCGTTGCGCATGCGCGGCGACAGCATGACCGCGCCCAGCGGCCACCTCAAGAGCTACCCCGCCGAGTCGATCATCTTCGTCGACACCCAGCTCAGGACGCCGGCCGACGGCGAGCGCATCGTCGCCAAGCTGGAGGACACAGGCGAAGTCACCTGCAAGGTCTACAAGGAAGAAGACGGGCGCCGCTGGCTGCTGCCGCTGAACCCGAGGCACGAGCCCATACGCACCGCCTTCACCGTACTGGGCACGGTCATCGGCAAGTGGGAAGACGAGGACTGACCGCGCTGGCCGCCCTGGCCGCCCTGGCCGCGCTGACCGCACGAACGGCGGGCAAAAAAAAGCCCGCACGAAGGCGGGCTTCAAGGTGACCTGCTGGAGGAGGGAGGATCAGAGGATTGCAGGCCACAGGGAGAAACTTGAATATCGCTTGCGAACCTGCTTGCAACCTGACCTCGCCGGAATCTAATTGCCGGCTAATTCTTCTCCCACGCCGCCTTACTTGGGCAGCAGCACCTTGTTCACGACGTGGATCACGCCGTTCGACTGGTAGACGTTGGGGATCGTCACCGTGGCGGTACCGCCCTTTTCGTCGGTGATCATGATCTTGCCGCCCTTTTCCTTGGCCACGAGCACGCCGCCGGCCACGGTCTTCAGCTCGGCGGAGCCCTTGCCGGCCTTGATTTCCTTCTTGAGCTCGGCCGCGTCGAGCTTGCCCGACACCACGTGGTAGGTCAGCACGCCGGTCAGCGCGTCCTTGTTCTCGGGCTTGAGCAGGGTGTCGACGGTGCCGGCCGGCAAGGCGGCGAAGGCCGCGTTGGTGGGAGCGAACACGGTGAACGGGCCCGGGCCCTTGAGGGTGTCGACCAGGCCCGCGGCCTTGACGGCGGCCACCAGCGTGGTGTGGTCCTTCGAATTGACGGCGTTGTCGATGATGTCCTTGGTCGGCAGCATCGGTGCACCGCCCACCATGACCGATGCCGCGATGGCCGAAACGGCACCGGCGGACATGGCGAATGCGAGAGTGACAGCTGCGAGACGATGAAGTTTGCGTTGCATGGAAATGCTCCAGGTTGTTGAATGGACCCCCGTGAAAATCGCGGCGGCTGCGATCAGTACGGCGCCATGTGCACAACAGATTCGGCCCCGGCGATAAAAAAGCCGGCCGCGTCCGCCCGCACTTGACGCCGCGCCGAGGCATTTCGCGCCGGGTAATGCCAATTTCGTCGCGCCGGCCTCGCGGCATGAAGCGATTGCTGCGAGATTCACGAAAGAGTCAGGTCTCCCGGCGTTTCCGGGTGTACAACCGCTGCCCCATGCATATCCAAGAAAACAAAGCGTCGGAGGATCACCCCGTCGAGCCGCGCGCGGTTGCCGCGCGCCGGCTCGCCAGGTGGCCCGTTCAAGGTGCCCTGCTCGGCACCGCCCTGCTGCTGGGCGCCTGCGCGGTCGGCCCGGACTTCAAGACCCCGGAGCTGCCCGCCGCCGCCCAGGGGCCTGACTACACGCCCGCGCCGGTGCCCGCGCGCACGGCGCAGGCCGAAGGCCCGGCCGGCCAGGCACAGGAGCTGGTGGCCGGCCGCGACATTCCGGCCCAGTGGTGGGACGTGTTCCGCTCCGAGCCGCTCGACCAGCTGATCCGCGCATCGCTGGCCCAGAGCCCCACGCTCGCGTCGGCCCAGGCTGCGCTGCGCCAGGCCGAGGCCACCTACGAGGCCAGGACCGGCAGCCTGTGGCCGCAGGTCTCGGCCCAGCTCGGCGCGCAGCGCGAGCGCGCTTCCGAAATCACCAGCCAGGTGCCCGGCGGCCAGTTGCTCACGCTGTACAACGCCAGCGTCAACGTCTCCTACAACCTCGACGTGTTCGGCGGCACGCGCCGCCAGATAGAAGGCGCGCAGGCCGCCGTCGACACGCAGCGCTACCAGGTGGAGGCGGTGTACCTCACGCTCACCTCCAACCTGGTGACCACCGCCATCCGCGAGGCCTCTCTGCGCGCGCAGTTGCAGGCCGCGCGCGAAGTGCTGCAGGCGCAGACCGAGCAGCTCAACGTGATCGAAAAGCAGTTCGACACCGGCGCGATCCCCAAGTCGATCGTGCTGCAGCAGCGCACGCAGGTGGCTCAGACCCAGGCCACCCTGCCGCCCATCGAGAAGGCGCTGGCGCAAACCCGCCACCAGCTCGCGGTGTTCGCCGGCCGGCTGCCGTCCGAGGCGGGCCTGCCCGAATTCGACCTCGCCAGCCTCACGCTGCCGCAGGCGCTGCCGCTCTCGCTGCCCTCCGAACTCGCACGCCAGCGGCCCGACGTGCGCGCCAGCGAAGCGCAGCTGCACCAGGCCAGCGCGGCGGTCGGCGTGGCCACCGCCAACCTCTATCCGCAGATCCAGCTGAGCGCGAGCTACGGCAACAACGCGCTGCGCGCGCGCGACCTGTTCACCGGCCCGACCACGCTGTGGAGCATCGGCGCCGGGCTCACGCAGCCGATCTTCAACGGCGGTGCACTGCGCGCGCAGCAACGCGCCGCGGTGGCGGCCTACGACTCGGCGGCGGCGCAGTACCGCAACACCGTGCTCGGCGCCTTCCAGAACGTGGCCGACGCGCTGCGCGCGCTGGAGCTCGACGCCGTCGCGCTGCAGAACCAGGCCGCGGCCGAATCGCTCGCCAGGCAGTCGCTCGACCTGTCGACCGCGCAGTTCCGCGCCGGCGCGGTGAGCTACGTCACGCTGCTCACTGCGCAGCAGGCCTGGCTGCAGACGCACACCGCGCTGGTGCAGGCGCAGGCCGCGCGCTATGCCGACACCGCCGCGCTCTTCCAGGCGCTGGGCGGCGGCTGGTGGAACCGCGCCGAGCTGGCCAACGCGACCCTGGCGCCGACCGTGCCCGCCACGCCCGCTGCGGCAACCGCGGCCCCGGTCCGCAACTGACCCCATCGACCCGCGACGGCACCCCACTCCCCTGCCGCCGCGCCCAACCCCTCATCCATAACTCGAAGAGAAGCCTACCCATGACCCGGAGAATGATCATCATGATCGGCTGCGTGCTGCTGCTGGTCGCCGCGCTAGCGCTCGGCAAGTTCCTGCAGATCCGCGCGCTGATTGCGGCCGTGCCCAAGCCGGGTCCGCAGACCGTGTCGACCGCCGAAGTGCAGAAGCTCCAGTGGCAGTCGCAGTTCACCGCCGTCGGCACGCTCAACCCGGTGCGCGGCGCCGACCTGAGCACCGAAGTCGCGGGCCTGGTGCGCACCGTGCACTTCAAGTCGGGCCAGGACGTGAAGGCCGGCGCGCTGCTGGTCGAACTCAACGCCGACTCCGACATCGCCCTGCTGCACTCCGCCGAAGCCGCCGCCGCGCAGGCCGCCACCGTGCTCAAGCGCGACCAGGCGCAGCTCGCGGTGCAGGCCGTGAGCCAGGCGCAGATCGACGCCGACACCAACGACCTGAAAGCCAAGCGCGCGCAGGTGGAGCAGCAGGCCGCCGTCGTGGCCAAGAAGTCGATCCGCGCGCCCTTCGCAGGCCGCCTGGGCATCAGCGGGCTCAACCCCGGACAGTACGTGAACGCGGGCGACAAGCTGGTCACGCTGCAGACGCTGGACCCGATCTACGTCGACTTCACGCTGCCGCAGCAGCAGCTCGCAGGGCTCGCGGTCGGCCAAGTGGTGAACCTCACGGTCGACACCTTCCCGGGCCAGGGCTTCAGCGGCAAGATCAACGCGATCAGCCCCAAGGTGGACGCCGCCACGCGCAACGTGCAGGTGCAGGCCACCATCGCCAACCCCAGGCAGGTGCTGCTGCCGGGCATGTTCGCGAACGTGAAGATCGACATCGGCGGCATGCAGGAATACCTGACGCTGCCCTCCACCGCCGTGACCTACAACCCCTACGGCTCGACCGTGTACGTGGTGAAGCCGGCCGATCCGCCCAAGGCCGGCGCGCCCGGCACGCCTGGCACCCCGGCACCGGCGAGCGCCACCGACGCCTCCGGCAAGCCCCAGCTCGTGGCGCAGCAGATCTTCATCGAGACCGGCCCGACGCGCGGCGACCAGATCGCCATCGTCAAGGGCCTGCAAGCCGGCCAGGTGGTGGTGAGCAGCGGGCAGAACAAGCTGAAGAACGGCACGCCGGTCACGGTGGACAACAGCGTCAAGCCATCCAATGATCCGGCGCCGACGCCGCAGGAAAAGTGAGGCCCCGCGCATGAACTTCACCGACATCTTCATCCGCCGGCCGGTGCTGGCGATGGTGGTGAGCCTGCTGATCGTGGTGCTGGGGCTGCGTGCGCTGGCGGGCCTGCCCGTGAACCAGTACCCCAAGACCGAGAACGGCGTGGTCACCATCAGCACCGCCTACTACGGCGCGGACGCGGCCACGGTCGCGGGCTTCATCACGCAGCCGCTCGAAGCCGCCGTGTCGCAGGCGCAGGGCATCGACTACCTGTCGTCCTCGAGCAGCCTGGGCGTGTCGACCATCACCGCCACGCTGCGGCTGAACTACGACTCCAACCGCGCGCTGACCGAGATCAACACGCAGGTCAATTCCGTGCGCAACCAGCTGCCGCCGCAGGCGCAGCAGCCGGTGCTCACGGTGGCCACGGGCCAGACGACCGACGCGATGTACATCGGCTTCTACAGCGACACGCTGCCCAACAACAACGTGACCGACTTCCTGGTGCGCGTGGTGCAGCCCAAGCTGAACGCCATTGCGGGCGTGCAGACCGCGGAAATCCTGGGTGCGCGCACCTTCGCGCTGCGCGCCTGGCTCGACGCGCAGAAGATGGCCGCCTTCGGCGTGACCGCCACCGACGTGAGCGCGGCGCTCTCGGCCAACAACTACCTGGCCGCCGTCGGCCAGAGCAAGGGCCAGATGGTGAGCGTGCCGCTCACGGCCGGCACCTCGCTGCACAGCGTGGACGAGTTCAAGCAGCTGTCCATCAAGAGCAGCAACGGCGCCATCGTGCGGCTGCAGGACGTGGCCAACGTGACGCTGGGCTCGGAGAACTACGACTTCAACGTGGCCTTCAACGGCGTGCGCTCGGTGTTCATCGGCATCAAGGTAGCACCGGAGGCCAACATCCTGGACGTGGCCAAGCAGGTGCGCACCGTGTTCCCGGACCTGCAGTCGCAGCTGCCCTCGGGGCTGACGGGCAAGATCGTCTATGACTCGACCGACTTCATCAACACCTCCATCAGCGAAGTGATCAAGACGCTGGTCGAGGCGCTGGTGATCGTGACGGTGGTGATCTACCTGTTCCTGGGCAGCTTCCGCGCGGTGGTGGTGCCCGTCATTGCGATGCCGCTGTCGCTCATCGGCACCTTCTTCATCATGCTGGTGCTGGGCTACTCCATCAACCTGCTCACGCTGCTGGCGCTGGTGCTGGCGATCGGGCTGGTGGTGGACGACGCGATCATCGTGGTGGAGAACGTCGACCGGCACATGCGGGAGGGCAAGTCGCCCATGCAGGCCTCGCTGCTCGCGGCGCGGGAGCTGGGCGGGCCCATTCTTGCCATGACGGTGGTGCTGGTCGCGGTGTACGTGCCCATCGGCTTCCAGGGCGGGCTGACCGGATCGCTCTTCACCGAGTTCGCGTTCACGCTCGCCGGCTCGGTGGTGGTGTCGGGCATCGTGGCGCTCACGCTGTCGCCGATGATGTGCTCGCGCTTCTTCAAGCCGGAGCAGGACAGCGGCAAGTTCGCGATGAAGATCGAGCACATCTTCGAGCGGGTGCACCACCGCTACCAGCTCATCCTGCGCAGCGTGCTCAAGACCTGGCCGGTGATGATCGTCATGGGCGTGATCCTGGTGGCGCTGCTGTTCGTGATGTTCAAGATGTCGAAGTCGGAGCTCGCGCCCGAGGAAGACCAGGGCATCGTGCTGTCGCAGGTGGTGGGCGCGCCCACGGCCACCATCAACCAGATGCAGACGTACGCCGACCAGATCTTCAAGGTCGCGCACGACACGCCCGAATACGCGCAGCTGTTCCAGCTCACCGGCGTGCCCAGCACCAACGCCGGCATCGCCGGCGTGCTGCTCAAGCCCTGGGACGAGCGCACGCGCAGCGCCCACGACATCCAGACCGACCTGCAGAAGCGCTGGAACGGCATTGCCGGCGCCAAGGTGGTGGCCTTCCAGTTCCCGGCGCTGCCGGGCGCCTCGGGCCTGCCGGTGCAGTTCGTCATCAAGACGACCGAGCCGTTCGAGAACCTCAACACGCTCGCGCAGCAGGTCATGGACAAGGCGCGCGCCGACGGCAAGTTCTACTACATCGACGCCGACCTGAAGATCGACCTGCCGCAGGCCACCGTGGTGGTCGACCGCGACAAGATCGCCACGCTGGGCATCACCCAGCAGGACGTGGGCAACGCGATGGGCGCGGCGCTGGGCGGCGGCTACGTCAACTACTTCTCGATCTCGGGGCGCTCCTACAAGGTGATTCCGCAGGTGCAGCAGGTCGACCGGCTCAATCCGTCGGACGTGCTCAACTTCTACATCAAGACGCCCAACGGCGTGGTGCCCGCGAGCACCGTGGCGAGCCTGAAGTACTCGGTGCAGCCGGAAACGGTCAACCACTTCCAGCAGCTCAACTCGGTGACCATCCAGGGCGTGCCCAGCGGCACCCAGGGCGAGACGCTGGAGTACCTGCGCGGCGTGGTACAGCAGCTGGCGCCCAGCGGCTATTCGGTGGACTACTCGGGCCAGTCGCGCCAGTTCGTGCAGGAGTCGGGCAACTTCGCCGTCACCTTCGTGTTCGCGCTGATCATCGTGTTCCTGGCGCTGTCGGCACAGTTCGAGAGCTTCCGCGACCCGGTGGTGATCCTGGTGTCGGTGCCGCTCGCGCTCTTCGGCGCCATGATCTTCATCTTCTGGGGCTTCGCCTCGATGAACATCTACACGCAGGTGGGCCTGGTGACGCTGATGGGCCTCATCAGCAAGCACGGCATCCTGATCGTCGAGGTGGCCAACCGGCTGCAGAAGCAGGGCCTGAGCAAGCTCGATGCCATTGTCGAGGCGGCAGGCACCCGGCTGCGCCCGATCCTGATGACCACGGCCGCCATGGTCTTCGGCGTGCTGCCGCTGGTGATTGCCTCGGGCGCGGGCGCCGCCGGCCGCAAGGCGATGGGCATCGTGATCTTCAGCGGGCTGTCGATCGGCACGCTGTTCACGCTGTTCGTGGTGCCCGCGATGTACCTGGCCATCGCGGCGCGGCACCAGAAGGAAGACAAGGAAGACGAAAAGAAAGGCACTGCCAACGGCGCGCCGGCACTGCCGGGCAGCGTGGCGCCGGAGGCCTGAGCGCCGGTCTCATCCATTCATCCGGCATGAAGAAGCCCGCGGTCGAGAAGACCGCGGGCTTTTTTTTGCTTCAGTCGCAGCGGTAGAACACCTCGCCCTCCGAAACGCGCCTGGCCGCGTCTTCCGCTCCCTGGTTGGCCAGGAAGCGCATCGGCGCGCCGAAGTTGCGGCAGTAGTTCTCGGCATCCTGCGCGGTCGGCGACTTGAAGACGCCGTTGCCGAGCGGTGTGTAGCGAGGCGCCGTGCGGGTGACGCAACCTGTGGCCAATGCCGCGGCCAGGACGAGGACGGAAAGAGAAATGGAGGTGCGCATCGGAAAGGTCTGAGGCCGCACGACGAGCCGGCCGGAGATGAGGAACTGGCGACTGTAGCCGCTTCCTCAGCTCGCGTAGCGCTTTTCGAGCGCGTCCAGCTCGGGCTTGCGCACCAACCGCTGGCGCTCTGCGAAGGACACGACCAGCGCCGGGTCTTCGTCCACGCGCCTGGTCTCGCGCAGCACCGTCAGCGCCTTCTGCATGCCGGCGACCGCGCCCTGCAGCGCCGCATTGGCGTACAGCACGATGCCGTAGCCCAGGCCGGCCAGTTCCTCGGCGCCGAAGATCGGCGTCTTGCCGCCGATCACCATGTTCATGAGCTGCGGCTTGTTCAGCCGCTTCGGCAGCGAGCGGATTTCGTCGGCCGTGGTCACGGCCTCCACGAACAGGATGTCGGCGCCGGCCTCGCTGAACTTCTGCGCACGCTCGATGGCGGCCTCGAAGCCCAGGGTGGCGGCTGCGTCGGTGCGGGCCATGATGAGCAGGTCGGCGTCGGTGCGCGCATCGACGGCCGCCTTGATCTTGTTCACCGCTTCCTCGGTGGAGATCACGTCCTTGCCCGAGAAATGGCCGCAGCGCTTGGGCGCGACCTGGTCCTCGAGCTGGATGCAGTCGGCGCCCGCGCGCTCGAGCACGCGCACCGTGTGGCGCACGTTGAGCGCGTTGCCGAAGCCGGTGTCGGCATCGACGATCAGCGGCAGGCCCACGGCGTCGCGGATGCGCGCCGTGTGGTCGGCGATTTCGTGCAGGCCCATGAAGCCCTGGTCGGGCAGTCCGAACCACATGTTGGTGACGCCCGCGCCGGTGACGTAGATGGCTTCGAAGCCCAGGTCTTCGATCACGCGCGCCGACAGCGCGTTGAAGGCACCCGGCACCAGCACGCCGCGGCGCGCCTCGGCCAGGGATCGGAGGGTCTTGCGAGTCGACATCGGTTTTTCCTGTGTATGAGTCGATGAAAAAGAAAGGTCAGATGGCGTCGCCGGGCATGCGCACCCAGCCTTCCATCAGCACGCGGGCGCTGCGGCTCATGACCGCCTTGGTCACTTGCCATTCGCCGTCCACCTTGCTCGCCTGCGCGCCCACGCGCAAGGTGCCCGAAGGGTGACCGAAGCGCACGGCCTCGCGGTCGCCGCCGCCGGCCGCAAGGTTCACCAGCGTGCCCGGAATGGCGGCGGCCGTGCCGATGGCCACGGCCGCAGTGCCCATCATGGCGTGGTGCAGCTTGCCCATGGACAGCGCGCGCACCAGCAGGTCGACATCGCCCGCGCTCACCTGCTTGCCGCTGGAGGCGGTGTAGCCGGCGGGCTTTGCCACGAACGCGACCTTGGGCGTGTGCTGCCGGCCGGCCGCTTCGCCGATGTGCCTGATGAGGCCCATGCGCACCGCGCCGTGGGCGCGGATGGCCTCGAACCTGGCCAGCGCGGCGGGGTCGCCGTTGATCGCGTCCTGCAGTTCGGTGCCGGTGTAGCCGATGGCTTCGGCGTTGACGAAGATGGTCGGGATGCCGGCGTTGATCATCGTTGCCCGCAGCGTGCCGACGCCCGGGACCTCCAGCTCGTCGACCAGCTGGCCGGTGGGGAACATCGCACCGCCAGCGCCCTCTTCTTCCGCCGCCGGGTCCATGAATTCGAGCTGCACTTCGGCGGCCGGGAAGGTCACGCCGTCGAGTTCGAAGCCGCCGGTTTCCTGAACCTCGCCGTCGGTCATGGGCACGTGCGCGACGATGGTCTTGCCGATGTTGGCCTGCCAGATGCGCACCACCGCCACGCCGTTGCGCGGAACCCGCTCGGCGTCGATCAGGCCGTTGCTGATGGCGAAGGGCCCGACGGCGGCCGAGAGGTTGCCGCAGTTGCCGCTCCAGTCGACGAAGGGCTGGTCGATCGACACCTGGCCGAACAGGTAGTCCACGTCGTGGCCCGGCCGCTCGCTTTTCGACAGGATGACCGTCTTGCTCGTGCTCGAGGTGGCGGCGCCCATGCCGTCGATCTGCTTGCCGTAGGGGTCGGGGCTGCCGATGACGCGCAGCAGCAGCGCGTCGCGCGCCTTGCCGGGCACCCGGGCCGCCTCGGGCAGGTCATGCAGGCGGAAGAACACGCCCTTGCTGGTGCCGCCGCGCATGTAGGTGGCGGGAATTCTGATCTGTGGTGCGGAAGCCATGATGCGTTGGATTGTCGGTTCTGTCGGTTCAGGATGCCGAGGAGGCAGCCTTGGTCGATGCCAGGAAGTCCTGCGCGAAGCGCTGCAGCACGCCGCCGGCTTCGTAGATCGACACTTCCTCGGCGGTGTCGAGGCGGCAGGTCATGGGCACTTCGAGCCGCTCTCCGTTGCGCCGGTGGATGACGAGCATGAGGTCGGCGCGCGGCTTGCGCTCGCCGGTCACGTCGTAGGTCTCGGTGCCGTCCAGGCCCAGTGTCAGGCGGCTGGTGCCGGGCTTGAACTCCAGCGGCAGCACGCCCATGCCGATCAGGTTGGTGCGGTGGATGCGCTCGAAGCCCTCCGCCGCAATCGCTTCCACGCCCGCCAGCCGCACGCCCTTGGCGGCCCAGTCGCGCGACGAGCCCTGGCCGTAGTCGGCGCCGGCCACAATGATGAGCGGCTGCTTGCGCTGCATGTAGGTCTCGATGGCCTCCCACATGCGCATGACCTGCCCTTCCGGCTCCACGCGCGCCAGCGAGCCAGCCCGCACCGTGCCGTCGGCGTTGCGCACCATCTCGTTCCTGAGCGTGGGGTTGGCGAAGGTGGCGCGCTGCGCGGTGAGGTGGTCGCCGCGGTGGGTGGCGTAGGAATTGAAGTCTTCCTCGGGCAGGCCCATCCTGTGCAGGTACTCGCCGGCCGCGCTGTCCATCATGATCGCGTTGGACGGCGACAGGTGGTCGGTGGTGATGTTGTCCGGCAGCACCGCCAGCGGACGCATGCCGCTGAGCGTGCGTTCGCCGGCCAGCGCGCCTTCCCAGTACGGCGGGCGGCGGATGTAGGTGGACGCGGCGCGCCAGTCGTACAGCGGCGTCACCTTCTCGCCGGTGTCGGGCTGGATGGCGAACATCGGTTCATACACCTGGCGGAAGTGCTCGGGCCTGACGCTCGACTTCACGATGGCGTCGATTTCCTCGTCGGCCGGCCAGATGTCCTTCAGGCGAATCTCCTTGCCGTCGATCACCGTCAGCACGTCTTTCTCGATGTCGAAGCGCACCGTGCCGGCAATGGCATACGCCACCACCAGCGGCGGCGAGGCAAGAAAGGCCTGCTTCGCATACGGGTGAATGCGCCCGTCGAAGTTGCGGTTGCCCGAGAGCACGGCCGTCGCATACAGGTCGCGCTCGACGATCTCCTGCTGGATGACGGGGTCCAGCGCGCCCGACATGCCGTTGCACGAGGTGCAGGCATAGGCCACCACGCCGAAGCCGAGCTTTTCCAGCTCGCCCATGAGGCCGGCTTCCTGCAGGTACAGCGTCACGGCCTTGGAGCCGGGCGCCAGCGACGACTTGACCCAGGGCTTGCGCGTGAGGCCGACACGGTTGGCGTTGCGCGCAAGCAGGCCGGCCGCGATCACGTTGCGCGGGTTGCTGGTGTTGGTGCAGCTGGTGATGGCCGCGATGATCACGGCGCCGTCGGGCATGCGGCCCGGCTCGTCTTTCCACGGCGCGGCGATGCCGCGGGCCGCGAGATCGGTGGTGGCCACGCGCGCATGCGGGTTCGACGGGCCGGCCATGTTGCGCACGACCGTGCAAAGGTCGAACTGCAGCACGCGTTCGTACTGCGCGTCTTTCAGTGCGTCGGCCCACAGGCCGGTGTGCCTGGCGTAGGTCTCGACCAGCCGCACCTGCTCGTCGGCACGGCCTGTGAGGCGCAGGTAGTCGATGGTCTGCGGGTCGATGGCGAACATGGCCGCGGTGGCGCCGTATTCGGGCGCCATGTTGGAGATGGTCGCGCGGTCGCCGAGCGTGAGGCTCGAGGCGCCCTCCCCGTGAAACTCCAGATATGCCCCCACCACCTTCGACTTGCGCAAAAACTCGGTCAGTGCCAGCACCACGTCGGTGGCCGTGATGCCCGGCTGCGGCCGGCCCGAGAGCTTCACGCCGACGATGACGGGCAGGCGCATCCACGAGGCGCGGCCCAACATCACGTTCTCGGCCTCCAGCCCGCCCACGCCGATGGCGACAACGCCCAGCGCATCGACGTGCGGCGTGTGGCTGTCGGTGCCGACCAGCGTGTCGGGGAAGGCCACGCCGTCCTGCGCATGCACCACGGGCGACATCCGCTCCAGGTTGATCTGATGCATGATCCCGTTCCCCGGCGGTATCACCTCCATGTTCTTGAAGGCCCGCTTCGTCCACTCGATGAAGTGGAAGCGGTCTTCGTTGCGCCGGTCTTCGATGGCGCGGTTCTTCTCGAAGGCATCGGGGTCGAAGCCGCCGCACTCCACCGCCAGCGAATGGTCGACGATGAGCTGCACCGGCACCACCGGGTTCACCTGGGCCGGGTCCCCGCCCTGCCGGGCAATGGCGTCGCGCAGGCCGGCCAGGTCGACCAGCGCGGTCTGGCCGAGGATGTCGTGGCACACCACCCGCGCCGGGAACCACGGGAAATCGTGTTCCCTCTTGCCCTCGACGATCTGCGTCAGGCTCTGCCGGAGGATGGCCGGGTCGCAGCGGCGCACGAGGTTCTCGGCATGCACGCGCGAGGTGTAAGGCAGCGTGGCCCAGGCGCCCGGGCGGATGGCCTCGACGGCTTCGCGCGCGTCGAAATAGTCCAGCGAGGTGCCGGGAAGCTGCTTGCGGTATTGCTTGTTCATGGGGCGGCGCTCGGGCCCGCACATCGCGCGCGGACCTGCTTTCTCTCTTGTCTCTTCTTGTGTTTTTACTTCCGATCCTGGATCGGCGCGAACTTCAGGTCTTCCGGCCCGGTGTAGTTGGCGCTCGGCCGGATGATCTTGTTGTCGATGCGCTGCTCGATGATGTGCGCGGCCCATCCCGAGGTGCGCGCGATGACGAACAGCGGCGTGAACATGGCCGTGGGCACGCCCATCATGTGGTAGCTCACGGCGCTGAACCAGTCGAGGTTGGGAAACATCTTCTTGACCTCCCACATCACGCCCTCCAGCCGCTCGGCAATGTCGAACATCTTGGTCGAGCCGGCCTCTTCCGACAGCGACTTCGCCACGCCCTTGATGACCACGTTGCGCGGGTCGCTCACGGTGTAGACCGGATGGCCGAAGCCGATCACCACTTCCTTTGCCTCCACGCGGCGGCGGATGTCTAACTCGGCCTCGTCGGGCGAGTCGTAGCGCTTCTGGATCTCGAAGGCCACCTCGTTGGCGCCGCCATGCTTGGGCCCGCGCAGCGCACCGATGGCGCCGGTGATGGCCGAGTACATGTCGGAGCCGGTGCCGGCCACCACGCGCGCGGTGAAGGTGGAGGCGTTGAACTCGTGCTCGGCGTAGAGATTGAGCGACGTGTGCATCGCCCGCTCCCAGCTCGCCGAGGGCTTGCGCCCGTGCAGCAGGTGCAGGAAGTGCGCGCCGATCGAGTCGTCGTCGGTCTCCACGTCGATGCGCCTGCCCTGCGTCGACCAGTGGTACCAGTACAGCAGCATCGAGCCCAGCGACGCCATCAGCCGGTCGGCGATGTCGCGGGCGCCGGGCAGGTTGTGGTCTTCCTTCTCGGGGAGCATGCAGCCCAGCGACGAGACGCCGGTGCGCATCACGTCCATCGGGTGGGCGCCTGCGGGCAGTTGCTCCAGCGCTTCCTTCAGGCTCGCGGGCAGGCCGCGCATCGACTTGAGCCTGGCCTTGTAGGCGCGCAGTTCCGCCGCCGTGGGCAGCTTGCCGTGCACCAGCAGGTGCGCGATTTCCTCGAACTCGCAGACCTGCGCGATGTCGAGGATGTCGTAGCCGCGGTAGTGCAGGTCGTTGCCGGTTCGCCCGACCGTGCACAGCGCGGTGTTGCCGGCGGCCACGCCGGACAGCGCCACGGATTTCTTGGGCTTGAAACCGGGGGCGGCGAGGGTTGCGGTGTCGTTCATGCTTCTTCCTTTTCCGGATTCGGGTGTGCTGGATATGCCTTGGGTATGCGCGTGGGCCGTCCGCTCTTGTCGACGACGACCATCTCGAAGAAGGAGCGCAGCGCCTCGCGCGCCGGCTGCCCCGGTTGCTCGAAGGTGCCGGTGACACTGACCGTGAGCGAGCTGCGGCCCTGCCGGCTGACCCATGCGCGCAGCCGCAGCACGCTGCCGACCGGCACGGGTGCGAGGAACTGAGCGTCGCCGCAGCCGGCCATGACCACGTCGGCCTGCGCGAAGGCGCGCGCCGCCAGGAAGGCCGCCTTGGACATCAGCATCAGCGCGTTGCCGCCGAACAGCGTGCCGTAGTGGTTGGCGTGCTCCGGGAACACGATTTCCATGAGTTCGAGCGCCGTGTCCTTGTTTGTCATGGTTCGCAATTTACGCAAATGCGTGGCCATAATGAAGGACTGAATTAGCCAATCATTGCGAATGAGAAAGCCCTGTTTTGCAAATCTTGCGAATGCACAGGTTTCGCAAAACGGCGCGCATTCCGAAGGAGCTTCACGATGAGCAAGACATTCATGGGCGTGCGACTGCGCAAGCTGCGCGCCGAACGCGGCTTGACGCAGGTGGCGCTCGCCCAGGCGCTGGGCCTGTCGCCCAGCTACCTCAACCAGCTGGAGCAGAACCAGCGGCCGCTGACCGTGGCCGTGCTGCTCAGGATCAGCCGCACGCTTGGCGTCGACGTGCAGCAGTTCTCGGAAGACGAGGAAGCCCGGCTCGTCTCGAGCATGCGCGACGCGCTGGCCGACAACCCCGGCGGAGAAGCCGTCGCCCTGCCCGAACTGCGCGAAGTGGCCTCGCAGATGCCCGCGGTGGCGCGCGCGCTGCTCGCGCTGCACCGCCGCCACCAGGAGGCCATGGAGCGCCTGGAGATCATGGCCGGCGAACTCGGCGACGGCCGGGGCGAACTGACGAATGCGCGCCCCATGCCTTTCGAGGCGGTGCGCGACTTCTTCTTCGCCCACCAGAACCATTTCGAGGAACTCGACCTGCTGGCGGAAAAGCTCGCGGACGAAGCGCGCGGCCACGGCGGCTCGCTGTCCGAATGGCTGCAGTCGCGGCTCATGAACCAGCACGGCGTGCGCGTGGTGCCCACGGACGACGACGCCATCGACAGCCAGCGCCGCTACGACCCCGCCAGCCGCGTGCTTCGCCTGTCGGGCAGCCTGGAGCCCGGCCAGCAGTCGTTCCAGCTGGCAACCCAGCTGGCGCTGCTGGAGCAGACGACGCTGATCGAATCACTGCTGCAGAGCGCCAGCTTCAACGACGCCTCCACGCACGCGCTGGCCCGCATCGGCCTGGCGAACTACTTCGCCAGCGCCGTGCTGCTGCCCTACGGCCTTTTCCTGAAGGCCGCGGAAACCCTGCGCTACGACATCGACCTGCTGGCGCGCCGCTTCGGCGTCGGCTTCGAGACCATCTGCCATCGCCTGAGCGCCATGCAGCGGCCCGGGGCGCCCGGCGTGCCCTTCTTCTTCATTCGCGTGGACCGCGCCGGCAACATCTCCAAGCGGCAGTCGGCCACGCACTTCCACTTCTCGAAGACCGGCGGCACCTGCCCGCTATGGAACGTGTACGAGGCCTTTGCGCAGCCCGGGCGCGTGCTGCAGCAACTCGCGCGCATGCCCGACGGGCGCACCTACCTGTGGGTGGCACGCACCGTGTCGCACGGGCAGCGCGGCTTCGCCTCGCCCAGCAAGACCTTCGCCATCGGCCTGGGATGCGACATCCGCCATGCGCCGCGGCTGATCTATTCCAAGGGCCTGGACCTGACCGACCAGGACGTGCCCACCCCCATCGGCATGGGCTGCAAGGTGTGCGAGCGCGTGGCCTGCCCGCAGCGGGCGTTTCCGTTCATCGGGCGGCCGCTGGACGTGAACGAGAACGAAAGCCGGTTCACGCCCTACGCAGTGGCGGATGCCTGAACCCCCCCAAAAAAAAGCAGCCCGCGCGAAGGCGGGCTGAATGGCCCCCATCTCGCAAAGGGCCTGTGGAGGGAGGTGCCCGCCGGAGGAATCGAACGGGCAACGCGATGATCGCGGCCAATCTGGGAGACTTCGTGGAGGACGCCAGCGTCGATGGGCTCTTCGGCGGCTATTTGCGGTTCGCGGCTCTTGTCGGCATCGCGACCCGCACTTCAGCCACTGCGGCCACTTCGGCGGCGCGCGCCCTCAGCTGGCCGCAGCCGCCGTCGACATCCTGCCCCGCCGAATTCCGCAGCTTGGTCAGGATGCCGCGCTCGTGCAGCGTGCGGGCCATCTGCTCGCAGCGCTCCCAGGAAGGCCGGCTGAACGCCACGCCGTCGACCGCGTTGAAGGGAATCATGTTCAGCACGCAGTACTTGCCGGAAAGCAGCCGCACGATGCCGTCGATCTCGTCCTGCCCGTCGTTCACGCCTTCGAGCAGGGTCCACTGGTACTGGATCGGGTAGCCCGTGGCGCGCGCATAGCGTTCGCCTTCGGCGACCAGTTCTTCCGGCATCATGTTCGGCGCACGCGGAAGCAGCTTCCGGCGCAGCTCGGCCTTGGTGGTGTGCAGCGAAAGCGCCAGCGCGGGCCGCACGCGCTCCTGCAGCAGCCGCTCGAACACGCGCGGATCGCCCACGGTGGAGAACACCAGGTTCTTGTGGCCGACGTTGCCCACGGTGCCGAGCAGCTCGATGGCTTCCAGCACGTTGTCCAGGTTGTGGGCCGGCTCGCCCATGCCCATGAACACCACCTTGCGCACCGGCCGGCGCATGCGCGCGAGCGCCACCTGGGCAATGATCTCGGCGCTGCCCACCTGGCGCAGCAGGCCGTCGCGGCCCGTCATGCAGAACTGGCACCCCACGGCACAACCGACCTGCGAGGACACGCAGAGGCCGTCGCGCGGCAGCAGCACGCTTTCGACGGTCTGGCCGTCCGCGAGCGCGACCAGCAGCCGCTCGGAACCGTCGGCGCCCGGGTGGACCGCATGGATGCGCGCCAGCCCGGCCAGCTCGGCTTCGATGGACGGCAGCGCTTCCATCAGCGACGACGGGAAGAAGCTCGCCGGCAGGCGCCTGCCGCTGTTGCGCGGCAGCGCATGGGACCACAGCCGCAGGATCCGCTGCTCGTGGCTGGGGCCCGCGCCGGCCTCGCGGAGTCGTCGTTTCAGTTCGTGGATTCGCATGCAACGTGGGGGCTGTAACCCCGGATTGTGCCCGCCGGGCGCCGCGCGCCCGTCCGGTGGCAGACAATGCGCAAATGGCCCAAGGCAAACGAATTTCAGTCGATATCGGGGAAGACGCCCTCCAGACCATCAAGGCGCTGGGCGCCGCGGCCAAGCTGGCGCGCACGAGCGCCGGCGAAGGCCAGGCCGCCGCGGGTGCGCGGCTGGGGGTTCATGTGCAGACGATCGCGCGCATCGAATCGGGCGAGCCCGGGGTTTCGGTCGGGCACATGGTGGGGATGCTGGCGCTCTATGGCATTTCGGTGAAGCTGGAGCAGCCCGGGGCGAATGAATCGCAAAAGCCCTAGCGCAAGCCCGCCCCCTCCTCCTTCGACAGCTTGGTGAACGACAGCAGCGACAGCAACGTCATCGCCCCCACCACGCCGAATGCCGGAGAAAAATCTTCCGCCGTGAGCCGATCCGCGCCGCTGCCGTTCCACCACGCGGCCAGCGTGACCAGCGTGGCGCCGAGCGTCACGCCCAGGCTCAGCGACAGCTGCTGCGCCATGCTGTTGAGCGTGGCAGCGTGGCTCATGCGTGGCTTGGGAATCTGCGAAAAGCCGAGGGTCTGCAGCGACACCATCGCCATCGAGTTCACCAGCCCGCCGAACAGCAGCGTGACGAAGATCTGCACATGCGGGGTGCTCGGGCGGAAGTGGCCGTAGCTCACGTAGCAAAGGCTGGTCAGGCAGGTCGCGCCGATGAGCAGCGAGCGGAAACCGATCGTGCGGATCGCCTTGGCCATCAGGGTGCGCGTGGCCAGCGAGCCCAGCGCGGTGGCCATCGTCAGGCTGCCCGAGGCCAGCGGCGATAGCCCGAAGCCCAGCTGCAACATCAGCGGCAGCAGGAACGGCGAGGCACCGATGGCGATGCGCAGTGGCGTGCCGCCGATGATCGATGCACGGTAGGTACTGAACCGCAAGATGCCCAGGTCGATCAGCGGCGCTGCCTTGTTGCGGCTTCGCAGGTGATACACCAGCGACACCAGCAAGCCGAATCCCGCCATCGCCCAGATCGCCTGCACCGGCAGCAGCGACTTGCCGACCATCTCCAGGCTGCCGAGCAGCGACGTCAGGCCCACGGCCAGCAGCACGAAGCCCTCGAGGTCGAAGGGCGCGGGCGAGCTGTCCTCGGGCAGGTCGTTGATGAAGCGCAGCGCACCGGCAATCGCAAGCAGGCCGAACGGGATGTTGACGAGGAAGATCCACCGCCACGAAGCCAGCGTGACGATGGCGCCGCCGAACAGCGGACCGGCCAGCCGGCCGAACGCGGGCGGCACGGTGAACCACACCATGGCCGACACCATCTGCGCCGGCGGCACGCTGCGCAGAAGAATCAGCCGCCCCACCGGCAGCATCATCGCGCCGCCCAGCCCCTGCAGCACCCGGAACGCCACCAGCTGCGGCAGCGTCTGCGCGGCGCCGCACAAGGTCGAGCCCAGCGAGAAGAAAGCCACCGCCACGCAGAACACCCGCCGGGGCCCGAAGCGCTCGGCCAGCCAGCCGCTGACGGGAAGAAAAACCGCCAGGCTCAGCAGGTAGGAAGTGATCGCGAGGTTCAGGTGCAGCACGCTCACATCGAGCGCACTCGCGATGGTCGGCAGCGCCGTTGCCATGACCGAGGTGTCGAGGTTCTGCAGGAACAGAGGCGAGGCGACGATGAGGGGAACGATGCGGTGGCGCGGCGGCATGAGGACATTGTCAACGGCGAGCGTTGTCCCTGGCAGGTCTTGTCGGCGTGGGACCACACGGCTGTGCGCCGTGTGTCCTCACGGCGCGGCGTGCGGCGCGCTTACGGTGAGATCTCTTCCTGATCGCACACATCCATCGCGATCCCTTCTTTAGCTTCACTTTTCTGGAGTTCCGACATGACGACGACAACCAACGACCAAAGCAAGCTCTGGGACCTCATCAAGGACACCCGCTTCGGCATGCTGACCCACCGCCACGGCGACGGCCAGCTGCACAGCCATCCCCTGACCACGCAGAACAAGGACGGCGACGACGTGCGCACGCTCTACTTCTTCGTGCCCAAGAACGGCGACATCGCGCGCCACGTCGCCAGCGACCCGGTGGTGAACATCGCGTATGCGAACACCGACGACGACAGCTACGTGTCCGTGTCGGGCAATGCCGCGCTGCTCGAAGACCAGGCAAAGAAAGAGGCGCTCTTCAACAAGATGGCGCAGGCCTGGTTCCCCAACGGCCCGACCGACCCCAACCTCGGCCTGCTCGCCGTGACCGTGGTCGGTGCGGAATACTGGGACGTGGACGACAGCAAGATGGTGCAGCTGTACAAGATGGCGAAGGCCGCCATCACGGGCGAGCCGCCGAAGGATCTCGGCGAACACAAGAAAGTCGCGCTCTGAGCAGAGCGTAGAGGGCCGCGCGCTGTTGATATTGCGAGCTGGCCCGCCGCAAAAAAAAGAGCGCTCGGCCTGTATGGCGAGCGCTCTGGAGTTCTGGTAGGACGTACTGGATTCGAACCAGTGACCAACGGATTAAAAGTCCGCTGCTCTACCAACTGAGCTAACGTCCCGGAACCATTCTTTGCTTCTTGCCGGCGTTGAATCCAGCAAAGCCTAAGATTATAGCGTGAGGTTTGAGGCGATTTTGTCGAGAACCCAACCTGCCGCACATTGGCCGAAAGTCGCGGTCACGCTCACGACCGATCCATAGCCGTGGCAGTTGAGCGAACCGTCGCCTTCGATCGCGCAGGAAGCATCGGGCGGCGCCACGCTCTCGCGGCTGAAGACGCAGGTCACGCCGATCTTGCGGCCTTCGCGTGGAGCGCCGTGCTCCTTGCGCAGGCGTTGGCGCAGTTGGGCCAGCAGCGGGTCGTGCGTGACAAGCGACAGGTCGTCGATGTCGACCTTGTGTGCCTGCCGCTTGCCGCCCGCCGCGCCCACGGTGATGAAGGCGGCGCGCGAAGCGCGTGCCCATGCGGCCATCGTCAGCTTGGCCTTTACCTGGTCGCATGCGTCGACGACAGCTGTCACCGGGCCGTTCGCTGCCTGCGCGGCCTCGAGCACGCTCGTCCAGTTGCTCGGCTCCACGAACTCGTCCACCGCCAGCACCCTGCAGTCCGGGTTGATCTGCGCAATGCGGTCGCGCATGGCCTCGACCTTCGCCTGGCCCACGGTCGCATCGAGCGCGTGGATCTGGCGGTTGATGTTCGATTCGGACACGTGGTCCAGGTCGACCAGCGTCAGCCGCCCGACCCCGCTGCGTGCCAGCGCCTCGACCGCCCACGACCCCACCCCGCCGATGCCGACGACCAGCACGTGCGCATGGCGGATGCGTGCCGCACCCGCCACGCCGTACAGGCGCTCCAGTCCGCCGAAGCGGCGCGCATGGTCGGGCGCCGCGGTGTCGATGACGACATCCGCGGCGGCAGGAGGAGTGGTGATTGCGGCAGTGATGATCGCGCTCAAGCGGAAAGCTCCGCCTGCATCAGCGCAAACGCGAAAGGCGCTCGCGGCCGGCTTGCGCGGCTTCCGACTGCGGGTAGGCCTTGGTCAGGTCTTCCAGCGTGCGGCGAGCGGCGCGCGTGTCCTTCAGTTCGATCTGGCAGTTCGCGATCGACAGCACGGCCTCGGGGGCCTTGGCATGGTCGGGCGCGAGCGACAGCATCGAGCGGAAATTCGCGATCGCTTCGTTGTAGTTGCGCGTGGCGTACTGGGCGTTGCCCAGCCAGAACAGCGCCGAGGCGTTGTAGCCGCTCTGCGGGTAGCGCTTGACGAATTCGGCGAACGCGGTCTGCGCCTGCGCGAACTGGCCCGAGCGGAACACACCGAGGGCGGCGTCGAAATCGGCCTTTTCCTTCGGATCGGCGTTGAACTCGCGGCCGTCCACCGACACCTTCGAAGGCTCGCTCTGCTTGAGCTTGTCGTCGAGGGTGGTCTGGCGCGACTGCATTTCGCTCACGGTGCGCGTGAGCTGCTCGTTCTGGCCGGTCATGCGCGCCAGGTCGCCTCGCATCTGTTCGATCTGGTTCTGCAGATCGAGCAAGCTGCGACGCAGTTGGCCGTTCTCGTCGGTCAGTCGCTGGTCGGTTTGCTGGCGCATGGCCTCGACGCGCTGGCGCAAGTCGAGGATGGCGCGGCGGGCCTCGTCATCCTCGAACAGTGCGGCCTGCGACCCCACCGAGACACAAAGCAAGGCGGCAGCCAGCGCCGCGCCTCGCAACACAGCGCGGTGCATCACTGGCGGTACGTGATTTCGGCGCGACGGTTCTGCGCCCAGACTTCTTCACCCGAACCCTGGACGGCCGGCTTTTCCTTGCCGAAGCTCACGGCTTCGATCTGGTTGTCGTTCACGCCCAGCAGGGTCAGTGCACGACGCACGGCTTCGGAGCGCTTCTGGCCCAGCGCCAGGTTGTATTCGCGGCCGCCGCGTTCGTCGGTGTGACCTTCGATCGACACGCGGCGCTGCGGGTTGGCCTTGAGGAAACGTGCATGACCGTCGATGGCCGACTGGAACTCGGGCTTGACCGTGTAGCTGTCGTAATCGAAGTAGATGATGCGCGCCACGCCCACCGGACCTTGCGCGGTGCCCGCGTTCGGATCGATGGTCACGGGAGCCACGGCGCTAGCGCCACCTTGCTGGCCGCCGGCGGTGCCGGAGCGGTCGGTCACCGGCGTTTCGTTGAGCTTCGTGCCCGACGAGCAACCGGCAATAAGAGCCACGATGGCCAGCGAATAGATCGTACGTTTCAACATTTGGAACTCCTCAAGTAAACCTAATCATTGCTTTTGAAACGGACCCCAGTCCGGTTCTCTTATGTCTCCCGCCTGCCCAGCCAGTCGTGCCTTTATTTTTCCATCCAAAGTGGTCGTCATCAGTGCCTCGCGGCCTTGCAGCTGCGTGGCGTAGACGATCAATTTGCTGTTCGGGGCAAAACTCGGGCTCTCGTCGGCGGTGGTATCCGTGATGGCGCTGACATTGCCGGTGGCCAACTCCATCACATGGAGTTTGAATGCACCTCCCACACGGGAGATGTAGGCCAACCACCGGCCATCGCCGCTGACAGCCGGAGAAATGTTGTAGGTGCCGCTGAAGGTCACGCGCGTCGGGTTGCCGCCACCAGCGCCCATCTTGTAGATCTGCGGGGCACCGCCACGGTCGCTGACGAAGTAGATGGTGCTGCCGTCGGCCGAGAACGCCGGCTCGGTGTCGATGCTCGAGCTTTGCGTGAGGCGGCGCGGTTCGCCGCCGCCGGCCGGAATGGTGAAGAGCTGCGAGCCGCCGTCACGGCTGAGGGTGACCGCCAGCGAATTGCCGTCGGGCGCCCATGCAGGTGCGCTGTTCGACCCCTTGAAGTTCGCGAGCAGGCGGCGCTGGCCACTGGCCACGTTGTGCACGTAGACGACCGGCTTGCGCGACTCGAAGGACACATACGCCAGTTGCTGGCCGTTGGACGACCAGCAGGGCGAGATTATCGGCTCGGGGCTGGCCAGCGCGGCTTGCGCGTTCTCGCCGTCGGCGTCGGCCACCCACAGCGAATAGCGGCTGCCGGCCTTGGTGACGTAGGCGATGCGCGTCGAGAAGATGCCTTTTTCGCCGGTCAGCTTTTCATAGACGTAGTCAGCGATGCGGTGCGAAGCCAGGCGCAGGTCGCCTTGCGGCACCGTGTAGCTCTGGCCGCCGAGGTCCTGGCCCTTGACCACGTCCCACAGGCGGAAACGCACGTCGAAACGGCCGTCGGCCAGGCGGCTGACGCTGCCCACCACGAGCGAGTCGGCGGTGCGCTGCCGCCACAGCGACAGGTCGGGGCGCGATGCTTCGTCCAGCGCCTGGCCGGAGGCATCGACGCCACGGAACTGGCCGCTTCGCTCCAGATCGGCCTGGACGATGTCGGAGATTTTCTGCGGGGAGGATTCCTGGCCCTTGAAGGGAACAAGCGCGATTGGCAGCTGCGTCAGCCCGACGCCCGACACTTCGACCCGGAACTGGGCCAGTGCAGGAAGCATGGGAGTGGCGGCAAGTGCCGCAATGAGAGTGCGGCGTGCAAATAGCGATGAAGAAGGAGTTGGAATTGGAGTTGGCAACGGCTTGTTCATGCGGTTCGGAGAGGTTTCCGGGTAAAAAGTTCTCCCCGGCTTGACGGGCCACATGTTACACACTGGTTTGGAGACGCCGTCACAAAACGTTTATCCAGCGGCGCGGTCCTACAGAATCACTTCAGGAAGCCCGAAACGGGCCCACCCGTAGAATCCGCCGCCATGCAAGCTTCCCCCGGCGGCGAGACTCCTCGCCCTCCCCTGATGCGCCGCCTGGCGCGACTCATGACCTGGTTCGGCGGCTCGCGCCAATGGTGGGCCCTTGGATTGAGCGGGGCGATGCTGGCGGCAATCACCGAGCCGCTCATGGCCGCCCTGCTCAAGCCGCTGCTCGACCGCGGCTTCACGCGCGGCGAGATGCCGCTCTGGTTCGTGCCCGCCGCCGTGCTGCTGCTGTTCGCGGTGCGCGGCATCGCCCAGTTCATTTCCCAGTACGCCCTCTCGCGCATCGCCAACGAGGGCATGCAGAAGCTGCGGCGGGTGATGTTCGAGCGCCTGCTCGGCGCCGAGCTCGCGCTGTTCGCGCGGCAGTCGGCCAGCGCGCTTTCGAACACCGTGGTCTACGAAGTACAGACCGGCGCGATGCTGCTGGTGCAGGCGCTGCTCGGCCTGTCGCGCGACGGCTTCACGCTGATCGCGCTGCTGGGCTATCTGGTCTACCTGAACTGGAAGCTCACTCTCATCGTGGCCTTCCTGGTGCCCAGCATCTCGTGGATCATGAAGGTGTTCTCCAAGCGGCTCTACCGGCTCACGCAGCAGGGCCAGCAGGCCACCGACGAGCTGGCCTACGTGGTCGAGGAAAACGTGCTCGCCCACCGCGTGGTGCGCCTGCACGGGGCCGAAGGCGCCCAGGGCCATCGCTTCGAACAGCTGAGCCAGCGCCTGAACCGACTGGCCGTGAAGTCGACCATCGCCCAGGCCGCGACCACGCCGCTCACGCAGATGATGGCCTCGCTGGCGCTGTCGGTGGTGGTGATGATCGCGCTGTGGCAAAGCGGCAAGCAGGGCTTCACCGTGGGCGGCTTCGTTGCCTACATCACGGCCATGCTGATGCTGATCGCGCCCATCCGCCGGCTGGCCGAGGTGGCCGGGCCGATCACGCGCGGACTGGCCGCACTGGAGCGCGGACTGGTGCTGATCGACGAGGTCGCCCCGGAGTCGCAGGGCACGTTCCATCTCGACCACGCCGATGGCCACATCGAACTGCGCAACGTGCAGGTCAGCTACCGCGGCGACGACGAGCAGCGCGCCCTCGACGGCGTGAGCCTGACCATCCAACCCGGCCAGGTGGTGGCCTTCGTCGGGCCTTCGGGTTCGGGCAAGACCACGCTGGTGAACCTGCTGCCACGCTTCGTGCAACCCAGCAGCGGCCAGGTGCTGCTCGACGGACACGACACCAGCGAATGGCAGCTGAAGAGCCTGCGTGCGCAGTTCGCGATGGTCAGCCAGGACGTGGTGATGCTCAACGAGACCCTCGCGGCCAACGTGGCGCTGGGCGCGGAAATCGATCGCGAACGCGTGCTGCAATGCATAGAGGCGGCCAACCTGAGCTCGCACGTGGAGAACCTGCCCCAGGGCATCGACACCGTGCTGGGCCACAACGCCACGCAGCTCTCGGGCGGCCAACGCCAGCGCTTGGCCATCGCCCGTGCGCTCTACAAGAACGCGCCGGTGCTGCTGCTCGACGAGGCCACCTCCGCGCTCGACACCGAATCGGAGCGCCTCGTGCAGGACGCCCTGCAGCGCCTCATGCAGAACCGCACCACGCTGATCGTGGCCCACCGCCTGTCGACCATCCAGCACGCGGACCGCATCATCGTGATGGAGCAAGGCCGCATTGCCGAGCAAGGCAGCCACGAGCAGCTGATGCAGCTCGACGGCCTGTATGCGCGGCTGCAGACGCTGGCGGTGCGCAGCGCGCCGCCGGGGCAAGACCCGACGCTCTGATCAGCGCAAAGCGGTCAGGTCAGAGCAGCACGATGTCGTACTGCCCCTGCCCGATCGCCGGCTCGGACTGCAGCGAAATCGGCTTGCCGATGAAGTCGCTCAGGCCCGCCAGGTGCTGGCTTTCCTCGTCGAGGAACAGTTCGATGACCTGCGGCGACGACACGATGCGGAACTCGCGTGGCGTGAACTGGCGCGCCTCGCGCAATATCTCCCGCATCACGTCGTAGGCCACGCTGCGCGCGGTCTTCACGATGCCCTGCCCGCCGCAGGCCGCGCAGGGTTCGCACAGCATGTGCGCCAGCGATTCGCGCGTGCGCTTGCGCGTCATCTCGACCAGGCCAAGCTGCGAGAAGCCGCCAGCCGTCGTCTTCACCCGGTCGCGCGCCAGTTGCTTGCGGAATTCGGCCAGCACCTGCTCGCGGTGGTCGTCGCGCCCCATGTCGATGAAGTCGACGATGATGATCCCGCCCAGGTTGCGAAGCCGCAGCTGCCGCGCAATGGCCTGCGCCGCCTCCAGGTTGGTCTTGAAGATGGTGTCGTCGAAGTTGCGTGCGCCGACGAAGCCGCCGGTGTTCACGTCCACCGTGGTCAGCGCCTCGGTCTGGTCGACCACGAGGTAGCCGCCCGACTTGAGCTCGACGCGCCGCCCCAGCGCCTTGGCGATTTCCTCGTCGACCGAATACAGGTCGAAGATCGGCCGCTCGCCCTTGTAGTGCTGCAGCTTGCCGGCCGCCTTGGGCATGAATTCGAGGCCGAACTTCAGCAGCACCTCGAACTGCTCGCGCGAGTCGATGCGGATGGTCTGCGTGTCTTCGCCCGTCATGTCGCGCAGCACCCGCTGCAGCAGGCTCAGGTCCTGGTGCAGCAGCGACATCGCCGGCATGCGCATCGAGGCGTCGCGGATGCGCGACCATGTCTTGCGCAGGTAGGCAATGTCTTCGGCCAGCTCGGGGTCGGACGAATCCTCGCCGTTGGTGCGCAGGATGAAGCCGCCGGTGTTCGCCGGCACCACGCCGCCGCTGTCGGCCGCCGCGGCCGCCTCGATCAGCGCCAGCATGCGGTTGCGCAGCGACTCGCGCTGGTCCGAAGGAATCTTCTGCGACACGCCGATATGGTTGTCCTGCGGCAGGAACACCAGCAGCCGCCCGGCGATGCTGATCTGCGTCGACAGCCGCGCGCCCTTGGTGCCGATCGGGTCCTTGATGACCTGCACCAGCAGCGACTGGCCTTCGAACACCTGCTTCTCGATGGGCACCATCGGCCCGCCGTTGCGGTGGTCCCGTTCCGGCGCCGGCGCGCTGGGCCGCGAGCCCGGCGTGAACGGCGCCACGATGTCGGCCACGTGCAGGAAGGCGGTGCGCTCCAGGCCGATGTCGATGAAGGCCGACTGCATGCCCGGCAGCACACGCGACACCTTGCCGAGGTAGATGTTGCCGACCAGCCCGCGCTCCAGCGTGCGCTCGACGTGCAGCTCTTGCACCGCGCCGTGCTCGACCAGCGCCACACGGGTCTCCTGCGGGGACCAGTTGATCAGGATGTCTTGCATGGAATTCTTGTCAGGTATTGAAACCGGCGCCACGGAGCAGCTCGGCGGTCTCGAACATGGGAAGTCCCATGATGCCCGAATAGGACCCGCTGATGTGCTCGATGAACGCAGCCGCCGCGCCCTGGATGGCATAGGCCCCGGCCTTGCCGAGCGGCTCGCCGCTTTCGGCGTAGCGGGCAATCTGCGACTCGTTGATCTTCGCGAAGCGCACGCGGGAGACGCTGAGCGCGGCATGGCGCCGGTCGCCGTCCTGCAGGGCCACGGCCGTCAGCACGCGGTGCGTGGTGCCCGAGAGCATGGCGAGCATGCGCGCGGCATCCGCGGCGTCGTCGGGCTTGCCGAGGATGGTGCGGCCCAGCGCGACGGTGGTGTCGGCGCAGAGCACCGGCGCGCTGGCCAGCCCGCGCCGCCGCAGCCGCGCCACGGCCGCATCGAGCTTGAGGGCGGTCACGCGCTGCACGTAGGAGGCCGGCGCCTCGTTCGGCAGCGCCGCTTCGAGCGACTCTGCGTCTTCGTCGGCGTCGGCGAGCAGCAATGCATGGCGAATACCGAGCTGGCCGAGCAGCTGCGCACGGCGCGGGCTTTGCGAGGCGAGGTAGATGAAGTCGGACAAGGTTCAGTTCTCCTGCGAAGCTGCTGCCCGCCGCGCCGCAGCCGGCCGGCCTGGTGGATGAAGCCGCGCAGCAGCCGCATCCCGCCCGCCGGGGCGCTTCATTCGCGGTGGTAGGGATGGCCTGCGTTCACCGACCAGGCCCGGTACAGCTGCTCGACCAGCAGCACCCGCGCCATCGCGTGCGGCAGGGTCAGGTCGGACAGCCGGATGCGCTCGTGGGCTGCGGCCTTGAAAGCCGGATCGAGTCCGTCGGGACCGCCGATGACAAGCGCGACATCGTCGCCCTCGCCTTGCCAGGACTGCAGCCGGGCCGCCAGCGCCTTGGTGGTCAGCGCGGTGCCGCGCTCGTCGAGCACGACGATGCGCATGCCGCGCGCAATGGCGCCTTCGATGCGCTCGCGCTCTGCGGCGTACAGGGTTTCGAGTGATTTGGAGCCGCGCGGCTCGGTCTTGACCGCGCGCAGCTCGAGCTTGAGTTCGGGCGGAAAGCGCTTGGCGTAGTCGTCCCAGGCAGTCTGTGCCCAATCGGGCATGCGCTGCCCGACGGCAACCACCAGCAGCTTCATGAGCGGCGGGCTGGCGCCTTCTTGGCTGCCGCCTTCTTGGCAGCGGGCTTCTTGGCCGCCGGCTTGCCGACGACCTTGACCGGCACGCGCGCCGTGGTGGAGCCGGCCTTCTTGGCGGGCGCCTTCTTCGCTGCAGTCTTGGCCGTGGTCTTGGAGGCAGCCTTCTTCGCCGGTGCCTTCGCTGCCTTGGCTTCCTGCTCGGCTGCGCGGATCGCGGTCTTGGCGGCGCTCGAGCGGCGCAGCGTGGGCTCCTTGGCGGCGCCCTTCTTCTTGGTTTCCGGCTCGTCCTTGGTGGACGAACTCGTGGACGCTGCGGGCTTGGCACCGCCGAGCTTGGCGCGCACCGGCTTGTCGCCCCAGATCTCTTCGAGGTGGTAGTACTGGCGGATGGCCGGCTGCATGATGTGCGCGACCGCGGCGCCGCAGTCCACGATGATCCACTCGCCGTTTTCCTCGCCCTCGATGCGCGGCTTGCCGAAACCGGCTTCGCGCACGGCGTCGCGCACGCTGGCGGCCAGCGCCTTGGTCTGGCGGTTCGAGGTGCCCGACGCGACGATCACGCGCTCGAACAGCGGTGACAGATGCTCCGTGTCAAATACCTGGATGTCCTGCGCCTTGACGTCTTCGAGACCATCGATGATGGCTCGCTGGAGTTTCTGGGTGTCTTTTTTGGCGGCGGCTTCAGTGGTCATCAGGCAGAGCGGTAGAGGTGGTGTTGGTCAATATAGCGTGCAACCGTGGCCGGAACCAGCGAGGAAATGTCCACGCCAAGCGCCGCGCGCCGCCGAATCTCGGTGGCGCTGATGTCCATAGGTGGCAATTCGAGCGCCTCGAAACGCGCACCGGCCGGGAGGCCGGGCAGCATCTTCGGATCAAAACGAGCAGTGTCGCCCGTCGATAATGCGCGATACGCTACAGAAACGATAGCAATGCCGAGTATATCCTGCCAGCCATGCCAGGTCGGCAGCGCGCTGGCCTGGTCGGCGCCCATGATCAGCACGAGCTGCGCGCCGGGCTGCTCTTTCTGCAGTTCGTGCAGGGTGTCGAGCGTGTAGGTGGGCCCGTCGCGCAGCACTTCGCGGCTGTCGACGACGACGGTGCCTTTCAGTCCCGCGAAGGCGAGCCGCGTCATCGCGAGGCGGTCTTCCTTCGGCGTGAGCGCCCTGCTCTTGTGCCAGGCCTGGCCGGTGGGAATGACATGCAGCTCGGACAGACCGAGCTGCGCAAGCGCGGCATCGGCCAGCGCCACATGGGCGTTGTGCGGCGGATCGAACGCGCCGCCGAAGACACCGATGCGCGGCACCTTGCCGGAAGAAGAAATCACAGCCAGTCGCGCCGCACGATGAAGTCGCTGTACAGCGCGGCTTCCGGGCTGCCCGGCTCGGGCCGTTGCTGGTAGGCCCAGCTCGCCAGCGGCGGCATCGACAGCAGGATCGATTCCGTGCGCCCACCGGACTGCAGGCCGAAGTGCGTGCCGCGGTCCCACACGAGGTTGAACTCGACATAGCGTCCGCGACGGTAGAGCTGGAAGTTGCGCTCGCGCTCGGTGTAAGGCATGGCGCGGCGGCGCTCGACCACGGGCAGGTAGGCAGGCAGGAAGCCGTCGCCCACCGAGCGCATCAAGGCAAAGCCGTTCTCGAAGCCGCCTTCCGAAAAGTCGTCGAAGAAGATGCCGCCGATGCCGCGCTGCTCGTTGCGGTGCTTCAGGAAGAAATACTCGTCGCACCACGTCTTGAAGCGCGGGTACTTGTCTTCGCCGAAGGGCGCGAGCGCATCGCGGCACACGGTGTGGAAGTGCACCGCGTCTTCCTCGAAGCCGTAGCACGGCGTGAGGTCCATGCCGCCGCCGAACCAGCAGACCGGTTCGCCGCCTTCAGGAAGTGCCGCGAGCATGCGCACGTTCATGTGGACGATCGGCACATAGGGGTTGCGCGGATGGAACACCAGCGACACGCCCATCGCCTCGAAAGGCGCGCCCGACAGCTCGGGCCGGTTCTGCGTGGCCGATGGCGGCAGCCTGGGGCCGCGCACCTGCGAGAAGCCGCAGCCGGCGCGCTCGAACAGTTCCCCGCCTTCGAGGATGCAGGTCAGGCCCTGGCCCTGCAGCGGCTCACCGGGCTCTTTTTGCCAGGCGTCGCGCACGCAGGCGCCGCCGTCGGCCTTTTCCACCGCTGAAATGATCGACTGCTGCAGACCGCGCAGGTAGTCGCCGACCGCCGCCGGGTTGGTTTGCTGCATCAAGCGTTGGGTGTGTTGCGCGCGTGCACGGCGCGGAATCCGATGTCCTTGCGGTATTGGGCGCCGTCGAAATTGACGCGCGCCGCCACCTCGTAGGCTCGCTGCTGCGCAAGCTTGACGCTGTCGGCCAGCACGGTGACGCAGAGCACGCGGCCGCCGCTGGTCTTGAGCTCGCCGTTTTCCAGCGTGGTGCCGGCGTGGAACACCACGGCATCGGGCGCCTCGGCCGGGATGCCGGTGATGCGGTCGCCCTTGCGCGGCGACAGCGGGTAGCCGTGCGCGGCCATCACCACGCCCAGCGCCACGCGGCGGTCCCACTGCAGCTCGACCTGGTCGAGCGTGCCGTCGGTGGCGTGCCAGAACACCTCGAACAGGTCGGACTTCAGCCGCATCATGATGGGCTGCGTCTCGGGGTCGCCCATGCGGCAGTTGAATTCGAGCGTCTTCGGATGGCCGGCCGCGTCGATCATCAGGCCGGCGTACAGGAAGCCGGTGTAGGGAATGCCGTCTTTTTCCATGCCGCGGATGGTCGGCAGGATGATTTCGCGCATGGCGCGCGCATGCACCTCGGCCGTGACCACCGGCGCGGGCGAATACGCGCCCATGCCGCCGGTATTGGGGCCTTCGTCGTTGTCGAGCAGGCGCTTGTGGTCCTGGCTGGTGGCCAGCGCGGTGACGTTCTTGCCGTCGCACAGCACGATGAAGCTGGCTTCCTCGCCCTGCAGGAATTCTTCGATGACGACGCGCGCGCCGCCTTCGTTGTGCGACACGCCAAACTTGTTGTCGACCAGCATGAAGTCGACCGCCTCGTGCGCTTCCTGCGCGGTCATGGCCACCACCACGCCCTTGCCTGCCGCCAGGCCGTCGGCCTTGACGACGATGGGCGCGCCCTTGGCGTCGATGTAGGCATGCGCCGCGGCGGCGTCGGTGAAGGCTTCGTATTCGGCCGTGGGGATCTTGTGGCGCTTCATGAACGCCTTGGAGAACGCCTTGGAGCTCTCGAGCTGCGCGGCGGCCTGCGTCGGCCCGAAGATGCGCAGGCCGTGCGCGCGGAACTCGTCGACCACGCCCGCGGCCAGCGGCGCCTCGGGGCCGACCACGGTCAGCGCGATCTTTTCCTTGATGGCCCATTCGCGCAGCGCGGCGGGCTCGGTGATGTCGATGCAGTCGTAGCGCTCGTCGCTCGCGGTGCCGCCGTTGCCCGGCGCCACGTACACGCGGCTCACCCGGGTGGCCTGCGCCAGGCGCCACGCCAGAGCGTGTTCACGGCCCCCTCCCCCAATTACCAGTACCTTCATTCGCGGGCCTTCATTTCTCGCTGTGATTCAACAAACATTCATTCGTGCCTACTCGGACAACGAGGCGTTGTGATAAACGTCCTGCACGTCGTCCAGGTCCTCGAGCACGTCGAGCAATTTCTGCATTTTCGCGGCGTCTTCGCCGGTGACTTCGACCGGGTTCTCCGCGCGCATGGTGACTTCGGCCACCTCGGGCTTCAGGCCGGCGGCCTCGAGCGCGTTCTTGACGGCTTCGAAATCCGCGACCGCGGTGAGCACCTCGATGGCGCCGTCGTCGTCGGTGACGACGTCTTCGGCGCCGGCTTCGAGCGCCACTTCCATCACCTTGTCTTCGTCGGTGCCGGGCGCAAAGACGATCTGGCCGCAGTGCTTGAACTGGAAGGCCACCGAGCCTTCGGTGCCCATGTTGCCGCCGTGCTTGGAGAAGGCGTGGCGCACTTCGGCCACAGTGCGCACGCGGTTGTCGGTCATGGTGTCGACGATGATGGCCGCGCCGCCGATGCCGTACCCTTCGTAACGAATTTCTTCGTAGTTGACGCCTTCGAGGTTGCCGGTGGCCTTGTCGATGTTGCGCTTGATGGTGTCGATGGGCAGGTTCACGGCCTTGGCCTTTTCCACCGCCAGCCGCAGCCGGGGGTTGGAGCCCAGATCAGCGCCGCCTGCGCGTGCCGCCACCGTGATTTCGCGAATGGCACGGGTCCAGAGCTTGCCGCGTTTTTCGTCCTGGCGGCCCTTGCGGTGCTGAATGTTTGCCCATTTGCTATGTCCGGCCATGGCTTTCTATCTCGCTGTCTTGTGTTTTCAAAGCAAGCTCCGAGTTTACTGTCCGGCGCACGCAACGCCCGGCGCCCCCTGGATTTCGCGCCCGGGCTTTTGGTGATAATCGTTCGATGACACCATCGCCTACAGGCGGCCCCGCGACACCCGTCGTCCTGCCGCCACACGCTCCCCTGCCGCTGTACTACAGCAACGAGGCAGAGCACCGGGCGTTCCTGCGTCGAATCTTCGACGACACGGCGGCCGACTACGACCGCATCGAGAGCGTGCTTGCTTTCGGCACCGGCCCCGCCTACCGCCGTGCGGCACTGCAGCAGGCGGGCCTTGCGACCGGCGCCGAGGTGCTCGACGTGGGCATCGGCACCGGGCTGGTGGCACGCGAGGCGCTGAAGCTCATCGGCCCGGCCGGCAAGCTCGTGGGCGTGGATCCCAGCGCCGGCATGATGGACCAGGTGAAGCTGCCCGGTGTGGAGCTGGTGCAAGGCGTGGCCGAGGCCCTGCCCCGGCCCGACGCCAGCTGCGACTTCGTGAGCATGGGCTACGCCATGCGCCACATCAGCGACGTGGCCGCCGCCTTCGGCGAATTCCATCGCGTGCTGCGCCCCGGCGGGCGCGTGGTGGTGCTTGAAATTACCAAGCCCGAGGGCCGCATCGCGACGGCGCTGCTCAAGGGCTACATGCGCGCCGTGGTGCCGCTGATCGCCCGCGTGGTCGGTCGCCGGCGGGACACCTCGGAACTGTGGCGCTACTACTGGGACACGATCGAGGCCTGCATTCCCCCCGAGCAGGTGGTGCAGGCGCTGGCCGACGCGGGTTTCCGCGACGTGCGCCGGAATGCCAGCCTCGGCGTGTTCTCTGCCTATACCGCCATCAAACCAGACCACATCGTCGAGGCAAGGTGACAGTGACAGTGCAAGTCCAGGACGCAAGCTCTTCTTCCCATCTGCGCGTGGAGCGCCTTTCGTTGCCCGACAGCCTGGCGCTGGCCGCCGGCGGCAAGGCGCCCTTCGCGGCGCTGGGCTACGGCACGCCGCACGGCGTGGCGTGGATGCCGACGGTCAATGCGCGCGTGCTCTCGCCCAACGGCGCAATGGCCGACGTGTGGCACCTGACGGCCCCGCACATCGAGTCGGGCACCACCGGCATCGCGCGCTGGCGCACCGACGGCCACTGGCTGCTGGGCGCCATCGACCTCGACGAGGCGGCCGAGAAACAAGGCCTGACCGAACTCGCGCGCCGCGCCTACAGCGACCTGTTCAAGACGCTCGACCAGGCCGGCACGCCCCACCTGCAGCGCATCTGGAACTACCTGCCGCAGATCAACGCCGACGGTGGCGGGCTGGAACGCTACCGCCAGTTCAACGCCGGCCGCCAGGAAGCCTTCCTCGAAGCCGGCCGCGCCGCCTTCGAGGGCGCGCCGGCGGCCTGCGCGCTGGGCATCCACCAGGGCGCGCTGTCGATCCGCTTCCTGGCGGGCGAGCAGGCGCCGCTGCCGGTGGAAAACCCGCGGCAGGTCTCCGCCTACCGCTACCCCGAAACCTACGGCCCGCGCTCGCCGACCTTTTCGCGCGCGGCGCTGTCGGACATCGGCGACGGCAACATCGCGCTGTTCATCTCCGGCACCGCGAGCATCGTCGGGCACGAAACCGTCCACCACGGCGACGTGCGCGAGCAGACCCGCGAAACGCTGCGCAACCTGCAGGCCGTGATCACCGCCGCCAATGAGCGCGGCACTGCGAAGTTCGCGCTGGCCGAGCTCGACTGCGTGGTGTACGTGCGGCACCCATCGGACACCGAGGCGGTGCGCGGCATCATCGAGAGCACGCTCGGCGCCGACGCGCCGATGGCGCGCCACGCCGTGTACCTGGAAGCCGACATCTGCCGCAGCGACCTGCTGGTCGAGATCGAGGCGCACACGGTCGCCGCCGGTCGATTGCGGGCCTGAATTGCCGGTGCCCGATCGCCCGACTGACTCAATGACCCGAGTGCTGCGTATTCTCACGTCGATCCCGCTTGCGTTGATGCTTTACGCACTGCTGCTTTTCCTGGGCCTGATCTCGCTGGTCTGGAATTTCGTGGCCATGCTGATCTACCCCGTGATGCCCACGCGGCCGGCCCGCGCGCTGGGCCGCATGACCATCGCGTTCGCCTACCGCATGTTCTGGTGGCTCGCGTCGGTGACGGGCATGATGCGCATCGACTCCACCTGCCTGGACCCGATGCGCAACGAGCCCGGCGTGATCTTCGTGGCCAACCATCCGACCATGCTCGACGCCCTCCTGCTGGTGGCGAGGCTGCCGCGCAGCGCCTGCATCATGAAGGCCGACCTGATGGGCAACATCTTCCTCGGCGCGGGTGCCAGGCTGGCGCGCTACATCAGCAACAAGTCGGCGCGCATGATGGTGCGGCTGGCGGTGAACGACCTGCGTAACGGCGGGCAGCTGGTGATCTTCCCCGAAGGCACGCGCACGGTGACGCCGCCGCTCAACTCATTTCGCCCCGGCGTGACGCTGATCGCCAAGCTGGCGCAGGCGCCGATCCAGACGGTGTTCATCGACACCGACTCGCCCTACCTCAGCAAGGGCTGGCCGCTGTGGCGCGTGCCGCCGCTGCCCATCGTCTTCACGCTGCGGCTGGGCAAGCGCTTCGCGGCCACGCAGGACAGCGACGTGCTGCAGGCCGAGCTGGAACACTACTTTCGCCAAAACATGGAACAGCGCGCCACCGACGCGTCCCCCGAATGCCAGACGCCTCGCGCACCCACCTTGTCCTGATTCCCAGCTACAACACGGGAGAACGCGTGTTCTCCACGGTCGAGGCCGCGCGCGCGCAGTGGAACCCGGTGTGGGTGGTGGTCGACGGCAGCGACGACGGCACGGGCGAGCGGCTGCAGCAGATGGCGGCCAACGACCCCGGCCTGCGCGTGTGGGTACTGCCGCAGAACCAGGGCAAGGGCTCGGCGGTGCTGCATGGGCTGCGCGCCGCGCAGGACGCGGGTTTCACGCATGCGCTGACCATGGACTCCGACGGGCAGCATCCGGCGGACCTGATCCCCGCGTTCATGAAAGCCTCGCTGGAGCGGCCCGAGACGATGGTGCTGGGGCGTCCGGTGTTCGATGCGAGCGCGCCGCTGTTGCGCGTGCGCGGGCGGCGCGTGTCGAACGGGTGGACGCAGCTGGAAACCCTTTTTGCCGGCGTGGGCGACTCGCTCTACGGCTTTCGGGTGTATCCCGTGGCCGACCTGATCGCGGTGATGGCGAAGCAGCCGTGGATGCGGCGCTTTGACTTCGACACCGAAGCCGTCGTTCGGCTCGCGTGGCGCGGGGTCAAGCCGGTGAACATCGATGCGCCGGTGAAATACCTGAGCGCCGAGGAAGGCGGGGTTTCGCACTTCCGCTATGGACGCGACAACGTGCTGCTGACGTGGATGCACACGCGGCTGATGGTGGAGTTCGTGCTGCGGCTGCCGGGGTTGGTGTTTCGGAAGCTGGCTGGAAAGCCGCCGTTTCAGGACTGAATCTTCATTCTTGTTGAGTAGCGCCCGGTACGCGGTACGGCGCAGTCAGCCCCACTGCGCCGGCCCTTCGGGCTCCCCTGCGGTGCTCGCGTTTCGCGGGGTCTCGCAGAACTCGCTTCGCTCAAACAGCTGCGAGCCCTGGTCCGCGAAACGCTGCGCTCCTCGGCGGCACAGAGGGGCTGACTGCGCCGTACCGCACACCGGGCTTGTCGGGTGGTTGAGGCCGATGCCCTCACCCCAGCTTTCTCCCAGAGAGAGAGGGAGCAAGACAAAAGACTGGTCTTTGAGCGGGAGGGTGCGCCACAGCTTGTCCACGGCGGTGGGTGCTGTGCCCTTGGGTGGCCGTTGAGGCACCGCCGAGCAGCGCAGCGGCGGGCGGATCAGGGCTCGCAGCTGTTTGAGCGAAGCGAGTTCTGCGAGACCCCGCCCGTCGCGAGCAGCGCAGGGAAGCCCGAAGGGCCGGTGACGTCGGCCGCCCAAGGGCACAGCACCCACCGCCGCACCCAAAAAGTCAAAGCGTCAGATCATCCCGCCGTTGACCGAAATCACCTGCCCAGTGATGTACCCGGCCTCGTCACCAGCCAGGAAAGCAGCCAACGCAGCCACCTCTTCCGGTGTCCCCGCCCGCTTCACCGGCACCATCTGGTTGATGACCGCCGGATCGAACACCGCGTCAGCCATGGGCGAGGCAATGATCCCCGGCGCGATCGCATTCACCGTCACGCCGCGCGACGCCACCTCGAGCGACAGCGCCTTGGTCGCGCTGTTGAGCGCGCCCTTGGCTGCCGCGTAGTTGACCTGACCCCGGTTGCCCGCGATGGCGGCGACCGACGAGATGTTCAGGATGCGCCCCCAGCGCGTGCGCATCATCGGCAGCAGCAAGGGCTGCGTGACACGGAAAAAGCCGTTGAGCGACACGTCGATCACCTTGTGCCACTGCTCGGCGCGCATGCCCGGCAGCACCGCGTCGTCGTGCACGCCCGCGTTGTTGACGAGGATCTGGACCGGGCCGCCTTCCAGGATGCGCGCGCATGCCGCCGCGCACGCCTCGTCGCTGCGCAGGTCGAACACATGGCATTCGGCCTTGCCGCCTTCGGCCGAGATGGCCGCGGCCAGTTGCTCGACCGCTTCCGGCCGCGAGTTGGCGTGCAGCAGCACCGTGGCGCCCTCGCGCGCGAAGCGGCGGGCCATGGCCGCGCCGAGCGCGCCGCTGGCGCCGGTGATCAGGGCGCGTTTTCCTTCGAGACTCATGACGATGTGCTTTCTTCCGCAGCCAGCGGCGTGTTCAGGACCACCACGGCTCGCCCCTCGGCCAGCGATCGGCCGTCGTCGGCCTTCACCGTGAATTCATAGAGAACCTGGCGGTCGTCGCCCGACAGGCGCTTCGCCCGTACCTGCAACGCGCCGTCGACGTCGTCCAGCCGCGCCACCGCCAGCTTGACGTTGCGCGCACTCGCCAGGAAGCCGGCCGATGGCGTGCTGCCCTCGGCAGCCAGCAGGCTGCCGTGCAGTGCCATCGCCTGCGCGGCGTATTCGATGGCGTTCGGCGCAAGCAGGCCACTCTCGGTGCGCAGCGGGTTGCCGGCTTGCGCGTGCGTGGTGGTGCTGCAATGGATCGCGTCGGCGTCCCAGCTTTCGAGGCGCTCCAGCAGGCACATGCTGCCGCTGTGCGGAATGCGCTGCGCGATGCCGGCGCGGTCGAGCGTCTGTGGTGCGGTCATGCGGCCTGTCTCTCCTCGAGGTCTGCCACCAGCAGCACGTTGGCAAAGGGCGTGCCCTCGCTCATCGGAATGCTGTGCACGCGAAAGCCCAGGCGGTCGAGCAATGCGGTCCATTCGGCCAGCGGCCGGCCCCAGGTCGGCGATACCTTGTGGCCGCGGATGCGCGTCACGGTGCGGTCGACCCACTGGCTGATCGCAAAGCCGCGGCGGCTCGACGCATCGCCCACGCGCAGCAGCAGGCGCGCCTGCGGATTGCCGCCGCGGCGCAGCGCGTCGCGCACGCGCGTCAGCACGCCTTGTTGCGCTTCGAGGTCCACGTAGTGCAGCACGTCGAGGATCACGACAAGGTCGCAGTCCGGCAGTTCGGCCGAGCACATGTCGGCGCAGACCAGCTTGGGCGCCGGCTGCAGATGGCCGATAGACGCCTCGGCGCGCGCCACGTCCTTGGGCATCAGCTCGATGCCGGTGTAGTCGGCGCTTTCCGGCGTGGCGGACCACGACGCGGGCCAGCGGCCGTTTTTCTGCATTGCGCTCATCGATGCGAGCAGGCTGGCGAACAGGCCCTGCCCGCAGCCGATGTCGACCACGCGACGGTGCTGCGCATCGATCAGCCCGCGCTCGAGCAGGCCGCGGAACACCGGGTCGCGACCCAGCTTGCCGCGCGCGAAATGCCAGGCAAAGCTGCCGCCCTTCTTGTAGGGGATGGTCGCGGCTTCGTGCAGCTCGCGCCACGCTTTGTCGGTGGCGCCCCGCGAAGGCAGCACCGCACTCATGATTTCATGCCCTCGGGCAAGGTGACAGCGCGCAGTCCATCGGCGCGCAGGCGTTCGAGCAACAAGGGCAATACCTCCAGCAAAACGGGTTGTCCCGCAGCGGTGCGCGCGGCGTTGCCGTCGTGCAGCAACAGGATGTCGCGCGCCTGCAGGTTGCGGTCCAGGCGCGCCATCACCTTGGCGGCGTCGCCTTCGCGCGTGTCGAAGCCGCGCCGCGTCCAGCTCACCAGCGAAAGGCCGAGGCGGTGCAGCACGGGCTCCAGGAAGGGGTTGCGCAGGCCGGCCGGCGCGCGGAAGCAGGTCGGACGCTGGCCGGTCACGTCGCTCAGGATGTCCTGCGCGCGTGCGATTTCGGCGGCGAAGCCGCGCGGCCCGAGGAAGGAGAAGTTGTGCCGGTGCCGCGCCGTGTGGTTCTGGATGCTGTGGCCGCGCGCCACGATCTCGCGCGCCAGGGCGGGCTGCGCCAGCACGCGCTCGGCGATGCAGAAGAAGGTGGCGCGCTGGCCGTGCGCGTCGAGCAGGTCGAGCACGCGCGGCGTGACCTCGGGCTCCGGTCCGTCGTCGATGGTGATCGCCACCTCGCGGCGCTTGCCCGCCGCTTCGGGCAGGCGCGTCATGTTGGGGCCCAGCAGGCTGCTGCGCGGCGTCAGGCCGGCGCCGGTGATGAGCGCATGGTTGAGCACGATGGCGCCCACGGCCCACGGCAGCGCGCCCGGCACCAGCACGCCCGCGCCGATGGCCGCCACATGCCATGCCGCACTGGCGCGTATGGCCGGCGGCCAGGGCCAGGATTCACGAGGGGCGGAGGCGGAAGACATGGGCCCGGATTTTCCCCTCATCGACCGCGCGCGGCCTTCGAAGGCCCCACGCTGCGTGCGAATGCCGCCGACAGCAGCAGCGCCAGCAGCGCGCCCGGCGCGACCACGCGGCCGATCGAAGACAGCGCGGGAATGTCGGAAATCGCGATCAGCCCGAAGGACACCACCGTCGTCAGGTTGGCCAGCATCAGCGATGCGAGCGTGTCTTCGTCGGCCTGGCCCGTGGTGCGCAACTGGTCGAAGAACAGCGCGTAGTTGGATCCCACCGCCACGATCAGCAGCAACCCCACCAGATGCAGGATGCCCAGCGCAGCCTGCAGCACCGCCATGCCGCCCAGCGTGAGCACCACCGCGAACAGCAGCGGCTGGCACACGGCCAGCAGCCGGCGCCACGAGCGCAGGTAGATGCCCAGCAGCACCACCACCGCCAGCGCGCCCAGCAGCACCTGGACGAAAGCTTCGTGCAGATAGCGTTGATACAGGCCGGCCAGCTCGCGGCCGACGTCGACCACCTGCACGTCGGGCAGGCCGGCCAGTGCGGTTTCGAGCCGCTTCTGGTCGAACTTGGTGCCCGGATGCAGCACCACCAGCGTGCCCCAGCCGCCGCCCGGGCGCTGGTACATCAGCGTGTTGAGCACCGAGCCCAGCGGACCACCGGCCAGATCGGCACGCTGCACGGGTTGCAGCTTGCGCGCCGCCTCCACTTCCTGCACGAAGGGCTCCAGGCGCGACGCCGGCAGCGGCATCCCCTTCGTCGCTTCGGCGAGATTGGCGCGCAGGACTTCGCTGGTCGGCAGGCTGGCGATGCGCGCCGCCTGGGTCTGCGCGCTCGGCAGCACCCGCGTGACGGTCTCGTAGCCCATGAGCTCGCCGCTGTCCACCAGCGCGTCGAGCCGCGCGGCCGCGGCTTCGGTGTTGCGGAGCGCGGCCTGTTCGTCGTCGCCATAGGCCACCACCAGCACGCCGCCGTCGCTGGCGCCGATGTCGTTGCGCAGCATCTCGTCCATCTGCTGGGCTGCCTTGGGCACCGGGCTCATCGCGCCCAGGTCGGCGCGCCACAGGTGGCCGCCCTGCCACAGCACCAGCCCCAGCGCCGCCACGCCGAGCGCGGCCAGCGGCCAGCGCAGGCGCGGCAGGCCGCGCACCAGCGCGCCCGCGAGCTGCGCCATGTAGCGGCGCATGCCCATGCCGGTGGCGCCGTCGGGCGCCAGCATCGGCAGCACGTAGCGCGTGGCCAGCGCGGCCGACACCAGCCCGGCAATGGAGAACACCCCCAGCTGCGCCAGCCCCGGGAAGCCCGAAAACACCAGTGCCGCGAAGCCGCACACCGAAGTCAGCAACCCGAGCCGCACCGTGGGCCAGTTGAGGTCGCGCCAGCGCTGCCAGCCGGTGCCGGCCACCGCGGCGCCGCGCGCCTGGATGAGGTAGTAGATGGCGTAGTCGACCGTCTCGCCGATCAGCGTGCTGCCGAAACCCAGCGTCAGGCCGTGCACCGAGCCGAACACCAGGCTCACGCTGGCGGTGCCGACCACCACGCCCGTGGCCACCGGCAAAAAGGCGATGACCAGCGCGCGCGGCGACGCAAAGGCCAGCAGCAGCAGCCCGCCCATCACGATGCCGCCCACCACCGCGAGATGGATGGCTTCGGTCTTGATCTTGTCGCGGCTCATCACCGAGAACACCGGCGGGCCGCTCAGCAGCAGCTTGGGCGCGTCGGCACCCATGCCGCGCGAGGCGGCCTCGTAGGCCGAGTTCACCCGCGCGATGGCCACGGCCTGCGCGTCGAGGTCGCCGCCGGCGGCGCGCGTGGTGGCGATCATCAGCGCGCGCGGCGCGGTGCGCGACATCCATACGCCGTCCTCGCTGCGCGGCGCGCTTGCAGGCACCAGTTCCATCGCGATGCGCTGCGTCTCGCCGGTCGGATCGCGGTCGAGCAGCGGCTTGATGACGTTGCCGGCGGGCGTACCGAGCATCGACAGCGTTTCATTGATCGCGTCGCGCAGGCCCGCGGCGGTGAACTGACCCGGCACCACGCCCGGCGAGAGCTGGTAGCGATGCTCGAAGACCCAGGTGCCGGAGTCGCTCCAGTCGCTGACGTCGCCGTTCTGCACCAGGTCGAACAGCTGGCTCTCGCGCATGCTTTTGGCCACCGCGCGCGACACCGTGGCGCGCTGCTCGACGCTGCCGCCCTCGATGCCGAGCATCAGCGTGCGCGAGGCCACGCCGCTTTGCAGCTGCTCGATCAGCACGCGCTGGCGCACGTCGGGGCTCTTGGGCAGGAAGGCCGACAGGTCGGCGCCGATCTGCGTGCGCGCGATGACCACGGCGCCGCACACCAGCACCAGCAGCCATGCCAGCAGCACGACCGCCCTGCGCCCCCAGCTGGGCGGCCCGCCCGCCTGCCCCACGGTCACGGCGCGCCGCGGCCTGCCGCGCCAGCAGGCGCCGCGTTGGGCGCGCTCGGCGTGATGTTCATGACCGAGCGGTCACCGCCGATGAATTCCATTTCGAGGCCCAGCACGTCGCTTGCGCGGCCGCTGATGCGCATGCTGCGCACCTGGGCGGCCAGCCGGCTGTCGAGCGGCACGAGGTCGAGCGTCCATTTGCCCGCCGAGCCGGTTACGGTGCTGCGAAAGTAGCGCTGCAGCGTGGCGCCGTCGCCGGTCAGCGTGCCGCGCATGGCTTCGACCAGGCCTTGCAGCTCGGGCATGCTGTCCAGCGCCAGCGTGCGTGTGCGTCCGCCGCGCGAAAGGGTCAGCGTGTTGCCTTCGACCGCCATGGTCTCGACGCGCGGCGACAGGGTTCGGCGCACCAGCTTGTCGGGCGCGTCGAAGTTCAGCGTGCCGCTGGCGTCGAGCGGGCCTTCGAGGCCGTGCACGAAGCGTTGTTCAGTGAAGCGGGCTTCGCCGCTCTTCTGCCTGGCCAGCAGGGTCATCAGTTCGGGCAGGTCGAACGCCGCCCAGGCCGGCACGGCGCAGAAGGCCAGTGCCAGCACGAATACCTTGCAGAGCCGGTCAAGCCGCATCTTCGAGCCAGAAATCATGGAAATTGAACCAGTTGTAGGGGTGGGCGCGGCACAGCGACTCGAGCCGCGCGACATAGGCCTCCAGCGCGGCGCGGATGCGCGCTTCGCGCTCCGCCATGCCCGACATCGGCTCGCCGAAGTCGGCCAGCGCATCGAACTGCACGTCGTAACGCGCGCCGCCGCCGTAGAGGCCCGCCATGAAGAACACCTTGCGGCGCAACAGCGCCGCAAGCCGGAAGGGACCGTCATTGAAGCACGCCGGCTGCCCCAGGAACGGCAGCACGATATTGTTGCCGCGCTGGTGCTGCGCCTGGTCTTCGCTGCCCGGCAGCGTGCGGTCGGCCAGGATGCCGGCAAGGCCGCCGCCGTCGAGCCAGTCGCGCAGCGCCAGCATCGAATGCGGCCGGCCCAGCGCGATGACGTGCGGCCGCAGCTCGGGCACCGCGATGGCGTCGAGCGTGGCGTTGATGCGGCGTGCGTTGTCCGGGTACATCAGCATCGCGACGCGCAGGTCCTGCTGGCGCGTCTGCTGGCGGCAGGCGCCCAGCGCCTCGAAGCTGCCGACGTGGGCGCCGAGCAGGAAGGCGCCGCGGCCTTGGGCGAGCTCGTTGTCGATCGGCGGGGTGCCGTCGATCCTGACCTTGAAGAGATCCATGCGCCCGCGCAGGAAGTACACCCGGTCGAGCACCGTCGAGGCAAAGGCGTGCAGCAGGCGGTAGCCGTCGATCCAGCCGGCGTGCGGGCCGATGGCCCTGAACAGGTAGCGCTTGATGTGCCGCCGCTGCGCAGGCAGGAACAGCAGGAAATAAAGGCTGATGGGCGGCAGCAGCAGCCGCGTGACATGGCGCCCGCACACCACCGCCATGAAGCAGATGAAGCGCAGCGCGAGCATGTTGCTGCGCTCGGGCGCGTGGGCCCAATCGCCCTTTTCGCCCTTTTCACTCTTTTCCCCCTTCGGCGCGGACCGGGGCGCCTGGGCCGCCTCGTTCACGGCGCGCGCTTCGACATCGGTGTGCTTCATCACGCCGACTCTTGCACGGCCGTCCATCGTCCGGTGACAGCCACCACGCCGTCGCAACGCACGTCGAAGCGCACGCCGCGTCCCGCGCCGGCCTCCGGATGCAGCTCTATGGAGAGCGTGCTGCCGGGCCGCACGGGCGCCAGGAACTTGGCGGCGGCCAGCGTCGGGTTGGCGCCGAGCCGGGCGGACAGGGCCGGCACGCGCCGCACGGCCTCCAGCACTTCAGCCAGCAGCAAGGCGCCAGGCACCAGGGGCTGGCCCGGGAAATGGCCGGCAAAGACCGGGTGATCGGCCGGCACCGTGAGGCCCAGCTGCACCGGCGTGTCGTCCTCGGCGAGTTGCGCCAGCGCGAATTCGCGCAGCGCGCGCACCGTGAGCTTGCCGGTGCCCTCGCGCGGGAAGGCCTTGACCTGCACCACGCGGCGCGGCACGAACACGGCTTCGAGCCGCTGCCGCAGCGCGGCGACGATGTCCCCCGCCGAAAGCGTCGGCGCCACCACGAAGGCCACCGGCCGCACCACGCCGTCGGCCACCTCGTCGGGCAGCCAGAAGGCGCCGTCTTCCACGCCGGCAATGCTGTTGAGGTGGTAGTTGAGGTGCGCCAGCGAGCTGCGCCGGCCCGCCACGTGGATCAGGTCGTTGGCGCGCCCGAAGAGGCGGAAGCGGCGCTCGTCGAGCAGTTCGAGCACGTCGGCCATGGGCGTGGGCTCGGGTATGAAGTCGCCGCTGAAGATGAAGCGCTCGGGCCCGCCCTCCTCGCCCGGCTCGGCGTGCACGCGGATGTCGCCGAAGGTTTCCCAGACTTCGCTTTCGGTGGTGCGGCGCGTGGCGACCTGGCCCGACTCGGTGCTGCCGTAGATCTCGAGCAGCACGGCGCCCATGGCCTGCTCGGCCTGCAGCGCGAGCTGCGGCGACAGCGGCGCGGTGGCCGAGAGAATCAGGTCCACCGGCGGCAGCGCGATGCCCGACAGCAGCAGCGTCTTGAGGTGGAACGGCGTGGTCACCAGCGCGCGCGGGCGCGGCACCGAGGCCAGCGTCTGCGCCACGTCGGCGGGAAAGAACGGCCGCCCGCTTTCGAAGGCCGCGCCACCCAGCATGGCCAGCAGCGCCGACGATTCGATGCCGTAGCTGTGCTGCACCGGCACGGTAGCGACCAGCGTCAGGCCTTCGAGCGAGGACCGCCCGAGCACGCGGCACAGCCGCTTGACCGCCACCGCCACGTCGCCCACCAGCGTGCCCCAGGTCTTGGCATGCGGCTGAGGCACGCCGGTCGAGCCCGAGGTCAGCAGGCTGACGGCGTGCAGGCCGGCCTCTATCCGGGGCACTGCAGCGTTCGGGTTGCCTTCGAGGCTGGAGCGGTCTTCGATCAGCACGCGCCGCATGCCTGGGGTCTGGAGCTTCGGGTCGTCGACGAGCGTGAACAGCCGCGGCCCGCCGGATTCGGCCAGTCGCGCCAGCGTATCGGGCCGGGCATCGGGCGGCAGCAGGCTCGCGTGGCCGCGCATCAGGGCGGCGCCCAGGCTCACGGCAAAGGCATAGCGATCGACGCACAGGTTGACCGCGGGGCCGTCGTCAGGCAGTTCCGGGGCGAAGCGGGCCACGTCGGCCAGGAATTGCCGGGCGCTCACGGGCACGCCGGCTCGCCAGGCCAGGGGCGCATCGGGGTCGCGGTCCGCGAGCAGCGGCAGGAGGGAGTTGTCTGTCGTCGTCACGCGGGCAGCGCCTGTGTCATTGGCCGCCGGCGCTGGAATCCACCGACGACGTGCCATAGAACGCACGCACCGCATCGACCAGGCGCGTACGTTCGAATTCGGGATGCAGCCGGTAGCGCACCAGGTGTTCGCCGACGAACAGCACGCCCACCATGATGGGAGACAGCACGTTGGCGAACAGCGACCAGTCGGCGAAAGGCCGCGTCAGGTAGATGGCGATGGACGCCAGCACCACGACCGCGAAGTACGCCGTCCAGATGCGCGTGAGCTGCGTGGTGTAGGCCAGCATGTGGCCCTTGAGCGGGTGCACGCGCTGGGCGAACTGGGTGATCAGCGGCAGGCCGCGGCCGCGCAGCGTGGAGCCGAACCAGCCGCACAGCAGCGCGTTGATGCCCACGTGCTGGAGCACGTAGAGGCGGTTCGGGTCGCCGGCCTCACCGAGGAAGACGAGCACGAAGCCGGCAATGCCCAGCGCAACCGCGCCGGCGCAGCCCCAGCCGCCGAAGCGGCTGGCGGCAAAGCCCACGGCGGCAAGCCACAGCGGCCCCAGCAACACCACCACCGCCCACGGCTCGGTGGCGTGGAACAGCGTCATCCAGTGAGAGAGGCCGGCATAAGCGACTCCCATCAGCAGCAGGAGCGCCAATCGCCATCGAGACATGGGGTCAGGTGGCGACGCGGTGCTGGGCGACGTGGGTCGCGAGCGTGCGCAGCGACTGGAAGATCTGCTGGTTGCGCTCGTCGTCCGAGCGCAGCTGGAAACCGTAGCGGCGCGAGACTTCGAGCGCCACTTCGAGGATGTCGATCGAATCGAGTCCCAGGCCTTCGCCGTACAGGGGATCGGTGGGCACGATGTCCTCGGGGGCGATCTCGAGGTTCAACGCATTCACCAGCAACACGGCCAGCTCTTTTTCGATGGGCGACTGTTCAGGCGAATCGCCTACGGCGGAAGAATTGGTTTGGACGGTCGAGGACAACACGTGCTCCGTTTTGCGTTTGAATGAAAATTCACGGCAATTGTAAAGGCGGGGCTTGGATAGACTGCCGCCAGCCAACATTTGGGGACCCCATGACAGAGCCATTGTTAGTCGCACGCCACGAGACTGTCGAGTGCGCCCTCCTCCCCGGCCTGGCCAACCGCCACGGCCTGATCACCGGCGCCACCGGCACCGGCAAGACCGTCACGCTGCAGACCATTGCCGAAAAGCTGTCCGGCATCGGCGTGCCGGTGTTCATGGCCGACGTGAAGGGCGACCTGACCGGCATCAGCCAGAAAGGCAGCATCGGCGCCAAGCTGGCCGCCACGCTGAAGGAGCGCGGCATCGACGTTCCGGAACCCTCCGCCTGCCCCGTCACGCTGTGGGACGTGTTCGGCGACCAGGGCCACCCTGTGCGCGCCACCATCTCAGACATGGGCCCGCTGCTGCTGAGCCGCATGCTGGACCTGAACGACACCCAGGCCGGCGTGCTGAACCTGGTGTTCAAGATAGCAGACGACAACGGCCTGCTGCTGCTCGACCTGAAGGACCTGCGCGCCATGCTGCAGTACGTGGGCGAGAACACGAGCCAGTTCACCACGCAGTACGGCAACATCAGCGCCGCCAGCGTGGGCGCCATCCAGCGCGGGCTGGTGCAGATCGAGACCCAGGGCGGCGACAAGTTCTTCGGCGAGCCGATGCTCAACATCGCCGACTTCATGCAAACGGTGGGCGGCAAGGGTGTGATCAACATCCTGGCGGCCGACAAGCTCATGAATTCGCCGCGGCTCTACGCCACCTTCCTGCTCTGGATGCTGTCGGAGCTGTTCGAGCAACTGCCCGAAATCGGCGACCCCGAGCAGCCCAAGCTGGCCTTCTTCTTCGACGAAGCCCACCTGCTGTTCAACGAGGCGCCCAAGGCGCTGGTCGAGCGCATCGAGCTGGTGGTGCGGCTGGTGCGCTCCAAGGGCGTGGGCGTGTATTTCGTCACCCAGAACCCGCTGGACATTCCCGACACGGTGCTCGCCCAGCTCGGCAACCGGGTGCAGCACGCGCTGCGCGCCTTCACTCCGCGCGACCAGAAAGCGGTGAAAGCGGCCGCCAGCACCATGCGGCAGAAGCCGGGGCTGGACATCGAGACCGCCATCACCGAGCTCGCGGTGGGCGAGGCACTGGTCAGCTTCCTCGACGAGAAGGGCCGCCCCAGCGTGACCGAGCGCGTGTTCGTGCTGCCGCCGGGCAGCCAGCTCGGCCCGATCACCGCCGACCAGCGCAAGGCGCTGATCGCCAATTCGCTGGTGGCCGGCGTCTACGAGAAGGCTGTGGACCGCGAGTCGGCCTACGAAAAGCTCAAGGGCCGGGCCGAGAGCGCGCCCGGTGCGCCGCCGGCCACGCCGGCGGGCGGCAAGCCGGCGGCCGAAGCCTCCGGTTCGGGCATGGGCGGCATGCTCAACGACATGCTCTTCGGCACCACAGGCCCGCGCGGCGCCAAGCACGACGGCCTGATTCAGACCATGGCCAAGTCGGCGGTGCGCACCATGGGCACGTCGGTGGGCAAGGAGATCCTGCGCGGCGTGCTCGGCGGGATCTTCGGCAGCAAGAAGCGCTGAGCCTGCGCCCCGCGCGCCGCGCCTACCAGCGCAGCAGGCGCGGGCCCAGCACGGCGCCCACCAGCACCGGCACGGCAATCCCGCTCACATACCAGACGGCAAGGAACGGCGCGGTCAGCTCCATGCAGTGCAGCGCATAGACCGCTGCGCCGACGCCGCCGGCCAGCGCTCCGGCCGCCGCGCCGGCCAGCGCCGGCCGCGTGGGCGCCAGCCCCCTGAGCGCCACCATCGTGGCCGCGAACACCGGCAGCGCCATCAGCCCGATGCTGACCGCGCAGATCCGCCACGACTGCCCCATGAGCGACGGCATGCGCTCCTGCGCCGGCACGCTGAACCAGGCGATCGCCGCCAGCACCCAGATGCCGGCCACCGGCAGCGCGGCGCCCATCCACGCATGCCGCGCGGGCACGCCGGGCCGCGAGAGGCGCTGCACGGCCACGAAGCCGGCCGCCGCAATGCACAGCGGAAACGTCACCTTGACCCAGAACATCGGCCAGAACATGGCCTGCACGATGTCGCGCCGCATGCCGTATTCGGCGAACAGGATGAAGAGCGAAAGCGGCAACCCGGCCAGCACCGCCAGGCCGATGCGCCTGCCCGCGCTGCGGCGCGGCACGGCCACGTCGCCGGCGGACAGCATCGCCACGAGGTCGTCGGTCTTCATGCGGCGTCTCCCCAGCGGTTGCCGAAGCGTGCGGCCAGCGCCTTCAGGCCGCGGTGGATGCCGACCTTCACCGCCGACTCCGACATGCCCGTGAGGCTCGCGGCCTCGGCCACCGAAAGGCCCTCGATCTTCACGTGCACGATCGGCAGGCGCTGCCGCTCCGGCAGGGTCTGCAGCAGCCCGCCCAGGTCGCGCCGGGCGTCGCTGGCCTCCTCGGCCGAGTCGGCGAACACGGCAAGGTCGTCGTCCAGCGGGTCGTGCAGGTCTTCGCGGACCGACTTGGCACGCAGCAGGTCGATCATCTTGTAGCGGGCAATGGCATGCACCCAGGCCGTCAGCGGCTGGTCGCTCTGGTAGGTGTGGCGCTGGTTGTGCATGGCGAGCAGGCATTCCTGAACAAGGTCTTCCACTTCATCGGGCCAGCCAAAGAGGCGCTTGCCCAGAAAGGCGCGCAAGTGCGCGCTGAGTCGCTGCAGGAAGTCGCGGTAGGCCTTCGCGTCGCCGTCCAGACCGCGAAGGAACAGGCTGCGCAGCGCCGCTTCCGCGTCGCCCGGGTACGTCCTGCTGCCTGTTGTGTTTCGTGCCATCCGGTCGGCTGGTTACAGCCTCGCCCAAAAAAGTTTCGGCCGATTGTGCCGAAGCCGTCTGCTTGCAAGCACCACGCACCATCGATACATTGTGTTTTTTGAGGGCCCCCAATGTCTGCAGACAGCACAACGATCCCTTCCTCCCCGGGCAGCACCACGCCCATCCCCCCGCTCCACCCTTCGTCGTCGACCGGCCACATACGCCTGACCTCGCATGCCGGCGGCTTCGGCGCGCTGCCCATCCATTGGGGCGCGGCCACACCGGCCGAGCGCGGGCCGGTGGTCGGCACCACCACCAAGCGGGCGCATCGCAACGTCATCGGCACGCACAGCGGCTCCTACAGCGTGTATCGCGCGCTGGCCGTGGCCTCGGGCGCGCTCAAGCGCGAGCACAAGGCCGACCTGACCAACACCTCCCCCACCGACGTGATAGGCCCCTACCCGCAATGGAGCGAACCGGGCCGAATCGTGTCGCTCGACCCCTGGGGGGCGCAGGTGGCCGACGTGTTCGCCACCGAACTGGCGGCCGGCTACGACATCCGCCCGACCATCGCGATCACCAAGGCCCACGTGATCCTGCCCGAGGTGATCGAGGCGCTGCAAAGCGGCCGGCTCAAGGCCGACGGGCATTTCCTCACGTCCGGCGGCGCGGCCATGGTCACCAAGGCCGCGATCGAGCCCGTGTGGTATCTGCCCGAGGTGGCGCGCCGCTTCGGCTGCTCCGAGACCGACCTGCGCCGCACCCTGTTCGAGGAAACCGGCGGCATGTACCCCGAACTGGTCACGCGCTCCGACCTCGAGGTGTTCCTGCCGCCCATCGGCGGGCAGACGCTCTACATCTTCGGCAACCCGCGCGACCTGGCCAACCCCGAGGTCGAGCTCACCGCGCGCATCCACGACGAGTGCAACGGCTCCGACGTGTTCGGCTCCGACATCTGCACCTGCCGGCCCTACCTCACGCACGCGATCGAGGAATGCATCATGGGCGCGCAGCGCGGCGGCGTGGGCCTCATCGCCTACTCGCGCAAGGAAGGCCGGGCGCTCGGCGAAGTGACCAAGTTCCTGGTCTACAACGCCCGCAAGCGGCAGGTGGGCGGCGACACGGCCGACCAGTATTTCGCCCGCACCGAATGCGTGGCCGGCGTGCAGGACATGCGCTTCCAGGAGCTCATGCCCGACGTCTTCCACTGGCTGGGCATCAAGAAGATCCACCGGCTGGTGTCGATGAGCAACATGAAGTTCGACGCGATCACCGGCTCGGGCATCGAGATCGGCGAGCGCGTGAACATTCCCGATGCGCTGATCCCGGCCGACGCCCGCGTCGAGATGGACGCCAAGATGGCGGCCGGCTATTTCACACCCGGCCCGGTGCCGGACGCCGAAGAACTGAAAAAGGCCAAGGGCCGAGGACTCAGCGAATGACGACAAGCCGCAACAGCGATCCCAACATGCCCGTCGACGGCTCCGGCAGCCTGCCGCCCGGCGGCGCGGGCAAGGTCGATCCATCGATCGAATTCACCGCCGACACCGCCCATCCGGCCGGTGCCGCCAGCCTGCTGCGCACCACGGCGGCCATCCGCCAGCGCGCCGGCGCCCTGCTGGCGCGCGCGCGGCGCGGCGAATCGCAGTGGTTCCGCATCGGAGAGGACGACAAGCTGGAAGACGCGGCGCGCAACGTGGCCGAGGTCACGCGCGAGCGCTATCCCTGGGACACCATTCCGTACCACAGCCGCTGGCGCCACTTCGAGGCCGGCGGCATCAAGCGCATCGAGGAACTCGACACCCTGCTCGGCGAAGCCGACGCGCGGCAGCGCGCCCGCGCGCACATCGACCTCGTGCTGGTGAGCGTGCTGCTGGACGCCGGCGCCGGCCCCGACTGGCACTACACCGAAGCCGCCACCGGCGAACGCTTAACCCGCTCCGAAGGGCTGGCCGTGGCCAGCTACCACGCCTTCATGGCCGGGCTGTTCTCGTCCGACCCCGACCACCCTTACCAGGTGGACGCGGCCGGCCTGCGCGGGCTGGTGACCGACCGCCTGGGCGACGCCTTCCAGGTCAGCGAGGCCAACCCGCTGGTCGGGCTGGCGGGCCGCGCCACGCTGCTGCGCCGCCTGGGCGAGGCCATGAACGAACAGCCCGAGACCTTCGGCGACGAAGGCCGCCCGGGCCGGCTGTTCGACGCGCTGGTCGGCCCCTACGGCCCGGCCGCGCCGCCCACGGCCGAAATCACCGCGCACCAGATCCTGTCGCTGCTGCTCGATACGCTGTCGCGCATCTGGCCCTCGGCCAACTCGGTGGACAGCATCGCGGCCGACGCCAGCGACAGCCCTGGCGGCATCGGGTCGGGCGACCCCGCGCTCGCGCTGGGCGACTGCTGGCGCCACAGCGCCGTGAGCGGGCCCGGGCTCACCAACGGCTGGATGCCTTTCCACAAGCTGTCGCAGTGGCTCACCTACTCGCTGCTCGAACCCTTCGAATGGGCCGGCGTGAAGGTGCGCCACCTCGACGCGCTCACCGCCCTGCCCGAGTACCGCAACGGCGGCCTGTTGATCGACAGCGGCGTGATCGTGCCGAAGGACCCGGCCTTCCTCACCCGCCGATGGAAGGCGGGCGACGAGTTCATCGTCGAATGGCGCGCGCTGACCGTGGCGCTGCTCGACGAGCTTGCGCCCCGGGTGCGCAAGGTGCTCGACCGCACCGAAGACGAATTGCCGCTGGCCTGCGTGCTCGAAGGCGGCACCTGGGCCGCGGGCCGGGCGCTGGCACAGCGGTTGCGCGACGGTGCGCCGCCGCTGTCGATCGAGAGCGACGGCACTGTCTTTTAGACTCCGGTGTTCACCCAGCAACGTCAAACACAATTCCAATGAGCAACGTCCACCTCGTCAACCACCCCCTCGTCCAGCACAAGCTGACGCTGATGCGCCGCAAGGACGCCTCGACCAACAGCTTCCGCCGGCTCCTCAATGAAATCAGCATGCTCATGGCCTACGAGGTCACGCGCGACATGCCGATGCAGGACATCGAGGTCGAAACCCCGCTGGAGACCATGCAGGCCAAGGTCATCGACGGCAAGAAACTGGTGCTGGTGTCCATTCTTCGCGCCGGCACCGGCATCCTGGACGGCATGCTGACCGTGGTGCCCGGCGCCCGCGTCGGCCATATCGGCCTGTACCGCGACCCCAAGACGCTGACGGCCGTCGAGTACTACTTCAAGATGCCCGGCGAAATGGAGAACCGCGACGTGATCGTGGTCGACCCGATGCTGGCCACCGGCAACTCGGCCGTGGCCGCGGTCGAGCGGCTGAAGGAGCTGAACCCGAAGTCGATCAAGTTCGTCTGCCTGCTGACCTGCCCCGAAGGCGTGAAGACGATGCAGACCGCGCACCCCGACGTGCCGATCTACACCGCCGCCATCGACCGCGAACTCGACAGCCACGGCTACATCCTGCCGGGCCTGGGCGACGCGGGCGACCGCATCTTCGGCACGAAGTAGGGCTCGCCCCCAGGCTTCGCGCACTTCGTGTCGCTACGCCTTCCCCCTGCCGGGGGCAACACCTGAGGCCCGGCGGAGCCGGTTCCTCGGTGTTCTGGCTAGGAAGGCGCGGTTTTTGCGAGCCTAAGATTTCCATAACTCGAGGAGAAGCATCGTGGCAGCACGCCGTCAATTGATCATCCGTTCCGTCGCCATTGCCGCCGCGCTCGCGGCAGGCGCCCCGGGCCTTGCGCTCGCGCAGCAGGCCAAGCTGAAAGTGGCCGCGGTGTACACCGTGCCGTTCGAGCAGCAATGGGTGGGTCGCATCCACAAGGCGCTGAAGGCGGCCGAGGCGCGCGGCGAGATCGAATACAAGGCCACCGAGAACGTCAGCAACGCCGACTACGAGCGCGTGATGCGCGAGTACGCCACCGGCGGCAACCAGCTGATTCTGGGCGAGGTGTTCGGCGTGGAAGCGGCGGCGCGCAAGGTCGCCAAGGACTTTCCCAAGGTCGCCTTCCTGATGGGCTCGTCGCTCAAGCCGCAGGCGCCCAATTTCAGCGTGTTCGACAACTACATCCAGGAGCCCGCCTACCTGAGCGGCATGGTGGCCGGCGGCATGACCAAGACCAACCGCATCGGCATGGTCGGCGGCTTCCCGATTCCCGAAGTGAACCGGCTGATGAACGCCTTCATGGCGGGCGCCAGGGAAACCAACCCGAAGGTCGAGTTCAGCGTGAGCTTCATCAACAGCTGGTTCGACCCGCCGAAGGCCAAGGAAGCCGCCTTCGCCATGATCGACAAGGGCGCGGACGTGATGTACGCCGAGCGCTTCGGTGTCTCCGACGCGGCCAAGGAAAAGGGCAAGCTCGCCATCGGCAACGTGATCGACACGCAGAGCCAGTACCCCGACACGGTGGTGGCGTCGGCGCTGTGGAACTTCGAGCCCGCGGCCGACCGCGCGATCAAGCTGGTCAAGGAAGGCAAGTTCGCGGCCGAGGACTACGGCGTGTACGCGCAGATGAAGCACAAGGGCTCCGAGCTCGCGCCGCTCGGCACCTTCGAGAAGAAAGTGCCGGCCGACATCATCGCCAAGGTGAAGGCCAGGCAGGCCGACATCCTCGCGGGCAAGTTCACCGTGAAGGTGGACGACGGCCAACCCAAGTCCACAGCCAAGTAAACGCCTCCAAGTGCCCATGAATCCTGCGCGATGGCGCACCGCAATCCGGGGCGTGGCGATTGCGGCGCTGGCCGTCGCCGGACTGGCCGCCTGCCAGCCTGAATCCGCCGGTACGGCGGCGCCCGCGGTGGCCGCACCCGCCGCTCCCGCTGCCGCCGCGGCGCCCCTGCCGGCCGCCGCCGTCCCCGCAGGCATTCCGGCGGCGCTGCAGGAGCGCGCCGACGCCCTGCTCGCCGCCCACCGGCAGATGATCGTGCTGATGACCGGCGAGCGCACGCTCGACGCGGCCGAGAAGCGCGCGGTGGGCGCGGTCGGGCAACTGCTGTTCCACGACATGCAGGAGCGCCAGCAGGCGCTCATCGCGCAGGCCGGCGAGATGGCCGACCCGGCCACCGTGCCGGCGCTGAACGCGCTGCTGGACCGCATCGAAAGCGAACCCAGCTGGTTCGACGCCGACCGCCTCGCATTCAAGGAATTCCTCACCGAGCTGAGCACGCGCTACGCCCAGGCGCAGTCGCTGCCCGGCCTCAAGCTCGGCCGCCGCGCCAGCGAAGACCTGGCCGTGCTCGCAGAGATCGAACAGGCCTACGACCGTGAGCTGAAAGACGTGTTCGGCCGCTTCGCGCAGCGCGGCATCGAGCCCAGGCGCGAGAAGTGGTCCGACTACGTGGCCAAGCTGCAGGGCCTGTATTCGCGCGAGAAGATCCTGAAGGACTTCGGCGCCATCGTCCCCTACACGCAGGCAACCCAGCCCGCCGGCACCGGCGCCAAGGAGAAGGAAGGCGCCGACACCCGGGAGATCTTCGGCACCTCGCTGCCGCCCAGGACCGTGGTGCTGACCTTCGACGACGGCCCGCACGCCAGGCACACCGACGAGATCCTGGAGATCCTCAAGCGCTACGACGCGCCCGCCATCTTCTTCGAGCTGGGCCGCAACCTCGGCAGGCTCGACGCGCAGGGCAAGGCGCAGCTGGGCGCCAACGGCGCGGTGGCCAAGCGCGTGCTGGCCGCCGGCCACGTGCTCGCCAATCACAGCTTCAGCCACGGCGTGATGGCCAAGATGAGCGACGACACGGTGCGCACCGAGGCCTCCGAGACCGAGGCCCTGCTCGACGCCACCGGCCGCCCGCAGTCCACCCTGTTCCGCTTTCCCTACGGCGCGCGCAACGAAGACAAGCTGAGCACGGTCGAGGCGCTCAAGTTGCGCTCGATGCTCTGGACCGTCGACTCCATGGACTGGGCCGACCCGGTGCCCAAGTCGATCGCCGACCGCGTGCTGGCCGAGGTCGACAAGGCCAAGCGCGGCGTGATCCTGTTCCACGACATCCAGGGCCGCACCGTGCAGGCCCTGCCCACGGTGCTCGACCAGCTGGTGGCCGACGGCTACCGCTTCGCCACCTGGCGCGACGGCAAGTTCGTCGTCAACGCGGCCAAGCGGCCCGCGCCCGACGACGGCGTGGCCGCCGCCGGCAGCGGCGACACCCTCTACCGCGACAGCCACGCACTGGTGATCGGCATCGACAAGTACGCCAAGTGGCCCGGCCTGCACCACGCCGTGCCCGACGCCAGGTCGATGGAGCAACTGCTCGTCACCCGCTTCGGCTTCAAGCCCGAGAACGTCACCTCGCTGTACGACGGCGAGGCCACGCGCGCCAACATCCTGCGCGTGCTGAACGACAAGCTGGCCGACACCAAGCGCGTGAAGCGCGACGACCGCGTGCTGGTGTTCTTCGCCGGCCACGGCAGCACCCGCAAGCTCGCGAGCGGGCGCGACGTGGGCTACATCATCCCGGTCGACGCGGCGCTGGACGACCTGGCCTCCGACGCCATCTCGATGCCGCAATTGCAGGAGGTGGCCGAGGCGCTCTCGGCCAAGCACGTGCTGTTCATGGTGGACGCCTGCTATTCGGGCCTGGGCCTCACGCGCGGCGGTGCGCCGCGCGGCAGCAAGAACTTCCTGAGCGACAACGCGCGCCGCGTCGGCCGCCAGATGATCACCGCCGGCGGCGCCGACCAGCAGGTGGCCGACGACGGCCCCGGCGGGCATTCGGTCTTCACGTGGACCGTACTGCAGGCGCTGTCGGGCAAGGCCGACCTGAACGGCGACGGCGTCATCACCGGCACCGAGCTTGCCGCCTACGTGGCGCCGGCCGTGTCGGCCATCGCGCGACAGACGCCGGCGTTCGGCAGCCTGCCGGGCTCGGAGGGCGGCGAGTTCGTGTTCGAGCTGCCCACCGAGCGCGAGGGCCTCAGCGGCGACATCGTGCAGCTCGACGCGGCGGCCAGCCAGGTCAACAAGCGCATCGACGAGGCCAACGAGCAGGCCGTGCACACCGCGGCGGCCACACCCAAGACCGGCCCCGCTGCCATCGAGGTGGTGGTGAAGAACCTCGAAGGCGCCGACGCCAGGCTGACCATGCCGGCCGCGGCGCCGGTGTCGCCGCGCGTGGCCGCCCAGCGCGCCAACGACCGCGGCCTCCAGCTGTACCGCGAGCGCCGCTACGACGAAGCCGAAGCCGCCTTCACCGAGGCGCTGAAGCTGCAGCCGCGCTTTGCGCTGGCGGCCAACAACCTGGGCTTCGTGTACTTCAAGCGCGGCAAGCCGGTGGAGGCCGCGCGCTGGTTCGAGCAGGCCATCGAGATGGACGGCAGCCGCGCCCTCGCCTACCTGAACCTGGGCGACGCCTACCTGCAATCGGGCAACGACGCCAAGGCGCTGGCCGCCTACACCACCTTCGTCGGCCTGGCGCCGAAGCACGCGCGCGTCGCGTCGCTGCAAGCCTGGATCGCCACGCCCGACGCCGCGCACCGCCCGCAACTACCGACGAACTCATGATGAAGAACCACACATCCTCCCTGCTGCGGCGCCTGCGCGCCCCCGTGCTGGCCGCCACGCTCGGGGTGCTGCTGGCGGGCTGCGCCGGCGTCTACAAGTCCGGCGCGGTCAGCATCAACAGCGGCACGCGGCTCGACGACACGCCGCGCATCGCGGTGCTGTCGGCCTTCGAGCCCGAGCTGAAGCTGCTGCTGACCCGGCTGCAGGGCCCGGTGAAGCACAGCGTGAACGGCGTGGAGTTCACCACCGGCACGCTCGAAGGCAAGCCCGTGGTGCTGTTCCTGTCGGGCATCAGCATGACGAACGCGACCATGAACACGCAGTTGGTGCTCAACCGCTTTCGAATCACCAACATCGTGTTCAGCGGAATCGCGGGCGGCGTGAACCCGCAGCTGCACGTGGGCGACGTGACCGTGCCCGCGCAATGGGGCCAGTACCTCGAAGTGCTGATGGCGCGCGAGACCGCGCCGGGCAAGTACAGCGCGCCGCCCTTCATCACCGACGCCACGCTGCCCAACTTCGGGATGATGTTCCCGCGCCCGGTCGAGGTGCGCTCGGCGGCCAACCCGCAGATCGTGCGCAAGTTCTGGTTCGAGGCCGACCCGAAGATGCTCGAGGTGGCGCGCAGCATCCGCAACGTCGACCTGGCGAACTGCGGCGCCGGCAAGTGCCTGCCGCGCAAGCCGCAGCTGGTGGTGGGCGGCAACGGCGTGTCGGGCCAGGCCTTCATGGACAACAAGGCCTACCGCGAATACACCTACAGGACTTTCCAGGCCAACGTGCTCGACATGGAAACCGCCGCCGTGGGCATGGTCGCCTACAGCAACGGCGTGCCCTTCATCGCCTTCCGCTCGCTCAGCGACCTCGCGGGTGGCGGCGACGGCGAGAACGAAATGGGCACCTTCATGAGCATCGCGGCGGACAACTCCGCCAAGGTGATGCTGGCGTTCCTGGCCGCGTGGAAGTGACGGCGGCGCCCGCTGGTTCCATCCGCCTTGTTCTGCTTCCGGGCATGGACGGCACCGGCGAGCTGTTCGAGCCCCTGGCCCAGGCCATGGGATGGCAACACGACGCCATCGACGTGGTGCGCTACCCCGGCACCGAGCCGCTGGGCTATGACGAACTCGAACGGCTTGTGCGCGCGCGGCTCCCCGCCGGCCAGCCCTTCGTGCTGCTGGGCGAATCCTTCTCGGGCCCGCTCGCCATCTCCATCGCGGCGGCCCCGCCGCCGGGGCTGCGCGGGCTGATCCTTTGCTGCAGCTTTGCCCGCAGCCCCAAGCCGGGGCTGGCGCTGCTGCGTGGCGGCCTGCTCGAACTGTCGATGATGTTCATGCACTCCGGCCTGATGCGCGGCCCCATGCGCCACATGCTGCTGGGCCGCTTTGCCACGCCGCGCCTTTGCGGCTTGCTGCAGGGTTCGCTGCGGCAGGTGTCGACCGCCGTCATGACGCGCCGCATGAGGGAAGTGCAGCGCGTGAACGTGGTCGACAGGCTCGCGCAGGTGCGCGTGCCGGTGATGTACTTGCAGGCCATCGAGGACCGCATCGTTCCCGGCCAGGCCGCCCGTACCATCCAGCGCGCGCTGTCGGGCCTTCGCATCGTCCGGCTGGAAGGCCCGCACGGCCTGCTGCAGGCCGTGCCCGTCGCTGCCGCCCAGGCCATCGAAAACTTTTGCCGCGAGCTCGGCAGCCCCGAGCCCGCCACCCCATGAACCCTCTTGTGCTCCGGCTCACAGGCATCACCAAGCGCTTCGGCGCCCTGGTGGCCAACGACGCCATTTCCCTCGACCTGCAGGCCGGCGAAGTGCTCGCGCTGCTCGGCGAGAACGGCGCGGGCAAGTCGACGCTGATGTCGATCCTGTTCGGCCACTACGTCGCCGACGAAGGCGGCATCGAAGTGTTCGGCGCGCCGCTGCCGCCGGGCAACCCCAAGGCCGCGCTGGCCGCCGGCGTGGGCATGGTGCACCAGCATTTCACGCTGGCCGACAACCTCAGCGTGCTCGACAACGTGATGATGGGCACCGAGCCGCTGTGGCGCCCGGTGTCGCGCCGGGCGGCCGCGCGGGCCAGGCTGCTCGAGGTGGCGCAGCGCTTCGGCCTGCCGGTGCAGCCGGACGCGAAGATCGGCAGCCTGTCGGTCGGCGAGCGCCAGCGGGTGGAAATTCTCAAGGCGCTGTACCGCGGCGCGCGCATCCTGATCCTCGACGAGCCGACCGCCGTGCTCACGCCCCAGGAAAGCGAGGCGCTGTTCGCCACGCTGGCGCAGATGGTGGCGCAGGGCCTGTCGGTCATCTTCATCAGCCACAAGCTCGGCGAGGTGCTGCGCGTGTCGCACCGCGTGGCGGTGCTGCGCGGCGGCAAGCTGGTGGCGCAGGCGCGCACGGCCGACACCACGCAGGCGCAGCTCGCGCTGTGGATGGTGGGCCATGCGGTCGAAGCGCCGCAGCGCCGGCCGGCCAAGTCGGTGGGCGACGCGGTCTGCGTGCTCGACCATGTGAGCACCGCCGCCGGCAAGGACGGCGGGCAGGACCATTCGGCCGGCCTTCGCGAGGTGTCGCTGACGCTGCGCGCCGGCGAAATCACCGCCATCGCGGGCGTGTCCGGCAACGGGCAGGTCGCGCTGGCCGAGCTGCTGTGCGGCACGCGCCGGGTTTCGTCCGGCTCCGCGCAGCTGATGGGCCGCGCCTTGCCGCCCTCGCCTGCCCGGCTGGTGCAGCGCGGCGTCGCGCGCATTCCCGAAGACCGGCACGCGGTAGGCGTGGTCGGCGACCTGCCGGTGTGGGAGAACGCGGTATCGGAGCGGCTGCGCAGCCCGGTGTTCTCGCGCTGGTCTTTCATCGTGAAGCGCGCCGCCGCGCGGCTGCATGCGCGGCGCATAGAAAAGGCGTTCGACGTGCGCGGCGCCGGGCTGATGGCGCCGGCCCGCTCGCTCTCCGGCGGGAACATGCAGAAGCTGATCCTGGGCCGCGCCCTGCTCTCGCCCGAGCAGCCCGAAACGGCCAAGGGCGACGACAACAGGAAGTATCCGAACCGCGCGCCGCGCCTCATCGTCGCGCACCAGCCGACCTGGGGCCTGGACATCGGCGCGGTCGCCTATGTGCAGCAGCAGCTCATCGCCGCACGAGACGCCGGCGCGGCCGTGCTGGTGATTTCGGACGACCTCGACGAAGTGCTGGCGCTCGGCGACCGGGTGGCCGTGATGCACGGCGGCCATCTGGGCGAAGCGCGCCCCGCCGCCGCATGGACGCGCGAGGCCATCGGCCTGGCCATGGCCGGCGCAACCGCGGCGCCGCAGCGCAACGGAGCGGCCTCATGATGCGGCTCGAGAAACGCCACCAGGCATCCCGCGCCGCGCTGGTGCTGGCACCCGTGGGCGCGGTCGTGTTCACCATGCTCGTCAGCGCACTGCTGGTGCTGTGGGCCGGCGCGCCGGTCGGCCGCACCTATGCGCTGCTGCTGCAGGGCGGTTTCGGCTCGGTGTTCGCCTGGAGCGAAACGCTGACGCGCGCCATTCCGCTGATCCTCACCGGGCTGGCGGCCACGGTCGCCTTCAAGGCGCGGCTCTTCAACATCGGCGCCGAGGGGCAGCTCTACGCGGGTGCGCTGGCCGCCGTCGCCGTGGGCGGCATGCATGGCGGCACGGGCTTCGAGCTGTCGCCCTGGCTGCTGTTCCCGCTGATGATGCTGGCCGCCGCCGTGGCCGGCGCGCTGATGCTGCTGGGCCCGGCGCTCATGAAGAACAAGCTGGGCGTGGACGAGGTCGTGACCACGCTGCTGATCAATTTCATCGTGCTGCTGGGCGTGTCTGCGCTGCTCGACGGGCCGATGAAAGACCCGACCGCCATGGGCTGGCCGCAGAGCGTGTCGCTGCAGTCCGACCTGGAGCTGGGCAAGCTGATCGCGCAGACGCGGGTGCACACCGGGCTCTTGTGGGCGGTGTCGCTCGCGGTGATGGTGTGGGCCGTCTTCAAGTACACGGTGCTTGGGTTCGACATCCGCGCGGTGGGCGCCAATGCGCGCGCCGCCGCCTTCGCGGGCGTGCCGGTGACGCGCACCGTGGTCATGGTGGCACTGCTTTCCGGCGCGCTGGCCGGGCTGGCGGGCGCCATCGAGGTGGCGGGCCGCACCAGCTACGTCACGCTCGACATGTCGCCGGGCTACGGCTACACCGGCATCGTGATCGCCATGCTGGCCGGCCTCCACCCGCTGGGCGTGATCGCGGCAGGCGTGTTCGTGGCGGGCGTGCTGGTGGGGGCCGACACCATGAGCCGAGCCGTGGGCGTGCCGACCTACATCGCCGACGTGATCGTCGCGGCCTCGCTGATCGCGGTGCTGGTGGCGACCTTGCTGACGCAGTACCGGGTGAGGATGAAGAAATGATCTCGGCCCTGGCTTCTTCTTGCTTGCTCCTTCCCCCGCTGGGGGAAGGCCGGGATGGGGGCATCGGCCGCCCCTGCGAGCGCCGCCTGCCCCCACCCCAGCCCTCCCCCGGAAGGGGAGGGAGAAACACGCAATGACCGATCTGCTCGACATCCTCGCCAACCCCGCCTTCTGGGTCGCGGTGCTGCGCATCGCCACCCCGCTGATCCTCGGCACGCTCGGCGTGCTGCTGTGCGAGCGCGCGGGCGTGCTCAACCTCGGCATCGAAGGGATCATGGTCGCGGGCGCGTTCACCGGCTGGCTCGCGGTGTATGCCGGCGCGCCGCTGTGGGTGGGCGTCGGCGTGGCCGCGCTCACCGGCATGGTGTTCGGCCTGCTGCATGCCTTCCTGACCGTGGGACTCGCGCTTTCGCAGCACGTGTCGGGGCTGGGCATCACGCTGCTGGCGACCGCGCTCAGCTACTTCGGCTACCGCGTGAGCTTTCCCAAGGTGAACACGCCGCCGACCATCACGCCCTTCGCCCCGATGGACTGGCTGCCGCTGCCCATCCTCAACGCGCAGACCGCGCTCACGCTGTTCGCGCTGCTGCTGGTGCCGGTGGTGGGCTGGGTGCTGTACCGCACGCCGCTCGGGCTGGCGCTGCGCATGGCCGGCGAGAACCCGCAGGCGGCCGAGAGCCAGGGCGTGTCGGTCGCGGCCACGCGCACCGGCGCCATCGTCGCCGGCTCGGCGCTGATGGGCATGGCCGGCTCCTTCCTCACGCTGTCGGCCTTCAACGCCTTCTTCTTCAACATGGTCAACGGGCGGGGCTGGATCTGCGTGGCGCTGGTGGTGTTCGCCTCGTGGCGGCCGGGCAAGGCACTGCTGGGCGCGCTGCTGTTCGCTTTCTTCGACGCGCTTCAGCTGCGGCTGCAACAATCGGGCGACGCCGTGCTGCCCTACCAGCTGTACCTGATGCTGCCGTACCTGCTGTCGATCCTGGCGCTGGTGCTGGTGGCACGCAAGGCCAGCTATCCGCAGGCACTGATGAAGCCCTACCGCAAGGGAGAACGTTGACGATGACCGCAGCTTTCGCCATTCGAGCCCGGTTGCTCGCCGCCCTGCTGGCCGTGTGCGGCGGCGGCGCCCATGCGCTGGGCGCCGACATCACCTACGAGAACTTCAAGACGCCCGACGCGGTGAACTGGGTGCAGCTGTGCGGCACCTGGGACAACGACCACCAGGGCGTATACCGGGTGATCCACGCCGAGCAGTTCGCGCAGTCGTTCCTGTACGTGCAATGGATGAAACGCGATGCCGAAGGCAGCCTGCAGGCCGCGCACACCGTGTCCATCGCGGAACTCGACAACGACCATGCGGAGATCGGCCTGTCGGAGCTCACCTGCCGGGCCACGCCGCGCGGCATCGTGGTGACGGCAAAGGCCAGTTCGGGGCACGACGACAAGCTGCGCCGCGTGACCATCGAGGTCGGGCCGAAGCCGGGGCAGTACCTGTTCCGGGCGCAGCGCACCCGCTAGGCCCGGCCCATGACGCCGCCCCTGGCACTCGACGCCGCGACCGGCCGCATCGAAGCCTTCGGAGCGATCATCGACGCGGACAGCCGGGCAGACGATCTTCCGCCCCTTTTCCTGAAAACCTGGCAGATGGTGACCGTGGAAGGCCGGCAGGTGGAATGCGTATTCGCCACCGCTGGCGGCACGACTACCGACGGCAGCGCAGTCGAACTGACCCTTCGCTTCGAGCAGGAACAACTGGCCAGCGCCTTCATCACGCTCACGCCGCATCGCCACCGCAGCCTGGATTCGGAAGCCTTCCACGCCAGCGCCGACGAGCGCTACCGTTTTCACGAGCGCTGGCTGGCATCGGCCGGCGTACCGCGCCAGCCGGCCAGGTTTTGCTGGGGCGAAACCGGCGTGGCGCGCGACCGCAGCGAGAACGTGCACATCTATCTTCACTGGACGCCGCGGCGCGTGCCTGGACAAAGCGGCGACGGAAAATAGCCCCGATCGATTCAAAAAGGCCCCCACGATGCTCGACCTACTCATCACCAACGCCACCCTCCCCGACGGCCGCACCGGCGTGTCGATTGCCGTGCAGGACGGCCGCATCGCCGAAGTCACCGAGGGCCTGGACGCACCCGCGCATGAAAAGCTCGATGCGCAGGGCATGCTGCTCGCGCCGCATTTCGTCGATCCGCATTTCCATATGGATGCCACGCTGAGCTACGGCCTGCCGCGCGTCAACCAGAGCGGCACGCTGCTCGAAGGCATTGCGCTCTGGGGCGAGCTGAAGCCGCTGCTCACGGCGGAGGCGCTGATCGAGCGTGCGCTGGAATACTGCGACTGGGCCGTGGCCAAGGGTCTGCTGGCGGTGCGCTCGCATGTGGACACCAGCGACCCGAGCCTGCTCGCGGTCGATGCGCTGCTCGAAGTGAAGCGCCAGGTGGCGGCCTACCTCGATCTGCAACTGGTGGCCTTCCCGCAGGACGGCGTGCTGCGCTCGCCCGGCGGCGTCGAGAACCTGGAGCGCGCGCTCGACAAGGGCGTGGACGTGGTCGGCGGCATTCCCCATTTCGAGCGCACCATAGCCGACGGCGCCGCCAGCGTGAAGCTGCTGTGCGAAATGGCCGCCGAGCGCGGCAAGCTGGTCGACATGCATTGCGACGAGTCCGACGACCCGCTGTCGCGCCACATCGAGACGCTGGCCTTCGAGGCGCAGCGCCTGGGCATGCAGGGCCGCGTGACGGGCTCGCACTGCACCTCGATGCACTCGATGGACAACTACTACGTGAGCAAGCTGCTGCCGCTGATCGCGCAGAGCGGCGTGGCCGTCATCTCCAATCCGCTGATCAACATCACGCTGCAGGGCCGCCACGACAGCTATCCCAAGCGCCGCGGCATGACGCGCGTGCCCGAGCTGATGGCCGCCGGCGTGAACGTCGCCTTCGGCCACGACTGCGTGATGGACCCCTGGTACGGCATGGGTTCGGGCGACATGCTCGAAGTGGCGCACATGGGCCTGCACGTGGCGCAGATGACCAGCCAGGCCGGCATCCGCCAGTGCTTCGACGCGGTGACGACGAATGCGGCGCGCGTGATGCACCTGCAGGGCTACGGCATCGAGGCCGGCTGCGACGCGAGCTTCGTGCTGCTGCAGGCGCGCGACCCGGTCGAGGCCATCCGCCTGCGCGCCACGCGGCTCAAGGTGTTCCGCAAGGGCCGGCTGCTGGCGCAGACGCCGGCCGCCACCGCCACGCTGCATCTGCCGGGGCGCGGCGGCGAGACCGGCTGGATGATCCCGAAAGCCTGATCGGGCGCTTTCCCATGAAGCGCTTTCTGCCGTACTGCATCGCCTGGTTGCTGGCACTGGCGCTTGCCCCCGCATCGGCGCAGCCCGACGTTCGCCGGCTGGCCGACCTGCCCTACGGCCCCCACGCGGCGCAGCGCATGGACGTGTACCTGCCGCCGAACGCGCACGGTGCGCCGGTGCTCGTGATGGTCCACGGCGGCGCCTGGATGTTCGGCAAGAAAGACGCCGCCTCGGTGGTGGATCTCAAGGTCGATCACTGGGTGCGTGCGCAGGGCTACATCCTGGTGTCGGTGGCCTACCGCTTCGTGCCGCAGGTCGATGTGATGCAGCAGGCGCAGGACGTGGCGCGCGCGGTGGCCGCTGTGCAGGCCGGCGCGGCTTCCTGGGGCGGCGACGCGGGCCGGCTCGTGCTCATGGGACATTCGGCGGGCGCGCACCTGGTCGCGCTGCTGAGCGCGTCGCCCGGCATCGCGCGGCAACAGGGCGCGCAGCCCTGGCTGGGCGCCATCGCGCTCGACAGCGCCGCGCTCGACACCGCGGCCCTGATGCAGCGGCGCCACCTGCCCTTCTACGACCGCGTGTTCGGCAGCGACCCGGCCTTCTGGCGCAGCGTGTCGCCGACCGATGCGCTGGCGCCCGGCGCGCCGCCGATGCTGCTGGTGTGCTCGACGCAACGCCGCGACGGCTCCTGCACGCAGGCCGCTCAGTTCGCCGCACGCGTCACGGCCACGGGCGCACGCGCGCAGGTGCTACCTGAAGACCTGTCTCACGCGCAGATCAACGCCGAACTCGGCCTGCCCGGCGCCTACACCTCAGCGGTGGACGCCTTCATTGCCTCTATCGACCGGCGGCCTCGCTGAGGCGGGCGGCGCAAGGTCGCACCACATGTGGACCTTGCCGCGCAATTCGCCATCGACGTCGATGGCCAGCGGCTCCAGGCCGAAGGCGCGGAAGCCGCAGTCTTCGTACAGCTTTTGCGCCGCGTCGTTGCCTTCGGTGACGGTGAGCTGCACCAGCCGCAGGCCGTCGCGGGCCCTCGCGTGGTCGAGCAAGGCGAGCACCAGCCGGCGGCCGAAGCCCGAACGGCGCGCCGACGCGGCCACGGTCATGCCGAACAGGGTGGCCTTGTGGCGCTCCCGGTTTCGCACGCCGAAGGCAAGCCCCGCCGCGCCTGCCAGCATGCCGGCGTCGTCGAATGCACCGTAGACGACGCTGGCCTGCGTCGCGTCCGCGGCGGCGCCGAGCCGCTCTTCCCACCAGCTCAGCGGCACGCCTTCGCGCTCCTGAACGGTGGAAGTGAAGGCGCTGGGGTGGCTGGCATAGGCATCCAGCATCACGGCACGGTAGGCCGCCGCATCGGAGACCGTGAGCCGGCGAACGAGGTTTCTATCCTTGTCGGAAGCGGACACAGGTGAATTGCCCTTCATGCAGCACCACGCGCTTCGACGGCTCGCGCCCCCGCTTCGCCCGATGCGCCGCGCATCATTCCACCCGCACCACGAGCGGCCGCGCCTGGCCTTCCTCGGCCGGGGTGCCGTGCTCCAGCACGCGCCAGCCCGGGCTCCAGCGCACCACCCGCCCTTCGGCCACGGCGGCTTCGAGCAAGGTCTGCGCCTCTTCGGGCTTGCGCCAGTCGAGCGTGAGGTGGCGCAGGTCCCAGTCCCACCACGGGCAGGCCTGGATGCGTTCGATGAGCGCGTCGGAAAAGCGGCGGCGGATCATGCGCGCGGGCACACCGCCCATCACGGCGAACGGCGGCACGTCCTTGGTCACGACCGAGCCCGCCCCGATGATCGCGCCGTCGCCGATGGTCAGGCCGCTCTTCATGCTCACGCGCGAGCCGATCCACACGTCGTTGCCGATCACGGTCCGTTCGAGCTGCGGGTACTCGTGCGTGGACACGTGGCTGAACGGCGGCGGAAAGAACGGCTGGTGCGACACCGGGTGCGTCGTCAGCCAGTCCGACGGGTGCTGGGTCAACACGTTGAGGTTGTCGCCGACCGAGCAGTAGCGACCCATGCGGAACTGGTGCAGCTGCACCAGCGGCGCGACGTAGGAGTACGCCCCCATCGACACGCCGTGGGTATGCACGTTCACGAACAGCCGCACCGGCGGCTCGAAGCGAAACGGCAGCGCCACCATCGCGCCGGTGGCGAGGAACAGGCCGTATTCCTCCAGGGCGGTAGACAGCTCGGGATTGATTTGCAGCATGGTTCGTTCGTTCTTCCGTTCGATCGGCCTGCGGGCCTCGGTCAGGCTTCCGGCGCGATCGCCTCTGCGTATTCGTAGAGGGCGCCGAGGATCTCCTCGCCGCGCTCGTCGGCGTTCTCGGAGAGCGCATCGACCTCGCTGAACAGCATCTCGATGGTGCGCGCCCCGCCCTCGCCCTTGAAGAGCTTTGCCACGCGCAAGGCTTCCCAGCGCTCGTTCTCTTCTTCGCTCAGCAGCTCGGGCCAGTTGCGCGCGCGGTAGCGGAACAGGATCTCGTCGAGCCGGCCGTCGTCGAAGCCGGTGCGGTCCTTGGCCAGCTCCTCGGGCGACAGGCTGCGCAGCTGGTTCAGGCGGCGGCGGTCTGCGTTGCCGACGAAACCGCCGTAGAGGTCTTCGTCGACATCGGGTGTTTCTTCCTTCGGGCGGGCATAGACCTTCGACCAGATGGCGCTCATGTCGGGCAGGTCGCGCGCGATGGCGGCGTGGCGCATGGCTGCATCGAGGTCGACACCCCAGCGATCGGCCATGGGCGGCGCCAGCGTGCGCAGGTTGCCGACCACCATCGGCGACTTGTTCAGGTGGATGCCCTTCACGGGCAGGCGCACCACGCCCTCGGGCAGGTCGGCCGTGCGGGTGAACAGGCGCAGGCGAAGGGTGTCGGCGTCGATGTCGCGCAGCTCGCTCGGGTCGTGGGCCAGGTCCCAGGCCAGCAGTTCGTTCTTGTTGGTCGGATGGCTCGCCAGCGGCCACATCACGGCCAGGCAGCCGCGCTCGACCGGGAACATGCCCGAGACGTGCAGGAAGGGCTTGGCGGTCTCGCGCATGGCGGGCAGCCCCAGCTCGACGGCCACGCGGTCTTTCCTGTGCAGGCCGAAGGCGAAGTCGAACAGCTTGGGCTGCCTGTCGCGGATCAGCCGGGCCAGCGCGATGGTGGCGCGCACGTCGGAGAGCGCGTCGTGCGCCGACTCGTGCAGCAGGCCGTTGGCGCGCGCCAGGTCTTCGAGCTTGAAGCTGGGCTTGCCGTCTTCCTTCTTCGGCCATTCGATGCCGTCGGGGCGCAGCGCGTAGGTGAGGCGCACCACGTCGAGCAGGTCCCAGCGGCCGCAGTCGTTCTGCCATTCGCGCGCATAGGGGTCGATCAGGTTGCGCCAGAACAGGAATCGCGTGACCTCGTCGTCGAAACGGATGGTGTTGTAGCCGACGCCGATGGTGCCCGGCTGCGAGAAGGCGCGCTCGATGTGGCCGGCGAATTCATGCTCGGGAATGCCGCGCTCCAGGCACACCTGCGGCGTGATGCCGGTGATCAGGCAGGCCTCGGGGCTGGGCAGGTAGTCCGGCGCGGGCTTGCAGTAGATCATCAGCGGCTCGCCGACTTCGTTGAGCTCGGCATCGGTGCGGATGGCCGCGAACTGCGAGGGGCGGTCGCGGCGCGGCACCGCGCCGAAGGTTTCGTAGTCGTGCCAGAGAAAGGTGTGGTTCATTCAGAGCAAGGGTGAAAACAGGCGCGCAATCGCATCGCCGAGGCGGCGCCAGAAGCCCAGGCGCCGGTTGGCGCGCACCGCGCCGGAACTGTGCAGGTCGGTCTCGAACTGCGCCGCCAGCGGGCCGGCCAGTTCCGGACCATAGACCACGGCGCAGACCTCGAAGTTGAGCCGGAAGCTGCGGTTGTCGAAATTCGCGGTGCCGATCATCGCGCAATGGTCGTCGACCACCAAGGTCTTGGAATGCAGCATGCGGGCCTTGTACTCCCACACCTTCACGCCGGCGGCGATGAGCTCGTCGAAGTAGGAGCGCGCGGCGGCGCTCACGATGGCCGAGTCGCTGCGGCGCGGCACCAGCAGGCGCACGTCGACGCCGCGCAGCGCGGCGCTGGTGAGCGCCATGAGCGCGGGCTCGCCGGGCACGAAATACGGCGTGGTCAGCCAGGCCCGGTGCGTGGCCGAATGGATGGCTTCGACGTGCATGCGGTGGATGGCTTCGAGCGCGTTGTCGGGGCCGCTGGTGACGATCTGCACGGGAATGTTGCCGGCCTCGAGCTGCGGGAGCATCGCGTCCAGGGCGTCGTCCATGCCGCGCGGGTCTTCGCCGGTGGCGTAGGTCCAGTCCTCGAGGAAGGTGGTCTGCAGCCAGCGCACCGCGCTGCCCTCGATGCGCAGGTGCACGTCGTGGTAGGCGTCGGGGTTGGTGCGCTTGTCTTCCTCGTCGGTGATGTTCACGCCGCCCGTGAAGCCGACCCGGCCGTCGCACACCACGATCTTGCGGTGGGTGCGGTAGTTGGTCACCGGGCGCAGGCGGCGGCCGATCTTGGTGTCGTGGAACAGCGCCACCTTCACGCCGGCATCGTGCAGCGGCGCCATGAACTTGCGGCCGATGCGCTTGGAACCGAGCGCATCGATCAGCAGGCGCACCGTCACGCCCTGCCTTGCGCGCTCGACCAGCAGGTCGCGCAGCGCGGTGCCGATCCTGTCGGGCTCGAAGATGTAGTACTCGAGGTGGATGTGGTTCCGAGCGGCACGCACCGCCTCGAAGATCGCGTCGAAGGTGCGCGCGCCGCCCGAGAGCAGCTCGACGCCGCCCGCGCTCGACACCGGCAGGCCGCAGGTGGCCATGCCCAGCCTGGCCATCTGCTGGAGCGCGGGCGGCGCATTGTGTGCCGCGTCGCGCAGCCGGGCCACATCGGCCTGGGCGGAGGCGCCGGCACGGCTGCGCAGGCGCTTGAGCCGCTGCTTGCGCAGGCGCTGCGGCCCGAGGAAGTAATAGACGACGAAGCCCGCGAACGGCAGCAGCGCCAGCGACAGGATCCAGCTCATGGTGGACACCGGCGCGCGCTTCTGCATCACGATCCAGACCGACAGCACGGCGATGTAGCCGCTCCATGCGAGGGAGAGGCCGGTTTTCCATTCGGGACTGAGGACGGGGAGGATCAAGGCTTCAAACGGTGGATGGATGCACGCGCCCAAAGAAAAAGGCCGGCAGCGCGATGCTACCGGCCTTTGGAGGCTGTTCCGTGGCCTCATCGGCCACGGATTGCCTGCTGGGGTTGTCAGCCTGCGGCGGTTTCCTCGGCCTCGGGCTTGGACTTGCCTTCCTTCTTGGGAAGCGGCTGGATGTCGAGCAGCACTTCGTCCTTGTCGTCGAGGTCGACTTCGAGGCGGCCACCGTCGGTCAGGCGACCGAACAGCAGCTCGTCTGCCAGTGCACGACGGATCGTGTCCTGGATCAGGCGCTGCATCGGGCGGGCGCCCATCAGCGGATCGAAGCCCTTCTTCGCCAGGTGCTTGCGCAGCTTGTCGCTGAACGTGACTTCCACCTTCTTCTCGCTGAGCTGGGTTTCCAGTTGCAGCAGGAACTTGTCGACCACGCGCAGGATGATGTTCTCGTCCAGTGCCTTGAAGTTGACGATGGCGTCCAGCCGGTTGCGGAACTCGGGCGAGAACAGGCGCTTGATGTCGCCCATCTCGTCGCCCGCCTGGCGCGGGTTGGTGAAGCCGATGGTCGCCTTGTTCATGGTCTCGGCACCCGCGTTCGTCGTCATGATGATGATGACGTTGCGGAAGTCGGCCTTGCGCCCGTTGTTGTCCGTCAGCGTGCCGTGGTCCATGACCTGCAGCAGCACGTTGAAGATGTCCGGGTGCGCCTTCTCGATTTCGTCGAGCAGCAGCACAGCGTGCGGCTTCTTCGTGACGGCCTCGGTCAGCAGGCCACCCTGGTCGAAACCGACGTAGCCCGGAGGCGCACCGATCAGGCGGCTCACCGCATGGCGCTCCATGTACTCCGACATGTCGAAGCGGATCAGCTCGATGCCCATGATGTAGGCGAGCTGCTTTGCGGCTTCGGTCTTGCCGACGCCCGTGGGGCCGGAGAACAGGAACGAGCCGATCGGCTTGTCGCCCTTGCCCAGGCCCGAACGCGCCATCTTGACCGCCGAGGCGAGCACTTCGAGCGCCTTGTCCTGGCCGAACACCACGCTCTTGAGGTCGCGCTCGATGGTCTGCAGCTTGCTGCGGTCGTCGTTGCTGACGTTGGCCGGGGGAATGCGCGCGATCTTCGCCACGATTTCCTCGACCTCGGTCTTGCTGATGGTCTTCTTGCGCTTGCTCGGCGGCAGGATGCGCTGGGCGGCACCGGCTTCGTCGATGACGTCGATCGCCTTGTCGGGCAGGTGACGGTCATTGATGTACTTGGCGCTGAGCTCGGCCGCGGCCTGCAGGGCCGCCACCGCGTACTTCACGCCGTGGTGTTCCTCGAAGCGCGACTTCAGGCCCTTCAGGATGTCGACGGTTTCCTGCACCGACGGCTCGACCACGTCGACCTTCTGGAAGCGACGCGACAGCGCCGCGTCTTTTTCGAAGATGCCGCGGTATTCGGTGAAGGTGGTTGCGCCGATGCACTTGAGCTGTCCGCTGGAGAGCGCCGGCTTGAGCAGGTTCGACGCATCGAGCGTGCCGCCCGAAGCCGCGCCCGCACCGATCAGCGTGTGGATCTCGTCGATGAACAGGATGGCGTTCGGCTTGTCCTTGAGCGACTTGAGCACGCCCTTCAGGCGCTGTTCGAAGTCACCGCGGTACTTGGTGCCGGCCAGCAGCGCGCCCATGTCGAGCGAAAACACGTTCGACTCGGCCAGGATTTCCGGCACGTCGCCCTGCGTGATGCGCCATGCGAGCCCCTCGGCGATGGCGGTCTTGCCCACGCCGGCCTCGCCGACGAGCAGCGGGTTGTTCTTGCGCCGGCGGCACAGGATCTGGATGACGCGCTCGACCTCGTACTCGCGGCCGATCAGCGGGTCGATCTTGCCGTCCTTGGCGAGCTGGTTGAGGTTCTGGGTGAACTGCTCGAGCGGCGATGCCTTCTCGTTGCGTTCGCCGCCGCCCTCTTCGCCCTCGCTCGAAGGCGCTTCGCCCGCGCCCTTGACGGCTTCCGGCGGGTCGCTCTTCTTGATGCCGTGGGCGATGAAGTTGACCACGTCGAGGCGGGTCACGCCCTGCTGGTGGAGGTAGTAGACAGCGTGCGAGTCCTTCTCACCGAAGATCGCGACCAGCACGTTGGCGCCGGTGACTTCCTTCTTGCCGTTGCCGGTGGACTGCACATGCATGATGGCGCGCTGGATGACGCGCTGGAAACCCAGGGTCGGCTGGGTGTCGACATCGTCGGTACCCGCCACCTGTGGCGTGTTGTCCTTGATGAAGTTGGTGAGCGACGCCCGAAGGTCGTCGACGTTGGCCGAGCAGGCGCGCAGAACTTCCGCGGCGCTCGGGTTGTCCAGCAAAGCGAGCAGCAAATGCTCCACGGTGATGAACTCGTGGCGCTGCTGCCGGGCCTCGACGAAGGCCATGTGCAAGCTGACTTCCAGTTCCTGGGCAATCATGTGATTTCCTTTTGCCTTGCTGTAAATAAGTTCTCAGATGGGTTGGAGCTTGCGCAATTCAACAGGTTCACGCAACAGGTTCGCTGACACATTGCAGCGGATGCCCTGCTTGCTGAGCGGCCTCCATCACCTGATTGACCTTGGTAGCCGCCATGTCGCGGGAATAGACCCCACAGACACCGCGGCCATCGAGGTGGATCTTGAGCATGATCTGGGTCGCGGTTTCGCGGTCCTTGCTGAAGTATTCCTGCAGCACGACGATCACGAACTCCATTGGCGTGTAGTCGTCGTTCAGCATCACCACCTGGTACATCTGGGGCGGCGCTGTTTTCTGCGGCCGGCGCTCCAGGACGACCGAATCTCCGTCATCCCCGGCCGGTTTCTGGGCCGGCGGGGTGCTGGGAGTTTTGGGAATTCTCGTTGCCATGAAAAAGATTCTATAGAGCGTGCAAGCACCGTGCCGGCGCATGAAGACTTGGTGGCGCATATTCGACAAATCAAGGGGCTTGCGCCGTGTGCGACAGCCCGGCAGGCATAAAAAATGGCACGCTGCTCGTCTTTCCTGATGTTTCCTGTATATCGCAAAGAAAAAGCCCCTGGATTCCTTTCGAAGATCCAAGGGCCCGACTGCCGTGTGCGCGAGGCCACGGCCAGCGCTTCTTGCGCAATTACATGTTGTCGATCATGACCTGGCCGAAACCGGAGCAGCTCACCTGCGTGGCGCCGTCCATCAGTCGCGCGAAGTCGTAGGTGACCTTCTTGCTGGCGATCGACTTTTCCATCGAGCTGATGATCAGGTCGGCGGCTTCGGTCCAGCCCATGTGGCGCAGCATCATTTCGGCCGAGAGGATCTCGGAGCCGGGGTTGACGTAGTCCTTGCCCGCGTACTTGGGCGCCGTGCCATGCGTGGCCTCGAACATCGCGACGGTGTCGCTCAGGTTCGCGCCCGGGGCGATGCCGATACCGCCGACCTGCGCAGCCAGGGCGTCGGACACGTAGTCGCCGTTGAGGTTGAGCGTGGCAATCACGCTGTACTCCGCGGGGCGCAGAAGGATCTGCTGCAGGAACGCGTCGGCAATGCTGTCCTTGACGGTGATGTCCTTGCCTGTCTTCGGATTCTTGAACTTCATCCACGGGCCACCGTCGATCAGTTCAGCGCCGAACTCCTTGGCGGCGAGGTTGTAGGCCCAGTCACGGAAGCCACCCTCGGTGAACTTCATGATGTTGCCCTTGTGGACGATGGTCACGCTGGGCTTGTCGTTGTCGATGGCGTACTGCAACGCCTTGCGCACCAGGCGTTCGGTGCCTTCGATCGACACGGGCTTGACGCCGATGCCCGAGGTGTTCGGGAAACGGATCTTCTTGACGCCCATTTCGTCCTGCAGGAACTTGATGAGCTTCCTGGCCTTGTCGCTCTCGGCTTCGAACTCGATGCCCGCATAGATGTCTTCCGAGTTCTCGCGGAAGATCACCATGTTGGTCTTGTGCGGTTCGCGCACCGGGCTGGGCACGCCCTCGAAATAGCGGATGGGGCGCAGGCAGACATAGAGGTCGAGCTCCTGGCGCAGCGCGACGTTCAGCGAGCGGATGCCGCCGCCGACCGGCGTGGTGAGCGGGCCCTTGATGGAGATGACGTACTCGCGCACGGCCTGCAGCGTTTCTTCGGGCAGCCAGACGTCGGGGCCGTAGACCTTGGTCGACTTCTCGCCGGCGTAGACCTCCATCCAGTGGATCTTCTTCTTGCCGCCGTAGGCCTTGGCCACCGCGGCGTCCACTACCTTGAGCATCACCGGCGTGATGTCCAGTCCGGTCCCGTCGCCTTCGATGAAGGGGATGATCGGTTGGTCAGGCACATTGAGGGAGTTGTCAGCATTGACCGAGATCTTCTGGCCTTCGGTCGGGACTTTGATGTGCTGATAGCTGGACATGAGGGGGTTGGGCTCCGGGGGAGTGGCGTAATTTTGACGAGTGTCAGCGAATTCAGACAGCCGTGAGGAATCGCTTACAGGACGTGAACAAATCGCTGTACATTTTAGACGCAACCCATCAGCGAGGGTTTGTCAACCATCAGGCCAATGGCCTCGTTAGTGTCTGACCTTCTGCTCGCCGGGAGGCGTTTCCAATCAATTCTCGAATAGAGGAATCTCAATGAGCAAAATTCTCGCAGTCATGATCGCCGGCCTGTTTGCAGCTGGCGCTTACGCCCAAAACCCGGCTGGCACCACGCCCGAACAAGGGAACGCCACGAACAGCAAGTCGCAGCAACGTGCCGAAGCCAAGAAGGCTGCAAAGCCCGCCGGCCAAGTCAAGGCTGCTGCTGGCGACGAAGCCAAGACCCCCGAAGGCGGCGCCATCGGTGGCGACAAGGCTGCAGCTTCCGGCGAGAAGCGTGCTGAAACCCGCGACCAGCGTCGTCGCAACAAGGACGGCAGCGTCAAGCGCAAGTCGACCCAAGGCGGCACCCCGAAGTAATTCGGCAAGCCCACGAAAAAGGAGCGCTCTTCGGAGCGCTTTTTTTTCGCCCGCATCGGTCTCGTTGCTGTCAACCGCGCGGAACGGCCTTCGTTGAATGTCTACCTTCCGCAGGGAGGGCAATCCAGATCAACGAATTTCAAAGGATATCCTCATGAACAAGCTGCTCGCAGCCCTGGTCGCCGGTCTCTTCGCCGTCGGCGCTTTCGCTCAACAAGCCGAACCCACCACCGCTGCTCCCGCAGCCAAGGTCGCCAAGCATGCTTCCGCCAAGAAGCACGCAGCCAAGAAGCACAAGGTCCGCCACGTCGCCAAGGCCCACACGGCCGCTTCCAAGAAGGTGTAAGCTTTCAAGCTCACCGGCAATGCCCGCATCAGCGGGCATTTTCATTTGCATATCTGGTTGAGGCCGGACCTGCACGGTTCCCGCCCTGAAAGAGTCGTCCGATGTTCCAGCGTCTAGCCGCCCTGCTCCTCGTATCCGCGTCCTTCATGATGACGGCGCATGCCCAGCAGCAACCCCAGACCGATCTGCCGCGCACCCAGTTGTCGGTCGGCCTGTACAAGATCGATGCGCAGATTGCGCAGACCCCCCTGCAGCGCGAGATCGGCTTGATGTTCCGCAAGGAGATGCCGCAAGCCGAAGGCATGATCTTCGTGTTCGAGCAGCCTGCCACGCAGTGCTTCTGGATGCGCAACACGATCCTGCCGCTGACCGCCGCCTTCGTGGCCGACGACGGCCGCATCGTGAACCTGGTCGACATGCAGCCCATGACCGAGAACTCGCACTGCTCTCTGGAGCCGGTGCGCTACGTGCTCGAGATGAATCAAGGCTGGTTCGCCAAGAAGAACATCAAGAAGGGTGCGAAGCTCGGCGGAGAACTGTTCACAGCCAACAAGCGCTGAGTTCTTGCTGGCTTGAGCCCACAAAAAAGCCGACCCTCGGGTCGGCTTTTTTCATTCGAAGACCAGGGCTCAGCCGAAGTTCTTCTCTGCGAATTCCCAGTTGGCCAGCTTGGCCAGGAAGGTTTCGACGAACTTCGGGCGCAGGTTGCGGTAGTCGATGTAGTAGGCGTGTTCCCAGACGTCCACCGTCAGCAGCGCGGTGTCCGCGGTGGTCAGCGGCGTGCCGGCGGCGCCGGTGTTCACGATGTCCACCGAACCGTCGGCCTTCTTCACCAGCCAGGTCCAGCCCGAGCCGAAGTTGCCCACGGCCGACTTCACGAAGGCTTCCTTGAAGGCGTCGTAGCTGCCCCACTTGGCTTCGATGGCCTTGGCCAGCGCGCCGCCGGGAGCGCCGCCGCCTTGCGGCTTCATGCAGTTCCAGAAGAAGGTGTGGTTCCAGATCTGGGCCGCGTTGTTGTAGATGCCGCCGCTGGATTTCTTGACGATCTCCTCGAGCGTCATCGCTTCGAATTCGGTGCCCTTCTGCAGGTTGTTGAGGTTCACCACGTAGGCGTTGTGGTGCTTGCCGTAGTGGTACTCGAGGGTTTCCTTCGAATACTCGGGTGCCAGCGCGTCGAGTGCGTACGGCAGGGGTGGGAGCACATGTTCCATGGTTTTTTCTCGTGGGTTGGTTGTGGGAATCGTGGATTCTAGGAATTAATCATCGAGGTCGCGTCGGACGTGTTCCCGTGACACCGCCCGGAGAGACGGTCATGTCGACCTCTCCGTCGGCGAGCCTTGCGACGACCGCGTCGCCCGGTGCCAATTGCTTCGCGCTCACGACCGCGCGCCCCTCGGCATCCGTGAGCCAGGCGTAGCCGCGTTGCAGGACCAATGCCGGATCGAGCAGTCTCAGCCGCAGCGCCATGCGCTCCAGCCGGTCATGGCGTTGCGTCATCGCTCTTTCGAGCTTCTGGGGAAAGTCCGCGGCCAAGGCGCGCGGCGCATGCGCCAGGCGCTCGCGCCTCGATCGCATCGCGTATTGGAGGCGCTGTGCATGGTGCGCCAGCCGCAGTTGCTGGCGCGCCACGAGGTTCGACGGACGCCCGAGCCGCCCCGCCGCCTGGTCGAGCCGCTGTCCGAGCACATCCAGGCGACCGCCGAGGGAATCGTCGAGCCGCTCTTCGAGCAGGTCGAGTGCGCCCAGCCACAGGTCACGCGGCGCGCTGACGAGTTCAGCCGCCGCGGTCGGCGTGGGCGCGCGCAGGTCGGCACAGAAATCGGCGATGGTGAAGTCGGTCTCGTGTCCCACGCCGCTGACCACGGGCACCGGGCTCTGCACGATCGTGCGCGCCAGGGCCTCGTCGTTGAACGCCCACAGGTCTTCGATCGAGCCGCCCCCGCGCACCAGCAGGATCACGTCGACCGCCGGCTCGAGCGCGTAGAGCGAATGCAGCGCGCGAACGAGTTCACCCGGCGCGTTCGCTCCCTGCACGGCGGCGGGCGCCAGCACCACGGGAATGTGCGGTACGCGGCGCCGCAGCGCCGTCACGACGTCGTGCAGCGCCGCCGCGCCGAGCGACGTGACAACGCCCACCGAACGCGGCATGGCGGGCAAGGCACGCTTGCGCGCCGGGTCGAACAGTCCCTCGGCCTCCAGGCGCGCCTTGCGCTGCATGAACTGCTCGAACAGGGCACCCTGCCCCGCGCGCCGCAAGCTCTCCACGACGAGTTGCAGATCGCCACGCGGTTCGTACACCGCGAGCCGGCCGCGCACCTCGACCTGGTCGCCGTCGCGGGGCGAAAAATCGAGCAGGCCGGCGGCGCGACGAAACATCGCACAGCGCAGTTGGCCCGATTCGTCCTTGAGGGCGAAGTAACAATGTCCACTTGAGGCGCGGGAAAAACCTGAGATTTCGCCGCGCACCGTCACCGGGTTGAAACGCGCGTCGAGCGCGTCGGCAACCGCATGGCACAACGCGCCGACAGCCCAGACGCGCGGCCCTGGCGCGGAATTCATGTCACGCAAGCTCACGAAGTGCACGCTCGGCCAGATGCCACTCTTCCACAACGCGCGGCCCGCCCCCTAGCGCCAGCCCCCAATGCGGGACAGGTGCACGGTTTTCCGTGCAAGCCATTGATTTCATTGAAAAAAGTGCTGCTCAAAATTCAGTCGTTCTAGCGAAAAGCCCATTCCATGCGGGTTCGGACACGTTGCGCAGCAGGTTAGTCACAAAGTTATCCACAGAATCTGTGCGTCCTTGCCGACACCAAAACAAGGCGCGTGCCGATGGTGGGCTCAGTGGATAATCGCCGCGCATTTGCAGTCTACGGGCCGGAGGATTTTCTTGTTTTCCATCATAGTTGCCGCGGGTTGGCCGATCTGGCCCTTGCTCGCTTGTTCGGTCATTGCGCTCGCGCTGGTTATAGAACGTTTCACGAGTCTGAAGACCGTGAGGGTACTGCCGCCGAAGCTGCTCGACGAAACCATCACGGTTTCTCAGGGGGCCATTCCCGGCCCCGACGTGGTGACCAAGCTCGAACGCAACTCGATGCTCGGCCAGGTGCTCGCCGCCGGCCTGCGCGCGCTGAACGCCAACCCCCGCTGCACCGAAGACGACCTGCGCGCCGCCATGGAGGCCTCCGGCCGCACCGTGGCGCACAAGCTGGAGCGCTACCTGCCGGCACTGGCCACCATCGCTTCCGCCGCCCCGCTGCTGGGCCTGCTGGGCACGGTGATCGGCATGATCGAGATCTTCGGCTCGCAGTCGCCCGGCAGCGGAGCCGTCGGCTCGGGCAATCCGGCGCAACTGGCGCACGGCATCTCGATCGCGCTCTACAACACGGCGTTCGGACTGATCGTGGCGATTCCGACGCTCATTTTCTGGCGCTATTTCCGCAGCCGGGTCGACGAATACCTGCTGAACCTCGAGCTGTCGGGCGAGCGCTTCGCCCGCCATCTGAACGCCCTGCGCAAGTGACGCCATGACCCGAGGCCGCATGCAGTTCCGCCACGGTGCGCGCGACGAGCCGGAGATCAACCTGATCCCGTTCATCGACGTGCTGCTGGTGATCCTGATCTTCCTGATGCTGTCGACCACGTACAGCAAGTTCACCGAAATGCAGCTTCGGCTGCCGACCGCGGATGTCGACGCGCAGCGCGACTATCCGAAGGAAGTGATCGTGGCGGTGTCGGCCGACGGCCGCTATTCGGTCAACAAGGCGCCCCTGGCCGACCGCAACGTCAATGCCGTGGCCGCCGCGCTCGCGGCCGCGGCCACCGGCGGCAAGGACAGTGTGGTGATCATCAGCGCCGACGCGACCAGCCCACACCAGGCCGTCGTCACGGTGATGGAGGCAGCGCGCCGCGCCGGCCTGATGCAGATCACCTTCGCAGCCCAGTCGACGGCGCAAGCCGGGCGCTGAGTGCCGTCCGAAGGCCGCAGCAGCACGCAGGCGCCCGCCGCCTCGCGACTGCAGGAAGCGTGGCTGCGCCGCGGCCTGCTGGCCTGCCTGCTGTGGCCGCTGTCGCTGCTCTATGCAGCTCTCTTCGCCGTTCGGGGATGGCTCTATCGGCTCGGGTGGCTTAGGTCGGAGCGCGTGCCCGTGCCGGTGATCGTCGTCGGCAACGTGATCGCGGGCGGCGCCGGCAAGACGCCCGTGGTGATGGCGGTGGTGCGCCATCTGCGCGCGCGCGGCATCCAGGTGGGCGTGGTGTCCCGTGGCTACGGCCGGCGCACCGACGATTGCCGTGAAGCGACGGCCGACAGCGATCCCCGCGACGTCGGCGACGAGCCCGCCCTGATTCACCACGCCACGAAGGCCCCCGTGTTCGTCGCGCGCAGGCGCATCGAGGCGGCCCGTGCGCTGCTGGAGCGGCATCCCGGCACGCAAGTCATCGTCAGCGACGACGGGCTGCAACACCTGGCGCTCGGCCGTGACATCGAGATCTGCGTGTTCGACGACCGCGGCATCGGCAACGGCTGGCGCCTGCCGGCGGGCCCCCTGCGCGAGGCCTGGCCACGCCGCTGCGACCTGGTGCTGCACAGCGGCGAGCGCCCCGCATTCGCAGGCGGCTACACCGCCACGCGGCGCCTTGCGGACTACGCCCTCACGAGCGAAGGGCAGCGCGTGCCGTTGCGCACGCTGGCAGGCAAACCGGTGACCGCGCTCGCGGCCATCGCGCGCCCGGAGGCCTTCTTCGCCATGCTCCGGGGCCGTGGCCTCGCGCTCGCCAAAACCATCGCGCTGCCCGACCACTACGACTTCGACGCCTGGCAACACCCGGCCGATGCGGGCGGCCCTCTCGTCTGCACCGAAAAAGACGCGGTCAAGCTGTGGCAAAAGGCACCCGGCGCGCTGGCGGTGCCCCTGCTCTTCGCACCCGCTCCGGAATTCTTCACCGCGCTCGACGCAAAGCTATCATCGCTCGATGGATACCAAGCTGCTTGAACTGCTCGTCTGCCCCGTCACCAAGGGTCCGTTGACCTGGAACCCCGAAAAGCAGGAGCTCTGCTCGCGCAGCGCGCGCCTGGCCTACCCGGTGCGCGACGGCATTCCCGTGCTGCTGGAAAACGAGGCACGCACGCTTTCCGACGAAGAGCTCGGGCTGTGAGCTTCACGGTCCTGGTGCCGGCGCGCCTGGCGTCGACAAGGCTCCCCAACAAGCCCCTGGCCGACATCGCCGGAGTGCCGATGGTGGTGCACGTGGCCCGGCGTGCCAGCGAGTCCGGTGCCGTGCGCGTGGTGGTGGCCGGCGACGACGTCTCGATCATCGATGCCTGCAAGGCGCACGGTGTCGAGGCGATCCTGACCCGCCAGGACCACCCCAGCGGCACCGACCGGCTGGCCGAGGCCTGCGAGCAGCTCGGCCTCGATGGCGACGACATCGTCGTCAACGTGCAGGGCGACGAGCCCTTGATCGACCCCGCGCTGATCGATGCCGTGGCTTCCACGCTGGCCACCCATGCGGAGGCCGCCATGAGCACCGCGGCCCACGAGATCGATTCGCCGGCCGACTTCATGAATCCGAACGTGGTGAAGGCCGTGCTCGATGCACAGGGCAACGCCATGTACTTCAGCCGTGCGCCCATCCCCTGGTGGCGCGACGGTTCCGCCAACGGCGCCGCGCCAACGGTGCTGCCCACGCCAGCCCCGCTGCGCCACATCGGCATCTACGGCTACCGCGCGGGCTTCGTACGCAAGTTCCCGTCGCTGCCGCCCTCGCCCGTCGAGGCGACCGAGGCGCTCGAGCAGTTGCGGGCGCTGTGGCACGGACACCGCATCGCCGTCCACGTGAGCCACGTGGCGCCCGGCCCGGGCATCGACACGCCCGAAGACCTGGCGCGCGTGCGCGCGGTCTTCGCCGCCGGCCCGACGGCCTGAGGAGCTCGACGTGCCTGTCGGGGCAGCGACAAATCCCGGGGAGCACGCGTGCTATCCTCGAAGCAACTCCGCCCTGCCCAAAGCCCCTGAAGCCGACGCCTGGCGCGACACAAAATCTAAGAACCGTCCGAGGACACCATGAGACTAATTTTGCTGGGCGCGCCCGGGGCGGGCAAAGGCACGCAAGCGGCCTTCATTTGCCAGAAGTACAGCATCCCCCAAATCTCGACCGGCGACATGCTGCGCGCCGCCGTCAAGGCCGGCACGCCGCTCGGGCTGCAGGCCAAGGCCGTCATGGATGCGGGTGCACTGGTCAGCGACGACCTGATCATCAATCTCGTGAAGGAACGCATCGCCCAGGCCGATTGCGCCAGCGGCTTCCTGTTCGACGGCTTCCCCCGCACCATTCCGCAAGCCGACGCCATGAAGGCGGCGGGCGTCAAGCTCGACTACGTGCTCGAGATCGACGTGCCCTTCGGCGACATCATCGAGCGCATGAGCGGCCGCCGCTCGCACCCGGCTTCGGGCCGCACCTACCACGTCAAGTTCAACCCGCCCAAGGTGGAAGGCAAGGACGACGTCACCGGCGAAGACCTGATCCAGCGCGAGGACGACAAGGAAGAAACCGTGCGCAAGCGGCTCGACGTGTACAGCCAGCAGACGCGTCCGCTGGTCGACTACTACTCGGCCTGGGCCAAGACCGACCCGGCCGCCGCGCCGAAGTACCGCGCCATCAAGGGCGTGGGCACGGTCGATGAAATCACCCAGCGCGCACTCGCAGCGCTGAGCAGCTGATTGCCGGCCGCCCTCCGTCAGGGCGGCCACCACCTCACCCGAGCAACTCGAGCATCAGCGCGATGCGCGCCTTCACCGGCGTGAGCGTGCCCGCATCCCTCAGGCGGTCATCGGCTTTCGGCAGGATGCGACCGTTCATGCAGCGCGTCGCGCGAACCACCGCCACGCCCGCCTCCTGCGCCTTCAGCGCAGCCGCTTCGAGCGCGTGATGCAGCGTGCCGTTGCCGGTGGCGGCCAGCACCAGTCCACGGACCGGTTCGGCGTTGCCGGGCTGCAGCAGCGCCTCGACGACCGCACCGCTCGCGCCGGCATGGCTCATGACGATCTCCACGCGAGGCCACTGGACGGCGGCCGCCTCGAAGATCTTCGAAGCCGGCAGCGCCCCGCCCTCGGGCCAGGCCCTCACGCGGCGCACTTCACCTTCTTCCACATAGCCAACCACGCCTGCATCGCCTGATGCGAAGGCATCGAGCCGATAGGTGTGCACTTTCTGCACGTCGGCGCCACTGTGGATGGCGCCGGCGCACACCACTATTACCCCTTTCGCACCCGCTGCCAGAGCCACGCCGATGGCATCGCGCACGTTCTGCGGACCATCGGGCGACAGCGCGCTCGCCGGGCGCATGGCGCAGGTCAGCACCACAGGCTTCGCGCACGCCAGTACGGAATGCAGGAAGAAGGCCGTCTCCTCCAGCGTGTCGGTACCGTGCGTGATCACCACGCCCGCCACGTCGGGCTCGGCCAGCCAGTGCGCGCAGCGCTGCGCGAGCTTTTGCCAGGTCTCGAGGGACATGTCTTTGCTGTCCAGTTGCGCGACCTGCTCCGCCACCAGCGTCACGCCCCGGGGCGCCTCGATCCCGCCCAGAAGGTCCACTACGCCTACCTGCCCGGCCGTGTAGCCGATGTTGTCGCCGCTGCTGGCGGCCTTGCCGGCAATGGTGCCGCCGGTGCCCAGCACGACCACGCGGCGCAGTTCAGGCGAGGGGAAATCAGGCATGTCTTGTCAACTTTTTAAAACTGGTTAAAAATACAGGTACTGGATATCTAGCCAGTGCCGCAAGGAACCACATATGCAGTTCGCCGTGAAGCTTACAGCCCGCCAGCAGCAGATCCTGGACTTGATCCAGAGCGCCATCGCCCGAACCGGCGCGCCACCCACGCGCGCCGAAATCGCCAATGAACTCGGGTTCAAGTCGGCCAACGCGGCCGAAGAGCACCTGCAGGCATTGGCCCGCAAGGGTGTCATCGAACTCGTCAGCGGCACTTCGCGAGGCATCCGCCTCAAGGGCGACGCCCTGCGCTCGCTGAACGAAACGCGCCACCGCGAAGGCGGCCAGTTCTCGCTCTCGCTGCCCGGCATGGCGCAACTGGCGCTGCCGCTCATCGGCCGCGTCGCCGCGGGCTCGCCCATCCTGGCGCAGGAGCACGTCGACCAGACCTACTACGTCGAGAACACACTGTTCCAGCGCCAGCCCGACTACCTGCTCAAGGTGCGCGGCATGTCCATGCGCGACGCCGGCATCATGGACGGCGACCTGCTCGCCGTGCAGGCCACCAAGGAAGCGCGCAACGGGCAGATCGTGGTGGCGCGCCTGGGCGACGAGGTCACCGTCAAGCGCCTGAAACGCAACAAGCAGGTCATCGAGCTGCACGCCGAGAACCCCGACTACCCGACCATCATCGTCCAGCCCGGCGAGCCCTTCGAGATCGAAGGCCTCGCCGTGGGCCTCATCCGCAACACCATGCTGATGTAGGCCTGCTGGCAGCAGCACTCACCCGGCCGCGACAGGTGGCGGGCGTATGGCGCGAAGTCGCCATCACCCTGTCGCGGCCGATTCAAGAAATCCTGCCTGTGTTCAACCTCATACTTTTTTGGAGTTCACATGGGAATCGCCCTCCTCGCCATCGCTGATTTCTGGATGCCGCTGCAATCGCTCGCCAACCGTTTGATTCAGGCACGCCGCCCCCATCGCCACACCCCGCTCGACCACAGCGAGAGTTCCGCCGGCCTGCGCTATGTCGCGGTGCGACCGTCTTGCGGCGCGACGCCACCGGCGGCCGCAGCCACCGCACCGGCGCGCCCGTTGCGCGTGGTGCGTGTGGTCGACGGAAAGGGCCAGCAGCGCAGCAACCGTGTCGTGATCTCCGGCCGCATGGACGACGTGTGCGCGGAGCTCGACCGTCTGGCGGCCCTCGAAGCGGCCGAAGCCATGGTCACCGCGCCCCGCTCCACACGCCTGCACTGAGGCGCGGCCCCCTGGGAGAGCCCGTCGGCAGTGGGTATCCAAACGTTCGGGGGTGCGACATCCCAATGCTGCGAGGCACAATGGCACGCCATGAATATTGTGATCCTCGACGACTATCAGGACGCCGTGCGCAAATTGCGCTGCGCCGCCAAGCTGGACGCGTACGCAGCCAAGGTCTACACCAACACGGTCAAGGGCATCGGGCAACTCTCGGTTCGCCTCAAGGACGCCGACGTGATCGTGCTGATTCGCGAGCGCACACAGATCTCCCGGCAGCTCATCGAGAAGCTGCCCAAGCTCAAGCTCATTTCGCAAACGGGTCGCGTCGCAGGCCACATCGACGTGGCGGCCTGCACCGAGCGCGGCATCGCCGTGGCGGAAGGCTCCGGCTCCCCCCAGGCACCTGCCGAGCTCACCTGGGCGCTCATCATGGCCGCCATGCGCCGGCTGCCGCAATACATCAGCAACCTCAAGCACGGGGCGTGGCAGCAATCGGGCCTCAAGTCGGCCTCGATGCCGCCCAATTTCGGGCTGGGCTCGGTGCTCAAGGGCAAGACGCTCTGCATCTGGGGCTACGGCCGCATCGGCCAGCTGGTCGCGCGCTACGGGCAAGCCTTCGGCATGCAGGTCGTGATCTGGGGGCGTGAAGCCAGCTGCGCCAAGGCCCGCTCCGACGGCTTCCAGGTGGCGCAGAACCGCCAGGAGTTCTTCGCGGCCGCCGACGTGCTGTCGGTCCACCTGCGGCTCAATGACGAAACCAACGGTCTCATCACGCTCGAGGATCTCTCGCGCATGAAGCCGACGGCGCTGTTCGTCAACACCTCGCGTGCCGAGCTGGTCGAGGCCGACGCGCTGCTCGCGGCGCTCAACCGTGGCCGCCCCGGGCTGGCCGCCATCGACGTCTTCGAGAGCGAGCCGCCGCTGCAGGGCCACGCGCTGCTGCGGCTGGAGAACTGCATCTGCACCCCGCACATCGGCTATGTCGAGCAGGAGAGCTACGAGAGCTACTTCGGCCAGGCCTTCGACAACGTCGTGAGCTACATCAACGGCAATCCCACGAACATCGTGAATCCCGGCGCGCTGCAGGTTCGCCGGTGAGCCGGCCCGCGCCCAAGGGTGCGCTCTGGGCGCTGCTGGTCGGCAACTTCGTGATCGGCACGGGCGTGATGGTCGTGCCCGGCACGCTCAATGAAATCAGCGCTTCGCTGGCCATTTCGGTCGCCACCGCGGGCCAGTTGATCACCGCCGCGGCGGCGGTGATGTGCATCGGCGCGCCGCTGCTGGCCGCCGCCGTCGCGGGGTGGGACCGCCGCCAGCTGCTCGCGCTCACCCTGCTCTGGTATGCGGCGGGCCACGCTCTCGCGGCGCTCATGCCGAGCTTCGGCGCGCTGCTGCCGGTACGCATGCTCACGGTGATCGCGCCGGCCATCTTCACGCCCCAGGCCGCAGCCTGCGCCGGCCTGCTGGTACCGCCCGAGCAGCGCGGGCGCGCCGTCACCTTCGTGTTCCTGGGCTGGTCGATGGCCTCGGTGCTGGGACTGCCCATCGGCGCGCTGATCGGCGGGCACCTGGGCTGGCGCATGGCCTTCGTGGCGGTTGCGCTGCTCAGCGTCGTGAGCGCGGCATCGATCTGGCTCACCCTGCCCGCCGGCATTCGCCCGGCGGCACTCACCGCCGCCGCCTGGTCGCGCGTGCTGCGCAGTCCGGTGCTGATGGGCATCGTGGCGGTGACGGCGCTGCAGGGCGCCGGGCAGTTCGTGCTGTTCAGCTATTTCGGCCCCATCCTCAAGCAGAGCTTCGGCGCGGACGCCACCACGCTGAGCGTGATGTGGGCCCTGTTCGGCGCCTGCGGGCTCATCGGCAACATGGTGGTCAGCCGCTTCATCGACCGCGTCGGGGCCGGGCGCATGGTGCTGGTCACTACCTCGCTGATCGCGCTGAGTCTGCTCTTGTGGCCGACCGCTTCCACGCTCGCCTGGCTGGCCGTGCTGCTGGTGCCCTGGGGGTTGGGCTGCTTCGCCACCAATTCGGCCCAGCAGGCCCGCCTGGTGGGCCTGGCGCCGGCCCTCGCGCCGGGCTCGGTGGCGCTCAACAGCTCCGGCATCTATACAGGCCAGGCCGTGGGCGCTGCGCTCGGCGGCTGGCTGCTGGCGCACGACGCGGCGGCCTGGATGAGCTGGGTCGGTTTCGGCGTCATGCTGGTGGCCATCTCGCTCAGCACCGCCATCGACCGCAGCCGCCGCCCGGCCTGAAATCGCGCCCCCGCGTAAAACCCGTCACGCCCCGCCCGCGCGCAACTGCAAAATCGCAGGTGACGACAGCGCTTGCGTCGACGCCTGCGCGGCAGGCCGGATACCCCTCAACCAGCGAAAATCTTCAGCAAATGACAGTGAACTACACCCGAATCGGCGTCATAGGCGCCGGCGCCATGGGTCGCGGCATCGCGCAGATCGCCGCCCAGGCGGGCAGCGAAGTGCTGCTGCTCGACAGCTTCGCGGGCGCCGCGGAGCGCGGCCGCGAAGCCCTCGCCGCCCAATGGAACAAGCTGCACGAAAAAGGCAAGATCGACGCCGCCGCGCGCGATGCGTACATCGCCCGCGTCAAGGCGGTCGATTCGATCCAGGCGCTCGCCGGCTGCGACCTGGTGGTCGAGGCCGTGGTCGAAGACCTGGAAGTCAAGCGCAAGCTGTTCCGCGAACTCGAAGGCGTGGTGGCCGAGAGCGCCACGCTGGTCACCAACACCTCGTCGCTGTCGGTGACGGCCATTGCGGCCGGGCTCGCCCGCCCCGAGCGCGTTGCGGGCTTCCACTTCTTCAACCCCGTGCCGCTCATGAAGGTGGTCGAGGTGGTGGCCGGCTTCAAGACCGCCCCCGAGGTCTGCGCGCAGCTGGCAGGCTACGCCAGGCAGATGGGCCACAGCGCCGTGCAGGCGCAGGACACCCCCGGCTTCATCGTCAACCACGCGGGCCGCGGCTACGGCACCGAGGCGCTGCGCATCGTCAGCGAAGGCGTGGCCGATTTCGCCACCATCGACCGCATCCTCAAGGACCAGGCGGGCTTTCGCCTCGGCCCGTTCGAGCTGCTCGACCTGACGGCGCTCGACGTGTCGCACCCGGTGATGGAGTCGATCTACCACCAGTACTTCGAGGAACCCCGCTTCCGCCCGAGCGTGATCACCGCGCAGCGCCTGGCCGCCGGCGCGCTGGGCCGCAAGACGGGCGAAGGCTTCTACCGCTACGCCGACGGCGTGATGCAGCAGGCGCCCGAGGCCCCCGCGCCCGTGGTCGACGGCACGCCGTCGGTGTGGGTGTCGCCGCGCGCGGCGCGCCGCGCCGAACTCCTGCGCCTGGTGAACACGCTGGGCGCGCAGATCGACAGCGGCGCCGCGCCCGCGCCGCATTCGCTGATCCTGGTGGCACCGCTGGGCTTCGACGTGACCACGGTCGCCGCCGTCGAGCGCCTGGACGCCACGCGCACCATCGGCATCGACATGCTGATCGACGACGCCGCCACCAAGCGCCGCGTGCTCGCCACCAATCCGGCCACGCGCCGCGACATCCGCGACGCCGCGCACGCCCTCTTCGCGCGCGACGGCAAGGCGGTAAGCGTGATCCGCGACAGCGGCGGCTTCGTCACGCAGCGCGTGATCGGCACCATCGTCAACATCGCAGCCGACATGTGCCAGCAGCGCGTGTGCACGCCGGCCGACCTCGAGACCGCGGTGCAGCTGGGCCTGGGCTACCCGCGCGGCCCGCTGGCCATGGGCAACCTCTACGGCCCGACCAACATGCTCGAGGTGCTGTTCAACCTGCAGACGGTGTATGGCGATCCGCGCTATCGCCCGAGCCCGTGGCTGCGCCGCCGCGGCGCGCTGGGCCTGAGCCTGCTGCACGAAGAAGAATAAGCAGGCAGACCATGACCGCCGAACTCAAGAGCACCAGCGAAGGCAGCACCATGGTGCTGACCATCTCCAACCCGACCCAGCGCAATGCGCTGGGCCCCGAGATCTACGCCGCCGGCATCGAGGCGCTCAACGGCGCCGAGGGCAGCGCGGAGATCCGCAGCGTCGTCATCGTGGGCGAAGGCGAATGGTTCTGTGCCGGCGGCTCGCTGCAGCGGCTGCTGGCCAACCGCCAACTCGACCGCTCGGTGCAGGCCGAGAGCATCGAGGGGCTGCACAACTGGATCGACTCGATCCGCACCTTCCCCAAGCCGATCATCGCGGCGGTCGAGGGTGCCGCCGCCGGCGCCGGCTTCTCGCTGGCGCTGGCCTGCGATTTCGTGGTGGCGGCGCGCGACGCCATCTTCGCGGCCTCCTACAGCAACGTGGCGCTGTCGCCCGACGGCGGCCTGAGCTGGCACCTGGGCCAGCAGCTGCCGCGCCAGCTGGCGAGCGAATGGCTCATGAACGGCGAGCGCATCGGCGCGCCGCGCCTGCATGCGCTGGGCATGGTGAACGAGCTGACCGAGAACGGCCAGGCGCTGGCCGGCGCGCTGGCGCTGGCGGGCAAGCTCAATACCCGGGCGCCCAACTCGCTGGCCAGCATCAAGGAACTGCTGAGCGACGCGCGCGGCGCCACGCTGGCTTCGCAGCTCTCGCAGGAGCGCGACCACTTCGTGCGCAACCTGCACCATCCGAACGCGGGCATCGGCATTGCCGCGTTCCTCGAGAAGAAGCCGCCGCAGTACGAGTGACCGCGCGCCGCGTCGCTCCCGTGACACCCATCAGCTTTTCAGTCGCCGAGAGGACAGACCAATGGACGACCCCATTCTTACCATCGAAGAACGTGAAGCGATCAACAGTGGTCGCTGGTTTTCTTCCCTATCTCCATCGCTACGGCACGACATCCTCCGATGTGCTTTCGTCAAACGCTACAAGGACGGCGACCTGATCGCCGCCCGCGGCGACCCGCCCGATCACTGGATCGCCTGCGCCAAGGGCGCGGTGCGCGTCAGCTCGACGGCGGTCTCCGGCAAGCAGGTGACGCTGACCTACGTGGAGCCGGGCATCTGGTTCGGCGACGTGGCGATGTTCGACGGGGACCGGCGCACGCACGACACCTACTCGCACGGCGACAGCACCATTCTTTGCGTGGCGCGCGCCGATTTCCAGAAGATCCTGGCGTCGCACGTGGAGCTGTACGAAGCGCTGATGCGGCTGCAGGCGCGCCGCATCCGCACGCTGTTCGGGCTGGTGGAAGACCTCAACACCCTGCCCCTGCGGGCGCGGCTGGCCAAGCAGCTCATCCACCTGGTGCGCAGCTACGGCGTGCCCAACCTGGACGACGGCAGCCAGATGCGCATCGGCCTGCAGCTGGCGCAGGAAGAACTGGCGCAGCTGCTGGGCGCATCGCGCCAGCGGGTCAACCAGGAACTCAAGACGATGGAGCGCGAGGGCACCATCCGGATCGAGCCGGGCGGCCTGGTCGTGCTGGATCGCGCGGCCTTGATGCGCGTCTCGGAAGCTGAAAGCTAGAACAAAGACAAACCGACATGAGCCAGCAGGATTTCTCCAACTTCATCGGCACCCGCGCCGTCTCGCAACAGCACGCCTTCGACGTCGATGCGCTCTCCGCCTGGCTCGAGAAGAACCTCGACGGGTTCAAGGGCCCGCTGACGGTGGAGATGTTCAAGGGCGGCCAGTCGAACCCCACCTACAAGCTGGTCACGCCTTCGCAGAGCTACGTGATGCGCGCCAAGCCGGGCCCGGTCGCCAAGCTGCTGCCCTCGGCCCATGCGGTGGAGCGCGAGTTCAAGGTCATGAGCGGCCTGGCCGGCACCGACGTGCCGGTGCCGCGCATGTACTGCCTGTGCGAAGACGAAGCAATCATCGGCCGCGCCTTCTACGTGATGGAGTTCATGCAGGGCCGCGTGCTGTGGGACCAGTCGCTGCCCGGCATGAGCAATGCCGAGCGCGCGGCCCATTACGACGAGATGAACCGAGTGATCTCGGCGCTGCACACGGTGAAGTTCGCCGAGCGCGGGCTGGCCGACTACGGCAAGCCCGGCAACTATTTCGAGCGCCAGATCGGCCGCTGGAGCAAGCAGTACAAGGCCTCGACCGACGGTGCCGGCGAGCTCTCGCAGCCCATCGAGGCCATGGAGCGGCTGATCGACTGGCTGCCCGCCCACATGCCGGCGAGCGCTCGCGACGAAAGCAAGGTGTCGATCGTCCACGGCGACTACCGCCTGGACAACGTGATGTTCCATGCCACCGAGCCGCGCATCATCGCGGTGCTCGACTGGGAGCTTTCCACGCTGGGCCATCCGCTGGCCGATTTCAGCTACCACTGCATGTCGTGGCACATGCCACCGAGCACGGGCCGCGGCATCGGCGGCGTGGATGTCGCCTCGCTGGGCATTCCCACCGAGAGCGAATACATCCGCCGTTATTGCGAACGCACACGCATCAGCACCCCGGAGGCGCTGGCGCCCGACTGGAACTTCTACCAGGCCTACAACCTGTTCCGCATGGCCGCGATCCTGCAAGGCATTGCCAAGCGGGTCGAGGCCGGCACCGCATCGAGCGAACAAGCCGTGGCCTCGGCCCGCGGCGCGCGCCCCATGGCCGAAATGGCCTGGCAATTCGCCCAGAAGGCCTGACCGCCGCCCCCACACCCACCAGGAGACGAAGATGGATTTCGAATACTCGGCCAAGACCAAAGACCTGCAGAAACGCGTCAAGGCGTTCATGGACGAAAACATCTACCCGGCCGAAGCCGAGTACAGCGCCGAGCTGGCCGCCAACACGGCCGCGGGCAAGCGCTGGACGGCGCTGAAGACGGTCGAGAAGGTCAAGGAGAAGGCCAAGGCCCAGGGCCTGTGGAACCTGTTCCTGCCGGTCGACAGCGCTTCGGCCTCCGGTTACTCCGGCGCCGGCCTCACGAACCAGGAATACGCGCCGCTGGCCGAAATCATGGGCGCGGTGCCGTGGGCCAGCGAGGCCTTCAACTGCTCGGCGCCGGACACCGGCAACATGGAGACCATCGCGCGCTACGGCTCGGAAGAAATCAAGGCTCGCTGGCTCAAGCCGCTGCTCGAAGGCCAGATCCGCTCCGCTTTCGCCATGACCGAGCCCGACGTCGCATCGAGCGACGCCACCAACATTTCCACGCGCATCGAGCGCCAGGGCGACGAGTACGTCATCAACGGCCACAAGTGGTGGATTTCCGGTGCCGCCGACCCGCGCTGCGCCGTGTTCATCACCATGGGCAAGAGCGACCCCGACGCACCCCGCCATTCGCAGCAGAGCATGGTCGTGGTGCCGGCCGACGCCAAGGGCATCCGCATCGTGCGCCCGCTGAACGTGATGGGCTACGACGACGCGCCCCACGGCCACGTCGAGATGTACTTCGAGAACGTGCGCGTGCCCGTGGGCAACATCCTGCTGGGCGAAGGCCGCGGCTTCGAAATTGCCCAGGGCCGCCTCGGCCCGGGACGCATCCACCACTGCATGCGCCTGATCGGCCTGGCCGAGCGCGCGCTCGAGCTGATGTGCAAGCGCGCCTCGTCGCGCGTGGCCTTCGGCAAGACCGTCGCCTCGCAGACCGTGACGCAGGAACGCATCGCCGAAGCGCGCTGCAAGATCGACATGGCCCGCCTGCTCACGCTCAAGGCCGCATGGCTGATGGACGTGGCCGGCAACAAGGTCGCGAAGAACGAGATCGCGATGATCAAGGTGGTGGCGCCGAGCATGGCCTGCCAGGTGATCGACTGGGCCATGCAGGTGCACGGCGGCGGCGGCATGTGCGACGACTTCCCGCTGGCCTACGCCTACGCCGGTGCCCGCACGCTGCGCTTTGCCGACGGCCCGGACGAAGTGCACCGCAACGCGATCGCCAAGTGGGAACTGGGCAAGTACGCACCGAACAAGGCCGACGCCGAAATGCCGGTGACGCGCTTCTGAATCTGTCTCGCACCCTCTCCCTTGCGGGACAGGGTTGCGGCAAGGGCCGACGGCGATCGATTCGCCCCGGCCCTTTTTCTTTTCAGAGCTTCTTCTGCAGGAACACCGCGTGCCCGAACTCCGGGTCGAGCTGGTAGCTCGCGAAGCCCTCGCGCTCGTAGGTGCGCAGTGCCGGCTTGTTGTTCGACAGCACTTCGAGCGTGAGCTTGCAGGCGCCGCGCCTGCGCGCCTCCTGCTCGACCCGAGCGAACATCTTTTGCGCAACGCCCTGGCCGCGGTGGCTGGGCAGCACGACCACGTCGTGCACATTCACCAGCGGCTTGCAGGCGAAGGTCGAGAAGCCCTCCAGGCAGTTGACGAGGCCCACGGGCTGACCGCCCTCGAAAGCGAGCACGCTGAAGGCCTGCGGACGCGCCGCCAGGGCCGCCGGAAGGTTCTGGCGCACCGCAGGGTCGAGAGGCACGCCGCCGCCGGCCGGCTCGCTTGCATAGGCGTCCAGGAGATCCACCACGGCCGCGGCCTGGGCCGCGTCACGGTAGTCGGCAAGAAAGACCTCGATCTGCGTGCCCGCCGTCATCGCGCGGGTTCCAGCGTCGCAGCCAGGCGCTTGGCGCAGGATTCGGCCAGCTGCGCGTCGCGGGCTTCGACCATCACCCGCACCAGCGGCTCGGTGCCGCTCGCGCGGATCAGCACGCGGCCGGCATCTCCGAGTTCGGCCTCGATGCGTTCGGTTTCGGTGGCCAGCGCCTTGTTGTCCTTCCAGTTCTGGTCGGGGGCAATGCGCACGTTGATCAGCGTCTGCGGGAACAGCGTGACGCCGTCGAGCAACTGCGCCACGGTCTTGCCGCTGCGCACGCAGGCCTGCAGCACCTGCAGCGCACTGACGATGCCGTCGCCGGTGGTGTGGCGGTCCAGCGCCAGCAGATGGCCGGAGCCTTCGCCGCCCAGCAGCCAGCCGCGCTTGTCGAGTTCTTCGAGCACATAGCGGTCGCCGACCTTGGCCCGCACGAATTCGATGCCGAGCCCGCGCAGGGCGACCTCGACGGCCTTGTTGGTCATGAGCGTGCCGACCACGCCCACGGGCTTCTCGCCGCGCGCAATGCGCTCCGCCACCATCAGGTAGAGCAGTTCGTCGCCGTTGAACAGCCGCCCGCTCGCGTCGACCAGCTGCAGGCGGTCGGCGTCGCCGTCGAGCGCGATGCCGTAGTCGGCCTTCTGCGCCGTCACGGCGGCCACCAGCGCTTCGGGATGGGTGGCGCCGAAGCCCTTGTTGATGTTCAGGCCGTCGGGCGAGACACCGATGCTGCTCACCTCGGCGCCCAGTTCGTGGAACACGTTGGGCGCCACCTGGTAGGCAGCGCCGTGCGCCGCATCGACCACCAGCTTCATGTCGCGCAGCGTGAGGTCGTTGGCGAAGGTGCTCTTGCAGAACTCGATGTAGCGGCCGGGCGCGTCGTTGAGGCGGCGGGCCTTGCCGAGGTTCGCGGAATCGACCCACACCGGGTCTTCTTCCAGCGCGGCTTCGACCGCCAGCTCCCAGGCGTCGTCGAGCTTGGTGCCCTGCGCGCTGAAGAACTTGATGCCGTTGTCGGGGTAGGCGTTGTGGCTCGCGCTGATCACCACGCCCAGGCTTGCGCGCTGGGCGCGCGTGAGGTACGCCACGCCGGGCGTGGGCAGCGGGCCGAGCAGCACCACGTCGACGCCGGCCGAATTGAAGCCCGACTCGAGCGCCGATTCGAGCATGTAGCCGGAAATGCGGGTGTCCTTGCCGATCAGCACCGTCGGGCGGGCCTGGCTCTTGGCCTGGCTCTTCTTGAGCACTCGGCCCACGGCATGCGCCAGGCGCAGCACGAAGTCCGGGGTGATGGGCGCCTGGCCGACGGTGCCGCGAATGCCGTCGGTGCCGAAATATTTACGTGTCATGGTTGCTGTGTGCCTTGTTGTGTTTGTGTTGGCTCTTCCGCCCTCATGGCGCGCCATACGGAGATGGCTGCCACCGTGTCGCGCACGTCGTGCACGCGCACCACGGCTGCGCCGCGGTCCACCGCCAGCACCGCCGCGGCGACGCTGGGCATGATGCGCCCGCTTGCCGCTTCGATGCCCGTGACGGCACCGATCGACGATTTGCGCGACCAGCCCAGGAGCAGCGGCAGGCCGCCTTCGAGCAGCTCGCGCTGCCGCGCCAGCAGCGCGAAATTCTGCGCCACTGTCTTGCCGAAGCCCACGCCGGGGTCCAACGTGATGCGCGAAGAGTCGACCTTCAGCGCGCGCAGCAGTTGCACCTGCGCCTGCAGGAACGACAGCACTTCGGGGATCACGTCGCCGCTCATCGGCACGGCCTGCATCGTCTGCGGATCGCGGTGCATGTGCATCAGGCAGATGCCGCAGGACGGATGCGCCGCCACGGCCTCGCGCGCGCCGGGTTGGCGCAGCGCCCAGATGTCGTTGACGATGTCGGCGCCCAGGTCGAGCACTGCGCGCATGACCTCGGGTTTGTAGGTATCGATCGACAGCGGTACGTTGAGCTTGACGGCCTCGCGCACCACCGGCAGCACGCGCGCCAGTTCGGCGTCGAGCGGCACTGCCGGGCTGCCGGGGCGGGTCGATTCGCCGCCGATGTCGAGGATGTCGGCGCCCTCTTTCAGCAGCTGCTCGCAGTGCCTGAGCGCGGCGCTGGTGGACGCATGCGCGCCGCCGTCGGAAAAGGAATCGGGCGTGACGTTGACGATGCCCATCACGCGCGGCTGCGACAGGTCGATGCGAAAGCGCGAGGTCTGCCAGACGGCAGCGCCACCATGAAAAACGGGGCCAGAGGCCCCGTCATCGCTTGAGATCAAGCCCACCTCAGGCCGCGGTGGGCGCCGGGTCGGGATTGACGGCCGGCGTGCCACCACTGCCACCGCTGCCCGAAGGCGGAATGCGCGGCGTCCAGTCCTTGGGCGGACGCGGAGCGCGGCCGGCCATGATGTCGTCGAGCTGTTCGCTGTCGATGGTTTCCCACTCGAGCAGCGCCTTGGCCATGGCGTGCATCTTGTCGCTATTCTCCTCGATCAGGCGGCGCGCCAGGGCGTACTGCTCGTCGATGATGCGGCGCACTTCCGAGTCGACCTTTTCCATGGTCTGCTCGCTCATGTTGGTCGTCTTAGTGACCGAGCGGCCCAGGAAAACTTCGCCCTCGTTCTCGGCATAGACCATCGGGCCCAGCGCGTCGGTCATGCCGTAGCGCGTGACCATGTCGCGGGCGATGGAAGTCGCGCGCTCGAAGTCGTTGCTTGCGCCGGTGGTCATCTGGTGCATGAACACTTCCTCGGCGATGCGGCCACCGAAAAGCATGCTGATCTGGTTGAGCATGTATTCGCGGTCGTAGCTGTAGCGGTCCTGCGACGGCAGGCTCATGGTCACGCCGAGGGCGCGGCCGCGCGGAATGATCGTGACCTTGTGGACCGGATCGCACTTGGGCAGCAGCTTGCCGATGAGGGCGTGGCCGGACTCGTGGTAGGCCGTGTTGCGGCGCTCTTCCTCGGGCATGACCATGCTCTTGCGCTCGGGGCCCATGAAGATCTTGTCCTTGGCCTTCTCGAAGTCCTGCATCTCGACCACGCGCGCATTGCGGCGGGCGGCCATCAGGGCGGCTTCGTTGCAGAGGTTGGCCAGGTCGGCGCCCGACATGCCGGGGGTGCCGCGGGCGATGACGCTCGGATTCACGTCCTGGCCCAGCGGGACCTTGCGCATGTGCACGCCGAGGATCTGCTCACGGCCGCGGATGTCCGGAAGCGTGACGTACACCTGGCGGTCGAAACGGCCGGGGCGCAGCAGCGCGGCGTCCAGGATGTCCGGGCGGTTGGTGGCCGCCACCACGATCACGCCGAGGTTGGTTTCGAAGCCGTCCATCTCGACCAGCATCTGGTTGAGCGTCTGTTCGCGTTCGTCGTTGCCGCCGCCGAGGCCGGCGCCGCGCTGGCGGCCCACCGCATCGATTTCGTCGATGAAGATGATGCAGGGCGCGTTCTTCTTGGCGTTCTCGAACATGTCGCGGACACGGGCAGCGCCCACGCCGACGAACATTTCGACGAAGTCGGAGCCCGAGATCGAGAAGAACGGCACCTTGGCTTCCCCGGCGATCGACTTGGCCAGCAGGGTCTTGCCGGTGCCGGGAGGGCCCACGAGCAGCAGACCGCGGGGGATGCGGCCGCCGAGCTTCTGGAAGCGCTGCGGGTCTTTCAGGAAGTCGACGACTTCACGGACTTCTTCCTTGGCCTCGTCGCAGCCCGCGACGTCGGCGAAAGTGACCGTGTTGTTGTTCTCGTCCATCATGCGGGCCTTGCTCTTGCCGAAGCTGAACGCCCCGCCCTTGCCGCCGCCCTGCATCTGTCGCATGAAGTAGATCCACACGCCGATCAGCAGCAGCATCGGGCCCCAGCTGACCAGCAGCGTCATGAGCAGCGAGCTCTCTTCGCGCGGCTTGACGTCGAACTTGACGTTGTGGTCGATCAGGTCGCCCACGAGGCCGCGGTCGAGCACCGTGGCGGTCGTGCGGATCTTGCGATCGTCGTTGGTGACGGCGATGATCTCGCCGCCGGCCGCGCCTTCGGGAATGACGGCGCTCTTGATTTGGTTATTCCGGACCTGGTCCAGAAACTCGGAGTAGCTGACTGCTCCCGAGCCGACGCCACCGCGGGTGTCGAACTGCTTGAACACAGTGAACAACACCATGGCAATGACGAGCCATACGGCAACTTTGGAAAACCACTGATTGTTCAAACGAAGCTCCAGTCGAAAGCGCGTGACGGGAAAATGAAAATACGCGCTGTGGGTACGCAATTGCGCCCCATTTTAGGCTTTTCAAGCTGCGAAAAGCGGGCATTTCCCTAAAGCAGCCATAGCCTGACAGGGGTTTGCGCCCTGTACGGGCAATCGGCGGCAAGGTATCAAGGCGTATCCGAGGCCTTCAGGCCCATTCCGACCAGGAAGGTCTCGGCCGATTTGTCGCGCGACGCCTTGGGCTTGAAGGGCTTCACGATGCGGAAATTGGCCTTGAAAAGCTTCACCAGGTCGTCGTAGCCGCTGCCGTGGAAGAGCTTGGCCACCAGAGCGCCTTCAGGCTTCAGGTGGTGCTGGGCGAAGTCGATTGCAAGCTCGATCAGGTGCGCCACGCGGGCGGCATCGGCCGAATGGATGCCCGACAGGTTGGGCGCCATGTCGGACACCACCAGATCGGCCTTGCGGCCGGCCAGCACGCCGAGCAGCTGTTGCAGCAACGCATCTTCGCGGAAGTCGCCCTGCAGGAAGGTCACCCCCTCGATGGGTTCCATCGGCAGGATGTCCAGGGAAATGATGGTGCCGTTGAGTTCGCCGGCCGCGGCGCCGTCCGGCGACATGCGCCGGCGCAGGTACTGGCTCCAGGCCCCGGGGGTGGAGCCGAGATCGACGACCAGCTGGCCCGGCTTGACGAGGCCGAGCGACTCGTCGATTTCCTTGAGCTTGTAGGCGGCCCGCGCGCGATAACCCTCCTTGGTGGCGAGCTTCACGTAGGGGTCGTTGATATGGTCGTGAAGCCACGCTTTGTTGACTTTTTTGCTTTTGGCTTTGGTGCTCATGGGGGTCTTCGTGTACGCGTCGATAATACGGGGATGCCCGCCATTCAACTTACCCCTGCCGAGCGCAAGGTGCACCGCGCCGAAGCTCACCACCTGGATCCGATCGTCATGGTCGGTGGAGACGGGCTCACCCCTGCCGTAAAAAAAGAAGCCGATGCGGCGCTCAAGGCCCATGGCCTGATCAAGATCCGCGTCTTCTCCGACGACCGCCTCGCCCGCGACGCCATGCTGCGCGAACTGGCTGAAGAGCTCGACGCCGCCCCCATCCAGCACATCGGCAAGCTGCTGGTGCTGTGGCGCCCGAAGCCCGAAAAAGAGCGCGTGATCGACGAAGACCGCATGCCCGGCCCGCGCGACGTGAAGATCGTCAAGTACAGCAAGCGCGGCGGCCAGCGCCCTGAAATCAAGACGCTGCGCGTGCTCGGCAACCAGCGCCTCACCCCCGGCGGCACCATCAAGCGCGCCAAGGCCAAGCGGCCGCTGTCGGCCAAGAAGCGCAACCAGTCGGACTGAGGCCGGTGGCAGCGCAGGGCGCCCAGCGCCATATCCTCTGCATGAAGTGGGGCACGAAATACGGCCCCGAATACGTCAACCGGCTCTACGCGATGGTGCGCCGCAACCTCAGCGGCGACTTCAAGTTCGTGTGCCTGACGGACGACGGCAACGGCATTCGCCCGGAGGTGACGTGCCTGCCGATTCCGCAGCTGAACCTGAACCTGGCCCCCGGTCAACGCGACGGAGGCTGGAAGAAGCTCACCACGTTTGAAAAAGACCTGTACGGCCTGCGCGGCACCGCCCTCTTCCTCGACCTCGACGTGGTCGTCGTGGGCAGCCTCGACGCCTTTTTCGAGCGGCCCGGCGAGTTCCTGATCATTCACGACTACCCACGCCCCTGGCGGCGGGAGCGCATCACCGGGAACTCATCGGTCTACCGCTTCGAGATCGGCGCCCATGCCGACATCCTGGCCTACCTGCGCGCCAACCTGGACAAGGTACAGGCGCAGTATCGCAACGAGCAGGCCTACCTGTCGGACATGCTCCACAAGCAAGGCAAGCTGGCCTACTGGCCCGCCGAATGGTGCCCGAGCTTCAAGTACCACGGCATCCCGACCTGGCCGACCAACTACTGGGAAGAGCCCTTCGTGCCCGAGGGCGCACGCGTCATGGTGTTCCATGGCGAATGCAACCCCCCGGACGCGCTGGCAGGCCGCCGCAACCGCGCCTTCCGGTTCATCCGGCCGGCAAGCTGGGTTGCGAAATACTGGAAAGAGTGAGGGATTGCGGAAGCGGCCCTGCCGCCTCCGCGCCGCAAATCAGTCCGGCTTGCGCTTGCCCATGCGCCACAGCAGCGCACCGGCACACACCCACTGCACCAGGTACATGCCGCTGCCGACGGCGTGCCACAGCTTGAGGTTGTCGCGCGCCACGATGCGCGGCGCCACGGCGTACTGCTGAAGCAGCGCCAGCAGCAGCGCCCCGAGAATCAGGAAAATCGCCGTCAGCGCGGGACCGTCCATGCGGTCGTCGGCCTTGGCGCGAAAGTGGATCAGCAGGATCAGCCCGCAGCCAACGGCAATCCAGCTCTGCGCCTCGAACAGCTGCGCCGCGAAGTTGCCCGCCACCGACGGATTGCCGAGCCTGGCGAACAGCATTGGAACCACCAGGAAACCGATCGTGGTGAGGCTGCCCCACCAGAAGGCGGCCAGCATCAGCGCAACGCGGTCTTTCATGGCTCGAAGAAGAATCAGATGTAGCGGACCGCCACGATTTCGTAGCGCTTGAGGCCGCCGGGTGCCTGCACTTCCGCGGTGTCGCCCTCTTCCTTGCCGATGAGCGCGCGCGCGATCGGGCTGGAGATGTTGATGAGGCCGAGCTTCAGGTCGGCTTCATCCTCGCCGACGATCTGGTACTTCACGGCCTCGCCGGATTCCTCTTCCTCCAGTTCGACCGTGGAGCCGAACACCACCTTGCCGCCGGCGTCGAGCTCGCTCGGGTCGATGATCTGCGCGGCCGACAGCTTGCCTTCGACTTCCTGGATGCGGCCTTCGATGAAGCCCTGGCGGTCCTTGGCGACTTCGTACTCCGCGTTCTCGCTGAGGTCGCCCTGTGCGCGCGCTTCGGAGATCGCGTTGATGACCCAGGGACGGTCCACCGTCTTGAGCTGGTGCAGTTCGGCGCGCAGTTTTTCAGCGCCGCGCTTGGTGATCGGAATGGTGGCCATGTTGTTGTTTCTCCATAAAGCGAAACCGCCGAACGCTGCCGTTCGGCGGTCGATTGAGGGAATTGATCAGACGAGTGTGCGTCCGGTCAGCCGGCTCAGAATGGCGAGCGGGCTCGAGCCGGGATTGTATTGCTTCGATGCGGCCAGATGAAGCGTCTGCTCCAGCATGTATTGCCCCGCCATCACCGCGTGCGAGGTCTGGTCGGAGAAGCACACCCACACCGAACCCGGCGGGAACTTGGCGGTCTCCTGCGGCGAGCTTTCCTGGTACGCCATGTCCGACTTCATGCCGTCGTGCAGTTGCAGCATCAGGTGGTCGTACTCGCTGCGGAACGACTTGGTCACGTGCAGCGCCTGCAGCAGCTTGGCCTGCCAGCGCACATAGGGCTTGGCACGCGGCAGGAAGCGTTTGGCGATGTCCTCGAAAGGCTCGCCCACGCGCCACACGCGCGGTGCGCCTTCGGGATTGACGTTGGTGAAGACGCGCAGGATGCGTTCGCCGTAGTTGGGACGCGACGGGAATGCATCGACGTGCAAACGCCGGTCGTCCGCACGCCATGACTGCACGCGCGTCTCGACCTGTGCCGGCCGGTAGCTGGTGGGCGCCAGCCGCAGGGCCGGCGTGTAGTGCGGCAGCAAGCCATGAATGAGCTGCGTGGCCTGCGCCCGGAAGCGCCCCACCATCGCGGCTGCCGCGCGCTGCACCGCCTCGTCGCCCACGGCGCCCTTGAGCTTGCCGTTGGCATCGAGGCTGATGTTGCGCACGTCGGGCGACAGCAGGGTTGGCGTCAGCAGGCTGCGCTCTTCGGGCAGCAGCTCGAAGCCCAGGCGCGGAAAGTACAGCACCTTGCCCGCTTCCAGCTCCGCGATCCACGCCTCGTTGGGCGTGGCCGCGTTCCAGTCCGTCAGGTCCAGTTCGACGAGCTGCGTTTCCATGATGACGACGCTCAGGCGGCTGCCAGTTGCGCGTGCATCTCCTGCACCGAGATCACGCCGAGCTCGTCCATGAAGCCCATGCCCTCGACCGCCGCTTCGGCGCCGAAGATCGTGGTGAACGTGGTCACGCGCGCCAGCAGCGCCGAGGTGCGGATCTGACGCGAATCGGTGATCGCGTTGCGGCGCTCTTCCACCGTGTTGATGACCAGCGCAATCTCGTTGTTCTTGATCATGTCCACGATGTGCGGGCGTCCTTCGGTCACCTTGTTCACCGTCGCGCATTCGATGCCGGCGGCGCTGATGGCGGCCGCCGTGCCCTTGGTGGCGATCAGCTCGAAGCCCAGCTTGGCCAGGCCGCGCGCCACTTCCACCGCGCGTGCCTTGTCGTTGTTCTTCACCGAGATGAAGACCTTGCCCGACTTCGGCAGGTGCGTACCGGCACCGAGCTGCGACTTCACGAAGGCTTCGCCGAAGGTCTTGCCCACGCCCATCACTTCGCCGGTCGACTTCATCTCGGGGCCGAGGATGGTGTCCACGCCCGGGAACTTGACGAACGGGAACACGGCTTCCTTCACGCTGAAGTACGGCGGCGTGACTTCCTTCGTGATGCCCTGCGATTTCAGCGATTGGCCAGCCATGCAGCGTGCCGCCACCTTGGCGAGCTGGATGCCGGTGGCCTTGCTCACGTAGGGCACGGTGCGCGAGGCACGCGGGTTCACTTCGAGCACGTAGATGACGTCCTTGCCGTCTTTCTGCTGGATCGCGAACTGCACGTTCATCAGGCCGACCACGTTCAGCGCGGCCGCCATCGCGGCGCTCTGGCGCTTCAGCTCGGCCACCGTGTCGGCGTTCAGGCTGTAGGGCGGCAGCGAGCAGGCGGAGTCGCCCGAGTGCACGCCGGCCTGTTCGATGTGCTCCATCACGCCGCCGATCAGCGTGCCGCCTTCGGCGTCGCGGATGCAGTCGACGTCGCACTCGACGGCGTCATTCAGGAAGCGGTCGAGCAGCACCGGCGAATCGTTGCTGACCTTGACGGCTTCGCGCATGTAGCGCTCGAGGTCGCGCTGCTCGTGCACGATTTCCATCGCGCGGCCGCCGAGCACGTAGCTCGGGCGCACCACCAGCGGATAGCCCAGTGCCGCGGCCTTTTCGAGGGCTTCGGCTTCGGTGCGCGCAGTGGCGTTCGGCGGCTGCAGCAGCTTGAGTTCATGCAGCAGCTTCTGGAAGCGCTCGCGGTCTTCGGCCGCGTCGATCATGTCGGGCGAGGTGCCGATGATCGGCACGCCGTTGGCTTCGAGGTCGAGCGCGAGCTTCAGCGGCGTCTGGCCGCCGTACTGCACGATCACGCCGAGCGGCTTTTCCTTGTCGACGATCTCGAGCACGTCCTCGAGCGTGAGCGGCTCGAAGTACAGGCGGTCCGAGGTGTCGTAGTCGGTCGACACAGTCTCGGGGTTGCAGTTGACCATGATGGTCTCGTAGCCGTCCTCGCGCATGGCGAGCGCGGCGTGCACGCAGCAGTAGTCGAACTCGATGCCCTGGCCGATGCGGTTGGGACCGCCGCCGAGCACCATGATCTTCTTCTTGTCGGTCGGATCGGCCTCGCACTCGTCTTCATAGGTCGAGTACATGTAGGCCGTGTTGGTGGCGAACTCGGCCGCGCAGGTGTCGACGCGCTTGTAGACCGGGCGCACGCCCAGGGCGCGGCGCTTCTCGCGAATGGCCGTGTCGGTGGTCTTCAGCTGGCGCGCGAGGCGGCGGTCGGAGAAGCCCTTCTTCTTCAGCGCGAGCAGCGTGTCGCGGTCGATGTCGTCGAGCGACTTGGTTTCCAGCTCGAGCTCGATCTTCACGATCTCTTCGATCTGCACCAGGAACCATGGGTCGATCTTGGTCAGCGCGAACACTTCGTCCACGCTCAGCCCCATGGCGAAGGCATCGCCCACGTACCAGATGCGCTCGGGACCGGGCTCGCCCAGTTCCTTTTCCAGCACTTCGCGGTCCTGCGTCTTCTCGTTGAGACCGTCGACACCCACCTCGAGGCCGCGCAGGGCCTTCTGGAACGATTCCTGGAAGGTGCGGCCCATGGCCATCACTTCGCCCACCGACTTCATCTGCGTGGTGAGGCGCGAATCGGCCTGCGGGAACTTCTCGAAGGCGAACCGCGGGATCTTGGTGACCACATAGTCGATCGACGGCTCGAACGACGCGGGCGTGGCACCGCCGGTGATTTCGTTGCGCAGCTCGTCGAGCGTGTAGCCCACGGCCAGCTTGGCCGCGACCTTGGCGATCGGGAAGCCGGTGGCCTTGGAGGCCAGCGCCGACGAACGCGACACGCGCGGGTTCATCTCGATGACGACCATGCGGCCGTCCTTCGGGTTGATCGAGAACTGCACGTTCGAGCCGCCGGTGTCGACGCCGATCTCGCGCAGCACGGCCAGCGAGGCGTTGCGCAGGATCTGGTATTCCTTGTCGCTCAGCGTCTGCGCGGGAGCCACGGTGATCGAGTCGCCGGTGTGCACGCCCATCGGGTCGAGGTTTTCGATCGAGCAGACGATGATGCAGTTGTCGGCCTTGTCGCGCACGACTTCCATCTCGTACTCTTTCCAGCCGAGCAGGGACTCTTCGATCAGCAGCTCGTTGGTGGGCGAGGCTTCGATGCCGCGCTTGCAGATGGTCTCGAATTCTTCCGGGTTGTAGGCGATGCCGCCGCCGGTGCCGCCGAGCGTGAAGCTGGGGCGGATGACCGTCGGGAAGCCGACGCTCTTCTGAACCGCCCAGGCCTCTTCCATCGAGTGCGCGATGCCGGAGCGGGCCGAGCCCAGTCCGATCTTGGTCATCGCGTCCTTGAACTTCAGGCGGTCTTCGGCCTTGTCGATCGCCTCGGGCGTGGCGCCGATCAGCTCGACGGGCTTGTTGGTGGCCGCGCCGGTGTACTTGTCGAGCACGCCGTTGCGCCAGAGGTCGAGCGCGCAGTTCAGCGCGGTCTGGCCGCCCATGGTCGGCAGGATCGCGTCGGGGCGTTCCTTGGCGATGATCTTCTCGACCGTCTGCCAGGTGATGGGCTCGATGTAGGTGACATCGGCCGTGGCCGGGTCGGTCATGATCGTCGCGGGGTTGCTGTTGATCAGGATGACCTTGTAGCCCTCCTCGCGCAGCGCCTTGCAGGCTTGCACGCCGGAATAGTCGAACTCGCAAGCCTGGCCGATGATGATCGGGCCGGCGCCGATGATGAGGATCGATTTGAGGTCTGTGCGCTTAGGCATTCTTGTTCTCCGTCTTGTGCTTTTCCATGAGTGCCGTGAAGCGATCGAACAGATAGCCGATGTCGTGCGGGCCCGGCGAGGCTTCAGGGTGGCCCTGGAAGCAGAACGCGGGCTTGTCGGTGCGCGCCAGGCCCTGCAGCGTGTTGTCGAACAGGCTGATGTGCGTGGGACGCAGGTTGGCCGGCAGCGACTTCTCGTCGACCGCGAAGCCGTGGTTCTGGCTGGTGATGCTCACGCGGCCGTTGTCGAGGTCCTTCACGGGATGGTTCGCGCCGTGGTGGCCGAACTTCATCTTGAAGGTCTTGGCGCCGGAGGCCAGCGCCATGATCTGGTGGCCCAGGCAGATGCCGAAGGTGGGAATGCCGGTCTCGATCAGTTCCTTGACGGCGCTGATGGCGTAGTCGCAAGGCTCCGGGTCGCCGGGGCCGTTGGCCAGGAAGATGCCATCGGGCTTGAGCTTGAGCACGTCGGCCGCGGGTGTCTGAGCCGGCACCACGGTGATGCGCGCGCCGCGCTGGGCGATCATGCGCAGGATGTTCTTCTTGACGCCGTAGTCGAAGGCAACCACGTGGAACTTGGGCGTGATCTGCACGCCGTAGCCCGGCTTGCCGTTCAGGTTGACGAGCTTCCACTCGGTCTCGGTCCACTCGTAGGTCTGGGTGACCGACACCACCTTGGCGAGGTCGAGGCCGGCCATGCTCGGCGCGGCCTTGGCGGCGGCGATGGCCTTGTCGATCAGCGCCTGCGTCACGGTCTCGCCTTCCGCGAGGCCCAGGATGCAGCCGTTCTGCGCGCCGTGGGTGCGCAGGTGGCGCGTGAGCTTGCGGGTGTCGATGTTCGCGATGGCCACCGTGTTGCCGGACACGAGGTACTCGGTCAGCGTGGCGGTCTTGCGGAAATTGGAGGCGACGAGGGGCAGGTCCTTGATGATCAGGCCCGCGGCATGGATCTTGTCGGCTTCGATGTCCTCGCCGTTGACGCCGTAGTTGCCGATGTGCGGATACGTGAGGGTCACGATCTGCTGGCAGTAGCTCGGGTCGGTGAGGATTTCCTGGTAACCGGTCATGGCGGTGTTGAACACCACCTCACCGGTCGTGGAGCCGGCGGCTCCGATCGAATTGCCTTGAAAGACCGTGCCGTCTGCGAGCGCCAGGATGGCGGGCGGGAAACTTCCCTTGAGAGACAAAAGCACTGGGTTCTCCGGATGGTTACGGTCGCCCGGAGCCCCAGGCGCGTTGCCTGCGGACTGCTGCTTAAGGGGATTTTGGCGTTAAAGGCGGCCGGGCGACGCTGATTTGCGAGTAAGCCCCCGATTGTAGCTCGGACTGGATGTGCTATTTGGCCGACAGGGCCGCTCCGCTGGCATGCAGGCAGATTGCAGCCGCCGCAGCCACGTTCAGAGACTCTTCGCCGCCGGGCTGGGCAATGCGGATATGGTGCGTGGCCCGGGCCTCCAGCGCCGCCGAGACGCCCTGCCCTTCATGCCCCATGAGCCAGGCGCAGGGGTGCGGCAGATCGGCCTTGTGCAGCCACTCGCCGCGATGCGAGCTCGTGGCCAGCAGCGGCACTGTCAATGCGTCCAGTGCCTCGGCTTCCACGCCTTCGATCAGCCGCAGCCCGAAATGGGCGCCCATGCCGGCGCGCAGCACCTTCGGCGCCCACAGCGCGGCCGTGCCCTTGAGCGCGATCACTTGGGTAAACCCGAAGGCCGCAGCGCTTCGCAGGATGGAACCAGCATTGCCTGCGTCCTGCAGGCGATCGAGGACCACGCTCGGTGCGTCGGCCAGCAGTTCGGGCCTGGCCGGCAGCTCCAGCACGAAACCCATGGGCGCGGGAGATTCGAGGCCGCTGACGCCGCGCAGCAGGTCGTCGCTGACGACGACCGTCTTGCCCGCATCTCGCGCCCATTCCGCCGGCGCCTGCGGCCAGAAGGACTCGGAAAACACCGCGATCGCCGGCCTGACGCCGCGCGCCAGCGCCGCCCGGCACAAATGGTCGCCCTCGAGCCAGATGCGGCCCAGCTTGCGGTAGGCGCCCGGGTCCTGCGCGAGCTTGCGCAGATCCTTGAGCAATGGGTTGTCGCGCGAGCTGATGTGGCTGGCGCCGGTGTCGGAGGTCATGCGGGCTTCAGGGGGCGGCATGCAGATCGAGGCGCACGGACTCGGTCACGCCGATGACCATTGCCGGCGGCACGGATTCCGCCTCGACGCTCCCGGCAGCCGTGCGGGCCAGCGCCGCCGCCACCGGGCTGAAAGACCTGCGATGGTGCACGCAGGCCCCATGGCGCTTGAGCGCCTCCAGGTGCTCGGGCGTGCCGTAGCCCTTGTGGCCGGCAAAGCCGTAGTGGGGAAATTCGATATGCAGTTGCTCGCACAGCCGGTCGCGGTGCACCTTGGCCAGGATCGACGCCGCCGAGATCGCCTTGACCCGCGCATCGCCCTTGACGATGGCCTCGGCCAGCACGTCGAGCGTCGGCAGGCGGTTGCCGTCGACCAGCACCTTCACCGGCTTCAGCCGCAGGCCTTCGACGGCGCGGCGCATCGCGAGCATGGTGGCCTGCAGGATGTTGTGGGTGTCGATTTCCTCGACCGTGGCATGCGCGATCGAGCAGCACAGCGCCTTGGCCAGGATCTGGTCATGCAGGCGTTCGCGCTGCAGGGCGGTGAGCGTCTTGGAGTCGGCCAGCCCGCGGATCGGCCGCAGGTCGTCGAGGATCACGGCCGCTGCCACCACGGGCCCGGCCAGAGGGCCGCGCCCCGCCTCGTCGACGCCCGCCATCAGGCCCGGTGCGTCCCACACCAGCGGGGCTTGCTCAGCCTTCAAGAACTTTCTGGATCGCATCGGCGCAAAGTGTCGGCGTATCGCGCTGCAATTGCACATGCAGCTCTGAAAATCTTTGTTGCAGCGCCCGGGTCTTCTCCGGAGCATCCAACCAGGCCAACGTGGCCTTGGCCAGCGCTTCCGGCGTGGCGGCTTCCTGCAGCAGTTCCGGCACCACGAAGTCGCGGCACAGGATGTTCGGCAGGCCGACCCAGGGCTGCAGCTGCTTGCGCTGCATGAGGCGCCAAGACAGCGCATTCATGTTGTAGGCGATGACCATCGGCCGCTTGAACAGCGCCGCTTCGAGCGTGGCAGTACCGCTGGCGATCAGCGTGGCGTCACAGGCGGCCAGCGCGGCATGCGACTGGCCGTCGAGCAGCTTCACGCGGCCGGTCATGCCGCTGGCCTGCAGCAGCGCCTCGACTTCCGCGCGCAGGCTCGGAATGATGGGCGCCACGAACTGGACGCCCGGCCGCTCCTTCTGCATCAGCGCGGCGGCCGCGAAGAACCGGGCCGCCAGGTAGCGCACTTCCGAACGGCGGCTGCCGGGCAGCAGGGCCACGACCTGTGCGTCGGGCGCGAAGCCCATGGCGGCGCGCGCGCCGGCGCGGTCGGGCGCCATCGGAATCACGTTGGCCAGCGGGTGGCCGACGTAGCTGCCCGCGACGCCATGCTCCGCCAGCAACTCGGGCTCGAACGGAAAGATGCACAGCACATGGTCGGCGGCGGCACGGACCTTCTCGATGCGCTCCGGCCGCCAGGCCCAGATCGACGGGCAGATGAAATGCACCGTCTTCATGCCACGGCTGCGCAGGCCTGCTTCGAGATCGAGATTGAAGTCGGGGGCGTCGACGCCGATGAACAGCTCGGCCCACTCGCGCAGCAGGCGGGCCTTGAGCTGGCGCCGGATGCCGGCGATCTCGGCGTAGTGCCGCAGCACTTCGACGTAACCGCGCACCGCGAGCTTTTCCTGCGGCCACCAGCTCTGGAAGCCGTGGGCCAGCATGCGGGGACCGCCGATGCCCACCGTCTGCAGGTCGGGCCAGCGGGCCCGCAGGCCGTCGAGCAGCAGCCCCGCGAGCAAGTCGCCGGAGGCTTCGCCGGCGACCAGCGCAAAGCGTCGCTGTCCGTCCTTCTGCATCGCGGTCACGTCAGCGAGCGATGCCGCGGGTCGAGTTGGCGAGGAAGGATTCCATCAGCGCGACGTCGCCGGCGGCTTCCGGCATTTCAGCCGCGAGCGCGGCAATGGCCGTGCGCGCCTCCTCGAGCGTCTTGCCCTGGCGGTACAGCAGCCGGTGCATCTGCTTCACCGCGGCGAGCCGCTGCGCGGAGAAGTCGCGCCGGCGCAAGCCGACGATGTTGAAGCCGCGCACGGCCAGCGGATTGCCGTCGACCAGCATGAACGGCGGCACATCCTGGGTGACGGCGCTGGCGAAGCCGAGCATCGCGTGAGCGCCGATCGAAACGAACTGGTGGATGCCCGTGAGCCCGCCGACAGTGACCCAGTCGGCCAGGTGCACATGTCCCGCCAGCGTGGTGTTGTTGGACAGCGTGGTGTGGTTGTCGACACGGCAGTCGTGCGCGATGTGCGTGTACGCCATGATCCAGTTGTCGCTGCCCACGCGCGTCACGCCGCCCGCCCCCGGCACGCCGAGGTTGAACGTGCAGAACTCGCGAATGACGTTGCGGTCGCCGATGACGAGCTCGGTCGGCTCGCCGGCGTATTTCTTGTCCTGTGGCACGGCTCCGAGGGACGAGAACTGGAAGATCCGGTTGTCACGCCCGATGGTTGTGCGCCCTTCGATCACGCAATGCGCGCCGACGGTGGTGCCCGCGGCGATCCGCACGTGCGGGCCGATCACGGTATAGGGCCCGACCGACACCGAGGCGTCGAGTTCTGCCTGGGGGTCGACGAGTGCTGTCGAATGAACCTGGGTCATGCCTTGTGAAAGCAGCTGGCTGCGGCCGGATCAGTTGATCTGGCGCATCGCGCACATCAGGGTCGCCTCGCAGGCAAGTTCGCTGCCCACCAGGGCGCGACCCTTGAACTTCGAGATGCCGGCCTTCATGCGTTCGATCTCGACTTCGAGCGTGAGCTGGTCGCCGGGTTCCACAGGGCGCTTGAAGCGCGCGCCGTCGATGGCGGCGAAGTAATAGACGGTGTTGTCGTCCGGCACGATGTCGAGCGAATGGAACGACAGCAGCGCCGCGGCCTGGGCCATGGCTTCGAGCATCAGCACGCCCGGCATCACCGGGCGGTGCGGAAAGTGGCCGTTGAAGAACGGCTCGTTCATCGTCACGTTCTTGAGCGCCGTGATGCGCTTGCCCTTTTCCATGTCCAGCACGCGGTCCACCAGCAGGAACGGGTAGCGGTGGGGCAGCAGCTTGAGGATTTGATGGATATCGAGCGTCGTCGTCATGATTTTCTGGTCCTGCATCGTCGTCATTTTTTCGAGGGAGCCTTCTCCAGCGCCTTCAGTCGTTCGCGCAGGGTGTGCAACTGCTTGAGCGTTGCCGCATTTTTTTCCCAGCTCGCATTGTCATCGATGGGAAACATGCCTGTGTATTGGCCGGCCTTGTGGATCGAACGGGTAACAATGGTCGCAGCGGACACGTGAACACCGTCCGCCACCGTCAGGTGGCCCAGCACGATGGCGCCGCCGCCGAAGGTGCAGTTGGCGCCGATGATCGCGCTGCCGGCCACGCCGACGCAGCCCGCCATTGCGGTGTTCCGGCCGACGCGCACGTTGTGGCCGATCTGGATCAGGTTGTCGAGCTTGACGCCGTCTTCGATCACCGTGTCGTCGAGTGCGCCGCGGTCGATGCAGGTGTTGGCGCCGATCTCGACGTCGTTGCCGATGCGCACCGCACCCAACTGCTCGATCTTGACCCACTGCCCTTGGTGCAGCGCAAGGCCGAAGCCGTCGGCACCGATGACCACGCCAGGGTGCAGCAGGCAGCGTTCGCCGATCGCGCAATCTTCGCTGACTGTCACGCGCGACTTCAGCACGGTGCCCGCGCCGATGCGCGCGCCCCGCTCCACCACGCACAGCGCGCCGATGCGTGCCGTTGCATCGACATGCGCCTCGGCATGGATGACCGCGCTGGGGTGGATGCGATCGGCCTCCGGGCGCGCATGGTGCGCCTTCCAAAGCTGCGTCAGGCGCGCGAAGTAGAAATAAGGATCGGGCGTGACGATGAAAGCGCCACGTGCGGCGGCCGCCTCGCGCATGGCGGGCGACACGATCACACAGGCAGCTTTGGACGCGGCCAGTTCCTGCTGGTATTTGGGATGGCTCAGGAAACTGAGCGCATCGGGCTGTGCATTCTGGAGCGGCGCCAGCCGCTCGATGGACAGCGTCGCATCGCCATGAAGCTCGCCCCCAAGGGCGTCAACGATGGCTCCGAGCTGCAGAGACACGCCGGTTCGCGGCGTTACTTGCCGGCCGCGGGCGCAGAAGAGCCGACCGACGCGTTCAGCGCCTTGATCACCTTGTCGGTGATGTCGTGCTTCGGGTTGATGTAGATCGCTTCCTGCAGGATGGCGTCGTACTTCTCGGCCTCGGCCACCTGCTTCACGACGCGGTTGGCGCGTTCGTAGACCTGCTGAAGCTCTTCGTTCTTGCGCGCGTTCAGGTCTTCCTGGAATTCACGCCGCTTGCGCTGGAAGTCACGGTCCTGGTCGACCAGCGAACGCTGGCGCGACACACGCTGGGATTCGGACAGCGTGGGCGCCTCGCGCTCGAACTTCTCGGATGCGGCCTTCAGCGCCTCGCCCTGCGTGGTCAGGTCTTTCTCGCGCTTGAGAAACTCCGCCTCGAGCTTGGCCTGCGCGGCCTTGGCTGGCTGGGCTTCCCGCAGCACGCGGTCCGGATTCACGAAACCGATGCGAAAGGTTTCCTGTGCTTGCGCCTGGGCAGGCGCAGCAGCCAGCACGAAAGCGGGAATCAACAGCGCGCCTGCCGCGGCGCGAATCAAATGCTTCATTTAGAAAGACGTTCCGATCTGGAATTGGAGGCGCTGGATTCTATCCTTCGGGATCGTGACGAGTCCGGTACTCGGATCCGTGACTTCCTTCTGGGACTTGATGGGGAAGGCATAAGCCAGGCGCAGCGGGCCGAGCGGCGAGATCCAGCTGACGCCGAGACCGACCGAGGCGCGCAGCTTCTTCTGGGCGCTCCACTGTGCATCCGTCAGGCCGGGCGCGCGGGAGCCGAACACGTTGCCGACGTCGAAGAAGGTGTACAGGCGCAGCGTGCGGTCGTTGCCGGCACCCGGGAACGGCGTGCTCAGCTCGGCATTGAAGATGGCCTTCTTGGTACCGCCCAGTGCGGCGCCGTCGGTCTGGCCGAAGAGCGGCACGTCGCGCGGGCCCAGCGAGTTCTGCTCGAAGCCGCGGATCGAACCCAGGCCACCGGCATAGAAGTTCTTGAAGATCGGGTAGGTATTGCCGCCCAGCGCCTTGGCATAGCCGACTTCACCGTTGACCGAGAAGGTGTACTGCTTGTTGATCGCGAAGAACTGCTGGTATTGGTAGTTCGTCTTGATGTACTTCATGTCGCCGCCCACGCCCAGTTCGAGGTTGGCGCGTTGCATGCGGCCCGTGGTCGGGGTCAGCGCGCTGTCGCGGCTGTCGCGGCCCCAGCCGACGGTCAGCGGAACACCCCAGACGCTCTTCTGGTCGCAGCCGAGCACGAAGAATCCGGTCGCATCCTTCTTGCACTGGAAGTAGGAGAGATAGGAATTCGGCGTGTACAGGCCCGCGAAGATCGCCGACCGGTTCGGATCGAACGCGTAGCGCTCAAGACCAATGCCGAAGAACACCGTGTCGATCTCGCTGAACGGCACACCGAAGCGGATCGAGGCGCCCTGGTTGACGAGCTTGTAGTCGCCGTCTTCCGAGGTCGAGTACGGCCGCGTCGTGGTGTGGTACACGCTGATCGTGCGCGAGATGCCGTCCTTGGTGAAGTACGGATCGGTCGTCGTCAGCGACAGCGTACGGTTGTACTTGCTGGTGTTGACCTGCACGCCCAGGAAATTACCCGAGCCGAACACGTTTTCCTGCGAGATGCCGAAGGTCAGCGCGACCTTGTCGGAGCTCGAGTAGCCGGCACCCAGCTGCAAGCTGCCGGTGGGCTTTTCAGCCACGTTGACCGTCAGGTCCACCTGGTCGGGCGAACCCGGCACTTCCTGCGTTTCGACGTTCACTTCGGTGAAGAAGCCCAGGCGGTCGACACGGTCGCGCGACAGCTTGATCTTGTCGCCGTCGTACCACGAGGCTTCGTATTGGCGGAACTCGCGGCGAATGACTTCGTCGCGGGTCTTGTTGTTGCCGCCGACCATCACGCGGCGCACGTACACGCGGCGCGAAGGCTCGGCCTGCAGCGTCAGCGTGACGCGGTTGTTCACGCGGTCGATTTCGGGACGCGCCTGCACGCGGGCGAACGCGTAGCCGAAGGTGCCGAAATAGTCGTTGAAGGCCTTGGTGGTCTCCGTGACCTGCTCGCCGTTGTAGGGCTCGCCCGGCTTGATGGTGATGAGCGACTTGAACTCCTCGTCGCGGCCGAGGTAGTTGCCGTCGAGCTTGACGCCTGCCACCACGAACTTCTCGCCTTCGGTGATGTTCACCGTCACCGTCAGGTCCTTGCGGTCCGGCGAAATGGCGACCTGGGTCGAATCGATGCGGAACTCGAGGTAGCCGCGCGTGATGTAGTACGAGCGCAGTGTTTCGAGGTCGGCGTTGAGCTTGGCGCGCGAGTACTGGTTCGACTTCGTGTACCAGCTCATGAAACCGCCGCTGTCCTGGTCGAACAGGCTCAGCAGCGTCGATTCGCTGAAGGCCTTGTTGCCCACCACATGCACTTCGCGGATGCGGGCGGATTCGCCTTCGGTGACGGTGAACGTCAGGTTGACGCGGTTGCGCTCGATGGGCGTGACGGTGGTCACGACCTGCGCGTTGTACAGGCTGCGGCTCACGTACTGGCGCTTGAGCTCCTGCTCGGCGCGATCGGTCAGTGCCTTGTCGTACGGACGGCCGTCGGTCAGGCCCACTTCGCGCAGCGCCTTCGTCAGCGCGGCCTTGTCGAATTCCTTGGTGCCGACGAAGTCGACATCGGCGATGGTGGGCCGCTCCTCGACGATCACCACCAGCACGTTGCCGTTCACGTCGATGCGCACATCCTTGAACAAACCCAGCTCGAACAGCGCGCGGATCGCGGCCGAACCGCGCTCGTCGCTGTAGGTATCGCCTACGCGCAGGGGCAGCGACGCGAAGATCGTGCCGGCTTCGACGCGTTGCAAGCCTTCGACGCGGATGTCACGTACCGTGAAAGGCTCGACGGCCCATGCAGCCGTGGCGGCGAGCGCACTGGCAACCACCGCGACAACGCTACGCAGGCGAAAGCGATTGAAGTTTTTGTTCATCTGTGAATTGAGCCGGCACGGAAAGGGCCGGCAGAAAGTTAACCAAAGAGCCGCGTGACGTCGTTGAAGAGTGCGACCGACATCATGACCAGCAGCAGGGCAACCCCGCCCCGCTGCAGCCGTTCCATCCAGGCGTCAGAGACGCTTTTCCCGGTCAGGCCCTCCCAAAGATAATACATCAGGTGCCCCCCATCGAGGACCGGCAGCGGCATGAGATTGAGCACGCCAAGGCTCACGCTGATGAGCGCAAGGAAGACGAGATACTGCGTGAAACCAAGGCTGGCGGACTTGCCGGCGTAGTCGGCAATGGTGAGCGGACCGCTCAAATTCTTCAGGGAAGCTTCACCAATGACCATCTTGGCCATCATTCGCACGGTCAGCGCCGACACCTCCCAGGTGCGCACCACGCCGCGCCACACGCCGTCGACCGGCCCCTGGCGCACCGTCACCATCTCCGGCGGGGCGCCGACGTAGGCCCCGATGCGGCCGACCTTGGCGGCGCCCTCTTCCCGCACCTCGGGCTTGACGTCGATCGTGAGAGACTGGCCGCCGCGCTCGATCTTCCAGGCCTGCGTGAGCGGCTGGCCTGCGTCCACCGAGGCGCGGATCACCTCGCGCAATTGCTGCCCGTCGACGATGGCGGTATTGCCGATGGAACGCACCACGTCGCCTTTGCGCAGGCCGGCGCGCTCGGCGGCGCTGCCGGCCATGACTTCGCCGATCTCCGGCTTGGTCAGGGGAGCGAGCACGCCGATCTTGCGGAACATCTGCGGATCGGCATCCCGGGTTTCGAGGCTGCTCAGGGGAAGTACCAGCGTGCGCGCGGGCCGGCCGCCCTCGCCCGCCACTTCGAGCGTCAGGTCATGGCCGTCGAGCGCGCCGCGCGTCATGCGCCAGCGCAAGTCCTCGAATGACTGAACCGGCGACAGATCGCCGTCGAAGCCCGCCCGGGTGATGTATTCGCCGCCATGCAGGCCCGCGGCCTCGGCCATCGAGGCCGCCACCGGGCGGCCCAGCTTGGCGACAGGTTCCTGCACGCCGATCCAGTTGACCGCCGTGTAGAGCACCACGGCCAGCAGCAGGTTGGCGACGGGACCCGCGGCGACAATGGCCGCCCGCGAGCGCAGCGGCTGGGTATTGAAGGCGCGATGGCGCTCTTCAGGGGCAACCGGGCCTTCGCGCTCGTCGAGCATCTTGACGTAGCCGCCCAGCGGGAACGCGCCGATGACGAACTCGGTCGATTGCCCTGGATGCTGCCGCTTGGGCTGCCAGCGGAACAGCGCCTTGCCGAACCCGACCGAAAAGCGCTCCACCTTGACGCCGCAGGCCACAGCGACACGGTAGTGGCCGTATTCGTGTACCGCGATCAACACACCGAGCGCGACCACAAAGGCTATGACAGTAAGCATCCGGGTCCTCTGGCTGTAAGAGTGGGGTTGTCGTCAGGCTGCGAAACGCAGCGCCGCGGCATTGGCCGCCGCACGGGCGCTGGCATCGATTGCCAGCAGGTCGGCCAGCGATGCCGGCTTGGAGGGCGAGACTGTCTCCAAAGTTTCCATGTTGACCGCATGAATGCGGTCGAAGCGCAGTCGCCGGTCGAGGAATGCCTCGACTGCGACCTCGTTGGCGGCGTTGAGCACGGCCGTCGTGCCCGGCGCTGCGCGCAATGCGTGCCAGGCCAGGCCCAGGCCCGGAAAGAGCGCCGCATCGGGCGCATTGAACGTGAGCGAAGCCATCTGGCGGAAATCGAGCCGTGCCGCGCCGCTCTCGATGCGCTCGGGCCAGGCCAGGCCGACCGCGATCGGCACCCGCATGTCGGGCGTACCGAGCTGGGCGATGACCGATGCGTCGGTGAACTGGACCATCGAGTGCACCACGCTCTGCGGATGGATGACGACCTCGATCTGCTCGGGCGAGACGCCGAACAGGTGGCGCGCCTCGATCACTTCGAGCGCCTTGTTCATCATCGTGGCCGAGTCGACCGAGATCTTGCGCCCCATCACCCAGTTGGGGTGGGCACAAGCCTGCTCGGGCGTCACTGCGCCCAGCGTCTCGGGCGCACGTGTGCGGAATGGGCCACCCGACGCGGTCAGGATGATCTTGTCGATGCGCCGCGACCAGGTGGACGGGTCTTCGGGCAGCGACTGGAAGATGGCCGAGTGCTCGCTGTCGATGGGCAGCAGCGTGGCGCCACCTTCGCGCACCGTGCGCATGAACAGTTCGCCCCCGACGACCAGCGCCTCCTTGTTGGCCAGCAGCAGGCGCTTGCCAGCACGGGCGGCGGCCAGGCAGGGCCCGAGACCCGCTGCGCCGACGATGGCGGCCATGACGGCGTCGACCTCTTCGTGCGACGCTATCTTTTCAAGAGCATCGATGTCAGTGAGAACAACCGTTTTCAGGTTGTTCTGCTTGATCTTTTCAGCCAGCAGCGCCGCATGCGGTGCACTCGCCATGACGGCGAAACGTGGTGAGAACTGCGCGCACTGGGCCAGCAGTTCGTCCACCTTGGTGGCGGCGGAGAGCGCGAACACCTCGAAACGCTCGGGATGGCGCGAAATGACGTCGAGCGTGCTGACGCCGACCGAACCGGTCGAACCGAGCACAGTGACGCGTTGCTTGGGAGTATTCACAGGAAAGCCAGCATCATGGCAATGGGGAGCGCCGGCAAGAGGGCATCCACGCGGTCGAGAACGCCGCCGTGGCCCGGCAGCAGCTTGCTGCTGTCCTTGGCGCCGGCGCTTCGCTTGATGAGTGATTCGACGAGGTCGCCCACGACGCTCATCGCCGCAAGAAACAGCGCACCGAGCAGCAGAAGCCACCAGCCGCGCTCGTTGAGCCGGGTGTAGAGGCTTGCGACGGTGGCGCCCGTCGCCTTGTCCGCCCAGACCCAGGTAAAAGCCAGCACCACCACGCCGACCATGCCACCCCAGACGCCTTCCCAGCTCTTGCCGGGACTGATCGCGGGAGCGAGCTTGTTGCGGGTGAACTTGAGGCCGAAGGCCCGGCCGGCAAAATAGGCGAACACGTCTGCCACCCAAACCAGCACGAGGATGGACAGCAGGAAATTGATACCGACCATGCGCGCCTGCACCGCCGCCAGCCATGCAACCCACAGTGCCAACAGGCCACCGACCAGCCGCAGCCCGCGCGGAATCCGCGGCCAGCCCGGCACCGCCACGCGAAGCAGCAGCGCCCCGCCCAGCACCCAGGCAGCGCCGGCCAGGGTCCACATCAGCACCAGCGACTGCTCGAGCAGGCCCAGCCACCACGACAGCGCGCAAAGCACTACTGTCTCGATGCCCAGGAACACCGAAAGCCGCTGGCCATAGCCGTTCAGGCGCCCCCATTCCCAGGCTGCGGCGCCGATCAGCACCAGCATCACGCAGGCAAAGGGGATGTAGTTTCGATAGAACAGCGCCGGCAGCAGGATCGCGAGCAGCACGATCGCCGTGAGGATGCGTTGTTTGAGCATGCGAGAAGTTGTCGGGCGGTCAGGCCGTCTGGCTCTGCGGAGCCGAGACCTGTGCCGAGGTTTGGCCGAAGCGACGCTCGCGGCTTCGGAATGCGGCGATGGCCTCGTCCAGCGCAGCCTCGTCGAATTCCGGCCACAGCTTGTCGCTGAAGAAAAGCTCGGCATAGGCACTCTGCCAGAGCAGGAAATTGGACAACCGCTGCTCGCCGCCCGTGCGGATGAACAGGTCGGGGTCGGGCACATGTGCCAGCGCCATCGCCCGGTCGAGGCTCTCCTCGGTGACGGCTTCACCCTGCGCCGCCAGCTTGGCGGCGGCCTGAGCGATGTCCCACCGGCCGCCGTAGTTGAAGCAGACGTTGAGCACCATGCGCGAGTTGTGCGCGGTGGCGGCCTCGGCGTCGACCAGGCCCTTCACCATCTTCGGCGACAGGCCGCCGCGCTCGCCGACAAAGTACAGCCGCACGCCGTCGCTGCTGAGCCGGGGCACCTCGCGAGCGAGCGCACCGACCATCAGCTCCATGAGTCCGGAAACCTCCTCGACGGGCCGGTTCCAGTTCTCGGAAGAAAACGCGAACACCGTGAGCACGCCCACGCCGCGGTCGGCGCAGGCCTTGACGCACCGGCGCAGCGATTCGACGCCCTGTTTGTGCCCCGCGACCCGGGGCAGGAAGCGCCGCGTCGCCCAACGGCCGTTGCCGTCCATGACGATGGCAACGTGATGCGGGTTTCGCGGCGTTGACGAGGCCATGGCAGGCCTCAAACGGCCATGATCTCCGCTTCCTTGGCCGCGACCAGGCGGTCGATTTCCGCGATGTGGCGGTCGGTGACCTTCTGGATCTCGGCTTCGGCGCGTTTCTGGTCGTCTTCCGACGCCAGCTTGTCCTTGACCAGCTTCTTGACCGACTCGTTCGCATCGCGGCGCAGGTTGCGCGTGGCGATCTTGGCGCTTTCGCCTTCGTTGCGGACCAGCTTGGTCATTTCCTTGCGGCGCTCTTCGCTCATGGCGGGCAGCGGCACGCGGATCAGGTCGCCCATCGAGGCGGGGTTCAGGCCCAGGTCGCTTTCGCGGATGGCCTTCTCGATCTTGGCGCCCATGCCCTTTTCCCAGGGCTGGACGCTGATGGTGCGCGAATCGAGCACCGACACGTTGGCCACCTGGCTCAGCGGCACTTGCGAGCCGTAGTACTCGACGTGGATCGAATCGAGCAGCGCCGAGTTGGCGCGGCCCGTGCGAATCTTGGTGAGGTTGTTCTGGAATGCGGCGAGCGACTGATTCATCTTCGCGTCGGTCGCATTGCGGATGTCTGCAATGGTCATCTCAAATACTCCTAGGCATGCACCAGCGTGCCCTCGTCCTCGCCCATCACGACACGCTTGAGCGCGCCGTTCTTGAAGATCGAGAACACCTTGATCGGCAGCTTCTGGTCGCGGCACAGCGCGAAGGCCGTGGCGTCCATGATGCCGAGATTTTGCGCGATCGCCTCGTCGAAAGTCAGCGTGGCGTAGCGTGTTGCATTGGGGTTGGTCTTGGGGTCGGCGGTGTATACACCATCGACCTTGGTCGCCTTGAGCACCAGCTCGGCGCCGATTTCGGCGCCGCGCAGCGCTGCGGCCGTGTCGGTGGTGAAGAACGGGTTGCCCGTGCCGGCGGCGAACACCACGACCTTGCCCTCTTCGAGGTACTGCAGGGCCTTGGGGCGCACATAGGGCTCGACCACCTGCTCGATGGCAATGGCGGACATCACCCGGGCCACCAGGTTCTGCTTGTTCATGGTGTCGGCCAGCGCCAGCGCGTTCATCACGGTGGCCAGCATGCCCATGTAGTCGGCAGTGGCGCGGTCCATGCCGACGGAGCCTCCCGCGACGCCACGGAAGATGTTGCCGCCGCCGATGACCACGGCCACCTCGACACCCATGTTCACCACTTCGGCGATTTCCTCGACCATGCGGACGATGGTGGCGCGGTTGATGCCGAAAGCGTCGTCGCCCATCAACGCCTCTCCCGACAGCTTCAACAAGATTCGCTTGTGGGCTGGGCGGGCATCAGACATGGGCAATTTCCTTGAGTTGGCGGGGGCGAGTGTAAAACGTAGCGGTGAAAAAGCGGCGGCACGCGTTCGCGCACCGCCGCTTGTATGGCGGCTGGATCAGGCAGCGGCCTTGGCAGCGGCAACTTGCGCGGCCACTTCGGCGGCGAAGTCGTCGACCTTCTTCTCGATGCCTTCGCCGACCACGTACAGGGTGAAGCCCTTGATCGTGGTGTTGGCAGCCTTGAGCATCTGCTCAACGGTCTGCTTGTCGTTCTTCACGAACGGCTGGTTGTGCAGCGAGACTTCCTTCAGGAACTTCTGCACGCCGCCTTCGATGCGCTTGGCAACGATGTCGTCCGGCTGCGGCTTCTTGCCTTCGGCTTCGGCCGTCTTGCGGTCTTCATCGGCCTTGCCCTTGGCAACTGCGCGTTCCTTTTCGATCAGGTCGGCAGGCACGTCGGAAGCCTGGATGGCGACCGGCTTCATGGCGGCGATGTGCATCGCGACGTCCTTGGCCGAGGTGTCGTCGCCTTCGAACTCGACCATCACGCCGATGCGCGTGCCGTGCAGGTACGAAGCCAGCTTGCCGTTGCCCGTGAAGTGCTTGAAGCGGCGGAAGCTCATGTTCTCGCCGATCTTGCCGATCAGGCCCTTGCGCACGTCTTCGAGCGTGGGACCGAAACCGTCCTGCTCATAGGCCAGCGCACCCAGGGCGGCGATGTCCGCGGGGTTGTTCCTGGCGACCAGCATCGCGGCAGCGTTGGCCATGGCCAGGAAGCTGTCGTTCTTGGTGACGAAGTCGGTTTCGCAGTTGATTTCGATCATGCCGCCGGCAGCGCCGTCGACGAAAGCCGTGACCACGCCTTCGGCGGTGATGCGGCCCGATGCCTTGCCAGCCTTGTTGCCGAGCTTGATGCGCAGCAGCTCTTCGGCTTTTTCCATGTTGCCGTCAGCCTCCGTCAGGGCCTTCTTGCATTCCATCATGGGCGCGTCGGTCTTCGCGCGCAGTTCGCCGACCATGCTTGCGGTGATTGCAGCCATTTGTGTATCTCCGTAAATCCAAAAATCAGGTTAAAAAAAAGGGGCACCAAAGCCCCTTCTTCAGGCTCGCGAGCGCGCCGATCAGGCCGAAGCGCCTTCTTCGACTTCGACGAATTCGTCGCTGCCGCCTTCGGCGATGGCCTTGACCACGTCACCGGTGGCGCTGTTGCGGCCTTCGATGATGGCGTCGGCGATGCCGCGGGCGTACAGCGTGACGGCCTTCGACGAGTCGTCGTTGCCGGGGATCACGTAGTCGATGCCTTCGGGCGAGTGGTTGGAGTCGACCACACCGATCAGCGGAATGCCGAGCTTCTTGGCTTCAGCCACGGCGATCTTGTGGAAGCCCACGTCGATCACGAAGATGGCATCGGGCAGAGCGGTCATGTCCTGGATGCCGCCGATGTCCTTTTCGAGCTTCTCGATTTCGCGCGAGAAGGTCAGTTGCTCCTTCTTGCTCAGCGAGTCGAGGCCCGCTTCTTGCTGAGCCTTCATGTCCTTCAGACGCTTGATCGAGGTCTTGACGGTCTTGAAGTTGGTCAGCATGCCGCCGAGCCAGCGGGTGTCGACGAAAGGCACGCCGGCGCGGCGTGCTTCGGCAGCCACGATTTCACGGGCTTGGCGCTTCGTGCCGACCATCAGGATGGTGCCGCGGTTGGCCGTGAGTTGCTTGGCGTACTTCATCGCGTCCTGGAACATCGGGAGCGACTTTTCCAGGTTGATGATGTGAATCTTGTTGCGGTGACCGAAGATGAACGGAGCCATCTTGGGGTTCCAGAAGCGGGTTTGGTGACCGAAGTGGACACCGGCTTCCAGCATTTCGCGCATGGTGGTAGACATTGAAATTACTCCAAAGGTTGGGTCTAAAATCCAGCCCGTTTTGTGCTCTCTTGGATGGAGTCACAACACCTTGATTGGGCCGGTTTGCGGATGTGTTTGACTGGATGCAACGGGAGCCGTTGCTCAACCAGCGAAACCCAAAGAGTATAGCACGGCCACTCTCCCCTTCCTGAACCGAGCCGTCCACGCGGCACCGCAGCCCCACCATGAACGACCTCCACGCCACCCGTCTCTCCCTCCTGGCAGGTGGCTCCGATGCACGCACCGAATTGGAGCGCGCCATCGACGTCTCGCAGTCGGCGGCCTGCGCGCATGTCTTCACCCGCACGATGTTCGACGAGGCTCGCCAGGCCGTTGCCGGCGTCGGCACCGAAACCCGGCTTGCCGGGCTGGCTTTCACCAGCAAGGACCTGTTCGACATCGCGGGCCAGCCCACACCTGCCGGCTCGGTGGTGCTGTCGCATGCACCAGCGGCCAGCGCCGACGCCCTCGCCGTGGCGCGGCTGCGCGCCGCGGGCGGCGTACTGACCGGACGCACCAACATGACGGAGTTCGCCTTCTCTGGCGTCGGCGTCAATCCGCACCACGGCACGCCCGCCAATGTGAGCGACGCCGCCACGCCCCGCATTCCCGGCGGCTCGTCGTCAGGCGCCGCGGTTTCGGTGGCCAGCGGCGCCGCGTTCATCGGCCTGGGCTCCGACACGGGCGGCTCGATCCGCATTCCGGCGGCGCTGAACGGCATCGTCGGGTTCAAGAACACCGCCCGCCTCACGCCCGCCGATGGCGCGCTGCCGCTTTCGACCACGCTCGACACCGTCTGCGCCATGACGCGGTCGGTGCGCGACGCCATCACCGCACACGAAATCCTTGCCGCGCGGCGCGTCACGGCCGGCAATGCGCCCCTGGCCGCCTACCGGATCGCCGTGGTGAAGAACGTGTTCTTCGACGACATCGAACCCGCCGTGGCCGCCGCCTTCGAGCGCTCGTTGAAGAGGCTGCGCGCCGCCGGCGCCCGCATCGAAGAGATCGCGCTCCCCGAGTTGACCGAACTGGCGACCATCAACGCCACCGGCGGTTTCTCGGCAGCCGAGTCCCACGCCTGGCACCGGCTGCTGCTCGAACGCAGCGGCGCGGGCTACGACCCGCGCGTGGCCCAGCGCATCCTGCGCGGCGCCGGCATGAAGGCGCACGACTACATCGACCTGATCCATGCCCGCCGCGACTGGATCGCCCGCGTCGAAGCCGCACTGGCGCCGTTCGACGCGGTGCTGTCGCCCACGGTGCCGATCACCGCGCCCTCCATCGCCAGCGTGGCCCCGGGCGCCGAGCGCGACGACGAGTTTTTCCGCATCAACGGGCTGCTGCTGCGCAATCCGTCGATCGTCAACATGCTCGACGGCTGCGCCGTCTCGCTGCCTTGCCACGTCCCCGGCGAACTGCCGGTCGGCCTCATGCTGTGGCATGCCGCGCTGCACGACGACGCCGTGCTGGCGCAAGCCCTGCAAATCGAGCGCACGCTACAGAATCAATAGCTGGCTTCGCCCATACTACGGGCGTCCGCCGTCTCTCTTATCTAGAACATTCAATGAAAATCGCGATTGTGGGCGCCGGCATCATCGGCGTCACCACCGCCTGGGAACTGGTTTCCGACGGCCATGAAGTGACCGTGTTCGAGCGCCGCGGCGCCGCCGCCGAAGAAGCCAGCTTCGCCAATGCGGGCGTGGTCGCCCCCGGATACGTCACCCCCTGGGCTGCGCCCGGCATGCGCGGCAAGGTGCTGCGCTCGCTGCTGTCCTCGCACGGCGCCATCAAGCTGCGCTGGCCCCTGAGTTCGCGCGACATCGGCTGGATGTCGCGCTGGCAGAAGGCCTGCAAGCTCGAGACCTACCTCGCCAACCGTGCCCGCATGCAGCGGCTGGCCTTCTACAGCCGCACCCGGCTGCACGAAGTGACCGAGGCGCGCGAGCTGAGCTACGAGCGCAGCGACGGCTACCTCGTGCTGCTGCGCTCCAAGCGCGAGAAGAAGATGGTCCAGCCCGGGCTCGACGTGCTGCGCGCGGCCGGAAGCGTCTTCAAGGAAATCGATGCCGACGAGACCCGGCTGATCGAGCCCGCGCTCAACCCCGAAACCCCGCTGGTGGGCGCCATCCACCTGCCGGAAGACGAAGTGGCCAACTGCCGCCAGTTCGCGCTGCTGCTCAAGTGGGAGGCCGAGGCGCTGGGCGCGCAGTTTCATTTCAACTGCGACATCGCACCGCTGAGCCGCGCAGCGCCCACTTCGCTGTCGCTGGCCAGCGGGTCGGATCCGGTGCGCTACGACGCCATCGTCGTGTGCGCCGGCCTGGCCTCGGCCGCGCTGCTGCGTCCGCTGGGCCTGCGCATCCCGATGGCGCCGGTCTACGGGCATTCGGTCAGCGCACCGGTGCGCGAGCCGCTCAATGCCCCACGCAGCGCGGTGATGGACGAGCGCTACAAGGTCGCCATCTCCCGCCTGGGCCAGCGCGTGCGCGTGGCCGGCAGCGCCGAGATCGGTGGCTCGCTGGACACGATGAATCCGGCCTCGGTGCAGTTGCTCTACAAGGTGCTGCACGACTGGTTCCCGGGTGCGGCAACCCTGCAGTCGGGCGTGCAGCAATGGAAAGGCGCACGGCCGATGCTGCCGGACGGACCGCCGGTGCTGGGCGCCAGCGGCATCCCGGGCGTATGGCTCAACCTCGGCCACGGATCGAGCGGCTGGGCGCTGTCGTGCGGCAGCGCCCGCGTGCTGGGCGACCTGATCGCGGGCCAGGATCCGGGAATCGACCTCGAAGGGCTCGGCGTCGAGCGTCTCAGTCTTTAGGATCCCAGCGGCGCAGGCGCTCGGGGCTCGCGGGCTGCTCGACAGGCAGCTCGGGCTCAGGCGGCGGCCGCAGGCGCTCTGCGATCCGTCCCAGCAAGCCGGGGCCGATCAGCGCAAAGAACACCAGGCACATCGCACCGGCACCGAACAGGGCCAACCGCGCCAGCCCTGAAACGCTTTCGGCCGGCAGATCGAACCAGCGGATCACGCTGACGCCGATGCCGACATTGGCGGCCCATGCCACATCCCTCAACGGCACCCAGCGCTTCAGTTGGGCCAGCAGGAAGACGCCCCACACGGCACCCAGCAGGGCCAGCACCCATGCCCATCCGGCGATCCAGGCAACGGTCGCGGCCAGGAAAAAGGCGAGTCCTGCGACAAGCAGGGCGAGCACCCACGCGACGCTCTTGAAGTTCATCCGCCCATGATAGGGAGGCAACGCAGCGGCACAATGGATCGATGCAACGCATCACACCCGCCACCGCCGCAAACCTGTTCGACATCGCCGCCACGCGCCGCATCGAACAGGCCGCGGCTGCCGCCCTGCCCGCTCACGCGCTGATGCAGCGTGCCGGCCTCGCAGCCGCCCGGCTCGCAATGGCCATCGCACCCCATGCGCGAACCATATGGGTGGCGTGCGGACCGGGCAACAACGGCGGCGACGGCTTCGAGGCGGCGGCGCAATTGCGTCATCGGGGCTTCTTTCCGGTGGTCACGTTCGCCGGGGACGAGAGCCGGCTGCCGCCGGATGCCAAAACATCGCTGCAGCGCGCCCGCGACGCGGGCGTCGCCTTTGCGGAGAACCCGCCGAGCGCCTACGAACTCGCCATGGATGCGCTGCTCGGCATCGGCTCCACGCGGCCACCCCAAGGCACGATGGCCGAATGGCTCCGGCAGATGCATGCGAGCGCGCAGCCGGTGCTCAGCGTCGATGTGCCGTCAGGGCTGAACGCGGATACCGGCGTGCTGCCGAAAGACTTCGACCGCACGAACGCCTCCACACGCCACTGCATCACCTTTCTCACGCTGAAGCCCGGCCTCTTCACCGCACAAGGGCGCGACGCGGCAGGCATCACCTGGTTCGACGATCTCGGCTGCAGCCACGTCACGGATCAGCCAGCAGCCGTGCTGACCGGAACGCCGAAGGCACAGCCGCGCGCGCATGCCTCGCACAAGGGCAGCTACGGCGATGTCGCCGTGATCGGCGGAGCGTCCGGCATGGCGGGCGCGGCGCTGCTGGCAGGTTCGGCCGCGCTGCATGCCGGCGCGGGCCGGGTGTTCGTCGGCCTGCTCGACCCCGGCGCGGCCATCGTCGACACCTCGCAGCCAGAACTGATGCTGCGCGACGCCCGCTCGCTCGACCTGTCGGGAATGACCGCCGTCTGCGGTTGCGGCGGCGGAGAAGCCGTTCGCGAACTTCTGCCGCGCGTACTGGCGACAGCCGCCGCGTTGGTGCTCGATGCGGATGCACTCAACGCCGTCGCGACCGACAGCGCGCTGCAGGCACGACTCGCATCGCGCGGAAAAGACGGATTGCCCACCGTGATCACGCCGCATCCGCTCGAAGCGGCGCGCCTGCTGGGGTGCACGGCCGCCGACATCCAGGCCGACCGGCTCGCGTCGGCGCGGCAGCTTGCGTCACGCTTTGGCGTGGTCGCGGTGCTCAAGGGATCGGGGACGGTGGTTTCGGACGCAAGCGGCGCGCCTCCAGCCATCAACCTGACAGGCAACGCCGCGCTGGCCACTGCCGGGACTGGCGACGTGCTGGCCGGCATGATCGGCGCCGCACTGGCGGCCGGTCGCCCCGCCTTCGAGGCGGCCTGCGAAGCCGTCTGGCAACACGGCCACATCGCCGACACCTGGCCGGCCAACGCCGCCCCGCTCACGGCGGGCACGCTGGCCCGCCGCGCGCCCGCCTGACGCGGCTCTTTGCTTAGCCGCGCCCGACGAAGGGCATCTTCGTCGCCATGATGGTGTGGAACAGCACGTTCGCTTCCAGCGGCAGGTTCGCCATGTAGAGCACCGACTGGCCGACGATCTTCACGTCGATCAGCGGCTCGATCGCGAGTTCGCCGTTGGCCTGCGGCACGCCCTTGGCCATGCGCGCGGCCAGTTCGGTCATCGCGTTGCCAACGTCGACCTGCCCCACCGCGATGTCGTACTTGCGGCCGTCCAGCGACGCGGTCTTGGTGAGCCCTTCCACCGCATGCTTGGTCGCCGTGTAGGCCGCCGAATTGGGCCGCGGCGCGGTGGCGGAGATGGAGCCGTTGTTGATGATGCGGCCGCCCATCGGCGTTTGCGCCTTCATCGTGCGGAACGCCTGCTGGATGCAGAAGAACATGCCCGTCAGGTTGATGTCGACCACGCCCTGCCATTGCTCCGGCGTCCAGTCCTCGAAGGGGCCGGGCGGGTTGCCGACACCCGCGTTGTTGAACAGCAGGTCGACACGCCCGAAGCGCTCGACCGTCGCGGCGAACAAGGCCTGCACCGATTCAGCCTTGGCCACGTCGGTGGGCACGGCGAAGGCGCGCGCACCGGCGCCCGATTCTTCGGCGACCTGCTCCAGCGGCTCCAGCCGGCGCCCGGCCAGTGCCACGCTCCAGCCGTCGCCCAGCAGCGCCAGCGCCGCGGCGCGGCCGATGCCGGAACCCGCCCCCGTGACGATGGCGATGCGGCCCTTGTTGTCTTCAGCGCTCATGCTGTCTGTCTCTTTCTTTCTTGAGGTTGTCGATGGTTCATGCGGCAAGGCATCAGCGGCGCGGCTTGCGCCCCTTCATTTTGTTGGCGGCCTTCTTCACCGCAGACTTGAAAGCCTGCATCGCCGATTGCGGCCCGGCCGGCGCCGAAGCGCCTCGCTCCAGGCGTGGCTCGCCGACGCCGCCGGCCTCCGCCGCCTTGTGGCGGCTGCCGCGCTTGGCCGACGCCTTGACCGGCACGCCCGACGATCCCACGCCCTTGTCCTTCATGGCGCGCGCCGTGAGCTCCTCGCCTTCGCGCACGAGGCGGAAGTCGATCTTGCGGCCGTCCAGGTCGACGCGGCTCACCTGCACCCGCACGCGCGTGCCGATGGCATAGCGGATGCCGGTGCGCTCGCCGCGCAGTTCCTGGCGCATCTCGTCGAACTTGAAGTACTCGCCGCCGAGCTCGGTGATGTGCACCAGCCCTTCGACGTACATCGCATCGAGCGTGACGAAGATGCCGAATGTGGTGGCAGCGGTGACCACGCCGCCGTACTCCTCGCCGAGATGCTCTCGCATGTACTTGCACTTGAGCCAGGCCTCGACGTCGCGGCTGGCCTCGTCGGCACGGCGCTCGTTGGCGCTGCAATGCAGGCCCGCGGCCTCCCATGCCAGCACTTCCTTGCTGGGCGCGACGGTGGCCTTCTGCGGCTTGTTGGTCGGCGCCTTCACGCGCGAAGCGAGCCGCTTCGCCAGCTTGGCATGCGCCTCGCCGGGGGTCGGCAGCATCGGCAGCTGGTAGCGCGTCTTGCCGAGGATGGCCTTGATCACGCGGTGGACCAGCAAGTCAGGGTAGCGCCGGATCGGGCTCGTGAAGTGCGTGTAGGCCTCGTAAGCGAGGCCGAAGTGGCCGCTGTTGATCGGCGTGTAGATCGCCTGCTGCATCGAACGCAGCAGCATGGTGTGGATCTGCTGCGCGTCCGGCCGCTCCTTGGTGGCCTCGGCGATCGCCTGGAATTCACCCGGCCTGGGGTCGTCGGTGATGCTCAGGCCCACGCCCATCGCCTTCAGGTAGCCGCGCAGGATTTCCTTCTTCTCGGGCGTCGGGCCTTCGTGCACGCGGAACAGGCCCGGGTGCTTGCCTTCGGCGATGAAGTCGGCGCTGCAGACGTTGGCCGCGAGCATCGCTTCTTCGATCAGGCGGTGCGCTTCGTTGCGCGTGCGCGGCACGATCTTCTCGATGCGGCCGGCGTCGTCGCAGATGATCTGCGTCTCGGTGGTTTCGAAGTCGACCGCGCCGCGCTTGCCGCGCTGCTTGAGCAGAGCCTTGTAGACGTCGGCGAGGTTCAGCAGGTCCTTGACGCGGTCCTTGCGCTTGGCGGCTTCGGGGCCGCGCGTGTTGCCGAGGATGGCGGCCACTTCGGTGTACGTGAAGCGCGCGTGGCTGAACATCACGGCGGGATAGAACTGGTAGGCGTATATCTCGCCGTCGGCCGCGACCAGCATGTCGCACACCATGCACAGGCGCTCGACCTCGGGGTTGAGCGAACAGAGGCCGTTCGACAGCTTCTCCGGCAGCATCGGTATGACGCGGCGCGGAAAGTAGACGCTGGTGGCGCGGTCGTAGGCGTCGATGTCGATGCCCGAACCGGTCTGCACATAGGCGCTCACGTCGGCAATCGCGACCAGCAGGCGCCAGCCCTTGCCACGGCCCACCTTCGCGGGCTCACAGTACACGGCATCGTCGAAGTCGCGCGCGTCTTCGCCGTCGATGGTGACGAGCGGAACGTCGGTGAGGTCGACGCGCCCCTTCTTGTCGGCGGGGCGAACCTTTTCGGGCAGCGCCCTGGCTTCGGCCAGGCACTCCGCGGAGAACTCGTGCGGCACGCCGTACTTGCGCACGGCGATCTCGATCTCCATGCCGGGGTCGTCGATCTCGCCCAGCACTTCTTTCACTCGGCCCACGGGTTGGCCGAACAGCGCTGGCGGTTCCGTGAGCTGCACGACGACGACCTGGCCCACCTTCGCGGGGCCGGTCGCACCCTTGGGGATCAGTACGTCCTGGCCGTACCGCTTGTCTTCCGGCGCAACGAGCCAGATGCCGCCTTCATGCAGCAGGCGGCCGATGATCGGCTGCTCGGGGCGCTCGACGATCTCGACCACGCGCCCTTCGGGGCGGCCACGCCGGTCTTGCCGCACCACGCGCGCCTTGACGCGGTCCTTGTGCAGCACCGCGCGCATCTCGTTCGGTGGCAAATAAATGTCTGCTTCACCGTCATCACGCTGCACGAAGCCGTGCCCGTCGCGATGTCCTTGAACAGTTCCTTCGAATTCGTCCAGCAAGCCGCTGGAAGTGCCATTATTTTTGATATGATCTCCTTCTTTCCTGAAATTCAAAACGCAGTTGCTTCTGCAACTACGTGGGCCCAGATGGCGGAATTGGTAGACGCACTAGTTTCAGGTACTAGCGAGTAACATCGTGGAGGTTCGAGTCCTCTTCTGGGCACCAAGTTTAAACAGACCTTTACCAGGTCATTCGATTCAAGCCACCGGCCTCCGGTGGCTTTTTTCATTTTCATGGTCGCTCGCATCTGCGTCTCACGCGACGCGTTCACGAGATTGCATCCACGAACACCGACCTTGCGCGCACGACCACGCTCGCCCGCGTTCGGCAACACTTCGTCCACATGGGCAGAACCACGCAGGCGCAAAAATTTCGACTGGCCAAAAAGGTTGCGCCGAATCTGTGTATATAATCGCAGTCTTTGCTGAAAAGCAGAGAATGCCCAGATGGCGGAATTGGTAGACGCACTAGTTTCAGGTACTAGCGAGTAACATCGTGGAGGTTCGAGTCCTCTTCTGGGCACCAAATTCACATTGACCCCCGCCAGGTCGTGTTCCGAAACAAGCCACCGGTCTCCGGTGGCTTTTTTCTTGTCCGTTCGAATCTGCATCAAATCGGCAGGGCGATCAGGTCGTGGCCTTCGGCGCCCACGATGCGCGCGCGCGTGAACTCGCCGACCTTCAGCGTCTTGCTGATCTTCTCGGGCGGCAGCAAGCGCACGGTGCCATCGATCTCCGGCGCATCGGCGTACGTGCGCCCCACTCCACCCTTGCGGCCCAGGCCCGGCGCCGAATCGACCAGCACCTGCATGGTCGAACCGATGCGACGCTGGAGCTTGGCGATCGACACGGCCTCCGCCACTTCCATGAAGCGGGCACGGCGCGCTTCGCGCTCCGGTTCGGGCAGCATGCCCGGAATGTCGTTGGCAGTGGCGCCTTCGACCGGGCTGTAGGCAAAGCAACCGGCACGATCGATTTCGGCTTCGCGGATGAAGTCGAGCAGATGCTCGAATTCCTGTTCGGTTTCGCCAGGAAAGCCGGCGATGAAGGTACTGCGGACCACGAGTTCCGGGCACACCTCGCGCCAACGCGCAAGACGCTCGAGGTTCTTCTCGCCGCTGGCCGGGCGCTTCATGCGCTTGAGCACATCAGGGTGGCTGTGCTGCAGCGGCACGTCGAGATACGGCAGCACCTGTCCGCTCGCCATCAGCGGAATGACTTCGTCCACGCTCGGGTACGGGTACACGTAGTGCAGGCGAACCCAGGCGCCGTACGGCTCGGCGATCTCACCGAGCGTGCGCACCAGTTCGAGCATGCGGGTCTTGACCGGCTTGCCGTCCCAGAAACCGGTGCGGTACTTCACGTCGACGCCGTAGGCCGAGGTGTCCTGGCTGATCACGAGCAGCTCTTTCACGCCGCCCTCGAACAGGGCCTTGGCTTCGCTCAGCACATCGCCGACAGGCCGCGACACGAGGTCGCCGCGCATCGACGGGATGATGCAGAAGGTGCACCGGTGGTTGCAGCCTTCGCTGATCTTCAGGTAGGCGTAGTGGCGCGGCGTCAGCTTGAGGCCGGCAACGCCGAAGGTGTTGGGCACCAGGTCGATGAACGGGTCGTGCGGCTTGGGCAGGTTCGCATGCACCGCATCCATCACCTCCTGCGTGGCATGGGGGCCGGTAACGGCCAGCACGCTCGGATGCATCTGGCGCACCAGGTTGCCGCCTTGGTCGCCGGTCTTGGCACCCAGGCAACCCGTGACGATGACACGGCCGTTCTCGGCCAGCGCTTCGCCGATGGTGTCCAGGCTCTCCTTCACGGCATCGTCGATGAAGCCGCAGGTGTTGACGATCACGAGATCGGCACCTTCGAAGGTCTTGGCGGTCTGATAACCCTCGGCACTCAGCTGGGTCAGGATCAACTCGGAATCGGTAAGGGCCTTGGGGCAGCCCAGGCTCACGAATCCGACCTTGGGGGCGGTCGGCGTGGCCGTTCGTTCGGGGGAGGCAACTTCGCTCATATGCCTCTATTGTCCCAGCTATCGGCGACGGCCGGGCGCCCTTCGAAAAACCTTCGACTTACGGCGATCGGGCGGTACTCACGGACGCTTGATGCCAAAGGCCCCCAATACCTGCTCGGTGTTTTTCTGCATCTGCTCCTGCATCTGCAGGAAAACGTTCTTGGACTGCTCGACGTAGTTGCCCATCAGCCCTTGCAGCATCGGCGACTGCATCGTCATGAAGCGCGACCACATCTCGGGCGTCAGGCCCTCGGCCTTGTCGGCCAACTGCTCCTGCACTTCGGTCATGGCCTGGATGTTCTTCTCGAGATACGGCCCCATGTACCCTTGCATCGCCTGACCGTAGAAGCGAATGATGTTGGCCAGCACCTGCTCGGTGAACATCGGCGCGCCGCCCGCCTCTTCTTCGAGAATGATCTGCAGCAGGATGCTGCGCGTGAGGTCGTCGCCGGTCTTGGCATCGCGCACCACGAACTGCGCGTTCTGGATGACCAGCTGCTTCACCTCGGTCAAGGTGATGTACGTCGATGTCTCGGTGTCGTAGAGCCTTCGGTTGGGGTATTTCTTGATCACACGCTGTACCGGCTTGACCCCGGACTTCTTGCTCTGCACTGCGGACTCCTTCACATGGACGCCCATGTCATCGGATGATTCTAGGGAGCCGTTTTGCTGCATCGCGACAAGGTTTACCCTGACCGCGCGCCGTACATTGTTCAATCCGGCGATGTTGCGTACTCCGCGCCGCATGCGTGGCAGAGCGCGGTTTCGGGCCGCTCTGCAGCGGTATCACGAAAACGCAGCGGATTCTTCTGCCCGTAGACAACCCAGCAGCGCGGGCAGTGCTCCTGCCCGGCGGTAGGCAGATAGGCGCGCGCACGCTGTTCAGCCCGCTCTTCGGTCACCGGCATACCCTGGCGTTGTGCACGCGCTACCTCGCGTGCGGCCATGGTGTCGGTGCGGCCGCTCGAGTGGTCGTTGATGCCGTAGACAGCGCGTGCAAACTCGAGAGGAGCCTGCCTCATCAGCGCCGCGAGACGCCTGTCGGCATGAGCCGGATCAACCAGCGTTGATCGCGTATGTATCGGATCGCTAATCAAGAAAATTGGAATGAAATTTCAGAGACCTCAAGGTAGCACAACAACAAGGCCGAGGTCTTCCAAAACCAGACTGCATGACGCAAACATCCGAACGCTGATGTCGGATCTGTGCGAGATGAATTGATGGTGCCATCGAGGCGACAAGAAAGAAAAGTTGCAGGCTGCTTTTCTAGGCAGCTGCAGTTTTCAAATTTTCCCTGTGGGCCTGAAGACTGGTCTTCTTCAGAGGGAAAATTGGTAGGCGCGATTGGACTCGAACCAACGACCCCCACCATGTCAAGGTGGTGCTCTAACCAGCTGAGCTACGCGCCTAAGGATGTGTCCGAGAAGCGTCTATTGTAGCAGGAGAAATGGCACTTTTTAGCGACGACGTGCAGATCGCACACCAATTACTGCAGTGACCACGCCGAGCACCTGCGTGAGCCGCGCGGCGTCGGCGATTTCAACAGTGAACGTCATCCACGCCGTGCCCTTGATCGATTGCGTCTGCACGCCGATGACGTTCATCTTCTCGCGCGCAAAGACGTCGGAGATATCGCGCAGCAGACCCTGGCGGTCGGCCGCTTCCACGGCCACGTCCACCGCATAGACAGGTACGTCGCCCCCTTTCTTGGGAGCACCCCACTCGACATCGATGACGCGCTCGCCATCCTTGGCCGCCATCGTGCGGAAGTTGCTGCAATCGCTACGGTGAACGCTGACGCCATGCCCGCGCGTGACGAAGCCGCGAATCGCATCCGGCGGCGCCGGCTTGCAGCACTTGGCCAGTTGCGTCATCAATGAGGACACGCCAACCACCAGCACGCCGCCCTTGCCCGACTTCTCGCTGCCGCGCGCCTTCTTGATGAGCACGCCGTCGTCCGGCCCAGGCGCCGGCTCCGGCGGACGCAACAGCGTCTCTATGTTGCGCAGCGAGAACTCGTCCTTGCCGACGACTTCGAACAGATGGTCCGCCGACTTGAAGCCGAGCTGCGAAGCCAGGTCTTCCAGCCGCACCGCCGTCTTGCCTTCTCGCTGCAGCAGCTTCTCGACCGCTTCGCGCCCACGCGCCACGGTCTCGTGCGTGATCTGCGCGTTGAACCATGCGCGCACCTTCGCGCGCGCACGATGGCTGGCGAGATAACCAAGCTCGGCATTGAGCCAGTCGCGCGATGGCCCGCCTTCCTTGGCGGCGATGATCTCGACCGTCTGCCCGTTCGACAGCGGCGTGTTCAGCGGCACCATCGCGCCGTCGACACGCGCACCGCGGCAGCGATGGCCCAGCGTCGTGTGCACGGTGTACGCAAAGTCGACCGGCGTCGCCCCTTGCGGCAGCTCGACGATCGCCGCATCGGGCGTCAGTACGTAGATGCGGTCGTCGAACAGGCCCTGCCCCTGCAGCCCGCCGGACAGATCGCGCTCCCACGCCAGCAGCTGCCGCAGCACCGCGATCTTGGCGTCGTACTCGCCGCTCGCCCACACGCCCGCATAGCCCTTGTGGCCAGCTTCCTTGTAGGCCCAATGCGCGGCCACGCCGTGCTCGGCATGGTCGTGCATTTCCTCGGTGCGGATCTGGATCTCGATGGGCTTGCCCGGCTTGCCGTCGACCAGCTCGCGCACCACGGTGTGCAGGGACTGATAGCCGTTGGGCTTCGGCCGCGCGATGTAGTCGTCGAACTCCTCGTCGATGGGCTGGAAGTGCGAATGCACCCAGGCCAGCGCCGCATAGCAGTCCTTCACGTCGGGCACGACCACGCGCAGCGCGAGGATGTCGAAGACCTGCGCGAAGTCGAGCGACTTGCCGCGCATCTTCTTGACGATGCTGTAGATGTTCTTTGGCCGCCCCTGCACCGTGGCCTTGACGCCCTCGGCCTGCAGTTCGCGCTCCAGTTGCGAGCGCAGTTGCTCGACGTGCCCTTCGCGCTCGATGCGCTTCTCGTCGAGCAGCCGTGCGATCAGCTTGTAGGTTTCGGGCTCGAGGAAGCGGAACGAAAGATCCTCGATCTCCCACTTCACCTGCCAGATGCCCAGCCGGTTGGCCAGCGGCGCGAACACCTGCAGCGACTCCCGCGCCACGCCTTCGGGCGCCGGCTGCTTGCTTGCCGCCGCATGCCGCAGCGTCTGCAGGCGCGAAGCCAGGCGCAGCATCACCACGCGCAAGTCGCGCGAGAACGCCAGCAGCATCTTGCGCACGTTTTCCGTTTGCGCGCCCGCGCCTTCGGCGTGGTTCCCCTGCGAGGCCGAGCGCGCCTGTTCCTGCACGCGCACCAGCTTGGTCGTCTCGACGGCGAGCGCCGCGAAGTTGTCGCCGAACACCTTGGCGATCACCTCCTGCGGACGGTTCAGGTGCTGGCAGGCATAGACCAGGTAGCTCGCCGCCTGCATCGCCTCGGAACCGCCCATCTTTGCGACGATGGCGGCCACTGCATCGGCATGCGCGAGCGTGTTTTCGCCCGTGTCCAGCTTCTCATCGGCAATCAGCGGCTCGGCGAATGCGCGCGCACGCGCCAGCATGTTCTCCATCACCGGCGAGCGCTCGGCTGTTGCGGCGGACAACGGATAGTCGACCATGGCCGCGTCGGTCACGGGCGCCGTCTGGAGGCTCGAGGAATCGCGCTTCACGCTTCTTCACTCAATCGAACAGGAAGCGGGTGACGACGGCGATCTGTGCGGGGTCGACGAAGGTCGGCGCATGGCCTACGCCTTCGAACTCGACCAGCGCGGCGTGCGGGCCGCGCTGCGTCATCGCTTGCGCGGTTTCGCGCGACAGCAGATCGGACACGGCGCCGCGCGTGATGAGCGTGCGCGCCTCGATGGCGTCGTACAGGCCCCACATGATCGCGCCGCCCTGCGCCGCGGCCTCGGGAGTGATGGCCCGCAGAGCCACGCCGATGGCGGGGTCGTAGTGCAACAGCCAGCCGCCCTCTTCACTGCCCTCCTTGCCGCTAGCCTCGACCTTGCCCGAGCCGTCGGCCGTGCGCAGGGACGCGGGCACCACCATGTGCCGCGACAACGCCAGCCATTGTTCCGGCGTGTGCGGCCCGAAAGTGGTCGACAGCGCCCACATGGCATCGGCCGCTGCCTGCACGCTTTCGTAGCGGCCGCTCTTGCCCACGTAGGCGCCGATGCGCTGCACCGCAGCAGGCTCGATGGTCGGGCCGACATCGTTGAGGACGAACCGGCGGATCGGCCGGGCCAGGGGCAGCTCCTTGTGCCCCGCGAGCACGAAGCCGATCAGCCCGCCCATGCTGGTGCCGATGTAGTCGAGCGTGTCGATGGGCTGTTCGCGATGCAGCTGCGCCACCAGCGCCACCATGTCGGCCGCGTAGACGGGCACCTGGTAGAAGGACGGATCGCGCAGCCAGTCGCTGCGTCCGCGCCCGGCCACGTCGGGGCAGACCACGCGCACGTTGCCGCCGGCGCGTGCCACGATGGCCTGTGCCAGCAAGTCGAAATCGCGCCCCTGCCGGGTCAGGCCGTGCACGCAGACGACGACGTGCGCACTGCGTGCGTCGCCCCATTGCCAATAGGCCATGCGATGGCCGCCTTGGGCGTCGTCGCACGCCACGTAATGAAGCGTCGGTTCGGTCATGAAAACGAAGTCGTCCTGGTGCGGATAATTGTCTCGTCGCATCCTAATTCATCCGGAGATTGATCTACATGCTCAAAGGCAAAACCGCGCTTGTCACGGGGTCCACAAGCGGCATCGGCCTGGCCATCGCCAAGTCGCTCGCGCAACAGGGCGCGAACATCGTGCTCAATGGTTTCGGCGACGCCGAGGCCCCAAGGTCTCAGATCGAGGCGCTGGGCGTTCGCGCCGAATACCACGGGGCCGACATGAGCAAGCCGGCGCAGATCGAGGACATGATGAAGTTCGCCGCGTCGAAGTTCGGCCGCGTCGACATCCTCGTGAACAACGCCGGCATCCAGCACGTGGCCAAGGTCGAGGACTTTCCCGCCGAACGCTGGGACGCCATCATCGCGATCAACCTCACCAGCGCCTTCCACACGACCCGGCTGGCGATTCCGGCGATGCGCGAGGCCAACTGGGGCCGCGTCATCAACATCGCCTCCGCCCACGGGCTCGTGGCCTCGGCGCAGAAGTCGGCCTACGTGGCGGCCAAGCACGGCATCGTCGGCCTGACCAAGTCGGTCGCGCTGGAAACCGCGACCACCGGCGTCACCGTCAATGCCATCTGCCCCGGCTGGGTGCTCACGGCGCTGGTGCAAAAGCAGATCGACGACCGCGCGGCGCGCGAAGGCATCACGCCCGCGCAGGCGCAGAACGAACTGCTGGGCGAAAAGCAGCCTTCGCTGCAGTTCACCACCGTCGAGCAACTCGGCGGCCTGGCCGTGTTCCTGTGCTCGCCGGCGGCCGACCAGGTCCGGGGCGTTGCCTGGGCCATGGACGGCGGCTGGACTGCCCAGTAAAGGGTAGCCCGGCGGTACGCAGCCTTCTTATTTGAGCTGCACGGAACCCGACACGTTCACGACCACGCTGGTCTTGCCGGCCTCGACCGGCACGGCCGAATCGGAAGAGAACGACGCCTTCGCCTGCATCGCCATCATGCGCGGGCGCGGGCCGTTGTCGCTCGCATTCACCGACACCTCGCGCAGCGTGTAGCCGCCGAAGCCGAAGCCCTTGGCCAGCTCGGCAGCCTTCTGCTTGAAGTTCTCGATGGCGATGCCCTGCGCCTCGGCCTCGGTCTTGGAGCGCTGCTCGCGGCTCAGGCCGAAACCGACGTTGCCCACGCTCAGCGTGCTGATGCGGCCGGCGGTCTGGGTGATGCGCGGAAAGTCGCGGCCCTCGAGCACCAGCTCGGTGGAGCCTTGCCAGCCATTGATCTTGCCGTCCTTGGTGTAGCGCGGCGAGAGGCTGAAATTGCCGGTGTGCACGTCCAGCTGGCCCGGCTGCGCGCTCTTCCTGGCCTCGCTCAAAGCGGCATCGAGCGCTGCCTTGAGCTGCGTCTGCACGGTGGCGGCATCGGCGGCGTCGCGGGTGGTGGTGAGCGTCATGCTCAGCATGTCCTGCTGCACCTCGACCGTTCCGGCCGCCGACAGCTGCAGCACGTTCTGCGGCGCGGGCGTGACGACGGTTTGCGCGATGGCGGTGCCGGCCATGGCCAGGGCGGCGCAGGCCGCGAGCAATTTGATGGATTTCAAGGTGTAGTTCTCCCCAGTTGGTATGAAAGACAAGCCGACGCCGGCAGGCCATCCGGCTGGCCCGCCGGAACGCCTCAGCGGCGTTGGCTGCTTGGAGACGTCAGCGGGCGGGCCGCGGTCGGCGGTGCCGGTGCGATCCGCTCGGCCGGCTGCGATTCTGCCGAATTGACCAATGCACCCGCGGCGGGCGGGGTCCATTGGCCGCGAACCTGCTGGCGCAGCTCGAACAGTTCGGCGGCCGTCAGCCGCCGGCCGGCCATGGCTTCCTCGCGGCGGACCTCTTCGCGTTGCCCGGCCCGATGGGCCGCGACGGCATCGCGAACCTCGCTGCGGCGCACCTCGCCCACCCTCAGGAAATTGCCGGGGACCGCCTGCGCCCACAGCGGCGCACAGGCACAGGCGACAAGAAATGACCGGGCGAAATATGGTTGTCTCATTGAGCGAAAGTCATAAGGCAGCAGTGACTTTGCCACCTCAACGCGTACGGCTGGTGACCAGACCGCGAGCGTCCGCAAGTTTTGTAACTTAGTGTCAAACCATAAGTAAATCTGGCTCAACGGGTGCTCAACGCCTTCAGAATCGGCCCTGTTACAAATTCATCGTTGTAGAAATGACTCAAGTTCCCGCTCGCACCGACAAGATCGTGATCGTCGACGACGACGCCCGCATCCGCGACCTGCTGCGCCGCTACCTGACGCAGGAAGGTTTCGAAGTGATCGTGGCCGAGGACGGCAAGGCGCTCAACCGCATCCTGTTGCGCGACACGGTCGACCTGATCGTGCTCGACCTGATGATGCCCGGCGAAGACGGCCTCTCGGTCTGCCGCCGCCTGCGCGCCGCCAATGACCGCACGCCGATCATCATGCTCACCGCCAAGGGCGAGGACGTGGACCGCATCGTCGGCCTCGAAGTCGGCGCCGACGACTACCTCGGCAAGCCCTTCAACCCCCGCGAACTGCTGGCCCGCGTGCACGCCGTGCTGCGCCGCCGTCCGCCGCTCGAGGCGCCCGGCGCCCCTTCCACGGAGAACGAGACCGTCACCTTCGGCCCGTTCGCTTTCGATCTCGGCTCGCGAACCCTGAAGAAGGATGGCGAAGAACTCTCGCTGACCACCGGCGAGTTCGCGATGCTGAAGGCGCTGGTGCGCCATCCGCGTCAACCGCTGTCGCGCGAAAAGCTGGCCCAGCTGGCGCGCGGGCGCGAGTTCGAGCCCTTCGACCGCAGCCTGGACGTGCAGATCTCGCGCCTGCGCAAGCTGGTCGAGTCCGACGCCGCCGCGCCGCGCTACATCCAGACCGTCTGGGGCGTGGGCTACGTGTTCGTGCCGGACGGCACGGCCTGAACGCCCGTTTGAAAGGTGCCCATCGGCCAACCCGCCAGACAGGGCCTGGTCCAGGAGGACGGCGCACAGGTCACGATGCCGAGCCCGCTCGAGGCGAGTTCGCACCGTGATCGTCGCCCCGGCCTCAAGCTGGGTTTCAGCCTTTTCTGGCGCACCTTCTTCCTGCTCGCGCTGCTGCTGATCGGCTGTACGGTCGCCTGGCTGCAGACCTTCCGCTCGCTCGAATACGAGCCCCGTGCCATCCAGACCGCGCACCAGATCGCCTCGCTCGTGAACCTCACGCGCGCGGCGCTGGTGTATTCGGACGCGATCACGCGGGTCTCGCTGATCAAGACACTGGCCGACCAGGAAGGCGTGCGCATCCTGCCGCGCGAGCCCAACGACCGCTTCGAGCCCTACACCAGCGGTGCGCTCGACCTGCGCGTGACCGAGGAACTGATCGACCAGCTCGGCGAAGGCACCACGGTGGCGAGCCGCGTGAACGACGAAGCCGGCCTGTGGATCGGCTTCACCATCGAGAGCGACACTTACTGGCTGCTGCTCGACCCCACGCGCTTCAGCCGCGTGGGCGGGCGCACCTGGCTGGTCTGGCTGAGCACGGCGATGGCGCTGTCGCTGGCGGGTGCGGCGCTGATCACGCGGCTCATCAACCTGCCGCTCAAGCAGCTGTCGCGCGCGACCATGCAGGTGCGCGAAGGCGAGTACGAGGCCCACCGGCTCGACGAGCGCGCCCGCACCAACGAGATCCGCGCCGTGAACATCGGCTTCAACCGCATGGCCGACCAGCTCGCCAAGATCGAGCAGGACCGCGCCATCATGCTGGCCGGCATCTCGCACGACCTGCGCACGCCGCTGGCACGGCTGCGGCTCGAAACCGAGATGAGCGTGGCCGACGAGGACGCCCGCGACCACATGGCCGCCGACATCGCCCAGCTCGACGCGATCATCGACAAGTTCCTCGACTACGCCCGGCCCGACCATGTCGATCCGCGCCCGGTGCTGCTGCGCGACGTGGTCGACGCCTGCACCTACGCCGTGCAGGACTACGACGAGATGAACATCACCGTCGACGTGCCCGCCGACCTGCGCGTGCTGGGCGACGAGGTCGAACTCACGCGGGTGATCTCCAACCTGGTAGAGAACGCGCGGCGCTACGGCAAGACGCCCTCCACCGGCGTGGCCGACGTGACGATCCAGGCGCAGGCCAACAACGACGCGGTGCTGATCAAGGTGCGAGACCACGGCGCGGGCGTGGAGCCTGCCCTGCTCTCGCAGCTGACCAAGCCCTTCTTCCGCGGCGACACCGCCCGCACCTCGGCGGCCGGCGCGGGCCTGGGCCTGTCGATCGTGGCGAAGAACATCGAGCGCATGGGCGGCACCTTCGCGCTGACCAGCACGCCGGGGCGCGGCCTCGCGGCCCACATCCGGATGCCGCGCGCAATGCCGGCGGCGGCCGGCAAGCCCGGAGAGTCGCAGGGCGGCAAGAAGCCGGCCTGAGCGCCGCCGCCTCAGCGGTGAAGCAGAACGGCCGCGCGCGCTTCCATCGCGCGGCCCTCGCCCACCGGGCCCAGCTTCTCGGCCGTCTTGGCCTTCACGTTCACCTGTTCCAGCGCCACGCCCAGCGTGTCGGCGATGCGCTGGCACATGAGCGGAATGTGCGGCGCCAGCTTGGGCGCCTGGGCGATCACGGTGCTGTCGACGTTGCCGATCTCCCAGCCCGCCGCGCGCACCCGGCGTGCCGCCTCGGCCAGCAGCACCGACGAATCGGCACCGCGGAACTGCGGATCGGTATCCGGAAAATGCCGGCCGATGTCGCCCAGCCCGGCGCCGCCCAGCAGCGCGTCGGTGATGGCGTGCAGCAGCACGTCGGCGTCCGAATGGCCCAGCAGGCCGGTGACGTGCGGCACCTCGATGCCGCCCAGGATCAGCTTGCGCCCGGCCACCAGCTGGTGAACGTCCCAGCCCTCGCCGACGCGAATGTTGAAAGCGCCCGTCATGCCATGCCCTTCCTGCGGCCGAGCAGCACGGCCTCGGCCAGTGCGAAGTCTTCGGGGTAAGTCACCTTGAAGTTCTGGGCGCTGCCCGGCACCAGCAGCGGCGACAGGCCGATGGCCTCGATGGCGCCGGCCTCGTCGGTCACGGCGTCGCCGATGCGCTCCAGCGCGTCGAGCAGCATGCCGATGCGGAACATCTGCGGCGTCTGCGCCAGCCATTTGTCGGCACGCGGCAGGGTCTGGGCCACGCGGCTTTCCGTCGTCGATGCTTTCAGCGTGTCCGCCAGCCGGTGGGCCAGCAGGCCGCCCACGGCGTCGTGCTCGCAGGCGGCAATCAGCGCCTCGATCTGGCTGGAGCTGACGAGGCAGCGCGCCGCGTCGTGCACCAGCACCCAGTCGTGCGCGCCGGCGCCCTTCTGCCGCAGCGCCGCCAGGCCGTTGCGCACCGTGGCCGCGCGGGTCAGGCCGCCCACGCGCAGCAGGTATTCGTTCTCGGCTGGAAAGCGCGGCAGCGCGGCATCCACATCGCGGTCGTCCGGCGACACCACCAGCGCCAGCCCCGCGAAGCGCCCCGCCAGCGCCCGGAAGGCCTCCAGCGTGTGCGCCACCATCGGCAGGCCGGCCAGGCGCTGGTACTGCTTGGGCTGGGTGGACTGCGCATGGCCCGCGCGATGGCCGGAGCCGGCGCAGGGAATCAGCACGAAAAGTCGGGAAGAAGACATGAGGTCCTGTACGGGCGGGCCAATGGCCGACAAGCGGATGAAGGGCCGCCATTCTAGAATTGCCCCTCGCACACCCCTCGCCAGCCGGCGCGGGGTGTTGTGCATTTCCTAAGCGTTACATGGACCTCCCCCACCTCACGGCGGGCAAGCGTTTCACGCTGCCGCGTCCCCCGTTGTCGGCCGATGCACTGCTGCTGGCGCAGCTGGCCATGCGCGAGAAAGCCGCCGGGCGCGCCACGGCGATGTTCACCGCCGATGCCAACGACGCCCAGCGCCTGATCGACGAGATCGCCTTCTTCGCGCCCGACCTGCGCTGCGCCCTGTTCCCCGACTGGGAGACGCTGCCCTACGACAGCTTCTCGCCCCACCAGGACCTGATCAGCGAGCGCCTGGCCACCCTCTGGCGCATCAGCCAGAAGGAAGCCGACGTGGTGCTGGTGCCCGCCACCACCGCGCTCTACCGGCTGGCACCGCCGTCCTTCCTGGCCGGCTACACCTTCCACTTCAAGGCCAAGCAGAAGCTCGAGGAATCGAAGCTCAAGGCCCAGCTCACGCTGGCCGGCTACAGCCACGTGACGCAAGTGGTGAGCCCCGGCGAATACGCGGTGCGCGGCGGGCTGATCGACCTGTTCCCCATGGGCTCGCCGGTGCCCTTCCGCGTCGACCTGTTCGACGACGAGATCGATTCCATCCGCACCTTCGATCCCGACACCCAGCGCAGCCTCTACCCCGTGCCCGAGGTGCGTCTGCTGCCGGGCCGCGAGTTCCCGATGGACGACGACGCACGCGGGCGCTTCCGGGGCCGCTGGCGCGAGCTGCTGGAAGGCGACCCGACCAAGAGCCGCATCTACAAGGACATGGGCAACGGCGTGGCCACCGCCGGCATCGAGTACTACCTGCCGCTGTTCTTCGACGAGACGGCCACGGTGTTCGACTACCTCGGCCCCGACGCCACCGTGGTGCTGCACGGCGACCTGGAGCCCGCGTTCCAGCACTTCTGGCAGGACACCAACGAGCGCTACCGGCTGGTGCAGGGCGACCCCGAACGCCCGGCGCTGCCGCCCGAAGCGCTGTTCCTGAACGCCGAGCAGTTCTACCAGCGCGCCAAGCCCCATGCGCAGCTCGCCATCCGTGGCGACGTGCCCACCGAGGCGCCCTACGCCGAGTTCGACAAACTGCCGCCGTTCGCCGTGGTGCGCGGCGCCGAAGACCCGCTGGTCGGCCTCAAGGCGCACATCGCGAAGACGCCGCACCGCGTGCTGCTGATCGCCGAGAGCGACGGCCGCCGCGAGAGCCTGCTCGACTTCCTGCGCGCCAGCGGCGTGAACCCGCCGGCCTTCGACTCGCTGGCCGAATTCGAAGCCTCCGCCGACGAAAAAGTCGGCATCGCCACCGCCGCGCTGGCGTCGGGCTTCGCCTGGCGCGAGCAAGGCATCGACCTCGTCACCGAAACCGAGCTGTTCGCCACCGCGCCCACCACGCGCCGGCGCAACAAGAAGCAGGAACAGGTCAGCGACGTCGAGGCGCTCATCAAGGACCTGTCGGAGCTGAACGTCGGCGACCCGGTGGTCCACACCGCGCACGGCATCGGCCGCTACCGCGGCCTGATCCACATGGACCTGGGCCAGGGCAACGGCCCCGACGGCAAGCCCCTCCTGCAGGAAATGCTGCACCTGGAGTACGCCGACAAGGCCACGCTCTACGTGCCGGTGTCGCAGTTGCACCAGATCAGCCGCTACACCGGTGTCAGCGCCGACGAGGCACCGCTGCACAAGCTGGGCTCCGGCCAGTGGGACAAAGCCAAGCGCAAGGCTGCCGAGCAGGTGCGCGACTCGGCTGCCGAGCTGCTCAACATCTATGCCCGCCGCGCCGCGCGTGAGGGCCATGCCTTCCGCTATTCGCCGGCCGACTACGAGGTGTTCGCCAACGACTTCGGCTTCCAGGAAACCGCCGACCAGAAGGCCGCGATCCATGCGGTGGTGCAGGACATGATCTCGCCCCAGCCCATGGACCGCCTGGTGTGCGGCGACGTGGGATTCGGCAAGACCGAAGTGGCGCTGCGCGCCGCCTTCATCGCGGTCACCGGCGGCAAGCAGGTGGCCTTCCTTGCGCCCACCACGCTGCTGGCCGAGCAGCACTACCAGACGCTGGTCGACCGCTTCGCCAAGTGGCCGGTGAAGGTGGCGGAAATGAGCCGATTCCGCTCCGCCAAGGAAATCACCGCCGCCGCCAAGGGGCTGGCCGAGGGCCAGGTCGACATCGTGGTCGGCACGCACAAGCTGCTGTCGCAGTCGGTCAAGTTCAAGAACCTGGGCCTGCTCATCATCGACGAGGAACACCGCTTCGGCGTGCGCCATAAAGAGGCGATGAAGGCAATGCGCGCCGAGGTCGACGTGCTCACGCTCACCGCCACGCCGATTCCGCGCACGCTGGGCATGGCGCTGGAAGGCCTGCGCGACCTGAGCGTGATCGCCACCGCGCCGCAGCGGCGCCTTGCCATCAAGACCTTCGTGCGCAACGAAGGCACCGGCGTGATCCGCGAAGCCGTGCTGCGGGAGCTGAAGCGCGGCGGACAGGTGTACTTCCTGCACAACGAGGTCGAGACCATCGAGAACCGCCGCCAGAAGCTCGAGGAAATCCTGCCCGAGGCCCGCATCGCCGTGGCGCACGGCCAGATGCCCGAGCGCGAGCTGGAGCGCGTGATGCGCGACTTCGTGGCGCAGCGCTACAACCTGCTGCTGTGCTCGACCATCATCGAGACCGGCATCGACGTGCCGACCGCCAACACCATCGTGATGAGCCGCGCCGACAAGTTCGGCCTGGCGCAGCTGCACCAGCTGCGCGGCCGCGTCGGCCGTTCGCACCACCAGGCGTATGCCTACCTCATGGTGCCCGACACAGAGGGCCTGACCAAGCAGGCGGCACAGCGGCTCGACGCCATCCAGCAAATGGAAGAGCTGGGTTCCGGCTTCTACCTGGCCATGCACGACCTGGAGATCCGCGGCACCGGCGAGGTGCTTGGCGAAAGCCAGAGCGGCAACATGATGGAGATCGGCTTCCAGCTCTACAACGAGATGCTCAGCGAGGCCGTGCGCGCGCTCAAGGCCGGCCAGGAGCCCGACCTGCTGTCGCCGCTGTCGGTCACCACCGAGATCAACCTGCACGCCCCCGCCCTGCTGCCCGACGACTACTGCGGCGACGTGCACCTGCGGCTGTCGTTCTACAAGAAGCTGGCCACCGCGAAGACGCCCGACCAGATCGACACGCTGCTCGAGGAAATCGTCGACCGCTTCGGCAAGCTGCCGCCGCAGGCGCAGACGCTGATCGACACGCACCGCCTGCGCGTGCTGGCGCGGCCCTACGGCGTGGTGAAGGTCGATGCCGCGCCGGGCATCATCAACATCACCTTCAGGAAAGACGCGCCGGTGGACGGCATGGCCATCATCCAGCTGATACAGAAGAACAAGCACATCAAGCTCGCCGGCAACGAGAAGCTGCGCATCGAGCGCGAACTGAAAGAGCCGAAAGACCGGGCCCAGCTGGTGCGCGACGTGCTGCGCAGCCTGGGCCAACCCATCGTCAAGGAAACCGCCACCGCATGAGCGCCATTCAAGAAATCTCCCCCGGCCTGGTCATCCAGCGCGTGAAGCCGCCGCTGAAGCTGGCCGACTTCAAGCTGATCGCGTTCGACATGGACTCGACGCTGATCAACATCGAGTGCATCGACGAGATCGCCGACGCGGTCGGCAAGAAGGCCGAAGTGGCGGCCATCACCGAAGCCACGATGCGCGGCGAGATCAAGGACTTCAAGGAGAGCCTGCGCCGCCGCGTGGCGCTGCTCGAGGGCGTGCCGGTCGAGGCGCTGCAGCAGGTGTACGACGAGCGGCTGAAGCTCAACCCGGGCGCGAGCGAGCTGGTCGCGGCCTGCAGGAAGGCCGGCCTCAAGGTGCTGCTGGTGTCGGGCGGCTTCACTTTCTTTGCGAATCGCGTGAAGGAGCGCCTGGGGATCGACTTCGCGCGCTCCAACCTGCTCGACGAAGCCGACGGCAAGCTCACGGGCGAGGTCGTCACGCAAAGCTGGGGCGACATCTGCGACGGTGCCGAGAAACGCCGCACGCTGCTGGAGGTGGCGTCGCTCATGGGCATCTCGCCGCAGGAGACCATTGCCGTGGGCGACGGTGCCAACGACCTGCCGATGATGGGCGAGGCTGGTCTCTCGGTGGCCTACCACGCGAAGCCGAAGGTGCGCGAGCAGGCGATGGTCGCGATCAACGAAGGCGGGCTGGACCGCGTTCTCGAAATACTGCGATGAGATTTTGGGGGCGTGACTCGGGGCGCGCTCCCGCCGACGGGGTACTCTGCTCCGCGAATGTCCCCCGGCCTGCGGCCTCCTCCTTTATTTCGCTGCGCAGAGCACCCCGCCAGCGTGATCGTTCAGCGCACTTGTTGATCGGCCGGCACAACGGAAGCGCCCATGTGCGCAGGGCGCCGGGGGACATTCGCGGAGGGGAGTACCCGATGGCCTGCGCACAAGCCCTGAACAACAGCAAACAACACGACGAGACAACATGACCGACACCACCCCGCTCTACAACGCCGACGCCCTCAAGGACTACGCCAGCGCCCTCCTCCAGAAAGCCGGGCTCGAAGCATCCAAGGCCGACAGCGTGGCCCGCACCCTGGTCGAAGGCGATCTGCTGGGCCACGACACCCACGGCCTCGCGCTGCTGGCCGGGTATGTGAAGGAACTGGAATCGGGCGGCATGACCCGCGACGGCACACCCGAAGTGCTGTCCGACCGCCCCGCCGCCGTGCTGTGGGACGGCAAGCGACTGCCCGGCCCGTGGCTCATGGACCAGGGCATGGACCTGCTGGTGCCCCGCGCGCGCGAACTGGGCACCGCCTCGCTCGTCATCCGTCGCAGCCACCACATCGCCTGCCTCGCCGTCTACATGCTGCGCGCGCTGCAGGAAGACATGCTCATGCTGCTCGCCTGCTCCGACCCCAACACCGCCAGCGTCGCGCCCTTCGGCGGCACGCAGGCCGTGTTCACGCCCAATCCGCTGGCCATGGGCTTTCCGCTGTCGCAGGGCGGCGTGATGGTCGACATCTCGGCGTCCATCACCACCAACGGCATGAGCAACCGCAAGCGCGCCGCCGGCGAGACCTTCGCCGAGGAATGGCTGATCGACGCCGCCGGCAAGCCGTCGAACGACCCGCAGGTGCTGTTCGACCAGCCGCCCGGCACGCTGCTGCCCGTGGGCGGCCTGAGCCACGGCCACAAGGGCTACGGCATGGCGCTGCTGGTCGAGACGCTCACCGCCGGCCTCGCGGGCCACGGCCGGGCCGACCCGCCCGAAGGCTGGGGCGCCACGGTGCACATCACGCTGCACGACCTGAACGCCTTCGGCGGCAAGGACGCCTTCCTGCGCCAGATGGACCACGTGGCCGCGCAGTGCCGCGCCAACACGCCCATCGACCCGGCCAAGCCTGTGCGGCTGCCGGGCGAAGGCGGTCTGAAGCGTCGGGATGCGCAATCGAGGAACGGGGTGCGGCTGCACCCGTCGATCGCGCGTGCGCTGCACGATGCCGAGCAGCGCTACGGCCTGCGGCTGGCGCAGGCGCTGGTCTAGACCGGAGGCAGGCTCAGTCTTCTTCGGTTTCTGAAGAGCCGGGAGCGGCTTCGCCCGCCGGCCGCGGCTTGCGCTTGCCGGGCTTGGCCACGACCTCGACATAGAACTGCCTGCCGCCGTCCTTGACCACGCCGTCGATCAGGCCGGTGATGGCCGAGAGGTGGACGACTTCGGCCGATTCCTCGGCTGCGCCGAACTTGCAGTCGAAGTCCCAGAAGTCGGCGCCTTCGGGCAATTCGCGCCGCCGCTCGCGCTTGATGTACTTGCGGATCTCGTGCTTGATGGCTTCGAGGAGACGGTCGGGGTGCTTGCCCTCGACCTGAAGCTGAAAGGTTTTTCTCATGGGTGATCGTAACCAATGTGAAAGCCGCCCAATCCGGCACCGCCCGATGCCCCGGATGGGCACCGATCTTGCTCGCTACCATGGCTGCCAGGCAACAGATACCGCGGCGGCCATGCCGATTCACCCATGCTGACCTTCTTTCATCCGGAGCAACTGCTGCACCACCCGCGCAGCTACCTGTCGCGCGGGCAGATGCGCACCCCGCAGGAAATTCCGGAGCGCGCGCTGCGGCTCGTCGCCGCCGTGCAGTCGCTCGGCTTCGACCTCCGGACGCCGGGCGATGCCGGCATGGCGCCGCTGGCCACCGTGCACAGCGGCGATTACCTGCGCTTTCTAGAGGAAGCCCACGGCGAATGGAAGCAGATGCCGCCCGACTGGGGCGACGAGGTGATGTCGAACGTCTACGTGCGCGAGCCCAACCGCCTGCGCGGCATCCTGGCCAGGGCGGCGCGCTACCTGGCCGACGGCAGTTGCCCGGTCGGGGCCGAGACCTGGCGTTCGGCGTACTGGTCGGCCCAGAGCGCGGTGGCCGGCGCGGCGGCCATCAACGACGGCGCCCGCGCGGCCTATGCGCTGTGCCGCCCGCCCGGCCACCATGCCCGCGTCGATGCGGCCGGCGGCTTCTGCTACCTCAACAACGCAGCCATTGCCGCGCAGGCATTGCGCGGGCGCTTCGCTCGCGTGGCGGTGCTCGACACCGACATGCACCATGGCCAGGGCATACAGGAGATCTTCTACGGGCGCAGCGACGTGATGTACGTGTCGATCCACGGCGACCCGACCAACTTCTACCCGGCCGTGGCCGGCTACGAGGACGAACGCGGCGCCGACGAGGGCGAAGGCTTCAACGTCAACTTCCCGATGCCGCACGGCGCACCGGAAGCGGTCTTCTTCGAGCGGCTCGACGACGCAACGCAGGTGCTGCGGCGCTTCGCGCCCGATGCGCTGGTTCTGGCGCTGGGCTTCGACATCTACAAGGACGATCCGCAGTCGCAGGTGGCGGTGACGACCGAGGGCTTCGGGCGCTTGGGCAAGGCTGTTGGCGCGCTGGGCCTGCCGACGCTGATCGTGCAGGAAGGCGGCTATCACCTCGAGAGCCTGGAAGCCAACGCAAGCGCCTTCTTCGGGGGATTCGCGGATATCGCGTGATGGTCTTGGCGGCGGCGGCCGCCGCGCTGTGTACAGTCGGCGCTTCGAATGGAAGCAGGTGAAGACATGGCGCGCGCAAACGACTGGGCAAGCAAGGTGATGGCATTGATCAACGGTGGCAACCCCACCGCAGCCATCGCGCAGATCAAGGTCGCGCCCTCGGTCAAGGACCTGAAGGCGCTGCAGACCATCATGACGCTCTCGAAAATGAAAGGCCGCTATCCGAACGTGGATGCGGCCATTGCGGACAACCTGGAGCTCCTCGCAGCGCCCCGGCTGCACCGCTCGCCGTGATTTACAGCGCCTGACCCAGGCGCTTCACGCCCTCTTCGATCTTGGCCACGTCGGCCGTCGCGAAGCTCAGGCGCAGCGTGGCCACGTCGGGCTTCTCGGCGAAAAACGGCGCGCCGGGCACGAAGGCCACGAGCTTCTCGATGGCGCGCTTGGCCAGTTCGTTCGCATCGGCCAGCTTGCCGTTGGCGCCCGTGAGGCGCGCCCAGAAGAACAGGCCGCCGTTGGGCTGGGTGAAGCTCACCGCGTCGCCCAGTTCGCGCTTGAGCGCATTGCCCATGGCCTGCGCGCGCTGGCCGTACACCTCGCGCACGTGCGCCAGCGTGGCCGGCATGCGGCCGCTCTTGAGGTACTGGGCCGCCGTGGCTTGCGAGAAGGTGCTGGTGTGCGCGTCGCTGAACTGCTTGCACATGGTGGCCTTGGCCAGCAGCTCGGGCGGGGCGATCATCCAGCCGATGCGAAGGCCCGGGCTCAGCACCTTGCTCAGGCTGCCGCAGTGCGCCAGCAGCTCGCGGCTGCCGGGCACGTCCTTGCTCAGGGCCATGATCGACGGCGGCGGGGCTTCGCCGAAGTACAGGTCGCCGTAGGGGTCGTCCTCGACGATCAGCGTCTGGTACTTCACGGCCAGCTCCAGCACCTTCTTGCGGCGCTCCAGGCTCAGCATGGCACCGCTGGGGTTGCCGAAGGTGGGAATCAGGTAGACGAACTTGGGCTTGTGCTCGGCGATGAGCTTCTCGAGCTCGTCGGTCTTCACGCCGTTGGCGTCGATGGGTGCGCTGATGAGCTGCGCGCCGTACAGGCGGAAGCACTGGATGGTGGCCAGGAAGGTCGGGCCCTCGACGATCACCTTGTCGCCGGGCGAGATCATGGTCTTGCCCAGCAGGTCCAGCGCCTGCTGGCTGCCGGTGGTGACGATCAGTCCGGAGGGGTCGACCTCGACGCCCTTGGTCTTCATGAAGGCGCTCAGCTGCGTGCGCAGCGGCTCGTAGCCTTCGGTGGCGCCGTATTGCAGCGCGCCGCCGGGTTCTTCGGTGAGTGCCTTGTTGCTCGCCTCCTTGAGGCCCTCGACGTCGAACATGGCGCTGTCAGGGAAGCCGCCCGCGAAGCTGATGATGCCGGGCTTGCCCAGCAGCTTGAAGAGTTCGCGGATGGCGGAGGTCTCGACGTTGTCGAGTCGGGAGGCGAATTGCATGGTTTGGCTCTCTTTCTGGGGTGCCATTGTCGCGAAAGCCGCGGGCAATAAAGCTGCGTAAGGCTTTGGCCTTTCAACGATATATTGCGCTAACGCCGACCTCCGCCCCATGAAAAAAGAAAACATCCCGCTCTTCTTCGCCACGCTGCAGGCGGCCAACCCGGAACCCCAGACCGAACTCGAATACACCACGCCCTTCGAGCTGCTGGCCGCCGTGCTGCTGTCCGCGCAGGCCACCGACGTGGGCGTGAACAAGGCCACGCGCAAGCTGTTCCCGGTGGCGAACACGCCGCAGGCCATCCTTGACCTCGGCGTGGAGGGGCTGGAGGACTACATCAAGACCATCGGCCTGTACCGCAGCAAGGCCAGGCACCTGATCGAGACATGCCGCATGCTGGTGGAGCAGCACGGCGGCCAAGTGCCGCGCACCCGCGCCGAGCTGGAAGCGCTGCCCGGCGTCGGCCGCAAGACCGCCAACGTGGTGCTGAACGTGGCCTTCGGCGAGGCCACCATCGCGGTCGACACGCACATCTTCCGCATGGGCAACCGCACCGGGCTCGCGCCGGGCAAGACGCCGCTGGAGGTGGAACTCAAGCTGGAGAAGCGCGTCCCATTGCAGTACCGGCTGCACGCGCATCACTGGCTCATCCTGCACGGGCGCTACGTCTGCGTTGCGCGCAAGCCGCGTTGCTGGGAATGCGCGGTCGCCACCTTCTGCGACTACAAGCCCAAGACACCCGCGCCGAAGACGGCCTGAAGAAACACATCCGACGACACACCGAATGACAATGAAGAAGCCCCCGTCCCGCGCGCTCCTGGCCACCGTCCTGCTCGGCATGGCCGCCTGCTTGCCGGCCGTGTCGTGGTCGCAGGCCGCATCGCCCGGCCTGGGCGCCGATGCGATGGCGCAATACGGCGGGCGCTGGTCCACCGACTGCGCCAACGCCGCCGCACCCACCGTGCAGGTGCACGCCGACATGCTGATCGCCGAGAGCGGCAAGCGCCGCGTGGTCGGCACCGCACCGCAGACGGCCCACAGCTTCTTCGGCAACAGCCCGCCCCCGCCCAACTTCGACGTGGCGCTGATGAGCAGCGTGCCCAAGGCCGGCGCCCTGAACTTCCTGGTCTACCGCGAGGCGCGCGGCCAGTCGATCACGCTGGACGCCGAAAAGCCCGTTGCCGGCCAGCTCGGCCCCGACATGATGAAGCTGCGCTACTGGCGCTGCGACGGCGCCGCGCGCGCCGTGCCGCCGCCGGCCGAAGCCGCCGTGCCGGCGAAGCAGCCGGCGCCGCCCACAGGCAGCCCCGCCGCGCTCGCGCAGGGGCCGGCCATGCAGAAGGCCTGGCGCGCCGCACTCGGCACGCGCGAAACCGACCGCTGGCTGGTGCGCCGCGAGGGCCCGGCGCCGGAACCCCAATGGGTGACGGTCGACGGCACGCGCTACCTGCTGCATGCCTTCTGCAAGCCGCACGACTGCTACGACAACAACGCCATCGCCCTGTACGACCAGGGCTCGGGCCGCATCTATGGCCTGGTGCAGCGCGGCGGCAAGAACCGGCTGGTGGGCACGCCGCCCGCCGCGCTGGCGCCCCAGCTCGACAAGCTCTGGCGCGAGCAGTGGCGCAAGAAGAGCTGAGCGGCGCCCGCCCCGGGCCGCTCCAGGCGGCACTCAGGCCAGCTTGAACATGCGCACCGCATGCACCAGGCCCGCGGCCTGATCGTTCATCGACTGCGCGGCGGCTGAGGCCTGCTCGACCAACGCGGCGTTCTGCTGCGTGGTGCGGTCCATCTGCTTGATGGCGTCGTTCACCTGCTCGATGCCGGCCGACTGCTCCTGGCTGGCCGCGGTGATCTCCGCCATGATGTCCGTCACCCGCCGCACGCTGCCCATGATCTCTTCCATGGTCTTGCCGGCTTCATTGACCAGCGTGCTGCCGGCCGCGACCTCGCCCACCGAGTCGCCGATCAGCGTCTTGATTTCCTTCGCGGCCGCGGCCGAGCGCTGCGCCAGGCTGCGCACCTCCGACGCCACCACCGCGAAGCCCCGCCCCTGCTCGCCGGCACGCGCCGCCTCCACCGCCGCGTTCAGCGCGAGGATGTTGGTCTGGAACGAGATGCCGTCGATCACGCCGATGATCTCCACCACCTTGCGCGACGAGGCGTTGATGGACGCCATCTTCTCCACCACCTGGTCCACCACCGCGCCGCCGCGCGAAGCCACCTGCGAGGCCGAGTCGGCCAGCTGGTTGGCCAGCCGCGCGTTGTCGGCGTTCTGCTTGACGGTGGAGGTCAGCTCCTGCATGGAGGCCGCCGTCTGCTCCAGCGAGCTGGCCTGAGCCTCGGTGCGCGAAGATAGGTCGCGGTTGCCCGAGGCGATCTGGCTCGACGCCGTGGCGATGGAATCGGTGCCGTCGCGCACCTGCCCCACCACCTTGGCCAGCTCGTCGTTCATGGAGCGCAGCGCGCGCATCAGCATGCCGGATTCCGAGGAATCGGCCACCTCGATGCGCGCCGTCAGGTCGCCCGACGCCACCTGCTGCGCCACCGTCACCGCCTGCCCGAGCGGCCGCGTGATCGAGCGCGTCATGCGAAAGGCCAGCAGCAGCCCGCCGACCAACGAGGCGCAGCTGATCCACACGATCAGCCACTTGGCGCGCTGGTACGCGGCCTGGGTCGACGCGGTGCTTTCGTCGGCGCTCTTCTTCAGCTGCGCCTGGAAGGCCGCGACATGCGCCAGCACCTGGTTCAGCAGCGGCATGCATTCCTGGGTCAGCACCCTGACCGCCGCCTCCGTCTGGTGCGAGGTGGCGAGCGCGACCACGTTGCCGGCAATGGGCAGGTACTGCGCCTCGAGCGCGCGCAGCTTCTCGAGCATCCGGCGCTCCTCCGGGGTCGAGGTGGCCGGGTCGGCCATCACCGCGGCCATGCCCTGCAGGCCGGCGTCGATCTCGCGCTGGGAACTGCCGACGAGCTCCATGTCTCCTTTCTGCCCGGCCGAGTCTTTCACCAGCGCCAGGTTGCGCGCCGCGATGGCGCGCTTGCCGATGGCGGACTGCACGCTGTTGAGCTCGTCGAGCTTGCGCTGGCCGACCTCGGTCGCGAAGGCGATGCGCTGCGATAGATTGGCCATCTGGTGCAGGCCGATGCCGGTGATGACCAGCTGGAGCAGCAGCAACAGCGCAAAACCCAGCCCGAGGCGGGCTCCAATCCTGAGATTCGAAAGATCGAGCATGTGGCTTCCTCAAAAAAAGTTGCGTGGTCTCCCTTTCGTCATCGGCGGCCCCGGCATGCGCCACCCCACCCCTGAAGGGTGGGATGGGCAAACCCGGATACATGTGTTTCAGCGGGCGCCGGATGAATGAAAATTCACACGGATGCAATCCGACCTCTCCCCCGGCGCGACCGCACTGCGCGCCCGCAGCCGCAGCCGCCGGCTGCTGGTCCGCCAGAGCCTGCTCGACCGGCTCGCAGGGCCGGGCACGCGCCGCTGTGTCGTGCTTCGGGCGCCCGCCGGCTTCGGCAAGAGTTCGCTCCTGCTCACATGGCAGCGCGAACTGGTCTCGGCGCAAACCGATATCGCCTGGCTCAGGCTCGCCGACGTTCCCGAGGGCGACCTGCATTTCATGACCGCCCTGATGGCGGCACTGGGCGCCATCGATGCCGCCCTCACCCGGCAGGCGGTGGCACACGCCCGCCCCGATGCCTACGCCATCGAGCGGCTGGTCATCGCGCTGGTGCGGGGCATCGCCGCGCACGGCCGCAAGGTGGTGCTGATCGTGGACGACGTGCACTGCGCGCAGAGCGAGAACGTGCTGCACGCGCTGCAACTGCTCGTCGAGTACGCGCCGCCCAACCTGCTGTGCGTCTTCGCGAGCCAGCAAGAGCTGCCGATGACGCTGGCGCACACCCCGGGCTCCAAGACGGTGCTGGAGCTGCGCAGGGACGACCTGCGCTTCAGCCTTGCGGAGTCGATCGATTACCTCGGCATGCGCCTGCCCGACCTGGACGAGCGCGCCGCCACGGCGATCCACCGGCTCACCGAAGGATGGCCGGCCCTGTTGCGGCTGGCCAGCGCCGACGTGCGCCGGCGGCGCGGGGTGCAGTCGTCGCCCCTGGTCCACGGCGTGCCCGACCCCGAGCCCTTTGCCGCGTACTTCCACGCGCACGTGTTCTCCCGCCTTTCGGCCACGCAACTGCGCCTGCTCACCTGCTGCGCCGCCGCCACCCGCTTCAACGCGCTGCTGTGCGCCGACCTGGCGGGTGCCGGCTACACGCCCACTCTGTGCTCGGAGCTGCTGGAACCGCTGGCGCGCGAAGGCCTGCTGTCCTCCCCGCCGGAAGGGCCGGAAACACCCGAACCGCTGCAAGCACAAGACGCCGCACCGCCGCGCGAACGCTGGTGGCACATGCACCCGCTGCTGCGCAGCGTGCTGCTGACGCGCTTCGAGGCCTGGCCCGAGGCGGAGCGCCTGCGGGTGCATGCCACGGCATGCCAGGTGTTCGCGCTGCGCGGCCTGCACCACCAGGCCGTGCGGCATGCGCTGGCCGCCGGCCACCGCGAGACGGCCGCCCGGCTGGCCGAGCGCGGCGCGGCGGCCCTGTTCACCCAGGGCCGGATGAACGAGGTGATCGCGCTGGTGCGCCAGCTCGACGCCCGGACCGTCGGCGACAACACCAATCTCGCTCTCTGGATGGCCTGGGTCGAACTGGCCGACTACCGCCTGGACGACTGCGCGCGCAGCATCGAGCGGCTGCGCGGACAGGCGGGCGCCACTACGCCGGATCGTGCGCCGGATCGCGCGCCGGATCTTGCGCCGGACATGCGCTACCGGCTCACGCTGCTGAGCTGCCTGCTCGCCATCCGCAACGACGACAACGACGCGCTCTCGCGGCTGCTGCCGGAGCTGCTGGCCCCGCCGCCGGGAGCCGACGACTTTGCGCTGGCCGGACGGCGCAACGTGCTCACCTGGCTCTACCTGCACCGCAGCGAGTTCGAGCAGGCGCGGCGCATACAGCGCGACGAGCCCACGCCGCGGGTGGACGGCGAACCGATGGTCGGCACCCTGTTCGGTTCGCTGATGGGACGCTGCCTCGTCGGCCTGTCGTATGCCGTCGAGGGCCAGATGCACCGCGCGGAGCGCATCTACCGCCAGGTGCTGAACGAAGCGCAGGAACGCGGCGCGCGCTGCGCCGAGGCCGAGCGGCTGACCGCGCAGTTGCTGGTCGAGGTGCTCTACGAGCAGCACGGTCCGCTGGTGGCGGCGCGCTTCATCCAGGAACAGCTGGGCGCGCCCGACGGCCTGATTCCGGACACCGCCCTGCGCATGATCATCGTGTCGAACCGCGCGCAGCAGGCCGCCGGCCGACGGCGCGAGGCGCTGGAGCATCTGGCGCAGGCCGCGAGCTTCCTGGGGCGCTTCGGCATGGACCGCGCACTGGCCTGCGTGCTGCTGGAGCAGTTCAGGATCCAGCTGGCGGGCAAGGACGCCGAAGCGGCACGGGCGTCGTTGCAGGAACTGGAAGTGCTGCAGAGTCGGCACCCGGGCGTCGAGCCCGGCACCCTGCGGCGCATCGCCGACGTCGTGGAGCAGGCGCGCATCTGGCTGGCGATGCACGACGGCGAACTGCTGCCCACGCTGGCGAAGATCGAAACCCTCTCGCACCGCTACGGGCAACGTGGGCAGATCGGCTTCGTCGCCGCGCTCCAGCTCCAGGCGGCCGAGGTCGAGCGCAGGCTCGGGCGCGCCGAAGCGTCGAGGGCGCGCGTGTGCGCGGCCCTGCGGCTGGGCCACAGGCTGGGGCTGCTGGCCACCCTGCTCGGCGCGCACGACAACGCGCTGGAGCTGATCCGCACCGCGACGACGATTCCCAATCTCGACCCGGTGCTGTCGTTCTTCATCGAACGCATCGAGGCGCTGGCGCAATCGCAACGCGACGCGAGCGCCGAGCCCGCGCCGGCGCCGCGCTTCAGGGACGACCGCCGGCCGAGCAGCCAGCTCACGCTGCGCGAAGCCGAGATCGCCGAGCTGCTGCTGCAGTCGCTGCCCAACAAGAAGATCGCGCTGACCCTCGGCCTGTCGCTGGACACGGTCAAGTGGCACCTGAAGAACATCTACATGAAGCTGGACGCCCACGGGCGCAGCGCCGTCGCGCAGCGCATGCGGCAGGAGGCGGAGCGCGACGACGACGGCAGGTAGCCGCCGGTACCTCTCTCCGTCAGGCGGAGGTCGGATGCCCGAAGGTCAGCCAGCCGCCGAACGGCATCTCGCCGCCGGGCCAGTCGCTCGCTGCCGCCGGGCAACGGATGCCGCGCTGCAGCAGCGTCACCGCGCGCAGCACGCCGGAGTGCGTGACCCAGAGCGTGTCGCGCCGCTGCGCCAGCCATTCGTCGTGCGCGGCGGCAATGCGCGCCATGAAGGCGCGCACGCTCTCGCCGTGGGTGCCCACGCGCAGGTCCGCGAAATCGGCGGTCCAGGCGTCGAAGTCTTCGCGCGGAATGGAGGCCCACGCGCTGCCTTCCCAGGCGCCGAAATCCATCTCGGCCAGCCGCGCGTCGCGCCGCACCGGCAGCTCGGGCCGCAGCGCGGCGATGGCGTCGGCCAGCGCGACGCAGCGCCGCAGCGGCGAACTGCACAGCAGCGTGCCGGCCGGCAGCAACGGCGCGATGCGCCGGGCGGCGTCCAGCGTGGCGCCGGCATCGGCTTCGAGGTCCGTGGCGCCGTAGCAGAGGCCCGGTTCGGCCACCACCGGGGCATGGCGCTGGAGCCAGAGCGTGCTCATGCCCGCCAGGCCAGCGCCAGGTAGATCGCGAGCTCGCAGACCTGCTGGGTCGCGCCCAGGCCGTCGCCCGTGAAGCCCTGCAACCGCCGCATGAAGAGCCGCGCCATCCAGCCCGCGGCCAGCAGGGCCATGAGCACCGCCGCCCCGACGTGCACTGCGTCGTGCGCCAGCAGCAGCAAGGCCACGGCCGGCACCGTCCACAGCAAGGCGATGAGCAGCGCGCCGCCGCTGATGGCGTCCGCCAGCGGCTTGGCCTTGCTCGCGCCGCTGTCGCCCACATAAGGCAGCCAGCGGATCAGGAACAGCGGCATCAGCCGCGACAGCACATGCGCACCGACGATGGCGATGGCCACCGGCTGCAGCCCGCGCGCGGCCAGCGTGGCGAGCAGCGCGAACTTCAGGCCCAGCGCCAGCACCAGCGCCACCGCGCCGAAAGCGCCGATGCGCGAGTCCTTCATGATTTCCAGCGCCCTTTCGCGCCGGGCCGATCCGCCCAGGCCGTCCGCCACATCGGCCAGTCCGTCTTCATGGAAGGCACCGGTCAGCATCACCGTGGCGACGGTGCTCAGCACCGCCGCCGCCAGCGCGCCCGCCACGCCGGGCAACCCCGTGCCCACGCCGGTGAAGACCAGGGCGGCCACGCCGCCCACCAGCCAGCCGATGCCCGGCAGGTGCGCGGCGCTCGCACGCAGCATCTGCGGACTGAAGCCGACCCAGTCCGCGAGCGGGCCCGTCACGGGCACCCGCGTGAAGAACTGCAATGCCAGCAGGAAGTGCCTGATGCCGCTCATGCGTCCTTGCGCGACACGCCCGCCGCCTCGAAGCTGGCCATTTCGCGCAGGATGCGGCAGGCCGATTCGAGCAGCGGCCACGCCAGCGCCCCGCCGGAGCCTTCGCCCAGCCGCAGGTCGAGGTTCAGCAGCGGCTCCAGGCCCAGTTGCTCCAGCAGCAGCACGTGGCCCGGCTCGGCCGAGCAATGCGCGGCCACGCAGCGCTGCGCCACATGCGGCTGCAGGGCCTGCGCCACCAGCACGGCAGAACTCGCGATGAAGCCATCGACCACGATCACGCGGCGCTCTTCGGCCGCCTGCAGCACGGCGCCGACCAGCGTGGCCACCTCGAAACCGCCGAAGGCCGCCAGCGCGTCCAGCGGTGCCGTCGCATCCGCGTGCAGCGCGAGCACCTGGCGCAGCACTTCGCGCTTGCGCGCCAGCCCCGCGCCGTCGAGCCCGGTGCCGATGCCGGTGCAGTCGTCGATTCGCAGGCCGCCCAGCCGCGACAGCAGCAGCGCGGCCGACGAGCTGTTGCCGATGCCCATCTCGCCGAGCAGCAAGGCGTTGCCCGGCAGCGCCTGCACCACTTCGCGCCCGTTGGCGATGGCCTGGGCGCATTGCTCCGGGCTCATGGCCGGGCCGGCCGAGGCGTCGGCCGTGCCGGCGGCAATCCGGCGCGAGACAAGGCCGGGCCGGGGCTGGAAGTCGCGCCGCACGCCGCAGTCGACCACCGTCAGCGCCAGACCGTGCTGGCGCGCCAGAACGCTCACCGCCGCGCCGCCGGCCAGGAAGTTCTCGACCATCTGCCAGGTCACGTCGCTCGGATAGGCCGAGACGCCGCGCGCCGCCAGCCCGTGGTCGCCCGCGCAGACCAGCATCTGCGGCGCCTCGAGCAGCGGCAGTTCGGTGCCCAGGATCAGCCCGATGCGCAAGGCCAGCGCCTCCAGCCGGCCGAGCGCGCCGAGCGGCTTGGTCTTGTTGTCGAGCGCGCTCTGCAGGCGCACCGCCAGCGCTGCGTCGGCGAGGTCGGGAATGGTGGGAATGGCGGGAATGAGGTCGTCGTCGTTGTTCATGCAATCAGCCCGGCCAGCACGCCGGCGTCGAAGTGTGTGTCGATGAAATCGGCCAGGCCGTCGAAGGTGGCGTCCAGCGTGGGAGCCGAGGCGCCGAACAAGGCATGAAGCGCGCCGGGGTCTTCGAACAGGCCGTGCATGTAGATACCCAGCACATTGCCGCGCGCGTTCTGCCAGGCCAGCCCTTCGGGCATCACCGGCCGGCCGTCGTGCGCCAGCTGCGGATGGGCGGCCGTCTGGCCGTGGTGGATTTCGTAGCCGGCCACCGGCACGCCGGACAGCGCGGCCCATGCGCCGCCCAGTTCGCCGAAGGTGGCGGCGCGGTGGCGCACCGTCTTCTCGCGCGCGAACACCGTCACCAGCGGCAGCAGGCCCAGCCCCGGCGCGTTGCCGTCGATGCCGTGCGGATCGACCAGCGCCTCGCCCAGCATCTGCAATCCGCCGCAGATGCCCAGCACCGCGCCGCCGCGTTCGGCGTGCGCTGCCACGGCGCTGTCGAGCCCCTGCGCGCGCAGCCAGGCCAGGTCGCCGCTGGTGTGCTTGGAGCCGGGCAGCACGATCCAGTCGGCGCCGGCCACGTCGGCCGGCGTGCGGGCCCAGACCAGCCGCACGCCCGGTACGTTCTTCAGCGCCTGGAATTCGTCGAGGTTGCTGATGCGCGGATACGCCACCACCGCCACCGTGCGGGTGACGGTGCCGCTCGCGCGGCTGCGGTCGTCGAACACGCCGTCTTCCTCGGGCAGGCCGTGCTGCCACCACATGGGAAGCGTGGCCACGGTGGGCACGCCGGTCAGTTCCTGCAGCTGCTGCGGCGCGGGCGCCAGCAGCGCGGCGTCGCCCCGGAACTTGTTGAGCACGAAGCCGTGCAGCAGCGAGCGGTCGGCCTCGGGCAGCAGCGCCCAGGTGCCGTACAGGTGCGCGAAGGCGCCGCCACGGTCGATGTCGGTCGCCAGCAGGCAGCGGGCCTGGGCGTGGCGGGCGATGCGCATGTTGACGATGTCGCTGGCCATGAGGTTGATCTCGGCCGGCGAGCCGGCGCCTTCGATCACCACCACGTCGTTCTCGGCGCGCAGTTCGTCGAGCGCCCGGGCGATCTGCGGCCAGACGCGCTCGCTGCGCCCGCGCCACGGCAGGGCCGAGAGCTCTTCGCTCACCTGCCCCATCAGCACCACCTGGCTGTGGGTGTCGCGCTCGGGCTTGAGCAGCAGCGGGTTCATGCGCACGTCGGGCACGGCGTTGGCGGCCAGGGCCTGGAAATACTGGGCGCTGCCGATTTCTCCGCCGCCCACCACGCGGGCGTTGTTGCTCATGTTCTGCGCCTTGAACGGCGCCACCTTCAGGCCGCGCCGCGCATACCAGCGGCACAGCGCCGTGGCCAGCCAGCTCTTGCCGGCCCCGCTGGTGGTGCCGAGGACCATGACGCACCGCGCCGGCCGGTTTGTTGCCGTTGAACTCATCGGCGAATTGTCGTTGAGCGCCAAAACCGTCCAGGTGGAGCGACGAAATGAGACATCTTTCACACCTGGAGCATTTCAAATGCTGCGCTTGAATCCAAAAGTGGCTCTGATGCGTAGACACGGCTCACACAACGCACAGCATTCATTCAGGGACCATGCCAGTTTTGAACGATTTGGCGCTAGCCGTCGAGGAACACGAGCCGGGCCAGTTTTTCTGGACCCTTCTCGAAGCCCATCACGGCGGCAACGCATCCGAGACCCTCGACTACCGCGTCTACCGCACCGCCGCCAAGCCGCAGGCCACCTACTCCAACGCCCTGGCGATGGGCGTCCTGGAACTGCAAAAAATAAGCGCCGCCGCAGGCACAGCCGGCAATACCGACTGAACCCACGGCGGCGCAAAGACCGCCTTGCAGCGTTCAGGCTTTCACTCTTTCCAAATCTTCTGTCGTTTCCCGGCCGCTCAGCGCGCGGCCACGGCCTGTCCGGTGGCCGACGCTGACGCCACCGGCGCCGGCACGTCCCAGCTCCCGCCGATCGCGCGGATCAGCCCCACGGCCGCCTGGTACTGCGCCGACTTCACCTGCAGTGCCTGACGGCGGTTGCGCAGCTCGCTGCGGCGCGCGTCCAGCAGGTCGAGCTGGCTGATGTAGCCGTTGCGATAGCGCGTGTCCGAAAGACTCGTGGCGCGCTGGGCCGAGGTCACGGCCTGCGCCTGCACCACCGACTGCTCCTGCAGGATGCGGATGGCCGCCAGCTGGTCTTCGACCTCCTGGAACGCCACCAGCGCCTGCGTGCGGTAGCTGGCCAGCGCGCCGTCGAGCTGGGCGTTGGCGCCCTGCACGCCGGCCTCGCGGCGGCCGCCGTCGAAGATGGGCAGCGACAGCAGCGCGCCCACGCCCCACGAGCGGGCCGACCACTTGAACAGGTCGCCGATCTCTGGCGATGCGTAGCCGGCGGCGCCGGTCAGCGAGATGTCGGGGAACCACGCGGTCTGCGCCACGCCCACGCGGGCCTGCGCGGCCAGCACGGCGCTCTGGGCGGCCGACACGTCGGGCCGGCGCATCAGCACGGTGGAGGGCACGCCCGGCGGAATGTTCGGCAGCACCGTCGACCACTCGTCGGTGCGCAGGCCGAAGCTGGAGGCCGAATCGCCCACCAGCACCGCCAGCGCATGCTCGACCTGTGCACGCTGCCGGTCGAGCGCGAGCGCGTCGGACTCGGTGGACGACACCTCGGTCTGCACCCGCGCCACGTCGAGCTCGGCGATGTCGCCGGCCTGCTCGCGACGCTGCGACAGGCGCAGCGTGTCGCGGTAGGCCTCGACCTGCTCGCGCACCAGGGCGCGTTCGGCATCGAGCGCGCGCAGTTGCAGGTAGGTCTGAGCGGTCTGCGCCTGTATCGCGAGCCGGGTGCTCTGCAGCAGCGCCTCGCGGCCCGCGGCGTCGAGCCGGGCCGCGTTGCTGGCGCCCGAGAGGCGGCCGAACAGGTCGAGCTCGTACGAGAACGTGGCGCCGATGTTGGTCATCGTGGCCGGCCGGGTGCTGGCCGTGGCCTTGTCCAGCCCCGCGCCGCGGTTGGCGCCAGCGCCCAGGCCGATCTGCGGCAGGCGGTCGGCGTCGGCGGTGCGCGCCAGCGCGCGGGCCTCGGCCAGCCGCGCGGCGGCGGCCTGGATGTCGTTGTTGTGGATGTCCGCCTTCTCGACCAGCGCATTGAGCGTCGGATCGTTGAACACCAGCCACCAGGCGCCGCGCGACTGTGCCTCGGAAGGCACGGCACGCGTGAAGCCGGCGGGCGGCGTGGCGCCCTGGTCCTTGCCCTGTTCCTTGAACTGGGCCGTGGTCGTGATTTCGGGCAGGCCCGAAGGCACGGTGGCGCAGCCGGCCAGCGCCAGGGCGGCCAGCAGCGGCAGCACGGCGGCGCGAAGGGGCCTCGCCAAAGTCTTTGCTTGGATATTCATGATGAACTTTCTTGATCAGTCGTCATGCGAAGGACGCGGCGACGCAGGCACGGGGTGCAGCCCGCCGCCACCCGAACCACCGTGCGACGAAGGGGCCGGCGCGGCCGGATGCTCGGCCGACACGAAGTCTTCGCCATGCGGCACCTGGCCGTGCAGCTTGAGCGGCCGGTTGCCCGCCAGGCGGCGCAGCAGCACGTAGAACACCGGCGTCAGGAACAGGCCGAAGGCCGTCACGCCGATCATCCCGGCGAACACCGCCACGCCCATGGCCTTGCGCATCTCCGAGCCCGCGCCGGTCGACAGCACGAGGGGCAGCACGCCCATCACGAAGGCCAGCGAGGTCATGAGAATCGGGCGCAGGCGCAGGCGGCTGGCTTCGATGGCGGCCTGCACCGGTGTGCGGCCGGCAAACTCCAGCTCCCGCGCGAACTCCACGATGAGAATCGCGTTCTTCGCACTCAGCCCCACCAGCACGATCAGCCCGATCTGCGTGAAGACGTTGTTGTCACCCCCCGATATCCACACGCCCGTCATCGCGGCCAGGATGCCCATGGGCACGATCAGGATGATCGCGATCGGCAGCGTCAGGCTTTCGTACTGCGCGGCCAGCACCAGGAACACCAGCAGGATGGCCAGCGGGAACACCAGGAAGGCGGAGTTGCCGGCCAGGATTTCCTGGTAGGTCAGCTCGGTCCACTCGAAGCTCACGCCCTTGGGCAGCGTCTCGGCCGCGATCTTGGTGATCGCGTCCTGCGCCTGGCCCGACGAGTAGCCCGGTGCCGGGCCGCCGTTGATGTCGGCGGCCAGGTAGCCGTTGTAGCGCATGGCGCGTTCCGGCCCGAAGGTCGAGTTGACCTTCATCAGGGCCGACAGCGGCACCATTTCGCCCGATGTCGAGCGCACCTTCAGCAGCCCCACGTCTTCGGCACGGGCGCGGTAAGGCGCATCGGCCTGCACCCGCACGCTGTACGTGCGGCCGAACTTGTTGAAGTCGTTCGCATACAGGCTGCCGAGGTAGATCTGCATGGTGTCGAAGATGTCCGTCACCGGCACGCCGAGCTGGCGGGCCTTGGTGCGGTCGATGTCCGCGTACAGCTGCGGCACGTTGACCTGCCAGCTCGTGAACATGCCGGCCAGCTCGGGCGCCTGCTGTGCCTTGGCCATGAAGGCCTTCACCGCGGCGTCCATCTGGTCGTAGCCCACCGAGGCGCGGTCTTCCAGCTGCAGCTTGAAGCCGCCCGTGGTGCCCAGGCCCGCCACCGGCGGCGGCGGGAACATCACGATGAAGGCGTCCTGGATGCCGGCGAAGGCACCGTTGAGCTGGCCGGCCACCGCGCCGCCGCTCTGGTCGGGGCGCTTGCGCTGGTCGAAGGGCTTGAGCGTGGCGAACACGATGCCCGAGTTCGAGCTGTTGGTGAAGCCGTTGATCGACAGGCCCGGGAAGGCGATGGCGTCTTCCACGTTCGGGTTCTTCTTCATGATCTCGCCCATGCGCTGGATCACTTCGTCGGTGCGGTCCAGCGTGGCGCCGTCGGGCAGCTGGGCAAAACCGATCAGGTATTGCTTGTCCTGCGCCGGCACGAAGCCGCCGGGCACGGCCTTGAAGAGGCCGAAGGTCACGGCGATGAGCGCGACGTAGATCGCCAGCATCAGCGCCTTGCGCGAGATGACGTTCTTCACGCCGCCGCTGTAGGCCTCGGAGCCGCGATGGAAAAGCCTGTTGAAGCCGCGGAACAGCCAGCCGAAGGCACGGTCCATGCCGCGCGTCAGCGCGTCCTTGGGCTGGTCGTGGCCGCGCAGCAGCAAGGCGGCGAGCGCGGGCGACAGCGTGAGCGAGTTGATCGCCGAGATCACCGTCGAGATCGCGATCGTCACCGCGAACTGGCGATAGAACTGGCCCGTGAGGCCGCTGATGAAAGCCAGCGGCACGAACACGGCCACCAGCACCAGCGCGATGGCGATGATGGGACCCGACACTTCGCGCATCGCGCGGTATGTGGCTTCACGCGGCGTGAGCCCGGCCTCGATGTTGCGTTCGACGTTCTCCACCACCACGATGGCGTCGTCCACCACGATGCCGATGGCCAGCACCAGCCCGAACAGGCTCAGCGCGTTGATCGAGAAACCCAGCACGTGCAGCACCGCGAAGGTACCGATCACCGACACCGGCACGGCCAGCAGCGGAATGATGGAAGCGCGCCAGGTCTGCAGGAACAGGATCACGACCAGCACCACCAGCATGATGGCTTCGAGCAGCGTGTGGATCACCGATTCGATCGATGCGCGCACGAACTGCGTCGGGTCGTAGGCGATGCGGTATTCCAGGCCCTCGGGCATGTTCTTGTTGAGCTCTTCCATCGTCTTGCGGACGTTGGCCGAGATGTCGAGCGCATTGGAGCCCGGCGCCTGGAACACGCCCATGCCGACGGCCGGGTCGTTGTTCAGCAGCGAACGCAGCGAGTAGTCGGCGGCGCCCATTTCCAGGCGGCCGATGTCGCGCAGGCGGGTCACGGCGCCGTCGGTGCCGCTCTTGACGATGATGTCGCCGAACTCTTCCTCGCTCTGCAGGCGCCCTTGCGCATTGATGGAGAGCTGCATGTCCACGCCCGACAGGCCCGGCGAAGCGCCGACCACGCCGGCCGCGGCCTGCACGTTCTGGCCGCGGATGGCGGCCACCACGTCGCTGGCCGAGAGGCCGCGCTGCGCGACCTTCTGCGGGTCGAGCCACACGCGCATGGAGTAGTCGCCGCCGCCGAAGATCTGCACCTGGCCCACGCCTTCGATGCGCGCCAGCGGGTCCTTCACGTTCAGCACCGCGTAGTTGCGCAGGTAGTTGATGTCGTAGCGGTTGTTGGGCGAGACGAGGTGGACCACCATCGTCAGGTCGGGCGCGCTCTTGACGGTCGTGATGCCGAGCCGGCGCACTTCCTCGGGCAGGCGCGGCTCGGCTTGCGAGACGCGGTTCTGCACCAGTTGCTGCGCCTTGTCGGGGTCGGTGCCCAGGCGGAAGGTGACGGTGAGCGTCAGCACGCCGTCGGTGGTCGCCTGGCTGCCCATGTAGAGCATGCCTTCGACGCCGTTGATCTGCTCTTCGAGCGGGGTGGCGACGGTCTCGGCGATCACCTTCGGGTTGGCGCCGGGGTACTGGGCGCGCACCACCACCGAGGGCGGCGCGACTTCCGGGTACTCCGATATCGGCAGCCCGCGCAGCGCGATCAGGCCGGCTATCAGCATCAATAGCGACAGCACGCCGGCAAAGATCGGCCGGTCGATGAAGAATTTTGAGAGATTCATGTTGGTTCTCCGGCGGGCGCGGGAGCGCCCTCCTCCTAAATCAGGACTTCGCGGCCTCGGCCACGCGTTCCGGTTGTTGTTGCTTGGGGTCGGCCTTGGCGTCCATCGTCACTTGCTGCGGCGCCACCAGCGCGCCCGGGCGGATGTGCTGCAGGCCGTTGACGATGACGCGGTCACCCGCCTTCAGGCCCTTGCTCACCACGCGCAGGCCGTTGATGGAGGCGCCCAGCGTCACTTCGCGGTAGGCGGCCTTGCTGTCGTCGCCCACGACCATCACGAACTTCTTGTTCTGGTCGGTGCCGATGGCGCGCTCGCTCACCAGCAGCGCGCTGTCGCTGCGCGCCTGGCCCATGCGGATGCGGGCGAACTGGCCTGGGATGAGCGCGCCGTCCTTGTTGTCGAACGAGGCACGCACGCGCACCGTGCCGCTCTTGGCGTCGACCTGGTTGTCGATCAGCTGAAGCTTGCCGGTGAAGGGCGTGCCATCGAGGCCGGCGGTGCCCATCTGCACGGGAATGCTCTCGATCTGGCCGCGGGCGCTGGAGCCGGTGGGCAGTTCCTTCAGGGCACGGGTGATGACCTGCTCGTCGGCGTCGAAGCTCGCGTAGATCGGGCTCACCGACACCAGCGTGGTCAGCACCGGGGCGCCCGGACCGGCGGCCACCAGGTTGCCCACCGTCACTTCGATGCGGCCGATGCGGCCCGACACCGGCGCGCGCACCTGGGTGTAGCCCAGGTTCAGGCGCGCCGACTGCAGCGAGGCTTGCGCCGCGCGCAGGTTGGCGTCGGCTTCGCGGCCGGCGTTCACGCGCTCGTCGAATTCACGCTGGGCGATGGCCTTGTCGTCCCACAGGCGCCTGGCGCGCTCCTGCTCGCTGCGGCTGAACGACTGGCGGGCCTGGGCGGAGGCCACCTGCGCCTCGGCGCGCTCGACCTCGGCCGCGTACGGCGCGGGGTCGATGGTCACCAGCAGGTCGCCCTGCTTCACCAGCGCGCCTTCGCGGAAGTGCACCGACTGCACGGCGCCCGCGACGCGGGAGCGCACATCGACGCGCTCGACAGCTTCGAGGCGGCCCGAGAACTCGTCCCAGGCGTTGATCTCGCTCGAAGCCACTGTCGCCACCGACACCGGCGTGGCCTGCGGCGCGGCCGGGGCGTTGTTGGCTTCGGCCTTGAAGCTGTACATGCCCACCACCGCGGCAGCCACTGCCAGCAGTGCGGTCAGGCCGGTCACGGCGGGCCACAGGCCCTTGCGGGTTGCGGAAGACAGCTTTTTCTCGTTGTTCGACATGATGGTTCGTCCTTCTCGATGACTTTTGGGATGCAACAGGCCAGCCCGGCGCTTTTCGGCACCAGGAGGCGGATTTCGGAAAAAAAGAGGCCCTCGCACGCTGCCGCGCTGGCAGCGTGTCGATCAGGCGGACGGGGTCGGCCGGCTACTAACTGGGGTGGTTGGGCGCCGTACCCTTGGGCGCGGCCTTTGGCGTGGTGGCGCTGAAGAAATCACGGAAGTGCTGCTGCACCGTGGCCTCGCAGGCCACGCAAGCCGTGTTCTCGGTGTCGTACAGCGCCTTCGGCCAGTCGGTGGCGCTGGGCAGCACGCTGCTCGTGACCTCGATGCCGGCGGCGCGCAGGCGGCCCGCGAAGGTCAGCGCCTCGTCGCGCATGGCGTCGTCCTGCCCCACCAGCACCAGCGCGGGCGCCAGGGCCGACAGCCGCAGCGAGCCGCTGGGCACGGCATAGGGGTGCGTGGCGTTCGAGGGGCAGCTCAGGTACTTTTCCCAGCCGCTGGCCCAGCGGCATTCGGCCGCGTCGTTGGTGGCCTTGCGCAGCGAGGCGGTGCCGGCGCACGGGTCCAGCATGGGCGACAGCAGGATCTGCCCCGCCACCGGCGGATGCGCCCGATCGCGGGCGATCAGCGCCACGGCCGCGGCCAGGTTGCCACCGGCTTCCTCGCCGGCCAGGTAGACCTGCGCGCCCTTGCCGCCCAGCTTGGTGCGCTGCTTGTAGAGCCATTCGAGGGCGGCATAGCCCACCTCGATCGGCTCCGGGAACGGCGACTGGGGTGCCAGCGGGTAGGCCAGCGAAACCACCACCGCCCCGGCGCCGGCCAGCAGCCGGGCCACGTTGCGGCCGTTGTCCAGGCCGCCGCACACGAAGGTGCCGCCGTGGAAATGCAGCACCAGCGGCACCACGTCGCCCTTGGCGCGCTGGCCATACACCCGCGCGCCGACCGGCTCACGGCCGGGCAGTTCGATCGACAGATCGGCTTCCACGCCTTGTGCCGCGGCGCGCGCTGCGGCTTCGGCTGAACTGGACGATGGAACGGGTGACATGGGCGACCTCGGGGGAATGGGCGATGGTTGAAATATAAGGCGCTACATGGGGCCTTAAACAGGAAACATGGCCCCACTCTGTTTCCAAACCGACAACAATCCCGGGCGCCATGGGGAATGCCCGCATATGTGAGAATCCGCTCCCCCCGGTGTGGGCCGGGTATCCCAGAACAGGCATTCAATGGATCAAATCCAGGCCATGCGGATCTTTGTCCGCGTCGTGGAGGCGGGCACTTTCACCCGGGCCGCCGACTCGCTCGCGCTGCCCAAAGGCACCGTCACCAAGCAGATCCAGGCGCTGGAATCGCGCCTGCGGGTCAAGCTGCTCAACCGCACCACGCGCCGCGTGACGGTCACGCCCGACGGCGCGGCGTACTTCGAGCGGGCCGCGCGCCTGCTGAACGACTTCGACGACATGGAAGCCAGCATGACGAATGCGCAGGCCAACCCCACGGGGCGGCTGCGCATCGACATCGGCACCTCGGTGGCGCGGCTCATCATCCTGCCCGCGCTGGCCAGCTTCTGCGACCGCTACCCCGACATCCAGGTCGACCTGGGCGTGAGCGACCGCACGGTCGACCTGATCAGCGACAACGTCGACTGCGTGATCCGCGCGGGCGAACTCAGCGACCAGTCGCTGGTGGCGCGGCGCATCGGCACGCTGCACTTCGTCACCGTGGCGTCACCGGCGTACATCAAGCGCTACGGCATGCCGCAGCATCCGAACGACATCGAGAAGCGGCACCACGTGGTGAGCTATTTCTCGGGCACCACGCGGCGGGTGTACCCGCACGAGTTCAAGAAGGGCGACGAGCAGATCGAGCTGAACGGGCCCTACCGGGTGTCGGTGAACGAAAGCAACGCGCACATCACGGCGGTGCTGGGGGGCTTCGGCATTTCGCAGTGCATCACCTTCATGGCCGAGCCGCTGCTGGAAAGCGGCGAACTGGTCGAGGTGCTGCCCGACTGGAGCCGCGACCCGCTGCCCATCCACGTGGTCTACCCGCCCAACCGGCACCTGAGCGCGAAGGTGCGGGCCTTCGTGGACTGGGCCGCGGAGCTGTTCGCGAAGAATCCGAGGCTGCAGCGGCGCTGATTGCGCCACATTTGCAGAAGATAATTCGCGCCGGGCCCTAAAACTTGGCCGTCCGATGCCGCTATTAACTGAGGGCCGATTCCGGAAAGCGTCGCGATTTCCGGTTGGAGGCACGTGCCGCGGGCCCACTGGGGGCCGCGCAGCAGCCCCGGCAGGAGCCTTGGTACGCGCCCGCAAGAACATACACACCGGCAAGCTCATGGATACAGACCAGTCGAACGGCCAGGCCGACGCGCCCGACGAAAGCACAGGCAATTTCGGACGCCGCACGCCGGCGGAAATCGGCGTTCAGCTGCGCAATCTCGTCAATCGCAGCAACAACCTCACCGTCCAGTACGCGGGCGGCCAGCTCGTGACGCAGCTGCTGGACGTCGATCTGCGCAGGCGTGTCTTCACCTTCGACTGGGGCTCGCAGCCCGAGCAGAACCGGGGCCTGCTGGCGGCGCGGCGCTGCCTGTTCCAGGCGCAGCCGGAAGGCGTGCGCATCGAGTTCTCCATCGGCACGCCGCGCGAGGTCCGCTACGAAGGCATGCCCGCATTCGAGGCCGACTTTCCCGAAGTGCTGGTCTACATGCAGCGCCGCGAATACTTCCGCGTCGACGCGCCCATCCTCGATTCGTACACCTGCTCGGGCCGCCTGCCGCCCAAGGGCGATCCGTTCAGCTTCGAGGTGCAGGACCTGTCGATCGGCGGCGTCGGCCTGCGCACCAAGGACGAGCGCGTGGCCGAACTGCCGGTGGGCACGCGCCTGCTCGACTGCGAACTGTCGCTCGGCACGCTGGGCCAGCTCACGCTCGACATCCAGCTGGTGTCGCGACGCGACACCACGCTGGAGAACGGCACGATCCGCTACCAGCTGGGATTCCGATTCGTGGCACTGCCGGCCGGCGCCGAAACCGCGCTGCAGCGGCTGATCACCCGGCTCGAGATGAAGAGCCGTTCGCTGGTGGGCTGAAGCCGGTCGGCCGGTCAGTACACCGGCTCGCAGCGCACCTCGGTGCGGACCGAATTCGCGATGAAGCACTCTTCATGCGCGCGATGGTGCATCTGGTCGATCTGCTCGCGCGTGGGCAGGTGCTCGCCCGAGAAATGCACCTCGGGCCGCAGCGTGACCACCGTCATGGCCATCTTTCCCTCGGCGTTCTTTTCCATCGTGCCGACGGCCGCGTCGAAATAGCGGTCGACCACGAACTTGCGCTTCACCGCCATCGTGAGGAACCACAGCATGTGGCAGTTCGACAGCGAGGCGACGAACATTTCCTCCGGGTCGACGGCCGAGGCGTCGGACATGGGCAGCGGCACCACGTGCGGCGACGACGACGCCGGCACCTCCGCCCCGCCGTCGAAGCGCAGCGTGTGCCGCCGGCTGTAGGTGTTGCCCAGGAAATCCTGCTCGCCTCGCTGCCAGAGGACTTCGGCTGTGTAGTGGGCCATGGGTGGCGCTCCTTGCCTGTCGGCGGTTGTCAGAGATGGATGAAGTAGCGGAACTTGGTCAGGCTGCCCTGGCTTGGCAGGGTGAGGAAGGTCTCGGCCTGCACGCCGCCGTTGGCCAGGATCACCTTCTGCGACGCGAAGTTGTCGGGGCTGGTCGTGATCTCGACGCGGCTCAGTCCCTCGCCGGCGGCCAGCGTGAGCATGGCGCCCAGCGCGCGCGTCGCGTAGCCCCTGCGCTGCTTCCACGGCACCACGCTGTAGCCGATGTGGCCCAGGCAGTAGACCGGCAAGGCAATGGTGCCGGGCTGCCAGCGCAGGTCGATGCTGCCGCAGAACTCGCCGTCCCACATCCAGAGCTTGTAGCCCGGCAGGCGCGGCACCCGCGAGCCGTCGGGTAGCGTGACCGGCGGGCCCTTGGCCTCGCGGTCCACCAGGTTCTCGAGGAACAACGCGGCATCGGCCTCGATGGCCGCGCGCTCCTCGGCGCCCGATTCGGGCCGCGACTCGTCGCGCGCCCAGCCCCGGTTCAGGGCCGACACATAGCTGGCCAGGTACGGTTTCGCGGGCCAGACGAGCTCCATCGGCCGCGGCTCGGTGATGGATCTGGGCCAGTACCGCGGCACGCGCCTCAGGCCCCCATCAGCCTGACGATCAGCGGCACCAGCAACGCCGTCGCGATGCCGTTGAGCCCCATGGCCAGCGCGGAAAAGGCGCCCGCCGTCTCGTTCACCTGGATGGCCCGCGCCGTGCCGATGCCGTGCGCCGCCATGCCGACCGCGAAGCCGCGCACCGCGGGCTCGCGGATGCGCAGCAGGTTCAGGAGCCCGGTGGCCATGATGGCGCCGGAGATGCCCGCAATGGCAGCAGCCACGGCGGCCAGCGACGGCAGGCCGCCGATCTTCTCGGCCACGCCCATCGCGATGGGCATGGTGGCCGACTTGGGCGCCAGCGACATCATCAGCTCGTGCGAACCGCCCAACGCCCATGCAATGCCGATGGCCGAAACAATGGCAGCGACCGAGCCCACCAGCAGCGCCACCCCGATGGGAAGCCACAGCCTGCGCAGCCGGCCGACCTGCCCGTAGAGCGGCACCGCCAGCGCCACGGTGGCCGGGCCGATGAGGAAGTGCACGAACTTCGCGCCCTCGAAATACGTGTCGTAGGGCGTGCGGGTGAGCAGCAGCACGGAGACGATCACGATCACCGATATCAGCACCGGGTTGACCACCGGATTGCGCCCGCTGCGCGTGTGCAGCCACAGCGCGCCCAGGTACGCCAGCAGCGTCAGCGACAGCCACAGCAGCGGCGACTGCGCGAGGAAGACCCAGATTTCGGACAGCCTGGCAGGCGCGCTCATTCCGAATCCTTGCCGGTGATGCGGATCATCCAGCGGAAGGTGAGCGCGGTGACCGTCATGGTGAAGGCCGCGCCCACGATGCCGGCCGCGAGGAACGGCAGCCACTCGCGCCCCACCCGCTCGAAGTGCAGCATGACGCCAGCCACCGCGGGGATGAACAGCAGCATCAGGTTGCGCAGCAGATGGCCCGATGTGTCGCCCAGCGACTGCGGCACGCGGCCGCGCACCAGCAGGCCGACGAACAGCAGCACCATGCCGATCAGCGGCCCCGGGATCGGCAGGTTGAGCCACTGCACGAGCAGTTCGCCGGCGAGTTGGCAAAGAAAGAGCGTGGTGATGGCGTAGAGCATGGTTCTTTTCGGTTGTCGGCTCAGCACGGATGTTCGGGGGAGCGTGCGGCGCTTGTCCACCCCTGCTTCAGGGCTTGCTGGCTCGCGGGCGGCAGCACGCCCAGCCGCACGTGGCCCGGCAGGCCGAACGAAGCGCAGTCGCGCAGCTTGATGCCCTGCGCGCGCAGTGCCGTGGCGACACGGGGATACGGCTCGTCGGTGCGCGCGCAGAAGAAGTTCGCGTCGCCGGGCAGGCACTCCCAGCCGAGGGACTCGCACACGGCGCGCTGCCGCGCTTTCCATTCGCGAAGGGTGTCCAGGCTTTGTTCGAGCCAGCACTGGGCTTCATTGCCGGTCCATGCCTCCAGCAGCGCCACGCCATGCGTGCCCAGAGGCCACGAGGGCGCCAGCAGTTCGAGGCGCTCCATCAACGGAGAGCCGACGGCGTCGAGGGGCGCGATGGCATAGGCGGCGCGGATGCCGGTGAGGCCCATGGCCTTGTTCGGCGTCCACATCTGCCAGACGCGGTCGCGTTGCGCCGCGCCCAGCGAAGGACGGCCTTCGAGGCGCAACGGCTCGTAGGCCATGTCGAGCACGCAAGGCCCGCCCTCGCCCTGCGCATGCGCCACCAGATCGGCCTGCGGCTGCCCGAGCGGGCTCGACGGTTCGCAGCACCAGCGCAAGCCGGCGGCATCGAACGGCGCCGGCGCGCGCAGCACCTGCAGGCCCCAGGCGCGCGCGGCGCGCTCGTAGTCGCCGTAGCTGTGGGCCGGCAGCCAGGCCGTGCGGGCGCCGCCCTGCGCGACGGCGGCGCTGATGCGGTGGATGAATTCGCTCGCGCTGGCCGCGATCACGATGCGCTCCGGCGCCACGCCGTGAAAGCCCGCGAGCCGGTCGCGCAAGGCGGTGTAGCGCGGGTCCGGGTAATGCGCGGCGTCGGCGTCGCGCAGCGCGGCCAGAACGGCCGGGCACGCACCCACCGCGTTGCCGTTGGTCGAGAAGTCGTGCGGCGCGGCGCCCGATGCGTCGGGGCCGCCGTGGATGAGGCCGTGCGTCATTCGCGCGTCACCCCATCACCGCGAAGATGACCGCCGAAGCACACACCGCCCAAGCCACGACCGCCCTTGCGCCCAGTTGCGCGGCACGCCGGGTGTCGGCCGCGGCGACCGCTCGCCCTTCGGCATTGAGCGCATACACGCCGGGCTTGGCCAGCCGCACGCCGAGCAGCAAGGCCATGGCCGCCATCGGCCAGCCGCTGTTGGGCGACGGCGTGCGCCGAGCCTCTTCAGGCAACCCGGCCGGCCAGCGCCATGCGGCCAGTGCGAGCAGCAATGCCGTGATGCGCGCGGGCACCCAGGAGAGCACATCGTCCGCGCGCGCGGCCCATTTGCCGAACCATGTCCAGTCGCGCCCGCCGCGTTCGCCGCGGTAGCCCCACATCGCATCCGCCGCGTTGGCGAAACGGTAGACCGCGGCGCCCGGCAGGCCGAACAGCAAGAACCAGAACAACGGGGCCACCAGCGAGTCGTTGAGGTTCTCGGCGAGCGACTCGATGGCGCTTTCACGCACCTCGCGCTCGCCGAGCCCGGCCACGTCGCGGCTCACCAGCCGCGCTAGTTGCGCGCGGCCCGCGTCGAGCGACACGGCCAGAGCGTCCTCGACGGCCAGCACCTCGTCGCGCAGCATGCGCCATGCGAACAGCGGCTTGAACAGCAGGCCCAGCAGCACGGCCACCGCCCATGCGGGCAACCACTGCACGATCGCGCCCTGCAAGGCGGAGGCCACGCCCCAGACGGCCATCGCGCCGATGCACCAGGTCAGCGCGCCGATGAGGAAGGCCGGCAGGTCGACCGGCTTCGCCCGGGGATGCAGCGGCGCGACGCTCGATCCGATCCAGCCGAGGTAGTTGCCCATCCACACCACCGGATGCAGGTAGGCGCGCGGCTCGCCGAGCCAGCGGTCGATGGCCAGCGCGATCCACAGCGCGCCGACGAGGGCGAGGGAATAAGACAGGAGCGAATCGTCAGCAGGCATGGGAGCCGCCATTCTCGCGAATCAGGCGGCCGCCCTGCCGCGCCGCCACTGCGCCAACGCGCCGAGCGCGACCAGCAATGCGGCGCCGAACACGACCCACAGGCGCAGGACGACGGATTCGGCCTTGGGCGCCGGGGGCGTATCGGGCGTGGGTTCGAGCCTGAGGCCGCTCACGGGTTGCGCGCCGTCGGCCACGGGCTCGGCCGCAGCGACCTTGGCGGGTGCAGGCACCGGCGGGGCCGCGACCACCGGCACGACCGGCGCGGCCTGCGCGACGGGCGCTGCCGGCGCGGCAAGCTGCTGCCGCACGAACCGCTGCACGCCGTCGTTCCGCTCGCGCAGGCCGGTGGCCCGCGCCGCCTCGGCATACGCACGCACAAGTTCCCGGCGCGTGGCTGCGTCCGGCTTCCAGTAGTTCAGCCGCACCGCATCGAGCATGCGCTCCAGCGTCTGCGCGAACGCAGCGCGGTTGTCGCCCTCGAGCCATTCGCGCGTGCCCAGCCTGTATCTGTCGCGCACGTACACGTCGTGCAGCGACTGCCACTGGTCCTGCCGCACGGCGTCGGGCGCGGTGACCTGCCAGCCCCAGAGGAACTGCGCCGTCTTCAGCACCTGCAGCGTGCCGCTGTAGCCCTCGGCCTTCTGCGCGGCGATCCACTGCGGATGCAGGTAGCGCGTCTGCATCTCGCGGGCGATGGCACCGGCGGCGGTGTCGGTGCGCACCGCCGTGCCGTCGCGCAGGTTCTGCACGTACAGCGCCGGGTCCTTGCCGGTGAGCTGCCGCACCGCCTGCGCGATGCCGCCGAGGTACTGGAAGGGATCGTCGTTGGTGAGCACGCCATAGAGATTGGAGCTGCGCGCCATCAGCGCCGCGTCCACTTGCGCCAGGTTGCCCGCATAGGCGCCGGGCCGCGCAGCCCCGTCGAGGCCCTTGCCGTAGGCGTGGCCCATGCGGTCCATGTAGAGCTGCGCCATCTGCGCGTCGCCGCCGCCGCGCTGCTGGCGCTTCCACGCATCGCTCGCGAGCGCGGCCTCTTCGAGCCCGGCGCCGTAGCTGCCCTGCTCGTTCGAGAACACGCGCGCGGTCGACCACCGCCTCGCCTCCTCCGGCGTAGCGCCTTGCGCGCGCAGCCTCGCGGCCAGCGCATCGCTGTGCTTCGCCACCGCGTTGCCGGGTTCGGGCAAGGCAGCTACCTGCCGTACCGCCTCGTCGAGCCAGCGCATCACGTTCGGGAACTGGTCGCGGTAGGAGCCGGTCACGCTGACCAGCACGTCCATGCGCGCACGCCCCAGCACCTGCGCCGGAATCACTTCGATGCCGCTCATGCGGCCCGCGTCGTCCCAGCGCGGCTTCACGCCCATCGCGTAGAAGGCCTGGCTTTCGAGCACGCCCTGATGGCGCGAAGCCTCGCCGGCCCAAAGCGTGAACGCGATCTTGCCGGGCGTCTTGCCGCCGTGGCTCTTCGCATGCTCGGCGATCCAGGCGTCCATGGCGGCCACGCCCGTTTCCCATGCCGCGCGCGTGGGCACGCGGCTCGGGTCGAAGCCGTAGAGGTTGCGGCCGGTTGGCAGGCTGTCAGGGTTGCGCACCGGGTCGCCGCCGTAGCTGGACTTGAGGTAGCGGCCGTCCAGTGCGGTCAGCAGGCCTTCGATTTCCTCGTTGTGCGCGAGCACTGCGTCGAGCTTGCCGGCGCGCCCGGCCAGTTCGCCCAGCTTCTGCACGTCGGCCGGCGACTTGCCCATGGCGCTCGCGGCTGCGGGGTCGCTCAGCGCGAGTTCGACCCAGCGCGCAGGCCGCGAGCCGGCCACGTTCTTCGCATCGATGAGAAAAGCCTCGTCGATGTCCTCGCCCAGCGCTTCCACCAGCGGCTTGCCGAGGATCTGCAGGATCGTCATGCGGCGGCGTTCGGCATCGGGCGCCTGGCCGAAGGTGGCCAGGCCCAGCGGCTGCGCGGTCTGCGCGAGTTCGTCGAGGTACGGATGCAGCACCGCGATGAAGCCCGCGAAGTCGGCGCGGATGCGCGCGGGCGTCCATTGCAGGTCGCGGTCGTAGTGCTGCTCGGCGAACTCGGCCGTCAGCTGCCTTTCCATGGCCGTCTTCACCGGCCCGGGCGACAGGGTCTCCCAGTCGTGCATGCGCTCGTGCATGGCCTGCACGCCGGGGCGGAAACCGGCGGGCGCGAACATCGGCGTCGAATGGCTCACCATCGTCGCGCGGCCGCGCCGCTTGGCGGTGGTGGCCTCGCCGAGGTTGTCCATGATGTACGGGTACACGTTCGGCAGGTCGCCCAGCGCGAGCAGCGGATCGTCCTGCACCGACAGCCCGCGCTCCTTGCCCGCCGACCATTCGAGCGTGCCGTGCGTGCCCACATGCACCACCGCGCTCGCGCCGAACTGCGTGCGCAGCCACAGGTAGGTGGCCAGGTAGCCGTGGCTCAGCGGCACGGCCGAGCGGTGACAGACCTGCCGGGCCTTGTCCACGACCTGCGTGCCGGGCTCGAAGCGCGGCGGCTGGCGCAGCACCACGACATTGCCGAAGCGCACGCGCGGAATCACGAACGCCGGCTCGCCCGCAACGGGGCGCAGCATGGTCGATTTTTCCGGCGGCCCCCAGTAGGCCTCGATGCGCCGCTGCGTCTCGGCGGGCAGCGCGCGGAACCACGCGAGGTAGCGCGACAGCGGCATCGCGTCGGCCAGTCCCCGCTCCAGCAGCGGCTGCAGGGCGTCGTCCTGCCCTGTGGGGTAGTAGGCCTTCATGGTCGCCTGCACCTGCGCGATCAGCGCGTCGGCGCCCGGCAGCTCGGTGCTGTAGCCGGCGGACTTCATCGCCGCGAGCATGTTGCTCACGCTGCGCGGCACGTTGAGGAACGACGCGCCGAAATTGGCCTCGCCCGGCGGGTAGTTGTAGACCAGCATCGCCACGCGCCGCTGCGACGCCGGCGTGCGCTGCAGCCGCAGCAGCGCGGCGGCCTTGGCCGCCACGGCGTCGATCTGCACGGGCAGCGGCTGCAGCGTGCCCGATGCGGCGTCGCGCGCGCTCACCAACATCGGGTCGGTCATGCCGGCCAGCTCGCTGGGGCTGTAGTAAGAGGCGATGTCGGCCTGCGCGAGACCGTCCTTGCTCTGGGCCCATTGCGTTGCGTCCATCGCCAGCGAGGGCAGCGTCTGCAGCACGGGCACGCCGATGCGTTCGAGCTCGGCCTTGCGCTCGTTGGGGCTGAACACCAGCGAGGCATTCACGATCAGGTCGGCCACGCGCCGGTCGCCGGCATGCGTCATGCCAACGAACAGGTCCTTCTGCTGGCGCGGGCCGTAGAACGCATAGGCGCGCAGGCCGCGCTGCTCCAGCGCAGCGATGAGCGCGTCGAGCCAGCCGGTGTCGTCGCCGGTGACAGTGGCGCTGTTGATGGCCACGGCGACGGTGCCGCTTGCGGGATCGCCGGGCAGACGGTCTAGCGCAGCAATGTCGGTTTCGATGCGCGGCCAGCCGGGGTGATAGAGGCCGGCGAGCGGCAGCGGCACCGGCGCCGGAAGCCCCGCCGAATCGCCGGGCCTGGCCAGCGCCTGCATCGACGCGGCAAGGTTGGCCGCTCCGGAAAAGCGCCAGTACTCGCGCAGCCGCTGCGCCCAGGCGGCATCGACGCCGCGTTCCGCCGCCAGCGGCGCGGGGGCGGAGGCCTGCCCCTTGGCGACGAGCGCGAACTCGCCGACCAGCACATAGGGCACGGCGCCGCGCGAAATCACGTCACCGAAGCGGGCGGCGGCAGCCTGCGCCACGCTGATGTGCGGCGCATCGATGACGAGCAGCCGCGCACCTTCGAGCGCGGCCGCCAGCGTCTCGGGCGAATCCTTTGAAGCCGACACCACCTGCAGCGGCAGCCCCGCCTCGCGCGCCGCCGCCTCCAGCCGGACCACCCGCGCCGGCGACACCAGCGAGGTGCCCAGCACCACCACGCGCCCGCCCGCCGGCTGTGCATGGGCCGACGCCAGAAGGCCCAGCGTCGCCAGGGCCCCGAACAGCCAGAAGAGAACCCGCGTCACTTCCCGCCTTGCGCAGGCACCGCGTCCGCCGGCACGTAGACCATGGTGCCGTCCTTCAGCCGCCAGGCCGTGCCGGCCTTCTCGCCGTCGCCCTGCCCCGTCGCGCCGCTGGCCTTGAAGCGCGTGAGCTTCTGGCCCTCGCGCGTGATGATCTCCATGTCGGGCTTGCCCTCGTTGCGGATGATCGTCACCTTGTCCTGCGCGAACGGGTTCATCGGGTTGTTGATGACCGCGATCATCAGCATGCCGATCACCACCATGAACACGTCGATCAGGTTGATGGTCGAGAGCACCGGATCGTCGTCGTCGCTGTCCAGGCTGCTCAGGATGGAGAACTGCCGCCGGCTCATGAGAGACGGTCCCGCGCGTCCAGCATCGTCACCAGTTCGCGCATGAGCCATCTACGGCGCACGGTGTAGACCACGAAAGTAATGGAGGCCGAAGCCAGCGCCACGATCACGCTGGCGAAAGCCGGCGCCAGGCTCTGCGCCACGCCCTGCGATTCACCGGAAGCCACGGCCACCAGCGCCGGGCCCATCGGGATCATGGTGGCGATCAGCCCCAGCATCGGCGCCACGCGGCTGCACAGCCGCACGCCTTCGAGTTGCTTGAGCACGACCAGCTCCATCTGCTCCTGGCTCGCGGCGGCGTGGCGTTGCAGCACCAGCGCTCGCAAAGGATCGCGGCGGCGCTGCACATACTCGATGCCGAAGGCACCGAGGCAATACACCGCATAGACGAAAGACAGCAGCACGCCCAGCGTCACCGGCCAGAGGAACAGGCGCGCAAGCTCGAAGAGAACGGTGTCGAAGGCCAGCATCAGGTCGGCTCCGTGGGAGAAGAAGGGTTGTCGAACAGGTCCGAAGCACGGCCCCAGCTTTCATCGAACACCAGCGACGCGAGCGGTTCGCGCGTCGCCCAGCGTTCGCGCTGCAGCATCGGCTCTTCGTAGAACTGGTGCACGGGCCCCAGGCACAGCAAGGCGATGGGCTCGGCACCTTCGGGCAGGCCGAGCAGCACCGACACCTCGGCCGGATCGAACAGCGACACCCAGCCCATGCCCAGCCCTTCGGCGCGCGCCGCGAGCCAGAGGTTCTGGATGGCGCATGAGGCCGAGGCCAGGTCCATCTGCGGCAGCGTGCGGCGGCCGAACACGTGCTTCTCGCGCCCGTCCGCCAGGGTCACCACGAGCAGTTCGGCGGCGTCGAGCAGGCCCTGCACCTTGAGCCGCATGAACTCGTCTTCGCGCTCGCCGAGCGCGCGGGCCGTGAGCACGCGTTCCTGTTCGACGACGCGGTGCAACTGCTGACGCAGCGCCTGGCCGCGAATGCGAATGAAGCGCCAGGGCTGCATGAAGCCGACGCTGGGCGCGTGGTGTGCCGCGTCGAGCAGCCTGCGCAACACCTCAGGCGCCACTTCCCCGCCTGCGAAATGACGCATGTCACGGCGTTCGTGAATGGCGCGGTAGACCGCCCGGGCTTCTTCCTTAGTGAAAGTCGGGGTGGTCACGTTGCTCTTTCGGGGTGGGTGCACAGGCCACCGGGTACTCCCCTCCGCGAATGTCCCCCGGCTTCGCCTCCTCCTTTATTTCGCTGCGGGGAGCACCCGGCGCCCTGTGCACATCGAGCGCCGCTCTCGTGCTGGCCGATCAACAAGTGCCCTGAACGCTCACGCTGGCGGGGTGCCTTGCGCAGCGAAATAAAGGAGGAGGCCGAAGGCCGGGGGACATTCGCGGAGCAAGGTACCCCGTCGGCGTGAGCGCGCCCCACGTCAGTCCTCGATCCCACGCTGCGCAGGAATCCCGGCCTTGAAAGCGTGCTTCACCAGAGTCATCTCGGTCACCGTATCGGCCAACTCGATGATCTCCGGCGGACAACGGCGCCCCGTCAGCGCCACGTGCACATGCCTGGGCCGGTCACGCAAAGTCTCGAGCACGCCCTCGAGCGGCAGCCAGCCGTAGATCAGCGGATACGTGATCTCGTCCAGCACCACGAGAAAAAACTCGCCCGACATGATCGCCGCCTTCGCCTTCTCCCAGCCGTCGCGCGCAAGCTGGCCCGAGCGCTCCAGGTCCTGGCTCTTCCAGCTGAAACCGTCGCCCAGCCCCTCGATCGGAATGCCGATCTCCTCGAACATCCGGTGCTCGCCGAATCGGGCACTCGGCACCTTCATGAACTGGTAGATCTTCACCGCCTTGCCACGGCCATGTGCACGCAACGCGAGGCCGAAGGCCGCCGTGCTCTTGCCCTTGCCGTCGCCGGTGTTGACGATGACGATGCCTCGGCGCTCGCCCTCGGGTTTCTCGTAAGGCTTCTCGCTGGGGGGTGTTTCGATCTGCATGATTCTTCGGTTCGTGTGTGGGTTACTGCGGCAGCGCGATCCACTGGTCCGCGACGCGGTGCACGCGAATGCGTTGGTCGAACACCTTTTCCAGCGCCGCATGGGTGGCCGGGTCGCCGCAGGTGCCGTGGTGCACCACGCGGCCGTGGTTCATCACCACCAGTTCGTCGGCGGCCAGCGCCATCGGCAATTCGTGCAGCACGCTGACCACGGTCTTGCCCTGGGCGACGAGGGCGCGCACGGTCTGCATCCAGTCGGCCTGGTGCGGCGGGTCGAGGTTGGCGAGCGGCTCGTCCATCAGCAGCAGATCGGCCTCGACCGCGAGCGCACGCGCCAGCAGCACGCGCTGGCGCTCGCCGCCGGAGAGCTGGCCAAGCGGGCGGTCGCGCCAGTCCCAGGCCTGGGTGGTGCGCAGCGCGCGCTCCACCGCGTCTCGGTCGGCCGCGCTGGGCGCTGCCAGCCAGCGCTGGTGCGGCAGCCGGCCGAGCATGGCGATGTCGTAGACCATCAGGTCGTCGGCGCTGCCCTCGCCCGTGCCGCTCTGGCCGAGCCAAGACAAGCGCTGAGCCCGCAGGCGCGCCGGAATCTTCGCCTGCGGCTCGCCGAACAGCCGCACCTCGCCACGGTGCGCGAGCAGCCCCGCCAGCGCCTTGAGCAAGGTCGACTTGCCCGCGCCGTTCGGCCCGACGATGCTGGTCCAGCGGCCGGACGCGAGCGCCAGGTCGATGCCGTGCAGCACCTCGGCGGCGCCGAGGGTGGCGCTCAGGCGGCGCGCTTCGAGCGCCGGTGCGTTGTTCATGCCACGCCCCCGCGGGCGCTGCGCCGGTGCATCAGCCAGAGCAGGTAGCTGCCGCCCAGCACCGCCGTGAGCACGCCCACCGGCAGTTCCTGCGGCGCGATCAGCCAGCGCGCCAGCAGGTCGGCCGACATCAGCAGCAAGCCGCCCATCAGCGCCGACAACAGGATGAGCCGCGCATGCGTGGTTTTCACCATCGAGCGCACCAGGTGCGGCGCCGCCAGGCCGACGAAGGCGATCAGCCCGGTCTGAGCCACGGCCGCGCCTGTCGCCAGCGCGAGCACAACCACCAGCGCCGCGCGCATCGCGCCCAGCGGCAGGCCCAGGCTGCGCGCCGTGGCCTCGCCCAGCGCCAGCCCGTCGAGCACTGGCGCCAGCGCCCAGCCGAGCAGCAGGCACACCGCGCCGACCATCGCCATCACCGCGCAGGCGCTCCAGCCGACCAGCCCGGTGCTGCCGAGGATGAAGCCCTGGATGGCCTGGAGAATGTCGGCCGAAGCGATGGTGATGAGATCTTTGGCGGCGCCGAGCACCACGCCGACGATCACGCCCGCGAGCAGCAGCCGCAGCGTCTGCTGCACGCCGCGCGCGAGCAGCAGCGTGAGCATCACCGCCACCACCGCGCCGATGAAGGCCGCGCCCGTCAGCCCGAGCCGCATCACCCATTGCGTGCTGGCGGCCGAACCGCCGAACATCAGCAGCGCCAGCGCCACGCCCAGCGATGCACCCGAGGCGCTGCCCAGCAGGTACGGGTCGGCCAGCGGATTGCGGAACAGCCCCTGCGCCACCGCGCCCGCCAGCCCGAGCAAGGCGCCGGCCAGCCAGGCGCCGAGCGTGCGCGGCAGGCGGATGTCCCACACGATCTGCAGCGCCACCGGGTCGTGCCGTGCCGACAGCAGGCTCTCGAAGCCGGTGCTGCCGATGCCCAGGCCCAGCAGCATCGCCCCCGCGCCCAGCACCAGCAGGCCGAAGCCCAGCAGCAGAACCCGCCGCAGGTGCGCCGTGTGCCTGACCGCCGCGTTCACCGACGGCCGCCCTTGTCGCCCAGGCACTGCGCCATGAGGCGCGCGGCCTCGTCCATGCGCGGGCCGGGCCGCACCAGCACGTCGGACTGCTCGGCGCTGAAGCGGCAGATGCGGCCTTCGCGCACCGCGCGGATGCCGGCCCACCCGGGGCGCTGCTCCAGCCCCTGCGCGCTGCGCACGCTGACCATGATGAGGTCGGGATTGGCGCGCACCACGTATTCGGGGTTGAGCTTGGGAAACGGGCCGAGCGAAGCCGGCACGATGTTCTTCGCGCCGAGCCGGGTGAGCGTTTCGCCGATGAACGACGACTCGCCCGCCGCGTAGGGCGCGCTGTTCACTTCGAAGTACACGCGCAGGCCTTTCGCGCTCGCGGGCAGCGACTGCGCGGCGGCCGACACGCTGGCGTCGATCACGCGCCAGACCCTGGGGGCCTCGTGCGTGCCCAGCACCTGGTCGAGCTTGTCGAGCACGCGCCGCACGTCGGCATGGCTCTTGGGCTCGAGCACCAGCACCTTCACGCCCAGCGCCTCGAGCCGCTGGGTGACGCGCGACGACTTGGCGAGCAGCACCGCGTCGGGCTTGAGCGCGACGATGGCCTCCACGTTCGGGTCGAGCCCGCCGCCGACTTGCGGCAGCGCCTTCACCTGCTCGGGCGAATTGGAATAGCGGTCGATGCCCACCAGCCGGTCGCAGGCGCCGAGCGCGCAGACCGATTCGGTGAGCGAAGGCAGCAGCGTGACGATGCGCCGCGGCGGCTCGCGCAGGCTCACGGTCACGCCGCGCTCGTCGACCACGTCGAGTGCGTGCGCCGCCAGCGCGAACAGCGCCAGGCCGCATGCGGCCAGCGTAATCCGGATCTTTTTCGCGCTCATGCGGCGGGGACCTTCAGGCTCAGCGGCAGGCCGGCCGCCATGAGCGTCACGCGGTGGCAGGCGGCGGCCACGTCCTGGTTCAGGCGGCCCAGCGCATCGACGAATGCGCGCGTCTCGCGGCCCAGCGGAATCACGCCGAGGCCGATCTCGTTGCCCACCAGCACCACCGGGCCGCGCGCTTCGCGCAACGCGACCATGAGCATGCCCATGTGCGTGGACGGCGTGCGCGTGGGAGGGCGGGCATCTTCGGCGGGCATCGGCATCAGCAGGTTGGTGAGCCAGAGCGTGAGGCAGTCGACGACCACCAGCGTGTCGGGCGTGCTCTGCGTGACCACGGCACGCGCGAGTTCGATCGGTTCCTCGATGGTGCGCATGCCGGGCACGCGCTCGGCACGGTCGGCCTGGTGGCGCACGATGCGCTCCTGCATCTCGTCGTCGTACGCCTGCGCGGTGGCGATCATCACGGCACGGCGGGTGCGCGGCTCAGCGGCGAGCCAGTCGGCGGCGCGCTGCTCGGCGCGGCGCGACTTGCCGCTCTTCTGGCCGCCGAGGATGAACTCGTGCTCAACAGTCGCGGGCTTGATCATGGTGGGCATGGCTTTGCAACTCGGTGGGCATGGCGCCGAAAAGTCGCGCGGTGGCTTCGGGGCTGGAAGCGAACCACGCATGGAAATAGCTGGCGCGCACAGGGCCGTGCACGTAGAGCGCCTCGCCGCCCTGCGCGCCCACGGCCTGGGTCGTGCCGGGCCGGGCGGTGCGCGCGACGGGCGCGAGCGGTGTCTCGCAGCGCGAATAGTGGAAAGTGTGGCCGCGCAAGGCGTGGCTGCCGAGCTGCAACTGCTGCGGGCCGAGGCCGGCCAGCCGCTTCTGCATGGTCACCCTGCCGGGCAGCAGGCCCCACAGGCGATGCACGTTGCCGGCCTCCGCGCCTTCATGCGTGGCCAGCTCTTCGAACAGCGCCATCATGCCGCCGCACTCGGCCCATACGGGCTTGCCGGCCGCCACATGGGCCGCCAGCGCGGCGCGCATCGGTTCGCAGCGCGACAGCGCCTCGGCGTGCAGCTCCGGGTAGCCGCCGGGCAGCCAGACCGCATCGCAAGCGGGCAAGGCGTCGCCCGCGAGCGGCGAGAAGAAGGAAAGGCGCGCCCCCAGTGCGGTGAGCACGTCGAGGTTCGCGGGGTAGATGAAAGAGAAGGCGGCATCGCGTGCGATGGCGATGGTGCGGCCGGCCAGCAGCGGCTGCATGTTCGCGACATGCGGTGCGGCATCGAAGCGCACCTGCGGCAGTTGCGCGATGTCCATCTGCCCCAGCGGCGTGCCGGCCAGCACGTCGGCCACGGCGTCGAGGCGCGCCATCGCGTTGCCCAGTTCGTCCGCCACCACCAGCCCCAGGTGCCGCTCCGGCAGCGTGAAGTCCGCGTCGCGCGGCAAGGCGCCGAGCCATTGAGAAGGCTCGCGCAGCGCGTCTTTCAGCATGCCGGCATGGCGCTCGCTGCCCACGCGGTTGGCCAGCACGCCGGCCCACGGCAGGCCGGGCCGGAAGTTCTGCAGGCCGTAGGCCAGCGCCCCGAAGGTGCCGGCCATGGCATGCGCATCGATCACGGCCAGCACCGGCAGGCCGAAGCGCACGGCCAGGTCGGCCGCGCTCGGCGTGCCGTCGAACAGGCCCATCACGCCTTCGACGATCAGCAGGTCGCAGTCGGCCGCCGCCGCACGCAGGCGCTCGCGGCAGTCGGCTTCGCCGGTCATCCAGAGGTCGAGCGAATGCACCGGCGCGCCGGTGGCCAGCGCGAGCCAGAGCGGGTCGAGGAAGTCGGGCCCGCACTTGAAGGCCCGCACCCGCCGGCCCTGCCGCGTGTGCAGCCGCGCGAGCGCGGCCGCGACCGTGGTCTTGCCCTGCCCCGAGGCCGGCGCGGCCACCAGCACCGCGGCGCAGGCGGCCGCCGCGGCACCGGCGGTGTCGCTTGCTTGCGAGGGGTTGCTTATTGCGGCGTCCACTTGAGACCGACGTACGCGGTGCGGCCGGCGGTGGCGTACAGGCGTGCGTACTGGTAGTCCTTGTTGCCCACATTGTCGACCCGCGCGATCAGGTTCAGGTCGCGCGTGAGCTGCCTGCTGGCCGACAGGTTCAGCACGGTGTAGCCGCCGAGCTTGACGCTGTTGGCGGCGTCGTCGTAGCGGCGGCTCGAGGTCTGCACCTCGGCGCCCAGCGTCCAGCCGGCGACGCGCCAGTCGGCACCGAAGGTGGCGTGGCGCTGCGCACGGCGAGCCAAAAGGTTGTGCGTGCCGAGGTCGCGCGGGTCCTGGAAGTCGAGCGAGGTGCGCAGCGTGACGTCGCCGATGCGGTGGCCGCCCGACAGCGTGACGCCCTGGTAGCGGGCGCGCGCCGTGTTCCTGTAGCAGCCGAAGGAGGAGGCGCAGCCCTTGGCGGTGCCGTCGAAGCTGATCAGGTTGCGCACCTGGTTGTTGTAGACCACGATGCCGGCGTGCGAGGCGCCTTCGGTGTACTGCAGGCCCAGTTCGACGTTGCGGCTGGATTCGGGTTGCAGCGTGGCCAGGCCGTATTCGCTGAAGCGCTGGTAGAGCGTGGGCACGCGGAAGGCGGTGCCGGCCGAGGCCGTGAAGCGCAGCGACGGCGTGATGGCATAGCCGTAGGCGGCGCTGCCGGTGGTCTTGCCGCCGAATTCGCTGTCGCGGTCGTGGCGCACATGCAGCTGCAGCGAGTGCGGGCCCTGCACGAAGCCGTAGCCCAGCGACAGCGCGTCCTGCGCGCGGTCGCGCGACAGCAGCTTCGAGCTGGTGGTGGGCGCGTTGTCGAGCGCGTCTTCGCGGCGTTCCAGGGTGGCCGTCACCAGGTGTGGGCCGAAGCGGAATTCGTTCTGGAACAGGTAGCCGCGCAGGTGGGTTTCGGTGCGGTAGAACGAAGGCTGCGTCTTGTAGACCGACTGCGAATCGGTGATCTGCACGCGGGTGCTGTAGACGTCGTTCCACTTGGCCGACCAGGTGAGGCCGGCGGTGCGCAGCGTGTTGCTGGAGATGTCGTTGGCGAACAGGAACGGCAGCTTGGTCCTGTACGACACGGTGGCGTCGTAGCCGGCCTTGATGTCGCTCGCGAGCAGCGTGGCGTCGATGCGCTGGTCGGGCGTGATCTGGAAGCCCAGCTTCACGTTGCCCGAGGTGCTGTTGTAGCCGTCGCGGTCGGGGCTGGTGAAGCCGTCCTTGACCACATTGCGCTTGTCGACCGGCTGCACGTTGTAGCCCTTGCTTTCTTCATGCTCGACACCGAAGGAGTAGTCGAACAGGCCCGACTTCCCGCTCACGCCGCCTTCGATCCTGCGCAGGCCGTAGCTGCCGAAGCCGATGCCCGCGTAGGGCGAGACGCCCTCCTCGCCGCGCTTGGTGAAGAGCTGGATCACGCCGCCGATGGCGTCCGAGCCGTACACCGCGGCGGCCGGGCCGCGCAGCACTTCGATGCGGTCGATCTGCGACAGCGGGATGCCTTCCCAGCCGGCGCCGCCGGTCGATTGCGAGTCGATGCGCACGCCGTCGAGGTAGACGGCCGTGAAGCGCGTTTCCGCGCCGCGGATGTACAGGCTCGTCGTGTTGCCGATGCCGCCGGTGCGCGAGATCTCGATGCCGGGCAGGCGCGCCAGCACGTCGGCCACGCCGGTGGCGCCGCTGCGCTCGATGGTCTGGCGGTCGATGATCGACACGTCGCCCACCAGGTCAGACAGCGCCTGCGGCGTGCGGTTGGCCGTGACCACCGTCTCGCCGAGGGTGGGCGCCTGTTGCGCATGGGCCAGGCCGCCGAAGGCGGATGCCAGCGCCAGCGGCAGGCAGGCGAAGCGGAGACGGCGCGCAGGAGCGCGGCCACGGAAAACGGAAGCGTGGGAAATCATGAAATGTGCCGAACGAACGTCAATGCCCCGTGCCGGCTTCCCCGCCGGCACCTGGGCGCAATGGCTGCCTCGCGCACGGATTCTTTTTTTCCGTGCATGCGGCAGCCGCCTTGTTGGCCGGTATCCGGGCTGGCAGAACGCCCCTCGCCGCCTTCCCAGGCACCTGTTTCAGGGTGCCCAGTGGCTGAGTGGAGAGGGGTGACGCCTTGCGGCGTCGTCTGCTTGACCGTTGCGGGGGCAGCGCAGGCGGCTTGGGCCCGGCCCGGTACGCGCTCGAGGGCGTTCGGGGGACCTTCACTCCTGCTTCCCGTTGAACCGCGGCGCGTGAACCACGCCGCAGGCACCAACGGGCGGGATTTTAGGCCCTGTCCGACACGATTTAAGCCGAAAGTTGCGCACCGCTAACATCGCAGCGATGCGCCCGGCCTCGGTTTTCCTGAATATTCGTTCCGCGCTGCAGCGGCTTTTCGGCGTTTCGGGCTGGCAGTCGATGCTGCTCTGGTCCATTGCCGCGGGCCTGCTCGGCACGCTGGCGACCGAACTTTTCCGCGCGGCGCTCTACGGCTTCGAGCATCTGGTGCTGGGCCCCGGGGAAGGGCTGGTGGCCATGGCCAGGCACCTGCCGTGGTGGGCGCGCGTGGCCTGCCCCACGCTCGGCGGGCTGGTGGCGGGCCTGCTGCTGGTGCTTGCCAAGCGCGTGGCGGAGCGAAGCGCCACCTCCGACTACATGGAAGCGATCGTGCTTGGCGACGGACGCATTCCAGTCGCGCAGACGCTGGTGCGCAGCGCGTCGTCGCTGGTGAGCATCGGCACCGGCGGCTCCATAGGGCGCGAAGGCTCGATGGTGCAGCTCGCGGCGCTGGCCGCCTCGCAACTGGGGCGGCTGCTGCGCTTTCCGGCGGAACGGCTGCGGCTGCTGGTGGCCTGCGGCGCCGCCGCCGGCCTCACGGCCGCCTACAACGCGCCCATCGCGGGCGCCTTCTTCGTCGCCGAAATCGTGCTGGGCTCGATCGCGATGGAAAGCGTGGGGCCGATCATCATCGCGTCGGTGGTGGCGAACGTCGCGATGCGCGCGCTGCCGGGCTATCAGCCGCCTTACAAGATGCCGGCGTTCCCCGAGATCCACGGCGCGGAGGTGGTGCTGTTCTGCGTGCTCGGCGTGCTGCTGGGCTTTGCGTCCGTCGGGTTCCTGCGTGCGCTGCAGGGCAGCCGCGCGCTGTTCGCCAGGCTGCCGCTCGCGCTGCCGTGGCGGCTGGCGCTGGGCGGGCTGCTGATGGGCGCCATTTCCGTACCGATGCCCGAGGTCTGGGGCAACGGCTACAGCGTGGTCAACGCGGTGCTGCACACGCCGTGGCCCTGGACGCTGATCGCGATGGTGCTGGTCGCCAAGGCGGCCGCGACCATGGCCACCGCCGGCTCGGGCGCCGTGGGCGGCGTGTTCACGCCGGCGCTGTTCTTCGGCTGCATGATCGGTGCGCTGTTCGGGCTGGCGGTGCAGGCGCTGTGGCCGGCTTCCAGCTCCGCGCCTTTCGCCTATGCCATCGTCGGCATGGGCGCCTTCCTGGCGGGAGCTACGCAGGCGCCGCTGATGGCGATATTGATGATCTTCGAGATGACGCTGAGCTATCAGGTCATGCTGCCGCTGATGGCCGCGAGCGTCATCGCGTACTTCATCGCGCGCTCGGCCAATGCCGGCTCCATGTACGAGATCACGCTGCGCCGCAACGAGCAGCGCGACGCGCAACTGCGCCTGCGCGGGCTGCACGTGCGCGACCTGGTGCAGCCGGCCGAGACCGTGGTCGGCCCCGAGGCGGACCGCGAGGCGATGAGCAGGCTCTTCCTGCAGCACCCGGTGAAGTACCTGTACGTGGTCGATGCCGGCGGGCGCTACCTGGGCGTGGTGCCGCTGGCCGCGCTGGGCGCAGCGCCGGCCGAAACCACGGCCGGCGCCCTGCTCTCGCAGGCGATCCTGCCGATCACCGCCGACACCGGCCTGGGCGAAGCGCTGCAGCGCTTCCTGGAGCACCGTGGCGAGCGACTGCCGGTGATCGAGAGCGCGGCCGACCCGGTGCTGCTGGGCGTGGCGGCCAAGAGCGCGCTGCTCGCCACCTATGTGCGGCTGAGCGAGTAGTTTGAAACGCCGGTGGAAGGCCGCAGAATCCATGCCTGCACGCCCCCTCGCCCGAGCACGGCGAAGGGCCCCTCCCAGGGAAACTACAATCGCCAACCATGCCCGCATCCAGCCCCATCGACCAGATCGCCGAGCGTGTCGAACGCCTGCTCGTGCGTCACGAAGAGGTGCAGCGCACCAATGAGTTGCTGCAGGAACAGGTCGATGCGCTCACGCGCGAACGCGACGCACTGAAGTCGCGGCTCGCCGCGGCCCGCACGCGCCTCGACGCGCTGCTCGAACGGCTGCCGGCTGAACCACCTCCCCAAGACCCCTCCGCATGAAGCAGATTGAAGTACAGATCATGGGCCAGAGCTATCTGCTCGGCTGCCCCGACGGCGGCGAAGCGCAGCTGCGCGAAGCCGTCGAACGCGTGGACGCTGCCATGTGCAAGATCCGCGATGCGGGAAAAGTCAAGGCCCGCGACCGCATCGCGGTGCTGGCCTCGCTGAACCTGGCCTTCGACCTGGCCGCGCAGCAGGCCACTGCCGCCGCCGCGCCCGCGGCAGTACCTCCCGCCGAGGCAGCAGGCACCGCCCCCGATACGGCGGAAAAAGACCCGAAGGCCGCGCAGCTCATTCAGAGACTCGATCAAGCCCTTGCCGGCGATGGACATTTGCTCTGAATGAATTCGTCGGACACAGGCAGGGAGGCGTAAAATCCGAACTGTCTGCAGACGTGTCGGGCTTAATATTTCCTTGTTCCAATGCTCTCCGGAGCCGGGCTTGGTACATCGCTAGACGGGCGTGATCATCTCGCGTCAGATGAACCCGAAGTCTTGCTGCCCTCGCCCACCTGAACCCTGGTTCAGGATGCGGGTCCGGCACATCATCTGCAGACACCTTTTCCCGCCGCGGCCCCCTGCACCAGTTGCACGGGGCCGCTGCTTTTTGCAGAAGCACTTTCCCTTCCCTGCGCCACCGTGAACATCACCGCCCTGCTCGACCCCCTGCTCATCGCCGAACTCGCGGCACTCGGCCTCGGTACCGGCTTTCTCGCGGGCCTGCTGGGCATCGGGGGCGGCATGATGATGGTGCCGTTCATCACGATCATCATGGGCCACCGCGGCGTGCCGGCCGACCTGGCGGTGAAGATGGCCATCGCAACCTCCATGGCCACCATCATCTTCACCTCGGTGTCGAGCGTGCGTGCGCACCACAAGCGCGGCGCGGTGCGCTGGGACATCGTGAAGCGGCTCGCGCCCGGCATCGTCATCGGCAGCCTCGTGGGCAGCCTGGGCGTGTTCGCGCTGCTCAAGGGCACGGCGCTCGCCATCGTCTTCGCGCTGTTCGTGGGCTTCTCGGCCACGCAGATGTTCCTCGACAAGAAACCCAAGCCCACGCGGCAGATGCCGGGCACGGGCGGCCAGCTCGCGGCGGGCGGCGCCATCGGCTTCATCTCGGGCCTGGTGGGCGCGGGCGGCGGCTTCATCAGCGTGCCGTTCATGACGTGGTGCAACATCGCCATCCACAACGCCGTGGCCACGAGCGCGGCGCTGGGCTTTCCGATCGCGGTGGCCAACGTGGCGGGCTACGTGGTCAGCGGCCAATCCGTCGACGGCCTGCCGGCCGGCTCCTTCGGCTACATCTGGCTGCCGGCGCTCGCGGTGATCGCGGCGTGCAGCGTGCTCACCGCGCCGCTGGGCGCCAAGGCCGCGCACAGCCTGCCGGTGAAGAAGCTCAAGCGCGTGTTCGCGAGCATCCTGTACCTGCTGGCGGCCTACATGCTCTGGAAGGGCCTGCACGGCTGAAGACGGCGAGCTGCCGGTCCGGCAGCTCCGGCTACTGCTGCACCCGCTGCCGCCACTCGCGCGGCGAGCACCCGAAGCGCTCCCTGAAGGCACGGCTGAAATGGGCCGCGTCGTTGAAGCCCCGCCCGTAGGCGATCTCCCCCACCGGGCGGCCCGCCAGGCGCGGCTCCAGGAGGTCGCGGCTGCAGGCCTCGAGCCGGCGCTCCCAGATGTACTGCGACGGCGTGAGCGGTTCGCTCTTGAACACGCGGTGGATGTGGCTCACCGACATGCCCAGCTCCGCTGCCAGCGTACCCACCGACAGCGACGGATCGGCGAGCTGCTCGTCGATGCGCCTTTTCACGCGCGCCAGGTGGTACGCCGTGAGATTGCTGAGCGCCGGCGCGCGCGCCGCCGGCAATGTCTGCAGCCCCGCCACCAGGATGTTCTGCACCCCGTGGGCCACGGCCAGCGCCGAGGCGGGCTGCAGCGTGTCGATGTCCTCCCGCAGCGTGCGGATCATGCCCAGCAGCAGGTGCCCCGCGCCTTCGCGGCCTGACACCGTGGTGGCCGTCAGCGCCTCGGTGTCGCGCAGTTCGCTGCGCAGGCGCTCGCCGGGCAGCTTCAGCACGATCTGCTCGAAGGCCTCGTCGAACAGCAGCTGGTAGGGCCGCGTGCTGTCGTACAGCGCGAAGTCGCCGGCCGACAGCACGGCGTCGCGACCGTCCTGGCGCACCACGCCGTGGCCGCGCGCCTGGATGCTCACGAGGAAGTAGTCGTCGCTCGATCTCGAGATGTGGCCCGGCGTGCGCATCACCTTCTGCGGCGCTGAGGTGACCACCGACACGTCGAGGCCCGGCAGCGTGTGCTGGCGGATGCTGCCCTCGAAATCGCCCGTGTCGCCCTCGTGCACCGGGTCGCAGCCGAGCTGCACGTAGACGTTGCAGATCATGTCGGTCCAGTAGGCGAGCCGCTGGTTGCGCGAGACGGCGTCGGTGCTGATCAACTGGGTCATCGGGGGGTTCCTCGGAAAGCCCGCGAACGGCGCGGACTGGTGCATGCAACGCTGGAACAAGAACGCGGCCAATCCTGGTCAAGCCGTTCCGGCGGCGCGAATTTACGCTTCAAGCAACCCGCATGCCACAGCGCAAACCCGGTGCGCGCGGCCTGCGGTTCGTTACTTTCATAGCACCTGGAGATCCACCATGCCGACCACCGTCCACCCCAAGCTGCGCGTCGCCGCCGTTCAGGCCGCGCCCGTGTTCCTCGACCTCGACGCCACCATCGACAAGACCATCGACCTGATGGCGCAGGCCGCGAAGCAGGGCGTGCAGCTCATCGCCTTTCCCGAGACCTGGATCCCCGGCTACCCATGGTGGATATGGCTCGACTCGCCGGCATGGGGCATGCAGTTCGTGCAGCGCTACCACGACAACTCCCTGGTCATCGGCTCCGCCGAGTTCGAGCGGCTGAACGCCGCGGCGCGCAAGCACAAGATCTGGCTGTCCTTCGGCTTCAGCGAGAAGTCGGCGGGCAGCCTCTACATCGCGCAGGCGCTGATCGACGACCAGGGCAACACCGTGCAGACGCGCCGCAAGCTCAAGCCCACGCACGTGGAGCGCACCGTGTTCGGCGAAGGCGACGGCGCCGACCTGCACGTGGTGGAAACGCCCATCGGCAACATCGGCTCGCTGTGCTGCTGGGAGCATCTGCAGCCGCTCAGCAAGTACGCCATGTATGCGCAGAACGAGCAGATCCACTGCGCTGCCTGGCCCAGCTTCTCGCTCTATCGCAGCGCGGCCTACGCACTGGGGCAGGAAGTCAACAACGCAGCGAGCCAGGTGTATGCGGTCGAGGGCGGCTGCTTCGTGATCGCGCCCTGCGCCACCGTTTCCAAGGCCATGAGCGAGCTGATGTGCACCGACGCCGGCAAGCAGCAGATGCTGGGCGTGGGCGGCGGCCACGCGCGCATCTACGCGCCCGACGGTTCACCGCTGGGCACGCCGCTGGCGGAGGACGAGGAAGGCCTGGTCGTCGCCGACATCGACCTCGGCATGATCTCGCTCGCCAAGGCCGCGGCGGACCCCAGCGGGCACTACTCGCGCCCCGACGTCACGCAGCTGCTGCTGAACAAGACGCGCCGCGAGCCCATGGTGGTGCAGCTCACGCCCGAGCCCGAGGGCAGCGCGGCCGAGCCGGTCGTGGCCTGACACCGAAGGAGCCGAGCCGTGGAATCCGCCATCGCCGAACACCTGAAGTGCCCCCGCACGCGCCACCGCCGCGTGGAGGACGACTACGCTCCACCCTACCCCGTGTGGTCGGCCCGCGCGCCCGTATCGACCACGCAGGTGGTCATGGGGTACTTCGGCGTGCAGTCGCGCGGCGCGGACATGCAGGGCCACGCCTGCGCCGCGCTGATGAAGATCGCGCGCGACTTCGCCCTGCCCGACGGGCCGGGCCACCACGACCTCACGCACCACGTCGATGCCGACGGCTTCGACAACATGATCGCCATCGCCTACTGGCGCGACCCCGATGCGTTCAGGCGCTGGTGCGCCACGCCCGCTGTCGACGCATGGTGGCGCGCCGACGAGCGGCTCACGGAAGGCCTCGGCTACTTCCGCGAGATCGCGTCGCCACGCGTGCAGCACTTCGAGACCATGTTCAACACGCCCGACCGCATGGAGGGCGTGGGCGTGGTGATGGGCGGCGTCAGCGGCGAGCTGCAGGAGCACGGCTACTGGGGATCGATGCGCGACCGGATCCCGCTCTCGCAGACCGACGCCATGGCGCCGTCAGGCACGCGCGCGGTGATCGCCGGCGCGCCGGTGCCGGGGCAGCGCGTGCGCATCGCCGGCCACGAGAACATCGCGATGATCCGCTCCGGCCAGGAGTGGACCGACACCAGCGGCCAGGAACGCACGCTCTACCTGCAGGAAATGGAGCCCGTGCTGCGCGAAGGCATGGACTTCCTGCGCGACCAGGGCCTGGGCATCGGCTGCTACAGCAACCGCTACATGCACCACCTCGACACGCACGGCAAGCCGCTGCAGAAGTCCTTCGGCCTGAGCTACTGGCACTCGCTGGCCGACATGGAGCGCTGGGCCGAGTCGCACCCGACGCACGTCGCGATCTTCGGCAGCTTCATGCGCTACGTGCAGGCGCTGAACTTCCAGCTGCAGCTGCGCGTGTACCACGAGGTGTCGGTGCTGAAGGCCGACGAGCAGAGCTACGAGTACATCAACTGCCACGCGCGCAGCGGGCTGATGAATGGGCTCGCGCCCGCGGCATGAGACGACCTGCGGTCAGCTCGCGAACAGCGCCTTGTGCTCCGCGCGCAGCAGCGCCTTCTGCACCTTGCCCATGGTGTTGCGCGGCAGCTCCGGCACCACGAAGCAGCGCTTGGGGATCTTGAAGTTCGCGAGCTTCGACTTGAGGTCGGCCACGATGGCTTCGGCGTCGAGCGCGGCGCCGGCCTTGGGAATGACGATGGCCACGCCCACCTCGCCGAAGTCGGGGTGCGGCACGCCGACCACCGCGCTCTCGGCCACGCCGGCCATCTCGTTGATGTAGCCCTCGATCTCGGCCGGGTACACGTTGTAGCCGCCGCTGATGATCAAGTCCTTGCTGCGCCCGACGATGGTGATGTAGCCCAGGCCGTCGATCTTGCCCACGTCGCCGGTCTTGAAGAAACCGTCGGCGGTGAACTCCTCCTTCGTCTTCTCGGGCATGCGCCAGTAGCCCGAGAACACGTTGGGCCCGCTGACCTCGATGTTGCCGATCTCGTCGGTGGTGCAATCACGGCCGCTGTCGTCGCGCACGCGCAGTTGCACGCCAGGCAGCGCGAAGCCGACGGTGCCGCCGCGGCGCTCGCCCTGCTCGGGCCTGTAGGGGTTGGAGGTGAGCATGGCGGTCTCGCTCATGCCGTAGCGCTCCAGGATGGTGTGGCCGGTGCGCTCGCGCCACTCCTCGAAGGTCTCGATGAGGAGCGGCGCGGAGCCGGCGATGAACAGCCGCATGTTGCGCACCGCCTCTCGCGTGAGGCCCGGCTCCGCCAGCAGCCGCACGTACAGCGTGGGCACGCCCATGAACACCGTGGCCTCGGGCAGCTTCTGCACGACGCGCTTGGGTTCGAACCTGGAGAACCACAGCATCTTGCTGCCGTTGAGCAGCGCGCCGTGCAGCGCCACGAACAGGCCGTGCACATGGAAGATGGGCAGCGCGTGGATCAGCACGTCGGCTTCGGTCCAGCCCCAGTAGTCCTTCAGCACCTCGGCGTTCGACAGCAGGTTGCCGTGCGACAGCATCGCGCCCTTGCTGCGCCCGGTGGTGCCGCTGGTGTAGAGGATGGCGGCCATGTCGTCGGCCTTGCGGTGCGCCGGCGTGTGCCGGTCGCTGCATTGCGCCGCCACTTCGAGCAGCGTGCCGGTGCGGTCGTCGTCCAGCGTGAAGACGTGCTTCGTGCCCGCCGCGTTGGCGATGGGGCCGACCCACGGCGCGTTGCGGCTGGTGCACACCACCACGGCGGGCTCGGCGTTACCGATGAAGTATTCGATCTCGGCGCTCTGGTAGGCGGTGTTCAGCGGCAGGAACACGTAGCCCGCGCGCAAGGTGGCGAGGTACAGCAGCATCGCCTCGACCGACTTCTCGACCTGCACGGCGATGCGCGCGCCCTTCTCGAGCTTCAGTGCATCGAGCAGGTTGGCGATCATGGCGCTGGCGCGATCGAGGTCGCGCCACGAATAGAACAGGCCGTCGTCGGTCTCCACGGCAATGGCGTCGAGGTCGGCGGGAAAGGCCGCGCGCAAGGCGGCGAACAGGTTGGCGTTGGCAGGCTTCTTCATCGGGCAGGTACTTCAGAAATTCGGTTTGCGCTTGGCAAGGAAGGCGTCGATGCCTTCGCGGTGTTCGGCGGAGTCGGCATAGTCGTAGGCGGTGGCCAGCAGGCCGTGGGCCGAGGGCGCACCGGCGCGCAGCGCGGAAAAGGTCTTCTTGTGCAGGCGCGCCGCCTGCGGCGCGAGCGCGGCGATGCGCGTGGCATGGTCGCGCGCGGCGGCGGCCACTTCGTTGTCTGGCAGCACGCTCAGCAGAAAGCCCGCGTCGTACAGCCGCCGGGCGCCGTGCACGCCGGCGGCCAGCAGCATGTCGCGCGCGAGCACGTCGCCGATGGCGCCGTGCACCAGCGCGGCCTCGCGCGGCGCCATCGGAAAGCCGAGCTTCGCAATGGGCGCGCCGAACTTCGCGGAATCGCCGGCCAGCCGGATGTCGCAGCAGCTCGCGATCTCGATGCCCGCGCCCATGCAGGCGCCTTCGATCTGCGCGACCAGCGGCAGCGGGCAGTCGAGCATCGCCTGCAGCGCGGCCCACACCTCGTTCTCGTGGAACTCGCGCAGGCTCGGCTCTTCGAAGCGGAACGACGGGTACTCGGAAATGTCGCCGCCCGCGCAGAAGGCACCGCCCTCCCCTTGCACCACGACGCAGCGCAGGTGGCCGTCGCTTTCGCTGCTGTCGCGCAGGTCGTCGAACACGGCGCGCAGCGTGCGCCACATGGCGCGCGTCATTGCATTGAGCCGCCCCGCGTTCGAGAGCATGACGAAAGCGACTGCGCCGTCGCGGCGCAACGAGACCTGGCTGCCCCGCTGCTCGCCAATGCTCATTCGATCTTCGCGCCCGAGGCCTTGACCACCGTCGCCCATCGCTTGATTTCTGAATTCACGAAGCTGCCGTAGGCGGCGCCGGTGATGGTCGGGATCTCCGAGCCGTTCTGGGCCCAGATGTTCTTGATGTCGTCGCTTGCGAGCACTTTCTTCATTTCATCGATGATCTGCGGCTGCACCTCGGCCGGGGTGCGCCGGGGAGCCCACAGGCCGTACCAGGTGGTGACGGTGTAGTCGGGCAGGCCGACTTCGGCCGCACATGGTACGTCGGGAAATGCCGGGTTGCGCTTGCTGCCGGCCACCATCAGCGCCTTGATGCGGCCGCTCTTGATGTACTGGGCCGAGGAGCCAAGGCCGTCGAACATCAGGTCGACGTTGCCGGAGATCAGGTCGGCCAGCGCCGGGCCGGCGCCGCGGTACGGAATGTGGGTGATGAAGGTGCCGGTCTGCAGCTTGAACAGCTCGCCCGCCAGGTGGTGCGAGGTGCCCGCGCCGGCCGAGCCGTAGTTGAGCTGCCCGGGGCTGCGCTTGGCCAGCGCGATGAGCTCCTTGATGCTCGTGGCCTGCACCCGCTTCGGGTTGACCACCACCACCTGCGGCACATTGGCCAGCAGCATCAGCGGGACGAAGTCTTTCTCGATGTCGTAGTCGAGCTTGGGGTAGACGGAAGGCGCGATTGCATGGTGGACCGCGCCCATGAAGAGCGAGTAGCCATCCGCGGGTGCCTTCGACGCGATGCTGGCCCCCAGCGTGCCGCCCGCGCCGCCGCGGTTGTCGATGATGAGCGACTGGTTCGTCAGCCGCGAGAACTGGCCCGACAGCGGCCGCGCGAACGCGTCGGTGCCGCCGCCCGCCGGGAACGGCACGACCAGCGTCACCGGCTTGCCCGGCCAGTTCTGCTGGGCGCGCGCCGCGCCGCAAAGCATGGCCGCACCGGCGGCGGCCACGCGCAGGACGTCGCGGCGTTGGAAGTTCGAATTCATTTGTCTCGTCTCCTGTCGTTGTGGATTCGCCGCCCCATGCGGCCGCCGGCGTGTCTTGCGCCGGCACTGGCACTTGCTTGCTTGCTCGCTGTTGCGCTCTTTTTCGGACCTCAGCCTTTTTTGAAGAACAGGCTTTCGATGTCTCCCGACACTGCCACCTTGCCGTCCGCCAGCCAGGTGCGATGTTTGTCAAGCCGCTTGAGGTCGTACAGGTAATTGACCATCAGGCCGTACGACTGCTTGTGTCCCTTGGGCGACGGGTCGCCCGCCCAGTTCAGGCGTTCGACGCGCGCGCCATTGCCCAAATGGAAGCGCGCCACCGGATCGGCCGGCGTGCCGTCGACCAGCGCCCGGCCCAGGTATTCGGCGGCGGCCTGCATGAGCCATTGGCGCAGCGGCGACTTGGGCTCCAGGCCGGCGGCCGCATCCACGGCGGCGAGCAGGCGCTCCGCGGTGGGCGGCATCGAACCGACGAGCCGGCCGAGCTCGGCTTCGCGCTTTTCGTCCAGCCGCGGCAGCAGTTCGGCCGCGTTCTTCGCAAGCCAGGTGCGAAAGCCCGGAATCGGCGACAGCGTGGCGAAGGTCTTCAGGCGAGGCAGCTCGTCCTGCAGGGTCTCGACCACGCGCTTGATGAGCGAGTCGCCGAAGCTCACGCCGCGCAGGCCGTTCTGCGTGTTGCTGATCGAATAGAAGATGGCGGTGGTGGCCTTGGCCGGCAGCACCGGCGCGGCGGCTTCGTCGAGCAGCGGCGTGATGCCGTCGCTGATGCGGTCGACCAGCGCCACCTCGACGAAGATCAGCGGCTCGTTGGGCAGGCGCGGATGGAAGAAGCCGTAGCAGCGACGGTCGCTGTCGTCGAGCCGGTTCTTCACGTCGGACCAGCTCTTGATGTCGTGCACTGCCTCGTAGCGGATGAGCTTCTCGATCAGCGAGGCCGGCGAGTCCCAGTCGATGCGGCGCAGCTCGAGGAAGGCCACGTCGAACCAGGTGGAGAACAGGTGCTCCAGCTCCGCGTCGAGCGCGATCAGGCGCTTGTCGGCCTTCAGGCACGGCAGCAGGTCGGCACGCAGGTCGACCAGGAAGCGCATGCCCTCGGGCTCGACCGCGAAGCGCTGCAGCAGGCGCATGCGCGGCGACACCAGCGCGCGGCGCAGGCGCAGTTCGGCCTGGCCTTCGTCGGGGGTGCCGACCGCGGCCTGGTGCTGGTCGCGGGCGGCCTTGAGCTTTTGCGCGTCGGCGGCGAAGTGCTCGCTCATCAGCGCCCAGTAGTCGCGGCGCTCCTCGGCAGTGGCGGCGCGGTAGGCGTCCGCGATGGCGTGCGCGCGGCGCCCGCCCTCGACCTCGCTCACGCGCGGATCGATCACCGCCTGCAGCTCGGCCAGCACGCGGCGCAGGGCACGCGGCGACAGGGCCTCGTCGGCCTTGCGCAGCGTGACCTGCAGACGCTCGGCGGTGGAGCGCGCGCTGGGCTTGGGGGCGCTCCTGGACGCATTCTTTACCGTGCTCTCCGGCGCCACCGGCACCTTCGAGCCTTCACCGGACCGCAGCCGGGCCTGGAACCATTCGGTCGCACTCATCGGGGGACTCCAATGCTCGAGGGGATGCTCATGACATCACCCTGGATTTCTGATGGCGCATCACTTCGCGCAGCGCCTCGCGCTGGCGCAGCATGTGGGTGCGCATGGCGGCGTCGGCGCCTTCGCTGTCGCGTGCCTTCAGTGCCGCGAAAACGGCCAGGTGCTCCGACAGGCTCTGCTCCAGCCGGCCGGGCGCATGCAGCTGCTGCAGGCGCGCGAGCTTCAGTATCTTGCGCAGGTCGCCTATGACCTGGGCCAGCCACTTGTTGTCGGCGAGCTTGATGATCGCCTCATGGATGATGTGGTTGGTGGCGTAGTAGTCGTTGATGCGGCGCGCCTTGGCATGGCGCACCAGCCGTTCGTGCAGCGCATCGAGTTCGTGCAGTTCGGCATCGCTCGCGTTGCGGGCGGCCTCGTAGGCGCAGCGGCCTTCGAGCAGCGCGATGACCGGGAATATCTCGTCGAGGTCGCGCTCGGTCACCTCTCGCACGAAGCAGCCGCGGCGCGGCTCGTGCCGCAGCAGGCCTTCGGCGGTGAGCACCTTGAGCGCCTCGCGCAGCGGCGTGCGCGAGATGGAAAGCCGCTCGCACAGCGCGGCCTCGTCCACGAAGCTGCCGGGCGCCAGCGTGCCGTCGAAGATCTGCTCGCGCAGCGTGGCGGCGACTTCGTCGTGCAGGGAGTTGGGGACCAGGCGCATGGGATCGTGGCCGCGTAATTTCCTGTAATTACGCGTAATTCTGAGCTTGCACGCCAGCCGGCGCAAGGCGGCGAACCCGCTGCGCGGGCTGGGACTTACCCTGCGAACTTCCGGATCAAGCGCGTGCGGCAGCCGCGGTCTTGCCGCTGCGGCCGAACCAGAACCAGAGCGCGATGCCGGCGATGACCATCGGCACGCTGAGCCATTGGCCCTGGCTCAGATTGAGCGCCCGCAGGCCCAGGAAGTCGTCGGGCTCGCGGAAATACTCGGCAATGAAACGCAGCGCGCCGTAGCCGATCAGGAACACCGCGGCCACCTGCCCCTGCTTGCGCTCCTTGCGTGCATAGATCCACATGATCGCGAACAGCAGCAGCCCTTCGAGCAGGAACTGGTAGACCTGCGACGGGTGGCGCGGCAGCATCGAGCCGCTCTGCGGAAACACCATGCCCCAGGGCAGGTCGGGGCTGCTGAAGCGGCCCCAGAGTTCGCCGTTGATGAAGTTGCCCACGCGCCCGGCGGCAAGGCCGGTCGGCACGCAGGGCGCAACGAAGTCCATCACCTGCCAGAACGGCCGCGCACGCGAGTGCGAGAACCACACCATCGCGCCGATCACGCCAAGCAGGCCGCCATGGAAGCTCATGCCGCCCTGCCACACGTACAGAATTTCGAGCGGATGCGTGAGGTAGAACTCGGGCTTGTAGAACAGGCAGTAGCCGAGCCGCCCGCCGACGATGACGCCCATCACGCCAAGGAAAAGTATGTCCTCGATGTCCTTGCGCTGCCAAGCGCCAGCACCCACCAGCGACCGGTACGGTTCATGGCGCAGCCGGCGCGTGCCGAGAAAATAGAACAGCGCGAAGGCGGCCAGGTAGGTCAGGCCGTACCAGTGGATGGCCACCGGCCCCAGTTGCAGGGCGATGGGATTGATCTGCGGATACATGAGCATCCGCAGATTGTGCCCCGGCCGGATGTCGGGGCCGGGACGGGGATATTCGGCCTCCAGCCGCCTCGCGTGCGTCCGTCAGGCCGGCCCCGCGCCGCGCTCCCGCACGAACGCCACGAAGCGCGCAAGCGCCGGGTTGGCGGCCTCCTCGGGCCACACCAGGCTGGTCTCGCAGGCGGGCAGCACCGGCGCATTCCGATGCCGTGCGGCCGGGGCGAACTCTTCGGCACGCCGGTACACCACGCCCGCCCGGCGAAACTGCATGACGCTCTCCGGCACCCACGCCACGCCGATTCCGCCGGACACCAGGTTGACGATGGTCTGCATCTGGATCGCTTCCTGCCCCAGCAGCGGCGAGCGGCCGGCTGCGTGGTACAGGTCGAAGACGGAGTCGTGCAGCGAGGGCACGATGCGGCGCGGAAAGATCACCAGCGGCTCGGTGAGCACCTCCGCCAGCTGCAACTTCGCCGCGCTTGCCAGCGTGTGCCGCTCGGGCAGCGCGAGCACCAGCGGCTCCTGCGACACCACCAGCCGCGCGAGCCCCGGTGGCGCCGCGCCGGGCGAATGCAGCATCAGCCCGGCATCGATCTCGCCGCGCGCGAAGGCTTCGAGCTGCACGTCGCCGGTGGCCTCGACCAGCTCCAGCGCCACCTCCGGGCACAGCACGCGAAATTCGCGCACCCAGGCCGGCAACTGCTCGAAGCCCACGGTCGAGACGAAGGCGATGCGCACGCGCCCCACCTGCCCTGCCGCCGCGGCGCGCGCCCTCGCGGGAAGCGCCTGCGCTCGCGCCAGCAGTTCGCGCACGTCGGGCAGCAGCGCCTCGCCGGCCGGGGTGAGCGCCACGCGCCTGCGGGTGCGGTCGAACAGCACCACGCCCAGCGCCTTCTCGAGCTGGGCGATGGCCTGCGTGACCGGCGGCTGCGTCATGTGCAGGCGCAGCGCGGCGCGGCCGAAATGCAGTTCTTCGGCCACAGCCACGAACTGGCGCCAGGCCCGCAGGTCGATCAGGCTTTCTTTCATATGCCAAGCATATCAATCGACAGCAAAAAACGGATTGGAACCAATCAATCAGAAGTCCGATACTTGGGCTCCCCGATCTCCCCCACGACAGAAGAGACACCATGGACACCAAACCGATCCAGATCAATCGCCGCAGCGCCAACATCGTCGAAGGCAAGAGCCGCGCGCCCAACCGTTCCATGTTCTATGCCATGGGCTACGAGGAAGGCGACTTCAAGAAGCCGATGGTCGGCGTCGCCAACGGCCACAGCACCATCACGCCGTGCAACTCGGGCCTGCAGAAGCTGGCCGACGCGGCCATCGCGGGTATCGAGGAAGCCGGCGGCAACGCGCAGGTGTTCGGCACGCCCACCATCTCCGACGGCATGGCCATGGGCACCGAAGGCATGAAGTACTCGCTGGTGAGCCGCGAGGTCATCTCCGACTGCATCGAGACCTGCGTGGGCGGCCAGTGGATGGACGGCGTGCTGGTGGTCGGCGGCTGCGACAAGAACATGCCCGGCGGCCTGATGGGCATGCTGCGCGCCAACGTGCCGGCCATCTACGTCTACGGCGGCACCATCCTGCCGGGCCGCTACAAGGGGCAAGACCTGAACATCGTGAGCGTGTTCGAGGCCGTGGGCCAGAACGCCGCCGGCAACATGAGCGACGAAGACCTGCTCGAGATCGAGAAGCGCGCCATTCCCGGCACCGGCTCGTGCGGCGGCATGTACACCGCCAACACCATGTCGAGCGCGTTCGAGGCGCTGGGCATCTCGCTGCCCTATTCGTCGACCATGGCCAACCCGCACGACGAAAAGGCCAACTCGGCCAAGGAATCGGCCAAGGTGCTGATCGAGGCCATCAAGAAAGACCTGAAGCCGCGCGACATCGTGACCAAGAAGGCCATCGAGAACGCGGTGGCCGTGATCATGGCCACCGGCGGCTCGACCAACGCGGTGCTGCACTTCCTGGCCATCGCGCACGCGGCCGGCGTGGAATGGACCATCGACGACTTCGAGCGCATGCGCAAGAAGGTGCCGGTCATCTGCGACCTGAAGCCATCGGGCAAGTACCTGGCGGTCGACCTGCACCAGGCCGGCGGCATTCCGCAAGTGATGAAGGTGCTGCTGAAGGCAGGCCTGCTGCACGGCGACTGCATCACCATCAGCGGCCAGACCATCGAGGAAGTGCTGAAGGACGTGCCGGACGTGCCGCGCGCCGACCAGGACGTGATCCGCCCGATCGACAAGCCGATGTACGCCGAAGGCCACTTGGCCATCCTGAAGGGCAACCTGTCGCCCGAAGGCGCCGTGGCCAAGATCACCGGCCTGAAGAACCCCGTCATCACCGGCCCGGCGCGCGTGTTCGACGACGAGCAGTCGGCGCTCAAGGCCATCCTGGACGGCAAGATCAAGGCCGGCGACGTGATGGTGCTGCGCTACCTGGGCCCCAAGGGCGGCCCGGGCATGCCCGAGATGCTGGCACCCACCGGCGCACTCATCGGCGCGGGCCTCGGCGAAAGCGTGGGCCTGATCACCGACGGCCGCTTCTCCGGCGGTACCTGGGGCATGGTGGTGGGACACGTCGCGCCGGAAGCGGCGGCGGGCGGCACCATCGCCTTCGTGAACGAGGGCGACTCGATCACCATCGACGCGCATGAACTGAAGCTGGAACTGAACGTGCCCGAAGCCGAGATCGCCAAGCGCCGCGAAGGCTGGAAGGCACCGGCACCGCGCTACACGCGCGGCGTGCAGGCGAAGTTCGCGTTCAATGCGTCGAGCGCCAGTTCGGGCGCCGTGCTGGACAAGTTCTGAAGCGGAAGCTCCGGGGCACCGGCTGCGCCGGGCCTCGGATGCGTCATCTGCGCTTGTTGCTGTTGGTGGGCCGCATGCCCATGTTGGTCTTCTGGCGGTCGATGCGCGCCTGCTTGCGCCTGTCTTCCCGCTCCATGATCTTGCGTTTGGTATAGCCCGACGAATCGGCCCATGCCCACCATGCAAGGGCCATGGCAAACGGCGACAGCACGATCCACCAGCTCCAGCCGGCGACCATGCCGACTTCGAGATACTTCAGGGCCAGGCCCAGCAGGCCCAATGCCAGAAACCACATTGCGAATCCCTCGGGGTTGTATTGGCAACGCTGAGGGACGCCGTGCACGGCGGTACCTACAATCGCGTTGAGCCGAATGTAACTCAGCCCTTACGAAATAGATCCCATGACAAGAGTCTTGTTGACGGCAGCCCTGGGCCTCGGCCTGGGCGTACTCGCCGCGCCCGCCTTCGCCGACCTGGCGCTGGCCACCTCGAAGAACTGCATGAGCTGTCACGCGGTCGAGCGCAAGGTGCTCGGGCCGTCGTTCAAGGACGTGGCCGCGAAGTACAAGGACGACAAGGGCGCGGTCGACAAGCTCGCGAGCAAGATCATGAAGGGCGGCTCCGGCGTGTGGGGGCCGGTGCCGATGCCCGCCAACAACCAGGTCAGCGAAGCCGACGCCAAGAAGCTCGCGGCCTGGGTGCTGCAGACGAAGTAACGCTACAGGCGCCGCCGCCTCAGCCCTGAGGATTGATGTCGGCCGGCATCACCACAGGCGACAGCGGCCGGCGCTCGATGCGGTCTTCGAGCTGGCCGATGTGCGCGGCCACGGTGTTGTCGGTCTGGTCGGAGCGCAGCCGCACCGAGGTTTCGAGCTGGTCGAGGCGCGCGAGCAGCGCGCTCTGGCGATCGGCGTTCTGCGCCATGTGCTTGTTCTCCTGTGCCTCCAGGAAATTGCGCAGCTCGGTGAAGCGTGAAGCCTCGGCCTTGTCGGCCAGATCGCGCTGGGCCTGCATTTCCTTGGTGTGGCGCTTGGTGTCGATCAACACCGAGCTGTGCAGGTACAGCACGTAGACGAGGAAGAAGGCCGCCAGCACCACGGTCAGCCCCAGCATGATCAGCCCCAGCGGCGCCGACACGGTCATGAAGCCCAGCCAAACATCGGTGGGCGCGGACAGCGTGCCCCAGTTCAGCGCGGCGAGCGCCGCGATGAGCAGCACGATGACGAAAAGAAAAGCAGATCTCACGCCCATGGGGGCCTCCTTCGGAAAGATCGAACACATCGGAATCAGCCGTGCGCGTCGAGGCGCACGGTCACTCCAATGGTTTTACCTCAGCCGGAGGCCGTCCACAGGCCCATGGGCCCACAGGGGGCCGCGTCCTACAGCAGTCAGAGCTTTTCGGCCAGCTGTTCCAGGATGGCCGGGTTCTCCAGCGTCGAGGTGTCCTGCGTGATGGCCTCGCCCTTGGCAATGCTGCGCAGCAGGCGGCGCATGATCTTGCCGCTGCGCGTCTTGGGCAGGTTGTCGCCGAAGCGGATGTCCTTGGGCTTGGCGATCGGGCCGATTTCCTTGGCGACCCAGTTGCGCAGTTCGTTGGCGATCTGCTTGGCTTCTTCGCCGGTGGGGCGGCCGCGCTTGAGCACGACGAAGGCGCACACTGCCTCGCCCGTCACGTCGTCGGGGCGGCCCACCACGGCGGCCTCGGCCACGAGGTCGGTCTTGGACACCAGCGCCGATTCGATTTCCATCGTGCCCAGGCGGTGGCCCGACACGTTCAGCACGTCGTCGATGCGGCCGGTGATGCGGAAATAGCCGCGGTCTTCGCTGCGCACCGCGCCGTCGCCGGCCAGGTAGATGGTGCCGCCCATTTCCTCGGGGAAATAGCTCTTCTTGAAGCGCTCGGGGTCGTTCCAGATGGTGCGGATCATCGAGGGCCAGGGCCGCTTGATGACCAGCATGCCGCCCGCGCCGTTGGGCAGGTCCTTGCCGGTCTCGTCGACGATGGCGGCCATGATGCCCGGCAGCGGCAGCGTGCACGAGCCCGGCACCAGCGGCGTGGCGCCCGGCAGCGGCGTGATGACGTGGCCGCCTGTTTCGGTCTGCCAGAAGGTGTCGACGATCGGGCAGCGCTCGCCGCCGATATTGCGGTGGTACCACATCCACGCCTCGGGATTGATCGGCTCGCCGACCGAACCGAGGATGCGCAGGCTGGTGAGGTCCCAGTTCTTCGGATGCACTTTTTCGTCGCCCTCGGCTGCCTTGATGAGCGAGCGGATGGCCGTTGGCGCCGTGTAGAACACGCTGACCTTGTGCTTCTCGATCATCTGCCAGAAGCGGCCTGCGTGCGGGAAGGTCGGGATGCCCTCGAACACCACCTGCGTGGCGCCGGCCGCGAGCGGGCCGTAGGCGACGTAGGTGTGGCCGGTGATCCAGCCGATGTCGGCGGTGCACCAGAACACGTCCTGCGGCTTGATGTCGAAGGTCCAGTCCATCGTGAGCTTGGCCCACAGCAGGTAGCCGCCGGTCGCGTGCTGCACGCCCTTGGGCTTGCCGGTGGAGCCCGAGGTGTAGAGGATGAACAGCGGGTGCTCGGCGTTCACCGGCACGGGTGCGCACTCGGTGCTCTGCCCTTTCAGCGCCTCGTCGAAGGTCTTGTCGCGGCCTTCGACACGGGTCCACGCGGTGGGCGTGCGCTCGTACACGAACACCGTCTTGATCGACTCGCAGCCGCCCAGCGCGATGCCGTCGTCCACGATGGCCTTGAGCGGCAGCTCCTTGCCGCCGCGCAGCTGGTAGTTGGCCGTGATGACCGCCACCGCGCCCGCGTCGATGATCCGCTCCTGCAGCGCCTTGGCCGAGAAGCCGCCGAACACCACGCTGTGGGTGGCGCCGATGCGCGCGCAGGCCTGCATGGCGATGACCCCCTCGACCGTCATCGGCATGTAGATGATGACGCGGTCGCCCTTCTGGATGCCCTGCGCCTTCAGCGCGTTGGCGAACTGGCTCACGCGGGCCAGCAGCTCCTTGTAGGTGACGTTGGTGACGGTGCCGTCGTCGGCCTCGAAGACGATGGCTGTCTTGTTCTCGACCGGGGTGCCGATGTGCCGGTCGAGGCAGTTGGCGCTGGCGTTGAGTTCGCCGTCGCCGAACCATTGGTAGAACGGCGCGTTCGACTCGTCGAGCGTTTTGGTGAACGGCTTGGTCCACTGCAGGTTGCCCTTGGCCAGGCGGGTCCAGAAACCGTCGAAGTCCTGTTCGGCCTCCTTGCACAGGGCTTCGTAGGCGGCCATGCCGGAAATGCGGGCGCCTTCGGCGGCGCGGGCGTCGGGCGGGAACACGCGGTTCTCGACAAGGACGGATTCAATGTTCTTCGATGCGCTGCTCATGCTCTATGTCTCCTGGATGGATGCGGCCGTAATGTCGGCGTGCCCACTTACGGGGCACTGACGGGTCGGTGACTGCCCGATGTTAGTTCGCGGGGTTATCACGACTGCGACACGGGGACACCCCTAGAATCCCCCGTCCCAAACAACCGGCCTCCCGATGTCCGCTCCCGATCCCTTCGACCCCCGGAACCCGCCCGTACCGCGCCGCGGTTCGCCGCTTCGGCCGCTGCCCAAGCTGATTTTCGCGAGCCGCTGGCTGCAGTTGCCGCTGTACCTGGGGCTGATCGTGGCGCAGGCGGTGTACGTGGTGCATTTCCTGGTCGAGCTGCTGCATCTGGTGGAAGCCGCCTTCGGCAGCAAGGAAGCGCTGCAGGCGCTGATCACCAGCATCGGCTACAAGACCACCGCCCCGGTGGGCACGCTGAACGAGACGGTGATCATGCTGGTGGTGCTGGCGCTGATCGACGTGGTCATGATCTCCAACCTGCTGATCATGGTGATCGTGGGCGGCTACGAGACCTTCGTGAGCCGCATGGACCTCGAAGGCCACCGCGACCAGCCCGAATGGCTGAGCCACGTGAACGCATCGGTGCTCAAGGTGAAGCTGGCCACCGCCATCATCGGCATCAGCTCCATCCACCTGTTGAAGACTTTCATCAACGCCGACAACTACACCGACCGCGTGCTGATCGCCCAGACGGTAATCCACATCGCGTTCCTGTTCTCGGCCATGGCCATCGCCTACACCGACAAGCTCATGACCTCGTCGGCACCGCACGGCGACGACCGCCACTGAGCCTTTTCCCGCCTACCCCGCGTGCGGCAGGTCCCACGCGGGCACTTCGGTGAAGCGCCCCGCCAGGAAGTCGAGCATGGTGCGCAAGGTGGCCGGCATGTGCTTGCGCGAGGCGTACACCGCGTACATGCCCACCACCTGCGGCTCGAACTCGGGGAACAGCGGCACGAGTTCCCCTGCCTGCACCAGTGCCGAGGTCAGGTAGGTCGGCAGCATCGCGATGCCCGCCCCCGCCCGCGCCAGTTGCATCAGGCTGGCCGCGTCGTTGGTCGACACGTTGCCGCCCACGGCCACCGAAACCGGCTCCCCGTCCGCCTTGCGCGTGAAATTCCACAGGCTGCGCCCGAAATAGGAATGCGTCAGGCAATTGCGCTGAGCCAGTTCTTCCACCCGCAGCGGCCTGCCCTGCTCCTTCAGGTAGCCCGGTGAAGCGCAAACCACCGAGCGGCAATCGGTGAGCCGACGCGCGATGAGGTTGGGGTCGATTTCCGCTGCCACCCGAATCGCGAGGTCGATGCGCTCGTCCACCAGGTTCACCGACCGATCCAGCAGCACCAGGTCGACCGCCACGCCCGGATAGAGCCGCACATAGTCGGCCACGGCCCCGGCCAGCTGCGCCTGCGCGAACGAAGTGCTGGCCGTGATGCGCAGCTGCCCGCGCGGGGCCTCGGCCGGGTGACGCACCGCGGCCTGCATGTCGCCCGTGAGCTCCAGCACCTGGCGGCAGCGCGGGAGCAGTTCTTCGCCTGCCGCGGTAAGGCTCAGGCGGCGTGTCGTGCGATGCAGCAGGCGGGCGCCGGTCCACTGCTCCAGCTCGGCCACGTAACGAGTGACCACCGGGCGCGACAGGTCGAGCTTGTCGGCAGCGGCGGAAAGGCTGCCCGAATCGACCACGTTGACGAACACCCGCATTGCATTCAATCGATCCATTTGCACGATTTTAGGAATAAACAAGCGCGCAAATCGAGGTATTTCTTTCGAAACCAGAAACCTAAGATGCGGTTCATCCCATCCACTTTCTGGAGATCACCATGAGCCACATCGCCATCATCGGCGCCACCGGACGCGCCGGCAGCCAGCTTCTCGAAGAGGCGCTGCGCCGCGGCCACACCGTCACCGCCATCGCCCGCAAAGCCAGCGCCAAGCTGGCCGGCCGCGCGAACGTGAAGGCCGTCGACCTCGACGTGCTTGACGGCGCAGCGCTCGAAAAGGCCCTGGCCGGCCATGACGCCGTGTTCAGCGCCGCGCACTTCGCCACCGTGCCGCCGGCTGCCATCATCGAACCGGTCAAGCGCGCCGGCGTGAAGCGCCTGCTGGTGGTCGGCGGCGCCGGCAGCCTGTTCGCGGCGCCCGGCCTGAAGGTGATCGACACGCCCAATTTCCCAGATGCCTACCGCGCCGAAGCCTCGGCCGGCGGCGTGTTCCTCGATGCGCTGCGCAACGAGAAGGAACTCGACTGGACTTTCCTGTCGCCTTCCGCCGAGTTCGTCGAAGGCGAGCGCACCGGCAAGTTCCGCCTGGGCAAGGACGACCTGCTGGTGAGCGCCGAGGGCCGAAGCTGGATCACCTTCGCGGACTACGCGATCGCGTTCATCGACGAGCTGGAAAAGGCCGCCCACTCGCGCCAGCGCTACACCATCGGATATTGAGGCTCACCCCCAGGCTGCGCGCACTTCGTGTCGTTTCGCCAACCCCCTTCCGGGGGCGGGCCGGCCGCTTCGGGCGGCCGTGCGCGGCGGCCCCCACGAAAGAGCCGGGCCGTAACGGAGTCAGCGGCCGGTCATGTTCTCCGGCACCACCCATTCATCGAACTGCTCGGCCGTCAGGTGGCCCGAGGCGATCGCCGCTTCGCGCAGGCTGGTGCCTTCCTTGTGCGCCTTCTTGGCGATGTAGGCCGACTTGTCGTAGCCGATGTGCGTGTTCAGCGCCGTCACCAGCATCAGCGAGCGCTGCACCAGCTCGGTGATGCGTTCGCGGTTCGGCTCGATGCCCACCGCGCAGTGGTCGTTGAAGCTCACCATGCCGTCGGCCAGCAGGCGCACGCTCTGCAGGAAGTTGTGCGCGACCATGGGGCGGAACACGTTCAGCTCGAAGTTGCCCGATGCGCCACCGATGTTGATGGCCACGTCGTTGCCGAACACCTGCGCGGCCAGCATCGTGACGGCCTCGCTCTGGGTCGGGTTGACCTTGCCCGGCATGATCGACGAGCCCGGCTCGTTTTCCGGGATGCTCAGTTCGCCGATGCCGCTGCGCGGGCCGCTGGCCAGCCAGCGCACGTCGTTGGCGATCTTGTTCATGCTGGCCGCCAGCGTCTTCAGCGCGCCGTGCGCGTGCACCAGCGCATCGACGCTGGCCATGGCTTCGAACTTGTTCGGCGCGGTCACGAACGGCAGGCCGGTGATCTTCGCCAGCTCGGCGGCCACCTGCTCCGCGTAGCCCTTGGGCGCATTGAGCCCGGTGCCGACGGCCGTGCCGCCCAGCGCCAGTTCGCTCAGGTGCGGCAGCGCGGCGCGCACGTGCGCCTCGCCATGCGCCAGTTGCGCCACATAGCCCGAGAACTCCTGGCCCAGCGTGAGGGGCGTGGCGTCCTGCAGGTGGGTGCGGCCGATCTTCACGATGTCCGCGAAGTCCTTCGACTTCTGCTCCAGCGTGCCGCGCAGCTTGGCGATGGCCGGCAGCAGCTTGTGCGTGATGGCCTCCACCGCGGCCACGTGCATGGCGGTCGGGAACACGTCGTTGCTCGACTGGCTGCGGTTCACGTCGTCGTTCGGGTGCACGAGCCGGCCTTCGCCGCGCTCGCCGCCGAGCAACTCGCTCGCGCGGTTGGCCAGCACCTCGTTGACGTTCATGTTGGTCTGGGTGCCCGAGCCGGTCTGCCAGACCACCAGCGGGAACTCGCCCGGGTGCTTGCCGGCGATGACTTCGTCGGCTGCCGCCACGATGGCGTTGGTCTTCTTCTCGTCCTGCAGCCCCAGCGCGTGGTTGACTACGGCCGAAGCCCGCTTCACCTGGGCCAGCGCCTTGATGATTTCGCGCGGCTGCTGCTCGCCGGAAATGTCGAAGTTCTGCAGCGAGCGCTGCGTTTGCGCGCCCCACAGCTTGTCGGCCGGCACGTCGATCGGTCCGAAGGTGTCGCGCTCGGCACGGGTCTTGGGGGAAGTCGTCATGAGAAAAAGCTCCGCATTCAAGAAAATCGCGCCGCTTTCCGGCGCGACGCAGAGTATCGCGCCAATAGGAGTAGCTCTCATCTGACGAGGCCATTGCGCCGCCGCTGACAGCTTGATACCTGCCCGCGCCTTGACCTCATCATGCCGAAAAGTTATGATCTTGGTCTTCTGACGACCGGCAAGTCATGATGATGACAGCGCCGGTCAAGCCTTCACTACTCGCGGATCACCGAATCCCGTCGCGGTGCAAGGTTCCCCCGCCGGGCCCAGCCCGGCGACCCGGGCGGATCTTTCCGTCCCCATTGCCACGCCAAGCTCATCCAGGCGGCGCCCCTCGACCAGGCCCGCCGCTCTGCGAATGAAGCATCCGGCGGGCACTGGTTTCGTCGCCAAGTCGTCTTCAGTGCCTGTCGGCAGCCCATCGATTGGGCTGGGGCGTGGTCGCGTCGTCCTTCCGGGGGCGGCGATCTGTCAACCCTTCACACGAAAGGAGCCCCGACGTATGGCCAAAGGAATTCTCATCGACCATGTCTTCAAGGTGTTCGGCGACGAGCCCGAACAGGCGCTGGAGCTGGTCCGGCAAGGTCTGTCCAAGAAAGAAATCCTGGCCCGCACCGGCCAGTCGATCGGCGTGTTCGACGCCACTTTCGAAATCCAGGCCGGAGAAATCTTCGTCATCATGGGGCTCTCGGGTTCGGGCAAGTCGACGCTGGTGCGCCTGCTGAACCGGCTGATCGAGCCGACCGCGGGCCGCATCGTGATCGACGGCGCCGACATCAACGAACACTCCGATGCCCGCCTGCGCGCGCTGCGCCGCAAGGACATCAGCATGGTGTTCCAGTCGTTCGCGCTGATGCCGCACATGACGGTGCGCGAGAACACCGCCTTCGGCCTCGAGCTCTCGGGCACGGGCAAGAAGGAGCGCCTCGCGCAGGCCGACAAGGCGCTGGCGCAGGTGGGACTGGCCGGCTGGGGCGCCAGCTACCCGGACGAGCTTTCCGGCGGCATGCAGCAGCGCGTGGGCCTGGCGCGCGCGCTGGCCTCCGACCCGTCGATCCTGCTGATGGACGAGGCATTCTCGGCGCTCGACCCGATCATCCGCACCGAAATGCAGTCGGAGCTGCTGCGGCTGCAGCAGGAGCAGCGCCGCACCATCGTCTTCATCTCGCACGACCTCGACGAAGCCATGCGCATCGGCGACCGGATCGCGATCATGAAAGACGGCCAGGTGATCCAGGTCGGCACGCCCGACGAGATCCTGCGCAGCCCCGCCAACGACTACGTGCGCAGCTTCGTGCGCGGCGTGGATGCGGCCGCCGTGTTCAAGGCCGGCGACATCGCGCGCAAGCAGCTCACCGTGGTCAGCGAGCACCCCGAGCGCGGTGCGCGCGCGGCGCTCAAGCAGCTGGAAGACCAGGACCGCGACTTCGCCTACGTGACCAGCCCGAACAAGCGCTATCTGGGCACCGTGTCCGCAGACACCCTGCGCGCGGCGCTCGACGGCCACTCCGGCGCGCTGGGCCTGCGGCACGCGTTCCTCAATGACCTGGGCGTGATCGAAGCCGACGCACCCGTGGCCGGCCTTTTCGGGCAGGTGGGCCAGGCCCCTTGCGCGGTGCCGGTGGTGGCCGCCGACGGCCGCTTCTGCGGCGCGATCAGCAAGACGACGCTGCTGAAGTTCCTCGACCGCGACACACCGCCGATCGACCCCGCACACCAGCCGCAGCAGCAACCCGCCGCCGTGCCCGCAGCGGCAGCCGCCACGGCCTGACCGATTTCGAAGGACCTCCTGATGAACGACACCGCAATGCCCTCCGAACTCGCGCCCCTGAACGACGCTGCTTCCATGCTCGCGACGCCCGCACCGGCGACGACGCCGGTCGACCCCTGGGAAGCCCTGTCCGCCGCGCCCGACCCCGCGTCGACCAGCGCCTGGCTCGACGCACCCGCGCCCGCCAATGCGGCGCACCAGCTGGCCGGCCAGGCCGATGCCGCCAGCGGCGGCTTCCATCTGCACCGCCTGTGGGACGGCTCGCTGCCCGTCGAGGCCTGGATCAACCAGGGCCTGGGCTGGGTGGTCGAGCACTTCCGCCCCTTCTTCCAGACCGTGCGCCTGCCCATCGACAGCACGCTCAACTCGGTGCAGAGCCTGCTGACCGGCCTGCCCACGCTCGCGATGATTGCGCTGATCGGCCTGTTCGCCTGGCAGTTCGCCGGCCGCGCGCTGGCCATCGGCACCACCGTGGCGCTGCTGCTGGTGGCCATGCTGGGCATCTGGCCCGAGGCGATGGTGACGCTGTCGCTGGTGCTGACCTCGCTGGTCTTCTGCATGGTCATCGGCCTGCCGCTGGGCGTGCTGCTGGCCAGCAGCGACCGGGCGCAGCGGATCATGCGGCCGGTGCTCGACGCGATGCAGACCACGCCCGCCTTCGTGTACCTGGTGCCGGTGGTGATGCTGTTCGGCATCGGCAACGTGCCCGGGGTGATCGTCACCATCGTCTTCGCGCTGGCCCCGCTGGTGCGCCTGACCAACCTCGGCTTGCGCCAGGTGCGCCCCGACCTCATCGAGGCGGCGCGCGCCTACGGCGCCTCGCCCTGGCAGATGCTGGTGAAGGTGCAGCTGCCGCTGGCCATGCCGTCGATCATGGCGGGCATCAACCAGGCGCTGATGCTGTCGCTGTCGATGGTGGTGATCGCCTCGATGATCGCCGTGGGCGGCCTGGGCCAGATGGTGCTTCGCGGCATCGGCCGGCTCGACATGGGCCTGGCGACCGTGGGCGGCCTGGGCATCGTGCTGCTGGCGATCTCGCTGGACCGCCTGACGCAGGCCATGGGCAAGTCGCGCCGCGCCGGCGGCCGCCGCTGGTGGCACACCGGGCCGGCGGGCTTCGCGCTGCGCGTGCTGCAACGCGCCGTGGCGCCGGGCCGCAGCGCCGGCGAACCGGCACCCGCCCTGTCGGCCCAGGCGCAATGACCGGACACCAACGCATGACGAAGAAAACCAGTCTCATCGCACGCGGCCTGCTGGCCCTTGCCTTCGTGGCCACCGGCATGGCGGCCCAGGCGGCCAACGACCTGCCCGGCAAGGGCGTGACCGTGCTGCCGCTCAAGAGCTCGCTCGCCGAAGAAGCTTTCCAGACGCTGCTGGTGATGCGCGCGCTCGAGAAGCTCGGCTACACCGTGGAGCCCATGAAAGACCTGGAGCCGGCCACCGAGCACCTGGCCATCGCCAACGGCGACGCCACCTTCATGGCCAACCACTGGAGCCTGCTGCACGCCGACTTCTACAAGAACAGCGGCGGCGACGCCAAGCTTTGGCGCAAGGGCGTGTATTCCGACGGCGCGGTTCAGGGCTACCTGATCGACCGCAAGACGGCCGAGCAGTACGGCATCAGCAACATCGCCCAGCTGAAGGACCCGGCCATCGCCAGGCTGTTCGACGCGGACGGCGACGGCAAGGCCGACCTCACGGGCTGCAACCCCGGCTGGGGCTGCGAACTGGCCATAGAGAACCACCTGACGGCCTACCGGCTGCGCGACACCGTCACCCACAAGCAAGGCAGCTACGCCGCGCTGATGGCCGACACCATCGCGCGCTTCAAGCAGGACAAGCCGGTGCTCTACTACACGTGGACGCCGTACTGGGTCAGCGCCGTGCTGCGCCCGGGTGCGGACGTGGTGTGGCTGCAGGTGCCGTTTTCCTCGTCGCAGGGCGAAGGCGGGAACGTCGACACCCAGTTGCCGAACGGCAAGAACTACGGCTTCCAGGCCAACCAGGAACAGATCGTCGCGAACCGGGCCTTCGTCGAGAAGAACCCTGCGGCGGGCAAGCTGTTCGAGGTCATGAAGCTGCCGATCAGCGACATCAACGCGCAGAACCTGCGCATGAGCCAGGGCGCCAACACGCAACAGGATGTGGAACGGCACACCGACGGGTGGATCAAGGCGCACCAGCAGCTGTTCGACGGGTGGATTGCCGAGGCTCGGGCCGCTGCGGCTCCCTAGGCGGTGGGCTGAGATAATCGGGGGGCGTTTCCACATTCCTAAAAAGCCCCCCACCATGACGACCACGATCCAGCAGGCCGACCTGATCGAATCGATCAGCGCCGCGCTGCAGTACATCAGCTACTACCACCCCGCCGACTACATCGCCCACCTGGCCCGCGCCTACGAGCGCGAGCAGAGCCCCGCGGCCAAGGACGCCATCGCGCAGATCCTGACCAACAGCAAGATGAGCGCCACGGGCCAGCGCCCGATCTGCCAGGACACCGGCATCGTCAACGTGTTCCTCAAGGTGGGCATGGACGTACGCTGGGGCGGCTTCACCGGCAGCCTCGACGACGCCATCAACGAAGGCGTGCGCCGCGGCTACAACCACCCCGACAACACGCTGCGCGCCTCGGTCGTGGCCGATCCGCAGTTCGACCGCAAGAACACCAAGGACAACACGCCCGCGGTGATCTTCACGGAGATCGTTCCGGGCGACAAGCTCGAGGTCACCGTCGCGGCCAAGGGCGGCGGCAGCGAGAACAAGAGCAAGCTGGTAATGCTGAACCCCGGCGACAGCGTGGTCGACTGGGTGCTCAAGACCGTGCCCACCATGGGCGCCGGCTGGTGCCCGCCGGGCATGCTGGGCATCGGCATCGGTGGCACCGCCGAGAAAGCCGCCCTGATGGCCAAGGAAAGCCTGATGGACGACCTCGACATGCACGAGCTGCTGGCCAAGAAGAACTCCGGCGCCGAGCTCAGCAAGGTCGAGGCGCTGCGCGTCGAGCTCTACGAGAAGGTCAACGCGCTGGGCATCGGCGCGCAGGGCCTGGGCGGCCTTGCCACCGTGCTCGACGTCAAGATCCAGATGTACCCCACGCACGCGGCGAGCAAGCCCGTGGCGATGATCCCCAACTGCGCGGCCACCCGCCACGCGCACTTCACGATGGACGGCAGCGGCCCCGTGTACCTCGAGGCGCCGTCGCTCGACCTGTGGCCCGACGTGAACTGGGCCCCCGACGAGAAGAAGAGCAAGCGCGTCGATCTCGACAAGCTGACGCCCGCCGAAGTGGCGAGCTGGAAGCCGGGCGACACGCTGCTGCTCAACGGCAAGATGCTCACCGGCCGCGACGCCGCGCACAAGCGCATCCAGGGCATGCTGGCCAAGGGCGAGAAGCTGCCGGTGGACTTCACCAACCGCGTCATCTACTACGTCGGCCCGGTCGACCCGGTGGGGGACGAGGCCGTCGGCCCCGCCGGCCCCACCACCGCCACGCGCATGGACGGCTTCACCGAGATGATGCTGGCGCAGACCGGCCTGATCGCCATGATCGGCAAGGCCGAGCGCGGCCCGGTCGCCATCGAGGCCATCAAGAAGCACAAGAGCGCCTACCTCATGGCCGTGGGCGGCGCCGCCTACCTGGTCAGCAAGGCCATCAAGACCGCCAAGGTGGTCGGCTTCGAGGACCTGGGCATGGAAGCCATCTACGAATTCGACGTGGTCGACATGCCCGTGACGGTGGCGGTCGACGCCGGCGGCACCAGCGCGCACATCACCGGCCCGGCCGAGTGGCAGAAGCGCATCGCCAGCGGCGAGTTCAAGACCATCATGATGGAAGAAGCCTGAGTTGAGCCCGATAGGCGTCTTCGACAGCGGGGTCGGCGGCCTCAGCGTGCTGGCCGCGCTGCGGGCCGAGTTGCCGCAAGAGAACTTCGTCTACTTCGCCGACACGGCCTACGCGCCCTACGGCGAACGCGGGGACGCCTACGTGATCGAGCGCTCGCGCGCGGTGGTCGAACAGCTGCGGCGCGAGCACGGCATCAAGGCGCTGGTCGTCGCATGCAACACGGCCACGACCGCCGCCATCCACCTCATGCGCGCCGAGCACGCCGACTTGCCGATCGTCGGGCTGGAGCCCGGCCTCAAGCCCGCCGTGGCGGCAAGCCGAACGGGGCATGTCTCGGTGATGGCCACGCGCGGCACGCTGGCCAGCGCCAAGTACGCGGCCTTGCGCGCATCGTTCGCCGGCTCGGCCGAGGTGCGATCGGTGCCCTGCGACGGGCTGGTGAAGGCCATCGAAGGCTTCGACGCGGCAGGCATCTCCGCACTGTGCGAGCGCTACATGCAAGAGGCCGGGCCTTTCGGCGACGGCCCCGCGCAGGTCGACACGGTGGTGCTGGGCTGCACCCACTATCCGCTCGTGAAGGACGAACTGCGCCGGCATGCGCCGGCCTCGCTGCGTTTCATAGACACCGGGGTGCCGGTCGCGCAACAGACGCGGCGGCTGCTTGCTTCGGCAGGCCGGCTCGCGGACAACGGCCACGGCGGGCTGCGCCTGGAAAGCAGCGGCGATGTCGCCGTGCTCGAAGCCGCCGCGGCGCGCTGGCTCGGGCTTGCCGCCGGCACTTTCACTTCAGCCTGATCGGACTTCATCATCTCCATGCGTTCCCAGATGCGCCGCGCCGCCCTCTTCCTGAGCCTTCTGCTGGCCGCGGGCCTGAGCCACGCGGCCTGCGAGAGCGGTTTGGCCGAACGCATGCACGCCAAGCTGTACCCCAAGCGCCCGCTCGACGAACGGCTGGCGGCTTGCAAGGTCTGGCCAGCCTTTCCGGGGCGCAGCATCGTGGTGCTGCCGCTGCCCCGCGAGACCACCGACAACGGCGCCAAGGTGTTCGACCTCGAGCTGCTGCTGATCCAAAGGCCCGACAACGGCAACACCGAGCGCGACGTGGTGATCGGCCGGCTCCTGCAGCCCGAGGCGCTTGACGAAGACGCCACCACGTCGATCCAGGACATCCGCATCGACACCTCGCGCTACGTGCTGGCGTCAGACGCCCGCGCCTTCGGCGTGCGCGTGCGCTACCGGGGCACCAGCGCGCCCGGCAGCCCGCTGGCCAGCGAGACCGTGCGCCTGTACGTGCAGCACGGCAAGCAATTCCGCCAGGTGCTGCAGGAGGTCGAGCTCGACCACGACAACGGGGGATGGGATTCGACCTGCACCGGTCACTTCGAGAAGCTGCGCACGATGCTGTCGGTCGGCAAGGCGACGAGCAACGGCTTTGCCGACCTGCAGCTGTCGCGCACGCTGGTGCAAAGCCGCGCGCAGCAGGAGGAAGACCAGGGGTGCGTGGAGAAGGCGCTGCCCGCGAAGTTCAGCACCGTGACGCTGCGCTACGACGGCGAGCGCTTCAAGGTACCGAAGTCGCTGCTGCGGCAGGCACCCTGAAGTCTTTCCGGCCTCAGTGCAGGTGACGCGGACGGCGGCCGCCGCCGTGTCCACCGCCGCTGCCCCCGCTGCCGGGGCCACCCGTGCCGCGCGGGCGCTTGCCGATCTCCAAAGAGTTCACCAGGGCGTCGAAACGGTCGCTGAAGAGGCGATCGATCTCGGAGACGACCCCACCCAGCTCGGCACCGTCGAAGTGGCGCTCCATGAGGTTCACGACGTCTTCCACCAGCAGGTCGCGCTGTACCTGCATGATCGCGGCCGGGTTCGGGCCCACGAATAGCATCAGGAAGTCGTCGCGCGACTCTTCTTCAGGGTCGCCCTCTTCCTCGTCGAAGTCGGTGTCGTAGAACGTGACCTCGATGGCCGCGCCGCGCTCCGACAGCTCGTTCAGGCCCATGCACATCTCGTCGAGCGCCTGGCGGAAGTCTTCGTCGCCCGGCACGGTCCAGCAGATCTGGAGCATGTGGTCCTTCTGCTCGAAGCGGATGCCCGGCTCTTCTTCGTAGGTGCTGGTGGCGCCGTCGGCCAGCGACTTGGCGCCGGCGTACTTCCACAGAGGCTTGAGCGCCTCCTGGATCTGGTCGAAGCTCACGTCCGCACGCAACGGCACATCGCCGTGCACATGGATCTCAAATGGAGCGTTGTAGCGAGGCATCGAATGCTCCCTTGTAAATGTGGTACCCGGAACGGGGGTCGAACCCGTATGCCCCGATTAAGGAAGCGGCGGATTTTAAGTCTGGAGAACGTCGTTTTTGGCTGGTGCCCCGAACCGGTCTCGAACCGGTAAGTCCTTGTCGGACGAGGGATTTTAAGTCCCTTGCGTATACCAATTTCGCCATCGGGGCACATCGCTTCCAGCCCATTTTGCCATCCCTGTGTCACCTGCTTGGCACAGATCGCACCGGAATGACACAGCTCAGAGACCACCCCGGACCTGTGCCACAGACCACCTGACACATCCGGCACCGCGATTAACCCACCCATTAGGGGGACACCTAAAGATTCCCTCAAGGTGAATCCCTAGAGATTCTTCATAACTATTCCTCCTATAGAGGTTCATCCCTATGAACCCTTAGGAGTTCCTTCTGGAGTCCTGAAATGAACACGACCGTGAACCCGGCTGGCTTCGCTCGCCCTGATACTCTCGAATCCGAGATGGTTGCCCGCCAGTGGCAGCTCGAAGAAGACATGTCACAGCGCGGGGCCGAAGCCTTCCTGCGCAACACCAACAATGCCCGGATCGCTGGCCGTGAGGATCAGACCAGCTACGGTGCCACCCTGATGGCACACCGTGTGGATGCGGTGGCAGCGGGCGTTAAGGCGTTCATGGACGAAGCCGCCTCGGGCAAGGCAGGTCGCCGCCACCTGGCCGTTCGCATGCTGGCCGGGATGGACCCCGCCACTGTCGCCTTCCTGACCCTCCGAGGGGTGGTCTCGAACCTGACGGCGCCTCGCACCTACCAGTACATGACCACGGTAATCGGGGGCCTGATCGAGGACGAGATTCGGTTATCGGCCGTCCGCGCCGCCGAGTCCAAGAAGTTCCGGCAGATCATGGAAGGCGTCAAGAAGCGGGTGGGTTACGACTACAAGCGCATCTACGCCCTCCGAGCCACCAAGGAGTTATCCGAGCACACCCCCTGGACCCGCATCGAGCGCCTCCAAGTGGGCGCCAAGCTGCTGGACATCCTGATCGCCACCACCGGCATCGTTGAGGCTCAGCACCAGAAGGAAGGCAAGAACAAACCCGTCATCTACGTGGTGCCCACCGAGGACACCCTAGCGTGGATCGACCGCCGCAACGCCGCAACGTCCCTACTGCGTCCCCACTTCGAGCCCATGGTGGTTCCTCCGAAGGAGTGGACCGGGGCCTACGGGGGCGGCTACCTCTCCTCGCACATCCCGCCCCTGCCCATGGTCAAGGTGCGGAACAAAACCTACTTGGCGGAGCTGGAGTCGGCCGACCTCACCGTCCCGCTCGCCGCTATCAACGCCATCCAAAACACTGCCTGGCAGATCAACCCGGAGGTCCTCGCCGTGATGAACAAGCTGTGGGACGAATCCAGCACCCTCGCCAACCTGCCCCCTCGGGACGGCATCGAGATGCCAGCCAAGCCGGGGGACATCGAGACCAACGAAGCCGCCCGCCGCGAGTGGCGCATCAAGGCTACGAAGGTCCGCCAACGGAACATGAGTTCCAAGGGCTCCCGGATCGCCATCAATATGACCCTCGGCTGCGCCAACCGCTACAAGGAGTTCGAGCGCATCTACTTCCCCTGCCAGTTCGATTTCCGGGGCCGGGTCTACAGCGTTACGACCCTCTCGCCGCAGGGCTCGGACACCACGAAAGCCCTGCTCCGGTTCGCCGATGGAAAGCCGCTCGGGGAACACGGCGCAACCTGGCTCGCCTACCAAGGCGCCAACCTCGCGGGCAACGACAAGGTCTCCCTGGAGGAGCGTGTTCAGTGGGTCCTCGACAACGAGGACGAAATCATTGCCTCCGCGACCGACCCGCACGCGCACCTCGGGTGGTGCACAGAGATTGGCGGGGTGGAAATCGACAGCCCGTGGCAGTTCCTTGCCTTCTGCTACGAGTGGAAGGGCTACCGCGAACAGGGGGAGGCGTTCGTCTCCCGCATCCCGGTGGCGATGGACGGATCGTGCTCCGGCATCCAGCATTTCAGCGCCATGTTGCGTGATCCCAAGGGCGGCGCGGCGGTGAACCTCGTCCCGGCCGACAAGCCGCAGGACGTGTACGCCATCGTGGCGGAAATCGTCAAGAAGTACCTCGCGGATGCCGCAGCGAACGGCACCGAGGACGCCCTGGCGCACACCGACGAGGGCCGCGCCTACGTCCGCGAGGGAACCAAGACGTTCGCCAAGCAGTGGATGGAGTTCGGGGTCACCCGCAAGGTCACGAAGCGCTCGGTGATGACCCTGGCCTACGGCTCGAAGGAGTACGGGTTCCGGCAGCAGCTCATGGAGGACATCGTGAAGCCCGCAATGGACGACGCCACCTCACACGACGGCACCGTGGACCGCCACGCCTTTCCCTTCAGCGATGACGGCTACAACGCGGCCGGGTTCATGGCGAAGGCCATTTGGAACGCCGTGTCGGTCACCCTCGTGGCCGCTGTGGGCGCCATGAAGTGGTTACAGGAAGCCGCATCCTTAGCCGCCAGCGAAAACCTCCCCGTTCGCTGGACGACACCTGTGGGGTTCCCCGTCATGCAGGAGTACAAGGACACCAAGGCCAACCGTGTGGACACCATCCTCGCGGGCAAGCTGGTGCGGGCCACGATGTACACCGAGAAGCCCGAGCTGAGCACCACCAAGATGGCAAGCGCGATCAGCCCCAACTTCGTCCACTCGTGTGACGCCGCCCACCTGATGCTCACAGTCGCCCGTGGGACCCAGGCCGGGATTCACAGCTACGCCATGGTCCACGACAGCTTCGGCACCCTCGCGGCTGACATGGAGGTGTTCTTCCCGGTGGTCCGAGAGGCGTTCGTGGAGATTTACACGGAGGTCAACGTGCTGGAGGCGTTCAGGGACGAAATCAACCTGATCCTGAGCCCCGCCGCCCGCGACAAGCTCAAGCCCCTACCCGCAACAGGCACCTTGGACGTGGCTCTGGTGAAAGAGAGCCGCTATTGCTTCGCCTAGATACTCTCGATTTCGAGACCATCTCGTCGATTAACCCACCCATTAGGTGACCCCTACCGGGTTGCTGATCCGCCCTCTTTCCGAGGGCTTTCAACCTCACAGGAAAACTCATGTTCGCTGGTATCCGCAAGACCCTCTCCAACGCCGCCTCCCGCATTGCAACTGCCTTCAAGGGCCTGGGAGCCCTCATCGTGGACGACTTGGAGGTGGCTCCCGAGACGCCCCCTCTCGTGCTGCGCGGCCCCAAGGTGGTCCCCTTCGAGGCGCCGAGCAAGGTCTACCGCCTGCGCACTCCGAACAGCAACCGCGAAGCCCGCCGCAAAGCTGGACTGCCGCATGGCACTTCGGGCGCCAAGCTGATTCGCCGCGCCGCCGAACGACGCCTGACCCTGCGCGGCCAGGACGTTGCCACCTACGCAGCCTGAGGAAAACGCAATGGCATTCGACTACAGCGTTCCCAGCATCGACAACCCGCCCACCTTCCCGGTGCCCCACGAGGTGCGCTCCCCGTTGGACCGAGCAATCGGCCAGTGGGAAGCCGGTAACCGCATCCCGCTCGACCTCGCCGTGGAGCTGATGGAGGAAGGCTACGACCTCCCCACGCTCAAGGCGCAGCACCTCGGAGGTTTGCAATGAAGGTAGTCCTGAAGGTCACGGTTTACGACCGCATCTACAACGACATCCTGAAGGCGAAGCACGACCGTCGCGATGTGGACTACGTGGTGGTCTCGCATGAGGAATACAAAGAACTGCGCCTGGACGACCGCAGCTATGACGCCCTGGAGTCGCCCCATTTGCGCTTCGTGGCGAACCCTGCTGAGGCCAGGGAGTTCATGGACGCGAAGTACAAGGTCTACGAGTTCCGGCGCACGACACCTCGCACCAACCCCTCGGACTACGAGGTCATCCGCGCCCCCTCGCACGAGACCTTCATGGGCAAGCCCCTTGTGGTGGTTCCCAAGGAGTACATGCCGCGATGAACGGCCCAAGTTGCACTGGCTGGCGAGTCTTTCAGGAGGTCAAGTGGAACCTCCGTGGATACCCGCTGGCAAAGATGCTGCGCGAAGCCACCGACTGGTTTCCCCGCTAGCCCCCTCTCCCATCCCTCCCGCCCCCGCAAGGTTCGCCTTCGGGGGCGTTCGCTTTTCTACACATGGCAAACGACAAGAAATCCAACCCCTCCTTCATCTCGCCCCGTGGTGTGTTCGTCTACCCGGCTCTCAACAAGCCCGACTACGGCACCAAGGAGTACCCGAAGCCGGACGGCGAGTACAAGGTCACCCTCCGCGTCCCCGAATCGGTCGCCGAGGCGTGGCGCAATGGCCCCCTGAAGGCCATCATCGAACAGGCCCGCGAGGAAGCCGAAGCCGCATGGGTGAAGCTGCCCGTGGCGACCCGCAAGAAGCTCAAGGAAATGACCTGGAACGAGGTCGGCACCGACGAGTACGACAAGGAGACCGAGGAGCCCACCGGCTTCGTCCTGTTCAAGTTCGCCATGAAGGCGAGCGGTGTCCGCAAGAAGGACAACTCACCGTGGTCGCAGAAGCCCACCATCTTCGACAGCAAGGGCGTGACCCTGGCGAAGCCCCCGCAAATCTGGGGTGGCTCCGAGGGCAAGGTCTCCGTGGAAGCATCGGCCTACTTCATCCCCGGCACGGGCGCTGCTGGCGTCTCCCTCCGCCTCAAGGCCGTGCAGCTCCTGAAGCTGGTCTCGGGTGGTCAGAAGGACGCCGCAGGCTACGGCTTCGCGGCTGAAGAAGACGGCTTCGACGCCAGCGAGTACAGCGCTCCGGAGGGCGAAGGCACCCCGAGCGACGACGCAGGCGCACCCGCCGATGGTGGTCCGGAGGAGTTCTAAGGCTCCGACCCGCAGCCGCAATGCGCTGACCTACCGCTCCGGTCTGGAGGAAAAGGTAGCAAAGCAGATTGCGGATGCGGGTATCGAGGTGGTGTACGAGGACAAAAAAGAAGTCATCCCGTACATCACCCCGGCCGAGCCCCACAAGTACACCCCTGACTTCAAGCTGCCCAACGGGATCATCGTTGAGACCAAGGGCATCTTCGACGCGACCGACCGCAAGAAGCACCTCCTCGTGCGCGAACAGCACCCGAGCAAGGACATCCGGTTCGTCTTCAGCAATTCCAAGGCGAAGCTCTACAAGGGCTCGCCCACGACCTATGCCGCCTGGTGCATCAAGAACGGCTTCAAGTACGCCGACAAGCTGATCCCCGCCGCATGGTTCAACGAGTAACCCATGGCAACGTTTAAGAGTCGGGACAAGACCGACTACATCGCAATTCACTGCTCGGCCACGAAGCCGAGTCAAGACATCGGCGCCGCTGACATCGACCGCTGGCATCGCGCCAAGGGATGGAATGGCATCGGCTACCACTTCGTCATCAGGCGGGACGGCACCATCGAGAAGGGCCGACCGCAGGACGCCGTGGGTGCCCATGTGGAGAACTTCAACGCCACCTCGGTGGGCATCTGCATGGTCGGCGGAGTCACCGAAGCCAACACCGCCAAGGCCGAGAACAACTTCACGCAGGACCAGTTCGTCTCGCTCCTGGCAGTCGTCAAGCAGCTCACGAAGGACTACCCGAAAGCCACGGTGCAGGGTCACCGCGACTTTCCCAAGGTAGCCAAAGACTGCCCGAGCTTCGACGCGAAGGCATGGTGGGCCAAGCTGGCATGAGCGTGATCGTTGATCGCGAGGTGGAGTACCACGGCGCCGAGTTCGTGAGCCAGGGCAACACTCTCTCCGCAGTCCAAGCGGCCTACAACAAAGCCATTCTCAACGTCGCCCGCGACGACCGCACACCGGTTCAACTGGAAGTGGTCATCCGGGTGTCCCCGAAGGAAACCCAATGACCGCAGAACTTGACCTGAAGAAGCTCCTCGCTGAGTACGAGGCACAAGACCAAGGGCACGACGACCTGACGATGGTGCAGGAAGGCGAGTGGGAACAGGAAAGCAAGGACCAATACTGCTCGACGGTCTACCGCCACGAGCCCACAGGCCGCTTCGTAGAAATCACGCAGAACCGGCGCGGCGCCTATTGGTCCGACTGGGACTATGGCGACCCGGACATTTGCGAGGTGGTGCCCCGAACGAAGACCGTTACGGTTTACGAGACTGTCGCTGCTGCAACTCCGCCTTCTGCGCCCGATCCGCGCACGCCTGAATAAGGCTGTCAGTTCCCCAGTGGCTGCACTTCTTCCGCCGCTCTAGGTTCTCGTAGGCCAACTGCGTTGCACTCGGGCCATCCGTGGGCTTCACGGTGGTCTGCGAGGTGAACTGTTCCCCCAACGGCGGCGCCTTCTGCGGTTCGGCTGCTGACACCCATCCCAACGCCATCAAGGCGCCCCAGAGGGCAACCGCCCTCATCACTTTCTGTTTGTTCATGCCGCCCATTCTAGGGACGGCCTAGCCACGCTCGAAGGAATCCACATGTCAATGTTCAAGGCCCCCATCGACCAGACCGTAGACCTCATCGCACGAGGACTTCACGCCGAGGTTCAAGGGCTCCTGAGGGAGCGCCTGATGGCAGTAGCCAAGGAACTGATCGAGCCCCTGTGCAAGGAAGCCTCGGAGAACTTGGTGGCACGGGTTCACTTCATGCACCGCATCGACAGGTCCTCCAACGAGCTGGTTGTGATGTTCAACGACAAGAAGGTGACCTGATGCTGCTGAGCGACGTTCAACGCACGCTCGATAGCGTGAGCTTCCCTGGCTACGAGTTCACGGTGGAGTTCATCGAGGACTGCATGTATGCCGTCTACGCCCGCTTCAAGGCGCCCTGCACGGTGCGCGGCGGAGAGCCGGTGTGGCAGTACACGCGCAAGTGGCTGCTGGAGTCGCCGAGCGAGGGCGCTGTGGTCGGCACATGCCTCAAGCTGGTCCTCACCAGCCTGGAGCACGAGGCCCGCGAAATGTTCCTGTGGAAGGGTAAGCGGGTCTTCGATCCGCACACGGACATCAACGCCCTTCTCGCCATTCAACGCTGATTTCCCCACCCATTAGGTGACCCCTTCCGGGTCGCCGTTTCATTTCTCCTCAAGGTTCGCCGGGGTCTCGCAAGGGGCCTCGGCATTTTTTCGTCTATGGAACGTGACCTCGAAGACAGCGTGTGCATCCAGAAGGGGCCATGCGAGAAATGTGGTTCCTCCGATGGCAACGCCCTCTATTCGGACGGCCACTCCTTCTGCTTCGTTTGCAGCCACCGCACCCCCGGTGACGGCGAAGCCCCAACAACCAAACAACGAAAGACCCGCATGAGTGAAAACCTCATCTCCGGCGACGTGCGGGCACTTCCCAAGCGAGACATCCGGGAAGAGACCTGCGCAAAGTTCGGCTACATGGTCGGACAGTTTAAGGGCGAGACGGTGCAGATCGCCCCGTACCGCAACAAGGACGGCGACCTCGTAGCTCAGAAGCTGCGCAACGCCGACAAGGAGTTCAGCACCCTCGGGGACTTCAAGGAGGTAGCCCTGTTCGGCGCCCACCTGTGGAGCAAGGGCAAGAAGCTCGTGGTGACCGAGGGCGAGATTGACTGCATGACGGTCGCCCAGGTACAGAACCTGAAGTGGCCCGTGGTGTCCGTCCCGAACGGTGCTCAGGGCGCCAAGAAGGCCATCGCCAGAAACCTCGACTACCTCACCGCGTTCGAGGAGGTCATCTTCATGTTCGACATGGACGAGCCCGGCATCGAGGCCGCGAAGGAATGCGCCGCGCTGCTTCCCGTTGGCAAAGCCAAGATCGCCTCGCTACCCCTGAAGGACCCAAACGAGCTTCACCTGGCTGGCCGAGGGGACGAGATTGTTCAGGCCATGTGGAACGCCAAGGACTACCGGCCTGATGGTCTGCTGTCGTTCGACGACGTAATCGAGCGGATCAAGAAGCCGGTGGAATGGGGCCTGCCATGGTGGGACGAGCGCCTGCACCAACTCACATATGGGCGCCGATACCGTGAGATTTACACCTTCGGCGCTGGTACTGGCATCGGCAAAACCGACTGGTTCACGCAGCAGATCGCCTTCGACATGGACACCCTCAAGCTCCAAGTCGGCCTCATCTTCCTGGAAACGCCTGTAGACGAGCTGGGCAAGCGAATCGCAGGAAAGAAGATGGGACTCTTGTTCCACATCCCGGGTGCCGGATGGTCGCAGGCACAGCTCGATGAAGGCTCTGAATGGCTGCGAGGCAAGGGACACCTCTACGACTCCTTCGGTCAAACCGATTGGGATGTGGTTCGGGGGCATATCCGGTACATGGCGACCGCCCTTGGAATCAAGGTCTTCTACCTTGATCACCTCACCGCGCTGGCCGATACGGCTGACGAAAAGGGGAGCCTCGAACAGATCATGAAGGAGCTTGCCGGGGTTGTGCATGAACTCGGCCTGATCCTGCACTTGGTGTCCCACCTAACGACGCCTGACCAAGGCCCTCCGCACGAGGAAGGTGGGCGCGTGACCATTCGGCAGTTCAAGGGGTCACGAGCTATCGGCTTCTGGAGCAACTTCATGTTTGGCATGGAACGGAACCAGCAAGCAGAAGACCCCGCGGTAAAGCAAACCACCACGTTCCGGGTCCTCAAGGACCGCAACACGGGTCGCGCCACTGGCGCAACGCTCGGGCTCACCTACGACCGCGATGTGGGCCGTCTCCTCCCCGCCGATCTGGCTTTCCCCACCTCACCCTTCCCGGCCGAGCCGGACCCCTTCTGAAACTCAAAAAGGAAACCTCATGAACACGCAAGTCCCCGCAAAGAAAGTCTCCACCCTCGTCTGCCCCGAGGTCTCGGTTTCCGTGATGGAAGCCCTGACGCCGCAGGCACGCTCTCTCTTCGCCCACCTGAACGTCCACCGCAGCGTGACGCAGCGCGAGGCCATGATCGAACTGGGCGTGCAGAGCCTGACGAAGCGCATCTCCGAGCTGCGGAAGCACTTCGTGATCGTGAGCGACATCCGCGTCCACAAGACCACGGGCCAGCGCTACTGCCGCTACTTCTTCAAGGGCCTCAAGCCGGTCAAGCAAGTGGCCGCAGACGTGGCCCGCCCGATGCCCGACCTCACCGCCCTGGAACGCGAAGCCGCATGAAGGTCAGCGTTATCGACACCTCCACGGTGTGGATGCGCAACAAGCTGATAGCGGCACAGATCGAATGCCTGCCCTCGGACACCCCTATCGATCCCACTGAACACCGCTGGTGGGGTCTGTACGTGGGCACTGAACTGGCGGGCTTCGCGTCCCTCGACCCGGAAACCGGATACCTCTCCCGCGCGGGGGTCCTCCCGGCATTCCGGGGTCGCGGCGGACAACTCAAGCTCATCAAAGCACGCGAGAAAGCCGCTCGCGCACTCAGCCTCCCCCTCCTCACCTCCGACACCTACAACAACCCCGCATCGGCGAACAACCTGATTGCCTGCGGGTTCCGCATGTACCAGCCATCGTTCCCGGTGGATGGCGTGTGCTACTGGCGCAAGCCCCTCCAATGAACCCACCAATGCATCTCCGATTGGCGGATGCGGTGTACGACACGGAAACCAACGGACTCCTCGATGAAGTCACGGTGATTCACTGTGGCGTCATCCACGACCGCCGCACGGGCAAGAGCAAACGCTACGCCCCCGAGGACATCACCGCGATGTACCTCGACCTCCGCGAAATGGCCCTACATGGGCTGACCCTAGCAGCTCACAACGGCATCAAGTACGACTCCCCCGTGATGCGAAAGCTGGTGCTGAACTATGTCGGTTCGGCGTGGGAGGCCGCAGACTTCGACATCCCTCAGGAACAACTCGTGGACACCCTCGTGTTGTCGCGCCTGGTCTGGCCTGACATCAAGGAGGACGACAAGAAGCTCCTCAAGTCGGGGCGCCTCCCTGGAAAGCTGTGGGGTTCCCACTCGCTGAAGGCATGGGGCTACCGCTTGGGTCTCCTCAAGGGCGAGTATGGCGAGCAAGAGGACGCTTGGGAGAAGTTCACTCCCGAGATGCTCGACTACTGCGAGCAAGACGTGGCTGTCACCGTGCGGCTGCTGGAGACCATCGAGCGCAAGTTGGAGAAGACCAACTGCGCCCCGGAGCGTGCCCGCGACATCGAGCACAAGACGGCCTGGCTGATCGCCCAGCAGGAGCGCAACGGCTTCACCTTCAACGAAGCCGCTGGCCGCGCCCTCTACCTGCTCCTCATCAAGAAGCGCACGGAAATCGAAGCCCGCCTGAAGGAGTGGTTCCCGCCCTGGAAGAAGGACATGGGGGAGTTCATCCCAAAGGTGAACAACAAGACCCTCGGCTACGTGAAGGGCGTGCCCATCCGCAAATACAAGGACATGGTGTTCAACCCCGGCTCGCGCGACCACATCGCCGAACGGCTGATGACCTTGTTCGGGTGGGAGCCGACCGTGTTCACCGATGGGGGAAAACCCAAGGTGGACGAAGACACCATCGACGGCCTGCCCTATCCGCCGATCAAGGACCTCCTCGAATACCTAATGATCCAGAAGCGGATCGGCATGGTGGGCGATGGAGACAACGCATGGCTCAAGCTCGTTAAGAACGGACGCATTCATGGCTCGGTCAACACAAACGGCGCGGTTACTGGGCGGGCCACGCACGCTTACCCCAACGTCGCCCAAACGCCCGCTTCCAAGTCTCCTTATGGCAAGGACTGCCGGGCCTTGTTCGGGGTGCCTGAGGGATGGTTGCTTGTCGGAGCTGACGCCTCCGGCCTGGAGCTGCGGTGTCTCGCCCACTTCATGGCCCGCTATGACGGCGGCGCCTACGTCAAGGTCCTCCTCGAAGGAGACGTACACAGCCTGAACCAAAAGGCTGCGGGCCTGCCAACCCGCGACGACGCCAAGACCTTCATCTACGCCTACCTCTACGGAGCTGGCGACGAGAAGATAGGAAAAATCGTCAAGGGCACCGCCGCCCACGGCAAGAAGTTGAAGGCCAACTTCCTTGCGAAGACTCCGGCCCTCAAGTACCTGAAGGACGCCGTAGCGGCAGCGGCAAAGCGCGGCTACATCGTCGGCCTGGACGGACGGCACATCCCGATCCGCTCGGCGCACGCGGCGCTCAACTCGTTGCTCCAGTCGGCGGGTGCGCTCATATGCAAGCAGTGGCTCATCTTCCTCGAAGAGGCGCTGCAAGCACGCGGCCTCAAGCATGGCTGGGGCGGGGATTACTGCTTCTGCGCATGGGTCCACGACGAAGTGCAGATCGCATGCCGCAACGAGGAAGTCGCCGCAATCGTGGCCGAACTGGCGCCGCTCATGGTCGCCAAGGCTGGCGAGTCTTTCAACCTCAGGTGTCCCCTTGCGGGTGAAGCCAAGGTGGGCAAGACCTGGGCGGAGACGCACTGATGGACCAGCAAACGCTCGACACCCTCTATGCGCTCTACCTGGCGCCCCGGACGGTGCAGTCCGACTTCGCCCGCCAGTGGGCAGAGCAACTCGCCGCCCTCGCATCCCAGGGCCTCATTACAACCAAGGAAGGAAAGGAACTGTATGGCCGACTCTGGCGCATCACCCCTCCCGGACAAAACCAACTCATCGCGCACGGTCTCCTTTGAGGGATACGCAAGGGTCTACGGCGCGGTGTTCTCGGCGCTTCTCGAACGCGGGTGGAACGCCCACTCGGCCGTGGGCGAAACAAACGCCATCGCCCGCGAAGCGGTACGCCAATGGGAGAAGCTGGAATGAGCCTGACCGCCATCATTGATGCGGACGTGCTGATCTACCAGTCAGCCCTTCAGGTGGAACACGAGCACCGCTGGGATGACGGAACGTGGACCTACAACGCCAACGAGGCGGACGGTCAACACGCCCTCAGGTTCGCCATCGAGTCCCTCGTGGACACCGTAGGGGCCACCGACTTCGTGATCCCTCTGACGGACCTCGACCGCAACTGGCGGCTCGACATCCTGCCTACCTACAAGGGCAACCGCAAGGGAACCCGCAGGCCACTCCTCCGGCGCCACCTGTGGGAGTGGGTGCAGAGAGAGTACGCGGGCAAGGCGTACATGCGCCCCGGCCTCGAAGGCGATGACGTGCTCGGCATCCTGCTGACACACCCGACGCTCATCAAGGGCGACAAGATCGCCTGCACCATCGACAAGGACATGAAGACCCTTCCGGGTCGCCACTACGACTTCGGCAAGGGGCGCTTCTTTGACATCAACGAGGAAGAGGCCGACTGGTGGCACATGCACCAGACCATCACGGGTGACACCACGGATGGCTACGCGGGCTGTCCTGGCTCCGGCCCCAAGGATGCCGATGAGATGTGCAACGAACCGCACCTTCTGGTGCCCTACGAGCACGTCATGAAGTCCGGCCCCCGCAAAGGCACCTCCGAGACCCGCTACCGCAAAGAGCCGACCGACAACCTGTGGGCCGGTGTGGTGTCCCTCTACGCCTCCAAGGGTCTCTCCGAAGAGGTCGCCCTGACCCAGGCCCGTGTCGCTCGCATCTGCCGACACACGGACTACGACTACAACAAAAGGAAAGTGAAGCTATGGCAACCCCCATGCTGATGCCGGAGCGTCTCCGCCTGGCTGCTGCTCGATGCATCGTGCACGGCACCCCGAATTGGTGGAGCACCGACATGACGGACGAAGCCGAGTTCCGAGAGGTGAACTACTTCGAACAACTGCTGAGCAGTGACAACTCCGGGATCGCAACGCCCGAGGATGCTGCGCACCTTCTGCTGCTGGTCGCGGAGGCTGTCGATGAGTGAAGGCTACGGCGTTCCCACGGGCTCCGTTCCACGCCCCCACATCGAACAGCACGGCGGCTTCAACAAGCCCGGCGCTGCCGTCAAGGCTGACCACGACAAGCTGATGTGGGCGCTCCTGCCCTTTAAGTACCTGCACGGCATGGTGCGGGTCCTCATGTTCGGCGCACGCAAGTACGACCCGCACAACTGGCGTAAGGGCATGCCCTGGACCCAGCCCTACAACGCAGCCATCCGCCACCTCGACGCCTGGATGAGCGGGGAGGACATCGACCCCGAATCGGGCGAGTCCCATATCGACCACGCGCAATGTTGCCTGCTGTTCCTCCGTGCCTACATCGAGGAGCACAAGGACATGGACGACAGGTTCAAGAAATGAGCCAGACCCGCCTCGGGTCACTGGCTGAAGCCGTCATCAATGTGCTCATCGGGTTCGGCATCAACTTCGCCGCCAATCTGATCGTGCTTCCGTTATTCGGCTTCACCTCGCTGACCCTTCACGACAACTTCCTCATCGGCCTCATCTACACGGCCATCTCCGTGGTGCGCAGCTACGCGATTCGCCGCTGGTTCAACCAGTACATCGTCCGCGCCGCTGCCCGTCTCGCCTCCCTCAAGGACCCCAAATGACCCTCGCCATCATCCTCTCCGTTGCCCTCGCGGTGTTCGCCATCTACCCCCTCATCTCGCTGTACCTCTCGGCACAGAACGCCGTCACCGCCTACGGTGTCCTCAAGGGTCTTCCGGTTCCATTCAAGGAACGCCTTGCGGCCTGCTGGCAAGGCTTCCGCCACGGGTTCAAGCGTGACATGAGCAAGTACGGGCGGAGCCTCGTGAACAGTGTGAAGGTGACCGCATCGTGGCTGGTTGTCCTCTCGGTGTTCTTCCTGTTGGTTGTTCCGGGCCTCGCCATCGGCACCGTGTGGGGTCTCATCAAGTTCTTCGTCAGCACCGTCTACTCGGTAGCCGAGGGCACGGCAAAAGCTACGGACGACACCCTCGAAGACTGGATGGTGGCCGCTTGCAAGCCCGCAGAACGCACGATGGGCCGCTAAGGGAATAACCCACTCATTAGGTGAACGCTACGTCCGCCAACGCCAAACGGTTCCCGCCGATCAGCGCGGAACTGATGAACGAACTGGAGAAGCGATGGCCGGACACGATGCCTGACCCTGACGTAACGCCCAGCCTTGAGGCTCTGCGCTTCAAGCAAGGCGAACTCGCAGTGGTCCGATATCTCCGGCGCCAGTTCGACCTCCAAAACAAAACCGTCCTCAAAGGAAGCTAGCCCCTTGTGTAGCTCCAAGCCACCGCCGGCGCAGACCCCCGCCGCTGCGGTGCCCCTCCCTGCCGAGGCCGTGAAACCCGCTGTGGTGGAAACGGCTGGCGCAAAACCCAAGAAGTCCGGCCGCTCTGGCCTGATGATCCCCGAAGGCTCCGCCTCGGTCACTGGCCTCTCTGGCCTGAACATTCCCACCTAAGGACTGCCGATGACTGCACCCAAGCAGGGTGTAGCGGCAGGCGTCTACTCGAAACTCGAGTCGGACCGCTCCCCTTACATCCAAGATGGAATCGCCTGTGCAGAGCTGACGATCCCCTCCCTGTTCCCGAAGGTCATCGACGGGAACGCCAAACTGCCTACCCCGTACCAAAGTGTGGGCGCTCGCGGTGTGAACAACATCGCGGCAAAAATGATGCTGGCCCTGTTTCCCGCCAACACGAGCATCTTCCGTCTCAAGATCGAAGATGAAGTGTTGGCTGAGCTGGGCCAGCGTCCCAACATCAAGACGAAAGTGGAGTCCGGCCTGGCCGGTGTGGAGCGCCGGGTCACCTCGGAGCTGAGCACCAAGGCAATCCACACCACCGCCTTCGAGATTTGCAAACACCTCGTGGTGGTCGGCAACGCCTTGATGTACGTGCCCGACAATGGGCCGATCAAGATGTATTCACTGCATTCCTACGTGTGTCGCCGGGACTACACCGGCAACCCGTTGGAAATTGTGTTGCAAGAAAAGGTCGCCAAAGTCGCGCTGCCCATTTCCGTCCAAGAGGCCATCTCTAAGGGCGAGAACAAGGGCCAAAAGTCGCAGGAAGAAGTCACGATCTACACGCACGTCCGCCGCTTGAAAGACCGGTGGGAAGCGTATCAGGAAGTCGCAGGGGAGCGCGTACCGGGCACCTACGGCACCTACCCGCTGGGTAAGTGTCCCTGGGTCCCGCTGCGCCTCATCAAGCAGGACGGTAAGCACTATGGCCGTGGCTATGTCCACGAGTACATCGGCGACCTCCTGTCCCTCGAAGGTCTCTCTCAGGCAATCCTCGAAGGTGCCATCGCTGCAGCCAAGGTGCTGTTTCTGGTGAACCCGAACGGTACGACCGAGAAGCAAGACCTTGAGGATGCCCCGAACGGCGCCTTCCGGGACGGCACGGCAAATGACGTGACCACCCTGCAACTTCAGAAGTACAACGACTTTCGCGTGGCGCTCGAACAAGCGAACACGATCACGGAACGTCTGAGCTTCGCCTTCCTGATGAACTCTGCCGTTCAACGCGGCGGAGAGCGAGTCACTGCTGAAGAAATTCGGTACGTGGCCCGCGAGCTGGAAGACTCCCTCGGCGGGATTTACAGCCTCCTATCGCAAGAGTTTCAGATGCCGCTTGTGAGCCGTGTGATGTACGTGCTCCAGCGCCAGAAGAAGCTCCCAGCGTTCCCTAAGGAGGCCGTCTCGCCGGTCATCATCACTGGCATGGAAGCCCTCGGGAGAGGCAACGACCTGGCGAAGCTCGAACTGGCAATGTCCAAGATTGCGGTTCTCGGCCCCGAGGTCATCAAAGAGCGAGTCAACGTCTCCGACTATATCGACCGTGTGTTCACATCCTGCGGGGTGGATACCCAGGGTCTGATCCCCTCGGAGGAGGAAGTAGCTCAACGCCAGCAACAAGCCCTCATGCAGCAAATGATGCAACAAGGGCTCAACCCCGCCATCACCCAAGGCGGACAACTACTGAAACAAGGAATGCAGAATGGCAACCAGCAAGGCGCAATCGGCGCAGAATGAAACCGTGGTGAACAACCTCGGTGATGTGACCGAGCGTACCCCGCTGCCCCCGGAATCGGCGGTCGGCGTGATCCTCCCGATGTCGGAGCTGCCCAAGGGCTACGAAGTCCTGAAGACCCGTCATCCCAATGCCAAGGGCTTCACGCTCGAAGGCTCCTCGGTGGCGCTGCACTTCTGATGCAAGGCTCCGTCACGATCCCCGCAGCCAGCGGCAGCGCTGCCCCGGAAGGGCACGACGCGGCAATGGTCGCACGGTACGAGGAAGGGCAAGCGGCTGCGGCTGCTGGCCTCTCGACGCCTCCGGCCCCTGCCTCGGCCCCTGCTGCAGCTCCCGCCTCGGCCCCCTCGCCCGCTCCCGCTGCTGCCCCTGCAGCCGCCCCTGCCGCTGCCCCGGAGGGTGCCGTCAACGACATCCTCACGAAGGCTGGCCTGACCCGCGAAGGTCTCGCCGCCGAATACGAGGCTGGTGGCATCTCCGAAGAATCCTTCGCCAAGCTCGCCACGCAGGGCATCTCGAAGGCCGACTTCGAGCAGTACATGGCAGGTCGCCAAGCGCAGGCAACCGCCTACGACTCGGCTGTCATCACCGCCACGGTGGGCACCCCGGAGAAATACGCGGAGGTCATCGCATGGGCAGCGGAAGCGCTGAGCCCTGCCGAAAAGGCCGCGTTCAACGCTGAGGTTTCCTCTGGTGACCCTGCCCGTGCTCAACTGGCTGTGGCCGGGCTCCAAGCACGGCACACAGTGGCAAACCCGGCCGAGCCCGCATTGCTCCAAAAGGACAACGTTACTTCCGGCGCGACCGCCGCTTACGCCTCCTGGGCACAAGTCACGGCCGACATGAAGAACCCGCTGTACGCCAAGGACCCCGCGTTCCGTGAACAGGTGCGGCAACGCCTGGCAGCTTCGCCGGACGACCTCCAACGGCGATGAGCATCTTTTCCGAACTGGTTCCCCTCGGGGGCCTCTTGGAGAAGGTGTTTGACCGGGTGTTCCCGAACCCCGAGGACAAGGCGAAGGCTCAGCTTGAACTCCTCGCCATGCAGCAGCGGGGCGAACTGGCGGAACTCGCAGCAATCACCGAGGGCGACAAGGCGCAAGCTGAAGTCAACAAGGTAGAGGCCGCTAGCGAGTCCCTGTTCGTCTCCGGCTGGCGCCCTGCCGTGGGCTGGATATGCGCGGCTGCGCTGTTCGCTCAATACATCGGCGCCCCTCTCGTCACCTACATCGGCGCGAACGCCTTTGGCTGGACCATTCCCCCGCGAATGGACTTCAGCGAACTCCTGACCCTCTTGTTCGGTCTCCTCGGTCTCGGCTACTTCCGAACCCTCGACAAGAAAAACGCAAAGCCCTAACGGCCTAGCGTCCTCCCATCCCCATCTTCGGAACCCTCGCGCTTAACGGCGTGGGGCGCTTCCGCATGTCTCTCTCGTCTCGCATTCGAGACAGTCTCAGAAAGCGCATACACACATGCCAACCACCCCCTCGCGTCTCGGCCAAGTCGAAGCTACGGGCGATCAGTTCGCCCTATTCCTCAAGCAGTTCTCGGGCGAAGTCCTGACGCAGTTCGACGAGGTGAACAAGGTCCTGCCGATGGTGACGCAACGCACCATCTCGAACGGCCGCTCGGCTCAATTCCCGGTGATCGGCAACACCACGGCCAAGTACCACTCGCCGGGTACGGAAATCGTGGGCACCGCCATCGTCCACAACGAGGTCACGCTGACCGTGGACATGCCGCTCATCGCGGACACCTTCATCGCCAACATCGATGAAGCCATGAACCACTACGACGTGCGTGCCCCCTATGGCAAGAAGCTGGGCAACGCTCTGGCGAACCAACTGGATCGCCACCTTCTGCAAACGGCTGTCAAGGCAGCTCGCTCGGCGGCTCGCATCTCGACGGACCAAGGCGGCTCGGTCATCACGGTTGCCAACCTCGACACCGACATGGACGCCCTGGTCGCCTCCCTGTTCGACGCTGCAACGCTGCTGGACAACAAGAACGTGCCGGAAGACGGTCGATTTGTCTACCTGCGCCCGGCCGTCTACAACAAGCTCGCACAGAACACCAAGGTCCTGAACAAGGACTGGGGCGGTGCTGGCGTGTTCGCGGACGGCAAGGTCCTCCGTGTCGCCGGCATCGAAATCTACAAGAGCACCCACGTTCCGAATACCGCCATCACGACCGGCACGGTGGCCGCTGGCTTCACCGACAAGTACATGGGCGACTTCTCGAAGACCGTGGGCATCGTCTTCACGCAGGACACCGTGGGTGCCCTGAAGCTCATGGACATCACCATGGAAGCCGAATACAGCGTCCGCTGGCAAGGCACCCTGATGGTTGCCAAGTACGCCATGGGTCACGGCATCCTGAACCCGGCTACGGCTGTGGAACTGGCGAAGGTCTAAGCGGCCCGCACTCACGACTCCTAAGGGGGCCTCCGAAAGGGGGCCTCCTTTTTTTTCTTTGAAAGCGCCTTATGGCATCCACCCTCACTCCAACCACCGAACTCGACGCGGTGAATCAGATGCTGGGCACCATCGGCGAGGCACCCGTCAATACCCTCATTGGTGTCACCTCGCTGGACACGGCCATCGCCATCAACACACTGGCGGAAATCTCTCGCGACATTCAATCGAAGGGCCATCACTTCAACACCGACAAAGGGCTGAAGCTGCAACCGGGCGCTTTCACAGGCGAAATTGAAGTCCCGATCAACTGCGTAGATATCGACACGGTAGACCCTGACGGGTCCGTCGATGTGGTCCTGAGGGGCCGACGCCTCTATGACCGAGTGAACCATACGTACAAGTTCACGGCACCGCTGACCGTGGACATGGTGGTCCTACTCCCGTTCGGCGACCTCCCCGAATCGGCCCGCCGCTACATCGCTGTCCGCGCATGTCGCGTGTTTCAGAAACGCCAAGTCGGCTCCACCACGCTGGCGACCTTCACAGCCGAGGACGAGCGCGAAGCACTGATGTCCTTCCGTCGATCCCTCGGACGCAACGCTGACCACAACATCTTCAACTCCCCTGACATGCGCCGGATGCTGCGCCGCTCGAAATGACGCAGATCAACGCAAGCATCCCCAATCTGATCGGAGGTGTGTCGCAGCAGCCTGAGCTATTGCGCCTCCCCTCTCACATGCGGGCACAGATCAACGGCTACTCCTCGCCGGCAAGCGGACTTGCCAAGAGGGCGGGGACAGTCCATGTGGGAACCGCACAGGTCTTTGGCGATGGGTTCTACGAGATTCTCGACTACGGGTCTCGCGGGCTCTTCTGGCTGCATGCTGCTGGAGGCACCGTAAGGCTCCTAGACGCCAACGGTGCACGGGTCACCCTCTATGACGTGAACGGCTCGGCTTTCAACGAGATGTGGTTTCCGTATCTGACCTCGGGACCAAACACACTCCGGGCCGTGAAGGAAGGCGATACGACCTTTCTCATCAACACCTCAGTGACCGTACAGAAGACGGTTATCGCCCCCGTGGATACCAGTCGGCCGGCCCTCGTGTGGATCAAGGCGGGCAACTATGGGCGCACCTACAGGGTGAACGTGCCGGGCTACGGCGAAGCCGCCTGGACCACCGCAGACGGTCAAGCCGCATGGATGTCCCCACTGGCGGACACCTCCCTTATTGCCAACATCCTAGCCACGCAGTTGCGCGAAAAAGGTGTCACGGTGAACCTCAACGGCTCCGTGATGCACATCCCGAACGCTCCCTCAGGGATCACCGTGGAGGACGGCCAGGGTGGTTCGGCAAGTGCAGTCATCTACCGGTCCGTCCGCAGTGTGGCTGAACTGCCATCAAGCAAGGTGCCCAACGGATTCCATGTGAAGCTCGAAGGTGGTGACGCAACCGCCGCAGGCGATTACTACCTGCGGTTCGACAGCTCTGAGAACGTGTGGCGAGAAGTACCCGATCCGACGCAAGCGTCATACACGCTCGACACCAACACGATGCCGCTTCGGCTCACGCCGTACGCATCCGGCTTCATGATTCGCACCTTGCCTTGGCGGGCGCAGATGGTGGGCGATCCCGAGACGAATCCTGGACCCGACTTCGTTGGAAGGCAGATCAATGATTTGTTCTTCTATCAGGACCGCATGGGAATCTTGTCGGGCGAGTCGTTCGACTTCTCGGAGACGGGGGAATACTTCAACTTCTACCGCACGACGGTCACCAACCTACTGGATTCAGACCCTGTATCCGGCACAGTCACAAGCACCTCCAAGCTATCGATCCTGCGTCATGCCGTGGCATTCGGGCAGCGCCTTTTCATGTTCTCGGACACCGCACAGTTCGAGCTTCAGAGCGATTCGGCCCTAACCCCGAAGAACGCAAGCACCCAACGGGTCACCGACTTCGAGTGCTCTTCAACCGTGAGACCTGCCGGCCTGGGCTCCGCGCTCTACTTTCCGGTGGACCGTGGTGAATGGACCTCGTTCTACAACTTCTACCTAGACGGTATCGACAGCAAGGCACAGGCGGGGGACGTGAGCGGCCATGCGCCGGAATACATCCCGAAGGGTGTCCACAAGATCGCGATCAGTCCGGTGAACAGCCTGCTCGTGGCACTCAGCCGTGGCGAGCCGAACGCCCTCTACGTCTACCAGTTCTACACCAACGGGGCCGAGCGCCTTCAGAGCGCCTGGCACAAATGGGAGTTCGGAGAGGCCAGCAACATCCGTGCAATCGGAGTGCAAGGAACAACGCTCCACATGCTCATCGAACGGCGCACCTCCAGTGGAGGAACTTCGGTCAACGTTGAGCGCTTAGACATGACGGCCGCGCGGGCTTACCGGGTGGACCGCCGAGTCACGATTCAACCCTCCGCGATCTCTGCTACAGGGCCGGGGGTCTACCCTCCCGTAAGCACCTTTCAGGTCCCCTTCCAGCCAGACTTCGCGCACTACTTCGCGATCATCGTGAAGGGAAATGCAAAGCTCAAAGCTGGTGTCATCCGGGATGTCAGTGTAAACGTGGGCTCGCAGACGTTCACCGTGGCTGGCGACCTAACGGGGTGCACCGTGGAGGTGGGCAGGCAGTTCACCTTCGCAGGAACGCTGGGATGCTTCTTTGTGCGCGAGGCTGCAGGCAGCGGCCAAGCTGGAGTTACTCGCGGGCGAACTCAAGTCACCCGCGCATGGATCAACTACGCCGAGGCCGGGGCGTTCGACGTGAGGGTGTCCCGCCTGGGCTACCCCACGGTGGACTACCGATGCACCACGAAGAACCTGGGGACCCTCTCCGCCACCATCGGAGCGGCCAACGGAAATTCGGGCAGGTTCGCTGTCCCGGTGATGTCGCGAAACACCGCCTCCGAGGTCACGCTGATAAACGACACACCCAACCCATCAGCCTTCATCAGCATCGATTGGGAGGGCTATCACGTAGCGCGGGGGCAACATGTCTAACCTGACCCTCCGTCCGGCAACCCCCGAGGATGCTGCCGAGCTGGCCCTGACCCTGCGTGAAGCCGACCGCACCGAAATCGCCTTGGCGGGCTCTCCCAGCCCCTACGACAGCCTCATGCGGGGCATCGTGAGGAGTGAGCACCCGACAGCGGTTGTCGGCCCCCATGGGGACGTAGTGGCCATCGGGGGGTGCGTGGCGCTGGCGCCACGTCTTGGTAGTCCCTGGCTCCTTGCGAGCGATGGCCTTTTGGACATCAAGCGGAGCTTCCTGAAGGACTGCCGACCACAACTCATGCGGCTCCATGACAACTTCCCAACCCTCTACAACGAAGTGTGGGAGGGCAACACCGTTCACATCCGTTGGCTGAAATGGCTCGGGTTCACGGTGGCCGAGACCTACGGCACGCGCCCCCACTTCCTCCCTTTCTGGAGAACCAATGTGTGAACCTACGACCATCCTGCTGGTGGGCACCGCCCTCTCGGCGGGCATCGGCCTGGTCAGCCAACAGCAGACAGCGAAGAACGTGAACGCCGCAAACGCACAGCAGCGGGTGAACGTCAACGCTGCAGCAATCGAGAACTACGCGCAGGCGAATCGGCAAGGCATCGAGGACCGCGAGAACGCTACCGTAGAGATGAACCAGATCGAGCGCGAAAAGGCATCCCGCCTGGCATCTGCGCGGGTCTCGGCGGGAGCCGCAGGGGTCAGTGGGGCATCCGTGGACGCCCTCCTCCTCGACCTCGCGGGCAAGGGCCTGGAAGCCGGGACCACGAGCGCGACCAACTACGCCCGCCTCGTGGACGCCCGCGATGACCGGGCTGCAAACATCGGGGTCAATCAACGCAGCCAACTCGCGGGCATCCGCGATCAATCCGGGCCGGGCGTTCTCGACTATCTCGGCGCTGGGCTGCGGGTCTCGAACGCCTACGCAGCTAATCAGCAGCGGACGCAAACGAAGGCAGGAGCATGAGCCGACTGCAGATCAATGACAACTTCGGAGGCCAGCAGCTACGGACGCAGGCATCTCCCGTGGCGCTCACCGAGCAAGCCGGCAGGCCCGTAGAGGACACCCGGTGGAAGGCCCTGGCGAATGCCTTTGCGGACGGCGCGGGGCTGGCCGAGACTCTCGCCAAGCAGAAGGAAGACGAAGACGCAGCAGCCGCCAAGCGGTGGGCGCAATCGATGACCGTGGGGGAACTCGGCAAGGCCATCAAAGAGGGCAAGATGATGCCCTCTCAGTCGCCCGTGTTCGTCGGCACTGCGCAGCATATCTGGGGGGTCAACACCCACGAGGCGGGCATGCGCGACATGACCACCAAGCTCACGACCGGCGAGCTGAAGTTCAACTCCCCCGAGGAAGCCGACACCTACCTCACGGAGTGGCGCAACACGGCCCTAGCGGGCCAATCCAAGTTCGCCGTTGCGGGCTTCGATAAGGCCTACGCTCAGACCCGCGACAAGGTGATGGACCATGTGGCGAAGCTCAATGACAAGGTGTGGGTGGACAACGCCACGGTGCAGGCCACGGATTATCTTGCGAACAGCTTCAACCGGGTTGCCGGAAGCGACTTCAAGGGGACACCCGAGGAAGCCGCCTCGGCGCTCATGAAGGACTACCAGCTCCTGCGCCACACGAAGACCCTTCCGGATGCCGTGGGCAAACAGGTGATGGGTGACCTGGCTACGCGGATCGCCATGTCGGGTCGGAAGGACATCCTCACGGCCTTCCTCGACACCGAGATGGATGGCATAGGCTCACTGCGGGGATTCATCGGGGCGACCAAGAGTGCCACCTACGAGAACCACGCCCGCACTTCCTTCGAGGGCCAGCAGCGCAAGCGCGTAGACGACGAGCTGCTGCCGTGGATGGATCAGGCTAGCAAGGGCGAGCTGACGCCGAAGTTTCGCGAATGGGCGCTATCCCCGCAGAACAAGGACTTCATCTCCTCTGCGCAGATTCACTCGATTGAGCGGACCAACCTCTCGGCCATCGCCCACCAACAGGCCGAACTCCAGAAGTCGCAGATTGCGAGCGCCATCGCAGCATCGGATGCCGCAGCCTCGCGGCAGATCGAAGCCGCTTTGGTCACCGGCAACCTCCCCAGCGTGATGGGCACCATGAAACCGCTCGTGCTCCGGAAGACAGGCGATTCCGAGGAACTCAGCGACAAGGAGGTAAAGGAACGTGCCGAGCGCATCGCCGTGGCTCGCACCAAGGACCTCCCGTTCGAGCAACAGGTGGGCTTCTTCGCACAGAACGGGCTCAAGCATCCCGACTGGTCCAACCTGATGGACCAAGGGTTCTACAACCTGAACACCATCGGGGTGGACTCCAAGGGGAAACCCACAGGGACCCTGAACGAAACCGGCAAGCAGGCCGTGGAGCTTTTCCAGAAGCTGGACACCTACGGCGACTACGCACGAAGCCTCATGAGCGAGAAGCAGTATGCACGCTTCAGTGACATCGCCTTTCTCAAGAAGATGGGCCGCAGCATCGACGACGCCGCAGGGCTGTCCACTGCTGCAGATGCCGGTGCGGTGATCGGAAGCGACACCGAGAAGCTCGTGAAGAAGGTCCATGCGGAAGTCGGCAAGATTCAGGCCGACCCGTTCTACAAATGGGACTGGGTTCAGAAGGCGTTCGGGGACAACGTTTCGGTGAACACGGTGCAGATGACAAGCACGTTGCGCCGGTACGCCACCCTGCTCGCCCACAGCGGCCAGTATGGAAGCGCTGAAGACGCCCTCGCGGCCTCCGCAAAGTACCTCTCCGACCCCGCCGTCTCCGCCAAGGTCAACGGCACGGTGTACCTCCGGAGCGAGATGCCGACCGGCCCGAAGTCCCGCACACAGGACGAGTGGTTCGAGCGGTATATCGAGGAGGTTCCCAAGGCTCGCGCCAAGGAACTCGGCTTCAAGTCCTCCGAGGTTCGCCTGGAATTTGATCCCACCACGAGGGCCTATCGCGGATACGTGGGTGGACTCCCAATGGAAAACGCAGACCACTCCCTGTTCGTGGTCACCAAGGACGACATCGCGAAGTGGTACGCCGCCAAGGAAGAGGGCGATGTAGCGCAAGCCGCCGCCAAGATGACCGGCAAGGTGCAAGACATCAAGGACACCCGCGCGACCGCCGAGCGTGTCTCTGATTGGGCCAAGCAAGTGGAGGCCGGAACGCTGCCCAAAAAGGCAGCACGAACCTCCGAGCCGGAGGCGCCAATGCGCAACATCCCGGACTTCTGGATGACTCCTGAAGGTCAAGCCGCAGTCGCGGCCCGAAAGTCGCGCAAGTAATCAACACCCGAGGGGCTCCCCTCGGTTCTCACACAGGAACACAAATGGGTCAACCGACCTCGGCGGGGGAAGTCCGCCAGTTCACTCTCGAAACCGAGAGGAAGTACGGCCTGCCTGATGGCACGTTGTTCAAACAAGCCGGTATCGAGTCCAACTTCGGCAAAGCCATGCTGAGCCCCAAGGGCGCACAGGGGTGGTTTGGGTTCATGCCCGCGACGGCGAAGGAGTACGGGCTGTCCGATCCCAACGACTTTCGCCAGTCAGCAGATGCCGCAGGACGGAAGATGCGGGACCTCCTGAAGAAGCATGACGGCAACATGGACTATGCCCTCGTGGACTACAACGGGGGTTGGAAGGCAGTCGCCGCGCTGCAGGGCGGAAAGCCCTGGAAGGAATCCGCTGGCTACCTGGCGAAGTTCCACGGGATGACGGCAGATGAGATTGCGAAGCGAACCGCCCCTCCTCCTGCCATGGGCGAGCAGTTCACGACGGCAACCACCGTCTCTCCTACGGATGGCCCCGCCGCCACAGCACTCGGATATGCACAGCGTCAGCATGACAACGAGTTCGGTGGGGTCATCAATGGCGTGCGTCATTTGCCTGATGCCGTTAGCCTGGGCTTTCAGACGCAGAACACGGTTTACAACTTCTGGAAGGACCAAGGCGTAGCCACTGCCTCCGGGGACTTCCTTGACCTCAACGCCCCGGAGGCTCAGGACACCCTCAAGCAGTTTCCGCAGAACTACTGGGGCTACCTGATGCAGAGCACGACGAGGGAAGGGTTCGACAAGCGTGCGGTGCGGCTGCGCGAGTCGATGCAGAAGGAACAGGAGTTGGGCAATCTCGGGGTGGCCCCTGCCATCATTGGCGGTGTGGCTGGTGGTCTTGTCGACCTCCCCACCCTTCTCGCCTTTGTCCCAGGCGCAGGAGGCGCAGGTCTCCTTACCAAGGCATCTCGGCTCACCAATGCCGTTCGCATGGGCCTGGTGGGAGCCGCCACAAACGTGGCCTACGACGCGGTAGCCAACCAGTATCGGCCCACTGCCACCGCAGACGACCTCTATATCTCTGGGGCCTTCGGTTTCGGCCTTGGAGCCCTTTCGGGCGGCGCCGCAAGCCTGAAGCGTATAGGGGCGTTGGAGGAAGAGCTGGGACGCCTCCGTCAGTGGGGCATGAGCGAAGGCAAGAAGGGGCTCAAGGGGGAACTCGAAGAAGCCGGCGGGAAACCCGCTACCGGCATCGCCCCTGGCTGGTCCAAGGGCGTAGACGACTGGCTGAACAACCGGCCCGGTAAGGCACCCGAGACGCCCCCTGTGGGAATCATTCGGGAAGGCCCCGAGCGAGGCCCACAGCGGCCGATCATCGACGAGGGGCGACTACCCCCTCTTGACGAGGGCAAGGCCCCTGCCCGGCTCCCTGATGAGCCCCCTCTGAAGCCCGGCCGGACTAAGCCGTGGGACGAGAAGTGGGATTCCCCGGTGTACCGCACGAACCGTGGTGCGCCGAACATTCTCGACCTCCCACCGCTCCGCAAGCTCAGTCAGCTCGCCGACTACGTTCGGACCTACTCCAAGAATTCGGACATCGTGGCCCTTATGGACCGCGCCCTGAAGGGCATCGACCTGAGGAAGATCCGCTTCGATGTGGTGGACCCGAAGACGAACCTTGGGAAGCTCAACGTGGATGCCCGCTTGGCTCAGAAGCTCAATGGAGCGTATGGCCTGGTTTCCACCCCCCACGGCTCCTCAGGGGATGGCATTCAGATGGCCCTCCGTGGCTACGGCTGGGGAAGCGCAGGGCACGGCCTCAACGAAGAAACCTTCGTCCACGAGCTGCTGCATGCCGCGACCGTCTACAAGATGCTCCGCGTGCAGTCGGGCCGAACACAGGGCATGCACCCGAAGTCGATCCAGGCTATCAAGGAGCTGGAGCAACTCCACAAGGACGTGGCTGCAAAGGGCATCCCGCCGCAGTTCGACATCCAGATGGGGGACTCCTTCGAGTTCATCTCCTACGGGTTGACCCAGCGGCCATTCCAAGAGTGGCTCAAGACGGTTCAGGTAGACGGCCCCAAGACCACCCTGTGGACGAAGTTCACTGAAGGTCTGCGTAAGCTGCTGGGGATGTCCCCGACCGAGGGCACGGCCTATGCCAAGCTGATCGACCTCAGCGACCACCTCTTGAGGAAGTCGGGCATTGAGGGGAAACCCAAAGTGACCTCGCAGTTCGAGCCGACCGGCGAGCACATCTCCAAGGCGGACGTAGCCGCAGCAGACGCCGCAGACATCCCCACCGTCTACGGTTGGGGCCTCGGCCTGGAGCACAAGCTGATGAACAAGAAGCTCCCTCCAGCGGTCCGCCAGCTCGCGTCCAAACTGTTCGGTTCAACGACCGGGCACAAGGGTCACGCGGTGGTGGAACGGAACGCCTGGGACGACACCATCATGCGAGCCGAGGGGTGGACGGCGGACATGCGCAAAACCGCCTACGGCGCCTTCGACAGCTGGTTCAAGCAATCCGGCAAGAAGTTCCACGAGAAGGGTGAGGCGTTCGAGGACTTCGGAACACAGGTGGGCAACTACGTGCGAGGCTTCGAGGGCGACTTCCATCCCGAGGTGAAACGTGCCGGTGAGCATCTGCGGAAGCTCTACGCCAACGTGGTGGATGAAATCAACAACCCCGCCCTACGGGCCGGTGGCTTCAAGAAGGGCCTAACGGAAACCGAGGTCCGCGACGACATCACCGGGGAAACCATGCTGGTGGGCAAGCTGGAGAAGAACGCCAACTACCTGCCGCGCAAGCACGACGCCCGCAAGTGGGACGAGATGGTGCGCACCTGGGGCCGCGAGGCGGTCGAATCGTGGTGGGCCAATGCCTTCCTGAAGGCGTCCCCTGACCGCACCCCGGAACAGGCCCGCAAGTGGGCAGGCTGGTACGCCAGGACGGTGGAGGAAGCGCACATGAATCGCTCCGCAGACCACCTCGAAGAGATGATGACTGGCTACGACGAGAAGGCCCTTCTGGAGTCCCTCGTGCGCAACGGCGGATTCACCGAGAGCGATGCTCGGGCGCTCATGCGGGACATGTTCAAGGACCCCTCTAAGGATGCCGGTAGGACGGCCTCAAGCCTGCGCCATCGGAACACCATCGCGGAGACCCACACGGAGAAGTGGAGGAAGGCTGGCGAGGACGCTGACGTGGAAATCACACTCAACGACTTCATCAAGTCCAACGCCCTCGACGTGTCCGAGTCCTACTTCCGGCGCACTGCTTCGAGCATCGCGCTTGCGGACCGGCTCGACATCTACAAGCAATCCGACATCGGCTCTCTGATCGACAAGGCCACGGCCAAGACGTTCGGTGCCGAGGGGTTCAGCGAGGCCGCTGCCGTGCAGGCCAAAAAGGACCTGAAGTTCGCCGTGGATCGCATCCAAGGGATTCCGCAAGAGGAGTTCTCGATGCTGAACAAGGCAATGAGCCAGTGGCGCGACTTCAACGTGATCCGCCTGATGGGAGGCGCCGTGTGGAATCAGGTCTCCGAACTCTCGCAGATCGTTGGCTCGATGGGCTGGAAGGCAACCCTTGCGGCAGCAAGCGAACTCCGCGCGATCCGCCGCGACATCGCCACCGGCAAGGCCCCACACGACTTCCTAGACCACCTTGAGAACACCATCGGGGGCGTCGGGTCGGAGTACGTGGCCCGCCTGGACTTCAGCCCGAAGGACGATTGGGTCCGCTACAAGGGTGACACGCCTATGAATCGACGCCTCGATGCGCTCGACAGCGGCACCAAGAAGATCGCGAAGGGGGTTCTCGACTACACCGGCATGACGGGCACGATGATCCAGCAGAAGCGCATCCACGCAATCGCGCTGGTCAATCACTTCGTGAATGCGGCCAACGGCCCCCCGAGCAAGTTCCTCTCGAAGGACCGGCTCGCCTGGATGGGCATGAGCGAGGCGGACTACGCCAACCTCAACACGGCCATCGCGGCGCACACGAAAGGAACCGGCAAGGGCGACTACGGAACGAAGCACAGCTTCGACATCAAGGCGTTCGCCAAGGCCGAGCCCGAGATGAACTCGATGCTGATGAATGCCCTACACCGCGAGACCCGCCGCGTGGTGCAGGAGAACGACTTGGCCTCCATGGTGCCCCTCATGGGAACCACGCTGGGCAAGACGGTGTTCCAGTTCATGAACTTCTCGATTCATGGCTGGAACAAGTCGATGTTGTTTGCGATGAACCACAAGGACTTCTCAACGCTCTCGACGGTGCTCCATGGCGGTTTCTTCGCATCGCTGGCCTACATGGGCCGGACGCAGTTGAGCGCGATGGGCATGGACGAAGCGAAGAAGCAAGAGTTCCTCGACAAACGCATGAGCACTAAGCAGATCGTGGCGAACAGCTTTGGTCGGATCAGCCAAGCATCGTTACTTCCCACCGCCTACGACACCACGCTGGGCAACTTCACTGGAGCCATGTTCGCAGGCACTCGGACCACCTCAGACGTGACGAGCTTCGCCAGCAACCCGACGCTACAAGCTATCAACGGAGTGTTGTCCCTCGGGAAGATCGTGCGCAACGCCGCTTCGGATGACCTTCAGACGACGCAGCGGGACATCAAGACGTGGGGCCGCTTGCTGCCCCTCAACAACACTGCACTCGTAACGCCGTTCCTCAACGCTTTGGCAAACGACTACCCCACAGACGAAGACGCCACGAAGTAACCCTTCAGCGTCCCTTTCCGGCCCTCGCAGGTTCACGCCTCGGGGGCTTCTTTCATTTCAAGGAGCGACTAATTTGTCAGCAGCCTACGCACAATATCAAGGCGATGGAGTCACGCGCAAATTCGCTGTGCCCTTCCCCTACTTCGCCCGCGAGCACGTCAAGGTGCGCGTGGACGCGGCTGAACAGGAGGGCATCGGCTGGATCAACGACGGCCTTCTAGAGACCAGTTACCCGCCCCCGCCTGGGAGCCTGGTGGACGTTCGCCGTGAGACACCCACCGGGACCTCGCCCGTAGACTTCGAGGACGGCTCCATCTTGACGGAGGTGGACCTGGACCTCCTGGCGAAGTACAGCGGATACCTTGCTGAGGAGTCTCGCGACTACGTTGTGGGCGCCCTACGGCTCGGACCCGATGGTTCGTACAACGCCGATGCACGCCGCCTCAGCAATCTCGCGGACGGCGTGAACCCAGGTGATGCAATGAGCTACCGGCAGTTCACCTCCGCTGTGTCCGGTCCGATCACTACATTGGTCAACACTGCACAAGCGGCCGCGATTTCAGCGACTGCCAGTGCTGGAAGTGCAAGCGGAAGCGCCGCTGCCGCCGATGCTGTGGCGCAATCTCCAACTGTCAAAGCGCTGGCCACAGACCTTTCCGGGTTTGCCTACATGGGCTCCAACTTGGGTTCCGTCTCCGAGGCCGCTACCGTCCCAGAGGATAGGCCACAAGGCGTGCTCAAGACGGTGGCCGACGACATCGCCTCGGTGAGAACGCTTGCAGCCCGCCCGGACGTTCTTCTATCCGGTCCTGGGCTGATCGCTGCTGTGGACTCTGCTGCAGCCTCGGCCACCTCTGCCGCTGCGTCGGCCGAAATCGCCCTCGGCGCATCTGCTGCTGTAGTCGATGCTGCCGGCTCCCCGAATGTTCACTACGTGATTCTGGGGGCCACTGCCACTGGAGCTGTCGTGCGCAAGACCTCAGCGAACTACACATTCACCCCTTCGACCGGCCTGCTGTCTGCCCCGAAGTTCGCGGGCGACGGCTCTGCCCTAACAAACGTCGGCGTGTCTGCGCTGGCCTCAACCCTCAATCTCGGAAGCATTGTCTGATGCCTGCAACGATTCTCCAACTCCGCAGCGGCACGACCGCGCAACATGCAACCTTTACGGGGGCACTCGCCGAAGTCACCGTGGACATCACGAAGAAGACGCTCGTGGTTCACGATGGTGCGACAGTGGGTGGCAAACCTCTGATGACCGCTACCGAAGTGGCAACAGCAATTACGAACGCTGTAGCCGCCGCCTTCCCTCCGGGGACCTTTGCGTGGACCCTTCGCCCTGCAGCCCCTAGCGGATACCTCAAAGCCAATGGCTCGGCAATAAGCGTGTCGGCGTACCCCGAACTCACAGCTGCAATCTACTGCGGCGATGCGTACAACGCCACGGCCGCGTGGGGATACAGAGCAACCTCCTCGACCTCGCCGGCCACCAATCGGAGCACTACTGGCGCCTTCTTGGTGCTCCCGGACGTTCGCGCCGAGTTCATCCGAGGCTACGACGACGGCCGAGGGATCGACACCGCAGGGCGCAGCTCCATGTACGTGTTGCAAAGCGGGCAGAACGCAGCCCATACCCACACGTTCCAGAACACCCCCGATGGCGACTTCACGAACGGGGGCGGCTACCGAACCATTCCGCTTGTCGGCGTTGGTTCTCAGACCCTCACCACCTCTTCCAGTGGAGGCACTGAAGCCCGTCCGCGAAACGTCACCTTCCTCCCCTGTATCAAATACTGAAGAAGTCCATGAACAAGACTGTTTACGCATTCAACACGGAGACCATGGCGTTCGAAGGCGCTGTGGAACTCAACGAAAGCGACCTATCCCCCCGCGAGGAGGGCGTGTGGCTCATCCCTGGAAACTGCCTGGAGACCGCGCCGCCTTTCATCCCTGCTGGAAAGTACGCGGCCGCCGAGGACGGGTCATGGGTCCTCCGAGACATCCCTGAACCCGAATTGCCTGTTGATCCTGAGCCTGAGGCGCCGGAACCAATTCGCAGCATCACGATGCGACAAGCCCGCCTCGCATTGCTTAGAGAAGGTATCCTGAACAACGTCGATACGGCAATCGCGGCCCTGCCCAGCCCGCAGCGCGAAGCCGCACAAATTGAGTGGAACTACGGAAGCATCGTAGATCGCTCATCCCCACTTGTCTCGCTGCTGAGCGTTGCCTTAAACCTCACGCCCGCTGCCCTCGACAACCTATTTGAGAAGGCATCGCGCCTTTGACCATGCCCACTGAAGCTCAGACTGTAGAGGCGCGGGTCACCATCTTGGAGTACCGCGCGGACAAGCAAGAGGAGGCACAAGACGCCCTCCGAAAGGAATACACGGAAGAGCACACCGCTCTCCGCAAGTCCCTGCAGGGAATCGAGAAGAACCTGCAGACCATCAAGTGGGTGGCGTGCGGCGCCGGCCTCGCGTTCCTCTCCCAGGTGATCGGCCTGAAGGAAGCGTTCGCCGCCCTGAAGGTGTTCCTATGACATCCAGACGTGCATCCGAAAAGGCGCTGGCCGAGCTTCACGCCAAACTCGCCGAGGTGCTGAAAGAAGGATTGGAGTTCAAGGACGAGGAAGGTAAGCCTAACCCGGCACTTCTCAACGTCGCTCGCCAGTTCCTGAAGGACAACAAGATCGAAGCAGAGGCCCCGAAGGGTTCACCCCTAGGTGACCTTTCGAGCCTGCCCGTCTTCGACGACGAGCTGCCGGACACGGCGACTCCCGCCCACTAACCGCGCTACAAGCCGCGCTTGGCCCGCCCTGGGGTATTTCCCTCGGCGGGCTTTTTCGTGCGCGTGTAGAGCCCATACGAGGCCCGCGTGACGAGCCCCCCATCTAAACCAAAAGTCTCTCAAGCCCCCTTCCCCCGCGTCCCTCTGACGCCCATCGCCGAGGCCATCCACCCGGCTCGTAAAGACTTCCGCAAGTTCATCTTCATGCTGTGGAAGCACCTGAACCTCCCGAATCCAACGGAGATTCAGTACGACATCGCCAAGTACCTACAGCACGGTCCACGGCGTTCCATCATCGAGGCATTCCGCGGTGTCGGGAAGTCATGGCTCACAGCCGGCCTCGTGGTGTGGCTCCTCTGGAATGACCCGCAACAGAAGGTCCTCGTGGTCTCCGCGTCGAAGGACCGGGCCGACCAGTTCTCCACCTTCGTGAAGCGAATCATCGCGGAGATGCCGTGCGTGATGCACCTGAAGCCTACGGGCGATCAGCGTGACTCCATGCTCGCCTTCGACGTGGGACCGGCGCTCGCAGACCACTCTCCCTCGGTTAAGTCCGTGGGACTCTACGGGCAGCTCACGGGCTCGCGTGCAAACGTGATCGTGGCCGATGACGTTGAGGTCCCGAACAACGCCCTCACGCAAATGATGCGAGACCGCCTAAGCGAGCGCGTGAAGGAGTTCGACGCCATCTTGAAGCCAGGTGGCCGGGTGATCTACCTGGGCACCCCGCAGACCGAGATGAGCCTTTACAACGACCTGCCTGAGCGCGGCTACGAGGTTCGTGTGTGGCCCGCCCTGTACCCCACGTTGGAGCAGATCGCGGCCTACAAGGGGCGCCTTGCTCCGTTCATCACGCTGAAGCTGGAGAAGAATCCCAACCTTCAGGGACGCACCACGGACCCCATGCGGTTCTCAGACGAGGACCTGATGGAGCGCCGGGTCTCCTATGGCAGGGGCGGCTTCGCGCTCCAGTTCATGCTCGACACGTCGCTGTCGGACGCGGACAAGTACCCGCTGAAGCTGTCGGACCTCATCGTGATGTCCTGCAGCCCCGAGCTTGCTCCGATGAAGCTCGCATGGGCCACAAGCCCCGAACTGGTGTGCTCCGACCTCCACGCCACCGGCCTCTCCGGGGACCGCTACTACCGACCCTTCTGGAAGTCTGAGGAGGTCGGTACGTATAACGGCTGCGTCATGGCTATCGACCCCTCGGGGCGAGGCAAGGACGAGACCGCATACGCAGTGGTGAAGAACCTGAACGGGTTCCTCTACTTGGTCGCTGCGGGTGGCCTGAAGGGTGGCTACGACGAGGAGGTGTTGGAGAAGCTGGCGCACGTCGCTAAGGCCAACTCCGTGAAGCTGATCCTCGTTGAGCCGAACTTCGGTGACGGCATGTTCAACCAACTGTTGAAGCCGGTCCTCGGCCGCATCTACCCCTGCACTGTGGAAGACACCGATCGGTCCACGACACAGAAGGAGGCGCGGATCATCGACACGCTCGAACCAGTGATGGCCTCGCACCGCCTGGTAGTTGACCCCAAGGTGATCGAGGAGGACTACAGGACCTCCGTAGACGATCCGAAGTACGGCCTGTTCTACCAGATGACGCGGCTCACGCGAGACCGCAACAGCCTGGCGAAGGACGACCGCCTAGACGCCCTGGCGCTGGCCGTTCGTTACTGGACAGAGGCGATGGCGAAGGACGCCACGAAGGCCATCCAAACGCAGAAGGACGACCTCCTGAAGCAGGGCCTGAAGGAGTTCATGAGGCACGCCCTCGGGAAGTCCATATGGAGGCCCAAGGGTGGCAATTTCATGGGAGGCAATCGCGCGTGGCGCCGGTAAACTGAACACCCCCAATACCCCGAGGAGCTAGCATGGATCACAAGGACATCACGGAAGTGAAAGAAATCAATGGTGACGACAACGTCAACAAGTTTCTAAAGGCGGGTTGGGTCCTGCTCAACACCGTGGCAAAGCAGGACGGCACTAGCAGCTGGATCGCCTACAGCATGGGGTGGCCCAAGGACGGTCCTGCAGTGATCCCACAGGGCACCTCCTACGCCTGAGTCAATTTACCCACTGATTAGGTAGAGCTTAGGCGCTACTGGGGTTCACTCATCTACACGGTTGGGTGCTGGCTTCGGCCAGGTCACTGAGAAACCCATTGCGTCCAAGCTCAACAAGTTCATCTTGAGCCGGACCGATGGAACATCTCGGGCTCCCTCCTTACTCTCCTCTTTGGGGGGTAAGGGGGGTAGTCTTGATGTTCCCTTGGTCTAGCTCACAGAGATGAACCTTTTGTCAATCCTTTAGGTGTTGTTTAGGCAACCTCTAGAGGCTTGACATGAGGTGATCGTTTTCCATTCCTTTTGGATCACCTGATGGTGTCCTCTTGGGTCTCCGAAAAGAGGTCCCGAGGGGGGGGCGGCCTTCAGCGAGTGAACTTCTTGTTAATCACTCCGTACAGCGTGCTCCTCGCTTCGATGACTCCACGACATGTAGTCTCAATCTCTTTCACGATTGCGGCTACCTTCGGCTTTATCTTGTCATCCTCTGGCAGCATCTCCCAAAACACGTTTTCATACGTCTTGACCAACTCGGCATCACGTTCGGCCTGTGCTTCGTTCTGGTAGGGTCTCCTCGCCCACAGATGAGACAGCATATGGCCTGCCCTGCGAATCTCGCTTAGTACATCGTGGAAGTCGGTGAACGGCTTGGCCTTTTCGGCCCCGAAGGCTGCCATAAAGCGGTAACGCATTGCGTATAACTTGTTTAGTTGTACGTGGTGGTCACTAAGCCGCTTGAATACCACGTAGGCCGACTTGCGGGCTCGATACTTTTCGTCCGTTTCGTCGTCTAGCCTCTTGAGGTCGTCAGTCTCATAACCCCAACTCATGGGGCTTCTGACTATGTTCACAATGTCTGAAGCTTCATAGAACAGCGCTAACGTCTCCTCAGCGAGTTCGGCTTGCCGCTTGCCTTGGTGCTCGCGACGCCACGAATCGAAGTTGTAGATCGCATACCAAGCTCCGAATATTGCCGAGAGGAGCGCGAACACTTTCAGGATGTATTCAAAGACAGCACCAGACATACAGGCAACCGTAGTGAAATTGCGATTAGAGCCCATTCCTTTGGTGGTCAGTTTGCTTTTGCCGCAAAAATCCGAAAGCCCCCTCGAAGAAATCCGGGCGCCGAATCCCCCCGTGGCCCCCTCTCGATCCCACGCACGCGCCAGCGCGGGCGCCTATAGGGGCACCCTCCTGTGTCACCCGATGGGCACAAACCGGGGCCGATCAGCGCTAAGTCGTTGATTCGTATAGGCATCGCTGTGGATGTTCCGTCCTCTACGTGCCCAGCGAGGCGCTAACGATGCCCTTGCGTGGCCCTGTGGTGGCCTGCGAAGGTGCCTTGCGGCCTGCCTCCCGTTCTTGTCTCGGGCTATCTGTACGGGCACCCTCAGGGCCTCCCTTCCGCCCTCCTCCTGGCACACCTACACGAGCCCCGCTCAGCGCCCCTACAGGCCCTCTCAACGCCCGCCCTATGTGATGCCCTCACCGAGCCCGAACGATGCGCCTACGGGGCTATGCGCTCTTCCTTCAAGACGCCATCAACGTCCCGTCCTAACCAGCGAATTCGACGAGCTTGGAGAGACTCCTTTGCAATGGCGTAGAGAGCCAGGAGTGGCAAAAGGGTCGCCGCTGAGAGGAGGGACCCGGTCAACACCTCGCCCTTCCTGAACAAGGAAAAAGCGGCCAACGCTAGGATCAACGAAATAAAACCGTAGATGATGAGACTGGGGATCTGGTAGCCGGGATGGTCGCCTCTGCTCAATGGATGCAACCCCGGAACGCCGAGTATCCGGGCCTCCAACGAGGCATCCACACGGGCTGTATTGCTCACCAATAGGCGCAAGATAACGAAGTCTGTAGGGTTCAACAGCATCGGCTGAATGCTCATGGTATCGGTGAAGAGCATGTAGTTTGGACGGAGGTGCGCGGGGGAGCACTGGACCAATTCGACGGAGAACAGGTGCTTGACGTTCGTGAGGTGCAATGTGAGGTGCCGTTCAAAGTCCGCCGGCGGGATAGGAACCTGTCCGGTATTCATCCATGCCACAGTTACAGAGGTAAGGCGATCTACTTCCTCGCCTTTGTAGAGCATCTTGGCGTCAGGCAGGATCGACGGCGTAGCGCCCAACAAGGTAGAGCGCTGCAAGATGCCAAATGACAACTCCTTTTTCTTCTCCCTACGCAGCGGTCCAGTGATAGCGAAGATTGCGGTGAAGGCCGCGATTGCGACGCCGGCAACCCCTATCCAAGCATTAAAGTCCATTGAAAGTTCTCCTCAGGCGGGAGTGTATGCGCCCCCGCCGATGGTGTCCCCGTCTGGCGCACGCATCATCAATTCACAATACTCTCGATAAAAAGATCATCTCGATGTTGCAATCAGTGGATTTTTCAGGCACATTAATGCCTCGGGTTGATTAATTCAACGCGAACGGAACCGGCATCGCCCGACCGCTGCACAAGATACACCGTGATGGTTCTCGCAGGATGCCCCTTAAAAACTCGCCCACATGCTCTCGAATACGAGATTCTCTCGAATGTGCAGAGCCTCACGCTATGGGCTCCTCACCGAGTCCATACCGGGAGCCTTCCCACTTCCTCAACCAGAACCAAAGGAGTTTCATCGTGCGCCTCGCGGCTGCAACGAATCGCTTATTACGCCGCCCCCACTGCGCATAGCACGGGGGTTCGCTTTTCTTCGTCCATTTCATCTCGCTTTCGAGACCATCTCACCTAAGGAAACCGTATGACCATCCTCATCCTTGCTCTCTGCTGCCCTACCGGCTACGCCATCTCCCGCCCAATCGTTCGCCTCCTGGGGGTCTGAGATGCCCTACGAAGAAGCTATCGAAGCCACGGTGACCCGTGAGCAAGCCCGCAGGGAAATCGCTAAGCACGACTGCGAGGGGTTCGCGCAGTTCCTCGCGGATGTCGGCGACAGAGCCACCTACACGGGCAAGGAAGTGCTCGATTGGCTCGGCTACTGAAGGGAGCATGCATGTACTTTGCGACGTTCTATCAACCCTCAGCTATCGAGCCTGCGAAGCTGGTGGAGGCATGCGGAGACCGCGCCGTCGTCATCCTCGATGGACGCCAGCACGCCAGCACACACCACGCCATTGCAGCCCAAGAGTGCCGAGCACGAGGTTACCGCGCATACCAACTGCACACAGGTGCAACCTTCACCCGCGTGGAGCGCTCCACGGGCCTCTACAGGGTCCCGAAAGGTGCGCGATGAGTCGCCCAGTCCGCTTACTAACCTTCCCTGACATGGGCCGCGAGGTCTGGGTCAAGTTCGACAAGGGCGCGGAGGTCTACGAACTGTTCGCTTCCGAGGCCGGGGACGACTACATCGGGTGCGCTGACACCCTCACCGAAGCCCGGCGCGTAGCTCGCGACTGGGCAAACGACTGGATGAATTGAAAGCCTCACCGATAGGGCTCCTCACCGAGCCCTTTGGGGGACGTTTTCCCGCATCACTCACCACCATGGAACACACTTTATGAATCACGACAGCAGAGCGAACAAATCCGCAGCAAGCCGCGAAGTCCTCCATGAGGTCATCGCATTGGGCGTCTCTCAGGGCAAGTTCGAGGTTGTCAAGACCGCAGGCGATGACGGCGACAACTGGCGATGGGTCGATGTGGTCACACCGGCCGGACTGCTGTTCTCCCTCTCGGGCGGCTCCTGGGGCAAGGAAGGAAGCATCACCGCTCGCGTTGCAGCCATCGACCGGGACAACATCCGAATCCTCCTCAGCGACACCCCACGGCGCAATCACCCGGTCGAAGCCGCATGCTCCTATGCGCGGGGTGCCGCGACCATCCTCAAGGACCTCACGCGGCGCGTAATCGAGCACCCGGACGGCATCGCAGGGGCTCAGGCGGTCCGCGATACGTGGCAGGCCCGGATAGACGCGAGGGCCGCGCTACGGGGCCATGTGAAGACTCTGGAGGCGCTGGGCTACACGTTCCAGCTTGATGCCCGTGAGACCTACGCAGCGCGGGGCTACGGCTCCACTCGCGGGGTATCTGACGTGCGGGTGAACTCGGAAGGCTACGTGACCTTCGAGGCCTCGTGCCAAGTGGAGCAGTTCGCCGCAGCTCTCCACGCCCTCAGCTCGTCCTGATCCTCTCGATTTCGAGACTGTCGCCGATAGGGCATCACTTGGTGCCCCTTCGGAGACCGTTTCCCTCAACCCTTTGGAGCCAACACATGGACCGTTTTGCAATCTGCCAAGCCTTCGCCCAGTTGGAGGCCGACTACAACCGAGGAGGCCTCTTACAAGAGCGCCCGAGCAACCAGCGCCGCCGCGAATCCATCGGCGTTCAACTTTCCCGCATGGGCTACAGCAATCCCTACGGATGGGTTGCCATCGAAGCCGAGCGCGATAGCGACTGTGAGGACCCCGCCGACGATGAGGTCCGTGACGTGTACATGCGCCACGTCCTGATGTGGGGCCTCCCTATCTCCTCCGATCTGCGCGAGGCGATGGAGCGCTTCTACGTGCCCGACTTCCTCGCAAGGTTTCCGCAGTTCCGCGAGGTGACCGCCTGATGTTCACCACGCACACCGGCCGGCGCTACCTCCTGCCCACCAGTTGGGCTATCCGCAGGGCACGCCTCGCGAAAGCCCTCAGGCACGCATGCGAGTCCATCGCTATCGCTCTCCTCCTCGTGTCGCCCCTCCTGGCTGACGCCTTCCTCCACTGAAAGACCAATGCAATGGCCCGCAAGACAAACACCGAATTCGTAACGGACCTCATGGACTTCGCCAAGTCCGGCCCGCTGATGCAAGCCTTCGTAATCGAAGCACTGGGCCGGTACGCCAAACGATGCGCTGCAGCAGACCCTACGGTGTTCGGGCGTTTGCCGAGCACGCAGGCTCCGGGGCCTACTGGCTCCTCGATGCCATCGGCCGACAGGCGCACGATGCCGCGAAGCTGAACCACCGGCTGCACATCACCCTGACCGTGCTCAACCGGACAGCCTGGCTGACGGCCACGGATGGGCGCTCTCAGGCGCCGCAGATCAAGCCCCTTCGGGTGCCCCGCGTGGACTGCCCTGAGGGCGACTGGCTGTTCATCCTCGAAGACGGGGGCGACTACGTTCTGATGCTCCCCACGGAGGTCTGAACGTTGCCGCTTGAGCGGGCCGCGCTAGCACAGGTCTGCCGGAAAAACGGCATACAGGACTGAGCCGCCGTGGCATCGCTCAAAGCGCTAGGTCACTTAACTGGTCACTCGTAAAGTTGTCACCGATGGTTACCCTGACGGGAGCCTGACCGGTGTTCCTCATGCTGACTCTCTTGTCGGCGCTCAACCCGAAGAAAAGCCTTGTGTATCTCCTCGCCTCACCCCGCCGACATCTTTAACCAGACACCCCGCATGTCTGCTTTCGCACCCGTAGCAGACCTCGATTTCAGCCCTGCGCGAGCCCCCAGCGAAGTCACCGCTAACGTTGATTACTGTATAAAAACCCAGTACATTTGTCTCACCCGAAACAAGGGTTTGCTGACTGTTTCCAGACTTCCTGCGGCAAGAACTGCCGACCTGGGCAGCAGCACGAGCACACGGAGAGAGGTGGCTTGTGGAAATGCATAGAACCCCCGTCAAAGGCACCCTAGATGCCACGGCACCGGCCCCAAGCAAGGCCGAGCAACTAATCGCCTCTATGGTGGCCCACGTGGCGCCCAGAGGGACGGGGACAGAGGCCGAAATGTGGGAACGGATCGCCACGGCGTATGCCGAGGTGACCGGAGTGCCGCTTGATCGGGCTGAGCCCTACAACGTCGCGCTCGCGTCTGCGGTCTTGAACCACCCGTCTATCGGACGGCTACTCCACGACGAACCGTTCGCTCGCTGAGAGCCGCGTTCGCGCATCTATCCCCGCCCCTATGGTCTAGCGGCTGGTTGGGCCAGCCACCTCTTGAAAGTTCTTCATGTTCGTGTCCGTGTTCCGTAAAGAAATCTGGTTCGAGACTATCTCGCTTTCGGATTCCTTGTTAGCATTCGAGCGTTTGCCTGGAGGGTTTGACCTGACGGTCGGCCCCTTGCATCTCATCATCGAAAACCGAAAGGATCACCGCAATGTCCCGCCAATCCTTCGAGGTGGACCGCATAGCGATCAACAAGCTGATGCGCATTCTGGATACCTTCCGACAGGCGTATCCGGGAATGACAGCCGACCAAGCAATGACCCTGCTGTGGATCGCATCAGAGCCTGACAACACTCAGATTGCCATTGCCGACATGGCAGGCATCAGCCGCCCCGCCATCTCCCGCCATGTGGAGGTGCTCGGCCCTCCCCGAACCAAGCTCGGAAAACAGGTGGGCGCGGACCTTGTGACCAATGACTACGCCGAAGACGACCACCGAAAGAAGGTTCTTCGGTTGACTGCTTCCGGCGAAAAGCTGGTGAAGTCCATCCAACATCTTTTGAAGTAACGGAGGCTACATGCCCATCACACCACGCGGAAATTCGTTCATGGTCTCGCATGGGTCCGGCAAGGACCGCGTGAGGCTGACCCGCAAGACCCTGGCCGAAGCCGAAACGCTCCTGGCCGAGTTGGAGGCTGCGGAGAAGGCCGAAGCAGCAGCCAAGCTCCTGGCGGCTCAGCGGGGCGACCCCACGAAGACCCTTCAGGACGCCTACGACCGCACGTATCGCGAGAAATGGAAGGGCTCCAAGGGCGAACGCACTACGGTGCTGAACGCAAAGCAGATGCTCGCCTTGCTCGGCCCTGATACTCTCGTGACCGAGATAGACTCGGATTCGATAGCCGATGCGCTCAACGCTCTGGAGGATGGCGATGACGACACGGACGGCAACTCGGCTGCGACGGTCAACAAGAAGCTCGCAGCGTTGAACGTGATGCTGAAGGGCTGCATGGATCGCGGGTGGCTGAAGGCGATCCCGCACACCAAGCGCCGCAAGGAAGGCAACCGGCGCACCTTCTGGTACACCGAGGACGACGAGCGCGAGATGCTCGCAGCCTGCTACCGCCTGGGCCTCCCTGAGCTGGCCGACTGGATCACCTTCGGGATCGACTCAGGCATGCGACGGTCAGAGATGCTGCGCCTCAAGACGGCCGACTGTTTCAACCGCCACATCCACCTCCACAACGGTGAGACGAAGAACGATCAGGGCCGCGTGATCCCCACCACGGACCTGGCCGAGGCCATCGTGCAGAAGGCCCGCGACCGGAACGACGTGCGGGTGTTCCAAGGGATGACCCAAGCGATTCTGCGGGGCCAGTGGGATGCCCTTAGGACCTACCTGAAGAAGGAGGAGGACCCGAAGTACATCGTTCACGTCCTCCGCCATACGTGCGCCACGCGGCTCGCTATTGGTGGCGCCACAGCGCCGCAGATCATGGCCTACATGGGCCACAAGGCCATCCAAACCTCGATGATCTATATCCACCTCACGGGGCACAACCTGGCGGGCGTCTCCGACCTCCTGAAGCGGACTCCGCTGCCGCGTCCTGAGCTGAAGGTGGTTGGGGGTTAGAGGTGCTCGCTCCCGTGGTAGCCCTCTAGGGTCTCCCGAGCGGGCACCAGCACCCACGTTTGGGCGTAGTCGCTGAAGCCTCCTATGCCATCTTCGATTCGCTCAATGCCGCTGTAGCTCCAGAAATCCACGCCCATGCAGATGGGCTGGGCATCCCACAGAGGCGGCGGCGCCGGTTCCGCCCGGCTGAGCATGTACATGCGCCCTACTTTGGCATAGCGATGGAGCATGTGAAGGTGCTCTGTCTCAAGCAAGAAGATGCCCCGGAACGGCCGCAATCGGCCTCGCTGCCAACCAGGGATGAGCTTCCCGTTCTCACGGGACCGAACCATGTCCATAACCTGCATCCTGCTCATACTGGATAAATATACAGTATTAAGGATGATTGAAAGCGAAGGAAACATACCGGCACAATTCCACATGCACCAGCCCAAGCAAATCTTTGACTACCACGTATTCATCGCTCGGCTTCAGAAACTTGTCGACCAAGTAGCGGAGACTCCGCAAGACCAAAGGCACGCTAAGTCAGAGTGGTTCCAAATGTGGCGACTTGAGGCGTCCGACTTGCTCAAGCGTGCTCAAAACCTGCACGACCGCAGTGAAGTGGCTTCTGGCTTGCCTGTCCGCGATTTTGGTAAGTCCTCAGGCCCACCATATTCGCGACAGCATTTCCGCGAAGACATGGACGCCACGCTCCGCGAGTTCAAGCTGATTATTAAGAACTATGAAGATTTCGGGGCACCAATGGAAAGCAAGTCATCCAGTGCCTCGACAACTACGCGAACTTTGCCTGATGAAAAATTGCCCTCAGGTCCTGCGCAGCCTCACGTCCCTGTAACACCTACAAGCCCGGCTGTCCCTGCCATGCCCTCTGTGCCAGCAGACGGCGAGTTAACCATTGCATGGCTGATTCACAAGATGCCACTGCCGTGGTGGGCATATATTTTTTCCGCAGGCGCTGCCCTTGTAGCCGTAGCGTTCTTCGTGGGTAGGGAGTGGGAGTCTTATCAACAGCAAAAGAGCCGGACCGCCCAAGTTCAGCCTGACCCAACACCACGTCCAGCGCCCAGTGCAGCACCTTCCGAAGCACTTCCGGCTGCATCAGTCGAAACCGCGCCACGGGCGACGTCCCCGGAATACCGTACCCCTACGGCCGCTCCTCTGCCACAAGTTGGCACAGGCTCGAAGCCACAATAGTCTCGAACCTTCACCATTTTCGCCCCCCTTCATTGGGGGACTAACTTGTGGATTTACTCTCGATGTCGAGACAATATGAGGAAAAAAGAAGCCAAAACAGTGGCTTTTAAGTCCGATGTGTCTACCAATTTCACCATCCGGGCGTCAGGTTGAACATCGACGATAACCCAAACAAAACAAGCCCCGGCAACGTGGGTTGGCGGGGCTTGGTGGTCGGGGTCGAATCGAGTTGAACGAGAAGGTGGAGGCGCGACCCGGAGTCGAACCGGGCTAGACGGATTTGCAATCCGTTGCATAACCGCTTTGCTATCGCGCCACGCAGAAAAACGAAATCGACCTAGCGAAAAAAAGGGAAGCTGGAGCTTCCCTTTTTCAAAACTGGAGCGGGAAAAGAGTCTCGAACTCTCGACCTCAACCTTGGCAAGGTTGCGCTCTACCAACTGAGCTATTCCCGCGTTTCGAGCCTCGAATTATATACCAATATTTCGGGGCTCCGAAAGTTTTGCGATCAATCGATCGATCAATGTTTGACGGAGCCCTCGGAAGCCGGTGCCGCCGCGCGCTGCTTGGCCAGTTCGGCCACTGCAGCAGCCGATGCGGCCACTTCTTCGTCGGACAGCGGCTCGGGCATCTTCTCCAGCGCGATCTCGAGCACCTTGTCGATCCACTTGACGGGCACGATCTCGAGGCCGTTCTTCACGTTCTCGGGAATGTCCTGCAGGTCCTTGGCGTTCTCTTCCGGGATCAGCACGGTCTTGATGCCGCCGCGCAGCGCGGCCAGCAGCTTTTCCTTCAGGCCGCCGATGGCCGTCACCTCGCCGCGCAGCGTGATCTCGCCGGTCATCGCGACATCGCTGCGCACGGGGATGCCCGTGAGCGCCGACACGAAGGCCGTCGTCATTGCAGCGCCCGCGCTCGGGCCGTCCTTGGGCGTGGCGCCGTCGGGCACGTGGATGTGGATGTCGCGCTTCTCGAACACCTCGTCCTTGATGCCGAGGCGGCGCGAGCGGCTGCGCACCACGGTGCGCGCGGCCTCGACCGATTCCTTCATCACGTCGCCCAGCGAACCCGTGCGGCTGATCACGCCCTTGCCGGGCATGGTCACGGCCTCGATCGTCAGCAGGTCGCCGCCGACTTCGGTCCATGCAAGGCCGACCACCTGGCCGACCTGGTTCTGCTTTTCCGCGAGGCCGAAGCTGTACTTGCGCACGCCCAGGAACTCGTTGAGGTTCGCGCCGTCGACCGTGACCTTCGGCTTGAGCTGCTTGAGCAACAGGCCCTTCACCACCTTGCGGCAGATCTTGGACAGCTCGCGCTCGAGCGAACGCACACCCGCTTCACGCGTGTAGTAGCGCACGATGTCGCGCACGGCCTCTTCGGTGACGAAGAGTTCTTCGTCCTTCACGCCGTTGTTCTTCATCTGCTTGGGCAGCAGGTACTTGATCGCGATGTTGGTCTTCTCGTCTTCGGTGTAGCCCGAGAGGCGGATGACTTCCATCCGGTCCAGCAGCGCCGGCGGAATGTTCATCGAGTTCGAGGTGGCGACGAACATCACGTCGCTCAGGTCGAAGTCGACTTCCACGTAGTGGTCGCCGAAGGTGTGGTTCTGCTCGGGGTCGAGCACCTCGAGCAGCGCGCTCGACGGGTCGCCACGGAAGTCCGTGCCCAGCTTGTCGATCTCGTCGAGCAGGAACAGCGGATTGCGCGTGCCGATCTTGCTCAGCCCCTGCAGCACCTTGCCCGGCAGCGCGCCGATGTAGGTGCGGCGGTGGCCGCGGATCTCGGCTTCGTCGCGCATGCCGCCCAGCGCCATGCGGGTGTACTTGCGGCCGGTCGCCTTGGCGATCGACTGCCCGAGCGAGGTCTTGCCCACGCCCGGCGGGCCCACGAGGCACAGGATCGGCGCCTTGACCTTGTCCACGCGCTGCTGCACCGCGAGATATTCCAGGATGCGGTCCTTGACCTTCTCCAGGCCGTAGTGGTCGGCGTTGAGCACGGCTTCGGCATTGGCCAGGTCGTGCTTGATCTTGGTCTTCTTGCTCCAGGGCAGGCCGATCAGCACGTCGATGTAGTTGCGCACCACGGTGGCCTCGGCCGACATGGGCGACATGAGCTTGAGCTTCTTGAGCTCGCCCTCGGCCTTCTTCAGGCCTTCCTTGGACATCTTGGCGAGCTTGATCTTCTTCTCGATCTCCTCGATGTCCGCGCCCTCTTCGCCTTCGCCGAGCTCCTTCTGGATGGCCTTGACCTGCTCGTTGAGGTAGAAGTCGCGCTGGTTCTTTTCCATCTGGCGCTTCACGCGGCCGCGGATCTTCTTGTCGACGTTCAGGATGTCGACTTCGCGCTCGAGCTGGCCGAACAGGTTTTCCAGGCGAGCCTTGACGTCGTCGAGGTCCAGCACGGCCTGCTTGTTGTCGAGCTTGAGCGGCAGGTGCGCGGCGATGGTGTCCGCCAGGCGGCCCGGATCGTCGATGCTCGAGATCGAGGTCAGGATCTCGGGCGGAATCTTCTTGTTCAGCTTGACGTACTGGTCGAACTGCTGCATCACCGCGCGGCGCAGCGCCTCGACCTCGGTACCCTTCTCGCCGCCTTCGGGCGCCTCGACGGGCGTCACGTTGGCCGAGAAATGGGTTTCGCCGTCATCGATGCGGTTCACGCGGGCGCGCTGCTGGCCTTCGACCAGCACCTTCACCGTGCCGTCGGGCAGCTTGAGCATCTGCAGGATGGTCGAGACGCAACCGACCTCGAACATGTCCTCGACCGAGGGCTCGTCCTTGGCGGCGGCCTTCTGCGCCACCAGCATGATGCGGCGCTCCGCTTCCATGGCCAGTTCGAGCGCCTTGATGCTCTTGGGGCGACCCACGAACAGCGGGATCACCATGTGGGGAAACACCACGACGTCGCGCAGCGGCAGCAGCGGCAGGTCGAGGGCTTCGGGAGGCAGAGGGGTATGGCCAGACATGCAGATCCTTCGCGTCTTTGGCTTTAAGCCTTTTTCGCAGCTTCGCGGTACACGAGCAGCGGGGGCTTGTTTTCGTCGATGGTCGATTCCTCGACCACCACCTTGTCGACATTGGTCGCGTTAGGCAATTCGAACATGGTGTCGATCAGCGACTGTTCAAGGATCGAACGCAGGCCGCGTGCACCGGTCTTGCGGGCCAGGGCCTTGCGCGCGATCGCCTTGAGCGCCGCCGGGCGGATTTCGAGGTCCACGCCTTCCATCTGCAGCAGCTTGGTGAACTGCTTCACCACGGCGTTCTTGGGCTCGGTCAGGATCTGGACCAGCGCATCCTCGCTGAGTTCCGCAAGCGACGCGACCACGGGCATGCGGCCCACGAGTTCGGGGATCAAGCCGAACTTGATCAGGTCTTCGGGCTCGACTTCGCGGAACACCTCGGTGATGCTGCGCTGCTGCTTGCTCTTGACCGACGCGCCGAAGCCGATACCCGAGGCCTCGGTGCGGTTTTCGATGACCTTTTCCAGGCCGGCGAAGGCGCCGCCGCAGATGAACAGGATGTTGGTCGTGTCGATCTGCAGGAAGTCTTGGTTCGGGTGCTTGCGCCCGCCCTGCGGCGGCACGCTGGCCATGGTGCCTTCGATGAGCTTCAGCAGGGCCTGCTGCACGCCCTCGCCCGATACGTCGCGGGTGATCGAGGGGTTGTCGGACTTGCGCGAGATCTTGTCGATTTCGTCGATGTAGACGATGCCGCGCTGGGCGCGCTCGACTTCGTAGTTGCAGCTCTGCAGCAGCTTCTGGATGATGTTCTCGACGTCTTCGCCCACGTAGCCGGCTTCGGTCAGCGTGGTGGCGTCGGCCATCACGAAGGGCACGTCGAGCATGCGAGCCAGCGTTTGCGCCAGCAGCGTCTTGCCCGAGCCCGTGGGACCGATCAGCAGGATATTGCTCTTGTTGAGCTCGACGTCCTCGCCCTTGGCCTTTTCCTTGTGGCGCAGGCGCTTGTAGTGGTTGTAGACCGCCACCGACAGCATGCGCTTGGCCGGCTCCTGGCCGATAACGTAGTTGTCGAGGTTGGTCTTGATCTCGAGCGGCGTCGGCAGGTCGCTGCGTGCCTCGCGCGCTTCTTCACCCGCGGGCAGTTCGTCGCGGATGATCTCGTTGCAAAGGTCGATGCACTCGTCGCAGATGAAGACCGAAGGGCCCGCGATCAGCTTCTTGACCTCATGCTGGCTCTTGCCGCAGAACGAGCAATAAAGCGTTTTTTCGCTGGAGGAGCCTTTTTTTTCGGCCATGGACAGATGCCTCGTTACAGGGTAGGGACAATGATAACTAAACAAAAACGGCGTTTCCCGTAAGGAAAACGCCGTTTCTGCCATTTGTTGGCGCCACCGGCGCCGGACTTCAACCGCGCTTGGCGACGACCTGGTCGACCAGGCCGTAGTCCTTGGCCTCGTCGGCAGTGAGGAAATAGTCGCGCTCGGTATCGGCCTTGACCTTTTCCAGCGGCTGGCCGGTGCGTTCGGCCAGGATGCGGTTCATCTGGTCCTTGGTGCGCAGGATGTCGCGTGCATGGATCTCGATGTCGGTCGCCTGGCCGCGTGCGCCGCCGAGCACCTGGTGGATCATGATCTTGGAGTTGGGCAGCGAGAAGCGCTTGCCCTTCTCGCCGGCCGCCAGCAGGAAGGCGCCCATGCTGGCCGCGAAGCCCAGGCACATGGTCGACACGTCGGGCTTGATGAACTGCATGGTGTCGTAGATCGCCATGCCGGCGCTCACGCTGCCGCCCGGGGAGTTGATGTAGAACGAGATGTCCTTGTCCGGGTTCTCGCTCTCGAGGAACAGCAGCTGCGCCACCACGAGATTGGCCGTCTGGTCGTTGACCTCGCCCACCAGGAAAATGATGCGCTCCTTGAGGAGGCGCGAGTAGATGTCATAAGACCGCTCGCCGCGGCCCGATTGCTCGATGACCATCGGGACCATGCCGAGGCCTTGGATTTCCTGTGCGCTCATGAATTTGCTCTCCGGAAAGTGAAATCGTTCGCTGTTTGTTAACTGTACGCCTGAGTGAAATGGGGCTCGTGCCGCAAAGCACAAGCCCCATTGGCGTAGCGGGCGAAGACGGAAATCAGCCCTGCTGCTGCGCCATCAGTTCGTCGAACGACACCGACTTTTCATTGACCTTGGCCTTGCCCAGGACGAAGTCGGTCACGTTGTTCTCGATGACCACGGCTTCGACTTCGGCCAGGCGGTTGTTGTCGCTGAAGTACCAGCGCACCACGTCGGCCGGCTTCTCGTAGCTGGCGGCCAGCTCGTCGATGTGGGCCTTGATCTGCTCGGGCTTGGCCTGCAGGTTGTTGGCACGCACCAGTTCGGCCACCACCAGGCCCAGGCGCACGCGGCGCTCGGCTTGCGGGCGGAAGACTTCGTCGGGAATCGGTGCCTTGTCGGCGTCCTTGATGCCGCGCTGCTTCAGCTCGGCGCGGGCGCCTTCGACCATGCGGTTCACCTCGGCTTGCACGCTGGCGTTGGGCAGGTCGAGTTCGGCGTTGGCCACCAGGGCGTCCATCACGGCGTTCTTGTTGCGTGCCAGCAGGCGGAACTTCACTTCGCGCTCGAGGTTGCGCTTGATGTCGGCACGCAGGCCTTCCACGGTGGCTTCGGCGATGCCGAGCGACTTGGCCAGCTGTTCGTTGACTTCCGGCAGGTGCGAGGCTTCGATCTTCTTCACGGTGACCAGGAAGTCGGCTTGCTTGCCGGCCACGTCCTTGCCGTGGTAATCGGCCGGGAACGACAGCGGGAAGGTGCGGCTGTCGCCGGACTTCATGCCGCGCACGGCGTCTTCGAATTCCTTGAGCATCTGGCCTTCGCCGACGATGAACTGGAAGTCTTCGGCCTTGCCGCCCTGGAAGGGCTCGCCGTCGATCTTGCCTTCGAAGTCGACCGTCACGCGGTCGCCATCTTGCGCCACGGCGTCTTGGGCGCGCTGGGCGAAGGTACGGCGCTGCTTGCGCAGGATGTCGAGGGTCTTGTCGATGGCGTCGTCGCCCACTTCGGCCGAGAGCTTCTCGACTTCGGCGCCCGACAGGTCGTTGATCTTGACTTCAGGGAAAACTTCGAAGACCGCGTCGAAGGCCAGTTCGCCTTCGGGTGCGTTTTCCTTCTCGGTGATGCGGGGCTGGCCGGCGACGCGCAGCTTGGCTTCGTTCGCGGCTTGCGAGAAGGCTTCGCCGACCTTGTCGTTCATGACTTCGTAGTGCACCGAGTAGCCATAGCGCTGGGCCACGACGTTCATCGGCACCTTGCCGGGACGGAAGCCGTCCATCTTGACGGTGCGCGCGAGCTTCTTGAGGCGCGAATCGACTTCGGACTGGATGGTGCCGACCGGCAGGGTCAGCGTGATCTTGCGTTCGAGCTTCTCGAGAGTTTCAACGGTCACGGTCATGATGTCTTCCTGGTAAGGGGGCTGTGCGCGGGGCCTGCATCTTTTTATCAATACAGATCAAGGACTTACACGCGCTGGCGGGATTTATGCGGAGGCACGCGGGTGCCGCCTGCAAAACTGGGCAACCCGGGATTCTAATCCGGCGGGAAAGCGGGTTTTCACGGGGTTGAAGCGCGGGGCGATCGGCGGTCAGGTTTGGCCAATATTCGAGTCGTACAGTGACTCTCGATTCATCCTCACTCACAGGGATGCACAGGAAAATTCTCATGCTCCAGCGAATGTTTGCCGCCCTCGCCCTCAGCCTTGCCGTGGCATTCGGCATGCCCTCCCTCGCGCAGGCCAGGACCGACGCGCCGGCTCCGAAAGACCCGACCATCCAGCAGATCTACGAGGCCGCCAACGGCGGCCGGATGTCCGACGCCGACGCGATGATCGCGAAGGTGCTGAAAGACCACCCCGACAGCGCCAAGGCGCATTTCGTGCACTCCGAGCTGCTCGCGGCCGAAGGCAGGCTCGACGACGCGAGAAGCGAACTCGCCAAGGCGAAGGCGCTGTCGCCCGCACTCGACTTCGCCAAACCCGAGGCCGTCGAACGGCTCACGAACAAGCTCGACAAGCCGGCTCCGCAGGCCAGGAGCACGCCCTCCCGCGTGAGCGAGCCCGCTGCGCCGGCACCGCGCGCCGCCGAGAGCCGGACAAGTTCCGTGCCGTGGATGCCCATCGCCCTGCTGGGGCTGCTGGTCGTCGGCTACCTCGCCTTCCGGCGCCGGGTCGCGCCGCCCGCCGCGCCGGCCGCGCCATCGTATGGCCCCGGGCCAGGCATGCCCGGCATGCAGCAAGGTGCGCCGGCGGGCTATGGAAACTATGGAAACTACGGCCCGGGCGGCAACTGGACGCCCGCGCCACCGCCCGCCGCCAGCCCCGGCATGGGCCTCGGCTCGGCCCTTGCCACGGGTGCGGCCGTGGGCGTCGGCGCGATGGTCGCGCAAGAGGCGGTGCGCCACTGGATGCATGGCAGCGACAACAACAGCGTGATCGACAACAGGGACAGCGGCACGACCCGCATCGCCGACAACGGCAACACCGAAATGGGCCGCGGCCTCTGGCCCTCGTCGACCACCCCGGAGCCCGACCGCATCGTCGACAACGACTTCGGCATCAAGGACACGAGTTCCTGGGACGACTCGAGCGGCGGCGGCAGTTTCGACAGCGGCAGCGACAGCAGCAGCGACAATGACTGGTAAAAGAGCCCGCCGAAAAGAAAAAGCCCCGTTCCTCACGAAACGGGGCTTTTTCAACTGCTCGATAGAACTGGCTACTTAGCAGAGGGCTGGTGCGCGGGGCCGGACTCGAACCGGCACGTTCTTGCGAACGTCAGGACCTAAACCTGGTGCGTCTACCAATTTCGCCACCCGCGCGATGCCAATCTTTTCAGGTGAATGCAAAAGCGGACGGGCTTTCTGCGCCACGGATTCCCGTGGGCCAAAGACCATCCGCTTGAAATCGGTCAGCTTTCTATTTTAGACGCTAATCGGCACCGCTTTCGGCTCGCGCTTCACACGGAATGCAGCGGCGTACATCGCAGGCAACGCGAGCAGGGTCAACACCGTTGCCACGATCAGCCCGCCCATGATCGCAACCGCCATCGGGCCCCAGAAAACGCTGCGCGACAACGGGATCATCGCCAGCACCGCGGCAGCTGCCGTCAGCACGATAGGCCGCAGCCGCCGCACCGCCGACTCGACGATCGCGTCCCACGCCGGCACGCCCGCCGCGCGGTCGATCTCGATCTGGTCGATCAGGATCACCGCATTGCGCTGGATCATGCCCATCAGCGCGATCACGCCCAGCAGCGCGACGAAGCCGAACGGCCGGTTCAGCACCAGCAGCGCGCCGGCCACGCCGGCAATGCCCATCGGCCCGGTGATGAACACCAGCAGCGAGCGGCTGAAGCTGTGCAGTTGCAGCATCAGCAGCGTGAACACCAGGAACAGCATGATCGGCACGCCCGCCACGATGGACGCCGAGCCCTTGCTGCTTTCCTCGGCGGCACCCGCCACCTCGATGCGATAGCCGCCCTGCCCGGCCGCGGCCCAGCCGGCCTCCAGCTCGCGCAGCTTCGGCAGCAACTGGGTGGTCACGGTCGCGCCCTGCAGGCCCTCTATGACGTCGCCCTGCACGGTGATGGCGTAGTCGCGGTTCTCGCGCCACATCACGCCCGGCTCCCAGGTGAACACCGGCTTGGCGATCTGCGCGAGCGGAATCGAGCGGCCCGAACTCGTCGGGATGTAGGCATTGCCGATGTCCGAGATGGCCTGGCGCTCGTCGGGCGCCTGGCGCAGCACGATGTCGATGAGAAGGTCGTTCTCGCGGTACTGGCCCACGGTGGTGCCGCTGAACATCGTCTTCGATGCCTGCGCGATGGCCTGGCTGGTCACGCCCAGGGCGCGGGCCTTGGCCTGGTCGACCTCGAGGCGGATCACCTTCACCGACTCGTTCCAGTTGTCGTTCACGCCGCGCATGTTGGCGTTGTCGCGCAGCACTGCCTTGACCTCGTCGGCATGGCCGCGAAGCAATGCGGGGTCCGGTCCGATCACGCGGAACTGCACCGGGTACGCCACGGGCGGCCCGTTGGGCAGCAGCTTGACGCGGCCGCGTACCTCGGGAAACTCCTGCGCCAGCAGCTGCGGCAGCTTCAGGCGCAGCGTTTCGCGCACCTTCAGGTCCTTGGCCAGCACGATGAGCTGCGACACGTTGGTCTGCGGGAACACCTGGTCCAGCGGCAGGTAGAAGCGCGGCACGCCCGAGCCGATCCAGGTGCTGACCGTGCTCACGCCGGCCTCTTCCATGAAACGCTTCTCCACGCGCCTGGCCACTTCCTCGTTCGCGGCGAACGAGGTGCCTTCGGGGAACCAGATGTCCACCAGGATCTCCGGCCGGCTCGAGTCCGGGAAGAACTGCTGCTGCACCTTGCCCATGCCGACGATGCCGAGCGCGAAGATCAGCACGGTGGCGCCGATGGTCATCCAGCGGTGCTGCACGCACCAGTTCACCGCACGGCGGAAGGCGTTGTAGAACGGCGTGTCGAACAGCTCGTGCGGGGGCGCATCGGGGTCGTGCGGCTTCACCTTGAGCAGCAGCGTGCCGAGGTACGGCACGAAGTAAACCGAGACGATCCACGACAGCACCAGCGCGATCACCGTCACCGCGAAGATCGCGAAGGTGTATTCGCCCGTCACCGATTTCGCCAACCCGATCGGCAGGAAGCCGGCCGCCGTGATGAGCGTGCCCGTGAGCATCGGCTTGGCCGTGACGTCGTAGGCGTAGGTGGCGGCGCGCGCCTTGTCGTAGCCCTCTTCCATCTTCCGCACCATCATCTCCACCGCGATGATGGCGTCGTCCACCAGCAGGCCGAGCGCGATGATGAGCGAGCCCAGCGATATCTTGTGCAGCCCGATGCCGAAGTAGTTCATTGCCAGGAAGGTCACCGCCAGCACCAGCGGAATGGTGATCGCCACCACCAGCCCGGGACGCATGTCGATGTACCAGCCGAAGCGCCCGCCCCTGTGCAGCCCGAGCGAGATGATGCTCACGGCCAGCACGATGGCCACGGCCTCGATCAGCACGCCGACGAATTCGTTGACCGAGCTGGCCACCGACACCGGCTGGTCCTGCACCTGCGCCAGCTTCACGCCGGCCGGCAGGCGCTTGTCGATGGTGGCGGTGGTGGCCTTCAGCGCCTTGCCCAGCGCGATGATGTCGCCGCCCTTGGCCATCGACACACCCAGCGCAATCACTTCCTTGCCCTGGTGGTGCACCTTGACCGCCGGCGGATCGACGTAGCCGCGATGGATGTCCGCGATGTCGCCCAGCTTGAGCTGGCTGCCCGAGCTGCCGCGGATGGGCATGTCGCGCAGCTGGTCGACGCTGGTGAACTGGCCGGCCACGCGCACCTGCACCACGTCCTGCGGCGACGAGATGGAGCCCGCGCTCTCCACCGCGTTCTGCGAGCCGAGCTGCTGCAGCACCGCGTTGAAGTCGAGCCCGAGCTGTGCCAGGCGCTTCTGGGAGATCTCGATGTAGACCTTCTCGTCCTGCACGCCGAACTGGTCGACCTTGGCCACGTCTTTCACGCGCAGCAACTGCTGGCGCACGTCGTCGGCCATCGTCTTGAGCTCGGCGTAGCTGAAGCCTTCGCTCTCCAGCGCGTAGATCACGCCGTAGACATCGCCGAAGTCGTCATTGAAGAACGGGCCTTGCACGCCGGCCGGCAAGGTGGCGCGCATGTCGCCGATCTTCTTGCGCACCGTGTACCAGACGTTCGCCACCTCGGTGGACTTCGACGAGTCCTTGATGTTGAAGATGATCTGGGACTCGCCCGGCTTCGAATAGCTGCGGATCTTGTCGGCGTAAGGCGCTTCCTGCAGCGTGCGCTCGAGCTTGTCGGTGACCTGCTCGGCCACCTGCTGCGCGGTGGCGCCGGGCCAGTAGGTCTTCACGACCATGGCGCGGAAGGTGAACGGCGGGTCTTCGTCCTGCCCGAGCTGGAAGTACGCGAACACGCCCAGCACCATCAGCACCACCATCAGGTAGCGCGTCAGGGGCGCGTGGTCCAGCGCCCATCTGGAGAGGTTGAAGCCGGCGGGCTTGTCGTTGGGGTTCGCAGGGCTGCCGCTCATTTGGCAGCACCGCCGGTTGCGCCTGCAGCGATCTCCTTGCCGCTCGCGGCGACGGCCGCCACGGGCTGGGCCGATGCCTTCGCGCCGGCATTGGCGGCGGCCGCGGCCGCCTCCTTCGACTGGTAGATGGTGACCTTCTGCCCCGGCGACAGCACGTGCACGCCGGCGGCCACGACCATCATGCCGGGCGTGATGCCGCTGGCGATGACGGCCTCGTTGCCGTCTGCCGTGGCCACCTGCACGGCCTGCGAGCGCACCGTCATGGTCGATTGGTCGAGCACCCACACGGCCGTGCCCTTGCCCTCCTGGCGCAGCGCGCTGGTCGGCAGCTTCATGACAGCGGTGGTCGCGTGCGCCAGCGCCTGCGGCCGTGCATAGACCGTGGCGCCGAGCGGCGGCGAGGCGGCCGCGTCGATCGCGACCTTGACCGAATACGTGCGCGTCACGGCATCGGCGCTGGCCGCCACCTCGCGCACCTGGCCCTGCAGTTCGCTGCCGCCCGACCAGCCGCGCACGGTGACCGGCGAGCCGATCTTGACGAGCGTGGCGCGGTCTTCCGGCACCGCGAACACCACGTCGCGCGCGCCGTCCTGTGCGATGCGCACGACCGGCGTGCCGGCCTGCACCACCTGGCCCGGCTCGGCCTCTATGGCGGTGACGATGCCGGCCACGTCGGCCACCAGCGTCGTGTAGTTGGCCTGGTTGCCCTGCGAGGAAAGCTGTGCCTGCGCCTGTTCGAGCTGGGCCTGCGCGGCCTTCCAGGTGGTTTCGCGGCGTTCCAGTTCGGCGCCGCTGATGAAGTTCTGCTCGCGCAGTTCGCGATAGCGCTTCAGGTCGGCTGCCGCGAGGTCACGGTTGGTCAGCGCGGCGGCCTGCTGGGCGCGGGCGGCTTCGGCGGCGAGCCGGTAGTCCTGCGGATCGAGTTGCGCCAGCACCTGGCCGGCTTGCACGTGCTGGCCCAGTTCCGCCTGGCGCCGGGTGATCTTGCCCGCCACGCGGAAGCCCAGCCGCGACTCGACGCGCGCCCGCACCTCGGCGGAGAACTCGGGCTGGGCGTCGAACTCGCTCGCCCCCACGGTCACGACCTTGACCGCGCGAACGGGGTCCTCGACTGCGGATTTAGGCGAGCAGCCGGCCAGGAAGACGGCGGGAAGCAGCAGCCATGCGGCGCTGCGGGCGCGGGAAAAGACAGTGGTGGAGGCGGTCATGAGACACCCAGGAGAGGACGAACCGGGCCATTAATGACCCACTGGTTAGTAATCTAGGATAAACCCGAACCACTGTCAATGACCCGCTGGTCACTAGAACCCGATGTGGGCTCCGGCCGCCGCCTACGTACGCTGCCCCATCTCCACCAGCCGGTTGTCCGGCAGCTCGAAATAGTCCGATGCCCGGCCCGCATTGCGCTGCAGCCAGCCGAACAGCGCGCGCCGTATCGGGTTCAGGCCCGGCAGGTTCTCCTCGCCGACCGAGGCGCGCGAGACGAAGTACGAGGTCTTCATCGAGTCGATCGCCAGCGTCTTCTGGTAGGCCAGGATGCGGATGAACTCGGGCACGTCGGGCCGCTCCATGAAGCCGTGCCGCGCGGTGACCACCCATATGCCCTCCATCAGCTGCTCGGCCTCGATGCGGTTGCGCGCATCGACACGCGGCGTGTCGCAGGGCAGCACGCGCAGCACGATGACCTGCTCATGCAGCACCTGGTTGTGCTTGAGGTTGTGCAGCAGCGCATGCGGCACCGCCGTGGCGTCGGGGTTCAGGAACACCGCCGTGCCGCTCACCCGGTGCGGCATGTGCAGCGCCAGCGACTCGATGAAGGGCCGCAGCGGCAGGCTCTCCGCTGCGGCTGCCTCCAGGCCCAGCCGGCGGCCCTTGGCCCAGGTGGTGAAGACCACCATCACCACGACCGCCACCGCCAGCGTGAGCCAACCGCCCTCGGCAATCTTCAGGCTGTTGGCCACCACGAAGGTCAGGTCGACCACCGCGAAGGCCGCCACGCCGACCACCACCGCCACCTTGTTCCAGCGCCACAGCCCCCAGGCCACGATGCCGGCCAGCAGCGTGGTCGTCACCATGGTGATCGACACGGCGATGCCGTAGGCCGCCGACAGCGCGCCCGAGCTGCGGAAGCCCAGCACCAGCAGCAGCACCCCCACCATCAGCAGCCAGTTCACCGTCGGCACGTAGATCTGCCCGATCGCCGTGCCCGAGGTCTGGATCACCCGCATGCGCGGCAGGTAGCCCATGCGCATCGCCTGCGCCGTGAGCGAGAAGGCGCCCGAGATCACGGCCTGCGATGCAATAACCGTGGCCATTGCCGCGAGCACCACCATCGGCAGCACGCCCCACGCGGGAAAGAGCCGGAAGAACGGGTTGTCGATGGCCGCCGGGTTGGCCAGCACCAGCGCCCCCTGCCCGAAGTAGTTCAGCACCAGCCCCGGCAGCGCGATGAACAGCCATGCGAGCCGGATCGGCTTGGCGCCGAAGTGCCCCATGTCTGCATACAGCGCCTCGCCGCCCGTGAAGGCCAGGAACACCGCGCCCAGCACCGCCAGCGACTGCGCCCGGTGCTCGACCAGGAAGCCCAGCGCCCGGCGCGGATCGAGCGCCGCCAGCACCTGCGGCTGCTGCAGCACCTGCCACAGTCCGGCCGCGGCCAGTATCAGGAACCACAGCAGCATGACCGGCCCGAACACCTTGCCGACCACGCCCGTGCCCTTCTTCTGCACCGCGAACAGCCCGATGAGAATGACCACCGTGATCGGCAGCACCGCCTTCTGCAGCACCGGCGCCTGCACCTCCAGGCCCTCGACCGCCGACAGCACCGAGATGGCCGGCGTGATCAGGCTGTCGCCGTAGAACATGGCCGCGCCCACCAGCCCAAGCATGCCGATCACGTTCCATACCCAGGGCTTCGTCTTCGGCCCCGACACCGCGTTGCGCGCCAGCGCCTGCAGCGCCAGGATGCCGCCCTCGCCGTCGTGGTCGGCACGCAGCACGAACACCACGTACTTCAGCGTGACCACGAACATCAGCCCCCAGAAGATCAGCGAGAGCAGGCCCAGCACCGAATCGGGCGAGAACGGAACGCCGTGCTCGGGGTTCATCGTCTCCTTGAAGGCATAGAGCGGCGAAGTGCCGATGTCGCCGAACACCACCCCCAGCGCGGCGATCATGAGCGTCGGCCCCGCCGGGTGCGCCGCCTCGCCGTACGCTGAAACCTGGGACCCGGAAGCCGGTGCGGATGCTTTCATGAGAAGCAGGAAGTTCAAAGTGGCGACGCTGCGAGCATAGTGCCGGGGCGCTGCGTCGTCGCGGACAATCGTGGCGTGTCCGCCACTCCCCACCTTGCCAACCCGCCGGCCCACTACGAGAACTTCCCCGTAGCCTCCTGGCTGTGCCCGCCGCACCTGCGCCCGCCCATTGCCGCGATCTACCACTTCGCGCGCACCGCCGACGACATCGCCGACGAAGGCGAGGCCTTGCCGGATCAGCGGCTGGCCGATCTGCGCGCCTACCGAGAGGAACTGGCTGCCGCCGCGCAGGGCGAGGTGCTGCCGTCATCGCGCTGGCCCCGTGTGTTCGGCCCGCTGGCCCACAGCATCGCGCAGCACAAGCTGCCCGAAGACCTGCTCGCCGACCTGCTGAGCGCCTTCATGCAGGACATCGAGAAAACCCGCGACCACGGCACCTACGCCGACCGCGCCGAGCTGCTCGACTACTGCCGCCGCTCCGCCAACCCGGTCGGCCGGCTGCTGTTGCACCTCTACGGCGTGCACGACGCGCAGGCGCTGGCGCAGAGCGACGCCATCTGCAGCGCGCTGCAGCTCATCAATTTCTGGCAGGACCCGAGCGTCGACCTGCCGCGCGGGCGTTTCTATTTCCCGCTGACCGACTGCGACCGGCGCAGCCTGACGCGCGAGAACTTCAAGGTGTTCGCGCCGCTGTCGCCGGCCCCGCCGCCGCAGGAAGCTATCAATCTGATAGCAGTGGTGTCTTACTGGGCGCGCGAGCTCATGACGGAAGGCGCGCCGCTGGTGCACCGGCTGCCCGGCCGCGCGGGCTGGGAACTGCGGCTCGTGGTGCAAGGCGGGCTGCGCATCCTCGACAAGATCGTCGACCTCGGCTTCGACACCTTCTCGCAGCGCCCCACCGTCGGCAAGGCCGATGCCCCCCTGCTGCTCTGGAAGGCCATGCGGATGCGGAGACAATCACGGCCCATGAAAGCAGCGCCTCCCCGATGAATCCCGAGCAATACGTGCAAGACAAGGCCGCCGCCTCGGGCAGCAGTTTCTATTACGCCTTCCTGTTCCTCCCCAAGCCGCGCCGCGCCGCGATCACGGCTTTCTATGCGTTCTGCCGCGAGGTCGACGACGTGGTCGACGAGGTCAGCGATCCCGGCGTGGCCGCCACCAAGCTCGCCTGGTGGCGCACCGAGGTGGCCCAGTCTTTCGCGGGTACGCCCCGCCACCCGGTGATGCAAGCGCTGATGCCGCATGCCGCGGCCTACGGCATCGAGGCGCGCCAGCTCAACGAGGTGATCGACGGCTGCCAGATGGACCTGGACCAGACCCGCTATCTCGACTTCCAGGGACTCGCGCGCTACTGCCACCTCGTGGCCGGCGTGGTGGGCGAAGTCGCGGCGCGCATCTTCGGCCAGACCGATCCGCAGACCACCGCCTATGCCCACAAGCTGGGCCTGGCGCTGCAGCTCACCAACATCCTGCGCGACGTGGGCGAAGACGCCCTGCGCGGGCGCATCTACCTGCCGGTGAACGAGCTGCAGAAGTTCGACGTGAAGGCGCACGAGATCCTGAACCGCGTGCACTCGGAACGCTTCGTCGCGCTGATGAAGTTCCAGGCCGCGCGCGCCCACGCGGCCTACGACGAAGCGCTCGCCCTGCTCCCGCTGGCCGACCGCCGCGCGCAGAAACCGGGCCTCATGATGGCCAGCATCTACCGCACCCTGCTGCGCGAGATCGAACGCGACGATTTCCAGGTGCTGAACCAGCGCGTAAGCCTGACGCCGGTGCGCAAGTTCTGGCTGGCGTGGAAAGTCCAGGCGCTGGGCAGAATATGACTCGCCCCCAGGCTTCGCGCACTTCGTGTCGCTTCGCCACCCCCCTACCGGGGGCAACACCCGAGGCCCGGCAGAGCCGGCTCCTCGGTGTTCCTGGAAATGGCCCCACGCCAGCGGCACTGCGCGCATGAAAACAGCCGTCATCGGCGCCGGCTGGGCCGGCCTGGCCTGCGCGGTCGAGGCCACGCGGCTCGGGCATGCCGTCACGCTGTTCGAAGCTGCGCACATGCCCGGCGGCCGCGCGCGGCGCGTCGACGACATGCACGGGCTGGCGCTCGACAACGGGCAGCACATCCTGATCGGCGCATACACCGCCACGCTGAAGCTGATGCGCGATGTCGGCGTGGATGTCGACGGCGTGCTGCTGCGCCTGCCGCTGTCGCTGCGCTTTGCGGACGGTGGCGGGCTCAAGCTGCCGCGGCTGCCCGCGCCGCTCGACCTGCTGGCCGGCATCTTCGGCGCGCGCGGCTGGACATGGCGCGACAAGTCGTCGCTGCTGCGCACCGCCATCGGCTGGCGCCTTTCGGGCTTTCGCTGCACCGACAGCGCCACGGTCGCCGACCTGTGCGCCGGCCTCACCCCGCGCGTGATGAAGGAGCTGATCGAGCCGCTGTGCGTGTCGGCGCTCAACACACCCGTGGGGCAGTCGAGCGGCGAAGTGTTCCTGCGCGTGCTGAAGGATGCCCTCTTCAGCGGCAGCGGCGGCGCCGACCTGCTGCTGCCCCGTGCCGACCTGGGCGCGCTGCTTCCCGACGCGGCCATCCGGTGGCTGACCGCACAGGGCGCGCAGGTGCGCATCGGCACCCGCGTGCGCGCCATCGCATCCGAGGGCGGCCGGTGGCGCGTCGACGATGAAATCTTCGACCAGGTCGTGCTGGCCTGCGCGCCGTGGGACGCCGCCCGGCTGGTGCGTGCATCCGGCCTGCAGGCGGATGCCTGGTGCGCAACCACCGAGGCCCTGCGCTTCGAGGCCATTGCCACCGTCTATGTGCGCGGCGCCTCGCCGCTGGCCGAACCGATGCTGGCGCTGCGCAGCGACCCGGCCACCGCCCCCGCGCAGTTCGCTTTCGACCGGGGCCAGCTCGGCGGCATGCAAGGCGTGCTCGCGATGGTCGTCAGTGCCAACGAGGCTTCGCGCGAAGTGCTGGAAGAACAGGTGATCGCGCAGGCCGCCAAGCAACTGGGCCAGACGCGGTTGCAGCTCGTGCAGACCGTGGTCGAGAAACGCGCCACCTTCGCCTGCACACCCGCCCTCGCCAGGCCTCCGTCGGCCATCGTGCCCGGCCTGCAGGCCTGCGGCGACTACACCGAAGGCCCCTACCCGGCCACGCTCGAAGGCGCCGTCCTCAGCGGCCTCGCCGCCGCAAAGGCAATGACCCCATGACCACCGAACTGCGCTACCTCGACTTCGACTACAGCGAAGACACCGAAGGCCACGGCACCTTCGACGCGATGGCGTCGACCACGCCCGAGAAGACGCCCGAGGTCAAGCAAGAGATTGCCGTCGTGCTGGCGTGGGCCGAGGCCACGTTCCCGCACGTACGCGGCGCCCTCGACGAAGGCGCCATGTGGGACTACGACCTGCAGGAAACGCGCGAAGAAAACCCGCGCTTCGACACCGTCACCCTCTCGCTCAGCGGCACCGCAGACTTCTGCGCGGCGCTGCGCGAGCAGTTCGCGCTCGACTGACCGCCCGACAGGAAGCTCAGGCGGCTGTCTTGTTGCGCAACCGCAGCAGGCTCAGGCCCAGCAGCACGAAGGCCCCGCCCGACACCTTGTTGAACAGCCGCGTGCGGCGCGGATCCGAGAGCTGCTTGCGCAGAAGTCGCGCCAGCAGCACGTAGAACGCATGCGACAGCACCGAGGCGGTCGCGAAGGTGGTCGTCAGCACCACGAACTGCATGGCCAGCGGCGCGTCCTGCGTCAGGAATTGCGGGAACAGCGCGGAGAAGAAAAGAATGCCCTTCGGGTTGGTCAGCGCCACCGTCAGGCCGTTGCCGAACAGGCGCAGGCCCGAACGCGGCACCGCACCGGCCGGCGCGCCCTGCAGGTCGGCGAACACGCTGCCCTGGCTGCGCCACTGCTTGATGCCCAGGTAGATCAGGTAAGCCGCGCCGGCCAACTTCAGCAGCATGAAGGCATGGGCGGAGGTCGAGAGCACCACGCCCAGCCCGGCCATGGCCGCGGCCGACACCATGAACAGCCCCGTCGCATTGCCGAGCGAGCTGATCATCGCGCGTCGCGGGCCCACGCTCATCGAGTTCGAGACCGCGAGCAACACCGCCGGTCCGGGCGTGAAGGCGACGAGCAGCGTGACGCCGCAGAAGACGAGCCAGTTCGAGAAATGCACTTTGGGGTTCCTGCCCGGCGCGAGGCCGCAAGAAGTTGAGGACGACGGGAAACTATAGTCAGCCCCGCGAATCGGCGCAGACGCCGCGCCAATACCCTCTCACTCCCGGAACCCCACCCATGGTCACCTGCTACCTGCGCTACATCGTCGACGCCTACAAGCTCAAGGAGTTCGAGCACTACGGCAGGCTCTGGATCCCGCTGGTCGAGAAGTTCGGCGGCCAGCACCACGGCTACTTCCTGCCCTCGGAAGGCACGAACAACGTCGCGCTGGCGATGTTCACCTTCCCGAGCCTGGCCGCCTACGAAAAGTACCGCGCCGACTCGATGCAGGACCCGGAATGCCAGGCCGCCTTCAAGTACGCGGAAGAAACCCGCTGCATCCTGAGTTACGAACGCAGCTTCTTCCGCCCGGTATTCAAGTAAGGCCTCAGGCGCCGAGCGCAACGCACAGCGCGTGCAGGTTCGGCACGATCAGCTGCGGCCGGGCGTCGTGCACCCAGGGCCGCTCGTCGCGCACGAGCCAGGCGGCCTGCATGCCGGCATTGAGCGCGCCGACCACGTCGAGCTCGGCGTCGTCGCCCACGTGCAGCACGTCCTTGGGCAGGAAGCCGACCGATGCCGCGGCGGCACGGAAGATGGGCGCATGCGGCTTGCCGCTGCCGAAGGCCCGCGCATTGAAGGCGGTGCGGAACCATCGGCCGACGCCGGTCTTGTGGATGTCGGCGTTGCCGTTCGAGATGGCCACCAGCGGATAGCGTTCGCTGAGCCACTTGAGTGCGGGCAGCGCGTCTTCATACAGCGTCACGCGCTGGCGCTCTTCGAAGAACGCCTCGAAGGCCGGATCGGCCAGCGCCGGGTCTTCGCCCGCGCGCTTGAGCGCGGTGCGGATCGACTCCCGGCGCAGCGCGCTCAGGTCGTGCGCAAGGTCGGAGCGTTCCTTGGCCGTGGCTTCGCGCAGTTCGCGAAGAATGCCGGGCGTCAGCAGCAGCGAGGCCGTCTTGGGCGCCTCGCGCAGCAGCCATTCCTGGAGCACGCCCTCTGCGCGCTCGATGGTCGGCCAGATCGGCCACAGCGTGTCGTCGAGGTCGAGCGAGATCGCGGAAATACGTTGGAGGTCGAGGGGTTCGGCGCCTGCTGGCGCCGTCGAAGCGGAGGTCATGACCGAGAATATCGCATGCCTCCACATCCCGAGAACGCCCCGCCGGGCACCCCGCGCACCGCCGTGCTCTGGTGCAACCTGGGTTCGCCCGATGCACCGACCGCCGCCGCCGTGCGCCCCTACCTCGCAGACTTCCTGGGCGACCCGCGCGTGGTCGAGATTCCCAGGGCGATCTGGGCGCTCATCCTGCACGGCATCATCCTGCGCGTGCGCCCGGCCAAGTCGGCCGCCAAGTACGCGAGCATCTGGATGCCCGAGGGCTCGCCGCTCAAGGTGTTCACCCAGAAGCAGGCCACGCTGCTGGCGGGCTGGCTCGGTGAGCGCGGCCACCGCGTGACGGTGCGCGACGCGATGCGCTACGCCAACCCGTCGATCGCCTCGCGCCTCGACGCGCTGCAGGCCGAGGGCGTCACCCGCGTGCTGGTGCTGCAGGCCTACCCGCAATACTCGGCCACCACAACGGCCAGCGTGATCGACGCGGTGAACGACTGGAGCCGCAAGCAACGCCGCCTGCCGGAGTTCCGCTTCGTGAATGACTTCCACGACGACCCGGCCTACATCGAGGCGCTGGCCCAAGGCATCGAGAAACACTGGAAGACCGAAGGCCGCGGCGAGGTGCTGCTGATGAGCTTCCACGGCATTCCCGCGCGCAACATCGCGCTCGGCGATCCGTACCAGTCTCAATGCCTGGAAACCGCGCGCCTGCTCGCAGAGCGACTGGGCCTTTCGGCGGCGCAGCACCGCGTCACCTTCCAGTCGCGCTTCGGCCGCGCCAAGTGGCTCGAGCCCTACACCGAACCCACGCTGCGCGAACTCGGTGCCTCCGGCATCCAGCGCGTCGACGTGGTGTGCCCCGGCTTCCCGGCCGACTGCCTCGAAACGCTCGAGGAAATCGCCATGGAAGGCCGCGAGGCCTTCATGCACGCGGGCGGCAAGACATTCAGCTATATCCCGTGCCTGAACGACAGCCCGGCATGGATCACCGCGCTCGCGGGCATTGCCGAGCGCAACCTGGCGGGCTGGCCCACGCAGTCGACCGCGCGCTGAAGCGGCTTCAGCCCGCCGATTTGCGCGCCAGCAGCGCCTGGATCGCGGCTTCCATCTCGGCGTATTCGCCCTCGCCGAAGTGCTGCCGCATCACCTGACCCTTGCTGTCGACCAGGTAGAAGGCCGGCCAGTACTGGTTGTCGTAGGCCTTCCAGGTGGCAAAGGCGTTGTCCTGCGCCACCGGATAGCGAATGTTGAAGCGCCGGATCGCATCTTCCACGTTGCGCGTGAGCTTCTCATAGGCGAATTCGGGCGAGTGCACGCCCACCACCACGAAGCCCTGGTCCTTGTACTTCTCGTACCAGCTCACCACGTGCGGCAGCGTGCGGATGCAGTTGATGCACGAGTAGGTCCAGAAGTCGACCAGCACCACCTGCCCGGCCAGCCTCTTCAGCGTGAGCGGCTCCGAGTTGAGCCACTTGTCGATGCCCGCGAACTCGGGGGCCTTGCCGTAGTCGCGCAGGCCCGGCGACGCGGCCAGGGCACTGCGTACCGGCCACCCGCCACCGGCCGCCGCAGCCAGGGCCGACGCCCCCGCGGCGAGCCCCGAGAACGCTCTCCTGGACAGCATGTTCTTCATGATCGCAACCCCGTTCCTTGTGTCAGACCGACAGCGGTCAGGCGCGATTGTTTGCGGCGCATCCCGGGCGTGCGCATGTGTCACGGCAATTTGAACTTTGTCCCGGCGGCGTGAAGGCCGGGAGCGACTCAGAACTTGCCGAGGTAATCCATCTTGCCGATCGGGATGCCCTTGTGGCGCAGCACGTCGTAGGCCGTGGTCACATGGAAGAAGAAGTTGGGCAGCGCGAACTGCAGCAGGTAGCGCTGCGCGGTGAAATGCGCCTCGCCTTCGCGCGCCTTGATGGTCACGGGACGCTCTTCCTGGCCGTCGATCAGCGCGCGGTCCACGCTCGCGAGGAAGTCCTGCGTCTTCGCGATGCGGGCGAGCAGGTCGTCCCAGGTCTTTTCCTCGTCGGGAAAGCTCGGCGCGGTGATGCCGGCGATGCGGGCCGTGCCCAGCTTCGAGGCATCGCTGGCGCGCTGGATCTGGCCGGCCAGGGTGAGCATGTCGGGCGCCAGGCGCGCCTCGACCAGCGTGGCCGGGTCGATGCCGTTGGCCTTAGCGTGCGCCAGGCCCTTGTCGAGCAGATGGGTGAGTTGGCCGAGTCCGCGTGCGAAGACGGGCACCGACAGGTCGTACAGAGAGAGCGCCATGATGGTCGAGGCCTTGTTGTGGTTGAAGCGGCGGCGATTGTCCTGCCGCCGGGGCTTCAACGACCGGCCGCGCGGATAAACCCTTCGATCGGCTCCAGTTGTTCGGGCACGTTGAGCGCCGGCGCGTGGCCGCAGGCAGGCACTTCGATCACCTGCAGCCGGCCGGCCGCGCCGGGACCGCGCCGGCGCATCTGCTCGACCACTTCGGGCAGCACCAGGTCGGACTCCACGCCGCGCAGGCACAGCACAGGCACCTCGATGGCGTCGTAGTGCGGCCAGATCAGGTAGTCGTTGTCGTGCGCGCTGAACTGCCGGACCATGGCCGGGTCGTAGTGCGGCGTGACGCGGCCGTCGGACAGCCGGCGCGTGGAGCTTTCGGTCAAACGGCGCCATTGCGCATCGCTGAGCCAGCCGTAGGGCTTGTAGACGGTGCGAAAGAACGCCTCCAGCTCGGCCACGGTGTCGAACGCGGGCGGCTGGCCCGCGTAGGCGCGGATGCGCTCGATGGCGGGCTGGGCCAGTTCGGGCGCGTTGTCGTTGAGCACCAGGCTCGCGATGCGCGCCTTCATGCGCGGCTCGAACAGCCCCGACGCGCAGACCGTGCCGATGGCACCGCCCATCGAGGTGCCGACCCAGTGCACACGCCCCAGCCGCAGTTCGTCGCACAGCGCGTTGGCGATGCGTGCGTAGAACGACAGCTTGTATTCCTCGTCGGGCAGCGGGCTCCATTGGCTCAGGCCGCGGCCAATGGTGTCGGGGCAGATCACGCGGAAGCCGCGCGAGGCGAAGTGCTGCGCCAGCTCGTCCATGTCGCGGCCGGTGCGCGCCAGTCCGTGCCAGGCGATGACCACGGGTGCGTCTTCGGCGCCCCACTCAAGCCAGTGGATCTCGCGGCCCGCGAGCTGCGCATAGCGCGAGAGTGGAATCTGATTGTTGTTGTTGTCGCTCATCGCGCAGCCCTTGCTCGCAGTTTGCCGACGATGCCGGTGGGAAAGTAATAGACGGACAGCACGAAAAGCACGCCGAGCCACAGCAGCCAGCGGTCGGGCGACAGCAGCGCGGCCAGCCAAGGCAGGCCGCTCGCGGCCTCGTTGCCGATGCGCAGCAGGTCCTGCAGGTAACTCTGCGCAATGACGAACAGCACCGCGCCGATGGCCGCGCCGTAGATGGTGCCCATGCCGCCGATCACCACGATGAGCAGCACGTCGATCATGATCTCGAAGCTCAGCGAGGTGTCGGGCCCGTTGTAGCGCAGCCAGATCGCCAGCATCGCGCCGGCCAGCGTGGCGAAGAGCGCCGACAGCACGGCGGCCGTGGTGCGGTACACCACCACGCGGTAACCGATGGCCTCGGCGCGGAACTCGTTCTCGCGGATCGCCTGCAGCACGCGGCCGAACGGAGAATTCACGATGCGCAGCAGCGCCAGCACCAGCACCACCGCCGCCACGAAAAGCAGGTAGTAGCACAGCAGCCGGCCGTCGAGCGACACGCCGAGGAAAGGCTCCTCGGAGAACTCGAAGCTCGGCGAGATCAGCTCGGGCAGCTTGAAGGTCAGGCCGTCTTCGCCGCCGGTGAAGTCCGACAGCTGCGAGGCCAGCGTCTGGAACGCCGAGGCCACGGCCAGCGTGATCATCGCGAAGAAGATCGCGCGCACCCGCAGCGAGAACAGCCCGATGGCGAACGACAGCACCAGCGAGACCGCCAGCGACGCGCCCAGCCCCACCAGCACCGCGCCCCAGTTGGGCCCGAGCCGCGAGGCCGAGATGGCGATGCCATAGGCACCGATGCCGAAGAACATCGTGTGCGCGAAGCTCACGATGCCGGTGTAGCCCAGCAACAGATCGAAGCTGGCCACCAGCACCACGAACACCAGGATCTTGGCCGCGACGCTCAGCGCCTTCACGCCCGGGAAGATGAAAGGCGCGAACGCCAGCGCAAGGAACAGCACCACCAGCAGCAGCGCCAGAAGGCGGCTGCGCGGCATGTCGTTGGAGAGAAGTCGTTTCAGGAACACGGCGGCTTTCTCCTTCTCAGCGGTTCGCCACGGGGTACACACCCTGCGGACGCCACAGCAGCACGGCGACCATCAGGAAGATGCTCGCGAACTGCGTGAGCGTGGGCAGCAGGAAGCCGATGTAGTTGGTCATCAGCCCCACCAGCAGCGCGCCGATGAGCGCACCGCCCGTCGAGCCCAGCCCGCCGATGATGATGACGATGAAGATCAGCACGTTGACCTGCGCGCCCATCTGCGGCACCAGGTTCTGCTGGAACAGCCCCCACATCACGCCGCCCAAGCCGGCCAGCGCGCTGCCCACCACGAACACCCCGACGAACAGCCGGCCGATGCGGTAGCCCAGCGACTCGACCATCTCGCGGTCCTGCACGCCGGCGCGGATGAGCAGGCCGATCTTGGTGCGGCCCAGCGTCCAAGCGAGCACGCCGAACACCACCACGCCCACGGCCACCGCAAGCAGGCGGTACTTGCTGATGGCCGCATCGCCCACCAGCAGCGAGCCGCGCAGGGCCTCGGGCAGCGGCAGCGGAACCTGCGCCGGGCCCCAGATCACCTTGATGAGCTCCTCGCCGATGATCATGCCGCCCATCGTGATGAGGATCTGCTTCAGATGCTGGCCGTACACAGGCCGCACGATGAAGCGCTCGAAGGCCAGCCCCACCGCGCCGGCCACGAGCATCGCGACCAGCATGGCGGGGAACACCGCCACGAGGTTGCGCCACAGCTCGCCCGAACCGGTCCAGTCGCCCATCAGGCCGAGCACGCTGCTCGCCACGAAGGCGCCCAGCGCAATGAACACGCCGTGGCCGAAGTTCAGCACGTCCATCAGGCCGAACACGAGCGTGAGGCCCGAGGCGATGATGAAGATGATCATGCCCATGGCCAGGCCCGCCACGGTGAGCGTGAGCCAGGTGGAGAAGGAGCCGGTCAGCGGCAGCGCGGCGAGCGCCAGCACCGGGGCCAGCAGCAGCGGCTTCCAGTCGAAGTCGAGTTTCATAGAGCCAGTCCGAGCAGCGATTGCTGCAGTTGCGCGTCGGCGGAGAACTCCGCCATGGAGCCCGCGTGCACCACGCGGCCGTTGTCCATCACCGCGACGGTGTCGCCCAGGCGCTGGGCGAAGTTGATGTTTTGCTCGACCAGCAGGATGGTCACGCCGCTGCGCTTGAGCTCGGCGAAGGCATCGATCATGTTGTTGATCATCACGGGCGCCAGGCCCTTGCTGGGTTCGTCGATGATGAGCAGCTCGCGCGGCTCCACGATGGCGCGAGACACGGCCAGCATCTGCTTCTGCCCGCCCGACAGCTTGCCCGCCGGGTGGTTCCAGAATTTCTCGACCGCGGGGAAGAGCTTGAAGATCCACTTCAGGCGCGTGTCGTCGATCTGCTGCGCGTTCTTGGCGCCACGCGCGGCCAGCAGCATGTTCTCCTTCACCGTGAGGTCGGAGAAGATGCCCATGTTCTCGGGCACGTAGGCAATGCCCAGGCCGGCGATCTGCGGCGTGTGCTGGGCGGTGATTTCCTTGTCACCGAAGCGCACCCTGCCCTGCGACGCATGCCACAGGCCCATGATGGTTCGCAGCGTGGTCGTCTTGCCCGCGCCGTTGCGGCCCAGCAGCATCGTGAGCTGACCACGCGGCACGGCCAGGTCCACGCCGTGCAGGATGTGATACGCCCCGATGTGCGTGTGCACGCCTTCGAGACTCAACAGGTTCTGAGTTGTCATCGGTCTTGCTCCTTCCCCTTCCGGGGGAAGGTCGGGATGGGGGCAAGCGGCGCCTGCAAGGCTGCGGTGGTGTGGAGGCCGCGAGCCCCCACCCCGGCCCTCCCCCGGGAGGGGAGGGAGAAACTCGAATTCATCGGCACGCGCGTCATGCAGCCACCTCCTTCGCCACGCCCAGGTAGGCCTCCTGCACCACCGGCGAGGCGATCACCTCGGCCGGTTCGCCGTCGGCCACCAGCGTGCCGTTGTGCAGCACGATGATGCGGTCGGCCAGTTCGCGCACCACGTCCATCTTGTGTTCGACCAGCAGGATGGTCTTGGTCTTGTCCTGCTTGAGCTTGCGGATCAGGTCGAGGATGACGGGCGCCTCGGCCGCGTTCATGCCGGCCGTGGGCTCGTCGAACATGAAGACCTTGGGCTCCAGCGCCATCAGCAATGCCACTTCCAGCTTGCGCTGGTCGCCGTGCGGCAGGCTGGCCACCGTCGCGTGTTCGCGCGATTCCAGCGCCACGTCGGCCAGGATCTGGTCGGCGCGCTCGGTCAGCGCCTGGTGGTCGCTCCAGATGCTCCAAAGATTGAGCCCCCGCCGGTGCGCGCCCTCGCGCGTGGCCTGCACCGCCAGGCGCACGTTCTCCAGCACGGTGAGGTTCGGGAACAGGTTGGTGAGCTGGAAGGCCCGCCCCAGCCCCGCGTGCGTGCGCGCGGACGGCGACAGGCCCGACAGCGGCTGCCCGTCGAGCGACACCGTGCCGGCGCTCGCCTTGAGCTGGCCCGAGATCAGGTTGAAGTAGGTGGTCTTGCCCGCGCCGTTGGGGCCCACGATGGCCGTCAGCGTGCCCGGCGCGAAAGCGCAGCTCACATTGTTGACGGCCACGTGCCCACCGAAGCGGATGGTCAGATCTCGGGTCTCAAGCATCTTTGGTCATTGCGAATCAGGAGTCGAAAGATTGCACGGCGGCCTCAGCAGCTGCCGATCACGTAGTAGTTGGGGCCGGTCTGCTTCAGCGTGGTGGTCGCGTAGATGTTCCACAGCCCCATGGACTGGTTCGAGCCGTAGGCATAGGTCAGCCCGTACAGGGCATAGGCGCGTCCGGCGATGGTATGGGTGTAGTTGCTCGCGGTGTAGCAGGTGCCGGTGCCGCCGCCGCCGCTGCCCGCCGTGGTGGCGCCGGTGGCCGCCGTCGACATGGCGCCTTCGGCGTTGCTCGCGTTCAGCGCGGCCACGGTCCAGCTGTAGCTGGTCGACGCGGCCAGGCCGCTGTCGGTGTAGCTGGTGGCGGTGACCGGCGAGGCGTTGACCTTGCTGCCGCCGCGGTACACGTTGTAGCCGCTGGCGCCGCTCACGGCGTTCCAGCCGATCACCATGCTGGTGCTGGTCGCGCCCGAGGTACCCACGCCGGTGGGCGCGGGCAGGCCGCTGCCGCCGCCGCCGACGCTGGTCACGCGGTCGATCATGGCCTTGAACGCCGCCATCTGCGGGCCCGACTTCTTCGCATAGTTGGCGCTGTCGTAGCCCCACCAGTCCCAGCAGCTGTTGGTGGCCGCGGTGCTGGTCTGCGGATAGATCAGCACGATGTTGTTGGTGTCGGCCCAGCGGTTGTAGCCGGTCTTGCGCACGTACTGGTCGCTCACGTCCGAGTAGTTCTGCTTGCAGCCGTGCAGCACCAGGTGCACGCGGCACGAGGTGGTGGTGCAGGCCTGCGGCACGTAGATCCAGCCGGTCGCGGCCATGCCGTGGCCAGTGACGAATTCCGACTGGTTGAACTCGGTGAAGGTGCCGCCCAGCGTGCCGTTGTTGCGCGGATTCAGCGGGCCGTAGATCTGCGTGAGGATCTCGCCCGCCAGGTCGAAGCCGCAGTTGTTGATGTACGGCGCCGCGGTGGTGCTGCAGGCGCCGCCGTAGTCGTCGGTGACCATCGCGTGGCCGGCGCCGATGTTGTTCTTGTAGACGATGTTGGCCGCCGGCACGAAGCTCTGGTAGTAGGTCTTCAGGTCGTCCATCACCGCCTGCTTGACGGTGTTGTCGGAGGTGCCCGAGAACATGTACACCTTGGAGGCGCTCAGGTTGGACACCGGGTCGATCGCGCCGCTGGCGGCCCAGCTGTTGGTGGTGCTCACGAGCGACGACACCGGGATGCTGCTGCCGTGCGTCATGCACCGGCCGGTGGCGTTGAGCACCGAACCCTCGGCGCAATAGAACGGCCCGCCGGCCACCACGCCGGCGCCGCGCTTGAAGGTGGCCGAATAGGCCACGTGCAACTGCACCGCCGCGAAACCGCCGGCCGACAGGCCGGACACGCTCACCTCCGCCGGGTTGGCGCCGAGCGACGGCAGCGGCACCGCCGCCATCGCGGCCTGCGCCGCCACCGCCATCGCCGCAGCGGCGGCAAGTCCCTTCCAGTTCAATCGCATCGCTGGCATCGCTGTCTCCTTCTGTTGTGGTTTGTCGAACGCTTGCTTGCTCAAGAATCGAATCGGCCGTGGATCGCGCGGGCACTCGCCCCGTCAGGAAAAACGGGCGCAGGCTACCGCTTCGCCCGGCGGCCATCCGGGGCGAAAAGGGAGCGGCGCCTTTCTTGCGCCGCGGGGTTCAGGTAACGATCGGCGCCGTGGTCAGCGCTTGTTCTTGATGGGAATGTCCATCTCTTCCGGCTTGATCTCGTGCACCAGCTCCGGCACGCCCCAGGCGAACGCCGGGTCGACCTTGATCTTGAAGTGGTACATCGACTGCATCGCCTGATGGTCTTCCTTGCGGAAAGTCATCTTGCCCTTGGGCGTGTCGAAGCTCATGCCTTCCATGGTGCTGATGAGCTTGTTGGTGTTGGTGTCGCCGCCCGTCTTCTTGAGCGCCGTCACCACCGCCATCGCGGCCGAGAAGCCGCCGGCCGTGAAGAAGTCCGGCGGTGTCTTGAATTCCTTGTAGTGGGCCGACACCATCGCGTCGTTCACCGGGTTCTTCGGGATGCCGAAGTAGTAGTACGCCGCGCCTTCCATGCCCGGCAGTGCCTTGTAGGCGGCCATGGCCGGCAGGATGTTGCCGCCGGTGGCGATCTCGATGCCGTAGCGCTTCAGGTCGAGGTCGACGATCTTGAACGGGTTGCCCGCGCCGGCCCAGACGATCCAGATGATCTTGCGGCCCGGCTGGTCCTTCAGCTTGTCGATCAGGCGCTGCGCGCCGGCGGTGAAGTCGGTGGTGGCGGGCGGCAGGTACTCTTCATGGACCAGCTTGGCCTTCTTGAGCGCGGAGCCGAAGGCCTTCACGCCGTCGCGGCCGAACGCGTTGTCCTGTGCCAGCGTGGCCACGGTCACGCCGGGCTTGTCGACCGCCACGGCATTGGAGATCGCGTCCTGGCTCGAATTGCGGCCGGTGCGGAAGATGTACTTGTTCCACTTGTCGCCGGTGATCGAGTCGGCCACGGCGGGCTCGACCAGCAGGATCTTCTTGTATTCCTCAGCCACCGGCAGCATGGCCAGCGCCACGCCCGAGGCGGTCGGGCCGATGGCCAGCGCGGCCTTGTCGTCCGAGTAGGCGGCCGCCAGCAGCGACTTGCCGAGGTCGGGCTTGCCCTGGTCGTCCTTCTCGATGACGACGATCTTCTTGCCGTTGACCATCATCGTGCCTTCGGTGGCGTAGTTCAGGCCCATCATCAGGCCGGTCTGCGTCTGCTTGCCGTAGGCTTCCAGCGCGCCCGTCTTGCTGTAGATGTGGGCGATGCGGATTTCGTTGGACTGGGCCCAGGCGGGAGCGGCAACTGCGCAGGTGGCGAGCGCGGCAAGGGCGACGAGGTGGCGACGGTTCATTCTTTGTCTCCTGGAAAAGGTGACTGAATATTGCACAGTTCGTGCCACCTGCCTAAGCCATTGATAACTAACGCTTCTTCATTCGGAAGCAGCGTCGTTCGACTGAATTCAGAACATTGCGCGTGTTCGATTTTCAGCCAACTGTCTATTTTTCGTTCAGGGTTTTCGCGGAGGCCTGGCGCTCGGCGATCCACTGCCTGAACTGCCGCTCCGCCTGCATGCGGAACTCGTTGCGCGCATGGTTGCAGGCCGCATGCGCGAGCCGCCGGTGCTTTGGCGAACGCATGCCGCCGAAGGTCGAGTCGACAAGGTGTTCGATGGTGGCGGACTCGGGCCGGCCGAAGGGCTCGCTGAAGTCCATCGCGAGGCCGCACCAATGGCAATTGGGGCCGAAGGTGGAACGCAGGGCCTGGACGCTCACAGGCTTGCGTACTCCAGGATTTCCTGTCCCATCAAGTTGCAGTCCTTGCCCGACACGTAGTAGATGAGCCGCATGCGGTAGCTGCCCTTGTAGATCGAGCCCCACACCTCCAGCACCTTGAACTGCTGCTTTTTGTTGGCGGGGTTGCGGATGGGCGCCACTTCCTTCACGGCGGGGTCGATCTGGATGCGGTCGTCCTCGCCGAAGTGGAAGGTCAGCAGCTTCCTGGCGCGGGACACGGCTTCGCTCGCACACTGGGGCGCGGGCGCCGCGCTGGCAAAGCTGGCGGCGGCGCATGCCGCAACGAGCACAAGGGAGCGGATCGATGTCTTCATGAATGCAGGAACAGGAGGATGGCAGGAGGAAGCGCAATTGTCGGGCGTCATGTGGGCGTGTCGACGTCGTCCCAGTCGTGGTCTTCGAAGCGCACCAGCCAGTTCAGCGCGCGATGCCGCTCCAGCACGACACCGGGGTCGACGCCCGCAGGAGCCGCCTCTTCCTTCAGGCGCGCCTGGCGCACGAGCCAGTGCAGCCGGTAGTGCAGATCCAGCGCATCGAGCAGTTCGCTGTCCGTGCGCACCTTGGCAGCCCGCATCACGCCGTCGACGTCGCCGGCATCCAGCATCAGGCGCGTGGCCAGCGGCACGTCGCAGATGGCCCCGGGAAACGGCAGCGCATCGACCAGGCCCAAGGCCCATTCAAGCACGAAGAGGCACTCGAAGCGCCAGCCGAACTGCGCCACCGCGGACTCGCCTGGAGCCTCATCGGCAATGAAGGCCTGCTCGTCGGGCGACAGGTTCGCCTGCGCGGACGGCAGCCGCGCGAACAAGTCGGCCACAGGCAGCGGCTCGCCGCTCGCGACCGACTCGGCGCGGGCCGATACGGCCAGCAGCGCGAACGCCCTGCCCGCCAGCTCCCGCGGCGTGCGCGGGCGCAACTCGGGCTCCGAAACAAGAGGCGGCAGGTGCTGCGGCACCGGCATGCCGCGCGACGCGAGCAGCGCCTCGGTGCGCGCCTTGCGCTGCCACGCCTCGGCGGGATAGGGAACCGCGGCTTCCCGGTCGGGCTCCTCGCCCGCCGCCGACAGCAACACCCGCCCGTTGGGGTCGCGGATGCCGCCATCGGGCAGGAACACGATGGCGTTCGCACGCTCCGCCCACTCGGAAAACGCGTCGAGCTGCGACTCGTCGATGGAGAGACTCAGGTGCTGGCGTACCCGCTGGATGTGCCGCATCGCGTGATAGCGGTTGCGCGACATCTCGCCGTTGCCCCTGCTCAGCACATAGCCCACGAAGCCCGAAAGATGGGCCGCGAGTTCCGGATCGGAAAGATCGCGGCGGGCATGCAGCGTGTGCGGAAAGCCGAGCGCGGGCACGTCGGCGCGCGTGCAGTAGGCATTGATTAGCACGCCTTCGCGCCCCCCTGCGTCAGTCGATGCAGTGGATGCGGCCGGTGCAGCGCCCGAGCCGGCCAGCGCCTTCAGTCGTGTCAACAGACCCTTCATGGAAATCCTCTCCCTTGTCGATCGAAATCCGGCCGCCGTCGGCGGCCGCTACTTACTGGTTCGTCATGCGCTCATACAGCGTGGCGCGCGAAATCCCGAGCAGCCGCGCCGTTGCCAGCTTGTTGCCGCCGGTGGATGCCAGCGCGGCCGCAATCGCTTTGCGCTCCAGCTCGGCCACCTGCTGCGCCAGCGGCCGCAGCAGTGCCGCTTCTTCATCGCCGTCGTGCGCGCTCTGCAGGGTGGCCGGCAGCTCGATCTGCTCCAGCCCCGCCTCGCGCAGGATGCGTTCGAGCTGCACAGCGTCGATGCGCTGCGAGTCGCTGCGCATCGTCACCTGCTCCAGCACGTTGCGCAGCTCGCGGATGTTGCCGCGCCAGTGCTGGCCGGCCAGCAGCGCGAGCGCGTCGGGCGTGAGTTCGGGCGGCGCCTCGCCGCTGCGCAGCGCCATGTCCTCGCCCAGCGCCTCGACCAGCGCGGGAATGTCGGCGCGCCGCTCTCGCAGTGGCGGCACGCGCAGCGGCAGCACGTTGAGGCGGTAGTACAGGTCTTCGCGGAACTGGCCGCGGCGCACCAGCTCCGGCAGGTCGCGCGAGGTGGCGGCGATCACGCGGGCGTCGAAGGGCACGAGCTTGTTGGAACCCAGCGGCTCGATCTCGCCTTCCTGCAGCGCGCGCAGCAGCTTGGCCTGCAGGCCCAGCGGCATGTCGCCTATTTCGTCGAGGAAGAGGCTGCCGCCGTCGGCCAGCTTGAACTTGCCCTCGCGGCCCTTGCGGTCGGCGCCGGTGAAGGCGCCGGGCGCGAAGCCGAAGAACTCGGCTTCGAGCAGGGTGTCGGGCACGGCCGCGATGTTGACGCTGACGAACTGCCCCTTGGCACGCGCGGACGACGCATGGATGGCATGCGCCAGCAGCTCCTTGCCGGTGCCGGTTTCGCCCAGCAGCAGCACCGGGCTGGCCGACTGCGCGGCGCGGCGCGCATGGCGCTTGACCTCCACCGCCGCCGGGCTGCTGCCGATGAAGCTGGCAAAGGTGTACTTGGAGCGCCGCTGGCCGTCCGCATGGTGGTAGAGCGGGTTGTTGCGCTGGCTGGCCAGTTCGCGCCGCGCGTCGTCGAGGTCGCGCTGCAGCAGCGCGAACTTGCTGATGAGCGGCTGCAGCGTGGTCTCCGGCTGGTCGAACAGCACGATGCCGATGGCGCCGATCACCTCGCCCATGCCGCCGTCCGCGCCCTCGCGTTCCTCGCGCAGCGGAATGCGGCTGACCACGAAGGTGCCTGCCTTGTTGGTGAGCAGGTCGATCAGTATCGGCTCGCCTGTTTCAAGCACGCGGCGCATCTGCGTGTTCGGGATCACATCTTCCACCATGTGCCCCATGAACTGGTCGATGGACGAGAAACCCAGCGCCGGCAGGAAGCGCCGGTAGCCCTCGTTCACCCACACGATGCGCCCGCCGCGGTCGACCAGGAACATGCCCTGGCTGATGCTTGAAAACAAATGAAACATCGAGCGCGCGGCCAGCGCAAGAATTCCCTGGGCGTCGAGCGGCAGGGCGGGCGGCAGAGAAGGAGAAACTGGCATGGCGGCATCGTAGCGTGCCTCGATCGGCAGCAGATCGGGCGCCGCTTCCCTTCAGCAGGTACTCGTGTTCGCGTGCAACCCAGGCTCTTCATGAAACCTTAAGTTAATCAATCGTTTGATTTTTTGCGTGGTGTAATGCCGGGCATGAACGCGAAAGCCACCACCACCCAGGCCGCGCGCCGCGCACCGCGCAGCGACGGCGCGGAGGCACGCCACCGTCTGCTTCACACGGCGCTGCGGCTGTTCGCGCAGAAGGGCTTCGCCAAGACCTCCACGCGCGAGATCGCCAAGGAGGCAGGCGCCAACATCTCGGCCATCAGCTACTACTTCGGCGACAAGGAAGGCCTCTACGCGGCCACCTTCAACGAGCCGATGGGCGGCGACTCCAGCGACCTCGTGGCGGCCTGCAAGGTGCCGGGGCGCCCTCTGGAGGAAACGCTGCGCATCTGCATGGTGTCGATGATCGATCCGCTCAAGCAGGGCGAGATCGTGCGCCAATGCATCCAGCTGCACATGCGCGAGATGCTCGAGCGCACCAGCCGATGGGCCAAGGAGCTCGAGCACGACATCAAGGGCCCGCACCGCGCCATCGCCGAGCTGCTTTGCCGCCACCTGGGCGTGGCGCGGCCCGACGACGACATCCACCGCCTCACCTTCGCTATCACCGGGCTGTCGATGCAGCTCTACGTGAGCCAGGACTTCATCGAGGCCATCCGTCCGTCGCTGCTGCGCACGCCGCGCGGCATCGACACCTGGGCCGACCGCCTGACCGGCTACGCAATGGCGCTGGTCGCGGCCGAGGCGGCACGCCGCCGCGCCGACAGAAAGCCAACCCAATGAGAAAACTCCGACTGATCGCCTCCCTGTGCCTGCCGCTGGGCTTCGGCCTCGGCCTGTCGGGCTGCGGGCTGACCCGCCCGCCGGCGCAGGTCGAGGCGCCAACGCCCGCGCAATGGCGCGCTCCCCTGCCCCACGGCGGCTCGCTCGCCTCGCTGGCCGACTGGTGGCGCCAGCTCGACGATCCGCTGCTGGTCGAGCTGATCGCCGCCGCCGAGGCCGCCAGCCCCAACGTCGCGAGCGCCGCGGCGCGCGTGGCGGAGGCCCGCTTCACGCGGGTGCAGACCGGCGCTGCGCTGCTGCCGAGCCTGGACGGCACGGCATCGGCGAGCCGGGGCACCTCGGGCTTCGCATCCGGCGCGCCTTCGGGCGGATCGGCCTCCAGCGCTGGCAGTGGCAGCAGCAGCAGCCTCGGGGCCACCACACCCATCACCACTCTGCAGGCCGGCCTGCAGTCGAAGTGGGAGGTCGACCTGTTCGGCCGCCTGCGCGCCGACCGCGACGCCGCCCAGGCCAAGCTGGGCAGCGCCGACGCCAAGTGGCATGACGCCCGGGTGTCGGTGGCGGCCGAAACCGCCAACGCCTACTTTGCAGAGCGGGCCTGCCAGCAGCAACTGCGCGTGGCCGAGTCCGACACCCGCTCGCGCGCCGAGACCGCGCGCCTGACCGACCTGTCGATGCGCGCCGGCTTCACCGCGCCCGCCGACGCCGCACTGGCCCGCGCCAGCGCGGCCGACGCCTCCGGCCGCCTGACCCAGCAGCGCGCCCAGTGCGCGGTGCAGCGCAAGGCGCTGGTCGCGCTCAGCGGCATCGACGAGGGCACGCTCGAGCAGAAGCTCGCGGCCGCCCCCGCGCAGCGCGCGCTGCCCGAGGTGGGCAGCATCGCCAGCGTGCCGGCGCAAGCCATTTCGCAGCGGCCCGATGTGTATTCGGCGGAACTCGGCGTGGCATCGGCCAGCGCCGACGTCGGCTCGGCCGAGGCCGAGCGCTATCCCAAGCTCAGCATCTCGGGCTCCATCGGGCGCACGCAGTACCGCGTCGGCGGCCTGCAGCAGTCGCTCGAGAACTGGACCGTGGGCCCCGTGTCGCTGAGCGTGCCGCTGCTGGACGGCGGCTCGCGCAAGGCCAATGCCGACGCGGCCAAGGCGCGCTACGCCGAGGCGGTGTCGATCTACCGCGCCAACGTGCGGCAGGCCGTGCGCGAGGTGGAGGAAGCGCTGGTCAACCTCGACGCCACCAACGGCCGCGCGACTGACGCCGACACCGCGGTGAAGAACTACCAGGCCTCCTTCGACGCCACCCAGGCGCGCTACAGCAGCGGCCTGGCCAGCCTGTTCGAACTGGAAGACTCGCGCCGCACGCTGTTCGCGGCGCAGACCGCGCGCGTGTCGCTGCAGCGCGAGCGCACCGAAGCCTGGGTCGCGCTGTACCGCTCGATGGGCGGCGGCTGGAGCCGGCCCGGTCAGCCTTCCGAGTCGTCCGAAACATCCTCAATGAACACCACCCCGGCCGCCAAGGTCGCGACGTCGCCATGAAAACAATGAAGCGTTCCACCCTCGTCACCGTGCTGATCGTGCTGGCCGTCGTCATCGCGGCGGCCGTGTTCATGACGCGCAAGCCGGCCGACAAGGCCGCGGCCGCCGGCCCCGCGCCCAAGCCCGCGCTGACCGTCACCGTCGCCGCGCCCGAGGCCACCGAACTCACGCTCACGCTTCCGGCCAACGGCAACGTGGCGGCCTGGCAGGAGGCCGTGGTCGGCTCCGAGTCGAACGGGCTCAAGCTCGCCGAGGTGCGGGTGAACGTGGGCGACGTGGTCAAGAAGGGCCAGGTGCTGGCCGTGTTCTCGCCCGAGACGGTGCGCGCCGACATCGCGCAGTCGCGCGCCTCGCTGGCCGAAGCCCGCGCCACCGCCGCCGACGCCGCCGGCAACGCAGCCCGCGCCCGCACGCTGCAGGCCACCGGCGCGCTGAGCCAGCAGCAGATCAACCAATACCAGACCACCGAGCAGACGGCCAAGGCGCGGGTCGAAGCGGCCGAAGCCGTGCTGGCCGCGCAGGAAGTGCGCGGGCGCAACACGCAGGTACTGGCGCCCGACGACGGCGTGATCTCGTCGCGCACTGCCACGGTCGGCAGCGTGGTGGCGGCCGGCACCGAGCTCTTCAAGCTGATCCGCCAGGGCCGGCTCGAATGGCGCGCCGAAGTCACCTCGGCCGAGCTGAGCCGCATCTCGGTGGGCACCACCGCCTTCGTGGTCAGCGCCAGCGGCGCGCAGGTGCGAGGCAAGGTGCGCAGCATCGCGCCCACGGTCGATCCGCAGACGCGCGCGGCGCTGGTGTACGTCGACCTGCCCAATGTGCAGCAGAACACCGGCATCAAGGCCGGCATGTTCGCGCGCGGCGACTTCGAACTCGGCCGCAGCTCGGCGCCCACGGTGCCGCAGAGCGCCATCGTGCCGCGCGACGGCTTCAACAACGTCTTCCTTCTCAAGCCCGACAACCACGTGGCACAGCAGAAGGTGCAGATCGGCCGCCGCCTGAACGACCGCATCGAGATCACCAGCGCACTGCCCGAAGGCGCGAAGGTGGTGGTGCAAGGCGCCGGCTTCCTCAACGACGGCGACCTGGTGCGCGTGGTCGACGCGCCCGCGCCAGCCGCCCCTGCCGCAGCCGCCCCCGCCGCAGCCAAGTAAGCAGAAACAAAGGACTCGCCCATGAATGTTTCCGCCTGGTCCATACGCAACCCGATTCCGGCGGTGATGCTGTTCGTGCTGCTCACCTTCGGTGGGTTGCTGTCGTTCAACGCGATGAAGGTGCAGAACTTCCCGGACATCGACCTGCCGACCGTGACGGTCTCGGCCTCGCTGCCCGGCGCCGCGCCTTCGCAGCTGGAAACCGACGTCGCGCGCAAGCTCGAGAACTCCATCGCCACGGTGCAGGGCCTGAAGCACATCACCACCAAGGTGCAGGACGGCGCCGCCACGCTGATCGTCGAGTTCCGCCTCGAAAAGCCCGTGCAGGAAGCCGTGGACGACGTGCGCTCCGCCGTGCAGCGCGTGCGCGCGGACCTGCCCGCCGACGTGCGCGACCCGGTCGTCACCAAGCTCGACCTGGCGGGCCAGCCGGTGCTGGCCTTCACCATTGCGTCCTCGCAAATGGACAACGAGGCGCTGAGCTGGTACGTGGACAACGACGTCACCAAGCGTCTGCTGGCGCTGCCGGGCGTGGGCGCGGTGAACCGCGTGGGCGGCGCCACGCGCCAGGTGCACGTGGACCTCGACCCGGTCAAGCTGCAGGCGCTCGGCGCCTCGGCGGGCGACATCTCGCGCCAGCTGCGCCAGGTGCAGACCGAGAGCGCGGGCGGCCGCTTCGACCTGGGCGGCAGCGAACAGCCGGTGCGCACCCTGGCCACGGTGAAGTCGGCCGACCAGCTCGCCGACATGCAGATTGTGCTGACCGACGGCCGCCGCATCCGGCTCGACCAGGTGGCGCGCATCAGCGACACCATCGCCGAGCCGCGCGCGGCCGCGCTGCTCAACGGCAAGCCGGTGGTGGGCTTCGAAGTGGCCCGCAGCCGCGGTGCCAGTGAAGTGGAAGTGGGCCGCGCGGTGCAGAAGGCGCTGGCCGACATGCGCGCGCAGCGCCCCGACATCGAGCTGACCGAGGCCTTCAACTTCGTCGACCCGGTGGAAGAGGAATACAACGGTTCGCTGCACCTGCTGTACGAAGGCGCCATCCTGGCGGTGGTCGTGGTGTGGCTGTTCCTGCGCGACTGGCGCGCCACTTTCGTGTCAGCTGTGGCGCTGCCGATGTCGGTGATCCCGGCGTTCATCGGCATGCACCTGCTGGGCTTCTCGGTCAACGTGATCTCGCTGCTGGCGCTGTCGCTGGTGGTGGGCATATTGGTGGACGACGCCATCGTGGAAGTCGAGAACATCGTGCGCCACCTGCGCATGGGCAAGACGCCCTACCAGGCGGCCATGGAGGCGGCCGACGAGATCGGCCTGGCGGTGATCGCCACCACCTTCACGCTGATCGCGGTGTTCCTGCCCACGGCCTTCATGAGCGGTGTTGCGGGCAAGTTCTTCAAGCAGTTCGGCTGGACCGCGGCGCTCGCGGTGTTCGCCTCGCTGGTCGTGGCGCGGGTGCTCACGCCGATGATGGCGGCCTACATGCTCAAGCCCGTGGTCACGGCCGAGAAGGAACCGGGCTGGCTGCGCTGGTACATGCGCGCCGTGGAGTGGAGCACCCACAACCGCTTCAAGACGATGGTGCTGGCCACCCTCTTCTTCTTCGGTTCGCTGGCGATGATCCCGCTGCTGAAGACCGGCTTCATTCCGCCGGACGACAACTCGCAGACGCAGGTGTACCTGTCGCTCGCGCCGGGCTCCACGCTGGCGCAGACCACCGCCGCGGCGGAGGAAACCCGCCGCCGCGTGATGCAGATCGCGCACGTGAAGAGCGTCTACACCACGGTGGCCGGCGGCAGCGCGGGCGGCGACCCGTTCGCCAGCTTCGGCACGCCCGAGACGCGCAAGGCCACGCTCACCATCAAGCTCGACCCGCGCGGCGACCGGCCGCGCAAGCAGGTCATCGAGAACCAGATCCGCACCGCGCTCGAAACGCTGCCCGGCGTGCGCAGCACGGTGGGCCTGGGCGGCTCGGGCGAGAAATACATCCTGGCGCTGACCGGCGAAGACCCGGTGGCCCTGGCCAGCGCGGCGAGCGCGGTCGAGAAAGACCTGCGCACCGTTCCCGGCCTGGGCAACATCACCTCCACCGCGAGCCTGGTGCGCCCCGAGATCGCGGTGCGCCCCGACTTCGCGCGCGCCGCCGACCTGGGCGTGACCAGTTCCGCCATCGCCGAGACCCTGCGCGTGGCCACGCTGGGCGACTACGACCAGTCGCTCGCCAAGCTCAACCTCGCGCAGCGGCAGGTGCCGATCGTGGTGAAGCTGGAAGACTCCGCGCGGCAGGACATCGACCTGCTCGGCCGCCTCTCGGTGCCCGGCACGCGCGGCCCGGTCATGCTCAACCAGGTGGCCTCGCTCACCATGGAAGGCGGCCCGGCCGTCATCGACCGCTACGACCGCTCGCGCAACGTGAACTTCGAGATCGAACTGTCGGGCGTGGGCCTGGGCGACGCGAAGGCCGCGGTGCAGAAGCTGCCGTCGATCCAGAAGCTGCCGCCGGGCGTGCGCATCGCCGAGGTCGGCGACGCCGAGGTCATGACCGAGCTGTTCGCGAGCTTCGGCCTGGCGATGCTGACGGGCGTGCTGTGCATCTACATCGTGCTGGTGCTGCTGTTCAAGGACTTCCTGCACCCGGTGACCATCCTGTGCGCGCTGCCGCTGGCGCTGGGCGGGGCCTTCGTGGGGCTGCTGATCGGGCAGAAGGCGCTGTCGATGCCTTCGCTGATCGGTCTCATCATGCTGATGGGCATCGCGACCAAGAACTCGATCCTGCTGGTCGAATACGCCATCGTGGCGCGCCGCGACCACGGCATGAGCCGCTGGGACGCGCTGCGCGACGCCTGCCACAAGCGCGCGCGGCCCATCATCATGACCACGCTCGCCATGGGCGCCGGCATGCTGCCGATCGCGGTCGGCTTCGGCGCGGCGGACTCGAGCTTCCGCTCGCCGATGGCGATGGCGGTGATCGGCGGGCTGATCACCTCGACCGTGCTGAGCCTGCTGGTGGTGCCGGCGGTGTTCACCTACGTGGACGACATCGAGCACTGGATCCGCCGCACGGTGCGCAAGCTGCGCGGGCAGCCGGCGGATCCGCATATCGACGACGATCTGGTGGAAGCGCCCCAGCGCTGAGCCGCTAGCGTGCATCCATGTTGAGCACGATCACGCCCGCGACGATCGCCGCCAGTCCGGCGATTCGGGGCAGCGTGACGGGCTCGCCGAACCACAGCATGCCGAGCACGGCGATCAGCGCGGTGCCGCTACCGGCCCAGACCGCATAAGCGAGCCCCACGCCAAGCTCGCGCACCGCGAGCGACATGAGCCAGATCGCGGCGGCATAGCAGGCACCGGTCACGACGGACGGAACAAGGCGGGTAAAGCCCTCGGCATGACGCAGGGCGACGGTGCCGGCGACTTCTGCAGCCACGCTGGCGGCCAGCAGGAGCCAGGCAAGGGTTTGGGGACTCACGGAATACCTCACGGCAACCCCGAGCCGTACCGGGCTCGGAGTGCGCGCAGGGAAAGCGGTACCCAAAAACGAAAACCGGATGCTCGCGGCATCCGGTTTCGCAGTCATGACACGAAGAGCGTCAGGCGTCCAACTGCGCCAGCCGCTTCAGCTTGCGTTCGCTCATGCGCTTGGCAAGCCGCGGCAGCACCAGCACGGCCAGCACGATGACGATCAGCGTCAGCGACATCGGACGCTGCAGGAACACCATCGCGCTGCCCTCGCCCATCGACATCGCGTTGCGCAGCTGCGCTTCGGCAAGCGGGCCGAGGATCATGCCGACCACCACCGGCGCGGTCGGGAAGTCGAAGCGCCGCATCAGCACGCCCAAGAGGCCGATGCCGTAGAGCAGGAACAGGTCGAACGCGCTCTGGCGCATGCCGTAGGCACCCACGGTGGCGAAGATCAGGATGCCGGCGTAGAGCTGGGGCTTCGGAATCTTCAGCAGCTTGACCCACAGGCCGACCATCGGCAGGTTCAGCACCAGCAGCATCACGTTGCCGATGTACAGCGACGCGATCAGCGCCCACACCAGCGCGGCCGAGGTGGTGAACAGCTGCGGGCCCGGCTGGATGCCGTAGTTCTGGAACGCGCCCAGCAGGATGGCGGTGGTGTTGGAGGTGGGAATGCCCAGCGTGAGCAGCGGAATCAGCGCGGCGGTCACCGTGGCGTTGTTGGCGGCCTCGGGGCCGGCCACGCCTTCGATGGCGCCCTTGGTGCCGAACTCGGCCTTGGCGTCCGCGTCCTTGGCCAGCTTCTTTTCGGTCGCGTAGCTCAGGAAGGTCGGAATCTCGGTGCCGCCGGCGGGAATGCAGCCGAAAGGCGTGCCGATGGCGGTGCCGCGCAGCCACGCGGGAATCGAGCGCTTCCAGTCGCGCTTGCTCATGTGCACCCGGCTCAGCTTGTTCTGGGCCTCGACCACCTTGCCTTCATACAGCACGGCGTAGAGCACCTCGGCCACGGCGAACAGGCCGACGGCCACCAGCACGATCTCGATGCCGTCGAGCAGTTCGGGCACGCCGCCGGTGTAGCGGCCCTGGCCCGAGATCTGGTCGAGCCCGACGCAGCCCGCGGCCAGGCCGACGAACAGCGCCGTCATGCCGCGCAGCGTGCTCTTGCCGAGCACCGCGCTCACCGTGGTGAAGGCCAGCAGCATCAGCATGAAGTATTCGGGCGGGCCGAGCTTGACCGCGAATTCGGCCACGAACGGCGCGAACAGCGTGACGATCACCGTGGCGATGGTGCCGGCCACGAAGGAGCCGATGGCGGCGGTGGCGAGCGCCGCGCCCGCCCTGCCGCTCTTGGCCATCTTGTTGCCCTCCATCGCGGTCACCATGCTGGCGGTTTCGCCGGGCGTGTTGAGCAGGATGGACGTGGTCGAGCCGCCGTACATGGCGCCGTAGTAGATGCCCGAGAAGAAGATCATCGAGGCCGTGACGTCGACCTTGCCGGTGATGGGCAGCAGCATGGCCACAGCCACCGCCGGGCCGATGCCGGGCAGCACGCCCACGGCCGTGCCAAGGGCGCAGCCGACCAGGCACCAGAGCAGATTGACGGGGGTGATCGCCGCGGCGAAGCCCGCCATGAGTGCGTTGAAGATGTCCATGTCAGAGCCAGCCAGTCGAAGTGAGGCCGGGCAGGTTGATGGCCAGGAATTGCGTGAAGGTCCAGAACACCGGCGCCGAGATGAGCACGCCGGCCAGCAGGTCGGTCGCCCAGGTGCGCGGCGAATTCACGCCGCCCTGCCCGCTCGCGCGGCGCAGGCCCTGCACCGCCAGCACGTAGCACAGCGTGCAGCTGATGATGAAGCCGAGCGTGGTGATGAGCGCGGCGTTGAGCAGCAGCCCTGCCGACACCCAGATGAAGCCCGGCCAGTAGGCGTGCTCGGCACCCGAGGGCGCGTCGAGTTCGCGGAAGCCGCCGGTGCGCGCCTCCCACACGATCCAGGCGCCGCACAGCACCAGCACCACCGACACCAGCCAGGGCAGGAAGTTGGGGCCGACGCCGCCGTAGCCGGCTTCGGAGGAAATGCCGATCGCGCCGAACGCCAGCGCGAGGCCGGTCAGCAGCACGCCGGCGCCGACCAGGGTTTGCGGCCACGTGGCCGCGGATTGCGGCGGGGCCGAGGAGTCTGGAGTTGTCATTTTTTGCTCCCGAATCGGGCGAAAGAAAAGCCCCCTTCAGGAACACCGAGGAACCGGCTCAGCCGGGCCTCAGGTGTTGCCCCCGGTAGGGGGTAGGCGAAGCGACACGAAGTGCGCGCAGCCTGGGGGCGAGCCGATGTCAGACCATGCCGGACTTGGTCATGATCGCGCGCAGGCTCGCGAAGTCGTCGTCGACGAACTTCGTGAAGGCTTCGCCCGACAGCACGGCGGGCGTCCAGTCGTTCTTCTTGAGCGATTCGGCCCAGGACGCGCTCTTCATGGCGGCCAGCACCATGTCGGTCAGCGCCTTGCGCTGGTCGGCGGAGATGCCGGGCGCGCCGTACACGCCGCGCCAGTTGCCGATTTCCACGTCGATGCCCTGTTCCTTCAGCGTGGGCACGTCGATGCCCGGCAGGCGCTGGGCCGAGGTGACGGCAATGGCCTTCATCTTGCCGGCCGCGATGTATTCGGCGAACTCGCTGTAGCCGCTGCCGCCGATGGTGACGTTGCCGCCCAGCACGGCGGCGGTGGCCTCGCCGCCTCCGCGGAAGGCCACGTAGTTGATCTTCGAGGGGTCGGCACCGACCTTCTGCGCGATCATGGCCGCGGCGATGTGCTCGGTGGAGCCGCGCGAACCACCGCCCCACTTGACGCTGCCCGGGTCCTTCTTGAGCTGCTCGACCACGTCCTTCATGGTCTTGAACGGCGAGTTCGACGGCAGCACGAACACGTTGTATTCGGTGGTCAGGCGCGCGATGGGCGTGGCCTGCGACAGGTTGACCGGCGGCTTGCCGGTGATGATGCCGCCCAGCATGACCGAGCCCATGACCATCAGCGCGTTGGCGTCGCCCTTGGAACCGTTCACGAACTGGGCCAGGCCCAGCGCGCCGGCGGCACCGCCCTTGTTGTCATAGGTGACGGTGTCGGCCACCTTGGCGTCGGTCAGCGCCTTGCCCAGGGCGCGGCCGGTGGTGTCCCAGCCGCCGCCGGGGTTGGCCGGGATCATCATCTTGACGTTGGCCGCGGCCCGGGCGGACAGTGGCAGGGCACCGGCGGCGGCCAGCGCGGCCAATGACTTCAGAAAGGTGTCGCGACGCATTGTTGTCTCCTGGTGCTGAAAGTAACTTGAAAGGAAGCTGACTTGAAGCTGAGTATCATGCGCCGCCCCGCTGTCAGTTGGCTGTCCGACAAACTGGGGAAAACACCGAATTCCCACCAATCCGTGCCCGTATGAAGCTGCTGCTGGTCGAAGACGACCCCTCGATGCAAATCACCCTGCAGCGCACCCTCGGGCGCCAGCGGATCGACGTGCGCGTCTGCGGCGACGGCGCCGAGGCCGTCGCCATGTGGCGCGCCCTGGAGCCCGACGTGGTGGCGCTCGACCTGAGCCTGCCCAACCTCGACGGCCTGCAGGTGCTGGCCCAGGCCCGGGCCGAGGGGCTGCGCACGCCGGTCCTGCTGCTGACGGCGCGCGGCACCGTCGGCGACCGCATCATGGGCCTGAATGCCGGCGCGGACGACTACCTGCCCAAGCCCTTCGACCTCGACGAACTGGAAGCGCGCATCCGTGCGCTGCGCCGCCGCAGCCATGGCGTGATGACCGACATGGGGCTGAACCCCCAGCAGATCGGCGGGCTGCGCTTCGAGCCCGCGAACGGCGCCATCTACAACCGCGCGGATCTGCTCGAACTGACCCCGCGCGAACTGGCGCTGCTGAAGGCGCTGATGATGAAACCGGGCCACGCCGTCACCAAGGAGCGCCTGTTCGAGCTGGTGTTCCCCGGCGAGACCGAGGTGCAGTACGAGGCCATCGAGGTGGTGGTCTACCGCCTGCGCAAGAAGCTGGTGGGCACCGGCGCCGTGCTCATGACGATGCGCGGGCTGGGCTACCTCTTGCGACCGGAAGCATGAGGCACATTTCCTCGCTTCGCGCGCGGCTGCTGCTCGGCATCCTCGCGCCGATCGCCGTGTTCATCGTGATCAACAGCGTGAGCCTGTACCGCCAGAGCCTGGCTGCCGCCACCACCGCCTACGACCGCACGCTGCTGGCGTCCGCCAAGACCATCGGCGAGCAGCTCGACGTGGAAGGCTACGACCAGATGGCGCGGCTGCGCGCGATCGTGCCCTACTCCGCGCTCGAGGCCTTCGAGGCCGACAACCGCAGCCGGCTCTTCTACCGCGTGTCGGCGCTCGACGGCGAGATGATCTCGGGCTTTGCCGAGCTGCCGTTCTGGCGCGGGCGCATTCCGGACCGCAGCGCCTACGCGGCGCTGGTCGATTTCTACGACGCCCAGTTCCGCAACCAGCCGGTGCGCGTGGCGGTGCTGCTGCAGCCGGTGGCCAGCGCGCGTGGCCGCGGCATGGCGGTGGTTCAGGTGGCCGAGACGCTGGAGATCCGCGAGACGCTGGCGCGCAAGCTGCTGGTCGACACGCTGTGGCGGCAGTTCCTGCTGATGGGCGTGATCGCGCTGGCGACGCTGTTCGTGGTGCAACGCGCCACGCGCCCGGTGCGCGAGCTGGGCGAAGCCATCGAGAAACGCGCGGCCGACGACCTCTCGCCCATCGACGCGCCCGACGCCCCGCGCGAACTGCGCCCGCTGATCGACGCCACCACCGAAGTCATGGGCCGCCTGCAGCGGCTGCTGGACCATCAGAAGCGCTTCGTGCGCGACAGCGCGCACCAGTTGCGCACGCCGCTGGCGGTGCTCAAGGCGCAGGTGCAATCGGCGCGGCGCGGCGACGTGGCACCGGAGCAGGCGCTCGGTGAAATCAGCCAGACCGTGGAGCGCGCCACCACGCTGGCCAACCAGATGCTGTCGCTCGCCAAGGTCGAGCAATTGCGCCAGCAGCCGGAATCGGTGGCGCTCGACCTGGGCGCCATCGTGCGGCAGATCGCGCTCGACCTGTCGCCGCTGGTGGCCGACAAGGCACTCGACTTCGAGCTGGCCATCGACGCGCCGGTGGTGGTGCGGGCCCACCAGTGGATGCTGCAGGAGCTCACGCGCAACCTGCTGCACAACGCCATCAAGCTGAGCCCGGCTGGCGCGGCGCTGCTGGTCTCGGTGCGTGCGCAGGCCGACGAGGCCGTGCTCACCGTGCGCGACGAAGGCCCGGGCATCTCGCCGGAGCTGCGCCAGCGGCTGTTCGCTCCGTTTTCGGCGGGCAGCGCGTCGAGCGGCTCGGGGCTGGGGCTGGCGATCTGCCGCGAGATCGTGCTGGCGCTGGACGGTCGCATCGCGCTCGACAACCGTGTCGCGCCCGCCACGTCGGACGGCGCCGCACGCGTGGTCGGGCTGGATGCGGTCGTGCACCTGCCGCTGTGGCGGCACAATTCCTGATATTCACTCCTGATATCCATGGAACGTCTGCGCATCGACAAATGGCTCTGGGCCGCACGCTTCTTCAAGACGCGCTCGCTGGCCGCGGAGGAAATCGGCAAGAACCGCGTGCAGGTGAACGGCGACGTCGCCAAGGCCTCGCGCGAGGTGAAGGCCGGTGACACGGTCGCCATGCGGCTGGGCACGCTCACGCGAACGGTCACGGTGCGCGGCCTCAGCGGGCAGCGCGGGCCGGCGCCGGTGGCGCAGCAGCTCTACGAGGAAACGCCCGAGAGCATCGCCGCCCAGGCCGCCTTCCGAGAACTGCGCCGCATGGGCAGCGAGCCGGCCCTGGCCATCGAACAGGGCCGGCCCACCAAGCGCGACCGGCGCGAACTCGACGGCGCGGTGCGGCACGCCGAATGGGACAGCCGCTGGAGCGCATCGATCGACGCGGACGACACGGAACGCTGATCGCTTACGCTGTGGGCTTTCTTTCTTCGAGGAGTCCCGTTGCATGGCCAGCTTCAAGAAATACCGCGTCGGCGACAAGTTCAAGCTATCGCACATCGACCCCGACGACACGCCCTTCTGCGAAGGTGACGAAGCCTCGCAGCGCGCGGAAGTCGACGCGCTCGCCGTCGAGCTCGACGAACTGCAGGACCTGCTGCACGCCGAGGGCCGGCGCAAGCTGCTGGTGGTGCTGCAGGGCATGGACACCAGCGGCAAGGACGGCACGGTGCGCTGGGTGTTCTCGCGGACCTCGCCGCTGGGCGTGCGCGTGACGGCCTTCAAGGCGCCCAACGACGAGGAGCGCGCGCACGACTACCTCTGGCGCTGCCATGCAGCAGTGCCGCGCACCGGCGAGATCATGGTGTGGAACCGCAGCCACTACGAAGACGTGCTCGTTCCGGTGGTCGAAGGCTGGATCGACAAGGCGGAAGCCAAGCGCCGCTACGCGCAGATCAACGACTTCGAGCGGCTGCTCACGGAGACCGGCACGGTCGTCATCAAGTGCATGCTGCACATCGACAAGGACGAGCAGCGCGAGCGCCTGCAGGCGCGCATCGACACGCCCGGCAAGCAATGGAAGTTCAGCATGGACGACCTGCGGGTGCGCACCAAGTGGAACGCCTACCAGCAGGCCTACCAGAGCGCCCTGGGCGCCACCTCGACCGAGCATGCCCCCTGGCACGTGATACCCGCCAACAGCAAGCGCCACCGCAACGTGATGGTCGCCCAACTGCTGGTGAAGACGATGCGGCAGATGAAGCTCAAGCCGCCGCCGCCGGACCCGGCGCTCAAGGGCATGATCATCAAATAAGGCGTGCGGCCCTTCCTTGGTGTCCCGCTTGTAAAGTGCGACTTCGCCTACGGAGCCGCGCCGAGCGGCCCACTAAGCTGGGCCGCGTACCAATTCAGGTGCAACCCAAAGAAGGACTCCAACATGAAAAAAATACTCTTCGCACTTGCAGCCTGCATGCTTGCCTCCACCGCCGCCATGGCCCAGCCCATGCCGCCGCGCCACGGGCCTGGCTATGACCGGCCGCATCACCGTCCGCACAAGGTCTGGGTGCCTGCGCACCGCGAGCATGGCCGCTTCGTGCGCGGCCACTACGTCTGGCGCTGAGCGCCGCTGACCCGATGGCTCAGGAGCGGCGAATGAGCGCCTGGGCCAGCACGCGGCACTTGCCGAACTCGCATCGCACCGCCCAGGTGGCACCGTTGTCGCACGGCACGTTGTAGGTTTCATAGCCCGGGCCCTTGGCAGTGAGTTCGGCGCGCGGCTGCAGGTTGCAGCGCCCGGCCTTGGCCAGCTTCTCGACGTTGTAGGTGTCGACACCGGTACGGCGCGGCTTGTAGACGATGGCCGGGTCGAAGGTGTTGCCGTAGAAAGAGTCGCGTACGTTGGGATCGAGATTGCGATAGCCGCGCTTGGCCATGCAGTGCACGATCGCGATCTGCTGGTGCTCGGCGATCAGCGTGGCCGAGGGCTGCCCCGCGTAGTCGACGGCCGAGGTGCCGATGCCGGCCACCGCGAAGCCTGTCGCCATGCCCTGGCTGTACCAGGTGACCAGCCCCACACCCACGGCGGCCCACATCAGATCGGTGTTGGCGTCGCTGCGCGCGATGATGCGCGTGGCTGCCTCGCGACAGGCGCTGACGTCGCTCGCGTAGCGCGCCTTGTCCACGCCTTCCATGGCGACCATCGGCACATAAGAGAGACCGGTCCCCGTTCCGGGTTCGGTCGGCGTCATCGGCTGGCTGGCACAACCAGCCAGTGCGACAGCGGCGGCCGCAATGCTCAGCAGGAACTTCATGGGAATCCCTCGTCTTCTAACGATTGTTCGCAGGATTTAACCATACATATAGTTACTCCTGAATCGCCTTGTCGCGAATGAACGACGCCCGGCATTTGCGACGATGCAGCGATTCCTCCAGCCGGCAGACCCATGAAGTTCGAGACATTCGCCAAGTACCTTTTCGCGCTCATCGGCGTCGCCCTGCTCGGGCTGTGCGGCTACCTGGCCTTCGGCAAGCTGAGCTTCATTGCCTCCGCCGACCGCGTCCAGGGCCAGGTGGTGGAACTCCAGCACGTGCGCAGCAGCAACAAGAACAATACCGACGGCACCTGGCGGCCGCTGGTGCGTTTCAGGGCACCGTCGGGCGCGCTGATCGACTTCACCACCTCGAGCAGTAGCGGAACGCCGCGCTACGAGGCCGGCGAGAGCGTGCAGGTCTATGCCCAGCCCTCGAACCCGGCCAACGTGATGCTCGACGACGCATTCGAACTGTGGGGCGGACCGGCCATGGCAGGCATCATCGGGGGAGTCTTTCTGCTGTTCGCGGAAATCCTGCGGCGCATCCAGCGCGACCAGGAACCGGGAACCTGATCTGTCCATTCCGCCGAGCTTTTCCATCCATGCATCTCCTTCCCGCCTGGCTCATGCTTGCGGCGATCACCGCCACGGCCCAGACGCCGCCCGCCGACCTGGCCCGCAAGAACGGCTGCCTGTCGTGCCACGGGCTGGTCCACAAGCAGGTGGGCCCGGGTTTCGCACAGATTGCCGAGCGCTACCGCAACGATGCCGACGCACCCGCCCGGCTGGCCGGCAAGATCCGCGATGGCAGCGTCGGCACCTGGGGCCGCGTCATCATGCCGCGGCAGGCCCACGTGACGGAAAACGATGCACGGGCGCTGGCCCAATGGGTGCTGTCCCAGCCTGCGCCTCGCTGAAACCGCCGGGCCTTTCTCAAGATTGGTAACAAAGAGCGAGAATGGGTTACATACGCGGCGCGTCGGATTTGGACGCCCCACCTGAACGCCCTGCCTTGAACTCCCGTCCCGCGCCTTTCTTCGCCAACGTGGTACTCGTGCTGTCGATGACGCTGCTGGCCGTCATCGGCGCCTTCTTCGGCGGGATGTCCGGCCTGCAGCAGTCCAGGGCCGCGCTTCACCTGGAGCGCGCCGACTGGCAGGTCGAGGACACCTCGGGCTTCAGCACGCCGCCCCCGCGGCAGCAGGCAAGCGACCTGCCGGATGCCTGGAACCCGATCCGGCTGCCGCTGGCCCTGCCCATCGCGCTGCTGCGCCAGGCCGATGGCGACGCCACCGTCGGCACGCCCAGCGCGGCCCGCCCGACGCGCATCACCTGGCTGCGAGTCTCCACGCGCCACCTGCCTTCCTCCAACGGCCCCCTGGCGCTGTACGGCGCCCGCATCAAGACCGACGGCACCATTGCCGTCTACGCCGACGGCCGCCTGGTGCACCGCGCCCAACAACTGGGCCCGCTGTGGAACAGCACGCGCACGCCGCTGTGGGTCGAGCTGGACCGCGGCCCCGCCAGTACGCCGCCGCAGGAGATCCTCATCCGCCTGGAGCACTCGCGCAACACGCAGGTGGCGGTGTCCTCGCTGTGGCTCGGCCCCGTCGAAACGCTGCGGGGCCGCCACGGCCTGCGCCAGTGGCTGCAGCAGGAGCTGCCGGCGATGCTCAGCGCCTCCTTCCTGGCCGTGGGCGTCTTCGCGCTCTTCGTCTGGTTCAGGCGCCCCGGCGAAACCGGCTACCTGCTGTTCTTTAACCTGTCGGCCACCTCCTTCATGCGCGGCCTGCATTTCTACGTGGGCCAGCCGATCGCCAACGACTGGTTCGCGTGGCTGACCGTCAATTCGCTGTTCTGGCTGGTGCTGGTGGTGCATTTCTTCCTGCGGCAGCTGCACCAGCGCCCGCTCAGGTGGCTGACCTGGGCCGTGGTGCTGGCCACCACCGCGGTCGGCGTGCTGACCATGCCGGGGCTGAACCTGGTGCAGAACACCCCGCGCGTGACGCCGCTGATCTATGCCGTGGCGGCCCTCATGGGCGCGGCCGTGTGCCTGGTCGGCGGCGTCAGCGCGTGGCGCCGCTCCACCGAGGGCCGGCTGGTGGCTGCAGGCATCGGCATCTGCGTGCTGCTGGGCATCACCGACTGGCTGCTGCAGAACAATTTCATCAGCCCCGAGGGCTGGTACCTGGGCGCCTACACCAACGCCGTGACCTTCAGCGTGTTCGGCGTGCTGATGTACCGGCGCTACGTGTATGCCATCGGCGCCGTGGAGCAACTGAACGACAGCCTTGCCGAGCGGCTGCGCAAGCGCGAGGCCGACCTGGAGCTGAGCCACCAGCGGCTGCGAGACGTCGAGCGCCTGCGCACCATCAGCGACGAGCGCCAGCGCCTGATGCAGGACATGCACGACGGCCTGGGCTCCTCGTTGATCAGCGCGATCCGCTCGGTCGAGGGTGGCGGCATGAGCGACGAAAAGATCTCGCAGATCCTCAAGAGCTGCCTCGACGACCTGAAGCTCACGCTCGATTCGCTGGAGCCGGTGGAAGCCGACCTGCTGCTGCTGCTCGCCACCCTGCGCTACCGCCTGGAGCCGCGGCTCGAAGGCACCGGCGTGTCGCTGCGCTGGGAAGTGCAGGAGCTGCCCGCCCTTGAATGGCTCGACCCGTCGAGCGCGCTGCACATACTGCGCATCGTGCAGGAGAGCATCTCGAACATCCTTCGCCACACCCGCGCGACCGAAATCCGTGTCGAGACCGCGCTGGACGGTGCCGGCGTTCGCGTGACGATCGAAGACAACGGGCAGGGTTTCGACGTCGACAAGGTGCTGTCCTCGCCTTCCGGCCGGGGTCTGCAGAACCAGCGGCGGCGGGCGCGGTCGATCCAGGGCACCATCAGCTGGGAATCGCGCCCGACGGGCACGCGCTTCATGCTGTGGCTGCCGCTGGCGCGCGAGGCCGTTGCGGCCTGAGGAACTGCAGCGGCCTGCGACGGCCGGGAGCTGATGTCGTCGCCGAAGACCGCGTAAGCCGGCCTTGGCAGGCCCGTCAGAGCCCGAGCAGACTGCGCCCCTCTTCGGCCAGCAGGTCGTGCGTTTCCGGGTGCGACCGCATGTACGCGGCGAACACCGGGCACTGCGCAATCACGCGCAGCCCGCGTTCGCGCGCCGATGCCAACCCTGCCAGCACCAGTTGCTTCGCGATGCCCTGGCCCTGCAGCGCTTCAGGCACCAGCGTGTGGATGAAGGTAATGACGTCGCCCTCGAGCGAGTAGATGGCCACCGCGCGCTCCCCCTGCGATTCGTATTCGAATCGATGCTTCGCGGGGTTGTCGTGAACCGTGCTGGAAAGGGTCATGGGAAATCTCGATGCGGGGCGGAGGGCGCCGGCTCAGCCCTTGACGAACGCCAGCAGGTCGGCGTTCACCTGGTCGGCGTGCGTGTTGCAGGTGGCGTGCGGCGCGCCGGCATAGACCTTGAGCTGGCTGTCCTTGATCATCTCGGCCGCGAGCTTGCCCGTGGCCTCGAAGGGCACGACCTGGTCGTCGTCGCCGTGGATCACCAGCGTGGGCACGTCGATCTTCGCCATGTCGGGGCGGAAGTCGGTTTCCGAGAACGCGGTCACGCAGTCGATGGTGGCCTTGAGCGAGGCTTGCAGCGCGATCTGCAGCGTCTGCTTGAACACGCCCTGCGACACCTTGGCGCCGGGGCGGTTGGTGCCGTAGAAGACCGTGCTGAAGTCGTCGAGGAACTGCGGGCGATCGGCCGCCAGACCGGCGCGGATGCCAGCGAAAAGCGAGGCGTCGGGGCCCACGGGGTGGTCGGCCGTCTTCATGAACAGCGGCGTCACGGCGCTGATGAGCGCCAGCTTGGCGATGCGCGACGAGCCCTTGCGTGCGATGTAGCGCGTGACGTCGCCGCCGCCCATGGAGAAGCCCGCGAGGATCACGTCCTTCAGGTCCAGCTTCTCGATCAGCTCGGCGATGTCGTCGGCGAAGGTGTCGTAGTCGTAGCCCGTCCACGGCTGGCTCGAACGGCCGAAGCCGCGGCGGTCGAACGCGATGGCGCGGTAGCCGCGTTCCGCGAAGAACAGCATCTGGGCGTCCCACATGTCGGCGCTGAGAGGCCAGCCATGGCTGAAGAGAATGGGCTGGCCCGAGCCCCAGTCCTTGTAGTAGAGCTCGGTGCCGTCGCGCAGGGTGAGTGTGGTCATGGTTGTGTCCTTTGGGTCGAGGTGGCGTGAAGGGAAGAAAGAAAAGAACCGATGCCGACAACCGCACAGCCCGTGAATTCGGTTGAACTCATGATGGGTGAGGGATGAAGTTTCTTCGGCATGGAATGAATCTTCGGGCTTCGCGCCTGCGCCGTCGGCGAAACCTTTTGCCGTCTGCCATCGAATTTTTTGAATGTTCGGCCGAGGACTCGCGGACGCAAAAACAAAAAAGCCCAGCAGCTTGAAAGCTACTGGGCTTGATTGGCGGAACCGGAGGGATTCGAACCCTCGATGAGGCTCTACACCCCATACTCCCTTAGCAGGGGAGCACCTTCGGCCACTCGGTCACAGTTCCTGAAAGAAGCCACGATTATGCCATTACTTAGGCGCTCGGTTGATCCAGATCGAACGCTTTATGCAGTGCGCGCACCGCAAGTTCCATGTATTTTTCGTCGATCACGACCGAGGTCTTGATTTCGCTGGTCGAGATCATCTGGATGTTGATGCCCTCTTCGCTCAGCACGCGGAACATCTTGCTGGCGACGCCCACGTGGCTGCGCATGCCGATGCCCACGATGCTGACCTTGCAGATCTTGGTGTCGCCGACGATCTCGGTCGCACCCAGCGAAGGCATGACCTTCGACTGCAGCAGGTCGACCGTCTTCGCGTATTCGTTGCGATGCACGGTGAAGCTGAAGTCGGTCTTGCCGTCCTTGCTCAGGTTCTGGATGATCACGTCGACTTCGATGTTGGCGTCTGCCACGGCACCGAGGATGTGATACGCGATGCCGGGCTTGTCGGGCACGCCGAGCACCGAGATCTTGGCTTCGTCGCGGTTGAATGCGATGCCGGATACGACGGCTTGTTCCATGTTTTCGTCTTCCTCGAAAGTGATCAGCGTGCCGGACTTGGCCTCTTCATTGATGTCGATGTCCCACGGCGTGAAGCTCGAAAGCACACGCAGCGGCACCTTGTACTTGCCGGCGAATTCCACCGAGCGGATTTGCAGGACCTTGGAGCCCAGGCTCGCCATTTCGAGCATTTCCTCGAAGCTCACGGTCGTCAGGCGGCGCGCGTCGGGCTCGACGCGCGGGTCGGTCGTGTAGACGCCGTCGACGTCGGTGTAGATCAGGCATTCGTTCGCCTTCATGGCCGCGGCAATGGCCACGGCAGAGGTGTCGCTGCCGCCACGGCCGAGCGTGGTGATGTTGCCGTCGTCGTCCACGCCCTGGAAGCCGGTGATGACCACCACCCTGCCCGCGTTCAGGTCGGCCATGACGCGCGCATCGTCGATGCTTTCGATGCGGGCCTTGGTGTAGGAGTTGTCGGTGCGCACCGAAACCTGCCAGCCGGCGTAGCTGACCGACTCGACGCCCTCTGCCTGCAGCGCGATGGCCAGCAGCGCCGACGACGCCTGCTCGCCGGTCGAGGCCAGCATGTCGAGCTCGCGGTTGTGCGCCACGCCGGGCTTGCTGGGCGCCAGCTCCTTGGCCAGGCCGAGCAGGCGGTTGGTCTCGCCGCTCATGGCACTCGGAACCACGATCATCTGGTGGCCTGCGCGCGCCCACTTGGCGACGCGCTTGGCGACATTCTTGATGCGCTCGGTCGAGCCCATCGACGTACCGCCGTATTTGTGAACGATCAATGCCATGGGTGAAATCAGAGAAAAGAAAAGGGCCGCTTGAAAGGCGGCGCCCTGCAAGCTGTCAGAGCAAAGTCTTCGGCGAGGGCGGGGCATTGTACCAATGCAGGAAATCGCCCTTCCGCTCGATGAATCCCGCGGCCACCTTGAGGTGGATCCGGTGGCCGCGCGTGGTGCAGGCGCGGACCTGGCTGAGCAGCTGGTCGAGCTGCGCCGCACTGGGGGCGCCGCCGTGGGCCTGCATCAGCCAGTGGCGCAGCACATTGGCCTGCCGGGCATGCGACAAAGTCTGCAGCGTCGCGATGCGCGGCGGGTTGCCCACCGTCTCCATGTCTTGCGCTGCGAGCTCGTCCAGCAGTTCCTGGGCCTGGGCGGCATGGCCGATGCTGCGGGCGAAGGTGGCGCGAAACTGCGGAAAAGCCTGCGCCAGCGCCGGGAGCACCACGGCGCGAATCCGGTTGCGGGTGTAGCGCGCGTCGCCGTTGGTCGGGTCTTCGATCCACGGCAGGCCGCGCCCGGCCAGCCATTCACGGATGTCAGCACCTGCCACGGCCAGCAGAGGGCGATGGATTTCCAGCCCGCCCCGCTGCGCGCGCGCCGGCATCGCGGCCAGCCCCGGAAGACCCGCACCGCGCGAAAGCGCCAGCAGCAGGGTTTCGATCTGGTCATCGGCATGGTGGCCCAGCGCTATCGATTGGATAGCCGGCGAGCTCCCGTCCATGCGCACCATCTCGGCAAACGCGCTGTAGCGGGCACGGCGGGCGGCATCCTCCGGGCTGTCTCCGCGCGCATGCCGCGCATCGACGCGATGCACGCGCAGCGGCACGGCCAGACGCTCGCAGACGTTCCGGCAATGCCGTTCGAAGTCGTCGGCCGCGGCCTGCAGCCCGTGATGCACGTGGAAGGCAACAACCTCGCCCGGCCGGCGCGTCGCGCAGGCGGCCAGCAGGGCCGTGGAGTCGGCACCGCCGCTGAAACCCACCGCCAGCGGCCAATGCGCCGGCTCGAACGCGGCCATGGCGCGTTCGAAAGCGGAGTCCATGGCGGAGGCTGCGTTACCTGCCGTTGTCGGCCTTGGTGTCGTTGAAACGGCCGTAGCTCTGCAGGCGCTCGTAGCGGCGCTCCAGCAGTTCCTTCGGCTTCAGGTCGCTGACCTGGCGGAAGGCGTCGTTGAGCGCGCGCTTGAGGAACGCGGCCATCTGGCGATGGTCGCGGTGCGCACCGCCGACGGGCTCGTTCACGATCTTGTCGACCAGCCCCAGCGCCTTGAGGCGGTGCGCGGTGATGCCCAGTGCATCGGCCGCTTCCTGCGCCTTGTCGCTGGTCTTCCACAGGATGGAAGCGCACCCCTCGGGGCTGATCACCGAGTAGATGGAATACTGCAGCATCACCAGCTGGTCGCCGACCGAAATGGCCAGCGCGCCGCCGGAGCCGCCCTCGCCGATGATGGTGACGATGATCGGCACCTCGAGCTGCGCCATCTCGAAGATGTTGCGGCCGATGGCTTCCGACTGCCCGCGCTCCTCCGCGTCAATGCCGGGGTAGGCGCCGGGCGTGTCCACGAAGGTGAACACGGGCAGCTTGAACTTCTCTGCCGTCTTCATGAGGCGCAGGGCCTTCCGGTAGCCCTCGGGCTTGCTCATGCCGAAGTTGCGCGCGGTGCGCTCCTTGGTGTCTCGGCCCTTCTGGTGGCCGAGCACCATGCACGGCACGCCGTTGAAGCGCGCCAGGCCGCCCACGATCGACAGGTCGTCCGCAAAGTGCCGGTCGCCATGGAGCTCCACGAAATCGGTGAAGATTTCGTTGACGTAGTCGAGCGTATAGGGGCGCTCCGGATGCCGGGCGATCTTGGTGATCTGCCAGGGCGTCAGGTCGCTGTAGATGTCCTTGGTGAGCTGCTGGCTTTTCTTGCCGAGCTGATCGATTTCTTCAGAAATGTCGACCGCCGATTCGGTCTGCACATAGCGCAATTCTTCGATCTTTGTTTCGAGTTCAGCAATGGGCTGCTCGAAGTCGAGGAAGGTTCGTTTCGCCAACGTCTTCTCCTGTGTTCAATATGCGACTGGAACCGGGTCCAGTGATCGCCAAATATACCAAGTCGCCACGCTGCAATACGGGGCCCAGGCCACGGCCACGTCGCGGGCATCGCTGCGGCTGACCGGATCGCCCGAAAAATAATTGACGCTGATGCCGTTGAGCAGCCCCAGGTCGTCCACAGGCAGCACGTTCGGGCGCATCAGGTGGAAGATGAGGAACATCTCGGCGGTCCAGCGGCCGATGCCTCGGATGGCCACGAGCTCCTCGATGATGAGCTCGTCCGACATGTCTTTCCACGAATCGACGTGCACCAGGCCCGAATCGAAGTGCAGGGCCAGGTCGACCAAGTACTCGATCTTGCGTGCCGAGAGGCCCGCACCGCGCATGTCGTCGACCTTGAGCTTGAGCACGTTGGCCGGCGTCAGCTTGCGGGGCAGCGCCGCGAACTTGTCCCAGACCGTCTGCGCCGCCTTCACCGAAATCTGCTGGCCGACCACGCTGCGCGCCAGCGTGGTGAACGCGTCGCCGCGCGACTCCAGGCAGGCGTCGCCGAACTTCGGGATCAACCGCTTCATGACGCGGTCTTTCTTGGAAAGGTGCTTGCACGCCTCCTCCCAATAGTCCGGCGTATAGATCTGTACGCTGGACTTCTTGGTGGCGGGCATGGGGTTCGTCGTACCGTTCACTGCGCGGCCGCCCAGGTGGTTCCCGTGGGCGAGTCCTTGAGCACGATGCCCTGCTCGAGGAGTTCCTGGCGAATGCGATCGGCTTCGGCGAAATTCTTCGCCGCCTTGGCAGCGGCACGCTCGGCGATGCGGGCCTGTATGGCCGCGTCGTCCAGCGTGCTGCCGGCCTGCAGGAACGCCCGCGGATCGCCCTGCAGCAAGCCCAGCGAACCGGCCAGCGCCTTCAGCAGGCCCGCGGTCTCGGCGGACTTGGTGCGGTTGACTTCGCCGGCCAGCTCGAACAGCACGGCAATGGCTTCGGGCGTGCCGAAGTCCTCGTCCATGGCCGCCTTGAAGCGCGCGGCATAGGGCTGGGTCCAGTCGATGGCGACTTCGGCCGGTGCGACGAGATCGAGCGCGGTGTACAGGCGCTTGAGCGAATTGCGGGCGTCGTCCAGGTGCGCGTCGCTGTAGTTGAGCGCGCTGCGGTAATGCGTGCGCACCAGGAAGAAGCGCAGGCTCTCGGCGTCGTACTTCTGCAGCACTTCGCGGATGGTGAAGAAGTTCCCCAGGCTCTTGGACATCTTCTCGTTGTCCACGCGCACGAAGCCGTTGTGCACCCAGAAGCGCGACAGCGGCTTGCCGTTGGCGCCTTCGCTCTGGGCAATCTCGTTCTCGTGATGCGGAAACTGCAGGTCGGCGCCGCCGCCGTGGATGTCGAAGGTCTCGCCCAAGGTCGCGCAGCTCATGGCCGAGCACTCGATGTGCCAGCCCGGCCGGCCGGTGCCATAGGCGCTTTCCCATTTGGCGTCTGCGGGCTCAGTCGGCTTGGCGGCCTTCCAGAGCACGAAGTCGAGCGGGTCCTGCTTGCCGTCGAGCACGGCCACGCGCTCGCCCGCATGCAGTTCGTCGAGCGACTTGCCCGACAGCTTGCCGTAGCCCGGGAACTTGCGCACCGCGTAGTTCACGTCGCCGTTCTCGGAGCGATAGGCCAGGCCCTTCTGCTCCAGCTTCTGGATGATGCCGAGCATCTGCGGCACGTACTCGGTGGCGCGCGGCTCGATGGTGGGCGGCTCGATGCCGAGCGCGCCGATGTCCTCGTGCATGGCCGCGATCACTTCGTCGGTCAGCTGGCGGATGGTGATGCCGCGCTGCACGGAGCGGGCGATGATCTTGTCGTCGATGTCGGTGATGTTGCGCACGTAGGTCACGGCATAGTCGCTGGCGCGCAGCCAGCGCTGCACCACGTCGAACGCCATCATCATGCGGGCGTGGCCGATGTGGCAGAAATCGTAGACCGTCATGCCGCAAACGTACATGCGCACCTGTCCGGGTTGCAGGGGGGAGAATTCCTCCAATTCACGCGACAGCGTGTTGTAGATGCGCAGACTCATGAGATTCGGAAAACGTCGCTTCGCGCACGTGCGGCACGGGCGAACGACGATGTTTTTCAGGGGTGACGGGGGCTGTGGTCGCGAGGGGTTGGACATGGCCCCTCGGCTACAATGCAACCTAGTATAAACGGCTGCTGCCGAGTATCTCCCGGGTGTTCCCCAAGCCCGCACTTCCCACTCCGAGGCTTCATGAAGCACGCCGCTTTCTCCAGACTCTCCCTTGCTTTCGTCCTGCTGTTCAGCCTGTGGGGCGCCGCGCACGCCAATGAGTATGACGACGTGAACACGCTGCTGCGCCAGGGCAAGCCGGCCGAAGCGCTCGCCAAGGCCGACACCTACATTGCCGGCAAGCCGCGCGACCCGCAGATGCGCTTCCTGCGCGGCGTGATCCTCACCGAGCAGAACAAGCAGGACGAGGCCATCGCGGCCTTCACCCAGCTCACACAGGACTTCCCCGAACTGTCCGAGCCCTACAACAACCTCGCCGCGCTCTATGCGTCGCAAAGCAAGTTCGACCAGGCGCGCTCGGCGCTCGAACAGGCCATCAAGCTCAACCCGAACTACGCCACCGCGCACGAGAACCTTGGCGACGTGTACGCCCGCCTCGCGGCCCAGGAATACGTTCGCGCCCAGCAGTTCGCCAGCACCAACCCGAGCGTCGCGCCCAAACTGGCGCTGATCCGCCAGATCTTCACGCCCAAGACCGAAGCCGAGGCCGCCGCGCTGCCTGCGGCGCCGGTGGTCATCCGCAAGCCGGTCGGCCGCACCAGCAAGTAAGCGAGCGAGGTCTCCCGCGCGACGGCGACCGATTCGTCGTGCGCCCCCCGCTCTCCCCCATCCGCACACGGAGCATCACTTGACGATCCACGCACTCTCCCGATTCAGCCGCCGCAGCGCCCTGGTGCTGGCCGCCGCACTCACGTTCGCCGCCGCGGGGCATGCTCAGACCGCCTCCCCGCGCGTCAAGCTCGCCACCTCGGCCGGCGACATCGTGGTCGAACTCGACGCCGCCAAGGCACCGAAGTCGGTGGAGAACTTCCTGCAGTACGTCAAGGACAAGCACTACGACGGCACGGTGTTCCACCGCGTCATCGACGGCTTCATGATCCAGGGCGGCGGCTTCACCGCCGACCTGAAGCAGAAGCCCACCCGTGCGCCCATTCCGCTGGAGGCCGGCAACGGCCTGAAGAACGACAAGTACACCATTGCCATGGCCCGCACCGGCAACCCCGATTCGGCCACCTCGCAGTTCTTCATCAACGTGAAGAACAACGACTCGCTCAACGCACCCAGCCCCGACGGCTACGGCTACACCGTGTTCGGCAAGGTCGTCTCTGGCACCGACGTGGTCGACAAGATCCGCGCCGTCCAGACCGGCAACAAGGGCGGCATGCAGAACGTGCCGGTCGAGCCCGTCACCATCAAGTCCGCCACCGTGGTGGCGAAGTAATCCGTTTTCCGAAGAAGGAGTCCCTCATGAGCAACCCACAAGTCGAACTGCATATCAAGAACTACGGCGTCATCACGCTCGAACTCGACGCCGCCAAGGCGCCCAAGTCGGTCGAGAACTTCGTCTCGTACGTCAAGAAGGGCCACTACGACAACACGGTGTTCCACCGCGTGATCCCCGGCTTCATGGTGCAAGGCGGCGGTTTCGAGCCCGGCATGAAGCAAAAGCCCACCGGCGCCGAGATCGAGAACGAAGCCAACAACGGCCTGAAGAACGACAACTACACCGTCGCCATGGCCCGCACCAGCGCGCCCCACTCGGCCACGGCCCAGTTCTTCATCAACGTGTCGGACAACGGCTTCCTGAACCACACCGCGCCTTCGGCCCAGGGCTGGGGCTATGCCGTGTTCGGCAAGGTCATTGCCGGCACCGAAGTGGTCGACAAGATCAAGGCCGTGAAGACGGGCCGCAAGGGCTTCCATGACGACGTGCCGCTCGAAGACGTCGTGATCGAGAAGGCCGTCGTCACTGCAGAGTGATCGCGAGCCCCCGGTGGCGGCAGCGATGACGGTGTTCAATGAACTGGTGGCGCCCGCCACCTGGCGCACTGTCGACCTGATCTCCGACCTGCACCTGCAGGCCGGCGAGCCCGCCACTTTCGAGGCTTGGCAGGGCTACCTGCAGACCACGCCGGCCGACGCGCTGATCATCCTCGGCGACCTGTTCGAAGTATGGGTCGGCGACGATGCCGCCGCCCAGCCCGGCTTCGAGGCGCAATGCGCCGAACTGCTGCGCCGCACGGCGCAGCGGCTGCCGGTGTACTTCATGCACGGCAACCGCGACTTCCTGATCGGCCCCGCACTCGCGGCACGGTGCGGCTTCACGCTGCTCGACGACCCCACGGTGCTGGTGCTGCATGGCCAGCGATGGCTGCTGAGCCACGGCGACGCCCTCTGCCTCGAAGACACCGACTACCTCAAGTTCCGCGCCCAGGTGCGCACGCCCGCGTGGCAGGCCGCGTTTCTCGCGCGCCCGCTCGAGGAGCGCCGTGCGCTCGCGCGTTCGATGCGGGTGCAGAGCGAAGACCGCAAGCGCGATCCCTCCGTCGTCTGGGCCGACGTCGACACCGCCGCCGCGCGCCAATGGCTGCGGCAGGCCCAGGCCCACACGCTGGTGCACGGCCACACGCACCGCCCCGCCGACCACGACCTGGGCGAAGGCATGCGCCGCATCGTGCTGAGCGACTGGGACGCAGCCGCGCATCCGCCGCGCGCGCAATTGCTCTGTCTTTCCCCCGCCGGCGCCCAGCGCGTCGACCTGCGCTAGCCGCGCCGCCGCCGCCGATGTTCAAGTGGCTGCGCCGGTTGCGCGCCCTGCCCCCGATTCCCGATGCCGCATGGCAGGCGGTGCTCATGCGCTACGCCTTCCTCGCCGATCGCCCCGCCGCCGACCTGCAAAGGCTGCGCGCCCTCACCGCCGAGTTCCTGCGCGACAAGGAATTCCACGGCGCCCGCAACTTCAGCATCACCAATGAGGTGGCGCTGGCCATCGCCGCGCAGGCCGTGCTGCCGGTGCTGCATCTCAAGGGCGGCCTGGCCTGGTACGACGACTTCGTCGGCATCGTGGTGCACCGCTCCGAGGTCGTGGCCCGCCGCAAGGTGGTCGACGACGCGCAGGTCGTGCACGAGTACAACGAAGTCGTGGCCGGCGAGGCCATGGACCGCGGCCCCGTCATGCTGAGCTGGGACGACGTGCTCGCGAGCAGCATCACCTCGGACCGCGGCTACAACGTCGTGATCCACGAGTTCGCCCACAAGATCGACATGCGCAACGGCGACGCCAACGGCTGCCCGCCGCTGCCCGCCGGCTTTGCCGGCAAGCGCAGTGCGCGCGAGGCCCGCGCGGCGTGGATGGCCGTGATGAAGCCCGCCTACGAAGACTTCCGCGAAAAAACCATCCTGGCCGAACGCTTCGGCGCCGAGCCACCCTGGCTCGACGCCTACGGGGCGACATCGATCAGCGAGTTCTTCGCGGTCGCCTGCGAGGCCTATTTCGTGAACCGCCCGAATTTCAGCCGGGACTTCCCCGAAGTGCTCGCGATCTTCGATGAATTCTTTCTGCCTAAAAGGCCCCAATCCCAAGCCTGATCTCGATTGCTTGCTATTTATTTGATAGCGCTCCAGCCTTTACCATTGACGGGTTATCAACTCGCAAAAAAGGTAAACAACATGAGGGATTGGCTCTATCAACTCACTGGCAAGGCATGGCTCGCGCTGGTGATCGGCATCGGGATTCTGGGGTGGGCGGGCTACGCGCAATTCAAGGCCAACGCTGACACGCACGGCACCGCGGTCGAAGACCTGGTGGCCAGGAGCGGCACCATCGTCAGCGGCAGCGAAATCACGGAAACCACCAAGCGCCGGCGCGGCGGCAGCACCACGCGCCATTACTTCGTGCTCGATGCCAAGCTGGCCGACGGCAGCACCGAGAAATGGCGCGTGGACTACGCGGTCGGCCGCAGCAAGCTCGAGCCGCTGATCGACGAAGCAGTCGACGTACGCGTCGATCCCTCGGACAACAACCTCGTCTACGAGGTCAAGCTCAAGGGCCAGCCCGTGGTGTCGCTGGCCGATGTGCAGAAGATCATGGAAAACAAGGACAAGGCAGCCGCATCCAGCGCCACCGACAAGGGCACGCTGATCGTCGGCGCCGTTGCCCTGCTGCTGGGCATTGGCGGACTGCTCCTCCGGCGCCGCATCGCCAGCGGCCATGCGGCCGAACAGGCGGCGGCGGTGCAGACGCCAGTGATCGGCGAGAAAGTCTGACCCTCCCCCTGTCTGGCTCGCAGCCCAATGAAAAAGACGCCCGAGGGCGTCTTTTTTCATGGCCGAAAGAAAAGGCCGGCCTTACTTGCGCAGCAGTGCCTTCAGCGCATTCTGCAGGCGGCGGGCGCTCGCGGCGTCGTGCGCGGCGGCCAGCACCTTGCCGGCATCCTGGCCCCAGGTCTGGGCCGGCGCCGGATCGCCGCGCTTCGTCAGCAGCTTGAGCTGCAGCGCACGGCGTGCGTCGAGCTGCTCGGCGGGCGTCGGCACTTCGGCTGCCATTTCGAGGCGCAACAGCGCTTCGGCGGCATCGCTGGCGGCAGCGGTCGGCGCGGAGCCGATGGCCTGCGACCAGCCGGTGCGCACCGCCGGCGTCACCGCGCGGCCCAGTTCCTGGACGCTCGGCAGACGCGCCGCATCGCGCTGCTCCCAGGCGCCGAGCACCTGCGTCAGGGCTTCGCCGTGCGCCTGGGCGGCAAGCTTGCGCAGCGCCATGTCGGCGCGCTCGAGCGCTTCGCGCTGGGCGCGGAAGGCCGCGTCGCCGAGGCGCGGGCCGCGATCTTCACGCGGCGGACGGTCGCCGAAGCGGCCGCCAGGGGCGCCGCGATCACCGCGGTCACCGGAACGCGGCGCGCCGCGGTCGCCACCGGGGCGACCCGGGCCGCCCGCACCCGGCCGGCCGGCATCGCGCCGGTCACCGAAGCGGCCGCCGGCACCGCGAGCGGCGGGTGCCGCCTCGGCCTTCTTGCTGCTCGGACGGTCGTCGCCGCGCATGGCCACCACCGGCTTGGGAGCGGGCTTCGCCGCGGCGGCAGGGGCTTGCGCAGCGGCGTCGGTGCGTGCCGATGCATCGGCGCCATCGGCGGGCGCCACCAGATCGGCCGAAGCAGCGGGCGCCTCGGTGTGCGTGCCGGGCGAGGCTTCCGCGTCGCTCGGGCTGGGTGCCTGTTCGGCGCTCTCGCCGAATTCGGCGGCGGCCTGGCCCGGAGCCACGACCTCGGTCGCGCCGACCGACGGGCCGTCGCTCGCGGCGGCTGCCTGCTCGGCCTTTGGAGCCGGCGGCGGGGCTTCGCCGCGCAGCGCCGCTTCCAGGCGGGCGATGGCGGCGCGGATCTTCTGCACGTCGCCGCCGGCGTTGGCGGCATCGAGCGCCTTCGAGGCGTCGAGAACATGGCGGTCGTGCTCGCTCATGGCGGCCGACGCCTTTTCGCGCTCGGCCGTCTTGCGGTTGAAAGCCTCGTCGATGGGCGCGCGGAAAGCGTCCCACAGCTTCTGTTCGTGGCGGCGGTCGAGCGGCACGCTCTGCGCCTCGGCCTGCCAGCGCTGCTGCAGCGCCTTGACGGCGTCGATGCGCAGCATCGGCTGGGCGCCGAGCTCGGTCGCCTCGGCGATCATGGCCTGGCGGCGCTCGACGCTCGCCTTCTGCGCGGTCTCGAACGGTGCGCGGGCGGCGCCGAAGGCTTCGTTCCATTGCGGCTGCAGCTCGGCGAACACCTTCTCGCCCACATGGCCGGCATCGCGCCAGCGGTCGGCGAACTGGTGCAGCGCCCGGTTGTGGGCCTTCAGATCGGTGGCGCCGGCGTGTTCCGCCGCCCAGGCCTTGACCTCTTCGATCAGCGCCACGCGATGGGCGCGGTGCTCGGCGGCGTCGGCGCGAACCTTCTCCAGCCAGGCCTCGACCACCTTGTGGGCCTCGTTGCAGGCTTCGTCGAAGCGCTTCCACAGCGCGTGGTTCGGCACGCCGCCCTGGTCGGCCTGCTTCCACTGGTCGCGCAGGGCGCGCAGCGTTTCCTGCATCTTGCGGCCGCCGAGGGCCTGGCCTTCGGGACGCTTGAGCAGGCCTTCGGCCTTGGCGACGAGGTCTTCGCGGACCTTGTCGGCGCTCCAGCGCTGCCAGCCTTCGAGTTCGCCGGCGGCCACGAGCGCGGCATGCACGCGGGCTTCGAGCGGCGCCTCGACCAGCTTTCCGTGTTCCTTGAGCACGGCGCGCAGCGCGGCTGCGGCGCCGGCGCTGGCCTTGCCGTGGCCTTCGGCGGTTTCCTGCTCGAGCTTGGCGAGCGCGGCCTGCACCGCGTCTTGGGCGGCGGCGCGCACGGCCGGATCGACCTTGGGCGCGGCAGGGCGTGCCGGAGCGGCCACCTTGGGAGCCAGGACTTCACCGCGCGCGGCGCGCAGTTCGTCGGCCCACACGGGCACCGGCGGCAGCGGCGCCGCTGCGTCGGCGGAGGCGGCAATGGCCAGGGCCAACGCGCTATGGAAGGAATCGGACACCACCAGCAGCTGCGACTTCGACGATTCGAGTTGCGGCGCGAACTTGGCGTCCAGGCTGGTCCAGTTGGCATCGCCGGTGATTTCGGTCGCCTGCTGCTGCCAGTGGGCCACGTCGGCGCGCAGCGATTCCTCGGCGGCCTGGGCGTCCTGCCAGCCCTTGGTCGACAGCACTTCGAAGCGCTGGGCCAGCAGCACTGCGGCTTCGCGGTGCACCTGCGCGCGGTGCTGCAGGTCTTCGATGCCCTTGACGCGCTCCGCCAGCTTGAGCTTCAGGCCGGCCAGCGGTTCGCGCGACAGCGGTGCGCCGGCCTTGGCGGCGTCACGCTGCCACGCCAGCGCGTCCGCGATGTTGAGCTTGGACTGTGCAAGCAGCGCCTCGGCCTTCTGCGCCCATTCGGCGGCGATGGCCTCCTGGCCCTTGGCGCGCTTGAGTTCGTCGAGTTTTTCGCGCAGCAGGCGTGCAGCGCCCTTGTCGCGTCCGCTCAGCTCCTTGAAGACCTCCTGCATCTGCTCGGGCGCGGGGTTGCCAGCGAGCCAGTCGCGGATGCGCGCGGCGCGCTCGCCGGAAGTCGGCGCGGTGAAGGCGCCGCCGGTCAGCGTGTCGAGGGCCTGAATGTCGTGTGGCTTGGAAGAAGTAGAGGTCACTGCGCGAAATCGTTGTCTTAGTAGAGAAAGCGAAGGCGCCGGCAAAGGCCGGCGCACATCGACATTTTCACCCACTTGCGGCCGGCCGCCGAATTCCGCCCTGGAAACGTGGCGAGCCCGGGGTTGCTGGCTGGGAGATTGACGGACTACATATATAGCAAGCCGTGGAGAAAAACCAAGTCCCGAAGCGCTTGCGCCGCGTCACTTCATGGTGAGGCTGAGCTCGGCGCCCGGCTTCCAGTCGGCGCCGCTGGCGGTGGTGCGCACCGCGCCCAGGAACAGGCGCTCGCTCGGCACGCTCTTCGCAAGCAGGTAGTCGCGCACGGCCGCGCCGCGCTCGACCGCCAGCTGCCGCATCGACTCCTCGTCGACCGGCACGCTCGCGAACAGCAGGTTTTCCATGTCCTTGAGCGGCAGGTCCTTGGCAAGGCCGACGAGATTGCGCGGCTTCGTGATGTCCGCGCGCTTGTAGACGGCGGTCAGCAGCTCGGGGTATTCGGCATCGGTGACGGGCGGCACGTCGGTGCCGGCCTGGCCGCCGCGCACCGCGACGCGGCGCTTCTCCGCCAGGGTCAGCTGGCGCACGCGCTGGCGCTGGTAGGCGTCGCGCTCCTTTTCGAGGCTGGCGGTGCCCGCGACCGTCATCTGCAGCGTGGGCCGGTCGGTCAGGGCCTTCGCGACCTTGTCCAGGCTTTCCTTGGCGGCGGCGCTCAGGTCCGAGCTGCCGGCGTCGAAGGTGATGGCGCTCGACTCGCCGCTGCCGCCGCCCAGGCCACCGGTCAGCAAACTGAACGGCGCGGTCACGGCCTTGACGATCAGGTTGACCACCGCCTTCCAGATGAGCGGGCCGACGCTGAACTGCGGGTCGTTGAGCGAGCCGCTCAGCGGCAGGTCGACGTCGATCACGCCGTTGCGGTCGGCCAGCAGGGCCACCGCCAGCTTCACCGGCAGGCTGGCGGGCGCGCCCGCCACTTCGTCGCCGAACTGCAGCTGGTTGAGCACCAGCTTGTTGGTGGCCGTGAGCTGGCCGTCGGCCGCCACCTTGTAGTTGACGTCCATGCTCATCTTGCCGCGCTCGATGCCGTGGCCGGCGTAGCGCACCGAGTACGGCGACAGCGGCGCGAGGTCGAGGTCGCGCATCTTGGCGGTGATGTCGAGTTCGAGCGGCTTGACCAGCGGATTGAGCTTGCCGGTGATTTCCAGTGCCGCGGTCTGCTGCGCCTTGCCGCGCAGTTCGAGGTCGGCCAGCGCGGGCCGTCCGCCCTCGCCCTTCGGCGGATTGGACGAGAACGAACTGAGCTTGCCGGTCAGCTCGCTGAGGTCGGCCGAGTAGTTGGGCTTGACGAACAGGTCAGTGAAGTCGATCTTGCCGTGCACCAGGCTCATCGGGCCGAAGTTGATGACCGGCGCCAGGCCCGTATCGACCGCTGCCGACGCTGCCGGCGCCGCGGCGATTGCCGCCGGCCTGGCGGGTTCGGGCGCGCCGCCGACCATTTCCTCGGCCGATACCGAGCGACCTGCGGGCTTCTGCGCCGCCGCCCGGGCCGCCGTTGTGGTGGTGGTCGTTCCGCCCGGCCCCTTGCGGGTGCTGGCCTCGCCGGCCGCGGCGGCCGCGGCGTTGGCTTCCGCCTCGCCCTTCTTGGTAAGGCTCAGCAGGTTCAGCCGGCCGGTCGGGTCGACGATCACGCGGGCGAAGAAGTCCGTCAGCGTGGTCTCGCGCACATCGACCGCCGGGGCCGTGTTTGGCGCCATGCTGACTTGCAGGCCGCGCAGGCTCAGCGTCTTCCAGCTCAGCAACTGGTTGTTGTTGCGGTCGAAGCCCGGCGACTGCGTGAGAGAAATGCTGTTGGCCCGGAAGTCGTCGAGCGCGGAATCGCCGGCCAGCTTGATGCTCATGCCGGCAGGCGTGGCCGCGTAGCGCACGGTGCCGCGATAGCTCGCGAAGGCGCGGCGGATGTCGACGTTGAGCGCGTCGGCGTAGTAGGCCTTGAAGGCATGCGCCGGGAACGACGCCACCTCGAGCCGCCCCTCGGCCGCCAGCGGCTTGAGCACGACGTTGCCCCTGTAGTCGAAGCGCCCCGGCTCGGAGCGCCCGGAGCCGATGCGGCCCGACACTTCCAGCGGCGAAGTGGCGTTCGTTTCGGGGGCGAGCTTCTGGGCGAGCAGCTTGAACGCGGTGACTTCGATCGTCACCGGGGTCGCGGAAGCCTTGTCTGAATAAGAGAGCGCCCCGTTGTCGACGGCCAGCTTGCCGATGGTCAGCGCCCAGGGCTTGGTGTTGGCGCCGGGCTGCGGCGCCTCGGCGGCGGCGGGCTTCGGCGCCGCCACCTTGGCTTCGGCTTCCTTGGCGCCGTCGCCGGCCGGCGTCTTGAGCCAGCGCTCGAACATCCAGCGCTTCTCGTTGTCGCGCTCGATGCGCACCTTGGGATTGGTGGCGGTGAACGAAGCCACGTTCAGCGTGTGGTTCGTCATGTCGGCCTCGGCGTCGACCAGCTCGAAGCGCCCGACGCTGGCCAGCGCGGTCTTGGCCTGCGTCAGCGCGAGCCCGTCCGCGGCCAGGCGGCGGGCCTTGAACTTGAGGTTGGGCTGGGCCCAGGCGATGTCGATCTGGCCGCTGAGCTTGCCGTCGAGCGTGGGCTCCAGGCTCTGCGCCAGATAAGGCGCGGCCAGCGACAGCGGCAGCGCATCGACCTCGGTTTCCACGTTGGCCACCTTGTCGGTGGCGCTGCCCTTGAACTTGAGCGAGGCGCCGGCAATGGCGGTGCTGCCGTTGAACTGGGCCGGCTTGTCCATGGGCCAGGTGACGCCGGTGACATCGAATCCGAGTTCGGTCACGTCGATGGCCGCGGCGGGTTTGACTGTTTCGTCGCGCCAGCCGATACGGCCGCCGCTCAGCGCGAACTTGTCGACCTGCACCTTCAGCACCGGCTTCTCGGCCGGCTGGCCGGCTGGCGGGTTCGCGGGCGCCGCCGGAAGGGGCGCGGCCTTTTCGGTCGCGCCGGTGGCGGGGTCGGTGGCCAGCAGGTTGAGCTGGCCGGCGGCGTCGCGCGCCACCGCCAGCTGCGGATTGACCAGCGCGATCTCGCTCAGGTGGAACACCGACTCCAGCGGCCGCACGTCGTCCAGCGCGAGCTTGAGCGACTCGAAGGCCAGCAGGTCGCGCCCGCGAGCGTCGGCCACCTTGGTGGTGTGCGCCTCGACGGTGCCGGTGATCTTCAGTCCGTTGGTGGCGCCGTGCTCGAAGCCGATCTTCAGGTCGGCGTCGAGGCTGCCCGCCTGCAGGCGCACCGGCAGTCCGCCCGGGATGTAGCCGAGGTACGGCACCAGGTCGAGCCCCTTGAACTGCACGTGCGCGTCCGTCTTGCGGCTGTCGGCGAAGGGGGTGGTGAGAGCGGCGGAGTCGAACTTGCTGCCGTTGAGCACGAACGCCAGCTTGGGCTCTGTATTGATGTCGCGCTTCGAATCGAGGTTGCTCAGGAAAGGCACCTTGAGCACGAAGTCGCGCAGCTCATGCTTGCGCTTGACGGTCTGGTCGTCGAAGTCGACCGAGCCGCCATTGATCGCTATGTTGTAGACCGCGAAGCGCGCCGGCTTGGCCTTCGGGTCGGCGGGCGGGCCGGCCGACAGCCTGGCAAGGATGTCGTCGATGTCGTACTTGCCGTCGGCCTGGTGCGTGAGCAGGACGGACGGCGCGTCGATGGCCACGGCGTCGATCACCGGTGCGAGGCGGAAGATGGATTGCAGCTCGGCATCGGCATAGATGCGCTGGACGGCCAACTGCGACCTGCTGCCATCGGCGGTGGCTATGCGCAGATCGTTCAACGTGAGCTCCAGCGTCCAGGGCTTGAAGTCGACCTTGCCGACGGTCACTTGCCGGCCAAGCTTCTCGCTTGCGATCTTCTGGAGCTGGCTCTTGGCGATCGGCGGCACCGCCAGCCAGGCGATGACCCAGAAGGCCAACAACGACAGCAACGCGACGATCCCACGCCGCACCCATTTGTTCTGTTTGATCGAAGCTACGTCCATCGCCGGAGTGTGCCGCAAAGACGCTTCAACTCCCCGTTGGCGCAGCAACCGCAGCCGCGCTTCGGAAGAAATACCGCAAACACCGGAGAAGCTGCTGCGCAGTGCGCAGAAAAAGAAAGCCCGATGGCTCGACGAAGGTCTTGCCACCGGGCTTGATGGCGGGCGCTAGACCCATGCCATCGTTTCGCGCGACCGGAAGTCAATGGTTCCCGCCGTGCTGGCAGCAAGAGATTGCCACCGTGGATCCTCGGTCGTTCGAGCCCTCGACTTACACCTCAGGCTGCCTGACCTCGGAAAAATGCCTGAAAACCTCAGGCCCGTTCAGATTAGGCGCCGCACCCTTGCTTTGCAAATGCAATTTACAAAGGGATTTCACCTAAGACAAAACACCTCGAAACCATGAACTTTTTAAACAACTATTAGCATAAAGATGCAATTCCTTATGCTTGACCAGGTATTAACCCACGCTAGAATCCGGCCTGCCCTGACTGCCTGACGCAGAGGGGCCTCCCTGAATCCGCTGCCGAATCCCAACCGGCTTGATCAGGTCGCCGCGCTCCCAACCCACCTCCACTCCATGCGCGGAGCCTGATTCGTACCAATCCAAGCGCCGCTGCCTTCATCCATCGCCCTCACCGGCTTTGCGTATCAGGTGCCGCACAGAAAGGAAGAGCGATGAACAAGGCGTTCGATGCCACAGCCCGCGGGCTAAGGACCTTCGTGTCCGATGTGGCAGACGGCTTTTTTGAAATCACCCACAACGGGTTTGCACTGGTCGGCCTGGCCATCGTGTTCGCGGCCCTCGCCCTCGTGGCGCGGCCCGACCTGCGCAAGACCGGCGAAGAGCAACTGATGGGCTGGCTGCAGTCGCGCAAGCCCGCGCCTGAAGCCACCGACCTCGAGCCGACCGCCATCGAGCGCACAACCGCCGCGAGCCCCAGCGACCTGCCCAAGCAGCAGGCCGCCGTGGCTTACTGGCTGAGCAAGAAGTACAGCGTGGCGCCCGAGCCGCTGAGCGTGCTCGTCGCCGAGGCCTACAACATCGGCAAGCGCACCAAGCTCGACCCGACGTTGATCCTGGCCATCATGGCCGTGGAATCCAGTTTCAACCCCTTTGCCCAGAGCCACGTCGGCGCCCAGGGCCTGATGCAGGTCATGACCCGCGTGCATGGCGACAAGTATGAAAGCGCGGGCGGCACGCTCACCGCCTTCGACCCCGTGACCAACATGCGCGTCGGGGTCAAAGTGCTGCAGGAATGCATCGCCCGCGCCGGATCGCTCGAAGGCGGCCTGCGCTACTACGTGGGCGCGGCCAACCTCGAAGACGACGGCGGCTACGCCGGCAAGGTGATGGCCGAGCACGAGCGCCTGCTGCAGGTTGCCAGCGGCCGCGCGCCGTCGGTGCTGCCGCCCCGCACGACCGTGCGCGCGCAGCCGATTCCGGTCGTGACGCCCGCACCCGCGCCGGTCAAGGCCGATGAAGGCTCCGAACCCGCCAAGGTCGCCCTGCTTTCCGGCGTTTCCTGAAGCTGTCCTGGCCGGGTGTGAGCTACACTCGGCCTCGTACGCGACTGGCGATAGGCGCAGCACCCGAAAAAGGTGCCCCGCGCTGACGTGGAATACCACTGGGAAGCGTACCGCCTGGCCACAACAGGCGTTCAGCCGTTCGCCTGGGCAGCCCTTGTTTGGTTGAAGAACAAGGACCTCGTCTTCAAAGGACTGCCATGTACCAACGCAATATCCTGGTCGAACAGACCGATCCCGAAATCTGGGCCGCCATTCAAGCCGAAAACGCGCGCCAGGAACACCACATCGAGCTGATCGCCAGCGAGAACTACGCCTCGCCGGCCGTCATGGCCGCCCAGGGCTCGCAGCTCACCAACAAGTACGCCGAAGGTTACCCGGGCAAGCGCTACTACGGCGGCTGCGAGCACGTCGACGTGGCCGAGCAGCTGGCCATCGACCGCGTCAAGCAGATCTTCGGCGCCGACGCCGCCAACGTGCAGCCGCATTGCGGCGCTTCTGCCAACGAAGCCGTGATGCTCGCCTTCCTGAAGCCCGGCGACACCATCATGGGCATGAGCCTGGCCGAAGGCGGCCACCTGACCCACGGCATGCCGCTGAACATGAGCGGCAAGTGGTTCAACGTGGTGAGCTACGGCCTCGACGCCAACGAAGCCATCGACTACGACGCGATGGAACGCAAGGCGCACGAGCACATGCCCAAGCTGATCATCGCGGGCGCTTCGGCCTACTCGCTGCGCATCGACTTCGAACGCTTCGCCAAGGTGGCCAAGGACGTCGGCGCGATCTTCATGGTCGACATCGCCCACTACGCCGGCCTCGTGGCCGCGGGCGTGTACCCCAACCCGGTGCCGCACGCCGACATCGTCACCTCCACCACCCACAAGAGCCTGCGCGGCCCGCGCGGCGGCATCATCCTGATGAAGTCGCAGCACGAGAAAGCCATCAACAGCGCGATCTTCCCCGGCCTGCAAGGCGGCCCGCTGATGCACGTGATCGCCGCCAAGGCCGTCGCGTTCAAGGAAGCCATGTCGCCCGAGTTCAAGGCCTACCAGCAACAGGTGGTCAAGAACGCTCAGATCGTGGCCGACACCCTCACCGAGCGCGGCCTGCGCATCGTGAGCGGCCGCACCGAAAGCCACGTGATGCTGGTCGACCTGCGCGCCAAGGGCATCACCGGCAAGGAAGCCGAAGCCGTGCTGGGCAGCGCCCACATGACGATCAACAAGAACGCGATCCCCAACGACCCGGAAAAGCCGATGGTCACCAGCGGCGTGCGCATCGGCACTCCCGCCATGACCACCCGCGGCTTCAAGGACGAAGAGGCCCGCATCACCGCGAACCTGGTCGCCGACGTGCTCGAGAACCCGCGCGACGCGGCGAACATCGACGCCGTGCGCGCCAAGGTGCATGCGCTGACGAGCCGTTTCCCTGTCTACCGCTGAGCCGGAAGTCCTGACCGCATGAAATGCCCTTTTTGCGGTCATCTTGAAACGCAGGTCGTCGAGACCCGCGTTTCGGAAGACGCCGACTTCGTCCGCAGGCGCCGCCAGTGCAGCGCCTGCGACAAGCGCTTCACCACCTACGAGCGGCCCGACGTCAACTTCCCGGTCGTCGTCAAGAAGGACGGCAGCCGCGCCGACTTCGATTCGTCGAAGGTGCGCGCCTCGATGATGCTGGCGCTGCGCAAGCGCCCGGTGAGCATCGAGCAGATCGACAACGCCCTGCTTCGCATCGAACAGAAGCTGCTGGCCAGCGGCCTGCGCGAAATCGACTCGACCAAGGTGGGCGAGCTCGTGATGCGCGAACTCAAGAAGCTCGACAAGGTCGCCTACGTGCGCTTTGCATCGGTGTACCGCAGCTTCGAGGACGTGGACGAATTCAGGCAGTTGCTGCGCGACATCTGAGCCGCGACGGCAACCGCCGCAGCACTCTCACAGGCACCTCAACGGTTCCAGCAAAGCTGCACCAGCGCACTCGATGCGTCGGTGCTATTGCCGGCCAGCTTGACGCCCTGGTGGTTGACCGTGAGCGTCCCGCACTCGTCGTTGCGCGAAGCCCGCGCAGGAACGGCTTGCAAGGTGTAGCTGGTCTCGTTTCTTGAGACAAAGCTGATGGCATAGTTCGCCGTGCCGGACGGTGGCGACTGCCCCAGTCCTGCCGGCAGCGCGACGGTCGGCGGGGGGTAGCGTCCATTGGCGGTCATGTAGCGCTCGGTCCACTGCGCCGCCTGCAACAGCTGTTGCTTGGCATCGGCGCGCTTGGCCCGCAGCACGTAGCGCGTGTAGCAGGGGTAGGCAATGGCGGCGAGGATGCCGATCACCGCCGTTACGATCATCAGCTCGATCAACGTGAAGCCGCGCGAGCGGATCTGTTTGCGGCGCGGCGGCTTGGAATAGCTGTTCATGGTTTGCCTCGGCTGCGCCATCAGTTCGACGGCGACAGCAGATTGCGCCAGCCGAAACGGCGCACGATGTCAGGCCTTATCGGCGCCTTGCACTCGCCGGCCGCATTGCAGATCACGTCCTTGCCCTTCTCCCGGCCCTGCGGCTCGAAGACGATGTCGTCCTTGCCCGAGCTGTTACGGAAACCGAGATAGCTGGTCGTGGTGGTGGTGGCTGTGCCGTAGTCAATGCCGTCGGGCGCGGAGCCGTCGAAGAAGTCGACCACCATCGACCATCCGTCGTCGTTGGTGCCCGCAGTACAGTCGAGCGCGTTGCTGCCGGAGCCGGGAACGGTGCTCGAGAACAGGCCGGCGCTGCTGCTCAAGGCGTCGCCCGGATAGACGATGCGCTCCTTGGCGGCCGGCAGCTGAAAATACCAGCCACGCTTGGCGCGCGAGCCGCTGTAGCTCACGCTGTTGTTCGAGACGTTGCGGAACTCGCCACCGTCTGTCTCGACAGTGGTGCCACCGACGGTCTGCGCCACCAGGTCGGTCAGCACGGCCGTGCCTGTCGTGCCGTTGGCCCCGTCCCGGATGCCGTAGAGATACTGGTTGGCGGTATTGCTGTCGTCACCGACGGCGAACAGCCTTCCCGTGCCGAACACCACCATGTAGCCGCCGAGCGGATGGCCGGCGACCACCGGCGCCGCGGTGATCGGCTGCGTGGCGCCGGCCGCGAACAGCGGCACGTTGTCGAGGCTCGATGCAGTGGGTGCGGAGCCCAGGGTCGCTTTCCACTTGCTGCCGTCGCGGTCGCTCAGGTCGAAGCGCCACATGTTGCCCAGCAGGTCGCCCGCATAGGCGAGGTCGACCTTGCCGTCGCCGTCACGGTCGATCACCCGCGGAGCCGACAGTCCGTTGCCGGTGCCCGCGCCCTGCGTGACGGGCGCCGGGATCTTGAGGATCGATTGGTCGCCGTCGAGATACTGGATCCACAGCATCGCCTTCTCGCTCGTGCTGTTGTAGCCGTTGCCCAGGATCACGGCCTTGCGGCCGTTGTTCAGCGGGGCCAGTTGCAGTGCGCGCCTCGAGAAGGAGTCGAGCGCGGGTTGCTGAAACTGATGGCCCAGGTCGTCGTCGGAAAGCGCGGTCGTGTCGATGAGTGCCGTTTCGCGGGCCATGGTCTCGTCGATGTCCTGGGGCTTGGTGACGTCGAGCACGAAGTAGCCCTTGCCGCCCGCCCCCAGCGTGCCCACGAGGAAAGACTTCCATGCAGCCACTTTCTCGGCATCGGTGGTCGAGGCGGTGGCGGTCGCACCCATGTAAATGTCAGCCACGAAGGGGCTGCCGTCGACGTAGTACCTGTGCGAATAACTGCCTTCGCTGAGCCGCTTGAGCTTTGGCGCGGCCGCCGTGCCGTAGAGCCCTTCGGGCACATAGGCGAACGCTTCCTGTCCAGAGCCCGCGTCGAAGGCGTGCAGCATGCCGTCGTTGGCGCCCACGTAGACCATCGGCGTGCGGGCGATCGAGGCAAATTTGGCATAGGCATCGCTGGTGAAGCCGCTGTTGGGCTTTCCCGCGTACCAGACGCCGGAGCCCACGATGTCGCCAAGCACATGCCCGCGTTTGCGCAGTTGCAGGCCCGCGCCCTCGTTGCTGCGGTCTCCGCGCAGGAAGTCGAGCACGGCCCGCCCGAGCGCGGTGTCTTTGTCATCGGTGCTGGTGGTTCCCTTGAGCGCGGCTTTTTGCGTGTCGCTCAGGTTGGCCCAGCGGAACGGAATTCCGGTGCCCCTTGTCGCAGCGCTGGTAGCCGTTGCAGCAGCGGTGCCCGAGAAGCTGAGCACCTTGCGGTTGCTGCCGTGCGCGCCCGCCGCCGCCATGCGGGTGTCGAGCAGGTCGCGTGCGGACCATTGGGCCACGCTCGCCAGCCGGCCGTCGGCGCCGAACCTGGTAGCGGTGAGCGTGCCCGACCAGTTGGCCATGTCGTAGCCCGCCCTGTAGACCGCCGTGCCGGTCGAAACCCTGGAGGCGCTGGCCGAAATAGAAACAGCCGTGATCGGGCGATCCACCGAGCCGGGGTAGCTTACGCTGCAGCTTAGCCTCGGCGCCGGTGCCAGCGGGTACTGCGCTGCGTAGCCGACGCCCTGCGCCAGCATCAGGCCGGACACTGCGGCAGCCCTCAAGAAACATTTGATCTTCATGCTTCGCCCTGCCACGCTGTTCAATTCATCCTGGCGGCGACCGGATCAGGATCGAAGGCCATCTGCAATTCGACCTGCGTGCCGCCCGCAGTGCTCGCGCTGCGAGTGCCCGTGGCGACCGCAGTGATCCGATACAAGGGATATTTGCCGTTCTTGCGGTCGATGACCTCGATCCAGTACTTCGCATTGCGCAGCGCCGGATTGCCGGCGTGGGGTGCCCCGGTGAATTGCCCATATGACGCGTGCTCGCTCGCATACGGATTGCGGCTCCAGAACCGGTAGGCCTCGCTCCCGGACGCCGCCGCGACCGAATCGGGCGCGGCGAAGTAGCAGATACCTTGCTCGCAGCTGTTGGCGCCGTCGTTCATGTAGACGGTCACCCAACCGGTGTCGCGGTCGGGAAAGACGCGGCCGTCTTCGGCCCTGCGGCAGGGCGACTTCGGGAGTCCGGCGCAGGCAACGTAGGTCTCGGTCGAGTCGGCATAGGCCAGCTGCCGGATGTCTCGCTCGGCGTCGAGCAGCGCCGCCTCGGCAGCCTCGAAGGCCCGCTGATGCTCGCGCTGGTTGCCCGCCACCGACTCGAGCAACAGGGCGGTCCGCGCACCGGCCAGCGCCAGCAGGGCCGAGAGCAGCAGCATGGTCAGCACGATGAAGAGCGAAAACCCGTGCTGCGCCGCAGGCGTGCGGCGGTCGACGAGGTGCCTCATGGCGCCTCCAGGTTGTTGCGCAGTGCGAAGACAGCCGTGTAGACGCGTCGCAGCTTGCCGTCACGGGTGGTTTTCGCCGCGCCGTCGCAGTCGGTGTAGTCACCGCCCGGATTGCTACTCGAGTTGCCCGCAAGTTGCAGGCAGACCCGTACCGTGCGGACCCGGTTGAAATTCTCGACGCCGGCTGCCGTCACGTAGCGCACCACTGCTTCGTTTCCCGCGCCGGCGCTCACGCCGTACATCACATCGAAGCGCTCCACGCCGTCGATGAGCGGCTGCGGTGCGGCATTGCCGCTGCCCCGACATCTCAGCGTCCCATTCTCGACCGCGAACTCGCTGGTGATCAACCGCACGTTTTCCGGGTCGGCGGGATGGGCCGCGTCGTAGGTGACGCCCGCCGCGCTCTTGGCGCGCTGACCCAGGCAGTCCTTGAAGTAGTCGGGGCTCGGCGCGTAGCCGACCTTCAGCGTGTCGTTCCCCGAACCGCTCTTCGACTCTTCTCCCTTGATGGCGAAGAACGCCGGTTCGTTCTTGAAAAGGGTGTCCTTGTCCGGGTTGACGTTGAAGTAATACAGCGGCTGCGTGGCGTCGAGAGGCGTGTAGCCGGCCTGCCGTATCTGCTGGCCCAACATCCTGAACGCCAACGCAGAGGACTGGTTGAGCACATGCACGTCGTCACCCGCCATGGCTGCGGTGCGGGTGCCGAGCATGCTCGCAACGGCGGCCAGCACCACCACCGAGCCGATGACCAGTGCGACGAGAAACTCGACCAGCGTGAAACCGGCATGCCGCGCGCAAGGGAAGAACGCCTTGCCGTTCATGGCTGCGGCGCCGCTACGACGAGTTCGATACACGCCTTGCGCTCCGGACAGTTCCACTCCGGGTCCGGCGCGATCGGGTTGGCGACGGCAGGCTCGTCCCAGGCGATATGCACGAACAGCAAACCGCCGGCCGTCGCCTTGCTCTGTATGTCGGCCAGTCCACCCGGTAGCGCGTCCGCCGCCGCGCGCTTCCAGCGCCACAGATCGTCGGCCGCGAGCTGGGTGGCGCTGCAATGGGCGCCGGCCCCGACGCATGAAGGCTCGGGACCCGTTGGGTCCGCTGGCGACCAGTCGGTCACGTAGGGGCTGTCCGCTACAGCGCCTGGAAAGCGGTTGGCACGTATCCGGTCGGCGATGTCGCCTGCCAGTCGCACCACGATGCTCCGGTTGCTGGCGCCCGCGCTTTCGGAAAGCACGCGCAACTGGAAGCCGGCCAGCACGAGCAGGCCGAACGAAAGCACGACAACGGCCACCATGACCTCGATCATCGAAAAGCCCGCTTGCCTCAAGCCCTGCCCATGCGGCTTGCGAGTCGGAGCGCTCAGCACTTGTCGCGCCCCTTGGCCACTCGAAGGCGCCCGGCACGCGAAACGCACAACATCACGGCGCGGGACGATCCGGCCTTTCCTGTCGGGTAGAGGCGGAAGCTGTCACCGCCGTCGGAGTCGCCCATGGCGTCGAACGACATGACGCCGGGCGCGGTTTTCCTCACCTCGACCCGCGCATCGGGCTCCTGGCGCCTGAGGGTTTCCACGGCGTCGCCGCTTCCGACCAGGGTGTCCCAGCCACAACTCCAGCCTTTGTCGACGCACCCGGGACGCGCCCGGATAGTCACGGTCTTTCCGCGCCGGGCCGCCTCGAAGCGCGCGTGGCCCACGCTCGCCGTCAGGGCCGAGGCCATGCCCTCGACGCGATACTTTTCAACCAGGCTGACGAAACTTGGCAGCGCCACTGCCAGCAAGATGATCACCAAAGCAATTGCAACCATCATTTCGACGAGGGTGAAGCCCCGTCGCCTACCGCTATGGCGCGCATGCGCCCGCGAGGACGCGCAAAATCCGTTGTTCATGTTGTACGTTCCGCCGCGTCGCATTCCAGTGCTCCGGCGGATAGCTCCCTGACTCTTCGATATTCGGAAAATTCTATTTTTCAATTCCTGCCGACGCGCCAATTCGATGACGGACGGTCAAGAAAAATGGACAAATGGCTTCCCGTTTTCAATTGCCTTGAAAATTCAATACTCAGGCAATTCAAGTTAAAAGAAATGACAAATCAAACCGCGAATTTCATGATTCAGGCGCTGAATCTCGCGCGCCAGGCCGGCCCCGAGACCGATCCCAATCCCCGCGTCGGCTGCGTGCTGGTCGCCGCGAACGGCGACGTGATCGGCCAGGGCCACACCCAGCAGGTCGGCGGCCCGCATGCCGAAGTCATGGCGTTGCGCGATGCTGCGGCGCGGGGCAATTCCGCCGTTGGCGCGACTGCCTGGGTCACGCTGGAGCCCTGCGCCCACCATGGCCGCACCGGCCCTTGCTGCGACGCGCTGATCGCGGCGGGCGTGAGCCGCGTCGTCGCGTCCCTCACCGACCCCAACCCGCTGGTCGCCGGGCAGGGATTCGAGCGGCTGCGCGCCGCGGGCGTCGAGGTCGAAACCGGGCCGGGGGCGCAGGAGGCTAGGGAACTCAACATCGGCTTCCTGAGCCGCATGGTCCGCAAGACCCCGTGGGTAAGGATGAAAGTCGCCGCGTCGCTCGACGGCAAGACCGGTCTCGAGAACGGCGTGAGCCAGTGGATCACCTCGGAAGCCGCCCGCGCCGACGGCCACGCCTGGCGGGCCCGCGCCAGCGCGGTGCTGACCGGCGTCGGAACCGTGCTTGAGGACAACCCGCGCCTGGATGTGCGCCTGGTCCGGACCCCGCGCCAGCCGCATCTGGTCGTGGTGGACAGCCGGCTGCAGACGCCGCCCGACGCGAACATCTTCATCGAAGGCCGCGCCGTCTGGATCTACGCGGCCAGCCACGACGACGAGAAAGCCAAGGCGCTGAAGGCAAGGGGCGCCACCGTCACCTGCCTTCCCGATGCCAATGGCAAGGTCGACCTGGGCGCCATGCTGAAAGACCTGGCGGCGCGCGGCGTGAACGAACTGCACGTCGAATCGGGCCACAAGCTCAACGGCTCGCTGCTGCGCGAAGGCTGTGTAGACGAATTGCTGGTCTACCTGGCGCCCAAGCTGATCGGCAGCGGCCTGGACATCGCGAGCCACCTGCATTCGGACGGTCCGCTGACTTCGCTGGCCGGCGCCCTGCCCCTCGAATTCAAGTCCGTCGACATGCTCGGCCCCGATCTGCGCATCGTGGCCCGGATCGCCGGGAGGGACGCGTTCTAGCCTCCGGCGCACGAGCGGCCGCCGCCGGGCCGCCCCAAGGCGGACCGCGCCTCCCCCTCGGGGGGTGGCGAATTACATGGCGCAAAGCGCCATGAAGAGCCGGGGGGCTCACGATGTCTGCGAAAATGCCGGGATGTTCACCGGAATCATCACCGGCGTGGGGCGCATCGCCGCCATCCACGACCTCGGCACCTCCTCCTCCTACGGCAAAAGACTCAGCATCGAGGCGCCCGACGGCTACCTCGACGACGTCGGGCTGGGCGACAGCATCGCGCTCAACGGCGCCTGCATGACCGTTACCACCCTCGTCCCCGAAAAACGGCAGTTCACCATCGACATTTCGGCCGAGTCGCTCGACAAGACGGCCGGCCTGACCGACGAAGGCAGCCGCATCAATCTCGAGAAGGCCCTGCGCGCCAGCGACCGCCTCGGCGGCCACATCGTGTCGGGCCACGTGGACGGCATCGGCAGCGTGAGCTTCTTCGAGCCGGTCGGCGAAAGCTGGGAGCTGCGCGTGGTCGCGCCGCAGGCGCTGGCCCGCTTCCTGGCCTACAAGGGCTCGATCACCATCAACGGCGTGAGCCTCACCGTCAACAAGGTGGCCGACATCGAAGGCGGCGCCGAGGTCAGCATCAACCTGATCCCGCATACCGTCGACAACACCTCCCTCGGCGGCCTGAAGGCCGGCTCGAAGGTCAACCTAGAAATCGATACCGTGGCGCGCTACGTGGAGCGCATGCTCCAGGCCGGCGTGCTGGTGCCCCCGTCTTCCACGTATTCCAAGGACACAGCCGAATGAACGCCTCCGTCACGCCGATCGGCGTCCCCCGCGCCGCGCGCGCCCCAGCCCCGATTTCGCCGGTAGAGGACATCGTGGCCGACCTCGCCGCCGGCCGCATGGTGATCCTGGTGGACGAGGAAGACCGCGAGAACGAAGGCGACATCGTCATCGCCGCCGACCACATCACGCCCGAAGCCATCAACTTCATGGCCCGCCATGCGCGCGGCCTGATCTGCCTGACGCTCTCGCGCGAGATGTGCGAGCGGCTGCAGCTGCCGCCGATGGTCCAGCGCAACGGCGCCAAGCATTCGACCGCGTTCACCGTGTCCATCGAGGCCGCCGAAGGCGTGACCACCGGCATCTCGGCCGCCGACCGCGCGCGCACCGTGCAGGCCGCCGTGGCGCCCAACGCCGTGGCCGCCGACCTGGTGCAGCCCGGCCACATCTTCCCGCTGCAGGCGGTGGACGGCGGCGTGCTCATGCGCGCCGGCCACACCGAAGCCGGCTGCGACCTGGCCGCGATGGCCGGCTGCTCGCCCGCCTCCGTGATCTGCGAGGTGATGAACGAAGACGGCACCATGGCCCGCCTGCCCGACCTGCAGATCTTCGCGGCCGAGCACAACATGAAGATCGGCACCATCGCCGCGCTGATCGAGCATCGCAGCCGCGTCGAGTCGCTGGTCGAGAAGGTCGGCTGCCGCGAGATCCAGACCAACTGGGGCGCCTTCACCGCCCACGCCTTCATCGACAAGCCCAGCCGCGGCGTGCACCTGGCGCTGGTGCGCGGCAAGTGGGCGCCCGAAGACACGGTGTCGGTGCGCGTGCACGAGCCGCTGTCGGTGCTCGACGCGCTCGAAATCAACCGCTCGCTGCACTCGTGGAGCCTGGACGCCAGCCTCTCGCACATCGCGAACGAGGGCAAGGGCGTGGCCGTGCTGCTGAACTGCGGCGAAACCGCCGGCGAGCTGCTGGCCCAGTTCGACGGCACGGCGCGCCCCGCGCAAGCCCCCGAGCGCGGCCGCATGGACCTGCGCAGCTACGGCATCGGCGCGCAGATCCTGCGCGAATGCGGCGTGCACAAGATGAACCTGCTGGGCACGCCGCGTCGCATGCCGAGCATGGCGGCGGGCTACGGCCTCGAGATTGCCGGCTACCTCACGAAAGACTGACCAGACCATGCAAGGCGCAAATAAAGGCGAGAACACGCCACTCAACGGAAAAGGCCTGCGCATCGGCATCGTGCAGGCGCGCTTCAACGCCGACATCACCGACGCGCTGGCCTCGGCCTGCCTTTCGGAACTCGAGGCGCTGGGCGTGGCCGCCAACGACATCCACCACCTGCAGGTGCCCGGCGCGCTCGAAGTGCCGGTGGCGCTGCAGGCGCTCGCCGAGCGCGGCGGCTACCACGCGCTGGTGGCGCTGGGCTGCATCATCCGCGGCGAGACCTACCACTTCGAACTGGTGGCCAACGAATCGGGCGCCAGCGTGAGCCGCGTCGCGCTCGACTACCGACTTCCCATCGCCAACGCGATCCTCACCACCGAAAACCTCGAGCAAGCCGTTGCCCGGCAGACCGACAAGGGCCGCGACGCGGCCCGCGTGGCGGTCGAGATGGCGCAACTGCTGGCCACCCTTTCATGACCGAAGACACCTCCAAGCCCCTCAAGCCCGCGAAGCCCGCCGATGGCGCCAAGCCGCGCCAGTCGCGCGTCGGCCTCACGAGCACCGGCGCGCGCAAGGCTTCGGCCAAGTCGAACCGCAGCCGCGCACGCGAGTTCGCGCTGCAGGCGCTCTACCAGCACCTGGTGGGCCGCAACGACCCGACCGACATCGACCACTTCACGCGCGACCTCGCCGGCTTCCACAAGGCCGACGCCCTGCACTACGACGCGCTGCTGCACGGCTCGATCGAAGGCGCCGAGCAACTCGACGCGCTGATCCGCCCGCTGCTGGACCGCAAGTTCGAGGAAATCTCGCCCATCGAGCACGCGGTGATGTGGATCGGCGTGTACGAGTTCCAGAACTGCCTCGACGTGCCGTGGCGCGTGGTGCTCAACGAGTGCATCGAGCTGGCCAAGGAATTCGGCGGCACTGACGGGCACAAGTACGTGAACGCGGTGTTGAACGGCCTGGCGCCGCAGCTGCGCCCGCTTGAAGTGGAAGCCGACCGGGCTTCGGGGAAAGCGAAGGCATGAGGAGTGCCGCCCGGCCGCCCGAAGGCGCTCGCCCCCTCGCTTGCGAGGGGGTAGGCGAAGGCGTGCAACGCCGCAGCCTGGGGGTGCGATGAGAATTTCTACGCGCGCGCAGCGCATCGAGCCCTTCTATGTGATGGAAGTGGCGAAAGCCGCCGGCGCGTTGGCGCGCGAAGTCGCCCACACCGACCGGCCGATGATCTTCCTGAACATCGGCGAACCCGACTTCACCGCCCCGCCGCTGGTGCAGGAAGCCGCCGCCCGTGCGGTGCGCGCCGGCGCCACGCAGTACACGCAGGCCACCGGGCTGGACCATCTGCGCGAACGCATCAGCGCGTGGTACCGCCAGCGCTTCAACATCGACGTGCCGGCCCGGCGCATCGTCGTCACCGCCGGCGCATCGGCCGCGCTGCAACTGGCCTGCCTCGCGCTGATCGAGTCGGGCGACGAAATCCTGATGCCCGACCCGAGCTACCCGTGCAACCGCCACTTCGTGAGCGCCGCGGACGGCAAGGCCGTGCTGGTGCCGACCACGGCCGAGGAGCGCTTCCAGCTCACCGCCGCCAAGGTCGAGGCCGCCTGGACCGACAAGACGCGCGGCGTGCTGCTCGCCTCGCCGTCCAACCCGACCGGCACCTCGATCGCGCCCGACGAACTGCGCCGCATACACGAAGTGGTGTCGACGCGCGGCGGCATCACGCTGATCGACGAGATCTACCTCGGCCTGTCCTATGACGACGCCTTCGGCCAGACGGCGCTGGCCATCGACGACAACGTCATCAGCATCAACAGCTTCAGCAAGTACTTCAACATGACCGGCTGGCGCCTGGGCTGGCTGGTGGTGCCCGAAGTGCTGGTGCCGGTCGTCGAGCGCCTGGCGCAGAACCTCTTCATCTGCGCGAGCACGGTGTCGCAGTACGCCGCGCTCGCCTGCTTCGAGGACGCGAGCATCGCCGAGTACGAACGCCGCCGCGCCGAATTTAAGGCCCGCCGCGACTGGTTCATTCCGCAACTGAACGCCCTGGGCCTGAACGTGCCCGTGATGCCCGACGGCGCCTTCTACGCCTGGGCCGACTGCACCGGCTTCGCCGGGAAGCTGGGCATTTCGGGCAGCTGGGACTTCGCCTTCGAAACCATGAAGCGCGCGCACGTGGCCGTGACGCCGGGCCGCGACTTCGGCACGGCCGAGACCGGCAAGTTCATCCGCTTTTCCACCGCCAGCTCGATGGCGCACCTGCAGGAATCCATCGAGCGCCTGCGGCTCATGGCCGAGACCGCGGCCTCATGAGCTACGCGTTCGCGATCCGCGTCTACTGGGAAGACACCGACGCCGGCGGCATCGTCTTCTATGCCAACTACCTGAAGTTCATGGAGCGCGGCCGCACCGAGTGGCTGCGCTCGCTGGGCGTCGAGCAGCGCAAGCTGCGCGAGGAAACCGGCGGCCAGTTCGTGGTGAGCGAAACGCAGCTCAAATATCATCGCCCGTCCCGGCTCGACGACGAACTCCTGGTTACAGCCGATCTTCAACAACTCGGCACCGCGTCGTTGATAATCGGTCAGCGCGTGCTATCAAAAACAGAGCAAGAGCGTACAGGTGCCGCGGCACCCGTCTTGCTGTGCGAAGGCACGATCCGCATCGGCTGGGTGGACGCAGCCACCTTGCGTCCAGCGCGCATACCGAAACAAGTCACGGGAACCCTCGAGCGCTACAGCGGCTCCATGACTCAACCTATCAAGCCATGAACCAAGATCTTTCAATCATCAATCTCCTGCTCCATGCGAGCTTCGTGGTTCAACTGGTCGTGCTGCTGCTGGTGATCGTCTCGATCGCCAGCTGGGCCGCGATCATCCGCAAGTACTTTGCGCTGCGCCGCATGCGTGCGCTCAACGACGACTTCGAGCGCGAGTTCTGGTCGGGCACCAGCCTCAACGAGCTTTTCGCCTCCGCCGCGCAGAACGCCAAGTTCGCCGGCCCCATGGAGCGCATCTTCGCCTCGGGCATGCGCGAGTACCAGAAGCTGCGCGAGCGCCACGTGAGCGACCCCGCCACCCTGCTCGACGGCGCCCGCCGCGCAATGCGCGCGAGCTTCCAGCGCGAACTGGACGCGGCCGAGCAGAACCTCTCGTTCCTGGCCACCGTGGGTTCGGTCTCTCCCTACGTCGGCCTCTTCGGCACGGTCTGGGGGATCATGCATGCCTTCACCGGCCTGGCCGCCCTCACCCAAGTGACGCTGGCCACCGTGGCCCCCGGCATCGCCGAAGCGCTGGTGGCCACCGCCATCGGCCTGTTCGCCGCCATCCCGGCCGTGGTGGGCTACAACCGCTTCGCCCGCGAGATCGACAAGATCGCCATCGCCCTCGAAACCTACATCGAGGAGTTCTCCAACATCCTGCAGCGCAACCTGTCGGCCAACCCGGCCGCCGGCGGCGCTGCATCGTCGGTGGCTCCGGCCAACCGCTGAGCGGAGGCGCGACGCATGCCCGCCGTTTCATCCCGGGGCCGAGGACGCCGCACGATCAACGAGATCAACATGGTCCCGTTCATCGACGTGATGCTGGTGCTGCTGATCATCTTCATGGTCACCGCGCCGCTCATCACGCCGAGCGTGATCAACCTGCCCACGGTCGACCGCGCCAACAAGCAACCCGACAAGCCCATCGAGATCGTCATCAAGAGCGATGACGAAGTGCAGATCAAGAAGGACCCGTCCACCGGCACCGGCGGCACGTCGATCCCCATGACGCAGATCGGCACCGCGGCCAAGCAGGCCCAGGGCGGCGACAACGACCGCCCGGTGGTCATCAGCGCCGACAAGTCGGTGAAATACGAGACCGTGGTGAAGGCCATGAACCAGCTCAAGCGCAGCGGCGTCGAGCGCGTGGGCCTGTCGGTCACCACCACGGGCGGCAAATAAGGCATGTCGCTCGCACTGGATCGCCCCGAGTTCGCGCCGCCGCCGCAGCGCGGCACGCCGCGCGCCGTCGTGCTGGCCCTCATCGCGCACGGCCTGCTGATTGCCGCGCTCACCTGGGGCGTGCGCTGGAAGAGCGAGGCCGACGAAGGCGCCGTCGACGCGGAGCTGTGGTCGTCCACGGTGCAGCAGGCGGCGCCCCGCCTGCAGGCACCGCAGGCGCCGGCCCCCGTTCCCGCGCCGCCGCCGCCCGCCCCGGCGCCGCCTCCGCCGCCGCCCGTGGCCAAGGCACCCGAGCCCGCGCCCGCGCCCAAGGCGCCCGACATTGCCCTGGAGCGCGAGAAGAAGCTCAAGGAGCAGAAGGAACAGAAAGAACGCGAGCTCGAGCAGCAGCAAAAGCAGCTGCAGAAGAAGAAGGAGCTCGAAGCCAAGCAGCGCGCCGAAGACGAGGCCCAGCGCAAGAAGGAACAGCAGCAGAAGCTGGCCGAGCAGAAGAAGCAGCAGGAGGCCGAGGCCAAGCAGGCAGAAGCCAAGAAGGCCGAGGCCGCAGCCAAGCAGGCCGCCGCCGACCGTGCCGCCACGCTCAAGCGCATGCAGGGCCTGGCCGGTGCCAGCGGCAGCGACGACTCCAAGGGCACGGCCATGCGCTCCTCGGGTCCGTCGAGCGGCTATGCGGGCCGCATTGCAGCGGCGGTTCGCCCGAACATCACCTTCCCCGATGCCGACACCGTGAACGGCAACCCGGCGGCGGAGTTCGAGGTGAGCCTGGCACCCGACGGCACCATCGTCGGCGTCAAGCTCAGCAAATCGAGCGGCCTGCCCGGCTGGGACGACGCCGCCGAGCGCGGCCTGCGCAAGACCGACAAGCTGCCGCGCGACACCGACGGGCGCATCTTCCCGTCGCTGATCGTGTCGCTGCGGCCCAAGCGCTGATCCGCGCTCGCGCCTAACGCGCAGCTAAGAAAACGGGCCCCTTCCGGGTGACTTGCACGTCACCCGGAACTCGATAATCAGGGCTCATGAATCCCACCGGCCGCATCCGATACGGCAGCAGTCCACTGCTCGCCAGCCCCACCCCCGTGTGGCGCAGCAAGTTCATCGTGGCCAGCATCGCTTTCGGCTTCATGCTGCTGGCGGCACGCGCGGCCTACGTGCAGATCTTCAACAACGACTTCTTCCAGCACCAGGGCGAAGTGCGCTACCAGCGCACGCTGGAGCTTCCGGCCAACCGGGGCCGCATCCTCGACCGCAACGGACTGATCCTGGCCTCCGACATTCCGGCGCCCAGCATCTGGGCCATTCCCGAGGACATCGAGCGCGACGACCCGGCGGTGCTGGCCAAGCTCCAGCAGGTGGCCAAGCTGCTGGGCATGCCGCAGAAGGAACTCGACAAGAAGCTGGAAGACGAGGACAAGAGCTTCGTCTGGATCAAGCGCCAGGTCGACCAGTCGGTCGCCAAGCAGGTGGCCGCGCTCAACCTCAAGGGCATCTACCTGCGCCGCGACTACCGCCGCCAGTACCCCGAAGGCGAGGCCGCCGCCCACCTGGCCGGCTTCACCAACGTGGAAGACGTGGGGCAGGAAGGCGTCGAGCTGGCCTTCAACCAGGAGCTGGCCGGCAAGTCCGGCTCGCGGCACGTGCTGAAAGACCGGCTGGGCCACATCGTCGAGGACACCGAGGACCAGGTGCCGCCCACCGAGGGCCACGACATCCAGCTGAGCATCGACGACCGCGTGCAGTTCGTCGCCTACGAGAAGATCCGCGACGCCGTGGTCACCAACAAGGCGCGCGCAGGCAGCGTGGTGGTGGTCGATGCCCGCACCGGCGAGCTGCTGGCCATGGCCAACTACCCCAGCTACGACCCCAACGACCGCCGCAACCTCACGGGCGAGCAGTTGCGCAACCGCGCCATGACCGACGTGTTCGAGCCCGGCTCGACCATGAAGCCGATCACCGTCGCCACCGCGCTGCAACTGGGCCGCGTCACGCCCAAGACCATCATCGACACCAATCCGGGGCGCATCACCGTGTCGGGCGCCACCATCCACGACGACGAGAATTTCGGCGTGCTCACGGTCGAGGGTGTGATCCAGAAATCCAGCAACGTGGGCGCCACCAAGATCTCGCAGCGCATGTCGGCGCAGGAAATGTGGAACTCGCTCACCGCGGTGGGCCTGGGCCAGAAGCCGCAGACACCCTTCCCCGGCGCCGTGACCGGGCGGCTGCGCCCGTGGAAGTCGTGGCGCCCGATCGAACAGGCCACCATGTCCTACGGCTACGGCCTGTCGGCTTCGCTGTTCCAGATCGCGCACGCCTACACGGCCTTCGCGCACGATGGCGAGGTGATTCCGGTGAGCCTGCTGAAGAACAACGGCGAGGAGCCGGCCGGCGTGCAGGTGTTCTCGCCGCTGGTGGCGAGCCAGGTGCGGCAGATGATGCATTTGGCCGCGGCGCCCGGCGGCACCGCGCCGCTCGCGCAGACGGAGGGCTACTCGGTCGGCGGCAAGACCGGCACCGCGCACAAGCAGGTCGGCAAGGGCTACGCGAGCAACAAGTACCGCGCCTGGTACACGGGCATGTCGCCCATCGACAAGCCGCGCATCATCGTCGCGGTGATGATCGACGAGCCCGGCGCGGGCAAGTACTTCGGCGGCCTGGTCGCGGCGCCGGTGTTCAGCCAGGTGGTGCAGCAGACGCTGCGCATCATGAACGTGCTGCCGGACCTGGCCGTGACGCCGCAGTCGCACTGAGCCCGTCTTCCGGGCGACGGAAGACGATCAGGGCGCCAGGCTGAGGCGCTTCACGTCGAGCTCGATCTTGTTGCCGAACCGGTCCTTGTCGAGCTCGCCGGTGATCTCGACGCGCACCTTGTCGTCGATCTTCACGCCGGGCGGGAAATGCTTGGCATCGATCTCGACCTTCATGCGGCCGCTGTCGTCCGCGAAGGTGTAGTGCTCCCCGCCGTCGTGCGAGACGATGAAGCCGCGCAAGGTGGCGTGCTGGTCGTCCTTGCCGGTTTCCAGCAGCTGCTTGACGTTCATCGCCGGCACGGTGCTCGGGCCTGCGTACTGGGCCGAGGCGGCGAACGGCAGCGCGAGGGCCAGTGCGAGAACGAGGGCTGGTTTATTCATGGCGAGTTCCTCCTTGAACTTCGGGTTGAAAAGCACGAGGAGGATCGTAACGAGCCGATGAAAAGGCCCACGCGCCGAAGGCGCTTCAAGGCGCCCTTGCTCGCCCGGTCAGTCGTACACGATCTGCGCCTTGCCGGCCTCCGCCTGCGCGGTCCAGCTGGCCAGCGCCGCGTCGGTCGGGAAGAACCTGGCGCGCTCGCCCAGCTGCAGCTCGACCTGCGCACCGCCGCGCGCCATCGACAGCCGCACCGGCAGGCCCTGGACCAGGTCGCCGACCTCGGTCTGCTCGGTGCGCGGCGGAAAGTCCTTGACCAGGCGTGCGATGTCGGGCGCCTTGCCGTTCACCGCCACGCGCAGGAACTTGCCGAAGCGGCAGCGCGCCGTGGCCAGGTCCCACACCTGCTGCACCTGGAAGCGCGCCTCGAAGCCGCCGCGCGCCGGCTGCAGCCGGCCGCTGACGATGACGAGTTCGTCGTCCTTCAGCGTGTTGCGGTTGGCGTTGATGGTCGCCTCGTCGGCGGTGGCGTCGATGGCTTCCGACTTGTCGTCGAGCTTGAAGATCGCCAGCCGGCCGCGCTGGCCGTTGATGACGCGGAAGTCGCTCACGATGCCGGCAATGACCTGCTGGTCGCGGCTGTCGAGCAGGTCGCCGATCTCGCGCTTGCAGAAGCGCCGCACCTCGTGCGAGACCTCGTCGAACAGGTGGCCCGACAGGTAGAAGCCGACGGCCGTCTTCTCGAACGTCAGGCGTTCCTTCACGCCCCACGGCGTGGCGTCGACCAGGTCGGGCTCCGCGGTGGCCGAGCCGTGCTCGCAGTCGCCGAAGATGTCGGCCTGCGAGGCATTGGCCGCGGTCGCGCTGGCGAACTCGAAGGCGCGGTCGACCGAGGCGATCAGCGACGCGCGGTTCTGCTGGATGGAGTCGAAGGCGCCGGCCTTGATGAGCGCTTCCACCGTGCGCTTGTTGATGCGCTGGCGGTCGATGCGCACGCAGAAGTCGAACAGGCTCTTGAACGGGCCGCCCTCTTCGCGCGCCCGCACTACGGCCTCGACCGCGAGCTGGCCCGTGCCCTTGACGGCACCCAGCCCGTAGCGGATGACGCGGTCGGTCACGGGCTCGAAGCGGTAGTTGCCGCGGTTCACGTCCGGCGGCTCGAAGGTGATGCCGAAGTTCTTCTGGGCGTCTTCGAACAGCAGCTTGAGCTTGTCCGTGTCGTCCATTTCCACGGTCATGTTGGCGCAGAAGAACTCGGCCGTGTAGTGGACCTTCAGCCAGCCCGTGTGGTACGCCAGCAGCGAGTAGGCGGCGGCGTGCGACTTGTTGAAGCCGTAGCCCGCGAACTTCTCCATCAAGTCGAAGATTTCGTCGGCCTTGTCCTGGACGATGCCGTGCGTGGCGAGCGCACCGGCGCGGAACTTCTCGCGGTGCTCGGCCATTTCCTCGAGCTTCTTCTTGCCCATGGCGCGGCGCAGCAAGTCGGCGCCGCCGAGCGAGTAGCCGCCCAGGATCTGCGCGGTCTGCATCACCTGCTCCTGGTAGACCATGATCCCGTAGGTCTCGGAGAGCATCTCGGCCACGGCCGGGTGCGGATACTCCACTTCTTCGCGGCCGTGCTTGCGCGCCACGAAGCTGGGAATCAGGTCCATCGGGCCCGGGCGGTACAGCGCGTTCAGCGCGATCAGGTCTTCCAGCCGCGTGGGGCGCGCGTCCTTCAGCATGCCCTGCATGCCGCGCGATTCGAACTGGAACACCGCTTCCGTCTTGCCTTCGGAGAACAGCCTGTACGTGGCCGCGTCGTTCAGCGGGATGTTCTCGAACGCGAAGTTCTCCTGGCCCTTGTGGCGCTTCATGATGAACTCGCGCGCAATCTCCAGGATGGTGAGCGTGGCGAGGCCCAGAAAGTCGAACTTCACGAGGCCGATGGCTTCGACGTCGTCCTTGTCGTACTGGCTCACGGCAGACTCGCTGCCGGGCTGCTGGTAGAGCGGGCAGAAGTCGGTGAGCTTGCCCGGCGCAATGAGCACGCCCCCGGCGTGCATGCCGATGTTGCGCGTCATGCCTTCGAGCTTCTGGGCGAGCTCGACCAGCATGCGCACTTCTTCTTCCTTCTCGATGCGCTCCGCGAGCTGCGGCTCCATCTCGATGGCGTAGTTGTTCTTGTCGCCCTCGATCTTCTTCTCGGGCGGGTACTGCAGGGTGACCGACATGCCGGGCTTGTTCGGGATCAGCTTGCTGATGCCGTCGCAGAACATGTAGCTCATGTCCAGCACGCGGCCCACGTCGCGGATGGCCGCGCGCGCGGCCATGGTGCCGAAGGTGGCGATCTGGCTCACGGCGTTGCGGCCGTACTTGTCCTTCACGTAGTCGATCACGCGGTCGCGGTTGCCCTGGCAGAAGTCGATGTCGAAGTCGGGCATCGAGACGCGCTCGGGGTTCAGGAAACGTTCGAACAGCAGCTTGTATTCGAGCGGGTCGAGGTCGGTGATCTTCAGCGCATAGGCCACCAGCGAGCCGGCACCCGAGCCCCGGCCCGGGCCCACCGGGCAGCCGTTTTCCTTGGCCCACTTGATGAAGTCGCCCACGATCAGGAAGTAGCCCGGGAACCCCATGTTCAAGATGGTGTTGATCTCGAACTCGAGGCGCTCGACGTAGCGCGGGCGCTCGGCATCGCGCCTGGCCTCGTCGGGGTAGAGGTGCTTCAGGCGCGCCTCCAGCCCCTCGAACGACTCCTGGCGGAAGAACTCGCCGATCGGCATGCGCACGCCGTCGCTGATGAACGGCGTGGGAAAGTCCGGCAGCTGCGGCTTGCCCAGCACCAGCGTCAGGTTGCAGCGCTTGGCGATCTCGACCGTGTTGGCCAGCGCGCTCGGCACGTCGGCAAAGAGCGCCTGCATCTCGGCGCTCGACTTGAAGTACTGCTCTTCGGTGAAGCGGCGCACGCGGCGCGGGTTGCCGAGAATCTCGCCTTCGGAAATGCACACGCGCGCCTCGTGCGCCTCGTAGTCTTCGCGGGCCGCGAACTGCACCGGGTGCGTGGCCACCACCGGCAGGCGCAGCCGCGCCGCGAGCTGCACCGCGGCAATGACGTGCGGCTCGTCTTCGGGACGGCCGGCGCGTTGCAACTCGATGTAGAAGCGGTGCGGAAAAATCCCCGCCAGTTGCAGCGCCAGTTCGGCGGCGCGCTCGCCCTGCCCCTGCAGCAGCGGCTGGCCGAGCGGTCCGGCCTGCGCGCCCGACAGCGCGATCAGCCCGCCCGCCAGCTCCTGCACCCATTCCAGCTTGCAGGCCGCCTGCGACTGGCCGCGCGCCACGTTCTGCGTCCAGGCCCGCGCCAGCAGCTCGGAGAGGTTCAGATAACCCTCCATGTTCTGCACCAGCAGCACGATGCGGGTCAGCGCGCCGGGCTCCTTGCCCAGCCCGTCGATGAAGATTTCGGCGCCGATGACCGGCTTGACGCCCTTGCCCCGCCCCTGCTTGTAGAACTTGACCGCGCCGAACAGGTTGTTCAGGTCGGTGATGGCCAGTGCGGGCTGCTTGTCGGCAGCCGCGGCCTTGATGACTTCATCGATTCGGTTGGTGCCGTCGACGACGGAAAACTCGGTGTGCAGGCGCAGGTGAACAAACATCCGGCCATTGTAGAAAGCACCGCATCCACCATGTGAGTTAGCGATACGAATAGCCCCCCCGGCTTGCCACTTCGTGTGCTTCGCCACCCCCCGAGGGGGAGGCTCGGTGCCTTGGGGCGGCCCGGCGGCACCTAGAATCCCGCCCCGTGCAAGAGATTTTGAATATCGCGGCCTACAAGTTCGTGGCCATCGACGACAGCCCCGTGCTGCGTGAAGACCTGCGCGCCCGCGCCCAGGCCCTGGACCTCATGGGCACCATCCTGCTGGCGCCGGAGGGTATCAACCTGTTTCTGGCGGGTTCGGCCGACGGCGTCCGGGCTTTCCTGGCCCATCTGCGCGCCGATGCCCGCTTCGCCGGCCTCGAGGCCAAGGAGAGCTGGTCCGCATCGCAGCCGTTTCGCCGCATGCTGGTGAAGCTCAAGCGCGAGATCATCCGCATGGACCACCCGGCGATCCAGCCCGCCGCCGGCCGGGCACCCGGCGTGGACGCCCCCACCCTCAAGCGATGGCTCGACCAGGGCCATGACGACCAGGGCCGCGAAATCGCCCTGCTCGACACCCGCAACGGCTTCGAGGTCGACGAAGGCACCTTCGACGGCGCGATCGACTGGCGCATCACCAAGTTCACCGAATTCCCGCCCGCCCTGAAGGAGCACCGCGCCGACTTCGCCGGCAAGACCGTGGTGAGCTTCTGCACCGGCGGCATCCGCTGCGAGAAGGCGGCCATCCTGATGCGCGAGGAAGGCATCGAGAACGTGCTGCAGCTCGAAGGCGGCATCCTCAAATACTTCGAGCAGGTCGGCGGCGCGCACTACCACGGCGACTGCTTCGTGTTCGACGGCCGGCGCGCACTGGCGCCCGACCTGAGCGCCCGCGCGGCCGACGCCAGTGCACGCGCGGCGGAAGACGTCGACCTGAACCTCGGCCTGAAGAACTGAACCACCGGCAGCTTTCAATGCGCATCCTCCTGGTCGAAGACGAACTGGACATGGCCTCCTGGCTGATCCGCGCATTGACCCAGAGCGGCTTCGTCGCCGACCACGCGCCCGACGCGCGCACCGCCGAAGCCTTCATGGCCGGCACCGAATACGACGCCATCGTGCTGGACCTGCGCCTGCCCGACAAGCACGGCCTGAGCGTGCTGGCCGACATGCGCAACGCCGACGACCGCACCCCGGTGCTGATCCTCACGGCGCAGGGCGCCCTGCAGGACCGCGTGCGCGGCCTGAACCTGGGCGCCGACGACTTCCTCTCCAAGCCTTTCGAGCTGGTCGAGCTGGAGGCGCGCCTGTCGGCGCTGGTGCGGCGCAGCCGCGGCAAGCAGCACCCGCGCCTGCAGTGCGCCTCGCTCTCCTACGACAGCCAGAGCCACGCCTTCACGCTGCGCGGCACGCTGCTGTCGCTCACGCCGCGCGAGCAGGCCGCGCTGACCGCATTGCTGATGCGCAGCGGCTCGCCGGTCGGCAAATCGCAGCTCTTCGCCAAGGTGTTCACCAACGACAGCACGGCCGGGCCGGACGCCATCGAAGTGGTGCTGCACCGCCTGCGGCGCAAGCTGGCCGACAGCGACGTACGCATCGTCACCGTGCGCGGCCTGGGCTACATGCTCGAGGGCATTGCCGATGGATCCGCAGCCTCGGCCGCCAACCCCGTCGCCGGCGACTGAGCCGCAGCGCTTCGGCATCCGCACGCGGCTGCTGGCGCTGTTGCTGCCCGGGATGGTCACGCTGCTGGCGCTGGACAGCTGGAACGACTACCGCGCGCTGACCGACTCGCTGGTGGCCGCCTACGACCAGAGCCTGCTCGAGCCCGTGCAGGCGCTGGCCAACGGCATCGTGGTGGCGAGCGACGGCAGCGTGCGCGTGCAGGAGCCGTTCTCGATCCAGGCCATGTTCGAGTCGACGCACCTGCGCTACAAGTACCTGCACGTGGGCGTCCAGCGCATTCCCAAGGGCGGCACGCTCGATGTGAACTCGCCCGAATCCACGCTCATGGGCGTGCCCGGCCTGCCCCGGCCCGCGGCCCGCCCCGCCGACGGCTTGCCGGTGTTCTACGACGCGGTGCACGAGCAGCACCGCGTGCGCGTGGCCGCGCTGCGCCAGACGGTGTACGACCACGTCCACCCCGGCGTGGCCTACAGCGTGCTGATACAGGCGGCCGAAGGCATCGGGCCGCGCACCGAGGCCCAGTCGGAGTCGCTGCGCCAGGAGCTGCTGCGCGACACACGCATGGTGCTGGTGATGGCGCTGCTGGTGTGGCTGGGCGTGGCCTGGACCCTGCGCCCGCTGGAGCGCCTGCGCCGCTCGCTGCGCGAGCGTTCGCGCGACGACCTGAAGCCGCTCGACGCCAACGGCGTGCCCAAGGAAGTGGTGCCGCTGGTCGATGCGGTCAACCACCACATCGCGAGCCACCGGCGCATGGTGGAAGAGCAGTCGCAGTTCCTGGCCGACGCCTCGCACCAGCTGCGCACGCCGCTGAGCATCCTGTCGATCCAGGCCGGCTACGCGGTGCGCGAGACCGATCCGGCACGCATGCGCGAGTCGCTGCATGCCATCGTCGCGCAACTGGCGCGCACCCGGCGCCTGAGCGAACAGCTGCTCGCGCTGGCCCATGCCACCACCGAAGGCGAAGCCGCCCGGGCCGAGCCGGCGGTGGTCGACCTCAACGCCATCGCGCGTGGCGTCGTGCTCGAGTACTTGCCGCTCGCGCGCGAGAACGACCAGGACCTGGGCTGGGTCGATGCGCGCAGCGATGCAGCCGCCGCCGACGATGAAGGCGAAGACGGCGAGACGCCCGTGCTGCCCGTGCTGCCGGTCCTCGCCAACGCGGCCGAGCTCCATGAGGTGCTCGCGAACCTCGTGCACAACGCGCTCAAGTACACGCCGCGCGGCGGCAACATCACCGTGACCGTGCGGCGCGATGCGTCGTCCGCGCTGGCGGAGGTGTGCGACAACGGCCCCGGCATCGCGCCCGAGCGGCGCGCGAGCGTGTTCGAACGCTTCCACCGCGACCCGGCCGTGGATGCGGGCGCGGCACACGGCGCGGGCCTCGGCCTGACCATCGCGCGCGGCTACGCGCGGCGCAACGGCGGCGACATCGAGCTCGACAGCGCGGGCATGCCCGAGAGCAACACCGGCGGCGGACTGCGCGCCACGCTGAGGCTGCCGCTGCACCTCGTCTGAGGGCCGTTTTGCTAGGGTTTCACCGGATACACCGGTACGTGATTACACGTATTTTGAGGCTCCGCAGGCTGCTTGCGCCCCACCCGAAAGGGGATTGAAAGCCTCGATTCCTAGACTGCCCTCCTTCCAAATCGAAGGAGACTTATGCAGCACCAGCTCGGTGAAGATCCGGCCTCGCACGCGCCCCGGCCCGCTTCCAGATTCAAGAAAGACTACTACGGCGGCGCCCTGCTGATCGTCATCGGACTGGCCGCGGTCTACGCCGGCATCGGCTACCGCGTGGGCGAGCTCGCGCACATGGGCCCGGGCTTCTTCCCGGTGGCGCTGGGCGCGCTGCTGGCGCTCACGGGCCTGCTCATCGCGCTGTCCGCGCGCGGCGACAAGCCCGTATCCGAAGAGGCCGTCTCGCACGGCCATCCGGGCGGCATGCCCGACATCCGCGGCGGTGTCTGCATCATCCTGGGCATCCTCGCGTTCCTGCTGTTCGGCGAGTACGGCGGCCTGCTGCCGGCGACCTTCGCCATCGTGTTCATCTCGGCGCTCGGCGACCGCGACAACACGCTGACCGAAGCAGTGCTGCTCTCGCTCGCGATGTCGTTCATCGCGGTGGTCGTCTTCTGGTGGGCGCTCAAGCTGCAGCTCCCCCTGTTCCAGTGGGGAGGCTGAGATCATGATCGGTCAATCGCTACATGACCTGTGGTTCGGCTTCGGCGTTGCCTTCCAGGGCTCGAACCTGCTGTGGTCCTTCTTCGGCGTGCTGGTGGGCAACCTGATCGGCGTGCTGCCGGGCATGGGCGCGCTGCAGGCCATCTCGATCCTGCTGCCGCTCACCTACGTGATGCACCCGGTGCCCGCCATCCTGATGCTGGCCGGCATCTTCTACGGCTCGCAGTACGGCGGCGCCATCGGCGCCATCCTGATGAACATGCCGTCCCACCCGCCGCATGCGGTGACCTGCCTGGACGGGTACCCCATGACCAAGCAGGGCAAGGGGGGCGTCGCGCTCGGGGTGACGATGATCGCCTCGTTCTTCGCGGCCTCCGTCGGCATCATCGTGATGATCTTCGCCTCGCCGCTGCTGGTGCAGATCGCGTTCAAGTTCGGCCCGACCGAGATCTTCTCGATCATGCTGCTGGGCCTGCTGGCCGGCTCCACCATGTCGCGCGGCTCGCCGCTCAAGGGCGTGGCCATGACGCTGTTCGGCCTGCTGTGCGGCGTGGTCGGCACCGACGTGAACAGCGGCAGCTTCCGCTTCGCGTTCGGCCTGCCTGAGCTCAGCGACGGCCTGGAACTGGTGGCGATCTCGATGGGCCTGTTTGGCGTGGCCGACTTCCTGCTCAACGTGAACCGCATGAAGGCCATCGGCGACACCGGCACGCTCAAGCTCAGCGACATGCGCCCGAGCAAGGAAGAGCTCAAGCGCGCCTTCCCCGCCATGATCCGCGGCACGCTCGTCGGCACGGTGTTCGGCGCCATGCCCGGCACCGGCCCGACCATCACCACCTTCATCGCCTATGCGCTGGAGCGCAAGGTGTCGAAGACGCCGAACAAGTTCGGCACCGGCATGATCGAAGGCGTGGCCGGGCCCGAAGCCTCCGCGCACTCGAAGACGCAGGTCGACTTCATCCCGACCATGAGCCTGGGCATTCCCGGCGACGCGGTGATGGCGCTGATCCTGGGTGCGCTGCTGATCCAGGGCATCCAGCCCGGCCCGCAGCTCATCACCGAGCATCCGGACATCTTCTGGGGCCTGATCGCCTCCTTCTGGATCGGCAACGTGATCCTCGTCATCCTGAACGTGCCGATGATCGGCGTGTGGGTGAAGCTGCTGAAGGTGCCCTACAAGTACCTGTTCCCTGCCGCGATGTTCTTCATTGCAACGGGCGTGTACAGCACGCAGAACAGCCTGTTCCAGATCTGGGAAGTGCTGGTGTTCGGCATCGTCGGCGCGGTGCTGATGACGCTGGAGTTCTCGGTCGCGCCGATCCTGCTGGGCTTCGTGCTCGGGCCGATGGTGGAAGAGAACTTCCGCCGCGCGCTGCTGCTCTCGCGCGGCGACATGTCGGTGTTCGTGACGCGCCCTATCAGCGGCACCTTCATCGGCCTGTGCGCGCTGCTGCTGCTGGGCGTGGGCTACTCGGCATGGCGCGGTCGCGGCGGGCGCAAGGCCATGGTGGATCTGCCCAAGCCGCCTGAGGGCGCACCGCCCGCGGAAGCTGCCTCGATGGGCGGCGGCGGCAAGTAAGCCGAACCTGCTCTCCGCTCCACGAAGAACAAGGCCCGCTGATGCGGGCCTTTTTCATTTTCGAGGGGGCCTGTCTCAGACAGGTGTGGTGCCGGTATCCGGCTCGCGCACGCCGAAGGGCTTGCCCGGCAGCGGAATGAACTCGGTTTCTCCGGGCACGTGGCCCATGCGTTGCGCCGCCCAATCGGCACCGGCCTCGAGGATGCGCTCGCGCCGGCTGGAAACGAAGTTCCAGGTGATGTAGCGCGGCCCATCGAGCGGCTCGCCGCCGATCACCATCAGCCGCACGGCGGTGTCGGCCGTGAGCACCGCGCCCTGCCCGGCGGGCAGCACGGCCATGGTGTGCGCGGCCACCGGTTCGCCGTCGACTCGCTTCGGCATCGACCGTGTACACGGCCAGTTCCGGCGCCAGCGCGGGCAGTTCGAAGCGGCCGCCGGCCGGCAATGCGATGTCGAGGTACAAGGTCTGCGACAGCGTCTTGACCGGAGAGCGCACGCCGAAGGCTTCGCCCACCAGCACGCGCACGTCGACGCCCTGCACCACCACTTCCGGGATGGCGCCGGCGGGCGTGTGTTCGAAGCTCGGCTCGACCTCTTCATGCGCCTGCGGCAGCGCGGCCCACAGTTGCAGGCCGTGGTTCTCGTAGGTGTCGGCCTTGAGGCGGTCGGGCTTGCGCTCGGAGTGCACGATGCCGCGCCCCGCGGTCATCCAGTTGATGGCGCCGGGCAGGATCTCCTGCACGCTGCCGAGGCTGTCGCGATGCATCATCGCGCCCTTGAAGAGGTAGGTGACCGTGGACAGCCCGATGTGCGGATGCGGCCGCACGTCGTGCTCGCTGCCCGGCACTTCGGTGGCGGGGCCGAAGTGGTCGAAGAACACGAACGGCCCGACCGAGCGGCGCTGCGCCGCCGGCAGCAGCCGCCGCACCTTGAAGCCGCCGCCCAGGTCCTTGTCGTGCGGTCGAAGCAGTTGAGTCTCTGGACTGGCGTCGGTCATCGTGTTCTCCGTGATGAGTGAGTGATCGGCTTCGTTCGTCGCGGCCCATTCGCGGGACAGCGTGGGACCGGCTTTGCCGGGCCGCCGGTGTCGCCCCCGGTGAGGGGGTTGGCGAAGCGACACACGAAGTGCGCGAAGCCTGGGGGTGGTTTCAACCCCGCGACTTTGCCACCGCTGCGATGCGCTCGCCGAATGCGCGGGCGGTGTCGAAGTCGCCCTTGAGCATTTCGGCGGGGCTGGCGTCGGAGGGCGATTGTGTCAGCAGGCCGCCGTAGCCGCCCACGTAGTTCATCGAGTCGCGCGTGGCGGCCTTGTTGTTGGTCGGCAGGATGCCCATGCTGACCCAGATGCCGCTGTGCTGCATGGCCAGGGTCCAGAGGTAGGTCAGCGTGGTGACCTTGTCGCCGTTCATGGTGGCGCTGTTGGTGAACCCGGCGAAGAGCTTGTCTTTCCAGCCCTGCGTGTACCAGACCTTGGACGAGGCGTCGGCGAACTTCTTGAACTGCCAGCTCACGCCGCCCATGTAGGTGGGCGAGCCGAAGACGATGGCGTCGGCCGCGGCCAGCGTTTCCCAGCCGCCTTCGGGCAGGTTGCCGTCGGCGTCGATGGCGAGCAGTTGCGCGCCTGCGCCGTCTGCCACGGCTTGAGCCACGCGTTGGGTGTGGCCGTAGCCGGAATGGAAGACGATGACGATGTTTGCCATGAGATTTTTCTCCGAGATGAGATGAATGTTCGTTGTTCGGGGTGCTCTGCGCAGCGAAATAAAGGAGGAGCCCGAAGGGCGGGGGACATTCGCGGAGCAGAGTACCCCGTCGGCGTGATCGCCCCGCCAGACTCAAGCTTACTTTTTATCGATGCTGAAACGACCGGCACCGAAGGCTGCGAAAGCAAGCAGGCCGCCGGCGATCGCGATGTTCTTGTTGAAGTTGATCTGCTGCATCATCTTCATCGCTTCAGGTGCGGACCAGTACTTGTGGAAGAACAGCGCCGTCGCAACGGTGAAGATCGCCATCACGATGGCGGTCCAGCGCGTCTTGAAGCCCAGCAGCAGCGCGATGCCCAGGCCCAGCTCGATGATGATCGCGATCACCGCGGCCACCTCGGGCAGCGGCAGGCCGGCGGAGGTGATGTAGCCGACCGTGCCGCCGAAGCCCATGAGCTTGCCGAAGCCGGCGGGAATGAACAGGTAGGCGATCAGGATGCGGCCAATCAGCGCCAGCGTGTCTTGTGCCGAATTGGTGGTGTTTGTGGTTGCCATGTTTGAAGAACTCCTCGGTTGTTGAAATTGAAAAAGGAACGGAAAAAAAGCCGGGCGAGGGGCGCCCGGCAAGGGGGATCAGGCGGCCAGGTCGAACACCAGCACTTCGGCGTCCTTGCCGTCGGCCAGCGTCAGCTGCGATTCGCCCTCGAGCATCGCGGCGTCACCGCCCGAGAGCTTCTGGCCGTTCACTTCGAGCTCGCCGCGCACCAGGTGCACATAGCTCTTGCGCGCCGGGTCGAGCGGCAGGCTGGCTTTTTCCTCACCGTCGAGCAGGCCTGCGTAGAGGCGTGCGTCGGCATGCACCTTCACCGAGCCGTCGCTGCCGTCGGGCGAAGCCACCAGGCGCAGCTTGCCGCGCTTCTCGGCGTCGCTGAACTGCTTCTGTTCGTAGCCGGGCTCGATGCCGCGCACGTTCGGCTGGATCCAGATCTGCAGGAAGTGCGTGGTCTCGTCGGCCTTGTGGTTGAACTCGCTGTGCATCACGCCGCGGCCCGCGCTCATGCGCTGCACGTCGCCGGGCGGAATGCTCTCCACGTTGCCCATGCTGTCCTTGTGCGCCAGCTCGCCCGACAGCACGTAGCTGATGATCTCCATGTCCTTGTGGCCGTGGGTGCCGAAGCCGGCGCCCGCCGCCACGCGGTCTTCGTTGATCACGCGCAGGTTGCCGAAGCCCATGTGGGCCGGGTCGTAATAGTTGGCGAAGGAAAAGCTGTGGAACGAGCGCAGCCAGCCATGGTCGGCATAACCGCGTTCCTGTGATTTACGGACTTGCAACATCGTCGAACTCCTTTTGGCCCTGCCCCGTGGGGATGAACGGGCCTTCTTCGTATGCCGCGCCGGATGCGCAGCGGATGTAAAGAACTTTAGGTCCGCACCCCGTTCGGAAAGACGCCGCGTTTTGATGGCACCATTCAAATAATTTGATCAATGGATCCACGATGCCCAGTCCCCGAGACGTACTGACCCCCGACGCCCTGGCCATGCTCCAGACCGTGGTCGCCACGGGCAGCTTTGCCGCCGCCGCGCGCACGCTGGACCTGGTGCCCAGCGCCCTGAGCTACCGCGTGCGGCAGATCGAGGACGCGCTCGACGTGCTCCTGTTCGACCGCAGCGCGCGCCAGGCGCGGCTGACCGAGGCCGGCGCCGAACTGCTGCGCGAGGCCGACCGGCTCCTCCATGAAATCGACGCGGTGGCCAACCGCGTGAAGCGGGTGGCCACCGGCTGGGAGCCGATGCTGACCATCGCGGTCGACAGCGTGATCGCGCGCGACCCGCTGCTCGACCTGGCCACCGCCTTCTTCGCGCTCGATCCGCCCACGCGGCTCAAGCTGCGTGACGAGACGCTGATGGGCACCATCGAGGCGCTAACCAGCGGCGAGGCCGACCTGGCGATCGGCGCGGTGCTCGACGCGGCCAGCCTGGCCTTCACCGCCACCGGCATCCGCAGCCGGTTGATCGGCGAGCTGCGCTTCGTCTACGCCGTGGCGCCGCACCATCCGCTCGCACGCCTGCCCCAGCCCCTGAGCGACGCCGTGATGCGCGAGCACCGCGCGGTGGCCGCCGCCGACTCCACGCGCCACGGCACGCCGATGACGGTCAACCTGATGGGCGGGCAGGACGTGCTGACGGTGCCGAGCATGCAGGCCAAGATCGCGGCGCAACTGCATGGGCTGGGCGGCGGCTTTCTTCCCGAGCCGATGGCGCGGCCGTACATCGAGGCGGGGCACCTGGTCGAACTGAAGACCGAGCGCATGCCGCCGCTGGGCGCCCTGCACTGCGCATGGCGCGTGCGCAGCGCCGGCAAGCCGGGCCGTGCGCTCGAATGGTGGCTCGCGCAGTTCGAGCATGAAGGCACCCGGCGCGCATTGCTCGAACGGCACCGCGGTCGATGAGCATGACCCGGAATCGCGCCGCCGCGCTAAGGGTGTGCCCTCAGGCAAAGCCCCCTGCGGACCGATGTAGAGTGCAGACACATCCAACCGCCTCCCATCCAGAAGAAAAGAGTCCGTCATGACCTCTCGCGCAACTGCAAAACCCGCCGACCGCCACCGAACCCCGGCCACCCCGCGTTCCACGCCCCCGTCACGGCACTACGCCGTCGTCGGCGCCGGCATTGCCGGCGTGGCTTGTGCCCGAACCCTGGTGCAGGCCGGCCACAAGGTCACGGTGTTCGAGCGCGAGGCCACGGCCGGTGGCCGCATGGCCAGCGTCGACACCGCTTTCGGCCGCTTCGACAGCGGCGCCCAGTACTTCACCGTGCGCGACCCGCGCTTCGCGCTGGCCCTCGAGAACACGCCCGGCGTCTGCAAGCGCTGGAGCGCCAACCTCGTGCGCGTGCTCGACGCCCACGGCCGCGTGGCCGAGGCCGCACTGCCCTCGCTCGAATCGCATTGGGTGGCGCAGCCCGGCATGGACGCGCTGGTGGCCCACTGGGCCAAGCCGCTGGGCGACAGCCTCGTCACCGGCACGCAGGTCACGCAGATCGAGCCCGATGCGCTCGACCCCAAGCGCTGGCAGCTGCGCACCGCGGGCGCCGACGACTCCCTTCACGTCTATTCCGGTTTCGACGCCGTGCTGCTCGCCGTGCCGCCTTCGCCCGCGCGCGCGCTGCTGGATGGCGACAGGCTCTCCGCCCGGCTCGCCGCCAAGGTCGAGCCGGTGCGCATCGCGCCCTGCTGGACGCTGATGATTGCCTACCCCCAGGCCAACCAGCCCAACATGTCGCATCTCGGCCCGCAGTGGAACGCGGCGCGCAGCACCCACCACCGCGTGGCCTGGCTGGCGCGCGAATCGTCCAAGCCCGGCCGCGAGCCGGTCGAGCGCTGGACGCTGCAGGCCAGCGCCACCTGGTCGCAGGAACACCTGCGCGACACGCCCGCACGCGTCGAAGCCAAGCTGCTGCGCGCCTTCGCCGAGATCACCGGCATCCATGCCACGCCCGCGCACGCCCAGGCGCTGCGCTGGAACGAAGCCCAGACGCAAGTGCCGGTGGGCACCACGCACCTCTGGGATGCCAAGGCCCGCATCGGCGTGGCCGGCGACTGGTGCATCGGGCACCGGGTGGAAGACGCTTTCGTCTCGGGCCTGTCGCTCGCACTCGCCGTCATCTGAACGGGAGATGAGGGAGACCGGCCGCTTCGCCCCCTCGCCCACCGGCCCGCTGCACGCGGGCTCGCTGGTGGCCGCGCTTGCCAGCTGGCTCGACGTGCGCGCGCGCGGGCCGCAGGCACGCTGGCTGGTGCGCATCGAAGACGCCGACACCGAGCGCTGCCTGCCCGGCATGGGCGAGCGCATCCTCCGGCAGCTCGCCGACTGCGCCTTGCTGCCCGACGAGCCCCCGGCATGGCAGACGCAGCGCACCGCGCACTACGAGGCCGCGCTGGCGCGGCTGCAGGAACTTGGGCTGGCCTACCCCTGCGGCTGCTCGCGCAAGGACATCGACGAGGCGCTCGCGCGGCTCGGCCAGCGGCATGAGCGGCACGGCGAGCGGGTGTACCCCGGCACCTGCCGCGACGGCCTGCACGGCAAGCCGGCACGCGCCTGGCGCTTTGCCACAGAGAAATTCGCGGGTGGCGAAATCTGCTTCACCGACCGCCGCCTCGGCCGCCAGTGCCAGGACGTCAGCCGCGAGGTCGGCGACTTCGTGCTGCGGCGCGCAGACGGCCCCTGGGCCTATCAGCTCGCCGTGGTGGTCGACGACGCCGACCAGGGCGTGACCGACGTGGTCCGCGGCGAGGACCTCACCGACAACACGGCCCGGCAGATCCTGCTGCAGCGCGCGCTCGGCTTTCCCACGCCGACCTACCTGCACACGCCGCTGGTGCGCGCAGCCGACGGCGACAAGCTTTCCAAGCAGAACGGCGCCACCGCCCTCGACACCGGCACGCCGGCAGCCGCGCTGGCCGCGCTCGACACCGCCGCGCGCGTGCTCGGCCTGCGGCCCGCCACGGCCACCGATTGCGCGGGCGCGCTGGCCGCCTGGGTGCCCGAATGGCGCGATCTCTACAATTCGCGGCCGTAATGAACCTTCCCGACACCGTGCCCAACGACCTCCCGCGCAGCGAAGAAGCGCCTGCCCCCGACGACGCGGACAAGCCGCATCCGCTGCATCGACGCCTCAAGAGCTTCGTGAAGCGCGGCGGCCGCACCACCGAAGGCCAGGCGCGCGCCTTCTCCGAACTGGGCCCGCTGTACCTGGTGCCCTACAAGCCCGAGCCGCTCGACCTGACGGCGGCCTTCGGCGGCCGCGCCGGCCCCACGGTGCTGGAGATCGGCTTCGGCATGGGCGAGGCCACCGCGCACATCGCGACGGTGCTGCCCGAGACCAACTTCTTCTGCTGCGAAGTGCACGAGCCCGGCGTGGGCGCGCTGCTCAAGCGCATCGGCGAGCAGTCGCTGTCGAACATCCGCATCTGCGCGCACGACGCGGTCGACGTGCTCGACCACATGCTGCAGCCCGGCACGCTGGCCGGCGTGCATGTGTTCTTTCCGGACCCATGGCACAAGAAGCGCCACAACAAGCGCCGCCTGATCCAGCCCGAATTCGTGACCAAGCTCGCGCAGCACCTGCGCTCCGGCGGCTACATCCACTGCGCCACTGACTGGCAGCCCTATGCCGAGCAGATGCTCGAGGTGCTGTCGGGCGAGCCTCTGCTGCGCAACACGGCCGAGGGCTACGCGCCCAAGCCCGACTACCGCCCGCTCACCAAGTTCGAGAACCGGGGCATCAAGCTGGGCCACGGCGTGTGGGACCTGGTGTTCGAGCGCAAGGCCTGAAACGCCGGTCCCGGCTCGCTGCCTAGTCGAGCAGGAACGTGAGCGGCACGCGCATCTGCGTGCGCACCGCGTGCCCGCCAGCGTCGCGCGCCGGCTCGAAACGCCATTCAGGCACCACGGCGAGCACCGCCTTGGCGAACAGCGGGTGCGAGGCGTACTCGATGCGCACATTCTCGGGGCGCCCCGACTGGCCGACCACGAAGACCAGCACCACCCGGCCCGGGATTTCCTGCCGAGCCAGTTCAGCCGGATAGGCAGGCGGACGCTTCTTCAGTGCCACCGCCTGGGTCACCGCGCCATCGCTGGCCACGGCTTCGGGCGGGCGGAGCGGCGCAGGCGGCGCAGTCGAAACCGGCGGTTCGGGCGGCGCGGCAATCATGATTTCCGCAGCAGGCGCTTCCGCCACCGTGGGCGGCCCGGGCCGCACCGCCTCCGGCGCTGTCGCCATGCATCCCGCCAACACGAACGACCCGCACAAACCGATCCATCTGACAGCTCTTTTCATCCACGAATTCTGTCGCCGGTTCCTTGCCTTCCGCCATGGTCCTGAAATTGCTACACTTTTTTACTACCGTAAATAAAGGTGTCTCATGAACACGTCACGCAGGGATTGGCTGGGAAAAGCATACGGTGCACTGCTCCTGGGCAACGGCCTGGGCCTGGGCAGCGCAGCAGGACCCGCACTGGCGCAAGCCACACGCTCGTCAGCATCGGCTGCCGGCGCGCCACGGGTGGTGCTGCTGGGCCAATCGGTGCCGCTTACCGGCACCGCCTATGAGATCGGCACCGCATTCGCCGCCGGCAGCCGGCTGGCGGTGAGCGATTTCAATGAACGCAACGCCGCCAGCGGCCTGCAGCTGAAGCTGCTGCAGCTCGACGACGGCTATGACGCCGCGCGCGCCACCGCGAACGCGCGCACCCTGCTGGCCACCCACAAGGCCGACATGCTGTTCGGCTTCGTCGGCACCGCCAGCAGCGAAGCCGGCGCCAATGTGGCCACGCAACAGGGCAGCCTGCTGTTCGCGCCCTTCGCGGCCTCCGACGCGCTGCGCGGCGCCGACCACCCCAACGTGTTCCACGTACGCCCCGGCATGATCGACGAGGCCCTGAAGATCGTGCGCCAGTGCGCCACCGTGGGGCAGACCCGTGTCGCGCTGGTCGGCGACGACGACGCCATGGGCCGCGCCGGCCTGGCGGCCGTGCAGCAGGCCGCGAGCGAACTCAAGCTGCCGCCGCTGGTGGCGACCGCGCTGGTGCCGGCCGACGGCGGCAAGCTCGACGCCGCGCTGAAGGCCGTGCAGCAGCAGTCGCCCCAGGCCATCGTGCTGGTGTCGCTTTCGGGCACCACGGCCAACGCCATCCGCAAGCTGCGCAAGAGCGGCTACACGGGCAACTTCATGGCCTTCTCGATCGTCGGCATCGACCCGCTCTACGCCACGCTGGGCAAGGACATCGGCGGCATCGTCATCTCGCAGGTGGTGCCATCGCCCCGGCCCTCGGCCATCCCGATCGTCAAGGAGTACCTGGCGGCGGTCGACAACTCCGACCAGACCGCGTCTTACGAAGGACTCGAAGGCTTCATCGCCGCCAAGGCCGCCGGCGAAGCGGTGCGCCGCGCGGGCAAGGGCTTCAGCAGCGCGAGCCTGCAGCGCGTGATGACCGGCATGACCGACTACGACGTCGGCGGCTTCCGCATCAACCTGCGCCCGGGCCTGCGCGACAACGTGCGCAGCATCGACCTCATCAGCATTTCATCGGACGGCCGCGTGCTGCGCTGAACCGCGAGCACGCATCGAACGTCACCTCAGCCGGTGCGCACCAGCGCCTGCAGCGCATCGAGCGACAGCAGCTCGATGCGCCCGTAGCCCAGCGCAACCACGCCCTCTGCCGCCAGCGCATTGAGCTCCTTCGACAGCGTCTGGCGCGTCACGCCGAGCATCATCGCCAACGCCTCCTGCGGCAGCGCCACGTTGCTGCGCGTGTGCGGCGACTGCGTGGCGTCGCCGCGCGCCAGCACCAGCAGCCGGTGCGCCACGCGGGCGCGCAGGCTGCGCAGCGTGGCGTCTTCGGCCAGCCCGTAGAGCATGCGCACGCGCGCGGCCAGCATCGCCGCGATGGCGTTGGCGAACACGCCGTCTCGCATCAGCTGCACGAAGGCCTCGGGCGGCACCACCAGCAGGTCGAGCGCTTCGAGCGCGGTGGCGTCGTGCGTGCGCGGCGAGCCGTCGATCAGCGTGATCTCGCCGAACCAGTTGCCGGGCTCCAGCACAGCCAGGATGGCCTCGCGCCCGTCCTGGCGCAGCGATGAAATCTTGATGCTGCCGGCCACCAGCCCGTAGAAGCCGCCGCCCGCCGCGTTGATGGTGTCGCCCTGGCGGAACACCATGGCGCCGCGCCGCACATGCAGCAGTTCGGCCGCGCCCACCAGCGCTTCGCGCTGCGCGCGCGGAATGCTGGTGAACCACGGATTGCCTTCCAGCGCCGCGCGGTGCGGGGGCGAAAGCCGGGTTTTGGGAGCAGCGGCCATGGGCGGGGAGCCGCGCGAGGCGGGGGTTTACCAGAACACCGCATTGTCAAATTCTTGACAGTTCAGCGTCAAGCACGGGCATACAGTGGCCGCTACCCCAAGTACGGAGACTCCCACGATGAACGCACGCGCAAGTTTCAAGAGCATGCAGGAGAGCACGCGCGAAGACTGGCAACTGATCGGCGGCGAATTCATGCAGTTCACGGGCGGCCTGCCCGCGCGCGTGATCAAGCATCTGCAGATCCTCGAGGGCGACTACGGCGGCTTCCCGGTCGACCGCTACACCCATTCGCTGCAGACCGCCACGCGGGCCCTGCGCGACGGCCGCGACGAGGAATACGTGGTGTGCGCGCTGCTGCACGACATCGGCGACACGTTGGGCAGCTTCAACCACCCCGACATCGCCGCCGCCATCCTGAAGCCCTTCGTGAGCGAGGCCAACCACTGGATGGTGCAGAACCACGGCATCTTCCAGGGCCACTACTTCTTCCACCACATCGGGCTGGACCGCAACATGCGCGACAACTTCAAGGACCATCCGCACTACGAGCGCACGGCCGAGTTCTGCGCGCTCTACGACAACCCCGCCTTCGACCCCAAGGCCGAGACGCTGCCCATCGGCGAATTCGAGCCCATGCTGCGCCGCGTGATGGCGCAGCCCAGGCAGAGCATCTACAAGGCCGCGCTGACCGAACCCGCGGCCGCCTGACATCGACAAGAGGAAACCATGAACGCCTTCTCCCAACCCGAAATCCAGAAGCTCGTCTCCGCCGAGGAGTGGCAGCTTCGCGTCGACCTCGCCGCCTGCTACCGCCTGGTGGCGCTCTACGGCTGGAGCGACCTGGTGTTCACGCACATCAGCGCGCGCATCCCGGGCCCGGAGCATCACTTCCTGATCAACCCCTACGGCCTGATGTTCGACGAGATCACCGCGTCGAGCCTGGTCAAGGTCGACCAGCAGTGCAACAAGATCATCGACTCGCCCTACCCTGTGAACCCGGCGGGCTTCGTGATCCACAGCGCGGTGCACGCCGCGCGCGAAGACATCCAGTGCGTGCTGCACACCCACACCAAGGCCGGCATTGCCGTGAGCGCGCAGAAGAACGGCGTGCTGCCCATCAGCCAGCAGTCGACCTTCGTGCTGGCATCGCTGGCCTATCACGACTACGAAGGCGTGGCCTTCCGCGACGACGAGAAGCCGCGCCTGCAGGCAGACATGGGCAACGCCAACTTCCTCATGCTGCGCAACCACGGCCTGCTGACCTGCGGCAAGACCATTGCCGACGCCTTTCTGTCGATGTACACCTTCGAGAACACCTGCCAGATCCAGATCGCGGCGCAATCGGGCGGCAGCGAACTCACGCACGTGAACCCGAAGATCGTCGAAGGCGTGGGCCAGGCCATGAAGGTGCAGACCGGCGGCCTCGGCGGCTCGTTCGTCTGGCCTTCGCTCATTCGCAAGCTGGACCGCATCGACGACAGCTACAAGCAATAAGCCACGCCGGCGACCGGTTTCCACGGCTGCCACCGCCTGCGCGACGGGTGTTGGCGGCCATTTTTTTGCCTTGCCACGCGGCTCGGGACAGCGCGCATCCATTTCTGCCGGGGCGACGGCCGCCATCTGCAGAATAGAGGCCCATGCACGTCCGATTCCCGCGCCCTTCGGCGCCCTCTTTCGCCCCCGCCTGCGCCCTCCTGCTCTGCCTCGCGCTCTTCCTGCCCGCCGCATCGGCCGCCCCCGACGCGGCGGACGCCGATGCCCGCATCGAGGCGCTCATCGCCCGCATGACGCCGCAGGAAAAAGCCGGGCAGCTCAGCCTCTACGGCCCGGCCGAGATCGACACGCCCAACAACCCCCAGGCCGGCTGGCGAAACGCGCAGCAGGAAACGGCCGACGTGCGCGCCGGCCGCCTCACCGGCCTGTTCAACAACGCGGGCCTCGAAGGCAAGCGGCGGCTGCAGCAGATCGCGGTGAAGGAGTCGCGGCTGGGCATTCCGCTGATCTTCGGCGCGGACGTGATCCACGGCTTCAGAACCATGTTCCCGATGCCCCTGGCCGAGGCCTCGAGCTGGGAGCCCGCGCTGGCCGAGCGCACGGCGCGCGCCGCGGCGGTCGAGGCCACGGCCGATGGTTTCCGCTGGACCTTCGCGCCGATGGTCGACATCGCACGCGACGCACGCTGGGGCCGCGGCCTGGAGGGCGCCGGCGAAGACGTGCTGCTGTCGAAGCGCTTCGCCGCCGCCCGCGTGCGCGGCTTCCAGGGGAGCGATCTTTCGCGCCCCGACGCGATGCTGGCCACGCCCAAGCACTTCGCGGCCTACGGCGCGGCCGAGGGCGGGCTCGACTACAACGTGAGCGACATTTCGGAGCGCACCTTGCGCGAGGTCTACCTGCCGCCGTTCCGTGCGGCCATCGACGCGGGCGCGCTGTCGGTCATGAGCGCCTTCAACGAGATCGGCGGCATCCCCTCCACCGCCAACCGCGACCTGCTGACCGGCGTGCTGCGCGACGAATGGAAGTTCAAGGGCTTCGTGGTCTCCGACTACACCGCCGACGAGGAACTGGTCGAGCACGGCTACGCCGCGAACCCGCGCGAGGCCGCCAAGCAGGCCTTCCTGGCCGGCACCGACGTCAGCATGCAGAGCGGCCTCTACATGCGCTACCTGCCCGATCTCGTGGCCTCTGGCGAGGTGCCGATGGCGCGGCTCGACGAGGCAGTGCGGCGCGTGCTGCACGTCAAGCAGAAGCTCGGCCTGTTCGACGACCCGATGCGCGGCCTGGACGGCCCGCCCGCGTCGCAGCGCGCGGAAAACCCCGAGTTCCTTGCGCTGGCCCGCGAGTCGGCGCGCCGCTCCATCGTCATGCTGAAGAACGACCGCATGCTGCTGCCGCTGCCCAAGGCCGGCACGAAGATCGCGCTGATCGGCCCCTTCGCCGAAGGCACCGTCGACCTGATGGGCGCCTGGAGCCTGTTCCCCGGGCAGTCGGCACCCGTGGGCATCGACCAGGGGCTGCGCGCGGCGCTGGGCGCCAACTCGTCGGTCACCGTGGTGCGCGGCTCGGGCATCGGCACGGCACTGCCGGGCGGCATCGACGCCGCGGTGGCCGCCGCGCGCAACGCCGACGTGGTGGTGCTGGCCATCGGCGAGAGCGAGAAGATGTCGGGCGAGGCGCGTTCGCGCAGCGACATCGGCCTGCCGCAGGCGCAGCAGGACCTGGCCGAAGCCGTGGCGGCCACCGGCAAGCCGGTGGTCGTGCTGCTGAGCAACGGCCGCGCAATGGCGCTGAAGGGCGCGGTGCGCAACGCACGCGCCATCCTCGTCACCTGGTTCCTGGGCGTGCAGACGGGCGGCGCCATCGCCGACGTGTTGTTCGGCGACTTCAATCCCTCGGGCCGGCTGCCTGTGAGCTTTCCGCAGACGGCGGGCCAAGTGCCCTACTACTACGCCCACAAGCGCACCGGCCGGCCCTCACCCGAGAGCGCGCCGGGCATGTCCTTCAAGAGCCGCTATCTCGACGCGACCCACGAAGCGCTCTACCCCTTCGGCTTCGGCATCGGCTATGCGCCGGTGCGCTACGACGACGTGGAGCTGAGCCAGGAGCGCATCACCATGTCGGACACGCTGCGCGTGCGCGCCACCATCACCAACACCGGGCAACGCGATGCGGAGGAAGTGGTGCAGCTCTACGTGGCCGAGCGCGCGGCCAGCGTGACGCGGCCTGTGCGCGAGCTGAAGGACTTCCGCAAGCTGAGCATCGCGCCCGGTGCGTCGGCGCAAGTCGAATTCACGCTCACCAAGGACGACCTGCAGTTCATCGGCCGGGACATGAAGCCCACGGTCGAGCCCGGCGAGTTCGACCTGTGGGTGGCGCCTTCGGCTGCCGGCGGCATCCGCAAGCGCTTCGTTCTCACGCGCGACTGAACGCGGCCGCGCGCAGCTTCATTCGCCGGACGCGCTCGATGTGCTTGGCAGGTTCGCGGAAGCCACCGGCGGCGCCACCTGCGATTCCATGACCTCCGTCGGATGGATGCCGGTGTTGGCACGGATCGCGTCGGCCTGCACCTGTGCGCGGTCGAGGCCGCTCACGGCCGGCGCGGGCTGCGACTCCAGCACTTCGGTGGCGTGCATGCCGTTGTTGGCGCGCACCGCATCCGCGGACACCGCATCGCGCGACTGCGTCGAATGCGACATCTGCGGGTAGTCGGGATCGGCGCGCCCGCTCGCATGCGCGAACGAGGCCAGCACCAGCGCGGGCACTGCGGCAATGCACAGGGTAACGGTACGGACTTTCATGTCTGTCTCCTTGAGTAGTAGCGACGCTTTCACTCTAGGACGGCGCACTTATTGGCCTCTGAGGGGCTGCTTATGCTGCGGTGAGAGTCGGCTTAGAGGGCCGTGAGAGTTCGGTTAGCAGCGTGTGAGGACCGTATATTCGCGAATCAAAGGCCACCATCAGGAAGCCCACCCCATGAAAGTCAAGCGCATCGTCGCCAACATCGCCACGCCCGCTCCCGCGCGCGCCGCCGTTTTCTACAAGGACGTGCTCGGCCTCGACCTGCTCATGGATCACGGCTGGATACAGACCTACGGCTTGCAAGCGGAAACGGCTGTGCAGCTGAGCTTTGCGTCGGAGGGCGGCTCGGGCACGCCGGTGCCCGATCTCTCCATCGAGGTGGACGACGTGAACGAGGCCTTCGAGCGCATGAAGGCCGCGGGCTTCGCCATCGAATACGGTCCGGTCGACGAGCCCTGGGGCGTGCGCCGCTTCTACGTGCGCGATCCCTTCGGCAAGCTCGTCAACATCCTCGCGCACGCCTGAGCGGCTGCGCGGCGCCGGCTCAGTCGAGCCCGTGGAACACGCTGTCGTCAGGCCCGATGTGCGACGGCGGCGTCCATGCGGCGTCGCGCATGGAGCGGCTCACCAGCTTGTCCACGCCCAGCAGCGTGGCGAAGATCGCCATGCGCACCGGAATGCCGTTGTCGGTCTGGCGGAAGATGGCCAGGCGCGGGTCGTTGTTCAGGTCGGTGCTCAGGTCGTGCGAGCCGGGCCGGCCGTCGCGCGGCAGCGGGTGCATCACCACCACGTCCTGCTTGCAGGCCGACTCGATCAGCGCGCGATTGATCTCGAATGCGTTGTCGAAGCCTTCCAGCACCTCGTCGTTCGCGAAGCGCTCTTTCTGGATGCGCGTGGCGTAGATGATGTCGGCGCCGGCCAGTGCCCGAGCCGGCGTGGCGGCGGTTTCCACCACGTGGCCGTTGCGGCTCACGGCTTCCAAGATGGCGGCCGGCATCGCCAGCGAAGGCGGCGAGATCAGCGTGAACTTCAGGCCCTTGTACAGCGCGAGCAGCTTGATGAGCGAATGCACGGTGCGGCCGTATTTCAGGTCGCCGACCATCGCGACGTGCGCGCCGTCCACCAGCTTGCCCAGGCGCGAGAACTCGCGCTGGATGGTGTACAGGTCGAGCAGCGCTTGGCTCGGGTGCTCGCCCGGGCCGTCGCCGCCGTTGATGACCGGCACGTTGGTGGCGCGCGCGAATTCGGCGACCGAGCCCTGCTCGGGGTGCCGCACCACCATCGCGTCGACATAGCCGCCGATCACGCGGCTGGTGTCGTAGATCGACTCGCCCTTGGCCATCGACGAGAAGGTGAAGCCAGTGGTGTCGCACACCGCGCCGCCGAGCCGGCAGAAAGCCGCGCCGAAGCTCACGCGGGTGCGTGTGCTGGCCTCGAAGAACAGGTTGGCCAGCACGGCGCCCTCGAGCACGCGGCTGACCTTGCGCCTGCGCGCAATGGGCTGCATGACGTCCGCGAGCTGGAACAGTTCGTCGATGGCGTCGCGGTTGAGCTGGTTGACTGAAAGCAGGTGATGCGCCCCGCCAGTGGCCATGGCCTTGCGCAAGGCGCCTTCATGTGCGCTCTGCGTATATTCTTCGCGCCGACCGTCCGAAGCCAAGATTTCGCTCACGAAGCGCCGCGCGACCTCGGGCATGGCCCTGAATTCGTTGGATTCGTCTGGCAGGAGCCAGGCGTCAAGAGCCCTCCTCCGGCTGCCGATGCGTTCGGCAAAAGCGTCGCGCGTCATGTTGAGTTGACGCATCGCGTCGCGGAGGAGCACCTGCTGCGGCATGTTGTTCATGGGCCGCGAATATATACTCAATGCGTATATTTTTGAAACGCTGAAGAAAAATGAACTCCGGAAATGAAGAAAGGGCCGTGAGGCCCTTCTTCATTCCTGCTCATGCAACGGCTTACAGGCCGGCCTGGCGCGTGAACGACACGCTGGGCTTCTTGTAGGCTTGCGGCACTTCGTCGCGGTAGAACGCGCGGCGGTCGAGGCTTTGCAGCGGGTCGTGCGCCTTGGCGACGGCTTCGGCCTGCACGGTGGCGCGGTTGGCGGTCGACGTGAAGGCTTGTGCGCCGGCGCTGGCGGCATCGCTGTATTCGTTGCCTGCACGTGCGGCGGCAACGGCTTGCGGTGCCACTTCAGCGCGGGAAACGGACGAGTTCACGACGTGCACGCCGTCGTAGGTTTCTGCATGGGCTCCGGCGGCAGCCAGGAGCGAGAGGGCAGCGGCGGCGAGGATCTTCGAGGCATTCATTTCAATCTCCTTCAGGGCAGACGGTTGGTTGGTGAGGAGAAGTTTGATCCTGAATGACCCCAAAAAACGCTCGCGAAAAGAACCGCGGCGTTCACAGGATTGAAACAATCCGGGCCTTGAAAAGCGCCCGGTCAATAGGGGTTGCCCCTGCGAAACCGCCTCAGTGGCTGATCATCCACGGCCGGCGCGACGGCGCGGACTTGGCGCCGTTGGGCGCGGTCACCGTCGCGCCCCGCTTGCCCGAACCGCAGCAGCCACAGCCCGCCGGATGCTTGAAGCGCGCATAGTCCCGCGAGCTGCCCGGCTCGTGTCGCGCCCGCTCGTTGGTCTCCATGGCACGGCGCGTGCCCGACGCCATCAGCGCCAGCCGCGGCGCGGCCGAGAGCACGCGCGGAGAAGCCGTTCCGCAATCCGGGCAGCAGGCGGGTTCGTCTCGCAGCCCCGAGGGCCGCAGCGCCTCGAAGCCGCCGCATTGCCCGCAGGCGTAGTCGTAGGTGGGCATGGGCTGGCCGTCCTTCAACGCAGGTCGTGCGACAGCGGCATGTCGATGCTGCCGTCGATGAACTTCACCGGGCCCGATGCGTTCGGGTTGATGTCGAAGTCGAAGATGCCCGTGGGCAGCCACAGCGTGGCGCACGAGTTCGGCACATCGACCACGCCGCTGATGTGGCCCTGCACCGGCGCCGTGCCCAGGATCGAATAGGCCTGCGCGCCCGAATAGCCGAACTTCTTCAGGTACTCGATGGCGTTCAGGCAAGCCTGGCGGTAGGCCACGTTCACGTCGAGGTAGTGCTGCTTGCCGCTCTCGTCGACCGAGATGCCTTCGAAGATCAGGTAGTCGTTGTACTGCGGCGTGATCGGGCTGGGCTTGAAGATCGGATTCTTGATGCCGTACTTGGCCATGCCGCCCTTGATGAGCGTGACCTTCATGTGCACCCAGCCGGCCATCTCGATGGCGCCGCAGAAGGTGATTTCGCCGTCGCCCTGGCTGAAGTGCAGGTCGCCCACGCTCAGGCCCGCGCCGTCCACGTACACCGGGAAGAACACCTTGGAGCCGCGAGACAGGTCCTTGATGTCGCAGTTGCCGCCGTGCTCGCGCGGCGGCACGGTGCGCGCGCCCTCCGCCGCAGCCTTGGCGCGTGCCTCGCCGGTCATCTTGCCCATGTGGGCCGTGCCGGCGAACGGCGGGTTGGCCAGGCCGGGCACGCGGTCCGGGTCGGTGGCGATGAGCGCCTTCTCGCGTTCGTTCCACATGTCGAGCATGGGCTTGTCGGGCAGGCAGCCGATGAGGCCGGGGTGGATCAGCCCCGCGAAGTTGACGCCCGGCACATGGCGCGAGCTGGTGAACATGCCCTTGAAGTCCCAGATCGATTTCTGCGCCTCGGGAAAGTGATCGGTCAGGAAGCCGCCGCCGTTCTTCTTCGAGAAGAAACCGTTGAAGCCCCAGAGGCTGTCCTGCTTGGCGCCGATGTCGAGCAGGTCGACCACCAGCAGGTCGCCGGGCTCGGCGCCCTTCACGCCCACCGGGCCCGAGAGGTAGTGCACGGTGCTCAGGTCGATGTCGCGCACGTCGTCTGCGCTGTCGTTGTTCTTGATGAAGCCGCCGGTCCAGTCGAAGGTCTCGAGGATGAAGTCGTCACCGGGGTTGACCCAGCAGGCCATCGGGATGTCCGGGTGCCAGCGGTTGTGGATGTTCTCGTTCTCGGTGGGCGACTTGGTCAGATCGACCTTGATCAGCGTGTCCGTCATTTGCGGTGGCTCCTGGTTGGGTTGTGGTTGAACGGAAAATCAAACGGAGAGGTAGGCCTTGATGTGATCCACGTCGGTCTTGTCGCGCGCGGTCTCGTGCACGAGCCGCCCGCCCTCGATGACGAAGAGCCGGTCCGCCACGTCCATCGCGAAGCTGAGCACCTGCTCGGACACGACGACGGTGATGCCGCGCAGCTTACGGATCTCGTTGAGCGCCTTGGCGATGTCCTTGATGATCGAAGGCTGGATACCCTCGGTGGGCTCGTCGAGCAGCAGGACCTTCGGGTCGGTGACGAGTGCGCGCGCTATGGCGAGCTGCTGCTGCTGGCCGCCGGAGAGGTTGCCGCCCTTGCGGCTCTTCATGTCCCACAGCACGGGGAACAGTGCGTAGATTTCCTCGGGGATGCGGCGGGTCTTCGAGTTCTCCAGGCCGGTCTGGATGTTCTCTTCCACTGTGAGCGTGGGAAAGATCATGCGGCCTTGCGGCACGTAGGCGATGCCTTTTGCCACGCGGCGGAAGCTCTCGTCGCGCGACACGTCTTGCCCCGCCACTTCGATGCGCCCGCTCTTCAATGGCAGCACGCCCATCAAGCTCTTGAACAGCGTGGTCTTGCCCATGCCGTTGCGGCCCATGATGGCGATGGTTTCGTTGGCCTTGCCTTCGAACGAGATGCCGTGCAGGGCCTCGCTCTGGCCGTAGGCTACGTGCAGGTCTTGCACCTTCAGTATGAGGTTGCTCATATTGCTGGGATCCTTTGGGTTGTGTTCGGGGGGCTTGCACAGGCCATCGGGTACTCCCCTCCGCGAATGTCCCCCGGGCTTCGCCCTCCTCCTTTATTTCGCTGCGGGGAGCACCCGACGCCCTGTGCAAGGGGACACGCTGCTGGTGCACGACTGATCAACGACTGCGCCGTCCAACGCTCGCGTCGATGGGGTGCCTTGCGCAGCGAAATAAAGGAGGAGGCCGCAGGCCGGGGGACATTCGCGGAGCAAGGTACCCCATCGACGCGAGCGCGCCCTGAAAAACCGCGCGTCATCTAGTGCCCCAGATAAACGTCGATGACCTTGGGATCCGCCTGCACCTTCTCCATGGGCCCCTCGGCAAGGATCTTTCCCTGGTGCATCACGGTGACCTTGTGCGCGATCTGCTTCACGAAGGCCATGTCGTGCTCGATGACGATCACCGCGCGGTTCTGGCAGATGCGCTTGAGCAGGTCGGCCGTGAGCTCGCGTTCGCGCGCGCTCATGCCGGCAATGGGCTCGTCGAGCATCAGCAGTTCGGGCTCCTGCATCAGCAGCATCCCTATCTCCAGCCACTGCTTCTGGCCGTGGCTCAGCAAGCCGGCTTCGGTATCGAGGCGGTCCGCCAGGCCGATCTCTTCCGCAACCGCCTGCACCTTGGCCTTGACCTCGTCGTCGCACTTGAAAGCCAATGCGCCGAACACCGAGCGCCCCTTGGGGAACGACACCTCCAGGTTCTGGAACACGCTCAGGTTCTCGTAGATCGACGGGGTCTGGAACTTGCGCCCTATGCCAAGCCGCACACGCTTGTGCTCGGCCATCTTCGTGAGCTCGGTGTTCTTGAACTTGATGCTGCCGGCGCTGGCGCGCGTCTTGCCGCAGATCAGGTCGAGCAGCGTGGTCTTGCCGGCGCCGTTGGGGCCGATGATGACGCGCAGTTCATTGCGGTCGATGTACAGCGTGAGGTCGTCGATGGCCTTGAAGCCGTCGAAGGACACGGTGAGGTCTTCCACCGCCAGCGCGAAGTCTGTGTTGCTCATGAATGTGTGGCTCCGGTTCAGGCGCGCTGGCTGCCGACGCCTTCTGGCAGCGCGGGCTCGGGTGGTTGTGCTGCGGGCGGTACGGGTGCGGTTGATGCCGGCGGCTTGACGGCGGCATCGCGCAGCGCCTGTCGGCGCGACTTCCACCACGGGCGGATCTTTTCTTCCCACACCCCGGCCAGCCCCATCGGAAAGGCCATGGTCACGCCGATGAACAGGCCCGCCATCAGGAACAGCCACAGGTCGGGGAAGCTCTCGGAGAACAGCGTCTTGCCCGCGTTCACCAGCAGCGCGCCGTACACCGCGCCCACCAGGCTCATGCGTCCGCCGACGGCGCAGAAGATCACCATCTCGATGGAGGGCACGATGCCCACGAAGCTCGGCGACATGAAGCCCACCTGCAGCGCGAACATCGCGCCGCCGATGCCCGAGAGCCCGGCCGCGAGGCAGAAGATGAAGACCTTGAAGTTCGACACGTCGTAGCCGGAGAAGCGCACGCGGTCTTCCTTGTCGCGCATGGCCAGCAGCAGCGTGCCCAGCTTGCTGGTCTGGATCCAGCGGCACAGCAGGATGCTCAGCACCAGCAGGCCGACGCACACGTAATACAGCACGTACTTGGCGCCGTCGGTGCGCGTGTCCCAGCCCAGCAGTGTCTTCAGGTCGGTCATGCCGTTCACGCCGCCGGTGTAGCCCTGCTGGCCGATGATGAGCACGGTGCAGATCAACGCCACCGCCTGCGTGATGATCGCGAAGTACACACCACCCACCCGGCGCTTGAACATCGCGAAGCTCACGAGCCAGGCCAGCGCCATCGGCGCCAGCACCACCAGCGCGAGGCTCAGCGGCAGGCTCTTGAACGGCAGCCACAGCGTGGGCAGTTCGGTGATCTGGTTCCAGTCCATGAAGTCCGGGATGCCGGGCGTGGTCTGGATCTTGGTGGCGACGGGGTCGGAGGCTTCGAGCTTGAGGAACATCGCCATCGCATAGCCACCGATGCCGAAGAACACGCCCTGCCCCAGGCTCAGCACGCCGCCGTAGCCCCACACCATGACGAGGCCCACGGCCACGAAGGCGTAGGTGAGGTACTTGCCCACGAGGTTGAGGCGGAAGATGTCGAGCGACAGCGGCAGCACCACCGCGAGCAGCAGCACCAGGAGCAGCAGGCTGCCGAGCTGGTAGCGCTGGATCGAGGCCTTGATGAAATTCATCGGAACGTTCTCCTGCAAGGGAATCGGGTTCATCAGCGGCGGACCTTGACGGCGAAAAGTCCCTGCGGCCGCATCATCAGGATCAGCACGATCAGCGACAGCGTCAGCACCTTGGCCATCGAGCCGGTCATGAAGAACTCGGAGATCGACTGGGTCTGCGCAATGCCGAAGGCCGAGACCACGGTGCCGAAGAGGCTCGCAGCACCGCCGAAGGTGACGACCAGGAACGCGTCCACGATGTAGAGCGAGCCCGAGGTCGGCCCGGTCGAGCCGATGGTGGTGAAAGCCGCGCCCGCCACGCCGGCAATGCCGCAGCCGATGGCGAATGTCAGGCGGTCGGTCTTCTTCGTGTCGATGCCGGTGGCGTTGGCCATCGTGCGGTTGGCCACGGTGGCGCGCACCCGCAGGCCCCAGCGGCTCTTGTGCAGCGCGACCAGCACACCGCCCGTCACCAGCGCGGTGAGCGCCAGCACGAAGAGGCCGTTGATCGGAATGTCCAGGCCCTCATGCGGCGTCCAGGAGCCCATGAGCCACTCGGGCAGCGTGGGGCTCACTTCCTTGGGGCCGATGAAGGTGCGAAAGATCTGCTGCAGCCCCAGGCTCACGCCCCAGGTGGCGAGCAGCGTGTCGAGCGGCCGCTTGTAGAGATGGCGTATCAGCACCCACTCCACGATCCAGCCGGCGATGAAGGCGAACACGAAGGCCAGAGCGATGGCGATCGGGAAGTAGTACGGCATGAACTCGGGCGCCAGGCTTTCGGTGACGCGCGCGGCCAGGTAGATCGAATAGGCGCCGATGGTCATGAACTCGCCATGCGCCATGTTGATCACGCCCATCTGGCCGAAGATGATCGCCAGGCCCAGCCCCATGAGCAGCAGCACCGCGAAGAGGCTCAGCCCCGCGAAGCCCTGCATGAGGCCGATGTTCATCATGTCCGACAGAGTCATGGCAAGCTGTTCCGAAGTTGGGGTGTTGGCTCCTTCCCCCTCTGGGGGAAGGCTGGGATGGGGGCCTACCGGCGATCGCAAGCGCAAGGCTTCATCAACTGCCGCCGAGCCCCCACCCCTGCCCTCCCCCAGAGGGGGAGGGAGAAAGACAGGATTACTGGTAGCCCTTCGGGAACGGATCGGGCTTGATCAGCTCAGCCGACTCCGCCACCACCTTGAAGGTCCCATCCGGTTGCCCCTGCCCGATGCGTGCCTTGCTCCACAGGTGGTGGTTGGCGTCGAGCTTCACGTAGCCCTCGGGCGCCGTCTTCAGTTCGATGCCGGGCGAGCTGGCCACGACCTTGTCCACGTCGAAGCTGCCGGCCTTCTCCACCGCCGCCTTCCAAAGCCACGGGCCGAGGTAGCCCGCCTGCGTCACGTCGCCGATGACGGCGTCCTTGCCGTACTTGGCCTTGAAGGCTTCCACGAACTTCTTGTTGTTCGGGTTGTCCAGCGTCTGGAAGTACTTCATCGACGAGTAGAAGCCCGCGAAGTTCTCGCCGCCCACGCCGGTCATCTCGTCTTCCGTCACGGCCAGCGTCAGCAGGAACTGCTTGTCGCCGGTGATGCCGGCGGCCTTGAGCTGCTTGTAGAAGGCCACGTTCGAGCCGCCCACCACGGCCGCAAAGATGCAGTCGGGCTTGGCCACCTTGATCTTGTTGATCAGCGAGTTGAAGTTGGTGTGGCCCAGCGGGTAGTACTCCTCGCCCTTGACCGAACCCTTCTGGAAGTTCTCGATGTGCTTGCGCGCGATCTTCATCGAGGTGCGCGGCCAGATGTAGTCGGAGCCCACCAGGAAGAAGGTCTTGGCCTTCTTCTCCTTCGCGCCCCAGTCCAGGCCCCAGATGATCTGCTGCGTGGCTTCCTGGCCCGTATAGATCACGTTCTTGCTCTGCTCCAGGCCTTCGTAGAAGGTCGGGTAGTACAGCAGGCCGTTCTCCTTTTCGAACACCGGCAGCACGGCCTTGCGCGATGCGCTGGTCCAGCAGCCGAACACGGCCGCGCAATGGTCGTTGACCAGCAGCTTCTTCGACTTCTCGGCGAACGTGGGCCAGTCGGAGGCGCCGTCTTCCTTGATGACCTTGATCTTGCGGCCCAGCACGCCGCCCATTGCGTTGATCTGGTCGATGGCCAGTTGCTCGGCCTGGATCGAGCCGGTTTCCGAGATGGCCATGGTGCCGGTGGACGAATGCAGCTGGCCCACCGTCACCTCGGTGTCGGTCACGGCGAGCTTGGTGGTGTTGACCTTGGCCGTGGGGAACTGCCCCTGGCCGAAGCTCAGGCCGCTCAGGCCCATCACGGGCAGCGCCGCGGCGCCCTGCAGCAGACGGCGGCGGCGCAATGCCAGGGCATCGAGGGAAGAATCGGAATCACGCGACATCAGGAAACTCCAGGCAGGTTGTTGGAAAGGAAGGCCGCGCACCATCGCAGTGCATCGGACGGTGCCCCGAGCACCATGGCTGGAACTTTAGAAATCAGCGGCGTATGCGCGAATACGTCATTCAACGTAGCGGCGACAACCGGCCCTGCCCGCAGACTCGCGAGCCGGAGATCGGCGAAAAAAGGGCCCAGGGAGCGCTTCTTGCTGTACCCGCCCCATGCAACCGCCGCCGCGAGAACCCGCCATGCAATCCGTCTCCGGACAGAAGATCTTTCGCATCCGCCGCGACTACAACGCCTGGGTCGCGAACGAGACGCTGGAGGACTACGCCCTGCGCTACACGCCGCGCAGCTTCCGCAAGTGGTCGGAGTTCCGCGTGGCCAACGCGGCCTTCGGCGCCACCTCGTTCCTGGCGCTGGAGGCCATCGGCGGGGCCATCGCCCTGAGCTACGGCTTCTCGAACGCGCTGTGGGCCATCCTGGTCGTCGGGCTCATCACCTTCCTCACGGGCCTGCCGATCTCGTACTACGCGGCGCGCCACGGCGTGGACATGGACCTGCTCACGCGCGGCGCGGGCTTCGGCTACCTGGGCTCCACCCTCACCTCGCTGATCTACGCGAGCTTTACCTTCATCTTCTTCGCGCTGGAGGCCGCCATCCTCGCGCTGGCGCTGCAGATGTACCTGGACTGGCCGCTGTGGCTGCTGTACATGGTGTCGTCGATCGTCATCATTCCGCTGGTGGCGCGCGGCATCACGCTCATATCGGGGCTGCAGCTGTGGACGCAGCCGATCTGGATCGTGCTGTTCGTCTGCCCCTTCGTGGCGGTGCTGGTGAAGAAGCCCGAGCTGTACGCCGACTTCACCGGCCTCGTGGGCCGCACCTCGGACAGCAGCGGCTTCGACCCGCTGATGTTCGGCGCCGCCGCCACGGTGGCCTTCTCGCTCGTCGTGCAGATCGGCGAGCAGGTCGACTACCTGCGCTTCCTGCCCGAGAAGACCGCCGCCAACCGCGTGCGCTGGTGGACGGCGGTGCTGGTCGCCGGGCCGGGCTGGATCGTGCCGGGCATGCTGAAGATGATGGGCGGCGCCTTCCTCGCCTTCCTGGCGCTGCAGCACGAGATACCGGGCATCCACGCGATCGAGCCCACGCAGATGTACCTCACCGGCTTCTCGTACGTGCTGCGCGATCCGGCCTGGGTGCTGGGCGTGACGGTGCTTTTCGTGGTGGTCTCGCAGATGAAGATCAACCTCACCAACGCCTACGCGGGCTCGCTGGCGTGGTCGAACTTCTTCGCCCGGCTCACGCACAGCCACCCGGGGCGCGTGGTGTGGCTGGTGTTCAACGTGGTCATCGCGATACTGCTGATGGCGCTGGGCGTGTTCGCGGCGCTGGAGCATGTGCTGGGTTTCTACAGCAACATCGCCATCGCCTGGGTCGGCGCGCTGGTGGCCGACCTGGTCATCAACAAGCCGCTGGGCTGGAGCCCGAAGGCCATCGAGTTCAAGCGCGCGCACCTGTACGACATCAACCCGGTGGGTCTCGTCGCGATGCTGGTGGCGGCGGCGCTGGCGATGCTGGCCTACTCGGGCGCGCTGGGGCATTGGGCCAAGGCTTTTTCGCCCTTCATCGCGCTGGTCACGGCCATGGCCGTTTCGCCGCTGCTGGCGTGGCGCACGCGCGGGCGCTACTACCTCGCGCGCAACGACATCGAGCGCTGGGCGCCCGGCCAGAGCGTGAAATGCTCGGTGTGCGACAACAGCTTCGAGTCGGAAGACATGGCGCACTGCCCGGCCTACAGCGCGCCCATTTGCTCGCTGTGCTGCACGCTCGAATCGCGCTGCCACGACCGCTGCAAGACCGACTCGCGCGCGGCCGAGCAGATGAGCGGATGGCTGCAGGCGCTGCTGCCGCCGGCCCTGTCGGCGCGGCTCAACTTCCGCGTGGCGCACTACCTGCTGGTGGCCACGTCGCTCATCGCGCTGCTGGCCACGGTGGTGGGCGTGGTCTATGCGCAGGAGGCCATCGCCGGCACCAGCGACTCGACCATGGCCACGGCCCTGCTGAAGGTGTTCGCGCTGCTGTCGGTGGTGGCCGCGGTGGCGGCATGGTGGGTGGTGCTGGGCAGCGAAAGCCGGCAGATGGCGCAGGAGGAATCGAACCGCCACAACAACCTGCTCGCGCTGGAGATCGAGGCGCACCGCCGCACCGACGCCGCGCTGCAGACGGCCAAGGAAGCCGCAGAGGCCGCCAACCAAGCCAAGACGCGCTATGTGGCCGGCATGACGCACGAGCTGCGCACGCCGCTCAACAGCATCCTGGGCTACTCGCAGATCCTGCTCAAGGGCGATGCAGTCACGCCGCCGCGCGAAGCGGTGCAGACCATCCACCGCAGCGGCGAACACATGCTGGGCCTGATCGACGGGCTGCTCGACCTGGCGCGCATCGAGGCCGGCCGGCTGCAGCTGGAGCCCGCGCCGCTGGCGCTGCCGGCCTTCCTGGACCAGCTGGTGCACATGGTGCGGCCGCAGGCCGAGAACAAGGGCCTGGCGTTCGTCTACACGCACGCCGGCCGGCTGCCGCCCTGGGTGCATGCCGACGCCAAGTGGCTGCGGCAGATCCTCATCAACCTGCTGACGAATGCGGTGCGCTTCACCGACAGCGGCACGGTGACGCTGCACGTGGATGCGCGCCGCGAGGTGCTGCGCTTCGACGTGGTCGACACCGGCATCGGCGTGGCGCCGCAAGACCACCAGCGCATCTTCCTGCCCTTCGAGCGCGGCGCGGCCGGCCGGCGCAGGGGCGAGCCCGGCACGGGGCTGGGCCTCACCATCACCGGGCTGCTGACCTCCCTGATGGGCGGCGAACTCAAGCTGGCCTCGACCTCGTCGCAAGGCAGCACCTTCAGCGTGCGCGTGTACCTGCGCGAGGTGGCCGACCCCGGCCCGCAGGCCAGGGCGGGGGCGCCGCGCCAGCCGGTGTCGGGCTACCTCGGCGCGCGCCGCACGCTGCTGGTGGTCGACGACCAGCCGGTGCAGCGCCAGATGCTCGCCGGCATGCTCGTGCCGCTGGGCTTCGAGGTGCGCGAGGCCGCGAGCGGCACCGAGTGCCTGGACAGCCTGCGCGAGGAACTGCCCTCGGCCATCCTGCTCGACCTGACGATGGACGACATGGACGGCTGGCAGACCGCCACGTCGGTGCGCGCCTCGGGCTTTCGCGACATCCCGATCATCATCGTCTCGGCCAACATGTTCGAGAACCAGGCCGAGCGGCTGCGCGCCGCGGGCTGCCAGGCTTTCGTGGGCAAGCCGGTGATCGAGTCGGAGCTGATCGCGACGCTGGAACGCCACCTCGGGCTCGAATGGCTTTCGCCCGGCGATGCGCAGCCACCCGCCGCCGATGACGACGAAACGCCCCTGCGTCCGCCCCGGCTCGACCTGTCGGAAGACGACCGCGCCGAACTCATGCGGCTGGTGCAGATGGGCCACGTGCGCGGCCTGCACACCGCGCTCGACCGGCTGGCCGCCGCATCGCCCTCCGCGGCGGCCACCTGCACCTGGCTGCGCGGCATGGTCGCGCGCTTCGAACTCGACAACCTCCGCAACGCACTGGCAGAAGATGCTGACACCCTCTCCCCTTGAATCGCCCTCGGCCGAACGCCCCGTGGTGCTGGTGGTCGACGACGCGCCCAGCAGCCTGGGCATGCTGTGCGACACGCTCGAGGCCAGCGGCTACACCGTGCTGGTGGCGGCCGACGGCGAGGCCGCGCTGCAGCGGCTCGAGCTGGTGGTGCCCGACGCGATCCTGCTCGACGGCCTGATGCCCGGCCTCTCGGGCTTCGAGACCTGCCGGCGCATCAAGGCCAACCCGGCGCTCGCGCACATTCCGGTGCTGTTCATGACGGGGCTGTCCGAGACTTCGCACGTGGTCGAGGGCTTCGAGTGCGGCGGTGTCGACTACGTGGTGAAGCCGATCCGCGCGCAGGAAGTTCTGGCGCGGCTGCACACGCACGCGCGCAACGCCCGCATCACGCGCATGGCGCGCGACGCGGTCGACGTGGCCGGCATGGGCGTGGTGTTCGTCGACACGCGCGGGCGCATCGCGTGGCGCTCGCCGCAGGCCGCGCTGTGGCTGCATGCGCTGGAAGACCCGGTGGCACCGGGCCTGCTGCCCGCATCGCTCGAGGCGGCGCTGGCGCCGGGCGCGGCCGTTGCGGTCGGCACCGCCACGGGCATGCGCCTGTCGGTGCGCAACCTGGGCGCCGCGGCGCTCGGCGAGACCATGCTGCTGTTCGCGATGCAGCGCGAAGGCCCGGCCACGCGGCTGGCGGAAGCGGCGCTTACGCCGCGCGAGACCGAGGTGCTGTCATGGCTCGCCAAGGGCAAGACCAACCGCGACATCGGCGAAATCCTGGGCACCAGCCCGCGCACGGTGAACAAGCACCTGGAGCACATCTTCGAGAAGCTGGGGGTGGAGACGCGGGCTGCGGCCGCGGCGCTGGCGAGCGGGCAACTGGTGTGATGCCGGACACCCGGGGCGCGAACGGTAGGTAACCCCCGCGGGGTAACCGCCCCAACGGCGCAGGGCTTTGCCCCTTCGAGGCCCCTGTCGCGCTCAGAATCAGGCGCCACCGGAGCAAACAAATGCTGTCAAGCCTTCTGCAGTTTCCGCCCCGCGAAAGCGCCTACAAGCGCAAGTTCCTCAACAACCAGGACGAAAACCTCTTCATGGGCTCGTTCGAGAGTTTCGCCGCGGCCGAGGCCGGCGCGCCGCCCAGCAAGGCGGTGGGCTACGACAACGCGGAGGCCGCCAAGCTCTACAGCCCGCAGATCTATTTCTACGACTACCCGGCGCTTTTCTGGCTCGGGCGTTCGATCGATGCGGGCCTCACGCGGGTGTTCGACCTGGGCGGGCACATCGGCATCAAGTACTACGCGTTCCGGCGGGTGCTGAGCTACCCCGACGACCTGCACTGGACCGTGTGCGACGTGCCCGGCGTGGTCGAAAGCGGGCGCGCGCTGGCGGTGCAGCGCGAGGCCACGGCGCAGCTCGACTTCACCACCGACCCGCGCGACGCCAGCGGCTGCGACCTGCTGTATGCATCGGGCAGCCTGCAATACCTGCCGCAGCGCATCGACGCGATTCTTGCGTCGCTGGCGGTGAAGCCCAGGCGCATCATCCTCAACACGACGGCGGTGCATCCCGAGCGCACGATCTACACGCTCAACAGCATCGGCGTGGCGGTGTGCCCCTATCGCATCGAACACTACGACGAGCTGATGGCGGAGCTCATGCGCTCGGGCTACAAGAAGCGCGATGCATGGCGCAACGAAGGCAAGCCGATCGAGGTGCCCTTCGTGGACGGCGGCGACAAGCCCTACTACGCCGGCTGCTGCTTCGACCTCGGCACCTGAAGCAGCAGGGCCGCGAACCCCTCAGGGAATGACGGCGGGCAGGTTCTGGTCCGCGATGTGGCGCTGCTCGGGCGACAGCGTGTCGTAGAGGCTGGAGAGCGCATCGCTCGCTGCCTGTGCGCGGCGCGCCCGGTCTGCTGCCAGCGCTGCGCGCTGCTGCGCGAACTGCACTGCGGTCTGGTCGTCCGCCGACGCCGCGCTTGCCAAGCCGCCGCGACCGGCCAAGTCCCACACGGCATCCGAGAAGCGGTCCCACAGCGGGGACTGTTCCGGGGTGACCATCAACTGCAGCCGCAGGTCGTAGAGCTTGTCGCGCACCTTGGCCGCCGCCGTGGCGGGCGTGGACAGGCCGTCGCCCGTGCGCTGGCTCGACGCGTTGTCGCTGCGCGCGCCGCGCCGGCCGCCACCTGTGCCACCGCCACCCCCGCCGCCGCCGAACTGAGCGAAGCCGTGGCCGCTCACGGCGATCAATACCGCGGCCAGCGCGAACCGCTGCAGGGGTCGTTTCATCGTCATCCTGGAATCCTTTGATGCAGGCCCGGAAAGGGCCAGGGTGCATTTCAGGAGCCGCGGCTGTCCAGCGGATTGCGCGCCGGTAAACCAGGGGTAAAGGCGGATCGCCGTCAGAAAAATCTTGAGCGGGCTCAAAAAAGATATTAAAGTGATATCACTTTCAACGGAGAAACCCATGAACGAGACGCCCCCCGCAACCCCGCGCTCCATCCGCAAGGAGCGCCCCTACCGCTCCATCAACGGCTACGGCATCGTCGCGGTGGCGGTGCTGCTGATGGTGCTCGGCGCGGTCGCCATGGCGCAGCGCCTGATGCCGCCGCCAGCGAGCGTGCTGCTGATCGTGGCGGGGCTCGCGCTGGTGCCCGGTCTTTACATGCTGCAGCCCAACGAGGGCATCATCCTCACGCTCTTTGGCGAGTACCAGGGCACCGACCGCACCGAAGGCCTGCGCTGGACCAACCCGCTGCAGACAGGCAAGAAGATTTCGCTGCGCGCGCGCAACCTCAACACGCCGCCGCTGAAGGTGAACGACAAGCGCGGCAACCCGGTGGAGATCGGCGCGGCGGTGGTGTGGAGGGTGCACGACACCGCGCAGGCCGTGTTCGAAATAGACGACTACAACAAGTTCGTCGCCATCCAGGCAGAGGCCGCCATCCGCCACCTGGCCACCCTCTATGCCTACGACAGCGGCGACGACCTGTCCAGCGACGAGACCACGCTGCGCGCCGGGCTCGACACGGTGGCCGACGCGCTCAAGGCGGAGCTCAACCAGCGCTTCGCAAGCGCCGGCGTCGAAGTGCTCGACGCCAAGCTCACCCACCTGGCCTACGCCCCCGAGATCGCGCAGGTGATGCTGCGCCGCCAGCAGGCTGTGGCCATCGTGAGCGCGCGGCAGCAGATCGTGGCCGGCGCGGTCGGCATGGTCGAGGCGGCATTGCGCGGCCTGTCGGAGCGCAACCTCGTGGTGCTCGACGACGAGCGCAAGGCGTCGATGGTGTCGAACCTGCTGGTGGTGCTGTGCTCCGACCGCGAGACACAGCCCGTCGTCAACACGGGTACGCTTTACACCTGACCCCGCCCCCCGTTTCCTGATGGCCAGTCCCGGAAAAAAATCCTATCCCCTGCGCATCGATCCCGCCCTGTGGGCCGAGATCGAGCGCCTGGCGGCGCAAGAGCTGCGAAGCGCGAATGCGCAGGTCGAGTTCCTGCTGCGCGAAGGGCTGGCCAGGCGCGGTCGGCTGCCGGCCGCGGACGCGAAGGACGACGACAAGCCGGCGCCGCCTCGGTGATAACCCCCAATCCGCCGTGGGCGGAATGACAGCCAGGGCTTCTACGATGACAGCTGCGGGCGGCACCGTTCGCCGCCGCTTCCTACTGGAGACACCGTGACGAAGCCCTCTTTCTCTTCCTTCACCCGCCGCGCCGCCCTTCCCCTGCTCGCGGCCTTGGCTCTCGCCGGTTGCGGCGGCATCGGCGGCACGCAGCCCCCTGCAGCCAGCGCGGACATCCACGTCATGACCTCCGGCGGCTTCACCGCCGCCTACAACGACCTGCGCCCGGCCTTCGAGCGCAGCAGCGGCCGCAGCGTCAAGACGGCCTACGGCGCGTCGATGGGCAACGCCGACGACTCGATCCCCAGCCGCCTGGCGCGCAACGAACCGGCCGACGTGGTGATCCTCGCGCGTCCGGCGCTCGACGCGCTGGTCGCGCAGGGCAAGGTGGTGCCGGGCAGCCAGGTCGACCTGGTGCGCTCCTCCATCGGCTTCGCGGTGCGCAAGGGCGCGCCCAGGCCCGACATCAGCACTGTCGATGCGTTGAAGCGCACCCTGATCGCCGCGCCGTCGATCGCCTATTCGGCCAGCGCGAGCGGCACCTACTACGAGACCGAGCTGCTCAAGAAGCTGGGCATCGAGGCCCAGGTGAAGCCCAAGAGCAAACGCATCCTGAGCGAGCGCGTCGGCTCGGTGGTGGCGCGCGGCGACGCGGCGCTGGGGCTGCAGCAGGTGAGCGAGCTGCTGCCGATAGAAGGCATCGACTACATCGGCCCGCTGCCCGCCGAGGTGCAGCGCGTGACGGTGTTCTCAGCCGGCATCGCCACCGCTTCGAAGCAGCCCGAAGCGGCGAAACAGCTGATCCGCTACCTCAACTCGCCGGCCGCCGCGCCGACCATCGCGAAGACCGGGCTGGAGCCGCTGACCGCGCGCTGAGCGGAACACAAGCGCTGCGGCAGCCGGCGAAAACCCGGCACCGCGCGGCCCGCCGCCCTTCGATCCGGGCGACGAGGCGGTGCTCACGGTGGCCGCCCAGCCCTAGCGGCTCTCGATCAGCTGCTTGACGCGGCGCGCCAGCACGTCCATCTCGAAGGGCTTGGTCATCACGTGCATGCCGGGGTCCAGGTGCCCGTGGCTCAGCACGGCGTTCTCCGCGTAGCCGGTGATGAACAGCACCTTGAGGCCGGGCCGCGCGATGCGCGCGGCGTCGGCCACCTGCCGGCCGTTCATGCCGCCAGGCAGGCCCACGTCGCTCACCAGCAGGTCGATGCGCTGGCGCGGCGACTGCAGGATGCGCAGCGCCTCGGCGCCGTCGCCGGCCTCCAGCGTGGCGTAGCCCAGCCCCTGCATCACCTCGACGATGATCATGCGCAGCGCGGGTTCGTCGTCCAGCACGAGCACGGTGTCGCCCTGGTCCGCGCGCGGCGCGAACACGGCCTCGGCCGGCGCGGCCGCCACCTCTTCCTGCATGTCGTGCCGCGGCAGGTAGATGCTGACCGAGGTGCCCTTGCCGACTTCCGAGTAGATGCGCACCTGCCCGCCCGACTGCTTGGCGAAGCCGTAGATCATCGACAGGCCCAGGCCCGTGCCCATGCCGATCGGCTTGGTCGTGAAGAAGGGATCGAAGGCGCGCGCCACCACTTCGGGCGGCATGCCCACGCCGTTGTCGCTGACGGTGAGCGACACGTACTGCCCCATCGGCAGCTCGCGGTCGCGCGCGGTTCGCGAATCGATCCAGCGGTTGGCGGTCTCGATGACCAGCGTGCCGCCCTCGGGCATGGCGTCTCGTGCGTTGATGCACAGGTTGAGCAGCGCATTCTCCAGCTGGCCCGGGTCGGCGTGCACGTTCCACAGGCCCACCGCCGCCACCGTCTCCAGCGCGATGTGCGGGCCGAGGGTGCGGCGCAGCAGTTCCTCCATCTCCGTCACCAGCCGGTTGGCGTTCAGCGGCTTGGGCTCCAGTGTCTGGCGCCGCGAAAAGGCCAGCAGCCGGTGCGTGAGCGCCGCCGCGCGCTTGACCGCGCCCTGCGCCACGCCCACGTAGCGCTCCATGTCGGCCGGCTTGCCGTCCAGGCCGCGCCGGCGCATCAGTTCCAGGCTGCCGCTGATGGCGGCCAGCAGGTTGTTGAAGTCGTGCGCCAAGCCGCCGGTGAGCTGTCCCACGGCCTCCAGCTTCTGGCTCTGGCGCAATTGCTCGCGCGCGGCATCGAGCTCGGCCTCGCGCTCCTTCTGGTCGGTGATGTCGCGCGCGGCGGCATACAGCAGGCCGTTGTCGGGCACGGCTGTCCATGAGAGCCAGCGGTAGCCGCCGCTCTTCGTGCGGTAGCGGTTCTCGAAGCCGGTGGTGCGCTCGCCTCGCATCAGGCGCTCCAGCTCGGCCTCGGTGTGGACCATGTCGTCGGCATGCACCAGCGAGCGGAACGGCATGGCGCGTATCTCGTCGGCGCTCCAGCCCAGCACGGTCTCCCACGCCGGGTTCACGCTCACGAAGTAGCCCTGCTCATTGGCGACGCCCAGCAGGTCCTGGCTCAGGGCCCAGGTGCGGTCGCGCTCGTGGGTGCGTGCCTCGACCTGGCGCTCCAGGGATTCGGCGAAGGCCATCAGCTCGATCTGCGCCTCGCGCCGCGCGATGGCCGAGCGCACGCGGTCGCCGACTTCGCGCACGAAGTCCAGTTCGTCGCGCGACCACGGCCGTACCTGCCCATGGTTGAGATAGAGCAGCCCGACCAGCCCGCCGCGTTCGGTGAGCGGCATGTTGACCACCGCGCGTGCAGTGATGGCTTCCAGCGCATCGGCGTTGTCGCGGGTGCGCGGGTCCAGGCGCGCGTCGGCGAAGGCCACGGTCACGCCGCGGCGTAGGTCTTCGATGTAGGAGCCGTAGTCGCGAAAGTGCAGCAGGCCCGCCAGGCTGGCCACGCCGGGCGCGGTCCAGTCGCGAGCGATGGCGATGGTCTCGGCCGCCGTGTCCACCAGGCCGTAGCCGGCGCGGTCCACGTCGAGGCGCTGCCCGAGCATTTCCGACGCCGCATAGGCGATGTCGCCCGGCTCGTCCATGTCGCGGATGCGGTCGCCCAGTTCCATCAGCGCGAGGCGGCGCGCCTCGGCTTCGACGATGGCCGCGTTGGCGGCGTTCAGCCGGCGCTCCGCCAGCCCCTTGGCGCGGCGGTCGGCGGCCTCCTTGAGCGCGCGGTCCAGCACCACCGGCAGCCGCGCGAGGCGGCCCTTGCTCACGTAGTCGGTCGCGCCGCTCTTGAGCAGCTCGACCGCGTTGTCCTCGCCGATCACGCCCGAGACGAAGATGAAAGGCGTTTCCGGCGCCATGCGGCGCGCCACCTCGAGCGCATGCGCGCCCGAGAACCCCGGCAGCTCGTAGTCGGACAGGATCAGCGAGAAGCCGCCCTTGTTCAGCGCGTCGACGAAGCCGCGCTCGTCGCGCACCACGTGGGTCGTGGCCGACGGCAGGGCCTGCGCCAGCGCCTCGATCAGCAGTTCGACGTCGAAGCGGGAGTCTTCGAGGATCAGGATGCCCGGAGGCTGCGGTGTCGCGGCAGCGGCGCCGCCCGCGCTATTCATGCTTGCGCGCCGCCTTCAGCGAACCCGGCGGCGGCTCGTTGAGCACCGCCCAGAACACGCCCAGCTCGGCAATGGCCGAGACGAAGCGATCGAAAGCCACCGGCTTGACCACATAGGCGTTCACACCCAGCTCGTAGCTGCGCAGCACGTCCGACTCCTCCTGCGACGAGGTGAGCATCACCACCGGAATGCTGCGCAGCGCCGGGCTGGCGCGCACCGCCTGCAGAACTTCGAGGCCGGTCACCTTGGGCAGCTTCAGGTCCAGCAGGATCACGGCCGGGTTGCCTTCGATGCGGTCCGCATGCTCGCCTTCGCGGTGCAGGTATTCGAGCGCCTGCGCGCCGTCGCGCAGCACGACCACGTCGTTGGCGAGTTGGCTGCGCTCCAGCGCGATGAGGGTGAGTTCGAGGTCTCGCTTGTCGTCCTCGACAAGCAGGATCGGCTTAAGCATGTCCTTCTCCATTGGCGGCCGGCGCCGTCGGGGCGGCCGCGTTGTCGGGGCCCGCGCGCGGCAGGATGAAGCCGAAGCTCGCCCCCGCGTCGACTTCCCCTTTTGCCCAGACCGTGCCGCCATGACGCTCCACGATCCGCTTCACATTGGCCAGGCCGATGCCCGTGCCTTCGAAATCTTCGGCCTGGTGCAGCCGCTGGAACACGCCGAACAGCTTGTCGACGTATTTCATCTGGAAGCCCACGCCGTTGTCCTGCACCTCGAGCCCGTCGCCCAGGTCGCTGCGGATGGCGCGCACCGCGATGCGCGACGGGTTGCGGGTGCGCGAATACTTGACCGCGTTGGCCAGCAGGTTGCGCACCGCCACCTGCAGCAGCAGCGGGTCGGCGTAGAGCAGCGGGAGATCGGGGTCGATCTGCCATTCGACATTGCGCTGCGGCTCCAGCCGCTTCAGCTCGCGCACCAGGCCATCGACCAGCGAGCCGCTGTCGACCTCGCGCTGCTTGAGCGCGGAGCGGCCCATGCGCGAGAAGTCGAGCAGCGCATCGACCATCTGCCCCGCGAACGCGGCGGCGTCCTTGACGTGCGAAAGGTAGCGATGGGCCCGGGCACTGAGCTGCTTGCCCTCGCTCTGGGCCACCAGGTCGACGTAGCCTGAAATATGCCGCATGGGCGCGCGCAGGTCGTGCGACACGGTGTACGAAAAAGCCTCCAGCTCCTTGTTGACGCGGCCCAGCTCGGAGGCCACGGAGGCCAGCTCCTCGGCTCGGCGCAGCACGATGCCGATCAGCGCCTGTCGCAGCTCGCCGGCCGCACCGACTTCTGCCGCCGTCCAGGCCGTGGAGCGGCCCCGGATGTGCTCGACCCAGCTCGCGAAGCTCAGGCGCGGATGCATGCGTCCGTTGACCACGGCCTGCGGCTTCTGCGGGTCGCCAGCCCAGCGCACGGTCTGCACGATCTCGGGTCGGAACCAGAGGATCAGGTGCCGGTGAACCTGCGAGATGGAGATGGCGAGCACGCCCGCCGCAACGTCGATGAACTGCCCCGCGGGCGCGAAATGCTCGGCCAGCGCATTGCTTTCGTAGACCTCCACGCCGAGCCCGGCGATCCATTCCGCGAGTTCCTGCACATGCGCCCGGGCGGGCACCTCGCCCACGCACCAGACCTCGTCGTCGAGCACCACCGCGGCACCGGTGGCGCGCATCACGCGCAGCATCAGCGACACCTCGGCCGTGAGGTGCTGCAGCGTGGCGTCGCTCTCGGACAGGTGCGAGACGATCTGCAGCGTGAGCTGGCGCAACTCGAGCCGCTCGGCCACCTCGCCGTTGCTTTCCTTCGACTGGATCTGCAGCGACAGCAACTGGCCCAGGTGCTCGCACGCGAGCCGCGTGCCCGTGTCGAGAAAGCGCGCAGCATGGTCGTGGCACGAGATCAGCCCCCACAGCTTGCCGTCGATGATGATCGACACCGACATGGACGCCAGCGTGCCCATGTTGCGCATGTATTCGAGGTGGATCGGCGAGACGCTGCGCAGTTGCGCCTGCGACAGGTCGATGTCCGCGGCAGTGAGCGCAGCGTCGGTGGCGAGCAGGCGCACCGGCTGGTAGTTGGCATCGGCGATCAGCCGGAAATGGTTGACGAGGTACAGCGCCCTCGCCTGGCGCGGAATGTCGGAAGCGGGGAAGTGATGGCCGTCGTAGCTGTCGTAGCCGGGGTCGGCCTCCTCGGCCAGCACCTCGCCGTGGCCGGCCGCGTCGAAGCGGTAGACCAGGCAGCGGCCGAAGCCGGTGAGCCGTTTCATCTCGCGCGCGGCCAGGCCGCACAGCTCGGCCACCGTGGCGGCCTCCTGCAGCCGCGGCAGGAAGACGCGGCCCAGCGAGTAGATGGGCGCCTCGTTGCCGCCCGGGGGTGAAGCCGCCTCGAACTCGACGATCAGGTGGTTGTCGCTGCGGTGCGCGGAAGTGTCGAAGAAGGCGTGCGCCAGGTTCATCGCGCCGAGCGACACCGGCGAGCCGCCCGGCTGCAGCGCCGGCAGGGCCATGCCGCGGACCGCCGCCAGCGCGGCGGACAGTTCGGCGTCGGGCCAGTTCTCGCTCCATGCGACGAGCGCCAGCGACTCCGGCTGGAGCACCAGCATGCGGCCGTGCGGCTGGATCGAGCCCGGCACGCGGATCGGCTCCAGGTCGCAATTGGACAGGTCGACCTCGACGGGCTCTATGGCCCGCGAACCGGCCAAAAGGTCGGTGGGAGTGATGGGCGGTGGCACGTTGGACAAGGTCAGGCAGCGCGGCCGGGGCCGCGCGTGTTCTCATGAGAATAGGTCGAAAGGATCATGCCAGCGTGTCCCGGGCGCTCTCGTCGGCCAGTTCCTACAGCGCGGCCACCTGCAGGCCGAAGCGCGGCATCAAGGTTTCGAAGCCGGCCACCGCGCCGCGCTGGGCCGAGCCCACGGCGGCCGGATCGCGCAGCGCAGCCGCCAGTTGCGCGACAAAGTCCTTCCACTGGGCGGCCAAGCCGTCGGGCGCGTCGACCGGCTGGAAGTATCGCATCGGGTGCGGCGCCAGCCTCGGCCCCAGGCGCTTGTGCATGGCCATGCCGCCGAGCTGGGAGCCCTCGAGCACGTAGGCCAGGCCCCATGCGAAGGCAGGTTCGCGGGCGGCTTCGGCCAGTTGCGGGGCAAATGGTAGCTCGGGTGGCTCGGGCAGCTCGGCCGATGCGGCCGCGCCCTCCCCGGCCGGCGCCGCGCCGGCGTCTTCGAGGTCGAGCGCGAGCGCGGCCAGGCGCCGGTCGGTGCGCCGCGCCACCCGGTCGAGCCCCGGATCGCCGGGCGCGGCCAGCGCCTGCCGCACGGCCTCCAGCCATGGGCGCAGGGCGCGCAGGTGGGCGGCATAGTCCGCCAGCGAGGCGTTCTCGCGCGCAATCGGCAGGCGGCTGTCCAGCGCTTCATGCAGCGCTTGGGTGGCGTTGCGCAGCGGGCGAAGCACCTCGGCCACGGAGGGCTGGGCTGCCGTGCTTTCCGTACTTTCCATGCTTCCCACGCTCATGGCGCGAGGCTTTCCATCGGCTTGCCGCCGCTCTCCCGCCCTTCGGCCTCGAAACTGGCGCACAGCGAGAAAAAGCCGTCCAGGTCCGCGGCCTTGTCGAACACGGCGTCGGCGCCGAGCTCGCGCGCCCAATCGGCGATTTCCCCGGTGGCGTAGTTGGTCAGCACCACCACGCGCTGGCCGGGCCGGCTGCGGCCGCAGCGCTTGACGATGCCCAGGCCGGAGCCTTCGTGCAGGAACAGGTCGACCACCAGCAGGTCCCAGGCGCCCGGGTTGTCGCCGAGCCAGGCCACCGCGTCCTCCTCGGTGGTGGCGGTGCCGATCAGGTGGATGTCGACCTCGTCCTCCATGGCGGCGATCAGGTTATGGCGAATGTGGGCGTTGTCTTCGACAAGAAAGGTAGAAAGCGGCACGGCGGAGACAAAATTGTTTCTTCGAATATCCCCAAGGGTAAGCGAATCCGCGAGCCTCGCCCGGTGAGCGCGCTTCCCTACATCCGGTAGGAAATGTGGCAAGCGCCCCCGTAAACTGGCGCGCTACCCATCTCCCCCGGCGGCGCCTGCCGACGAATGAACGCCATGACACAGCCTCAGCCGACGACGATCTCCCCCGCCCTCGTTTCAGCCTTCGCGCCCGGCGGCACGCTGCGCGCCTCCATCAACCTCGGCAACCCGATCCTCGCCAACAGGAACCCCGCCGGCGGCGAGCCGGTGGGCGTGTCGATCGACCTGGCGCGCGAATTCGCTCGGCGGCTGGGCGTGGGCATCGAGCTGGTCGTGTTCGAGAAGGCCGCAGCCTCGGTCGACGCGGTGAAGAACGAGAAGGCCGACATCGGCTTCTTCGCCATCGATCCCGCGCGCAGCGAAGGGCTGCTGTTCACCGCGCCCTACGTGCTGATCGAGGGCAGCTACCTCGTGCCCTCGGCCAGCGCCCTGACCGACAACGCGCATGTCGATGCGCCGGGTCATCGCATCTCGGTCGGCGCGGGCAGCGCCTATGACCTGTTCCTGACGCGCGAGATCCAGCAGGCCGAGATCGTCCGGCTGCAGGGCGCCGGCCCGGCGCTGGCGGCACTGCGCGCGGGCGAGGTCGAAGTGGCGGCCGGCATCCGCCAGTTGCTCGAAGGCGAGGCGCAGCGCGCGCCGGGCGTGCGCGTGCTGCCGGGCCGCTTCATGGTGATCCAGCAGGCCATGGGCACGCCGGCCAGCCGGGGCGCCGATGCCCAGGCGCTGCTGGCGGCCTTCGTCGAGGAAATGAAGGCCGCCGGCTTCGTGGCCGACGCGCTGGAGCGCCATCGCATCGAGGGCGCGAGCGTCGCGCCCTCGGCCTGAACGCTCAGAGCTTGTACGCCTCGACCGGCCCCTGCGAATAGAACAGGAAGTAGCCGGTCGAGGTCTGGAAGCCGTTCTTCTTCCAGCCCGCCGGCACCTTGAAGATGCCCAGCTGCCCGCTCGCCACGCCGACGAAGGCGGTGTTCTCCTTGTCGGTGGTGATGCGGCTCCATTGCTCGCGCGTCACGGGCCGCATCTGCATCTTCGGTTCGCTCCACTCGGGTGTGCGCACCTTGTCGCGCATGACGTAGGCGTCGCCCTGGCGCTCGATCTTGATGAGCTCCTTGAGCGCGCCGTTCTGCCTGACGGCGTAGACGCCGACCAGGTCCGCCTCCGGCGCGCCGTTGCCGCTGCCCGCGCCGCATGCGGCCAGCAGCAGCGCCGAAGCGCCGGCGGCCAGCCATTTCTTCGATGCCGTGTTCATGGCTGTCCTCCTTCTCAGCGCTTCGTGTTCTCGCGCAGCTTCAGGTTGCCCTGGAAGCGCAGCGCGTGCGGGTATTCCTCCTTCTCGGCGCCCGCGTCCACGGCGGCCATCTTCTGCTGGCTCTCGCTGGTCTTGGCCAGCAGCGCCGCCGGCAGGTTCACGATGCCCTTGATCTGGTCGTACTGCACCTGAGTGATGCGGCCCACCTGCAGCAGCCGGAAGGCGTCGCGCTCGATGTTCAGCAGCAGCGGCTTGTTGTCGGCAAAGCTCTGCGCCTTGGCCAGCAGCGCGCTCCACGACTGCGCGCTGTAGTTGCTCACGTAGTAGTCCTGCCCGGTCGGCCCGGCCAGCACCGCGGTGCAGCCCGGCAGCTCCACCTGCACCGCGCCCGTGGACATGACGAAGGTCTTGCGCTGCTCCATCGCATCGCCGTACGCCAGCGTGACCGGGATGTTCCAGGTCGAGGCCGGGAACTGGTTCTGGTTGGGGAACGACTCCTGCGTGATGTTGACGTAGGTGCGGTCCGCCGCGCATTGCGCGTCGACCGTGAGCAGCGGCACGCCGGTCTGGCGGATGAAGCTGTCGCCGATGTCGGCCACCTTCTTGCCGCCGCTCACCTTCTCCAGCGAAGTCCACAGCCGCGAGGGCGTGACGTTGCCGAAGCCGTAGTCCTTCAGGTAGATCTGCAGGCCCTTCTGCATCGCCTCTTCGCCGATGTAGTTCTGCACCGTCTCCAGCACGTGGCTGCCCTTGTTGTAGACGAAGATCGACGGGCTGATGAAGCCGAAGGAACCGGCGTCGTTGAGGTTGCGCTGCACCGGCACCGCCGTGTTCTTCAGGTCGGCCACGATCACGTTGTGCTTGTCGAGCACGTAGTCGGAGAAGCTGTAGTACTCGGGGTGGAACTTGATGGTGGTGCGCCTTTCGAACCAGCGCGCGAACGACTCGTTGAGCCACACGTTGTCCCACCAGTCGAGCGTGACCAGGTCGCCGAACCACTGGTGCGCGATCTCGTGCGTGACCACCGTCACCGAATACAGCGTGGGCTTGTCGCCCGGCTTGGTGAGCACCGCGTCGGCAAACTCGAAGATCGCGCCCCAGTTCTCCATGCCGCCGAAGCCGGTGTTGGGCTTGTTGTCGTAGCTGTCGTTGGCGGCGATGGTGTCGAACTTCTTGATCGGCAGCGGGATGCCGGTGTACTTGTAGTAGTAGTCCATGGCCACCTTGGTCCACTCCATCGGGAAGGTCGCCCAGGTGGAGCGGCCCGGGGGCGTGAACCAGCGCAGCGGAATGTCGCTGCCGTCGAGCGGGTTCTTGAAGGTGTCGGGCAGGATGTCGAACTTGCCGCCGCCGAAGAAGGTGAGGTACATCGGCATCGACGGCGTCTTCTCGAACGACACCTGCTGGTAGCCGTCGGGCAGCTTGACGGCGGAAATCTGCGCGCCGTTGGACACCGCCTTCCAGTCGCCGGGCACCTCGGCGGAGATCTCGAAGGTATGGCGGAAGGCCGGCTCGTCCCAGCCCGGGAACCACTGCCGCGCGTAGTTGGTCTCGCCCTGCGTCACGATGGCGTCGCTGCTCACGCCCTCGGGTGTCGAGAGGCCGACCTTGAAGATGCCGGTGGCTGCCGAGCAGAACGGGTTGCGCTGCACTTCCGCGGGCGGACAGAACTCCGCGTCGGAGAACTGGATCTTGCCGTCCCACTCCATGTGCAACAGGTACTTGCCCTTGGCGATCTGGCCGTCGCTCAGCCGCAGCTGCACGAAGTCGCCGAGCGTCTGCGGCGTGGGAATCAGCGGTATCGCCTCGCCGGGGTTCGACACCTTGCGCAAGGTGGTGCGGCCCTTGGCAAAGTTGAGGTTGTGCGCGGCCACGACGATGGCATCGACCGGCTTGAGCACCTCGATCTCCACGTCGCCGCGGCCCACGAAGGTCTTGAGCGCCGCATCGGGGCGGAACCACAGCTTGTAGTTGCTGGGCCAGACGGTGTCGGGCAGTTCCTGCGGCTTGGCCGAGCGGTCCACCGCCGCGGCGGCCAGGTCGCTGGCGGCCACGGGCACGCCGTCGTCGGGCGCCTTCTGCGTGGGATCGACCGCGGGCGCCGAAACCACCGGCCCCGACGACGCGCCGAGGCCGACGCCGCCTCCGCCGAGAGAAGCACCGCCGCCGCTGTCTCCGCCGCCGCCGCAGGCCGTCAGCACGGCGAGGGTCACCGCCGTGATGGCAAGATGATTGACGACGGGTGTGTTGAATTTTTTCATGATCGCCTCTGGGTACTCTTGGTAAGAAGAAGATGCGCCGCCCCGCAAGCGCCGGCGGATAGCCAGCGATGCGCATGGCACGCGCGGATGAGATGGATGAACAACTGCCCATGCAGCGGGCAGCACGGTGCCCTCCCGGCGAACAGGTGGTTCGTCAGGACAGCACACGCACGCAGGAGCCACACCGCGCAGAAAGCGGTGGTCCCAGGATGCGAGGGATGAGCTCGTCCATTCCCGTCAGGCAGCGGGTTGATCGGATGCGGGATGCGCAGCGGGGGCTGGCGGCGCGGAGGGTGCGTTCAGCGCCGCGAGATCGACAGGGCGCGTTCGCGCGTGTCGTCGTCAACGGCACAGGCCATGCTGGCGATGGCAAGAATCTTTGCGGCTCTTCTCGTTGGTTTCACGCGCATTCCCTCGTCCATTGAAGTGCGCCAGTTTTAGCTGATCGAATGCGACGGCTCAACGACTGCCGGAACTTTTCTCTCTCAAAATGTTCGCGCGCCATAGGCCGAATGGAGTCATGGGCCACGGCGCAGCATGCACGCTACGAAGATGGTTCAGCAGCGGCAACACATGCTCACGCAGATGACAAAACTCGAGGGCAAGGACTGTGCGTGCATCGCCACAGTACGAAGGTTCGTGTCGTAGAAAAAACCATGAAAGTTGCGTACCCGGGGCCGCATGCGCCCGGGCACGCCGCGAGCGCTACAGGCCCAATGCGTCCTGCAGCTCGCGCGCCGTCCAGCGCCGGGGCTGCTGCGGCCATGCGCCCAGCAGGCCCACCATGCGCGCGTTGCGCGGCGCGCTCAGGCCATGCTCCTGCGCGAGACGCACGACCTCGCCGCTGAGCGCGTCGATCTCGGTGCGGCGGCCCAGTGCCAGGTCGTCGGCCATGCTGGAGCGCGCCTTGGCATCGATGCGCAGCATGCGCGCCGCGACGATGCGAAACACCCAGTCGGGCAGGCGCAGCAGGCTCGACAAGCGCCGCGCCGGCACCGCAGCCACCTGCGCCGGCGCAATGCCGGCAACGTTGAGGATGCTCAATGCTTCGTCGATCAGCGACGCGAAGCAGCGGCGATAGCCGCGCAGCATCAGCTCTTCGCGCAGCGGCAGACCCGAGAGCGCGTTGACCGGGTTGTTGAGGTTGAGCAGCAGCTTGCCCCACTGCACGGGCAGCAGGTCGGCATGCAGGTCTAGCGGCACGCCGGCGCGCTCGAACACCGGCAGCCAGGGGCGCAGTGCAACGTCGTCCTGCGCGGCCAGCCGGCCGGGCGTGCCGCGGTGGAAGGCGCCGGCGCCGATCTCGGCCACGTTGTAGGGCACCATGCCCGACAGCACGTTGAGCGACGGCCCGGCCTGCGATGCGGCGTCGCTGTTGGAAATGCCGTTCTGCAGCGAAACGACCGTCGTGCCCGCGGGCAACGCGAAGGCCAGTTCGCCCGCGGCCTCGGCCGTGGCACCGCTCTTCACGCACAGCAGCACCAGCGCGGGCCGGGCACCGACGGGCACCTGCTCGCACAGCCGCAGCGAGGAGGCCGGCAGCTTGTGACGGCCGCCGTCCATGTCGGAGAGCGTCAGCCCGTGCGTCGCGAGCTTTTCGAGCACGCGCGGACGGCCGACGAAGGTGACGGGCACGCCCGCCGCCGCAAGGCTGCCGCCGATGAAGCACCCGATGGTGCCGGCCCCCATCACGAGCACTTCACCGGGCATCGCGTCTGGCATGAAACGAAGTGCTTGCGCGCTGGGGGCGTGGCGGCGTCAGGCGCGTTCCGCGACCCAGGCCTGCACCGACTGCAGCGCGGCCGCGAGGCCCGCCGGGTTGGTGCCGCCGGCCATGGCCATGTCGGCCTTGCCGCCGCCCTTGCCGCCGACCTGCTGGGCCACGAAGTTGACCAGCTCGCCGGCCTTGACCTTGGCCGTGCTGTCGGCGGTGACGCCGGCCGCGATCTGCACCTTGTCGCCGTCGACGGCGGCCAGCACGATGGCCGCCGTCTTGAGCTTGTCCTTCAGCTTGTCCATGGTGTCGCGCAGCGTCTTGGCGTCGGCGCCGTCGAGCTTGGCGGCGAGCACCTTGATGCCGTTGACGTCGACCGCCTGCGCCAGCAGCTCGTCGCCCTTGGACGACGCGAGCTTGCCCTTGAGCGAACCCACCTCGCGCTCCAGCGCCTTCACCTGCTCGAGCACCTGCGTGAGCCGGCCCTGCAGCTCGGCGGCCGGCGACTTGAGCGTGGCGGCCACGCTCTGCACGGTCGATTCGAGGTCTTGCAGGTAGGACAGCGCGTTGGCGCCGGTCACGGCCTCGATGCGCCGCACGCCGGCGGCCACGCCGCCTTCGCTGACGATCTTGAACAGGCCGATGTCGCCGGTGCGGTTCACGTGGGTGCCGCCGCACAGCTCGCGGCTGGTGCCGATGTCGAGCACGCGCACGGTCTCGCCGTACTTCTCGCCGAACAGCATCATGGCGCCGGTCTTCTGGGCCGACTCCATGTCCATCACGCGGGCCTGCGTCGGCGCGTTGGCAAGGATCTCGGCGTTGACGCGCTTCTCGATCTCGGTGATCTGCTCGCGCGTGACGGGCGCGTTGTGCGCGAAGTCGAAGCGGGTCTTGTCGGCGTCGACCAGCGAGCCCTTCTGCTGCACGTGGTCGCCCAGCACTTCGCGCAGGGCCTTGTGCATCAGGTGGGTGACCGAGTGGTTGCGCATGGTGGCGGCGCGGCGGGCGGTGTCGACCGCGGCCTTCACTGCGTCGCCGACCTTGAGCGTGCCCTGCGTCTGCGTGCCGTGGTGGCCGAACACGTCGGCCTTGATCTTCTGGGTGTCTTCGACGCCGAACTGCACGCCCTCGGACACGATCACGCCCTGGTCGCCGACCTGGCCGCCGCTCTCTGCATAGAACGGCGTGGTGTCGAGCACCACGATGCCGCTCTGGCCTTCCTTGAGTTCCTGCACGGCGGCGCCTTCGAGGTAGAGCGCCACGACCTTGGCGTTTTCCTCGAGGTGCTCGTAGCCGGTGAAGGTGTTGCCCGCGCCGGCGTATTCGACGTTGCGGTCCATCTTGAACTTGCCGGCGGCACGGCCCGCGGCCTTCTGCTTTTCCATGGCCGCGTTGAAGCCGGCCTCGTCGACGCCCACGCCGCGCTCGCGGCACACGTCCGCCGACAGGTCGAGCGGGAAGCCGTAGGTGTCGTGCAGCTTGAACGCCACTTCGCCCGGCAGCGTCTTGGCGCCGCCGGCCAGCGCCGCGTCGAGGATTTCCATGCCGTTGGCCAGCGTCTCGAAGAAGCGCTCTTCCTCGGCCTTCAGCGTGTCGGTGATGCGCTTTTCATCGGCCACGAGCTTGGGGTACGCGTCGCCCATGAGCTTGACGAGGTCGGGCACCAGCTTGTGGAAGAACGGCTTCTTCTGGCCCAGCTTGTAGCCGTGGCGGATGGCGCGGCGGATGATGCGGCGCTGCACGTAGCCGCGGCCTTCATTCGAAGGGATCACGCCGTCGGCCACCAGGAACGAGGTGGCGCGGATGTGGTCGGCAATCACCTTCAGCGAGTTGTTCGACAGGTCCTGCGTGCCGGTTTCGCGGCCGGCGGCCTTGATGAGCGCGTCGAAGATGTCGATTTCGTAGTTGCTGTGCACGTGCTGCAGGATCGCCGCCAGGCGCTCCAGGCCCATGCCGGTGTCGACGCAGGGCGCGGGCAGTTTCTTGACCGAGCCGTCGGGCTGCATGTCGAACTGCATGAACACGTTGTTCCAGATCTCGATGTAGCGGTCGCCGTCTTCGTCGGGGCTGCCGGGGGGGCCGCCGGGGATCTCGGGGCCGTGGTCGTAGAAGATCTCGGAGCACGGGCCGCAAGGGCCGGTGTCGGCCATCATCCAGAAGTTGTCGGACATATAGCGTCCGCCCTTGTTGTCGCCGATGCGCACGACGCGCTCTGGCGGCAGGCCGATTTCCTTGGTCCAGATGTCGTAGGCCTCGTCGTCCTCGATGTAGACGGTGGCCCAGAGCTTATCGGCCGGCAGCTTGTAGACCTCGGTGAGCAGCTCGAAGGCCCACTTCAGCGATTCGCGCTTGAAGTAGTCGCCGAAGCTCCAGTTGCCCAGCATCTCGAAGAAGGTGTGGTGGCGCGCGGTGTAGCCCACGTTCTCGAGGTCGTTGTGCTTGCCGCCGGCGCGCAGGCAGGCCTGTACCGAGGCGGCGCGCACGTAGGGACGCTTGTCTTCGCCCAGGAACACGTCCTTGAACTGGACCATGCCCGAGTTGGTGAACATCAGGGTGGGGTCATTGCCGGGCACCAGCGAGCTGGACGGCACCACGGTGTGGCCCTTGGAAGCGAAGAAATCGAGAAAGGTCTTGCGGATGTCCGCGACCGTGAATGTGGGCTGGCTCATCTTTGGATTCGTCTTCTGTCGAGGGCGGCGCGGCGATGGCGACCCTCTTGTCGAACCCACTGCGGCGAACCGGCCTAACTGCTTGATTTGCTTGAACAAACGATTATAGGTTTGGCCACGGTTCCCGGGCTGTCCAGGGCAAAACAGCATGATCCGGGCGCCGCGGCTAATATGCGGCCCTGACGGAAAAGAGAACCAAATACGGGCGACGTCATCCGTACTTGTACGGACTTGAAGCAAGGAGCGCGCATGGCAAGGCAAGAGGCGGAACACTGGAAGATCGAAGATCTGGACTTTTCGCGCATTGCGCTCGATGAGGTCCGTGCGGACGAAAACCTCTTCTACCTGGTGGTCTCGGCCTCTTTCATCGAGAGCGGCTCCGACCTCTACACCCAGAACCTCATTGATTTCTTCCAGGGCGACGACGAGGTCACCGACTGGCTGTCGAACCACTGGGAAAAGGAAGAACTGCAACACGGCAAGGCGCTGCGCGCCTACGTGCGCCACGTGTGGCCCGAGTTCGAATGGGACACCGCCTACGCGGGTTTCCTGGAAGAGTATGCGACCTACTGCAAGGTCGAGTTGCTGGCCCCCACCCGCGCCCTCGAAATGACCGCGCGCTGCGTGGTAGAGACAGGCACCGCCACCTATTACCGGGCCATGGCCCGCAGCACCACGGAGCCGGTGCTGCACGACCTGGCCAGCCGCATCGCGACCGACGAGGTCAACCACTACAAGCACTTCTACCGCTTCTTCCGGCGCTACCGCGAGCAGGAAAGGCTGAGCCGCTTCCGGGTGTTCGGCACCATCGGCCGCCGCACGCTGGAGCTCAAGAGCGAGGATGCCGACTGCGCCATTCGCCACGTGGTGCAGGCCCGGTCGCCCAGCCGCGCCAGCGACACCGCCTACGTGCAGCAACTGAGCGCCAAGATGAACAGCACCATCCGCACCAACCTGAGCGCCGGCACCACGCTCAAGATGCTGATGCGGCCGCTGGAATTGCCCGCGCGTGTGCAGACCGTGATCCAGTACCCGATCAAGCAGTTCATGCAGCACGTGTTCCTGCGCTGAGCGCGCCCGCCTGCAACAGCCACGCCGCGGGCTCGAGCGTGTGTAAAGCAGAAAACCGGAACGGCCGTCTCGTTTCCGGCAACCGGCGTCTCGCTAGTATCTGCCCCCACACCTCTAGCGGCAGGGCGGAGACCTTCGGATGAGCGCCCTGCGCTCCTGGCAAGTTGCTCGCAGGCTCTGCATGCGAGTCCGATGTTCGAAAACAAAACCAATCGCGACCAAGCCTATACAGTGCGCCTCGAAGGCACGAGTCTCTCCATACGGGACCTGATGGAAGTGCGCTTCACCTTTCTGCGGGTGCTCGAGCAGCGCATCGGGCCGCCGACGCGCGTGGTGAAGTGCTACCGAGCCTGGTCGAGCCAACTCGAGTGGGGCACGGAGTCGATGACGGACACGCAGATTGCCAATGCCCGCGCATGGCGCGAAGCATGGGAGCACGCTGTCGGTGTGGCGGCACCACTGCTCAGCCACCCTCGGAACACGAAATTTCACTTCGAGCTCCTTTGAACAGAAATCGAACAAAAAAAACCCAGCACTAGGCTGGGCTGAACCTCTTGAGTGCTGTCACACACAGAGAACTCGCACTTCGAAGCGAGCAAACAAAATCTAGGGCTTCAAGCGCCGCCGCCTTGTCGGACGGCACCGACAATTCCAATTTGGTGCTGTGGCACAACAACTTCCGACCCTGAAAAAACTGCCAAATAGTTCACGTTTTAATGAGTGTCCTACGGCTTCTGACTGTTTCCGGCTGACAGGCTTCCAGCCGGCCTCCCAGGACCATGCAATTGCTGTCACGCAACAGGGCCGCAAATAGAAGAAGAGCTCTCTGTTCGTTCTTAGAGCGCCCTCATGGGCTCCTCGCAACCCGCTTCGGCGGGTATTTTTTTGCCCGCATACCAGCAGCGCTTCGACGGGTCGGGTGCGGTCAGTGCGGCCTACCACAAGGCAATTACATGTTTTCCCTTTCCGATGGGGACAATGTTGTGGAAAACCTTGTGTGCAGCGCCCGGAAGCCTTGTCTGGCGTGGCCTGCAACGCGATGCCCGCAAAAGAGGCAGCGCTTGAAAAAATCTTCACAACGGGTTGAATTCGGGGTTTTCGCGCAACGCTCGAGGGTTCCCGGAGACTCGGCGGCTGTCAGCAACGGTCGGTTCCGGCTGACACGCCATCCCGCAGCCTCCCGGGAAATTGCGACCATGCAGTCGCCGGATTCGTGCCAGCCAGGGAGGCGCTGCCAATGACATTCCGACGTGGCACCGCAGCACTACAGAGAGTTTTCCGTGGTCGAATATTTCAAGGTTGGTCTTCCCTACATACGAACGCGCTTCAAGGTTCCCGCGCGGCGTGGCGGCCGTGTGGAACTCAAGGGCCGCTTCGGCACCATCCGGGGCTCGAGCGGCGAATACCTGCTGGTCAAGTTCGACGACGACGAAACCGCGGCCATCGTCCACCCGGTCGAGCCCAACTATGTCGAGAATGGCGAAGCGGCAGAGATGCCGCTTTCCCCGCCGTCCGACGACGGCGCTGCGCCCACGCGCGGCGGCGCCTGATCAACCTCCGAAGCCCAACCCCCGAAGCCGCTTCGCAAGACGTCAGGCCGCGCTGAAAGTCCGAGGCGGTGGGGCGATGTCGCGCAACGTGCCGAAATCTGTCGTCGCCATTCCATCGGTCAGGTAGAGCGCCTCATCATCGCGACGCATGAGGCCACGGTTCTCCATGCCGCGCATGGTCTTGTTGACCACCTCCCGCGAAAGGCCCGCGTACGACGCGATCACCGACTGCGAAATGCGCTTGTCGAACCCGCCTGCGCTCGCCGGGGCCAGGTCGGCCAACTGGTGCAGCACGCGATGCACCACCGCCTCCGGCGGCAGCGACGAGATGCGGCGCATCTGGGCGCGCAGCATGCTCATTCGCTTCATCGCGAGGCCCAGCAGGCCCAGTGCGACCTCGGGATGCCTGGAACACAGGCCGCGCATGACGGCGATGGGCACGAAATAGACCGCCGACGGCAGCGCGGCAACGAGGGTATGCATCGACTGGTAGCGGTCTTCGCGGATCGACAGGTCGAAGAAGAAGTCGTTGCGTGCGACGAACTCGGTCGTCACTTCTGTGCCTTGATCACGCGATGGCGTGACGACACGCAGCAGCCCGCTTGCCACGCAACAGATCTGATCGGTCGACTCACCCGCATTCAGCAAAGTGTCGTTGCGCTTGTAGTGGCGAAGCTCGCTGCACTTGATGAGCGCCTCGCGCTCCGCGGCCGGCAGGTTCGCCGTGAGAGGGTGAAGGTACATGCAGCGATGGTGAGCCGTCGGTACCCTCCCAGCAATCCCGCAGATTGGGTATTGGGCGCATTGCGATACGCGCTATAACCCCCGGCCCGGACACTCAGTCCTCGGTTTCGGACTCGTCTTCCTCTTCGTCGTCGTCTTCGCTCTCTTCGGCACGGCGAATCGTCACGAAATTCTCGGCATCTTCCACGAATGCCATGAGCTTCTCGTCAGGCGCCATGCCGCGGACTTCGGTCTGCGGGCCGTCACCATTCTTGTAGTCGACCTGGACCAGCGCGAAGCACGCCAGGGGCTCTTCCATCTCGCCGTCGTCGCCTCCGTCATACACGGCAACCCAGCCTTCGGCGGGCATGATCTGCAGGATCTTCACGTCTTCCATTGATTGATTCCATGACTATCGGCAGCCGCATCAAGGAATCCAGGTGCGCGATTGGTTGGAGCCAGGTCCAACTGACGGACGAAGCTGGAGTTACCCAGAGCGCCATTGGGAACATCGAGTCTGGGCTCAGGCAACGACCGCGGGAACTCGTGTCCATAGCCAAGGCGCTGCGGGTCTCACCGGAATGGCTGGAGACGGGCAAGGGGCCCAGGACCGGGCGCGCCTAGCTCAAGCTCGTGGGAGCCGATGGCGGGCCGTCAGTGCGAGCGTTGGTGGAGTACCTGGCCGACATCGCCGCTCAGCAGCGGCCGACTCTTCGAAAGAACTTGGCGAACCTGCTGGTCGATCTGGTCGAGCATTCCGAGGACACGATAACCATCAGGGACATTGAGCGGTCCTTCGCTCCGCCCCAGAAATAGCAGGGTTCTCGCCCATGAACCAGCCGTAACAAAAGGTTAGGATGTCGGCTCGAATTTCAGAGGAGCGAGGGAATGAAAAAACTCGGCATCGCCTTGCTGGCAGCCGCATGCTCGATGGCGCACGCCGTCGGCTGGAACTACGACTCTTCCACCGACAAAATGACGGGAAAGAAGTCAGCAAGCGCGCAAACGGTATCTGACAACTCTCTAAGCTTTGGGTTTCCGTACCAAGGCGTCAATCGTGGCAACTTGATCGTTCGCCAGCACCCACAGTACGGCCTTGATGTCCTGATCACTATCGACAAGGGGCAGATGCTTTGCAGCAGCTACGACTGCAAGGTCTCGATCAAATTTGACGACGCGCCTCCGGTCAAATTCAGCGGTAGCGGTCCGGCCGACCACAGCAGCCAAACGATCTTCATCGAAGGAGCGGCGAAGTTCATCGCCTCCGCTAAGAAGGCGAAGAAGATCCTGGTTCAGTTCAATGCCTACCAGAATGGCGCACCTGTGCTTGAGTTCAGCACACCGCAGCCACTGGACTGGCCTAAAAAATAGCACGCGCCGCGATCTCACAATCCATCGAACCAGCAAAGATAAATGAGCCTGTTCGAACTACGCGTGACGGCACTAGTGCCAGCGATTGGAAAGGGTAAAACCCTGAAGACTAACGCGATCGCTGAAGATGGCTTTGACTACCTCACCGAACTTCGACAACAAGGTTTCCATTAGACTGATGGCCAGCCCGACTCTGCTGGCCGCGTGGAGTTCAACTCAGACCTCTTCCGAGGTACGGACAGCGAGGTAACGGTGCAGGTGTACGCCGTCGATCAAGAAGAGCTGGAACGTGAGGTCATGCCAACGCTTGAGGCGCTGCTGCCCTGGAACATCGACCTCATCGCAGCGTAATCTGTCCAGATGTCAGAATTCACTATTCAGTCCTACGAGTGCTTTCTGATCCGGAGCACGCGCGCCATCCCATTGGTTGCGCTTGGCTCTGTCAGCCGTTTGCAAAACGTCGAGGAGCAAAAATCGATATGTGGCCGTTTAAAAAGAAGAAAGAGCCTTGGGAAGACAAGTTCGCCGCACTCGCGCCGCTCGTCCTGGCATCGGACCAAGTCATGGGCCCGAACCGGCTATCCGTGTGCTTTGCCTATCGGGTCAAGCCGAACAACCCACACGATTCGGGCTGGATTTTTCTCAGTGGCAGGGAGAGCCAGCGCGTGCTCGATGACAACCCACCAAAGGTATGTCCTCTGAATTCCTTCCTCAAGATGGACCCGTCGTTGAGCACGATCACAGACAAGCCTATCGGCTCAGCGTGGGAGCGCAATAGCGCCGATGCGCCATGGGAAGAGGTGTTCGATTTCAAAACGCGCGACTGAAGCGACCTCTATGCCTGTCGTCGCAAAACATTGCGCAAGGGCGTAGAACATTGATCGCTTACGGTCAAAGCACTCCGGCAAGCCCATTCATGTCGTTCAACAGAAACTCGGAGAAGCGCCCCGCGGGTCGAGGCTCGCTCACACCATCGGTCATGAACCAGCACTCGGGATCTGGGACCGCCGCCTCAGCCTCAAACCAAGCCGCCATGTAGCCTTGATGCGAGAAGAAGACGACGTGAGAGTCCTTCAGTTGGTACTCGACTTCCTCCTCTTCGAGCAGATCCCGAAGCATGCCGTGATTCGAGAAGATGCAGTCGATGAACCAGGCTGAGCCGCGAAAGATACCGTCGCAGTCCCGGCCCATCCAAAGCAGGTAATCCCTGTAGGCCTGAGGAAGCTGGAAACCCAGCTTGCGCTCAAGCGCTTCGACTTCCGCCTCGCTGGCGCCGATTGGAGCGCCTATCCTGGGCTCAATGTGAAGCGCGTGGAACTGTTTTGCGGCTTCGATGGGCATGAGATGGTGAGTTGTCAGGTCGAGTATGCCGAAGCTGACGGTACGTCCCCTGCTTTTTCGGCTCGACCGGACTGCACCCTATCGCGACAAACACGAAATCCCGCTAAATTTGGCGCCACTGGAGGTGAAAGTAAATGCTGGAACTGCTCGATACGGGTCGGATTGCGCACAAGCTTGGGAGGTGGCGGTGGACCGCCTACTTCGCTTCTGGGGTGTGCCTGTTTTTAATCGGTTGGGGAATCGCCGAGGTCCTCATGATTCCCAGCCTTATGAGCCCGGTCGCCGCCGACTCATCGCCCGCGTTTTGGACGTTTGCGGCCTTCTCGCTGGCTTCGCTACTTCTGATCATCTACAGCGTTCGCCTTTGCTACATCGACGAGATGCATGGGACTTACATCGAAGATGCGCAGCATTACAAGACCCACGGCTGGTAGCGCAGTCGTATAGCACTCCGAAGCCCGCCCCAAGCGGGCTTTTTCGTTCCCGGGGCCGGCATCGAACCGGCACATTGCCGTTTCCACCGTCAGCCCATTTCCGATCGCTTGCAATCAAAGATCGCGCTCGGCTCAATCGCCTTCAACGCCGGCGTATTGCCGACGAACGTCACTCCTGCACCGATGAGGCGCCAGTCATCCAGCGACTTGAATAGCTTGAAGAGGTGGGTGACCTCGACGCCAGCAGCGGGAATTGTGTTGAAGACATAGATCGGCTCGCCAAACTGGGCGTCTGTCGAACTCACCAACTCGGCTTTCAGTTTGCCCATCGTCTCCGAGTCCTTGGTCCTGAAACGCACGATGTCCATGTTGACAGTTCGCGAAGGCTCATCGATGGAGATTCTGCGAACCCAGTGCAGGTATGGCGTGTCCTTGCTCGCAACCGGAACGCATGTGATCGTCTTTGCCGACGCCGAGCCCGCGGCCAAGAGCAGCAGCAGCGCCTGGCAAGCGAGACGCCTAGTTTGAATTTTCATGGTCGCCCTCCTCTGTTATTGAGTGGTCCACTTTAGCGCCTCGCGTCGATGTCCAACTTTTGCGCCCCTTCCCTCGTGTTGATGGCAATATCACGGGTGTGTTTGAACCGTTGGCGCGCGAGGTCGACGAGGCTGGTGATCAGCTCTTAGCGCAGTACCAAGAGGCCCGCAACCTGGCCAACGAGGCGCAAGCATGAACGCCGTCCTCGAAAGGCCCCGCGCCAAGGCTAAGCCGAAGGCCACGAAGGGCGGACTGCAGACACGGCTCGAGTCGATATTCACCAACCTCAAGCTCGACCAGGAAAAGCTGCAACTCGCACACCAGTCAGTCGAGCTGAAGCACCCCGGCGACACCGCAGACGTGCTTCTGCGTGCCGTCATCGAAGACCTGCTGCCAGCCGCCATCGCGCCGATGTACCGGCAGCCCCTGACGCGCAACGACACCGACGCGGCCTACACCGGCATGTTCACGTCGCTCGCAGCGATCGAAGGGACCATCGCGCTGTCGCGCGGCCAAGTGATCGAGCCCGTGCTTCGTGAAGCATAGGTGCTGCTCGACGAAGCGAACAGCCAGATGGACTTCGGCGACATGGGCGACGTACTGCCACAGCGCTAGGACATCACGGAAGCCGACCAGATGCAAGGCGATATTGCAGCACGTCTACCAGCCGCCGCCGCCGCCGAGCATGAAAACGTAGCCAGCCGCATTTTCGGCGCACACGACAGAACCATCGAAGCCCACGCGATTCTCGACTCTCGCGTAGCGGAGATGAACACCGGAGCCGCCTATGGCGCTCGCTCGCTGGTGAAGGTCGCCGTTGATGCAACTAGCGCCGCGGATGCGACCAACACGCGCAACGACTGCGAGCACGCGAGCTGCGCCAGCCCAGACTTGCCCACGGCCTTGAGGCGGCGCTGCACGATCTTCAGTGCACGCCCCACCAGCGGCACGCGCAGATCGACGGCTTCCTCGAAGCGCGCGTTCGTTGTCGCTTCCTTCGGCACGGTCCACTACCAGCCATCCTTCTCTTCGGTGATGTGCTCCGGGCGCATGGCCGGGATCTCAACGCCGCGCGCGCAGGTCCACAGGTAAATCTGCGTCGCATCACGGCCGAGTTCGTGCATGTTCGGCAGCCACGCCAACAGTTCTCCGACCTCATCGTCGCGCAGCACGCGCCGCTTCTGGCCCTGGTGCTCACCGCCGACGATCTTCCCTTTGCTTTTCAGCTTGCCCTTCATCAGGGTGGGCCACCAGTTCGGCACGTCCTGGTCGAGGCGGCCAACGTCCAGCGCACGCGACCACGCCGCGCCGAGCATCGAGCGTAGCTTTTGCGCCGCCGTTGGCGTAGCTTTTCGGGCATCGAGCAGGTCGAAGCACGTAGAGCGGGTCACGGCAGCAGCCGGCGCATCGGCAAATGCCGGCTCTTCGTCCAACAGCCTTTCGAGCGCCCTCCTCGCCGCGATGGCACCCGCTTCCTGGCGCTCCTGCTCGATGTGGTTGGTGATGTAGTCCTGCACCAGCTTGCGCACGGTGAACACCTCGGCATCCGCCGGCACCGCAGCGGCAGGTTTGCGCTGCTGCCGCTGGAACGCCTTCGGGTCCACGCCGTCGGCGCGCAGGATGCGCAGCCGCTCCACGGCCTCGGCCGCTTCGGATGGCCGCATGCCGGGATACGTGCCGATGCGGGTCTGCTTCATCAGCCCCGTGACGGGCTGCTTGTAGCGGTAGGTCCACGTCATCTTGGACGCAGAGGCGACAAGGCGCAGTCCCTAGCAACCTTCAACGACGAGATGCTCGCCTGGCTTGAGCTGCTTGGCAGCGCGAACATCGAAGAACATGGCCCTATACTCCCGGCTGTCGTCGCTCGCAGGCATGCGGCCGACGGGTGGTTTCGGGTGTAGTTTCTACCAAAAAAACCTACGCCAAAACCTACGCCAAGGTGCCAAGTGGACAGGGGTGTGACCGGGTGACGTTGGGAACACGGTCGAAGTCGAAAGACCTTCTTTACTCGGTAAGATCAGGCACTTAGGTGGATAACTCGTTAGAAATCAACGGGTTGCAAAATGCGGGTGTAGTTCAATGGCAGAACGGCAGCTTCCCAAGCTTCATACGAGGGTTCGATTCCCTTCACCCGCTCCACTCCCTCTTCCTCTGCCCGGTCCGCATCACGTAGCCTTCACCGCGTCGACCAGAAAGCGCACGAAGGCTTTTCCCGCATCGGGCAGCGAGCGGCCCGCCATGGTCTCTATTTCCAGATGACGCTCGTTCATCTCGCGGTCCTTTAGCGGAATGACGACCAGCGCCTTGCTCTGCAGCAGCGAGCGCATCGACAGCGCGCCGTAGAAGGCGATGCTGTCTCCACCCGTCGCCACAAAGCTCAACAGCGCGCTCGCGTGGTTGCTGGACATGGCCTGCACATAGCTCAGCCCCTGCCGGCTGCAACTGGCGTCGAGCAGGCGCCGTATTGAACTGTCTTCCTGCGGCAAGCCCAGCGGGTACGCCACCACCTGGCGCAGCGACAACTGCCGCTGCGACGCCAGCGGATGGTCCTTGCCCATCACGGCCAGGATGGGGCTGGGGTGCCGCAACTCGATCTCGATGCCGGGCTCGGGCACGGCGCTCAAGGTGATGCCGACATCGGCTTCGCCGTCGCGCACATGCCTGGAAATGTCCGCCGGAGAGCAGACCTGCAAATGAAAGCGCACGCCCTCGTGCTTGCGCCGGAAGCGGGCGATCAGGGTCGGAATGAAGTCGAAAGCGAAGCCCTCGGTGCTCGCCACGCGCACATGTCCGCTGCGCAGGCCGCGCAAGCCGGCGATGTCGTTCGCGACCCGCTCAATGTCCTGCTGCGCCCGTTTGGCATGCGCCGCGAGCAGTTCGCCGGCGGCATTGGGCACCATGCCTCGCGCGTGGCGGTCGAACAGCAGCGTGTCGAGTTCGCGCTCCAGGCGCGCCACCTGCCGGCTCACCGCCGAAGGCGCGACGTTGAGCTTGAGCGCCGCTTCCTTCACCGAGCCGGTCTTCACGACCTCGAGGAAATAGCGGACCGCGGTCTCCTGCAAGGCACGAAGTGACATGGAATTCTCCGATTCTCGATTGCTGATTCGGCAATGAAAGATTCTAAACATTGCGCTTGTTGCATCGACTGCCGACTCCTAGGATGACTCTGTTTCGCACTCTCTCGAACCATCAGGAGCTCCGATGAACCGTCTTCCGCTCATGGCCCGCGCGGCCCTCGCCTTGCTGTACGGATTCACCCTTGCCGCGGTGCCGCTGACCGCGCCCGCGGCCGAGACTGCCTTCCCCTCGCGCCCGATCACGCTCGTGATTCCCTTCCCGCCGGGGGGCGCGACGGACGTCAACGGCCGCGTGATCGCGCAGCGGCTCGGCAAGGAGCTCGGGCAGCCTGTCGTCATCGAGAACCGCGCAGGCGCCGGCACGGTGATCGGCGCAAGCTACGTCTCGAAGGCGGCGCCCGACGGCTACACGCTGCTGGTCAGTTCGGGCTCCACGTTCACCGTCAACCCCGCCATCCGCGCCAACCTGCCCTATGACCCCGTCAAGAGCTTCGACCCGATCGGCATCGCCGGGCGCATCGCCCTGATCCTGCTGGCCAACAGCGACGTGCCGGTGCAGACGGTGAAGCAGTTCGTCGACTACGTGAAGGCGTCGCCCGGCAAATATTCGTATGGTTCCTTCGGCACCGGCACCACCTCGCAATTCGCCGGCGAAAGCATCCTGCACGCGGCCGGCCTGAAGATGACGCACGTGCCCTACAAGGGCAGCGCTCCGGCCATGACCGACCTGATGGGCGGGCAGATTCCCTTCAGCATCGACACCGTGAGCGCAGCCATACCGCAACTCAAGAGCGGCAAGATCAAGGCAATTGCGCTGACCACGGCCAAGCGCTCCGTCTTGCTTCCCGACGTGCCGACCATGGCCGAGAGCGGCTATGCCGACATAGACATCGACGCCTGGCTGATGCTGGCGGCGCCGAAGGGACTGCCCGCCGATGTGAAGGCCAAGCTCGAGAAAGCCCTTGCGGCGACCATTGCCGACCCCGACACGCGCGCCAAGCTACTGGGCCAAGGGCTGGAGCCGGCTTACAGCAATGCTGCCGCGGCCAGCGAACTCATCAACCGCGAACTGCCGGTGATGCGCGCCGTGGCTGCGCGCGCGAGCATCACAGCCGATTGAAGAGAGACTGATGAACGCAGCACCGAACACATCGCCAGCCGCCGCCGAGCTCGTCGAGCAATCCGCCGTCGAATTGCGCCGCCTCATCGGCAGCAAGGAGATCTCGCCAGTAGAACTGCTGGAAGCATGCATCGCGCGAATCGAACGCGTGAACCCCTTCGTCAACGCGGTGACCGCCACCTGTTTCGAACGCGCGCGCGCGGAAGCCAAAGGCGCGGAAAGCGCGGTCATGCGCGGCGACCCGCTAGGACTGCTGCACGGGCTGCCGCTGGGCGTGAAAGACCTCGAGCCCACGCAGGGCCTGCTCACGACCTGGGGCTCCGCCATCTATCGCGACCACGTGCCCGCGGAAGACATCGAACTGGTGGCCCGCCTGCGCCGCGCGGGCGCCATCGTGACGGGCAAGACCAACGTGCCAGAGATGGGCGCGGGCGCCAACTCGCGCAACGAAGTGTGGGGCGCCACCGGCAACCCCTTCAACCCCAACCTGAATGCGGGCGGCTCTTCGGGCGGGTCGGCGGCGGCGCTGGCCTGCGACATGCTGCCCGTGTGCACCGGCTCCGACACCGGCGGCTCGCTGCGCATTCCCGCGGCCAAGTGCGGCGTGGTGGGCTTCCGGCCTTCGCCGGGCATCGTGCCGAGCGTGCGCAAGCCGCTGGGCTGGACCCCGATTTCGGTCGTCGGCCCCATGGGCCGCACGGTGGAAGATGCGTGCCTGCAGCTGGCCGCCTCCGCCGGCATGCACGCGGGCGACCCGCTCAGCCACCCGCTGGACCCGTTGTCCTTTCGCAAAACGGCTCCGGTCGACCTTGCCAACCTGCGCGTGGCATGGACCGAAGACTTCGGCACCTGCGCGGTGGACGACCGCATCCGCGCCACTTTCTGCCGCAAGATCGAGGCCATGCGGCACTTGTTCCGGCGCTGCGACAAGGTCGAGTTCGACATGGGCGAGGCGCATCGCTGCTTCGACGTGCTGCGCGCCGAGGCCTTCGTGGCGGGCATGCAGGCAGCCTACGAGCGCAACCCCAACAGCCTGGGCCCGCACTCGCGCGCGAACTACGAAATGGGCGCGCAGATGAGCCTGCTCGACAGCGCCTGGGCGCAGGCCGAGCAGACCCGGCTTCTCAAGCGCTTCCAGGCGACCTTCGCCGACTACGACCTCGTGCTGTCGCCGACCACCCCGGTCTCGCCCTTCCCCTGGACGCAGCCGTACGCCGACACCATCAACGGCGAGAAGCAAGCCAACTACTACCGCTGGCTGGCGCTGACCTACGTGGTCACGCTCACGACGCACCCGGCGATCTCGCTGCCTTGCGGCGTCGACCACGCAGGCATGCCCTTCGGGCTGCAGGTCGTGGGCGGATTCAGGATGGACCACCAGGTGCTGGGTGCGGCGCATGCCATGGAGGCGGCGTTCTCTCGCGATGCGCAGCTGCGCAGGCCGCGCCCCGACCTGGCCGCGCTGCGAGCGGCGGAGCCTGCCTTGACATCGATCGTCACGACACCGCCCGTCTTCGACCGCGGCCTCATGGAGACAGCCGCGATATCGGCTGTCTGAGCCTCACCGGCGGGTATCGGCCGGTTTGCTTGCGCATCAAAATACTGTATATTCAAACAGTACTTCACGGGAGTTCTGAAATTCCCAATCCCGGTCAATTGCCCCAAGCACACCAGGACGATGAACCAAGCTGAACTGTTCTTTCCCCGCGCAACCACGCCAGCACCCATGCCTGCCGCATCGTTGCCCGAATTCGAAGCCCCGCTCCACTTCGTGGAGGTCGAAGCAGCGGCGGAAGAAGCCGATGCCTCGCCACCAGACGCCTACACCGTGCGGCTGGCGGACTACGCACTGCCATCGGCAGACGCCGCAAGAGTGGCCGAGCAGCGCTTCCGCCGCGAAATCGACCGGCAGCTGGGCGACGATGTCATTCCCGCGCTGCGCGCCTTTCAAAATGCCAGCGAGTCGAGCGAAAGCGAACTCTCGAAGGCAGAAATCGCAATGGCCAAGCGCTGGGCAAAGGCCTACGACGCCGCGCGAACCGCGGGCTTTCGCGATCTGGGCGAAACCGACGAGGCGTACTTCGAAATCCGCATCGACTGACGGCGTCAGCCTTGCCGGGGCGACAGGGCTCCTGGCAAGCGCGACACCCGCTCGGCCAGGAAATCCACCATCACGCGCACCCGCAGCGGCAGATGGCGGCGCGGCGCATAAAGCAGGTGAAGCTCCTGCGCCTGCCCTGTGTGCCGGCCAAGCACCCGGACCAGCCGGCCTTGCGCCAGCAGGTCCGCCACCATCCACGTCGGCTGCAATGAAATGCCTGCGCCGCCGAGCACGCTGTCGAGCAGCGCCACGGCGTTGTTGACGCGATAGCGGCTGCGCACCGGCACCGCCTCCGGCCCGTTCGGCCCCTGCAGCAGCACGCCGTCGTCTCCGCCCGCATAGCGCAGGTAGTCGTGCGTCAGCAGATCCTGCGGCTTGCGCGGTTTGCCGCGCGCGGCGATGTAGTCGGGCGAGGCGACCAGCACGCGCGGCCAGGTGCCGAGATGCCGGGCAACGAGATCGGGCGGCAGCTTGCCGCCGACCCGCAGCGACACGTCGACGCGTTCCTCCAGCGGATCGACGAATCTGTCGTCGAGCACCAGTTCCAGCTCGATGTCGGGGTACAGCGCCAGAAACTCCAGCACCATCGCATTGAGATGCCGCTGGCCCAGCGTCACAGGGGCGCTCACGCGCAGCAGGCCGCGCGGTTGCTGGATGCCTTCGCGCGCATCGGCCACCGCGTCGCCGTAGTCTTCGAGCACGCGCCGCGAGCGCTCGTGAAAGCGCTGGCCCTCCTCCGTCAGGCTCAGGCCCGAGGCGGTGCGCCGCAACAGCCGCACGCCGAGCGAGCGCTCGAGCCCCGCGACGAGCTTGCTGACGGTGGGCTGCGTGGTGTCCAGCGCACGCGCGGCGCCCGACAGGCTGCCCAGTTCGACGCTGTGCACGAAGGCTTCGATGGCGCGCAAGGTGTCCATGGAGATGTATTCGAATATGGAATGGGCTGGATGCCATTCTGCCTTCTACCCATCCGTATCCGCATGAATGAAAGTCGTGTCATCGATTCGCTTTTCATCCAAGGACATGCAAATGACACCCGCTGCATTCACGTCGCTCATCCGCCACGGCGCCTTGGCGCTTTCACTCGCCGCCGCGGTCTCCGCGTCCGCGGCCGAACCCGCAACCGCCTACTGGAGCCCCAGCTGGGTCGCCAGCACGCAGCCCATCTGGAGCGGCGACTTCGTGCTGCCCCCGGGCCTGCCGTTCCAGTTCAACCGGCAGACCGTGCGCCAGGTGGCGCGCCTGAGCATCGGCGGCACGCGGCTGCGCGTGGTGGTCAGCAATGAAGGCGGCACGTCGCCGCTGCACATCGGCGCGGCTCGCGTGGCACGCCATGCAGAGGGCTCCGGGATCGTCGAAGGCACCGACCGGCAACTGCGCTTCGGCGGCCAGGCCGAGGTGACCATACCGCCCGGTGCCCGGCTCGTCAGCGATCCGGTCGACATCGTTTTGCCCGCGCTCAGCGAGGTTGCGGTGTCGCTCTACCTGCCGCGCGCCAGCCAGCCCGCGGGCTTTCATTTCGATGCCCGCCAGATCGCCTACGTGGCGGACGGCGACCTGACCGGCGCCCCGCGCATGCCGGCCAACGCGAGCCAGTGGAGCACCCGCGTCTACGTCAGCGGCCTGATCGTGGAAACGCCCAGGCCCCCGGTCACCGTCGTCACCCTCGGCGATTCGCTGACCGACGGCAACGGCTCCACCCCCGGCGCCAACACCCGATGGCCCGATGCATTGGCCGAGCGGCTGGCAAACCGTGGCGTCGCCGTGCTGAACGCCGGCATCTCCGGCGGCCGGCTGCTGAAGGACGGCATGGGCCGCGCCGGCCTGGAACGCGCGGGCCGCGACGTGTTCGCGCAGCCGGGCGTGCGGGCCATGGTCGTGCTGCTGGGCACCAACGACATCGGCTGGCCCGGCGGTCCGTTCGCGCCCGACGAGCCCGCGATGCGCGCGGAAGAATTGATCCAGGGCTTCAGGCAATTGATAGAGATGGCCCGTGCCCACAACGTGCGCATCGTGGCCGGAACCATCCCGCCCAATGAAGGCGCCTTGCAAGGCACGCCGCTCGCGGGCCACTACTCCCCCGCAAAAGACAAGGTGCGCCAGGCCGTGAACCGCTGGATCCGCGAAGGCGGCGCGTTCGACGCGGTGGTTGACTTCGACGCACTGCTGCGCGATCCGGCCCATCCATCGCGCCTGAAAGCGGCTATGGACTCGGGCGACCACCTGCATCCGGGCGACGCCGGCTACAAGGCGATGGCCGCCGCCATAGACCTGGAGGCCCTGCTAAGCACGGCGCCGTGAGCTCGCAAATATACTGTACATGCATACAGTATTTCTCTAAAATTGGCCGTCTCCAAGAACAACATCGAGGCGACGCCGATGACCACCGCCAACCCGCCCGCGCCCTCCGCGCAGGCTCTTTTCTTCTCGAGGTTGCATCCGTTGCAGCCCCGCTCACGCAAGGGCCGGGTCTCCACGTGGCCCTTCAAGGTGGCTCGCGAACAGGGCCAGTACGACATCCATGACAAGGACGACGTTCGCGTCCAGGCGGCGCGCGTCATCCGCACGACGGCCGAGAGTTGGTGGCCACAGGAATACTGAAGGAACGACCATACCGTAGGCAGACAGCTTTCCGTCGGCCTCTGCAGCAGGACAGGATGCCCCACATCACGATCGCACGCAATTCATTCGCAAGGCACTACAGTGGCCTTATGCCGACACCTTCAGACATCTCGCACGAGACCATCGCCCAGCACCTCGCGCAGGCCTACCGGCTCCGCGTTGCCCGGGCCGAACTTCTTCCTGCGGGAGCAAGCGCCACATCCGCTGCCTTTCGCGTCATCGCGGATGACGAGACGCGGTATTTACTGAAGGTGCAACAGGGCGCCATCGATCCTGCCGCTCTCGCCCTCTGCGCCTTTCTTCATCACGACAAGGGCGTCGATGCCGTGATGGCCCCCATGCCCGCCACAGACGGCACGCTGAGCACCCAGGGCCACGGCTTCGACTGGACGCTCTCCCCATTCTTCGACGGACAGAACGGTTTCGACCGCACCTTGTCGGACCGGCAATGGATCGCACTCGGCAAGGCGCTCGGCGCCATCCACCGCACCCAACTCCCCGAAGCCCTGCTGGCCAAGCTCCCCAAGGAAAGCTACGCGCACCAGTGGCGCGAAGGCGTGCGCCGCTATCAGCGCCGCTTCATCAACGGCACTGCTGGCGACGGCATCGTCCAGCGCTTCCTTGCCTTCTGGGAAGAGCACGCCGAAGAGATCGACACCGTCGTCTACCGCAGCGAGCAACTGGCGTCCATCCTGCTGGAACGCCCACCGCGGCTCGTGCCGTGCCACTCCGACATCCACGCGGGCAACGTCCTCGTGGGCGAAGGCGACCGGCTGTCCATCGTCGGATGGCACGCGCCCATCCTCGCGACCAAGGAGCGCGACCTGATGTTCATCGGCGGCGGCGTCGGCAACGCGTGGAACCAGCCTCGGCAGCAAGCGCTGTTCTACGAAGGCTACGGCCCTGCGGACATCGACGCAGTCGCGCTGGCCTACTACCGCTACGAGCGCATCACCAGGGACGCGCTCGAACTCTGCGACCGGATACTCGACAGCGCAAAGGCCAACGCCAACGCCAACGCCAACGCCAACGCCAACGCCAACGCCAGCGCGGAAGGGCGCGAAGAAGACATGCGCCGCATGCAGAGCCTGTTCGTGCCGAACGGCGCGGTGGCCATCGCCCACCAGAGCTACGACGCCGTGACCTGACACGGCCACCGGCGCGTCAGATCAGCAGATCCTGCGCGTCTTCCTCGAAGCCGGCAATGGGCTTCGCCTTGGCCAGCGCCAGCCACACCCCGAACGGGATGCGCTCGAAGCTGCGATGCACGGCCGCACGTGCCACCACGAGCCGTTCGCCTTCGAGCACCATCACGCCGCATTCGGCCGGCACCTCTTCGGGCTTGGCGATGCAGCGGCCCTTCGCGTCGTTGCCCAGCACGTACCAGCACTCGCCGCCCAGGTCGAGGTACGCCGCGCGCTTGTCGGGCTTGCGCAGGTCGCCCAGCAGATCGGCGCGGCTCACCTTCACCTCGTGCACGATGGGATGTGCATAAGCCTCCACGCTGGTATTGCGGATCGAGAACACATCGGGCCGCGCGATGCACCAGCGCGGCTTGCCGCCCTCCTCCAGCGGCGGCAGCCGTGCGCGCAGCCCGAGGCCGCGCCATGCGATGCGGCCGCCGCGTGTCATCTCGCGCGCCACGCGCTCGACCAGCGCCTCGTGCGGCGACAGGGCCGCGCGGTTGATGGTGAGCGTGGTCGCGATGCGCGCAATGCCGGCGTCGGTGACGCGCAGCGTCTCGTGGCCGTGCATGCTGCGCACGCGCTCGAGAAAGCCGCCCGCCAGCAGTTCGACCTCGATGCCGTCGCAGCAGGGCCAGCCGGCGGAGCGGTAGATCTCGCGAAGGCGCCGTGCGTGCAGCTTGCCGAAAGGCACCTCGACCGCTTCGCAAGAGGCGGTCTGCATCGGCGGCGGATCGACCACCGGTGGCGGAAAACCGGGGTCGGTGACCGGCGGAACCCCCGGCGGCGGATCGCCCTCCGGCGGTGGCACGGATGGCGGTGGCGGCGGCATGGGCACCGGCACGTCGGGTGCGGGCGGCGGTGGACCGATGGGCGTGGCGACGACGGGGTCAAGGACGAGTTCGGGCATGGCTCTGGCAGGTTAGCGAAAAGTCTTTCGGAACGCGAGACATGGAACGATCGGTTGCATCGATCGTTCCGTCAATGGAAGTCGCGGCTGGTGTTGCTCTGCGCGAGCCGGCCCATGAGCGGCGTCAGGTCCTTGAAGCCGGTGGCCACGAGGTGCTGCACCTTGCCGCCGGTTTCATCGTCGCGCTGCCACGTGCCCTGCACCGCGAGCAGGTGCGACTTGAGCAGCGGCTCGCGCCAGGCCTCGATGACATGGCTCCAGACGATCACGTTGACGTTGCCGGTCTCGTCCTCCAGCGTGACGAAGATGGTGCCGTTGGCCGTCTGCGGCCGCTGCCGGCCCTTGACGATGCCGCAGGCGCGCGCGGTCTGGCCGTTGGGCACCGAACGCAGCTCGGCCGCGCTCATGAGCTTCATGCGCGCCAGCCGCGGGCGCAGCAGCGCGAGCGGATGGCGGCGCAGCGTGAGCCTGAGCGACGCGTAGTCGCCGACGATCTCCTCGCCCTCGGACGCGGCCGGCAGCAGCAGCGCCTGCTCGTTGATGGGCACGCCTCGCAGCAGGGCCGGCGCCCGGCGTTGCGCCGTGGCGTCCCACACCTGCTGGCGGCGGTGGCCGGAGAGGGACATCAGCGCATCGGCCGCGGCCAATGCGGCCATGTCCTTGCCGTCGAGTTCGGCGCGCAAGGCGATGTCTTCGGTGCTGGTGAAGGGTGCCGCGGCGCGGGCCTGCAGCAGGCGCTCGGCGCCGCCCGCGCTGAGGCTGGCAATGCGGTTCAGGCCCAGGCGCACCGCGGGCTGGTTCTCGTTGCCGAGGCGGTCGGCATAGCGTTCGTCGATGCCGCAAGGACGCGGTGCATCCGGGTCCCGCGCTTCGAGCGTGGTGTCGAAGTCGCTGCGCGTCACATCGACCGGGCGCACCTCGACGCCATGGCGGCGCGCGTCCTGCACCAGCTGAGAGGGGCTGTAGAAGCCCATCGGCTGCGAGTCGAGCAGCGCGGCCAGGAAGCAGGCGGGCTCGTAGTGCTTGAGCCAGCTGCTCACCGTGACGAGCAGTGCGAAGCTGGCGGCGTGGCTTTCGGGGAAGCCGTAGTCGCCGAAGCCCATGACCTGCTTGAAGATGGCTTCGGCAAAGGCTTCCTTGTAGCCGTTGTCGACCATGCCGCGCACGAGCTTGTCGTGGAACTTGCCGAGGCCGCCCTTGCGCTTCCATGCGGCCATGGCTCGCCGCAACTGATCGGCTTCATCCGCCGTGAACCTGGCCGCGATCATGGCGATCTGCATCACCTGTTCCTGGAAGATCGGGATGCCCAGCGTTCGCTCCAGTGCCTCGCGCAGTTCCTCTTTCTCGTAGTGAATCGCCAAGCCCTTGCGCACCCGCTCCCGCTGCTTGAGGTACGGATGCACCATCCCGCCCTGTATGGGCCCCGGCCGCACGATCGCCACCTCGATCACCAGGTCTTCATAGCTGCGCGGCTTCAGGCGCGGCAGCATCGACATCTGCGCCCGGCTCTCGATCTGGAACACGCCGATGGTGTCGGCGTCGCAGATCATGTCGAACACTTTCTGGTCGTCGTTCGTTATCTGGTGCATCTCCACCGTCGAGCCCCGCCAGCGGTTCATGTGCTCGAGCCCGCGGCGAATGGCGCTGAGCATGCCGAGCGCCAGCACGTCGACCTTGAGCATGCCCATCGCTTCGAGGTCGTCCTTCTCCCACTGGATGACGGAGCGGTTTTTCATCGACGCTTTCTCGACCGGAACCAGCCGCGTGAGCTTGGTGTGCGTGAGGACGAAGCCGCCCACGTGCTGGCTCAGGTGGCGCGGAAATCCCTTGAGCTTCTGCGTGAGCTCGATCCACTGGACCAGCTTGAGTTCGTCTTCTTCCACGCCTGCACGCGCGGCAGCCTGCAGCAGCTGTTCGCCTCGCACGGTGTCGTCGAACCAGTAGTGGTCCTTCGCGAATTCGTCGATCAGCCGTTCGTCGATGCCGATGGCCTTGCCCACGTCGCGCAATGCGCTGCGCGAGCGGTAGCAGATGACCACGGCGGCGATGGCGGCGCGATGCCGTCCGTATTTTTCGTAGATGTACTGGATGACTTCTTCGCGCCGCTGATGTTCGAAGTCGACGTCGATGTCCGGTGGCTCATGGCGCTCGCGGCTGAGGAAGCGCTCGAACAGCAGCGTGCCCTTGTCCGGATCGATGGCGGTGATGCCCAGGCAGAAGCAGACGGCGGAGTTGGCCGAGGAGCCGCGCCCCTGGCAAAGGATCTTCTGCGACTTGGCGAAGCCGACGATGTTCTCCACCGTGAGGAAGAACATCTCGTATTTGAGCTCGATGATGATGTCGAGCTCTTTGTGCACCTGCTTTTGCACCTTGTCGGGAATGCCGTCGGGGTAGCGGCCGCGCGCGCCTTCCCATGTCTTGCGCACCAGCGTCTGCGCCGGCGTTTCATTGCTGCCAAGGGTTTCGAGCGGGTACTTGTAGTTCTCCCTGATCACATCCGGATCGAACTTGCACCGTTCGGCCACCACCAGCGTGTTGTCGAGCATCTGCCGCAGATGAATCTCGGCCAGCCGCATGCGCGGCCGCAGATGCCGCTCGGCATTCGACTGCAGCGCAAAACCGCATTCGGCCACCGTCTTGCCCTCTCGTACGGCCGTCAACACGTCGTGCATCGGCTTGCATGAGCGCGCATGCATATGCACGTCGCCGGCCGCCACCAGCGGCACGCCGGCTTGCTCGCCCGCCTCCATCAGCGTGACCAGCCAGAGGTCGTCATCGAGTTCGCTGAACAGCTCCACGGCCAGCCAGAGGTTCTCGCCGTACAGCGCCCTGGCGGCCATCAGGTCTTCATGCAGCGTGGCCGTGTCCATGGCGCCGCCCGGGTTGCGGTCCGGCACGAAAAGGATCTGGCAGCGCTGCAGGGAGGCCACGTCGCTCTCCTCCCAGCTCACGCGGTACTCCCCCTTGGGCAGCTCGGTGTTGCGTGCTGCGGTGATGAACTCGCACAGGTTGCCCCAGCCTTCGGTGTCATTGGCGATCACCACGAGCCTGAAGCGCTCGAACTGGAACTCGCTGCCGAACAGCAGGCGGAAAGCCGGGTTGCGCGGGATCTTCGGCTCGTCGGGGTTTTCGCGCTCGTATTCTTCGAGCTTCGCGGGCAGGTCGCGCAAGCCCACATGCGCCCGCACGATGCCGGCCACCGAGCACTCGTCGGTGATCGCCAGCGCCGTGTAGCCGAGCTGATAGGCCCGCTCCACCATCTCCTCGGGCGTGGATGCGCCGCGCTGGAAGCTGAAGTTGGTCAGGCAGTGCAGCTCCGCGTAGTCCGGCAGCGTGAACGCGGGCGGCTTGCGCAGCGGCACCGGCAGCGCATGCACCTTGGCGGGCTGGCGCCTGCTTTCCTGCTTGTCGCTCAGCTCAGGCATAGAACCCCTGCAGGTACCAGCGCACCTCGCCCGAAGAAAAGCGCGCAGCGGGCCGCTCGCGAAAGATCCACACCAGCCCGGCTTCGGGGCTTTCCGCGACGTAGTAGTCGCGCATGGCGGGCTGGCCGCCCTCTTCCTTGTCACCCCACCAGCCTGCCTCTACGCGCTGCGGCCCGACCAGCCTGCTCAGCGTGCCGCGATAGCACGGGCGCTCGCCATCCATCTCGAGCCGCAGCGGCTCGGGCAGCAGCCACGGCGGATAGATGGCATCGGGCTGCGAGGCGGCGGCCTGCGCCTGCCTGCGCGCCTTGTCGGGCGGGGCTTTGTCCTTGTGCAGCGCGGGCCGCCACGCCTGCTTGCGCTCCGGCCGGTGGTCGGCCTGTGCCGAGGGCACCAGCACCTGCGACGGGCCGAGCCGCACGCTGAGGCGCTCGACCATCTCGTGCAGCCTGTCGCCCTTGCGGTTGTCCTCGGGCAGGAAGCTGGTGCTGGCGCCGGCCCACGTATCGGTCTCCAGCGTGCGCAGCCGCAGCCAGCTCGCGGGCGCCGAGAGCGTGGTGAGCGCGAGTTTCTCGGACATCAGCCGGCGCAGGTGCGCCATGTCCTGCGTGGGCTCGGCCGTGCGCACGGTGACCTGCTGGTGCGGCGGCAGGTTCACGCCGTTGAAGCGCTTGAGGTCGAGCGTCCATTGCAGCTCGAGCGCGCGCGCGCCGCGCTGGCGGGCACGCAGCCACAGCTGCAGCGAGGCCAGCAGCCGGTTGGCCGACCACATGAGTTCGGGCGCGGTTTCGGCCAGCGCGGGCAGTTCGAGCTTCTGCTCGAACACGTCGGGCAGCGTGAGCCAGGCATGGCTTTCGGGGCGCAGGCCCCAGGCGGCATCGAGCGCATCGCGCAGCTCGGCACCGAAGCGCCGCGTGAGCCCGCCGCGCGGCAGCGCAGCCACGTCGCCCCAGGTGCGGCAACCGAGGCGCGCGAGCAGGTCGAGGTGCGCGCGCGCCGCGCTCAGGGTGTCGAGCGGCAGGCCGGCGGGCACGTCTTGCGGCCGCTTCTCTTCGCGCGCGAACAGCCGCAGCCGCGCCAGCGCGATGAGGCTGGTGGCGCCCTGCGTACCCAGCATGCGCGCGTCGGGCGCGGGGTTGTCGGCCAGCAGCAGGCGCATCAGCTGCAGCCGGCCGCCCCAGAGGCGTTCACAGGCCGAGACCTCGAGCATCAGCGCTTCGTCCTGCCAGGCGACGTGGGGCGTGTAGCGCAGCGCCCACCAGCCGAGAGCCTCGGGCATGGGCAGGACCGGGCCCTCGGGCGTGCCGGCGTCGTCAAGTAGCCACCGCAAGGCGATCCAGTGCACCTGGGCCTCCTTTCCACGCGTCGATGCGCACCACCTTGGCGGAGGTTGCCGTCTCGCCGGCTTCCACCACGGTGCCTTGCTGCTGCAGCCGCAGCTTGCGGCGCACCCGGGCGGCGGCCAGCAGCGCGGCCATGCGCTCGTTGCGCGCGGGCAGCATGACCGGCGAGGCCAGCGGCGGCCCGCGGCGCTTGAGGATGTGCAGCGCGATCTGCGAAGCATCGGCCTCGCAGCGGTCGGTGCGAAGGCGCAGCCGCGCGGGCGAAGCCGACAACGCGACCGAGTCGGGCCGGCACACGAACAGCAGCAGTTCATGCTGCGCCGCCGCCAGTTGCAGCCGCCGCAGTTCGGCCACCCGCGCCTGCGGCAGCCACGCCACCACGGCCGCCACGTCGGCGCAGCGCAGCGCCTGCTCGCAGGCCCACAGCCGCGCGGCCGGTGCCTCGCTGCGCACCCACATCAGCGCTTCCACCGGCAGCCCCTGCGCCGCGAGCGACGGCCCGCAGGGCTCGAAGGGCGGGCCGACCAGCACCACCGGCCCGCCGCGCGCCTGCACCGCCTGCGCCAGCGCCGGCAGCAGCAGCCGCCAGACATGGGCTTCGGGCGCGGCCTGCAGCAGTTCCGTCATCGCGCCGACCGGCCATCCGCCGCCCGGCAACTCCGCGTCGAGCGCGGCATGGCCGGTCGCGACGACCTGGGCGTCGGCCAGGCCGAGTTCGTCGGCATGCCAGACGCCGCGGCCCGCGGCAGCGGAAAAGGAATCGAGGAAAGGAAGGCCCATGGCGAAGACTGTTAACTGTATTTTTATACAGTATTCCATGGGCTGCGGGAAAAAAGCTGTTTTTCTTCGTCACGGGGATTTTCATATTCCCGGTGCTCATGCGAAGGCGCCCAGAAGTCGTTTGAGCCGGGGCTGCCGCTTCGCTCCAATGGAGCCGTCCAACAGGAGCACCGCATGACCACCCCCAGCACAGCCGTCACAGCCGTCACCGCAGGCCTGAACTACCTCCAGCCGTCCGCCCTGCGCCCCGTCAGCTACACCTTCCAGCCGCCGCCCGACACGCCCTGGGAAAGCGGCAGCTACGAACTGCGCCCCATGCCCATCGCGGATGCGCGCGCAGCCACCGCGCCACCCGACATCGAGCGCGAAGGCTTCGTGCTGCGCGACGCGCCCACGGCCGTGCGCGACTTCCTCGACGACGCGGAGGTCACGGCCATCTACCATCGCGAGGTGGCCGAACTGGCACTCGCCGTCACGGGCGGCACGCGTGCCCATGTCTTCGACCACCTGGTGCGCAGGCGCGAAGCCGACCGCGCCGCCCTGAGCTTCGGCCGCCGCGCGACCGACGGCCGGGCCGCCGCCAACGGCCGCATCCACAACGACTACACCGAGGAATCTGGCCGTCGCCGGCTGTCCCTGGTGCTGCCCGACCCCGAGGAAGCCGCGGCCGTGCGGCGCTATTGCATCGTCAATGTCTGGCGTTCGATAAGGGGGCCGGTGCTCGACACGCCGCTCGCCGTGTGCGATGCCCGCTCGGTGATGGCCTGGGACCTGGTCGACGCCGAGGTGCGCTATCCGCGCCGCACCGGCGAGATCTACCTCGCGACGCATTCGCCCTCGCACCGCTGGTCTTACTTTTCCGCGATGGACCGGCACGAGGCGCTGGTGTTCAAGCAGTACGACTCGCAGCTCAGCGGCGTCTCTCGCTACACGCCGCATGCCGCCTTCGACCACCCCGAGGCGCCCGCCGACGCGCCGCTGCGCGAGAGCATCGAGGCCCGCTGCCTGGTGGTGTTCGAATGAACACGCTCGACTTCTGGTTCGACTTCGGCAGCAACTACAGCTACCTCAGCGTGATGCGCGTGGAGCAGGAGGCGGCCGCGCACGGCATCGGCATCCGCTGGCAGCCCTTCCTGCTGGGGCCGATCTTCCGATCCTTCGGCTGGGAGACGTCGCCCTTCGTTTTGCAGAAGGAGAAAGGCGACTACACGTGGAAGGACATGGCCCGCCAGTGCCGCAAGCATGGCCTGCCGTGGCGGCAGCCAACGCGCTTTCCGCGCCCGGCCGTGCTGCCGCTGCGCATTGCGCTGATGGGTGCCACGCAGCCGTGGATGGGCGAGTTCTGCCGCCGCACCATGACGATGAACTTCGCCGAAGACAGCGACATCGATTCGCCGCAGGCCATGCGCGACCTGCTCGCCGGACTGGGCCTGCCGGCGCACCGCATCCTCGAAGAAGCGCTTTCCGACGCCAACAAGCTGCGGCTGCGGCGCCAGACCGAGATGGCCGCGGAGAAAGGCATCTTCGGCGCACCGACCTTCTTTGCCGGCAGCGAGATGTTCTGGGGCAACGACCGCCTCGACGAGGCGATCGCGTATTGCGAGGCGATGCCCTCAGTGCCCTGACGACTGCCGGGCCTCGTCCATCAGCCATTCGGCCACGTGGCGCACGTCTTCGCGCGGCGCCTCGTCGGCGTGGATCAGCCAGTAGGCATGGCCCGAAGGCTGCGCCGGCGCGGGCGCGGCCACGCGCACCAGCCGCCGGTCGTCGAGCAGCGGCTGGATCAGTTCCAGCCGCCCCAGCGCCACGCCCTGGCCGGCCAGCGCCGCCTGGATCAACTGGTCGTACTGGTTGAAGTGCAGCACGGCGCGCGGCTTCGCATCGGCCCAGCCCACCGCCGCGAGCCAGTCGCTCCATTGCAGCCACGGGTGCTGCGGATCGTCGAAGGCCAGCAGGCAAAGCTGCGACAGCGCCTGCGCCGACGCCAGCGACGCCAGCCCGAGCGAAGGGTGCGCCACCGGTGCCACGGTTTCCCCGAAGAGCCGCACCGCCCCGGCCGGCGCGAGCGCGGGCGTCGTGTAGCGGATGGCAAGGTCGATGCCGTCGTTGCGCATGTCGGCCAGGCGGTTGTTGGACGACACGCGCACGTCGACGCCCGGATGCAGCTTCTGCACATTGCCCAGCCGCGGCAGCAGCCACAGCCCCGTCATGCCGATGCTCGCGCTCAGCGTCACGGGTCGCTGCTCGCCGGACTGGCGGATGCCGCCCATCACGTCCTGCAGTTGCTGCACCGCGCCGTCGGCGCTGCGAAAGAGCCGCTCGCCTTCGGCCGTGAAGGCGATCGAGCGGTGGCCGCGCACCAGCAGTTTCACGCCGAGCAGCGTTTCCAGCGCATGCACCTGCTTGCTCACCGCCGACTGCGTGAGGCAGAGGTCTTGCGCCGCGAGCGAGATGCTCATGCGCCGGCCTACCGCCACGAAGCCCCGCACCAGGTCCAGCGAAGGCATGCGAAGCAGCGAGAGTGGCATTCCCATGATGAATGTGAGGCGGCGAAAAGCCGGATTGGAGCACAGGCCGCAAGCTTGCGTGCGGCGCCTTCCGCCGGATACTGGCCGTCGATGCCGCCCCTGAAGGATTTCCCCATCACCCGCGCCGAGCTGCTGCGCACAGGCGTTGCGCTGTGCGCCGGCGCCATGCTGCCCGCCCTCGCGCAACGACCGCCCATGCCCGCCATCAAGCCCGCCATGAACACCCGCCCCATTCCCTCCACCCGCGAAGCCCTGCCCGTCATCGGCTGCGGCACCTGGATCGGCTTCGACCAGCGCCCCGGCACCGAGGAATACAAGCGCCTGCCCGGCGTGCTCGATGCGCTGTTCGCGGCCGGCGGCACGGTGATCGACAGCTCGCCGATGTACGGCCGCTCCGAGGAAACCACCGGCGAGCTGCTGGCGGCTTCGGGCCAGCGCGACAAGGCCTTCCTCGCCACCAAGGTCTGGACCTCGGGCCGCGAGGCCGGCATCGCGCAGATGGAGCAGTCGTTCGCGCGGCTGCGCACGCAGCGCATGGACCTGATGCAGGTGCACAACCTCGTCGACTGGCGCATCCACCTGGCTACGCTGCGCGGCTGGAAGGACAAGGGCCGCGTGCGCTACATCGGCATCACGCACTACACCGCCTCGGCCTACGGCGAGGTGGAAGCGGTGCTGAAGGCGGAGAAGCTCGACTTCCTGCAGATCAACTACTCGCTCGACGCCCGCGAGGCGCAACAGCGCCTGCTGCCGCTGGCGGCCGAGCGCGGCGTGGCGGTGATCGTCAACCTGCCATTCGGCGGCGGCGGCCTGCTGCGCCGCCTGCGCGACAAACCGCTGCCGCCGTGGGCCGGCGAGATCGGCTGCACGAGCTGGGCGCAGGTGCTGCTGAAGTTCGTGCTGAGCCACCCGGCCGTGACCTGCGTGATCCCGGGCACGAGCCGCGCCGAGCACATGGCGGACAACGCGGCGGCCGGCAGCGGCACCTTTCCCGATGCCGCGTTCTGGCGCCGCGAGGCCGACGCTATTCGAACTTGACGTTGTGCTCGCGCACGGTGGCGCCGAAGGCGTCGTACTGCGTGCGGAAGAACTCGGTGAACCTGGCAGGACTCATGCCGTAGCCCTCGAAGCCCTGCTGCACCAGCTGGGCATGCACCTCGGGCCGCCTGAGGGTGTTCTGCAGCTCCTGCGAGAGCCTGTCGGCAATGGCCTGCGGCAGCCCCGGCGGCCCGAAGAAGCCGGCCCACGGCGTGATGGTGAGCTTGCCCAGCCCCAGCTCGCCGCCGGTGGGCACGTCGGGCAAGAGGCCGCTGCGCTGCGGCAGCAGCGTCACCAGCGCGCGGATGCGCCCTTCCTTCACGAAGCCCGGCGCCAGCGTTCCGGTGGTGAACATCATGTGGATCTGCCCGCCCAGCAGGTCGGTCATGGCCTGCATGTCGCCCTTGTAGCGTGCGTTGACCACCTTGCGCTCGCCCAGCAGCTGCAGCATCGCGAGTTCCGAGGCACTGTTGCTCGACGCGGAGTTGAGCGCGCCGGGCTTGGCCGCAACCAGCGCGAGCAGCTCGTTCACGCTCTTCACCGGCAGGCTGGCCGGCACCACCAGGAACATCGAGAACTGCCCGGCCGAGCTGATCGGCGTGAAAGCCTTGAACGGGTCGTAGGGCGGCGTGGGCCGCAGCGTGGGCGCGGCCACCATCGCGGTGTTGGTGCCCATGAGCAGCGTGTAGCCGTCGGGCCTGGCCGACGAGGTGGCCTGCGCGGCGAGCACGCCGTCGGCACCGGGACGGTTCTCCACGATCACCTGCTGGCCGAGCTGCTTGGCCAGCCCCTCCGCGATGATGCGCGTGAGCGAGTCGGCGCCGCCGCCCGCGGCAAAGCCGACGATCAGCCGGAGCGGCTTGCTCGGATACGCCTCGGCGCCCCATGCGGCGGTGCCGGGCAGCGCGGTTGCGGCAAGCGCCGATACGGCCGCCAGGGTCAGGGTTCTGCGTTGCATGACGGACTCCTGTTTCAGAAGAGATGGCGCACGCCGAATTCCCACCCGGTCGAACGCTGCCCGGCCGCCGGCGCCAGGCCTCCGCTGACCACGTAGCGCGCCTGGCCGCCGTTCATCAGCCTCGCGTAGGTGCCGTAGAGCGCGGTGCGCTTCGAGAGGTTGTGCACGTAGCCGATGCCGAACTGCCGCGCATCGTCGCGGTTGCGCGGCGTGCCGTCGGCGTTGCGCACGCTTTCGTCGCTGCGGTCGTCCAGGTAGGCGTAGCTGATGCGGATGCGCCCGACCTCGAAGGCCGGGATGTGCACGCCGATCTCGGCGGTGTTCTTGCGCACCGTGCCGGCCACGATCTTCACGCGCACCATGTTGTAGAGCGCGAAGAACTTCGCGAAGCCCGCGTCCCACGAGCCGCCGATGTTGGCGTGCGTGTAGTTGCCGATGGTGGCGGTCGAATTGAAATGCGATCGCGTGACCGCCGCTGCAATGTCGAACGCGCCGGAGGCAAAGCCCAGGCGCGCGCCGGCGAAGTTGCCGTCGTCGCGGTTCGCCGCGGTGGAGTCGTTCTCGCCGGTGCCCACCATCGCCATGCCGTAGAGGCCGCCGAGCTTGGGCGGCAGCCAGTAGCTCACGGTGTTGCTGCCGGTGATGGCCGTGGGCAGCGGCCCGGTGCCCGCGCCCGCAAACGTGAGGTTGCCCGCGCGCGCCACGCCGTTGGCGTTGAAGGGGTCGAAGTAGATGCTGTTGTAGTGCGTGGGAATGAAGTCGTGCCCCAGCCGGAGCTCGCCCAGCGTGTCCGACGAGATGCTCACGAAGGACATGCGGTCGAAGGTGATCGGCCCCGCCGTGCCCGCGCCGCTGGTCTGGTTGTTGCTGTTGCTCGGCCGGCCGGTGCCGGTGTCGGGGTTCAGGCTGCCTTCGAGCCAGAAGCCCGCGCGCAGGCCGCCGCCCAGGTCCTCGGTGCCGCGAAAGCCGATGCGGCTGGTGGAAAGGCCGCCGTTCGACAGCGCCTTCACCGAGCCGTTGCCGGCACCCTTGGTGTACTGGATGCCGAGGTCCATCACGCCGAACATCGTGACGCTGGATTGCGCATGCGCCGCGCCGCTGCCGGCCAGCCCCAGCGCCGACCACATCAAGAATCTCTTCATGGTTTCCTGTCTCCTGCTTCTTTTCTTGGGTTGAAAAACTCGGAACGGACGCGACGCGCGCAGGGCTGCGCCACCGGATGCGGACGTGTGTCCGCACCGGTTGGGAAGGCCGGGTTCGAAGAGGCCTAGCCCGCGGGCTCGGGGCGCTCGGTGCGAACGAGCACGGCGCCCTTGGAAAGCGGCCCCACGTTGCGCCGGTACTGCTGCAGCCAGCCGGTGTCATGCACCGGCGGCGGGGGCTGCCAGTCGGCGCGGCGGGCCTGGAGTTCGGCGTCGGTCAGCGCGATGTCGAGGCGGCGCGCATCGAGGTCGATGGTGATCGTGTCGCCGTCGCGCACCAGTGCGAGCGGGCCGCCCAGCGCGGCTTCCGGTGACACCTCGGCCACCACCAGCCCCTTGCAGACCAGGCCCGAGAGATGGCCGTCGGTGAGGAGCGCCACCTGGTCGCCCAGCCCGGCACCGTCGATGGCGAAGACCACGCGCGACGCGCCGCCACCCATGGCCGGGCCGCCGCAGGCGCCGGCACCGCGCATCACGACCACCTGGCCCGGCACGATCTCGCCCTTCTTCAGCGCGCCGATGGCCGCGTCCGAAGTCCAGAAGCACACGGCCGGGCCGGTGAAGCGCCGCACCTTGCGCTCCATGATGCCGGTCTTGATGAGCCCGGACTCCGGCGCGAGGTTGCCGCGCAGGAGCACGATGGCCGGCAGCGGCGCGACCGGCCGGCCGATGGGGCGGATCACTTCGGCGTCGGCGACTTCGATGTTGCGCAGGTTGTCTGCCACGGTGCCGCCGGTGACGGTCGGCGCGGTGGTATCGAGCAGCGGCTCGAGCTGCTTCATCAGCGCGCGGCAACCGCCCGCCGCCTCGAAGGCCTCGATGGAATCGCTTCCGATGGGCCGCACGCCGGCCAGCACGGGCGTCGTGGGACCGAGGCTTTCGAAGAGGCCGTAGACGTCGACGCCGCACTCCCCTTCGGTGGCGACCGCCTGCAGGTGCTTGGCGGTGTTGAGCGAGCCGCCGATGGACAGCACGGCGCGCACCGCGTTGGCAAAGGCACCGGGCGTGAGGATGTCGCGCGGCTTCAGGTCGTCCAGCACCATCTGCACGATGCGCGTGCCCGCCGCGCGCACGTCGGCCATCATCTTCGGGCTGAGCGCGGCCACCGGCGCGCTGCCCGGCAAGGCCAGGCCGAGCGCCTCGCACACGATGTGCATCGAGTTGGCCGTGCCCAGGCCCGAGCACACACCGGGCCCGCGAATCGCCTCGCGGCTCATGCCCACCAGTTCCTCGACCGGAAGATTGCCGGTGACGGCATGCATCGCGCCGATGAACACTTCCTCGATGTCCATGTGATGGCCCCGGTACTCGCCGCTGGGCTGGTAGCCGCAGGGCACCAGCAGCGTCGGGATGTTCAGCCGCGCGGCCGCCATGAGCTGGCCCGGCACCGTCTTGTCGCAGGAGGTGAGGCAGACCATGCCGTCGAGCTGCGCGCCTTCGACGGCCACCTCGATGTCGTTGGTGACGAGGTCGCGCGCGGCCAGCATGTAGGCACCGCGTGCGCCGGCACCGGTGATGAAGTCGCTGGGCGCGGCGGTGCGGATCTCGAAGGGCACGCCGCCCGCGGCGCGGATGGCGGCCTTTACTTCCACCGCCACGCGATCGAGGTGGCTGAAGCAGGCCGCCAGCTCCGAGGAGCTGTTGACGATGGCGATCTTGGGCTTCTCGCAGTCCTCTTCCGGAATGCCGAGCGCGCGCCAGTGCGCATTGCGCACCGACCACAGGTAGGAGCCGCGCGGGAAGTTGCTGCGCAGGGGACGGGTCATGCGGCACCTCCGGTCTTCTTCTTCGTGATCTCGATCACGCCGCGGTCGGCGTCCACGCGCACCCGGTCGCCGGTTTCGATGCATTCGAGCGGGTCGCGCTCGAAATCGGTCATCGAAGGCGCGTGCGTGACCACGGCGCCCAGCGCCATCTTGGTCGTCATCTCGTTGAACAGGAACGCTGCGGGGGCCGAGTTCATGAGCCGCGTCATGTGGAACATGGCCGACCAGCCCGACGAGCCCTTGGCCCCCGGAAACACCAGCACCTTGCCGGCAAAGCTCTGGCCGCGCAGCTCGTGCCGGGTCTCGACGACGGTGCCAGTGCGCGGATCGATACCGCCCCAGCCGGAAATGCGGTCGCGCGTGACCAGCGCCTCGCCTTCGGCCACGCCGCCCACCACCTTGCGGCCGCGGATGACGATGGTTTGTCCAGTGACGACTGCGGCGCTCATGCGTAGCCTCCGTTCCAGCGGCCGGTGCAGGCCGCGTCGATGCATTCGGCCGTGCTGCCGAACCAGGCCTGCACGCCGAGGATGGCGGGCAGGTAGTGGGCCTGCTTGGCCGAGTCGAGCGCCACGGTCTTCGTGCCCTTGGGCACGGCGCGGCTCATGGCGGAGCAGCTGTCGCTCATGATGATGCCGCCCGCGTCCTCGATGATCTTGGTGTAGCCGTTGCGGTCGGCCAGCGACTTGATGGCGCGCGGCGTGAAGATCCACAGCTCGCAATCGGGATGCACCTTGCGCCCCTCGATGAGCTGCGCGGCCTCCCAGATCTGCTCGATGGTGTAGTGCGGGCAGCCCAGCATCACGTACTGCACCTCGGCGTCCTTGCCCGTGGTGTTGATCTTCTCGTAGGTGGCGCGGCGCTCGGCCTCGCCGTAGCGCAGCACCTCGACGGGTGCCTTTGCGCCGAGCGCCTGTTCCAGCGTCAGCGCCTCGGGCGTGACGCCCGCGATGTGATACATCTCCACGCCGCCCGAAGACGAGGCCGCCGCGCCGAAGTGTTTGAGCCGCGGCAGGTTCGGCACCCGCGAAATTCCGCGCCGGCTGTGCACCACCGGCACGCGTTCCTGCACATGCTCGCCGATGTAGTAGCCCAGCAGGCCCCAGTCCTGCACCGACTCGACCTCGATGTCGAGCTCGACCAAGTGCGTGGCCCGGCGGTTCTCGTCGAGGTGGTAGCCCCAGTACGGAATGCGGCCGGTGAGCATGGCGGCGCCGGTGCTCTCGCGGCCTTCGGTGTTGGTGCGCGCGCCCAGCACCGAATTGCAATACACCACGGCGGACGACTCCATCCATGCGCAGTGCTCGCCGCGCGTCGGGATGTTGCCGACCTGGTACGGCGTGCAGGTGTTCATGATCTGCGCACCCAGGCCGGCGGCGTGCCGCTCGCTCTTGTTGTAGAACTGGACGATCTCCTCGCTCACGCCCATGCGCTCGGGCTGGCCGGGGTCGAAGCCCAGTTGCAGGTGGCTGGTGAAGACCTTGAATTTCGGAATCTCGACCGTCTCCTGGCTGTCGAGGCTGAACTCGGAGAACACCGCATCCATGCCGCCGCCCTTGGCGAGCGCGAAGTCGCGCTGGAAGGGGGTGGTCGACGTGATGGTGGCGCACACGTTGCGCGTCTCCACCAGCCGCTCGGCGCCCAGCGCTTCGCCGTAGCGCATCAGCAGGTCCATCGCCTTCTGCACGGCCGGGCCGTCGCGGCCGTCGTACATGGCTTTTTCTTCATCGCTCAGGTGCATGGCCTGTGTCTCCGTTCTTCTGTCGTCATGGGGAATGGACCCCGGCCGGGCTGCTAACCCGGCGAGGGCGTGGGTACGTGGCCGCCGATGTCGCGCGCAATGCTCAGCGCGATGTCGTGCAGGCGCGGCGCAAGTTCGTTGCGCAGCCGGTCTTCGGTGAAGACGAAGGCGGCGCCGCCGCCGTTGAGCGCCATCACCTCGCCATCGGGCCCGATGAGGGGCACCGACACGGAGTTGATCTCGCGGTGGAATTCGCCGAGCGACAGGCAGTAGCCCAGCCGCTTCGACTCGCCGATGGCGCGGTTCATGCTGGGCGCGATGCTGTCCCACTCGGGGCCGCGCAGCAGTCGCATCGAATCGACCAGCTGGTTGCGCTGCGCCTCGGGCAATGCCGAGAGGTACGAGCGGCCCAGCGCCGAGTTGGCCAGCGGCGCGCGCGAGCCCACGTCGAGCCGCGCCGAAAGCATCGACGAGCGCGGGCGGCAGGCTTCGATCAGCACCATCTCCATGCCGTCTCGCACGGCCAGGTAGACCGAGGCGCCGACCTCCTCCGCCATTGCCTGCATGCTGGGCCGCGCGGCGGCGCGCACGTCGAGGCTGCCGAGGAACACCCGCGACAGCGACACCACCCCAGGCCCGAGCATGAAGCGGTCGGGGGCCTGCGCCGCCTTGAGCATGCCCAGCGAAAGCAGCGTGGCGACCAGCCGGTTGACGGTGGGACGCGGAATGCCGGTGATGCGTGCAATGTCGGCATGGCCCAGCACCGGGCGTTCTTCGCTGAAGCAGCGCAGCACGGAGATGCCGCGCTCCAGTGCGCTCACCGTGTCGGAACGCTCGCCGCGCGCATCGGCCGGCTCGGCCGCGGAAAAGGAGGTGTCGTTTTTTTCAGTGGACATGGAGGGACCCTTTGCAAGACTCTTCTCAGGACTCTCCAATGTAGAGGCTTGCGAAGAGAGGGCTTTCGGGCTCATGGCCGCCGGCTCACACGCCGGCCTCGGCAGCCGCGGGCGACGCTGCCGCCGCCTGCGCCGCCCCGGCGCGCAGGTACACGCCCTGGTTCAGCAACTCGGCCTGCAGCGCGCCCACGTCGACGAAACGCGGCGCGATGCCGCCGCGCGATGCCAGCGCCGCCGCCGCGCCCGCGGCCTGCCCGGTGATCCAGCATTGCGGAATCTCGCGCATGAAGCCGTGCGAGTTGCGGTCGCAGGAAATGTGGCGTCCGCAGGCCAGCAGGCCGTCGAGCTTCTGCGGCACCAGCGCACCGTAGGGAATGGAGATGTTGGGGAATTTCGGCGACACCGCGGGCGACACGCCGATCTCGTCCGCCAGCGGCACGCCGTCGGGCCACTGGCTGCGCAGCACGGAGCCCACGCCGACGAGGCGCCGGGCGTGGCGCACACCGATCTGCGGTGCGCTGAGCATCAGGTAGGCGTTCTCGAAGCCCGGCGCATGGGCGCGGAAGTAGTCCAGGTGCGCGGCCATGGCGCGGTGCGAGCGCACTTCCACGGCGGTGAGGTCGTCCACGTCGAGCGCCGAGTAGCCCGACTGGCGCGGCCCCATGAACAGCGCCACGTCGTTGCGCCACGAGACGAAGGGCCGCTCGAACAGGCCGCACTGCTCGCGCCCGCCCGCCATGAAGGCGGTGAATGCCTCGGGCTGGCCGGCCTTGAACTCGATCCAGCGGTTCATGTCCACGCCGCCGAACAGCCAGGAGGTGTTCATGCAGTGGTGCACGTCGGCCTCCTCGATGTCGTTCACGTAGTCGGCGCCGGCGCGGGCGAACAGGTCGCCGTCGCCGGTGGCGTCGACCACCACGTCGGCCATGATGGCCATGCGGCCTTCCTTGCTCTCGAACACCACGCCCTTCACGGCGCCGTCCTGCACGATGGGAATGGCGGCCCACGAGTGATAGATGAGCTTGACCTTGCGCTCCAGCACGATTTCCTGCGAGAGCAGCTTGAGCCGCTCGGGGTCGATGGTGGGCGACCAGGTGACCACGCCGTGGTAGGCCGCCGTGCGCTGCGACCAGTGCGCGGCCTTGGCGGCGTCCTGCGAGCCCCAGTCTTCGCGCACCGGGCCGGCGATGGCGTCGGCAGGCAGTCGGTCGAACAGCTCTTCGGCAAAGCCGCGGATCACCAGCTGGCCTTCCCAGTCGGTCATGCGGTCGATCCAGATGACGAGGCCGCCGGTCGACAGGCCGCCCAGGTGGTTGTAGCGCTCCAGCAGCGCGACGTCGGCGCCCGCGCGGGCGGCGGCGGCCGCAGCCGCCGTGCCCGACGGGCCGCCCCCCACCACCAGCACGCCGCAGCGGTGATAGACGGGAATGCGCTTGCCCGGCTCGGCCCAGCTGCCGTGGTCAGGCCGCTTGACGCGGCTGTCGCGGTCGAAGATGTCGGAGGTCAGGATGCGCTCGTCGGTACGTACGACAGTTTTCATGAATGCGATCTCGGCTTGGCTTGTTTCATCGTATTTTGATTTCATTTTCCATTTTGTCAAAGAAAAAAGCGCATCTTCTGGGGTATTCCCTAGAAGATATGGATTTTTATGGATTTCAAGATCAATATAAAAGAAACATTCCGACGGAGACATCGATGAAGAAACTTCGGGGCACGCGCCGTGCCTTCAGTTCGGCCCTTGGTGCCGCGGCCTTCCTGGGCCTGGCGCCCCTGGCCCTGGCGCAGGACTTTCCGGCGCGCGGCAAGCCGATACGCATCGTGGTGGGCTTCACCGCCGGGGGCGGCACCGACGCGCAGGCGCGCATCGTGGCGCAGAAGCTCGGCGAGGTGCTGGGCACCAGCGTGATCGTCGACAACAAGCCGGGCGCCAGCACCATGCTCGCGGCCAACGAGGTGGCGCGCGCCCTGCCCGACGGCTACACGCTGCTGTACGCGCCCTCGTCCACCATGGCCCAGAACCCGCACACCTTCAGCCAGGTGCCCTACGACCCGTTCAAGGACTTCACCGCCATCTCGATGGGCGGACGCGGGCCGCTGGTGCTGTCGCTGAGCACCACCGTGCCGGTGAACAACGTGAAGGAACTGGTCGCCTACGTGAAGGCCCATCCGGGCAAGGTGAGCTATGCCTCTTTCGGGGCGGGCACCTCCTCGCACATCTACGGCGAGGCCTTCGTGAAGAAGACCGGCATCGACGCGGTGCACATCCCGTACAAGGGCGGCTCCGACGCGGCCAAGGACCTGATCGGCGGGCGCGTGCAGTACATGTTCGACTCCGCCTCGTCGGCCGTCATCACCTCGGCCAGCGGCAAGGTGAAGATCCTCGCGGTGGCCGCCGGCGCGCGCATCGCGGCACTGCCCGACGTGCCCACCTTCGCCGAGCAGGGCTACGCCGGGCTCGACCTGCCGAGCTGGCTGGGCTTCTACGGGCCGGCGCGCATGCCCGCGCCGGTGATCGCCACGCTCAACGCCGCACTCACGAAGGTGCTGGCGATGCCGCAGGTGCAGGAGTTCTACCGAAGCGGCGGCTACGAGGCCGGCGCCTCCACGCCCGAGGAGTTCGCCGGCATCACGCGCTCGACCTACGACCGCTGGGGCGCGATGGTGCAGCAGGTCGGGCTGGCCAAACAATGAGCGGCATGCACGCCATGCTTCATCGCCGCCGCTTCACCGCCGCGCTCGCGGCCAGCGCCCTCGGCACGGCACTGGCACCGCTGGCCGCCCGCGCCGCCGCGCCGTTCCCGCAAAAGGGGCGCCCCATCCGCATCGTGCTGGGCCTGGCGGCCGGCGGCGCGTCGGACACGCAGGCGCGCTTCGTCGCGCTCCGGCTGGCCGAAGTGCTGCAGACGCCGGTGATCGTTGAAAACCGGCCGGGCGCGAGCTTCATCCTGGCAACCGAAGAAGTGATCCGCGCCGCGCCCGACGGCTACACCTTCATGTACGCGCCGTCTTCCGTGGTGGCGCAGAACCCGCAGACGCTGGCGCAGGTGCGCTACGACCCGTTCAAGGACCTGACGCCCATCTCGCTCGGCGCGCGCGGCCCGCTGGTGCTGACCGTGCATGCGAGCGTGCCGGCGCGCACGGTGCAGGAACTGGTGGCGTACATCAAGGCCAACCCGGGGAAGATGAGCTACGCCTCCTTCGGCACCGGCACTTCGTCGCACATTTACGGCGAGGCCTTCGCGCGGCAGGCCGGGCTGGACGTGGTGCACGTGCCGTACAAGGGCGGCGCCGATGCCGCGAAAGACTTTCTCGCGGGCCGCGTGCAGTACTACTTCGACGCCGCGCCCAACGCCATCCAGAACACGGCCACCGGCAAGGTGCGGATGCTGGCGGTGGCCGCGCCCAGGCGCAGCCCGATGCTGCCCGACGTGCCCACCATGGGCGAACAGGGCGTGAGCGGCGTGGACATGCCCAGCTGGCTCGGCTTCTACGGGCCGGCGCGCATGCCGGCGCCGGTGGTCGAAAAGCTCAACGCCGCGCTCGCGCAGGTGCTGGCGATGCCGGCCACGCGCGAGTTCTTCCGCCAGGGCGCCTACGAGGCCGAGTCGTCGAGCCCGCAACAGCTGGCCGAGCTGACACGCGCCACCTACGACCAGTGGGGCGACATCATCCGCAAGCTGGGGCTGGTGAAGCAGCAGCAGTGACGCGCTCGGGAAGCGTCAGGCCAGGAACTGCAGCAAGCGCGCATTGACCTCGTCGGCGCGCTCGTACTGCGCCCAGTGCCCGGCGCCGTCGATCACCGCGCCCTCGCGCCCCGGGCCTTCGGCCACCAGCCGCGCCACCAGCGGGCGCGGATCGGCGGTGACGTCGAACTCGCCCCACAGCAGCAGCGTGGGCACGCCCAGTGTGTCGATGGCCTGCTGCAGGCCGCCCGACAGCGACACCTCCTTGCTGCGAAAACGCGTGCCGTGGCAGGAGATGTCGTGGATCTCGAAGGCCAGCGCGTCGATGGCGGCCTTGTCGTGCAGCATCAGCGCGGCCAGGTTGTGCAGCAGCGCGGCGCGCTCGCGTTCGCGGTCAGGCGCGGAGCGCCAGTTGATCATCTCGACCGTCATGCGCCGCAGCGTGCCGTGGCCGCCGCTGCCCACCAGCGCAAGCCGGCGAATGGCGCCGCGCCGCACGGCAAAGCGCGCCGCCGTCAGCCCGCCGAAGGAAAAACCGCCCAGGTCGATGGGCGTGCCCGCGCCGATCAACTGGTCGAGCGTGCCGCCGAGCGCATCGAGCAAGGGCGGCAGCGAGTCTTCGCCGGGTGCCACGCGCGGCGGCGCGTCGGATTCGTTGAAGCCCGGCATGTCGGGCAGCCACAGGGTGCGGCCGGCCGACAGCGCCTCGGCGTTGCGCAGCCAGTGCATCCAGCTGCCATGGCCGCCGTGCAGCAGCACGAGCGGCGGCCGGCTGGTGTCGGTGCCGAAGCGGCGCCAGCGCACGCGCACGCCGCCGTGAACCGGGTCGTGATGGGTGGAAAGCGCATCGACGCGCGCGATGGCTGCGCGCGCTTCCTGTTCTTCTTCGTTCATGCCGCCGCTCATCCGCGTGCTCCCGGCCACATGCGCTGCAGCTCGCGCTCGCCGTCCAGGAACTGGTGCTTCAGCGCGCCCAGCACGTGCAGCCCGAACATCGCGTACAGCACATAGCCGGCCCAGGCGTGCACGCCGCCCAGCACGGTGTGCCAGGTTTCCTTGAGGGTGGGCTCGATGGCCATGATCCAGCCGATGCGCGGCCACTCGAACAGGCCGAACAGGTACATCGGGTGGGTGCCGGCGTCCTTCCAGGCCGAGTCGTGCATCCAGCCCGACAGCGGCAGCAGCACCATCAGCAGGTACAGCACGCCGTGGGCCGCGTGCGCGGCGAAGCGCTCGAACGCGCCGTAGGAGCCCGGCATGGCCGGCGGCTTGTGCGTGAAGCGCCAGAGGATTCGCAGGATGACCAGCCCCAGCACCGTGATGCCGATCGACTTGTGGGTGTCGACCGCCGGGCGCACCCAGTCGTCGGGGTAGCGGTCGACCAGCAGGATCAGCGCGATGTTGACGGCCATGAGCAAAGCGATGACCCAGTGCAAGGCGATCGCGGTTCGGGTGTAGCGGGTTTGTGGGAGCATGCGGGGAATTTTCAGGCGTGGGCCGAGTCTGTCGGTGGGTTTTGCGATTGTCCCGGTTGTATCCGGGCCTTTGCGAAACCGCCGACCATGTTCTTGCGTATGACAGTTCGTCGCCCAGGCATCTTCTCTTGAACAATTCCCTTCATTCCGCGTTCCTGGCCGCATCGCCGCGCCTGTCTCCCCCCGCCACGCCGCTGCGAAGCTGGCTGATCCACGGCGGCGTGCTCGTGCTGTGGGGGCTGCTCTTCGCCATGGCCTTCCGCGTCGGCAACGTCGGCGCGTGGTCGGTGGGCGTGGCCTATGTGCTCTACGACACGGTGCTGCTGCTGTTCGTGGGCTGGATGACGCTGCCGATCCTGCGCCCCCGCCCTCCTTCCCAGCCGGCCGTCACTGGCCGCCGCACCACGCTGGGCGTGATCGTCGCCTCGCACAACGAATCCGCCGTGCTGCCCGTCACGCTGGCCGCCCTGCTCGGCCAGACCGACGTACCCGACCGCATCGTGATCGCCGACGACGGCTCGAGCGACGGCACCGCCGAGCTTCTCACCACGCGCTACGGCCTGGTCGCGCCGCCCCTGGGCGAACTGAGCGCGGCCAGCGCCACGCACCCCGCGCTCTACTGGCTGCGGCTGCCGCACGGCGGCAAGGCGGTGGCGCTGAACGCGGCCATCCTGTGCATCGACACCGACACCGTGCTCACTGTGGACGGCGACACGCTGCTCGACAGCAAGGCCATCGCCGCGGTCCGCCGCGCTTTTTCGGAAGAGCCCGACCTCGTGGCCGCCACCGGCGTCATCACGCCGGTGTGCAGCCGCACGCTGGCCGGGCGCTGCTTCCAGTGGTTCCAGACATACGAGTACATCCGCAACTTCCTGTCGCGCTATGCGTGGATGCGCGTCAACGGCCTGCTGCTGATCTCGGGCGCCTTTGCCGGCTTTCGCACCGATGCGGTGCGGGCAGTGGGCGGCTTCGACACCGACTGCCTGGTCGAGGACTACGAACTCATCCACCGCCTGCACCGGCACGCCCAGGCCCACGGGCTGCCGTGGACCGTGCGCGTGCTCGGCGACGCGCAGGCCCACACCGACGCGCCCAGCAGCACCGGCGCCTTCCTGCGCCAGCGCCGCCGCTGGTTCGGCGGCTTCCTGCAGACCCAGTACTGGTATCGCGCAATGGTCGGCGACCGGCGCTATGGCTGGCTCGGCATCGCGATGCTGCCGGTGAAGGCCATCGACACGCTGCAGCCGCTCTACGGGCTGGCCGCCTTCGGCCTGCTGCTGATGTACCTGGTGCGCGGCAACTTCGGCGTGCTGGCGCCAGTGGCCGGCGTGATCGGCGCGAAGATCGTGCTCGACCTGGTCTTCCACCTGTGGTCGGTGTTCCTGTATCGCCGCTGGATCGGCCAGCAGAGCGAGGCCAACATGGCGCAGGCGTTCCTGGCGGCGCTGGTGGAGCCCTTCACCTTCCAGATCCTGCGGCACACGGGCGCGGCCTGGGGGTGGTGGAGCTTCCTGACCGGGCGCGGAACCTGGGGACGGCAGACGCGCGTCGGGCTGGTGGATGCCGACGGCGTGCGCCGCAGTTGAGCCCTCAGGCGCCGAAGCGGAAGCTCGACACCACGAGCCCGCCCATGAAGGCGTCTTCGTGATAGACCCGCTCGCCGGCTTCGCTCTCGGCCGCGCCCACGGCCACCATCAGCGGAATCAGATGCTCTTCGCGCGGGTGCGCCATGCGCGCCGCGGGCGCTGAAGCCCAGTCGAGCAGTTGCGCGCTGCGCCCGGCGGCGTCGCTTTTCACCACCGCTTCATCGAGCCAGTCGTCGAAGGCCTTCGACACGCCGTGCGCCTGCGGGCCGAAGTTGCGCAGGTTGTGATAGCTCAGGCCGCTTCCGACGATCAGCACGTTCTCGTCGCGCAGCGGTGCGATGGCGCGGCCCAGCGCCAGGTGCTCCGCCGGGTCGAGCCCGCGCCGCAGCGACAGTTGCACCACCGGCACGTCGGCCTGCGGATAGATGGCCGCCATCGGCGAGAACATGCCGTGGTCGTAGCCGCGCTCGGGGTCGATCTGCACCGGCAGGCCGGCGGCGGCGATCAGCGAATGCACGCGCTGCGCGAGTTCCGGCGAACCGGGCGAGTCGTAGTGCACTTCGTAGGTGTGGGCGGGGAAACCGCCGTAGTCGTAGATCATCGGCGGCCTGGGGTTGCCCTGCACCGTGAAGGCAAGCGCCTCCCAGTGCGCCGACACCATGAGGATGGCGCTCGGCTTGCGGCCGATCTGGCGCGGCATGTCGGCCAGCGAGGCGGCGAGCTTGTCGTAGGTGGCGCCCATTTCCTTCTTCATCCAGGGCCAGGGGCCGCCGCCGTGCGAGATGAAATAGGTCGGCAGGCGCGAGGTGGGGGTGTCGTCGTGGGTCAAGTCGATGCTCCTTGAAAGCGTTGCATCGACTGTAGACATTTCCTGCGAGGAAATCGACAGGCGCCGATGCATCGAATCAGTTCCTTGCAGGAAACATTGAAACGGCAGTCTTGGTGGCTCGCCTACCCGAGCTGCTCGCTCAGAAAGTCGATGAAGGTCCGCAGCTTCGACGACATGTACTGCCGGCTCGTGTAGACCGCAAACAGCGTGACAGGCACGGAATGGAACTCCGGCAGCAGCCGCAGCAGCCGCCCGCTGGCGATGTCTTCTTCGACCAGCCACGAGGGCATGTAGGCGATGCCCATGTCCGCCCGCACCGCATGCAGCGTGAGCGTGGTGTCGTCTGAGCGCATGGCCGGCGCCAGCCGCAGCGGGAACATGCGCCCGCCCGGCCCCTTGAGCGCGAGGTTGTCCAGGTTCACGTAGCTCGGCACGATGGCGCCCAGCCTCGCCAGGTCGGCCGGCAGCGCGGGCAATCCGCCCGCCCTCTCGACGCAGGCCGGCGTGCCGACCAGATGGAAAGGCACGCTGCACAGCGGCCGCGCGATGAGCGCCGGCGACGGCTCCTGCGTCGCGCGCAGGGCCAGGTCGTAGCCGTCGGCCGCGAGATCGACCTTGCGATTTTCCAGGTGCATGTCGACCAGCACTTCGGGGTACCGGGCGCGGTAGTCGGCCAGCATGCGCGCGAAGCGCGGCGTGGCGCACCACACGGGCGCGCTCACCTTGAGCTGGCCGCGCGGCGTGTCGTGGGTCTGGCCGATGGCGGCCTCCGCAGCGTCCAGCAGGTCGAGCGCGCGGCGGCTCTGCTCGTACCAGGCGGTGCCCGCCTCGGTCAGGCTCAGGTGGCGGCTGGAGCGATGCAGCAGCCGCGCGCCGAGCGATTTCTCCAGCTGCGCCACATGCTTGCTGGCCATCGGCGGCGACATGCCCAGCCGCTCGGCGGCAGCCACGAAGCTGCCGGCCTCGACGACTTCGCGGAACACGCGCAGGCTGGTCATGCGGTCCATGGCGGTCTCCGCAAGATGCCAGGCGCGGGGGTGTCGGTTCCTTCAGGTTTCACGCGGGGAGTCTAGCGGCCGGCACCTAATGCCCACCCCCCAGGTAGGCCGCCTTCACCGCCGGGTCGCTGCGCAATTTCTCCGCCGGCCCGTGCAGCGAAATGCGCCCGTTCTCCAGCACATAGCCGTAGTCGGCCACGCCGAGCGCGGCTGCGGCGAACTGCTCCACCAGCAGCATCGTCACGCCCTCGCCCTTGAGCCGCTCGATGATGCGGAACACCTCGGCCACCAGGATCGGCGCCAGGCCCATCGAAGGCTCGTCGAGCAGCACCACCTCGGGGTTCAGCATCACCGCGCGGGCCATAGCCAGCATCTGCTGCTCGCCGCCAGACAGCGTGCCGGCAAGTTGCGTGCGGCGCTCCTTCAGGCGCGGAAAGAGTTCGAGCGCGCGCTCCAGGTCGCCCGCCACGTCGCCGCGCGGGCGGCTGCCGGTCAGGCGCGGGAAGGCGCCCAGCGTGAGGTTGTCGGTGACGGTCATGGTCGCGAACACGCGCCGGCCTTCGGGCGAATGCGCCAGGCCCTGCTTGGCGATGTGGAACGACTCCAGGCCGTCGATGCGCTTGCCGTTGAGCGTGATCTCGCCGGCCGTGGGCGCGATCATTCCCGACACGGCGCGCATGGTGGTGGTCTTGCCGGCGCCGTTGGAGCCGATCAGCGTCACGACCTTGCCCTTGGGCACCTCGATCGAAATGCCGTGCAGCACCTGCACCTTGCCGTAGCCGGCAAAAAGATTCTGGATGGTCAGCATGTTGGGGTTCCTGGTCTTGCGTTGCCGGCGCCCGTCATGCGCCGCCGCCCAGATAGGCCTCGATCACCTTCTCGTCGGCCTGCACCCTGGCCGGCTCGCCTTCGGCGATCTTCTGGCCGAAGTCGAGCACCGAGACGGTGTCGCACATGCTCATCACCACGTCCATGTGGTGCTCGATCAGGATCACGGTCACGCCGTGCTCGCGGATCTTGCGGATGATGGTGAGCAGTTCCTTGATGTCGGGCGCGGTCAGCCCGGCGGCCGGCTCGTCGAGCAGCAGCAGTTGCGGGTCGAGCGCCAGCGCCCGCGCGATCTCCAGCAGGCGCTGCTTGCCGTAGGGCAGGTTGCGCGCCTCCTCGGTGGCAAACGACTCCAAGCCGACGAACTTCAGCAGCCCCAGCCCGCGCTGCACCGCCGCTGCGCTCTCGCGCCGGTAGCGCGGCGTACCGGCCGCCACGTCGAGCAGGTTGCTGGCAAAGCTGTGGTGCAGGCCGACCTGCACGTTCTGCAGCGCCGTCATCTCGCCGAACAGCTGCACGTTCTGGAAGGTGCGCGCGATGCCCGACAGCGCGATGTCCGCCGAGGTGCGCCCCACCAGCGAACGCCCGCCGAAGGAGATGGCGCCGGCCGTCGGCACGTAGATGCCGGTCAGCACGTTCATCATGGTGCTCTTGCCGGAACCGTTGGGCCCGATCAGGCCGTGGATGGTGCCGCGCTTGATGCGCAGGTCGACGTTGTTGAGCGCCTTCAGGCCGCCGAACTGCATCAGCACGCCCGAGGCCTCGAGCACGTCTTCGGTGCCGCCGGCATGGGCCGCGGTGGACACCGCGTCGGCCGGCGCCGCATCGACATCCGCCGCCACCACCGACGCCACGGGCCGGCGCATGTTCAGCGCCTTGCGCACGAAGCCGACGATGCCGTCCTGCAGGTAGTAGATGACGAACAGCATGATCACGCCGAAGATCGACAGCCGCCAGTCGGTCATTGCGTCGAGCCAGAAGGCCAGGCCCGCGAGCGCGATGCTCCCGACCACCGGAATGGCCATCTGCCCGGGCGTGGCGCGCTGGCGCCGCACGGCGACCACCGCCGCCACCAGCACCGCCACGGCCAGCCCCACCGACACGTAGCGGAACAGCACCACGTCGTCCAGCAGCTTGGGCAGCAGCACGATGATGGTGGCGCCCAGCATGGAGCCGATGCGGCTCTTGCGCCCGCCCATGATCACCGCCAGCAGGAACAGCACGGTGAGCTCGAAGTTGTAGGAGTTGGGCGAGATGTACTGCTCGGAGTACGCATACAGGCAGCCCGCCAGCCCCGCAAAGCCGGCGCTGATGACGAAGGCATAGACCTTGTAGCGGTACACCGACACGCCCATGCAGTCCGATGCCACCGGACTGCCGCGCAGCGCCTCGAAGGCCCGCCCCAGGTGCGAGCGCAGGATGCGGTGCACCACCACCAGCGACAGCACCATCAGCACCGCCACCACCCAGTAGTACTCGCGGTCGTCGAGCTTGTGGCCGAAGAGCGCGGGCTTCTCCAGCTTGATGCCCATCGGCCCGTCGGTCAGGAAGCTCATCTCGTTGATGAGGATCTGGATGATGGTGCCGAAGGCCAGCGTGACCATCGCCAGGTAAGGCCCCGACACGCGCAGCGCCGGCAACGCCAGCAGCGCGCCGAAGCCGGCCGTGAACACGATGGCGAACGGCACCGTGATCCAGAACGGCGCCGACAGCTTGAACACCAGCACGCCGGCCGCATAGGCGCCCAGGCCGAACAGGCCCGCGTGGCCCAGCGAGACCTGGCCGGTGTAGCCCACCACGATGTCCAGCCCGAACAGCAGGATCGCGTAGATCATGATGGTCTCGAGCAGGTGGATGTAGTACGGGTTGTCGACGCCGATCGGGAACAGCAGCAGCGCCGCCACGCCCGCTACTGCCAGGAGGAGATGGCTGGTTTTCATTTTTTCGGAATTCATGGCCACGCGCTCACACCTTCTTGATGGCGGCCTTGCCGAACAGGCCCGACGGGCGCACGGCCAGCACGATCAGCAGCAGCACCAGCCCGGGCACGTCCTTGTAGCCGGTGCTCAGGTAGAAGCCGGTGGTGGTCTCGGCAATGCCCAGGATGATCCCGCCCACCACGATGCCCATGCCGCTGGTCAGCCCGCCGATGATGGCGACCGCGAATGCCTTCAGGCCGAGCACCGCGCCCATCGAGGCGCCGGTCAGCGTGAGCGGCGCGATCAGCACGCCGGCAAAGGCCGCCGTCATGGACGACAGCGCATACGAGAAGGTGATGACCAGGCCGGTGTTGATGCCCATGAGCTTGGCGGCGTCGCGGTCGTTGAAGGTGGCGACCACCGCCTTGCCGTAGATCGAGCGGCGGTTGAACAGCTCCACCGCCAGCATCATGAGCAGCGCGCCGACGACCACCAGTATTTCCATCGGCAGCACGTTGGCGCCCAGGAAGTGCATCGGCGACTCCGGCAGCGGCGACGGGAACTTCAGGTCGTCGCGGCCCCAGACGTTCTCTGCCACGTTGGTGAAGATGATGCCCAGCGCGATGGTGGACATGATCCAGCCGAACTCCGACTTGATCTTGATCGCGGGGCGCACCGCGATGCGCTCCACCACCGCCCCCTGGAAGGCGCCGAACAGGCACACCAGCGGGATCATCAGCCAGTAGTTCAGCCCCATGTTCACCAGCGTGAGGCCGACCATCGCGCCGAGCATGAGGGCGTTGCCCTGGCCGAAGTTCAGTGTGTCCGAAGTGGCGAAGGTGAGCTGATAGCCGAACGCGATGACGGCGTAGATCATGCCCAGCGCAATGCCGCTGAATATGAGTTGGGTAAGGATTTGCATGGCGGCTCGCAGGAGGCGGTGGACCAAAAAATGCGCCGCCGCAGGAACAGGTCCCGGGGCGGCGCCGACGCTCGATCCGGCGGCTACTTCTTCAGCAGCGCGTCGTTGGCCGCCACATCCTTCAGGCGGACGGTGCCGGCGTTCTTCTGGTCGTCTGCGTTGGCGAACACCACGCGTCCGCCCTTGACCTCGCCGAACACCGGAATGTTGGCGGTGATTGCGTCATGGTCGGTCTTGGTGAAAGGCTTGTTGTAGGTCGTCACCACGCCTTCGACCGGCGCCTTCAGGTCTTCCAGCGCGGCCTTGATCTTCGGACCATCGGTGCTGCCGGCCTGCTTGATCGCGGCGGCCAGCAGGTAGATCGAGTCGTAGCCCTGCGCCGCCGAGACCGGCGAATCCATGCGGTTGTTCTTGGGCTTGAACTTGCCGACGAAGGCGTCGATGAAGGCCTTGCGCTTGGGGTTCGTCGGCTCCTGGATGAAGGTCTGCGGCATGCGCGCGCCGTCGCCGCCGGGGCCGGCGTTGTCGATGAAGTTGGCCATGGCCAGCGTCCAGCTGCCGATGATCGGCACCTTCCAGCCCAGCTTGGTCATGCCGTTGGCGATCTGGGCCAGCTCGGGGCCGATGCCGTAGGTGAGCACGGCCTCGGCGCCGGCTTCCTTCGACTTCAGCAGCTGGGCCGTCATGTCGACGTCCTTGATGTTGAATTTCTCGACCGCCACGGGCGTGATGCCCTTGTTCTTGAGCGCGCGCTCCAGGTCTTCGCGGCCCAGCTGGCCGTAGTTGGTGGAGTCGGCCAGGATCGCGACCTTCTTGTAGCCGCGCCGCGTGATGGCCTCTTCCACGATCATCGGCGCCTGGATGCTGTCGTGCGCGGCATTGCGGAAGACGTAGTTCTCCGGGTCCTTGTCGAACTGGTGGGTGATGACCGAGCCCGTGGCCACGTTGTTGAGCACCGGGATCTTCGCCTCCTGGAAGAAGCGCTGCGAGGCCAGCGCCACGCCGGTGTTGATGTAGCCCACGGCGGCCACCACCTTCTCCTTGTTCACGAACTCCTGGGCGATCTGCACCCCGCGCTCGTTCTTGGCTTCGTCGTCGCGCTCGACCAGCTGGATCTGCCGGCCCAGCACGCCGCCGGACTTGTTGATCTCCTCCGCGGCCAGGCGAACGCCGTCGCGCATGCTCACGCCCATGGAGGAGGAGCCTCCGGTGAAGGGGCCGTCCACGCCGATCTTGATCGGATCGGCAGCGAGGGCGCCCATCGAGAAGGCGAGCGCGCTGGTCAGCGCCAGCAGCTTGAAACGAAAGTGCATGGAAAACGTCTCCAACGTTGTTGTGAAATTTCTGGGTCGGACCGACAGCGACGACGCGCAAGCGCGAAGTCACCAAAACATAGTCGATAAAGATTCGGCCTCCGGAGAGTGACAACCCTAGCCGGACTGTCCACGTGCGACACGTGGACAACGCACCTTTTCGGGGCAAGGTCATGCATGCGCGGCTACAGTCAGCGGCTCTCCGGGAGACCGTTCGCCTTGTTCCGCTTCTTCGAAAAACTGCTTCACCCCTACCCTGCCGCCGAGCCGTCGCTGCCGCCACAGGGCTTCTTTGCCTTTCTCTGGGCCTGCACGCACGGCGTGCGCGGCAAGATCGCGGCCATGGCCGCGCTCACGGCCGTCATGTCGACCTTCGAGGCGGCGCTGTTCGCGATCCTCGGGCGCATCGTCGACTGGCTCGGCGGGCAGGTGCCTTCGCGCCTCTGGGAAGAGCGCGGCACCACGCTGATGTGGCTGGCCGCCTTCCTCGTGATCAGCATCGGCGTGGTGGCGCTGCAGACCATCGTCAAGCACCAGACGCTGGCCGTGAACCTGCCGATGCGGCTGCGCTGGAACTTCCACCGCCTGATGCTGGGCCAGAGCATGGCCTTCTACCAGGACGAGTTCGCGGGCCGCATCACGGCCAAGGTGATGCAGACCGCGCTCGCGGTGCGCGAGACCATCTTCGTGCTGGCCGACGTGCTCGTGGCCATGGGCGTCTACGTGGCCACCATGATCATCCTGGTGGGCGTGCTCGACGCGCAGCTGGTGTGGCCGTTCCTGGTCTGGCTGGTGCTGTACGTGGTGTCGCTGATCTACTTCGTGCCGCGCCTGGGCAAGGTCGGCAAGGCGCAGGCCGACGCCCGCGCCCTCATGACCGGCCGCGTGACCGACGCCTACACCAACATCGCGACCGTCAAGCTGTTCTCGCACACGCAGCGCGAGGCCGGCTTCGCGCGCGACGCCATGCGCGAGTTCATGAAGACCGGCTACGGCCAGATGCGGCTGGTGAGCGCCTTCGAGATCGTCAACCACGCGCTGAGCATGGGCCTGACCGCCGGCATGGCGGGCGTGGCGCTGTGGCTGTGGTCCAACGGCGCGGTCGGCGTGGGCGCCGTGGCAGCGGCCACCGCGATGGCGCTGCGGTTGCAGGGCATGTCGCACTGGATCATGTGGGAGATGACCAGCCTGTTCGAGAACATCGGCACGGTGCAGGACGGCATGAAGACGCTGTCGCGCCCGCGCACGGTGCTCGACGCGACAGACGCCACCGTGCTCCAGGTGCCGCAGGGCGAGGTGCGCTTCGAGCATGCGAGCTTCCGCTATGGAGACGGCGGCCGCCGCGTCATCGACGACCTGAACCTCACCGTGAAGCCCGGCGAAAAGATCGGCCTGGTGGGCCGCTCGGGCGCGGGAAAGTCGACGCTGGTGAACCTGCTGCTGCGCTTCCATGACCTGGAAAGCGGCCGCATCCTGATCGACGGACAGGACATCGCGCACGTCACGCAGGATTCGCTGCGCAGCCACATCGGCATGGTCACACAAGACACCTCGCTGATGCACCGCTCGGTGGCCGACAACGTGGCCTACGGCCGCCCCGACGCCACGCACGCGGAGATCGAGGCCGCTGCCAAGCGGGCCGAAGCGCATGAATTCATCCAGACGCTGGGCGACGCGAGCGGGCGTCGCGGCTACGAGGCGCACGTGGGCGAACGCGGCGTGAAGCTGTCGGGCGGCCAGCGCCAGCGCGTGGCCATCGCGCGGGTGATGCTGAAGGACGCGCCGATCCTGCTGCTCGACGAAGCCACCAGCGCGCTCGACTCCGAGGTGGAGGCCGCCATCCAGCAGAGCCTCTACACGCTGATGGAAGGCAAGACCGTGATCGCCATCGCGCACCGGCTATCGACCATTGCAGCGATGGACCGGCTCATCGTGCTCGACGAAGGCCGCGTGGTGGAAGAAGGCGACCACCGCACGCTGATGGCACAGGGCGGGCTGTATGCGCGGCTGTGGGCGCACCAGAGCGGCGGCTTCCTGGGCGACAGCCTCGACGAGGACGAGGCCCTGCGCGCGTGATCGCCTGATCCCGTTCAGGCGGCCGGCAGCGCCCCCGCCTCGTACTGCGCAACGAACTCCCCCGAAGGCGGGATCGGCTTGATGACGTCGATCAGCACGCCGTTCGGGTCGCGGGTGATGAAGTGGCGCTGGCCGAAGGCCTCGTCGCGCAGCGGAAGAAGAATCGGCAGGCCCGCGGCCTTCAGCCGGTCGTGCACCGCATCGGCATCCTCCACCTCGAAGTTCAGCAGCAGGCCGCCCGCTACCTGCCCGCGCGCCGGTTCCGGAATGGTCTCGTGGCGCCCGTCCAGCACCGCGAGGTTCACTGAAGGGTGGCCCTCCAACTGCAGATGCACATACCAGTCGCTGGAAAAGCGCGGCACGAAGCCGAAGTGCGACCGGTAGAAGGCGGCGGTGCCCGCCACGTCTTCGGTCATGACGACGGGGTAGTAGCTCGTGACTTTCATGGGATCGGCTCCTTCATAAAACATACAGTCTGTACGTACGTTAAATACTAACCTACAGACAGCCTGCATGTAAATTACCCGGCATGGCCACCAACCGCGAACGCACCGAAAGCACCCAGCTCGCCCTGCTCGAAGCCGCACGCGCGCTTTTCGTCAGCAAGGGCTACGGCGACACCTCCACCCCCGAAATCGCCCTCGCGGCCGGCATTACCCGGGGCGCGCTGTACCACCACTTCGCGGACAAGCGCGACCTGTTCCGGCAGGTGCTGGCGCGCGAGGCGATGGCCGTCGCGGCCGACATCGAAGCCGCCACGCCCGAGCGGCTGAGCCCGCGCGAAGCCCTGCGCCAAGGCAGCGAGGCCTACCTGGACGCCATGACCGTGCCGGGCCGCACGCGGCTGCTGCTGGTCGACGGCCCTGCGGTGCTGGGCATGGCGGAAATCATGGCGATCGACGATGCCAACGCGGCGCACTCGCTGCGCCAGGGCCTGACGCGCGCCGGCATGGGGCGCGGCGAAGTCTCGGTCGATGCGCTTTCGCAGCTGCTGTCGGCCGCTTTCGACCGCGCCGCGCTGGAGATCGATGCCGGCGCCGACGCGAAAGAGGTTCGCGCGGCGATGCGCTGGCTGGTCGAGCAGGCGCTGGGGCCCGACAGGAAGCGCTGAGCGCGCTATCCGTGCCGCAGGCGGTGCGGCTTGTCACTTCGCAAGTCCTACATCACACGCCGCCTGCCGCCGACATTCGCGCACCCTGCGCAGCGCGATGCTGACGTCGTCGTCATCAACAACGGAGTCTCGCGTGAATTCCATCATTTACATCGTCGGTCTGGTCGTGGTCGTGGTTGCAGTGCTCTCGTTCTTCGGCCTTCGCTGAGACCGGGCACGCCCCCTACTCCGACACCTGCAGAACGGGGCCGCTCGCGGCCCCGTTTCTCATTGGGAGCCCGCGACGCGCCGGGCATAATTCGCGCGCCCCGACACCGTGCGGGGCCTCACTTGCGAAGGGACCCTGTTGACCAACACCGCGCTGCGCGAACCTGACATCACAGATGCGGTGATCACCGAGGCGATCCGGTGGGTCGAACAGAACGGTCCGCTCGACGACGCGCAGGCCATGCGCACCGCCATCGCCTCGCGCAAGACAGACCCCCACGCGCAGATCACCGAACGCGCCCGCCAGCTCGGCGAACGCATAGGCCTGCAGCATGAACTTTCGCGCGCCCGCCAATGGGCGCCCTGGGTGCTGACGGCGCTCGTGGCACTGATCGTGATGGCCGGCCTCGGCCTTGCGGGCAACGTGGTCGGCGGCGGCGAGCGCCACATCAACGTGATCGTCGCGCTCGTGAGCCTGCTGGGCCTGCATGCGCTCACGCTGCTGCTGTGGCTGGCGGGGCTCCTGTTTCCGCTGGGCACCTTCGGCACCGCATCGCTCGGCTGGATCTGGCTGTCGCTCAGCGCGCGCGTGGCCGGCGGCAAGCGCGGGCAGGCGCCGGTGCTGCTGCGCTCGATCACCGGGCTGCTGACGCGCGCCAGGCTGCTGCCCTGGGCCTTCGGGCTCGTGAGCCACGGCATCTGGTCACTGTCGTTCGCCGTGGTGCTGGCGTCGATGCTGTTCGCACTCGCCTTCCGCAGCTACACGCTGAGCTGGGAAACGACGATCCTCGACCCCGCCTTCTTCGTGCGGGCCGTGCAGCTGCTGGGCTGGGCACCGGCGCAGATCGGCTTTCCCGTGCCGGATGCGGCCACGGTGCTGGCCTCCACGCCCGCGGCGGCGGGCCAGCGCACCTGGGCGCTGTGGCTCACCGGCTGCATCACGGTCTATGGCCTGCTGCCGCGCCTCGCGCTGGTGCTGTTGAGCGCCGCCGTCTGGAAGCGCCGACGCCAGGCGCTGCGGCCCGACTGGCACGAGCCCTACTACCGCAAGCTGCTCGCGCGCTTCGCCGCGCTGGCGCCCGCCGCCATCGTCGATGCCGACCCGGGCCGCACGCGCACCGGCGCGCCTGCCGGCCTGCCCGCAGCCGACCTGCGCGACGGTCTCTTCGTCATCGGCTTCGAGCTGCCGCCCGACATGCCCTGGCCTCCCGCGACCATTCCGCCCGATGCAGCCATGCACATGGAGCGCATCGACGGCAGCGCCCCGGCACGCCGAACGCTGCTCGACCGGCTCGCGCATGCCCGCCCGCGCACCGTGCTTTTGGCCTGCAATGCCGCATCGAGCCCCGACCGCGGCACCGAACGCTTCCTGCGCGAAGTGCTGGCGCATTGCGGCGAATGCCGCCTGTGGCTCGCGGGCCCGGCCGATGCTACCGCCACGCAACGCTGGCTCGACTGGCTGCGCGACAGCGGCCTGGAAAGCATCAGCGCCAGCGAGCGCATCGACATCGCACTGCGGCCGAACGAGGCCACCGCCCCATGACGCAGCAGCAACAACCACAGCCCGTCCGCATCGCGGTCGTCGGCCACACCAACGCGGGCAAGACCTCGCTGCTGCGCACGCTCACGCGGCGCATCGACTTCGGCGAGGTGTCTCAGCGCCCCGGCACCACGCGCCACGTCGAGTCGGCCGACCTCGAGGTGGAAGACGAAACCGCCGTGCGCTTCTTCGACACGCCGGGCCTGGAAGACGCCGTCGCGCTGCGCGAGCACCTCGCGCGCTTCGACCCGCAGGCCACGCCGCCGGAGCGCATCCGCCAGTTCCTGCAAGGCCCGGAGGCACACGGCGTGTTCGAGCAGGAGGCCAAGGTGCTGCGCACCATGCTCGACATCGACGCGGCCTTCCTCGTCATCGACGTGCGCGAACCGGTGCTGCCCAAGTTCCGCGACGAGATCGAGCTGCTCAACGCCTGCGCGCGCCCGGTGCTGCCGGTGCTGAACTTCGTGCGCGACGCCGCCAGCCGCGAGGCGGACTGGAAAGAGCTGCTGTCGGCATACGGCCTGCATGTGCAGGTGCGCTTCGACGCGGCAGCGCCGTTCGTCGGTGCCGAACAGGACCTGTACAACGACCTCGCCACCCTGCTGCGCGACCGCCGCGAGCTGCTGCGCGGCGTGGTCGATTCGCTGCAGGCCGAAGCCGCCGGCCGCCGCCGCTCGGCCTGCACGCGCATCGCCGCGCTGCTGGTCGATGCCGCCGCCGTGCGCCGCACGGTGCAGGCGACCGAATTCGCCGATGCCGCGCGCCGGCAGACGCTGGTCGCGGCGCTGCAGAAGACCGTGTTCGACAAGGCCCAGCGTTGCACCGACGACCTGCTCGCGCTCTACGGCTTTCGCCAGGGCGACGCAGACGAAGCACCGCTGCCGATCATCGAAGGCCGCTGGACGCTCGACTTCTTCAGCCCCGAGGCCATGAAGGACGCCGGCCTGCGCCTGGGCAAGGGCGCGGTCATCGGCGCCGCCGTGGGCGTGGTGGCCGACCTGGCCGTGGCCGGCATATCGCTGGGCGCGGGCGCTGCGCTGGGTGGCGCCATCGGCGGCGCGGTGTCGCAGGGCTGGGGCCCGCTGGGCCGCAAGATCGCCAACAAGCTGCGCGACGTGCATGAGTTGACGGTCGAAGACGACGTGCTGTTCGCGCTGGTCGCATGGCAGCTCAAGCTCGCGCAGGCGCTCGAGGTGCGCGGCCATGCGGCCACGCAGCGCATCGCAGCCGAAGCACCAGCCGACGGCGATGCCCCCACCAAGGCCGCCGCCGCGGCCGTGCGCGCCGCGCAGCCCGCGCGCAACCACCCCGACTGGGAAGCGACCGGCGTGACGAGCCGCGCCTTCTGGCGACCGTCGCCGCAGCGCGAGGCCCTGGTCGCCGACTTGTCGAGCCAGCTGCTGCAGGCCTTCGAGCAGCCCTGAGCGGTCTCAGTTCGCGCCAGCCGCCAGTGCCTGCAGCTTGGCGTAGTCGCCCGGCCGCGCGCCCTGCTGTTCCGGCGTCGCACGCTTCGCGATGCGTTCGAGGAATGACTGGCGATTGACCGGCGTCACCGTCATGCCCTTGCCGCGCAGGAACTGCTCGTCTTCCAGCTCACCGGCGATCACGCCGACGTTGGTCCACTTCGCGGTCTCCACGAGCACCTTCTCGACCATCGCCTGCTGCGGCGGCGCGAGCCTGGCCCACGCAGCCTTGCCGATCACGATGCCCAGCGTGTCGTAGACGTGCGCGGTGAGCTGCACGTACTTCTGCACTTCATAGAGCTTCTTCGACCTGACGATGCCCAGCGGGTTTTCCTGCGCCTCGACCTCGCCCTTCTTGAGCGCACCGTAGAGGCTCATGAAAGGCAGCGTGACCGGCTTGGCATCGAGCGCGGTGGCAAAGAGCTGGTACGAGGCGGCGGCAGGCACATACAGCCGGAGGTCGCGGAAGTCTTCGGGCCTTGCCAGCGGCCGGGCCGACGTGACCTGCCGCGCGCCGTAGTACACCGTGGCCACCATGCGGTTGCCGCTCTTCTCGTTGTAGCCCTTCATCAAATCTGCCAGCAACGGGCTCGCCAGGTACTTGCGCATGTGGTCGAGATCCTTGAAGGCGAAGGGGTAGCTGCCCAGGCTCAGCGGCGGATAGCCCTCGGCCAGCGTGGCGTCGCCGACGTAGGCGATCTGCATCGCATCGTTCGCCAGCATCAGCGGAAAGTCGGCCTCCTGCCCCATCTTCGACGCAGCCACCACCTCGATCCTGATCTTGCCGTCGGACTGCTCCGCGATCTTGCGCGCCGCCAGTTCGGCCTGCTGATGGAAGATGCTCGTGGGCTCGTAGACATGGCCCCACTTGAACTGCAGCACCTGCTGCGCCTGCACGGCCATTGCGCATCCCAGCGCCGCCAGCGCGAATGCGGCGCGGCACCACGGCAAGAAGCTTTTCATCGACTCTCCCTCGGGTTGAGAACAATCCGGCCCCATGCAAGATCGACGCCACTGCTGCGGGGCCGGCGAGCGGATCGTAAGGAGTCGCGGCAGCCGCCGGGAGCGGGTTTGCCCGACTGGGGTTTACTGGGGTTCGCGCGGCGCTATCGTCGGGCTTGCACCAGAAAGGAACACGCCATGACCGACGCGCTTCGCGCCCTTCGCACCCTTCGCGCCCTTCGCGCCGACATCACCACCCTGCAGGTCGACGCCATCGTCAATGCCGCCAACTCTTCGCTGCTCGGCGGCGGCGGGGTGACGAGCGACCTCGCGGTCTACGAGGCGGCACTGGCATGACCAACGACTTCTACGACGAACTCGCCCCGCTCTATCACCTGATCTATCCCGACTGGAACGAGAGCATCCGCGCGCAGGGCGACAAGCTCGCGCAGCTGATCGGCGCCGAGTGGCCCGGCGGCAACGCGCGGCGCAGGGTGCTCGACGTGTCCTGCGGCATCGGCACGCAGACACTCGGGCTCGCAGCGCTGGGCCACGCGCTGACGGCATCGGACCTGTCGCCCCGGGAGATCGAACGCGCACGGCACGAGGCCCAGGCGCGCGGGCTCGATGTGGCGTTCTCGGTCTGCGACATGCGCGAGGCGCACACGCACCACGGCGGCGGCTTCGACATCGTGATGTCCTGCGACAACTCCATGCCGCACCTGCATACCGACGATGACCTGCTGGCCACCTTCCGCCAGATGGCCGCATGCCTGCGCCCGGGTGGCGGCTGCGTGGTGAGCGTGCGCGACTACGCGAAGGAAGAGCGCGGCAGCAACCTCGTGAAGCACTACGGCGCGCGCGTGGAGAACGGCCTGCGCCACGTGCTGTTCCAGGTGTGGGACTTCACGGACGGCGGCAAGGGCGAGCACTACGACCTGGGCTTCTTCTTCGTCACCGAGGACCTGGCCACGCACGCCGTGAGCACGCGCGTGATGCGCTCGCGCTACTACGCCGTGTCGACCACGCGGCTGTGCGAGCTGATGCGCGAGGCGGGCCTGGAAAACGTGCGGCGCATCGACGACGCGTTCTTCCAGCCCGTGCTGGTGGGCACGCGGCCCTGAAAGTGGAGTGATCGCCTGGAGGTTGCCGGTCACCGTAGCGTCATGGGCCAAACCTAGCATCCGCCAGCTTTCAATCCACTTGCAACGGACGCCAGAACCAATGACAAAAAATGTGCCCGCACCCGCCCCCCGCCCCATGCGCGCTGCCTTGGTGGCCGTTGCAGGCGGCCTCATGATTGCCGCGTGCGGCGGCGGCGGGGGCGGAGGCCCCTCGATTCCGGCTTTTCCGCCCGCGCCGGCTCCGGCCCCAGCACCGGCACCACCCGCGCCCCCGCCCCCGGCGGCACTGGGCACGCTCGACGGCTCGGTGCCGCTCGTCATTGCTCACCGCGGCCTGCCGGGCCTGTTCCCGGAAGAAACCAAGACCGCCTACGAAGCCGCGGCCGATGCCGGCGCCGATTCGCTCGAGACCGACCTGCACCTCACCAAGGACTGCGTGCTGGTGGCGCGCCACAACCCCTGGCTCAGCGACAACACCAACATCGCGGAGGTGGCCAAGACCAACAGCGCTGTCGCAGCCCGCAAGCGCACCGTGCCGGGCGTGCTCGTCAACGTGAAATATCCGGCCATCCCGGAAAACGGCCCCGCGCAGTACCTGAGCGACCTGACCGACCCGAACGATCCGAAGTCCGTGCTGAAATCGCTCGTCGTCGACGGCCAGGAACACAAGGACGACTGGTCCATCTCCGACTTCACCATGGACGAGCTGCGCCAGTGGATCCGCGGCACCACCTACGACGCCAGAGACGAGCGCCCCACCGACCTCAACGGCAAGCTGCCGATCATCAGCTTCCAGGAGCTGATCGACATCGCCAAGGCCAAGGGCGCCGCCACCGGCCGCACGTTCTCCGTGTATCCGGAAACCAAGAACCCGATCTGGAACAACGCGCAGGCCATTGCCAACGGCTGCGGCCCGGCCGGCAGCCATCCGCTGGAAGATGCGCTGCTGAAGGTCATGAACTTCAACGACCTGAACCGGAAGGACGCGCCGATCTTCGTGCAGAGCTTCGAGCCCGAGAGCCTGAAGTACCTGCGCTCGGCCGGCCTGAAGGCGCGCGCGGTGCAGCTGGTGGACGGTAACGACGTCGACTACAAGACCGGCGCGATGATCTACGTGACCAACGACGAATACACCTTCGTCGACGGCCGCCCCTACAGCTGGACGCTGGCCGGCAACCCGAAGTTCTTCGGCGAGATGCTCACGCCCGCGGGCCTGGCCGAGATCAAGACCTACGCCGACGGCATCGGCCCCTGGAAGCCGCAGGTCATGGCGCACACCATCGTGCCCTTCGTCGCGGCCAACAAGGGCATGGCCGACGTGAACACCGTCAAGCCCACCAGCCTCATCGCCGATGCGCACAAGGCCGGCCTGTTCGTGCACAGCTACACCTTCCGCAACGAAGCCAGGTACCTGGCCGGCATCTACAAGGGTGACCCGACGGCCGAATACCTGGCGTACTTCCGCGCCGGCATCGACGGCGTGTTCTCGGACTTCGCGAACACCGCCGTCGCGGCGCGCAAGACCTACCTGAAGGAAACGGGCCGCTGATGCGCGGCGCGGCGCGGGCAACCGGCTGAACGGCACCATGTACCCGGGCGAACGACTCAACGGATACAGCCACCTGCTGGGCCTGCTGCTGGCGCTGTCGGCCACCGCGCTGCTGCTCGCCAAGACCGTGCCCACCGGCGACCCCGCGCGCATTGCGGGGGCGCTGGTGTTCTCGCTTTCGGCCGTGGCGCTGTACGCGGCCTCCACGCTCTTCCACAGCACGCGCGGCCGCCTCAAGCGCGTGTGGGAGCGGGCAGACCACTGCGCGATCTACCTGCTGATAGCCGGCACGTACACGCCCTTCGCGCTCGTCACGCTGCATGGCAAATGGGGCGGGCTGCTGCTCTCGGCGATCTGGGGCGTGGCGCTGTTCGGCATCTGGCGCGAGCTGCGGCCGCCGAAGCCCGGCGCTTCGGCCAAGCCCTCGCTGCCGCTGTACATCGGCATGGGGTGGCTCGGCGTGCTGGCCGCCGTGCCGCTGGCCGCGCGGCTCGAAGGTGCCGGGCTGGCCTGGCTGCTGATCGGCGGCGTGCTCTACACCGTGGGCACCATCTTCTACCGCAACCGGCAGGGCTTCCGGCACGCGCACGGCGCCTGGCACCTGTTCGTGCTGGCGGGCACGACCAGCCACTACATCGCGGTCGGCTGGTTCGTGCTGTAGCCGGGGCAGTGCCGGCCGCCGCGTGGCAATGCCACACTCGGCACCCCATGGACGCTTCAATTTTTTCCGCCCCGAAGATCGACTGCCACTGCCATATCTTCGACCCCGAATCCTTTGCGTACGCGCCGGGCGTTTTCTACGCGCCTTCGGGCGGCGAGATCGCCACTGCCGATTACTTCATGCAGGTGATGTCGGCCTACGGCGTGTCGCACGCGCTGCTGGTCGGCCCGAACTCGGGCTACGGCACCGACAACCGCTGCATGCTCGACGCCATCCGGCGCGGCGGCGATCGCTTCAAGGGCATTGCCGTGGTGGACAACGACGCATCGGCCTCGCAGTTGCAGGACCTGCAGGCGCAGGGCGTGGTCGGCATCGCTTTCAACATGGCGCTGCTGGGCCTTGCCCACTATGCGCAAGCCGATGCGCTGTGGGAACGCATCGCCGCACTGGGCATGTGCGTGCAGGTCCAGGTGCAGGACGACCAGATGGCAGGCCTGGCGCCGCGCCTGCTGGGCTGCGGCGCGCAGATCGTGGTCGACCACCACGGCCGCCCCGACCTCTCGCGCGGCCTCGCGAGCCCCGGCTTCGACGCACTGCTGCGCATGGCCGACAGCGGGCGCTGCGCCGTCAAGCTGTCGGGCTACGACAAGTTCTCGCGCGAGGCGCTGCCCTTCGCGGATGCCCGGCCCTTCACCGACGCGCTGCTGTCCGCCTTCGGGCCCGCCAACTGCCTGTGGGGTTCAGACTGGCCGAACATCCGCGCCACCCGGCGGCTGGACTACGGCACGCTGCTGGGCGTGCTCGCGCGCAGCGTGCCTTCGGAGGCAGACCGCCGCGCGATCCTCTTCGACACGCCGATGCGGCTGTTCGGATTCGGCGAAGGAAGCGGCACCGGCCCGGCGTGAGGCCGGGGCCTCAGCAGGCCAGCTCGAACACAAATTCGACCGTGTTCGGAGACGACAGCATCGCCTTCGCCTTGGCGGTGGCCTGTTCGCAGCTCTGGCGCCAGGCGCGGGCGTCGGCCAGTTCATGGTCGTTGAGCAGTTCGCCGCTCGGCGCCGTCTCCTTCGACCACGCACGAAAGCAGGCGACCACGCGCTCCGGCGACCCGAGCGCGTCTTCTATCAACCTCAGGAAGACCTGCCGCACCACCATGGTGTCGCGCAGCGTGACACCGTCGCCATCGAGATGCACGGAATAGGGCGGCGGCGCGGTCGAGTACCTGGCGCTCATTGCGCCGTGCCCGCGCAGGGCGCGCCGTTACCCACTGTCCCGTATGACTTGTCCACGCTGACCGCTCCTTTTTATCGCTGCCGAATGCTTGTGCGTCGAAATGAAATGATCTTTCGATGCTAATCGAGTAGCGGCTCGGCTGTAGTAGGAATGGAGTCAATGCCGACTGCTTTCGGCGGCTTTCGTGCACTTTCAGAGCAGCTCAGCCCCCGAGCGTGTTGACGGCGATGCGCGCCGCGGCGGCCACCACGTCGTTGCGGTTCTTCGCATCCTTGTCGGGGAAGGTCAGGTAGACCGCGACCACCAGCGGCGCGCCGGCTGGCGGCCACATCACGCCGACGTCGTTGTTGGTGCCGTAGGAGCCCGCACCCGTCTTGTCGCCCACCTTCCAGCCCGGCGGCACGGCGGCCATGAAGCGTTCGGCGCTTGTCGTGTTGCCCAGCAGCCAGGTCTGCAACTGGCTGCGTTGCGCGCCAGCCAGCGCATCGCCCAGCACCAGCCGCTGCACGCTGTCGGCCATGGCCGCGGGCGTGGTGGTGTCGCGCAGGTCGCCGGGAATGGCGGTGTTGAGCTCGGTCTCCCAACGGTCGAGCCTGAAGACCTGGTCGCCGATGGTGCGCGCGAAGGCGGTCACGTCGGCCGGGCCGCCCAGCATCTTCATCAGCAGGTTGGCGGCTGCGTTGTCGCTGTACTGAATGGTGGCGGCGCACAACGCGGCCACTGTCATGCCGTCGGACACGTGCTTTTCGGTGACGGGCGAGTTGGGAATGATGTCGGCCTTGCCGTAGCTGATGCGACGCGCCAGCAGGCTCGGGTCTTTGGCGCTGCGCTCCAGCACCGTGGCCGCCAGCATCAGCTTGAAAGTGCTGCAGAACGGAAAGCGTTCATGCGCCCGGTGCTGCAGGCGCGCGCCGCTGTCCGTGTTGAAAGCCACCACCCCAAGGCGCCCGCCACAGGAGCGTTCGAGTTCGGCGAGCTGGGCCTCGGCGGAAGCCTGCGGCCCCTTTTGCGACCATGCGGTGCAGGCGGAGGCGAGCGGCAGCACGGAGGCGGCGAGCAACAGGGTGCGGCGCTGGACGGGTGAGTTCATTTCTTCTTTGCTTTCTTTCGGCGAGTGGAGTGGGTTGGATGGCACGCCGGCAATCGTAGGAGCGCGATGCCCGGCGCTCCAGCGCGCCGCCTCGGTTCTGCGTCTCCGGTGTATCGGCTGTAACTCGCTTCGGCCGAGCGGCGCCCTTGGTCGCATGGCGCCGTGGCGCGCAAATCGCGCAGATCACGTAATTGCCAAAAGCTGCATTTGTTGGCGCGAATCGAGGCTCAGTGGCGCGCCCTCAGGCCAGGCCGCCCCGCTCTTCTCTAGAGTGGATGCCCCTGTCACCAAACACCCCGCCATGGGGGCATGAAAGGCATCACCCGACCCGCCGCATCGACGAACAAGCAAGCAAGTAAGTAAGTAACGAACAAAAGGCGACGGCCAAGGTGCGGTAACACCTCAGCCGTCTAACCAAGTGACGTGCCAACTCTCAAAAAGGAGCACACCAAATGGCTGGACCGAATATAGCCCGGCGCCCCGCGCCGGCCCCCTCCCCCAACGTCAATGCGCAAGAGCCCAGCGACCTTCTGGAAAACAAGCTGGCGCAACTGAGATCGCTCACATGGATCTGCTACGGCGGCGGCATCGACTGGCACGACGGCGCAGGCCCGCAACACCTGGACAACGTGCTGTGGCTCGTGGCTGACCTGGCGCTGGAGACCGAGGAGTTGCATCAGCGCAGCGAGGCTGCGCGGCTCGCGGGGCGCTGAGAAGCGCCTCCGGGCCTTGGAGCCCGAGGCTTGAACTCAACCCCGTTGAAGTAACACGGTCAGCGTGTCGCCGGCCGGCTGCCGAAGGAAGAACACGTCTCCGCCCGCCGTCGTCACTGCTTCTCGACCTTTGCCGACTCGGCGACTCGCCCCCAGAGCTGAGAGTTCTCGCGCAGCAATTTGATGAACTCATCGCCGCTCAGAACGTTCGGAACCGCGCCGATGCTCTCGGCGAATTCCTGGACGTCCTTGCTCGCCATCGCCGTCACGATCTCTTTCTGAAGCTTCGCAACAACCGGCGCAGGCGTGCCCTTCGGGGTCCACAGGCCAGTGAAGTTCACCACGCTGTAGCTTTTGAATCCGGCCTCGGCGAAGGTCGGCACGTCGGGCAGTGCATTCAGGCGTTTGGTGCCGCTGATCGCCAGGAGGCGGAGCTTGCCTCCTTTGACCTGGCTGATGACACCTGCCGTCGACGCCAACTGGAAGTCGATCTGGTTTCCCAGCAGCGCCATCGTGGCTTCACCGTTGCCCTTGAAAGGGACGTGCGTAGCCTCGAACCCCGCCGCCGCCTTCAACGCCTCGGTTCCGAAGTGCGGCATGGTTCCAGCGCCACCGGTGCCGTAGTTCAGTTTGCCGGGATTGGCCTTCGCATACGCGACGAGGTCTGCCAGCGTCTTGAACTTCGAATCGCTTGCCACGACCACAGCGACCGGGGCGAAGTTGAATGCTGCGACGGGAATCAGGTCGTGGTCATGGTCCCACGGCAGTTTCTTGAAGACATACGGCAGGATGGAATAGGTCAGATCGTTCGCCACCAAGGTATAGCCATCCGGGGCCGACCGCACGACTTGACCGATGCCGATCGTGCCGGTTCCTCCCGCTTTGTTGTCGACAAAGAAGCTCTGTCCGGTTTGCTCGGTGAGCTTCTGCGCGATGCGGCGTGTGACCTGGTCCACCGCGCCACCGGGAGGATAGGGAACGACGACCTTGACGGCCTTGCTCGGATAGGTGTCGGCGGCGTGAGCCGAGACGTTGAAAACCAGGGCGGCAACGAGGGCGAGCCCCAGAATCGGCGCCAGTGAGGGTGCTTTAGACATGTATCTCTCCAATCTGTGCGCTACGAGTCAATCGACCTTGATGTTGCCGGCCTTGATGACGCCAGCCCACTTGGCGGTCTCCGACTTCACGAATGCCGCAAAGTCCTTGGAACTCGAGCCCACGCCTTGAACGCCCATCTCGGCGAAGCGACTCGCCACCGCCTTGTCTGCAACGACGGCGCGAGTCTCGGTTTCGAGGCGCTCGAGAATGGGACGAGGCGTACCGGCCGGCGCGAACAGGCCGTTCCATTCGTTCACTTCGAAACCCTTGAGGCCGCTTTCCACGACCGTCGGCACCTGAGGCCAACTCTCCTGCCGCTTGGACGATGTGATGGCCAGGGGCTTGAGCTTGCCGCCCTTCACGAATACTCCGCTCGCGGTCGTCGCGCTGAACATCAGGTCGACCTGGCCACCGATCAGGTCCGTCAATGCCGGCGCCCCACCCTTGTATGGAATGTGGGTCATCGAGATCTTCTCGTTCTGGGAGAACAACTCCGCCGCCAAGTGCTGGGCGCCGCCGCTGCCGGCGGACGCATACGTGAGCTTTCCCGGAGTGGCCTTCGCCGCTTTCACGACATCCGCAACCGAGGCATACGGGGAGTTGGCTGGCACCACCATGAGCAGCGGGACCTGCATGATGAGCGAGACCGGGGCGAGTTCCTTCGCGGGGTCATAGTTGAGCTTGGGAAAGAGGCTCGGATTCACCGTGTACGACGTCGCGTCCAGCAGCAGCGTGTAGCCATCGGCAGGTGCCTTTGCTACATACGAGGCTCCGATCGTCCCGCTGGCCCCCGGGCGGTTGTCGACGATGATTTGCTGCTTGAGCCGTTCGCCGAGGTGCTGCGCCAGGATGCGCGCCGTGTTGTCTGCCGCGCCGCCCGCCGGATAGGGCACCACCAGCTTGATGGGTTTGTCGGGCCATTGCGCGTGCGCAGCGCTGACCGCGCCAAGCGCCAATGCGGCCGCGGTCAGGGCGGGCTTCATCCATTGCTTCATTTCTTGTCTCCAGTAAAAAAGGTTATTGGTGTCAGAGGCAGCGGCGTCCCACGCGGCCCCTCGGTCCGCGATGCCGTCTGTGCGAGCGTGCGGCTTACACGGTCGCGATAGGGGTCGCAGGGGACCCTGCGGCGCCCGGCAGGCGCAGGGGAGGCGCAGTCAGCAGGAAGCGGGAGCGTCCATGCTCTCGAAGCCATTTCGCCAACGGCGTGAGATGCCACAACTCCCCAAGATGGATGCCGTTTTTGAACAGGCAGTGCTCGTGCAGCGGCAGCCGCGGACCCCGAATAGGCGTCGGCTGGGTCAGGCGTGGCACCACCAGTTCGACGGCGGGGTTGTCAGCCAGAAGGCACGAAAGGCGGACATCGACGATCCAGTTCAGCAACCTGGCGTCGTTGCCGTCCAGGCCGCTGCCCGTCTCGTGAAGCTTCTTGAGATCGGGTTGGCGATTCATCGCAAGCAGCGTGTCGGCGAATCCGGTGTGGATGCACACCATGTCCCCGGCCTCGATCTCGACGCGGTCTTGCTCGAGGATGCGCATGAGGCGCTCGTAACCGACGGCTTCGCGGCGACGCCCGATGTGGTGTTCCAGGTCGACCATGACGCCACGCCCTTGGGCGCCGTGTTCGGCCAGGTTCTCGATGCCCAATGCCTCTGCGCGAGGCGCCGGGAAGCGCATCCAGTCGACAGGCGCCTTTTCGTCCTCCTTGGAGGAGCGAATCTCCACGCCGGCGCGGAAGCCGTTGTAGAAGACGGCTTCGGGCTGACCGTCGCCGTCCGCATCGAAGCGACTGCCCATGTGCGCGAGGCTGTCCCATTGGGTCGAATACTGCGTATTCATGACCAGCACTTCGTCGCAGACCACATCGGTCAGCGTCGTGTCCTCGTCGAGGTACGACCAGCAGAACCCCTGTGCGCCGGCGCTCTTGCCGTCGCGCAAGGTCGCGAAGGTCTGCGCCGGCATCCGCCGGGGATTCATCGTCATTCCGCCGGGCACGTCCAGAGGCAGCGACAGACAGAAGGTCTTCCCGAGCTTCACTTCGGCCACGCCCTGAAGAACCTTCGAACGGTCGACCAGGTTCATCCGGCCTCGCTGATCGTCGGCGCCGAATTCGCCCCAGGTGCTGCCGTCGGGCGCATGCTTCCATCGCTGCATGGAACTCTCCTCAGGCCGCTTCAGCCTGCCTGGCGAGCACGGCAAGCGCGTTCCTGGCAGCCGATTCGCCCATGTTGATATAGGCGTCCGACGTCACCGAACCGACATGAGGGCTCAACACGAAGCCGCGTTGGGACTGGAATGGATGACCAGGTGCCATGGGCTCCACGGCGAAGCTGTCCAGGCCCGCTGCGCGGACGTGTCCGGAGCGCACGGAATCCAGAAGTGCCGCCTCGTCGATCAGAGCGCCGCGTGCCGTGTTCACGATGATGACTCCGGGCTTGCAACGGGCGAGCGTGTTCGCGTTGAGCAGCCCCTGGTTGTCCTCAGTCAGCGGGCAGTGCAGCGAGATGACGTCGGACCGGCCGAACAACTCCTCCAGGTCGACCAGCGTCACATGGTCGGGCACATCCTTGGCGAACGGATCGAACGCGACGACTTTCATTCCAAAGCCCTCGGCCATCCGAGCGAAACGACGGCCGATGGCTCCCAGACCCACGATGCCCACCGTACGACCGGAGAGTTCGAGGCTGGAGTGAGAGGCTTTCTCCCAGTGACCGGCGTGCATGCGGGCATCGACGGCTGGAATCGACTTGGCACAGGCCAGAAGCAAGGCGAATGCATGTTCGGCGACTGCGTTGGCGTTGGCCCCCACGGCTGCGACCACCTCTATACCGCGTTCCTTGGCCGCTGCCTTGTCGATGTTGTCGGTGCCCGACCCATGCTTGGAGATGACGCGCAGAGCGGGCGCCGCATCCATTGCAGCCGCGCCGACCTTGCCGTACCGCACGACCATCGCGACAGGGTTGTGCTGCCTGCACAGGGCGACGATGTCTTCCGGCGTGGGCGTCTTGCCGGTGTAGACGAGCTCATGGCCTTGCAGCAGTGCGACGGCGCTGGGCGCAATCGCTTCGGCCGTGATGACGATGGTGCTCACAGCACTTCCCCTTCCTTGAGCACACCCGCGGCGCGCAGTGCGGACACCAACCACTTGGCATTCGTGTCGCCGCCCTTGATGGCCTCGATGCGAGCCGCTTCGTCCTTGACTTTCTTGGCCGCGCTGGGCAGCAGCCCTTCGATCTTCTCGCGCTCCACGACCACTACCCCATCGGCGTCACCGATGACGAAGTCTCCGGGGTTCACCGTGACGCCGCCGACCGACACGGGGTGGCCGATACGGCCGGGCACCATCTTGGTCGGACCGTTGGGGTTGGTTCCCACGGAGAAGACGGGGAAGCCCATCTCCTCGATCTCCAGGCTGTCGCGGGCGGCGCCATCGATGACCACGCCGGCAATGCCGAGCTTCTTGCAGGCGGTCATCATGATGGTTCCCATCAGCGCCGCCGTCTGGTCCCCCTTGCCGTCAATGACGAGCACGTCACCCGGCTTTGCCATGGCCATGGCTGCATGAATCATGAGGTTGTCGCCGGGACGAACCTCCACCGTGAAGGCGGTGCCAGCAACCTTCATGTTCGGACGCAAGGCTTTGATGCGTCCATGCATCGCGCCGCGCCGTCCGGCCACGTCCGCCAGGATGGCGGGCTGAAAGGTCGATGCCTCCTTCACGACGTTCGCGGGCACGCGGTCGAAGTCACGGATGATGTCGGGTACGTTGCTCATGGTTCCGATTCCAAAGAAAAAGAAGGGTGAGATCGGCCCTGCTCCTGCATACGCAGAGCCGTCTCGGGAGAAAAAAGAAAAAGGGAGAAGAACGGAAAAGAACGGAGAAGGAGCTCAGTCGACCTTCGCGCCGGATTCCTTGACGACCTTGGCCCAGCGGACCGTCTCGTCGCGCACCAGGGCGGCAAACTGCTCGGAGGAGCCGCCCAGTACGTCGGCACCTTGCTCGGTGAGCTTCTTCCTGACGTCGGGAGCCTCCAGTGCCTTGTTGAAGGCGGCGTTGAGCTTGCCGACAGCGTCCTTGGGCACGCCGGCAGGCGCGGCAATGCCGAACCAGGTCACAGCCTCGAAGCCCTTGTACCCAGCCTCCGCGACCGTCGGGACGTTGGGCAGGTCGGCGGAACGCTTGGCAGAGGTCACGGCGAGGGCGCGCATCTTTCCGTTCTTGATGTGGCCGCTCAGCGTGACAACCGACGAGATGTACATCTGGATCTGGCCGCCGATCAGGTCGGTGACGCCCTGCGCCGCGCCCTTGTAGGGGACGTGCGTCAGCTTGACGTTGGCGATGCGCTGGAGTTGTTCCGTCGCCAGGTGAGCGACCGTGCCGCTCCCCGAGCTCGCGTAGTTGATGCCCTCAGGGTTCGCCTTGGCGGCATTCACGAGGTCCGCGAGTGTCTTGTATGGCGAGTTGCTGGCCACCGCGATGACCAAGGGGGCACTGGCGACCAACCCCACCGGGGTCAGGTCCTTCTGCGGGTTGTAGGGCAGCTTGGCATACAGCGACGGATTGATAGCCATGTTCGACGTCTGCCCCATCACGAGCGTGTAGCCGTCGGGCGCCGCCTTGGCGGCTGCATCCATCCCGATGTTCCCACCCGAGCCGGGCTTGTTGTCGATGATGATGGTCCAGCCCTGCTGCGTTGTGACCGTCGTTGCGACTTCCCGTGCAATCAGGTCGGGACCTCCGCCAGGAGGAAACGGCACGATGAGCTTGATGGGACGGGCAGGATACGCCTCTGCTGCGATGGCGCCAGAGGCAAACGCAAAGGCCAACATGCCGGCGGTGAAGGCGAATGCGCGAAGAGCGCGAACGTTGTGCAACGAGTTCACTTGATGTCTCCAGTGTTGTGTGCGTCAGGCGCACCTCTATGGAACTCGAGTATTCGCTGCCCCCTTCATTCGGTCCAATCGAACTTTTCTTGGAATCGATAAATTTGACTTTGCCTATTCGGCCGCAGGCAGCCGGGCGTGCCTGGCCAGCAGTGCAATCAGCCGCTGGGCAGCGGGCGAGACATAGCCACTTTCCCGGAACGTCACCACCATTCGACGCCGCATCGTGGTGCCGCGCAGCTTCACCTCGCGCAACCTCGCCCCCGAACTGCCCTCCTGCAGATGCAGACGAGAGATGAAGCTCAACAGGCCCGTCTCGCCGATCAGCGCGGGCAGCATCAGAAGCATGGTGCTTTCCACCTGAACGACGGGACGCGGCAGGTGGTGTCGGTCGAAGGTCTGGTCGAGCCAGTCGCGGATAGGCGCCCCCTGCGGTTGCAATACCCACTTGTAGTTCGCGAGGTCGCGCAGCGTGACCTTGGTTTTCGAGAACAACTCGTGGTTCGCGATCGCGGCCACGACGATCTGGTCCTCTGCCAACAGGCGGGTGGTGAAGCCCGGTTCGCTCGGGCCCTCCGTGCCGACGAGGAGATCGATGTCGCCGCTGCGCAGAAGCGGGGCAAGAACGTCGCCCAGCGCCACCGTCGTTCGCACGGTCACGCCAGGCGCCTCCTTCAGCAGGTCCCGCGCGGCAGGAGGCAACAGGAACTGCGCCGCGGTGGGCACGATGCCAAGCTTGACCTGGCCGGAGAGCCCCTGGCCGATGTCGCCAATCTCGCGGCGAGCACTCTCCACGTCGAATCGGGTGCGCTGGGCCCACCTCAGCAGCGCTCGCCCCGCCGTGGTCAGCCGGATGCCGCGTCCGGTCTTTTCGAACAGCGTGGCGCCGTACGCCTCCTCCAGGCGCCGTACGCAGCTCGTCAAGGCAGGTTGGGTCTTGTGCAGGCGTTCCGCCGCACGCCCCATGTGCTCGAGCTCGGCCATGACTTCGAAGTACCTCAAATCCCGCAAGTCCACGGGTTCCCTTTCAGTTGGCTTTGACGTCCGAGAGCATGCCGCACTCGAGGCGCGCACGATCGCCATGCGCCAGGCGCTCGGCCGCCTGCACTGCGCGAAAGTCTAGCCGCGACGTGGGATACCCCCCGAAGGCCGCTTCCCGAGGCCTGGAAGTCTGCTCTTGAGCGCTCCGCCGAGCCTTCGGCGCACTCTCGCGTCAAGCACCGGGCTATGCTCCCCGACCACATGCCGCGACAGAACGCCTCCCCCTCTTCTCTCCCGCACCAAGCCAAGTCAGCCCTGGCCGCCCTGTGCCTCGCCAGCGCCTGCGCGCCGGCACTCGCCGCCCCGGGCTGCCTCGACACCGCCCTCCAATCCCCCTCCCCCGCACGCGCCCTCGCCATGGCCACCTTCGCCACGCAGGAGCACGAAGCCTTCGGCGGGCAGACGATGGATGCCGAGGGCCGCATGACGACGGACGGCGACTCCGAAGCCGAGGACACGCGCCGCACGGTGCCGGGCCTTGCGCCCTGGGAGCGGGTGGTCGGCTACTGGCAGGCGGTCGATCCGCTGTTGCCTTCGCGAGTGCGCTACGGCGGGCTGCGGCCGGCCTACCGGCAGTTGCTGATGCAGTCGCTGAACGAGGCTTCGGCCGCGCGCCTCCAGGGCATGGGCGTGGGGCCCGACGAGGGGCTGGACTCGCCGGAGCTGCGCGCGGTCGATGTCGCATTGAAGCGGGTCGCGGTGATCGACACGCCGTGGTCGGCGGCCTTCATCAGCTGGCTCGCGCGGCAGGCGGGGCTGGCGGGAGACGAGTTCGTCTTCTCCGAAGCGCACGTGGACTACGCGGGTGCCGCGTGGCAGGCAGGCATCGAGGAGCAGGCCGGGCGCCCGACGCGCTACGCCCTGCGTGCCTGCGACCTGACGCGCACGCCGCCTCGCGTGGGCGATCTGGTCTGCCAGGCGCGCGGCGCGGGCGCGGACCTGGACACTTTCGACAAGATCGGCGAGGTGCTGGCAACGCGGCCCACCGGCGGCGATGCGCTGCCGATGCATTGCGATGTGGTGGTGGCCGTCGATGCGACGGGCTTCGACACGGTGGGCGGCAACGTGCTGCAGTCGGTCACGCGGCGCCGGCTGGACTTTGCGCCGGGCACGCGCCGGCTGGACCCGAGCTATCTGCCCGAGGGATGCACGCCCGGCGCGGCGAGCTGCATCGACCGCCACATGAGCCGGCAGCCGTGGTCGCTGCTGCTGCAGTGGCGCTGATCGAGAAACAAAAAAAGCGCGCCGCTTACTTGTAGTACGCCTCGACCTTGCCCTTGAGCTTGAGCAGCAGGGGCTTGCCCTTGCGATCAAGCGTCTTGCCGGCGGGAACCTTGATCCAGCCTTCGCTGATGCAGTATTCCTCGACGTCGAGGCGCTCCTTGCCGTTGAAGCGGATGCCGATGTCGCCTTCGAAGGCGGCCGCCAGGTGGTGGGGGCTGCGCGGATCGGAAGACAGGTGGTCGGGAAGGGGCGGGAGGGAAGAAGAAGAAGGAGTGGGAGTGGCTTCGGTCATGGCGCGTGATGATAGGGGCTCCGGCCGGCCCCTCCCCTCGCGGCGCTCTAACGACGCTTTTTCTTCCCGTGCCTGGGCGGCGGCTTGGGGCCGAAGCCGAGCGCGGCGCGTGCCAGTGCGTCGGCCTCGCCGTTGCGGTGGCGCGGAATCCATTGCACACGCGCCTGGGCGAAGCTGCCGAGCAGCGCGCGGGCATCGTCGAAGAGCGGGGCCATGCGCTCGATGGGTTTGGCGCCCGGCGCGGCGAGCTGCTCGACCAGCGTGCTGTTGTCGCTGTAGGCCAGCACGGCGGTGGCGCCCTTGTCGCGCAGTGCGTGGAGCGCGGCGGTCAGCGCCAGCAGCTCGGCCTCGTTGTTGCAGCCGATGGCGTGCGTGGCCTGCGACAGCGTGTGGCGGCTGCCGTCGGGCGCGGTGATGACGGCGCCGATGCCCATGCGGCCCGGGTTGGGCATGGCGCTGCCGTCGCAGTGAACCACCCACGGGAGCCCCGTGGCCACGGAACCGTCGCCGTTCATTCGCTCTTCTTGTTCAGCAGTTGTTGCGCTTGATGCCCGCCAGGTTCTGGCAGGGCCTCTGGCCGGGCGGCGGACCGGGGTCGACCGCATGCGGGGGCCGCGGCCGGCGGATCGGGCGTGCGCCGTCGTAGTAGGGGTCGTAGTACGGATCGGGGCTCAACACGACGACGCCCGGCGGCTCCGCAGCCGGCTGCGGCTGCGTCTCGGCCGGGAAGCGCGGGATGATGGCCGGCCCCGAGGGCGGGTTGCTCGCCACCCGGCTGGGCGGCGAGGATGACGGCGGAGATGGCGGCGCGGAGCGCTGCGGCGTGGACGAAGAGTCGCGGCGCGCCGGGTCGGGCGGGGGCGATTCGAGGATAGGCACCTGCCGCGCCTGCTTGCTGCCTGCCGGGCATTCGACGTTGGTGTAAGAAACGGCGCCGCTGGCATCGGTGCAGCGGATTACTTCCGCGCGGGCACCGCCGGGGGACGCCGCCGCGGCCACGGCAAAGATCGCCGGAATGAGGAGTGCCAATGCGCGCATCGCGCCACTGTAGCCGCAGCGGGGCCGCAGCGCACCTGCGGCATGATCGCGTCATGGACAACAGCCCCCCGCTCCCCCTCGTCATCGTCAAGGTCGGAGGCACCTTCGACGCGCTGCGCGCCCGTCGTGGCGACTTCGAACACTGGGTTGCCGACGGACTCGGCACGCAGACGCTTCCCATCCTGGTGATCGACCCGCGCCGCGGCGACACCCTGCCCGACCCCGGCCAGGTGGCCGGCGTGGTCGTCACCGGCTCGCATGCGATGGTGTCGCACCGCGAACCGTGGAGCGAAACCACGGCCGCGTGGCTCGCGAAGGCGGTGGCGCTCGACACGCCGGTGCTCGGCATCTGCTACGGGCACCAGTTGCTGGCGCATGCGCTCGGCGGCGAGGCCGGCAACCACCCGGGCGGCGCGGAGGTCGGCACGGTGACGGTGTCGCTCACCGAGGCCGCCGCCACCGACCCGCTGCTGGGCGGCCTGCCCGCGCAGTTTCCGGCCAACGCGGTGCACTGGCAGAGCGCGCTGCGCCTGCCCGAAGGCGCGGTGCCGCTGGCCGCCAGCGCGCATGAGCCGGTGCATGCCTTTCGCGCAGGCAAGCACGCCTGGGGCGTGCAGTTCCATCCGGAATTCGACGCCGAGGCGATGCGCGGCTACATCGACAACCTGCGCGGCGAACTGACCGCCATGGGCGCCGACCCGCAAGCGCTGCGCAACGGCGTGAGCGAGACCGGCGCGGCCGCCAGCCTGCTCGGCCGCTTTGCGCGGATCGCCGAGGCGCGCCAGGGCGTTTGAGCCCGATCGGGGTCCATCGCGGCCCTCTGTAGCCGTCGGACCGCGACTACAAGGGGCGCCCGGCGCTTGGGTTAAGGTGCGGTCCATTCGCCCATCGCTCCACACCTTTCCATGACCACTCCCTCGCCCGCGCCGGCTCGCAAGCATTTTTCGATGATCCGGGAATTCCACCTGGCCGACGTCTTCACGCTCGGCAATGCGGCATGCGGGGTGGGCGCGGTTTTCCTGGCAATGGCCTTCATGGCCAGCCAGTCGCTCCCGCAGTTCCTGTGGGCGGCGGCGCTGGCGCCCGCGGCATTCATCTTCGACGTGTTCGACGGGCGCATCGCGCGCTGGCGGCAGACGCAGTCGGCCCTGGGCCGCGAACTCGACTCGCTGGCCGACATCATTTCCTTCGGCGTGGCGCCGGCCGCGCTGGGCTTTGCGGCGGGGCTGAACGGCGGCTGGGACTGCGTGCTGCTGATCTATTTCGTCGGCTGCGGCGTGAGCCGGCTCGCGCGCTACAACGTGACGGCCGAGGCGCTGTCCGCCGGCGCCGACAAGGTGAAGTATTTCGAGGGCACGCCCATTCCCACCAGCGTGGTGCTGGTGGCCGTGCTGGCCTATGCCGCGTGGCAGGGCAGCATCGGTGCATCGGCGTGGGGCGGCGCCTGGACCATCGGCCCGTGGCAGCTGCATCCGCTGGTGCTGATGTTCGCGCTCTCGGGCACGCTGATGATCAGCAAGACCCTGCGCATTCCGAAGTTCTGAGTTCCGCCAGACCCAGGAGACACCGCGATGACCATGAAGCTCTACTTCGACCCGCAAAGCCGCTCGCAGGTCGCCAAATGGATGCTCGACGAGACCGGCGCGCCCTATGAGATCGTGACCACGCTCATCCGCGAGAAGGCGCACAAGAAGCCCGAGTACCTGAAGATCAACCCGGCGGGCAAGCTGCCCGCGCTGGTGGACGGCCGCGCGCGCGTGTTCGAGAACGCGGCCATCTGCATGTACCTGGCCGAGAAGTTTCCCGGCAAGCGGCTGGCACCGCCTGTCGGCTCGGTCGACCGGGGGCGCTACCTGTCGCTGATGGTCTATTCGACCTCGCAGCTCGAGCCCGCGATGGGCGACAGCCTCTTGAAGATCCGCAGCAACAACAGCGCCCGCGGCTGGACCGACTTCGAGGCCGCCAAGGATGCGGTCGAGCGCGAACTCGGCGACGGGCCCTACCTGTTCGGCTCGCAGTTCACGGCGGCCGACGTGATGATCGGCTCCATGTTCATCTGGCACCGCGCATTCGGCGGCCGCTCGAACCGCCCGAAGATCGACGCCTACATCAACCGGCTGCAGGCCCGCCCCAAGGGCATGAAATTCGGCTGAATACGGCGCGGCATGCCGCGCTGGTGACATCGCGCGGCAAAGGCTCGTCCTTTAATCGGCTTGCTTGTTCCATTCCAACAATAGAGACGCCCGCATGACATCGAAGAACGCCACGCCCTCCCGCTTTGCGCTCACTGCCCTTTCCATGGGCCTGGCCGCCCTGCTCGCCGGCTGCGCGAGCACGCCGCCGCCCGGCGGGCGCAGCGTGACCATCGAGCGCACCACCTTCGGCATCGCGCACATCACCGCGCCCGACTACGAAGGGCTGGCGTACGGCAGCGCCTATGCGCATGCGCAGGACAACGTCTGCCAGACCGCCGAACACCTGCTCACGCTGCGCGGCGACCGCTCGCAGTTCCTGGGGCCGCAGAACACCGGCGACCTGGGCCTGGGCCGCGCGCCGAATGCGCAGATCGACCTGTTCATCCGCTATCACATGGACGACGCGGCACTGGCGCGCGCGGGCGCCACCACCAGCCCCGACGTGCAGGCAGCGCTGCGCGGCTACGTGGCCGGCTACAACCGCTACCTGCAGGATGCCGGCCCGAATGGCCTGCCCGCCGAGTGCCGCGGCAAGCCCTGGGTGCGGCCGATGACGGCGGCAGACCTGTCGCGCGCCACCGAGATGTCGATGATCCAGGGCGGCGTGGGCGCGCTGGCCGGCGCGGTGCTGGCCGCAGTGCCGCCCGCCCCCGGCGCCAGGACGAGCGCCGCGCCGGTCGCGCTGAAGGAAGCCGTCGCCGAAATCGGCCGCCACAGCTTCAACGCCAACCCCGAGGGCGGCGAACTCGGCTCCAACGGCTGGGCGTTCGGGCGCAACGCCACGCCGGACGGCCGTGGCCTGCTGCTGGGCAACCCGCACTTCCCCTGGACCGGCACCAACCGCTTCTGGGAAATGCACCTCACCATTCCCGGCAAGGTCGACGTGATGGGCGCCACCGGCGGCCTGAGCCCGGTGGTGGCCATCGGCTTCAACAAGGACGTGGCCTGGACGCACACCGTGTCGACGGGCAAGCGCTTCACGCTGTACGAGCTGAAGCTCGACCCCAGCGACCCGACGGTGTACCTGGTCGACGGCCAGCCGAAGAAGATGGTGGCGCGCACCGTGGTGCTGCCGGCCGCGGCAACGGGCGGCAGCGCCGCGCCGCTGCAGCACACCTTCTATTCGACCGACTGGGGCCCGGTGATCTCGCTGCCGCGCGCCGGCCTGGGCTGGACCGCGCAGAAGGCCTACGCCATCCGCGACGCCAACACGCTGAACGTGCGCTCGGCCGAAAGCTGGATGAAGATGGCCCAGGCCCGCAACGTGGCCGAGCTGCGCGCCGCCATGGGCAACCAGGGCATGCCGTGGATCAACACTATCGCGGCCGACCGTGACGGCAACGCCATGTACGCCGACCTGTCGGTGGTGCCAGACGTGTCGGCCGACATGCTCAAGGCCTGCGCGCCCTCGCCCGCCGCCGCCGCGCTGCTCAATGCGGCCGGGCTGCCGGTGCTCGACGGTTCGCGCAGCGCCTGCGCCTGGAACCGCGACAGCGCGGCCGCCGCGCCCGGCGTCATCGCGCCGGCCCGCATGCCGGTGGTCATCACGCCGGACTACGTGCAGAACAGCAACGACAGCTTCTGGCTCAGCAACCCCGAGACCGCGCCGATGGCGGGCGTCTCGCCGCTCGTAGGCCCCGTGGGCGTGCCGCAGCGGCTGCGCACGCGCAGCGCCATCATGGAAATCCGGGGCCGCCTGGCGGGCAGCGACGGCCTGCCCGGCAACCGCATGGGCGCGGCCGAGCTGCGCAGCGTGATCTTCCGCGACAAGAACCTCGCCGGCATGCTGGTGATGGACGACCTGCAGGCCGCCTGCCGGGCCAGTGCCGGCACGCTGAATGCCGACCAGGCCCTGGGCTGCCGCGTGCTGTCGGCCTGGGACCGCACCAGCAATGCCGATTCGAAGGGCGCGGCGCTGTTCCGCGAGTTCTGGCGCAAGACCAAGGACGTGCCGAAGGTCTGGCGCGTGCCCTTCGACCCCACCCAACCCGTGGCGACGCCGGCCGGCCTCGACATGGCCGCGCCCGCCACGCGCGACGCGGTGTTCAAGGCGCTGGGCGAGGCGGTCGGCATCCTGCGCACCGCCGGCTTCGCAGCCGACGTGCCGCTGGGCGTGCCGCAATCGCGCCTGGTGCGCGGCCAGAAGATCGCGCTGCATGGCGGCGACGAGTTCGAGGGCGTGCTCAACAAGCTGGAGTCGCAGGGCCAGTCGCTGATCGACCCGAAGGGCTACAACGTCAACTACGGCAGCAGCTACATGCAGGTCGTGACCTTCGACGCCAACGGCCCCGTCGCCCAGGGCCTGCTGACCTACGGCCAGAGCAGCGACCCGGCCTCGCCGCGCGCCTACGACCAGCTGCCGCTGTTCGCGGCCAAGCAGTGGCACCCGCTGCCGTTCCACCCCGCCGACGTGCGGGCACAGCGCGAGGGCACGCCGCTGCAGCTCGCGTACTGACATCATTTCGTCCATGCCGCAACAGACTTCCCCTTCCCACACCGCCGCGAGCGGGCTCGACGAGCTGATCCGCATCGCGGCGGCGCAGCCGCTCGCGCCGGCCTGCGACCATTTCTACTTCCTGCGCCACGGCCAGACCGGGCGCAATGCGCAGCGCATCTTCCAGGCGCCGGACGAGCCGCTGAGCGAACTCGGCCTGCAGCAGGCGGCACGCGCCGCCGGGCTGCTGGCGGGCGAGCCGATCCGCACCATCGTCTGCAGCGATGCGCGGCGCGCCTTCGACACCGCGAACACGGTGGCCGCCGCGCTGCGGCTGGCGCCCACGGCGCACGAAGCGCTGCGCGAGCGCAATTTCGGCGCGCTGATCGGCACCTCGTCGGCCAACATCGACTGGGCCTGCGAGCCCGAGGGCGGCGAGACGCTCACGCAGTTCGTCGTGCGCAAGCGCGCCGCGCTCGACGCAGCCCTGCGCCAGCCCGCCCCGGTGCTGGTGGTGGCGCACGGCGGCACGCTGTACGCACTGGCCGCGCTCCTGGGCGTGCCGATCGATTTCAAGCTCCTGGGCAATGCGCAGCCATTGCGTTTCGAACGCAGCGGCCCCACATGGGCCGTGACGCCGCTGCTGCGGCATGCAGACACAGACGGCGAGGCGGCCCTGGCCTAGCACCCCGCGAAGCGCCCCGAGCCCACCCCAGCCGTCCATACAACGAACCGCCACACACCATGGAATTCAAGGACTACTACAGCGCTCTGGGCATCGACCGCACCGCGTCCGACGACGAGGTGCGCAAGGCCTATCGCAAGCTCGCCCGCAAGTACCACCCCGACGTCAGCAAGGAGCCCGACGCCGAGAAGCGCATGCGCGACATCAACGAGGCCAAGGACGTACTGGGCGACAAGGAAAAACGCGCCGCCTACGACGCGCTGGCCGAGCGCGTCGCGCGCGGCGGCAGCCCCGACGGCCACTTCCAGCCGCCGCCGGGCTGGGACGAAGGCTTCGAGTTCCACCGCGGCCCCAACCAGGGCCCCGCGGACCACGCCGACTTCAGCGAGTTCTTCTCTTCGCTCTTCGGCGAGGCCGAGCGGCGCGGCGCCACGCGCAAGAACTACAAGGCGCGCGGCGAAGACCACCACGCGGCCATCGAGATCGCCCTCGAAGACGCGCTCAACGGCGCCGAGCGCGAGATCACGCTGCGCGCGCAGACGCTCGACGCGCAGGGCCATCCCCATTGGGAGAACCGCACGCTCAGCGTGAAGATTCCGCCGGGCGTGCATCCGGGCCAGTTCATCCGCCTCGCGGGGCAAGGCATGCCCGGCCACGGCGGCGAGCCGCCGGGCGACCTGTACCTCGAAGTGCGCATCGCGCCGCACAAGCTGTACCGCGTGGAAGAGCGCGACCTGTACATGACGCTGCCCGTCACGCCCGCCGAGGCGGCGCTGGGCGCGCAAGTGCAGGTGCCGACGCCGACCGGCGGCCTGGTCGAGGTGACCGTGCCCCGCAATGCGCGCGGCGGCATGAAGCTGCGGCTCAAGGGCCGGGGCCTCGCGGGCAAGACGCCCGGCGACCTGTACCTGCTGATCGAAATCGCGCTGCCGCCCGCCGACAGCGACGATGCCCGCAAGGCCTACGAGCAGCTGGCGCAAGCCACGGCATCGTTCAACCCACGCCAGCATCTGGGAGTCTGAGCATGGTGAATTTCACACTCACGACCGCCACCGCCATCAGCGCCTCGCAGCCGCTCGCGGCCAGCGACCTGGCGCATGCCGTGGGCGCCGACACCGCATGGGTGATGCAACTGGTCGAGGTCGGCATCCTTCGCATCGAAACGCCCGAGACACAGCCCGAGCGCTGGCAGTTCTCGAGCACCGACCTGCAATACGCACTCGAGGCGCGCCGGCTGGAACGCGACTTCGGCGTGGGGCTGGACGCGGCGGCGCTGATCCTCGACCTGCAGCACGAAGTGCGGCGGCTGAAGGCGATGCTGCACGCGCACAGGCTGGGCTAGGTGGGCGGGATGAGCCAACAGCCCCCGAAAATCCGATGCGCCTGGGCCCAGACCGACCCGCTCCTGGCCGCCTACCACGACGCCGAATGGGGCGTGCCCGAGCACGACAGCCGCGCGCTGTGGGAGAAGCTCATGCTCGACGGCTTCCAGGCCGGCCTGTCGTGGCTCACCATCCTGCGCAAGCGCGACGCCTTCCGCAAAGCCTTCGAGGGCTTCGTGCCCGAGAAGATCGTCAAGTTCACCGAAGCCGACATCGAACGGCTCATGCAGGACGCCGGCATCGTGCGCTCGCGCTCGAAGATCGAGGCCACCATCGGCAATGCGCGTGCCTACCTCGCCATGCAGGCGGCGGGCGAAGACTTCTCTGAATTCATCTGGGGCATGGCTGGTGGCAAGCCCATCGTGAACCGCACCGGAAGCGTGCCTGTGAAGACGCCGCTGTCGGAGGAAATCTCCGCCGCACTGAAAAAGCGCGGCTTCAAGTTCGTCGGGCCGGTGATCGTCTACGCATGGATGCAGGCCACCGGCATCGTCGACGACCATGCCGCGGACTGCCACAGGCACGGCGCCAGGCACAAAGCCAGGCCCCAATGAAAAAACCGGACGCTGCTTTCGCAGGTCCGGTTTTTCATTGGCTTGTGACCGAAGCGGCTTGCGCCGCCTTCATCGATTACAGGCCGGCTTGGCGCGTGAAGCTCAGGCTCTTGGCTTGAGCGGGGATCACGCTGCCGGCGAAGGTTTCGGGGCGCAGGTTCTGGCCAGGTGCGTGTGCAGCGGCGACGGCCTGGCTACGAACGGTGGCGCGGTCGACGGAAGCGGCCAGGACCGGGGTTGCGGTCGATGCGGCGCCTTCGTTGTCGCCGTAGGCGTTGCCGGCACGGGCGGCTGCCACGGCTTGGGGCGCCACGTCGGCGCGGCTGTAGCCGGAGGTCAGGGGCTGCACGCCTTCGTAGGTTTCTGCGTGGGCGCCAGCGGCGGCGAGCAGGGACAGAGCGGCGGCGGCGAGGATGTTCGAGGTCTTCATTTCAATTTCCTTCTTCATTGGGCTTTTGAGTGCCTCAAGTGTGCACCACGATTCCTAGGGAAAACCCTATTCAATCGAACCGCAGTGTTCATGAAATTGAAACAATGACGAGGAACTTTCTGACGCCGCTAACTCAATTGCCCTTTCATGCGCTGGAAACGTGCCGATTTGCGTATCCGCTCGCGGCTCGACAAGCTGCATGCACATTGCGTGCCAGTTGCTAGTCTTCCTTCATGCCCGTGGCCTTGACCACGCCGCCCAGCCGCACGCGCTCTTCGTCGACGAACTTGGTGAAGCTCGCCCGCGTGCCGCCGATAGGCTCGATGCCCATGCCCTTCAGGCGCTCGACCGTGGCCGGGGCCTTCATCGCGGCGTCGACGGCCGCGGCCATCTTGTCCAGGATGGCGTCGGGCGTGCCGCGCGGCGCATGCACGCCGGCCCAGTGGGCGATGCGGATCTCGGGGAAGCCCTCTTCCGCCGCCGTCGGCAGGTCGGGGTAGGCCGAAATGCGCTGTGTCCAGGTGCCGGCCAGCGCCTTCAGCTTGCCGCTCTTCACATAGGGCAGCACCACGATGCTGGCTTCCGAGGTGGCCTCGACCTGGCTGCCGAGCACCGCGGTGATCGACTCCGAACCGCTCTTGTAGGGCACAACGTCGAGCTTGCTGCCGTACTTCGTCTCGAGAATGCCTTCGACGAAATGCGGCGTGCTGCCCGTGCCCGCGGTGGCCCAGTGGAAGCCGCCGCCGGACTTCTTGGAGGCCGCGACGAACTCCTTCAAGTCTTTGTAGGGCGCATTGGCCGGCACCACGATGACCGAAGGCGCCAGACCGATCATTGCAACCGGCACCAGCGCATCGTCCTTGTACGGCATGCTCTTCTTGATCATGCTGTTCGACACCACGCCGGCCGCGCTCACGAGAAAGGTGTAGCCGTCAGGGGCGCTCTTGGCGACCACGTCGGCCCCCAGGATCGCGCCCGCGCCGGGCTTGTTGTCGACGATGACCGGCTGGCCGAGCTGCTTCGACGCGCCCTCGGCCGCCGCGCGCGCCATCAGGTCGTTGGCGCCGCCAGCGGAAAAGGGAACGACCAGCCGGATCGGCTTGGTGGGCCATGCCTGGGCGGCGGCGCCCTGTGCGATCACCGACACGGCAAGCCCGATGGCCAGCGAAACAATGCGGATGGGAAACATGAGTGAGGTCTCCTGTGTTGTTGTGGGATATGAGGAAGAAGGATCGAACCCGGGACGCCGGGCGTTTTCATGATGCCACGCGCCTCCGGATATGCGACGGCGACCGCCAGGGGCCGCCCCTGCGGCAACGCGGGTGCTGCGCTCAGGAGCGCGGCCAGCCGCGTATCAGCGTGCGCAGCGCCACCCCGCCGCTGCCCTTGACCTCGGCGCGGTAGGTTCCCACCAGCGCCTCGCGCTCGGCCGCCGCCTGCGGCTCGTTGCGCCAGGCCAGCAAGGCGGCCACGTCTTCGTCGGGCGACGCGGCCAGCAGCGCCTGCGTGACCTGCTTTTCGAATTCGCGCGCCACGATCATCAGGTTGCGCGGGCGCGTCGAAGTCACGCCGCGCGACCACAGGGTGTCCAGCGCCATGTCGAGCGTGCTGTCGGGCAAGGCGCTGAGCTGGCCGCCGTTGCCGCGCGCCAGCTGCTTGACCACCGCGCTCATCAGCAGCTGGCTCGAGAAATCGATTTCGCGCACGTCGCCCACGGCCATGCGTTCGAGCAGTTCGGTGCGCGCCGGGTCGGCCGGCTTGGCGCGTTCGCGGCTGAAGAATTCGGCCTTTCCGGCCTCGCTCATGGCGGCGTAGTCGGCGCGCAGCTTCGCGAAGCGGGCGACGGCGGCCAGCACCTGGGGGCTGGGCGCGGCACCGCCGTTGCCGGCAGATGCCACTTCCTGCTGGATTGCGGCCACGGAAGCCTTGGCGCTGAATGCCCGGCTGGCGGCGGCGTCGAGTGCCTTCAGGGCCTTGTCGGCGATGGCCTGGTCGTCGGGCTCCAGCAGCTCGCGCGCACCGCGCGCCACCGCGCCCGGCGCATACGAAGCCTGGTAGCGCGCCTGCACGCCTTCGAACTGCAGCAGCGCTTCCGCGCGGCTTTGCGCCCAACCCATCAAGGGGGCCAGCAGCAACGCAAGCAACAGAAAGAAACGGGTCGGGGAAAGTCGGTTCGAAGAAGGCATGGCGCCATTATTGGCACGCCCGCATTTCCCCTCCCTTGGCCGCTCAGAACAGGCTTGCGCCGATGTTGATGAGCAGCGCCAGCACCGTCGTGTTGAACAGGTACGCGAGGATGCAGTGCACCGAGCCGATGCGCCGCAGGGGCTTCGACACGAAGGACACATCCGCCGTCTGCCCCGAAGTGCCGATCACTGCCGAGAAGTAGAAGAAGTCGCCATAGGTCGGCACCTCGTCATCGGGAAACTGCAGCCCCGGCTTGCGCCCCTTGCTGACTGCCGCGTAGTAGTCGTGCGCATAGTGCAGCGTGAACATCATCTGCGTGAAGGCCCACGACGACATGACCGTGAGCCCGGCCAGCGCGATGTGCGCGATCTTCTCGAAGCCGTGCATGTCCTTAACCACCGCCAGCTCCCCGCCGATGGCCGCGAGGCTCGCGATGGCAGACACCACCACCAGCACGAGGATGACGATCTGCCCCTCGTCCTGCAGCTGCGCGCGGTAGCGCATGTGCTGCGGCGACGACCGGATCATCATCGTCGCGGCCAGTGCCACGTAGAGGCATGCGCCGGTGTTCCATGCGATGAGCAGCCGCGTGACCAGGTGGGCCTCGATGGCCGACGGCAGCAGGATGCCGACCGCGATGGCGATGGCCGCGGCAATGAAGAGCCGCGGCCGCGCGACCAGCGGGCGAAGAAGTGGGTGTCTTGAAGTTTTCATGTGGATCCGCAGAACGCCGTCGAGGATACGGCGCGCGCGCCGAACTGGCGACTGCGGGCGAAACTTCATCCACGCCCCAGGTTCATCTCATGGAAAGCCTCGCAGGTGCAGGCAAGCTGATCAGGGCCGTCCGGATTTGCCGGTCCGGTCGGCCGAGCCGCGCGAGCCGTCGAGCATGTCGGGCGCGAACATCGGATTGCCCTGGTGCGGCTCGATGTGCGAGAGGTTTTCCTCCACCGGCAACAGGCCGCCGAAGTCGGTGGCCGCGAAATCGGCGTCCACGTGCACGCCGTGCTCGTCGCGTCGCACGAGGCCGCGGCTCTCCAGGTCGCGAATGGTCTTGTTGACCACCTCGCGCGAAAGGCCGGAGTAAGAGGCGATCACCGACTGGGTGATGCGCTTGTCGTAGCCGCCGGTCACGGCCGGGGCGAGCTGGGTCAGCTGGTGCAGCACGCGGCTGACCAGGTCTTCGGACGACAGCGCGGAAATGCGGCGCAGTTGCCCGCGAATGACCGACATGCGCTTCATGGCGAGCCCCAGCAGGCCGATGGCCACTTCCGGGTACTGGCCGCACAGCTTGCGCACGGCCGCCACGGGCACGAGGTAGACCGAAGACGGCAAGGCCGCGACGAGCGTCTGCATGGCCTGGTAGCGGTCTTCGGAGAATGAGGGGCTGAGAAAGAAGTCGTCCTGGCGAATGAAGTCGGTGGTGACGTCGCCGCCGTCTTCGCGGCCGTGCGCGACCACGCGCAAGAGGCCGCTCGCCACACAGTAGATGCGGTCCGTCCATTCGTCGGCGTTGAGCACGACGTCGTTGCGCCGGTACGAGCGCAACTCGCTGCACTGGACCAGGGCCGCGCGTTCGGCGGGCGGCACTTTGGCTATGAGGGGATGCAGATACATGGCTGAAGGTTTTCCTGGCGAGAGGGCAAGCCGGAAGCGATGTGGATCGATCCGGAACCGGCGTACGGCATTGCCCAACCCGGCATGGCCCCGCCCTTGGGGCCTGCGACGCCGGACCGCGCAAGCGGCCCGGGCGGACAAGAAGCCCCGGCGAGGGAAATCCCGCCGGGGCTGGAGCGGCAACCCTTAGCGGGCCGACGCGATCGTGGACACGGCGGAGTTGCCCACCGCCGTGGCGGTGACCTGGTTACCCGCGGCGCGCAGGGTGCTGCCGTTGGTCGCACCCGTCACGCCCACGCCGTAGTTCACACCAGTGGCCGTCGCGACGATGGCGCCGCTGTTGGTCTGGTAGTTGCCGATGGCGGCGGTCGGGCGACCGGTGGCCGGTGCCGTCACGGTCAGCGTGTTGGTCGCGCTGTTGCCGTACGCCTGCGCGGCCACGGTGTTGCCCGTGACAGCCGCCGTGCCGTTGATCAGGCCCGGCACGGTGCCCACGGCCTGGCCGTTGAGCGCGACCTGGTAAGTCCCCGTGGCGTTCGACGTCACCGCACCCGAGTTGCCCTGGGTGTTCAGCACGGCGGCCGTGGCCTGCGTGGTACCCAGCGTGCTGCCGGCCGTACCGGCGGTCGAGGTGCCGTAGCTGCTGCCGGCCGCGACGTTCAGCGCGTTGGTGGCCGCGTTGCCGCGCGCCAGCGACGTGGTGCTGTTGCCGTCGATCGTCACGCCGCTGTTCAGCGCCGCGGCCGAGGCCGGTGCGGTGCCGTTCAGCTGGAACGTGGCCGAGGTGGTGGCGTTGGACGCCACTGCCGCGGAGCTGCTCTGCGTGTTGACCAGGCCGGCGTTGGCGCCTTGCAGCGCCGCACCGTTCAGGGCCACGCTGTTGTCGGCGCGGTTGGCGGAGGCTTCTGCCGCGGTGCTGTTGCCGGTCACGGTCACGCTGCTGTTCGCCAGGCCCGCGGTGGCGGTTGCCACCTGGTCCTGGTTGTACAGGCGCGTGCTGGCCGCGCTGCTCACGCTGGTGGAGGCAACCTGGTTGTTGTTCAGCACATGGTCGCCGGTGGCGGTGGCCGGGTTCAGGGTCGCGTTGACGGCGGCGCCGACGGGCGTCACGTTGGTGCCGGTGACGGCCAGCGTGTTGGTCACGTCGTTGATCACGCCGAGCGACACGTTCTTGTTGCCCGAAAGAGCAACCGACGAGTTCGACACCGCACCCGGTGCGTACAGCTCGAGTGCCGAGCCGGCCGACACCGCAGCCGCGCTGCTCTGCTGCGACGCCAGCGCCGTGGTGGCCTGCACGCTGTTGCCGCTCAGTGCCACGCTGTTGGCCGCCGTGTTGGCGACCGCGCTGCCGCGCTGGCTGTTGTTCGACACGCTCAGGGTCGAGCCCGAGATGGCCGCGCCCGCGGTTGTGTCGATGGCATAGGTGCCGAACACGCTGGTCGTGAGACTTGCGCCTTCGTTCACCTGCTGCACGTTCGACAGCGCATGGTCGGCCTGCGCACCGGTGCCGGAACCCAGCGGCAGCGTGCCCGCCGTTGCCACGGTGGCGCCGCTGCCCGCAGCGATGTTGCCGCCGGTGACGGACACGCTGTTGGTGGCGGTGTTGCCGGTGACCGCGCCGTTGGCGGTGTTGCCGTTGACGCTCAGCTGCGAGTTGGTGACCGCGCCGGCCACGGCGACGGTGACGCCGCCCTGGTTCGGTACGGCTGCCGTTGCGGACGCGCCGGGGATCGTTGCGTTGAAGGGTACCGATTGTGACGCGTGCAAGTTGTCGTAGGTGGTCGTCGAAACGACGCCCAGGATGTTGGCGGGTGCCGTCAGCAGACCGGCGTTCGCACCCGTGCCAACCGCCCAGCCGTTCGAGGTCAGGTAAGTGATCTCTGCAGGCGTCAGGCTGGACTGCAACACACCCAGCGTGCCGCTCGTGATTGTCGTGTTGCCGCCAAGGGTGTTGCCACCGAGGGCTTCCGGATCCAGCACGTGCGCGTTGTAAGTGAACGGCGTCGAAGGCGTAGCCGGCGAGCCAGGCGTACCGGCCAGGCCGATCAGCGCATTCACGTCGGCACTCGTTCCTTGCGAGTTCTGCAGCGCGCCCGAGGTGGCGATAGTGGTGCCCGCAAGCGTCAGGCCGTTGGTGGCGCTGTTGCTCGTTGCGGCAGCGCTGGAGCTGTTGCCGTTGGACGCGACCGTGGAGCCCGTGACCGAGCCGCCGATGTCCGTGCGCACCTGTGCGGCGAGGGGCGAAGCCGGGTTCGTGGTCGTGTCACGCTGGGTGGCGGTGACAGAGCCCGAGCCGGTCTGCACGTTCTGCACGCTGAACGAAGCATCGGTGATCAGCTGCCCGACGTTCGACACGGCGCCCTGGCGAACACCGGCGGTGCTTGCGGTGGACAGCGAATTGCCCGTCACCGACAGCGTGTTGCCGCTCGCGCGGTTGCCGTAGGCCAGCGCCTGGATCTGGTTGGTCGACGTCGAGACCGAGGAGTTCGCAAGGTTGTCCTCGATGCTCGTGTTCACCACCGAGCCACCGGACGCGGCTGCCTCGACGGCACCGGCCGCGTTCTGCACGCTGGTCACGTTCGCCACCGACGAGAAGCCGGTGGTCGTCACGCCGGTGCCCAGCGCGAGCTTCGCGCCGTTGGCCACGTCGTTGCCGTAGGCCGCGCCGACGAAGGCGTTGCCTTCGTTGGTGACGGTGCCGCGCGTGACGTTGCCTTCAACCAGCACTTGCAGTGCGCTCACCGGCAGGAGCTGCGCGGTGCCCGATGCGCTGGCGGTCACGTCGCCGAGCGCCGACTGGCTGCTCAGCACGCCGTAGCCGGCGCTGACGTTGTTGCCGGCAGCGAACACGACCGAAGCGGGTCCACCCGCCGCAGCCACGTTGGCGCCGTTGGCCGCAACGTTCAGAGTGTTGGATGCCGAATTGGCGTAGCCGACAGCGCGCTGCAGGTTGTTGGTCAGCGCCACGCTGGTGTCGGTCGAATGCGTGCCGAGGTACGCGGTGGCCGTGGCACCGACGAGTTCGGCCTGCACCGGCGAGTTGCCGTCGACGACCTGCACATTGGCCACGCCGGCGCCCGAGCCCACGCTGGTGCCGGTCAGCGACAGCGCATTGCCCGCGCTGTTGCCGACAGCCACTGCTTCCTGGGTGTTGCCGTTGACCGCGAAGGCACTCGCCTTGATGGTGTCGCCGCCGGTGCCGCGCGAATCGGCGCTCAGGCCGAGGACGGAGAGAGCGTTCGTGGCGCTGACCGCGGCGCCGTAGTTGCCTTGCAGGTTCGACACCGTTGCTGCGCCGTTGGCGTTCACGTTGCCGTCGGGCGTACTGCCGCCGTTGAGGAATGCGGTCCCGACCAGGGGCATTGCATTCGCTTCGAGCGACAGGTTCTGGCTCACGCTGCTGCCATAAGCGGTGGCCGCGATGCGGTTGTTGCCCACGGTCAGCGTGCTGGCGTTGTTGGTGCCGTTCTCGGAACCGGAGATCACGCCGACAGCCGACGGGCCGGTGCTGGCTTCCACGCTGGCGCGGTAGTTGCTCTGCTGGCTGGCCAGCGCGGCGGTGGCTGCAAATGCAGCCGCGTTATTTCCGCTGGCAATGGCGCTGGAAGCCGCGTTGCCGGTGGCTGCCGAGGTCACGCTGTTGCCCGAAAGGTTGACCGAGCCGTTGTCGATCGACTGCACCGCGGCACCGATGAACGTGCCCTGCGTCTGGCTGGAAAGCGAGACGCCGACATTGCCCTGGCTGTTGAGAATCGCCAGGTCGGCCGCCACGACGTTCGACAAGGCGCCGCCGTTGAAGCTTGCGTTGTTGAAGCCCGGGCCGCCGGAGCCGGTGACGGACATGCCGTCGCCCAGCACGATCCGGTTGCCCGCCACGCCCGCCGCGCCCAGCGACTCATTGCCGGTGACCGCGCTCGACACGGTGTTGCCCTGGACCGAGAGACCGCCCGTCAGCGTGTTGGTGACGCCCGGGGCGTTGCCGGCCACGGTCGCGCCGATGGTCGTGCCTTCGGTGACAGCGCTGTGGGTCACGCCGACGCCGGCAGCCTGGTTCAGCTGCAGGTTCGACACGACGGCCGAGCCGACGAACGTCGGCGCGCCGCTTGGCTGGATGCTGGCCGTGCTGGTCGCGGCGTTGCCCTTGAGAGTGGCCGAGACGGTGTTGTTGTCGAGCACCGGACCGGCAGTCACGGTGGCGGTGGCGGGCGAGGTCAGGCTCAGCGTGACCTCGTTCTCGCCGGCCGTCGCGCTGGAGGCGGCGCCCGTGCCCATCTGCGCCGAGGTGATGGCGATGCTGCCTTGCGCGGTGGCGGAGTTGCCGCCGGGCGTGTAGCTGATGCTCGTGATGCCTGCCGTCCCTGAGGTGTAGTCGTTCGGCACCGTGCCGGCGATCGTCGAGGAGCCGCTGTTCAGCGTGGTGCTGGCCGCGATGGTGTTGGCCGTGTTCGAAGCGCTGCCGCTGGTGAAGCCGGTCAGGTCGACCTTCACGACGTTGTTGTTGGCGGTGCTCGACACCACGCCGCTGTTGGTCTGCACGCCGAGCGAAGCCGAGCCTTCGGCGCTCGAGTCGGGAGCATTGCCGGTCAGCGACAGGTCGATCGAGTTGGTGAAGGTGTTGCCGATGGCGGTGGGCTTGACCTGGTTGTTGGTCGTCGTGTTGCTGGTGCCGGCCTGCGGGCCGACCACGGTGACGCCGGTCGTCGTGTCCGAGGTGTCGGCGGAAACACCGACGGTGTTGCCCTGCACGCTCTGCACGGTCTTGTGGCCCGTGACCGTCACTGTGGACGGGGTGCCGAAGCTCACATCGGCGGCTTGCGCGCCGCTGCCCATCAGCATGGCGAGCACTGCAAGGCCAACGCTGCCGAGCGCCGGGGTGCCGGCGCCGTGATTCTTGCGATTCTTCTTCATGGATTTTCCTTTTTGGATCGGATGACTGACTCGATCCCGAAGGGGACCGATCTGGAAACGTGATGCGTTGTGGTGGTGGTGGTGCGGTTGGGGACTCGGTGTCGGTTACTTCCCTCCGGTTGCGTTCTCCTCGCGGACCGTGCGGGCCGGTCCACCCCTCCCCGCGCCCTGCACGCGGAGCTTGGCGATCTCCTGCAGGCCGGGACCGTCGCGATGGATCGACGTGTCCGCCTTGTCAGGCCGCCATGTGACGTTGATGCCGCCGGGGGCGATTCCGCGCGACGCGAGCGCGGACGTGACCACGCCGATGCGCTGGTCTGTCAACATGTCGCGCTTGCCGGCGTCCCAGTTCTCGGTGTCGCGCGCCACGAGCACGACTTCGGTCGCGCCCTTGGCGGCGGCCGCGGCGATCTGGTCGAGCAGGTTCAGCGTGCCGCCCGTGAGCGCGGCGGCGCCGAACTCGAACGGGATCTGCACGCTGGAACCCGACAGGCTGGCGCCGGTCTGGCTGGCCGCGTTGACGGCCTCGCCCTGCTGCACCGGCGTGCCGGCCGAATCGACCAGCGGGTTGGCGACCCTGCGCAGCTTCTCGGCCGGCACCATCTGCAGCTGGTCGTTCATGCGCATGCCCAGGCAAGGCTCGGGGTCGACCTTGGAGACGGCGGCCACCAGGCGCACCACGCCCTCTTCGAGCGCGGCACGCACGCCCATCTGCACGGGTTCCTGCCCCTTGGCGCCGACGTCGATGTCGTACAGCTTGCTGCCGAAGAAGCGGAAGACGTTGAAGCCGACCTCGTAGCCGTTGAACTGCTTGGTCAGGCTGATGGTCTTGACGATCATCAGCGTCTTGGTGTCGACGATGCGCAGGTCCACGCCCACCGACTGGCTGAAGGTGCGCGCCTTGATGCCCACCTGGTTCACCGCGACCTCGGCGCCGCCGGAGTTGATGTTGTAGTTGAGCTCGGTGATGCCGCCGACGATGAAGTAGTCGGACTTGTTGATGGAACCGCCGAAGTACGGCAGCCACGGCACCACCTGCCCGCCGTTGGGGCCGGCGAGCTGGTGCGTGCGGCCATCGCCGAGCTGGCGGCGGTCGGCATAGCCGAGCTCGCGTTCGGCGATGACGGGGTCGAAGCGCTCGGCCACCTGCACCGCGCCGCCGAGCTTGCCGAGTGCCGAATACACCATCAGCGCGCCGCCCTGCGTGATGGCATTGCCTTCGTTGATGCTGTACTTGCCGGTGTAGTCCTTCACGTCGCCCACGGTGATGACGATGGGCGGACGCTGCATGGCGGCCACGTGGTCGCCGAAGCAGGCGAGCACGGGCTCCATCGGCGTGATGTTCTCGCGCACGGCTGGGCCGAGGACGATGGGCGCCTCTTTCGGCGCAAGCTGCTGCTGCGGCGCGGTCACGCAACCGGCCAGGCTCATGACGGCGGCTGCCGCCAGCAGGCCGCGCGACGCGGCCGTCTTCTTGACGCGCGGCAATGCGCGGATCGACTCGAACGTGATCATTCTTTCTTCTTCCCTGTCAGTTGAGCGCGCCGAATGCGCATGCCGAGCTGCCGCCGACGCTGGCGCTCTGGTTGCCGGTGTTGGTCTGGTTGGAGTTCAGGGCCTGGCTGGACCAGCCCTGCACGCTGCTGCTGGTGGACCCGTTCACGAACGAGCCGACGGTGCCGGTATTGGCCTGGCCCGTCGTCACCGTGCCCGCGCCGCCATAGCCCGTGTTGGCATTGCCCGTGGAATTGGCGGCCGGTCCGCTGGTGCTGGGCGAATTGGCGACCGTGCTGTTGGTGCCCTGGTTGCCCTGTGCCGTGGCCGTGATGTCGCAGTTGTATTGCTTGCCGACGTAGTTGTTGGTGGTGTAGTTGGCCGCCCCATAGCTGCCGGCCTTCTTGCGCTGGATCATGTCCTGCACCGCGGCCTGGTTGGCCTTGTCCGCGGAGGTCTGGAACTGCCAGGCGCTGTTCTCGCCCACGTTGTTGGCCGAAGCCCCCACTGCCGCGACCACGAAGAACGCATGCACACCCACTTGCATGAAGTGCCTGAGCGAAACGAAAGACAAGCGCTGGCGCAACCGGAGGTGTCGCGCGCCGGGGGGAACCTGGACGAGTTGGGTAGGCATAGGATTTCTGCGGGAGAGAGGAAACGTTGAAGGGGGAAGCGGTGTCATGCGCGCGTCGTGCTGCGCGCATCGGGCATGCGCAACGCGGCTTCGAGCGCCAGGTACTGGGCCTTGGCGACGATGTCGTCCGCACTCGCGTTGTCCGAGTGCATGACGCATTGCTGCATCAGGTCTTGCACTGCGCGTTGCAGCTGGAGCAGCTCGGTGTTCAACCGGGCAAGGCGAAGGTGCAGGTCCGTAGGCATGTTCATGAGAAGTCCACCTGTTGGCGCCGGGCGGCGGGCGCCTCGGCCTGGCTTTGCGGCTCGCTGCCGCGAACGCTGTAACCCTGAAGCCACTGCGCGCCCGCGGCCAGGGCGACGTGCACGTCGTCCTCGCGCTCGACGCCGTCGACCACCACGTGCGTCGCGAAGTGGCTGCACAGCGAGACCATTCCCTGCAGGCACTCGCGGCCGAAGGCGCTGCTGCGTGCACGGCGCAGGAAGGAAGCGTCGAGCTTCACGATGTCGGGGCGGCAGGCCTGCACGGCCGCCAGGTTGTCGCCGCCGCCGCCGAAGTCGCGCAGCGCGATGCGGCAGCCGCGCAACTGCAGCTGCACGCAGAAATCGCGCGCCGCCTCAAGGTCGGGCAGGCCGCTGCTGCCGGTGATCTCGATCACCAGGCGCGAGGCCAACGCAAACTCTTCGTCGAGCGCCGACAGCAGCGAAGCCCACCAGTGATCGGGCTTGGCGCTCTGCGCGCTGATGCGCACGCCGATGTGCGCCGAAGGACGCAGCCTCAGGGCTTCCATCGCGCGCCGCAGCACGAGGCGGTCGAAGGCGCGCGCAAGGCCCAGGCGCTGCAGGCATGGCAGGAACACCTCCGGCGCGAGCGACGCGGGTTCTCCGCGGCTCGGGGCGATGCGCGGGCGGCCCTCTCTGTAGAAGATGGTGGCGATGCCGCCCGCGTGCACCACGGGCTGCCATCCGAAGCTCAGCCCCTGGGCCAGCACGGCCTCGCTGACGTGCACGGCGACGTCCATGTCGGCGCGGTAGCGCTGGCGCCATCCGTCCGCCCTGCTCTCGCCCGACTCGGGGAAAGGCTGCGCGGTCCACAGCGTGAGCTCGATCTCGGCGGTGCCGAGTTCCTCGGGGGGGCGCACCTCGATCCAGTCGGCATGCAGCTGCGCCATTGCGGCGATCCCGCCGGCGCGCACCGGCTCCGCGCCGAGTTCGGCCAGCAGCGTCTCAAGCTCGCGGCTCACGGACGAGCCGGCGCGCACCGTGCCGGCCGCGAAGGCATCGTTGGCCCAGAGCAGGAAGCAGTCGTCGCGCAGGCGGGCGAGATCGGTCTCGGCCGAACACAGGAAATTCGCGCACAGGCGGCGCTGGATCTCGCGGCTGGCGCTCGACGCGAAATCTTGTCCGTAGGCCTCGGCGAGGTGCGGCAGGTTCGCGATGAAGACGTAGGCGCAAGGCCTGTGCCGCGGCTGGCGCGCGAAGAGCTCGGCGGGCACGGTGGAAACGAAGGGCACCGAGTCCGCATAGGGAATGCGCATCGTGTCCTGCGCGTCGCTCGCGTCGCGAGGCGGGCGGTCGTTTGCCGCGTCGCCCGTCGCCGACGCACGCGGTGCCCAGCCGGCGGGCAGGTCCGCGCCGAGAGGCCAGGTTGTCAGCGGAGAGAGAGCAGGCATTGCATCCTCGGTCGAAAATTTCTGCGTCGAAGTCACACAAGAGAAGAAAGAGCCACCGCGTTTCTTGCGGCAACAGTCGGCCATCCCACGTCGCAACGCGGGTTCGAACCGGACTTTTGGAAACTCGACGCGCAGGCGACAGCCGTCAGACGACGGGCCTTCTTTTCAGGAGGCCTCGCGATCGGCTATCGGGTCACGGCGAGGTAGTGCGCAGCGTCAGGCGGAGAACGCCTGCGCTCGCGCTGCGGCAGCTAGGAATAAGGCATGGACGTGGCCCTCGACTCATCGGCGCCACGCGTTCGTGAGGCAGACCCGCACACGGCATGGCGTGGCTTGTACGTTCGGAAGAACGGGGATCTTTGAACCATCACGTTGCAAGCTCCGTAGGACATTTGAAACAAAATGAATACTACGGATTACAGTAGCCGTTGGCATTCGCTTTCGGCCCGTGAATGTGTTCCTGCTCACATTTGTAAACAATGTTCGAAGAACACCGGACGGCTCACGGGACTGAGCTGGAGCGAGAGCGAACTGGCGCAATGGCTGTGCGAACGGCTCCAGGAGCCGTTCCGCCATCAGATCAACCGGCCGGTGTGGGCTTCAGGCCCCGGGCACGACCACATGAAGCTGGGCAACGATCACCACCGCGCCTGCGAGAGAGATGGCGCCGCCGATGAGCTTTCTGAATGTCTTCATGATGTTCTTCCAAGCTTGTCCAAGGAGAACATCGATGGTGCCGCGTTTGCCATCGCGCGTGGTTTGGCAATCTTCATGCGCGGGATAGGAAAAACATGGGCAAATGAAAATCTGCCGCAACCGTGGACTGCGTGAGAGAGTCCACGACCGCATCCCAAAGCCCGCCTTGCGCGGGCTTTCTTCATTTGAGCCTCAGTGCAGCTGCATCCGCGCTTCGACGTCGAGCAGCGAAATCCGTTCTCTCGCGAACTGGCTGGCCCGCAGCCGCACACGTGCCAGCGCGGCTTCCAGCGACGGCTGCTGCATGAAGACCAGAACGCCCCACTTGAGCCCCTGCAGGCTCAATTCGGCGACACCCGCGTAGCGGCCATTGGTGGTTTGCTTGATATCGATCCGGCTCGACCACCCGTCGGGCAGTTCGACCAGAAGTTGTTGTTGTTGCGTTGAACTCATGCGCCGAGAATAGGCCGCGGGCAATGTCACACCAAGGAATTAGTTCCTTGGTATGAGAAGAAGATTTTTCTAATGGCGCGATCGTTCTCTCGCCTTCCTCGTCTCCCGCCGCCCCTACGCACTACACGCGCTGGCTGCATCCGGTCGATGTACCGGATACCCGAGGCGGCGCCGGAGCCTCCACGAGTTGCGGCAGCACATGAATTCCGTCCTCGTCGCGTCGCACGAGCCCCCTGCTCTCCAGATTGCGCATCGTCTTGTTGACCACCTCGCGCGAGAGCCCCGAGTAAGAGGCGATCACCGACTGCGTGATGCGCCTGTCGTAGCTGCCAGCACCTGCTGGTGCCAAGTGGGTCAACTGCTGAAGCACGCGGCTCACCAAGTCTTCGGTCGGCAGTTCCGACACGCTGCGCATCTGCCCACGAATGCCGGACATGCGATTCATCGCAAGCCCCAGGAGACCGAGCGCCACCTCTGAATGCTTCGCGCACAACTCGCGCAGTGCGGCGGCCGGAACGAGGTACACCGACGACGGCAGCACCGCGATCAAGCCCTGCCTGGCTTGGTACCTGTCCTCGCTCAAGGATGGGCCGAGGAAGAAGTCGTCGGGACGAATGAAATCGGTCGTGACGTCCGTGCCATCGCCGCCGCCCGGGGCCGCTACGCGCAGCAGGCCATTCGCGACACAGTAGATGTGGCTTGTCCAATCACCGGCAACGAGAACCGGAGCGTTGCGCCGGTATGAGCGCAGTTCGCTGGACTGGACGAGCGCGTCGCGCTCGAGGGTGGGCAACTTGGCAAGAAGTGGATGCAGGTACATGACGGGAAGCGGTCTCCGGGCCGCCGCGACGTTGGCGTCGCAAGGCGGATACAGAGAGTGCTGGCTCGTCATCCACGGACTTGACCGGACGTCTCACTCCGGAGACTGGCCCTCTTCCGATTCGGTACTTTTTGACAGTTCTCGGCGATATCTAGCCGGAGCCCTTCAAGAAGAGCGCTATCTATGCGTGCAGAAAAGCCTGCATCACTCCCGAGCGCTTGAGATCCACTCCCGCACGAAGTGCGCGGCCCGCGCACATGCGCGCTCGAAGGCGCCGTCCCAGGTCAGTTGCTGGGTGATGACCAACGCGCACTTCTGCACACCACTGAGGCTCAGCCTGGCAATGCCGGCATAGGAGCCATGAAGGGTGCGGACGATCTCGAAATCAGCAGTCCAACCATCGGGCAGGTCAAGAATGTGGGTTGGTGCTCTCATCATGGTCTTGAGGATAAAAGGCACCGTCCCATAGGCACAGGAACTAGTTCACAAGCGCCAATCTGCTCGTCGAGCATTGCGCACAACCTTTGCCAATCGTGAAAAACATCTCGTCCAAGACTGAGGGCGTCAGTTCCACCGCAGGTCCAGGCCGGGTGAACCTCTGCTCGTCACGCGCAAAGAAAAACGGCCTACGCCTTGTGAGCGTAAGCCGTTGTTCCATCTACTGATTTTGGTCGGTGTGAAAGGATTCGAACCTTCGACCCCTTGCACCCCATGCAAGTGCGCTACCAGGCTGCGCCACACACCGAAGCTCTCAATTATAGCTGTGAAAATTCAGTGTCCGACAGTCAGCAGCTCACGAATTTCAAAGAGTTCGCGTCGAAGGTTCAGCAACTGCGACAGATCGGCCATCTTCGGCGCAGCGGCAGCCACGGGTGCCGGCGCGTCCTGAACGGCCGCATCGAATTCTTCCTGTTCGATCTCGATCGCTTCCATGCCTTCGAGCGGCAGTTCGCCACCGGCCTTGCGGCGATCGCGCTCACCTTGCACCAGTTCTTGCAGCTTGTTGCGTGCACCGCTGATGGTGAAGCCCTGGTCGTAGAGCAGGTCACGGATGCGGCGGATCATCAGCACCTCGTGGTGCTGGTAGTAGCGGCGGTTGCCGCGCCGCTTCATGGGCCGCAGTTGCGTGAACTCCTGCTCCCAATAGCGCAGCACGTGCGGCTTGACGCCGCAGAGCTCGCCCACCTCACCGATGGTGAAGTAGCGTTTGACAGGAATCGGCGGGAGCGTTTTCTCCATTGAAATCAAGACTGTGCGCGGGAAACCTTAGAGATTACTCTACGCAAGCGCGCAGCACCAAGCACTATTCATTCACTCGGTGCCAAGGCTCCACTCGACTTCGGTCGCCGCACCGCCCTGCGGCTCGATGCTGCCGTGAATCTGTTCCTTGAGCTTGGCGCTCGCGTGGAAAGTGGCCACGCGGCGCTCACCGATCGGAATGGCTTCGCCGGTACGCGGATTGCGCCCCGGCCGCGGTGCCTTCACGCGGATTTGGAAGTTGCCGAAGCCCGAGATCTTCACGTCCGTGCCTTCGATGAGGCTCCTTGCCACGAGCTCGAAGAACGCCTCGACCATGTCCTTGGACTCACGCTTGTTCAGGCCGATCTGCTCGAACAGCAGGTCTGCCAGGTGCGCCTTGGTGAGCGCAGGCGTTTCCAGGGCCTCGAGCGTGAAGTCGGCAGCATTCATTCTCTTCACCCCCTCAAGCGGCCGCCGAGCTTGGCGCCCAATTGTTCGACGATGGCACGCACCGCAGGCTCGACCTGCTCGTCCGTCAGCGTGGCGCTGTCGCTCTGGAAGCTCAGGCGCACCGCCATGCTCTTCTCGCCCTGTGCCAGCGCGCCCGGCGCAGCCACGGCGCCATCGCGCAGCGGCTGGGGACGGTAGATGTCGAACAGCGTCGCATCGCGCAGCAGGCCCTGCGCGGCCGTGGCCGCGCGGATGGTCTGCATCAGCGCGTCGTGCGTGACGGCTTCGGCCACGACGACGGCGATGTCGCGCTCCACGGCCTGGTGCTTGGGCACCGGCTGCGCCACGGGCACGGGGCGCGCCGTCACTGCGTCGAGATCGAGTTCGAACAGCACCGGCGCCTGGGCAAAGTCCCACTTCTGGCGCCAGCGCGGATGCAGTTCACCGACGAAGCCGATGGCCTTGCCGTCGACCAGCACGCGTGCCGAACGGCCCGGGTGCAGCGCGGGATGTTCGGCTGCCTCGAAGCTCGGCACCAGCGGCGCGAGCAGTGCTTCCACGTCACCCTTGACGTCGTAGAAGTCGATGCGCTCGGGCTTGCCGTCCCAACGCGCTTCGTCGGCATCGCCCCACGCAAGGCCCGCCACGCGCATCGGCTGATGAACGCCGCGCACGGTGCTGTCGGTGGTGGCGACACTGTCGTCGCGCAGGTAGACACGGCCCAGCTCGAACACACGCACGCGCGGCGCCTTGCGATCGAGGTTGAACTTGAGCACCTGCAGCAGCGAACCCAGCAGCGACGAACGCATCACGCTCATCTGGCTGGCGATGGGGTTCAGCAGCTTGATCGGATTGGCATTGCCGGCAAGGTCCTGCTCCCAATGCGCCTCGACGAAACTGAAGTTGATCGTTTCCTGATAGCCCAGCGCCGCAACGGCGCGGCGCACCGCAAAGCGGCCACGCTGCGCCTCGGGCCGCACACGGGCCGTGATCGGCGCGAGCGGCGCGGTGGTCGGCAGGTTGTTGAAGCCGATCAGGCGCGCCACTTCTTCGATCAGGTCTTCTTCGATGAGCAGGTCGAAGCGATGCGGCGGCGGGGTCACGGTCAGCGTGCCTTCGCCTTCGGTGATGGCAAAGCCCAGCCGGTTCAGCGCGTCGGCGCATTGCGCCTGCGTCAGCGGCATGCCGATCACGCGCGCGGCGCGCGCCACGCGAAGCGTGACGGGGACGGCCTCGGGCACGTGCAGTTTCTGGTCGTCCATCGCGCCGGCCTGGCCGCCGCAGATTTCGACGATCAACTGCGTGATGCGCTCGATGATCTGCACGGTGCGGCTCGGATCGACGCCGCGCTCGTAGCGATGGCCGGCGTCGGTCGAGAAGTTGAAGCGGCGCGAGCGGCCCTGCACGGCGGCAGGCCACCAGAACGCGGCCTCGACGTAGATGTTCTGCGTGTCGTCCGAAACGGAGGTGGCGTCGCCGCCCATGATGCCGGCGAGCGACTCGACCTCGCGGTCGTCGGCAATCACGCCGACCTTGTCGTCCACCGTGATGGTCGTGCCATTGAGCAGCTTGAGCTGCTCGCCCGCCTTGCCCCAGCGCACGGTGAGGCCGCCATGGATCTTGTCGAGGTCGAAGATGTGGCTGGGCTGGCCGTACTCGAACATCACGTAGTTCGAGATGTCGACCAGCGGCGTCACGCTGCGCTGGCCGCAGCGCGCCAGGCGCTCGACCATCCATGCCGGCGTGGCCACCTTGGTGTTCACGCCGCGCACGATGCGGCCCGAGAAGCGGCCGCAAAGCTCGGGCGCCTCGACCTTGACGGGCAGCACGTCGCTGAACGCCGGGGCCACCGGCGCGATGGCCGGCGTCTTGAGCGGCGCGCCGGTGAGCGCGGCGAGTTCGCGTGCCACGCCGTACACGCTCAGGCCGTGCGCCAGGTTGGGCGTGAGCTTGAGGGTGAGCAGCGAATCGTCGAGCTTGAGCACATCGCGCACGTCGGCGCCGATGGGCGCGTCGGCAGCGAGCTCGAGCAGGCCGCCGTGGTCTTCGCTCAGGTGCAGTTCTCGCGCCGAGCACAGCATGCCCTGGCTCTCGACGCCGCGCAGCTTGCCCAGCTTGATGAGGAAAGGCTTGCCGTCTTCACCCGGCGGCAGTTCGGCGCCGACGAGAGCGCACGGCACCTTGATGCCGACGCGCGCATTGGGCGCGCCGCACACGATGTTGAGCAAGGCGCCCTGCCCCACGTCGACCTGGCACACGCGCAGGCGATCGGCATTCGGGTGCTGCTCGGCTTCCTTGATTTCGCCGACCACGATGCGCGTGAAGGGCGGCGCGACCGGACGGCGCTCTTCGACCTCGAAACCGCCCATGGTGAGCGTTTCGGCCAGTTCGGCGCTGTCGAGGGGCGGATTGCAGAACTCGCGCAGCCAGGATTCCGGGAATTGCATCTCTTCGATCTCGATCTGGTTTTTCTATGTATGGAGGGGGCTTACTGGAACTGCGAGAGAAAACGCAGGTCGCCGTCGAAGAACAGGCGCAGGTCGTTCACGCCGTAGCGCAGCATCGTGAGCCGGTCAGGGCCCATGCCGAAGGCGAAGCCGATGTAGCACTCGGGGTCGAGGCCCATGTTGCGCACCACGTTCGGATGCACCTGGCCCGAACCCGACACCTCGAGCCAGCGACCGGCCAGCGGGCCGCTGGCGAACTGGATGTCGATCTCGGCGCTCGGCTCGGTGAACGGGAAGAAGCTCGGGCGGAAACGCAGCACGAGGTCGTCGCGCTCGAAGAAGGTGCGGCAGAAGTCGGTGAAGACGACCTTGAGGTCCTTGAAGCTCACGTTCTCGCCGAGCCACAGGCCTTCGCACTGGTGGAACATGGGCGAGTGGGTGGCGTCGCTGTCGACGCGATAAGTGCGGCCCGGCGCGATCACGCGGATCTCGGGCGCCTTCACGGTGCCAGTGGTGTCGGCCGCCGCGGCGGCGAACTCGGCGGCGTACTTCTTGATGTGCTGATGCGCATAGCGCACCTGCATCGGGCTGGTGTGCGGACGCAGGTTGTAGGGAATGCCGTCGTCGCCGTTGATGTCGACGTAGAAGGTGTCCTGCATCGAACGCGCGGGATGGTTCGGCGGGTTGTTGAGCGAGGTGAAGCTGTGCCAGTCGCTTTCGATCTCGGGGCCGTCGGCCACGTCGAAGCCCATGCTCGAGAAGATTTCCTCGATGCGCTCCAGGGTGCGGCTCACGGGATGCAGGCCGCCCGGGATGCGGCGGCGGCCGGGCAGGCTCACGTCGAGGGCTTCGGCGCGCAGTTGCAAGGAGAGTTCTTCGTCGGCCAGTTGCTGGCGGCGATCGGTCAGCGCGGCCTCGATGGCCTGCTTGGCCACGTTGATCGCCGCGCCGCGGGACTTCTTCTCTTCGACGCTCAGCGCGGCCATGCCCTTCATCAGCTCGGTGATGCGGCCCGACTTGCCGAGGAACTGGGCCTTGGCGTTTTCGAGCTCTGCGGGCGTTTTCGCTTCGGCGAAGGCGGCGCGTGCGGTGTCGACAAGGGAGTCCAACTCGTTCATAGCAACAAAAATCTTCGAGGGGAAATAAAAAAGAGCTGGAGCCTTTTAAAGCGCCAGCCCTTGAGCCGTGGGCGCAGGAAGCCGCCCGGAGGCGGCAGCCTGCTGTGCAGAATCAAGCAGCCAGCTTGGCCTTGACCTGCTCCACGATGCCGGCAAATGCGGCCTTGTCGTGCACGGCGATGTCCGCAAGCATCTTGCGGTCGATCTCGATACCGGCCTTGCGGATGCCATTGGCGAACTGGCTGTAGGTCAGGCCCAGTTCACGCGAGGCGGCGTTGATACGCGCGATCCACAGCTGACGGAACACGCGCTTCTTGGTACGACGGTCACGGTAGGCGTATTGGCCCGCCTTCATCACCGCCTGTTTGGCGATGCGGAAGACATTGCCGCGACGACCGCGGAAACCCTTTGCGAGTGCGAGAACTTTCTTGTGGCGGGCGCGAGCCGTTACACCACGTTTGACGCGAGGCATGTGTGTACTCCTTGTTCGTCTGAGTTAAATGCCACGGCCGGGCAGCATGGCGGCGACAGAAACCATGTTGGTTTCATGCACTGCGACTGCACCACGCAGGTGACGCTTGTTCTTGGTGGTCTTCTTCGTCAAGATGTGACGCTTGAAGGCTTGACCGCGCTTGACGGTGCCACCGGGACGAACGCGGAAACGTTTTTTCGCGCTGCTCTTGGTCTTCATTTTGGGCATGTGAATGCTCCTTTAGTTTGTGCTCGTGAGGCGCCATGGATGCTCCACGGACTTGTTGGCCCCGAGACACTTCTTTATCTCGCCCCTGCCAGCCCTTCTTGCGAAGCGCGGGCAAAGGCGAAATCCCTTCAAAACCTCTCTACCGCAGACCTCAGGCCGCCGCAGGTGCAGCAGCGTCAGCCGCAGGCTTTGGCGCTCCGCCACCAGCCTTCTTGCGCCCTGGCGCGATCATCATGATCATCTGCCGGCCTTCGAGCTTCGGGAACTGCTCGACCATGATCAGGTCGCCCAGTTCGTCGCGAATGCGTTGCAGCAGTGCCAGACCCAGCTCCTGGTGCGTGATCTCGCGGCCGCGGAAGCGCAGCGTGATCTTGCATTTGTCGCCGTCTTCAAGAAAGCGCTTGATATTGCGCATCTTGATGTTGTAGTCGCCATCGTCGGTACCGGGGCGGAACTTGATTTCCTTGACCTCGATGACCTTCTGCTTCGACTTCGCCTCGGCCGCCTTCTTCTGCTCGTGGTACTTGAACTTGCCGTACTCGATCAGGCGGCACACCGGCGGATTGGCCGCCGCGACGACCTCCACCAGATCCACGTCCTGCTCACCGGCAAGGCGCAAAGCCTCGGCAAGACTCACGACACCCAATTGCTCGTTATCCGGGCCGATCAGGCGGACTTCCGGGGCCATGATTTCCCGGTTCAGGCGGTGTTGGCGTTCCTCGCGGTGGCGGCGGTCGCGAAATGCAGTAGCGATGGTCAGAATCCTTCAAAATTTGCTACAAAATCTGTAGCGAACGCCGGTCAGTCCTCGCGGACAAGCGGCACGATTTGGCAAGGAAACATATAGGGTGTTTCAGAGACAAATCAACGCTTGTCAGCAACATCCTGCACGAGCCGTTGTGCAAACGATTCGAGGGACATTGCACCGAGGTCTTGATTTCCCCGGGCGCGCACTGCGACGGCACCTGCTTCCTTTTCCTTGTCACCCACGACAACGATGTAAGGGAGCTTTTGCAACGAATGCTTCCGTATTTTATACGTAATCTTTTCGTTGTGCAGATCCAGCTGGACCCTAAGCCCTTGATTTTGCAGCGTTTTCGCAACTTGCGCAGCGTAGTCGGCCTGTCCTTCGCTGATATTGAGCACTGCAACCTGCACCGGAGCGAGCCATGCGGGCATTGCGCCGGAGTGGTGTTCGATCAGCATGCCGATGAAGCGCTCCAGGCTGCCGACAATCGCGCGGTGCAGCATCACAGGGTGTGCGCGACCGCTCGATTCCGTCACGTATTCGCCGCCCAGGCGCTCGGCCGTGTTGAAGTCGACCTGCATCGTGCCGCACTGCCACTGGCGGCCGATGGCGTCACGCAGCGTGTACTCGATCTTCGGGCCGTAGAAGGCACCGTCGCCGGGCGCGATGACGAAGTCGACGCCGGAGCGGCGCAGCGACTCCATCACCGCATGCTCGGCCTTGTCCCAGAGTTCGTCGGAGCCCACGCGGTTCTCCGGCCGCGTGGCGACCTTGTAGAGAATGTCCGTGAAGCCGAAGTCGGCATAGACCTTCTGCAGCTGCGCCGTGTACGCGATGCACTCGTCGAGGATCTGGTCTTCCGTGCAGAAGATGTGCCCGTCGTCCTGCGTGAAGCCGCGCACGCGCATGATGCCGTGCAACGCGCCGCTGGGCTCGTTGCGGTGGCACTGGCCGAATTCGCCGTAGCGCAGCGGCAGGTCGCGGTAGCTGCGCAGATCGCTCTTGAAGATCAGCACATGGCCCGGGCAGTTCATCGGCTTCAGCGCGTACTCGCGCTTCTCCGACTCCGTCGTGAACATGTTGTCGCGGTAGTTCTGCCAGTGGCCCGTTTTCTCCCACAGGCTCTTGTCGAGGATCTGCGGGCCCTTCACTTCCCAGTAGCCCGTGTCGCGGTAGATGCCGCGCATGTACTGCTCCACCTGCTGCCAGATCGCCCAGCCCTTCGGGTGCCAGAACACCACGCCCGGCGCCACTTCGTCGATGTGGAACAGGTCGAGCTCCTTGCCCAGGCGGCGATGGTCGCGCTTCTCGGCTTCCTCGATGCGCTGGATGTATTGGTCGAGCTGCTTCTTGTCGGCCCAGGCCGTGCCGTAGATGCGCTGCAGCTGCTCGTTCTTGGCGTCGCCGCGCCAGTAGGCGCCTGCCAGCTTCGTGAGCTTGAAGACCTTCAGGAAGCGCGTGTTCGGCACGTGCGGCCCGCGGCACATGTCGACGTATTCCTGGTGGTAGTACAGGCCCATGGCCTGCTCGTCGGGCATGTCCTCGACGAGGCGCAACTTGTAGTCTTCGCCACGCGACTTGAAGACTTCGATGACTTCCGCGCGCGGCGTCATCTTCTTGATCACGTCGTAGTCCTGCGCGATCAGCTCGCGCATGCGCGCCTCGATGGCGGCCATGTCTTCGGGCGTGAAGGGGCGGTCGAACGAGATGTCGTAGTAGAAGCCTTCGTCGATCACGGGGCCGATCACCATCTTGGCCGTCGGGTAGAGCTGCTTCACCGCGTGGCCGACCAGGTGGGCCGTCGAGTGGCGGATGATCTCCAGACCCTCGTCGTCCTTGGGCGTGATGATCTGCAGCTTGGCGTCATGGTCGATGACGTCGCTGGCATCGACGAGCTTGCCGTCGACCTTGCCGGCCACCGTCATCTTGGCGAGGCCGGGGCCGATGGACTGGGCAACCTGGGCCACCGAAACCGGGCCGGGGAACTCGCGGCGCGAGTTGTCGGGGAGCGTGATCTGGATCATGTGAAAACCTCGGGGAGAAAAACAAAAAAGCGCGGTGGAAGACCGCGCTTTGCTTGGTTGTAGAGCTGGCAGAAACCAGCGTGCGCGGGGCTACCGGCCTTTTCCTTCAGTGAAGAAAAAGCCGCTGAATCCTTGCGGAGTAGTTCGCGGTGTCATAACCAAGGTGCCTTTCTCGCTCTTGTTGAGTGCAGAGTCCGCGATTCTAGCCGCTGCCCGCTCGGGATGCGGGCGCTGCATCCTCGAGGCCTGATCCCGGGCGCAAAAAAGCCCGGCGCGCGGCCGGGCTCAAAGTGACAGCGAAATAATCCGGCGGATCAGTGGAACTGTTCTTCTTCGGTCGAACCCGACAGCGCCTTCACGCTGGACGAACCGCCCTGGATGACGGTGGTCACGTCGTCGAAGTAGCCCGCGCCCACTTCCTGCTGGTGCGACACGAAGGTGTAGCCCTTGTCGCGCGCCGCGAATTCGGGCTCCTGCACCATGTTGACGTAGTGCTTCATGCCTTCGCCGCGAGCGTATGCGTGGGCGAACTGGAAGGTGTTGAACCAGTTGACGTGGATGCCGGCCAGCGTGATGAACTGGTACTTGTAGCCCAGCTCCGACAGGTCTTCCTGGAACGACGCGATCTGCTTGTCGTCGAGGTTCTTCTTCCAGTTGAACGAAGGCGAGCAGTTATACGACAGCAGCTTGCCCGGGCAGGCAGCGTGCACGGCCTGCGCGAACTCACGGGCGAAGCCGATGTCGGGCACGCCGGTTTCGCACCACACCAGATCGGCATAGGGGGCGTAAGCCACGCCGCGGCTGATGGCTTGCTCCAGGCCGTTCTTGACGCGGTAGAAGCCTTCCTGCGTGCGTTCGCCCGTCAGGAAGGGCTTGTCGTTGGCGTCGTGGTCGGACGTGATCAGGTTAGCGGCTTCGGCGTCGGTACGGGCCAGCACGATGGTGGGCACGCCCATCACGTCGGCGGCGAAGCGGGCCGAGATCAGCTTCTCGCAGGCTTCCTGCGTCGGCACGAGCACCTTGCCGCCCATGTGGCCGCATTTCTTCACTGCGGCCAGTTGGTCTTCGAAGTGAACGCCGGCAGCGCCGGAGGCGATCATGTTCTTCATCAGCTCGAAGGCGTTCAGCACGCCGCCGAAGCCGGCTTCGGCATCGGCCACGATCGGCAGGAAGTAGTCGATGAATTCCTTGTCGCCCGGGTTGATGCCGCGGCCCCACTGGATTTCATCGGCACGGCGGAAGGTGTTGTTGATGCGACGGACCATCGTCGGCACCGAGTCGTAGGCATAGAGCGACTGGTCGGGATACATCGTTTCCGACGTGTTGCCGTCGGCAGCGACTTGCCAGCCCGACAGGTACACGGCTTCCAGGCCGGCCTTGGCCTGCTGCATTGCCTGGCCTGCGGAGATGGCGCCGAAGGCGTTCACATAGCCCTTCTTGGCGCCGCCGTTGATCTTGTCCCAGAGCTTCTCCGCGCCGCGCTTGGCCAGCGTGTGCTCGATGGGGAACGAGCCGCGCAGACGCACCACGTCGGCCGCGCTGTAGCCGCGCTTGACGCCCTTCCAGCGGGGGTCGGTGGCCCACTCTTTTTCGAGGGCGGCGATTTGCTGTTCGCGGCTGAGTTGTTCTGTGAGGGTCTGGGGCATGGTCACTCCGTGAGGTTGATTGAGGGTTGGGCGCTGCGGCCGTGGGGTTACTTTAATCCGGCTGCGGACTCTTATGTCTTATAGAAGACATATTTTTCATCCATCAAAATCAACAACTTACAGAGATATTTCTCAATGCAAAATTATTTTTCTCGTATTGAGAAAAAATATTGCGGCGCAGCAGCGGAAGATTTCGCAATGCGCAATCAATCTTTCGGTGGTGAAAATCAAGCACCGATGCGCACCGCGTGCGCGATCCAATCCCCGCTTTCGATCACGCGCCGGCCCACGATGCGCGACGGATGGATCTCGTACACCAGGCAATCGATCCACCGCCCGCCCACCTCCACGCGCACCCGCCGCCTGATGTACTCGCCCGTGTCGTCGTCGGCCACCTCCTCGAGCAGATCGAGCGCCGCCTCCACCGAGGGGTCGATCGCATACACCTCGCCCTTCACGCACCGCGCCCCGCCCAGCACCACGCCCGGATAAGTCCCCAGGTCGTACAGCGTGCCGCCGATCGCCGCCTCGCCCACCAGCACAGGCGCGGGCCGGTAGCGCGCGATGTCGTTGCGTCCGCCGCGGCGCAGCGTGCCGTAAACAAAAACGTGGGGCATCATCGAAAAACCGCCTTCCCAGCAACTACGAAAACTTCAGTCTATTGAACTCCGCCGCCCCCACACCAGGCCGCCTCGTGGCCTACGGCTGCCTGGCCTTGAGCATGTCGCTCGTCGGCGGCTACGTTGCCCTCTCCAAGCCCCTCGTTGCCGCCTTCCCTGTGCTGTTGCTCGCATGGCTGCGCTTCGGCATCGCCGCCCTGGCCATGCCGCATTGGCTCAAGCGCACCCCCGACGAGCCACCCATGACGGCGCACACGCGCTGGCTCGTGTTTCTCGAATCGTTCCTCGGCAACTTCCTGTTCTCGATCTGCATGCTGTTCGGCGTGAGCCTGACGAGCGCTGTGTCGGCCGGCGTGATCATGGCGTCGATCCCCGCCTGCGTGGCCGTCGCGAGCTGGCTCTTCCTGCGCGAGCGCATCACGGTGCGCATCGGCCTGGCCATCGCATGCGCCGCGCTCGGCATCGGCCTGCTGGCGCTCTCGCCCGCGCATGCATCGGCCACGCCCTCCGCCTCGCCGGCGTCGATGCCCTGGCTGGGCAACCTGCTGGTGTTCTGCGCGGTGCTCTGCGAGACGGCCTATGCGGTGATCGGCAAGTCGCTCACCGGACGGCTCGGCCCCAAGCGCATCGCGTCGCTCATCAACCTCTGGGGCTTCGCGCTGTCGATGCCCTTCGGCATCTGGTTCGCGCTGCAGTTCGACTTCACCGCCGTGCGCTTCGGTACATGGGCACTGCTCGTGGCCTATGCGCTCGCGGCGAGCATCTGGACGGTGTGGCTCTGGATGACCGGACTTCGCAACGTACCAGCCGCACAAGCGGGTGTTTTCGCTGTGCTGCTGCCGGTCAGCGCAGCCCTCGTGGGCGTGCTCGTGCTGGGGGAAAGCCTCTCTTCGACACAGCTGCTCGCGTTCGTGATCGCACTCGTGGGCGTGGTGCTGGCGACGTGGCCCGGGCGCCGGCGGTGAAAACGGGGCTTCTCCCCTCTGAAAAAACAACAACTCCCAATGAAAAAAGCGCTTTTTCCCTTGGAAACGCGTTTCTTCTCATTTAGCATCCGCATTGCCACTGGAGACGCAAGTTTTTCATTGGTGAGTGTTCAACCAAAAAAGGAAATCAACCATGGCAACTGCAAAGAAGGCTCCGGCCAAGAAAGCTCCGGCAAAGAAGGCTGCGGCTCCTGCGAAGAAGGCCGCCGCTCCGGCCAAGAAGGCTGCTGCACCGGCAAAGAAGGCCGCTGCTCCCGCCAAGAAGGCCGCACCGGCGAAGAAGGCTGCTCCTGCAAAGAAGGCCGCTCCCGCAAAGAAGGCTGCTCCCGCAAAGAAGCGCACGCCCAACGCAGCGTTCATGAAGGCACTGACCCCCAGCCCCGCACTGGCTGCCGTGGTCGGTTCCACGCCGCTGCCGCGTACCGCTGTCGTGAGCAAGCTGTGGGACTACATCAAGAAGAACAACCTGCAAGACAAGGCCAACAAGCGCAACATCAACGCCGACGCCAAGCTGAAGGAAATCTTCGGCAAGGCCCAAGTGTCGATGTTCGAACTGGCCGCGCTGATCGGCAAGCACGTCAAGTAAGCGCCAGGGGCCTCGCGCTCCTGAATCAAGAAGCCGGCTTCCAGCCGGCTTTTTTTTGCCCGCGAGCGGGGCCTTTCAGGTGCCTTTCACGCCTCGAAGAAGCGCGACGGCGTTCGCCTGAAGTGCTTGCGGAAGGCCTCTATGAAGGCGCTGACCGAGGTGTAGCCCACCGTCAGCGCCACCGCCGTCACCGGCTCCTTCAGGCTCAGAAGCTCCACCGCCTTGAGCAACCTCGCCTGCTGGCGCCACTGCGCAAAGCTCAATCCGGTCTCGGCGGCGAAGCGGCGCGTGAGCGTGCGGCGGGCCATGCCGATTCGATCGGCCCAATCGTCGATGGTGTCGGGCAGCGACGGGTCGTCGGCCAGCGCGGCGGCCATCGCGGCAAGGCGCTTGTCCTGCGGCATCGGCAGGTGCAACGAAGGACGTTCGCCCGCCGCGAGTTCATCGACCAGCACGCCGACCAAGCGCGCGCGGCGCGCATCGAGCGAACCGGCAGAAGCATCGAGCGAGGTCAGCCGGTCGACCAGCCCCTGCACCAGCGGCGTCGCGGCAAACACATGCGGCCCATCGGGCAGTAGTGCGCCCAACCGAGCGTCGACGTGCAGGCTCCAGCCCGCCGTAGGACCGAAGCTCTGCGCTGCGTGAGCGCACCGCGGCGCGATCCATCCGATCCACCCCGGCGGCTGCACCCAGCGGCCCGAAGGCGTCTCGATGACCTGCAAACCCTCGCGCAAGGCGAACAGCTGCCCGTCCTCATGGGCGTGGTAGCCCGTGACGCGCGGCGCCACGTAGGCGCTGATCCAGAGCTTCACAGGGCCATCAACAGCCATGGGTGGCCCGCCGGCGGTATCGATTGGCCCCGCGCCGCAAGCCCGAAGACCTGCTGCGGCCTAGCATCGGCCTCATCTTCACTGCCCCTTCAAAGGAACAAAGATGAGAGCCCAAGACGTATTGCCCGACGGCCAGGACTTCGCCGTCATCGACGGCCAGCCCCTGCGCAAGGGATCGGTCGCCGCCTTCCTCGCCAACGTGCGCATCCTCGAAGACGCAAGCACGCCGGCCGCCGACAGGCAAGCCGCCGAGCAAGACCTGGTTTCCCTGATTCCCACGCTCGACGCACTGGGCTTGTTCGACGTGTTCGAGCTGCGGTCGCCCGCCTTGCGCGCCGAGGTGGCACGTCATCGCGCGGCGCTCAGCCCCGCGCCTGCTGCTGCTGCTTTGCCGCGCGCGTGATCGACGCCAGCGTGCCGCGCGTGGTGATCACCTCGGGGTCCAGGGGAATCTCGATCAGCGTGCCCGTGTCGGCCGCCAGCGCGCGCAGCAGCGCGGCCTCGAACTGCGACGTCTGCGTCACGCGCTCGGCCGCATAGCCGTAGGCGCGCGCGAGGCCGCAGAAGTCGGGGTTGCGCAACGCCGTGCCGCTCGTGCGGTCCGGGTACTCGCGCTCCTGGTGCATGCGGATGGTGCCGAACATGCCGTTGTTCAGCAGCACGACGATGCTCTTGCCGCCGTGTTGCGAAGCCGTCGCCAGTTCCTGCCCCGTCATCAGGAAATCGCCATCGCCTGCAATGGTGAAGGCCACCCGCCCCGTCGCCAGGTTGGCCGCAATGCCGGCCGGCACCCCGTAGCCCATCGCGCCGCTGGTGGGCGCCAGCTGCGTCTTGGCGCCCTTGGCGAGCCCGTGATAGCGGAAGTAGCGGTGCACCCAGCTCGCGAAGTTGCCCGCGCCGTTGGTGATGGCGGCGTCCGCCGGCAGGTGCTTCTGCAGCAGCGCGACGACCGCCGCCATGTCGACCGGCCCGCGCGGTGTTTCGGCGGGCATGCCGGCCAGCGCCTGGGGCTCGAGGTTGGCCTCGTAGTCCGCGTGGGCCTGCAGGGCCCATTCTTCCCAGGGCAGCGTCGGCGGCGCGCTCAGCACCTCGAGGCTGCGCGCGGCGGCGCTCATGCCGGCGTTGATGGCCAGGTCGGCCTGGTAGACGCGGTTGAGTTCTTCCGCGCTTGCGTGGATGTGCACCAGCGTCTGCCTAGCCTTGGGCGCCTCGAGCAGCGTGTAGCCGCCGGTCGTCATCTCGCCCAGGCGAGGGCCGATGGCCAGGATCAGGTCGGCATCTTTCACGCGCTGCGCAAGCTTCGGGTTGATCGCGATGCCGACGTCGCCCGCGTACAGCGGGTGGTGGTTGTCGAAGGTGTCCTGGAAGCGGAAGGCATTCGCCACCGGCAGCCGCCAGTTCTCGGCAAAGCGCTGCAGCGCCTGCGCCGCCTGCGTCGTCCAGCCGCCGCCCCCCGCGATGACCAGCGGACGCTGCGACTTCAGCAGCAGCTCGCGCAACGTGCGCAGGGCGCCAGGGTCGCTCCACGGCTCGACAGCCTCCACGCGCGCCAGCGGCCGCGCGCCGGTCTCGCTGCGCAGCATGTCTTCCGGCAGCACCAGCACCACCGGGCCCGGCCGCCCGTTCATCGCGGTGGCGAAGGCGCGCGCCACGTACTCCGGAATGCGGTCGGCGTCGTCGATGCGCTCCACCCGCTTGGCGAAGCCCTTGGTGCTCGGCCCGAAGAAGCTGCCGTAGTCGACCTCCTGGAAGGCCTCGCGGTCGCGGAAGTCGCTGCCGACGTCGCCCACGAACAGCACCATCGGCGTCGAGTCCTGGAAGGCGTTGTGCACGCCGATCGACGCATTGGTCGCGCCCGGGCCGCGGGTCACGAAGCACACGCCCGGGCGCCCCGTGAGCTTGCCGTGCGCCTCGGCCATGAAGGCCGCGCCGCCCTCCTGGCGGTTGACGATGAAGCGCGCGCGGTCGCGGTATGCATGAAAACCGTCCAGCACCGCCAGGAAGCTTTCGCCCGGCACGCCGAACGCGATATTCATCCCTTGCTCGACCAGGCACTCCACGATCAGGTGGCCTGCGGGTTGTGATGTACTCATGTGAAGAAGAACCTCGCTACGAATGTCTCCGGCAATTATGTGCGCCCCCTGCAGACGCCTTGCGTTAATTCCCCAATTGGTTAAATTCGCGACATGAAGGCCCCAAAGGACTCCACGCCCGACGCCCACGAAGCGACCGAAACGCTCGAGCCACGCTCGCGCGACGCCGATCGCTCGCAGCTCGCCATCCTCGCGTCGGCGCGCGACGAGTTCTCCGCGCGCGGGCTCGCCGGCGCGCGCATGGACAGCATCGCCGAGCGCGCCGGGCTCAACAAGCGCCTCATCTACTACTACTTCGGCAGCAAGGACGACCTGTTCCTTGCGGTGCTGGAGCGCGTGTACGCCGACATCCGCGAGGCCGAGCAGCGCCTGCACCTCGACGAGATCGACCCCGTGGAGGCCATCCGCCAGCTGGTGTCGTTCACCTGGCACTACTACCTGGAGCACCCGGAGTTCATCACGCTGCTCAACAGCGAGAACCTGCATTGCGCGTCGCACCTGAAGCGCTCCGAGCGCATCCAGGAAATGAACTCGCCGCTGGTGCAGCTGCTCGACACAGTGCTCGAACGCGGCCGCCGCGACAACCTGTTCCGCGCCGGCGTGGACCCGGTGCAGCTCTACATCTCCATCGCATCGCTGTGCTACTTCTACCTGTCGAACAACCACACGCTGTCGGCCATCTTCGGCCGTGACCTGCGGGCCCCCAAGGCGATGGCGCAACGCCTCTCGCACATGACAGACCTCGTGCTGGGCTACGTCCTGCACTGACGCACCGGGCGCGCCCATCCGCGGCGCGCCCTCCGACTCTCCGGGTATTCACTAGGCAGCGGCCGTTGACGCTGCGGCGCAGCCATTTCTAAAATCCATAATTCACTCATTGGTGAATTGATCGACACAAGAAGCGGCCCGACCGCGCGGAGACATCCATGAAGTTCTTTGCAAGCACTGCACGCACCACTGCCCTTGCCTCGCTGACCTGCATCGCTGCCCTGCTGCCGGCCATGGCCTCGGCACAGAACGGCTATCCGTCCAAGCCGATCCGCGTGATCGTGCCCTTCGCCGCCGGCAGCACCACCGACATCATTGCGCGCGCCATCACCGACAAGATGGGCGCGAGCATGGGCCAGCCGCTGGTCATCGACAACCGCGGCGGCGCCAGCGGCACCATCGGGCAGCAGGCGGTGGCCACGGCCGCGCCAGACGGCTACACGCTGATGATCCACTCGTCGTCGCACACGGTCAGCCCATCGACATTCGCCAAGCTGCCCTTCGACACGGTGCACGACTTCGCCGGCGTCACGCCGATCTCGTCGCTGCCCAACGCGCTGGTGATCTCGCCGTCGAAGAACATCAAGACCCTGCCGCAGCTGCTGGCAGCCGCGCGCGCCAAGCCGGGCAGCATGAACTTCGCCTCGGCCGGACAGGGCAGCGCCACGCACCTGAACGCCGAAAAATTCAAGCTGGCCGCGAAGATCGACGCGACCAACATCCCGTTCAAGGGGTCGGGCGAAGCCGTCACCGAGGTGCTCTCCGGCCGCGTCGACTACTACTTTTCGCCCATCGCGCCGGTCATCGGCCAGATCAAGGAAGGCCAGCTGCTGGCGCTGGCCGTCGGTTCGCCCAAGCGTGCCGCCGCGCTGCCCGACGTGCCCACCACCACCGAGGCCGGCGTGCCCGGCTCCGAGTTCAACTTCTGGATCGGAATGATGGCGCCCGCCAAGACGCCGCGCGACGTCGTTGAGCGGCTGCACGCCGAAGTGGCGAAGGCGCTGGCCACGCCCGAGGTGAAGGAGCGCTTCGCCAAGCTCGGCGCCGATCCATGGACGCTCAAGCCCGCGCAGTTCGACGCCTACATCAAGGAAGAGATCGCCAGCAACGCCGATCTCGTGAAGGCCGCCGGCCTTTCGGTCCAACAGTAAGCCAGAAAGTCCCGGCACCTCCATGCTCCGCAAGCTCCTGCTCTCCCCTGCCCTGCGCCCTTTCCTGCTGATCCTGATGCTGCTGGTGCTGTGGGACCTGGCGATCCGCCTCTTCAAGATTCCCGCCTACCTGATTCCGCCGCCGTGGGAGGTGGTGAAGCAGCTCGTCGCCGAATGGCCGCACCTGCTCGCCGAAAGCTGGAAGACCACGCTCGCCACGCTCGGCGGCTTCGGCCTGACGATCCTCATCGGCATTCCGATCGCGATGGTCATCGCCTACTCGCGCGTGGTCGAGTCGTATGTGTACCCGCTGCTGGTGTTCTCGCAGAGCATTCCCAAGGTGGCCATCGCGCCGCTGTTCGTGGTGTGGTTCGGCTTCGGCATCTTCCCCAAGGTGATCAGCGCCTTCCTGCTGGGCTTCTTCCCGGTGGTGGTGTCCACGGTGATGGGCTTCAAGTCGGTGGAGCCCGACATGCTCGATCTTTCTCGCTCGATGGGCGCGAGCCGCCTGCAGACCTTCTTCAAGATCAGCCTGCCGCAGGCGCTGCCCCAGATCTTCAGCGGCCTGAAGGTGTCGGTCACGCTGGCCGTGGTGGGCGCGGTGGTCGGTGAATTCGTCGGCTCCAACTCGGGCATCGGGTACGTGCTGCAGGTGGCCAACGGGAACTTCGACCTGCCCCTGATGTTTGCCGCGCTGGTGGTCCTGTCGAGCATTGGCGTCATTCTTTTCGTCGCGGTCGACCTGGTCGAGCGCGTGATGATTCCGTGGCATGCCTCGCAGCGCCACACGCACTGAGTTACTTCGCAAAAACCGACAACTCCCGGAGACAACACCATGAAGAAACTGCTTCCCTCGCTGCTCGCCGCGGCAGCGCTCGCCACCTTTTCCATCGCACCGGCCCATGCCCAGGGCGACAAGCCCAAGGACAAGGTCACGCTGATGCTCAACTGGTACCTGTACAGCGAGCACGCGCCCTTCTTCCTCGGCAAGGAAAAGGGCTTCTACGCCGACGAGGGCATCGATCTCGACATCCAGGAAGGCCGCGGCTCCGCCGTCACCGCGCAGGCGGTGGCCGCCAAGTCGGCCACCTTCGGCTACATCGACGTCACCACCATGATCAAGGCCGCCGCCAAGGGCGCGCCGCTGAAGTCGACCGGCGTGCTGTTCCAGGTGAGTCCGATGTCGGTCATGGGCTTCACCGAGAAGAACATCAAGACGCCGAAGGACATCATCGGCAAGACCGTGGCCGTGACGCCCGGCGACTCGATGTCGCAGATGTGGCCGCTCTTCCTCAAGGTCAACGACATCAAGCCCGACCAGGTGAAGATCGTCTCTGGCGACGGCCAGACCAAGCTCAATGCCGTGACCAACGGCCAGGCCGACCTGCTGCTGGGCTACGTGATGGACCAGGCCATCAAGCTGCAGGACGCTACCGGCAAGCCCGTGACGCCGATCCGCTTCGCCGACTCCGGCGTGAACCAGATCAGCTCCGGGATCATCACCAACAAGAACCTGCTGACCGAGAACCCCGACCTGGTGAAGCGCTTCATGCGCGCCTCCACCAAGGCCGCGGAAGCCGCCGAGAAGAGCCCCGAGGCGGCAGTCGACGCCATGCTCAAGGCCAACGCCAAGGCCGGCGTGCGCGACACGCTCATCGTGGGCATGAAGCAGAGCATCGCCCTCTATCACACGAAGGAAACCGCCAACCAGCGCCCGTTCCGCGTGACCATGAAGAACGTCAGCGACTCGCTCGACCTGCTGGTGCAGTACGGCGGCATGGACGCTTCCACGCGCGGCAAGCCGGAAGACTACGTCACCCTCGACTTCCTGCCCTGACCCGCCCCTGCCCCTGAACCCGCGCGCCTTTCGCTGCCGCCACCTCTCACGCATTCCATGTCCCAAGTCAACCTGATCGAAGCGCGCGGCGTCTCGAAGATCTACCAAAGCAAGGACGGCCCGGTCGAGTCGCTCAAGCCGCTCGACTTCGCCATCGGGGAAGGCGAGTTCGTCTCGGTCGTCGGCCCCTCGGGCTGCGGCAAGAGCACCTTGCTGAAGATGGTGGCGGGCCTGCTGCCGATCAGCGGCGGCAGCCTCACGCTGGCCGGCAAGCCCATCAAGGGCCCGCAGAAAGATGTGGGCATCGTGTTCCAGAGCGCGGTGCTGCTGCCCTGGCGCAGCGTGGAAGACAACATCCTGCTGCAGGCCGAGATGCGCCATCTGCCCATGGACGCCGCGAAGGCCCGTGCACGCAACCTGATGGAGATGGCCGGCCTGAAGGGCTTCGAGGGCAAGTACCCGTGGCAGCTGTCGGGCGGCATGCAGCAGCGCGCGTCGATCTGCCGCGCCCTGCTGCACGACCCGTCGGTGCTGCTGATGGACGAGCCCTTCGGCGCGCTGGACGCCATGACGCGCGAGAAGATGAACCTGGAACTGCAGCGCATCTGGATGGCGTCGAAGAAGACGGTGATGCTCATCACCCACAGCATTCCCGAGGCCATCTTCCTGTCGGACCGCGTGATCGTGATGAGCGAGCGGCCCGGCTCCATTGCCGCGGTGTACGACATCGACCTGCCACGCGCCCGCACGCTCGACATGATGGCCTCGCCCGAGTTCGGGGCCTACACGAAGCTGGTGCGCGCGCATTTCTTCTCGCAGGGCATCCTGGACCACTGAAGGCGACGGCCATGGACGCGATCCGTTTTCATGTCGAGGAGATCCGCTTCGCCGAGCGCAACGTGGCGCTGCGGCTGCCGTTCCGCTTCGGCGCGGCCACGGTCACGGCCTGCCCTCAGGTCTACGTGAAGGCCCGCATCCGTTTCGCGGACGGCCGCACGGCCGAGGGTTGCGCCGCCGAGATGATGGTGCCCAAGTGGTTCGACAAGAACCCCGCGCTCACCAACGAACAGAACTTCGAGCAACTGCGCTTCGCCCTGCGCGATGCGCGCGAGGCCTATACCGCCGAGGCCGACGCCCAGACCGCGTGGACGCACTTCGCCTCCAACTACGCCGCGCTGCAGGGCCGCGCCAAGGCCAAGGGCCTGCAGCCGCTGGTGGCCAGCTACGGCCCGGCGCTGATCGACCGCGCACTGCTTGACGCCCTGTGCCTGCACAGCGGCCTGAGCTTTGCTACCGCGATGAGCGGCAACCTCGCCGGAATCGACATCGCGGGCAGCGGCCTGGCCGACGACCTCGCGGGCTTCGACATGCCGGGCTTCCTGGCCAGGCAATCGCCGCGAACCCGCATTGCCGCGCGCCACACCGTGGGCCTGGCCGATGCCATCGACGACAGCGACGCCCTGCCCGATGCGCCCGATGCGCCCGATGACGGCCTGCCCGCCACGCTCGCAGCCGCCGTGCGCCGCTACGGCCTCACCCATTTCAAGCTCAAGCTCTGCGGCGACACCGCGCAGGACATCGCGCGGCTCGAACGCATCGCCAACGTCATCGACGGGCACGCGCAGTTGGTGACGCTCGACGGCAACGAGCAGTACGCCGACGCGGACGCCTTCGGCGCGTTCCTCGACCGCATGCTGTCCACGCCCTCGCTGCGCACGCTGGTGCGGAAGACGGCGTTCGTCGAGCAGCCGATCCGCCGCGACGCCGCATTGCAGCGCGACGTGTCGGCACTGGGCAAGCGCATTCCGCTTCTCATCGACGAATCCGACAGCACGCTCGACGCCTTCGTGCAGGCCCGAACGCTGGGCTACACCGGCGTGTCGAGCAAGAGCTGCAAGGGCTTCTACAAGTCGATCGTCAACGCCGCGCGCTGCGCGCAGTGGAACGCGGCCGGCGACACGGCACGCCACTTCCTGTCCGGCGAAGACCTCACCATGCAGGCCGGCATCGGCGTGCAGCAGGACCTGGCGCTGGTCGCCTGGCTCGGGCTCTCGCACGTCGAGCGCAACGGCCACCACTACGTCAACGGCCTCGCGGCCTCGCCCGAGGCCGAGCAGCAGGCGCTGCTGAAGCTGCATCCCGGCCTCTACGAACCCAGCGACGGCGCAGTGCGCCTCGCCATCCGCGAAGGGCAGCTCGATCTGTCCTCGCTCGCCAACGCGCCCGGCTTTGCCACCGGCAAACCCGGCGCCGGCATCTCGTGGGACGCCATGCGTTCCGTCTACTGAAGCACCCTCTTCAATCTCTGTCTCTCTCGCATCTCAAGGAAGCAAACGATGGCCACCCAACGTCTCGGAATCATCATGCACGGCGTCACCGGACGCATGGGCATGAACCAGCATCTGATCCGCTCGATCTGCGCGATCCGCGCGCAAGGCGGCGTCACGCTGTCGAACGGCGACAAGGTGATGCCCGACCCGATCCTCATCGGGCGCAACGCCGAGAAGATGGAAGCGCTGGCCAAGGCGCACAACATCCCGCGCTGGGGCACCGACCTCGACAAGGCCCTGGAGAACAAGGACGACACCATCTTCTTCGACGCCGGCACCACGCAGATGCGCCCCACGCTGCTGGCCAAGGCCATCCGCGCCGGCAAGCATGTGTACTGCGAGAAGCCGATTGCCACCAACCTGAACGAGGCCGTCGAAATCGCACGCCTGGCCGAAGGCTCGGGCCTCAAGCACGGCGCGGTGCAGGACAAGCTCTTCCTGCCCGGCCTGCGCAAGCTCGACATGCTGCGCCGCGCCGGCTTCTTCGGCCGCATGCTCAGCGTGCGCCTGGAGTTCGGCTACTGGGTGTTCGAAGGCGACCTGCAGCCCATCCAGCGCCCGAGCTGGAACTACCGCAAGGAAGACGGCGGCGGCATGATCCTGGACATGATGTGCCACTGGCGCTATGTGCTGGACAACCTGTTCGGCGAGGTGAAGTCGGTGTCCTGCATTGGCGCCACGCACATCCCCAAGCGCTGGGACGAAGCCGGCAAGCCGTATGAGGCCACCGCCGACGACGCCGCCTACGCCACCTGCGAACTCACCGGCCACAACGGCGAGCCGGTCATCGCGCAGATCAACATGAGCTGGGTCACGCGCGTGCGCCGCGACGACCTCGTGACCTTCCACGTCGACGGCACCGACGGCTCCGCCGTGGCCGGCCTGTCGAGCTGCCGCGCCCAGTCGCGCGTGGCCACGCCGCGCCCGGTGTGGAACCCCGACGAGAAGCAGACCATGAACTTCTTCGACCAGTGGCAGGAGATTCCGGACTCGCAGGTCTACGACAACGGCTTCAAGATCCAGTGGGAGCACTTCATTCGCCACGTGGTCGAGAACGCACCCTACAAGTGGACGTTGCCCGAAGGCGCCAAGGGCGTGCAGCTGGTCGAGGCCGCGCTCGAGTCGTGGCAGGACCGCCGCTGGGTCGACGTGCCGGCGCTGAAGGTCTGAGGCAGGCATGGCGCTTTCTCTCACCCTCCCCACCGCAGGCGGCGCGCTCGCGCCCTACGCGTTGCGCGGCACCGCGCCGGTCAAGCCCGGCGCGGGCGTGAAGTTCAACCGGATTGCGTACTCGGCCGCGCACGTGGTGGCCGACCCGCTGGCCGCCATCGATCCGTGGCTGCAATGCGCGGTCGACTGGGACACCACCATCGCCTACCGCCGCCACCTGTTCTCGCTGGGGCTGGGCGTGGCCGAGGCCATGGACACCGCGCAGCGCGGCATGGGTCTGGACTGGCCCACGTCGCTGGAGCTGATCCGCCGCTCGCTGGATGCGGCCAAGGACGTTCCGGGCGCGCTGGTGGCTTCAGGCTGCGGCACCGACCACCTGGACATCGACAGCGTGAAGAGCGTCGACGACGTGATCCGCGGCTATGAAGAGCAGATGGCCGCCATCGAGGCCCTGGGCGGCAAGCTGATCGTGATGGCCAGCCGCGCGCTCGCCCGCGTGGCAAAGAGCCCTGCCGACTACGAGCGCGTGTACGACCGCATCCTGAGCCAGGCGAAGCAGCCGGTGGTGCTGCACTGGCTGGGCGACATGTTCGACCCCGCATTGGCCGGCTACTGGGGCACCAAGGACGTGGACGCGGCCATGGACACGGCGCTGGGCATCATCGTCGCGCACCCGGACAAGGTCGACGGCATCAAGATCTCCCTGCTCGACAAGGACAAGGAAATCGCGATGCGCCGCCGCCTGCCGGCCGGCGTGCGCATGTACACGGGCGACGACTTCAACTACGCCGAGCTGATCGCGGGCGACGGCTTCGGCGACGAGCCCACGCACGGCAAAAGCGACGCACTGCTGGGCATCTTCGACGCCATCGCGCCCGCGGCCAGCGCGGCCCTCGGGGCGCTGGCGCAGGGCGACGAGAAGAAGTTCCACGACATCCTCGGCCCCACCGTGCCGCTGTCGCGCCACATCTTTGCGGCGCCCACGCGCTTCTACAAGACCGGCGTGGTGTTCATGGCCTGGCTCAACGGCCACCAGAAGCACTTCACCATGGTCGGCGGCCAGCAGAGCACGCGCTCGCTGCAGCACTTCGCCGAGCTGTTCCGGCTGGCCGATGCGGCCAACCTGCTGGAGCAGCCGGAGCTGGCTGTGCAGCGCATGAAGACGCTGCTGGCCCTGCACGGCGTGGAAGGTTGAAGCAGCCCATGCGCGATTTCTCGCAAGACCACGACTGGCTGTCGATCAACACCGCCACGGTTCGCAAGCAACTGGGCGCCGAGGTGCCGCTGGACCGCATCATCGACCAGTGCGCCGAGCGCGGCATCCGCGCGATCAGCCCGTGGCGCGACCAGGTGGCGGCTGTCGGTCTCGACAAGGTGGCGAAGCAGTTGAAGGCGCACGGCATCGGGCTCTCGGGCTACTGCCGCGGCGGCTTCTTCCCCGCGCCGGATGCAGCGGGCCTGAAGGCCGCGCTGGAAGACAACCGCCGCGCCATCGACGAAGCGAAGACGCTCGACGCGCCCTGCCTGGTGCTGGTCGTCGGCGCGCTGCCCGGCGCGCTCGACGGCAAGGCGGCCTACAAGGACATCGGCCGCGCGCGCGGCGAAGTGCGCGACGGCATCGCCGCATCGCTTGAGTACGCCCGCGAGGTCGGCATGCCGCTGGCCATCGAGCCCCTGCACCCGATGCAGGCGGCCGACCGCGCATGCATCAACACGCTGGAGCATGCGCTCGACCTGTGCGACGAGCTCGACGCGGGCAAGAGCGGCATGCTGGGCGTGGCGCTGGACATCTATCACGTGTGGTGGGACCCGAAGCTGCAGCAGCAGATAGCCCGCGCCGGCCGCGAGCGTCTGCTGGCGTACCACGTCTGCGACTGGCTCACGCCCACGCGCGATCTGCTGAGCGACCGCGGGATGATGGGTGACGGCGTGGTCGAGCTGAAGAAGATCCGCGGGTGGGTGGAGGACGCGGGGTTCTCTGGCTTCAGCGAAGTGGAGATTTTTTCGAATCTCGACTGGTGGCAGCGGGCTGGGGCTGAGACTCTGGAAGTCTGTATCGAGCGGCACAAGCGGGCTGTCTAGCGCTGCTCTGTGTTCGCCGTGTTCGGGGCGCGTGCACAGGCCATCGGGTACTCCCCTCCGCGAATGTCCCCCGGGGCTGCGCCCCTCCTCCTTTATTTCGCTGCGGGGAGCACCCGATGCCCTGTACACGAGGACACGTTGCTGGTGCTCGGCCGATCAACAAGTGCTCAGAACGACGCAGAAGTACACATCCACGTCGGTTGCTACGGAGAACTTGCGATGAGCAGTCATCTCGCGCCCCCGGTTCCAGGCCAGTCTTCATCAGCCCGGCGGGCAATCTCCTGATCTGACGGGTCAATGCTGCAACTTCCGCTGCGTGGCTGCCTCACGTCGACGGACGATTTCGAGCCCGGAATTGGCTTTCCTTGGGCTTCCGGCTTCAAAGCGGCCTCCAATGTGACCGCTCTCACTGGTCAGTTCGACGTGGAAGGCCCGCGACTCAGGTTGCTGTCGCGATCCAGGAAACCATCTACGACTGGTCCCCATAGGTCGGTCAAGGAAAGGATGTGATGGCCGTCTTGCCCAGGACGTGTATCGAGTGCATGAAACTGCCCCTGACCGCCAGCAAGCAAGAAGGCGTTAAAGCTCTTTTGACTATGAGCAACGCTATAGAAGGGGTCGTTTTCCGCGTATAGCCATACGCTGGGACCGGAGAACTTCGCGCCTCTTCGGGCAATAGCAGTATTGATCATCTCGGATGCAGGCCCATTTTCAGCAACCCAGCCACCCACAAAATTTAGGACGGCGCCGAAGAGATCGGGTCGAGACGCGGCAGATGCCAGTGCAAGGAAGCCTCCACGAGAATGGCCGCCGATCATCAAGTGTTCACGGTTCACGTCAGGCCTCGCAAGCAGGTGCTCCACAACGCACGCCACGTCTACCAGCGCATGCTCGAAGCCTGGAAGAGCATATTGGGGATCGTCAGAGTACTGCGACCGATCTGGTTCGAAGCCCTCGTCGTAAATTCCCCCTGACTTTCCGCGCCCGCGCCGTTGGGGGAACACGACCATCCAGCCGCGGTCGTTGAAGTGCTTCGCCAATGCTGGACTGGTCACCGTGCTGGTAAACACAGACGGATCATTCCCGATACCCGTCGAACCATGATTGAACACAAGCGTCGGGAAAGGACCCGGCCCATCCGGTTTGAACGTCACCATCTCAAGCGTGATCTGCTCACCATGCTCGAACATGCCGGTGGGCACGCGTTCGATGATGCGCCGTCCTCCAGCACTCAGCTGTGATAGGACACCAGCGATCCAGCGGCCGTCCGGCTCTCGCCACAAAAGCTCAACAACACTCGGGTTTCTCATTCGAAGCTGGAGGGTTGCGCCACTTTTCAGCTGACCGCGAAGTTCGTTTCCGTGAATTTGCGCGAGCAGACGTTCGTTAAAAGGATCATGGCTCACAGATGCTCGCGCACAAACGATCGTGGCGGCGCGCCGGGAAAGCCGTTCGACTATCAGCTTGACGTCGCAGCGCCGGCCCTGATCGGCCCATCCTGACCACTCCCCGGACCAAGCTGAAATTGATGCCGGCAGATCGGCAGACGGCTTCTCGACCGCGATGTCTGCCGGAAGAGCAGCGGCGCCTGTGCTCTCCGATGCGTCTGGCTCCAGGGCGCTCATGAATCCGGGCCAGATTGTGGTGATCTCTTGGTCTGCGGTCATCGGCTATCGAGCGACACCTTCAAACGTTGGGTAGTGGACGACGGGGAGCGTACACCACGAGTGCTCGACTGACAGCAACCCGTTCCCCAGGCGGGCCGCGAAATCCGCGGCCCGCAGACCAGCCGCTAACCGCCAGCCCCAAGCGCTCCACGTCGCGCCATCTCGTTCACCTGAAACAACTCTCCAGCCTTGCGAGCAAGATCGGCCGCAAGCCAAAGCAGGTTGTCCAGTCGTCGAGGCCCATCGCCGCTGCACCAGTCGATGTCTTCCCCGTGGCAGACCCACAGGAGCGCTTCGAGTTGAGAGAGTGTGTTTTCGAGAAGATCCGCCGGGTCTTGGGCGGTTTCTGCGGAAGCTACCGGCGTGCGAGGCCGGGCTATAGTCTTGCTAGCCATTTTTGTGCGGTCCTTCTAGGGTGTTGCACGAACTTGGTTAGACGGTCGGGGTGCTGGTAACACCCCGGCCGTCGCCTTTTGATACCTCGCATCTGCATCGCTGCTTTCGCACCGACGACCTGCCGCGAGGCAAGCAGCCTTCAAACATGTAGGTGGCTTGGGTGTGTTGCTTCCCTTGGTGGGGTGTGAAGTGACAGGGGCATCCACTCTAGAGAAGAACGCGACAAAGCAGCCGTTCCACGCGGCACGAAGTCCCGACGACCGCCAACAAATGCAGCTTCCGCAGCGGCACTGAACGATCACGCTGGCGGGGTGCCTTGCGCAGCGAAATAAAGGAGGAGGCCGAAGGCCGGGGGACATTCGCGGAGCAAGGCACCCCGTCGGCGTGAGCGCGCCCTGAACAACAGCGCAGCAAAGCGCAAAGCCGCGACCTGTGCTGCAATCCGCGAATGCCCGCCCCGACCCTGGACGACCTGCGCCGCTACGCCGTCGCGCGCACCCTCTTCAAGCCGACCACGCTGCCAGCAGCGATCCGCCAACTCGGCTTCGTGCAGGCCGACCCGATCCGCGCACCTGCGCGCGCACAAGACCTCACCCTGCGCCACCGCGTAAAAGACTACCGCGCGGGCGATCTGGAAAGCCGCTACTCGCGGCTCGCCATCGAAGAAGACTGCCTCGTCAACTACGGCTTCCTTCCGCGCGAACACCTTGCGCTCATGCATCCGCGCGAGGCCAAGCGCGTGTGGGACGCCGACACGCGGCGCAAGGCGGCAGACGTGCTGGCCTATGTGCAGGAACACGGCCCGGTGCATCCGCGACAAGTCGAACAGCACTTCGCGCATGGCCGCATCACGAACTACTGGGGCGGCTCGAGCAACGCCACCACGCACCTGCTCGACGACATGCACTACCGCGGCATGCTGCGCGTGGTGCGGCGCGACAGCGGCACGCGCGTCTACGAAGCCGTGACGCACCAGCCCGCCGACGACAGCCCCGCCGGCCGCGCACAACGCGCTGCCGCGCTCATCGAACTGGTGGTGCGCAAATACGCGCCGCTGCCGGCCGCGAGCCTCACCTACCTCGTGCGCCTGCTCGGCTACGGCGCGCCGCATCTCTCGGCGCAGACGCAGGCGGCTCTGCGCATCGCACGCGAAGAACTCGCGAGCTGCCGCATCGACGGCACGACCTGGTACTGGCCCGCCGACGAGAACCCGGCCTCGCGCCGCCACGCGCCCGACGATGCGGTGCGCCTGCTCGCGCCCTTCGACCCCGTCGTGTGGGACCGCCGCCGTTTCGAGCTCCTCTGGGGCTGGACCTACAAGTTCGAGGCCTACACACCCGCGCCCCAGCGCCAGTTCGGCTACTACGCGCTGCCGATGCTGTGGCACGACCGGGTGATCGGCTGGGGCAACTTCGGCAGCTCGGCCGAGGGACGGCTGAAGCCGGTGTTCGGCTATGCCGGCAGGAAGCCGCGCGACGCGGCATTCCGCGCGGCGCTCGACGACGAACTGCAGCGAATGGCGCTGTTTCTCGCCGGACGATGACGCCTTTCTTCCTATAATCGCCAGCCTCAGCCAGCTGCCCGCAACGGGCGCCAGCCGTCTTCGAAGGAACGAAGACCGCAGCTTCGACAGCTGCCCGCGACGACGCAACAAGAACCCATAAAACCCACCGGCCGCCAGCCCGAAGCCAGCCGCCGGTTTGCGCTCGTCCGACCCGCATCGACCGGATCAGAGACGAGAAGCCATGGCGCGCCCGCATTCGTCGCGCGCCGCAGCCACTCCCCCCAAACGCAGGACACAGGAGAAGCTGCACATGACATCGAAGAAGCATCGGCGCCCCGCTTGGCGCCATTCCCATACCCGCCGCGTCACGCTCGCGGCAACCGCCCTGGCGCTGGGCGCCGCCGTGCCGGCCTACGCCGAGGAGAAGGTCGACGCCGCCGAAACCCGCAAGGCGCTGCCCACGGTCACCGTGACGGGCGATGCCGGCGAGACCGCGACCGGCCCGGTCACCGGCTTCGTCGCCAGGCGCGGCGGCAGCGCCACCAAGACCGACACGCCGCTTATCGAGACGCCGCAGGCCATCTCGGTGGTCACGCGCGACCAGATGGAGGCCCAGGGCGCGCTCACGCTGCGCGAAACCACCAACTACACGGCCGGCGTGGTGTCGAGCTACTTCGACAGCCGCGTCGACGCGTTCAAGGTGCGCGGCGGCGACGCGACGCAGTACCTCGACGGGCTGCTGCGCACCTATGGCACCTACAACTCCAGCAAGCTCGACCCGTACATGCTGGAACGCGTGGAGCTGCTGCGGGGCCCGTCGTCGGTGCTCTACGGCCAAGGCGGCGTCGGCGGCGTGTTGAACATGGTGTCGAAGCGGCCGCAGGCCGAGACACAGCGCGAAGTGCAATTGCAGCTGGGCAGCAACGCCCGCAAGCAGGTCGCGGCAGACTTCACCGGACCGATCGACCCCGAAGGCAAGTGGCTCTACCGGCTGGTGGCGGTGAACCGCGACAGCGGCACGCAGGTCGACCATGTGCCGGACGACCGCATCCTGGTCGCGCCCTCGCTCACCTGGCGCCCGAACGCGGACACCTCGCTCACCCTGCAGGCGCTCTACCAGAAGGACAAGAGCGGCTCGCTGATCGGCTTCTTCCCGTGGCAGGGCACGCTGCTGCCCTCGCTCTACGGGCAGATTCCCACTTCGACGTTCCTGGGCGAGCCGGGCTTCGACCGCTACGACACCCGCACCACGTCGCTGGGCTACCTGTTCAGCCACCGCCTGAACGACACCTGGACTTTCCGCCAGAACCTGCGCTCGACCGAGAGCAAGGTGGTCTACAACACGTCGTACACCAGCTTCACCGCCAACCGGCTCACCGGCCGACCGGCGCGGCCGGTGTTCAACGCCGACCAGCGCACGCTGGAACGCGACCTGAGCAGCGACATCAACGGCGGCAAGATGCTGCTGTTGGACAACCAGGCAGAGGCCCGCTTCAAGACCGGCGATGTCGAGCACACGGTGCTGCTGGGCGCCGACTTCCAGCGCAACACCACCTCCAAGCTGTCGGGCCGCGGGCGCGCCGGCGCGCTCGACGTCTATGCACCGGTGTACGGCAACTACACGCCGCCCACCAGCTACACGCGCTCGCCCGAGGTGGTGCAGAAGCAGGCCGGCATCTACGTGCAGGACCAGGTCAAGTACGGCCGCTGGATCGGCGTGCTGGGGCTGCGCCACGACAAGGCCACCACCGACACCCAGGGCCGGCCTGCGGCGGCCGGTGACGACAAAGCCACCACCAAGCGCGCAGGCATCGTGTACCAGGCCGACGGCGGCTGGGCGCCTTACCTGAGCTATTCGGAGTCGTTCCTTCCGCTGGGCGGCGTCGACCTGAACAACACGCCCTTCAAGCCCCAGCGCGGCAAGCAATGGGAAGCCGGCGTGAAGTGGGAGCCCGAAGGACAGCGCAGCTCGTTCATGGCGGCGGTGTACGACCTGCGCGACACCAACCGCAAGACCACCGACCCGACCAACCCGCTCAACAGCGTGCAGCTCGGCGAGGTGCATGTGAAGGGGCTGGAGCTGGAATACAAGCGCAGCATCGCGCGCGACTGGGACTGGATCGCCACCTACGCCTACACCGACGCGCGCGTTTCGCGCAGCAACGCCGCCGACCTGGGCAAGCGCATCTCGGGCGTGCCCACGCATGCGGCTTCGGCATGGGTGACGCACCGCTTCTCGATCGGCGGCGTGCCCGGCTTCTCGGCAGGCGGGGGCGTGCGCTACGTCGGCAAGTCGTGGGACGGCATGGACGCCAACCCGGTGCCGGCGGTCACGCTGCTGGACGCGATGTTCGCCTGGGACAACGGCCCACTGCGCCTGTCGCTCAACGTGGCCAACCTGACCGACAAGGTGCAGCTCACCACGTGCCTGGCGCGCGGCGACTGCTTCTACGGCCAGCGCCGTACAGTGACTGCATCAGCCACGTATCGCTTCTGACGAAAATCCCCGCGCAGCCGAAGGTCTGGCGCGCGGGTGACAAGCCCGGCCGCGGCGCGCTCCTAGAATCGCGCCGTCGTCCGGCCAGCCGGACGGCAAGCGTTCTCAGGGCGGGGTGCAATTCCCCACCGGCGGTAATGGCGGCTTTTTCTCGAAAGAAATGCCGCACAAGCCCGCGAGCGCCTGGCGCCCTCGACGGGTTCCAGGGTCAGCAGATTTCGGTGCGATTCCGAAGCCGACGGTCACAGTCCGGATGAAAGAGAGCGCGAAATGCGGGTCGACCCGCGTGCCCTGCCATGCAGGCGCGCGGGTGGCCCCGTGGTTTCGTGCGCCCTGATTCAGGAAACCTGCTTTCAAGAGGCACACCATGAGTCAGATCAACGACCTTCCCCTCTCCGCCATCACCGCGTCGGGTTCGCCGCGCGGCACGCGCATCGCATTCGTCGAGGCGCAGTGGCATTCCGACATCGTCCACCAGGCGCGCGACGCCTTCCTCGAAGAAATGGCGCGGCTCGGCGTGGCGCGCGAGCTCATCGACATCTTCGACGTGCCGGGCGCCTTCGAGATCCCGCTGCATGCCAAGCGGCTGGCCAACTCGGGCAAGTACGCGGCCATCGTCGGCTGTGCGCTGGTGGTGGACGGCGGCATCTACCGCCACGAGTTCGTCGCGAACACAGTGGTCAGCACGCTGATGTCGCTGCAGCTGGAGACCGACGTGCCGATCTTCTCGGCCGTGCTCACGCCGCACCACTTCCATGAGCACGTGGAGCACCGCAAGTATTTCCATCGCCACTTCGCTGTCAAAGGGACTGAAGTGGCCGAGGCCTGCGTCAGGACGCTCGAAGCGCTCAAGCAGGTGGACGCGCTGCTGGCCGCGTGACAACGGACGCGAGGCTGAAGTAATCTGGGCGGATGAGCTCTTCATCATCCGCCTCGAACGACCGCTACACACTCTACGGCGCGCCCGGCTCCGGTGCCACGCCCATCCATGCGGCGCTGACGCTCATCGGCGCGCAGGTCGACACCGTGGACGTGGCCGCATGGGAGGGAGAAGCTGAGCGCGAACGCGTCTCGGGCGTCAACCCGATGCGCCAAGTGCCCGCGCTGGTGCTGCCTTCGGGCGAGGTGATGACCGAGAGCGCGGCCATCCTGATCTGGCTCGGCGACCGCTACCCGGAAGCCGGCCTCTGCCCCGCGCCCGACAGCCCGCTGCGCGCGCGCTACCTGCGCTGGATGGTCTACCTGCCGGCCGCCATCTATTCGCTGTTCTGGGTGCGCGACGATCCCCCGCGGCTCGTGCCCGACCCCGCCGGCCAGCCCGCGATGCTCGATCGATCGGCCGAGCGCATCGCGCATTGCTGGCACCTGATGGACACGCAGATCGACGAGCCCGCGCCCTACCTGCTCGGCGACAGGCTCGGCATGCTCGACCTGTACGTGACCGTGATGTCGCGCTGGACGCCGCGGCGCGCGCGCTTCTACCGCGAGGCGCCGCGCATGGCGCCGGTGGTGAAGCGCGTGGACGCCGATCCGCGCCTGGCCGGTTTCTGGGCCGAGAGATTTCCGTTCACGCCCGGCTGGGAAACCACGGGAGCGTAGCGCGCTGCTCTTTTCATAATCGACGCCATGACCGCTCGCCCCCCCACCACCGACTATCCGATGACGATCTACCACAAGCCCAACTGCAGCACGTCGCGCAACGTGCTGCAGCTGATCCGCGAAAGCGGCGTGGAGCCCGAGATCGTTCTCTACCTGGAAACCCCGCCGGGCAAGAAGAAGCTGCGCGAGCTGGCCAAGGCCATGGGCCTGGGCGCGCGCGACCTGCTGCGTACCAAGGAAGCGCCCTACGAAGAGCTCGGATTGGCCGACGAGAAACTGAGCGACGACCAGCTGTTCGACGCCATCGTGGCGCACCCCATCCTGCTGCAGCGGCCCATCGTGGTGTCGCCGCGCGGCACGTTGATGTGCCAGCCGTGGCAGCGCGTGGAAGAGATCCTGCCCGCGAAGAAAAGCTAGGCGGGCACTTCCTGCCCGAGGCCCCACGCCACGTGCTCGCGCACGAGCTCGCTGGGGTGCTCCGCGCGCGTGGCGAGCGCTTCCTTTGCGCCGTCTTCGCCCGCGCGCACCGCATTGCCCAGCGCCACCGCAATGTTGCGCAACCAGCGCTCATGGCCGATGCGGCGGATCGGGCTGCCTTCGGTGCGGCGCAGGAAGTCGGCCTCGGTCCATGCGAAAAGCTCCGCCAGCGAGCGCCCGGTGAGCCCTTCGCGCGCGTCGAAATCGGGCAGCTCGCTCTTCTTCGCGAACTTGTTCCAGGGGCAGATCAGCTGGCAGTCGTCGCAGCCGTAGATGCGGTTGCCCATCAACGGGCGCAACTCCAGCGGAATGGCGCCGCCGTGCTCGATGGTGAGGTAGGAAATGCAGCGCCGCGCGTCGAGCCTCCGGGGCGCCACGATGGCCTGCGTCGGGCACACGTCGATGCATGCGCTGCAACTGCCGCAATGCGCGGTCACGGGTTCGCTCGGCGGCAGCGCCATATCGACGTAGATCTCGCCCAGGAAGAACATCGAGCCCGCGTCGCGGTCGAGCACCAGCGTGTGCTTGCCGCGCCAGCCCTGCCCGCTGCGCGAGGCCAACTCCGCCTCGAGCACCGGGGCCGAGTCGGTGAAGGCGCGGTGGCCGAAGGGCCCGACCTCTTCGGCGATGCGTTCCGCCAGCTTCGCGAGCCGGTTGCGCAGCACCTTGTGATAGTCCCTGCCCCGCGCATAGACCGACACGATGGCTTCGCCGGGCCGCGTGAGGCGGTCGAACTCGACGGCCTGCCACTCGGGGGCGGTGTCGCGCGGCAGGTAGTTCATGCGCGCGGTGATCACGCTCACCGTGCCCGGCACCAGTTCGGCCGGCCGGGCGCGGCGGGTGCCGTGTGTTGCCATGTATTGCATCTCGCCATGGAACCCATGGGCCAGCCACTGCATCAGACCGTCCTCGGCGCTCGATAAATCGACGCCCGCGATTCCGATTTGGGAGAATCCGAGTTCCCGGGCCAAAGCCTGAATACGAACAACGAGTGGATGGCTGACGATCACTTGCCGATTGTAGAAACGCAAACGAGCACCCGCACCCTGCGCTGGCGCAGCGAAGACGACACCGCCGCTTTCGCGCAGGCGCTCGCCGCATCGCCCGCGTTGCGCGACGCCTTCATCGCGCTGCACGGCGACCTCGGTGCCGGCAAGACGACTTTCGTTCGGCACCTGCTGCGCGCGCTCGGCATCGCGGGGCGCATCAAGAGCCCCACCTACGCGGTGGTCGAGCCGCACGATGCGCCCGACGGCCTGCAGATCTTCCATTTCGACTTCTATCGCTTCGCCGACCCGCGCGAATGGGACGACGCCGGTTTCCGCGACATCTTCGCGGGGCCGGGCCTCAAGCTGGCCGAATGGCCCGACAACGCCGCGGGCCGCACACCAGTTGCCGACCTCGCTATTAAAATAGAAGCAATGACTGACGACACACGCAGCGTGACCCTCCTCGCGAACACCCCTCGCGGCAGCGATCTGCTGGCGAGCATCGCCGCATGAAGGCGGTCGGCCTGAAACGGCGCGTGCTTCTGCAGGGCGGCAGCATCGCGCTGATGCTCGGCGTGCACCAGATCGCGCGCGGCGCGACCATCCTCGCGGTGCGCGTATGGCCCGCCGCCGACTACACCCGCGTGACCATCGAGTCCGACGCGCGCCTCAATTCGCAACAGCTCGTGGTGGGCAGCCCGCCGCGGCTCGCGGTCGACATCGAGGGCATCGACCTCAACCCCGAACTGCGCGAGCTGGTCGGCAAGATCAAGCCGGGCGACCCGTACATCAACGGCCTGCGTGTCGGGCAGAACGCGCCGAAGGTGGTGCGCATCGTGTTCGACCTGAAGCAGGCCGTGGTGCCGCAGGTGTTCTCGCTCGCTCCAGTGGCCGCGTACAAGCACCGCCTTGTGCTCGACCTGTACCCCGAGCAGGCCGTCGACCCGATGGAAGCGCTGATCGCGGAGCGCCTGCGCGACGCGCCCCGCGCACCACAGGGCAGCAACCCGCCCGTGGCCGGCATCGTGCCCTCGAACCCGACCGCGCCGGCGGGCGACCCGCTCGGCGACCTGATGGCGCAGCAGGCCATGCGCCCCGGCCCGCAGACGCCGCCGCCAGCCGTGGTGGCGGGCAACGATCGCCCGCAGGCGCCGGTGATCTCCGCGCCGCCGCCACCTGTGGTGGGCACCGCGCCCGTCAGGCCGTTGGCGCCACCCGCATCGCCACCGCCGGTGGCCGCGCCCCGCGGCGGCACCGCCACGGCGAGCCGCACCGACCGCATCATCATCGTGGCGCTCGATCCCGGCCACGGCGGCGAAGACCCCGGCGCCATCGGCCCCAGCGGCACGCGCGAAAAAGACATCGTGCTGCAGGTTGCGCACCGCCTGCGCGAACGCATCAACGCGGGCAGCGTGAACGGCAGCCCGATGCGCGCGTTTCTCACGCGCGACGCCGACTTCTTCGTGCCGCTGGGCGTGCGCGTGCAGAAGGCCCGGCGCGTGCAGGCCGACCTGTTCGTGAGCATCCATGCCGACGCCTTCACCACGCCCGCCGCGCGCGGTGCCAGCGTGTTCGCGCTGAGCCAGAGCGGTGCGTCGAGCAGCGCCGCGCGCTGGATGGCCAACAAGGAAAACGAAGCAGACAAGGTCGGCGGCGTCAACGTGGGCGGCCATGAGGCGCAGGTGCAGCGCGCCCTGCTCGACATGAGCACGACCGCGCAGATCAACGACAGCCTCAAGCTCGGCGGCGCCATGCTCGGCGAGATCAAGAACATCGGCGCGCGGCTGCACAAGGGGCAGGTCGAGCAGGCCGGCTTCGCGGTGCTGAAGGCGCCAGACATTCCCAGCGTGCTGGTCGAAACCGCCTTCATCAGCAACCCGGAAGAAGAAGCGAACCTGCGCCGCGTCGACTACCAGGAAAGCCTGGCCGATGCGCTGATGCGCGGCATCCAGCGCTACTTTGCACAGAACCCGCCGCTTGCGCGCAGCCGCCAGCTCTGAGCCGCAGGCGGGGCTTTTGTAAAGCCAAAGCATGCCCTGCTGTCCCACGCGGGGCGGCCCGTGACAGCGCACAGGGAGGCGCGGCAGACTCCTACACCGTGCCAAAGCGCAACCTGGACATGATGGCTCATCACTCCTTGAAAGGTGCACATCATGAAGACACGACTCTGGATCGCAGCGGCTGCAGCCACTTCCGTCATGGCTATCGCGGGTTGCGCAAGCGGCCCCAACCAGAACCTCGGAACTGGTGTGGGTGCGGTAGGCGGTGCGCTGGTGGGCAATGCCATCGGCGGCAACACGGCAGCCACCGTCGGCGGTGCAGCCATCGGCGGCATCATCGGCAACCAGGTGGGCCGCAATGCCGACGAACGCAACTACTACAACCAGCAGCGCTACCCGAGCGGCAGCGGCTACTACCCTGGCAACGGCCCGAACTACTGATCAGGTTCAGGCCCAGTGATGAAAAAAAGCGCGCCCTCGTGGCGCGCTTTTCTGTTTCTGCTCGGGTGAATTGATCGCGGATCAGGCCGCGGGCAACTGCGCTGCGCGCGCCTTCTCGGCCTTGGAAGCGCGCCATGCGCCGAAGATGGCGAGCAGGCCCGGAATGAAGATCAGCGCCCAGATGATCTTGTCGAGATGCTGCCGCACGAACGGCAGGTTGCCGAAGAAGTAGCCGGCGGTCGCGATGCCCAGCACCCAGATCAGCGCGCCGGCGACGTTGTATGCCGTGAACTTGCCGCGGTTCATCTCCGCTACGCCGGCAACGAAGGGCGCGAAGGTGCGAATGAAGGGCATGAAGCGCGCGAGCACGATGGTGATGCCGCCATAGCGTTCGTAGAAGCCATGCGCCTGGTCGAAGGCCTTGCGGTTGAAGAATCGCGAACTCTCCCACTGGAACACCTTCGGTCCGAAGTAGCGGCCGATCGAATAGTTGCACTGGTCGCCCAGGATGGCCGCCACAATCAGGATGCCGCACGCCAGCGGATAGCTCATGAGTCCCGCGCCGCACAGCGCGCCGACGATGAACAGCAGCGAGTCGCCGGGCAGGAACGGCATCACCACCGCGCCGGTCTCCACGAACACGATCAGGAAGAGCAGCGCATAGACCCACGGACCGTAGGCGATGACGAACTGCTCGAGGTGCTTGTCGACATGCAGGATGAAGTCGACGAGAAAGCTGATGATTTCCATGGGCGCGGATTATCCTTGCTCAACCCGAACGCCCCCTGAATCACCCCAACATCGGGCAGCGCGGCACGCCTCCTAAAATGGCTCGGTGAGTGCCCTCCCAACCTCTCCCCTTCCCACCGAACGCCGCCCCATCCGGGAACTGCCCGACGAGCTGATCAGCCAGATCGCCGCCGGAGAAGTGGTCGAGCGGCCCGCCTCGGTGGTGCGCGAACTGCTGGACAACGCGCTCGATGCGGGCGCCCGCCAGATCACGGTGCGGCTGGCCTCGGGCGGCGTGCGGCTGATCTCCGTCGAGGACGACGGCATGGGCATTCCGCGCGAAGAACTCACCGTGGCCCTGCGCCGCCATGCCACCAGCAAGATCGCGAGCCTCAACGACCTGGAAACGGTCGGCACGATGGGCTTTCGCGGCGAGGCGCTCGCGGCCATCAACGCGATCGCCGAACTCAGCATCCTTTCGCGCTTTGCCGGCGCCGACACGGCCTTCGCCCTGGACGGCCGCACCGGCGAACTGCGGCCGGTGGCCCGCTCCACCGGCACCACGGTCGAGGTGCGCGAGCTGTTCTTCGCGACCCCCGCGCGCCGCAAGTTCCTGAAGACCGACGCCACGGAACTCGCCCATTGCATCGAGGCGGTGCGCCGCCATGCGCTGGCGCGGCCCGAGGTGGGCTTCTCGATCTGGCACGACGGCAAGCTGGTGGAGCAATGGCGCGCGGCCGAGGTCCGCGAGCAGCGGCTGGCCGATGCGCTGAGCGACGATTTCGTGGCGCAGAGCGTGGCGGTCGACCGCGTCGGCGGTCCGGTGCGCGTGGTCGGCCGTGCCGGCATTCCCGATGCGGCCCGCTCACGCGGCGACCAGCAGTTCTTCTACGTCAACGGCCGCTTCGTGCGCGACAAGGTGCTGTCGCATGCCGTGCGCAGCGCATATGAAGACGTGCTGCACGGCCACCGCCAGCCGATCTACGCGCTCTACCTCGAGATCGATCCGTCGCGGGTCGACGTGAACGTGCATCCCACCAAGATCGAGGTGCGCTTCCGCGACGGGCGCGAGATCCACCAGGCGGTGCGCCATGCCATCGAGGACGCGCTGGCGGCGCCGCGCGCCGGCGACGCCGTGGCCGCATCCGGCCCGCCGCAGCCCTTCTTCAGGCAGACACCGCTGCCACCGAACGCCAGCTGGGCCCAGCCTGCTATCAATTTCGTAGCTCAGGAACGCGGCGCCGGGGATTTCGAAGCGCTGTGGCCCCAGCAGCGCGCCGATCGCTCCGACGACCAGCCACGGACTGAAACAGCCTTTCGTCCGCCGGCCGGACTCGGCCTGTCGGCGGTCGCTCCCGCTGCAGCGCCGGCGCCGACGGCGACCAACGACGAGGCCTGGCCCCTGGGCCGCGCGCTGGCCCAGCTGCAGGGCATCTACATCCTGGCCGAGAACAGCCAGGGCCTGGTGGTGGTCGACATGCACGCGGCGCACGAGCGCATCGTCTACGAGCGGCTCAAGACCCAGCTCGACGGCGCGGCCATCACCAGCCAGCCGCTGCTGATTCCCGCCACCTTCGCGGCCACGCCGCAGGAAGTGGCCACGGCCGAAGCCTGCGCGTCGGTGCTGCCGACGCTGGGGCTGGAGATCACGCCGTTCTCGCCGCGCACGCTTGCGGTGCGCGCGGTACCCGGAACGCTGGCCGACGGCGACCCGGTGGAGCTGGCGCGCAGCGTGCTGGCCGAGCTGGGCCAGCACGACGCAAGCACCGTTGTGCAGCGTGCCCAGAACGAATTGCTCTCCACCATGGCCTGCCACGGCGCCGTTCGGGCCAACCGCAAGCTCACCATCGACGAAATGAACGCACTGTTACGCCAGATGGAAGCGACCGAGCGTTCCGACCAGTGCAACCACGGCCGACCCACCTGGCGGCAGCTATCCATCCGCGAGCTGGATTCGCTGTTCATGCGCGGCCGATAGCCCCGGAAAGCGCCTTTCAGAGGGTTTTCGAGGGGTTCGGGCGGTCATCCGCGTTCCGGGCACGCACGTTGCATAGGCTCCACAAAGCGCCTGCGAGCGTTGTTTCAGGGAGTTAACCGCGGCGCGATGTCGGCACGCCGCGGCCAACGCAGGTGAACTTTTCCGCCGACTTCGCTGTCCCTCAACCTCATGATGAAACGCTGGACCCTCCTCGCGTCAGTCTTTTCGCTTTGCGCCCTGCTGGCGGCGGGTTGCTCGACGCTCGACGAACAGCAGCGCCAGTGGATCTTCCAGCCCAGCGACCGCAGCTGGGGCAATACAGCTTCCATGGCCCAGGGCATGGAAGACGTGTGGATCGACTTCCAGTCCTCCCTTACCGGCGAGCCCGCGCGCCTGCACGGCCTGTGGCTGGGCGGCAAGCCCGAGACGACCGACACGCCCGTGCTCCTGTACCTGCACGGCGCCCGCTACAACGTCGCCGGCTCGGCACCGCGCATCCAGCGCATGCACGAGCTGGGCTTCTCGGTGCTGGCCATCGACTACCGCGGCTTCGGGAAGAGCTCCAAGGGCCTGCCCTCCGAGGAATCGGCCCGCGAAGACGCCCGCGCCGCCTGGACCTGGCTGGCCGCGCGCCATCCCAAGCAACACCGTTACATATTCGGCCATTCGCTCGGCGGCGCCATCGGCATCGACCTGGCGGCCCACGTGAACGACGAGAGCGGCGTGATCGTGGAAAGCACCTTCACCTCGATCGCCGACGTGGTGAGCGGCTTCAAGTGGGGTTGGCTGCCATTCGGCCCCTTCATTACCCAGCGATTCGAGGCAATCAACACGGTCAAGAACATCTCCGCGCCGCTGCTGGTCGTGCATGGCACGGCCGACAGCCTGATCAACCCGACGCTGGGCCGCAAGCTGTATGACGCGGCCACGGTGCCTAAACTCTTCGTGCTGGTCGAGGGCGGCTCGCACCACGACACCAACTCGGTTGGCGAGTCGCAGTACCGCGCGGCGCTGGCGCAACTGTTCCGCATGAAGCCGGAGGCCACGCTCGCCAGCAATGGCGGCCCGGCCCGCCCGACACCCCGGCTCGCACCGCCAGCCAATGCGCCCACCGCGCAAGACGTGCGCGGTGCCGCGCCTGCACCGGTGCCAGCGGCCATCTGAGCGACAGTTCCGTGCAAAGGCGTGCGCGGGCAAGCCCCGCGGCGCCGACGCCCCCGCGCCATTTGCTACCCTCGGCGCATCATGTCTCCCAGCTTCCCCCCGGCCGCCGCGGCCAACGCGGCTGCCTCCCCGGCATCGCCGGGCGCCGCGACCCTTCCCGATTCACCGCGCTATGTCGCACTTGCCGGCCCCACCGCATCCGGCAAGACAGCGGTGGCGCTGGCCATGGCGATGGTCCGCCCGGTGGAGATCGTCAGCGTCGATTCGGCGCTGGTCTACCGCGGCATGGACATCGGCACCGCCAAGCCCACCGCCGTAGAGCGCGCCGCCGTGCCGCACCACCTGATCGACATCCTCGATCCGCATGAAAGCTACAGCGCCGCCGCCTTCGTGGCCGACGCCACGCGGCTCATCGGCGAGATCCGCGCGCGCGGCGCGCTGCCGCTGCTGGTGGGCGGCACCATGCTGTATTTCAAGGCGCTGTTCGACGGCATCGACGCCATGCCGGCAGCCGATGCCGCCGTGCGCGCGCGCATCGACACCGAGGCGGCCACGCTAGGCTGGCCCGCCATGCACGCGCGGCTCGCGCAGGTCGACCCGGTCACGGCGGCACGGCTCGCTCCGCAGGACAGCCAGCGCATCCAGCGCGCGCTCGAGGTGTGGGAAAGCAGCGGGCAGCCCCTGTCGAGCTTTCATGCGAGCGACAACAAGACTGCCAGGCCCGTCGACGGCGGCGTGCTGTTCTCGCTCGAGCCCGCCGACCGCGCGTGGCTGCACAAGCGCATTGCCGAGCGCTTCGACGCGATGCTGGCGGCCGGCTTCCTCGATGAGGTCAAGGCGCTGCGCGCGCGCGGCGACCTCTCGACCGACCTGCCCTCGATGCGCTGCGTCGGCTACCGACAGGCGTGGGAAACGCTCGACGCGTGCGGCACGTCGCAACCCGACGCCCGGGCCATGGCCGACCTGCGCGAACGCGGCATCGCCGCCACGCGCCAGCTCGCGAAGCGGCAGGTCACCTGGCTGCGCAGCATGCCGCAGCGCACCGTGATTGCCTGCGACGCACCCTACGCGGTGCAGAACGCCGTTCAACTGATTGCAAAGGCCATGACCCCCAACAGCCCCAAGAGCCAAAAGAGCCCCGGATGACGCTGCGTATTTCCAACCTCGGCAAGCACTACGGTGAATCGCCCGTCTTCGAGAACGTGACACTCGCCGTCGAGCCCGGCGAATTCGTCGCCATCGTCGGCGAATCGGGCGTCGGCAAATCGACCTTGCTCAACTGCATGGCCGGCCTCGACAGCTGGGACAAGGGCACGGTCACGCACGACGGTACCGACATCGGCGCGCTCGACGGCGAAGCCTGCGCGCTCTGGCGCCGCCGCCACGTGGGTTTCGTGTTCCAGGCCTTCCATGTGCTGCCGCACTTGGACGTTGCGCAGAACGTGTCGCTGCCGCTGATGCTGCTGGGCCAGCAGCGCGACGACGGCCGCGTGGCGCACATGCTCGAAGCAGTCGGCCTGCCCGGCATGGGCGCGCGGCTGCCGCAGACGCTGTCGGGGGGCCAGCTGCAGCGCGTGGCCATCGCCCGCGCGCTGGTGCACCGCCCCGCCCTGCTGCTGGCCGACGAGCCCACGGGCAACCTCGATCCGGCCACCGCCGCCAAGGTGATGGAACTGCTGATCGGCCAGACGCGCGAGCATGGTGCGTCGCTGGTGCTGGTCACTCACTCCGAGAGCGCGGCGGCCCGTGCGGACCGCCTGCTGCATCTCACGGCCAGCGGCATCCGCGCCTGACGAGCCCTTCTGCAGCAGATCAAGGCGCGATGAAAGTCGCGTAGCGCGACAGGTCGACGTTGCCGCCGCTGATCACGATGCCCACGCGCTGGCCGGCGATGGCCTTGCCCGCCGCAATGGCGCCCGCAAAGGCGAGGCAGCCAGTCGGCTCCACCACCATCTTCATGCGCTCGGCGAAGAAGCGCATGGCGTCGACGAGCTGCGCGTCGGTCACGGTGAAGATGTCATCCACGTCGCGGCGGATGATGCCGAAGGTGTACTCGCCCAGGTGCTGCGTCTGCGCGCCGTCGGCGATGGTCTTGGGCGTTTCGATGTGCACGATCCTGCCCGCGCGGAACGACTGCTGGCCGTCGTTGCCTGCCTCGGGTTCGACGCCGTAGACCTTGCAGTTCGGCGCGAGTGCGCGCGCCGACAGCGCGGAGCCCGACAGCAGCCCGCCGCCGCCGAGGCACACGAACAGATGGTCGAGCGGACCGGTCTCCTCGATCAGTTCCTTCACCGCCGTGCCTTGGCCGGTGAGCACGTCGGGGTGGTCGTAGGGCGGAATCATCGTCATGCCGCGCTCCTGCGCGAGCCGTTTGGTCAGTGCCTCGCGGTCTTCGGTGAAGCGGTCGTACATCACCACTTCGGCGCCGTAGCCCTGCGTGGCCGCGACCTTGGCGGCGGGCGCGTCCTTGGGCATCACGATCACGGCGGGCATCGACAGCAGTCGGGCCGACAGCGCGATGGCCTGCGCATGGTTGCCCGACGAGAAGGCGATCACGCCGCCCTTGCGCTGCGCCGCGTCGAACCTGGAAAGCGCATTGAACGCGCCGCGGAACTTGAAGGCGCCCATGCGCTGGAAGTTCTCGCACTTGAAGAAGAAGCTCGCGCCCCAGCGCTCGTCGGCGGTGGTCGAGCGCAGCACGGGGGTGCGATGGGCACGGCCCTCGAGCCGCTGTGCAGCGGCAATGACGTCGTCGTAGGTCGGTAGTTGCATGCGCCGAGCTTAGCGGCGGCTTGCCATCTTTTGCAGGTCCGATGGGTAAAAACCCGGTATGCGCGGCCGCCCTGAAGTTTGTACTCTGTATACAGAGTTCAGACCCGGAGCCCGTCCATGCCAGCCCAGCTCGTCAGCATCGAAGCCGCCCCCGACCTCGTCGACCAGGTCTACCGCGCCCTGCTCGGCGCCATCAGCAGCGGCACGCTCGCGCCGGGCGAGCGCATCACGCAGGAAGACATCGCGCAGCGCCTGTCGGTGTCGCGCCAGCCGGTGCTGCAGGCGCTGCGGCTGCTGAAGAAAGATGGCTTCGTGCTCGACGCGCCGGGCCGCGGCGTGCTGGTTGCGCCGCTGGAGGCCGAGGCGATGCGCAAGGTCTACCAGGTGCGCGGCGCGCTCGATGCGCTGGCCGCGCGGCTCGCGGCGCAGCAGCGCTTTCGCATCGATCCGAAGCTCATCGAGCGCGGCCGTCGCGCGGCGCGCGGGCGCAATGTGGAAGCCATGCTCGATGCCGACGTGGCCTTCCACCAGGCCATATACGAGGCCTCGGGCAACCCGCTGATCGGCCAGAGCGCCGATCCGCACTGGCGCCACCTGCGCCGCGCGATGGGCGCGGTGCTGCAGGCCGAGCCGCAGCGCGAATCGCTGTGGGACGAGCACGAGGCAATTGCCGCGGCCATTGCCGGCGGCAACGCCGACCGTGCCGCGCGCCTGAGCGAAGAACATGTCTCGCGGGCCAGCGAGGCACTGAGCGAGCGGCTCGCGCAGCAACAGGCGCGCGCCGCATCCATGACCCCACCGACCAGAAAAGGAGACAAGGCATGAAGCTGACCCCGGAGCAACGCGCGCAGTTCGAGCGCGACGGCTATCTGTTCTTCCCCGGCCATTTCTCTGCCGAAGAGACGAAGGTGCTGACCGACGCGGTGCCGGACCTCTACAGCAGGCGCGAAGCCTTCAACGTGCGCGAGAAAGGCTCCGACGCGGTTCGCACGAACTTTGCCGCGCACCTCATCAGCGAGCCCTTCGCGCGGCTGGCGCGCCACCCGCGCATGGTGGGACCGGTGACCGACCTGTTCGAGGAAGAGGTCTACATGCACCAGTTCAAAATCAACGGCAAGATGGCCTTCGAAGGCGACGTGTGGCAGTGGCACCAGGACTACGGCACCTGGCTCAACGACGACCTGATGCCCACCGAGCGCGCGATGAACGTCGCGATCTTCCTGGACGACGTGAACGAGCACAACGGCCCGCTGATGTTCATACCGGGCAGCCACCGCAAGGGCGTGGTCGATGCGAAGCATGACCTGACCACCACCAGCTACCCGCTGTGGACGGTCGACAACGATCTGATCCGCCAGCTGGTCGACCGTGCCGGCGGCAAGCGCGGCGGCATCGTTTCGCCGAAGGGGCCGGCGGGCTCGATGATTCTTTTCCACAGCTGCCTGGTGCATGCCTCGGGCAGCAATCTGTCGCCCTTCAACCGCGTGGCTGTGTACCTGAGCCTGTGCGCGGTCAGCAACCACATCCGGCGCCACAAGCGGCCCGAGTACATCGCGCACCGCGACTTCACGCCCATCGAGATGCTGCCCGACGACTGCCTGTTGAAGCCCTATCCGGTGGAAGTGCCATGGAAGAACGGCCTGCCCGAGAGCGCGCTGCGCACCTCGCTGGACGTGCTCGACACCGCGGAGGCCTGACCCCATGAGCCTGCACAACCGCCTGCAGCAGCGCGCCGCCGAAGGCCGCCCCGTGCGCATCGGCCTCATAGGGGCCGGCAAGTTCGGCGCCATGTATCTCGCGCAGATTCCTCGCACGCCCGGCGTGCAACTGGTGGCGATTGCCGACCTCTCGCCGGATGCGGCCCGCGTCAACCTGGAGCGCGTGGGCTGGCAGCGCGAACGTGCCGCGGCCTCATCCGTGCAGGAAGCGCTGAAGCACGGCACCACCTGGATCACCGACGACTGGCAGGCAGTGACGCGCGAGCCGTCCATCGACATCGTGGTCGAGTGCACCGGCAACCCCATCGCGGCGGTGGACCACTGCCTGGACGCCTTCGCGCACGGCAAGCACGTGGTGAACGTGACCGTGGAGGCCGACGCCTTCTGCGGCCCGCTGCTCGCACGCAGGGCGCAGCAGGCCGGCGTGGTCTATTCGCTGGCCTTCGGCGACCAGCCGGCGCTGATCTGCGACCTGGTCGACTGGGCCCGCACCTGCGGCTTTCCGGTGGTGGCCGCCGGGCGCGGCCACAAGTGGCTGCCGCACTTCACCGAATCGACGCCCGAGACGGTGTGGGGCAACTACGGCCTCACGCCCGAGCAGGCGAAGCGCGGCGGGCTCAACCCGAAGATGTTCAACAGCTTTCTCGACGGCTCCAAGCCATCAATAGAAAGCTCGGCGGTGGCCAACGCCACCGGGCTCACGGTGCCTTCCGACGGCCTGCTCTACCCGCCCGCGAGCGTGGAAGACATTCCCTTCGTCACGCGGCCCAGGAGCGAAGGCGGCGTGCTCGAGCGCAAGGGCATGGTGGAGGTGGTCTCATCGCTGGAGGCCGACGGGCGCAAGATCCCCTACGACATCCGCATGGGCGTGTGGGTCACGGTCGAGGCCGAGACCGAGTACATCAAGAACTGCTTCGAGGAGTACAACGCCCACACCGACCCGAGCGGGCGCTACTTCACGCTGTACAAGCGCTGGCACCTGATCGGCCTGGAGGTGGGCATGTCGGTGGCCAGCGTGGCGCTGCGCGGCGAGCCCACCGGTGCCGCCACCTGCTGGAACGCCGACGTGGTGGCCACCGCCAAGCGCGATCTCGCGGTGGGCGAGGTGCTCGACGGCGAAGGCGGCTACACGGTTTGGGGCAAGCTGCTGCCGGCCGGCCGCTCGCTGCGCATGGGCGGCCTGCCGCTCGGGCTGGCGCACGGCATCCGCCTGCTGCGTCCGGTGAAGAAGGGCCAGAGCCTGAGTTGGGCCGACGTGGCCATCGACACTTCGACCGCTGCGTACAAGCTTCGCGGCGAAATGGAAGGCATGTTCGCACCGGCGGTGGAAGCGCGGGTGGCGTGAGCGCCCAGCGCGGGTGAATGCCAAATGCTGCATTGCACCCGCGCGCCATAACGGAAAAAATATTTGCCCCGGCGCGCCACGGCGTGTCGAAATGGCCGCACGCAGGCCGTCATTGTGGTGAGCGATCCTGCTCTGCACAGCTTTTCCATGACGGAGAGACACCATGCAGTACATGTTGATGTTCTACCAACCCGCGGCCGAATTCGAACAACGCGACGACGCCTCCTCCCAGGCCTACCGCGCCAGCTGGGTCGCCTATGCCGACGCGGTGCGCCAGGCCGGCATCTCGCTCGGCGGCCACGGCCTGTTCCCGCCCATGACCGGCACCACCCTGCGCGTGCGCGGCGACAAGCGCCAGGTGCAGGACGGCCCCTTCGCCGACACCAAGGAGCAGCTCGGCGGGTACTTCTTGATCGACGTGCCCGACCTCGACGCGGCGCTCGAATGGGCGGCGCGCGCGCCCTGCGCGACCAGCGGCGGCGTCGAAGTGAGGCCCGTGTTCGTGGCCACCGCCGTCGCCGCATGATGAAAGACCCGGGGGCTCACCAGGCCGCCGAACGTGCGGCGCGCGATTCATACGGGCGGCTGCTGGCCATCCTGTCGGCCCGCACGCACGACATCGCCGCGTCGGAGGACGCTCTGGCGGACGCTTTCGCGCGTGCGCTCGAGCGTTGGCCGGCCGACGGCATACCGGCTCGGCCCGACGCCTGGCTGCTGAGCGTCGCGCGGCACCGCAAGCTCGACGCCTGGCGCCACACCCGCGTGCAGGACGAGGCCACGCAGGCGCTGATGCTGCTGGCGGGCGAGGTCGACGACATCGACAGCGCCAACGACGGCGCGGTCGTGCCCGACGAGCGGCTGCGCCTGCTCTTCGTCTGCGCGCACCCGGCCATCGACGCGCCGGCGCGCGCGCCGCTGATGCTGCAGACCGTGCTCGGCCTCGACGCGGCGCGCATGGCCGGCGCCTTCCTGACATCGCCTTCTACTCTCGGCCAGCGCCTGGTGCGCGCCAAGGCACGCATTCGCGCCGCCGGCATTCCCTTCGAATACCCGCAGGCGCGCGAACTGCCGCAGCGGCTGCAGGACGTGCTCGACGGCATCTACGCCGCCTACGGCACAGGCTGGGACGACGTGGACGGCGCCGATGCGATTCCGCGCAACCTGACGGCCGAGGCCATCGACCTGGCCCGCATCCTGTGCAAGCTGATGCCGCGCGAACCCGAGCCGCTGGGCCTGCTCGCGCTCATGCTGTTCTGCGAGGCGCGCACCGCCGCACGCCGCAACGATGCCGGTGCGTACGTGCCGCTCGACCAGCAGGACATCACGCGCTGGAACCACGAGTTGCTGGCCGAGGCCGAGCACCACCTGCGGCAGGCCTCGTCGATGCAGTCGCTGGGTGCCTACCAGCTGGAGGCGGCCATCCAGTCGGCGCATTGCGAACGCCGCGCCGGCGCGCCCGTGCCGCCCGAAACCCTGGTGTCGCTGTACCAGGGCCTGCTGGCCTTGCGCCCCAGCATCGGCGCGCAGGTCAGCCTTGCCTGCGCGCTCGCCAATGCGCGCGGACCTGAGACTGGTTTGCAGGCGCTCGATGCGATTCCCGCGGCCGACGTCACCAACTATCAACCGTTCTGGGCCGCGCGTGCCCATCTGCTGGCTGCCGGCGGCGCACGCGCGGCGGCGCGGCAGGCATACGACCGGGCCATCGGCCTGAGCACCAGCGCGGTGGTGCGGGCCTATCTCAACGCGATGTCGCAGCGGCTCTGAGCGGCCCTACTTCGTGCTGTTGAAGGTGCGCGGAAACAATGCCGCCTGCGAGCGATCGCGCAGCCGGTAGCTCATGGCCGGCCGGCCCAGGCTGCCCGTGACCATGCCGGCCTCTTCCATGAACCCGCCGTCGAGCATGCGCTTGCGGAACGCGCTCTTGTCGACGTCGCGGCCCAGCACCACTTCGTAGACACGCTGGAGCGCGGGCAGCGTGAAAGGCTCTTCGAGCAGGAAGGCCGGCAGCGAGGTGTATTCGACCTTGCCGCGCAGCCGGGCGACGGCCGCCTCGAGCAGCTCGCCGTGATCGAAGGCCAGCCGCTTGCGCGAAGCGGCACCGACCTCGAACCACGTCACATCCGACGCGTTGGCGCCGCTGCGCAATTGCATTGCCTGCGCAGGAACCAGCGCATAGAAGCAGTGCGTGGCCGACCAGCCGCGCGGGTCGCGCTGCGCACCGCCCCAGCTGCCGAGCTGCTCGAGGTAGGGCGTGACCACGCCGGTCTTCTCGCGCAGCTTGCGCAGGGCGCAGCCGAGCAGCGTGGCGTCTTCGTCGATGTTCACGAAGCCGCCCGGCAGCGCCCACCTGCCGGGAAAAGGCTCGTCGCTGTCGGCTGGCCGCTTCACCAGCAGGACCTGCAGGGCGTCGTCGAGCACGGTGAACATCACCACGTCGACCGTGACCAGCGGGCGGGGAAAAGTCAGCGGCGGGAAGTTCGGCTTGGGTGTGTTCACGGGAAAGGCTTGACGCCGGATTTGTTAGTTGTACTATACAACCCTCAATTAGTTGCACAGAGCAACTCATGAAAGAAGAATAGAAAAATGACCACGACACCCCGCAGCCCTCGAGACCTGCCCGCGTACTTCGCACAGGGCCACCGCCCCGAATATCTGCTGTTCTGGGGCCACCAGGCACCGAAGATCGGCGTCGACAAGAGCTGCTTCAGCCAATGGTTCGAGGCGGAGTTCATCGTCGACGGCATCCGCTATCGCACCGCCGAGCATTTCATGATGGCGGGCAAGGCGCGCCTGTTCGGCGACGCCGAGACCTGCGAACGCATCCTCGCGGCGCGCACGCCCGCCGAAGCCAAGAAGCTGGGCCGCGAGATCCGCAACTTCGACGAAGCCGCATGGGTGGCCGCTCGCCTGGACATCGTGACGCGCGGCAACATCGCCAAGTTCGCGCAGAACCCGGCGCTCGGTGCCTTCCTGCTGGGCACGGGCCATCAGGTGCTGGTGGAAGCCAGCCCGGTCGATCCCATCTGGGGCATCGGACGCGCCGCGACCGACCCCGCGGCGCAAGACCCGCGCGAATGGAAGGGCCTCAACCTGCTGGGCTTTGCCTTGATGGCCGCGCGCGATGCTTTGAGGCAGACGCCATGAACAACGGCATCGACCGCTACCGCGGCTGCCTGCTCGGCCTGGCCTGCGGCGACGCCGTGGGCACCACGGTCGAGTTCCGCGCGCGCGGCAGCTTCACGCCCGTGACGGGCATGCAGGGTGGCGGCCCGTTCGGGCTAGTTGCCGGCGAATGGACCGACGACACCTCGATGGCGTTGTGCCTGGCCGCGAGCCTGATCCACTGCAAGGGCTTCGATGCTGCCGACCAGATGAACCGCTACTGCAACTGGCGCAGCGTGGGCTACATGAGCAGCACCGGCAACTGCTTCGACATCGGCCTCACGGTGTCGGGCGCCCTCGCCAGCTATCTCGCGTCCGGCGATCCGTTCGCGGGCGACCCCGATCCGCGCACGGCCGGCAACGGCGCCTTGATGCGGCTCGCACCGGTGCCGATGTTCTACGCGGCCAGCGCGCAGGCCACCTGGAAGCAGGCCGGAGAAAGCACGCGCACCACGCACGGCGCCCTGGAGGCCATCGAGTGCTCGCAGCTCTTCGCGCTGCAGTTGCGCTCGGCATTGCGCGGTGAAAGCAAGGAAGCGATTCTTTCGACAAAGCCGCTGACGCCCTTGAGCGACAAGGTCATGGCGCTCGCGCGCGGCGACTACGCATCGAAGCCCATCGATCGCATCAAGGGATCGGGCTACTGTGTCGAGTCGCTCGAAGCGGCGCTCTGGTGCTTCGCGCACACGCGGTCGTTCGAGGAAGCCGTGCTCGCCGCCACCAACCTGGGCGACGACGCCGACACCACCGCGGCAATCTGCGGCCAGCTGGCGGGTGCCTTCTACGGCGCCAGCGCCATTCCGGCTGACTGGCTACGCCCGCTGGTGATGCGAGAAGATATCGAGCAGATGGCAGACCAGCTTCTGGCGCTGGCCGGCTGAGCGGCGCGCGCGGTCACTGCTGCAACGGCACCGCCGCCGCAGCGCCCTCGCGCCGCGCATCGAGCTGGCTGCCCCCTTGCGTCAGCGACACGGCGACCACCGCGTTCGCCGCGTCGCGCCGGAACACGAACTGCGCGCCGATGCCCACCACGGCAAAGCGATCGGCGCCCGTGGGCGTCAGCGCGTTGTAGCCGCGCCCCGTCTCGCGCACCAGCAGCTTCGCGCCGCGCACGGTGAAGCTCAGCGCCTTGGCCTTGCTGATGCGGAACTCGCCCTTGTAGTCGTCCAGCCGCTGCGGGTCGAGCGGCACCTCGGCCGTCGGCACCGGGTAGCGGCTCTTGCCGATGGCCAGCATCACCGGCTGCAGCGGCGCGCGCGCGTTGCTGCCGAGCACGACGATCGCCTCGTTGGTGTCGGGCGCGATCAGCCAGAGCGTGCGGTAGCCCTCGGTGAGGCCGGCGTGCCAGTAGGTGCGGCGGCCTCCCTCGGGGCCGCGCACCATCACCGCGTAGCCGATCTCGGCGCCCTCATAGCGCGCCAGTGGCGTGAGCATGCGCGCGGCGGCCGGCCCCAGCGGGCCGCCGGCGCCCGCGATGATGGCTCGGCTGAAGGTCATCATGTCGGCGGCGGTGGAGCGCAGCGCGCTGGCAGGCGCATAGGCCTGCATGTCGAACAGCGGCTGGCGGCGGTCGCCGGCAAAGGCCGGCGCCATGCGCGAAGCCTTGTCGCCGAGCGTGATGACGGTGTCGTTCATGCCCAGCGGCTCGGTGATGCGCGCGCGCACCAGTTCGCCCCACGAGGTGCCGTAGTGCTCCGCCAGCAACTGGCCGAGCAGCGCCATGCCGAAGTTGCTGTACGCGCCCTCGCAGGGGGGCGCCGCGGCCGTGAGCTTGATGCGCGTGAGCGCGGCCCAGAACATCGGCTTGTCGAAGCTGCGGAACTGCTCCGCCAGCGGCGCGCCACCGCTCACGCCGTCGGCCATCACGGGCATGCAGCCGGTGTGGGTGACCAACTGGCGCAGCGTGACCGAGGCCACGGCGGGCGACAGCCCTTGCACCTTGCCCGCGAGCAGCTTGCCCACGGTGTCGTCGAGCTTGAGGTCGCCGCGCTCCACCGCCTGCGCCAGCAGCAGGCCGGTGAAGACCTTGGTGACGGAGCCGATCTCGAACATCGGCTGCTCCGCGCTGTTGGGCTCGATGGGGCGCGGCGGCGACGGCGGCTCGGGGTTGTAGGCCGCGCCGTAGGCGGGCTTGCCGTTGCGCAGCGTGCCGACCACCAGCGTGCCGCGCTCCGCGCCGAGCGCGGCCTTGGCGATGAAGGCCGGATCGCTGGCCAGCGTCAGCGGCTGCGGCTGCGGTTGCGCGGCGGCGGTGCCGGCCAGCAGCGGTGCGAGGAGCCAGGCCGCGAGCCAGCGGCAGGGACTGGCGCGGGTCGTGGCGCGGATCATGGCGCGGGGCAACAGCCGCATCGTGAGGTTCCTCAGCTTCGTCGAAGAGGTGCCATCGTGCCACGCCTGTGTAACAACGTGCGCGCCGCGACAATCGGCGCATGCGCGCATTGCTCACGACCTTCTCATGGCAGGAACTCCGCCACCACCCCTGGCGCAACGCGGCCGCCGTGCTGGCGGTGATGCTGGGCGTGGCGCTGGCGTTCTCGGTGCAGCTGATCAACGCTTCGGCACTCGACGAGTTCTCCAGCGCAGTGCGCTCGGTCAACGGCCAGCCCGACCTCGAGGTGCGCGCCGTGCAGGGCGGCTTCGACGAGGCCGTGTTCGCGCGCATCGCGCAGCAGCCGCAGGTCACGCTTGCCAGCCCGGTGCTGGAGTTCCAGGGCTTGGCGCTGGCCGCAGGCGAGCGACAGGTGCCGATGCGCGTGATCGGCGTCGATGCGCTGGTGCTGCCGACCATCGCGCCCGCGCTGATGCCTCAGGCCGAGGCCGGCGCCGACCGCTTCGCGCTGTTCGCGCCCGGCCATGTGTTCCTCAACAACGCGGCCCGCACCGCGCTGGGCCTGCCGGCGCAATCGGCCGGCGGCGCGGCCGAGACGGTGCAACTGCGCAGCGGCGACGCGTGGCAACGGCTCGACGTGGCCGGCCATGTGGCCGCAGGCGGCACGGCACTCGCGGTGATGGACATCGCCGCCGCGCAGGAGCTGTTCGGCCAGGTGGGGCAGCTCAGCCGCATCGACCTGCGGCTCGCGCCCGGCACCGACCGGGCGGCTTTCATGGCCTCGCTGCGGCAATCGCCGGGCTGGCCGGCAGGGGTGCAGTTCGCGGAACCGGGCGACGCGGCGGAGCGCGTGAGCAACCTCTCGCGCGCCTACCGCGTGAACCTCACGGTGCTGGCGCTGGTCGCGCTGTTCACCGGCGCGTTCCTCGTGTTCTCGGTGCTGGCGCTCAGCGTGGCCAAGCGCGCGCAGCAGTTCGCGCTGCTCGGCGTGCTGGGCCTCACCCCGCGCGAACGGCTGCGGCTGGTGCTGGCCGAATCGCTGGTGCTGGGCCTGATCGGCAGCGCGGCGGGGCTCGCGCTGGGCACCGCGCTCGCGGCCTTCGCGCTGCGCGTGCTCGGCGGCGACCTGGGCGGTGGGTATTTCGAAGGCGTCGCGCCCAAGCTGCACTGGAGTACGGGCGCCGCGGCGCTCTATGGCGGGCTGGGCGTGCTGGCCGCGCTGGTCGGTGGCTGGTGGCCCGCGCGCGCGGCGCAGGCGCTGCCCGAGGCGCAGACGCTCAAGGGGCTGGGCGCGGCACCCGCGCGGGGCAACAGCCACTGGCTCGCGCTGGGGCTGATCGGGCTGGGTGCGGTGCTGGCCAATGTGCCGGCCATCGGCGGCATTCCGGTGGCGGCGTACCTGTCGGTGGCCTGCCTGCTGGTGGGCGGCATCACCGCCCTGCCCTGGCTCATCGCGCTGCTGTACGACCGCATCGCGCCGGCGTTCGCGCAGCGACTGCTGCCGATGCTGGCCATTGAGCGCGCACGCCGCATGCGCGGCACCGCGGCCGTGGCAGTGAGCGGCGTGGTCGCGAGCCTGAGCCTGGCGGTCGCACTGACCGTGATGGTCGCGAGCTTCCGCGATTCGGTCACGCACTGGCTCGACGTCGTGCTGCCGGCCGACCTGTATGTGCGCGCTACCTCGGGCGGGCGCGGCGGCAACGCGGGCAACGGCAACAGCACCGACACCGCGACCTTCCCTCCGGCCTTCGTGCAGGCCCTGGCGCAGCTGCCCGGCGTGGCGCGCACCGGCACGCTGCGCACGCAGACGCTGCAGCTCGATGCCACGCGGCCCGCCGTCACGCTGATCGCGCGCAGCCTCGAAGGCGGCGCCACCCAGTCGCTGCCGCTGGTTGGCAGCGCGCTGCCGGTGCCCGAGGGGCAGGTCGGCATCTACGTGAGCGAGCCGATGGTCGAGCTGTACGGCGCGAAGCCGGGCACGGTGTTCGCACCGCTGTCCGCCGCCATGGGCACCACCACGACTGCGCAAGGGCAACCGCCATCGTTCTTCGTGGCTGGCGTGTGGCGCGACTACGCCCGGCAGTTCGGTGCCATCACGATGGAAGCGCGAGACTTCGAGCGCATCACCGGCGAGCGCAACGTGAGCGACGTGGCGCTGTGGCTTTCGCCCGGCGCGGCGGAAGGCGCGGTGCAGACGCAGGTGCGCGAGCTGGCGGCGCGCCAGGCCGGCGGCTCCGCCGAGTCGGTGGAGATTGCGTCGGTAGGCCAGATCCGCACGACCTCGCTGCGCATCTTCGACCGCAGCTTCGCCGTGACCTACTGGCTGCAGGCGGTGGCCATCGCCATCGGCCTTTTCGGCATTGCCGCCAGCTTCAGCGCGCAGGTGCTGGCGCGGCGCAAGGAATTCGGGCTGCTCGCGCACCTGGGCTTCACGCGGCGCCAGGTGCTGGCGGTGGTGGCCGGCGAAGGCGCCGCATGGACCGCCATCGGCGCCGTCGCGGGGCTAGGCCTGGGACTGGCGGTGTCGGTGGTGCTGGTGAAGGTGGTGAACCCGCAGAGCTTCCACTGGAGCATGGATCTGCTGGTGCCGTGGCTGCGGCTGCTGGGACTGTGCGGCGCGGTGGTGGTGGCGGGCACCGTCACCGCGTGGCTCGCGGGGCGGGCTGCGGCCGGGCGGGACGTGGTGCTGGCGGTGAAGGAAGACTGGTAGGCGGAGGGGCCGGCTTGCTCCCGTCGCCTACGCCGCACGCCAGCCCTGACTTGTAGACTGAGGCCGATATGCAGCAAACACCCTCTTCCTCGTCGTGCAACGCATGGCTCGAGAGCGCCATCCGCCGCAGCGAGGGCATCGGCCGTCCGCGCGCGGAGCCCGGCTTCATACGCACGCTGGCCGATCGCATGGTCGAAGTGCCTAGCCTCGCTCCGGTGGCGTGGGTGCGCAGCACATCCGGCGACATGGCGCCGGCCAAGCGACACGTCGACGCGCCAGCGGCTGCGTGATGACGATGGCTCCCTCGCCCTTCCTGCTGTCGCGCCGCGCGCTGCTGCTGGCAGCCCTGTGCGCCGCACCCGCCGCGTGGGCGCTGCCGCCCAGAACGCTGCAGTTCCCGCGCGACTTCGGCAGCCACCCCGACCTGCACACCGAGTGGTGGTACATCACCGGTCATGCGAAGACGGCGGCCGGACGCGAGTTCGGCTTCCAGGTGACCTTCTTCCGTTCGCGCGTCGAGGCCACGCAGGGCATGCGCTCGGCCTTCGCCGCGAAGAACCTCGTGTTCGCGCATGCGGCCGTCACCGACCTCGAAGGCCGCGTGCTGCTGCACGACCAGCGCATCGCACGCGCGGGCTTCGGCGTGGCGCAGGCCAGCGAGGCCGACACCGACGTGCGCATCCGCGACTGGTCGCTGGCGCGGGAAGGCGGCATCTATGTCGCGCGAATTCCGGCCGGCGAGTTTTCACTCGACCTGCGCTTCACGCCGACGCAGCCTGTGCTGCTGCAAGGCAATGCCGGCCTTTCGCGCAAGGGGCCGGAAGAATCGCAGGCCAGCTACTACTACAGCGAGCCTCAGCTCAAGGCTAAGGGCAAGCTGGCGCTCAAGGGCCAGTCCTTCGAAGTGAACGGCGCCGCGTGGCTGGACCACGAATGGAGCGAAGCGCTGATGCACCCCGAGGCCGTCGGCTGGGACTGGATCGGCATGAACCTCGACGACGGCAGCGCCCTCACCGCGTTCCACCTGCGCCGCGCCGACGGCAGCGCCCTGTGGGCCGGCGGCTCGTTCCGTCCGCGCGACGGCGTGGCGCGCATCTTCAAGAACGACGAAGTGCGCTTCGACAGCCTCAAGACGTGGGAAAGCCCGCGCACGCAGGCCAAATACCCTACGCAGTGGCGCGTCCAGACGCCAGCGGGCGGTTTCGAAGTGCGCGCGCTGCTCGACGACCAGGAGCTGGACAGCCGCGGCTCGACCGGCGGCGTCTATTGGGAAGGCCTGAGCGATCTGCTCGACGCGCAGGGGCGGCGCGTGGGGCGCGGCTACCTCGAGATGACGGGCTACGCGGCGCCGCTGAAGCTGTAACTGTTGTAGCCGCGAACAGCCACCGACAACCGAACCATTCCCGACCGCGTTGGGAAAATGTCGACAACCATCGAAAACAAAGGACCCCACCATGAAGATCCGACTCGCAGCACTGGCCATGGCCGGCGCCCTTTGCATCCTCGCGAGCCCGCTGGCGGCCAATGCGCAGGTCTCGGTCAACATCAATGTGCCCGGTCTGGTGATGGCGCCCCCGCCGCCGCCGCGCTACGAGCCGCTGCCACCGCCGCGCGGCGGATTCGTCTGGGTGCCGGGCCGCTGGGCCTGGGACGGGCGTGCCTACGCATGGCGCCCGGGCGGCTGGCAGCCCGAGCGCGCGGGCTATGCCTACGCTCCGGGACGCTGGATCGAGGACCGTGGCGGCTGGCGCTGGGCCGAAGGCGACTGGCGCCGGCGCGAGGCCTACCGGGAAGCACGCCGGGAGCGCGAGTGGAACGAGGATCACGGCCGCCGCCACGACCGCGACCATTGGCATGAGCGCGAACGCGACTTCTGCCCGCCCGGCCAGGCGAAGAAGGGCAACTGCTGATCCGCAAGCCCGGGCCCGTGGCCGCCATGAAGAAAGGGAGCCGAGGCTCCCTTTTTTCTTTGCCTGCGGCTACTTCACCCGCCCCTTGCGCCGCTCGATGAACGCAATGATCTCCCCCATGATCCCCTTGCGGAACGCCAGCACGCAGATCACGAAGATCAGGCCGGTGACCATGGTCACCGACTCGCCCAGCGTGTTGAACCAGTCGATGGTGGTGATGCGCGCCAGGAAGTTGCCGAGTTCGCCGATCTTGTTTTCCAGCAGCACCACCACGGCCGAGCCCACCAGCGGGCCCGACAGCGTGCCCAGGCCACCCACCAGCGTCATCAGGATGACCTGGCCCGAGGCGGTCCAGTGCACGTCCGACAGCGTGGCGAAACCCAGCACCAGCGTCTTGAGCGAACCCGCCAGGCCCGACAGCGCGGCCGAGATCACGAAGGCCAGCAGCTTGAAGCGGCTCACGTCGTAGCCCAGCGAGAGCGCGCGCGGTTCGTTCTCCTTGATGCCCTTGAGCACCTGGCCGAACGGCGAGTGGATGGTGCGCACGATCAGCAGGAACGCGGCCACCACGATCACCAGCGCCACGTAGTACATGGTGAGGTCGCTCGACAGGTCGATCAGGCCGAAGAGCTTGCCGCGCGGCACGCCCTGCAGGCCGTCTTCGCCGCCGGTGAACTTGGCCTGCAGCGCGACGAAGAACATCATCTGCGCGAGCGCCAGCGTGATCATCGCGAAGTAGATGCCCTGCCGGCGGATGGCCAGCACGCCGAAGATCCAGCCCAGGAACGCACCGGTGAGCGTGCCCGCGACCAGGCCCAGCTCGGGCGTGAGGCCCCAGACCTTCATCGCATGGCCCGCGACGTACGCGGAGCCGCCGAGGAACGCCGCGTGCCCGAAGGACAGCAGCCCCGTGAACCCCAGCAGCAGGTTGAAGGCCGCGGCGAACAGCGCGAAGCACATGAGCTTCATCACGAACACCGGGTAGGCGCCGAAGAACGGCGCCAGCACCAGTGCGAGCACCAGCAGCGCGTAGACGACGGTGGATATCTTTTTCATGTTCATGCCGTCCGCCTTATTTTTCTTTGCCGAACAGGCCGGCGGGGCGAATCAGCAGCACGATGACCATGATCACGAACACGACCGTGGAAGAAGCTTCCGGATAGAAGACCTTGGTGAACCCCTCGATCACGCCAAGGCCCAGCCCGGTGAGGATGGCGCCCATGATCGAGCCCATGCCGCCGATCACGACCACCGCGAACACCACGATGATGAGGTTCTGCCCCATCAGCGGCGACACCTGGATGACCGGCGCGGCCAGCACGCCGGCGAAGGCGGCGAGCGCGCAGCCGAAGGCGTAGGTCAGCGTGATCATCAGCGGCACGTTGACGCCGAAGGCTTCCACCAGGCGAGGGTTTTCAGTGCCGGCGCGCAGGTAGGCGCCGAGGCGGGTCTTCTCGATCACGTACCAAGTGGCGAAGCACACCACGAGCGACGCCACCACCACCCAGGCGCGGTAGTTGGGCAGCACCATGAAGCCGAGGTCGGTGGCGCTGGAGAGCGCATCGGGCGCGTCGTAAGGCAGGCCCGACACGCCGTAGACCGAGCGGAACACGCCTTCGATCAGCAGCGTGAGGCCGAGCGTGAGCAGCAGGCCGTAGAGATGGTCGAGCTTGTAGATCCAGCGCAGCAGCAGCCGCTCGATCAGCACGCCGAAGATGCCGATGACGATGGGCGCCGCGATCAGCATCACCCAGTAGTTGATGCCGAGATACTCCATCGCCATCCACGTCAGGACGGCGCCGAGCATGAACAGCGCGCCGTGCGCGAAGTTGATGACGTTGAGCAGGCCGAAGATCACCGCCAGCCCGAGGCTCAGGATGGCATAGAACGAGCCGTTGACCAGCCCCAGTAGGAGCTGGCTCAGCAGGCCGGGTAGGGAAATATTCATAGACGTATCAGCAAGCCTCTGGCCGTTTTTTCTTTCTCGCGGGGGCCGCCGCGCACGGCCGCCCGAAGCGGCCGGCCCGCCCCCCCTGCAAAGGGAGGTTGGCGAAGCGACACGCAGCGCGCGCAGCCTCGGGGGGTTACTTCCACAATGCGCACTTGCTTTCGGCCTTGGTGGTGAAGACCTCTTCACCCTTCAGCTTCTGGACCACCTTGTAGTAGTCCCACGGCTGCTTGGATTCGGCCGGCGACTTCACCTGCACCAGGTACATGTCGTGCACGAAGCGGCCGTCCTCGCGCACGTAGCCCTTGGCGTAGAAGTCGTCGATGGGCGTCTTCTTGATCTGCGCCATCACCGCGTCGGCATCGACGGTCTTGGCGGCCTGCACGGCCTTCAGGTAGGTCATGGTGGCCGAGTAGTCGGCGGCCTGGATGTCGGTGGGCATGCGCTTGGTCTTCTCGAAGAAGCGCTTGCCGAAGGCGCGCGTCTTGTCGTCGAGGTTCCAGTCCCAGCTGGTCGTCAGCAGCAGGCCTTCGGTGTTCTTCAGGCCCAGGCTGTGCACGTCGGTCACGAACACCAGAAGGCCGACCATCTTCATGGTCTTGGTGATGCCGAACTCCCTGGCCGCCTTGATCGCGTTCTGGGTGTCGCCGCCCGCGTTCGCGAGCGCCAGCACCTGGGCCTTGGAATTCTGCGCCTGCAGCAGGAACGACGAGAAGTCCGACGTGTTCAGCGGATGCTTCACGCTGCCCACCACGGTGCCGCCCTTGTCTTTCACGACCTTGGAGGCATCGGCTTCCAGCGCCTGTCCGAAAGCGTAGTCGGCCGTCAGGAAGAACCAGCTCTTGTCGCCGCGCGCAATCACGGCGCTGCCGGTGCCCTTGGCCAGCGCCACGGTGTCGTAGGCGTAGTGCACGGTGTATGGGCTGCACTGCTCGTTGGTGAGCGCCGAGCTGCCCGCGCCGTTCACCACGAACACGCGCTTCTTCTCCTGCGCCACCTTGGCCATGGCCAGGCCGGTGCCCGAGCTGGTGCCGCCGAACAGCATCGTCAGGCCCTGCGTGTCGATCCACTCGCGCGCCTTGGAGGCGGCGATGTCGGCCTTGTTCTGGTGGTCGGCCTGCAGCAGCTCGATGGGCATGCCGTTGACCTTGCCGCCGAAGTCATCGATGGCCATCTGGATCGCGAGAGCACCGTTCTTGCCCTCCACGTCCGCGTAGAGGCTCGACATGTCGGTGATGAAACCGATCTTGACCTTCTCCTGGGCTTGCGCCGCACCGGCGGCCATGAGGCAGGTGGCAACGAGGCAGGCGGAAGCAATGAGCGTGCGTTTCATGGAGTGATCCTCTTGTTTGACTTCGGTGAAAAGGTCTGGCGCGGCTTCAGCCGTTTACTTCCAGAGGGCGCACTTGGTTTCCGCCTTGGTCGTGAAGACCTGGTCGCCCGGCAGCGTCTTGAGCACCTTGAGGTAGTCCCACGGCTTCTTCGACTCGGCGGGCGACTTCACTTCGACCAGGTACATGTCGTGGATGAAGCTGCCGTCGGCGCGGATCTGGCCCTTGCCGTAGAAGTCGTCGATCTTCATGCTCTTGAGCTGCGCCATCACCTTGTCGGAGTCGGTGGTCTTGGCGGCGGCCACGGCCTTCAGGTAGGTCATGGTGGCCGAGTAGTCGGCGGCCTGCACATCGGTTGGCATGCGCTTGGTCTTCTCGAAGAAGCGGTTGGCGAACTTGCGCGACTCGTCGTTCAGGTCCCAGTACCAGCTGGTGGTGTGCAGCAGGCCTTCGGTGTTCTTCAGGCCCAGGCTGTGGATGTCGCTCAGGAAGACCAGCAGGCCGGCGGTCTTCATGGTCTTGTTGATGCCGAACTCCTTGGCCGCCTTGATCGAGTTGATGGTGTCGCCACCGGCGTTGGCCAGGCCCAGGATCTGCGCCTTGGAGTTCTGCGCCTGCAGCAGGAACGAAGAGAAGTCCGACGCGTTCAGCGGATGGCGCACGGCGCCCACCACGGTGCCGCCCTTCTCTTTCACGACCTTGGTGGTGTCGGCTTCGAGCGCATGGCCGAAGGCGTAGTCCGCCGTCAGGAAGAACCAGCTCTTGCCGCCGCGATCGACCACCGCCGCGCCCGTGCCCTTGGCCAGCGCCACGGTGTCGTAGGCGTAGTGGATGGTGTACGGGCTGCACTGCTCGTTGGTGAGCACCGAGCTGCCGGCGCCGTTGTTGAAGTACACGCGCTTCTTTTCTTCCGCCACCTTGGCGGTGGCCAGCGCCACGCCGGAGTTGGTGCCGCCGAAGACCATGGTCACGCCGGCGGTGTCGATCCACTCGCGCGCCTTGGAGGCGGCGATGTCGGCCTTGTTCTGGTGGTCGGCCGTCAGCAGCTCGATGGGCTGGCCCAGCACCTTGCCGCCGAAGTCGTCGATGGCCATCTGGATGGCGGTGGCACCGCCCTTGCCTTCGAGGTCGGCATACAGGCTCGACAGGTCGGTGACGAAGCCGATCTTCACTTTTTCCTGCGCCTGCACGGCGCCCGCGCTCATTGCGAGGATGCCGACTGCGGTTGCGATGAGGCCGAGTTTCTTTTTGTTCATGCTGTTGTCTCCTTGAAGGACGGGTGATTGCCTGGTGTTTGTCCGGGGACACCGTGGAACCGGCTTTGCCGGGCCACCGGTGTCGCCCCCTGCAAGGGGGTTGGCGAAGCGACACGAAGTGCGCGAAGACTGGGGGTGGGCTTCATGCTAGACGCCGAGCAACTCGGTGAGCACCGGCATCCTGGCTTCCAGCTCCGCCGCGCCGAAAGTCAGCGCGATGCGGCCGTGCTCCATCACGTAGAAGCGGTCGGCCAGCGGCGCGGCAAAGCGGAAGTTCTGCTCCACCATGACGATGGTGTAGCCCTTGGCGCGCAGCGTGGTGATCATGCGGGCCAGCGCCTGCACGATGACCGGCGCCAGGCCTTCTGAAATCTCGTCGAGCAGCAGCAGCTTGGCGCCGGTGCGCAGGATGCGCGCCACGGCCAGCATCTGCTGCTCGCCACCCGACAGGCGCGTGCCCTGGCTGTGGCGGCGCTCGGCCAGGTTGGGGAACATGGTGTAGATCTCGTCGACCGACATGCCCTGCCCCGCGCCCTTCAGCTCGGGCGGCAGCATCAGGTTTTCCTCGCACGAAAGGCTGGCGAAGATGCCGCGCTCTTCCGGGCAGTAGCCGATGCCCAGGTGCGCGATGCGGTGCGTCGGCATGCCGATGGTCTCTTTGCCGTTGACCTCGATGCTGCCCTTGCGCGCGCCGGTCAGGCCCATGATGGCGCGCAGCGTGGTGGTGCGGCCCGCGCCGTTGCGGCCCAGCAGCGTGACGACTTCGCCCGGCTGCACGACCATGTCGACGCCGTGCAGCACGTGCGATTCGCCGTACCAGGCTTGCAGGCCCTTGATTTCGAGTGCGGCGGTCATGTCAGTGGGCACCTTGCATTTCGCCGTCGGTGGTGCCCATGTAGGCTTCCATCACCTGCGGGTTCTTCGAGACTTCCGCGTACGGCCCCTCGGCCAGCACCGCGCCGCGCTGGAGCACGGTGATGGTGTCGGCGATGGTCGAGACCACGCTCATGTTGTGCTCCACCATCAGGATGGTGCGCCCTGCCGACACGCGCTTGATGAGCTCGGCCACGCGGTGCACGTCTTCATGGCCCATGCCCTGCGTGGGCTCGTCGAGCAGCATCAGCTCGGGTTCCATGGCCAGCGTGGTCGCGATCTCGAGCGCGCGCTTGCGGCCGTAGGGCAGGTTCACGGTCTGCTCGTCGGCCAGTTCTTCCAGGCCGACTTCAGCCAGCAGTTCGCGGGCCCTGGCATCCAACGGCTTGAGCGACTTCTCGCTCTTCCAGAAATGGTACGAGGTGCCGAGCCGGCGCTGCAGGCCGAGCCGCACGTTCTCCAGCAGCGTGAGGTGCGGGAACACGGCCGAGATCTGGAACGAGCGGATGATGCCGCGCCGCGCGATCTGCGCCGGTCGCTCGCGCGTGATGTCCTGTCCATTGAAGAGGATCGTGCCGGTGGTCGGCTCGAGGAACTTCGTGAGCAGGTTGAAGCAGGTCGTCTTGCCGGCGCCGTTGGGGCCGATGAGCGCATGGATCGAGCCGCGCACCACCGACAGGTTGACCTTGCTGACCGCGGTGAACCCTTTGAACTCCTTGGTGAGCTGGCGTGTTTCGAGGATGACGTCGCTCATCTCGCGGTGTCGCCCAGGTGCGTAAAGATAAAGTGGGTCATGCGGTCCATCTCAATGCGCCACCATCGAGCGCGGCCTGATTGTTGGTGGGCGCCCTGCGCTTGGATACTGGGGCAAATGCCTATGCTGCAGTGCAACCTGCGCAGGGCGGCGCAACGGCCCGATCAGCGACTGTCGTTGCAGCGACAAAGCGCATCCTGGCAACACTAAGACCTCTGCGGGAAACCCCGAGCGGGGTTCGCGGGGCGCTGCGTAGACTGAGGCGAACATGCTGAATTTCCGCTCTCCCGACTTCCTGACCGATCACGTGCTGCACACGCTGTCGTTCTACGAGCCGCGCTGCATCGACGCCTCGGGCGGCTTCTTCCATTTCTACAAGGACGACGGCACGGTGTACGACATGCGCACGCGGCACCTGGTGAGCAGCACGCGCTTCGTCTTCAACAATGCGATGGCCTACCGGCACTTCGGCAACCCGGCGCACCTGGCGGCGGCGCGGCACGGCTTGGCCTTCCTGCAGAGCGGCCACGCGCAACCCGGCGGCGGCTATGCGTGGCAGATCGACTGGCACCAGCAGCGCGCCACGGTGCAGGACAGCACCTGCCATTGCTACGGCCTGGCCTTCGTGCTGCTGGCGCATTCCCATGCGCTGATGGCCGGCATCGAAGAGGCCCATGCCGGGATCATCCACACCTGGGACCTGATGGAGCGGCACTTCTGGGAGCCGCGCCACCAGCTCTACGCTGACGAGGCCACGGCCGACTGGCGCGTGGGCGCCTACCGCGGGCAGAACGCCAACATGCATGCCTGCGAGGCGATGCTGGCCGCCTACGAGGCCACGCACGACACCCGCTACCTCGACCGCGCGCTGGTGCTGGCGGAATCCATCACCGGCCGGCAGGCCGCGCTGGCGGACGGGCTGGTGTGGGAGCACTACCGCGAAGACTGGTCGATCGACTGGGACTACAACCGCGACGACAAGACCAACATCTTCAGGCCCTGGGGCTTCCAGACCGGCCACCTGACGGAGTGGGCCAAGCTGCTGCTGCAGCTGGAGCGCCACCTTGCCGCTGCCGGCCGCAAGGCCGACTGGATACTGCCGCGCGCGCAGCACTTCTTCGACACCGCCATGTTCCGCGGCTGGGACGCGGACAACGGCGGGCTGGTCTACGGCTTCGCGCCCGACGGCACCGTGTGCGATGGCGACAAGTATTTCTGGGTGCAGGCAGAGAGCTTCGCGGCAGCCGCGCTGCTGGCGGTGCGCACCGGCGAATCGGGCTACTGGGACTGGTACGACAGCATCTGGGCGTACAGCTGGGAGCACTTCGTCGACCACCGCCACGGCGCCTGGTATCGCATCCTCTCGCCGCGCAACAAGAAGATCAACGACGAGAAGAGCCCGGCCGGCAAGACCGACTATCACACCATGGGCGCCTGCTACGACGTGCTGCGCGCACTGAAGACCTCCGCCAAGTAAAAACCCCCAGGTCTTCTTGGCGAAGCCTGGGGGTTGGTGGGTTGCATGCGTGTCAGTGCGCGCCGGCTGCGGCGTCGCCGCCCGCGCCGCCCTTCTGCGGCCTTGCAAGCCACACCAGCGGGATCAGCAGCAGGAACAGGATCGCCGACGCATAGAAGATGTCGTTCGTGGCCAGCATGAACGACTGCTGGTCGACGATGCGGTTCAGCTGGCCCAGCACCTGCTCGGTGCTGAAACCGCTGCTCGCCAGGCCCGACATCGCATTGGTCGCCGCGTTGTTGCCCTGGTTCACCGCCTCGGACAGCTGCGAGTGATGCAGCGCCGCGCGGTTTTCCCACAGCGTGGTGGTGATCGACGTGCCCATCGCGCCCGCCGTGATCCGCAGGAAGTTGGACAACCCCGATGCGGCCGGGATGCGGTCCGGCGTGAGGCCCGACAGCGTGATGGTCACCAGCGGGATGAAGAAGAACGCCATCGCGATGCCCTGGATCACCGTCGGGATGATGATGGTGACGAAGTCGGCCTGGGTGTTGAAGTTCGACCGCATCCACAGCACCAGCGCGAACACCAGGAACGAGAAGGTCGCATAGCGCCGCGGGTCGATCTTGGCCACCGTGAGGCCCACCACCGGCGAGAAGAAGATCGCCAGCAGCCCCACGGGCGCCATGATCATCCCCGCCTGCGTCGCGGTGTAGCCCATCCACTGCTGCAGCCACAGCGGCAGCAGCACCACGTTGCCGAAGAACAGGCCGTAGGCCACGGCCGTTGCCACCGCGCCAGACCAGAAGTTGCGGCGCTTGAACAGCGACAGGTCGACCACGGGGTGCTTGTCGGTCAGCTCCCAGACCAGGAAGAACGCGAAACCGACCACGGCCACCACCGCCAGCGTCACGATCTGCGCCGAGTGGAACCAGTCGAGCTCCTTGCCCTTGTCGAGCATCAGCTGCAGCGAGCCCACCCACAGCACCAGCAGCGCGAGGCCGATGGCGTCGATCGGCACCCTGTGCGTGCTGCTCTCGCGCTTGCGGTACAGCGCCCAGGTGATGGCCGCCGCGACGATGCCCACGGGGATGTTGATGTAGAAGATCCACGGCCACGAGATGTTGTCGGTGATCCAGCCGCCCAGCAGCGGCCCCATCACCGGCGCGACCAGCGTGGTCATCGACCACATGGCCATCGCCAGGCCCGCCTTGGCGCGCGGGTAGCTTGACAGCAGCAGCGTCTGCGACAGCGGGATCATCGGCCCCGCGACGAAGCCCTGCAGCGCGCGAAACGCGATCAGCGTCGTCATGTTGGGCGCCAGGCCGCACAGCAGCGAGGCGACCATGAACAGGATCACGCTCGCCATGAACAGGCGCACCTGCCCGAAGCGCTGCGTCATGAAGCCGGTGAGCGGCACCGCGATGGCGTTGGCCACCGCGAAGCTGGTGATGACCCAGGTGCCTTGCGTGGTGCTCACGCCCAGGTCGCCCGAGATGGCAGGCAACGACACGTTCGCGATCGACGAATCGAGCACGTTCATGAAAGTTGCCGCAGACAGCGCGACCGTGCCCCAGACGCGGGCTGCGCCCTCGAGCGGCGGATGCGCAATGTAAGCAGGAGCAGCGGTGGCCATTGCGGGTCGCGCGAACTGAGCTGATTACCTGAAGAAGGCCGCGCGGGCGATCAGCCCGGCTGGCCTTGCACGGCCACCGATGCACCGGCGGGCGCGGCCTTGGCCGGTGACGCGGCCGTGGCGGGCGCGCCGCGGCCGAGGTTGGCCGAGACGATGCGGTCCACTTCGGCGTCGGCGCCGCGGTCGAGCTGGCTGTAGACCTGCGTCTGCACCAGCGCGGCAGGGCGCGGCGCGTCGGCCAGCATCTTGCCGCTCTTGGACGAGATGTCGATCTCGGCATCCATCGACAGGCCGATGCGCAGCGGGTTGGCCTTCAGCTGTTCCGGGTCGAGCGCGATGCGCACGGGCACGCGCTGCACCACCTTGATCCAGTTGCCGGTGGCGTTCTGCGCGGGCAGCAGCGCAAAGGCGCTGCCGGTGCCCACGCCCAGGCCGGCCACCTTGCCGGTGTACTCGACCTTCTTGCCGTAGACGTCGGCGGTGAGCTTCACGGGCTGGTCGATGCGGATGTTGCGCAGCTGCACTTCCTTGAAGTTGGCGTCGACCCACAGCTGGTTGAGCGGCACGATCGACATCATCGGCGTGCCTGCGGCCACGCGCTGGCCGAGCTGCACGGTGCGCTTGGCGACGTAGCCGTCGACCGGCGCGGGCATGGCCACGCGCTGCGTGGCGAGGTAGGCCTCGCGCACCTTGGCGGCGGCGGCCAGCACGCTGGGGTGCTGGGCCACGCTGGTGCCTTCGGTCAGCGACTGGTTGCTGACCAGCGCTTCCTTGGCGGCGACCACGCCGGCCTGCGCCGCCGCGAGCTGGCTCCTGGCGGTGTCGAGCTGCGTCTCGGCGTGGTTGAGTTCTTCCTTCGACACGGCGCCGTTGCCCGACAGCGCGCGGCGGCGCTGCAGGTCGTCCTGCGCCTTGGCGACGTCGCTCTGCGCCTTCACGATGTCGGACTGGCGCAGCGTGACCTGCGCGGCCAGCGAGCCGTTGTTGGCGTACAGCGTGCGCACCTGGCGCACGGCCTGCGCGAGCGCGGCCTCGGCCTGCTCGAGCGCCACCTTGGCGTCGGCCGGGTCGAGCTGCACCAGCGGCTGGCCGGCCTTCACGAAGTCGGTGTCGTCGGCGTTGATGGCCATGACGGTGCCGCCGATCTGCGGGGTGATCTGGATCACGTTGCCCGACACGTAGGCGTTGTCGGTGTCCTCGTAGTGGCTGGCGACCAGCCATTCGTAGAGGCCCCAGCCGCCGCCGGCGACGATGACCACCGCGGCAAGCGCGGTGAGTGCGCGGCGGCGCTTGCCGTTGCTGGCGGGCGCCTCCGCAGCGGCGGGAGCTGCGGCTGCAGCGGGCGTCGGAGTGTTGTTATCGCTCATGATGAAGTTCTTTCCGAAGACGAATGAATCAGGTCTGTTCAGTTCTGCGCGGCCGGGGCTGCAGCCGTGGTGGTGGAAGGCTGCTGCCAGCCGCCACCCAGCGCGCGGGCCAGCGCCACCTGCGTGTCGAGCGCGCGCGCGGCGAGGTCGACCGCCAGGCGGCGTTGCTGCAGCACGGAGGTTTCCGCAGTCAGCACGTTGAGGTAGTTGCCGAGGCCCGCGCGGTAGCGCTGCACGGCGATGTCGTAGGCGCCTTCGGCCGCGGTCTGTGCGGCGCGCTGCTCGGCCTGCTGGCGTGCGATCGACTGCGCGCTCGTCACCTGGTCGGCGGCGTCGCGCACCGCGTCGACCACGGTGGCGTTGTAGCTTTCGATGGCCACATCGAGGTCGGCCGACTTGCCGCGCAGGTTGGCGCGCAGCTTGCCGCCTTCGAAGATCGGCAGGCTGATGGCGGGGCCCACGCCCCACTGCTCGCTGCCCGACTTCAACAGCTTGCCGAAGCCCAGCGCCTGGAAGCCGGCGAAGGCCGTGAGATTGACGTTGGGATAGAACAGCGTCTTGGCATTGGCCACGTCGCTGGTGGCGGCCTCCACGCGCCACCGAGCGGCGGCGATGTCGGCGCGGCGGCCCAGCAGGTCGGCCGGAATGTTCGCCTGCAGCGCAATGGGCTTGACCTCGCCCAGCAGCGGCGGCTTGAGCGACTGCGACACGTTGGGCTGGGCCACGAGCGCGTCGAGCGCATGCTGCTGCAGCGCGATCTGCTCGTTGAGCGATTCGATCTGCTGGCGGGCTTCGGGCAGGCCGCCTTCGCTCTGGCGCAGTTCGAGGCTGGTGTCGAGGCCTGCGGAGACGCGGTCGCGCACGAGCCGGAGCGTTTCGTCGCGTTGCGCCAGGGTGCGCCTGGCCACGGTGAGCTGGTCGTTCAGTCGGGCCCACTGGAAGTAGCTGCGCGCCACGTTGCTCGCGAGCAGCACGCGGGCCGCGTCGGCATCGGCGGCGGCGGCGTTGGCAGCGCCGATGGCGGTGTCGAGCGCGCTGCGGTTCTTGCCGAAGAAGTCGAGCTCCCAGCTCGCACCGAGCTGCAGCAGGCCGATGTTCTGGATCGAGCCGCCCAGCGGTGCCGGGTAGATGTAATTGCTGTTGAACTTCTGGCGGTTCAGGTCGAGCTCGCCGTTGACCTTGGGCTTGAGGGCGGCGCCGGCGATGTCGGCGGAAGCCTGCGCACGTGCGAGGCGGGCCTGCGCGACCTGCAGGTTGGGGTTGCCGGCCACGGCCTGGTCGATGAGCGTGTTGAGCTGCGGATCGCCGAAGGCGAGCCACCACTGGCTGTCGAGCCGGGAAACCGGCACCGCGGCGCTGTCGGGGGCGATGCCCAGCGACGACGCGTCGCGCAGCTTGGCCTGCGAGCCGATGCCGGCCATGTCGGCGCAGCCTGCCAATGCGACCACCAGCAGTGCGGCAGCCACGACGGGAGTGCGACGCAACGCGCGCACGGCGAGGGAATCAGTCATTTTTATCTCCACGGGCTGCGAGAGCCTGTGCGTTGTCGAGGATGCGGCGCAAGTAACCCTTGAGCTGCTCCCATTCCTCGGTTGTGAAACCTGCGAGATGTTCGTTCTGCACGCGGCTGAGCACGTACGGCACTTCCTTGGCGGCGGCACGGCCTTCGTCGGTGAGTTCGATGTTGACGACGCGGCGGTCTTCCAGCGAACGCACGCGGCGGCAGAGGCCCTTGGCTTCGAGGCGGTCGAGCAGGCGCGTCATGGCGCCGGTGTCGAGCTCGCAGGCGCGGGCCAGTTCGGCCACGGTGGTGGCGGCGCCGACGTGCAATTTGTACAGCGGCACCCATTGCGGATAGGTCGGCCCGCCGGGCTCGCACATGCGGGTTTCCACTGCCTGCCCTACTGCCGTCACGATGCGGCGCATCAGATAGCCGATGCTGTCTTCGGTCAAGTACGTCTCCGCTCGGTAGAAAACAGGCGGGCGACGCTCTGCGTCGGCGGAGGCCGGCACGGCTTCTGGGGTGTTTGCATCGCTCATGGCCAAAATATTATCTGCCGAGGCAATTATTGTCAAGGCCGCCTTTGTAGGGGCAAGGGTTCGGTAGAATCGCCCCATGGCTTCTACCCCTCCGTCTTCCATGGCCAAGGGCTCGCCCCGGTCGCTGTCGGGCCTGAGCCCTTTTCTTCGCCCCTACCGGGTCCAGATCGTCCTGGCGGGGGTGTTTCTGGTGATGGCGGCGGTCACTACGCTGGCTTTCCCTATCGCCTTGCGTAGTCTGATTGACGGAGGCTTCGTCAACCCCGACAAGGGCGCGCAGACGATGGCGCTGCGCGACCACTTCGGCGCCCTCTTCGCCGTGGCCGTGGCGCTGGGTCTTTTCTCCGCCGCGCGCTTCTACACGGTGAGCTGGCTGGGCGAGCGCGTCACCGCGGACATCCGCAACGCGGTCTACGGGCACGTGCTGAAGCAGAGCCCGGCGTTCTTCGAGACCACGCAGACCGGCGAGGTGCTGTCGCGCCTCACGGCGGACACCACGCTGGTCCAGACGGTCGTCGGCTCCTCGCTCAGCATGGGCTTGCGCAACGCGGTCATGGGCGTGGGCGCGCTGGCGGTGCTGGTCTGGACCAATCCCTATGTGATGGTGCAGGTGCTGGGCATCCTGGTTCTGGTGGTGCTGCCGAGCATGTGGTTCGGCCGCCGCGTGCGCAAGCTGTCGCGCGCCAGCCAGGACCGCGTGGCCGATTCGAGCGCCATCGCCGCCGAGGTGCTGAACGCGATTCCTGTGGTGCAGAGCTACACGGCCGAGGACCGCGAAGCCTCGCGCTTCAACGGCTCGACCGAAAACGCCTTCCGCACCGCGGTGCGCCGCACCAAGGCGCGCTCCGTGCTGGTGGCGTTCATCATCATCGCCACCTCGGCAGCGCTGCTCTGGGGCCTGTACCAGGGCACGCAGGCGGTGCTGCGCGGCGACATCACGGCCGGCCACCTGGGCCAGACGGTCGTGTACGTCGCCATTCTTGCCAGCGCCACCGCGGTGCTCGGCGAGGTCTACGGCGACCTGCTGCGCGCAGCCGGCGCCACCGAGCGCCTGATGGAGCTGCTGCACGCGCCCGCCGCCATCGTCTCCCCGGCCAACCCGGCGGTCACGCCGGTGCCTGCCGCCGGCAGCGCCATCCGCTTCGACGCGGTGACCTTCCATTACCCCTCGCGGCCGGGCACGCCGGCGCTGCGCGACTTCAGCCTCGACATCGCGCCGGGCGAAACAGTGGCGCTGGTCGGCTCGAGCGGCGCCGGCAAGAGCACGGTGTTCCAGCTGCTGCTGCGCTATTACGACCCGCAATCCGGCCGGCTGGTGCTCGACGGCGCGCCGCTGACTTCGCTCGCCCTGCCCGACCTGCGCACCCGCATCGGCCTGGTTCCGCAGGATGCGGTGATCTTCTCGGCCAGCGCTTTCGAGAATATCCGCTATGGCCGCCCCGAGGCCACCGCCGAAGAAGTGCACGCGGCCGCCCGCGCCGCCTTCGCCCACGACTTCCTGCAGGCGCTGCCCGAGGGCTACGACACTTTCCTCGGCGAGCGCGGCGTGCGCCTGTCGGGCGGGCAGCGTCAGCGCATCGCGATCGCGCGGGCCATGCTCAAGAATCCGCCGCTGCTGCTGCTCGACGAAGCCACGAGCGCGCTCGACGCGGAGAGCGAGCGCATGGTGCAAGCCGCGCTCGAGTCGGCCATGGAAGGCCGCACGACGCTGGTGATCGCGCACAGGCTGGCAACGGTGCAGAAGGCCGACCGCATCATCGTGCTGGACCACGGCGGCATCGTCGAACAGGGAACGCACGCCACGCTGGTGGCACAAGGCGGCGTGTATGCGCGCCTCGCGGCGCTGCAGTTCACGGCCTGAGCAGGCTGCTTGCTGCTACTGCAGCGTTTCCTTCAGCGCGGCGGGAATCGGCAGCGCCATCACCGGGATGCCCTCGTCGAGCAGCGCTTCGGTCTGCTCGGGCGTCGCCTGCCCGCGGATGCCGCGCTCGCGGGTTTCGCCGTAGTGCATCTTGCGGGCCTCGTCGGCAAAGCGCTCGCCGACGTCTTCGGTCTTGGCCAACACCTCGCGCACGGCGCGCATCCAGCGGGCTTCGGGCGAGAGGTCGGCGGGGGCGTTCGGGCCGACAGCCGCGGGCGCCGCGGCTTCCGGCGCCTTGGCATTGCCCAGGTTCAGGCGCGGCGCGCTCAGCAGCTTGACGATGGCGGTGTCGCCGCAGACCGGGCATTCGACCAGCCCGCTCGCCAGTTGGCTGTCGAAGGCTTCGTTGGACGCGAACCAGCCTTCGAAGCCATGGCCGTGTGCGCAGCGGAGATCGAGAACCTTCATGCGCGGATTATCCCGCGCCGCCTTGGGAGCCCAGGGCCGTCCAGTCCAGTGCCCATGCGCCCGAAATGACGTTCTGCAGCCACAGGGTGCAGGTCAGCGTCTTGGCATCGGTGACGGTGCCGTCGCGGCACCAGCCGGCCAGATCTTCGGGCGTGGCCGTGAACACGTCGAGGAACTCGCCGTGGTCGAGCTGGCGTTCGCCGAGCGAAAGGCCGCGCGCGAAATAGATGTGGATGATTTCCGTCGAGTACGCCACCGCCAGGTGCATGGCGCCCGCATGCGCCCATTCGCGCGCGGTGTAGCCCGTTTCCTCGAGCAGTTCGCGCTTGCCGCAGACGAAGGGGTCTTCGCCCGCATCGAGCTTGCCGGCCGGGAACTCGACCATCACCTGGCCGACGGGGTAGCGGAACTGGCGCTCGAGCACCACCCGGCCGTCGTCCAGCATCGGAATCACCACCACCGCGCCGGGGTGCACCACGTACTCGCGCGTGGCGGTATTGCCGTCGGGCAGGCGGATGGTGTCGCGCTTGGCCTTGAGGAAGTTGCCCTTGAAGAGGTCTTCGCTCTTCGTGAGCTCTTCCCTCAGGTGCGAATCGGAGTTGGAAGATGCAGTCGTCATGTCGTCCTCAATGCCTGTGTTTCATCAGGTAGCGCCAGGTGAACCCCGGAAAGGCGAGCACGATGAACAGCGAGCCCGTCACCGCATAGAACTCCCAGCCCTGCGCCGCGATCTGCCCTGCCCTGCGCTCGAACAGCAGCCCGATGCCACCAGCCAGAAAGTACAAGACCACCAGCTCGGCGAGCCGCACCGCGAGCGACTTGGCATTCGTCGGCAGCGGCACGACGCCGAACAGGCGGTCGTTGAAGAACGGCAGGTTGGCGGCCACGAGGGCCACCAGCAACACGACCCAGACAGACGCGGTTTGCGACACCCGAGGTCGGCCGCGTCAGTGGGCCAGCGTGGCCACGATCGCGTCGTAGCAGAGCGTCATCAGTCCGCCGGGCACGATGCCCAGGATCAGGATCAGCGCGCCGTTGATGGTGAGCACGGTGCGCACGTCGCGCGGTGCCGACACGGTGGTGGCCGTGACCGGTGCGTCGAAGTACATGACCTTGACCACGCGCAGGTAGTAGAACGCGCCGATCAGCGACATCATCACCGCGAACACCGCCAGCCCGATGTAGATGGCGTGGCCCGAGGCGATCAGCGCCTGCAGCACCGCCAGCTTGGCGTAGAACCCGACCAGCGGCGGCAAGCCTGCCAGCGAGAACATCGCGATGGCCATCACGCCTGCGTACAGCGGGCTGCGCTGGTTGAGGCCGGCGAGATCGGTGATCTCTTCGCTCTCGAAGCCTTCGCGTGCCAGCAGCAGGATGATGCCGAAGCTCGCCAGCGTGGTCAGCACGTAGGTCACGATGTAGAACATCGAGGCGCTGTAGGCGTACTGGGCGTTGTAGGTGCCCTGCTGGTCCGAGCCGGCGACCAGGCCGAGGAGCATGAAGCCCATCTGCGAGATCGTCGAATACGCCAGCATGCGCTTCAGGTTGCTCTGCGCGATGGCGGCCAGGTTGCCGACCAGCAGCGAAGCGATGGCGAGCACGGCCAGCATCTGCTGCCAGTCGATGGCCAGCGGCTGCAGCGCGTCGACCAGCAGGCGGATGATGATGGCGAAGGCAGCCAGTTCAGGCGCGGCGCCGATCAGCAGCGTGATCGCGGTCGGTGCGCCCTGGTAGACGTCGGGCACCCACATGTGGAACGGCGCAGCGCCCACCTTGAATGCCAGGCCGGCCACGATGAACACCAGGCCGAACACCAGCACCTGGTGGTTCACCTTGCCGCTCGCGATGGTCTTGAATACTTCGTTGACGTCGAGCGAGCCGGTCGCGCCGTACATCATCGACAGGCCATACAGCAGGAAACCGCTGGCCATCGCGCCGAGCACGAAGTACTTCATGGCGGCTTCGCTGGCCACCGCGTTGTCGCGGCGCAGCGCCACCAGCGCATAGCTCGACAGCGTGAGCAGTTCGAGGCCCAGGTAGATCAGCAGGAAGTTGCTGCCCGAGATCATCACGAACATGCCCAGCAGCGCGAACATGCTGATGGTGAAGAGCTCGCCGCCGCGCAGCATCTCGCGGTCGCCCGCATAGGGACGGCCGTAGACCAGCGTGACCATCAAGGCGACGGTGGCGAAGCACTTGAGCCAGTTGCCCATCGGGTCGCTGACGACCATGCCGCCGAAACCGTAGGCGGTCTTGCCGTCGTGGGCCTGGAGGCCCGACAGCACGGCGACCACGGCCAGCGTGAGCAGCGTCAGCACATAGGTGCGGGTACGGCGCGGGCTCGTGTCCGACAGGTCGACCAGTGCAATGATGCAGGTCATGACCAGCAACACGATTTCAGGGTAGATCGTGACCCAGCTGATTTTGTCAATCATCTCGTTCTCTTCTTCAGCGTGGCATCAGGAGGGCAGCTTCGAAACTGCCACGTGGCGCAGGAGCTCGGTCACCGAGGCATCCATTGCATCAGTGAAGGGCTTCGGATACAGACCCATCCACAGCACGGCAATTGCCAGCAGGGCCAGCATCAGGAATTCGCGGGCATTGATGTCCTTGAGTTCCTTGACGTGGTCGTTGCCGACCGGGCCGAGGTACACGCGCTTGTACATCCAGAGGGTGTAGGCCGCGCCGAAGATCAGTGCGGTGGCGGCGCCAAGGCCGATCCAGAAGTTGGCCTTGACGGCACCCAGGATCACCATCCACTCGCCCACGAAACCGGCGGTGCCCGGCAGGCCGCAATTGGCCATGGCGAACAGCAGCGCGAACGCGGCGAACTTGGGCATGGTGTTGACCACGCCGCCGTAGTCGGCGATCTGGCGCGAGTGCACGCGGTCGTACAGCACGCCGATGCCCAGGAACATGGCGCCCGACACGAAGCCGTGCGCAATCATCTGCACGATGCCGCCGGACACGCCCAGCTCGTTGAAGATGAAGAAGCCCAGCGTCACGAAGCCCATGTGGGCGACCGACGAATAAGCCACCAGCTTCTTCATGTCCTGCTGCACCAGCGCGACCAGGCCCACGTAGATCACCGCGATCAGCGACAGCGCGATCATGAGCCAGGCCCATTCGTGCGAGGCGTCGGGAGCGATCGGCATCGAGAAGCGCAGGAAACCGTAGGCACCCAGCTTCAGCATGATTGCGGCCAGCACGGCGGAGCCGCCGGTGGGCGCCTCGACGTGCACGTCGGGCAGCCAGGTGTGCACCGGCCACATCGGCACCTTCACGGCGAAGGCCGCGAAGAAGGCAAAGAACAGGAAGGTCTGCGCGGTCGAACCCAGCGGCAGCTTGTGCCAGGCCAGGATGTCGAAGCTGCCGCCCGACTTGTTGTACAGGAAGATCAGCGCCACCAGCATCAGCAGCGAGCCGAGCAAGGTGTACAGGAAGAACTTGAACGCCGCGTAGATCTTGTTCGGGCCGCCCCAGATACCGATGATCAGGTACATCGGGATCAGCGTGGCTTCGAAGAACACGTAGAACAGCACGCCGTCGAGCGCGGCGAACACGCCGATCATGAAGCCCGACAGGATCAGGAACGCGCCCATGTACTGGTTCACGCGTTCGGTGATCACTTCCCAGGCGGAAATGACGACGATGACCGTGATGAACGACGTCAGCAGCACCAGCCAGAGCGACAAGCCGTCGACCCCGAGGTGGTAGTTGACGTTGAAGCGCGAGATCCAGCTCGTCTTCTCGACGAACTGCATGGCGGCGGTTCCATTCTGGAAGCGCGTGAACAGCGGCACCGTGACCAGGAAGCTCACGATGGCACCGACGAGCGCGACCCAACGGACGCCCCTGGCGTGCTCGTCACGGCCAAACGCCAGCAGCACGGCGCCGAATGCGATCGGCACCCAGATGGCAAGGCTCAACAAACCCATTTTTCTTTTTCTCCAGCGCTTAGGCTCAGCGTTTGAACCAGACGAAGTACGTCATCAGGACGAAGATGCCGAGCAGCATCGCGAAGGCGTAGTGATAGATGTAGCCCGACTGCATCCAGCGCACCACACCCGAAATCCGGCCGATCACTTTCCACGAGCCGTTCACGACCGCGCCGTCGATCAGCGCCTGGTCGCCGCCCTTCCACAGGCCGGTGCCGAGGGCACGGGTGGCGCGGGCGATGACGTTCTCGTTGAACCAGTCCATGTAGTACTTGTTCTCGAGCAGGCGGTAGATCGGGCCGAAGGCACGCTTGATGGCGGCCGGCAGCGCCGGGTTGATCATGTACATGTACCAGGACAGGACCACGCCGGCCAGCGCCAGCCAGAACGGCGCCGTCGTCAGGCCGTGGATGGCCATGGCCACCGGGCCGTGGAAGCCTTCTTCCAGCTCCTTCATGGCATGGTGCTTGGCACCGTCCACGAAGATCGCGTTCTTGAAGAACTCGCCGAACAGCATCGGCTCGATCGTCATGAAGCCGATCACCACCGACGGGATGGCCAGCAGCACCAGCGGCAGCCAGACGACCCAGGGCGACTCGTGCGGCTTGTGGTCGTGGTGGCCATGGCCGTGGTCGTCGTGCGCGTGGTCGTCATGGTGCGCGTCGGGGTTCTGGTCGTAGCGTTCCTTGCCATGGAAGACTAGGAAGTACATGCGGAACGAATAGAACGCCGTGATGAACACGCCGGCCAGCACCGCGTAGTACGCGAAGTTCGCGCCCCACAGGTGGCTTTCGTGCACCGCTTCGATGATGCTGTCCTTGGAGTAGAAGCCGGCGAAGAACGGCGTGCCGATCAGCGCGAGCGAACCCAGCAGCGAGGTGATCCAGGTGATGGGCATGTACTTGCGCACGCCGCCCATCCAGCGGATGTCCTGGTTGTGGTGCATGCCGATGATCACCGAGCCGGCACCCAGGAACAGCAGCGCCTTGAAGAACGCGTGCGTCATCAGGTGGAACACCGCGACCGAATAGGCCGAGGCACCCAGCGCCACCGTCATGTAGCCGAGCTGCGACAGCGTCGAGTACGCGACCACGCGCTTGATGTCGTTCTGGATGATGCCCAGGAAGCCCATGAACAGCGCGGTGATGGCGCCGATCACGAGGATGAAGCTCAGTGCCGTGTCGCTCAGCTCGAACAGCGGCGACATGCGCGCCACCATGAAGATGCCGGCGGTCACCATGGTTGCCGCGTGGATCAGCGCCGAGATGGGCGTCGGGCCTTCCATCGAGTCGGGCAGCCACACGTGCAGCGGGAACTGCGCGCTCTTGCCCATCGCGCCGATGAACAGGCAGATGCAGATCACGGTGATGAGCATCCACTCGGTGCCCGGGAACGTGATGCCGGCCAGCGTGCCTGCCTTGGCGAAGGCTTCGGTGTAGTTCAGCGTGCCGGCGTAGGCGGCGATCAGGCCGATGCCCAGGATGAAGCCGAAGTCGCCCACGCGGTTGACCAGGAAGGCCTTCATGTTCGCGAAGATCGCGGTCGGCTTGTTGAACCAGAAACCGATCAGCAGGTACGACACCAGGCCCACTGCCTCCCAGCCGAAGAACAGCTGCAGCATGTTGTTGCTCATGACGAGCATCAGCATCGAGAAGGTGAACAGCGAGATGTACGCGAAGAAGCGGTTGTAGCCGTCGTCTTCTTCCATGTAGCCGATGGTGTAGATGTGGACCATCAGCGACACGAAGGTCACGACGCACATCATCATGGCGGTGAGGCCGTCGACCATGAAGCCGACTTCCATCTTCAGGCCGCCCACGACCATCCACTCGTAGAGGGTGGCGTTGAAGCGGGCACCGTCGACGATCACGCTCTTGAGCGTCATGGCCGAGATGATGAAGGCGACCAGCACGCCCAGGATGGTGAGCGAGTGCGTGACCTTGCGGCCGATGTGATTGCCGCCGAACTTGGTGCCGAACAGGCCGGCGATGGCTGCGCCGACCAGGGGTGCCAGGGGCACGGCCAGCAAGGTGGATGCGGAAAGGGTTGCGCTCATGTTGCTGTCAACCCTTGAGCGAGTTGAGTTCGTCCACGTTGATGTTCGACTTGTTGCGGAACAGCAGAACCAGCAGCGCCAGCCCGATGGCCGACTCGGCCGCGGCCACCGTCAGGATGAAGAACACGAAGATCTGTCCGTGCATGTCGCCCAGGAAGTGGGAGAACGCCACGAAGTTCATGTTGACCGCCAGCAGCATCAGCTCGATGGCCATCAGCAGAACGATCAGGTTCTTGCGGTTCAGGAAGATGCCGATCACGGAGAGCGCGAAGAGCATCGCGCCGAGCGAAAGAAAGTGTCCGAGCGTGAGCGTCATGCCTTGTTTTCCTTTGCCGCGTCCGCAGTTGCTGCTTCAGCCACCGGTTCGGCGGCGCGCGTCGCGGGCATCTGCACGATGCGCACGCGGTCACGCGCCTTCACGCGAACCTGGTCGGCCGGGTTGGTGTACTTGCTGTCCTTGCGAGTGCGCAACGTCAGGGCAATGGCGGCCACGATGGCCACGAGCAGGATGACAGCGGCAATTTCGAGCGGATACAGGTATTGCGAATACAGCAGCTTGCCGAGTTCGAGCGTGTTCGAACTGTCGGGGGCCATGGCACCGCTGGTGACGCGCGCCTCGCCGAGGCGGAAGCCGCCCATCAGCACGGCGGCCATTTCGAGCGCGATGAGCGCGCCTACGCCCGCCGCCAGCGGAAAGTGCTTCCAGAAGCCCTCTCGCAGGCTGTCGACGTTGATGTCCAGCATCATCACGACGAACAGGAACAGCACCATCACGGCGCCGACATACACCAGCACCAGCGAGATCGCGAGGAACTCGGCGCGCAGCAGCAGCCAGATGGCCGATGCCTGGAAGAAAGCCAGCACCAGGTACAACGCGGCGTACACGGGGTTGCGGGAAGTGATGACGCGGAACGCTGCGAACAGCAGCACCGCGGCAAACAGATAGAACAGACCGGTCTTGACGTCCATTGGAATTCGAATTGGTACGGGGTTCGGGCTGGTCGGATCAGCGGTACTTGGCGTCGGCCGCCTTGTTCGCTGCAATTTCTTTTTCGTAGCGATCGCCAACGGCCAGCAGCATGTCCTTGGTGAAGTACAGGTCGCCGCGCTTCTCGCCGTGGTATTCGAAGATGTGCGTCTCGACGATCGAGTCGACCGGGCAGCTTTCTTCGCAGAAGCCGCAGAAGATGCACTTGGTCAGGTCGATGTCGTAGCGCGTGGTGCGGCGCGAGCCGTCGTCGCGCACATCGGATTCGATGGTGATGGCCAGCGCCGGGCAGACGGCTTCGCAGAGCTTGCAGGCAATGCAGCGCTCTTCGCCGTTTTCGTAGCGGCGCAGTGCGTGCAGGCCACGGAAGCGCGGCGACAGCGGCGTCTTCTCTTCGGGGAACTGCACGGTGATCTTGCGGGCGAAGGCGTACTTGCCGGTGATGGCCAGGCCCTTGAACAGCTCGAACAGCATGAAGCTGCCCAGGAAGTCCTTGAGCGAGAACGGCGCGGACGGTGTTGCGGTGTGCGCAGCAGACATGATTGTTGGCGCTTCCTGTTATTTCCAGATGTTGAACGGCGTCTGCATCCAGCCACCGACCACGACCAGCCACACGAGGGTGACGGGAATGAAGATCTTCCAGCCCAGACGCATGATCTGGTCATAGCGGAAGCGCGGGAACGTCGAGCGAACCCACAGGAACATGGTGACCACGCAGAAAGTCTTCGCGCCCAGCCAGATCCAGCCCGGAATGAAGCTCAGGAACTCGAACGGGGGCAGCCATCCGCCGAGGAACAGCACCACGGTCAGGATCGAGACGAGCCACATGTTGGCGTACTCGGCCAGGAAGAACATCGCGAAGCTCATGCCCGAGTACTCGATCATGTGGCCGGCCACGATTTCCGACTCGCCTTCCACCACGTCGAACGGGTGGCGGTTGGTTTCGGCCAGGCCCGAAATGAAGTAGACGACGAAGATCGGCAGCAGCGGCAGCCAGTTCCACGACAGGAAGCCGACGCCCATGTTGGCGAACATGCCCTTGCCCTGGACGTTCACGATCTCGCTCATGTTCAGGCTGCCGGTGACCATCAGCACCACGACGAAGCAGAAGCCCATCGCGATTTCGTAGCTCACCATCTGTGCCGAGGCGCGCAGCGCGCCCAGGAAGGCGTACTTCGAGTTCGAGGCCCAGCCGGCGATGATCACGCCATACACCTCGAGCGAGGTGATGGCCATCACGAACAGCAGGCCGGCATTGATGTTGGCCAGCGCCACGTCGGGGCCGAAGGGAATCACGGCCCATGCGGCGAGCGCCGGCATGATGGTCATGATCGGGCCCAGCAGGAACAGGCCCTTGTTGGCGACCGTCGGAAGAATGATTTCCTTGGTCATCAGCTTGAGCGCGTCGGCGATCGGCTGGAGCAGGCCCAGCGGTCCGATGCGGTTCGGGCCGATACGGATCTGCGTGAAGCCGATGGCCTTGCGTTCCCACAGCGTGAGGTACGCCACGGCCAGCATCAGCGGGATCACGACCACGATGATCTTGATCAGCGTCCAGACCACGGGCCAGACCACGCCGGTCCACCAGCCTGCGGCAACCAAGCCCTGGCCGAAGCCATGAATGGTGTCGACGATCATGCCAGTGCCTCCTCGGCACGAGCGGCCACGTTCGAACCAGCCGATGCGTTGCGTGCGTCGGCGGTCAGTTGCAGCGACGGTGCGCGGCGCACGATCGAGTCGAGCTGGTAGATGCTCGCCACCACGGGCGCGGCAACCACGCCGCTGGAAGCGACTGCATTGGCGGAGGTCGCGTTGCTCAGTGCGTTCGCGGGAACGGCGCCCTTGTCACCCACCGTGGCCAGCACTTCGGCGGTCGATTCGAACGCGAAGCCCTGCAGGCCCAGCAGGTTGGCCAGCACGCGCAGCACCTTCCACGCCGGGCGCGTTTCGCCTTGCGGCTTCACGACGGCATGGAAACCTTGCATGCGGCCTTCGGCATTGACGAAGGTGCCAGGGGTTTCGGTGAACGGAGCGATCGGGAGCAGCACGTCGCTGAACTCGAGGTTGGCCTTGAAGGGGCTCAGCGTGACGACCATCTGCGCATTGCCGATGACATCGGCCGCGGCCTTGCCTGCAGCCGAGTCGAACACCGGCTCGGTGTTCAGCAGCAGCACGGCCTTCAGGCCGGAGCCGGCGGCGAGCATGCGGCCGGCATCGAGGCCGCCGTTCTTCGGGAACGCGCCGACGAGCTGCGCGCCCACGGTGTTGGCGGCTTCGGTCAGGTAGCCGACGGTGGCGCCGGTTTGCGCGCCGATCCAGTTCGCCAGCGCCAGCAGGCTGCTGGCCTGGGCGTGGTGGGCGGCGGCGTTGCCGAGAAGCACGGCCTTGCGTTCACCGCTGAGCAGCGAGGCCGCGATGGCCTTGGCGGCGTCGTCCGGTGCGTTCTTCGGGGCCAGCGGCGCGGCTGCGCCATTGGTCTCGCCGATGGCGGCGGCCACTGCGGCCAGCGCCTCGACCCACTGGTCGGCTTCGACGATGCTCGACTGCGCCACGTCAATGGCCCAGGCGTTGCGGTCGGCCATGAGGCTGGCCGAGGTGATCACCGACAGCGCGGCGCCCTTGCGCACGGCCTGGCGGATGCGCTGCGCGAACAGCGGATGTTCCTTGCGCAGGTTCGAGCCGACGACCAGCGCGCGCTGCACCTGCGTGAGCGAGGCGATCGAAGTGCCGAGCCAGCGCACGCCTTCGAACGCCGTGAATTCGGCGTTGCGCAGGCGGTAGTCGATGTTGTCGCTGCCGAGCTCACGCGTGAGCATGGTGGCGAGCTGCAGCTCCTCGAGCGTGCTGTGCGGGCTGACCAGCGTGCCGATGCTCTGCGCACCGTGGTCGGCCTTGATCTGCTTGAGGCCGTTGGCGACGTACTCGAGCGCCGTCTGCCAGTCGACCTGCTGCCATTGGCCGCCCTGCTTCAGCATGGGCTGCGTCAGGCGCTCGGTGCCGTTGAGCGCTTCGTACGAGAAACGGTCGCGGTCGGCGATCCAGCATTCGTTGACGTCTTCGTTCTCGAGCGGCACCACGCGCATCACGCGGTTGTTCTTGACCTGGACGATCAGGTTGGCGCCGGTGGAATCGTGCGGGCTCACCGACTTGCGGCGCGACAGTTCCCAGGTGCGGGCGCTGTAGCGGAACGGCTTGCTCGTGAGCGCGCCGACCGGGCAGATGTCGATCATGTTGCCCGACAGCTCGGAGTCGACCGAGTCGCCGACGAAGGTCTCGATTTCGGAGTGCTCGCCGCGGTGCGACATGCCGAGCTCCATCACGCCGGCCACTTCCTGGCCGAAGCGGACGCAGCGCGTGCAATGGATGCAGCGGCTCATTTCTTCCATGCTGATCAGCGGGCCGACGTCCTTGTGGAACACGACGCGCTTTTCTTCCTCGTAGCGCGAGGAAGAACCGCCGTAGCCCACGGCCAGGTCCTGCAGCTGGCATTCGCCGCCCTGGTCGCAGATGGGGCAATCCAGCGGATGGTTGATCAGGAGGAACTCCATGACCGACTGCTGCGCCTTGATGGCCTTCTCGCTCTTGGTGCGAACGATCATGCCTTGCGTGACGGGCGTGGCACAGGCCGGCATCGGCTTGGGCGCTTTTTCCACGTCGACGAGGCACATGCGGCAGTTGGCCGCGATGCTGAGTTTCTTGTGATAGCAGAAGTGCGGGATGTACGTGCCCGCCTTGTCGGCCGCATGCATCACCATGCTGCCTTCGGTCACTTCGACCTTCTTGCCGTCGAGTTCGATTTCGATCATGAGTATGTTTCTTCTCGCGCTCAGGCCTTGACGGGCGCCGTCGGAACGTGGCCCGGAATCAGGGCTTCGAACTCGTGACGGAAATGCTTGATCATTGCGCGCACAGGCATGGCCGCAGCATCGCCGAGCGCGCAGATGGTGCGGCCCATGATGTCGCCGGCGACGGAGTCCAGCAGTTGCATGTCGCTGGGCTTGCCCTGGCCGTTGTGGATGCGGTCCACCACGCGGTAGAGCCAGCCCGTGCCTTCACGGCACGGCGTGCACTGGCCGCAGGACTCGTGCATGTAGAAGTACGAGAGGCGCTTGAGCGACTCGACCATCGAGCGGCTGTCGTCCATGACGATCACCGCGCCCGAACCCAGCATGGAGCCGGCCTTGGCGATGGAGTCGTAGTCCATGGTGCAGGCCATCATGATGTCGGCCGGCAGCACCGGCGCCGACGACCCGCCGGGGATCACGGCCTTCAGCGTGCGGCCCTTGCGCACGCCGCCGGCCAGTTCGAGCAGCTTGGAGAACGGCGTGCCCATGGGCACTTCGTAGTTGCCGGGCAACTCGACGTCGCCGCTCACCGAGTAGATCTTGGTGCCGCCGTTGTTCGGCTTGCCGCACTCGAGGTAGGCCGGACCGCCGTTGCGGATGATCCAGGGCACCGCCGCGAAGGTCTCGGTGTTGTTGATGGTCGTCGGCTTGCCGTACAGGCCGAAGCTGGCCGGGAACGGCGGCTTGAAGCGCGGCTGGCCCTTCTTGCCTTCGAGCGATTCGAGCAGCGCGGTTTCTTCGCCGCAGATGTAGGCGCCGAAACCGTGGGCGGCGTGCAACTGGAAGTTGTACGTGCTGCCCATGATCTTGTCGCCCAGGTAGCCGGCGGCGCGCGCTTCCTCGAGGGCTTCCTCGAAGCGGTCGTAGGTCTGGAAGATCTCGCCGTGGATGTAGTTGTAGCCCACGCTGATGCCCATGGCATACGCGGCGATGGCCATGCCTTCGATCACGATGTGCGGGTTGAACTGCAGGATGTCGCGGTCCTTGCACGTGCCCGGCTCGCCTTCGTCGGAATTGCAGACGAGGTACTTCTGGCCCGGGAACTGCCGGGGCATGAAGCTCCACTTCAGGCCGGTCGGGAAACCAGCGCCGCCGCGGCCGCGCAGGCCCGACGCCTTGACTTCGGCGATCACCTGGTCGGGCGTGAGGCCCTCGGTGAGGATCTTGCGCAGGGCCTGGTAGCCGCCGCGCGCCTCGTAGTCGGCCAGACGCCAGTTGGTGCCGTCGAGGCCCGCATAGATCTGCGGCTCGATGTGGCGGTCATGGAAACAGGTCTGGACGCCCGTTGCCTGGAACTGCTGTAGAACTTGTTCGGGCGACATCACGAAGCCTCCCCTTTGGCGGCCGGTGCGGCACTGCGCAGGCCGTCGATGAGCTGGTCGAGCTTTTCGTTGCTCATGAAGCTGCACATGGTGCGGTCGTTGACCAGCATCACGGGCGAATCGGCGCACGCGCCGAGGCATTCGCTCTGCTGCAGCGTGAACAGGCCGTCGGCCGTGGTCTCGCCCATCTTTATGCCGAGCTTCTTCTCGAGGTGCACGAGGGCGGTGACGCCGTCACGCAGCTGGCAAGGCAGGTTGGTGCACACGTTGAGCTTGAACTTGCCAACCGGGTGCTGGTTGTACATGTTGTAGAAGGTCGTCACTTCGTGCACGGCGATGGGCGCCATGCCGAGGTACTCGGCAATCTCGCGCTCGCGCTGCAGGCTGACGAAGCCCTCGTCCTGCTGGACGATGGCCAGGCAGGCCATCACCGCGGATTGCTTGCCTGCTTCGGGGTACTTGGCCACCTCGCGCGCAAAGCGCTCGAGAATCGCCGGCCGCAGAGGGGAAGAAGGCGCCAGAGGCGCCGTGTCATGGTGGGTCGAGGAAGTCATTCGCTCTTTCTCACCTGTCGATCTCGCCGAACACGATGTCCATCGTGCCGATCACCGCGACAGCGTCGGCGATCATGTGACCGCGCGACATTTCGTCGAGGGCGGCGAGGTGCGGGAAACCAGGGGCGCGGATCTTCAGGCGGTACGGCTTGTTGGCGCCGTCGCTCACGAGATAGATGCCGAACTCGCCCTTCGGGTGCTCGACGGCGGCATACGCCTCGCCTTCGGGCACGTGGAAGCCTTCGGTGAAGAGCTTGAAATGGTGGATCAGCTCCTCCATGTTCGCCTTCATCGATTCGCGCGCGGGCGCGGCGACCTTGTGGTTGTCGGTGATGACAGGACCGGGGTTGGCGCGAAGCCAGGCCGAGCACTGCTGGATGATCCGGTTGGCCTGGCGCATTTCTTCCACGCGAACCAGGTAGCGGTCGTAGCAGTCGCCGGTCTTGCCGACGGGCACATCGAACTGCATGCGGTCGTAGACGTCGTAGGGCTGCTTCTTGCGCAGGTCCCACTCGATGCCCGAGCCGCGCAGCATGGGGCCGGTGAAGCCCAGGTTCAGCGCGCGCTCCGGCGTGACGACGCCGATGCCCACGGTGCGCTGCTTCCAGATGCGGTTGTCGGTGAGCAGCGTCTCGTACTCGTCGACCATCTTCGGGAAGCGCTTGCAGAAGTCGTCCACGAAGTCGAGCAGCGAGCCCTGGCGGTTCTCGTTGAGCTTCTCGATGGCCTTCGCGTTCTTGATCTTGCTGACCTTGTACTGCGGCATCGCATCCGGCAGGTCGCGATAGACGCCGCCCGGACGGAAGTACGCCGCGTGCATGCGCGCGCCGGACACGGCTTCGTACATGTCGAACAGGTCTTCACGCTCGCGGAAGCAGTAGATGAGCATGTTCATCGCACCGCAGTCCAGGCCGTGCGCGCCGAGCCACAGCAGGTGGTTCAGCAGACGGGTGATCTCGGCGAACATCACGCGGATGTACTGCGCGCGCTCCGGCACCTCGAGGCCCATCATCCGCTCGATGGCCAGGCAGTAGGCGTGCTCGTTGCTCATCATCGACACGTAGTCGAGACGGTCCATGTACGGCAGCGACTGGATGAAGGTGCGCGATTCGGCGAGCTTTTCGGTCGCGCGATGCAGCAGGCCGATGTGGGGGTCGGCGCGCTGGATGACTTCGCCGTCCAGCTCGAGCACCAGGCGCAGCACGCCGTGTGCCGCCGGATGCTGGGGACCGAAGTTGAGTGTGTAGTTCTTGATTTCGGCCATATCAGTCAGTGCAAACCGCCGCCGTAGTTGTCTTCGCGGATCACGCGCGGGGTGATTTCTCGCGGCTCGATCGATACCGGCTGGTAGACGACGCGCTTCTGTTCCTCGTCGTAACGCATTTCGACGTGACCCGACACCGGGAAGTCCTTGCGGAACGGGTGGCCGATGAAGCCGTAGTCGGTCAGGATGCGGCGCAGGTCGTCGTGCCCTTCGAACACGATGCCGTAGAGGTCGAACGCCTCGCGCTCGAACCAGGTCGCGGCATTCCAGACGGGCTGCAGCGAATCGACCACGGGCAGGTCTTCGTTAGGCGCGAACACCTTGAGGCGCACGCGCTGGTTGAGGCTCACGGAAAGCAGGTGCGTGACGACGCCATAGCGTTCGCCCTGCCACTCACCTTCGCGGTAGTCGGAGTAGTCCACGCCGCAAAGGTCGATCAGTTGCTCGAACCGGCAGCCGGGCGCGTCGCGCAGCAGCAGCGCGGCATCGATGTAGTCGGTGGAGTCGACCACGACGGTCACTTCGCCGAGTGCGATCGTCACGGCCTTGGCCTTGTCGCCGAGCGTCTCGGCGATGGTGGCGCGCAGCACCTCCGGCGAAATTGCAAAGTCAGTCATCGTCGGCAATCTCTCAGGCGCGGGCAATGGTGTTGGTGCGGCGAATCTTCTGCTGCAGCTGGATCACGCCGTAGAGCAGCGCTTCGGCGGTGGGCGGGCAACCCGGCACGTAGACGTCGACCGGCACGATGCGATCGCAGCCGCGCACCACGGAATAACTGTAGTGGTAGTAGCCGCCGCCATTGGCGCACGAGCCCATCGACAACACCCAGCGCGGCTCGGGCATCTGGTCATAGACCTTGCGCAATGCCGGAGCCATCTTGTTGCACAGCGTGCCAGCCACGATCATCAGGTCGGACTGGCGCGGGCTGGGACGGAACAGCATGCCGAAGCGGTCGATGTCGTAGCGGGCAGCACCCGCGTGCATCATTTCCACGGCACAGCATGCGAGGCCGAACGTCATCGGCCAGAGAGATCCGGTCTTCGCCCAGTTCACGACCGAGTCGTAGGTCGTGGTGACGAAACCTTCTTTGAGAACGCCTTCAATGGCCATTGTGTAGCTTCCTTGTCATTCCCAGTCGAGCGCGCCTTTTTTCCACTCATAGGCGAAGCCCACGACGAGGATGGCGAGAAAGATCATCATGGCCCAGAAGCCGACAGCACCGATCTCCTTGAGCGCAATGGCCCACGGAAAGAGAAAGGCAATTTCGAGATCGAACAGGATGAAGAGAATCGCGACGAGGTAATAGCGCACGTCGAACTTCATGCGCGCATCCTCGAAGGCTTCAAAGCCACACTCGTAGGGAGCGTTCTTTGCGGCGTCGGGCCGATTGGGGCCGAGAATGTATCCGATGACCTGAGGGGCGACGCCTACGCCGACTCCGACCAGAATGAACAAAAGGACGGGGAGGTAGGAGTCGAGATTCATCGAGAGTTTTTCACCGCTTGCCACCGGCAAGAAGAGCCTCTGGATGAGGCTTTCTGCCGATGAGATTTGGTGCGGTCGGCGAGACTCGAACTCGCACAGCTTTCGCCACTACCCCCTCAAGATAGCGTGTCTACCAATTTCACCACGACCGCGGTTTTTACTGTTCGGATGGCATGAGGTACCTGAAACAGGTAGTTGGCTTTCCGAACAGATTTAGAGTTTACCCTGAAAACGAGCCGTTTTTCACTGACAGCTCATGAAAACGAGTTGATTACTTGCTGGGAATCTGGCCCGGCGCCGGAGCGGGCGCGGCGGGAGCCGACGCAGGGGCTGCAGGAGCCGTTGCACCAGGGATTTCGCCGGCCGCGGGAGCAGCAGGCGCAGCGGGTGCGGCAGGCGCTCCGACAGCGGCGCGCTCGAGCAGACTGCCACCGCCGGCAGGACGCGAATGGCTGAAATAGGCCAGCAGCAGCGTGCATGCGAAGAACACGGCAGCAAGCACCGCCGTGGTGCGAGACAGGAAGTTCGCACTGCCGCTGGCACCGAACAGGCTGCCGGCGCTGCCGCTGCCGAAAGCGGCACCCATGTCGGCGCCCTTGCCGTGCTGGATCAGGATCAGGCCGATCATGACGAGGGCTGCCAGCATCTGCACGCCGACCAGAAGGTTGAGGACCACATTCATTCGTTCTTACTCCTAATTGATTGCCGCCGTTGACCGCGTTCAGCGAGCAGCGGCAGAGATGATCTGCAAAAAGTCTGGCGCCTTGAGCGACGCGCCGCCGATGAGGCCGCCGTCGATGTCGGCCTGTGCCAGCAGCTCGGCGGCATTCGCCGCGTTCATGCTGCCGCCGTAGAGGATCTTGATGGCCGCAGCGTGCTCGCTCGCCGCGTGATGCAGCTGCGCGCGCAGCACGGCATGCACCGCCTGCGCCTGTTCAGGCGTGGCCGTCTTGCCCGTGCCGATGGCCCAGACAGGTTCATAGGCCACGACGATCTCGCTGATGCAATGGCCGTTCACATGAATGACCGCCGCCAGCTGACGCTTGACGACTTCCTCGGTCTGCCCCGCTTCGCGCTGTGCCAGCGTCTCACCGACGCAGACGATCGGCGTGATGCCGTTGGCCAGTGCGGCGGCGGTTTTCGCAGCCACGGCCTCGTCGGTCTCGCCGTGATACTGGCGACGCTCCGAGTGGCCGACGATTGCGTAGCGCACGCCGAAATCCTTCAGCATCGCCGCCGATTGCTCGCCCGTGAACGCACCTTGCGCATGCGCCGAAATGTCCTGCGCGCCCAGCGCCAGAGCAGGCGAACCCGCCAGCAGCGATTGCAGCTGCGCGAAGTACGGCGCAGGCGCGCACAGCGCCACGTCGCACGCGGCCGGGCTCGCAGCCAGGCCTTGCTGCAGCGCCTTCACCAGCGCCTCGTTGGCAGCCAGGCCGCCATTCATCTTCCAGTTGCCGGCGATCAGTTTCTTCTTGGTCGTCATCGCGTTCTTCTCGTCACCATGTCAGCACGATCTTGCCGATGTGCTGGTTCGATTCCATCAGCGTGTGAGCCTGGGCGGCGCCGCTCGGTTCACCCGCTGCTGCAAAAGTGCTGTGGATCACGGGCTTGATCGCGCCGCTCTCGAGCAGCGGCCAGACCTTTTCGCGCAGCGCCTTGGCAATGGCACCCTTGAATGCCACCGGCCGCGGACGCAGCGTCGAGCCGGTGATCGTGAGGCGCCTGCGCAGCACGAGGCCCGCGTTGATCTGGCTCTTCACGCCGCCCTGCACCGCGATGATCACGAGCCGGCCGTCCTCGGCCAGGCACTCGATCTCGCGCGCCACGTAGTCGCCGGCGACCATGTCGAGCACCACGTCCACGCCCTTCCCGCCCGTGAGCTTCTTCGCCTCTTCGACGAAATCGCTCGTGCGGTAGTTGATGGCATGGTCCGCGCCCAGCTTCCTGCAGGCTTCGCACTTGTCGTCGCTGCCGGCCGTGACGATCACGGTCGCACCGAGGGCCTTGGCGATCTGGATCGCCGTCACGCCGATGCCGCTCGAGCCGCCCTGGATCAGCAGCGTCTCGCCCTTCTGCAGGCGGCCACGCTCGAACACGTTGCTCCAGACGGTGAAGAAGGTCTCCGGCAGCGAAGCCGCCTCGACATCGCTCCAGCCCTTGGGCACCGGCAGGCATTGCGCGACAGGGGCCACGCACAGCTGCGCGTAACCGCCGCCCGCAATCAGCGCGCAGACACGGTCGCCGACCTTGAAGCCGGCTTCAGCCAAAGCCGCGGCGTCGCCCGACACGATCTCGCCGGCCACTTCGAGGCCCGGCAGGTCGGATGCGCCCGGCGGCACCGGATAGTTGCCCATCCGCTGCAGCACGTCGGGGCGATTGACACCACTCGCCGCAACGCGGATCAGCAGTTCGCCAGCGCCGGCTACCGGATCGGGGCGCTCCGCCACGCGCAGCACCTCGGGGGCACCGAACGAAGTGATTTCAATGGCTTTCATGGTCTTTCGGCCTCCTGCGCCCGCAGATGGGGCGAAGCTTGCTGTTCAAAAGATGGCAACGGCGGCACTGGACCGCCGTTGCGCCCTTCTTACTCCTGAGGCTCGCGCGGGGCTTGCTGTTGCTGCTCGCCGGCCGCAGCCTGCGGCTGCTCGTTGCGCGGTTGCTGCTGCTGGTCGTTGAAGCGCGGTGCGCGCTCGCCACGATCACCACCGCGGTCGCCACGGTCGCCGCGATCACCACGGTCCGAACGCTCGCGGCGCTCACCACCACGGTCACCACGGTCACCGCGATCGCCACGGTCTTCACGCGGCGGGCGCTCGCTGAATTCCATGCCGGCCGGACGCTCGGTCAGGGCCTTCATGGACAGCTTGACGCGGCCCTTTTCGTCGGTCTCGAGAACCTTGACCTTCACGATCTGGCCTTCGCTCAGGTAGTCGGTCACCTTCTCGACGCGTTCGTGCGCGATCTGGCTGATGTGCAGCAGGCCGTCCTTGCCGGGCAGCAGGTTGATGAGCGCGCCGAAGTCCAGGATCTTGGTGACCGGGCCTTCGTAGACCTTGCCGATTTCGACTTCCGCCGTGATCTGCTCGATGCGCTTCTTGGCCAGTTCTGCCTTTTCCGGATCGGTCGAGGCGATGGTGATGGTGCCGTCTTCGTCGATGTTGATCGTCGTGCCGGTTTCTTCCTGCAGGCCACGGATGACCGAACCGCCCTTGCCGATCACGTCGCGGATCTTCTCGGGGTTGATCTTCAGCGTGGTCAGGCGCGGTGCGAAGCTGGAGACTTCGGCCTTGGCCTCGCCCATGGCTTCCTGCATCTTGCCCAGGATGTGCATGCGCGCTTCCTTGGCCTGTGCCAGGGCGACCTGCATGATTTCCTTGGTGATGCCCTGGATCTTGATGTCCATCTGCAGCGCGGTGATGCCGTTGGTGGTACCGGCAACCTTGAAGTCCATGTCGCCCAGGTGATCTTCGTCGCCCAGGATGTCGGTCAGCACCGCGAAGCGGTTGTCTTCCTTGATCAGGCCCATGGCGATGCCGGCCACGTGCGCCTTCATGGGCACGCCGGCGTCCATCATCGAGAGGCAGCCGCCGCACACCGATGCCATCGACGACGAGCCGTTCGACTCGGTGATTTCCGACACCACACGCACCGTGTAGGGAAACTCTTCCTTGTTCGGCAACACGGCGACGAGCGCGCGCTTGGCCAGGCGGCCGTGGCCGATTTCGCGGCGCTTGGTCGAGCCCATACGGCCCACTTCACCGGTGGCGAAGGGAGGCATGTTGTAGTGGAACAGGAAGCGGTCTTCGTATTCGCCGGCCAGCGCGTCGATGCGCTGCGCGTCGCGTTCGGTGCCGAGCGTGGTGATGACCAGCGCCTGGGTTTCGCCGCGCGTGAACAGGGCCGAGCCGTGGGTGCGGGGCAGCACCGAGTTGCGGATCTCGATGGGGCGCACGGTGCGCGTGTCGCGGCCGTCGATGCGGGGCTCGCCCGACAGGATCTGGCTGCGCACGATCTTCGACTCGATGGCGAACAGCAGGTCGCTGACCTTGCCGGAGTCGAATTCGGTGCCTTCGGCCTTCAGTGCCTCGAGCACGCTGGCGTTGGCTTCGCGCAGGGCTTGCGTACGGGCCTGCTTGCTGCGGATCTGATAGACGGCGCGCAGCTTTTCTTCGGCCAGGCCCTTGACCTTGGCGACGAAGGCTTCGTCTTCGGCGGGGGCCTTCCAGTCCCACACCGGCTTGCCGGCGTCGCGCACGAGTTCATGGATCGCGTTGATGGCGACGTTGGCCTGCTCGTGGCCGAACACCACACCGCCCAGCATGATTTCTTCGCTGAGCTGCAGGGCTTCGGACTCGACCATCAGCACGGCAGCTTGCGTGCCGGCGACGACGAGGTCCATCTGCGAATCCTTGCGGGCGGTCTGGCCCGGATTCAGCACGTACTGGCCGTTGATGTAGCCAACGCGGGCCGCACCGATCGGGCCGTTGAACGGCACGCCGGAGATCGACAGCGCGGCGCTCACGCCGATCATGGCGGCGATGTCGGCATCGACTTCGGGGTTGAGCGAGATCGTGTGGATGACCACATGCACTTCGTTCAGGAAGCCTTCGGGGAACAGCGGGCGGATCGGGCGGTCGATCAGGCGGCTGGTCAGCGTTTCATGTTCGCTGGGCTTGGCTTCGCGCTTGAAGAAGCTGCCGGGGATCTTGCCGGCGGCGTAGGTCTTCTCGATGTAGTCGACGGTCAGCGGGAAGAAGTCCTGGCCGGGCTTGGCCGACTTGGAAGCGACCACGGTCGCGAGGATGACGGTGCCGTCGATGTCGACGAGCACGGCGCCGCTGGCCTGGCGGGCGATTTCACCCGTTTCCATGACGACGGTCTTGTCGCCCCATTGGAACGACTTGGTGACTTTGTTGAAGAGGCTCATGTTTGCTCCTGTTTTAGTAGCGGATCACACAGGATCCGCAAGGGGCGGAGGCTTCTCAGAACACGATGCCATTCCAGCGAAGCTCGGGGCGAACTTCATTGGAATGACACAGCTTCGCTCTGTTTGGGCACTCCGAAAGTGGATCGCGAAGTAAAAAACGCCTGAGCTAGCGGACTAACCCAGGCGTTTTTTCATGCGATTTGGTTTACTTGCGCAGACCCAGCTTGGCGATCAGCGCGGTGTAACGGTCGGCATCCTTGGACTTGAGGTAGTCCAGGAGCTTGCGGCGGCGGCTCACCATGCGCAGCAGGCCGCGGCGACCGTGGTGGTCCTTGGCATGCGTCTTGAAGTGGGGGGTGAGCTCGTTGATGCGGGCGGTCAGCAGTGCGACTTGCACTTCGGGGCTGCCAGTGTCGTTGGCGGCGCGGGCGTTGTCCTTGACGACTTCGGCCTTGATGGAGGCTGCGATCATGTTGATTTCCTTGTTCCGGGATGTTTGACTTGCGGTGTGCGCTGGAACTGCACCCACCGTGCGCCTTGCGGCATGCAAAGCCTCGGGATTATAGCCCGGCGACTTTCGCCGGGCTTTCATGCCCCCTGGAAACCCTCCATCGAGGCAAGGCAGCCCGGGTTCAGCCCTTGCCGGGCCGCTGCTGCGCCAGCCAGTCGCGCAGGCGCTCCACGCCCTTCACCAGCCGCTGCGGGTCCTTGGAGGCAAAGCACCAGCGCAGCCAGCCCTGGGCTTCCGGCGCGAAAGCGTTGCCCGGCGCGAGCCCCAGGCCCGCCTCGGACACCAGCCGCTTGGCCACTTCGAGCGAATCGCCGAAGCCTTCGAGCCGGAAGAAGGCATACATGCCCCCCTTGGCCGGCGCCACCTGGACCCCCGGCACCGCCGCCAGCAGCGGCACCAGCGTGTCTCGGCACGACTTCAGGTGGGCCACCACGCGCGGCGTGATCTCGCCCGTGTGCTCGATGGCGGTGATGGCCGCGCGCTGCGTGAACACGCTGGCGCACGAGGTGTTGAACTCGATCAGCTTGCCGATGCCCTCCACCATCGACGGCGGCAGCACCAGCCAGCCGAGGCGCCAGCCCGTCATGAGGAAGCTCTTCGAGAAGCTGTGCGTCACGACCAGGCGGTCGTCGGGCTCGGAGATGTCGAGGAAGCTGGGCGCGCAGCCGTTGGGCGTCGGCTCGTAGTACAGCCGCTCGTACACCTCGTCGGCCAGGATCCAGGTGCCGGTCTGGCGGCAATGGTCCAGCACGGCCTGCTGCTCGTCGCGCGTCATGGTCCAGCCCGTGGGGTTGTTGGGTGCGTTGACGATCAGCAGCTTCGTCCTGGCAGTGACCGCGGCGCGAAGCGCGGGCAGGTCGAGCGTCCATTGCCCGTCCACCGGCACCAGCGGCAGCGTGCGCACGTTCGCGCCCATGATCGCGGGCTGCGCCGTCAGGTTGGGCCAAACGGGCGTCACGGCGACCACCTCGTCGCCCGCATCCACCAGCGCCTGCACCGCGAGCATCAGCGCGCTCACCCCGCCCGACGTGACTGCGATGCGCGAGGCATCGACCGCCGGATGCAGCCCGCTGGTATAGCGCGCGATGGCCTCGCGCAGCTCGGGCAGGCCGAGGTTGTGGGCATAGAAGGTTTCGCCGCGCTGCAGCGACTCGATGGCCGACTGGCGGATCACCTCGGGCGTGACTTCGTCGCTCTCGCCGAACCAGAAGGCCAGCACGTCGTCGCGCCCCATGCCGGCATTGGCGACTTCGCGGATCTTCGACGCTTCGAGGTTGTGGATGGCTTCACGCATGTCTTCGGGTCCTGTTCTCTGTCATCAATCGATCAAGGTCTCTTCATCTTGCACGAGGTCGGCAGCTCCGCGCGTTCGGCGGGAATGGTCTTGACCACGCGGAAGCCGTAGCCCGAACCCTCGACGTCGAACTGCACGCCCGGCCTGCCCTGCCGGTCCATCACGCCAACCACCAGCTGCTGCTGGAACTGGTGGTCCGCGGCACGCATGCGCCCGCGCTGGCCATGGAGGCTCACGTCGGCCTGCTCCAGCGCGCGTGCGACCGGCACCGCGTCCACGCTGCCCGCGCGTTCGACGGCCTGCACAAGCGCTTCGATCATCAGCGCCAGGCGCATGTGCACATAGTCTTCGGCCGGTTTCGGAAAGCGCGCGCGGAAGGCACGATAGAACTCCGCGGACTGCGCCGTCTGCACGTTGGGCAGCCAGTCGGCCACCGCGACCACGCGGCCGATGCCCGCGTCGCCGATGGCCGCGGGCGCGCCCAGCGCATTGCCGTAGAAGGTATAGAAGGTGCCGTTGAACCCGGCCTCGCGCGCCGCCTTCACCAGCAGCGTGAGGTCGTTGCCCCAGTTGCCCGTGACCACGGCCTGCGCGCCGCTCGCAATGATCTTCGTCGCGTACGGCGCGAAGTCTTTCACCTTGCCCATCGGGTGCAGTTCGTCACCAACGATCTCCACGTCGGGCCGCTGCGCGCCGAGCTGCCGGCGCGCTTCGCGCAGCACCGACTGGCCGAAGCTGTAGTCCTGGCCGATGAGGTAGGCGCGCTTGAGCGCGGCGTCGTCCTTCACCACGTCCATCAGCGCCGCCACGCGCATGTCGGCATGGGCGTCGAAGCGGAAGTGCCAGAAGCTGCAACGCTCGTTGGTGAGCACCGGATCGACAGCCGCGTAGTTCAGGAAGATCACGCGGCGCGACGGGTCGCGCTCGTTGTTCTTGTCGATGGCATCGACCAGCGCTGCGGCCGTGGCCGACGAGTTGCCCTGCAGCACGATGCGCGCGCCGTCGTCCATTGCTGCGCGCAACGCGGAGAGCGCTTCTTCGTTCTGCCCCTTGCTGTCGTAGCGGTCGAGCTGCAGCATGCGCGCGCCGCCAGGCAGCCTGATGCCGCCGCGCGCGTTCACGCGCTCCACGGCCCACAGCAGGTTGCGGAACACGGCCTCGCCGGTGTTGGCGAAAGGGCCGCTCATGCTCTCTATCAGCGCGAGGCGGATGGGTGCGGGCGAAGCCTGGGCGAGCGCCGCGAAGGGCCTCGCGCATAGCGCCAGCGCCGCGAATTTCAAGGTCTCGCGACGCAAATTAAAGGGGGGATTCATTGTCTTGAAACGCTTGCCACTGCGCCTAGATGAGGTGTCAAGCGGCACTCACACGATTGAACGGCCGCGCAGTGTAAGGGACACACATTCCTTGTCCCCATTGTGTTCATTCAGGAGTTCTTCACATGTTTTTCGCACCTACCCTCCGCACCGCCCGTTTCGCTCCGCGCGCCTATGACCGCGCCTTCGAACGCTTCGCCAGCGAGGCCTTCGCGGGTGCCCGCCGTTCGCCGCTCGTCGAACAGGACGACAAGAGCTGGACCCTCTCGCTCGACGTGCCCGGCTTCTCGCGTGAAGACCTCGCCATCAGCATCGAAGGCGCTGTGCTGCGCATCGACAGCAAGGCCGAAGCCAAGCGCCAGTTCAAGGCCGCCTACGAGCTGCCGCAGGACATCGACGTGGCCACCAGCGAAGCCAAGCTCGAGAACGGCGTGCTCACGCTGAAGCTCGGAAAACTGGTGCCGGTGAGCCAGGCGACGAGTTTGCAAATCAACTAGTAAGGGCGATGCCCACAAGAAGAAAGTGTCAGCCAAGGGTTGCTTTTGACTTTGAACATGCTCCCTATTCACAATAGGCGTGCATAACGTCACATCATGTGACGTTTTCTTAGTACTTTCTTCTTCGTGGGCGTCTTGTAAACGCATCGAAAATCATGACGGTGCGGATCGGGTGCCCCTCCTGGCACCATGAAAACTCACCTTCAACCTGCAAACCCCACCGAACAATCCGACACGCTCCTGGTGTTCCTGCCAGGCGCCTACCTCAAGCCCGACGAGTTCGAGCGCGAAGGATTCATCAGCGCCGTAAGGGAGCGCCACCTCGCAGCCGATGCGCTGCTGGTGGATGCCGACGTCTCCTACTACTACGACCAGACGCTCAGCGAACGCCTGCATGCGGACGTCATCGAGCCGCAGCGCGCCAAGGGCTACAAGGCGATCTGGCTGGTGGGCATTTCCATCGGCGGCTTCGGCGCGCTGATCCACGAACTGGCCAAGCCCGGCTCGGTGGACGGCATCGTGGCGCTGGCGCCCTACCTCGGGCGCCGGGTGCTGGGCGCGGAGATCAAGAAGGCCGGCGGCCTGCGCGCATGGCAGGCACCCACCGGGCCGCAGCCCGACGAAGAGCCCGACCGCAAGCTCTGGCCCTTCTTCCAGCAATACCTATCGGCGCAGCCTTCGAAGAACCTGCCGCCGCTCTACCTGGGGTTCGGCCTCGAAGACCGCTTTGCCAGCAACCACAAGCTGCTGGCCGACGCACTGCCGCCGGGCCGCGTGTTCACCACCGAAGGCGGCCACGACTGGCCGCAATGGCGCCAGCTCTGGCGCAACGTGCTGGACGTGCTGCCGCTGCCGGCCATCGGCCGCTCGCGCCAGCCGCAGCCTGCTATGCAGCAGCCTGCGGCATCGATGCCTCGGTCGTCAGCGATGCCAATGGCCATCGCGGTCTGACGTCGAAGGCATAGCGCTCGGTTGCCTGCGACAGGCCCGACTGCAGGCGCATCGCGGCGGCCATGGCGATCATGGCGCCGTTGTCGGTGCACAGGTGCAGCTCGGGGTAGTGCACCCGCACCTTGCGCCTTGCGCATGCGGCATCGAGTTGCTCGCGCAGGTTCTTGTTCGCCCCCACGCCGCCCGCCACCACCAGCCGCTTCAGGCCGGTCTGGTCGAGCGCGGCGAGCGACTTCTTCAGCAGCACCTCGACGATGGCCGCCTGCGTGGACGCCGCGAGGTCGGCCTTGCCGGCCTCGAGCTGGTCGCCGAGCTTCTTGGCCTGGGTGAGCACCGCCGTCTTCAGGCCGGCGAACGAAAAGTCGAGATCACCGCTGTGCAGAAGCGGGCGCGGCAGCTTGAACGCCGCCGGGTTGCCGCCTTCGGCCAGCTTCGCGAGCCACGGGCCGCCCGGGTAAGGCAGGCCCATGAGCTTGGCGCTCTTGTCGAAGGCCTCGCCGGCCGCGTCGTCGATGGTCTCGCCCAGCAGCTCGTAGCGCCCCACGCCGTCCACCCGCATCAGTTGCGTATGGCCGCCGGACACCAGCAGCGCCACGAACGGAAACTCCGGCGGATCGGCGCTCAGGAACGGCGACAGCAGGTGTCCTTCGAGGTGATGCACGCCCAGCACCGGCTTGCCCAGCGCCACGCCCAGCGCGCAGGCCACGCCGGCGCCCACGAGCAGCGCGCCCGCCAGGCCCGGTCCGCGGGTGTAGGCCACCACGTCGATTTCACCGAGCGAGCGGCCGGCCTCGGCCATGACCGACTCGGTCAGCGGCAGCACGCGGCGGATGTGGTCGCGGCTGGCCAGTTCGGGCACCACGCCCCCGTAGGCCTGGTGCATGGCGATCTGGCTGTGCAGCGCATGCGAGCGCAACACCGGCAGCGCGTTGCCGTGCGACTCCACCAGCGCCACGCCGGTTTCATCGCAGGATGATTCGATTCCCAACAAGAGCATGCCGCCGAGTGTAGGTGGCGCCTGCCGCGGTCGCCCGCGAAGGGGCAAGCGCAGGCGAGCGGGAGGCCCTCGAGAGGCACGGATGTTGCAGTGCTCCCCCAAGCCCCCCCGCAGGCGAACGCACCCACCATGAAGTCCGGACTGAGTTTTCTGATCGCCGCCCGCCGCTGCGAAATCGACGAGCTGGACCAGCTCGCGCGCACCAGCGAACTGGTCGGCGTGATCGGGCGGCTGGTGCACGCGCTGCAGCGCGAGCGCGGCATGTCGAACGTGTTCCTTGCATCGCACGGCGTGCGCCTGGCCGAGCAGCGAGCCCCGCAGATCGCCGAATGCCTGGCGCTCGAGCAGGAAGTGCGCGCCGGGTTCGACCAGCTCGAGTCCGAGCATCACCGCGGCGTCGGCTCCGGCAACGGCGCGCGGCTGTTCAGCCGCATCGCCTGGGTGCTGCCGGGGCTGGACGCCCTGCCCGCCCTGCGCCGGCGCATCGATGCGCTCGAACTCAAGCCGTCGCAGTCGACCGCCGCCTTCGTCAAGCTCATCGCCGGCCTGCTGTCGGTCGTGTTCGAGGCGGCCGACGGCGCCACCGACCCCGAGATATCCCGCCTCCTGGTGGCGATGTTCAACTTCATGCAGGGCAAGGAGTTTGCCGGCCAGGAGCGCGCATTCGGCGCCGCCGCGCTGGCCCAGGGCCGCAGCGACGAAACCCGGCGCCTGCAGTGGCAGCACCTGATCGAATCGCAGGAACGATGCTTCCAGGTGTTCGTCGACTTTTCCGGCGATGCGGTGCTCGCCCTCTGGCGCGAGAGCCAGTCCGACGCCACCCTGGCCGAGCTGGAGCGCATGCGCCGCAGGGGCGCCACCTCCGCGCCCGCCGACTCCGCACTCGGCCAGGCCTGGTTCGACTGCTGCACGCGCCGCATCGACGCCATGCGCACCGTCGAAGACCGGCTCGAAGCCGACCTGCGCGCGCTCTGCAGCCACAAGACAGCCCGGGCCCGCAGCGAACTCCAGGCCTACCGGCAGGTGCTCGACACCTTGGCGCCGGAGACCGACGCCGCGCTGTTCTTCGACGACGCCGACGCGCAGGCCGCCGCGCCCGCGCAACTCGGCCGCCACCTCGAGCGCTCGGTGCTCGACATGGTGCAGGAGCAGTCGCAGCGGCTGCAGGCCATGAGCGACGAACTGCAGACCGTGCGCGCCTCGCTCAATGAACGCAAGCTCGTGGAACGCGCCAAGGGCCTGCTGATGGCGCACCGGCGCATGAGCGAGCAGGAGGCGCACAAGATGCTGCGCGAGACCGCCATGAACCAGGGCCGCCGGCTCGTCGAAGTGGCCGAGTCGGTGCTCGCGATGGCCGACTACCTGCCCCCGCCGCCCCGCTGAGGGCGTTCAATTTGGTGCGCCGCACAACAACCGTGCCTGCCGCCCGTGCACCGTCCGGATGGCGCTTCGCCCTTGCAGCGCAAGACGTTCCAGCTACTTTTCCGATAGCAGCAGACCGCCCGGCAGGGCTGGCACACCGCTTGCAAGCAACCAGCGCATAGACCTCCAGGGGTCTTCAGGCAGGCGGCACCCAACGGCGGGTGCCACCCACCGACCGGACAAAGGCGTCCCCATCCCGCAAGGGCTCGTTTTCGAGCAGCCCCTGCGCGGTGCGGACGCCTTTTCGTTTTTGTCATTGCTGTTTTTGTTTGCCTTCAACCGGAGCCCCGCCACATGACCGACCTGCTCAAAACCCGTCTCAGCCGACGCCGCGTCCTGCAAGCCGCCGCCATCGGCGCCGTGGGCATCGACCCCGCCCTGCGCGCGGCCGTCTGGGCCCAAGGCTCCGACAAGCCCGAGAAGGAAGAAGTCAAGATCGGCTTCATCCCGCTGACAGACTGCGCCAGCGTGGTCATGGCCTCGGTGCTGGGCATCGACAAGAAGTACGGCGTGAAGATCGTGCCCAGCAAGGAAGCCAGCTGGGCCGGCGTGCGCGACAAGCTCTCCAACGGCGACATCGACATGGCGCACGTGCTCTACGGCCTGGTCTACGGCATGCACCTGGGCCTGAGCGGCCCGAGGAAGGACATGGCCGTGCTCATGACCCTGAACAACAACGGCCAGGCCATCACGCTGTCGAAGAAGCTCTCCGACAAGGGCGCGGTCGACGCCGCCTCGCTGGCCAAGCTCATCGCCAGCGAGAAGCGCGAATACACCTTCGCGCAGACCTTCCCCACCGGCACGCACGCCATGTGGCTCTACTACTGGCTCGCATCGGCCGGCATCGATCCGTTCAAGGACGTGAAGAACATCACCGTGCCGCCGCCGCAGATGGTGGCCAACATGCGCGTGGGCAACATGGACGGCTACTGCGTGGGCGAGCCCTGGGGCCAGCGTGCCATCATGGACGGCATCGGCATCACGGCCATCACCACGCAGGACATCTGGAAGGACCACCCCGAGAAGGTGCTCGGCTGCACCGCCGAGTTCACGAAGAAGTACCCGAACACCGCGCGCGCCGTGACGGCCGCCATCCTCGAAGCCAGCAAGTGGATCGACGCCGGCCTGCAGAACAAGAACAAGATGGCCGAGACCATCGCCGACAAGAGCTACGTCAACACCAGCGTGGACGCCATCAACCAGCGCATCCTGGGCCGCTACACCAACGGCCTGGGCAAGAGCTGGGACGACCCCAACCACATGAAGTTCTACAACGCCGGTGCCGTGAACTTCCCGTACCTGTCGGACGGCATGTGGTTCCTCACGCAGCACAAGCGCTGGGGCCTGCTGAAGGAACACCCCGACTACCTGAAGGTGGCCACCGAGATCAACCGCATCGACATCTACAAGCAGGCCGCCGCCGCCACGCAGACGCCGGTGCCCAAGGACCCGATGCGCACCAGCAAGCTGTTCGACGGCTCTGTCTGGGACGGCAAGGATCCGAAAAAGTACGCCGAGTCGTTCAAGCTTCATGCCTGAGGAGAACACCATGGTCAGCGCAGTCTTTCATTCGCCGCTCGAAGCGACCACCGCACAGGTGACGCAGGTGGCCCCTTCCGTCGCCGCCAGGCCGGCAGCGCCAAAGCCGACACCCGCTCCGGCGCCCGAGACCCGGGTGCGCGCGCCCATCGACCTGCGCGCATTCTGGATGCGCGTGCTGCCGCCGCTGGCGGGCTTCGGCCTGCTGCTGCTGATCTGGGAAGTGGTGGCCATGAAAAGCACCACCGGCTTTCCCACGCCCGCGGCCACCTGGCAGCAGGCCGTGACGGTGTTCAGCGATCCGTTCTACAGCAAGGGGCCGAACGACCAGGGCGTGGGCTGGAACGTGCTGTCGTCGCTGCAGCGCGTGGCGCTGGGCTTCGGGCTGGCGGCGCTGGTCGGCATTCCGGCGGGCTTTGCCATCGGCCGCTTCGAGTTCCTCTCGCGCATGTTCAACCCGCTGATCAGCCTGCTGCGCCCCGTGTCGCCGCTGGCCTGGCTGCCCATCGGCCTGCTGGTGTTCAAGGGCGCCAACCCGGCCGCGATCTGGACCATCTTCATCTGCTCGATCTGGCCGATGGTCATCAACACCGCCGTGGGCGTGCAGCGCGTGCCCAGCGACTACATGAACGTGGCCAAGGTGCTGAACCTCAGCGAGTGGAAGATCCTCACCAAGATCCTGTTCCCCGCCGTGCTGCCCTACATGCTGACCGGCGTGCGGCTGGCCGTGGGCACCGCGTGGCTGGTGATCGTGGCCGCCGAGATGCTCACGGGCGGCGTCGGCATCGGCTTCTGGGTGTGGGACGAGTGGAACAACCTCAACGTCGCCAACATCATCATCGCGATCTTCGTGATCGGCATCGTAGGCCTGGTGCTGGAGTTCGCGCTCATCAAGCTCGCAACGGCATTCACGTTCGAAGAGGTGAAGTCATGAGCCGCACGGCCGCTCCGAAGGCGAATACCGCAGCGCTGCTGCGCGGAGGTTTCCAATGATCGACGACAGCAAGTACATCGAGATCCACGGCGTCGAGCAGGCGTTCAAGACGCCCAAGGGCCGCTTCGTCGCGCTGCGCGACGTGAACCTGAACGTGGCCAAGGGCGAGTTCATCACGCTCATCGGGCACTCGGGCTGCGGCAAGTCGACGCTGCTGAACCTGATCGCCGGGCTCACCACGCCCACTCAGGGTGCGCTGCTGTGCGCCAACAAGGAAATCAAAGGGCCCGGCCCCGAGCGCGCGGTGGTGTTCCAGAACCACTCGCTGCTGCCCTGGCTCACCTGCTTCGAGAACGTGTACCTGGCGGTCGAGCGGGTGTTCGCCGCCACGGAAAGCAAGGCGCAGTTGCGCCAGCGCACCGACGCCGCGCTGGCGCTGGTCGGCCTCACGCCCGCCGCGCAGAAGCGGCCCGGCGAGATCTCCGGCGGCATGAAGCAGCGCGTGGGCATTGCGCGCGCGCTGTCGATGGAGCCCAAGGTGCTGCTGATGGACGAGCCTTTCGGCGCGCTCGACGCCCTCACCCGCGCCAAGCTGCAGGACGAGCTGCTCGCCATCGTGCAGAAGACGCACAGCACCGTCGTCATGGTGACGCACGACGTGGACGAGGCCGTGCTGCTGAGCGACCGCATCGTGATGCTGAGCAACGGCCCGGCCGCCACCATCGGCGACGTGCTTTCGGTGGGCATTCCGCGCCCGCGCAACCGGGTCGAGCTGGCGGAAGACCCCGTCTACGTGCACGCCCGCAAGGCGGTGATCGACTTCCTCTACACGCGCCAGGCGCACGTGGAGAAGGCCGCGGCCTGACGCTGCGCGAGCGCCAGCACCAACGGCGTCACGACATGATGACCTGGAGGCTGTGCTCGTACGAGGCCGTGAGGCGCTCGAAGGTGTCGACCAGCGCGTCGCTTGAACGCACCAGCGTGGCGCGGCCGTCGGCGCTGTCGAGCGCCTGCACGCCGCCGACCAGCCGCAGCCATTCGTCGCGCGCGCTGGCCAGCGCGGCGCGGATCTCGGCGGTGCTCAGCGGCGCATGCTCCAGCTCGAGCAATGCGGCCTCGAACTCGGCCATGGTCGGCACCAGCCGCGCGTTCGCTGCCTTCTCTTTCAGCGCGGCGGCCAGCAGCGCGTCCTTGGCCAGCCGCTGCGCCCGCATGCGCTGCCGCCCGCAGATGTTGACGATGCGCAGCGCGCGCCGCGCGCCCGAGGTTTCGAGCGCCTCGGTCAGGGCCTCGGCGGCGCGGAGCAATACTTCCGCGCGCTGGTCGATGTCGGCCAGCCCCGCCGCCGACGGCCGCGCGGCCAGGGCAGCGGCCAGCCCGCTCCAAGCGGCCTGCGCATCCCCCAACGCCTGCGCGCCGGCCGCCCCGAGCCCGAGGGCGGCCAGATGATCGAGGTTCTGCTGCACCCGCTCGGCCGACTGCGTGCGCAGCAACCGCGCCCGCTGCGCGTCGATGCCGCCGAGCAACTGCGCCGCCACGCGCACCAGCCGCTGCGAGAGCATGCGCAGCTGCCCGGCCCGGTTGATCGCGTCGGCCCACTGCGCCGCCTCGATGACCGATCGCGAAACCTCGCCCAGACGCAGGTTGGCATGCATCGCGGCGCCGCGCAGCAGGCCGAAGGCCTCGTCCTCGCCGATGCCGCGCGCGGACATCAGCAGACCCTTGGCCCGGTCGACCCACTTGCGCTCGTCCATGCGGGTGCGCAGGCTCTCCAGTTCGGTGCGCAAGGCGGCCTCGCGCTGCCAGCGGGACCGGGCGCGGGCGATCAACGCGGCGAGCGATGCCGCATCGACGGCATCGGCCTGCAACCACGCATGCACGCCGAGCGCGACCAGTTCTTCATGCTGCGCGCCGCCCAACGGCGCGCTGACAAGGCTCAGCGCGCACGGCGGCAGGCCGGCCCACGTGCGCAAGGCATCGAACAGCGCGGGCGCGGGCGCAGGCAGGCAGATCAGGGCCTGCCGGGGCCCCAGCGCCTCGACCTGCCGCGCGAAGCTGCCGCAATCCGCGCAGCCGAGCACGTCGAGACCCGCGCCGGACAGCGCCCGCGCAAGCGCCTCGGGCAGCACGAGGCCGGCGGGTTCATCGGGCAGGACAACGAGAAGGGACATCTTGGGGAAGCGGTGTGGGAGCGCACCGCGAGCATAGGCCACACCCGCGCACACTTGCGGGCACGCCTCTTGCATGAAACGGAGCGCGGTGTAACGAAGCACCGCTTTGGTGACGAGGCTGCAGGTTCCTGCGGCCGGCCCGGCAATCCACTCGCCGTGCACACCCCCACGCCGACAGCGTCCGCTGCCGGCACTCCGCCCCCAACCCCGTCCGTCGACACGACCTCTCCAGGGTCGCGCCGCGGCTTTTCGCATCTTTGAACGCCATGTCCAGCTTCAGGAATTTCTTGCAATCAGGCCACAGCCCGACACTGTTCGCGGCCTTCCTGTACTTCTCGTTCTCCTGCTGCATCTGGGTGCTCAACGGCGCAATGGCGCCCTTCATCGGCGAGACCTTCGATCTGTCGCCCGCCCAGAAGGGCCTGATGCTGTCGGTGCCCATCATCGCCGGCGCGCTGATGCGCTTTCCGCTGGGCATCCTCTCGCAGTACATCGGCCGCAAGAAGGCCACGCTGGTCGAGATGGCGCTGATCGCGGTGGCGATGCTGTTCGGCTTCTTCTTCGTCAAGAGCTTCAACGACCTGCTCGCCATGGGCGTGCTGCTGGGCATTGCAGGCGCGAGCTTCGGCGTCGCGCTGTCGCTGGGCTCGGGCTGGTTCCCGCCGCAGCACAAGGGCCTGGCCATGGGCCTGGTGGGCGCGGGCAACGTGGGCACGGCGGTGTCGGTGCTGGTGGCGCCGCCGCTGGCGAACTGGCTGGGCTGGCAGGCGGTGTACGGCGTGGCCGCGGTCGCCATCCTCATTCCGATGGTCGTGATGGTGGTGTTCGCCAAGGAGCCGCCGGACGTGAACGCCCATTCGAGCTTCCGCGAGCACATTGCCTGCCTGTTCGAGAAGGACGGCTGGGTGTTCAGCCTGATCTACGGCGTGACCTTCGGCGGCTTCATCGGCCTGACCACCTTCCTGCCCTCCTACTACTACGACCAGTTCGGCGTGAGCAAGGTGCAGGCGGGCCAGCTGACCATGCTCGCCGCCTTCATGGGCGCGGCGGTGCGCATCGCGGGCGGCTGGATCTCCGACCGCTGGGGCGGCGTGAACACGCTGACGGTGGTGCTGCTGGTGGTGGCCGTGAGCCTCGTGCTGGTGGGTTTCTCTTCAGGCTCGCTGGCCGTCACCACGCTGGTGCTGATCGTCTGCTTCGCCGCACTCGGCGCGGGCAACGGCGCACTGTTCCAGCTGGTGCCGTTGCGCTGGCCCGCGAGCACGGCCGTGGCCGGCTCGATGATCGGCGAGATCGGCGCGCTGGGCGGCGGCCTCGTGCCCAACGCCATGGGCCTTTCGAAGCAGTACATGGGCAGCTATCTCTGGGGGTTCGTCTTCTTCGCGGCGCTGTCGCTGGTGATGCTGGGCGTGATGCGCGTGATGCAGATCCGCTGGACGCGCACCTGGGCCGAAAAAGGCGGCCGTGCGCGCGTCACGACGCCGCACAACCCTGCCGCCACCACCCATGTACGCAAGGCGGCCCGCCCATGACTCGCCCCGCCCGCATCCGCTCAGCGTGGCAGGAACAGCAGCCACACGACGAGCAGCACGTTGAACAGCACCGACACGCCGAGCGCCAGTTGGTAGAGCGCGAGCGGATCGCGGCGGATCAGCGGCGTAGCGGCGGGCGCGTTGACGGGGCGGGATGCACCGCGTTCGAGCGCGAGCAGCAGTTCCTCGGCGGTTTCGAAGCGCTCGCGCGGGTCGCGGGCCACGGCCTTGCGCACCAGATGATCGAGCCAGATCGGCACGTCGGGCCGCAGGCGCGAGAGCGCGACCGGGTCGCGACGGTAGCGCGCCACCTGGTAGGGCTCGATCTCGCCGTAGGGCAGGTGGCCGGTGAGCCACTGGTAGAGCGTGACGCCGAGCGCGAACAGGTCGCTGGCCGCATCGGCGGTGCCGCCCTCCTCCCACTGCTCGGGGTTGATGTAGCTGGGGGTGCCGGCATGCAGCTCGCGCTGGGCCGCGCCTTCTCTTCCGGACAGCGCCACGCCCAGGTCGAGGATGCGCCAGCGCCCGTCGTCGCCCAGGTGCAGGTTGCCGGGCTTGATGTCGCGATGGATCACGCCCTGGCGATGCAGCCGGCCGAGCGCGCGGCTCAGCTCGATGCCGGCCGCCACCACCTCGGCCACCGTGCCGCGCGCGTTCAGCTTGCGCAGTTGCTCCAGGGTGCGCCCGCCGTGCCAGTCGAACACGATGTAGAGCGCGCTCGCGTCCTCGGCGCGTTCGTGCACGCGAACGAAACCGCTGCCGCCGACGCCTGCCACGCGCAGCCCCAGCCACGCCTCGTGCGCCAGCATCGCGCGTTCCTGCGGATCGCCGGCGCGCGAGGGATGCAGCGTCTTCAGCGCGACCAGCTCGCGCGTGCGCGGGTGCCGCGCCTGGTACAGCAGGTGCACGCCGGTGTCCGCCACCAGCGCGGTGACGGCGTAGCCGTCGAGCACGTCGCCCACTTTCAGCGCGGGCGGCGGTGCGAGCCGGCGGCCGTCGCCGAGTTCGTCGTCGAGCTGCCGCGCATCGAGCCCGACCACACGGATGACCAGCGCGGTCGCGTTGTCGCGCGTGCCGGCGTCGAGCGCCGCATGCACCAGCGCCTCGCTGGCGGCCTCGGCGTCGCCCTGCAAGGCCAGCGCGGCCACCTGCTGCGGCTTGAGCACGCAGTGCACGCCGTCGGAGCTCAGCACGAAGCAGTCGCCCACGCGCACGTCGCCCTGGGCGTAGTCGACGCGCACCTGGTCGTCGAGGCCGATGGCGCGCGTGAGCCGGCTGCGCATGTCGGGATGGTCGAAGGCGTGGTCCTGCGTGAGCGGCACGGCCGGCCCGCCGCCGGCACGCACGCGCCAGGCGCGCGTGTCGCCCACGTGCGCCAGCGTGTAGCTCTGTCCGTGCAGCACCAGCGCGGTGAGCGTGGTGAGCGCCGTGCCGCCGTCCTGCTTGCTCTGGCGCCGGCGGTTGTGGTCGGCCAGCCAGCCGTTCTGCGCGCCGACCAGCCGGTCGAGCGCGGCGGTCGGCTCCCAGGTTGCGGGCGTGGCGAAGTAGTCGGCCAGCAGGCCCATCACCGTGGTCTGCGCCGCTTCGCGGCCGTGCCCGCCGCTCGACACCCCGTCGGCAATGGCCGCGATGAGGCCGCGGGCCTCGTCGCCCGGCGGCGCATGCACTGCACCGGCGAAGTCTTCGTTCAGCTCGCGCGGTCCGCGCTGGCTGCTGTAGCCGATGTCCACTTCAAAGCTCATGGCGCGATTCTGAACGCGCGCCACGGGTACCCGTTTGCTTGATTTCCCTGAAAGGTCCAGCCCCATGAAGAAAATGAAACTCGTGATGGTCGGCAACGGCATGGCCGGCGTGCGCACGCTCGAAGAGCTGCTGAAGATCGCGCCCGAGCTGTACGACATCACCGTCTTCGGCGCGGAGCCGCATCCCAACTACAACCGCATCCTGCTGTCGCCGGTGCTCGCGGGCGAGCAGACGGTCGACGAGATCGTGCTCAACAGCTGGGAGTGGTACACGGACAACCACATCACGCTGCACGCCGGCAAGAAGGTGGTGGAGGTCGACCGCGTCAAGCGCATCGTGCGCGCGGTGGATTCGCAAGGCGGTGTCACCGAGGCCGCCTACGACCGCCTGCTGATGTGCACCGGCTCCAACCCCTTCATGCTGCCTGTGCCCGGCAAGGACCTCAAGGGCGTGATCGCCTACCGCGACATCGCCGACACCGACTACATGATCGAGACCGCGCGCACGCACAAGAACGCGGTGGTCATCGGCGGCGGCCTGCTGGGCCTGGAGGCCGCCAACGGCCTGATGCTGCGCGGCATGAACGTGACCGTGGTGCACGTGATGCCCTGGTTGATGGAGCGCCAGCTCGACGACGTGGCCGGCAAGCTGCTGCAGAAGTCGCTGGAAGACCGCGGCCTGAAGTTCCTGATGGGCGCGCAGACGCAGGACCTGGTGGGCGGTGAGGACGGCCGCGTGAAGGCCATCCGCTTCAAGGACGGCACCGAGGCGGCCGCCGACCTGGTGGTGATGGCCGTGGGCATCCGCCCGAACGTGGAGCTGGCCGAGAAGATGCGCCTGCACTGCAACCGCGGCATCGTCGTCACCGACACCATGCAGACCGTGACCGACGCGCGCATCTACTCGGTGGGCGAGTGCGCGGCGCACCGCGGCATTGCCTATGGCCTGGTCGCGCCGCTGTTCGAGCAGGCCAAGGTGGCGGCCAACCACCTGGCGCAGTTCGGCATCGGCCGCTACCTGGGGTCGCTCACCTCCACCAAGCTGAAGGTGACGGGCATCGACCTGTTCTCGGCCGGCGAGTTCATGGGCGGCGAAGGCACCGAGGAGATCGTCATGAGCGACCCCTTCGGCGGCGTCTACAAGAAGCTGGTGATCAAGGACGACAAGCTCGTGGGCGCCTGCCTCTACGGCGACACGGTGGACGGCAGCTGGTACTTCAAGCTGCTGCGCGACGGCCGCAGCGTGCACGACATCCGCGACAAGCTGATGTTCGGCGAATCGAACATCGGCGACACCGGCCACGAAGGCCACAACAAGGCCGCGAGCATGCCCGACGACGCCGAGGTCTGCGGCTGCAACGGCGTGAACAAGGGCACCATCTGCAAGGCCATCAAGGAAAAGGGCCTGTTCACGCTCGACGAGGTGAAGAAGCACACCAAGGCCAGCGCCAGCTGCGGCTCGTGCACCGGGCTGGTCGAGCAGATCCTGATGTTCACCGCGGGCGGCGACTACTCCGCCACGCCCAAGAAGAAAGCCGTGTGCGGCTGCACCGACGCGAGCCACCAGGACGTGCGCGACGCGATCCGCAAGGAGCACTACCTGACGCACGACGAGGTGTACCGCAACCTCGGCTGGCGCACGCCCAACGGCTGCGCCACCTGCCGCCCGGCCGTCAACTACTACCTGATCAGCACCTGGCCGAAAGAGGCGAAGGACGATCCGCAGAGCCGCTTCATCAACGAGCGCAGCCACGCCAACATCCAGAAGGACGGCACCTACTCCGTCATTCCGCGCATGTGGGGCGGCCACACCACGCCGGACGAGCTGCGCCGCATCGCCGACGCGGCCGACAAGTACAAGATCCCGACCGTCAAGGTCACGGGCGGCCAGCGCATCGACCTGCTGGGCGTGAAGAAGGAAGACCTGGAAGGCGTGTGGAAGGACATCGGCATGCCCAGCGGCTTTGCCTATGCCAAGTCGCTGCGCACGGTGAAGACCTGCGTGGGCAGCGAGTGGTGCCGCTTCGGCACGCAAGACTCCACGCAGATGGGCAAGGACCTGGAGCGCGCGCTGTGGGCCATGTACTCGCCGCACAAGGTCAAGCTGGCGGTGTCGGGCTGCCCGCGCAACTGCGCGGAGGCCGGCATCAAGGACGTGGGCGTGATCGGCGTCGACTCGGGCTGGGAGCTCTACGTGGGCGGCAACGGCGGCATCAAGACCGAGGTGGCGCAGTTCCTCGTGAAGGTGAAGACGGCCGAGGAAGTGATGGAGTATTCGGGTGCCTTCCTGCAGCTCTACCGCGAAGAAGGCTGGTACCTGGAGCGCACGGTGCACTACATCGGCCGCGTGGGGCTGGACTACGTGAAGAAGAAGATCCTCGAAGACGCCGAGGGCCGCAAGGCGCTGTGGGAACGCCTGCAGTTCGCGCTCGACGGCGAACCCGACCCGTGGTTCGAATCGGCGCAGGCCTCGGTCGACGTGCGGCAGTTCACGCCGCTGACGGCGTCGAGCGACACCCACCAGACAGCCTGAAGGAAGGACACCATGAACGATTGGAAAGTCATCTGCCGCATCGACGACATCCCCGTGCTCGGCGCGCGCCGCGTGACGCGGCCCGCCGGCGTGGATGTTGCCGTGTTCCGCAATGCCGAGAACGAGGTTTTCGCGCTGCTCGACCGCTGCCCGCACAAGGGCGGACCGCTGAGCCAGGGCATCGTCTTCGGCACCAGCGTGGCCTGCCCGCTGCACAACTGGGCCATCGGGCTGGACGACGGCTGCGCCAAGTCGCCCGACGAAGGCTGCACGCCGAAGTTCGCCGTGAAGGTGGAAGACGGGGTGGTGCACCTCGACGCGGGCGAACTGGCAACGCACGCCATCGACCTGGAACGCCCGGTCGCCGGGCCGAAGCCGTTCGCGGTGCTGTCGGTCCTTCCGCTGGAATAGCCATGACGCTGGAGACCCGCTCCACCTGCCCCTATTGCGGCGTCGGTTGCGGCGTCATCATCGAATCGCAAGGCGGCGAGATCACCGGCGTGCGCGGCGACCCCGAGCACCCGGCGAACTTCGGCCGGCTGTGCACGAAGGGCTCGACGCTGCACCTCACGGCCAGCGCCGCGGTCACGCGGCAGACGCGGCTGCTGCAGCCCATGCAGCGCCTTGTGCGCGCCGAGGCGCCCACCGCTGTGACCTGGGACACCGCGCTCGCCAACGCCGCCGGCAAGTTCGCGCAGGTGATCCGCGACCATGGCCCGGACTCGGTCGGATTCTATGTGTCGGGCCAGTTGCTCACCGAGGACTACTACGTCTTCAACAAGCTGGCCAAGGGCCTGATCGGCACCAACAACATCGACACCAACTCGCGCCTGTGCATGAGCAGCGCCGTGGCCGGCTACAAGCAGACGCTGGGCGCCGACGCGCCGCCGGCCTGCTACGACGACCTGAAGCACGCAGCCTGCCTGTTCATCGTGGGCAGCAACACGGCGTGGGCGCACCCCATTCTTTTCCGCCGCATCGAGGACGCGAAGGCCGCGAACCCGGCGCTGAAGATCGTGGTGGCCGACCCCCGCCGCACCGACACCGTGGAGATCGCCGACCTGTTCCTGCCCATCCAGCCCGGCACCGACGTGATGCTGTTCAACGGCATGCTGCACCTGATGCTGTGGGAGGGCTGGATCGACGCGAAATACATCGCGGCCTACACCAGCGGCTTCGACGCTTTGAAGGCGACGGTGCGCGAGTGCACGCCGGACAAGGTGGCACAGGTGTGCGGCATCCCGAAGGAGGACCTGCTCGAAGCGGCGCGGCTCTTCGCCACCTCGCCTGCCACGCTGAGCCTGTACTGCCAGGGCCTGAACCAGTCGTCGAGCGGCACGGCGAAGAACGCTGCGCTCATCAACCTGCACCTGGCGAGCGCGCAGATCGGCCGCGCGGGCGCGGGCCCGTTCTCGCTGACCGGCCAGCCCAATGCGATGGGCGGGCGCGAAGTCGGCGGCCTCGCCAACCTGCTGAGCGCGCACCGCGACCTGGCGAACCCGGATCACCGAGCCGAAGTGGCCGCGCTGTGGGGCGTGCCCTCGGTGCCCGGGAAGCCGGGCAAGACAGCGGTGGAGATGTTCCAGGCCGCGGCCGACGGCGAGATCCGCGCGCTCTGGATCGCATGCACCAACCCGGCGCAGTCGATGCCCGACCAGGCCACCGTGCGCCGCGCGCTGGAACGCGCCGAGTTCGTCGTGGTGCAGGAAGCCTTTGCCACCACTGCCACCTGCGCCTTCGCCGACCTGCTGCTGCCCGCCACCACCTGGGGCGAGAAGGAAGGCACCGTGACCAACAGCGAGCGCCGCATCTCGCGCGTGCGCCCGGCCGTGCCGGCGCCCGGCGAGGCGCGCAACGACTGGTCGATTGCCGTGGCCTTCGCGCACCGGCTCGAAAGGCAGCTGGGCCGCACCTTCACGCTGTTCCCGTACGAGACGGCCGAATCCGTCTGGAACGAGCATCGCGAATCCACGCGCGGGCGCGACCTCGACATCACCGGCCTGAGCTACGCGATGCTGGAAACCGCCGGCCCGCAGCAATGGCCGCTGAAGGAAGGCGAAAGCACCGGCCGCGCGCGCCTCTACGAAGACGGCGTGTTCCCCACGCCGGACGGCCGCGCCCGCTTCGTCGACACGGTCTACAAGCCGGTGGCCGAAGCCCGCGAGGCCCGCTACCCCTTCTCGCTGAACACGGGCCGCCTGCGCGACCAGTGGCACGGCATGAGCCGCACCGGCACCGTCGGGCGCCTGTTCGGCCATGTGTCGGAGCCGGTGGTGCAGATGAACGCGCAGGACATGGCGCGCCGCCAGATCCGCGAAGGCGACCTGGTGCACCTGACCTCCAGGCGCGGTTCGATCATGCTGCCCGCGCGCGCCAGCGCCGAGATGGGGCTGAGCCAGGTCTTCGTCGCCATGCATTGGGGCGAGGAATACCTGAGCGGCTGCTCCTCGAACGGCACGCGGCTGGCGGGCATCAACGCGCTCACCACGCCGGCCTACTGCCCGACTTCGAAGCAGCCCGAGCTGAAGCACACGCCGGTGAAGATCCTCAAGGCCGAGCTTCCGTGGTCGCTGCTGGCCATGGCTTGGCTGCCCGATGGCGAAGCGCTTGCCGCGCACCGCGCGCTGCAGCCGATGATGGCGCTGTTTCCTTTTGCGACCTGCGTGCCGTTTGCCGGCAACACGCAGGGCGCCGAACGCAGCGGCCTGCTCTTTCGCGCCGCCGCGCATGACGCGCCCGACGACGCGCTGGTCGAGAAAGTCGAGGCCCTGCTCGGGCTGCAAACCGCCGACACCCTGCGCTACGCCGACCGCCGCCGCGGCCAGCGCCGCTCGGCCCGGCTGGTGCGCCGCGCCGACGGCGGCGCCGGGCTCGAAGCCTTCCTGCTAGGCGGCGACACCAGCGCCGAAGCCTGGATTGCCACGCTGCTGCGCGAGGAACTGCCGGCCCAGAGCTACGGCCGCCTGCTGCTGTCGCCGGGCTCGAAAGCGCCGGTGGCGGTGCAATCGCGCGGCAAGACGGTGTGCACCTGCTTCAACGTGGCGGACGTGGCCATTCAGACCGAACTGGGCCGCTGCACCGGCACCGCCGACGAGCGGCTGGCGAAGCTGCAGGGCGCGCTGAAGTGCGGCACCAACTGCGGCTCGTGCATTCCGGAGCTCAAGCGCATGGTGCGGGCCGCGCCGGCCGAGGCGGAGGCGGTTGCGCCATGACCCCGTGTCTCGCTCCCTCCCACTCCGGGTGAGGGAGCAAAACCAATGCATAAGCCAACTCACATTCCGGCATAAGCATTGCAGGACAATCCGCCTACCCATGGGAATCAGCCAATACATCAAGGAAATCGGCCGCGGCGCGCGAGGCGCCAAGCCGCTCACGCGCGAACAGGCCACCGACCTGTTCGGCCAGGTGCTGGACGGCACCGTCACCGACCTGGAAATCGGCGGCTTCTGCCTGGCCATGCGCATCAAGGGCGAGACACCCGAGGAGATGGCAGGCTTTCTCGATGCCACCCATGCGCGGCTGAACCTGATTCCGGACGGCGACCGGGCGCTGGTCGTGCTGCCCAGCTACAACGGCGCGCGCAAGCTGCCTGTGCTCACGCCGCTGCTGGCACTGCTGCTGGCGCGCGAAGGCCTGCCGGTGCTGGTGCACGGCAGCGCCAGCGAAAGCTCGCGCGTGCTGGCGTCCAACGTGCTCTCGGCGCTTGGCGTCGCTGCGCTGGAGGCCGTCCGCCCCATCGCCAACGGCGAAGCGGCCTTTGCTCCCACCGAACTGCTGAACCCCGCGCTCAAGCGCCTGCTCGACGTGCGCCGCGTGGTCGGCCTGCGCAACCCGGGCCACAGCGTGGTCAAGCTGATGCAGCCCACCGCCGGCGCCTGCGTGGTGGTGGCCAGCTACACGCACCCCGAATACGCCCGCACCATGGGCGAGACCTTCGAGCTCACGGGCATGACCGCCCTGCTCTCGCGCGGCCTCGAAGGCGAAGTGGTGTCCGACCCGCGCCGCACCGCGCAGATCGACGGCTTCGTGCGCGGCGTGCGCACCGAACTGCAGGCGCAGCAGGCGGGCACCGCCGCCGACGTGCCGGGCCTGCCGAAGGAAATCGACGTCGCCACCACCGCCGACTACACGCGCCGCGTGCTGGCCGGCGAGCTTCCCGTGCCCGAAGCCATCGCGGCGCAGGTCAGGCACATCACGCAACTGGCATCCCACGCATGAACAACGACAACCCCACCTCCCTCATCGCCGGCCGCTGCACGCTGGTGGGCGCCGGCCCGGGCGACCCCGAGCTGCTGACCGTCAAGGCCGTGAAGGCGATCCAGGCCGCGACGGTGCTGCTGGTCGACGACCTGGTGAACGACGAGATCGTGCAGGCCTACGCCCGGCCCGACGCGCGCATCGTGCACGTGGGCAAGCGCGGCGGCTGCAAGAGCACGCCGCAGGCCTTCATCGAGCGGCTGATGATCACCGCCGTGCGCGAAGGCGAGACGGTGGTGCGCCTGAAGGGCGGCGACCCCTTCATCTTCGGACGCGGCGGCGAAGAGGTGGAGCACCTGCGCGAAGCCGGCATCGAATGCGCCGTGGTCAACGGCATCACCGCCGGCCTCGCGGCCGTGACCGCGCTGGGCGTGCCGCTCACGCACCGCGACCATGCACAGGGCGTGGTGTTCGTCACCGGCCATGCCAAGACCGGCGCGGGCGCGGCCGAAGACCCGACCGACTGGCGCGCACTGGCCGCGACGGCGTACAACGCGCGGCTCACGCTCGTCATCTACATGGGCGTGGCGGGTGCGAGCCACATCGAGCGCGAACTGCTGCAGGGCCTGCCGGGCGACACGCCGGTGGCCGTCATCCAGCATGCGAGCCTGCCGCACCAGCGGCACATCGCGACCACGCTCGACAAGCTGCAGCGCGGCATCGCCGAAGCGGGGCTCGCCAGCCCGGCGGTGATCGTGGTGGGCGACGTGCTGCGCGGGCTCGCCGCAGCCGCCTTGCCGGTGCGCGCGGACAAGTTCGGTACCTGATCGGCACCTGACCGGGGCGAGGACGGTTCGCGCGGCGCGGGCGCCGCGCACCACAACGTGGCATGGATCGTGCTGTGCCACCGGCAATGAATGCAGCCGTCACGCCCGAACCCGCCGCCGTCGAAATCGTCGCGCTCACCAAGCGCTACGCCCCCGGCACGCCGGCCGCCGTAGACCAGATCGACCTGCGCATCGCCAGCGGCAGCTACTGCTGCCTGCTCGGCCCGTCGGGCTGCGGCAAGAGCACCACGCTGCGCATGATCGCGGGCCACGAGTCGGTCACCAGCGGCGACATCCTGCTGGACAACCGCAACATCACCGACCTGCCCGCCGCGGCGCGCGGCACGGCGATGATGTTCCAGAGCTTCGCCCTCTTCCCGCACCTCTCGGCCACCGACAACGTGGCCTTCAGCCTCAAGATGAAAGGCGTCGGCAAGGCCGAGCGCCACAAGCGCGCCAACGACCTGCTCGAACGCGTCGCGATGGGCCACCTGGCCGACCGCAAGCCCGGCGAGCTTTCCGGCGGCCAGCAGCAGCGCGTGGCGCTGGCGCGCGCGCTCATCACCGAGCCGCGCGTGCTGCTGCTCGACGAGCCGCTGTCGGCGCTCGACCCCTTCCTGCGCATACAGATGCGCGCCGAGCTGCGGCGCTGGCAGAAGGAACTGGGCCTGACCTTCGTGCACGTGACGCACTCGCAGGAAGAAGCGATGGCGCTGGCCGACACCATGGTGGTCATGAACCACGGGGTGATCGAGCAGGTCGGCTCGCCGCACGCGGTCTACAACCACCCGGCGAGCGAGTTCGTGGCGCGCTTCATGGGCGGCCACAACGTGTTCGACACGCCGGCCGGCCCGATCGCGGTGCGCAACGACCGCATGCGGATCGCCGCAGTTTCCGGCGAAGCAAGCGCGGCACCCGATGCACTGCGGGCCACCGTCACCGACGTGGAGTACCAGGGCACCTACGTGCTGCTTGGCCTGTCGCTCGGCAGCGCCGCGCCGGGTCGCCAGAACGTTTCGGTGCTGCTGGGCGAAGCCGCTTTCCTCGCCCGGCCCTATGCGCAGGGCGAGGCTGTGCACCTGTCATGGGCCGCGGCCGACGCGCGCGTGCTCGGCCCAGGCGCCAAGCCGCCGGGCGAGCGGGCCTCGGCACTCGCCGGCAGTGCACCGCGCGACGACACGGCCGCGCTTGCCATGACCCTCTGAGCCGACCCTTTTTCTTCCCTTTCCTTTCCACTGCTTCTTCCACGGAGACTTCACCATGACCGACCCCATCGACTCGTCCGCCGGCTTCAAGCGTCGCACCCTGCTGCAGGGCACGGCCGGCATCCTGGCCACGGGCATCGCACCCTTCGTGCATGCGCAGGAAAAGGTCGTGCTGCGCTACCTCGGCACGGCGGTGAACCAGGACAAGGCCATTGCCGAGAAGTTCAAGGCCGACACGGGCATCGAGATCCAGTACGTGGCCGTGACCACCGACGACGTCACCAAGCGCGCCGTCACCGCGCCCAACAGCTTCGACCTGATCGACACCGAGTTCTTCTCGCTCAAGAAGATCGTGCCGACCGGCAACCTCAAGGGCATCGACACCAAGCGCGTGAAGAACGCCGACAAGATCACCTCGCTGTTCACCAAGGGCGAAGTCGCCGGCAAGAAGGTCGGCGACCAGGGCACGGCGCCCGTGAAGGTGATCTACCTGGAAGGCGAGAAGAGCAAGGCCTTCGCCAAGTCGGCCACGCAGTACATGTCGCTGATTCCCACCACCTACAACGCCGACACGCTGGGCATCCGCCCCGACCTGATCAAGCGTCCCATCGGTTCGTGGGCCGAGCTGCTGAACCCCGAGTTCAAGGGCAAGACCGCGATCCTGAACATCCCGTCGATCGGCATCATGGACGCGGCGATGGTGGTGGAAGCCAAGGGCATCCACAAATACGCCGACAAGGGCAACATGACCAAGGCCGAGATCGACCTGACGATCAAGACCCTGATCGAGGCCAAGAAGGCCGGCCAGTTCCGCGCGCTGTGGAAGGACTTCAACGAGTCGGTGAACCTCATGGCCTCGGGCGAGGTGGTGATCCAGTCGATGTGGTCGCCTGCCGTGACGGCCGTGCGCAGCAAGGGCATCGACTGCACCTTCCAGCCGCTCAAGGAAGGCTATCGCGCCTGGGCCTCGGGCTTCGGCCTGCCGGCCACGCTCTCGGGCAAGAAGCTCGACGGCGCGTACGAATTCATCAACTGGTTCCTCGACGGCTGGGCCGGCGCGTACCTCAACCGCCAGGGCTACTACAGCGCCGTGCTCGACACCGCCAAGACCAAGATGGAGGCCTACGAATGGGCCTACTGGATGGAAGGCAAGCCCGCCGCGCAGGACATCAAGAGCCCGCAGGGCGATGTGATTGCCAAGGCCGGCTCGGTGCGCGACGGCGGCAGCTACGAGCAGCGCATGGGCGGCATCGCCTGCTGGAACGCGGTGATGGACGAGAACGAGTACATGGTCCGCAAGTGGAACGAGTTCGTCGCGGCCTGACCTCCGGCCTGAGCCTGTGAGCGCACCCTCGACCAGCGCGTCCGCCGCCACCGCGCCCATCCACGCCGTCAAGGCGTGGTGGCAGGCGGCGCCGTTCGCGCTGGTGTTCCTGCTGTTCTTCCTGATTCCGCTGGCGCTGGTCGCGATGGTCAGCCTGTGGAACTTCAATGAATACGAGCTGATCCCGGCGGTCACGCTGCGCAACTACCTGAGCCTGTTCGAGGGCTGCTCGCGTCTCACCGACAACGGCGACCTGTGCGTCACGCTCAACACCTACCTGAGCACGTTCAAGTTCTGCGTGCTGGTGTGGGGCATCACGCTGCTGATCGGCTTTTCGGTGGCGTACTTCCTGGCGTTCCACGTGCGCTCTTCGACCATGCAGACGGTGCTGTTCGTGCTGTGCACGGTGCCGTTCTGGACATCGAACGTGATCCGCATGATCTCGTGGGTGCCGCTGCTGGGGCGCAACGGGCTGGTCAACCAGGCGCTCATGGGCCTGGGCCTGGCGAACCAGCCGCTCGAGTGGCTGCTGTTCTCCGATTTCTCGGTGGTGCTGGCCTTCGTGCACCTGTACACGATGTTCATGATCGTACCGATCTTCAACAGCATGATGCGCATCGACCGCTCGCTGCTCGAAGCAGCCAGCGACGCGGGCGCCTCGGGCTGGCAGACGCTGTGGAACGTGGTGGTGCCGCTGTCGCGCACCGGCATCCTGATCGGCTCGATCTTCGTCATCACCATCGTCATGGGCGACTTCGTCACCATCGGCGTGATGGGCGGCCAGCAGATCGCGTCCATCGGCAAGATCATCCAGGTGCAGACCTCGTACCTGCAGTTTCCGCTGGCGGCTGCCAACGCGATGATCCTGCTGGCGGTGGTGCTGATGATCATCTGGGGGCTCACCCGGCTCGTCGACATCCGAAAGGAGTTGTAGCGTGGGCTTTTGTTCTTCAGGGCACGCTCACGCCGACGGGGTACCTTGCTCCGCGAATGTCCCCCGGCCTGCGGCCTCCTCCTTTATTTCGCTGCGCAAGGCACCCCATCGGCGCGAGCGTTGTTCGCAGCAGTGGTTGATCGGCCGCGAACCAGCAGCGTGTCCTGTGCCGGGAGCATCGGGTGCTCCCCGCAGCGAAATAAAGGAGGAGCCGAAGGCGGGGGACATTCGCGGAGGGGAGTACCCGGTGCTCTCGGCACTCGCCCTGAAGGAAAAACACAAATGAGCCAACGCATAGGCGAACAACGCTCCCCAGGCTTCTGGCCGCTGGCAACCGTATTCGGACTTTTCGTCCTCTTCCTCTACGGCCCGATGATCACGATCTTCGTGCTCAGCTTCCAGGGCCCCGAGGGCGGCCTGACCTTTCCATTGCGCGGCGTCTCGCTGCACTGGTTCTACAAACTGGCCGAAGGGCTGGGCACGGTGGACATCGGCGCGGCCTTCAGGCGCTCGCTCGCGCTGGGCGCGGTGGTCATGGCCTTCACCGTCGTGCTGTCGGTACTGGCCGGCCTGGCATTCCGCAAGAAGCTCGCGGGCAGCAACGCCCTCTTCTTCGTCACCGTCGCCAGCCTCATCATGCCGTCGATCATCATCTCGCTCGGCATCGGCCTGCAGTTCCGGCTCCTCGACACCGGCATCAAGAGCCTGCTGACAGCCATGGACGCCACCACCCTGCTCGAAGGCTACGGCACCGCGCTCGGCCTGTTCAGCTCCGCCCTGGGCGCACACCTGACATGGACGCTGCCCTTCGGCCTGCTCATCATGTTCGCCGTGTTCAACCGCTTCAACCCCGCCTACGAAGAAGCCGCACGCGACCTGGGCGCCACCCCGTGGCAGAGCTTCCGCTTCGTGGTGCTCCCGCTGATCGGCCCCTCGATCGTGGGCATCGGCATGTTCGGCTTCACGCTGTCGTGGGACGAAATCGCCCGCACCTCGCAGGCCATCGGCGACGTCAACACCCTGCCGCTCGAACTGCAGGGCCTGACCTCGACCGTCACCACGCCGTCGATCTACGCACTGGGCACGGTGACCACCATCGTGTCGCTGCTGGTCATGGCCGTGGCGCTGGGCTCGGCCGCCATGCTGCGCCGGCGCTCCACCCGCAAACGCTAGCCGAGGGCTGCGCACCGGGCAGCCAGCAGCGTCTCGATGTCGTGCACACGCCGGCCCGTGGCATCGACAACGTTGCGCTAGGTTTCGATTCATCGCGGAAACGCTACTCCCTTGAAATCAACGGCATTTGCCCCGAGCACTCATTGGGATTGGAAATCGTATTTCATGAATAATGGAGTTCTTGGCGATTTAAATCGCTAATTTTGTAATTCCTACCAGAGTCAACTCTGCTTTGCTCAGTAGGTTAGCGCCAAATCTCTGGGTACGCAAATAAAAGCCATATACCGATAATTTGCCCCTTGGTTCGCTATGTTTTCTTCATAGCAATGCTCAAGATATCAGGGTCCTAAACGCGGCGAAGTGGGCTGCGCGCTCGCACGGCGCGGTCGTCGTGGAAACTATGGCTAGCTCTATGCTGTTAGAGCTGCTTCCAGTGCACGCTCCGGCCTAGCGCAGGATTTGGCTGGTTAGCGCTATTCAGTCGAACACAAGACAACTCGACACCCCTAGGCAGGCCTAACGGCCTCGCGCTGACGCACCTCTATTGAGTTCTACCGAATACTGATCTTCTACCCACGGCAATTTGCGTTTAAGGCTGATCCACGTAAAACCATGCCCTGCTCGTCTTTAAAAAGCAGAGCATCTTAAGAGTGATCGACGTGGCGACATTGAATGTCGCCAGACATTGGCCCTCTGCGAGTAGATGTCATGCGCGAGATCGCAAGGCATGCCTGTCTCGCAAGACCGTAAAAAAGTACCTGCGAGGTGCCGCATTACGCTAAGCAAACGACCTCGAGCAAGCTCGATCCGTATGCCGAGAAATTCGCGACCTGTCACGCGATCGAGCCACCAAATCGCGGAAACAGCGCTGCACTCTGCGGCAGACCCACACAATCGACTAGCTTGAAGGCGATCGCCCGATCCAAGCACTGCAAGACCCTCTCGAGAGTCTCCGCCTTGAGCAAAAGATCAAAAGCGCATGGGATCTCTTTGGTGCGGAGGGGGGGCGATTCGGACACTCCTTCCGTAAGCACCGCAGTTTGCTGGTGAATCCAATTGCTTAGAGCATGCGCTTCAAAACAAAGACGCTCATGAAATGTCGATCGTCGATGTAAAACCATTTGCCTATTTGACAATAAGAACCAATTGATATCAATTGTTAAATAGCCCATGCAAACCGTATGGTAATTTCATATCGTCCGCGTGCTCTTAGTAGCATTCATCGCCGCGTCCGAGCCTGCGATCGCAACCGTCAAAGGCATCCCGACAGAAGCAATCAGGCCGCCGTTGTTGGTCGGATAGGAAGCCTCAGATACCACGTCAACAGACATAAATGATTCCCGTTCTTTTTTCATTCTGATTGTTTGGAGGTGAACATCAATATTTAATACCAGCCATATTTCCAATTTACTAATTCAAAACTCAATCATGGAAAAAACAGGAATTCGCCCACTTAGCAACGAAGAATTGAACCAAGTCTCCGGAGGGCAACTAAGGGAGATTACGGTCACCGCGGATCGAGAATATCCGGCAATGCCTCCAGGGTATGGGGCATCCTTTATGGACCGGTTTGGTAGGGCAGGCATGGATATGCTGGGGCAATTTACTCGGCTAGAAGGAGAATTGCAAAAGCAAAGAGATTTTTCTCCTTCTAACTTTGCCCACCCGCCGATATTAGGGCCGGTCACCGACCGCGGTCACATGGGCATGATTGCTCCACTAAAAAGTCATCCAGGCGAAATCGCAATGGATCGAAACGGAAATGGTGTTTTCGACACGATATTGTATCTGCCAAACACCCAGGCCAATACAACACCTTATGTCTTTACGAACAGAGGAAATGGAATAACTCTAGGTTGGTATCCAAAGTAGCCCTGAACAATTTTAAGGCGTCACAAACCTGCGCTACAGATTCGTCTGTAGCGTCAAATTAAATAGATAATGACAACACTGTTCAGAAAGGAGGCCCTGGAAAATAAAAGTCTACGGTTGCACGGCACCGTGACACTAAAAAATACAACCAGGCTATCCATCATTGCCTATGCTTTGCTGGCGATAGCTGCAGCGCTGATTTGCGCAGCCCTGCTATCGCAGTATTCTCGAATTGAAGTTGTCCCCGGCGTTGTTATTACAACTCAGCCTACCGCCAAGGTTTTCGCTTCAAGAAGCGGTGTGATAAAAAAAATCTTGGTCCGAGAAAATGAAAAAGTACAAGTCGGCCAGCTCCTAGGCGTGGTTTCTGTCGACTATGTAGCGGACCAAGGGGCTCGAGTTGCCGAAGACAGCTTATCTGCACTCAACGAGCAAAAATCCGCCATTCGAGACCAGCAAAAGAGCTTAGAAATGGCAGTCTTGCAAGAAACAAAGCGACTGCAGCAACTCGCAAAGCAAAGCGACCAAGAAGTTATCAACTTTACGTCACAAATCGCACTTCAAAAACAGCTTGTTGCGTCAGCCGAATATCTATTCGAACTCAGCGATCTAGTGATTGGCGAAGGGATTGTTTCAAAAGTAGAGCACGAAAGAAGGCGTCAAGCCAGAATTCAAGAGAACCAAAAATTACAACAACTGGAGCAACAAAAAAGCTCTGCTATCGCACAACGACAGCAATTCGAAATTCAGCTAAAAAAGTCTTTTATTGACCATCAGAGGCAAATGGCAGCCCATGAAGGGAATATCAGCCTATTAGATCAGCAAAGATCTAAACTTCGAGCCGACGTCGATTACAACATCATATCGCCCGCTCACGGCCGCATCACAACCATTCAGTTAGCACAGGGACAAAACGCGGATCCGAGGGTTCCAATTATGACTATTGTGCCCGAACCCAGCGCCTTCAAGGTCGACGCCTATGCGCCATCCAGATCCATCGGGTTTATCCAAAAAGGACAGCCCGTGCGACTGATGTATGACGCGTTTCCATATCAACGATTTGGTTCATTTGAGGGTGTGATTGACGAGGTTTCGCGGGCAATTAGTTTGCCCAGCGAACTGGATGTCCCACTTCAACTAAAAGAAGCAGTGTATCGAATAAGAATAATCACCCCTGAGCAATCAATTAAAGCATTCGGAGCTACGTATGCCCTGCAATCCGGCATGACATTAAGAGTAAGCATCATTTTGGAAAAGCAAACCTTTTTAGATAAATTGCTTGAGCCGTTTTACGCAATGAGGGCTAAATCTTGAAGAGGAAGAAATTTTCGCAAGAAAACTATCAACGGCAATCCGAAACGGGAGAGTGCGGCTTAGCCTGCATATCAATGATCGCAAGTTACTACGGAAAGTCCGTAGGCCTCTCCAGCATCCGCAGGAAATTCCCCATTTCATCGAGGGGAACGACTCTTAAAATGCTTATTGAGCTAGCAGACGCTCTACAACTTCAAAGCCGAGCCGTTCGGCTGGATCTAGATAGTATTTCCGGACTTCAGCTGCCAGCCATCCTACATTGGGAGCTCAATCACTATGTAATTCTGATTGAGGTCTCGACAAAAAATGGAGAAATAACATACCTCCTTGCAGATCCTGCAATAGGAATTAGAAAAGCAGCAGAAAAAGAATTTTCTCAGGGATTCACGGGAGTCGCACTCGAAATCAACCCCAATAAAGAATTTCTTCCAGAGCGAGCCCATACAAGACTTCAGGTCAAGCAACTCTGGTCTGGAATGCACGGCATTGTCGCAGCCTTGCTGAAGGTGCTGGCCCTTTCTCTGCTCATACAGGCGATATCTCTTGTAATGCCGTTTTATCTTCAGACGGCTGTCGATACCGTTGTGCCCGCTCAAGACAAAGATCTAGCCAAGGTGCTGTTCGTTGGGTTTCTTGGGCTTCTGGCAATCAACACCGTTTCCTCTTGGACACGCTCCCAGTTGATGCTGATTTTGGGAAATAGACTCTCCCTTCAAACCACTACCAATTTATTTAGACATACCGTTTTCCTGCCGACGCTGTGGTTTGAAAGACGGCATCTAGGTGATGTTATATCTCGATTTGGCTCCATGCAACCCATTAACGATTTGATCAGCAGAGGGTTAGTCTCTGGAATTGTGGATGGCATCCTGGCGCTGCTTACGCTCGGATTGATGATTCTATATTCTCCCATTCTGTCAGGAATCGCGATTTTTGCCGTCTTTCTAATCTCGCTGATAAAAGTCTTTTATTTCAACGCAGCTAAGATACTGAGCGACAACCTTTTATCGGCACAGGCCAACGAAGAAAGCGTTTTTATAGAAAGCATCCGCGGGATTGAGACGATAAAAGGCTTCTGCCAAGAAAGCAGTCGTCAAAAGATTTGGCAAGGAAAAAAAAATGCTTCTGTTGAAGCGACGATCAACAACGGAAAACTCTCGGCCAATTTCGAAGCAGCGAGCGCGGCGGCAGTAGGCCTTGAGGCGCTCCTGTTTGTCTATATAGGCGCGAACCTTGTGATCAATGCGGAAGTCACATTGGGAATGATGTTCGCTTATCAAGCGTACAAACAGAATTTTATTGGTGCAGCAGTTCGATTAGTCGATCAATTAATGAGCTATAAGCTGCTAGGAGTTCATTTAGATCGAATTTCAGACATTGCATTTTCGCGGGGCGACTCCTTGCCTGACATGGAGGATTTCGCATCGGCGCCATTTAAAAACCTGGAGTTGAAAAACATTCAATTTCAATATTCACATGAATCACCAAAAGTCTTGGAAAATTTGGACCTGAAAATTCAATTTGGAAAGACGACCGCGATCATTGGAAAATCAGGCTGTGGAAAAACGACTTTGGTAAAGATTTTATGTGGAATACTCGAGGCCCAATCCGGTGAATTTTTGATCGATGGCATGCCGCTTGAAAACTATGGTCGGCGACGATATCGAAATCAGCTCGGGATAGTCAGTCAAAATGACACCTTATTTTCGGGGTCATTAGCTGAAAACATATCGTTCTTCGATCCAGACTATGACAAGGATTGGCTAGTAAGTTGTTGCCGTCAGGCTGCAATACACGATGAAATAAACTCAATGCCAATGGGTTATGACACCATGGTTGGGGACATGGGATCAAATTTATCCGGGGGTCAGAAGCAAAGAATTTTGCTTGCTCGCGCTCTGTATAAAAAACCAACCATCTTGATTATTGACGAAGGGACCGCGCATCTTGACATCAGTACAGAAAAACTCGTTGCCGCAAGCATCAAGGCCTTAGGTATTACACGAATTATTGTTGCCCACCGCCCTGAAACAATAGGGAGCGCAGACCATGTTGTGGAGATTTTTCACAAAGCATCAGCGACTTTAGCGAGCACCGATGGTTTAATTCGACAGTCAAGGCAAACCAATGCATTTTAGTGTTTGGCAAAAAAAACGCGCTCGAAAATGGGCAATTTATCTCCTAACTCTAATAGTTTTTCTTTTCCTATTGGCGCGGGATTCAGGGGTAATTAGAGATCGCATAATCGGGTACCTATATGGCATTACAATTAAAAACTCGCCTCCAATGCCCCTGGTTGCAGCCCAAAAGGAGTATGTTTGTTCGGCTAATGAGGTAACGCTATCTCCGTCGGGAAATTACGCAATTTTTGAGCGCGGAGAACGCAAAACCAACATCATGGCATCGAGTGGAACCGCGATGCAGGTAGTCGATCTGGTATGTTTAAAAAACAATAATCCAATGGAAAATTGTGCCGTTCATTTAGCTGGCTTTGATGGAATGCGCCCTTTTGCTTGGCTAAGAGATGAAAGTGCGATATTTGCAATGGAAAATGAAACAAATCTAATAAAAATCGCACTAAGCCCTGTGGGCTCTATGAATTCCCCCCGTATCGTAGAACGAGTCAAGTTTGATAGTTTTAGTGCAATCAGATCATTAACAAAATCCGGGGTGACTGATGATAGTTCTGCAAAAATTAACGTGGATCGCTTGAATGAATTGAATCGCGAAGTGTTTGAGCGTGTACGTAAAAATGACACCGTCGTAGGGATTTCGCTAATGGCAGACGGGAAAGTTGGAGTCTTTGCCAGGACCGAAGACTTGCAATCTGTCATATACGACGATTGGAGGCGCTTTGAACAAGGGACAAAAGAAATGGTGATCCATTCGTCTGTACTTGCTCCCGCTCCCGGCGGCGAGAGTGAAAAACTGCTGGTACTGGGGACAGGGTTTGCGACCCAGAGCGATGGCTTTGAAATTGCCAATTCCAACGCATCATATGCGAGCAAGCCTCTCTTATCTCCTCAAGACGGGCAATGGCTGGGGTGGTTCGACTTAAAAGATTTACGGCTTAGTCAGAATTTAATTAATGGCAATGCGGCAGAAAATGAGGTCAAAACTATTTTAAAGGACCCCTCACAGACAATTTCTGGCCTTTCTATTTCGGACTCTGGCGACTTTGCAATAATTTCAAGAGATTCTTTCGAAAATAAATTGATTACTATCGGGGATCGCGAAGGAAAATTTGCGATCGATTGCCCAAACCTGTACCCCATAGCGTTTGGAAGTCTTGAGAACTCTCTTGAAGACCGAGCATTTAAAGCCGCAGTTGATGTTGTCTCTCTCGGCACATCAGAATGGCCGCTGTACGGAATTTCGCTTGTGCAACCCAACCCACATGGGTTGGCGGTTGTATTCGGTGGAGGGCCTGGAAATTCGGGACTCAATCAATTAAGAACAAATTCCTCCGCTCACATGTACCGGCGCCTCGGGTACAACGTACTTATTGTGGACTACAGCAGCAGTCCGGTGTACGGGTTACGGGTGGCAGAGCGAATCAGGCTTCTCGGATTGAATGCACTAACGCGGGATAGCGACCTTGTTGCTCGCTATATCTTGGAGAAGCATCCGGAAGAGAAAAATATCGTTGTGCATGGAGAGAGTTTCGGAGGCCTTCCTGCAGTTTCCCTGAGTGCTTCGATTTCAGGCCCGAACAATCTAGTATTGATGGCTCCATTTTTAAAATACTTAAAACCAGAAGAATGGGTTTTTGATGCCAAAGGAGCATCAAATTCGGCGCGTTCGAATTATCAGCACGCATGGGACAAAGCTGTTATGGGCGTTGATTCAAAGGACTCCAACGAATTCGAGATTCAACTTCGAAAATTTGTCGAGCGGAAAAATCCTGAATCTCGGATTTTTGTTGCGTTCGGCGATGCGGACGTAATGTCTAAAAAGGAGCACCTCCCAAATTCTTGGGATGAAGGGTTGGAAACTCAAGTATTTTCGGGAAATCACGAGATGCTCTCGCTGAATCCCGCGCTTTGGCCAGCTGTGGCGGAATGGTTGGGCCTAGCAAAATGAGATGTCCTAAGGGAGTGAATCTTTCCTGTTAGTGCCGGTGCAATCGTGATCGGCGGTTTAGCTGGTCAAAATTGCGTCGGCCCTAACGGGCTAACCAACTCAACGGCGTTGTCGACCTCAATAGACCTCCGCACAGCCGAGCCGGGCCCACACATCGACAGAGTGAATCATCTCTGCTAGTCATGCGACGTGTGCTACCCCGCACGGAAGGCATTGAGGCCAATATACAAAGGTAAGCGATTGGTCCCAAGGTTTAGTTGCGCTAGAGCCGCCTCGTCGAAAAACACCGCGCGACCTAAAATCCGCCGCACAACAAGCACAACGCAACCCTGAGGGGGTCCCATGCTCGACATCGACAAACTCAACGAATTCACCAACAACCATGGCGAACTGCGCCGCGGCCAGGGGCTGGTCACGGGCACGATCGCCCTGAGCCTGGCCATCCTGTGCTTCCTGGGCGTGCTCGCGTTCCACTTTCCGCAGTACCTCACCACGCCGGAGCTGCGCAAGAGCTACAACGTCGACGTGATGCGCATCATCCTGCTGACGGCGCTGGTCATCTCGGGCGGGCTGTCGCTGGTGAACATCATCTTCAACCGCTCGCGCTGGCTGTCGTCGGCAGCGTTCCTGCTGGTGGTTGCGTCGGCGCTGCTGGGCGGGCACAAGGTGCCGGTGCACGACTTCGCGGACCACACGCCGTACATCGGGCTCGACTGGTTCATCCTCGACCTGCTGGGCTCGTCGCTGATCTTCATCTTCATCGAGAAGCTGTTCGCGCTGCGCAAGGACCAGCCCGTGTTCCGCGAGGAGTGGCAGACCGACTTCCATCACTTCGTGGTGAACCACATGATCGTGGGCTTCGTGCTGCTGGCCACCAACCTGCTGGTGCACAAGCTCTTCGGCTGGGCAGCCAACGACGGCATCCGCGGCTGGGTCGGCAACCTGCCGTTCTGGGCCGGGCTGCTGCTGATCATCCTGGTGGCCGACCTGGTGCAGTACTGGACGCACCGCGCCTACCACGAGGTGCCCGTGCTGTGGCGCCTGCACGCGGTGCACCACAGCGTGAAGAGCATGGACTGGATGGCCGGCTCGCGCCAGCACATCCTGGAGCTGCTGATCACCCGCACGCTGGTGCTGGCGCCGATCTACGTGCTGGGCTTCAGCAAGGAAGTGATCGACGCCTACATCGTGGTGGTCGGCTTCCAGGCGGTGTTCAACCACTGCAACGTGAGCGTGCGGCTCGGCCCGCTGCGCTATTTGATCGTGACGCCCAATTTCCACCACTGGCACCACAGCCAGGACATCGAGGCGCTCGACAAGAACTATGCAGCGCACTACGCCTTCCTCGACTACATCTTCGGCACGGCCGTGAAGAGCACCAAGCTCTGGCCCGAGAAATACGGCGTGCTGGGCGACTACGTGCCCAACGGCTTCTTCAAGCAGTTGAAGTTCCCGTTCGTCTGGAAGGGCTGATGCGCGCTGCCTTCAAGACCCGCGCGGCCCTGGCGGCCGCGAGCGCCGCATTGCTCATGCTGACGGCATGCGCCACCCGCCTCGACCTGCCCTCCAACGACGCCGGGCTGCGCCTGCGCGTGCAAAGCTCGGTCATCGCGCCGGGCAATGGCGGCGAGCTCATCGCGGCCGATGCGCTGGAGGCGGGCGACATCCTGCTGACCTCCATCGCCACGGTCAATTCGTTCGGCATCCGGCTGGGAACTTTCTCGCCGGTGAGCCACGCGGTGCTGTACCTCGGCGACGGCCAGATCGCCGAAGCCGTGGGCACCGGCGTGCGCGCACGGCCGCTGGCCGAGGTGGTGGACGAGGAACAGATGGTCGTGGCCTTTCGCGTGCCGGGCGTCGATGCAGCCGGCGCCGCACGCCTGCGCGAATGGGCGATGTCGCAGGTCGGCACGCGCTACAACACCGTGGGCGTGCTGCTGAACGCGCCCTTCGTGCTCAACCGCCGCCTGTGCGAACTGCCGCTGATGCCCGAGGCCGTCAGCAGCTACTGCATGAGCGGCATGGCGATGGTGCAGTTGGGCGCGAGCCGCAACGACCAGTTCTTCTGCTCGCAGTTCGTGCTGGAGGCCTACAGGCAGGCCGGCCTGCCGATCACCCGCGCCGACCCGCGCTGGGTGAGCCCGGCCGACCTGCTGCACATGCGTGAAGGCGACGTGCCCTCGATCGCCGCCACGCAGCCGCTGCGCTACGTGGGCCACCTGAAATACAACCCGCCGCCGCTGCTCGCGGCGGATGGCCCTTGAGCGCGGCGGACGTGTCCCACCGGTTCGACGTCGTCGTGATCGGTGCCGGCGCTGCCGGGCTGTTCTGCGCCGGCGTGGCGGGCCAGCGCGGGATCAAGGTGCTGGTGGTGGACCACAGCGAGAAGGTGGGCGAGAAGATCCGCATCTCGGGCGGCGGGCGCGCCAACTTCACCAATCGCGACCTCGACGTGCGGGCGCCGCAGCGCCACTTCATCGGCGACAACCCAAATTTCTGCCGCTCTGCGCTGTCGCGTTACGCGCCGCAGCAGTTCATCGACCTGGTGCAGAAGCACGGCATCGCCTTCCACGAGAAGCACAAGGGGCAGCTGTTCTGCGACGGTTCCTCGCAGCAGATCGTCGACATGCTGCTGGCCGAATGCGCGGCGGGTGGCGTCGAACAGTGGCAGCCGTGCAGGATCGGGAACATCGCTTTGACGGGCTCAGGGAGCTATCAAATCGAGAGCAGCCGAGGCCCCATCGAGACTCCGAAGATCGTGGTTGCCACCGGCGGCCTGTCGATCCCGCAGATCGGCGCCACCGATTTCGGCTACCGCATCGCCGAGCAGTTCGGCCTGCGCGTGGTCACGCCGCGGCCGGCGCTGGTGCCGCTGACCTTCGGCGGCGAAGCCTGGGAGCCCTACGCGGGGCTGGCCGGGCTGGCGCTGCCGGTGCGCATCGAAACAGGGGCCAAGAAGGAAAAAATGGCCTTCCTCGAAGACCTGCTGTTCACGCACCGCGGGCTTTCTGGCCCGGCGGTGCTGCAGATTTCGAGCTACTGGAAGCCCGGCGCCCCGCTCACGCTGGATTTCGCCCCCGGCGTGGACGTGGCCCAGGCGCTGGGCGAAGCCAAGCTGCGCTCGAAAAAGCGCATCGCCAACGAACTGGCCGCCCTGGTGCCTTCGCGCCTGGCCGACGCCTGGGTCGGCCAGGACCCGGCACTGCAGCGCCCCGTGAACGAGGCCGCCGACAAGGCGCTGGCCGCGCTGTCGGAGCGCATCGCCCGTTGGCAGATCACCCCCAGCGGCACCGAAGGTTACAAAAAAGCCGAGGTGACGGCCGGCGGCGTGGACACCCGCGACCTGTCGTCCCAGACCATGGAATCGAAGCAGCCCGGGCTGTTTTTCATCGGCGAAGTGGTCGATGTCACAGGCTGGCTCGGCGGGTACAACTTCCAATGGGCGTGGGCGAGCGCACATGCATGTGCGACGGCCCTCTGACCCTATTCGCCAGGGCACCGTGGAACCGGCTTCGCCGGGCCACCGGTGCCGCCCCCGGCGAGGGGGAAGGCGAAGCGACACGAAGTGCGCGCAGCCTGGGGGAGTGCTATAATCGCGGGCTAACTCTGGCCTCCCCTCAACGGCCGCAAACAGTTTTCAGTTGAGGAACCCCGGCTTGGGGCCTCGATCTCTCCAGGCCAAATTCATTTCAACGATTCATCAATGACCACCATCCGCGTTAAAGAAAACGAGCCCTTCGACGTCGCACTGCGCCGTTTCAAGCGCACCATCGAAAAGCTCGGCCTGCTGACCGACCTGCGTGCCCGCGAGTTCTACGAAAAGCCGACCGCCGAGCGCAAGCGCAAGAAGGCCGCCGCGGTCAAGCGCCACTACAAGCGCGTGCGCAGCATGCAGCTGCCCAAGAAGCTGTACTAAGCAACGCCCGGGCGGCCGGCTCCAGACGAAAGTCAGCACCGCCGCCCAGTTGCCTCAGCCGCGCCAGGGAAACCTGCCGCGGCTTTTGTTTTTTCCGAAAGGTTGCCGAATGACACTCAAAGAACAGATCACCGAAGACATGAAGACGGCCATGCGCGCCAAGGACTCCGAGCGCCTGGCCACCATCCGCCTGCTGCTGGCCGCCATGAAGCAGAAGGAAGTCGACGAGCGCGTGGAGCTCGACGACGCCATGGTCGTCGCCATCGTCGACAAGATGGTCAAGCAGCGCAAGGACTCGATCGCCGCCTTCACCACCGGCGGCCGCGCCGACCTCGCCGACAAGGAAGCCGCCGAGATCAAGGTGCTGGAGGTCTACCTGCCCCAGCGCATGAGCGCCGATGAAACGGTGGCCGCGGTGAAAGCCATCGTGGCCGAGCTGGGCGCCAGCGGCCCCGGCGACATGGGCAAGGTGATGGGCGTGGTCAAGACCCGCCTTGCCGGCAAGGCCGACATGGGCCAGGTCAGCGCAGCGGTCAAGGCCGCTCTGACGGGCGCCTGATGCCGATGAACGCCGACAGCCGCTCCGTCGCCATTCCCAAGGCCTGCGCCTGCCTGGTCGACGCACGGGGCCGGCTGCTGGTGTTCCGCCATCCCGAGGATGGCAACATGCAGCTCCCCAAGGGCACCATCGAGCCCGGCGAAGCGCCCGAGGTGGCGGTGCGCCGCGAACTGCTCGAGGAATCGGGCATCGACCACCGCGGCCCGCTGCAGTCGCTGGGCACGCTGGACCGCGAATGCGAGGCCGGCGTCGAAGGCAACACCCATCGCCACCCGCAGCTGTGGCACCTGTTCCTGATGCGCGCAGAAAGCCCGCTGCCCGAGAGCTTCACGCACACGGCAACGGGCAGCCCCGAAGAGGAAGGCCTGGTCTTCCTGTTCAGCTGGCTCGAAGCCGGCGACGCGCTGGACGACTTCGCCCTGCCCTACCGCCAGACCATCGAGCGCGTCCGCGCCGCCCTGCTGCTCGCAGCCTGACACCGGCTCACAGGCCGGCGCGCGCGGCCATGTAGAGCCCGAGCAGCGCCAGCCCGATCAGGAAGCAGCGCTTGAACACGGCCACCGGCAGCCGCCGCCGCAGCCAGGTCCCCAGCACCATGCCGCCGATGGCCGGCACCAGCATCGCGAACGAGCCGCCCAGCGCCGACACTGGAAAGCCCCCGTTTCCGATCAGCCCGACGGCCAGCACCACCGTCGAGGTGGTGAACGAGATCCCCATCGCCTGGATCAGCGAATCGCGCTGGAACCCCAGCGCCTGCAGGTACGGCACCGCCGGCACCGCGAACACCCCGGTCACCGCCGTCACCAGCCCCGTGACGATGCCCACCAGCGGCCCCAGCCAGCGCGCCCGCGCGTCGCTCACGTGCAATTGCCGCCCGGTCAGCCCCCAGACCGCGTAGACCACCAGCGCCACCCCGAGCGCGAACGAAGCCCAGGCCCCCGCCGGCACGCCCAGCCACAGAGCCCCGCCCAAGGTACCGACCACCACGCCCACCTGCATGCCGCCGATGCGCCTCAGCACCGGCATGAAGGTCTCGCGCGGCCCGGTCTGCCAGATGTTGGTGACGAGCGAAGGCACTATCAGCAGCGCCGCCGCCTGCACGGGCGACATCCACAGCGCCAGCAGCCCCATCGACACCGTCGGCAGCCCGAGGCCGACCACGCCCTTGGTCACCCCGGCCAGCAGGTACACCGCGGTGGCGGCGGCCCAGAAGCTCACGGCGTCGTTCGTCGGCATCGTCATGGCGGCCGAGTCTGCCGGGGAAGCCCGCGCCCGGAAATGCGGCATTCGCGCAGCCGGCCTCAGGCTGGGCCTGAGGCTCATGGTGCACACTCCGGCGGATCATGCGATTCGATCTCACCGACCTGCGGCTGTTCCTCAACGTGGTCGAGGCCGGCAGCCTCACCGGCGGCGCCGGCCGCTCGCACATGACACTGGCCTCCGCCAGCCAGCGGGTGCGCGGCATGGAAGACGCGCTGGGCACCCCGCTGCTCACGCGCCATGCACAGGGCGTGCGCGCCACCGAGGCCGGCCGCACGCTGCTGCACCATGCGCGCGTCGTGTTGCAGCAGATGGAGCGGCTGCGCGGCGAACTCGGCGAATACGGCCAGGGCCTCAAAGGCCACGTGCGCTTCATGTGCGGCACTTCGGCGCTGACCGAGCACCTGCCCGAAGTGCTGAGCCGCTTTCTCGCGCAGCATCCGCGCATCTCGGTCGATCTGGAAGAACGCGCCAGCCCCGACACGGTGGAAGCGCTGCGCGCCGGCCTGTGCGACATCGGCATCGTCTCGGACGCCATCGACAGCGAGGGCCTCGAATGCCACACCTTCCGCCGCGACGACCTCGTGCTCGTCATGCCGCGCGGCCACGCGCTGGCCGGGCGCCGGCGCCTGAAACTGGCCGAGGTGGTCGACAACGAATTCGTGGGCCTGCCCGCCGACAGCGCGCTGCAGCAGCTGATCACCCAGCATGTGCGAGCGCTCGGCAAGCACCTCGCCTACCGGGTTCGCGTGCGCAACTTCGAGGCGGTGTGCCGCATGGTCGAGTACGGCATCGGCGTGGGCATCGTGCCGCAGACTGCCGCCGAGCGCTGTGCCCGCTCCATGAAGATCGCGCGCGCCTCGCTTTCGGACAAATGGGCCGAGCGCACGCTGATGGCCTGCGTGCGCTCGTCGGAAGAGCTGCCGCTCAATGCCAGGCGCATGCTCGAGCACCTGATCGCGCCGGTGGAAGAACCAGCCAGGCCGCGGCGGGCCGCGGAAGAAGCCCGACCCGGTTGACCCAGGACCTCAGGCGCCGGCCACCTTCATGCGGTTCACCAGCACAGAACCGGTCGTCTTGGCGCCGAAGGTGTAGGCATCGGCACCGATGGCCTCGATACCCATGAGCATGTCTTTCAGGTTGCCGGCGATGGTGATCTCCTGCACCGGGAAGGCGATCTTGCCTTTCTCGACCCAGAAGCCGCTGGCGCCGCGCGAGTAGTCGCCGGTCACGTAGTTCACGCCCTGGCCCATCAGCTCGATCACGAACAGGCCGGTGCCCAGCTTGGCGAGCATGGCGTCGAGGTCGTCGGTGTGCTTTGTGAGGCGCGAGCTCAGCGTCAGGTTGTGCGAGCCGCCGGCGTTGCCGGTGGTCTTCATGCCCAGCTTGCGGGCCGAATAGGTCGAGAGAAAGTAGCCTTCGAGGCGGCCGGCATCGACCACCTTGCGCGCCCGTGTGGTCACGCCTTCGTCGTCGAAGGGCGAGCTGCCCTTGCCACGCATCACGTGCGGGTCTTCGGCCACGTCGATGTGCTTGGGCAGCACGGGCTTGCCCAGCGAATCGAGCAGGAAGCTGCTCTTGCGGTACAGCGCCCCGCCGCTCACGGCCTGCACCAGACCGCCCAGGAGGCCCACGGCCAGCGGCGACTCGAACAGCACCGGGCATTCGGTGGTCTTGATCTTGCGCGACTTCAGGCGGCTCAGCGCCCGTTCGGCGGCGTAGCGGCCCACGGCCTGAGGGCTGGCCAGTTCGTCGGCGGAGCGCATGGAGCTGTACCAGGCGTCGCGCTGCATGTCGTCGCCCTTGCCGGCGATGGGCGCCACCGAAATCGAGTGCCGCGAGCTGGCGTAGCCGCCGCGGAAGCCGTGCGTGTGGGCGCTGAAGAAGTGGCTCTGCTGGGCCGAGACGCCCGCGCCTTCGCTGTTGGTGATGCGCTTGTCGGTCGACAGGGCGGCCGCTTCGCATTCCAGCGCCAGCCTGGCGGCCTGCTCGCTCGTCACGTCCCAGGGATGGAACAGGTCGAGCTCGGGGTGTTCCTTGGCGATGTCATCCTCGTCGGGCAGGCCGCTCACCGGGTCTTCGGCGGTGAAGCGGGCGATGTCGTAGGCCGCCTGGACGGTCTGCTCGATGGCAGCTTCGGAGAAATCGGAGGTGCTGGCGTTGCCGCGGCGGTGGCCCACGTAGACCGTGATGCCCAGCGACTTGTCGCGGTTGCGCTCGACGTTCTCGAGCTCGCCCTTGCGCACGGAGACGCTGAGGCCGCAGCCCTCGGACGCCTCGGCGCCGGCATCGGTCGCCCCGAGCTTCTTGGCGTGCGCCAAGGCCGAGTCGACCAGGTTTTCGAAGAAGGAACGGCTGTAGGCGAAGCCGGAATCGGCGCGCGAGGAGGATGTCGTCATGTGGTGGCTATGATACTTGCGCCCCCCAATCCCCGTTTACCCCCTGCTTCCCACCGCGCATTGCATGCGTTGCAACGCCTCGCGGTGCGGCCCAGAATCCATCCCATGTCCCGCAAACCCAAAAAAGGCTATTTCGTCCGTGGCCAGTTCGTCGCCGAAGGCAGCGAGCTCGACCTGGAGCTCAAGCGCGAGCTCAAGGGCACCGACGACGCCAGCCGCACCGACCTCAAGCGCGAGAGCGACGAACTCCAGAAGCTGGGCGGCGAACTGCTCACGCTGCGCGCCGGCCTGTTCGACGCGCTCCCGCTTGACGAAAAGCTGGTCGACGCCATCGCCGAAGCCAAGCGCATCACCAATTTCGAGGGCAAGCGCCGCCAGATGCAGTTCATCGGCAAGCTCATGCGCAAGCTCGAGCCCGAGGTGCTGGAGGCCGTCAGGCAGGCCCTGTCGGAGCAGGCCAGCGTGCCGGCCGCCGAAACCGCCGCCCTGCACGAGGCCGAGCGCTGGCGCGACCGGCTGATTGCCGACGACGACGCCCTCGGCGGCTGGATCGAGACCCACCCCGCCACCGACTCCCAGCAGCTGCGCGCCCTGGTGCGCCAGGCCCGCAAGGACATGAAGACCGGCCCGGCCGGTGAAGCGCCCCGCCAGGGCAAGGCCTACCGAGAGATCTTCCAGTTGGTGCGCGCACAGCTGGCGGTGCACGGCGGCGACGACCACGCAGCCGCCGCGGCGGAACAAGACCGGGAAGAGGACGCATGAAGCGCCCGTATTTCTCCCTCCCCTTCCGGTGGAGGGCCGGGGTGGGGGCACGCAGCGCATCCATCGGGCGCTCTGCCAGCCCCCATCCCAACCTTCCCCCGAAAGGGGAAGGAGCCGCTCCATGAACGCGCCTGAACCGGTCCGCATCGGCATCGTTTCGGTCAGCGACCGCGCCTCCAGCGGTGCCTACGAAGACAAGGGCCTGCCCGCGCTGAAGGAATGGCTGGGCAAGGCGCTGAAGAACCCCGTCGAATTCGAGCCCCGGCTGATTCCCGACGAGGCCGCGCGCATCAGCGCTGCGCTGGTCGAGCTGGTCGATGCCGGCTGCTCGCTGGTGCTGACCACCGGCGGCACCGGCCCCGCGCTGCGCGACGTGACGCCCGAGGCCACGCTGGCGGTCGCCCACAAGGAAATGCCCGGCTTCGGCGAGCAGATGCGCCAGATCAGCCTGCGCTTCGTGCCGACCGCGATCCTGTCGCGGCAGGTGGCGGTGATCCGCGACAAGAGCCTGATCATCAACCTGCCGGGCCAGCCCAAGTCGATCGCGGAAACGCTCGAGGGGCTGAAGGACGCGAACGGCGCGCAGCTGGTGCCCGGCATCTTTGCGGCGGTGCCCTACTGCATCGACCTGATCGGCGGGCCGTACCTGGAAACCGACGATTCGGTGTGCAAGGCCTTCAGGCCGAAGTCGGCCATCCGCACACGCGCCTGAGCGGCGCCGACCAACGGCCGCTACAGCCGCTACTGCGGCGGAAGGCTCTTCGCCTCCACGTCCTTCAGGCACGCACTGACCGCCGCGTGCGATGCCTGCTCGTGGCAGCGCGCGGCCGCGGCACGCGCGGCCTTCTGCTGCACACGGCGCTCTTCGGCGCTGTCGATCTGGTAGCTCATGAGCCATTTCATGGACAGCGCCAGCACGATGCCCAGCCCTAGCGACATGCCCACCACCGTGGAGCGCCAGGTCCGCGCACTGGGCACGGCGGGCTCGGCCACGGGGCCGACGTCGAACGCCATGGGCGGATGTGAAGGTGAGCCGCCATGGACCCGGCGGCGCTGCGAAGCGCGCGGCTCGGCGGTGGCTGTGGTGCGTGCGGAAGACTTGTCGTAGCTGACCATCGAGCCGATTGTCCGCGAATCGGCAGCCCCCGCCGCAACGCGCCGGGGGCTTTTCAGGCTCAGGCCAGGTCGAACCTGTCGAGGTTCATCACCTTCGTCCACGCGCCCACGAAGTCGTTCACGAACTTCTCCTGTGCGTCCGAGCTCGCGTAGATCTCGGCAATGGCACGCAGCTGCGCATTCGAGCCGAAGACCAGGTCGGCGCGCGTGCCGGTCCACTTCAGTTCGCCCGACTTGCGGTCACGGCCTTCGTACTTCTCGTTGCCGGCCGGAGCAGCCTTCCACTCCGTGCCCATGTCGAGCAGGTTGACGAAGAAGTCGTTGCTCAGCGTGCCCGGCTTCCTGGTGAAGACGCCGTCCTGACTCTGGCCGACATTGGCGCCGATCACGCGCAGGCCGCCGATGAGCACGGTCAGCTCCGGTGCGGTCAGCGTCAGCAGCTGCGCCCGGTCGACGAGCAGCACTTCCGCCGGCACGCTGAACCGCGCCTTCGTGTAGTTGCGGAAACCGTCGGCCACCGGCTCCAGCGGCTCGAAAGACTGCACGTCGGTCTGCTCCTGCGACGCGTCGGTACGGCCCGGCGAGAACGGCACCTTCAGTTCGCGTCCGGCATTGCGCGCGGCCTGTTCCACGCCCGCGCCGCCGGCCAGCACGATCAGGTCGGCCAGCGAGATCTTCTTGCCGCCCTGCTGCGCTGCGTTGAACTCATCGCGGATGCCTTCGAGCACCTGCAGCACCTTGGCCAGCTGCGCCGGCTCGTTCACCGCCCAGTCCTTCTGGGGCGCCAGGCGAATGCGCGCGCCGTTCGCGCCGCCCCGCTTGTCGGAGCCGCGGAAGGTCGACGCCGACGCCCATGCCGTCGAGACGAGCTGCGCCGGCGTGAGGCCCGAGGCCAGCACCTTCTTCGCGAGCGCCTCCACGTCCTGCGCATCGACCAGCGCGTGGTCGACGGCGGGAATCGGGTCTTGCCAGATCAGCTCTTCGGCCGGTACCTCAGGGCCGAGGTAGCGTGCGCGAGGGCCCATGTCGCGGTGCGTGAGCTTGAACCATGCGCGGGCGAATGCGTCGGCGAACTGGTCGGGGTTCGCAAGGAAGCGGCGCGAGATCTTCTCGTACGCCGGGTCGATGCGCAGCGACAGGTCGGTGGTGAGCATGGTCGGCGCGTGGCGCTTCGACGGGTCGTGCGCGTCCGGGATGGTTCCCGCGCCGGCGCCGCCCTTGGCCACCCACTGGTGCGCGCCCGCCGGGCTCTTGGTGAGTTCCCATTCGAAGCCGAACAGGTTCTCGAAGAAGTTGTTGCTCCACTTCGTGGGCGTGGTGGTCCAGGTGACTTCCAGGCCGCTGGTGATGGTGTCGCCGCCCTTGCCGGTGCCGAAGCTGCTCTTCCAGCCCAGGCCCTGGGCCTCGATGTCCGCTACCTCGGGCTCATGGCCGACGTTGGTTGCCGGACCCGCGCCGTGCGTCTTGCCGAAGGTGTGGCCGCCGGCGATGAGCGCCACGGTTTCTTCGTCGTCCATGGCCATGCGCGCGAAGGTGTCTCGGATGTCGCGTGCCGCGGCGAGCGGGTCGGGGTTGCCGTCCGGGCCTTCGGGGTTCACGTAGATCAGGCCCATCTGCACGGCGGCCAGCGGGTTCTCGAGGTCGCGTGTATGCGGCACCTTGCTGTCGTCGTCCTTCACGAGCACAGCGCCGGGTTTCTCGACGCCCGGCGAACCTTGCGAATAGCGGATGTCGCCGCCGAGCCAGGTGGTCTCGCGGCCCCAGTACACGTCCTGGTCGGGTTCCCACACATCGGCACGGCCGCCCGCGAAGCCGAAGGTCTTGAAGCCCATCGTTTCCAGCGCGACGTTGCCCGTGAGGATCAACAGGTCGGCCCATGAAATCTTGTTGCCGTACTTCTGCTTGATCGGCCAGAGCAGGCGCCGTGCCTTGTCGAGGCTCACGTTGTCGGGCCAGCTGTTCAGCGGCGCGAAGCGCTGCTGGCCGCGACCGGCGCCGCCGCGTCCGTCACCGATGCGGTAGGTGCCCGCGCTGTGCCATGCCATGCGGATGAACAGCGGGCCGTAGTGGCCGAAGTCCGCCGGCCACCAGTCCTGCGAGTCGGTCATCAGCGCGGCGAGGTCTTTCTTCACCGCTGCAAGATCGAGGCTCTTGAACGCCGCGGCGTAGTCGAAGTCCTTGTCCATCGGATCGGATTTCGACGAGTGCTGGTGAAGCAGATCGATACGCAGTTGCCTGGGCCACCAGTCTCGGTTGGTGGTACCGGCACCTGCTGCCTGGCTGAAGGGACACTTGGCTTCGGTCTTGTCACTGCTCATGGGAACTCCTGGTTTTGTGCTGCGAGGGGATGGGGCAAATTCTCTGACAGAAGCAGCCGTGGGGCGAATAGAAGCACTCAATTCCAGCGATAGCGCAAGCTGGCCGTTGCGGTCGTTCGCCATGCGGTCTCCGCCGTGCGGACGCGAGCTTTATAGCGCTATCGCCCGCCCCGCCGCAATCGATCGGCCCTGCAGCCGAGTGGCATCACGCAGGGCGCTGCGGCGTGCGAATGCTCATGTGCCATGGGGTCCTTGCGGTACAGGGTCGAGCGGCGCGCCGTGGTTCTGCTCGCGTGCGTCTTCTTCCTGCCGCACCTCGTCTTCGTCGCGCCTGTGCGCGATGCGGTAGAGCAGCGGAAGCACCAGCAGCGTCAGCGCGGTCGACGAAAGGATACCGCCGATCACCACGGTGGCAAGCGGCCGCTGCACCTCGGCGCCCGTGCCGGTGGCGATGGCCATGGGCACGAAGCCCAGCGACGCGACCAGCGCGGTCATCAGCACCGGCCGCAGCCGCGTGAGCGCGCCTTCGCGAATGGCCGCGTCCAGCGGCAGCCCACCCTCGCGCAGGTTGCGGATGAAGGAGATCATCACCAGCCCGTTGAGCACCGCCACGCCCGACAGCGCAATGAAGCCCACCGCCGCCGATATCGACAGCGGTATGCCGCGCATCCACAGCGCGACGATGCCGCCCGTCAGCGCGAACGGAATGCCGGTGAACACCAGCAGCCCGTCCTTGAGGTTGCCGAACATCGCGAACAGCAGGGTGAACACCAGCAGCAGCGACACCGGCACCACGATCTGCAGCCGCTGCGTGGCGGACGCGAGGTTCTCGTACTGGCCGCCCCACACGGTCCAGTAGCCGGAGGGAATGCTCACCTTGCGCATGGCCTCTTCGGCCTCGGCCACGAAGGAGCCCAGGTCTCGGCCGCGCACGTTGGCGCTCACCACGATGCGGCGCTTGCCGTCTTCGCGGCTCACCTGGTTGGGGCCCGGCGCAATGTCGAGCGTGGCCACTTCGCCCAGCGGGATGAAGCTGGTGCGCGCGCCCTCGGCGCCCGCCCCCTTGGGCAGCGCCACGGGCAGGCGCTTGATGGCCTCGAGGTCGGTGCGCAGGTTCTCGGGCAGGCGCACGATGATGTCGAAGCGGCGGTCGCCGTCGAACAGCGTGCCCGCCTCGCGCCCGCCCACCGCGACCGAGATCGCGTCCTGCACGTCGCCCACGTTCAGGCCGTAGCGCGCGGTCTTGTTGCGGTCGATGTTCACCGTGAGCATCGGCAGGCCGGTGGTCTGCTCGACCTTCACCTCGGCCGCGCCGGGGATCTTGCCCAGCGCCTGCGACACCTCGGCCGCGGTCTTGTTGAGCACGTCCATGTCGTCGCCGAAGATCTTCACCGCCACGTCGCTGCGCACGCCGGAGATCAACTCGTTGAAGCGCAGCTGGATCGGCTGCGAGAACTCGTAGTTGTTGCCCGGCAGCTTCTCGACTTCTTCCTGCACCGCCGCCAGCAGCTCGGCGCGCGAGCGGCGTGGCGTGGGCCACTCGCTCTCGGGCTTGAGCATGATGTAGCCGTCGGAAATGTTCGGCGGCATCGGGTCCGAAGCGATCTCGGCCGTGCCGGTGCGCGCGAAGATGCGCTCGATCTCGGGAAACTTCTGCTTCAGCGTGCGTTCGAGCTGCTTCTGCATCTCGACCGACTGCGTGAGGCTGGTGCCCGGAATGCGCAGCGCCTGGATGGCGAAGTCGCCCTCGCTCAGGCTGGGCACGAACTCGGTGCCCAGGCGCGTGGCCAGCAGGCCCGACAGCACCACCGCCACCACCGCGGTGGTGATCACCAGCGGCTTGGCGGCCATGACGCGCGCCAGCAGCGGCTCGTAGCCGCGCTTGGCCCACACCATCAGGCGGTTTTCCTTCTCGCTCACCTTGTTGCCGATGAACAGCGCCACGGCCGCGGGGATGAAGGTGATCGACAGGATCATCGCGCCCAGCAGCGCGATCACCACGGTGAAGGCCATCGGGTGGAACAGCTTGCCCTCCACGCCCGTGAGCGCAAAGATCGGCAGGTACACGATCATGATGATGAGCTGGCCGAACAGCAGCGGCCGGCGCGCCTCCTGCGAGGCCGCGAACACTTCATGGAAGCGCTCGGTGCGCGTGAGCGGCCGGCCCTTGTGGGCCTGCGCGTGGGCCAGCCTTCGCACGCAGTTCTCCACGATCACCACCGCGCCGTCGATGATGATGCCGAAGTCCAGCGCGCCCAGGCTCATGAGGTTGGCGCTGACCTTCTGGTTCACCATGCCGGTGAAGGTGAAGAGCATCGACAGCGGAATCACCAGCGCGGTGATGATCGCCGCACGGATGTTGCCGAGGAACAGGAACAGGATCGCGATGACTAGCACCGCGCCCTCGAACAGGTTCTTCTTCACCGTGGCGATGGCCTTGTCGACCAGCACCGTGCGGTCGTACACCGTCACCGCCTTCACGCCGGCGGGCAGCGTGCGGTTGATCTCCTGCATCTTCCTGTCGACGGCCTGCGACACGGTGCGGCTGTTCTCGCCGATCAGCATGAACACCGTGCCCAGCACCACTTCGCGGCCGTTGTCGGTGGCGGCACCGGTGCGCAGTTCCTTGCCGATACCGACCTCGGCCACGTCCTGCACTCGCAGCGGAATGCCGCCGGCGTTGCCCAGGATGACGTTGCCGATGTCCTCCACCGACTTCACCTGCCCCGGCGCGCGAATGAGGTACTGCTCGCCGCGCTTCTCGATGTAGCCCGCGCCCACGTTGGCGTTGTTGCGCTCCAGCGCGGTGACCATGTCGGTCATGGTGAGGCCGTGGGCCAGCAGCTTGGCCGGGTCGGGCGAGATCTGGAACTCCTTGGCGTAGCCGCCGATGGAGTTGATCTCGGTCACGCCCGCCACGTTGCGCAGCTGCGGCTTGATGATCCAGTCCTGTATCTCGCGCAGGTCGGTGGGCGAATAGGGCTTGCCGTCTGCCTTTTTCGCGCCCTCTTCCGCTTCCACGGTCCACAGGTAGATTTCGCCCAGGCCGGTCGAGATGGGCCCGATCACCGGCGATATGCCGCTGGGCATGCTTTCGCGCGCCGACTGTATGCGCTCGTTGACGAGCTGCCGCGCGAAGTAGATGTCGGTGCCGTCCTTGAAGATCACGGTGACCTGCGAGAGGCCGTAGCGCGACAGCGAGCGCGTCTGCTGCAGCCCCGGCAGGCCGGCCATGACGGTCTCGATCGGGTAAGTCACGCGCTGCTCGGTCTCCAGCGGGGAGTAGCCGGGCGCGGCGGTGTTGATCTGCACCTGCACGTTGGTGATGTCTGGCACCGCGTCGATGGGCAGCTTCTGATAGCTGAAGATGCCCAGCGCCGCCATGCCCAGCACGGCAAGCAGGATCAGCCAGCGCTGCTCGATGGAGAAGCGGATGATGCGTTCGAACATGCGGGCTTCCTCAGTGGGTGTGCGTGGCGGAGCTCTTGCCCTGCTGCGACTTCACGACGAAGCTGCCGCTCGCGGCATAGGCCGCGCCGGGCTTGAGGCCGCTGGTGACCTCGATGCGCTGGGCGTCGCTGCGCCCGGTCTGCACATGCTGCGGCACGAAGCCGCCGGGCACGCGCAGGAACACGGTGGGCTTGTCTTCGACAGTCTGCACCGCCTCGGCCGAAACCGTCACGGGCGCGTCCACTTCGGAGGCCACGAGCTCGACGTTCACGAACAGCCCCGGGCGCCACACGCGCTGCGGGTTGGTCAGCGTGACGCGCGCGGTGGCGGTGCGCGTCTGCGCGCCGATGAGCGAACCCACGTAAGACACCTTGCCCGTGGCCGTCTGGCCCAGGGCGCTGGAGCGGATGCTCACCGGCTCGCCGATGCGCACCAGGTTCAGGTTGTTGGCCGCCACGCTGATCTCGGCCCACACCGTCGACAGGTCGGAGATGGTGAACACATTCACTGCTTCCCCCACCGATTCGCCGAGCGAGATGTGCTTCTCGACCACCATGCCGTCGAAGGGTGCGCGCAGCTCGTAGCGGCCTAGCGCCGACGAAGATGGCGCGGCGCCCAGCGCCAGCAGCTTCTGGTTGGCATTGGCCACAGCGATCTGCGCCTCCTGCATCAGCTGCTGCGCCTGCAGGTAGTCCTGCTCGGGCGAGATCTTTTCTTCCCAGAGCTTCTTCTCGCGCTCGTAGGTGGTGCGCGCCAGCGCGAGCCGGCGCTGCGCCGACTGCAGCTCGCTGCGCTGCTCCGACAGCGCCGGGCTCGAAATCACGGCCAGCACCTGGCCGCGCTTGACCTCCTGGCCCAGGTTGGCCGACACGCTGTCGACCACGCCCGCCACGCGCGGCACCACGTGGGCCGTGCGGTCTTCGTTGAACTTGATCTCGCCGGGCAGTTGCAGCGACAACTTGATGCGCGCGGGGCCCGCGCTTTCGATGGTCATGTCGGCCGCCTTGATCTGCGCGTCGGTGAAGGCGATCTTTTCTTCCTCTTCCTCGTGGCCGGCGGGCTCCTTTTTCGCCTCCTGCTTGCCTTCCTCGTGGTGCTCGGTGTCGGCGTGGCCCTTGGCTTCACCGTGGCTGTGGTCGTGGTCTTTGCCCTCTTCCTTGGCTTCCTGCTTGCCGTGAGCCTTGCCTTCTTCGTGGTGCTCGCCGTCGCCGTGGCCGGCCTCTTCCGAGTGGCCTGCGGCCTCCGGCTTGGCGGGTGCTGAGCGAAGGATCAGCGCGCCGGCGCCAAGCCCCACCACGAGGACGACGACGATGGCCATCCACTGCTTCTTGCCGACGCGTTCTTTGAACGAGCCGCGGTTTTCTGTGTTCATGATCTGTTGCCTTGCTTGTCAGCGCGCCACGGGCGCCGCGGGTGTCACGGGAGAAATGTCGTCGCCTTCGTTGCCGAGCAGCCGGTCGAGTTCGCCGGCCGCACGGTGCGCATCGGCCAGCGCGAGCAGGTACTGCGCGCGCACCTGGAACAGCGTGCGCTGCGCATCCAGCGCCTCCAGGAAGCTGAACTTGCCCAGCTCGAAGCCCTTGGTCGCGGCCTTGTAGGCGGTCTCGGCACCGGGCAGCGCGTCGTGCTGCAGCGTCTGCGCGGTGGCGCGCGCGGAGCGCAGCCGTTCGGTGGCCTGCGCCACCTCGGTGCCCAGTTGCAGCTCGGCGGCAGCGAGGTCGTCGCGCGCCTTTTCCTCGCGGCTCAGGGCCTCGGCCACGTTGCCGCGGTTGGTGTCGAAGATGGGCAGCGGCACCGACAGGCCCACCACCACCTGGTTGCGCCGGCTGCCGCCGGCCTCGCCGTCGGAAGCCGGCACGCGCTTGGCACCGAGCGACACGGTCACGTCGGGAATGCGCTTGGCCTGCTCCAGGTCGGACAGTGCCTTGCGCCGCTCGACCTCGAGCCGCGCCTGCACCACCACGGGCGCCGCGGCAATGCGCACGCTCAAGTCTTGCGACGCCGCCATCGCGGGCAACTGGTCGACCGCGCCCTCCACCTGCGTGAAGCGCGGATCGGGGTTGCCCCACAGCGCGGCCAGTTGCTGGCGGGCCGAGCGCAGCGTGCCTTCGGCCTGCAGCAGCTCCACGCGCGTACCCGCCTCGGCCACGCGCGCCCTGGTTTCTTCCAGCGGCGACACCTTGCCGGCGGCCACGCGATTGGTGGCCGCGCGGGTCGCGGTCTGCGCGAGGCCCACGGAATCCTGCGCGAGCCGCAGGCGCTCCTGCGCGGTCAGCACGTCGAAGAAGGCGGTGACGGTCGCGGCGCGGATCTCGGCGCGTCGCCCCGCCAGCGCGGACGCGGCCTGGTCGCGCGCGCGCTCGGCGGCCGTCACGCGGGCAGAGCGCTTGCCGCCGAGCTCGATCGGCTGGCTCAGCTGCAAGGTGGTGGTGCGGTTGTCGCGGCGCAGGTCTTCCAGCTGTGCGTCCAACGTGGGGTTGGGCCAGGCGCCGGCCTGCACGATGGCGGCCTCGGTGGCGTCCTGCTCGCGCGACGCGGCGGCAAGGCCGGGGTTGGCGCGCAGTGCCATCGCAACCGCGCTGCGCAGGGTCAGCGGGCCCGTGGACTCCAGTGTCCTGGTGGCCGCGCGCGAAGACGCCTGCGGCGAAGCCGAAGAGGAACCGGCCGAGGCCGGAACGGACGGCGTGACTTGTTGTGAATATGCCGGGGGCACCGCCATGGCCAATACGGCCAGCGGCACGAAGAGCGTGCGCATCGAATTCTCCTGGGTTGCGAAACAACGGACGGACGAATTCGGCGAGAGCTCAGCTGATGGTGTGGATCAGAAGTCGGGTGTGTTCTCTCGCCGAATCAGAAGGCGAGAGACCAGTCGGGACGGACCGGAACGTCGGAGATGTGCGAGTCGAAGCGCTCGGCCGCCATGACGCGCAGCGGCTGTGCAATGCGCCGCGCGGACAGCACGGGCTCCGGCGTGCCTTCGACGTGCTGCGCGTAGCCCGAATGGCAGACCGCGCAGTCGCCGATGACGGCATTCGGCTGGGTGCTGGAGTTCTTCTGCGCGCCCTCGCCGCTGTGGCTGCGGTCGGTGCCGCGGCTTTCGTGCTCGTGGTGGCCCCAGTGCTGGGGCTGCATGTCGTGCTCGTGCTGGCAATAGGCTGACGCCGCCGCCCAGCTGAGCTGGAACGGAAGCAGGAACAGCATGAGGATCAGGAACCAGCGGCGCATGGAGCAAAAAGTATATCGGGGGCCTGTGGCAGTGCTTGGGCAATGCCCTTGCGGCTTGCAGGCGCCGCGGAATGTATGACACAAGGTCGAGCGCTTGTCCGTCAATAGGATTACCAAAACGTAACCATGGCGGCGAAAGTGCTTCGTTACCATTCGGAAATGCGCATTCTTGTCATCGAAGACGAGCCCAAACTGGGCGATTACCTGAAAAAGGGGCTCGAAGAGAACGGATACGTGGTCGACATAGCCCGCGACGGCATCGAGGGGAAATACCTCGCCACCGAGGGTGACTACGCTCTGGTTCTGCTCGATGTGATGCTGCCCGGCATCGACGGCTTCGCCGTCCTGCAGGCCATACGGCGCACCCGCAACGTGCCCGTGCTGGTGCTCACCGCGCGCGACAAGGTCGAAGACCGCGTGCAGGGCCTGCAGCAGGGGGCGGACGACTATCTCGTCAAGCCGTTCTCGTTTTCGGAGCTGCTGGCGCGGGTGCAGGCGCTGCTGCGCCGGGGCAAGCCGCAGGAATCGACAACGCTGCGGCTGGCCGACCTGGAGCTCGACCTCGTCAGCCGCAAGTGCTTTCGCAACCGCGCGCGGCTCGACCTCACGGCCAAGGAATTCACGCTGCTGGTGGTGCTGCTGCGCCGGCGCGGCCAGATCCTGTCGCGCACCACGCTCGCCGAGCAAGTGTGGGACATGAACTTCGACAGCGACACCAACGTGGTGGAAGTGGCCATCCGCCGCCTGCGCAGCAAGCTCGACGACCCGTTCGACGTGAAGCTGCTGCATACGGTGCGCGGCATGGGCTACGTGCTGGAAGACCGCTCCTGGGCATGAGCCAGCCCCCAGGCCGGCCGCACTCCATCCAGAGCCGGCTGTCGCTCTGGATCGCCGCGCAGACCCTGTTCGGGCTCAGCGTGATCTGCCTTGCCATCTACCTCGTCACGGCCTGGAACTTCGGGCAGAAGCAGGAAGAGGAACTCGACCACAAGGCCGTGCTGGTGCAGCACCTGCTCAAAGAGGCCGAGAAAGGCGGCGACCTGCCCTTCCTGCGGCACAAGCTCGACGACTTCTTCTCGATGCAGGACGACGTGACGCTGTCGATCTCGCACGCGGGCCAGACGCTGTTCCAGTCGACGCCCGCCGTCGGAGGCCGCTGGATGCTGCGCGACATCGAGGTGCCATGGACGCAGGGCGCCACCAGCACCCAGCTGTCGGTGCAGATCGGCGTGAACACCGCGCAGGAAGCGCGGCTGCTGCGGCGCCTCGCCTGGACGCTGCTGGGCGCGGTGGTGCTGGGCACGGCGCTGGTCTCGTTCACCGGCATGTGGCTGGTGCGGCGCGGGCTGCGTCCGCTCAAGCGGCTGGCCGAGAGCACCGCGGCCATGGCGCCGGACAAGGCCAACCGGCCGATCGACGCCATGGACTTCGCGGAGGAACTGCGCCCCTGGATCACCCAATTCAACGCCCTGCTGCTGCGGGTGCAGCGCGCCTACGTGCAGCTGGAGTCGTTCAACGCCGACGTGGCGCACGAACTGCGCACACCCCTGGCCAACCTCATCGGCTCCACCGAACTCGCGCTGACCCGCCAGCGCAGCAACGAAGAGCTGCAGGCCGTGCTCGCGTCCAACCTCGAAGAGGTCGGCAGGCTCTCGGGCATCGTCACCGACATGCTGTTCCTGTCGCAGGCCGAGCGCGGCACGCCGATGCGCACGCGCGCGTCGACCAGCCTGGCCGTGCAGGCCGCCGACGTGATCGACTTCTACGACGCCATGCTGGAAGAAGCCGGCCTGCGCGCCGAGGTGGCCGGCGACGCCACGGCCGACGTGGATGCCGCGCTGATACGGCGCGCGCTGTTCAACCTGCTGGGCAACGCCATCCGCTTCGCCACGCCGGCCTCGGTCATCCGCATCGAGATAGCCCAGGACAGCCAGGAATTCACCATCGCGGTGGTCAACCGCGGCGAGCCCATCGACCCTGCCGCGCTGCCGCGCCTGTTCGAGCGCTTCTACCGCGCAGCCCAGGCGCGCGACGGCTCGACACGGCACCACGGCCTGGGGCTGTCGATCGTCGAGGCCATCGCGCGCATGCACGGCGGGCGGGTGTTCGCGGCCAGCCAGGGCGGCGAGACGCGCATCGGGTTCACGCTGCAGCGATGAGCCATCAAGGCTTGGCGTGCGCCGCATCGGCCACGGCGGGCGCCCGGCGGCCGATGAACAGGTTGATCAGCGGTCCGGTCATGGCGGTGGTCGCAAGCGCCATCACCAGCAGCATGGTGAAGAGCTCGGGGCCGATGAGGCCGGCGTCCAGGCCGATCTTCATGACGATGAGTTCCATCAGCCCGCGCGCGTTCATCAGCGAGCCGGTGGCCAGGCTTTCACGCCAGCCGTAGCCCGCCATGCGGGCGCCGACCGCGCCCCCGGCGATCTTGCCGAAGGCGGCCGTGGCCAGGATCAGCATCATGGCGCCGAAGCCCGCACCCGAGAACGCATTGGACGTGGTGCCGAGCCCGGCCAGCGCAAAGAACAGCGGCATCAGCACGACGATGGAGATCGGCTCGATGCGCTCGCTCAGCGACTTCAGCAGCCGGTCGTCGCGCGGCAGGCAGGCGCCGAAGAGGAAAGCGCCGAACACCGCGTGCAGGTGCAGCCACTCGGTGGCCAAGGCCGTGGCCAGCAGGCCGAGCATCAGCGAGGCCATCACCGTGGTCGAGGGCTCGCCCTCGGGCGCCTTGGTGCGCAGCAGCCACGCGAAGGCCGGCTTGAGCCCGAAGAACAGCACGCACAGCACCACGGCCATGCCCAGCGTGGTCTTGAGCAGCCCCTGGTAGCCCTCGCCCGCCCCCACCATCGCCACCACGAAAGCCAGCAGGATCCACGCGAACACGTCGACCACGGCGGCGGCGCCGAGCGACAGCTGGCCGAAGGGCGTGCGCGTCATGCCGCGGTCCTTGAGGATGCGCGCCATCACCGGGAATGCGGTGATCGACAGCGCCGCCGCCATGAACAGCGCGAACGGCCAGAAGCCGACACCCGCCGGCGCCAGCGTGGGATAGAGGGCCGGCGAGATCGCGATGCCCAGCGCCAGCGGCACGACCACGCTCAGCACGCCCACGTAGCCCGCCGAACGCAACTGCTCGCGCACGCTTTTGGAAGCCCGCAGCTCCAGCCCCACCACGAACATGAAAAGCACCAGCCCGAGAGTCGACAGCGACGACAGTCCCTGCAGCGACTCCCTGGAGAACAGCTGCGCATGCAGCGAAGGAAACAGCGCTCCGAAGACGATCGGCCCCAGCATCAGGCCGGCGGCCATCTCGCCCACCACGCCGGGCTGCCCGACGTGCCGGAGAACCCAGCCGCAGACGCGCGCGGTGGTCAGGATGACGATGAGTTGCAGCAGCAGGGAAGTTGCGGACATGGCGTAGCGATAACTTGGAAGCCGACGGAATTGCGGCCCATGTTAGTGCCCCACGATGACCGGCTCAACCCGACCTCCGCCCTGCCCTTATCTGGGTACGCGCATCAGGCGCAGCCCGTTCGCCACCACCAGCAGGCTCGCCCCCATGTCCGCGAACACCGCCATCCACATGGTCGCGCTGCCGAACACCGCCAGCACGAAGAACACCGCCTTGATGCCCAGCGCCAGCGTGATGTTCTGCCAAAGCACCGAATGCGCGCGGCGCGACAGGCGGATGGTCTCGGGAATGCGGCGCAGGTCGTCGTTCATGATGACCACGTCGGCCGCTTCCATGGCGGTGTCGGTGCCCGCGCCGCCCATGGCGAAGCCGATGTCGGCCTGTGCCAGCGCGGGTGCGTCGTTGATGCCGTCGCCGGTCATGGCGGCCGCGCCGTAGCGCTGCTGCATGGCCTTGATGGCGTCGAGCTTTTCCTCGGGCAGCAGGTTGCCGCGCACGTCGTCGATGCCGGCGTGGGCGCCGATGGTCTTTGCAGTGGCGGTGTTGTCGCCGGTGAGCATCACGGGCGTCACGCCCAGCGCGCGCAGCTCGGCCACCGCCGCCTGCGACGATTCCTTGATGGTGTCGGCCACCGCGAACAGCGCCAGCACCGCCGTGTCTGATGCCAGCAGCGTAACGGTGCGGCCCGCTTCTTCATGCCGCTTGAGCTCGGCTTCGAGCGCCGGCGAGCACAGCCCGCGTTCCTCGATCAGCCGGTGGTTGCCGAGCACGTAGGCCTGGCCCGCCAGCGTGGCCCCGACGCCGCGGCCGGGCAGCGCGGTGAAGTCGGCGACTTCTTGCCGCTGGCTCTTCAAGCCCTCTGCAATGGCTTTCGACACCGGGTGGTCGGAGCGGCCCGCAATGCTGGCGGCCACCGCGAAAGCGACGGCTTCATTGCCCGATGCATCCAACAGCACCGACTCGACCAGCTTCGGCTTGCCTTCGGTGATGGTGCCGGTCTTGTCGAGCGCAATCGCCTTGAGCTTGCGCGCCTCTTCGAGGTACGTGCCGCCCTTGATGAGAATGCCGCGCCGCGCGGCCGAGGCCAGCGCGCTCACCACGGTGACGGGCGTAGAGATGACCAGCGCGCACGGGCACGCAATGACCAGCAGCACCAGCGCCTTGTACACCGACTGCATCCACGTCCAGTCCATGAACAGCGGCGTGAGCACCGCCACGGCCAGCGCCAGCACGAAGACGGTGGGCGTGTAGACGGCCGCGAACCTGTCGACGAAGCGCTGCGTGGGCGCGCGCGAGCCCTGTGCCTCCTCGACGGCGTGGATGATGCGCGCGAGCGTGGTGTTCGACGCCACCGCCGTCACGCGGAACTCCAGCGCGGCGGTCTGGTTGATGGTGCCCGCGAACACCGGGTCGCCCACGGTCTTGTCGACGGGAATGCTCTCGCCGGTGACGGGCGCCTGGTCGATGGCGCTGGTGCCTTCGGTCACCACGCCGTCGAGCGGCACGCGCTCGCCGGGGCGGATGCGCGCCACGGCGCCCAGCGCCACGGTGTTGGCCATCACGGTCTGCCAGCTGCCGTCGGCCTGCTTGACCTCCGCCTGCTCGGGCGCGAGCGCCAGCAGGCTCTGGATGGCGTTGCGCGCGCGGTCCACGGCGCGCGCCTCGATCAGCTCGGCAATGGCGTAGAGCGCCATCACCATTGCGGCTTCGGGCCACTGGCCGATGATGAAGGCGCCGGTCACGGCCACCGCCATCAGGGCGTTGATGTTCAGGCGCCCGCGCACCAGCGCGGCAAAGCCTTTCTTGTAAGTGTCCAGGCCCGCCAGGCCGATGGCGCCGAGCGCGAGCACGACTTCCGCGGCCTTGAAGCCCATGCCGTCCGGCGCCATGAACGAAATCGACTCGGCGGCGATGGCCAGCACCAGCGCCGCGACGAGGCGCACGAGGCCCATGTTCATGCCGGCGATCTGCGCGGGCGCCGCGGCGGCCTGCTCGCCGGGAGCGTTCAGCGGTTCCGGCTTGAAGCCGGCCTTGCGGATGGCGGCCAGTGCCTCGGGCAACGCGCCGTCTTCGGTGGTGATGGCCATGGTGCGCTCGCCGAGGCGAAAGCGCAGGGCCTTGACGCCCGCCACCGGCTCCAGCGCGCGGCGGATTTCCGACTCTTCCACCGCGCAGTCCATGGTGGGAATGCGGAACAGCAGGGCGCCCTTGGGCACATCGGCGTTGTCTGTTGCGGCCGGGGCGAGCGGAATCGGGCCGCAGGGGCTGGCGCTGCCGCAGCAGGAACCTTCGGCATGCGAGTGGGCATGCGGCTTGGCGTGCTCGTGGTCATGGCCGTGGTCGTCGCCATGCGGATGAGGGTGCGAATGGGCGTGCGGCACAGGCCGGGTCAGAGCGTTTTCGTTCGTCATGGAATCGATTGGAAACCCTGAAGCAGGTGTAGAGTCAAACGCTCATTTCCACTCGTTCATTTGCCGCATCATGAAAATCGGTGAGCTGGCCAAGGTCGCGAACACACCCGTCGAAACCATCCGGTACTACGAGCGCGAACGGCTGTTGCCCGAGCCCGCGCGCACCGAAGGCAACTACCGCATCTACGACGAAGACCATGCCCAGCGCCTGGGCTTCATCCGCCGCTGCCGCTCGCTGGACATGACGCTCGACGAGATCCGCAGCCTGCTCAGATTCCGCGACGCCCCGCAGGAAGACTGCGGCCAGGTCAACCAGCTGCTCGACGACCACATCGGCCACGTGGCCGCGCGCATCGCCGAGCTGAAGACGCTGGAAAAACAGTTGAAGGCGCTGCGCCAGCAATGCGGCGGGTCGGAGTCGGCGAGCAACTGCGGCATCCTGCAGGAGCTGGACACCGCCACGCTCGCGCCCGAGCCCTTCGGCCAGCACGCGGGGCACGTGCACGGCGCGCTGCACGCGCCGGCCAAGCGCGCGGCCTGACCGGTCTTTCTACTTGCCGATGAGCTGCGTGAGCTTCTCGGCTTCGAAGCACTCGTCGCGGGCCGCATCGCCCGGCACGCAGTCCTTGGTGGTGCCGGAGCGATCCGACAGCTTCTCGATGGCCTGCCACAGCAGCGCGATCTGGTGCTCCTGGCTCGACGCGTTCTCGACCAGGCCGCGCATGGCCTGGCTCAGCGGGTCGTCTTCCTGCGTGATGCCGTAGGCCGAGAACTTCTGCGGCGCGGCCACGTCGGCGCTTTCACCGGCCTTCGACGGGATGATGCGCGCCGGAATACCCACCGCCGTCGCGCCCGCGGGCACCGGCTTGATGACCACCGCGTTGCTGCCGATCTTGGCGCCGTCGCCCACCTCGAAGCCGCCCAGCACCTTGGCCCCTGCGCTCACCACCACGTTGCGGCCCAGCGTGGGATGCCGCTTGGTGCCCTTGTAGAGCGAGGTGCCGCCCAGCGTGACGCCCTGGTAGATGGTGCAGCCGTCGCCGATCTCGGCGGTCTCGCCGACCACCACGCCCATTGCGTGGTCGAAGAACACACGTTCGCCGATCTTGGCGGCCGGGTGGATCTCGATGCCCGTCATCCAGCGCGCCCAGTGCGCGATGAAGCGCGCCGGCCACTTGAAGCCGTGGGTCCAACAGGCGTGCGCCCAACGGTGCAGCACCACGGCATGGAAGCCGGGGTAGACCGTGATCACTTCCCAGGCGCTGCGGGCGGCCGGGTCGCGTTCGAGGATGCACCGGATGTCGGCGCGCAGTCGAGAGAACATCGCTGCCTTTTGTCGTTATATCTATATGGGGCGGGCAGTCTATAGCCCGCCGCCATCGCTTACGGGCGATAAGGTTTTATTCGGGCAGCGAGCCGCGGGGTGGCTTGGTCGCGTCGCTCATGGCCTTGGCGATGCCGCGCAGGATGTGGATTTCTTCGGGCGTGGGCTGGGCCCGGTTGAACAGCTGCTGCAGCCGCGGCATGAGCTTCTTGGGCGCCTCCGGGTCGAGAAAGCCGATGTCCACCAGCGAGCGCTCCCAGTGGTCGAGCATGCCGGCCACGGCCTGCGCGTCGGCGGCCTGCACCGGGTTGCCGGCCTCGCGCACTTCGTAGCCGCCCAGCGCCAGCCGCCATTCGTAGGCGATCACCTGGATGGCCGCGCCCAGGTTGAGCGAGCCGAATTTCGGGTCGGTGGGAATGGTCAGCGCCACGTTGCAGCGGTAGACGTCTTCGTTCCGCATGCCGAAACGCTCGGAGCCGAACAGGAAGGCGACGTGCTGGTCACCCTGCTTCGCCAGCGGCTCCAGGTGCTCCCGGGGCGTGCGGGTGGGCGGGCCGAAGTCGCGCGGGATCATGGCCGTGGCGCAAAGGTGGGTCACGCCGTCGAGGGCTTCGTCCAGCGTCTCGACGATGCGGGCGTTGGTCAGCACGTCGAGCGCGCCGCTCGCGCGCTGGATGGTTTCCTCGCGCCGCAGCACGTTGGCCCAGCGGGGAGCCACCAGCACGAGTTCGGAGAAGCCCATGGTCTTCATGGCGCGGGCGGCGGCGCCCACATTGCCGGCGTGGCTGGTCTGGATCAGGATGAAACGGGTGCGCATGGCGGGTTCGGGAGACACGGAACGGCGGAGCCGGTAAAATGCCCCGATTCTCGCTGCCCGCATCGCCGGGCCGCCTCCGGGGTCCTCCCCACCGTTCTTCTCACAATCCAATGTCGTCCCCCAACCTGCATCCCATGCTCAACGTGGCCGTCAAGGCCGCACGCGCCGCCGGCGCGATCATCAACCGCGCTGCCCTCGACGTCGAGGCCGTGCGCATTTCGCAGAAGCAGGTCAACGACTTCGTCACCGAAGTCGATCACGCGAGCGAGCAAGCGATCATCGAAACGCTGCTCGGCGCCTACCCGGGGCACGGCATCCTGGCCGAAGAATCGGGCACCGAACACGGCGCCAAGGACTCCGACTACGTCTGGATCATCGATCCGCTCGACGGCACTACCAACTTCATCCACGGCTTCCCCGTGTACTGCGTGTCCATCGCGCTGTCCGTGCGCGGCAAGATCGAGCAGGCCGTGGTCTACGACCCGAGCCGCAACGACCTGTTCACGGCCACCAAGGGCCGCGGCGCCTACATGAACGAGCGCCGCATCCGCGTGTCCAAGCGCACCAAGCTCACCGAGTGCCTCATTTCCACGGGCTTCCCGTTCCGCACCGGCGACAACTTCAAGCAGTACCTGGCCATCATGGCGGACATGATGCCCCGCATGGCCGGCCTGCGCCGCCCCGGCGCGGCGGCCCTGGACCTGGCCTACGTGGCCGCGGGCTTCACCGACGGCTTCTTCGAGACCGGCCTGAACCCCTGGGACGTGGCCGCTGGTTCGCTGCTGGTCACCGAAGCCGGCGGGCTGATCGGCAACTTCACGGGCGAGCCCGAATTCCTCGAACAGCGCGAATGCCTGGCCGCCGCGCCGCGCATCTACGGCCAGCTGGTGCCGCTGCTCGCCAAGTACTCCAAGTTCGCCAATGTCGACGACAAGCTGCGCGCCAGCGACCGCATGCGCGCCGTGTCGGCCTCGACCAAGTCGAACCCCGACGATGCGTCGGCCGACCTCTACGCCCGCAGCACGGTGGTCGATTTCGCCGACGAAACCGCTGAAGGCGACAAGCCCGCCGTGGCCGCCCCCGCCGCGCCGCGCAAGCTCACGCGCGTGCGCCGCGACGCCGCTCCCGCCGCTGGAGCCCCCTCCGAGGGCGACACTTCCGTCAAGTGACGATGCTGGGGCCCCGCGCCGCCCACCGGGTTCGCGCCGCTCTGCGCATTGCGCTGAGCCACTATGTCGCGAGCGGGCTCACCGTGGCGCTGGGGCTGCTGTTCATCTCGGGCGGCATCCACCTGTGGCTGGGCACCCTGGCGGCCTCCACGGCCGCCACCGGCGTGATCGTCACCGCGCCGCCCGACCTGCCCGGCCCGCGCCGCGGCAAGTTCTTCCAGATGCTGCCGGCGCCGCTCATCGGCCTGCCGCTCTTCTTTGCGGTGCAGATGCTGCACACCGCGCCCATCCGCCTCGGGCTGCTGCTGGTGCCGGCCACCTTCATGGCCTTCCTGGCCATGGCCTGGGGCAAGCGGGGCATCCCGATCGCCATCGCGGTGATGTTCTCGATGATCTTCTCCATGGCCACGCAGACCCCGCGCGACATGGCCGATGCCATCGAGCGCACCTGGCATTTCGGGCTGGGCGCGGGCCTCTACGTGATCTGGGCCACGCTCGCCAACCTGCTGCTCAACGGGCGCTTTCGCACCCAGTCGATGGCCGACGTGCTGTATTCACTGGCCGCGCTCATGCGCACCGAGGCCGGCCAGTTCCTGCCGCACGACGACACCCGCGACGTGCGCGACACCCCCGCGCCCGTGCTCGGCCAGCTGCTGCGCGAACAGGCCGCGCTGGCCGACCAGCTGCAGGCCACGCGCGACATCGTGCTCGAATCGCCCCGCACGCCGCGCCGCCAGCGGCTGGCCGCCATGCTGGTGATCGTGCTCGAAATGCGCGACCAGCTGCTCGCGAGCGAGCTCGACCTCGACACCCTGCGCGCCCACCCCGCGCATGCCGCGGCGCTCATCGAAATGCGCGAGGTGCTCGAAGAACTCGCCGACGAGACCATCGCGCTGGCCGATGCGCTGCTGATGCGCCGCCATCCCGCCGCCGTGGCGGACCGGCGCCCTCGGCTCGCGGCCATCCATGTGTCGGCGGACGACAGCGCCAGCACCCATGGGGGCGGCGGCCACATCGGCCCCACCGCCGCCATGCTGGCGCGCGGGCTGGCCAGCCGCATCGGCCACATCAACGACGAGGTGCTGCGCCTGTCGGCCATGGCCCGCGGCGACGTCGAGCCCAACCTTGCCGTGGTGCGCGCCAACTGGCAGATGTTCGTGAGCCCGACCGACTGGTCGTGGCGCCCCTTCTTCACGCTGTGGCGCTGGGACCAGCCGCCGCTGCGCCACGCCATCCGCGCGTCGCTGGCCATCGCCGCGGGCTACGCCATCGCGGTGTCGATGCCGTGGGGCTCGCACGACTACTGGATTCTGCTGACCATCGTGGTCGTGCTGCGCGGCAGCCTCTCGCAGACGCTGGAGCGGCGCAACGCGCGCGTGGCCGGCACGCTGCTGGGCTGCGTGCTCGCGGTGGGGCTGCTGTCGGCGCATCCGTCGGCGCTGGCGCTGCTGGCCATCGTGACCGTGGCGCAGGCCATCGCGCACAGCTTCGCGGTGCGGCGCTACCTCATCACCGCCGTGGCCGCCACCGTGCTGGGCCTGGTGCAGGCCCACATGCTGAACGTCGGCGTGGCGCCCATCTTCGCGCTGTTCGAGCGCATCGCCGACACGCTCATCGGCGCCGCGCTGGCCTGGGGCTTCTGCTATGTGCTGCCGTCATGGGAGCGCACGCAGATTCCGGCGCTGGTGGCGCGCGTGCTCACGGCGCAGGCCCGCCATGCGCGCCTGGCGCTCGGCCTGGGCCAGTTGCAGGCCATCGACAGCAGCCCCGAGCTCGAATGGCGGCTTGCGCGCCGCGAGGCCTACGACAGCCTCTCGGCGCTGGTGCAGGCCACGCAGCGTTCGCTCTCCGAACCGCGCGCGGTGCAGCCGCCGCTGGAGCCGCTCGAACACCTGCAGGCCCACAGCTACCAGCTGCTCGCGCAACTCAGCGCGGTCAAGTCGATGCTCGTGCTGCGCCGCGACCGCCTCACGCCGGGCGAGGTCGAAGGCCCCATCAGCCGCACCTCGCAACGAATCGAGGCCGCCATCGGAACTATGCCGACCACCGGCCCCTCTCACCCCGAGAGCAGCGGTTCCACCGCCGTCGGCGGACCGATTCCCCTGCCCGACCCGTTCGACAACGACATCAGCCCCTGGCTGCTGCGCCGCCTCGATCTGGCCACGGCCCTCGCCACGCAGCTGCGCGACGACGCGGCCCGCATTCTTCAACCACTGAACGAAACCACAGCACAAGCAAAGACGACCACCGCCTGATGATCAAAGAGATACTCGCCCACCCCTGGTTCGGCACATGGGTTGCCGCCCTGATCGCAGTTCCCCTTTCTCTTCTCGCGCACCGTATCGGCGGCCTTGTGTTGAGGCGGGTCACCCGCCCCGCCCCGACGATCCATTCGATGGTGGTCAGCTGCAATTCCGCGGCGCGGTTCGTGCTGCCGCTGCTGGCGCTCAACGTGGTGTGGCAGGGCGCGCCCGACAACCTGCAGTTCATCGGCAACGTGCGCCATCTCACCGGGCTGCTGTTGATCGCCTCAACCACCTGGCTCGCGGTCAGGGCCATCAGCGGCTTCGCCGAAGGCGTGCTGGCGCAGAACCCCTCCGACGTGGCCGACAACCTGCATGCGCGCCGCGTGCTCACGCAGACCCGCGTGCTCGCGCGCACCGCCATGACGGTGGTGCTGGTGGCCGGCGGCGCGATGATGCTCATGACCTTCCCCGGCGCGCGCCAGGTCGGCGCCAGCCTGCTGGCCTCCGCCGGCGTGATCGGCATCGTGGCCGGCCTGGCGGCCAAGCCGGTGTTCAGCAACCTCATCGCCGGCCTGCAGATCGCGCTGGCGCAGCCGATCCGCATCGACGACGTGCTGGTGGTCGAAGGCGAATGGGGCCGTGTCGAGGAGATCACCGGCACCTTCGTGGTCATCAAGATCTGGGACGAGCGCCGGCTGATCCTGCCGCTCACCTACTTCATCGAGAAGCCGTTCCAGAACTGGACGCGCCACTCGTCGCAGCTGCTGGGCGCGGTGTTCATCTACGCCGACTACGGCATGCCGCTCGCGCCGCTGCGCGAAGAGGTCGAGCGCATCGTGAAGTCTTCGCCCGAATGGGACGGCCGCTTCTTCAACCTGCGCGTGACCGACGCCACCGAGCGCACCATGCAGATCCGCGTGCTGTGCACCGCCGCCACCTCGGGCCTGGCCTTCGACCTGCGATGCAACGTGCGCGAAGGGCTGATCGACTTCATGCAGCGCGAGTACCCGCAGTTCCTGCCCAAGATGCGCATCGAGAGCGAAGGTGCGCAGGAGCAACAGCAGCAGCCGATGCTGTAAGCCTGTTGCCGTTGTTCAGGGCGCGATCACGCCGACGGGGTACCTTGCTCCGCGAATGCCCCCCGGCCTGCGGCCTCCTCCTTTATTTCGCTGCACAGGACGGCCATTCAAGCAGCGTGAACGCCCGCAGCAGCCATTCGACCGGGCCATAGGCAAAGCGCTGCATCCACCAGCGGCTCAGCAGCAGTTGCACCGCGAAAATGGAGAACGCAAACCCGAAGCTGGCGAGCGGCCCGACCGAGCCCATCAGCCGCAGTCCGTAAGCCAGGAAGATCCACGCGCACACCAGCGACTGCAGCAGGTAGTTGGACAGCGCCATGCGCCCCGCCGGCGCGAGCCACGCGACAAGCGCCCGCCCGCGCGGCGCCTGGAACAGCAGCACCAGCCCCGACGCATAGGCGGCGGTGAGGAAAGGCGCGGTGAGCAGGCCGAGCGCAAGGCCGACCACCTCGCGGCCGCCGTCGCCGGAGCGCGTGGTCGAGAGGGCATAGAACATGGCGCCCGGCACGCCGATGAGCAGCCCGCAGAAGAACAGGCGCTTGAACAACGGGCGGTGCGCGCCCGCATCCGCCAGCAGCAGGCCGCGCCGCCCGGCGATGAAGCCCGCCAAGAACATCGCCAGCGCCGTCGGTGCCTGCGCGAATGCGAGCACCACCCACACCTGCGCCAGCTCGCGCACATGCTGGGCGATGACCGTTGCAGGGGTGCCCCGGTAGGCTTCCAGCGCCGCGAAGGCCTCGGCATGAAGACTCAGGGTGTCGGCATCCACGCCCGTGCGCGTCATCAGGTAGCCGAGGCTGGCCCACAGCAGCGATGTGAGCAGCACCAGGCTGACCGCCCAGAACGCCATGACGCCGTCGCCGCGACGCCGCAGCAACAGCAGCACGCCGCCGATCACCGCGTAGGTCGTGAGGATGTCGCCGTGGTACAGCACCACCGCATGCAGCAGGCCCAGCACCCACAGCCCCGCCAGCCGCCGCAACATGCGCGGCGCGAAGGGCCTGCCGTCTCGCTCGGCCGACTGCATCTGCAACGTGAAGCTGTAGCCGAACAGGAACGAGAACAGCAGGTAGAACTTGGTCTCGAACAGCAAGGAGCGCGCGAACAGCGCCGCGCGCTCCACCGCCGACTGGGCCATCGGGTCGGACAGGCCCAGGCCGTAGAACGGCGACGAGAAGCTCGCGATGTTCACCACCAGGATGCCGAGCAGCGCGAAGCCGCGCAGGGCATCGACCAGCGGCTGCCGCTCGTGGGACGGAGGCACCGTGCTCATGCCGCCTCCACCGGGCGCAGGCTCATGACGGGCTTGCGCTTCTGCACGATGCCGTGGATGGTTTCCATCAGGAGCCGCGCGCCCTCGCCCGGCTCGCCGTTGCGCCGCACCGTGAGCCCCACCGGGCCTTCGGTGCTGCTGGTGTCGATGGCCACGCGCTCGAGCTCGCCGCGCGCCACAAAGCCTTCGACCGCACCCTGCGGCGCGAACCACACCGCATCGGAGCGCTGGAGCAGCCCGATGGCAAAGCTGGTGTCGGTCGCCTCCACCTGCCGGTTGGGCAGGGCCACGCCCTGCGCAATGAGAAAGGCGTCCGCCGTGTGGCGGATCAGCGAGCCCGACACCGGCAGCACCAGCGGGTAGCCGGCCAGCGCATCGAGCGCCGGCTTGCGCCGCGAGGCCAGCGGATGCCCCGGCCGCACCACCAGCAGCAAGGGTTCGCTGTAGAGATGCTCGAAGGCGAGATCGGCCATGGCCGAGGCCTGCGCGAGCCGGCCCAGCACAAGGTCGATTTCACCCTGGCGCAGCTGCGTCATCAACTGCGCGTTGATGCCGCTGACCACCCGCACGCGCAGCGCCGGATGCGAGGCATGCAGCAAAGCCACCGCCTCCGGCAGCAGGTTGGCCACCATGTTGGGCAGCGCGCCGACGGCCACGTGCAGTTGGTCGGCCTCGGGCATGTCCATGGCCAGGCCCAGGCCTTCGCTCAGCCCGCGCAGCGCAGACACGGCATGGCGCACCAGCACTTCGGCGGCCGGCGTGAGCTCGACGCCGCGGCGGCGCCGCAGCAGCAGCGGGCGGCCGATGATTTCTTCCAGCTCAGCCACGGTCTTGGACACCGCCGGTTGCGTGAGCGACAGCGCCTTGGCGGCGCGCACCAGGTTGCGCTCCTGCGCCACCATCACCAGGCATTGCAGGTGGCGCAGCTTCAGGCGCGCAAAGTTCATGGCTGACATCGGTCTTCCCTTGGAGCGACGGGCTTGCAAATATAACCAGCCGGAATACCTGGCAGAAGAGCTTTCAGTTGTGCCGGCCCCGCCGCCGGCCTAGAGTTGCCTCAGACAAGGAGACAAGCCAAGACATGAACACCGTTTTCAAGAACGCCCTGGGCGGCGCGCGCCGCCGCTTTGCTGTAGCTGCTGCCTGTGCGGCGCTGCTGCCGCTGGGCTTCAGCGCCACGGCGGCGCAGGCGGCCGACGCCCCCTACCCGGCCAAGGCGGTGAAGCTGCTCACCAACTTCCCGGCCGGCGGCCCCATCGACATCCTCGCCCGCGCGCTGGCCGACGCGCTGCAGAAAGACCTGAAGCAGCCCTTCATCGTCGACAACCGCCCCGGCGCGGGCGGCAACATCGGCGCCGACCTGGTGGCCAAGAGCCCGGCCGACGGCTACACGGTGCTGCTGGGCATCGACACCACCTTCACCATCAACCCGCACCTCTATGCGTCGATGCCCTTCGCGGCCAAGGACCTGAAGCCGCTGATGATCTTCAGCTCGTCGGGCCTGAGCTTTGGCGTGGCGGGCAACGTGAAGGCGAAGACGCTGCCCGAGTTCATCGCGCAGGCCAAGGCCGAGCGCGCCACCTTCAGCTCGGCCGGCAACGGCAGCCCGGGCCACATCGCCGCCGAGATCTTCGCGAGCGAGACCGGCGCGAAGATCACGCACGTGCCCTACAAGGGCAACGCGCCGGCGGTGCTGGCGCTGATGGGCGACGAAGTGCAGGCCGGCATCCTCGCCACGCCGGGGCTGCTGCCGCAGGTGCAGTCGGGCAAGCTGCGCGCCCTGGCCGTGACCGGCCGCCAGCGCTCGCCACTGCTGCCGCAGGTGCCCACCGTGGGCGAACTGGGGCTGAAGAACCTGGAGTTCGAGGTGCTCTACCTCGCGATGGTGCCGGCCGCCACGCCCGAGCCCGTGATGCAGACACTGCGCACGTCGCTTCAGAAGGCAATGGCGCTGCCCGAGGTCAAGTCGCGCCTTGCCACGCTCGACATGGTGCCCCTCGGAGAAACCGGCGCCGCCGCCAGCGACCACCTGACCGCCAGCCTTGCGCGCTACGGCCGCATCGTCAAGGCCACCGGCATGAAGGTCGACTGAACAGGGGCATGAGCGCCACACCTGGGTAAACCAGGGCAATGGTTGATTTGAACAATCGAATGCAGCGTCTTCAGAATCGTCCGCAACCGCGGACATCGCGGTCACACTCATTGGCCATTGCCTGAACCGAAGAAGACAAGGACCTGCACATCATGCTGCCGACCCACTCCCTCACCCGCCGCGCCACCCACCGCCTCGTCGGCATGCTGGCCGTAGCCGGCTTCACGGCGGCTTTTGCCACCGGTGCCGCCGCCCAGGCCAAGCTGGACACCCCGCTGCACATCGTGGTCGGGTATGCGCCCGGCGGCGCCACCGACCGCGTGGCGCGCGTGGTGGCCGACAAGCTCGGCACCAAGCTGGGCGTGGCGGTCATCGTCGACAACAAGCCCGGCGCGGGCGGCCGCCTCGCGGCGCAGCAGGTGAAGGTCACGCCGGCCAACCAGAACGTGCTGATGCTCGCCAACCCCGCCGTCATGGTGGTGGCGCCGCTGGTCTTCAAGGACAACAACTACGACCCCGACCGCGACTTCGTGCCCGTGTCGCACGTCAACGACTACGACTTCGCGCTCGCCGTGTCGCCCACCCTGCCGGTGCGCGAACTGAGCCACCTGCTCGCATGGATGCGCGCCAACCCCGACCAGGCCAACGTGGGCGTGCCCGCCACCGGCAGCCTGCCGCACTTCTTCGGGCTCATGGTGGGCGAGAAGGCCAAGGTGCAGACCCAGGTGATCGGCTACCGCGGCTCCGCGCCGCTGCTGAACGACCTGATCGGCGGGCAGGTGCCCATTGCCGTCGACACCGAAGACGTGGTGCTGCCGCAGCACGCGGCGGGCAAGCTGCGCATCCTGGCGCTGTCGGGCGCCAAGCGCTCGCCGTTCGCGCCGAACATTCCCACCTTCAAGGAAGCCGGCCTCGACCTGGCCGCCACCGGCTGGAACACATTCTTCGCGCCGACCACCATGCCCAAGGCCAAGGTCGAGCAGCTGGCCACCGCCATCCGCGAAGTCATGCAAGACCCGGACACGCAACGCAAGTTCAAGGACTCCGGCATGACGCCCGTGGTCAGCACCCAGGCGCAGACCGTGGCCATGCTGAAGGCCTACCGCACGCAGTGGGCGCCGGTCGTCCAGAAGTCCGGCTACCAGCCCTGAAGAAAAAGAACTCCAGGAGATATATGACCAGACCCAACATCATCTTCATCGTGGCCGACGACCTCGGCTATGCCGACCTCGGCTGCTACGGCGGGCGCGATGCCGCCTTCGGCCCCGTGTCGCCCGTGCTCGACGGCCTGGCCGCCAACGGCCTGAAGCTCACGCAGGGCTACGCCAACTCGCCCGTGTGCTCGCCCACCCGCTTCGGCATGATCACCGGCCGCTACCAGTACCGCCTGCGCGGCGCGGCCGAAGAGCCCATCAACAGCAAGAGCCGCGGCAGCACCACCCTGGGCCTGCCGACCGACCACCCCACCCTGCCCTCGTTGCTGAAGGCCAGCGGCTACCAGACCGCCCTCATCGGCAAATGGCACCTGGGCTACCCGCCCAGCTTCGGGCCGCTGCGCTCTGGGTACGACGAATTCTTCGGGCCCATGTCGGGCGGCGTCGACTACTTCACGCATTGCGACTCCACCGGCCGCCACGACCTGTGGTTCGGCGAAGAAGACAAGGTCGAAGAGGGCTACCTCACCGACATCCTCTCCAAGCGCGCAGTCGACTACGTCGACCGCATGGCAGAACTCCAGAAGAAAGAGGACGACGCGCCCTTCTTCCTGAGCCTGCACTACACCGCGCCCCACTGGCCGTGGGAAACCCGCGACGACGCGGCCAAGGCGCCGAACATCAAGGACAACCTGTTCGACCTGGCCGGCGGCAACATTCATGTGTACCGCCGCATGATCCATCACATGGACGAAGGCATCGGCTGGATCATGGCCGCGCTGGAAAAGCACGGCATGGCCGACAACACCCTGGTGGTGTTCACCAGCGACAACGGCGGCGAACGCTTCTCCGACAACTGGCCGCTGGTCGGCGGCAAGATGGACCTGACCGAAGGCGGCATCCGCGTGCCATGGATCGCCCACTGGCCCGCCGTGATCGGCAAGGGCGGCGAAAGCCCGCAGCTGTGCATGACCATGGACTGGTCGGCCACCATGCTCGACGCGGCCGGCGTGGCCGCGCACCCGGACTATCCGCTGGACGGCGTTTCGCTGATGCCCGTGCTCAAGGACGCGTCGAAGAGCTTCCGCCGCCCGCTGCACTGGCGCATGAACCATCGCGGACAAGAAGCGCTGCGCGACGGCGACTGGAAGTACCTGAAGGTGGACGGGAACGAGTACCTGTTCAACATCCCTGGGGATGAACGCGAGCGGGCTAATCTGGCGAAAAAGGAGCCTGAACGACTCGCTGCGATGCGGGCGGATTGGGCGGCTTGGAATGCGACTATGCCGGCTATTCCGGAGGATGCGACTGTGAGTTTGGGGTACTCGGTTAAGGATATGCCGCAGAGGTGACGGGCGGCAGCAAAGAGTGCCGTCGCAGTGCACGCGTGCGGCGCCGACGCCGACGCCGACGCCGACGCCGATTTGGACCAAATTAGTGACTCTGATCGCTCCGCCCTCTCCCAGTCCGTGGTCAAGGCATTTCATACCCATTGAATGACTGCTCAAGACGGCGGAATCAACCGATCGATGCAACAGTTTGACTAACCGCTTGTTGCCTTCGCGAAAGTCACGTTACCAAAGTACCCCCGGGTTCGGCGAAAACAGCCGCCGCATCTAGAGAGCATCAGGCGCAGACGTCAAGGCCTTGTAGATTTCGCCGTAATTCGCCGCCCGTCGAACTTCGCCCAAGAGCATGTCGCAGTCTGGAACCTTGGCCCTGACCCGCCGCACGCTCTCGAGCGTGCGCTTGTCAACATAAGTGACGTCCGCATAGGGCGCCAAGCAAAGCAGGTGCACATCATTCAAGTCACTGCCCTTTCGCTCCGGCTGGTCGTGCCCATGAACCCGCATGCCGTCCTCGATTACGGTGATCGGCAGGCGATTCCGCCTCGCCGTACGTTTTAGAGCGCGCCAGGGCAGCGCATCAGCATCGGCCACCATACGCAGCCGCTGATGGAAGACCAGCAGATCCTGCATCTCGCCGAAAGTCGCATCGCGATCGATGTCCTCGGGTTCGTGACCTGCGCTCAGTAGAAGCTGAATCACAGGTGGCACGATGTGGCTCCAAGGGCCCTGCAATGGCACCTGAGATGCAATTTCCGCGATGAACTGCCCCGCCAACGCGTCGGGATCCGCAATTCGCTTGTCTCCACGGGTGGCGATCTCGCGCGCCAGCGCCTGTCGTTGATGTAACAGTGCCCGACCCACGTCCCCAGGCGCGCGAAACGAGGCCTGCTCCAAATCTTTGATCCGGACGTGGTCAACGTTCGCCGCGCGCCATTTGGAGATTGCGGCTACACGCCTGGCGTTCTCTTGCTGAGCGTTCAAGGCCTCCCGCAGATGGCGCCAGTCCTTGAAGATGTCGGGAAGTGCATCCGCGCCGGAACCGAACGAAAAAATACGGGGGCGCGTCAGCTCGCGTACGCCATGCACATCAGCGTCGGGGAAGTCATAGGCCGCGCAGACTTCCATTCGCCAAGCATCGAACACAGAGCCTGGACCTGCCTCCTTAGATCGGATCCACGCCAACAACGGCCAACTCTGAATGAAGCGCAGACGCTCGTCCACCAACGAATCATCTCGATGCTGCATGAGCTCCTGCACCTGATGCCAGCTGAGCAGCAACACCCACCCGCGCTCAATGAGCCGCGGAACGAACGAACGTGCCGCCTCCTGTCGACTGCGGACCGGGGACGCCCAATCGAGGGCCAATCCCGCTAGATGCGACGAGTCCATTGCGAAGAAGCGCGTGCGAAGGACTGGGCTGGCGGGGGTCATGTGGACATCCGACCTGCTGACTCGCGCTGAACATCCATGACGACCTCTTCGCCATCAAACCAGCCCTGATTGATAACAAAGCTCTTGATGCGCTCCGGAGCAGAGGAGTACGCAACGAGTGCAAGGCTTTCTTTAGCCCTGCTTGCGGTCACGTAGAACAATCGTCTGGTCGCTTCAACGGTTTTGTCGCCCGCGGCCTTGCCTCCGAAGAGATCCTCGTACTTAAAAAGGAAGCCTCGCGCTTCCGTGTCGTCCATTACGACCATGACACGGTCGAACTCGAGTCCTTTGACACCCTGATGCGTATCGAAATGAGCCTTGCCAGCAAGGTACTCGGCCATGGGCTCAACTTGCGAAAATGGCGCCTTCAGGAAGGCTTGGATCGCGAGATCCCGTTCAGACTGGCGGTCCTCACTTTCATCTTCGGCAGAGGACGTTGCAGCCGCTGCTTCAATGGCTCCCGAGCCATGCGCGATAAGGGCATCGGGAAGCTCAAGCAGATTGCATCGGGCGGTGAATTGAAGAATGCTGAGCAGCGAAGGATCAGCGTTGCTTTCCCACAGGCCCTCCAGCTGCGTCAAAAGGTCGTCCACTGCCGCAAGCGATGCCCGCGTGTCTTTGGACTGCTTAAGCGCCGATGCACTAAGCAGAGGCGAATGTGTTTTGAGGATGCGGGCTACCGCAAAACGGTCCTTTGCCCGCCTGGCTTTTACAAGTGGCAAGACCTGCTCTGAGAAAAAGCGGAACGCGGGCAGGCTCCCTCCCAGAAAACTCGTGCGCCAGCCCTCGTAGTCATAGAGCGCCGCGAACGCTTCTAGGAAACCGAGGCGGGCCGCGGCCATCCGGTGCTCAAGGGTCAGTGTCTTGACGGCACGCTGCTGAGACCAATTGTTATCGCCCGTAACCTCAGCCATGTGTGTGCGGATTGCGCTCTCAATTTGTGGCTTGTTCGTGGTGTTGCTTGAAAGAATGAAGAATCTAATGAGCCCCTCCGTGGCCTCATCTGGTGTTTCCTGGTGCTGTTTGTCAGTGGTGCTGCGGACCTTGTTAATGAGCTTGACGATGCGCTTGGGGCATCGGTAATTCATCACTTTCTTCGGCCTTGCCCAATCCGCTGGCAACTCATTGCCGAGGCCATCTTTTCCGTCCGAATAGATGCGCTGCATCATGTCGCCGAGTAGCCCGAGCACAAGCCTTCCCTTCAGGCTGGCCTGCGCTACAAACAAGGCATCGACCAGATGCTTGTTCGTGTCTTGGCTTTCGTCAATGAGAAGTACAGGATGGCGGCCGGCAAGGATGCTTTGCATCGCAGGCTTTGTCCTCAGGAAGTAAGCCGTGAGTTTCAGCACCTCTACGTGGTTCAGGGCGTCACGGCCTCGGTTGTCGCCGACAGGGCTGTACGTGAAGGTCTTGACGTTCGGCAGATTCCGGAGCCGCTTCGTTTTAGACTCAATCTTGCTAAGACGGGTCGCAGACGCCTTGGTCCCTTTTCTTCCCTTGGCCTCTTCGGCTCTCAGATCTGCAATGTCTTCAGCCAGATCAACTTTCAGCCACTCAAAAATGTCGCGATTGAGCCCCTCGATCAATGACCATGCAAAGCTATGGATGGTTCGCACATCGATGAGCGGATCGAACAGAAGGCGACTCTTGATCTCATCGCTGGCAGCGTTGGTGAAGGTAATGACCGCGACTCGCTGGCCCTTCACGCGTAGCCGCTCGCTCATCGTCTTCTGAACGTGCTGAAGCGCGGTCACGAGCGACCGGGTCTTTCCGGACCCGGCCCCTGCAAACAGAAAAAAGCTCTGGGGCGTGTCAAGGTTCAGGCAAGCGGCGATCTCCACGTCAACCTGCGCATCGTTCAGCTGCATATCTAATGTGGCGGCTGGCATCATGCTGCCACCAGCGCACTGCCCTGAGCTGCGTCGCTGGCCGGCACCAGGACGAGTGCTATGGCGCCTTTCCCGAGCACGTCAACTTCCTTGCGTTTGAGTTGGTCTGCGAGCCAAGCAAGGCCCTTGTCGATGTATGCAGGAACGGTCAGCGCATCGATTTCAGTGCTGTACAGGAGCTCCATAGCAAATTCGGCCTTACCTCCTTTGGCGAGGCCATCAAAGACGCGTTTGGCTAAGTCCGCGGCGTCTGTGCTTGCCTCGATAGCTTCCCGAAATCGTCCCAATAAACCGGCACCCTTCATGCCTTTAAAGATCGAGAGATTCTCATATACAAGAGCATCTTCAAAGGTGTTAGCAAGAAGCTCAGTTGGCACCCCTTTCTTGAACTGCAAAAGGACCGGTTGCTGGTAGGCCACGCGGACTCCGTAACCACTCTCATCGGTAATCGAAAGCGCTTTCTCAGGCTTGTCGAGCAGGTTGTCGAATGACTCATCCTTTGGACACCACGACTTCAGCGACTCGTTTCGCGTAAGGAGTCCGTCGCCCCGCGCAGGTGGAACGGATTTCCCACCCTTGTCTTTTGCATCGATGTCCGTAATGACGAGGGTATTCAAGCCAAGATGCTCGATGAGATCCTTAAGCCGATGGGCATGGCTCCCGCCGATCTCTAGCCATGTCACGTAGCACCTACGCAGGAACTCATACTTGTCTCTCGATCGAACGAAATGCGGCACGATGATTCGCTCAGCCGGTCCTTCAACAAAGACGGCGCCGTCAGCAAAGAAAAGGTCGCAATGCGTGGCCTTCAGGTAGCGTTTGACAAACCGCCCGGTCTCGTCTTCGTCTCCAAAAGTCTCGGAAAGATTGACGACGCTAGACATCGGCACCGAGCCTTCAACGGCTTTCACAGGCAGCCGACGGAAGTAACGAAGCGACGCGAACTCGGCCTCATGCGCGATGTGGCTCGAATGTGTGCTCACGACGAGTTGGGTGCGAAGGTCAGTTGAACCTTTCAGCTTGTCGTGTTTGCGCAGCACTTCATAGGCTTGGTTGATGAAGACTTGCTGGACCTGCGCGTGCAGGTGGGCTTCAGGCTCCTCGATGAGCACCAGATGCAACGGCGGGATCAAGTCATCCGCTTCGAGCGTGCTACTGGCGGCCTTCCCAACGCGCATCCACTTGTCGCGAAAGCTCATCAGGGCAAACACGATCGATACGAGATTCTGGTATCCAAGACCGTTGGATTCTTCAGGTAAGCGATGGACGAGATTGCCTCCGGCAGTCTGATGGGTCGGTACAACATACTGGACGGCAGAGGCATGGTTAAGCCCCTCTACCGGCTTTATATTTGTTGAGATCGTCAGCTTCGGATCGGAAACACCTGGATAGCCTATATCTTCGAGCTCTTTGAGTGCAACTGCGAAGCTTTCGGTGAGGCGCTTTCCGAAGGCGGACTGTGCACCGTAGAGTGCCTTCAGGGCTTCGAGATCCTCTGGCTTCGGCTGATCAAACGGGTCAAGATGCTGCGTGTAGTACTGACGAAGCTGGCTTGAAAGCTTGCGACCGCCTGGTCGCGAATCCTCTTGGTCTTCCTCCCCCCGGGCATTCGTCGAAGAAAAGCCGAAGCCACGCTGTGCATTGATTTCGTCGATGCGAATAATCTTTCGCAATGGATCTCCTTCGACTGGCTCGCTGCCCTCTGGTAACGGTTGGGGCGAAGCAATGCCGCCAACCGGTGCCTTCAGCTTGTCTGGATCAAGGAGGTAGGCCCGCACCTCGAAGGTTGTGCGCAGCTTGACGGCAAGGTAATCCGTCAGCGAGCGCGGCCAGATAGAAAAGCCCTCCGGTGGTGCAACCGGGGGTTCAGCTGCGTCGTTGGCGGCCATGACGGCTTCGGCGCCGCGCTTTGCCTTTAAGTAGTCCTGCCTGAGCGCCACCGCGTCTTTTGGCTCGAACCGAAGTCGGACGCCAATAAGCGATCCCGCCCAATCGAGAGTGGGCAGGATTTTCTGTACATGATGAAGTTCATCCGTTGGCACTTTCAGCCACACATCGAGGTGCGGTAATACCGAATCCCAGTCGAACACCTCCTCCTCTGCGCCCGTCTGGGAATCTGCCCATCGGCTCCCCTGCGTGTCAAGCGCAGCCCAGTTGGATAGCGTGAAATCATTGATCGAGAACTCACCACGTTTGACGAGGAATTGGCGAAGAGCGACCATTGCGGAGGTCTTGCCGCTGTTGTTCGCGCCGACGAACACGGTTGTATTGGTCGCGAGGTCGACGCGTACCCTTTGGAGCTTGCGGAACTGCCCGATTTCTACATGCTGGATGTGCAACGGTATCTCCTCTTCTTGCGATCGTTAGTGTTGATCTCTACGTAACCTTGTCGCAATGGCGATCTGCATCAAATGCGGAGAACGAAGAAGCACTCAAAGCAATGCGCGTTGAGCAGATTTCAGAAACCTGAATCGCAAGACGCGTTTGTCTTAGGTGATGCGCTGCGCATCAGGGCATTCTGATGCCCGTAGAACAATTTGCGGATCGGCATTGGAACCCTCCTCGACGCGACATTAACGTGGAGGAAAGTTCCAGAGCATCCCGTCTTTGTGGGATGCCCTGGGACGTCAGCCGATCCCGCCTGCCCTCGCCCCCACGCTGACCTCTAACAACATCTCTGCCTCCCGCGCCAAATCCGCAGCAATCCAAAGCATGTGATCCCGATGCTTCTCCCCCGCCTCCTCGAACCACCCATTGCCGTCGCCATAACAGCACCACAGCAGCGAGTTCAGCTGTGCCAGTTTGATTTCGAGCAGTTCTCTTGCCTCATCGGCTGTCGGGGTGGTGTTCGCCGTGGGCTTCGTAGTGCCGCGTGTGCGGCGGGGAGATTTGGGCGCAGAACGCCCGGCCATAATTCGCTCAGCCATTTGGTGTGCTTCCTCTGAAAAGTTGTGCACGTCATGTGGTCAGACGGTCAGGGTGTTTGCGCGCCCTGGCCGTCGCCTTTTGTGCCTCACGTTCGCACCGATGCACCAAGGGAGCACCGGCAACCCGCCGTGAGGTGGGCGGTTCATCAATTCACTTGATCAGTCGTTCGGGGAGTTCCTTTTCAAGGTGTTCGTCGCCCACAAGGAGGGGCGTCTTGCGGCAGGGGCATTCACTGTAGAGAAGCGAAGCCGAGCAAGAGAAAAGATTTCGTCGAGGATTTCTCGAATCGGCGAGATATCTGCCGGGACACTGCGGCGAGACACAAAGCTCTGACAGTTGGGAGCTGTTGCTCACTGAAATACCGGTGCGAGGCGCTCTCGTCTTTATGTTCGCCAAGGCTGCACATGGACCGAGTCACCCGGATTCGCGAGGCATTTCGATTCGACCAGGCTGCCTGATTTAGGAAAATCTCTTGATGGACATCATCTGCGACCTTTTTCTTGCGACACCAATCCAGGGAGACACGCCCTGGCTGAAGAAACTGGCGCTATTCCATCGCGAGTTTGTTCCAAAGCCGGAGCGGGCGTATGCAGGTTTTCTTGGCCTGAACATCTCCAGGCTCATGGCCGTCGCGCATGTCACGACGGCCCGCAAGGATCGCATTGGGATCTTGAGCATTCCCGTGCGATACAGGGACTCGACACGACTGACTGAAGCCGAGGCAATGGCGGCTGCGGTGCGCCAGTATCCAGATTGGAGTTTGTCGACAAGGTCGAGCTACCCCGCGCTTGGCAACCCGATGTTCTACAGCTTCTTCGGCGGTCCGATCAGTGCCGAGCCGTCAGACGAAGAACGTGCAGGTGGAGGCAACATCGCAATCGACTCGCTCGACGGCCATGCGTGGGTGGGAGACGAGATGGCGATCTACCACTACGACTATTGCAACCTCCTATGAAGACTTTGGACGAGCAGTCGAACTCGTTCAAGACGTTGGCAGCCCGTCACTCAATGCGAGCAAGCTCTGCCTCGATATCGCCTCGCAGCCGCAGCGGATCGACGACGACAATCTTGCCCTCAGGGGTAGGAAAGACGGCAACCTTCATGCGGTCCTTGGCAAGCCCAGGAAGCCATTTCTCGATCCATTCATGAACTTCGATTGGCGTCAGGATCACCTGCGCCCATGAGTCCACGGCCAGCATGCGCGCATAGGGCTCATGCGGCCACACGGGAAACATCGGCGCTCCCGTTTCGTCTGAAATCGAAACCCAGCCATCGGGAGAGCGGAGGCCCCAGACGGCCTCCCAGTCGGCGACCTGACCAATGAAATGCGAGTACCGGGCAGGCCCCTCTAGCTTGAATACGGCCGCAATTTCCTGTTCACGCAGCTGCTTCATCGAGGGCTCTCGCTGACCGAATCCAGATAGCGCGGCCTGGAAGACCGCGTTCCTTTCAATCAAGCCGGATCAAACCCCGGCGCCGAATTGATCTCCGTCGGCTTGTAGATCTTGTGCTGCGCCACGCCGCTGCCCGCATCGGTCACCACCAGCAGGCGCCACAGCGGCTCGCGCACGGAGCAGTCGCTTTCTTCCTTGCTGAGCTTGAAGCTGGGCACGCCGGGCGCGGTGCCCTTGACGACCACGCGCAGCAGGGTCTGGCCCTTGGCGCTGGACACTTCGAGGTCGAAGCCCTTGCCGGTCATGTTCTCGGCCTTGTAGCCGTAGCCGGTGAAGTGCTTGACGACGTATTCGAGGGCAGCGGCCTGCACCTGTTCGGGCGATGCCTTGTTGTCGCCGCCGCCTGCCGCGCCCGCATTGGCCGTGGTCGAGATGGGCTGCGGCACGTTGCCGCGCGCCCTGGCGGCCTGCACTTCGGCGTCGGTGGGCGTCCAGCCGCTCGGGCCGCGCACGAGCACGGCCAGCTTGTGCTCGGGCTCCCAGCTGGCAACGTGCCATTCGTCGTCGTCGCGCACGCGGGTGGACACCTTGGCGTCCTTGTTGCTCTCGACTTCGAGGATGGCGATGCGGTTGGTCTGCACCACGGCGCGGAAGCCGCTGCCGCTGTCATAGCTGCGCTTGAGCAGCGCGAGCCGGTCTTTGGCGCGCTGTATCTGTTGCGCGTTGCGTTCGCCGCCGCCGGCGCGGTGGTGCACGTCGAGCGACTCGAGGTAGAACCAGCGCCCGTTGGCCGCCACGTTCACCCATTCGGCCCAGATGGTGGCGATGATGTTGTCGCCGGTGGCCAGCCAGGCATGCTCGAAGGGCTTGTCGCGAGCGTCGAACACACCCATTTTTGCAACGATCTCGACCGGTGTGAGCCGCGGGCCCGAGAGCCGCATCTCGTCGATCACAGTGAGTACGCGGGGGTCGACTTCCTTGTCCATTCAGTGGAATTCTGGTGAGTTTGAGGGGGTGGGGAGTATGCCGCATCGACCGGCAGGGCAGCCGGTGGATGCGGGCATGGGTGCATCAGGCGCCGCTTCAGCCGGCGAACGGCACGCTGCGGTAGGGGCTGCGCGCATCGCTGAGCAGCATGCGGTTGGTGCGAAGCAGATGCTCTTCGCGCGCATCGGAGTACTTCCAGATGAGCCCGCCCGCGATGTATGCGGCGCTCACTTGCGACCAGCTGGAGTAGGCCTCGCGCATCTTGGTGGCGAGGCCGCCGGCAAAGCCCGCGAACTCGGCGCGCTCGATGTAGCCGAGCTGCACCGCCCAGCGCGAAAGGCTGGCAAGGCGCACGGCGTCCCACGCGACCAGGTCGGGCACATCGGCCGCGGAGACCTGGAAGTGCTTGCGCAGGGCCTCGACCCAGCTCGGGCTGCCGGTCATCAACGCCGACAGCTCCTGCGTCGACTTGCCGCTCTGCGCGGCGAGCTGGCGATAGTCGAGGCTCTTGCGCGCCTTGATCTGGAAGAACGCGGGAAAGAAGGCCTCCATGGCCATCCGCAGCAGCATGGGCGTTTCCCGCGTGGCGGTGTCGATGGCAGCCACTGCATTCCACAGCGGGCGGTAGGCCGAGCGCTGGCCCTCGTCGACCAGCCAGCGGGCAGTCTGCTCGAAGCTGGCGCGGTCGTGCACGCTCCAGACGTCGGCGATGCCCTCGCGCAGCACGTCGCTGTCCTTGCCGGTGGCCACCGCGTTCACGAAGTCGCCATTGAAAGCAGACAGCGGCGCACTGAGCGTGACCAGCCATTGCTCTTGCCCCGTGAGCACCTCGGCGGTGTCGAAGTGAAGCTTGTCGTTGTCCATCAGCGCGTGGCCGAGGGTATCCATCATCCCCATTGAAACTCCCTGTGATCGAAGCCAAACGGACCGGGTTGGCGTGGCGGGCACGCCGCAGCCCGCGGAACGGCACATGTTAACCAGCATGGGCGGCAGGATACCGAGGGCCACGGGTAAAATGAGAGCAATTCTCATTTGCCGCACTTTCGTTCCATGCCTTCCCCCGCTGCGACAGCCCCGATCGATGCGCTTTACCGGGAGCACCGCGACTGGCTTCAAGGCTGGCTGCGGCGCCGGCTGGGCGACGGCCACACGGCCGCCGACCTGACGCAAGACACTTTCGTTCGCGTCATCAGCGGCGGCCAGGCGCAGGCGATCCAGGAGCCGCGCGCCTACCTGACGACGCTGGCGCAGCGGGTGCTCTACAACTTCTGGCGCCGCCGCGAGCTGGAGCGCGCATGGCTCGACGCACTTGCAGCGCAACCGCAGGAACTGGCGCCCTCCCCGGAAACCTACGCGCTGGTGCGCGAAGCGGTCGAAACCATCGACCGCTGGCTCGACGGCCTGCCGCCCAAGGTACGCGAGGCTTTCCTGCTTCGCCGGCTGGAGGGCCTGGCGCATGCCGACATCGCGGCGCGCATGGGCATCTCGATCACCTCGGTCGAGCGCTATGTGAAACAGGCCATCGTGCATCTCTACACCTGCCCGGTGCAGGCGGAGGCCTGAGATGCCTGCGCACGCCCATGCACTGCCGCTCGATGCGGTCACCGAGCAGGCCATCGACTGGCTGGTGCGGCTCGACTCGGGCCACAGCAACGATGGCGACCAACAGGCCTTCGCGCAGTGGCTTGCCATGGCCCCAGCCCATTCCGCCGCATGGATGGACCTGCAGCAGCGCTTGAACCAGCGGATCTCGCCCGCGTTGAGCCAGTTGCAGGCCGACGGCCATGCATCCCCCAGCGTCCGCGCCCTGAGCACGGCTGCGGCCCATCGCCCAGGCCGTCGCGCACTGCTGGGCAGCGCCGCGGTGGCTTTGCTCACGGCCGCTGGCGGCGGAATCTGGTTCAACCGGCGCATGCCGCTCATGGCCTGGTCCACCGACCTGCACACGGGCACGGCCGAACGCCGGCGCTTCGCGCTGGAAGACGGCAGCGACCTGCTGCTCAACGCGCGCTCGTCGGCCGACCTCTATTTCAGCTCGACGCAGCGCCTCGTGCGCTTGCGCGCGGGCGCGTTGATCGCCCAGGTCGCGGCCGACGCGCTGCGGCCCTTCGTCGTGCAGACCGCGCAGGGCACGGTGCGCGCGCTGGGTACGCGCTTCATGGTGCAGCAGGAACAGGGGCGCACGCTGGTGTCGGTGCTGGAACACAGCGTGCGGCTGGCCCCGGGCGACGAAGGCGCCGGCATCGCGTTGGAGCAGGGCAGCAGCGCTTGGATGCAGTCGGACCGCGTCGAAGCGGTCTTCGCCACGCGTGTCGACACCAGCGCCTGGTCGGCGGGCGTGCTGGAAGTGCATGACCAGCCGCTGGCCGACGTGCTGGACGCGCTGCGCCCCTACACGCCTGCCGTGTTGCGCGTGAGCGCCGCGGCCGCGCGCGCGCGTGTCTTCGGCGTCTACCCGCTGGACCGGCCGATGCAGGTGCTGCAGGACTTGGTGGACACGCTGCCGCTGCGCGTGCGCCGCTGGAGCGATCTGGTGGTGTACGTGGACGTGCGCGACGCATGAGCTGACGGTTTTTCGCACCCTCGCGGGACATACAGGGTTGAACACTCCGATCAACCCAGACAGAACCGACGAGGAATGTCCGACGTGACGCTCTCCCCTATTTCATCGGCCCGCCCGAAGGCCGGCCCACCCCTGCCGACGCGCAAGGCCACACTGGCGCTGGCCGCACTGTTCGCATGCGGCAGCGCATCGTTCGCGCAAGCGCCAACCGCATCCCCGGGCGCTCCCGCTGCAACCGACGGCGCCCTGGCATGGAAGCTGCCCGCCGATGAGCTGGGCATCGTGCTGGCACGCATCGCCCGCCAGAGCGGCCGCACCATCAGTGCGGCACCCGCGCTCGTGGCCGGACGCCGGGCGCCTGCGGTGCAAGGGCGCCTGACCGTGGCGCAAGCGGCGCAGCAGGCGCTGGCCGGCAGCGGACTCGCGTTGGCGCAGACACCGAGCGGCACGCTGACGGTGGTCGCGTCCGAAAGCAGCGCGGCGCTGCCGTCCACGCCTGAAGCGGGCTCCACGCTGGCCGAGGTGCGCGTGACGGCGCAGGCCGACCGCACTGGCACCACCGAAGGCACTGGTGCCTACACCGCCAGGGGGCCGAGCAGTTCGGCCACCGGCCTTGGACTGGGCCTGAAGGACACGCCACAGTCGATCAGCGTGATCACGCAGCAGCGCCTGGAAGACCAGAACCTCACCAGCATCGGCCAGGTGCTGGCGCGCACGCCGGGCCTCTCGACCTCGACGCTGGGCACGGAGCGCAACAGCGCCAGCGCGCGGGGCTACCCGATCACCAACTACCAGCTCGACGGGGTCAGCACGCACAGCGAATTCCTGGGCCTGGATGCGCTGCCCACGCAGAGCATCGCGGACATGGCGCTGTACGACCGCATCGAGGTGATGCGCGGCGCCTCGGGCCTGACCACGGGGGCGGGTGATCCGTCCGGCATCATCAACATGGTGCGCAAGAAGCCCACGGCCGCGTTCCAGGGCGTGGCGGAGGCCAGCGTCGGCTCGTGGGGCGACCGGCGCGGCATGCTGGACATCTCGACCCCGCTGAACGAATCGGGCAGCGTGCGCGGCCGGATGGTGGCGGTGCACCAGGAAGGCAACAGCTACATCGACTACTACCGCAAGAAGAAAGATGTGTTCTACGGCGTGGTGGAAGCCGACCTGACCTCCACGCTGAAGCTCACCGCGGGCATCGACCATCAGGAAAACCGGTCGCGCGGATCGCTGTCTTACCTGGGCTATCCGCTGTTCAACAGCAGCGGCGAGCAGGTCGACTTTCCGGTGTCCTTCAACGGCGCGAGCCGCGACAACCGCTTCAACACCAATTCGACCAGCGGCTTCGTGACGCTGGAGCAGTCGCTCGCCAACGACTGGAAGCTCAAGCTCTCGGCCAACTACCTGCGCTCGAAGCAGCGCGAAGACTCGGTCTACCTGGCGGTCAACAGCAGCCTTTTCGACAAGTTCACCGGCGACGGACTGAACCTGAACGCCGAGCGCCGCGACTACAACCTGCGCAACAAGACGGTGGACCTGAAGCTGACGGGCCCGTTCACCCTGTTCGGCCGCCAGCACGAAGCCGTGATCGGCGCCGACTACACCGACTTCCGCAGCCTCACCAACGGCAGCTTCGACATCTCGGGGCTGCGCAATGCGCCAGTCAACATCTACAGCTGGAACAACACGGGCACGCCGGTGTTCGGGGACCGTTACGTCACCTTCGACAGCACGCGGCGGCAAAAGAGCATCTACGGCGCGGGCCGCCTCCAGCTGAGCGACCAGTTCAAGCTGGTGGTGGGCGGCAAGCTGCTTGACTACGACAGCGACTACATCACCGACACCACCGACGGCTACCACACGAACTCGCCTTCGTCCGAGCGGCGCGTGTTCACGCCCTATGCCGGTCTGCTGTACGACCTGAACGAGAACCACACGCTCTACACAAGCTTTGCCACGATCTACAACCCGCAAAGCTCGGTCGACCGCAACGGCGCGCTGCTCGATCCGCAAAAGGGCGACACGTACGAGGCCGGCATCAAGAGCAGCTTCCTCGACGGCCGGGTGACGAGCAGCGCCGCCGTCTACCAGATCAAGCAGGACAACGTCGCGGAGGCGGACTCGGGTTACTTCGTTCCGGGCACCACGACCACGGCCTCGCGCGCCATCAAGGGCGCGACGACGCGGGGCATCGACCTGGAGCTCAACGGCACGCTGGCGCGCGGCTGGAACGTGGCTGCGTCCTACAACTTCAGCACCTCGAAGGACCCCAACGGCCAGCGCATCAACACCACCTTTCCGCGCCAGATGGCTCGCCTGTGGACCACCTATCGCATGCCCGGCGACTGGCGGCGGCTCACGCTGGGCGGCGGCGTGGACTGGAGCAGCGGCTTCTACTACACGGGAGAGGCCTGGCAGATCGAACGCACGGTCACCGCACGCCAGGGCGCCTATGCCGTGGCCAGCCTGATGGCTCGGTACGAAGTCAACGATCAGCTCTCTCTCACGCTCAACGTGCAGAACTTGTTCGACCGCAAGTACATCTCGTCGGTTTCGGGCTGGTGGTACTCGGGCACGTACGGCGCGCCGCGCAACGTGCAGCTGACGGCGCGCTACAAGTTCTGATAGGGCACCAAGCCGCTCGGGCGGCGGCAAACCACGCGGCATTGCGGTCGGCGGCTGCGCTGAAGGGAAAGTCGTCCGTGCGGGTGATGAGGCTGGGAATGGTTGGCGGCCGCGGGTACCAAGCCGATTCAGCCGCCACCCCCCATGCGCTCGACGTTCGCGTCGACCCGCAGCAGCAGCGCCGTCAGCTGCTCGACCTCTTCGGGGGAAAAGTCGGCCAGCGCCTTTTCCACGTGCGCATCCATCAGCAGCTTGGCCTTGGGCAGCCGCTTGGCGGCCAGCGGCGTGAGCGAGATCAGGCGGCTGCGCTTGTCTTCCGGGTCGTCCACGCGTTCGACCAGCCCGTCGCGCTCCATGCGCGCCAGCAGTTGCGCCATGCTGGGCTGCTCGACCTGTGCGATCCGCGCGAGCTCTGCCTGCGACAGCGCCTTGCTCTTTTTCAGCGACACCAGCACCGGCAACTGGCCGGCCGCAAGGCCCAGCTCACGCAGGCCGCCATCGACGATGCGCGTGAATCCGCGGGCCACACGGCCCAGAAGCTTCAGGGGGTTGGGTTCGGGGGTGTCTGCCATGCCGTCATTCTACTTTCATAGGAGCCTATGCTAATATGAATAGGAACCTATCTTTATTCGGAGTCGATCGAATGAACAAGCATCCCCGCATCGCCATCGTCGGCGCCGGTCCCGGCGGCCTCACGCTGGCGCGCCTCCTTCACCTGTCCGGCGTCCACGCCACCGTGTTCGAACGCGACGAAGACCCGCTCTCGCGCCCGCAAGGCGGCACGCTGGATCTTCATGAGGACTCGGGCCTGCTCGCCATCGAGGAGGCCGGCCTCGGCGATGCCTTCCGCCGCTTCGCACGCTATGAAGACCAGGGCTCGCGCCTGCTCGACAAGTCAGCCCGCGTGCTGTTCGAGGAGCCCGATCCTTCGGCCGGCAACCGCCCCGAGATCGACCGCACCGCGCTGCGCGACATCCTGCTGGCCTCGCTGCCGGCCGACTGCGTGCAATGGGGCCGTGCGCTGCGCGACCTGCGGCTTCAGGAGGGTGGGCGCTGGAACCTGCTGTTGGCCGACGGCGAAGCCGGCCCCTTCGACCTGGTGGTCGGCGCGGACGGCGCATGGTCGCGCGTGCGGCCGCTGCTCTCTCCGTACAAGCCGCAGTACAGCGGGCTGACCTTCATCGAGTTCGGTATCGATGACGTGGACGACAGCCATCCGGCGCTCTCCAGGCTGGTGGGCCGTGGCAAGCTCGACGTGGAAGGGGACGGCAAGCTCATCATCGCGCAGCGCAACGGCAATGCGCAGATCCGCGGCTACGCGATCTTCCGCGTGCCGCCCGACTGGGCTGCGAAGCGCTTCGACTTTGCATCGCCCGCCGCAGTGCGCAGCGCGCTGATCGACGAGTTCGCAGGCTACGCCGACGCCCTGACCGACCTCTTCCGCGCCAGCAACGACCTGTTCGTGCCGCGCCCCATCTACGCACTGCCGGTCGGCCATTGCTGGGCGCCCCGCCGCGGGCTCACGCTGCTGGGCGACGCTGCACACCTGATGTCGCCCTTTGGCGGCGAAGGCGTGAATGCCGCAATGCGCGATGCCGTCGAACTGGCGGCCGCGCTGACGAAACAAGCCGATTGGGCCGGCGCGGTGACCGCCTGCGAAGCGCAGATGTTCGAGCGCGTCGCCGAAGTGGCCGAGCGATCGGCCGAAGGCGCGGCCATACAGATGTCGCACATCGGCGAGGCACTGTCGCTCGAACATTTGCGTCAGCACCGGGCCTCCGCAGCCGCCTGAGCCCTCCGCCCGGGCATCCCGGCATGTATCGATTTGACTTTCTTTTAGATATATCTAAAATAATTTCAGACATACATCGAAAAGGATGCCCACCATGAGACATTTCCACTTCGGCCACCACCACTTCCACACCGCGCGCGGCGAGCATGAAGACGGCCTTTCCGGCGGTCGCGGACACCGTGGCGGGCGCGGCGGCGGCGCTGGCGGCCGCGTGTTCGGCCACGGCGGGCTGCGCTTCGTGCTGCTGCAGCTCATCGCCGACAAGCCCGCCCACGGCTACGAATTGATCAAGGCCATTGAAGACCGTCTCGGCGGCAGCTATGCGCCCAGCCCCGGCGTGGTCTACCCCACCCTCACGCTGCTCGAGGAGCTGGGCTACCTGAGCGTGGAAACCGCCGACAACGGCGGGCGCAAGCGCTACAGCATCACCGCCAGCGGGCACGAATTTCTCGCGGCCAACCGCGAGACGGCCGACGCCATGATGGCCCGCATGAGCGGCGGCGTCGACGGCGCCGGCCCGCGCGGCGGGCGCCCGCCGCAAGTCACGCGCGCCATAGAAAACCTCAAGCTCGCCATGCGCATGCGCCTGTCGGGCACACCGCTGACCGAGCAGCAGGCGCACGACTTTGCCGCCGTGCTCGACAGCGCCGCACAGCAGATCGACAAGATCTGAGCCACCACCACCGAATCTCAACCCGCCCTGTTCCCACAGGATTCATGCAATGACTGACTTCAGTACTTCGCCAACCGCCTCCGCACCCGACCGCACGCCGCGCCGGGTGCGGCATGAACTGCGCTTCCGCCAGCTCACGGTCAAGACCGTGGAGCGCGTGACGCCGCACCTGATCCGCGTGACGCTCACCGGCGACGACCTCGCGGGCTTCCACAGCCCCGGCTTCGACGACCACGCCAAGATCTTTTTTCCCGACGCCGCCACCGGCAAGCTCACGCTGCCGACCGCCGGCCCCGAAGGCCCGGTGTGGCCCGCAAGCGGCCGCCCCACCATGCGCGACTACACGCCGCGCCGCCACGACGCCCAGGCCGGCACGCTGGAAATCGACTTCGCGCTGCACGACGCCGGCCCCGCCACGCAATGGGCGGAGCAGGCCAGGCCCGGCGACATCCTCGGCGTGGGCGGCCCTCGCGGCTCTTTCATGGTGCCGACCGAATTCGACTGGCACCTGCTGATCGGCGACGACACCGCCCTGCCCGCCATCTCGCGCCGTCTGGCCGAGCTGCCGGCCGGCACACGCGCGGTGGTGCTGGCGGAGGTCGACAGCGAAGCCGACGAGCTGCCCTTCGAGACCCGCGCCGAACTCACGCTGCAATGGGTGCACAGGCGCGGCGCCGAGCCGGGCACCAGCCCCGTGCTGCTCGACGCGCTGAAGGCCGCGAAGCTGCCTGCCGGCGACTTCCATGCGTGGGTAGGCTGCGAATCGGCCATCGCCAAGGCGCTGCGCGCGCATCTGGTGGGCGAGCGCGGCGCGAATCCGAAATGGACGCGGGCCTCGGGCTACTGGCGCAAGGGCGCGGTGGCGACGCACGACACCCACGACGAGTGACCCGGTATTGCTCCTTCCCCCGCTGGGGGAAGGCCGGGATGGGGGCAAGCAGCGCTCGACAACCCGCTGGTGATCGATAAGCCGCCGAGCCCCCACCCCTGCCCTCCCCCAGCGGGGGAGGGAGAAATTCAATGCGGCACTTCCGCCGGGCCCGACGCCGCCGCACTCCGCTTGGGGCTTCGAATCAGCAGCAGCAGCGGAATCGCGAGCACCGTGATGATCATCATGATCGCGAAGTCATCCAGGTAACCCACCAGCGCCCCCTGCCGCGTCACTTCGGCATTGAGCAGCGCCAGCCCGGTCATCGTGTCTGGCGACATCATCTGCGGCAGCGTGGAAAGCGCCTGGTTGCCGGGCGCCACGGTCGAGGCGATCTGCGCATGCGCCTTGCTGGAGCCTTCGGTCAGCAGCGCCTGCACGATCGAGATGCCCACGCTGCTGCCGATGTTGCGCAGCAGGCTGAAGATGGGCGTGCCCTGGTTGCGCAGCCGCGGGGCCAGCGTGGCGAAGGTGGCGGTCGACAGCGGCACGAAGGTGAAGCCGATGCCCAGCCCCTGGATGAAACCCGAGACGACGATCAGCGTGCTGTCCATCTGCAGCGTGAGCCGCGTCATCTGGTAGAGCGAAAACGCGGTGAGGCTGAAGCCCACGGCCATGATGGCGCGCACGTCCACCTTCTGCACCAGCCGCCCGACGATGATCATCGCGATCATGGTGCCGACGCCGCGCGGCGCCGTCACCTCGCCGGTGTAGACCACCGGGTAGCCCATCAGGCCCTGCAGAAAGTTGGGCAGCAGCGCCATCGTCGCGAACAAAATCATGCCGACGATGAAGGCGAACAGCAGGCCGGTGACGAAGTTGCGGTCTTTCAGCAGGTCGCGGTCGAAGAATGAAACGCCCTGCACCGTCCACGTGTGTACCACGAAGAATCCGAAGGCCACCAGCGCGGCGGCCGCTTCGAGCTTGATCTCCCACGAGTCGAACCAGTCCAGCTGCTCGCCCCGGTCCAGAAAGAGCTGCAGCATGCCGATGGCCAGGCTCAGCGTCACGAAGCCGAAGATGTCGAGCTTCTCGCCCTTGGGCCGGCTCTCCGGCAGATACCGCGCAATGCCCCAGAAGGCGAAGATGCCCACCGGCAGGTTGATGAAGAACACCCAGCGCCAGTCGAAGTTCTCGGTGAGCCAGCCGCCCAGCAGCGGCCCCAGGATGGGCCCGACCATGATGCCCGCGCCCCAGATCGCCATGGCCTGGCCGACCTTCTCGCGCGGGTTGATGTCCAGCAGCACCGCCTGCGACAGCGGCACCAGCGCCGCGCCGAAGATGCCCTGCAGCAGCCGCGCCGCCACGATCCCGACCAGCGAGGTCGCAAGGCCGCACAGCGCCGAAGCCACGGTGAAGCCGATCACCGAGATGATGAAGACCCGCCGCCTGCCCCAGTGCCCGCAGAGCCAGCCGGTCAGCGGCAGCGCGATGGCCGAGGCCACGATGTACGAGGTCAGCACCCAGGTGATCTGGTCTTGCGATGCCTGCAGGCTGCCCTGCATGTGCGGCAGCGCGACGTTGGCGATGGTGGTGTCCAGCGCCTGCATGATGGTCGCCAGCATGATCGAGATGGTGATCATCCCGCGGTGCGGCACCGTGGTTCCGGGCGCGACGCTCACGGCTTCTGCCCTCCGCCCGAGGTGATGTCGACCAGGCTGCCGTGCACCTTGCCGAGCAGGCCCAGCAACTGGGCGCGCTCGGCCTGCGACAGCACCGACATCACGCGGGCGTTGAGCCCGTCGCTGATGCTCAGCGCGGCGTCGAGCGCTTCTTCGGCGCTGGGCTCCAGGTGGATCCTGTTGACGCGGCGGTCGGTCGGGCTGGGTTCGCGGCGGATCCAGCCGGCCGCGGCCATGCGGTCGCACAGGCCGGCCACGGCCATCGGCGTGAGGTCGAGGCGCTGCGCGAGTTCGGCCTGCGACAGCGGCTCGTCTTCGTCATGCATGGCCAGCGCGCCGAGCAGGCGGCACTGGGCGCTGGTGAGTCCGATGCGTTCGCGCGCGAGGCGGTCGAACTCTTCGCTGTAGAGCTTGCCCACGCTCTTGACGAGGAAGCCGAAGCGCTGGGTGAAGTCCCTTTTCATAAGGGACTAGATTATCTACATGTTTATTAGTTTGGCATTAGCGAGCGCCGGCACCCGTCAGAGCCAGCCGGCCCGCCTGAAGCGGTAATACAGGTAGCTGCAGGTGCTGACGATCAGCGCCAGCGCCACCGGGTAGCCGTAGCGGAATTTCAGCTCCGGCATGTGCTCGAAGTTCATGCCCCAGATGCCGGCGAACGCGGTGCACACCGCGAAGATGCTGGCCCAGGCGGCGAGCCGCTTGGTGACTTCGCTCTCCTCGATGGTCACCATCGACAGGTTCACCTGGATAGCGGTGGCGATGGTGTCGCGCACCGCGTCGATGGAGCCGTTGATGCGGCCCAGGTGGTCGCCCACGTCGCGGAAATACTCTTGCGAACTCATGCAGATCTGCGGCACCCGTCCGCCGTGCATCTTGCCGGCCGCCTCCAGCAGCGGCGCCACGGCGCGCTTGAGGGTCATGCTGCGGCGCTTGAGGTCGTACAGCTGCTTGATCTTGTCGCGCGCCGCGCCGCCCTGGCCGAAGATCTGCTGTTCGATCGCCTCCAGCTCCACCTCCAGCGCGTCGATCACCGGAAAATAGCGGTCGACCACCGCGTCCATCAGCGCATAGAGCACGAAGCCCGCGCCGTTGCGCAGCAGCTCGGGTTCGCGCTCGCAGCGCTCGCGCACGCCCAGGAAGCCCTGCTGGCTGCGGTTGCGCACCGACAGCACGTAGTTCTTGCCGACGAACACGTCGACCTCGCCCACGTTGGTGCAGTGCTCGCCCTCGGGCGATGGTTCCACCAGGTGCATGACCACGAACAGCGAATCACCGTATTCCTCCACCTTCGGGCGCTGGTGGCCGTGGTGGGCGTCTTCCACCGCCAGCGGGTGCAGGTTGAATTCCTTCTGCATTTCGCCGAGCTCGGCGTCCGAGGCGTCGCTGAGCGCCACCCACACGAAGCAGCCCGGCCGGGAGATGTAGTCGCTGATGTCCTCGACCGAGATGTCGGCGAGCTTGGAGCCGTTTTCATAGGCGACGCAATTGATGAGCATCGGTACTCCCGCAGTTCACGTTGGTGCAATCTGCGCATGGTGCCACGAGGCGGCGGCAGTGGCTTGCGGCGCGCGTGCCACAGCCGATTCAGGTTGGTCGGCTAGAGTTCGCGCTCGTCCGCCTGGCAAACGGACCATATAAATAGATGAGGGGGGAGGATCATGGAAACAAGTTCGTACGGGGAATCGATCAAGTGAAGCGGGACGTTGGCCTTGCAAAGGCCCTGCTTCTGGCCGTCATGGTTTCGGTGTCGACTGCCACGGCCTGGCAGCTCTGGGTGGTGCGCCACCAGACGCTGGCCGCGGCCGGCACCAACAATCTCAACCTGGCCAAGGCGCTGAACATCTATGCCGAAGGCGTCTTCACGCAGAGCGACATGCTGCTGCAGGGCGTGGCCGACACCCTGGTTTCGGAAGACGACGCGCATGGGCACCTGCAGCGCGTGCAGTCGCTGATCGAGCACCAGAAGCGCATGCTCGACCAGCTCGACGGCGTGGCCGTCCTCGACGCCCAGGGCAACTGGCTGCTGTACTCCAAGGGGCAAGTCCCGCCGGGCACCAACAGCGCGCAGCGGCCCTACTTCACGCACCATCGCGACACCCGCTCGAACGAGATCTTCATCAGTCCGCCGCTGCGCAACCCGTTCTCGGGTGAATGGGGAATCACGGTCAGCCGGCGGCTGGAAGACCGCGAGGGCAGATTCGCCGGCGTCGCGGTCATCGGGCTGGGCCTGGCAAATTTCCTGCGCGCCTTCGGCACCATCGCCCTTGGCAGCAGCGGCACCATCAGCCTGACGACCAACGCCGGAAAGATGCTGGTGCTCTATCCCTACCGCGAACAGGATATCGGGCTCGATTTTTCCAAGTCGGCCAACTTCCAGCGCCACTTTGCCGGCACGGTGGGCACGGCCTCGTTCCGCTCCAGCATGGACGGGCGGCAACGGCTCTACGCCTTTCGCAAGAGCGACCGCTACCCGGTGCTGACCACGGTCACGCTGCGCCACGACGAGGCACTGCAGGCCTGGCGGCAACAGGCACTGCTCACGGTCGGCGTGGTGGGGGCCCTGCTCGCGGCAATGGCGGCGGTGGGCTGGCGGCTGATCATCAACATCGGCCGGCGTGTCAGCGCCGAGGCCTCGCTGAGGGCCGCGCGCGAGGACCTGCTGCAGGCCAACCGCCGGCTGGCCGTGCTGGCCACGCAGGACCAGCTCACCGGGCTGGCCAACCGCCGCAGCTTCGACGAGGTGCTGTCTCAGGAATGCCGCCGCGCGGTGCGCGAAGGAACCAGCCTCGCGCTGCTGCTGCTCGACCTGGACTACTTCAAGCGCTTCAACGACGAATACGGCCACGTGGCCGGCGACCAATGCCTGAGGGCGGTCGCCGACGCCTTGCGGCAATGCGTCAGGCGCCCGGGCGACCTGGTGGCGCGCTACGGCGGCGAGGAACTGGCGGTCATCCTGCCCAACACCGAGCTGCCCGGCGCCCTGGCCGTCGCCGACCAGCTGCTCGCACATGTGCGCGAGCTGGACATTCCGCATCGCGCCAGCCCGCATGAACGGGTCACCGTGAGCATCGGCGCGGCCACGCTGTGGGGCACGCAGGCCAGCGGGCCCGAGCAGCGGCTCATAGAGGCCGCCGACAGCGCACTGTACAGGGCCAAGGAAATCGGGCGCAACCGCGCGATGGGGCATGAAGAGCGATTGGATGGCCGGGCGCCCGGCTGAGGCCGGCAGCAGCCCGGCGCGGCGCGCACCGAACGTAAAATGCCCCGGCATTCCGCCCGTGCACATGCGGGCTCCGGCGCCGCGCTCCCCCATGCACTCCCCCAGCAAGCCCCCCAGTTCCGCGGAGGCAGGCCGCCGCTCCATGGCGCCCGGCACTGCCGCCCCCGCGCGCCGGTGGCACGGATCGCAAGTTATTGATTGAAATGAACAAGTCAGACGTCTCTGCGCACACGCCCATGATGGCCCAGTACCTGGGCCTGAAAGCCGACCATCCGGACACCCTGCTGTTCTACCGGATGGGCGACTTCTACGAGCTCTTCTGGGGCGACGCCGAGAAGGCCGCGCGCCTGCTCGACATCACGCTCACCCAGCGCGGCCAGTCGGCCGGCCAGCCGGTGGTGATGTGCGGCGTGCCCTTCCACGCGGTCGACACCTACCTCGCGCGGCTCATCAAGCTGGGCGAATCGGTCGCCATCTGCGAGCAGGTGGGCGAGGTCGGCGCCAGCAAGGGCCCGGTCGAGCGCAAGGTGGTGCGCGTGGTCACGCCCGGCACGCTGACCGACGCCGAGCTGCTCAACGACAAGAGCGAATCGCTGCTGCTGGCCGTGCATGCCGGCTCGCGCAATACATGCGGGCTGGCCTGGCTCAGCGTGACCGGCGCCGAACTGCGGCTGGCCGAATGCCCGGCCGACGCGCTCGAAGCCTGGATCGCGCGCATCGCGCCCAGCGAATTGCTCTACAGCGCCGAGGTGACGCCGGCCTTCGAGCAGCGCCTGAAGGCCGCGCGCGGCGCCACGCCCTTCACGCTGTCGATCCGCCCCGCGTGGCAGTTCGACGGCGGCCTGGGCGAGCGCAAGCTCTGCGAACAGATGGGCAGCAACAGCCTGGCCGCCTGGAACGCCGAATCGCTGACCAACGCACACGCCGCCGCCGCCGCGCTGCTGGGCTATGCCGAGCACACGCAGGGCCGCGCGCTGTCGCACGTGCAGCGCCTGTCGGTCGAGCGCGACGGCGACCTGATCGAGCTGCCGCCCACCACGCGCCGCAACCTCGAACTGGTGCAGACGCTGCGCGGCGAAGAATCGCCCACCATGTTCTCGCTGCTCGACACCTGCATGACGGGCATGGGCAGCCGGCTGCTGAAGCGCTGGCTGCTGTCGCCCCGACGCGACCGCTCCGAGGCGCAGGAGCGGCTCGAAGCCATCGGCGCGCTGCAGGCCACGGTGCTCGGCGCCACGGCCGCGCCCTGGCGCACGCTGCGCGAGCAGCTCAAGAACACCAGCGACGTGGAGCGCATCGCCGCCCGCATCGCGCTGCGGCAGGTGCGCCCGCGCGAGCTGCTGGCGCTGCGCCAGGCGCTGGCCAAGGCGGAGCAACTGGCGCCGCTGCTGCCCGGCGGCGCCGCGCTGCTGGCCCGGATCACCGAGCGCCTGGCGCCGCCGCCGGGCTGCGCCGACCTGCTGGCGAGCGCCATCAAGCCCGACCCGTCGGCGCTGGTGCGCGACGGCGGCGTCATCGCCACCGGGCATGACGCCGAACTCGACGAGCTGCGCGCCATCAGCGAGAACTGCGACGACTTCTTGCTGAAGCTCGAAGTCAGCGAACGCGAGCGCACCGGCATCAGCAACCTGCGGGTGCAGTTCAACCGGGTGCACGGCTTCTACATCGAGGTGACGCAAAGCGCGCTCTCGAAGGTGCCCGACAACTACCGCCGCCGCCAGACGCTGAAGAACGCCGAGCGCTTCATCACGCCGGAGCTGAAAGCCTTCGAGGACAAGGCCCTGAGCGCGCAAGACCGCGCGCTGGCCCGCGAGAAGTGGCTCTACGAACAGCTGCTCGACGCGCTGCAGCCCTCGGTGCCCGCGCTCACGCAGCTGGCGGGCGGCATCGCCACGCTCGACGCGCTGTGCGCGCTGGCCGAGCGCTCGCACACGCTGCACTGGCGCGCGCCGAGCTTCGTGTCGCACCCGTGCATCGAGATTTCGCAGGGCCGCCACCCGGTGGTGGAGGCCCGGCTGGCCGAAAAGTCGTCGGGCGGCTTCATCGCCAACGACACGCAGCTCGGGCCGCAGCAGCGCATGCAGGTCATCACCGGCCCCAACATGGGCGGCAAATCGACCTACATGCGGCAGGTGGCGATCATCGTGCTGCTGGCCTCCATCGGCTCGCACGTGCCGGCGGCCGCCTGCCGGCTGGGACCGATCGACGCCATCCACACCCGCATCGGCGCGGCGGACGACCTGGCCAATGCGCAGTCGACCTTCATGCTCGAGATGACCGAGGCCGCGCAAATCCTGCACAGCGCCACGGCCCAATCGCTGGTGCTGATGGACGAAATCGGCCGCGGCACCAGCACCTTCGACGGGCTGGCGCTGGCCGCGGGCATCGCGGCCCAGCTGCACGACCGCAGCAAGGCCTTCACCCTCTTCGCCACCCACTATTTCGAGCTGACCGAGTTTCCGGCCACGCACCACGGCGCGGTGAACATGCACGTGAGCGCCACCGAGGCGGGCCGCGACATCGTGTTCCTGCACGAAATGCAGCCCGGCCCGGCCAGCAAGAGCTACGGCATCCAGGTGGCGCGGCTCGCGGGCATGCCCGCGGCGGTGGTCAACCATGCCCGGCAGGCGCTGGAAGCGCTGGAGTCGCAGCATGCGCAGACCCGCGCCCAGGTCGACCTGTTCGCGCCGCCCCCGGTGGCCGAGACTCCGCTGGTCAGCGCCGTAGAATCCGCGCTGGCTGCGCTCGACCCTGACGCCATGAGTCCGCGCGAAGCCCTCGATGCCCTGTATGCCCTTCAAAAATTGAACAAACGTGAACTCGGTGCCGCGTGATCGGGCACCGTTCATGCAAGATGAACTCATGACTTACTGCGTAGGCATCAAACTCAACGCCGGCCTGGTGTTCCTGTCCGACTCGCGCACCAACGCGGGCGTGGACCACATCAGCACCTTCCGCAAGATGATCGTCTACGAGCAGCCGGGCGACCGCGTCATGGTGCTGCTGTCGTCGGGCAACCTGAGCATCTCGCAGTCGGTGCGCGAAATCCTGCAGATCGAAGAACTGCGCGAGACCCGCGAAGACGGCACGCCCGGCGACCCCATCACCATCTGGAACGCCAAGAGCATGTTCGACGCCGCCCGGGTGCTGGGCTCGGCGGTGCGCCATGTGTACGACCGCGACGCCGAGGCGCTCAAGCACGCGGGGCTGGACTTCAACGTGTCCTTCATCTTCGGCGGGCAGGTCAAGGGCGAGGGCATGCGCCTGTTCCTGGTGTATGCGGCCGGCAACTTCATCGAAGCCACCACCGAGACGCCCTACTTCCAGATCGGCGAATCGAAATACGGCAAGCCCGTGCTCGACCGCGTGCTCACCCCCGAGACCCCGCTGGACGAAGCCGCCAAGTGCGCGCTGGTGTCGATGGACTCGACCATGAAGTCGAACCTGTCGGTCGGCCTGCCGCTCGACCTGGTGGTGTACGAGGCCAACAAGCTCGAGACCGACCGCGTGATCTGCATCGACGCCGACAACCCCTACTACCGCATGATGCACAACAGCTGGGGCCAGAAGCTGCGCGAGGTGTTCGACAGCATCGAAGACCCGGTGTGGGACGACGGCCATACCGAGCATCCGCTGAAGATGCCGGCCACGCGCCACAGCCCGCTGCGCAAGATCTCGACCCCCGACGAAAAGCTCATCTGAACGAGGCCATGGCCATGCCGCCCGTCGTGTTCTCGCACGGCAACAGCTTTCCCGCCAGCACCTACCGCGTCGTACTCGACAGCCTGCGCAATCGCGGCTTCGAGGTGGACGCCATCGAGAAATTCGGGCACGACCCGAAGTACCCCGTGACCGACAACTGGCCGCACCTGGTGCAGCAGCTGGCCGACTTCGCCAAGGCACGCGCCGACCGCGCGGGCGGCCCGGTGTTTCTCATCGGCCATTCGCTTGGCGGCTTCCTGAGCCTGATGTGCGCGGCGCGCCACCCCGAGCTGGCGCGCGGCGTGGTGCTGATCGATTCGCCCATCCTCGGCGGCTGGCGCGCGAACACGCTCAACATGGTCAAGCGCACGCCGCTCATGAAGAGCATTTCGCCCGGCGCGGTCAGCCGCAAGCGCCGCAACAGCTGGGAGCATCGCGAGGCGGTGTTCGAGCACTTCCGCAGCAAGAAGGCCTTCGCGAAATGGGACGAGCAGGTGCTGCACGACTACATCGACCACGGCACCTTCGACAGCGACGACACCCGCGCCCTGAGCTTCGACCGCGACGTCGAGACCGCCATCTACAACACCCTGCCCCACACCCTGGGCGCACTGCTGCGCGCGCACCCGCTCAAGTGCAAGGCCGCCTTCATCGGCGGTCGCCAGTCGGCCGAGATGAAGCGCGTGGGCATGACGATGACCCAGCAGGTCACCAAGGGCCGCATCACCATGCTGGACGGCTCGCACCTGTTCCCCATGGAAAAGCCGCTGGCCACAGCCGCGGCCGTGGAAGCCGCGCTGCGCAACCTGCTGTGACCCGCGTCGTCAGTTCTTGGTGACGTGCACCCCGGGCCGCTGGCCTGCATTCCACTTGCCGCCGAGCGCCCGCTCGATCTGCGCGGCCAGCTGAAGCAGCAGCCCGTCGTTCGCCTGCGCGGCCTGCGCCTGGATGCCCAGCGGCAGGCCGTTTTCCTGCGAGGCCATCGGCAGCGAAATGCCCGGCATGCCGCAGAGATTGGCCAGCGGCGTGTACGCGAAGTTCTTCCACAGGTTGGCGAACCAGTCGTAGACGGAAGGGTTGGTGCTCGTCGTCAGGTACTCGCTGGTGCCGACCTTGGGCGTGGGCAGCGCGGTCACCGGCGTCAGGATGATGTCCCACTGCTGGAAGAAGTTGCCGAAGGCGCGCGAGGTGGTGTTGAAAACCGCCTGCATCTTCGATCGCTCGGTGTACGAGGTGTGCAGCCCCGCTTCCCAGATCTTGATGTTGATCGGCTCCAGCAGCTCCGCCGGCGGGCGCTCCAGCCCCAGGCGATGCAGGTGGCCGTCGATGACCTGCGCGAAGTTGCTGATGTAGCAGGTGGTCTGGGCCGCGAAGGCGGTCTGGAAGTCGACCTCGGGCAGCGCCCATTCGACATGGTGGCCCAGCCCTTCGAGGAACTTGCCCACGCGCTCCAGCTCGGCCACGAAATGCGGCGTGGCGCGGAAGTCGCCCCACTCGTGCGACAGCGCGATGCGCAGGCGGCCCGGGTCTTTCTTGATGAGTTCGCTGTACGGCTCGGCCGGCGACCAGAAGGGCATGAACTCGCCCGGTGCGCCGCCGCGCGCGTTGTCCACGAAGGCGGCGGTGTCGCGCACGGTGCGGCTGTGGCAGCCCTGGATCGACACGAGGCCCGACAGGTCCGACAGCCCCGGTGCCAGTGAGAACACGCCGCGCGACACCTTCAGGCCGATGTTGCCGTTCACGCCCGCCGGAATGCGGATGGAGCCGCCGCCGTCGGTGGCGTGCGACAGCGGCAGCACGCCCGCCGCGACCACCGCCGCAGTGCCGGCGGACGAGCCGCAGGTGGTGTATTCGAGGTCCCACGGATTGCGGGTGACGCTGATGGAATTCTCTGCCGAGCTGCACACGCCGAACTCGGGCGTGGTGCTGCGGCCGACGATGTTGAGGCCGGACTTGCGCAGTTGCTGGGTGAGGAAGCTGTCGGCCGCGGGGCGATGGCCCTGCATCATCATGGAGCCGAATTCCTGCAGCCGACCCTTGAGGGTGGGGCCGAGGTCTTTCATGAGGTAGGGCAGGCCCGCGAACACGCCTTCGGGGTTCATGCCGTCCTTGAGCGGGTCGGCCACCACGTCGTCGAACACTTCGACGACGGCATCCAGTTGCGGGTTGACCTTCGCGATGCCGGCGGCGGCCTGCGCTGCAAGTTCCGCTGCGGTCACTTCGCCTTTGCGTACCCGTTCGGCCAGGCCGATGCCGTCATGCGAGGCCCATTCGTCCCAGCTCATTGCCAAAGTCATTTCTTCGTTCTCCATTTGTGTTCAAGGAAAGTTTGTATTTGTTCAGGGCGAGTGCGCAGGCCACCGGATACTCCCCTCCGCGAATGTCCTCCGGCCTGCGGCCTCCCCCTTTATTTCGCTGCGGGGAGCACCCGGCGCCCTGCGCACAGGGCACGCTGCTGGTGTGTGGCTGATCAACGACCGTTCTGTCCAACGATCACGCCGGCGGGGTGCCTTGCGCAGCGAAATAAAGGAGGAGGCCGCAGGCCGGGGGACATTCGCGGAGCAAGGTACCCCGTCGGCGTGATCGCTCCCCGAACAACGATGCGAAACATCGACAGCAAGGTACATCAAGCCCATCCGAACCCCAGTCGCAGAAGCATCAGCGTACCCGTGCCGACAAGAATCGTCCCGGTCACGTCGTTTCGTCGAACGAGGTAGTAGGTCAATGCGGCGGCCACTGCAAAGAGCCGCGCATCGTGCCAGTCGGCCAGCATGCGGCCGTTGCTCAGGAACACGTCGGGCACCACCATCGCGAGCAGCGCCGCCACCGGCGCATGGCGCAATCCGCGCCACAGCCAGCCCGGCAACTTCGGCTCGCTGTCGGGCAGCAGGAAGAAACTGCGCGTGAGCACCGTCACCCCCACCAGCGCGCCCACGGCCAGCCACACGTACACATCGTGCCCCAGGTGCATCAGCGCGTGCCCCAACGGCGGTCGGCCAAGGTGCCGGCCGCGAAAGCCGTGGCGATCGCGGCCACCACATTGAGGCCCATCGGCCACGAGGCCGTGGCCAGCGCCACCAGGCCGGCCGCCAGTGCGGAGCAGCGCACCGCGCGGTCGGTGAGCATCGGCAGCGCGAGGGCCAGCAGCGCCAGCACGCCGATGAAGCGCAGGCCCCAAGCGGCGGGAATCGCGTCGGCCAGGAAGATGCCCGCGAGCGACGCCACATGCCACGCCGCCCAGTTGGTCAGCGCGAGGCCGAGGAAGTAGCCCTGCTGGCGCGTCGTCGTGCGCCCGGAAGGCGGAGGCTGCGGGTGGCGCTGCACGAACTGGGCATACACCGGGTCGCCCGCAAGGTACGACAGCAGCACGCGCTGCATCCTGCGGTGGCCGCCGAAGTAGCGGCGCCAGTTCACGCTGAACACCACGAAGCGCAGGTTGAGCACGCACGCAGTCGCCACGATCACCCACAGCGGCGCCCCGGCCGCGATGAGCGGCAGGCAGGCCAGCTGCGACGCGCTCGCGAACACCAGCAAAGACATGGCCAGGATCACGCCCAGCCCGACGCCGCTCTTGGCCATGGCAACGCCCGCCACCAGCCCCATGGCCATGGTGCCGAGCGCTGCACCCGCGATGTCGCGCCGCCCTTCGGCGAAGGCACCGCGCCAGACGGGATCGGCCATCGATGCGCGCCAGGCGCTCCAACGGCTCACCGTGCGCTCGCGAGTTCCGCACGCGGCGCGGCCGCCAGCAGCCGCCGCGTGTAGTCGTTGGCCGGCGCGCCGAACACCTGACCCGTGGGGCCCTGCTCCACGATGCGGCCCTGGCTCATCACGATGACGCGGTCGCACAGTTGCGCCGCCACGCGCAGGTCGTGCGTGATGAACAGAATGCCCAGCCCCAGGTCGCGCTGGATCTCGCGCAGCAGGTTCAGGATCTGCGCCTGCACCGACACGTCGAGCGCCGACACGGCCTCGTCGGCCACCAGCACCTGCGGCTGGCAGGCAATGGCGCGCGCAATGGCCAGGCGCTGGCGCTGGCCGCCTGAGAACTGGTGCGGATAGCGGTCGAGCGCGGTGCGCGGCAGCTGGATACGGTCCATCAGCTCCTCGGCGGTCTGGCGCGCATGCAGCTTGCTCAGGCCGAAGTTCATGGCGCCTTCGACCATCGACGAGCCCACGGTGCGGCGCGGGTTGAGCGAGCGGTTCGGGTCCTGGAACACCACCTGCACCCGCGAGCGCAGCGGCCGCAGCCGGCCTTCGGGCAGGTCGCGCACTTCGGCGTCGCCCCAGAGAATGCTGCCCGCGCTGGGCGAAATCAGCCGGATCATGCAGCGCGCGAAAGTCGACTTTCCCGAGCCCGATTCGCCCACCACGCCCACCGTCTCGCCGCGATGCACGGCCACGCTGGCGTCCTGCAGCGCGGTGTTGTGCTTCGCGCGGCCGAGCCAGTCGCGCCGCGTGTAGATCTTGCCGACGCCCTGCCCCGCCAGCAGCGGCTTGCCGCCTGGGAGTTCGCGCGCGGGCGGCGGCGTCATGCCGGGCACCGCGTCCAGCAGCATGCGGGTGTAGGCCTCGCGCGGGTTGCGCAGCACCTGTTCGCACGGGCCCTGCTCCACCAGCGCGCCGCGGTGCATCACCATCACGTCGTCGGCGATCTCGGCGACCACGCCCATGTCGTGCGTGATGAAGAGCACGGCGCTGCCCTGCTCGACCTGCAGCTCGGCGATGAGCTTGAGGATCTCGGCCTGCGTGGTCACGTCCAGCGCGGTGGTCGGCTCGTCGCAGATCAGCAGGCGCGGCTTCAGGATGATGGCCATCGCGATCACGATGCGCTGGCGCTGCCCGCCCGAGAGCTGGTGCGGGTAGCTGCCGTGGATGCGCGCCGGGTCGGGCAGCCGCACGCGCTCGAAGATCGAGAGGATGTGCGCCTTGCGCTCGGCCGCGCCCCACGCGGTGTGCGTGCGCAGCAGTTCGTCGACCTGCTCGCCGCAGGTGAGCACCGGGTTCAGCGCGGTCATCGGCTCCTGGAACACCATGCCCATGCCGGTGCCGCGCAACTGGCGCAGCCGCTTGTCGGAAGTGAAGCGGCCATTGTCGACCAGCTTCTCGCCCGAAAGAATCACGTCGCCGCCCGCGAGCACCAGGCCCTTGGCCAGCAGCCCCATCACGGTGGTGGCCAGCACCGACTTGCCCGAGCCGGATTCGCCTACGATGCACAGCGTGCGCCCCGCCTCGATGCGCAGGTCGAGATGCTCGATGGCATGCGGCCGGTCGGCATCGGAGGGCAGCGCGACCCGCAGGCCGCGCACTTCGAGGATGGCGGCGCTTCGATTGGAATCAGTCATTGGATCTGCGCCTCACACGCGCTTGGAAAACTTGGGATCGAGCACGTCGCGCAGGCCGTCGCCCAGCATGTTGATGGCCAGCACCGTGGGCACCAGGAACAGCGCGGGAAACAGCACGTTGCCGGGGCTCTGCGAAAACTGCACACGGCCCTCGGCCATGATGTTTCCCCAGGTCGGTACGTCCGACGGCAGGCCCAGGCCAAGGAAGCTCAGGATGGCTTCGGTCAGCACGGCCGAAGCCGCGATGAAGGTGCCCTGCACGATCAGCGGCGCCAGCGCGTTCGGCAGGATGTCGCGCCACAGGATGGTCGCGTCGGCCGTGGCCAGCGCACGCGCGGCCTCCACGAAGGGCTCGTCGCGCAGGCTCATCACCAGCGCCCGCACCAGCCGGGTCACGCGCGGCACCTCGGGCACCGCAATGGCCAGGATCACGGTCGGCAGGCTGGCGCCCAGCACCGCCACCAGCGTGATGGCGAGCAGCACGGCGGGGATGGCCATCACGCCGTCCATCACGCGCATCAGCACCGCGTCGACGGCGCGGAAGTAGCCGGCCAGCATGCCCAGCAGGCAGCCGAAGGCAATGGCGACGAAGGCGGTGAACAAACCCACCGTCATCGAGATGCGGGTGCCGTAGAGCACGCGACTCCACACGTCACGCCCCACGCTGTCGCTGCCCATCCAGAAGGTGTGGGCGAACTGCGCGCCGTCGGGCATGGTCACCTGCCCTGCGGTGCCCGCGCCTACCGAAATGAAGCTCGGGTCCATGGCGGAAGGATCGAAGGTACCTAGCCAGGGCGCGAACACGCCCAGCAGCGCCAGCACGGCCAGCACGACGACGCCGCCGCGCACGGCGGTGTTGCGCCAGAGTCTTTTCAGGGTGCTCATGTCAGTCAGTCAGTCAATCAATAGCGGATGCGCGGATCGATGAAGAGATAGCTCAGGTCCACCAACAGGTTGACGGCCACGTACACCACCGCGAAGAACAGCACCACGCCCTGCAGCACCGGAAAGTCGCGGTTGAGCACCGCGTCGACCGTGAGCTGGCCCAGCCCCGGAATCGCGAACACGGTTTCGGTGACCACCACGCCGCCCAGCAGCAGCGCCGCGCTCACGCCGATCACCGTGACCACCGGCACCGCCGCATTGCGCAGCGCGTGGTGCTTGAGCACTTCCAGCTCGGTGATGCCCTTGGCGCGCGCGGTGCGTATGTAGTCTTCGGTCAGCGCCTCGCTCACCGCCGCCCGCGTGACGCGCGACAGCAGCGCCACGTAGGTGATGGCCAGCGTGAGGCACGGCAGCACCAGCTGGTTCAGCCACGGCCCCACGCCATCGGCGATGCGCCGGTAGCCCTGCACTGGAAACCACTGCAGCTTCATCGCCAGCAGGTAGATCAGCACATAGCCGACCACGAACACCGGCACCGAGAACCCGGCCACCGAGAACGCCATGACCGCCTTGTCGAGCCAGCCGCCCATGCGCCATGCGGCCAGCGTGCCCAGCGGCAGCGCGATGGCCACCGCCAGCAGCAGCGTGCCGCCGGCCAGCGAGAGCGTGGGCTCCATGCGCTGGCCGATGAGCTCGGTCACCGGCTTGTTCAGGAAGAACGAGAAGCCCAGGTCGCCGTGCAGCACGCCGTTGCACCAGATCGCGAACTGCTCCCACAGCGGGCGGGTCAGGCCCAGCTGAGCGCGGATGCGGTCCAGGTCGTCGTTGGTGGCGCTGTTGCCGCCGATCACGGCCGCCGGGTCGCCGGGGGTGAGGCGCACGATCATGAAGATCGCGAGCGCCACCACCAGCAGCACCGGCAGCGTGGCGAGCAGGCGCTTGCCGAGAAACGTGAGCATGGGCTTATTGCTTCTTGATGTTCCAGTACACCTGCGCGCCGGCCGGCACCAGGCCGCTCACGTTCTTGCGCACCGCGGCGGGCTGGTTGTACTGGCCGACAGGCACGTGCGTGGCGGTCTCGAAGGCGCGCAGCTGCGCGGCCTGCGCCAGCTTCTTCTTGTCGGCGTCGGTCTTGGCCTGGGCGAACTGCACCTTGATCTCTTCGAGCCTGGGGTCGTTCTGCCAGCCGAACCAGCCCTTGTCGCCGCTGGCGTTCATCATGGCCATGGTGATCGGGTTGAGGATGTCCGAGGCGGTCCACGAGGTCATGAAAGCGCTCCAGCCGCCGGCCGAGGGGGCATCCTTCTTGGCGCGGCGCGCCACCAGGGTGGACCAGTCCATCGACTGCATGTCGACCTTGAAGCCGGCCTGCTCCAGCTGCTGCTTGGCCACCAGCGGCAGCTTGCCGATGGTCGGGTTGTCGGTCGGGCGCATCAGCACCACGGGCTCGCCCTTGTAGCCGGCCTCCTCGAGCAGGGCCTTGGCCTTCTGCGGGTTGGCCACGCCGGTGTAGTCGCCGGTCTGCTCCGATTCGAACAGCGTGCCGCACGGGAACATGCTCTTGCAGTAGCGCGTGAGGCCCGGCGTGCCCACCTGCGTGCGCAGGAAGGCTTCCTGCCCCAGCGCCAGCAACGCGGCGCGGCGCACCTTCTCGTTGTTGAACGGCGGCTGCAGGAAGTTGAAGCGCAGGATGAACTGGTTGCCCGCGGGCTGCGCGTCGATCAGCTTGATGTCGGGGTTGGTGCGCAGCGTGGCGTATTGCTCGAAGGCGGGCTGCTCGAGGATGTCGGCCTCGCCGTTGAGCAGCGCATTCATCTGCGTCTGCGCGTCGCGGATGATGAGCCACTCCACGCGGTCCACGTACACGTTCTTGCCGCCGGCCGTGCCCGAAGGCGCCTCGGCGCGCGGCTTGTAGCGCATGTTCTTGGTGAACACCACGCGCTCGCCGGGGCGGAACTCGTCGGCCTTGAACACGTAGGGGCCGGAGCCGATCGACTCCTTGATCTGCGTGTCGCCCGAGGTGTCGGCAATGCGCTTGGGCATGATGAACGGCACGTTCGACGAGGGCTTGCCCAGCGCTTCGAGCACCAGGCCGAAGGGCTCCTTCAGCACGATGGAGAAGGTCTTGGCATCGGGCGTCTCGTAGCGCTCCGTCACCTTGGCGAGCTGCGCGCCGAAGGTGTCGCGGCTCGCCCAGCGCTTGATGGAAGCGACCACGTCCTCGCTGGTGACGGGCTTGCCGTCGTGGAACTCCAGGCCTTCGCGCAGCGTGAAGGTCCAGGTCTTGTTGTCGGGCGACACCTTCCACTTGTCGACCATCTGCGGCTTGATGTGGCCTTCGAGGTCGGTGGCGAACAGCGTGTCGTACACCATGTAGCCGAAGTTGCGCGTCACGTAGGCGGTGGTCCAGATCGGGTCGAGCACAGTGATGTTGCTGCTCGGAATGATCTTGAGCGTGGTGGTCTGCGCCACGGCGGGAACGACGGCCGCGCCAGCCAGGAGCACGGCGGCGCCCCATCGGGCAAGGCGGCGCGACAACACGGCGCGCGAAGGCGAAAAGAGCTGCGGTTGCATGTGATTTCCTGAAGACGGCAAGGGCTCCATTGAGTCATCTGACAGGAAAAATGCATATATACAGTTTTAATCGTCTGTAGTAGAACAGTCGCTTGCCTGCCCCGTGTTTGTCCCCGTGTTGGGGTTTTTCGTGCACACGAAGCGTGCACGCCTTGCCGTGATCACTGTCAATCCTTCGCTGCCCGCGCCCCTGGTTCGCCAGCTCTACGACGCCCTGCTGGCGCAGATCGCCTCCAGCGCCATGAAGCCCGGCGACAAGCTGCCTTCGGTGCGCGCGCTCGCCACCGACTGCGGCGTGAGCACCATGACCGTCACCAACGCCTACCAGCGGCTGGTGGCCGAGGGCCATGTCGAGGCGCGGCGCGCCAGCGGCTACTACGTGGCCGAGGCCGAGCGCTCGGCCACGCGGCGCAAGCCCTTCCTGGGGCGCACCTCGGTCGACTCGCTGTGGCTGCTGAAGCACGTGTACGAGGACGACCGCACGCTGCTGAACGCGGGCTGCGGCTGGATCCCGCCCGAGATGCTGCATATGGACGGTGTGCGCCGCGCGCTGGCCGCGCTGTCGCGCAAGCCGGGCACCGGCATCGCGAGCTACGGCACGCCCTACGGCTACCTGCCGCTGCGCCAGCAGATACAGACGCTGCTCGCGCAGCAGGGCATCGAGACCGCGCCGCACCAGATCGTGCTGACGCACGGCGCCTCGCAGGCGCTGAACCTGGTGGCGCGCTGCCTGCTGCAGCCGCGCGACGTGGTGCTGGTCGACGAGCCCGGCTCCACCAACCTGTACGCGATGCTGCGCTCGCTGGACCTGAAGCTGGTGGGCGTGGAGCGCACCGTGAACGGCCCCGACCTCGCGGCGCTGCAGGCGCTGGCGCAGCGCCACGGCGCCAAGGCCTTCTTCACGTCCGGCAACCTGCACAACCCCACGGGCAGCCAGTGCACGCCGGCCGTGGCGTACCAGATGCTGCGGCTGGCGGAGCAGCTCGACTTCCACATCGTCGACAACGACGTGATGGCCGGCCTGGAGCCGCCGGGCGCGGCCACCCCGCTCGCGAGCCTCGACCGCCTGCGCCGCGTGATCCATGTCGGCAGCTTCTCCAAGACGGTGTCGCCGGCGCTGCGCGTGGGCTTCGTCGCCTGCAGCGAGGAGTTCGCCGAGAAGATGATCCTGCAGAAGATGGTCAACAGCCTCACCACCTCGGAGCTCACCGAGCGGCTGCTGCACGGCGTGCTGGTCGAAGGCCGCTACCGGGCCCACGTGGCAAAGCTGGCCGAACAGCTCCAGGCGGCGCAGCGCACCGTGTGCGACCGGCTGGAAGCGGCCGGCATGCAGCTGTTCACGCGGCCGGCGGGCGGGCCGTTTCTGTGGGCACGCTTCGAGCGCGACGATGTCGACATGCGCGCGCTGGCGCAACGCGCCATTGCCGAGAGCTTCCTGCTGGCGCCTGGCGACCTCTTTCGCACCGATCTGCGGCCCACGCCGTGGCTGCGCTTCAACGTGGGCTACGCCGACGACCCGAAGCTGTACCGCTTCCTGGCGCAAGAAGCGAAAAGGCTGCGCTCCAAGGCCAAGGCGGACCCGGCCTGAGGCAGACGCGGCAAACCCGGAAAAGGGGTTGCCCTGCCTAGAATCGCGCGGGTCATGAAGAAGCCCGAATCCGAATTTCCCTCCACGCCCGCGCTGGCCGACGCACTGATCGTCGATCCCTTCTATCTCGCGATCTCCGTCGATTTCGAGCACGACATGGCTGCCCGCAAGGCGGTGCTGGCCTCCTACTTCGGCTACTCGCTGGGCGAGGCTGAGCGAACCGGGCGCTGCCTGGCGACGGAAGACGGCCGGCTCGGCGCGGCCGCCTGGCTGCTGCCGCGCGCGGAGTCGGTGGACGCGGCCGAATCGGCGGCGAAGAACGAATTCCTCCTGGCAACGCTGGGCCCGCGAGGCCACCACAACTACCACCGCATCGTCGAATTCATGGCCGCGCGTGCGCCGGCCGTGGTGCCGGAAGGTGCCTGGTACCTGTCGATCCTGGGCGTCTCTCCCGCCGCGCAGGGGCGCGGACTGGGCGCCCGGCTGCTGGCGCCGACGCTGGCCGAGGCCGACGCGGCGGGCGTGCCCTGCTTCCTGGAAACCTTCACGCCGCGCAGCGTGGCGTTCTACGAGCGGCTGGGCTTTCGCACGGCGGCGCGGCACCTGGAGCCGGTCACGAGCTCGCCGTACGCGATCATGTGCCGCCTGCCCGGGACATACTTGGCGCCCAGCACGGAAAATGGCTGACCCGTTCCAACCCTCGCGCCGCGCCGGCCGAAGAGCCCTCGAATGTCCCGAGCCCCTGTCGAAGACGCAGAACCTGTCTCGCTGAGCCCCGCCCTCATCGTCGAGGACGACCCGGCCATGCAGGAGCGCCTGCGCCACGTGCTGTCCACGCTCGGCTGCAACGGCAACCGCATTGCGGCTGCCGACAGCGTCGCGGGGGCGCGGCAACTGCTCGGCGAACATGAGTACGGCGTGGTGCTGGTGGACATCGGCCTGCCCGACGGCAGCGGCGTGGAACTGATCGGCTGGCTGCGGGCGCACCACCCGGGCGTGCCGGCGGTGGTGATCTCGGCCTGGCGCACCGAGGAAATCATTTTTGCGGCACTGCGCGCGGGCGCCATCGGCTACCTGCTGAAGGAGCGCGACGACGTCGAGCTGGGCATTGCGCTGCGCAGCATCCAGCAAGGCGGCGCGCCCATCGACCCGAGCATCGCGCGCCACATCCTCGGCTGGCTCGCGACGCAGCAGCCACCGGCCGACGCACAGGCCAGCGCCCCCGGCGAAGCGGCGCCGGCCGCGCTGACGCGCCGCGAGCACAAGATCCTCGAGCTCGTGTCGCAGGGCCTGAGCAACCGCGACATGGCAGAGTCGCTGTCGATCTCCAGACTGACCGTGGAATGCCACACCAAGAACATCTACCGCAAGCTGGCCGTCAACTCGCGCACCGAAGCCGTCTTCCAGGCGCGGCGGCATGGCTTGCTGCGCTGACGGGCGCGCTGCTCCTCTTCCTTCTTGCAGCCCCCGCGGCCTTTGCCCAGGCCGGCGCGGAGGCCCCCGCGCTGCGCGTGGAGGCCGTGCGCGGCAACGGCTGGAACGACACAGCCCCGCCCGCCGAGGGCTGGACGCCCGTCACCCTGCCCGACAGCTGGGCCGCGCGCTGGCCGGGCTTCGACGGCGTGGTCTGGTACAGGCTGACCTGGGACCAGCCCGCGCAGGTGCACGAAGCCGGCCTGCTGCTGCACTACCTGAACATGGCCGGCGAGGTGTCGCTCAACGGCACGCCGATCTCGCGCGACGACAGCCTGGTCGAGCCGCTCACGCGCGCCTGGAACACGCCGCGCTACTGGCTGCTGGCGCCGCCGCTGCTCAAGCCCGGCACCAACACGCTGCTGGTGCGGGTGTCGGGCCTGTTCGCCTACCAGGCCGGGCTGGGGCCTGTGAGCCTGGGCACGCCGGCCGCGATGCAGGCGGATTTCGAGCGCGAGCGCCTGATCCGCCGCGACCTGCAGGTGCTGGGCCTGGCGGTGAGCGCGGCGGCCTCGGCCTTCTTCGCCGCGCTGTGGCTGCTGCGCCGGCGCGAGACGGCCTATGGCTGGTTCGCGCTGATGTCGGTGCTGTGGCTGCTGTTCGGCTACAACCAGATCGCGACCAGCCCCTGGCCCTTTGCCAGCAACCACGGCTGGCAGGCGCTGAACGTTTCCCTGCTGCTGGTGTTCGGCGTGTCTTACGTGGTCTTCGCGCTGCGCTTCTGCGGGCGGCGCATGCCGCGCCTGGAGGGCGCGGCGCTGCTGCTGGCGATGGCCGGCGTGCTCGACCTGTGGCTGGCGCCCGGTGCCGACCTGATCGCGCACCGCGCCATCTGGACCCTGGTGGGCGGGCTCACGGTCATGGCCGTGAACGGCACCGCCATCGTGCATGCCCTGCGCCACCGCGACAGCCCGATGCGCCCCCTCGCCCCGTTCATGGCGGTGTCGGCGCTCACCGATGCGCACGACCTGCTGGTGTTCACGCAGATCATCGACAGCAACACCTACTACACGACGATGTCCTCGTACATCCTGCTGCTGGGCATGGCGCTGACGCTGGCCGCGCAGTTCGTGAAGAGCCTCGAGCGCATCGAGAACTTCAACACCGAACTCATCGAGGAAGTGAACGCCGCCAAGGCCGAGCTGGCCGCCACGCTGGCGCAGCAGCATGCGCTGGAGCTGACGCATGCGCGCATCGGCGAGCGTGTGAACCTGGTGAGCGACCTGCACGACGGACTCGGCGGCATGCTCGTGGGCAGCATCGCCAAGCTGGAGCGCACGCCCGGGGACCTCGGCGCACCCGAGCTGCTCGCCATGCTCAAGCATCTGCGCGACGACCTGCGGCTGATCATCGACGCCACCGGCCGCGACGACGGCGCCCGCGCACTGGGCGAGCTGCTGGCGCCGATGCGCTACCGCAGCACGCAGCTGCTGGAGGCCAGCGGCATCGACTGCCGCTGGAGCGTGTCGAACATCGAGACGCTCGAGCTGCCCGCGTCACAGAGCCTCGACCTGATGCGCTTCCTGCAGGAGGCGCTGACCAACGTGCTCAAGCACAGCGCCAGCCGGCGCGTGGACGTGAGCGTGGCGCGCGCCGGTGCGGAGCTTCGGCTCAGCGTGCGAGACGACGGACGTGGCTTTGCCGTGGAGAACATCGAGAAGGCCGCCGGTGCTGGCCTGCGCAGCCTGCATGCCCGCGCGCGGCGGCTCGGGGCGCAGCTGCAGCTGCAGTCACGGCCCGGCGAAACGCAGGTGCTGCTGCGCATGCCGCTGGCCGCGCAGGCCTGAACGGAACTGCCTCAGTCGGCCCAGACCACCGTGCCGGTCCACGCCGTGGCGAGCACGACGATGCCGAACACGATGCGATACCAGGCGAACGGAACGAAGTTGTGGGTGCTGATGTAGCGCAGCAGCCAGCGCACGCACAGCCACGCACTCACGAACGAGAACACCAGCCCCACGGCGAACAGCGGAATGTCGGCCACCGACAGCAGCGCGCGCTCCTTGTAGAGGCTGTACACGCCCGCGCCGATGAGCGTCGGGATGGCCAGGAAGAAAGAGAAGTCGGTCGCCGCCTGCCGCGACAGCCCCAGCAGCATGCCGCCGATGATGGTCGAGCCGCTGCGGCTGGTGCCGGGGATCATCGCGAAGCACTGCACCAGTCCGACCTTGAGCGCGTCCCAGGGCGTCATGTCGTCCACGTGCTCGATGCGCACCGAGCCCGGCGGCCGCTTTTCGGCCCAGAGAATGATGAAGCCGCCGATGATGAAGGTGCTTGCCACCACGGTCGGGATGAACAGGTGCGCCTTGATGACCTTGCCGAACAGCAGGCCCAGCACCACCGCCGGCAGGAAGCCGATGAAGATGTTCAGCGCCAGCCGCTGCGCCCGCGGCTGCCGGGGCAGCGCGACCACGGTCGACCTGATCTTTTCCCAGTAGACCAGCACCACCGCGAAGATCGCGCCGGTCTGGATGGCGATGTCGAAGACCTTGGCCTTGTCGTCGTCGAAGCCGAGCAGCGAGCCGGCAAGAATGAGGTGGCCGGTCGACGAGATCGGCAGGAATTCGGTCAGCCCCTCCACGATGCCCATGATGGCGGCCTTGACCAGCAAAACGATGTCCACGCGTACTCCTTGAAAGAGCCGCAATTATCACGATGGCGCCGGCGGCCGGCGTTCAGGTGCAGGTCAGCATACCTAGTTCAGGTGATATGCCGCGGCGCCGCGTTGACCCATAGTGGAAACCGCCCGGACGGGTTGATCCGGGGGAGTTTCACCGATGCCCACCTCCACCCTCGCGGACCGCCTCGAAGAGCATGTCTCGACTGCCGAAGACCATGGCGAAGACCGCCGCAAGAACGCGCGGGACATCGAGGAGGAGCAGTGCGCATCGATGCGGCGGGTGGTCCGGGCCACCGGCGCCTCGGCCGGCGAGTTGCGCCAGCTGATGCAACGGCTGCGCGAGATCGACCGCGCCGGCCACGGCACCGGCATCGTGGCGCAGGGGCACATTGCCGCCGACCGCATGGAATCGGTCATGCAGGAGCTGGACCTGGGTGACGGCATCGCCGCCGGACAGCGCACCGACGCGGCCCAGAGCATCGACTTCTGGCTGCTCGAGCCGCTGGACCCGGCGCACGACAAGAAGTGGTACGCCCGCTGGAAGTTCTGGAGCTTCATCCTCGGCGCCGCCGCGCCCGAGGTCTCGCTCACCCTTCAGGGGCTGGCCCTGCGCCCGACCGAGCCCGGCGACGCGCATGCCGACCTGGTGGCCAAGGCGCGCAAGGTGCTCGAGAGCTGGCGCCGCACCTCCGAGGCGCTGTTCTGGGGCGCCTTCGAGTGCTATGTGCGGCAGCAGTCGTTCTCGCTGGAGACGCAGGCCTACCTGCTGCGCTGCATTGCCGCCGTCTTCGCGGGCGACCCGATGAAGCTGTCGAACGCGCAGAGCGAGGAGCTCACACGCATCCTCGCAGACACCTACTGCGACGCGCTCGGCACGTCGGCGACCATGCCTTCGGCGGACATCTACCGGCGCCTGTCGCAGGGCCTGGAGGGCACCGACCGCGAGAGCTTGGTCACGCGCCGGCTGGGCCGCGGCGATGCGGCGCAGATCGCGATGACGGCGCTGTTCTCGGTCATCGAAAACACGCGCGCCTCACGCTGATGAGCGCCGGCGCAGCGCGCGCACCGCGCTGTCGACGGTAGTCAGCACCGGCAGGCCGCTGGCCGCTTTGCAGGCGGCGCGCGCCCGCGCCATGCTGAACTGCGCCAGCGCCAGGCGCGTGCAGCCGCGCTCGCGCAATGCGGCGGCCTGGGCGGCGATGAGCGCGTCGTGCCGCTGCACGTCGCCGGCGTTCAGCGCATCGAGCGCGCCTTCGGCCAGCGCGAGTTCAAGCGGCGTTCCTTGCGGGAATTCGGGCGGCATCGACGCCAGCGTGGGCGCGAAGGTGGCGATCAGCCCCAGCCGGCCCTGCCCTTGCGCCGCCTCGTCGATCATGGCCTCGTTGGGCTTGAGCACCGGAATGCCCGCATGCCGCCGCGCCACCGCCTCGATGCAGGGCCCGAAGGCCGAGCAGGTGAAGAGAATGCCGCGCGCCCCGGTGTCCACCGCGTACTGCGCCAGGCGCTGGAAGCGCTCGTGCATCGCCTCGTCGAGCCCCCTGCCGCCCCGCGCGAGATCGGCCGAGAGGCTGTCGTCGAGCAGGTTCATGCGCTGCGCCTCGGGCCAGTCGCGCGCGAAGGCCTCGTTGATGGGAGCGACGGAGTGCGAGAGCGCGTGGATCAGGGCAATGCGGGTCATGGGGTCGTCGGTGTCAGATGCCTCTGGACGAGGGATTCGCGAACGCGTCCTTCGTCTCTGCGTTGAGCGGGTAGTTGATGTTGATGCCCTTCGGCGGAATCGGCGACATGAACCACCGCGCGTAGAGCTTCTCCATCTCGCCCGACTTCATCATGCCCGACACCACGCGGTCGACCAGCGCCTTGAAGGCCGGGTCGTCCTTGCGGAACATCAGCGACTGGTTCTCGGTGCGCAGGCTTTCGCCGGTGATGGTGAAGTCCTTCGGGTTGCGCGCATTGGCGAGCTGGCCGGCCAGCAGGATGTCGTCGAGCACGAAGGCATGGGCGCGGCCGCTTTCCACCAGCAGGAAGGAATCGCTGTGGTCCTTGCCCGGGAGGTTGGTCACGTCGAGGCCGCGGCCGCGGTCGGCTTCCCGCAGCAGCCGGAACGAGGTGGTGCCGCTGGTGGTGGCCACCGTCTTGCCCTGCAGGTCGGCGATGCTCTTTATGCCCGAATCGGCCTTGACCAGCATGCGCACGTTGTAGCGGAAGATGTCCGGCGAGAACGCCACCTGCTTCTGCCGCTCGACCAGGTTGGTGGTGGAGCCGCACTCGATGTCGACCGTGCCGTTCTGCACAAGCGGGATGCGGTTGGCGGAGGTCACGGCCTGGTACCTGATGTCGATGTTCGGCATCTTCAATTCCGTCTTCAGCGCGTCGACGATGCGGTTGCAGATGTCGATGCTGTAGCCGATCGGCCTGAGGTTGCCGTCGAGGTAGGAGAAGCCGAATGACGACTCGCGGTAGCCGAAGGTGATGGCGCCGCTGGCCTTGATCTTGGCGAGCGTGTCGCTCTCCTGCGCCTGTGCTGCGCCCAGGGGCAGCAGGGACGCGAAAACCAGCGCGAACGCGGCGGCACCGCATGAAGACAGCGGACGAAGCTTGGGCATGAAACGCTCCTCGGAACGACGGTTGAAGAAAAAAGCGAAGGGGGAAAGCGGCTCTCAGCGCGCGGCGGCGCGCGTCACGGCGTCGATCGATTCGGCCAGGCGCTCGACGATCCGCCGCAGGTCTTGCCGGGTGGCGATGAAGGGCGGCGCCAGCAGCACGTGGTCGCCCTGCCGACCATCGACCGTGCCGCCGAAGGGGTAGCACAGCAGGCCGCGCGCCATCGCGTCTTTCTTGACGGCCGCATGGACCTTGAGCGCCGGGTCGAACGACGTCTTGTCCGCGCGGTCGGCCACCAGCTCGAGGCCCCAGAAGAAGCCGCGGCCGCGGATGTCGCCCACGTGCGGATGCGCGCCCAGCGCCTCGGCCAGCATGGCACCGAAGACGATGCCGTCCTCGCGAACCTTTGCAACGAGGCCGTCGCGCCGTATCACCTGCTGCACCGCGAGCGCGGCGGCGCAGGCCATCGGATGGCCGAGATAGGTGTGACCGTGCTGGAAGAAGCCGCTGCCCTTGGACATGGCCTCTACGATGCGGCGCTGCGCCAGCACCGCGCCCACCGGCTGGTAGCCGCCGCCCAGCCCCTTGGCGATGGTCATCAGGTCCGGCACCACCCCTTCCTGCTCGCAGGCGTGCAGCGTGCCGGTGCGGCCCATGCCGCACATCACCTCGTCGAGGATCAGCAGCACGCCGTATTTGTCGCAGACCTCGCGCACCGCCTTGAAATAACCGGGCACCGGCGCCAGCACGCCGGCCGTGGCGCCGCCCACCGTCTCGGCCACGAAGGCGATCACGCGGCCGGCGCCCTGCGCGAGGATGGCTGCTTCCAGCTCGGCCGCCAGGCGCAGGCCGTACTGCTCGGCGCTTTCGCCGGCGCGCTGCTCGCGATACGGGTAGCACGGCGACACATGCGTGGCCGGCACGAGGATGGGCGCAAAGGGCTCGCGCCGCCACGCGTTGCCGCCCACCGCCAGCGCGCCCAGCGTGTTGCCGTGGTAGCTCTGGCGGCGCGCGATGAAATGGGTGCGCTGCGGCTGGCCGATTTCCACGAAGTACTGGCGCGCCATCTTGAGCGCCGCCTCCACCGCCTCGGAGCCGCCGCTCACCATGTACACGTGGCTCATGCCCCCGGGCGCCGAGCCGATGAGCTCGTCGGCCAGCCGCTCGGCCACGTCGCTCGTGAAGAAGCTGGTGTGTGCATAGGCCAGCGTGTCGATCTGCGCATGCATGGCCGCCAGTACCTCGGGATGCGCATGGCCGAGCGAAGACACGGCCGCGCCGCCCGAGGCGTCGAGGTATTCGCGCCCTTCGCGGTCGCGGATGTACATGCCGTGCGAGCCGGCGGCAACGGGCGGGGTCTGGCGGAGATGGCGGTGGAAGACGTGCGTCATGTCGGGCGGGATCGGTGGATTTTCTTTGGAACTAACGTTTCGCCCGAATTATTATTTGGAACATTTGTTCCGTCAACTGCCGCGATTGATCTCGTCCGGTACATTTGTTCCAACCGCAACAGAAGCCATCAGGAAGAGACATCGCCATGGGCGCCAAAGACCGGATCCGCGAGCGCTTCAACGAACTGAGCCCCGCGCTGCAGCAAGTGGCGCGCTACGTGCTCGACCACCCGAACGAGGTGGTCACCGGCTCGATGCGCAACGTGGGCACGCGCTCGCAGAGCACGCCCGCCACGCTCGTGCGCTTCGCGCAGACTCTGGGCTTCGAGGGCTGGCCTCAGCTGAAGGAGGCGTTCGCCGCCGACATGGGGCTGGACGCCGACACATACGGCGAGCGCGCCAAGCAGCTGGTCGGCCGCGCCAGCGACAAGAGCCTGACCGGGGAGATGTTCGAGGTGCAGCGCCGCAACCTCGAGGCCACCCACCGCCAGAGCGAGCAGGCGCTGCAGAAGGCCTGCGCGCTGATAGAAAAAGCCCCCGCCGTGCATGCGGCGGGCTTCCGGGCCTGCTTTCCTATCGCTTTTTCGTTCGTCTACGTGTATCGGCTCTTCCGCGACAGCGTGCACCTGGTCGACGGCCAGGGCGGCTCGCTGGAGATGCAGCAGCGCGCCTTCGCCAAGGGCGACGCGCTGGTGGTCGCGAGCTTCGCGCCCTACTCGCGCGAGGCGCTGCAGGTCACGGAGGCGGCCAAGACGGCGGGCTGCCGCATCGTCGCCATCACCGACAGCGCGGCCTCGCCGCTGTCGCTGTTGGCGGACGAGACGCTGCTGTTCACCATCAGCAGTCCATCGTTCTTCCCGTCGGTCGCGGCCGGCGTGGCGTTGACGGAGGCGCTGGTCGAACTGCTGGCCAGCCGCGCGGGCAAGCCGGGTATCCGGCGCATCGACCAGGCCGAAGCACAGTTGTTCGAATCGGGGGCGTACCTGGTGCCGCCGGCGGTGCGCGGAGGCTGAAGCCCCGCGCCGACCGGGTCAGGCCAGCGCGCGCACCCGGCCGCTCTGCTTGCCGAGGTGGCGCACCAGGAGGTCGCGGTTGGCGGTGATGTGCTCGCGCATGAGCGCCTCGGCGTCGACGGCTTCACCGCGGCTGAGCGACTCGACGATCTGGCGGTGTTCTTCCAGCGCGCGCTCGGCCTGCGCGCGGTGGTAGAGCGGCAACGACGCGTCGCGGTTGTGTGGGCGCAGATTGCTGTCGAAGATGATCGGCAACTGGTAGGCGCGGCCTACCGCCTCGCTCAGCCAGCGGTTCTCGGCCAGCATGAGCAGCTTGCGGTGGAATTCGAGGTTCAGGTCGTGCCAGCGCGTGGCGCGCTCGTCGCTCCAGCCGTCGGAGCGCATCACCTCGTGCTGCTCTGCGAGCATGGCCACCAGTTGTTCCAGCGCGGAGCCGTCCAGCCCGCGCTCGCCGACGATGCGGCAGCCCATGCCTTCGAGGTTGGCGCGCACGCTGAAGGCGTCGAACACGTCCTTGGCGTTGAAGCGGCGCACCTGGAAACCCTTGTTCGGCAGATAGACCAGCAATCCCTCGTCGGCCAGCCGCGCCATCGCGCCGCGCACAGGCGTGCGCGACACGCCCAGCTCGTTGGCGAGGGTGATCTCCATCAGGTGGGAACCGGGTGCGATCGCACCGTCGAAGATGCGATTGCGCAGCGTATCGGCCACGGACAACGCGCGTGTCCGGGAGGTATCTGGGGGGGTCATCGGAAATCGGAAACGGTGCGCCCGGGATCGGGCCGCGCGGATGGTACGGCCCGGTATCAAAGCTTCATATCCCCGATTTCCGTAAAAATCAGTTTTCGGACTTTTTCGATGAACAGGCAAAAATTTATAACATTTACTAACACATTTAAGAATAATCACTGTAGTCGTACTTGGGAAGTACTAAACGGCACCTTTTAGGTGCATTTTTTTATGTTTCTGCCCGGCGACGCCTGCAAAACGGAACCGCGTTCTGAAATGAAGGTCAAAAACTGGCGCGATGCCTTGTCGCGACAGGAGTAACAGCCATGAAACAAGTCAAGCATTGGCAGGATCCAGTCAACGCCGTCGCCGGCGCGTGGCTCATCGTCTCGCCCTGGGTCCTGGGTTTTTCGGACATGCAGTCCGCGATGTGGACGATGGTGGCGACCGGCATCGTGCTGGGCGCCGTGGCGCTGGGCGCGACCTTCGTGCCGCGACAGTGGGAAGAATGGAGCGAGGTCGCGCTGGCGGCCTGGCTCGCGGTGTCGCCCTGGCTGGTCGGGTTCCGCGGCTCGGAAACGGCCTTGATCAACGCAGTGCTCGTGGCCGCGGTGATCCTGGTGCTGGCGCTGTGGGTGCTGGTGACCGACAAGGACTATCTCGGCCATGCGATGGACCGTCCGGCGCACTGACCGGCGACGCGTCATCGGAACGTGACCCGGCGCCCTCGACGGGGGCCGGGTGATCAGGCGATCACGGCCTGGCGGATGAGGCCGGTGAGGCGGCAGGCTGCCCTGGCTGCGCCTCGCCTTCCATCCAGCCCGCATGCCAGCCGCCGCCGAGCGCCTGGATCAGCGAGACGGCAGCGAGCTGCCGGTTGAGCTGCACCTGCACCAGCGTGCGCCGCGCGTTCAGTGCAGCCACCTGGGCAGTCACCACGTCGGTGTAGGCCACCAGGGCCGAGCGGTACTGGTTGAGCAGGATCTGCTCGGTCTTGTCCGCGGCCGCGGAGGCCTCGCGGTACATGCCTTCCTGCTGCGCCAGCGTGGCGCCCGCGGTGAGCTGGTCTTCCACGCCCTGGAACGCGGCGAGCACGGTCTGGCGATAGCGCGCCACGCTGGCGTCGTAGCTGGCCTTGGCCGCGTCCACGTTGGCCGAGATGGCGCCCGCGTCGAACAGCACCTGCGCCGCCGAGAGGCCGAGCGACCAGAGCGAATTCGACGCATTGAACAGGTCGCCGACCCGGCTGGCGCTGCCGCCGACTGCCGCGCTGAGGTTGAAGCTCGGGAAATAGGCGGAACGCGCGATGCCGATCTGCGAGTTGGCCGAGGCCACCGAGCGCTCGGCGGACGCGATGTCGGGCCGGCGCTGCAGCAGGGTCGAAGGCACGCCGGTCGGAATGCCGGGCACGGTCTGTTTCCAAGCCGCGGGCGGCAGGCTGAAATCGGCCGGCACCGCGCCCACCAGCATCGCGATGGCGTGCTCGTAGGTGGCGCGGTTGCGCACCAGCGACAGGCGCGTGGCGCGGGCCGTGGCCAGCTGGCTCTGCGCCTGCAGCACGTCGGACTGCGCGGCGATGGCGGCCTTGTAGCGGTTGCTGGTGATGGTGTAGGCGCGTTCGTAGCCTTCGATGGTCTGGTCGAGCAGCCCGATCTCCACGTCGGCCTCGCGCAGCGACAGGTAGTTGGTGGCCAGGTTGCCGATGGCCGACAGGCGCGCCGATGCCAGGTCGGCCTCGCTGGCCTGCGCATTGGCCGACGCGCTGTTCACCGACTCGCGCAGCCGGCCCCAGACGTCGGGTGCCCAGGTCGCGTCGAGCGTGGCGGAGAAAGCGTTGGAAGGACTGGTGCTGCCCGTGTCCGAGCGCCTGCCGGATCCGTTGAGCGACACCTGCGGGAACAGCCCCGCGCGCTGCCCGCGCACCAGCGCCTGCGCGTTGGCGTAGTTGGCGACCGCCGCGGCGATGTTCTGGTTCGACACCTGCACCCGCGAGGCCAGCTCGTCGAGCGTCGGGTCGCCGAACAGCTTCCACCACTCGCCGCGGTCCAGCGCGTCGGCCGGCGCGGCGGGCAGCCAGCCTTCGGCGGCCTTCTGCTCTTTCCAGTCGTTGGGCAGTGCGGTCACGGGCTGGTGGTAGAGCGGGCCGACCGAGCAGCCCGCGAGCAGCGCGGCCAGCGCGAGCGCCGAAAGCGAAAGGCGCCCCGGCGCGCGGAAAAGAGAAGAAGGAAGCAGTGCTTTCATGGCGATGGTCTCAGGCGGTCGTGGCACGGCTCAGTTCGTGTTCGTGGGCGCTGCGGCGGCGCAGCTTGTCCAGCAGCAGGTAGACCACCGGCGTGGTTAGCAGGGTCAGCATCTGGCTGGCGATCAGCCCGCCGATGATGGCCACGCCCAGCGGCCGGCGCAGCTCGGCGCCTTCGCCGAAGCCGATGGCCAGCGGCAGCGCGCCCAGCGCGGCGGCCATGGTGGTCATGAGGATGGGGCGGAAGCGCAGCAGGCAGGCCTCGCGCACCGCCTCCAGCGGGCTGAGGCCGCGCGAGCGCTCGGCCTCCAGCGCAAAGTCGATGATCAGGATGGCGTTCTTCTTGACGATGCCGATCAGCAGGAACACGCCGATCAGCGCAATGATCGAGAACTCCATGCGGAACATCAGCAGCGCCAGCACCGCGCCTACGCCGGCCGAAGGCAGCGTCGACAGCACGGTGATCGGGTGCACCAGGCTCTCGTACAGGATGCCCAGCACGATGTAGATGACGACCAGCGCCGCCAGGATCAGCATGGCCTGCTGGCTCTGCGACTGCTGCGCGCTCGCCGCCGTGCCCGCGAACGCGCCGCGCACGTTGGTCGGCATGGCGATGTTGGCCTCGGCCTTGGCGATGGCTTCGCGGGCGTCGCCCAGGTTGGCGCCTTCCACCAGGTTGAACGAGATGGTGGTCGCCAGTTCGCCGTCCTGGTGGCTGACCGAAGTGGCCACGGAGCTTTCGTAGAACTTCGCCACCGCGGACAGCGGCACCAGGGACGTGGCCGTGTTGCTCAGCACGTTGCCCGACGAGGCATTGCGCAGCGCCGGGTTGGCCGACACCGGCACCGAGGTGCTGGACGCGCTCGAACCGGAAGCCGCGGCCGTGCCCGTGCTCGTCTTGCTGCCCGACTGCGCCGAATTGGAAGTCGTGGTCGGCGCCGCGACCTGCGTGGTCACCGCCTGCCCCGCCACCACCGTGGTCCTGGTGGCCGGCACATACACGTCGCTCAGCGCATTGGGGCTGAGCGTGTAGCGCGGCGCCCATTCCATGATCACGTGGTACTGGTTGAGCTCGGTGTAGATGGTCGCCACCTGCCGCTGGCCGAAGGCGTTGTACAGCGCGTTGTCCACGGCGGTGGAGGTCACGCCGAGCCGGTTCGCGGTGTTCTTGTCGACCTGCGCCATGGTCTCGACGCCGTTCTCGGTCTGGTCGGTGTCGATGTCGGTCAGCACCGGCTGCAGCTTCATTTCGTCGGCCAGCTTGGACGCCCAGGTGCGCAGGTCGGCCAGGCTGTCGCTCTTGAGCGTGTACTGGTAGGTCGAGTTGCTGGAGCGCCCGCCCGAGCGCACGTCCTGCACGGTGCCCAGGAACACGCGCAGGCCGGCCACCGCATTGAGCTTGGGCCGCAGCCGCGCGATCACGGCCAGCCCGCTGTCCTTGCGCTGGCTGGCCGGCTTCAGGTTGACGAACATGAAGCCGCCGCCTGCCCGGCTGCCGCCGGTGAAGCCGACCACGGTGTCGACCGCCTCGTCGGCGCGGATGATGTCGACCACCTCGCGCAGCTTGGCGGCCATGGCCTTGGACGAAATGCTCTGGTCGGCGCGCAGGCCGCCGTTGAGCTGGCCGCTGTCCTGCTGCGGGAAGAAGCCCTTGGGCGTGGCGCTGAACAGGTACACGTTGAGCCCGACCACCGCCACCAGGATCAGCATGACCAGCCCCTTGCTGTCCAGCGCCCAGTCGAGGCTGTGCTCGTAGCGCTTGAGCACCCAGTCGTAGCTGCGCGCGGCCATGCGACCCAGGCGGCCCTGCGGCTTGTCCTTGTCGTGCTCGCCGCCGGGCTTGAGCATCCAGGCGCACATCATGGGCGTGGTGGTCAGCGAGATGACGAGCGAGATCATCACCGCCGCCGACAGCGTGACCGCGAACTCGCGGAACAGCCGCCCCACCTGCCCGCCCATGAACAGCAGCGGAATGAACACCGCCACCAGCGACACGCTGATCGACAGCACGGTGAAGCCGACTTCCTTGGCGCCCAGCAAGGCCGCCTTCATGCGCGTCATGCCCGACTCGATGTGCCGGCTGGTGTTCTCCAGCACCACGATGGCGTCGTCCACCACGAAGCCCGTGGCCACCGTGAGCGCCATCAGGCTCAGGTTGTTGAGGCTGAAGCCCAGCAGGTACATCACCCCGAAGGTGCCCAGCAGCGCCGCCACCGTGGCCACCGCCGGCACGATGGTCGCGCGCACGCTGCGCAGGAACAGGCTCACAACCAGCACCACCAGGATGACGGAGATGACCAGCGTGAACTCGACTTCGCGCAGCGAGCCGCGGATGGAGTTGGTGCTGTCCGAGGCCACCTGCAGCGTGACGTCGGGCGGCAGCTGCGCCTGCAGCTCGGGCAGCAGCGCGCGCACGCTGTCGACCGTCTCGATGATGTTGGCCGAGGGCTGCCGCGTGATCAGCACGATGATCGCGGGCTCGCCATTGAACAGGCCCAGCGTGCGCGTGTCTTCCACGCCGTCGAGCACCTCGGCCACGTCCTGCAGCCGCACCGCCGCGCCGTTGCGCCAGGCGATGACCATGGGCGCGTAGTCGCTCGCGCGCAGGGCCGGTGTCTGGGTGTAGATCTGCAGCTTGCGGCCCTCGCCCTGCACCATGCCCTTGGGCCGGTTGGCGTTGGAGGCCTGGATGGCGGCGCGCACGTCCTCGGTGCTGATGCCGTAGCGGTTGAGCGCGAAAGGCAGCAGCTCGATGCGCACCGCGGGCAGCGAGCCGCCGCCGATTTCGACGTCGCCCACGCCCTCCACCTGCGACAGCCGCTGGCTCACGATGTTGGAGACCGCGTCGTAGATCTGGCCCGGCGTCTTGGTCTTGGAGGTGAGCGCCAGGATGATCACCGGCGACGAGGCCGGGTTCGCCTTGCGGTAGGTCGGGTTGCTGCGCAGCGTGGCGGGCAGGTCGACCCGGCTGGCGCTGATGGCGGCCTGCACTTCGCGCGCGGCGCCGTTGATGTCGCGGCTCAGGTCGAACTGCAGCGTGACGCGCGAGGTGCCGACCGAGCTGGTCGAGGTCATCTCGTTGACGCCCGCGATGGTGCCCAGGTGCCGCTCCAGCGGCGTGGCCACGCTGGTGGCCATGGTCTCGGGGCTCGCGCCCGGAATGGACGCGTTGACGGAAATGACCGGGTAGTCGACCTGCGGCAGCGGCGACACCGGCAGCACGAAGAAGGCGGCAATGCCGGCCAGCGCCACGCCGATGGTGAGGAGCACCGTGCCGATGGGGCGGCGCACGAAGGGCAGCGAGAGGTTCATCGCTGCGCTCCTTGCGTTGGGCTGAGGCCGGAAACGCTCCGCTCCTCGGCGCAGCCAGAAGGGCGTTGAAAACCGGACGCGCCATTCCTGCGCTCGGCGCGGAAGCGCAGCCGCGCAGCGGCTGTGCCACATGGGGCCGAGCGAAGCAAAGGCCCGAGTGGGTTCCCCTCCCCTCTGGCTGCGCCGAGGAGCGCAGCGTTTCGCGGACAAGGGCTCGCAGCTGTTTGAGCGAAGCGAGTTCTGCGAGACCCCGCGAAACACGAGCACCGCAGGTTGCCCCGTAGCGCAGCGCAGGGGTCGCAGACAGCGGGGTCGCCTTTTCTTTGCTTACTTTCTTTTAACGAAGCAAAAGAAAGTGAGTCGCCCGCCGGGGCGAGTCCCGGCCCCGGAAAAACAAGCCGGCAAGCAGCCAAACGGTTCAAGCCGCTTCCTCCTCGATCGTGCGCCGGGTGCTTCCCCCACCCAGCCGGTCGAACGCAAGATAGATCACCGGCGTGGTGAACAACGTGAGCAGCTGGCTCACGATCAGGCCGCCGAAGATGGCCAGGCCCAGCGGGCGCCGCAGCTCGGCGCCGTCGCCGAAGCTCAGCATCAGCGGCACGGCGGCGAACAGCGCGGCCAGCGTGGTCATGAGAATGGGCCGCAAGCGCAGCAGCGCCGCCTGGTGGATCGCCTCGCGCGCCGACTTGCCCTGATTGCGCTCGGCGTCGATGGCGAAGTCGATCATCATGATCGCGTTCTTCTTGACGATACCGATCAGCAGGATGATGCCGATGATGCCGATCACCCCCAGGTCGTTGCCGGTGATCATGAGCGCCAGCAGCGCACCCACGCCGGCCGAGGGCAGCGTCGAAAGAATGGTGAGCGGATGCACATAGCTTTCATACAGCACGCCCAGCACGATGTAGACGCACACCACCGCCGCCAGAATGAGCCAGAGCTGGTTCGACAGCGAGCGCTCGTACGCGCCCGAAGCGCCCAGGAAGCTCATGGTGATGCTGCTGGGCAACCCGATTTCCTTGGCCGCCGCGCGGATGGCGTCGACCGAGGAGCCGAGCGACACGCCCGGCGCGGTGTCGAAGTTCAGCGTGCTGGCCGGGTACTGCGCCACGTGCGTGATCTGCAGCGGCGCCTGCTGCTCGCTGATGTTGGCAATGGCCGAAAGCGGCGTGGCCGTGCCCGAGCCGGCAATCAGGCTGAGCTGGCCCAGGCTCTGCGGCGTGTTCACCATGCCCGGCATGGCCTCGAGGATCACCCGGTACTGGTTGGTCTCGGTGAAGATGGTCGAGACGATGCGCTGGCCGAAAGCGCTGTAGAGCGCGTCGTCCACCGTGCTCGCGGTGATCGACAGTCGCGCGGCCGTGTCGCGGTTCACGTTCACGAAGGCCGCCAAGCCCTGCGCGCCCGCGTCGCTGCTCACGTTGCGCACCTTGTCGGAGGTCTGCAGCCGCGCCACCAGCTTCGTCATCCATTGGGTGATGGCGGCGCTGTCCACGCCTTCGAGCGACACGCGGTATTCGGTCGGGCCGGTCTCGGCGTCGATGGTCAGGTCCTGCGTGGGCTGCAGGTAGAGCGTGACGCCGGCCACGCCGCGCACGCGCTCGCGCAGCCGGTCCATGATCTTCTGCTGGTTGTCATGGCCGGGCTTCAGGTTGATCAGCATGCTGCCGGTGTGCAGCATGGTGTTGTTGGCCGCGTCCACGCCCACGAAGGAGCTGAGGTTCTCCACGTCGGCGTCCTCGAGGATGGCGTGCGCCGCCTGCTGCTGCAGCTGCGCCATGCGGTCGAAGGACACGTCCTGCGCGGCCTGGATGCGCGCCTGCAGCTGCCCGGTGTCCTGCGTCGGGAACAGGCCCTTCGGAATCGAGAGGTACAGCACCACCGTGAGCACCATGGTGAGCAGCGCGACCAGCAGCGTGAGCGGCTGGTGGTCGATCACCCAGTGCAGCGAACGGTCGTAGCGCACCATCACGCCGTCGAAGAAGCGCTGCGCGCGCGCGCCGAGGCCCTGGCTGGCGGTGTCGCGCTTCGGCTCGTGCTTGAGCCAGCGCGCCGACATCATCGGCACCAGCGTGAGCGACACCACCGCCGAAATCAGGATGGTGATGGCCAGCGTCACCGCGAACTCGCGGAACAGCCGGCCCACCACGTCGCCCATGAACAGCAGCGGAATCAGCACCGCGATGAGCGACACCGTCAGCGAGATGATGGTGAAGCCGATCTGCGTGGCGCCCTTGAAGGCGGCCTGCAGCGGTTTTTCGCCCTCCTCGATGTAGCGCGCGATGTTCTCGATCATCACGATCGCGTCGTCCACCACGAAGCCGGTGGCAATGGTCAGCGCCATCAGGCTCAGGTTGTTCAGGCTGTAGCCCAGCAGGTACATCAGCCCGAAGGTGCCGATGAGCGAAATGGGCACCGCGATGCTGGCGATGACGGTGGCGCGCAGGCTGCCCAGGAAGGCGAAGATCACCAGTACCACCAGCACCACGGCCAGCACCAGCTCCATCTCGACGTGCTCCACCGAGGCGCGGATGCCGGCCGTGCGGTCGCTCAGCACGGAGATGTTCAGCCCGGTGGGCAGGCCGGCCTGCAGCTCGGGCAGCTGCGCCTTGATGGCGTCGACCGTGGCGATCACGTTGGCGCCGGGCTGGCGCTGCACGTTCATGATGATGGCCGGGGTCAGCCTGGTGCTGCCGTCGACCTTGCTGCCGGCCCAGGCGCTGAGCTGTGTGTTCTCGGCGCTGTTGACCACCTGGGCCACGTCGACCATGCGGATCGGCGCGCCGTTCTTGTACGAGACGATGAGGTTCTTGTAGTCATCGACCGTGAGCAGCTGGTCGTTCGAATTGATGGTGTAGGAGCGCTTGGGGCCGTCGAAGCTGCCCTTGGCGCCGTTGGAGTTGGCCGCCGCGATGGCGGTGCGCAGCGTGTCCAGCCCGATGCCGTTGGTGGCCAGCGCCTGCGTGTTGGCCTGGATGCGCACCGCCGGGCGCTGCCCGCCGCTCAGCGACACCAGCCCCACGCCGGAGACCTGGCTGATCTTCTGCGCGAGCCGGGTGTTGACCAGGTTCTGCACCTCGGTGAGCGGCAGCGTGTCGGAGGTGATGGACAGCGTGAGCACCGGCGCGTCGGCCGGGTTGACCTTGGCGTACACCGGCGGTGCCGGCAGGTCGGCTGGCAGCAGCGAACCGCCGGCATTGATGGCGGCCTGCACCTCCTGCTCGGCCACGTCCAGCGTCTGGCCGAGCGAGAACTGCAGCGTGATGATCGACACGCCGGCCGCGCTGGTCGAGCTCATGCGGTCGAGCCCCGACATCTGGCCGAACTGGCGCTCCAGCGGCGCGGTGACGGTGTTGCTCATGACCTCGGGGCTGCCCCCGGGGTAGAGCGTCTGCACCTGGATGGTCGGGTAGTCGACCTGCGGCAGGGCCGACAGCGGCAGGAAGCGGAACGCCACCAGGCCGGCCAGCACGATGGCGACCATCAGCAGCGAAGTCGCCACCGGTCGAAGAATGAACGGGCGTGAGGGACTCATCGGTCGCGGCGCTTGCGGTCGGTCGGTCTGTCTGTTGGAGCGCTATCGGTCAGCGCATCGTGCCGCCGGGCGCGGCGGGCGGCGTGCCCGGCTGCACCGCGGGCGCGGCCGGAGGCACCGAGGGGGTGGCCGAGTCGGTTGAAGCCGGCCGCTGCCGCGTGCCCGCGCCTTCCGCGCCGCCCGCGCCGCCCGCGCCGCCTTCTCGCCGGCCACCTCCGCCAGCACCGCCGCGCTCGCCGCGATGCCCGCGGCGCTCCCCGGAGGCCGCGCCCGCCGGCGGTGCCGCCGGCCGGTCGACCGTGGTCTGCACCCGCGCGCCGTCCTTCAGGCGGTCGCCGCCCTCGGTCACGACCTGTTCGCCGGCCGCGAGGCCGGAGGTGATCGCGACGTTGTCGACGCTCGACTCGCCGCGCGTCACCGTGCGCTGCGCCACGGTGCTGTCGTCCTTCAGCACGTACACGTAGTCGCCGTTGGGCCCGTGGCGCAGTGCCGTCACCGGCACCACCACCGCGCCGCTCACGGTGCGCAGCAGCAGCCGCAGGTTGACGAACTGGTTCGGGAACAGCGCGTTGTCGGCATTGGAGAAGCGGGCCTTGGCCTTGACGGTGCCGGTCGCGGTGTCGACCAGGTTGTCGAGCGTGGCGAAGGTGCCGGTGGCGAGCCTGCGCGTGCGCGTGCGGTCGAAGGCGGTGGCGTCGAGCTTCGCGCCCTGGGCCAGGCGATCCTGCACTTCGGGCACGCGGTCTTGCGGAATCGCGAATTCGACGTCGATCGGCGCGATCTGGGTGATGGTGGCGATGCCGTTGGTGGCGCCGGTCGAGATGTAGTTGCCCGCGTCCACCGGCCGCAGGCCGATGCGCCCGCTCACCGGCGCGGTGATGCGGCTCCAGGTGAGGTTGAGCTTCGCGGTGTTCTCGTTGGCGCGGTCGATGGCCACGGTGCCTTCGAGCTGCTTGACCAGCGCGGCCTGGGTGTCGACGTCCTGCCGCGCGATGGAGTCCTGCCCGAGCAGGGTCTGGTAGCGCGACAGCGTGACGCGCGCCGCCGCCAGCTGGGCCTCGTCGCGCTGGCGTGCGCCGCTGGCCTGCGCCAGCGCGTTCTGGAACGGCTGCGGATCGATGGTGGCCAGCACGTCGCCCTTCCTGACCATCTGCCCTTCCTGGAAGAGCACCGCGGTGAGCACGCCCGACACCTGGGGCTGCACCACCACGTTGGCCAGCGGCGTGACCGTGCCCAGCGCCTCGAGCTGCACCGGGATGTCGGCCTGCCTGGCCGTCGCGATGCCGACCGTGCTGACGGCCGCGCCGCCGGGGCCGCCGGGACCGCCGCCACCGCCGCCGCGTGCACCCGGGCCACCCGCACCGCCCGGGCGCCCGCCAGGGGCCGCGCCCGGCGCACCCGCGGGCGTCTTCGCGCGCTGGATCAGGTACCACGCACCGCCCCCCAGGGCCGCGAGCAACAGCAGCGTCAGCAACGCCCCGACCCAGCGACGCCTGCGCACCTGTGGATGTGTGGGAGACACGTTGGCGGGCAGGGGCTCGGGTGGTTTTTCTTGTTCCATGGGCTGTGCGTGCGAAGGGGGCGAGGTTCGACCTAGAGTACAGCGCGGAATGGTAGCCGCGGAGTTTGCTGCGCCGTAAAGCGTCGGTAAAGCTGCCGCCCGTGCCGCAGCAGTTCACGCCCGCCTGACGCAGTTCGCGCCGCCGCCCGGCATTTCGTCGCACGCCGGTGGCCGGCAGGGGTCGGGCCCGGCAAAGTCCGCTCCATCGATTCTTCTCCCGCCCTTCGGCTTTTCTTCATCTTTCAACGGAGCGCCACCATGCTGATGCAAGTCATCCTCCATACGCCCAAGTGGGTGTTCGCCGTTTTCTTCCTCCTGCTCTGGCTCGGCGCCAGGCAGTTGCTCACCAACGAAGTGAGCCTGTCCCGGGTCACGCTGATGCCCGTCGCCATGGGCGGCCTGTCGCTTTACGGCGTGATCTCGGTCTTCGGCGAATCGTTCGCCGCGCTGCTCGGCTGGGCCCTGGCCGCGGTCGTGATGCTGGCGCTGGTGCTGCAGCGCCCGCTGCCCGCGGCCACGCGCTACGACGCCGCCGAGCGCCGCTTCCACGTGGCCGGCAGCCCGGTGCCGCTGATGCTCATGATGGGCATCTTCCTGACCAAGTACGTGGTGGGCGCGGCCCTGGCCATGCACCCCGAGCTGGGCCACCAGGCCGCCTTCGGCATCGTGGTGCCGACGCTGTACGGCGCCTTCACCGGCGTCTTCGTGGCCCGCGCGGCACGCCTTTGGAAGCTCGCCATCCGTACTGACGCCATGTCGGCCGGCGTGCGCGCCGCCTAATATCGGCAACCGGCCCCAAGGAACTGCCACCATGAACGCGCTCTTGCTCATTCTCAAGATCTCCGTCACGGTGGTGCTCGTCGCCTCCATCGCCGAAGCGCTGGTGCTTTCCCTGCGCAACGGCTGGCGCAGCTACGACTGGAAGGCGTCCGGCGTCTCGGTGGTCGACTTCCTGGTTCGCGAATACCCGCTGCGCTGGCTGTTGCCGCTGGCCTTCTGGACCGGCGCCATGGATTGGTTCTACGCCCACCGCCTGTTCACGCTGCCGATGGACCACTGGACCGGCTGGGCCGCCTGCTTCATCGGCCAGGAGTTCTGCTATTACTGGTACCACCGCGCGGCGCATCGGGTGCGCTGGTTCTGGTGCACCCATGCCATCCACCATTCGCCGAACCAGCTGAACCTGTCGGCCGCCTACCGCTTCGGCTGGACCGGCCGCCTCACCGGCACCCTGGCCTTCTTCATGCTGGCGCCGCTGCTGGGCATGCCGCCAAAGGTGATCCTGCTGATGCTCACGCTGAACCTGCTGTACCAGTTCTGGATCCACGCGACCTGGATTCCGCGCCTCGGCCCGCTGGAATGGTTTCTGAACACGCCCTCGGCACACCGCGTGCACCATGCGTCGAACCTGGAATACCTCGACGGCAACTACGGCGGCGTGCTGATCGTGTTCGACCGGCTGTTCGGCACCTATATTCCCGAGCGCGCCGACCTCCCCTGCCGCTACGGGCTGGTGAACCCGATCACCACGAACAACATCTTCGAGATCGAGTTCACGCACTGGCGCTCGCTGTTCCGCGACCTGGCCTCGGCGCGATCGGTGCGCGCCTTCGTGGGCTATCTCGTGAAGCCGCCGGGCTGGAAGCCCGACGGCCCCGGCGACACCACGGAAGAACTGAGACGGCGCGCGGCCCTGCAGGCAACGCCTCCGGCCCCGTCGACGACCCCTGATTTCATTCCTGTCCAGTACAACAAGGAGCTGTCATGAATCCCTCCTCCGACAACACCCGGCCCTCCGATGTCGAACGCCTCGCCCGGCGCCGGGCCGGCGCCAAGATGGGCTGGTACATCCACGCTTTCGTCTATGTGCTGGTGAATGTGGGCCTGGTCACGATCTCGGCCGCCAACGGGCGCAGCTGGGCCATGTATCCGCTCATGGGCTGGGGGCTGGGGCTGCTGATCCACGGCGCGGTGGTCTGGTTCATCGCGCCCGGCGGCGGCTTCTACGACCGCCTGGTGGAACGCGAACGCCGCGCGCTGGGCGCCGGGGACCGCGGGTGAGCCTGGAGCAGGCCCCGCCACTTCCCCGGTTCGGGTCGGCAAACCTGCGGGACATGCTCCGGCATGGCCTGATCACCGCCGTCTTCTGCTGCCTCATTGCCACGGCGCTCACCATCACTGAAGGCGGCGGATGGGCCGCGCACCTGGTCTATTCGCTGTCGATCGGCACGGTGAGCTGGCTGTTCATCGACTGCGGCCGGCTTCTGCTCACCGGGCACCATGAAATCCACTGGCCCGGCGGCCCCTGGGGCCTCCTGCTGGTGGTGGCGGGCGTGTTCGTCGGCTTTTTCGTCGGAAACCTCATCGGCGACGCATGGGTCGGCGCGCCCGCGTTCGACTTTCTCGACATCCGGGGCCACAAGCTGGCCACCGCCGCCGTCATCACCATCGTCGCGACGGTATGCATGTGCTTCTTCTTCTACAGCCTCGGCAAGAGCAAGCACATGCAGAGCCAGATCGAGGTAGCCCAGCGCAACGCCACCGAAGCAAGGCTCAAGCTGCTCGAAACGCAGCTGGAGCCGCACATGCTGTTCAACACCCTGGCCAACCTGCGGGTGCTGATCACCGTCGACCCGGCGCGCGCCGTGGCCATGCTCGACCGGCTCAACAGCTACCTGCGCATGACGCTCAGCGGCTCGAGGACGCTGTCGCATCCGCTGTCGGCAGAATTCGAGCGGCTGGCCGACTACCTCGAACTGATGTCGGTGCGCATGGGCGAGCGCCTGCGCTACACGCTCGACCTGCCCGAAGCACTGCGCGACGTTCCCGTGCCGCCGCTGCTGCTGCAGCCGCTGGTCGAGAACAGCATCCGCCACGGGCTCGAGCCCAAGGTGGAAGGCGGGGAAATCACCGTGCGTGCGCGCCAGGAGGCAGGCCAGCTGGTCATCGAAGTGATCGACACCGGCGTCGGCCTCGATGGCGCACCGCCCTCCGAGGGCAGCAGTTTCGGGCTGGAGCAGGTGCGCGAGCGCCTGGCCACCGTGTATGGCGCGCAAGGCGCCCTTCGCCTGGCGCCCGGCGGCACCGGCGGCACCTGCGCAACTTTGAATTTCCCCCTGCCCGTTTGAGATTCCAGGATGACCCCGACAGCCCTCATTGCCGAAGACGAGCCCCTGCTCGCGCAAGCCCTCAAGGCCGAACTGGCCGCCGCCTGGCCGGAATTGCAGGTCGTCGCCATCGCAGGAGACGGCCGCGGCGCCGTGCGCGAGGCGCTGCGCCTGCTGCCGCAGGTGCTGTTCTTCGATATCCGCATGCCCGGCCTGGACGGCCTGGGCGCCGTCGCCGAGCTGGCCGACTGCTGGCCTGCCGACCAGGCGCCGATGCCGCAGCTGGTGTTCGTCACGGCCTATGACGAATACGCCGCGCGCGCCTTCGAGGCCCAGGCCATCGACTACGTGCTCAAGCCGGTGCAGCCGCAGCGGCTGCGCAAGACCGTGGCCCGGCTGCAGCAGGCGCTGGCCGCCCGCCAGCCCGCAGCCACGCCCGCCGTGGCCGACGAGGCCCTCGAGCGCACCCTCGCCCAATGGCGCCAGGTGCTGAGCGCCGCGGGCGCGGGCGCCGAAGCCCTCGCGCCGCCGGCCGCCCCGCTGCGCATGATTGCCGCCAGCGACGCCGGCGGCAGCACTGTGCGCATGGTGCCCATCGACGAGGTTCTGTATTTCGAAGCCGCGGACAAATACCTACGCGTGCTGACCGCCACGCACGAATACCTGATTCGCACGCCGCTGAAGCAGCTGCTGCCCCAGCTCGACGCCGACACCTTCTGGCAGGTGCACCGGGCGGTGGTGGTGCGCAGCGCGGCCATCGAGTCGGTACACCGCGACGAGGCCGGCAAGATGCATCTCATGCTGCGCGGGCGCGCCGAGAAGATCCCGGTCAGCCGCCTCTACGCCCACCTGTTTCGCGCCATGTGAAAAGCCGGCTTCCGCCGCACCCATGAAAAAACCGGCCCTCGCGAGGGCCGGTTTTTCATTCAGTCACAAAAGCCGTTGCTAATTAGCGCCAGTGGCCATGACCGCGGTAGTAGCCACGACCGTAGTAGCGCGGGCCGTAATAGGCCGGCGGGCCGTAGTAGACCGGGGCCGGACGGTAATACACCGGCGGCGGGTTGTAGTACACCGGGGCCGGCGGCGCGTAGTAGACGGGTGCCGGCGGCACGTACACAGGGGCCGGAGCCGGGTAATAGCCCGGGTTGCCCACGCCGACAGCCACGCCTGGCACGCCGACGCCGATCGACCAGCTCACGTCGCTGCGAGCGCTGGCCGAGGTGGCCGCAAACAGTGCACCGGCTGCCACGACACCTGCGGCGGCCCATTTGAAGAAAGTAGAACGTGTGAGGCTCATGATGTGGACTCCTTGTTTGGGGCGCTGCGTTCGGGTCTGAACCGCCCATGTACGTATTGAACGCGGCAAATGCAAACGGGGTGCACCCGCCAATGTGAAGAGAGTTGCCAAAGGTAACGCTCAAAGGGCGCCCTCTAGAATGCCGCAATGACCTCCCCGACCGACAAAAACGGCGCCAAAACGACCGCTGCACCGAGCAATTTCCTGCGCCACGTGATCGAGAACGACCTCGCACAGGGCGCCTACGCAGGCCGCAAGTGGGGCGGATCGCCCGGCAGCGCCGCCCACCACGCCCAGGGCATGGCCGATCCGGCCAAGGTGCGCATGCGCTTCCCGCCCGAACCCAACGGCTACCTGCACATCGGCCACGCCAAGAGCATCTGGCTCAACTTCGAGCTGGCCAAGGAATACGGCGGCGTGTGCCACCTGCGCTTCGACGACACCAACCCCGAGAAGGAAGACCAGGAATACGTCGATTCCATCCGCGACGCGGTGAAGTGGCTCGGCTACGAAACCTACCTGGCCGACCGCCCCAGCGCGCCCGGCACGCTGCAGGAGCACGAGTACTTCGCGAGCAACTACTTCGACTTCATGTACGAGGCCGCCGAATACCTCATCGGCGCCGGCCTCGCCTACGTGGACGAGCAGACCGCCGACGAAGTGCGCGCGAACCGCGGCGACTTCAACACGCCCGGCACCGACAGCCCCTTCCGCACCCGCACGCCCGAGGAAAACCTGGCGCGTTTCCGTGCCATGCGCGACGGCCAGGTCGCCGACGGCGCCGCCATCCTGCGCGCCAAGATCGACATGGCCAGCACCAACATCAACATGCGCGACCCCGCGCTGTACCGCGTGCGCCGTGCCCACCACCACAACACCGGCGACAAGTGGTGCATCTACCCGATGTACACCTACGCGCACCCCATCGAAGACGCGCTGGAGCAGATCACCCACAGCATCTGCACGCTCGAGTTCGAAGACCAGCGCCCCTTCTACGACTGGCTGCTCGACCGCCTCGCCGAAGGCGGCCTCGTCGCCAGCCCGCACCCGCGCCAATATGAATTCGCGCGCCTCAACGTCACCCACGTGATGACCAGCAAGCGCAAGCTGCGCCAGCTGGTCGAGGAGAAATACGTCGACGGCTGGGACGACCCGCGCATGCCCACCATCGCCGGCCTGCGCCGCCGCGGCTACACGCCCGAAGCGCTGCGCCTGTTCTGCGAGCGAAGCGGCACCACCAAGTCGGGCGGCTGGATCGACTACGCCAGCCTCGAGGCCGCGCTGCGCGACACCCTCGACCCTGTCGCTCCACGGGCCATGGCCGTGCTCGACCCGGTCAAGCTCGTCATCACCAACTGGGGCGAGCTGATGGGCGGCGACGACTCGCTCGACGACTGCTCGGCCCCCGTGCATCCGCACCACCCCGAAATGGGCAAGCGCGAATTCAAGCTCGGCCGCGAAGTGTGGATCGAGCGCACCGACTACGAAGAAGTGCAGCCCAAGGGCTTCTTCCGCCTGTTCCCCGGCAACAAGGTGCGGCTGAAGTACGGCCACGTCATCGAATGCACCGGCGGCACCAAGGACGCCGACGGCAAGCTCGTCGAAGTGCAGGCCACGCTGGTGCCCGACACCAAGAGCGGCACGCCCGGCGCGGACGCGATCAAGGTCAAGGGCAACATCACCTGGGTGGCCGCCGCCGATGCGGTGCAGGCCGAAGTGCGGCTGTACGAACGGCTCTTCGCGGAAGCCAACCCGGGCAGCGGCGAGCTGCTGGACGAACTGAACAAGACCAGCCTGGAAGTGTGCTCGGCGTTCGTCGAGCCCTCGCTGGCAAAGGCCGAGCCAGGCATCGGGATCCAGTTCGAGCGGCACGGGTACTTCGTGCGCGATTCGAAGGGCGACGCCGATGGCAAGCTGGTGTTCAACCGCGCAGCGGGCATGCGGGACAGCTGGGGCAAATAAGGCGGCCCGCGTCCCTCCAAGGCGAAAGCCGGGGCCTCGATGGCTCCGGCTTTTTTGTTTTTGTCAGTACGCGCCCGGCCGCTTGTAGACGACGCCCAGCACCGCGCTGTTCTCGTCCGTGGTGCAAACGGCGGGCCGCGCTTGCGGCCCGACCTTCAGGTTGATCGTGTAGACCCCGTCGCGCGGCGTCGAACCGCTGTCCACCACGATGCTGGCCGGTGGCACCCGCAATTCACGCGCTGCGGCGGCAACGCAATTCTTGACGCTCGCCTCCGGCGCGCCGCCGACGCGCAGGGACGTGCTGCTGCAGGCCGCCATCAGAAAACCCGCCGCCGCCACGCAAGCGAGATGAATAGAGCTTCGCATCGTCATTTCCGGGTTCTCCTTGGTGATGAACCCATTGGAGCCACCCACCGCAGCGAATGTTGCAGGACAGACCCGGGCTATCCTGTCGGCTCATGAACCTTCCGAGCCCTTCTTCCCGCCTGATCCGCTTCAACAAGCCCTATGGCGTCCTCAGCCAGTTCACGCCCGAGGGCCGCTGGCGCGGCTTGAAAGATTTCATCGACATACCCGGCGTCTACGTGGCCGGCCGGCTCGACGCCGACAGCGAAGGCCTGCTGCTGCTCACCGACGACGGCAAGCTGCAGGCGCGCATCGCCGATCCGCGCTTCAAGATGGAAAAGATCTACTGGGTGCAGGTGGAAGGCACGCCGACCGAAGAGGCGCTTGCTGCGCTGTGCAACGGCGTTCAACTCAACGACGGCCCCACGCGCCCCGCCAGGGCGCGCCTGCTCGACCCGCCGCCCCAGGTTTGGGAACGCCAGCCCCCCATCAGGGAACGCAAGAGCATCCCCACCGCGTGGCTGGAACTAGCGATACGCGAAGGCCGCAACCGCCAGGTGCGGCGCATGACGGCGGCCGTCGGGCTGCCGACGCTGCGGCTGATCCGCGCCGCCATCGGGCCACACACGCTCGAAGGGCTGGCGCCGGGGAGCTGGCTCGGCTGACCCTGTCCCGCATCGAAGAACCTTCAACGACATCTATTCATGCCAATCAATTTCGACTTTTCCGACCGTGCGTCTTCCATGCTGAATCGCCGCTCTGCCCTGCTCGGCGGCCTCGGCCTGCTCGCGATGCCTGCTTCACAGCTGGCCAACGCCGCCTCGCCAAAGAAAGCGCAGCAACCCGCGCACGCCGATGTCTGGCCTCACGCATCCCAGGTGCCGGGCGGCGTGGCCCGCCTGTCGCTCGGGCCGGCTGCAAAGCGGCCTGCTGCCTTTGCAGGCGACATACCTCTGCTCGTGCTGGGCGACGCCATCGAATGGACCGCTCTGGTCGGCATTCCCCTCGCCGCCGAGCCGGGCGAAGCCAGCATCACAGTGCGCCCCGAAGGCCGCCCGGAAAGGCAGATCACCTACACCGTCGCCCCCAAGCAATACCGCGAGCAACGCCTGACGGTCGCCCCGCGCACCGTCGACCTGGCCCCCGAAGACCAGGCCCGCTACGAGCGCGAACGCGAACACCTGAGCGCCGTGATGGCCACGCTCACCGACATGCGCCCCGACGCAGCGCTGCAGATGCGCGTGCCCGTGCCGGGCCGCCGCTCCAGCTCGTTCGGCCTGCGCCGGGTGTTCAACGGCCAGTCGCGCAATCCGCACAGCGGCATGGACATCGCGGCGGGCACCGGCACGCCCGTGCTGGCGCCGCTGCCCGGCAAGGTGATCGACACGGGCGACTATTTCTTCAACGGCGGCACCGTGTGGCTGGACCACGGCGGCGGACTGCTCACGATGTACTGCCACCTGAGCCGGGTCGACGTGAAGGTCGGCGACGTGCTGAAGACCGGCGAGAAACTGGCCGCGGTGGGCGCGACCGGGCGGGTGACCGGGCCGCACCTGCACTGGTCGGTGATGCTCAACCGGGCGATGGTGGATCCGGCGTTGTTCGTTGCGGCTTGAGGCGTTCGAGGCATTGCCGCACAGCACTACACTGCGACCATGCGCCCTTCGGAAGCCTTGTCCCTGCATCGCGCTCGCATTCGCGAGATCGTGCTGAGTCACCATGTCAGCGGAGTTCGGGTTTTCGGCTCCGTATCGCGCGGCGAGGACGGTGCAGACAGCGACCTGGATCTGCTGGTGGACCCCACCGAGCAAACTACGCTCATGGACATTGGCGCCATTCGCTACGAACTGAAAGCCCTGCTTGGCATCGAGGTGGATGTACTCACCCCTGCCGGCCTGCCTCCCAAGTTCCGTGATCGTGTTCTGCGCGAAGCGGTGCCTCTATGAGTCGCAGCGATCCGCGGCGAGTTGTGGACTATCTGGGCCATATTCATCCGGAGTTTTCGTCGATGCACCCTGAAATTCCCTGGCGCATCGCATACGAAATGCGAAACGCGCTCTCGCATGGCTATTTCACTGTCGATCACACCATCGTCTGGCAGACAGTGCAGAACGATTTGCGGCCGCTTCGCGTGCAGATAGCCAAGTCGACCCCGCTCGCCTAAGTCGCCTTCGGCCGCGCCGTACTCCACGCAATCACCGCCAGCAACACCACCTGCAAAGGCAGCCGCGCCACCAGCGCCCAGTAAGGCACGTTCGCGAAAAAGTCCGCCCGCTGCAGCATGTAGACATTCGCGGGCGTCACCGCAAGAGTCAGCAGGAACAGCCCGACTCCCGCAGCCCGGCGCGTCGGCCGCCACAGCAAACCGGCCGCGCCCAGCAGTTCGAAGACGCCGCTCACCCACACGGTCTCGCGCGGGCATGGAATCCACGGCGGCACGATTTGCATCTCGGCTTCGGTCGCCACGAAATGCGCGACGCCGCCGATGGCGAACCACAGGAAGACGAACACCAGCCCCGCCACGCGCCAGCGACTCATGGCGGGGATCGTGGTCATCGAACAGCCGGCCTCACAGCGGCTTGGTCAGGTACACGGCTTCGCGCCCGACGATCGTGCGCTGCGCGGGCATGAAGATCGTGCAGTCGTCGCACAGCGCGCGAATCTCTTCGTCGCCGTTGGTGGCGATCAACTCGCCCTTGGCAAAGGTCTCGAAGCCGATCAGCGGGCGCAAGAACGCGAAGTCTTCCGACTTGATGACGTAGGTCTGCAGCAGCTGGAAGCGGCGTTGCGCCTCGGGCGGCGGCGTGGCCGGGTCCTTGTCGACGAGGCCGAAATACGCGAGGAAGTCGTAGGTGACGGCGGTCGCGAGTTCCGACGCCGAGCGCAGGAAGTGCTGGCCGCACTCGACCACCATCGCCACGCCCTTGCCGTCCGGGCCGCCATGGCTGCCGTACTGGATCAGCGGCGTGCCCGAGCCCAGGCCGTCGGGCATCACCAGGTGCACCGACGGGCGCCCGATGGCCAGCGCGACCTTGGCGTTGCGCTCGAACGCCGGGTACACCCAGAACGGCACCACGGGCTGGCTGGTCGAGTGGATGTCGAGGATGTGGTCGGCCGCCTCCACCACCGGGCGCAGGATGCGCGCACGGCGCAGCTCGGGGCTGTCTTCCTTGCCGTCGAGCCACTCGGGCGACCAGATGCGGTTCAGGTTGTGCACGATCTGGCGGCTGTCGAAGGGCGCCTCTTCCTTGAACGACTCGTAGGCCTCGATGTTGGCGAAGGCCACGGTGAGCGTGCCGATCTTCGGGCGCACGTTGTTGTCGAGCAGATGCGTGGCGGCGGTCATGCCGCAGATCTCGTTGCCGTGCGTGAGCGCGTTGATCAGCACGTGCGGGCCGGGCTTGCCCGACTCGAAGCGGTGCACGTAGTCGATGCCGACGTTGCCCTTGCGGTAGGCGGAGAGGTCGCGGGGGAGGACTTCGAGGGCGGGGGGCAGTTGGGTCATGGGGCTGTGGGGAGTGAGCGAAGCAGCCGGCAAGTTTGCTACAGATGGCCGTTTCGCGCCTCGCACGCCGCCAGGGCCCATTACCAGTTCACTTCACGCTCCGGCGTCGCCGAAATATGGTGGATCGAAAGGTCCGCCCCGTCGTATTCCTCTTCCTGCGTCAGCCGCAGCCCGACCGCCTTCTTCAGCGCGCCGTACACCGCCCACCCTGCCAGGCCGGCCCAGACGACGCCCATCAGCGTGCCGATCAGCTGCGCCCACACGTTCACCCCGCCCATGCCACCCAGCGCCTGCGTGCCGAAGATGCCTGCCGCGATGCCGCCCCAGGTGCCGCACAGGCCGTGCAGCGGCCACACGCCGAGCACGTCGTCGATCTTCCATTTGTTCTGCACCAGCGTGAACATCTTGACGAAGATCGCGCCGGCCACGCCGCCCACCACCAGCGCGCCCAGCGGGTGCATCAGGTCGGAGCCGGCGCAGATGGCCACGAGCCCCGCGAGCGGGCCGTTGTAGACGAAGCCGGGGTCGTTCTTGCCCATGGCCAGCGCGACCAGCGTGCCGCCGACCATCGCCATCAGCGAGTTGACGGCGACGAGGCCGGAGATCTTGTCGATGCTCTGCGCGCTCATCACGTTGAAGCCGAACCAGCCCACGCACAGCACCCATGCGCCGAGCGCCAGGAACGGAATGTTCGACGGCGGGTGTGCGCTGAGCGAGCCGTCGCCCCGGTAGCGGTTGCGCCGCGCGCCCAGCAGCAGCACGGCCGGCAGCGCGAGCCAGCCGCCCACGGCGTGCACCACCACCGAGCCGGCGAAGTCATGGAATTCGTGGCCGGTGAGCGACGCTATCCAGCCCTGGATGCCGAAGTGCTTGTTCCACGCGATGCCTTCGTACAGCGGATAGACGAAGCCGACGATCACCGCCGTGGCGATGAGCTGCGGCCAGAACTTGGCGCGCTCCGCGATGCCGCCCGAGATGATGGCCGGAATGGCCGCCGCAAAGGTCAGCAGGAAGAAGAACTTCACCAGCTCGTAGCCGCTTCTTGCCGACAGTTCAGTGGCGCTCACGAAGAAATGCGTGCCATAGGCCACGCCGTAGCCCACAAGGAAGTACACGATGGTCGACACCGAGAAGTCGACCAGGATCTTCACCAGCGCATTGACCTGGTTCTTCTTTCGGACGGTGCCGAGCTCCAGAAAGGCAAAACCGGCATGCATGGCCAACACCATGATCGCGCCGAGAAGGATGAACAGCGCGTCAGCGCCCTGTTTGAGTGCGTCCATTGAAGCTTCTTGCAGTTTTTTGGTTTGATTTGGTGCAACGCACCCGAATTGCTCGGAGCGGCGCCGTGAGCAAGCAAAAAAGGTGCCTGAAAGCTCTTTGATGGTGCAGAACGAACCAATAACGGGCTTGCCAAGCCCGTTCGCGCACCGGATCAGCCCGCGCCGGCGCGCAGTGCGTCCCGGTAGCGGCGGCTGCAGGGCACCGTAGTGCCGTCGTGCATGTGCAGCCGGGCGTCGCCGCCGTCCAGCGGCTCGATTTCCTTGACGCGGCCCAGGTTCACCGCATGGCTGCGGTGCACGCGCGCGAAGCGGTCGGGGTCGAGTTGGGTCAGGAAGTCGGTGAGCGTGGCGCGCAGCAGGTAGTCGTGGCCGTTGACGTGCAGGCCCACGTAGTTGCCTTCGGCCTGCAGCCAGTCGATGTCGGTGGCGGCGATGAGGAATTCGCGGCGCAGCTTTCGCACGAGGAATCGTTCGGGGCGCGGGGGCGGCGGTGGCGTGGCTTCCGGCACGGAGGGCGCCGCCTCTGTCGCTCCCTCCTCCGGCGAATCGAGCACCCGGGCCTCTCCCTGCAAGCGCAGCAGGAACCGCCGGTAGACCCAGATGCCGAAGATCATGCTGGCGTACACCCGCACGTCCTTCAGGTACTCATAGCCCCACTGGGCGGTCCAGCTGGAAAAGCCGTAGTGCTCGCCGGCCATCGAATAGACCAGCGAGCGCAGCCCGAACATGCCGGCCACGTGGACCACGCTGACCGCCACGCTGGCCGCCAGGTGCCAGGCCAGGAAGCGGAACCAGTGCCTGCTCGCCAGCGGCGCCAGCCGGCGCTCGATGGCCGCCAGCGCCGGCACCAGCAGCAACAGCACGAAGTGGCTCGACACCTCCCAGGTGACGACTTCCCAGCGGGCATGCGGCACCGCGCGATTGCCGACATCCGCGATCGCGACCAGGGTGCTGAACGCGGCCTGCAGCGTCATCAGCACGATCCAGAAGCCCACCTCGACATAGCGGCGGATCGGCTCGTAGCGTTCGTAGAGGTTCTTGCGTGGATCGCCCATGCCCGGAATTCTCGCGAAATCGCCCCCTGGGGCCGGCGAATTTCGTCCCTGGGGGCCACCGCTCGTCACAAAGCGGGGGCAATCCGTCCCGGCGGCGCGCCGCCGCGGCACCGGGCGCCCGAACATCGCGGCCTTCCCGCTTCGAGGCCCCCAAGATGCACACCGCCGCCTACATCCCGCCAGACCATCGCCGCCACGACATCGACGCCCTGCGCGCGCTGGCATTCCTGTTCGTCATCCTCTATCACGTGGGCATGTACTACGTGGCCGGCTGGCACTGGCACCTCAAGAGCCCTCACGAGGCCGAATGGCTGCGCTGGCCGATGGCCATGCTCAACCTCTGGCGCATGGACCTGGTGTTCCTCATCTCCGGCGTGTCGCTGGGCTTCCTGAGCCGCGGCCAGGGCACCTGGGCGCTGCTGCGCAGCCGGGGCCTGCGGCTGATGCTGCCGCTGGCCTTCGGCATGGCGGTGATCGTGCCCTACCAGGCCTACGCGCAGGGCGTGGCCAACGGGATGGTGGCGCCGGGCTTCGGCGCCTTCCTGCTGCGCTACTTGTCGATGAGTGCGCCGTGGCCGAAGCAGGCCTTCGATGGCGCGGATTTCGGCATCACCTGGAACCACCTCTGGTACCTGCCCTACCTGTTCACCTACACGGCACTGGTGGCGCTGACACTGCCGCTGTGGAAGTCCGCCGCCGGCCAGCGGGTGCGGCGCGGCTTCAACGGACTGCGCGGCTGGAAGCTGCTGTTGCTGCCGGCTGTGCCGCTGCTGCTGTGGACGATGCTGCTGGCCTCGCGCTTTCCGGCCACCCACAACCTGGTGCGCGACTTCCATCTGCACAGCATCTATTTCACGATGTTCCTCTATGGCTACTGGATGGGCGTGGACACCGGCGTCTGGAAGGAACTGGAGCGGCTGCGCCGGGTGTCCCTTGCGCTGGCGCTCGCGGTGATCGCCACTTTCTTCGCGCTGCGCGCCGTCACCAGCGGGCCGCCCTCGGGGCTGTCGATGGACGTGCTGCGCGTGCTCTACCTGTGGCTGACGGTCTCGGCCATCCTGGGCTACGGGCACCGGTACCTGAACCGGCCCTGGCCCTGGCTGCGTTGGGCCAACGAGTCGGTGTACCCGTGGTGCGTGCTGCACCAGACGCTGATCATCATCGGTGCGGTGCTGCTGGCCCCGCTCGCGCTCGGGCCGGTGGTAGAGCCCGCGCTGCTGGTGGCTTTGACCATCTTCGGCTGCTGGGCGCTGACCGACGGGCTGGTCCGCCGCGTCAACTTCCTGCGGCCGCTGTTCGGGCTGAAGCTCAGGCGGCCGGCTTCGCGGCAGCCTCTTCCACCGGAACCAGAATGGCGTTCCCCGTCGCCACGAGCTTGAGGGCATCGCCCTCGCCCTGCGCATAGAGCTCGGCCGCCGCGAACACCTGCTTGCGCCCGGCCTTCACCACCCGGCCCCGCGCCACGAAGGCGCTGCCCACGGCGGGCGCGATGCAGTTCACCGAGAAATGCGACGCCAGCACGCGGCCCGCCACGCTGGCGGCCGCGAAGCCGCTCACGGTGTCGAGCAGCGCGCCGATCATCCCCGCATGCAGGAAGCCGGCGTACTGGCCCATGTCTTCCTCGCGGAAGTCCATGCGCAGCTCGGCCTCGCCGTTGGCGGCGCTCGTGACTTCGAAGCCGGCCCAGCGGTTGAAGGCGGCGGTCTTGTTGATGGCCTGGATGGTGTCGAGCATGGCGTGCAGTCCGTTGAAAGCGATGCAGGCCACTCTACGAACCGCCCCCCGCATTCGTCGTCGCGCGCGTGACCGCTCACGCGCCGGCGGTTGCCTTGGCGACAGCGGCCGAAAATTTTCTTGCGATGCCTTAACCCCTTTCGCGCGGCCCGTCCGTAGCAGTGGGGGTCTGTCCCATTTCTTTCTTCGAAGGCATCCCATGAAAGCAACGAACCCCGTCTTCCTTCGCGCCACCGCAGGCGCCGCCGTCCTGCTGGTGCTGAGCTTCAGCGCGCAAGGGCAGGCCGCCACGCAGCCGGCGGCCTTTTCCAGCTCGCGCATCACCCAGGTGAAGGTCTATCCCGGCAGCGCCACCGTCGATCGCGTGGCGCGGGTGGCGGCCGGAAGCCGCTCGGTCACCTTCGCCTGCCTGCCGGCAGGGCTGGACGTGCAGAGCCTGCAGGTGTCGGCCGACGCATCGGTGCGCGTGGGCGAGACCTCGGTGCTGAGCGAGGCGCGCGAGCTTTCCGCGCAGTGCGCGACCAGCGCGCTGGATGGCCGCATTCGCGAGCTGGAAGATCAGAAGGCCGCGCTGCAGGCCGAGAGCGATGCGCTCGGCATGGTCAACGGCTACCTCAAGGGCCTGGCCGGCAGCGGTGGCGACACGCCCCAGGGGGCCCGCGCACCCATGGATGCGCGCAACCTCGTCGCCATGACCGAGGCGATGCGCCGCACCGGGCAGGACTCGCTGCTCAAGCAGCACCAGATCCAGCGCCGGCAGACCGACATCGACCGCCAGCTCAACCCGCTGCTCGCCGAACGCACCCGCACCCAGGGCAGCGGCGAGCAGGTGATGGCCGTGACGGTCACGCTGGCGGCCAGCGCGGACGCCGACGTCAGGCTCAGCTACCAGGTCAACGGCCCCGGCTGGACGCCCAGCTACCGCGCGCTGCTCGACAGCGGCACCGGCAAGGTCCGCATCGAGCGCCAGGCGCTGGTGGCACAGGCCACGGGCGAAGACTGGCGCGGCGTGAAGCTGGTGCTCTCCACCGGCCAGCCGCGCCGCGAAACCACCGGGCGGCTGCCATCGGCATGGCGCATCGGCGTGGAGCCGCCGCCGGCGCGCACGCGTAACGAAGAACTGGCGCCGATGCCCGCCGCGCCGATAGCCATGGCTCCCGAGAGCGCCAGGCAGTCGCGGGAGCGCCGCGCACCGCTGTTCGACGTGAGCGTGTTCGACAGCAGCTTCGCCACAGAGTTTTCAGTGCCGCAAAGCATCGACGTACCCTCCAACGGCCAGCGCGTGACCCTGGCGCTGGGCCAGCATGAAGACACCGCCAGGCTGGTCGCCCGCACCAGCCCGCGCGTGGATGCCAGCGCCTTCCTGGTCGCCGACATGGCGCAGCCCGACGGCGTCTGGCCGGCCGGCCCGATGCTGCTGTACCGCGACGGCGCCTTTGTCGGCAACGGCCGCTGGAGCCCGCCCACCGATGCCCGCCTGACGCTGTCCTTCGGCCGCGACGAACTGGTGCGGGTGCAGGCCGAGCCCGAGCGCGACAACCAGGGCACCGGCGGCTTCGCCGGCTCGCGCGCCGAGCGCAAGGTGCAGCGCGCCTACGTGGTCGAGAACCGCCACCGCACGCCGGTCACGGTGGAGGTACTGGAAGCCGCGCCGGTGTCTGTCGACGAGCAGGTGCGCGTGAGCTCGCAGTTCGCGCCCAGGCCCGACGACCTGTCGTGGAACAAGCAGCCCGGCCTCACGATGTGGCGCTTCGACCTGGACGCAGGCAAGTCCGCCCGCGTGGCGGCCGACTACACCATCGGCTACCCGAAGGACGCGCGGCTGCAGATGCGCTGAGCGCCCTCGCCCGCGGTTCGAGCGCGCATGAACCTCGGGCTTGCGGGCCGCTCCTCAGATCCGAGTCAGGCCGGCGTGGCATCCTCATGGACCCAATCGCTCATCCATGGGAGAAAAAACGTGAGAAGGATTCATCGGCGAGGCGCGCTGGCCTTGTCGGCCGCGTGCGCGGCGTCCGCCCTGCTCGCCGTCTCGGGCTGCGAACGGAAAAGCGCGCCCGCCGCAGCCGCCGCCGCGCCGCCGGAACCCGCCCTGCCGGCCACCGCCATCGGCAGCGTGGAAATCACGCAGGAAGACATCGACTGGTTCCGCCGCAGCAAGGCCGAGTGGGTCGACTGCGAATCCGGCGCACCCGGCATCGTGCCGCCCGACCTGACGCTCGAGCAGTTCGGCGAAGCGCTCGACGGCGCCTCCTCTGCGGCGGTCGAGCGCTTCACCAACGTGACCTCGGCCTTCTTCCTGCACGCGAGCTTCGCGCAGGGGCACTACGCCTTCCAGCCGCCCTTCGGCCAGCGCGACGCCTTCGACGTGACCGACGAGCACATCCGCCTGCTGCAGCGCGCAAACTGGCGCACCTTCATGATCGACTGCAAGCGCCCGTACGGCGACTTCACCCACTTCGAGATCGACATGGCCGACATCCTCGGCCTGCCGCTGAAGAAGGACGCCAAGGGCCGCGCGCAGATCGGCAAGGACGCCGAGCAGCGCATGGATGCGCTGCATGCCGACATGCTCTATGCGCTGCAGGCGTACATCCGCTTCGCGCGGCTCAACCCGGGGCGCTACGTGGTGCCGGGGCGCAGCTTCTCGCGCTTCGTGAGCCGGCCGCTGTGCCGCCCGGTCTCGGCCACGCGCGTCGCGCTCTACCAGCGCGCGCTGAAGGCCGCCGGGCCTCACCCGGATTCGCGCCGCACGGTGGCGCTCAACGAGGCGGCGGCGGCGTTGTTCGCGCTGGACTGAGGGCGCTCAGGCTTCCTGCCCGGGCGCCGTCTCTGGCTTCGGCTTGCCCTTCTGCTTGCGCGCGGCCTTCTTCGCGGCCCGCTCGGCGTCGCGGCGCTGCCCATCGGCCAGCCATTCGGCAAACTCTTCCGGTGTTTCGAGCGTGATGCGCCCGAGGTTGCCGGCGCGGAACTCGTGCATGACGATTTCCGCCGCCTTCTGCAGGTTGACGCGCCCCTTGCCCAGCAGCGCACCGCGCTTGCGGCCGATGGTGTCGAGCAGCGCCTCGTCCTTCATCTCGGCCATGGTGGCGGCGTCGAGCTCCACCAGCTTGAAGCGCGCGGCCACGCCGGCGCCGTAGTGCACCTTGAGGTAGTTGAGCAGCTCGAGCGCCACCTCTTCCTCGTCGAAGGCGTTGCGCCCCACGGCACCGCTGGCGGCCAGGTTGTAGCCGCTCTTGGGCACGATGATGCGCGGCCACAGCATGCCGGGCGTGTCCCACAGGTAGAAGTCGTCGGCCAGCGTGATGCGCTGTTCGAGCTTGGTGATGCCGGCCTCGTCGCCGGTCTTGGCCTTGCGCCCGCCAGTCAGCGTGTTGATGAGCGTCGACTTGCCCACGTTGGGAATGCCGCAGATCAGCACGCGCATCGGCTTGGCCATGCCGCCGCGGTTGGGCGAGAGCTGGTGGCAGGCCTTCACCAGTTGCTGCGCGGGCGTGGTCTGGCTCGCGTCCAGGCCGATGGCGCGGGTGTCGGGCAGCGCGTTGTAGTGCGCGAGCCACTGCACGGTGCGCTCGGGGTCGGCCAGGTCCTGCTTGTTGAGCACCTTGAGGCTGGGCCGCCCGGCCGTGAGCTCCGCCAGCATGGGGTTGGCGCTGGAACCGGGCAGGCGTGCGTCGAGCAGTTCTATGACCACGTCGATGTCTTTCACCCGTTCGGTGATGGCTTTCTGGGTCGCATACATGTGACCGGGGAACCACTGGATCGCCATCGGTAGGCTCTTTCTTTTCGCGCTGACTGCAATTCGGGGAAACGGACCGGCCTTCGGGCCGGGGTGCGAATTGTGAACCGGGAACCTGAACGCTAGCTGCGCGCTACGTTTTCGATAGCTGCGCTCGGCGATTCTGCCTACCCCGCTGAGCCGCGTGTTCGCATCGGCGCGGCACAGCATTGATTTTTGGCGCATTGCGCGCGGGTTGCACACACGCGCAATCCCCTAGAGGGTTTTGCGACGCCCGAGGCGCGTCCGCCCCTATCATTTGAACGAGCGCGGCGCATGAGCGTCGGTCGAGTCGAAAACTTTTTTATGGAGTTACCGCGATGAAACCCGTCTCCGAACTGCTCAAGCGTCACGATTCCGCGGCCTGGCGCACCTCTCCCAACGCCACCGTGTTCGACGCGCTGGCCACCCTCGCGCGCTTCGAGGTGGGCGCGCTGATGGTGATGGAGGGCGAGAAGCTGGTCGGTTTTCTTTCAGAGCGCGACTACACCCGCAAGGTGGCGCTGCAGGGCAAGAACTCGAAGGAAGTGCGCGTTTCGGAGATCATGACGCCCGATGTGATGACCGTCACCCCGCAAACCCGCACGCGCGCCTGCATGACGCTCATGAGCCAGCGCAAGTTCCGCCACCTGCCGGTGGTCGACGGCGAGAAGGTGGTCGGCATGATCTCGATCCAGGACCTGATGGACGACATCATCTCGGACCACGAGGCCACCATCGAGCAGCTGACCACATACATCCAGAGCTGAGAAACCGCCGCATTGCGGACCCTGCCCGGCGCGTGGGTAGGGAATAGACCTACGCACGATGCGTCGCATCCGGGCGCACAGTGAGGCTTCGTTCATCCATCCAGCAGGGAGATTGCATGCAGATTCAGGTCAACACGAGCAACGGCATCACCAACAAGGACGCGCTGGAGCGCTGGGCCGACACCGAGATCAAGCAGCACCTGAGCCGTTTCGTCGACGACGTGACACGCGTCGAAGTACACCTGAGCGACGAGAACCACGACAAGACCGGCGGCGCCGACAAGTGCTGCGTGATGGAGGCGCGCCTGGCGCACCACCAGCCGCTGGCGGTGAAGCAGCACGCCGCCACCCTCGACGAAGCCTTCCGCGGCGCGGCCGACAAGCTCAAGCGGCTGCTCGACAGCACGCTGGGCCGCCTTCACAACCACAGGGACCGCGGCTCGATCCGCACCGACCCCAGCTTCATTGCGGAGTAGGCGGCGCTGCGGCGGCTTTGCGCCGGCGTGCGCGAGGCCGCGCGGCCGTTGCCGTGCCGCCCGACTCGGCCGGAATCGGCAGCGGCCGGTGGCCGCTGGCCATCCACTCGTCATAGAAGCCGATCTTGCTTTCGACCAGCGTGAGCGCCCTCTTCCATTCGGCGATGGTGCCTGTCACGCGTTCGCGGTGCGCTGCCAGCATGTCGCGCCGCTGGCGCAGCGTGGACTTGCCCTGCACCGCCAGCGCCGTGTACTCGCGCATCTCGGCAATCGACATGCCGGTGCGGCGCAGCCTTTCCATCAGGTCGAGCCAGCCGACGTGCGGCTCGCCGTAGAGGCGCCGCCCACCCTCGTCGCGCGCCACGCCGGGCACGAGCCCCTGTGTCTCGTACCAGCGGATGGCGTGCACCGTGCGGCCGGTGCGGGCCGCCAGCTCGCCGATATGGAAGGGCGTGCCCCTGCTCTCAGCCGGCATGGGCTGGGGCGGGAGGCGGCTGCAGCGCCTCCTGCACGAGCGCTGTGTCGAAGTATTCGGTCAGCTCTTTCACCTTGCCTCCTTCGAGTCGGTAGACGTAGCAATAGCGGTTGTTGTAGCGCTTGCCGGCCTTGGTGGGCACGTCGCCGCTGAACAGCACCACCACGCGGTCGCCCTCGGCGATGACGCGCTCCGTCCTGCTGCGGTAGGGCGCCGCGAACTGCGCGAAGAGCGGGTCCAGCAATTCCTCGCGGATCGCCTTCTTGCCCTGGTAGGTGCGCGACCACGCAGTGCTGCCTTCGAGCTTCCAGCTCGCGTCGTCGGCGAGGCTGTCGACGAAGGCCTGGCCGTTGCCCTTGTCCAGCTCGTCGTGGATGTGCTGGACGAGGGCCTTGTTGTCGATCGTGTTCATGGCTTGATTTCCTTGCGTTGAATGAATGAACCGAGCGCCCAGGAGGCGCCCGGAGAATTCATTGGAAATGCTCGAGTGCACTTGAGGTCAAGCGCGCCGTGAACGGAACAGGCGGCAGGCGTTGCCGTCAGCCCCGCTTCGCGCTGGCCATGCCCTTGGCCACTTCGTTGGAGCCCTGCGCCGCGCCGCTCTGCGGCACGATCTCGCCCTCGCGCTCGGTCACCTCCGACAGGCGCGCGGCCAGCTGCTCCGGCGTGTCGGCCTCGATGCCCAGCCACGCGCCTTGCGTCAGCGTGATGTGCGCTGCCTCGAAGGTGCCGGCGCCGGCACAGAGGATGGTGCGGTTCGGCGCGTCCTGCGCGGCCAGCACCAGCATGGCGGGCACCACGGCCTCGGGGCGGAAGGCCTCGAGCATTTCCTTGGGGAACAGGTCCTCGGTCATGCGGGTGGCGGCGGTGGGTGCCAGGCAGTTCACGCGGATGTCGTTCTTCGCGCCTTCGATGCTCAGCGTCTGCATCAGGCCCACCAGCGCCAGCTTGGCGGCGCCGTAGTTGCTCTGGCCGAAATTGCCGTACAGGCCGGACGACGACGTGGTCATCACGATGCGGCCGTACTTCTGCTCGTTCATGAGCGCCCAGACGGCCTTGGTGCAGTTCACGGCGCCCATCAGGTGCACGTCGACCACCAGCTTGAAGTCGGCCAGCTCCATCTTCGCGAAGCTCTTGTCGCGCAGGATGCCGGCGTTGTTGACGAGGATGTCGACGCGGCCCCAGGCGTCGACCGCTTCCTTGACCATGGCCTGCACCGCCTCGAAGTCGGTCACCGAGGCGCCGTTGGCAATGGCTTCGCCGCCGGCCGCCTTGATCTCGTCGACCACCGCCTGCGCGGCGCTCACCGAACCGCCGGAACCGTCGCGCGCGCCGCCCAGGTCGTTCACCACCACCTTGGCGCCGCGCGCAGCCAGCGCCAGCGCATGCTGGCGGCCGAGCCCGCCGCCCGCGCCGGTCACGATGGCCACGCGGCCCTTGAAGTCGATGCTGCTGTTGCTGCTGCTCATGTCTCTTTGTCGCTTTCCTAGGGAGTTGCTTGCCGTAGTTCGTCGTTGCCGCCCGAAAGGCGGCAGCGTGGCGTTTTACCCCAGAAAGGCGCCGGTGCGCAGTCTTGTTGCGCGCGTCAGCCGGCCGGCCCCGGTTCAACCGTGCTCAACCGTGGGCGGAGCGCACCTGCTCGCAGTACGCGACCAGCTGGTCGAGCTCGGCGGACTTGTCGAAGAAGGCGTCGGCGCCCAGCTGCTCCGAACGCTGGCGCATGTCGGTGGTGGCGTAGTTGCTGAGCACCACCACCTTCTGGTGCGGCGCGCGGTTGCGGCAGGCCTGGATCACGCCGAGGCCGTTGCCGCGCTTGAGGAACAGGTCGACGATGGTCAGGTCCCAGTCTTCGCTGTGCAGGCGCAGCCAGGTCACGGCCTCGTCTTCTGTGCTGGCGGAGGCCACGACCTCGGCATCGGCCACGTCCTGCAGGAAACCGACGAGGTTCTCGCGGATCACGGGGCTGTCTTCGACGAGGTAGGCCCTGAAGCTCATGGCGACAGCGCCGGCTCGGCGGCTGGCCGGCAAGTACTGGATGACGAAGGTGGTCGGTGCATGCCCACATCGTCGCAACCCGGGCGACGCCCACGGTGAGCCATGCGGGCCAATGCCTGTAGGCCATCGGCCAGCACGCCTGTCGGCATGCGAGGCGCGGGGCCGCTCAGGTGCCCCGCCGCATCGGGGCCAAAAGCCTAGGCCGCCAGCGCCACCACGCGGCCGCGCGTCATGCCCAGCCGCGAGGGCGACACGTACTGCTCGCGGTAGATCTCGAAGGGCATGGTGTCGGCCGCCTCGATGCGCTTCTGCTCCTGGATCGACTCGGCAGTCATCCGCTCGAACGCGGCCTGCTGCTCGGCCGAGAACGGCATGGCCAGCAGCGCGGCGCGGGTCTGCTCCGACTGGGCGCGCACGAAGCCGACGAAGGAATTGCCGTGCTGCTGCTCGATGGCCGCCAGCACGCGGGCCGAAGGCAGGCTGTCGGGGTCCTGCAGCGCGGCCAGCGCGGCACGCACGGCATCGACATGCTGCGTGCCGCCGCCGCCGTGCGCCGCGTCGAGCGCAGCGGCAATCGGCAGGCATTGCTCGGCCAGCTCCACGCCCCAGTCGGCCAGCGTCACTTCGCTGCCGCCGCGCGCGAGACGCAGGCCCGGCTCGCGGCCGCGCGCGGCGGTGAGGTGCTGGTTGCGCGCGAGGTCGGCGATTTCCTGCGGCGTGTCGTCGGGGCTGTCGCTCAGCAGGCAGTGCAGCAGGAACACGTCGATGAAGCGCATGGTCTGCGCGTTGATGCCGACGGTTTCGAAGGGGTCGAGGTCCATCAGGCGCACTTCGACGTACTCCACGCCTCGCTCGCGCAGCGCATGCAGCGGGCGCTCGCCGGGGTTGATGACGCGCTTGGGGCGGATGGTGCCGTAGAACTCGTTCTCGATCTGCAGCAGGCTGGTGGCAAGCTGGTTGTAGTCGCCGCCCAGGTTGCGGATGCCGATGGCCTCGTAGGCCGGCCACGGGCGCGTGAGCGCATCCTGCAGCGAGGCGCCATAGCCCTCGAGGCTGTTGTAGCTCACGGCCAGCGAAGCCTGCGCGTCGCTCTGGTAGCCGAGCCGGCCCATGCGCAGCGAGGTGCCGTGCGGCATGAACATGCTGCCGTCGCCCAGCGGCTGCAGCTCGTGCGGGCGGCCCGCCACGAAGCTCGAACACAGCGCCGGCGAAGCGCCGAACAGGTACAGCAGCAAAAAGGCGTGGCGGCGGAAGTTGCGGATCAGCGCGAAGTACTGTTCGCTGGACACCTCGGGCAGCGACCAGTTGTAGTGGATGCCCGAGATGGTCTGCATGCGCCGGCCGTAGCGGTGGCTCAGGCCCATGCGGTAGACGCTCTTGGCGCGGCCCACGTTCGACGAGCCATAGCGGCCGATCGGAATGGTCTCGTCGGTCGGCAGGCCGCAGGGCATGCTCGACACCCACAGGCGCTCGTCGCCCAGCGTGTCGAGCACGCGGTAGGTGAACTGGTGCACCCGCGTGAGCTCTTCCAGTGCCGACTCGACGCCGCCGTGCACGCCCGTGATGAGTTCGAGCTGCGATTCGCTGAAGTCGGTCGTAATGTGCGGATGCGTGAGCGCGGAGCCCAGCGCCAGCGGATGCGGCGTGAGCGCGAGCTTGCCGTCCGGCAGCGCCCGCAGGCTTTCCTTCTCGATTCCGCGTCGCATGCCTTTCAGTCGTGTCGCTGAAAGAGCACCCAACCTCTCCTGCAATCTGTTGCTCATATTGTTATGACCCATCAATCTTCTGAGGGGCTGGAAGGTAGCACGGGCGCGCGCGCGTTGCTTGTGCAGGGAATCCCGCATTCGGCTAGCCTGCCGGGCGCTATTTTTTTGATAGCTTCACGCATAGCTGCCACGCGGGTTGAACGGCTCGACCGTCGCTCGATGCGGGCCGGAATCAGGCCTTGGCGCGGCCCGCCGAGAGGTCGATCTCGTCGGACTGGTAGACATGCATCTCCGGCATGCCGTCGGCCATGGCCGCCAGCGCCTTGGCGAAGGCGCGCGAGGCGTCCACCCGGAAGTGCGCCTGCAGCGCGGCCATGTCGCTCCAGCGCTCCACGAAAGTCAGGCGCAGCGGCTGCAGCGCGTCGGTCGTCACTTCATGCGAGATGCAGCCCGGCTCGGCGCGCGAGCGCTGCACGTGCTCGGTGCTGATGGCCAGCATCGCCTGCAGGGTGTCGGGCTTTGCCAGCGCGTGTCCGATGACCAGGATCATGGGTCGCCTCCTTCAGCCGAGCACCCGCAGCAGAAAGCGGTTCAGGTCGGCAATTTCTTCCATGCACACCGAATGCGCCATCGCGTATTCGTGCCACTCGACGGTGTAGCCCAGGCCGGTGAGCGCGTCGCGCGAGCGCACGGCGGCGGCCAGCGGCACCACCGGGTCCTGCCGGCCATGCGCCAGGAACACCGGAGTTTCGTGGTTGGCGGCGTGGCGCTCGGCCGCGGTGGTGGCCGCGATCGGCAGGTAGCCCGAGAGGCCGACGATGCCCGCCAGCCGCTCGGCATGGCGCAGGCCCGTCATGAGGGCCATGGCGCAGCCTTGCGAGAAGCCCGCCACCACGATGCGGCCGGCGGCGATGCCACGGGCCTTCTCGCTGGCGATGAGCGCCTCGATGGTGGCCTGCGAGCGGCGCAGGCCGGCCTCGTCTTCGCGCGCCGCGAGATCGGCCACGGCAATGTCGTACCAGGCCGGCATCTGGTAGCCGCCGTTGATGGTCACGGGAATGACGGGCGCGTTGGGGAACACGAAGCGCACGGGGCCCACGGCTGCCAGGTCGAGTTCATTGGCGATCGGGACGAAGTCGTTGCCGTCGGCGCCGAGGCCGTGCATCACGATCACCGTGGCGGTGGGGTTGGGGGCGGTTTCTATCTCGATGGGGGGACGGGACATGGTCGGGCAAAGGTATTCAGGAACGCGAATGACAGGACCTTAGCGCATTCGGGGCCTGCCAGAGGCATGGAAACGGCCGGTTGGCTGACTTGCACACGGTTGCGCCGTGCCCAACATGGCCTGAAAAGACACCAAGGAAACCCGCGTGAGCCATTCCCCTCCCCTGGTAGAGACCAAGCTGGCCGGCGTCGTGCTGGTCTGTGGCGACTGCGAAGAACGCAAGGACGGCCCCACGAAGCTGAGGGCCAAGCAGGTCCGCAAGGAACTGAAGCACGGCCTGTCGCACCTGCCGGTGCGGCTGCGCGTGGTGCAGTGCAGCTGCCTCGGCCTGTGCCCGAAGAAGGCCGTCGCGCTTGCCGCCGTGGCGCAGGGCCATGCCCCGCTGGCGGCCGAGGCGTGCACCGAGCAGGACGTGGACGCCTTCGCCAAGGCGCTGGCCCGGTCCGTCAAGTGAACGGGCGAGGCGCTATTCGGCCTTGATGCCGACCGCCTTCACGATCTGCGCATAACGCTCGTACTCGCTCGACACCTGCGCCTGGAACTGGCGCTGCGGATGGCCGGTGGCCTCGATGCCCTGTGCCGCGAGTTCGGCGCGGGCGGCCGGTGTCTGCACGATGCGCCCGGCCTCGGCCGCGATGGCGTCGACCACGGGCTGCGGCGTGCGGGCCGGCGCGAACAGCCCGAACCAGGTGCCCGAGCGGTAGCCCGCGTAAGTCTCGCCCACGGTGGGCACCTCGGGCAGCAGCGCATGGCGCTTCTCGCCGCTGGTGCCCAGCGCCACCAGCCGGCCGCTGCGGATCTGCGGCAGCGCCGGGCCCACGGCGATGAACATCACGTCGACCTGCCCCGCGATCACGTCCTGCATGCCCAGCGGGCCGCCGCGGTACGGAATGTGGGTGACGTAGATGCCCGCCTTCTGCTTGAGCAGTTCCATGCTGAGCTGCTGCGGACTGCCGTTGCCGGCCGAGGCGTAGTTGATGCGGCCCGGATGGGCCTTGGCCGCGCGTACGAAGTCGGCCACCGTGCGAAAGCCCGTCTTCGGGTTGGCCACCAGCACGAAGTCGATCTGCCCGAGCGACACCACCGGCACGAGGTCGCGCCGCGCGTCGTAGGGCAGGCCGGCCTGGATGTTGGGGAGGATGGTGATCGGCCCGTCGGCCCCCACCAGCAGCGAATAGCCGTCTGGCTGGGCCTTGGCCACTCCGTCGGCCGCCAGGATGCCCGCCGCGCCGGCGCGGTTGTCGATCACCACCGGCTGCTTCCATTGCTCCGACAGCCGCTGCCCCAGAAAGCGCGCCAGCACGTCGGGCGAGCTGCCGGGCGTGTTGGCGACCGTGATGTGCACGGGCTTCGACGGATAGGCAGGCTGCTGCGCCTGCGCGGCCAGGGGAAGCGACAGGCCGGCCCACAACGCGCCCAGGGCGAACATCGGAGTCAGCAGGAAACGGGCGCGCATGGTGAACTTTCGTTGGCAAAAGGCAAAGCGCGCGATTCTGGAGCGCTCCCGCCCGCAGGCAAACGACCCATTTGTCAGATGCTTAGCTGCGTTCGGGCATATGCCCCGGCTTGCCGGCGCCCCCGATGGGGACGCGGGCACCCCGGATGCAACACAATGGCGTTTCGCATGAAGACCACCACCCCGCAACCGAAGCCCCCTCTTGCCGCCAGCGCCGCCGCGGCGCCGTTCGACAGCGAACGGCTGCTGCGCGACAGCGGCCTGCGCGTGACGCGCGCCGCGCAGACCGTGCTCGAACTGCTCGAACGCAGCTCCCAGCCGCTGACCCACGAGGAAGTGGCCGCCGCCTACACGGCCACCGCCGGCGAGGCGCCCGACCGCGTCACGGTCTACCGCGTGCTCGACCGGCTGGTCGAGGCCGGCCTGTGCGACCGCCGCGTGGGCGCCGACCGGGTCAACCGCTTCTCGCGCCATGTCGAGGCCGCCTCGGGCAACACCTTCGAATGCGACCAGTGCCACAAGGTGCTGGCCCTGCCGTCCGACCCGGAACTGCCGAAGGTGATGGGCCGGCTGGGCAAGGCGCTGCGCAAGCAGGGCATCGACACCCGCAACACCGCGCTCACGCTGCACGGCACCTGCGGAGAGTGCGCAAGGTAGCTTCAGCCGTTCACGCGTTCCAGGACGGGAAGGGATCGGGAAAGTTCTGCCACCACGAGGCGCCGAAGCGCATCTCGTTTTCCGTCAGCAGGCAGGCGTCGAGCCGCGCGCGCAGCGCGTCTTCATCCATGCCGATGCCGATCAGCACCAGCTCCTGCCGCGCGTCGCCCGTGGCCGGGTCCCAGTTCCTGCGGATCAGCTCCAGCGCCTCCGGGTCGGTCGGCCAGTGCTCGCGCGGCACCGCCGCCCACCAGAAGCCCGCTGCACCGTAGCGGCAGGCGCCGCCGGCCTGCGACCACGAGCCCGCGCGGGTGGCGCGGCTCGCGAGCCAGAAGAAGCCCTTGGAGCGCACCACGCCCTCCCACTCGCTCTGCACCAGCTTCCAGAATCGCATCGGGTGGAACGGCAGGCGCGAACGGTAGACGAAGCTGCGGATGCCGTATTCCTCGGTCTCGGGCACGTGTTCGCCGCGCAACTCGGCCAGCCAGCCGGGCGCCTGCTCGGCCTCGTCGAAGTCGAACAGGCCGGTGTCCAGCACCCGGTCGAGCGCCACGCGGCCGAACTCCGACACTTCGATGCGGGCGCGCGGATTCAGGCTGCGCAGGATCGCCATCAGCCGCTCCCGTTCCTCGACGCTGACGAGGTCGATCTTGTTGACCACCAGCACGTCGCAGAACTCGATCTGCTCGATCAGCAGGTCGACCACGGTGCGCGTGTCCTCGTCGCCGAGCGACTGTCCGCGACTGCCGAGGCTGTCGGCCGAGCTGTAGTCGCGCAGGAAGTTGAAGGCATCGACCACCGTCACCATGGTGTCGAGCCGCGCCACGTCGGCCAGGCTCTTGCCGTCTTCACCGGCGAAGGTGAAGGTCTCCGCCACGGGCAGCGGCTCGGAGATGCCGGTGGACTCGATCACCAACTGGTCGAAGCGCCCCTCCTTCGCGAGCCGGCCCACCTCCACCAGCAGGTCTTCGCGCAGGGTGCAGCAGATGCAGCCGTTGCTCATCTCGACCAGCTTCTCGTCGGTGCGCGACAGCTGCGCGCCGCCGTCGCGCACCAGCGCGGCGTCGATGTTGACATCGCTCATGTCGTTGACGATGACCGCCACGCGGCGGCCTTCGCGGTTGTGGAGGATGTGGTTCAGCAGCGTGGTCTTGCCGGCACCGAGAAAGCCGGAGAGCACGGTGACGGGGAGGCGATCGGCCATGGGGGCAGCTTCCATATATGCAACAGAATTGCATTATATGGATCAACGCAACTTGGTTGCGTTTGCCGCTCAGTATTGGAGTTGGGGATACCAGTCCTTGCCCCGCCCTTCGGGCGTCATGTCCAGCAGGTTCCAGATCGGCATGGCGTCGGGCGCGCCGCGCGGGTCCTGCCCCGGGTCGGCAGTGCCGGGGCTCATCTCGGCCGCCCAGAAATGGCGGATGGTCTCGCCGTCGCGCCGGAACACGTTGAACGCCGGGTTGTCGCCGCCGTCGGGCTTCTCTCCGGCGTAGTCGCGGTTGAAATCGTTGCCGCCCGACGAGTACAGCGGCAGGTGGCGCCAGCCACGTTCCCTTGCAAAGGCCGCCATGCGGTCGATGGGCGAGGTGGCGATCACCGCAAACGCCACGCGCTGCAGGATGTCGGGCATTTCGCCGTCGTAGGCGCTGAGCAGCGAGGTGCACATGGAGCATGGCCGCTCCCGCTTCGGGCCGAACATCCAGTTGTAGGTGATGAGGGTGCCGTGCCTGCCGAACAGCTCGGAGAATTTCACCGGGCCGTCGGTGCCCTGGAACAGGTAGTCCTGCGGCACGATGCCGCCCGGCGGAAGCGCGCGGCGCATCTCCGCCACGCGCTCGATGCGGCGGCGCAGATCGATTTCTTCGGCGAGCAGTTCGGTGCGCGCCTTGCGGTACTCGGCGCTTTCGCCGGGAAAGCGGACGGGGTTGGACCTTGCGAGCTGGCTGGCCGAAGCAAGGCCCAAGGAGTCTGCACTGGAAGACATGGCGGATCACCTCCTGAAGCCCGGAAGATGGGCATTGACGTCGATCGCGGCGCCATATTGGCCCCGAACATTGCGCCGCGCCAGTACGCGCTTTTCCCCTGCCGGACCTGGAGTTGTCCTACGCCGCCCTACATTTCGAACGCCTCGACCTGCCGCCCGTCGACGTCGGTGAAGCCGTAGGCACGCGCCAGGTCGGCCACGCGCAGCACTTCGCCGGTCTTGTCCATCACCGCGGGGTCGGCAGCCAGCGCGGCCACCGCCCGGCCCAGATAGCGCGGCGATTCGGTGCGCGCGAGTTCGGGCTTCTCCTGCCAGTGCGCCTCGTCGGTCTTGTGCCCGGCCAGCACGAATTCCGTGCGCATCCAGCCCGGCGACACCGCGACGGACGCCACGCCGTGCGGCTTCAGTTCATGCGCCATGCCGAAGGCCAGCCGCGTCATCGACGCCTTGGCCAGGTCGTAGAACAGGCTGCCGCGCAGGTAGCGGCCCCGGTCCCAGAAGGTGGTGGTGACGATCAGCCCCTTCTTCTGCCGCACCAGCATTGGCGCGGCGCAGCGGCTGGCCACCAGATGGTTGCGCACGCCGCGGTCGAACATCGTGTCCCAGTTCGATAGCGGATGTTCCCAGAACGGCGCCTCGAACACGCCGTTGAAACTCTCGTGGCCGCCCCAGGCGTTGTTGACGAGCAGGTCGAGGCGGCCATGCTCGCGGTCCACGCGATCGAACAGCGCGGCCACTTCGTCTTCACGGGTGTGGTCGCATTGCACGGCGATGCCCCGGCCACCCTGGCGCGTGACCTCCTCGGCCGTGTCGTCGATGCTTCCGGGCAGCGCCTTCAGGTCCGACAGGGCCAGCAGTTGGCCGTAGCTGGAGGCAGGCTGGTCTCGCGTGCTGCGTCCGGTGACGTACACGGTGGCGCCGGCCGCGCCCAGTTCGACCGCGATGCCGCGCCCTGCGCCCCGGCTCGCGCCCGTGACCACAGCCACGCAGTCCTTCAGCGGACGGTCGGTGCTTTCTTCTTTCTGCATCTTTTTCGGCTCCTTGCTTGAGAGCGCATGACGATAGGCCGCGCTCAGCCGCCCGTCTTGGAAGAAACCGAAACCGTTCGCCCGAGGAATTCGGTCGGCGTGACGCCGCACAGCGCGCGGAACTCGTTGACGAGGTGCGACTGGTCGTAGAAGCCGCCTTCCAGCGCAAGGTCGGCCCAGTCCGGCGCCGGCCGCTGCCGCAGCGCGCGCAGGCAGCCGTGCATCCGCGCGAGCCGGCTCCAGGTGCGCGGCGACAGGCCGACGTGTGCATGAAAAAGCTGCTGCAGCCGACGTTCGCCGACGCCGACCGCCACCGCCACATCGCGCAACGGCAGCCGCCCTTCGGACGCTGCGATCAACCGCGTCGCATGCGTGGCGATGTCGTTGCCCGCGATGCGGCTGCCGCGCAGGCGATGCAGCAGCGCGGCATGCAACAGCGCGACACGCTGGGCGTCGCCGGGCGCTTCGGCCATGCGCTCGAGCAGCGCCGAACCCTCCCCTCGCCACAGCGCATCGAGATGGACCGCGCCGCCGCCGATCTCACCGGCCGGCAGCCCGAGCAAGCAGGCAGCGGCGCCAGGGCGCAGGGTGACGGAAAGCCCCTCGACTTGGCCCCGCATGCGCACCACGACCGGTGCGGCCGAGGCGCCGATGGCCTCTACCTCCAGGCCGTCCCCGTCGCCAGCAGACGGCGCGTCGCCGAAGTTGAAGACCAGCCGCACCGCCCCGTCGGGCAGCACGCGCTCGCGCATCTCGTGGCCGTCGGCAAAAGTTTCGCGGTACAGCATGAGGTGCGACACATGCCCGCGCAACGCGGCACCCACCGCAAACGCGCGCAGCGTGCCGGCGGGCACGGCCGATTCCGGCCCGTGCAGGGGGTCGTCTTCGAGCCGGAGGAAAAGGCGTTCGCCCATGGGTGCCGATTGTGTTGAAAAAGAGGCCACCTCAGGTCGCTGAAAATCGGCCTCTCCACTTTTTCGGTACCGTCCGCCGCATGCCCGCCACCGCCCTGCCCGTTCTCTACTCGTTCCGCCGCTGCCCGTACGCCATGCGCGCGCGGCTCGCACTGGCGGCCGCGGAGCAAGCCTGCGAGCTGCGCGAGGTGGCGCTGAAGAACAAGCCCCCGGAAATGCTCGCCGCCTCGCCCAAGGGCACGGTGCCGGTGCTGCTGCCCGGCGACGGCACGGTGCTGGAGCAGAGCCTGGACGTGATGCTCTGGGCGCTGCGCCGCAACGATCCGCTGCGCTGGCTGCAGCCCGAGGCCGGCACGCTCGCTGACATGCTCGCGCTGGTCGCCGAATGCGACGACCGCTTCAAGCCCCTGCTGGACCGCTACAAGTACCCCGACCGCCATGCGGACGGCGGCGCGCCGGCCCGCGAACAGGGCGCGCTGTTCCTGCGCGGCCTCGAAGACCGGCTCTCGGCCGCGCCGCAGCTCGCCGGCCGCCACGCCACCCTGGCAGACGCCGCGCTGATGCCCTTCGTGCGCCAGTTCGCGATGGTCGACGCCGCATGGTTCGCCGCGCAGCCGTGGCCCCGCCTGCAGGCCTGGCTCGACGGCTGGACCGGCTCCGGACTGTTCGAACGCGTCATGCAGAAGTACGCGCCGTGGAAGGCGGGCGAGGCCGGCGTCCGGTTCTAGCCGGACATGACCGCCGCGGAAGCGCGCTGGATGCACTCGATGAAGTGCTGCGCCGCCGGCGTCGACAACTGTCCCCTGCGCCGCAGCACGCACACATTGAGCATGGGCAGTGCCTCGTCCACGTCGACCCGGCGGATGCCGTGGCGCTTGAAAGTCAGCTTGACCAGCGGCTCGACGAACAGGCCGATCAAATCCATGTTCCCCACCAGCCCCAGCGCCACCGTCACCGACTGCCCCTGGATGATGCGCGAGGGCGGCGGAAGCCCGAGCGGCGTGAACAGCGGCGCCACCGACTCGCGCCCCCGGTGGTCGTCGCCCGGCAATATCCATTCGGCCGGGTACAGGTCGAGCAGCGAGCGCGCCCCGCGCAGCGGATGGCGGTTGCGCATGCCCACCACCAGCTGCACCGGAAACAGCTCCAGCGCCTCGAACTGCGGATCGAGCGTGCCCGGCACCACGTGGGCCACCGCGAAGTCGAGGTAGCCGTCGCGCAGCCGCGCCAGCATCCACGGCAGCACCGCTTCGCTGAACTGCACGTCGACGGCGGGCAGGCGGGTGTGGAAATCCTTGAACGCGGGCGGCAGCACGGTGAGCGCGAACGATGCGCTCACCGCCATCGACACCGAGCCGGTGGCGCCGTCGCGGATCTGCGCGATTTCGTCGCGCGCGCGCTGCATGTCGGCCAGCAGCAGCCGCGCGCGCGGCGCAAAGGCCTGGCCGAACTCGGTGAGCCGCACGCCCTTGACGCTGCGCTCCACCAGCGGCGCGCCGACCTCGCGCTCCAGCTCGCGCACGATCTTCGTCACCGCGGGCTGCGACAGCCCCAGCACCCGGGCCGCGGCGCGGATGCTCATCTGCTCGACCACCGCCACGAAGGCGTGCAACTGATTGGGCTTCATGACAACCAAAAGTTATCGTTATGGCCCAATTATTGTCTTTTCATGACAGCGGCGAGTCTCTAGCATCCGGCGCGGCCAGGGGCATACATACCTTCGGCAGACATCCATACAAAGCAAGCACACACTGGAGAGACATGAGCATCCCAAGCAACCCGCCGGCATCGAGCCCCGCGCGCCGGCGCCAGACCATCGTTGCCACCACCATCGGCAACGGCCTGGAGTTCTTCGACTTCACCGTCTACGGCTTCCTGGCGCTCGTGATCGGCAAGCTCTTCTTTCCGACCTTCAACTCCTACGGGCAACTGCTGCTGACGGTGGCGAGCTTCGGCGTGGGCTTCATCATGCGGCCGCTGGGCGGCATCGTCATCGGCGCCTACGCGGACCGCGCGGGCCGCAAGAAGGCCATGACGCTCACCATCTTCCTGATGGCGCTGGGCTGCGCGCTGATCGCGTTCACGCCCACCTACGCGAGCATCGGCGTCGCGGCGCCGATCGTCATCGTGCTGGCGCGGCTCATCCAGGGTTTCTCGGCCGGCGGCGAGGTGGGCGCTTCGACCACCCTGCTGGTGGAACACGCCACGCCGGCCAACCGCGGCTACATGGCGAGCTGGCAGTTCGCCAGCCAGGGCCTGGGCGTGCTGATGGGCGCCGTGGTGGTGGGCGTGCTCACGACCGCGCTCTCGGCCGAATCCATGCAGAGCTGGGGCTGGCGCGTGCCCTTCGTGATCGGCATGCTGATCGCGCCGGTGGGCATCTACATCCGCCGCCACCTCGAAGAGTCGCTGCACATCTCGCCGGCCGAAGCCGCCGCGCCGCGCGAAAGCAGCCTGAAGATCGTCTGCACGCAGCACGGCAAGACGGTGTGGCCGCCATCCTCACGCTGGTGGGCGGCACCACGGCGGCCTACGTGGTCACGTTCTACATGCCGACCTATGCGGTGCGCGAGCTCGGGTTCACGCCCTCGGTGGCGCTGTTCGGCGCGGCGCTCACCGGCCTCATCTCTTTCGCTTTCGCGCCCTTCGTGGGCAAGCTGTCCGACGTGGTGGGCCGCAAGCCGCTGATCCTGTGGAGCCGCATCGCGCTGGCCGTGCTCATCTACCCGGGCTTCCTGTGGCTCAACGCCTCGCCCACGCCCAAGGTTCTTTTCGTGGTGCTCGGCGTCTTCAGCTTCGGCCTGGTGGTGCAGACGGTGCCCGGCATCACGATGCTGCCGGAGATGTTTCCGAAGGCGGTGCGCGCGAGCGGCATGTCGCTGGTGTACAGCGTGGGCGTGGCTCTCTTCGGCGGCTTCGCGCCCTTCATCAGCACCTGGCTGCTGAACGCAACGGGCAGCAAGCTGGCGCCGGCCTGGTACCTGGTGGCGATGACGGTCGTCTCGCTGCTCGGCCTGCTCTGGCTGCGCGACCATACCGGCCGCGACATCGACGCCGCGGGCGCCCACGCGGCCTCTGCCTGAAGAGTTCCTCCCGATATTCCAAGCACAGGAGTCCCCACCTCATGACGACACAACGCTCCGCCGCCACGCGGCATTTCTCAGGCACATATGCCGAAGCCCGCGCCAAGTTCCTCGACGCCGCCGCACAGCGCGGCGCGGCCGTCGAGTCGTTCGTGCTCGATGCGCACCGCGGCGCGCTCGGCGAAGAGCTCGCCACCGACGTTGCGCTCATCGGCGCCATCGACGCGAAGAAGCTGCTGCTCGTGACCTCGGGCACGCACGGCCCCGAAGGCTTCAGCGGCTCGGGCGCGCAGATCGCCACGCTGAACGACGCCGACCTGCTCTCTCGCCTGGAGCAGGCCGGCGTGGCGCTGCTGCTGGTGCATGCCGTCAATCCGCATGGCTTTTCGCACCTGCACCGCACCAACGAAGACAACATCGACCTGAACCGCAACCACATCGACTTCAATGCGCCGCTGCCGGTGAACGCCGCGTACGCCGAAGTCGAGCCGCTGGTGCTGCCCGCCAGCTGGCCGCCCACGCCCGCCGACGAGGCCGCCGTGGGCGCCTATATCCAGAAGCACGGCATGACCGCTTTCCGCGCGGCCGTGACCAAGGGCCAGTACACCTCGCCCGACGGCCTGTTCTACGGCGGCACCGCGCCGTCGTGGAGCAACGGGACCATCCGCAAGATCCTGCGCAAGTACGCGGCCTCGGCCACGCACCTGGGCTGGATCGACGTGCACACCGGCCTGGGCCCCTACGGCCACGGCGAGAAGATCTACCCGGGCCGCAACACGCCCGAAGACCTGGCGCTGGCCCACGCCTGGTGGGGCGCCGACGTGTTCGCGCCGTTCGCGGGCGACTCGGCCTCGGCCGACGTGTCGGGCCCGGTCATCTCGACCGCTTACGACGAATGCCCGAACGCGCGCATCGCGCCCATGGGCCTGGAGTTCGGCACCCTGCCCGACCTGGAGGTGCTGAACCGCCTGCGCGCCGACACCTGGCTGCGCCGCCACCCCGAAGCGCCCGACGCGCAGAAGCGCGAGATTCGCCAGCAGCTGCGCGACGCCTTCTACTGCGACAACGAGGAATGGAAGGGCATGGTGCTGGGGCAGACCCGCGTCGTTCTATTGCAAACGCTGCAGGGCCTGCGCAAAGCCTGATCGCTCACTCGAATTTGGGCGCGCGCCGTTCGCGCAGCGAGGCAACGCCCTCGCGCACGTCGGCGCCTGCAAAGCCCATGAATTCGAGTGCCAGCGACGCGTCGAAGGTCGGCCCGGCCTGGCGCAGCCAGTTGTTCAGCGCGTACTTGGTGAGGCGAATCGCGCTCTGGCTGCCGGCCGCGAGCCGGTCGGCCACCTCGTAGGCGCGCGGCAGCAGGTCGGCTTCGTCCACCACGAGCGACACGAGGCCGATGCGCTCGGCCTCTTCGCCGCTCACCGGCTCGCACAGCAGCAGGTGGTACTTGGCCTTGGCCATGCCGCACAGCAGCGGCCACACGATGGCCGCATGGTCGCCCGCCGCCACGCCCAGTCGCGTATGGCCGTCGACGATCTTCGCGTTTTTGGTGGCAATGGAAATGTCGGCCAGCAGGCCCGCCACCAGCCCCGCGCCCACGGCCGGGCCGTGCATGGCGCTGACGATGGGCTTGTCGCAGTTGATGATGTTGTAGACCAGGTCGCGCGCCTCGCGCCACACGCGCTGGCGCACCGCGTCGTCGGTGGTCATGTCCTGCACCATCGCCAGGTCGCCGCCGCCCGAGAAGCCCTGGCCCTCGCCCCGCAGCACCGCGCAGCGCACCGTGTCGTCGGCCGACACGTCGCGCCATATCTCGGCGAGTTCGCGGTGGCCGTCGTGCCCGGCCGTCGGCAGCTTGCCGTTCGCCGCGCGCATCTGGATGTCGAGCACCGCGCCGTTCGCGCCCCGGCGCGTGATGGCAAGGGTCTGATAGCGGGTGTAGTCCATGGCGGATCCGTCTTTCTTATTTCTTGGCGGCGATCTCGCGGCAGCGCCGAACGTTGCCGTCGAAGCGCGCCGCGAGGCCGGGCTCGCACGCATCGTCGCCGGGGGTGAGCTTGCACATGCCAACCACCACGTAGTCCATGACCGCCGACGTGCACATCGGGTAGGCCGCGAGCTCGGGGTTGGCCTTGACCTTGAAGCCCCAGCGGTCCGAGAACTCCACCGTGCGCGCCATCGCGTCGTGGAAGAAGCCGCGGTCCTTTGCGGCGATGGCGGCCTCCATGCGCGGCAGTTCCTCGTTCAGGTAGCCGACCGCATCGAGCGGGAAGTCGGCGGGATTCTGCTGCGCCGTGGCCATGGATGCGGCCAGCACCAGGGGCAAGGCAGAAAAGATGCGCAAGGCCGGAGCGAGCGCGGAACGAAGGGACGGGCTTTGAGGGTGCATGGCCGTGAATTCTGCAACGTTTTGAAGCACTTTTGAATGAGCGGCGATGCGCGGGCGCGACGGCGCCTACTTTCCCTTCTTCTGCTTGTCGTACTTGCGCCAGTACTGGAACTCGTCCTCGTGCACTTCGAGGTCGATCTCCGAAATGCGCATCTGCAGCCGTTCCTGCACCTCGGCCACGGCCTTGTTGTAGACCAGCGGGCCGACTTCCTCGAGGAAGAAGCCGAGCAGCGCGCCGGCGCCGATGTTGCCGATCGGCTCTTCCATGTTCTCGCGGAAATAGCGCTCGATGGAGGTGATGGCCTGCTGGCGCGCTTCCTTCGAAATCTCGATGGTCATGGGTGTGTGTCTGTCAGGGATGGAGTCGATCGATTGTGCCGGGCGCGGCCGCGTCCCGGCGTTCGCTACCATGCGCCCACAACAACACACAACCGGAGACAGACACCATGAAGATCCGCCCCGCCGCGCTCGCGGCCCTTGCCCTGGCCGCCCTCGCCTCGCTTTCCGGCTGCACCTCCATGACGCCCACCGTGGCGCAGCGCCAGCTGATGCTGGTGGCCAACGACGAGAAGCAGTCCTGGAACGACGCCGGCGCCGTCATCCTCGGCCCCATGGGGCGCGACACCGTGCAGGTGCTCGACATCGGCACCGACCCGCTCGCGCCCAAGGTGCTGGGCACGCTGCAGCTCGACAACACCATCGCCGGCCCGCCGACCAACCTGGCCATCACGCCCGGCGAAACGCTCGCGCTGGTCGCCAACTCGCTCAACGTGGTCGAGGAGAACGGCGTGCGCAAGCAGGTGCCCGACAACCGGCTGTTCGTGATCGACCTGACCACCACCCCGCCCAGGCTGCTGGACACGCTGCAGGTCGGCAAGCAGCCCTCGGGCCTGTCGATCAACCGCGCGGGCAACCTGGCGCTGGTGGCCAACCGCGCCGACAACTCGGTGAGCGTGCTGCGCATCGCGGGCAAGAAGGTCACGCCGATCGACACCGTGGCCATGGGCGATTCCGTGGCGCACGTGCGCTTCACGCCCGACGGCAGGCGCGCGCTGGCGGCCAAGTTCCCGAGCCACAAGATCGCGCTGCTCGACGTGGACGGCGAGAAGGTCAGCTACAACAAGCTCGACCTGGCAGCGGGCCTGTGGCCCTACAACGTCGACGTGACGCCCGACGGCAAGCTCGCGCTCACGGCCGACAACGGCAACTCGGGCGCGTCCGACGGCCAGGTAGACACGGTGAGCGTGATCGACATGGAAGCCGCGCCGCCGCGCGTGGTCGACAAGGTGGTGGTCGGCGACGGGCCCGAGGGCCTGGCCGTGAGCCCGACCGGCAGGCATGCGGTGGCGGTGATCCTGCGCGGCAGCAACGCGGCGAAGAACGCCTACTTCTACAACCGCAACGGCTCGGTGGTGCTGCTGAAGATCGACGGCAAGAAGGTCACGCGCGCCAACGAGGTGGTGGTGCGCGGCCTGCCCGAAGGCGCGGTGTGGAGCGCCGACGGCAAGTACCTCTACGTGGGCAACTTCATCGACAAGGACATCACCATCCTGCGGCTGGACGGCGACACGCTGGTGCCGACGGGCAAGTCGTTCGTGCTGGAAGGCCATCCGGCCGCGATGCGCGGGACAATGACGCACTGAATCCACTTTTCCCGAACGAAGAACAAGCCATGGCGCAACCCAAACGACAACTCCGCACGCTCGAACGCGGCATCCTCTGCCTCGTGATCGGTGCAGCCGTTCTGCTGGCGCCGCGCTTCCTTCAGGGCACGCGCTGGTTCGAGATGGTGGCGGGCGCTTATATCGTGGGCTGGTTCGCGCTGGTGCTGGGCGCGGTGCTGGTGGTGGTCGAGCTGCTCAAGCGCGGCAAGCCGCGCCAGTAGCGCAAGGAGCGCAGCCAGGCCCCGATCGGATCGCCTGTCAGGCCTTCTTGCCGCGCAGCTTGCCGACCAGTTCCACCACGGCCAGCACGATGGCGCCGGCCACCACGCCCACGCCGGCGTTCACACCCATGGAGCCCAGCGTGCCGAACACGCCGCCGGTGGCCTTGGCCCAGTCTTCGACCGCATGGCCGAGTGCCGGCACGCCGTGCACCAGGATGCCGCCGCCCACGAGGAACATGGCCGCGGTGCCGGCCACCGACAGCGCCTTCATGAGCCACGGTGCCGCCACCAGGATGCCGCGGCCCAGGGCCTGCGCACCCGCGCTGGCGCGCCGGCTCAGGTAGAGGCCCGCGTCGTCGAGCTTCACGATGCCGGCCACCAGGCCGTACACGCCGACGGTCATGATGAGCGCAATGCCCGCCAGCACGGTGAGCTGCGTGGTGAACGGCTGGCCCTGCACGGTGCCCAGCGTGATGGCGATGATTTCGGCCGAAAGGATGAAGTCGGTGCGCACCGCGCCCTTGATCTTGTCCTTCTCGACCGCGACCACGTCGACCGAAGCGTCGGCCACGGCCTGTTCATGGCGCCCGGTGTCTTCGGCGTGTTCCTTCTTGTGCAGGAACTTGTGGGCGAGCTTTTCGGCGCCCTCGAAGCAGAGGAATGCGCCGCCGACCATAAGCAGCGGCGTCACCAGCCACGGCAGCCAGGTGCCGATGGCCAGGGCGGCCGGCACCAGGATCGCCTTGTTGATGAACGAGCCCTTGCACACGGCCCACACCACGGGAATCTCCCGTTCGGCCCTGACGCCGGACACCTGCTGCGCATTGAGCGCAAGGTCGTCGCCCAGCACGCCGGCCGTTTTCTTGGCGGCCACTTTGGTAAGAACAGACACGTCGTCCAGGACGGTCGCGATGTCGTCGAGCAGCAGGAGCAGGCTGGAGGCCATGGGCAGGTCGGGAAGAAAAGAGAAGCGGCGAGCTTAGCCGTTGCCCTGGACCCGCCCCTCAATACCCATATGGGGCCGGTTCAGAGCGCGCTCAGCGCCAGTGCCAGCACCGCCACCAGCGAGGCGCCGAACACCGCCAGGCCCACGCGGCGGCGGCGGTGCGTGAGCATCCACAGCGCCACGCCAGACACCGACAGGAAGATCAGGCTGCCGGCCAGTGTGTCGACCAGCAGGATCCACGGCAGCGGCATGCCGCCGCCCTTGTGCATGTTGGTGAGCGTGGCAACGAAGCCGTTGTGCATGGTGGCCACCCCCACGGAGCGATTGCCTTGCCAGTACTCGGCCTGCACCATTTCGTTCGGCCCGCCGAAATTGAAGACCCAGTGCGCCGGCTGCGTGAGCGTCGGTGCCCCGCGGTCATTCTTGTCGGCCCATGCCACGGGTTTGGCGGGCTCGATACGGGTGGAGTTGGGCGGCCCGCTCATGCGCAGTGCCTCCTGCAGCCATCGGCTCATGGCCTCGGGAGTCTCGGGCGCGGGCTCGGGCAGCGCCAGCTGAGCGCGGGTGCGTTCCTGCGCCTGCGGCAGCTTCAGCACGTTGCGGTGGTTCAGCCAGATGCCGCTGAAACCGAACAGCAGCCCCAGCACCGCGCCCCAGAGGCCGATCCAGCCGTGCATGCGGCGGATCCACTGCACGGCGGCCGTGCGGCGCTGGTGGGAGCGCACGCGCGCGGCGTGGCCCAGGGTGCTGCTGTCGTGGTCCATGGCAGCGGGTATCAGGAAACGTCGCGCTTGAGCCGGATTTCCTCGACACGCACGGTGCCGAAGGCGGTGGTCTTGGCGGTCTTCATCTCGCGCTTGAAGCCGGCGAGTTCGTGGAAGCGCATGGCGCGGTCGTTGCGAATGGGCACCCAGATCGTGACCGTGGTGCAGCCCTCTTCTTCCAGGCCTTCGCGCGCGGCGTCCCACAGGGCCACGCCTGCGCCCTTGCCCCAGTGCTCGGGCTTGACGTAGATGGCCCAGATTTCGCCGGTGGTGGGCGGGGTCTTGGGGTCGCGCGAGCGGTCGAAGCCGACGAAGCCGACGATCTGGCCGCCGTGCGTGACCACGTGCACCTGGGGTTCGCTGTATTCGATGGCTTCGCGCCACTTGGCTTCCCGCGACGCCGGGGCCAGGGTGCGCAGCTCTTCTTCGGGGAGGATGCCTTCGTAGGCAGCCTTGGCGGCCAGGGCGTGGACTTCGGCGACGGCCTTGGCGTCGCGCAGGGTGGCGGGGCGAACTTCGTAATCTGACATGAATGCGGGGAAATCAATGGAACCGCGTATTGTCGCCGCACCGCTAAACTGCCCGCTGCATCCGTCGTAACAACAGGAGAAATCGACATGGCCAAGGGTCAGCAACGCAGCACCAAGGAAGCGAAGAAACCGAAGAAGGACACCTCGCCGCCCAAGCCCGTCGGCACCGGCGGCATCGAACCGGTCCGCACGGTCACCACCGCAGTGATCCCGCGCGGCAAGCTCAAGAACAAGTGACCGACGCAGCACCGGCCCCGGCCAGGCCCGCGCAGCCGCGCAATCCGCTGCACGGGCTCACGCTGGAAGCCATCGTGACGGCACTGGCCGGCCACTATGGATGGGAACAGCTCTCGGAGCTGGTTCCCATCCGCTGTTTCGCGATCGACCCGAGCGTGAGCTCCAGCCTCAAGTTCCTGCGCAAGACGCCCTGGGCGCGCGAGAAGGTCGAGAGCCTGTACCTCTTCATGCTGCGCGAGCAACGCCGCGAACAGCAGCAGCAGCAGCAGCAGAATCCAAACACTCCCTGATCCCGCAACGATGAAGGTTCGACTCGAACCGTCGGGCCTCGGCTTCGAGGCCGACGCCGGCACCACGCTGCTGCAGGCCGCCGAGGCCGCGGGCATCGAGCTGCCCAGCTCATGCCGCAACGGCACCTGCCGCACCTGCATCTGCCGGCGGCTGTCGGGCGAGACCCGCCACACCATCGAGTGGCCGGGCCTGAGCATCGACGAAAAAGAAGAAGGCTGGATCCTGCCCTGCGTGGCGCAGGCGCTGGGCGACCTCACGCTCGACGTGCCGGGCGCGCGCGCCCTCTTCCCGGACTGAGTTCGCCGGCCAGGCTACGAAGACACGGGCCTGGCAGCGGCAGGCGCCGCCACCGTCAGCCGGTCGCGCTGCGCCAGCGAGGGGAACAGCTTGAACCACGTGAGCGCCACCAGCATGGTGCCCACGCCGCCCACCACCACGGAGCCGACCGGCCCCAGCAGCGCCGCCGTGGCGCCCGACTCGAACTCGCCGAGCTGGTTGCTGGCGCCGATGAAGATCGAATTCACGGCGCTCACGCGCCCGCGCATGGCGTCGGGCGTTTCCAGCTGCACCAGCGTCTGGCGGATCACCACGTTGACCATGTCGGCCCCGCCAGACACCGCCAGCGCGATCAGCGACACGACGAAGCTCTTGGAGATGCCGAACACCACCATGCACAGGCCGAACAGCGCGATGGCCATCAGCAGGGTGCGCCCCACGTGGCGCTCGACCGGCCGGCGCGTGAGCGCGATCGACATCACCAGCGCGCCCACGGCGGGCGCGCCGCGCAGCAGGCCCAGCCCCCAGGGGCCGGTGTGCAGGATGTCCTTGGCGTAGATGGGCAGCAGCGCCACCGCGCCGCCCAGCAGCACCGCGAACAGGTCGAGCGAGACCGCGCCGAGCACCGGCTTGCGCTTCCAGATGAAGTCGACGCCCGCGAACACCGTGGCCAGCGTGACCGGCTCGCGCGCGGCCGGCGTGTAGGCATAGCGCAGGCGCAGCACCAGCGCGCAGGCCAGCGCAAAGCACACCACGCTGGCGCCGTAGACCACCGCCATGCCGGCCACGAACAGCAGCCCGCCCAGCGCGGGCCCGCCGATGATCGCGCCCTGCATGCCGGCCGAGCTGAAGGCCATCGCGCGCGCCAGCATGGTCGGCGGCACCAGCAGCGGCGTCAGCGCCTGCTGCGCCGGCATCTGGAAGGCACGCACCGCGCCCAGCACCAGCGACAGGCCCAGCAGCAGCCCGCGCGTGTCGTGCTTGCCCATCACCGCCAGCAGCAGCACCAGCGCGACCAGCCCCTGCACCGCGAAGCAGGCCGCGACGATGCGCCCCCGGTGATGGCGGTCGACGATGTGGCCCGCCAGCAGCGCCAGCAGCAGCGCGGGCACGAACTGGTAGAGGCCGACCAGGCCCAGGTCCCAGGCGCTGCCGGTGAGGTCGTACATGTGCCAGCCGATGGCCACCAGCAGCATCTGCGAGGCGGCGGTGCCGAAGAGCCGCGCCGTCCACATCTGCATGAAGGGACGTTCGCGGGTCAGGTCGGAAAAGCTGGGGGAGGAAGCCGCGCCGGCCGGAACGGCGGAGGCTGCGGGGGGCAAGGAAGCGGGAGCGGGGTCGGGGCCGGACATCCGCTCAAGGATAGCCGAGGCTTCATGAGCGGGCCGTGAGGCGAGGCGACCGTCCCTCCACCTCCGTGGGCCCGCTCTCTAAACTCGGTGCCTCCATGACCCTGCCCGCCCCCCTGCACCCCGTTCACGAAGACGACCACCTCCTGGTGTTCGACAAGCCCGCCGGCCTTCTCTGCGTGCCCGGCCGCGGCGAGGACAAGCAGGACTGCCTGAGCGCGCGCGCCATTCGCCAATGGCCCGACGCGCTGATCGTGCACCGGCTCGACATGGGCACCAGCGGCCTGGTGGTGATGGCCCGCGGCATCGAGATGCAGCGCGCCCTGAGCGCCGCATTTGCCGAGCGCCGCGTGCACAAGCGCTACGAAGCCGTGGTCGACGGCGCGATGCCGCTGCGCGAGGAGTGGTCGGTGATCGACGCCCCATTGATGGCCGACTGGCCGCGCCGGCCGCTGCAGAAGGTCGACCCGGCGGGCAAGCCGAGCGTCACACGCTGGAAGGCGATTTCAGCCTGGCCCGGCGAACCGGCTGCTGCTGCCGCCACGCATGTGCTGCTGGAGCCGCTGACCGGCAGATCGCACCAGCTGCGCGTGCACCTGCTGTCGATCGGCCATCCGATATTGGGAGATGCGCTCTATGGCGATGCAGCCTTGCAGGCACGTGCGCCGCGCCTGCTGCTGCATGCGAGCGAGCTGGGCTTCGTGCATCCGGTGACGCGGCAGGAGCTCCGCTTCAGTCGGCCGCCGGATTTCGTTGCCTCGCGTGGCTGAAGAAGAACTCAGCCGCCCTTGACGACCAGCACCGGCATGTTCGCGTCCTGCAGCACGCGCTGCGTGACGCTGCCGAGCAGCAGTTTCTCGATGCCGCTGCGGCCGTGCGACCCCATCACGATGAGGTCGGCCGCGATGGCGATGGCCGTGTCGACGATGCCTTCATGCACCACGTGGCCGTCGATCACGCGCTGGTCGCTGTGCAGGCCTTCGGCCGCCAGCGCCGCCACGCCGCGCGCGAGTGCCGCGTTGGCGCTTGCAGTTGCGGCAGCGAGGTATTCGTTCTGGCCGAGCGCATAGTCCGCGCCCACGCCGATGAAGGGATAGTTGTCGATCACGTGTATCAACGTGATGCGGCTTCCGAAGGCCAGCGCGAGGCCGCTGGCCTTGCTGACGGCGAGCATGGAAGTTTCGGAGCCGTCGATCGGAACCAGGATGTGATTGAACATGGCGGGACCTCGCTTTCGTTCGCAGACAGACCCGGCTCACAAAGAGCCGGGGCTCGAATTTAACCGCTGTTCGGGTGGCCGGACTGTAGGACTCGTACCAGCGGCGGCGCAACGCGCTCTCGCACGCCGCGCCGCGCGGGCTCAGTCGCCCTGAAAACCCTTGGCCCGGCAGGTGATCACGAGCGTGTCGCGCCAGCCTTCGCCGCCCTCTTCGAGCGGCTGGATGGGCGTGGACTCGTGGATCACGCGCGCGTCGTCGAGCAGCAGCAGGGTCCACGGCTCGGTCATGGTGAAGCGTTCGCCGCGCCGGCCGTTGGCCTCGAACACCCGCGTCTCGCCGCCCTTGATGCCCTGGCGGCCGATGAGGGCGACAGCCACCAGGTCGACGCCGTCGCGGTGCGCGCCCTCGGGCGTCGGTCGGCCGATGCCGCCGGCGGTGTCGATGCGGAACTGGTGCGCTTCCACGAACCAGCGCTGCGGTGCGCCGCGCATGTCGCTGCTGGTCTTGCCCAGTTGCTGCAGCAGGCGCTGCCACACAGGCTGCGCCACGGTGGCGTCGAGCATCGGAGCGAACCAGCGCTGCATGCCGCCGTGCAACGCGTTGTATTCGACCGGCTGCCAGTGCGCGCGATGCGGCACCCGCGCCAGCGTGGCGTGGTCGTCGGCCTCGACGGTGAAGCAGGCATGGCGCCGCGTGCGGTAGCGGCCACCGTCCTTCAGGTATTCATCGGGCGGGAGTTCGTTCCAGTCAGCGTGCAGCGCCTCGAGCTGCGACAGAGGTGCGCCGAGCCATTCGCTGACGCCCTGGGGGCTCAGCACCGCATAGCCCTGGCCGCGCAGTGCGTCCGGCAGGTCGGCGGGGGCGATGAACGGAGGTGTGAAAGCAGCCGCGGTCACTGCGCGCTGACCTTCACGTCCTTCCAGAACGCGACGCGGTCGCGAACCTCTTCTGCTTCGGGCTTCGGGTCGGCGTAGTACCAGGCGGCGTCGGTGTTGAGCTCGCCGTTGACCAGCAGCGAGTAGTAGCTTGCGGTGCCCTTCCAGGGGCAGGTGGTCTTGTGGTTGCTGAAGGTGACGACGTCGCGGTTGAGCGAACTCATCGGGAAATAGTGGTTGCCTTCGACGAGCACGGTGTCGTCGCTTTCGGCGATGGTGACGCCGTTCCAGGTTGCTTTCATGTCTTGGTCTCCAAGGGGAGGGGTTGCGGGCGCTGGCCGTTGCGCTGCCGCACGGGGCTTGGGTATTGTGCCGCTGCTTCGGACGGTAGCTTTTTCTGTGGTCGTATCTGGGCTGGTTGTGCAGTTTTTTCCCGGGGCCGGGTCTCGGCCCGGCGGCCGAGCTACTTTCTTTTGCTTCGCCAAAAGAAAGTAGCCAAAGAAAAGGCGACCCTGCTGTCTGCGCCCCTTCGCTTCGCTACGGGCAACCTGCGGTGCTCGACTCCGGCGGGGGTCCGCAGAACTCGCTTCGCTCAAACAGCTGCGGCCCTGATCCCGCCTACGTCTGCGCTCCTCGGCGCAGCCAGAAGGGAGTTGGAAACCGAACGCGCCATCGCTGCGCTCGGCGTGGGCCTGCTGCAGCATTGGCCGAGCGAAGCAAAGGCCCGGATGGCTTCCCCTCCCCTCTGGCTGCGCCGAGGAGCGCAGCGTTTCGCGGATCAGGGCTCGCCCTTGTTTGAGCGAAGCGAGTTTGGGCGAGACCCCGCGAAACGCGAGCACCGCAGGTTGCCCGTAGCGAAGCGGAGGGTCGCAGACAGTGGGGTCGCCTTTTCTTTGCTTACTTTCTTTTGGCGAAGCAAAAGAAAGTGAGTCCGCCGCCGGGCGGATATCCCGGCCCCGAAACCAAACCTAGGCAGCCAACCAATGCACGCTAAAAAGCCTCTCAGGATCCGTCCAGACAGCCCCCGGACGAAACCCCGCCCGAACAGCCAAAGCCCGCAACCCTTCAACGGTGAACTTGTGCGAGTACTCCGTATGAATAGTCTCGCCCTCCTCGAACCCGAACCGCTCACCATTCAAGCAAACGCTCTGGGCCCGCCGGCTCACCAGATGCATCTCGATCCGCCGCCGAGGCGCGTTGTAGAACGCCGCGTGCGAGAACCCGTCCAGATCGAAGTCGGCGTTCAGCTCCGAATTGGCACGACGCAGCAGGTTGAGATTGAACTCTCCCGTCACCCCTTGCGCATCGTTGTATGCCGCATGCAGCCGCGCCGGGTCTTTCACCAGGTCGACACCGATCAGCAGTCCTCCGCCACGCAACATGCGCGCAGCCAGTTGCAGGAAGGCCAGCGCCTCGTCGGGCTCGAAATTTCCGATCGTCGACCCCGGGAAGAAGCCGACTCGCCGCCCCGCCCCGGGCATGGGCGCGGGCAGCACCATCGGCATCGTGTAGTCAGCCGCAATGGGCTGCACCACGAGCTCCGGATAGTCCGCCCTCAACCGCGCCGCGGCCGCTTCCAGGTGCTCGCCGGAAATGTCGATGGGCAGATAGCGCTTGGGCGTCTCCAGCGCATCGAGCAGCAGCCGCACTTTCGTGAGCGACCCGGCCCCGAACTCGACGATCTCCGCATTCGGGCCGACCTGCTGCGCGATCTCTCCCGCGCACTCGCCAAGAATGCGCAGTTCGGTGCGCGTCGGGTAGTACTCGGGCAGATCGCAGATCCGGTCGAACAGCTGCGACCCCGCCACGTCGTAGAAGAACTTCGGCGAAATGCTGCGCGGCGAGCGCGCAAGCCCCGCCTGCATCTCGCGCCCGAACTCCGACAGCGGCGCTGCGGATTCGGATGCAGTGGCAGCGGCGCGCGCCTTGGCGGGCGCGAACGACAGGGAGGAAGAGGAAGTCGGATTTCGCATGATCAGATGTCTTTCGCGAGCCGCAGCCCCGAGAACTGCCAGCGCGCTGCCGGCGGAAAGAAATTGCGGTAGCTGGGCCGCGTGTGCCCGGCCGGCGTGGCCACGCTGCCGCCGCGCAGCACCAGTTGCCCCACCATGAACTTGCCGTTGTATTCCGCCGCGATGCCGGGCATCGGCCGGAAGCCGGGGTATGGGTCGTACGACGAACGCGTCCATTGCCAGACGTGGCCGGTCATCTGGGTGATGCCGGGGGCGTCGTATGCGGCCTCCCATTCGAACTCGGTCGGCAGCCGCGCGCCGGCCCATTCGGCGTACGCGGCGGCTTCGTAGAAACTGAGCTGCGACACCGGCGCATCGGCCTCCAGCGGGCGCGCGCCGTGCAGGCCGAACACATGCCAGCCGGCGGAAGGCCCTTGCGGCGGCTGCAGGCCGAAGCCCAGCCGCGGATCGTCGGGCGCGAGCCAGTAGGCCGGGTGGCGCCAGCCGTTCGCCTGCACCGCCGCCCATCCGTCGGACAGCCACAGCTCGGGCCGCTGGTAGCCGCCGTCGGCAATGAACTGGGCGAAGTCGCCGCAGTTCACCAGCCGGTCGGCAATGGCATGCGGCTGCACCAGCGCCTGGTGGCGCGGTGTCTCGTTGTCGAAAGAAAACTCGCTGCCGCCAAAGCCCACCTCGACCAGCCCCCCGCGCTGCTCGATCCAGCGCATGGCGGGCGGCACGGCGGCCAGCCTCAGCGCCGGCCCGCTCGCGGGCTTGTAGGCGGGCAGCATCGGGTTGCACGACAGCGCATGCAGGATGTCGGTGAGCAGCAGCTCCTGGTGCTGCTGCTCGTGGTTGAGCCCCAGCGTGACGATGGGTTCGATGGCCGCCCAGTCGCCGCCGCCCGCTTCGAGCAGCGCGACCACTGCCTCGTCGACATGCCTGCGGTACGCATGCACCTCGTCCACCGACGGCCGCGTGAGCAGCCCGCGCTGCGGGCGCGGATGGCGCGGGCCGAGCGCTTCGTAGTACGAGTTGAAGAGGTAGTGAAAGCGTTTGTCGAAGGGCAGGTAGCCCGTGGCATGCGGCTGCAGGAGCACCGTCTCGAAGAACCACGTGGTGTGCGCCAGGTGCCACTTGGTCGGGCTCGCGTCGGGCATCGACTGGACGCACTGGTCTTCGGCGGAAAGCGGGGCGGCAAGCGCCAGGCTGGTGGCGCGCACATCGCGGAACTTGTCGCGCAGTGCGCTAGCCGCCTGTGTGATCGGCCGGGAAAGCGTCATGGGGTCTCCAGTCGGGTCAGCCGCACTTTGTAGCCCATTCGCGTGAAGAAGGCGCGTAGGACAAAACGCCGCGGGCTCGCAGCCGAAAAATCGGCGGACAGGCACTGTGGCACAAGACGCGCGGGCTTGCATGGCGGGCTGCGTATCATCCATCGGATGCAAACGACCAACCCATCGGGCACATCGGGCAGGCCGCGAATCGTCATCGTCGGCTGCGGTTTCGGCGGACTGGAAGCGGCGCGCAAGCTCCAGCACGCGGACGTCGACGTGACGGTGATCGACAAGACCAACCATCACCTGTTCCAGCCCCTGCTCTACCAGGTGGCGACCGCCGGGCTCGCGGCACCGTCGATCGCAGCGCCGGTGCGCGCGCTCTTCCGCAAGCAGCCGCGCATCACCACGCTGCTGGGCGAGGTCACGGGCATCGACCCCGCCGCGCGCACGGTGCGGCTGGCCAACGGCGACAGCGTGCCCTACGACCACCTGATCGTCGCGGCCGGCGCCACGCACAGCTACTTCGGCAACGACCAGTGGGCGCCGATCGCTCCCGGTCTGAAGACGCTGGCCGATGCCTTCGAGATCCGCCGCCGCGTGCTGCTGTCGTTCGAGACGGCCGAGATCACCACCGACCCCGACCGCCGCCGCGCGCTGCTCACCTTCGTGGTGATCGGCGCCGGGCCGACCGGCGTCGAGATGGCCGGCACGCTGGCCGAGATCGCCAAGCACACGCTGTCGGGTGAGTTCCGCCACATCGACCCGGCCAGCGCGCAGGTGCTGCTGGTCGAAGGCGGCCCGCGCGTGCTGCAGGCCATGCCCGAGTCGTTGAGCCAGAAAGCGCTGGAGCAGTTGGAGAAGCTGGGCGTCGAGGTGCGGCTGAACGCCCGCGTCACCGCCATCGACCCCACCGGCCTCGAAGTGCAGACCGGTGGCGGCGCTGACGGCGCGCCCGCAGCCAGCTACCGAATCGATAGCAGTTGCGTGGTGTGGGCCGCCGGCGTGGCGGCCTCGCCGCTGGGGCGCATGCTCGGCGCCGCCACCGGCGTCGAATGCGACCGCGCGGGCCGCATCAAGGTCGAGCCCGACCTGAGCCTGGCGGGTTATTCATCGATCAGCGTGGTGGGCGACCTCGCCGCCGCCATGAGCCATGCGCCCGGCAAGCCGCCGAAGCCGGTGCCCGGCGTGTCGCCCGGCGCCAAGCAGATGGGGCGCGCGGCGGCGGCCAACATCCTGCGCCGCATTTCAGGCCAGCCGACGGTGCCGTTCCGCTACGCCGACTACGGCAACCTGGCCACCATCGGCCGCAACTCGGCCGTGGTCGACCTGGGCACGCCCTTCGGCCCGCTGCGCTTCAGCGGCCGCCTCGCGTGGCTGTTCTGGCTGTTCGCGCACGCGTACTTCCTGATCGGCTTTCGCAACCGCATCGTCGTGATGATGGACTGGGCCGGTGCCTACTGGAGCTTCCAGCGCAATGCGCGCGTGGTGGCCGACGTGCAGGGCAAGGGCGAATCCTGAAGATCCGGGCGCCGATGTGCAGCCGGCGCTGCGCTGCCAGGGCTGCGGCGCCCGCTCAGGTTCAGAAGAAAAAGAAACCGTGGTGCCGCGAGTCGCGCTCGCTGCGGCGCCACTCCCAAGGCGGCGTCGGCCTCGGGTCGGCCCACAGCCCCAGGCGCTTGCCCCGGGCCCTGGCCTCCAGCTTGAAGAGCCCGCCGCCGCGCCTGGTGGCGAGCTTGTTGTAGTCGTAGACCCAGGCCCAGCCGTCGGACACCATGCGGCTGCCGACGTCCTCGCCGTTGCAGCTGACGTCGGCTACCGTGCGGCCGTAGCGGTCGGTGTCGATCTCGGTGATGAGCGCGGTTTCGCTGAAGCACAGGCTACCGAGCGCCTGCCGGCTGCGCTGGCCGTAGGGCTGCGCCTTCTCGGGGGCGTCGATGGCCGCGATGCGCACCTTCACGCGTTCGTAGGCGCCGATGCGCCCGCAGCGCGCGGTGAGCGTGTCGCCGTCGCTGATGCCCACGACGAGGCAGGAACGCGGGGCGGCTTGGGTCAGGAGGGGAAAGAAGGCAAGAAGGCAGGAAAGCAGCAGCGCGCGCGAATGCATGAAGAAGCGGGAGATAGGCAGAATGCGGGACCGATCGAGGCTAAGTGATCCACCCGCCGGAACCGGCCGGTACACAGACTTTTTCTTTTGAACCACGTTTCGAAGGAGAGCACGCACCATGCAAGAACCCACCCAGGACGACTGGTTCCTCGCGGCCAACGACGCATGGGACGCCGGCGCGCACAAGAAGGCCCTCTCGCTGTTCCTCAAGGCCGCGGCGGCGGGCGAGACCCACGCGCTGAACAGCGTCGGCTATTTCCTCGACCACGGCATCGGCGTGAAGAAGAATCCCGAGGCGGCGCGCGACTGGTATCGCAAAGCGGCCAAGGCAGGCGACGTGGCGGGCTGCGCCAACCTTGCCATCTGCTATCGCGACGAAGGCAACTTCCGCTGGGCGCGCTTCTGGTTCGAGAAGGCCTATGCGCAGGGCGACGGCGACGCGGCGCTGGAACTGGGCCGGCTCTTCCTGTGGGAAGGTCCGAACCAGAACCGGCACAAGGTGGTGGACTACCTGGGCAAGGCGGTGGCCTCGCAGTCCATCACGCGAACGGACGCACCGAGGCAGGGGCGCTGCTGAAGTCGCTGGGCCTCACGAAGTAAAGCCCGCCCTGCTCAGTTCGCGCGGCTCTCGTCTTCCTGCAGCAGCCGCCACATCACCTTGCCGCTGCCGCTCTTGGGCAGCGCATCCACGAACTGCACCTTGCGCGGGATCTTGTAGACCGCCATGTTCTCGCGGCACCAGTCGATGATCTGCTGCTCGGTGGTGTCCTTGTGCGTGGCGCGCAGCACCACCACCGCCTTGACCGATTCGCCGCGGTAGTCGTCCTTGGTCGAGATGACGCAGGCCTCCTGGATGGCGGGGTGGCGGAACATCAGCAGCTCGACCTCGGCCGGCCACACTTTGAAGCCGCTGGCGTTGATCATCCGCTTGAGGCGGTCGGTGATGAAGAAGTAGCCGTCCTCGTCCATGCGACCCATGTCGCCCGAGCGGAAGAAGCGCTTGCCCTCGAACTCGACGAAGGCAGCCGCGGTGGCATCGGGCCGTTTCCAATAGCCCTGGAACACCTCCGGGCCGTGGATGATGATCTCGCCCGATTCGCCGATGGGCATTTCGGCCAGGGTGTCGGGGTCGACCACCCGCGCGTCGGTGCTCATGAACGGAATGCCCAGGCACTGCTGCTTGGGGTGGTCCGACGGGTTGGTGTGCGACGGCGCGGCGGTCTCGGTCAGGCCGTAGCCTTCCTGGTACTTCAGCCCGTACTGCTCGAACAGGCGCTGCGCCACGGCCTGCGGCATGGCCGCGCCGCCGCCGCCGATGTAGGTCATGCTCGACAGGTCGTAGCTCGCGAAGTTGGGGCTGGCCATGAGGTCGATGACCATGGTCGGGATGTTGGTCCAGGCCGTGACCTTCCAGCGCGAGATGAGCCGGCCGGCCACGTCGCGGTCCCAGCGCGGCATGATGATCAGCGTGGCCGCCGCCAGGATGGCGGTGTGCATCATGCTGACCACGCCGGTGATGTGGAACATGGGCACCACCGCCAGCACCACCGTCTCGGAGGTCGAACAGCCCCAGAGCTGCCCGGCCATCGCGTTGTGCATCAGGCTCGAATGGTGGTGCACGCAGCCCTTGGGCAGGCCGGTGGTGCCGCTGGTGTAGGGCAGCAGCGCCATGTCGTCGGCGCCCACCACGTGCGCGGGCGGCGGATGGCCGGCGGCCAGCACGTCGGTCCAGGCCAGCGCCTCGCCGCCGGCCAGCGCGGGCAGCGGATGGCGGGTGGTGAGCCATTCCTTCCAGGCCGGTGCCGGGGCGTCCTCGCCGGAGATGTCGGCGTCGAAGGCGTCGGTGAACTGCGTCACGATCATGTGCGACAGCCGCTGCTCGGGCGGCAGTGCGTTGCTGGCCTTGGCAAGCTCGGGCGCGAGGTCGCCGGTGATGATCGCCACCTTGGCGTCGGGGTCGGTGATGTAGTGCTTGAGCTCCTCGGCCCGGTTCATCGGGTTGACCGGCACCACCACCGCGTTGGCGCGCAGGATCGCGAAATGCGCAATCACCAGCTGCGGGCAGTTCTGCATGTCCAGGATCACGCGGTCGCCGCGCTGCACGCCCAGCGCATGCAGCGCCCCGGCCAGGCGCTCGGCCTGTTCGGCGAATTCGCGATAGCTGAGCACACGGCCGAAGAACACGAGCGCCGGCTTGTCCGGGTAGCGGGCGGCCGAGGTGGCCAGGTTGTGCCAGAGCGAGGTGGCGGGGACGGTGATCGAATGCGGAAGGCGTTTGGGCCAGAACTTGTAATGCGGGCGTTGTTGCATGGTGAGAACAGGCGGGGAAAGCAGAGGGGAGAGACAAAAAAGCGGCTGCACGCAGCCTAAGCCGCCAATCACGCCGCTCCCATCGGGGAAGCCCGTGGAGCGTCGCCTAGGTGACGCCAATTTTTCTGACACCGCCGAAACACACGCTTGCGCCATGCGACTACAGACAACGGGCGGCCCATCGGCGATACCTGCCCTTCCCCCCACCCACCGCACCAAGGAGTCGACATGGCAGCAGACAAGCACGCAAGCGTTCACTGGGAAGGCGCCGGCAAGACCGGCAAGGGCCTGGTCAGCACCGAGACCGGCGCCCTCAAGGACTACCCCTACGGCTTCGCCAGCCGCTTCGAGGACGACAAGCGCGGCACCAACCCCGAGGAAATCGTCGGCGCGGCCCACGCGGCCTGCCTCACGATGGCCTTTGCCTTCGCGCTCGAGAAGGAAGGCTTCACCGCCACCCGCATCGACACGCGTGCCGCCGTGCGGCTGGCCAAGGATGGCGAGGGCTTCAAGATCGACCGCATCGCGCTCGAACTCGACGCCGCCGTGCCGAAGCTCGACGAAGCGAAGTTCCAGCAGATCGCCGCCGCCGCCAAGGCCGGCTGCCCGCTGTCGAAGGCGCTGGCGAGCGTGCCCGAAATCACCCTGAAAGCCACGCTGGCCGGCTGACCGGGCTGCTTATGATCGTCTCCACAACAAGGAGACGGATCATGAACAAGCCCATCCGGACCGCCCTGGCGGTCCTTTCTTTCAGCCTCGGCACCGCCGCGCTGGCCGCCTACCCCGACAAGCCGATCAAGCTCGTCATCGGCTTTCCGGCCGGCGGCCCGCTCGACCAGCATGCGCGCCTGCTGACCGACAAGCTGCAGGCCGTGCTCGGCCAGCCGATCATCATCGACTACAAGCCCGGCGCCGGCGGCTCCGTGGGAGCCGACGCGGTCGCCAAGAGCCCCGCCGACGGCTACACGCTGATGCTCGCCAACACCGGCGTGGCGGTGATCAACGGCGCGCTCTACAGCAAGCTGCCCTACAACACGCAGCGCGACTTCGTGCCCATCGCCCGCACCGCCATGCAGCCGCTGGCGCTGCTGGTCACGCCCAAGCTGCCGGTGCAGAACCTCAAGCAGTTCGTCGACTACGCCAAGGCGCGGCCGGGCCAGGTCAACTACGGCTCGGCCGGCAACGGCGGCATCAGCCACCTGGTGCCCGAGATGTTCAAGACCGCCACCGGCATCTTCATGGTGCACATCCCTTATCGCGGCAGCGCGCCGGCCTTCACAGACCTGATGGGCGGGCAGGTGCAGTTCATGGCCGAATCGATTCCGCAGGCGGCCAACTATCACAAGCAGGGCAAGGTGCGCGCGCTGGCCGTGACCAGCCGCGAACGCAACCCCGCCCTGCCCGAGGTGCCGACCGTGATCGAGTCGGGCGTCAAGGGCTTCGAGGTGGTGGGCTTCTACGGCTTCCTCGCCCCGAAGGACACGCCGAAAGACGTGGTCGCCAGGCTCGGCGACGCCTTCAGGCAGGTGCTGAACAACCCCGAAGTGCGCGACCGCATGGTGAGCCAGGGCGCCGACCCGGCCTACCTGGGCAGCAAGGACTTCGCTCGCTTCCTGGCAACGGAAACGCCGCGCTGGGAGAAGGCGGTGAAGGCGTCCGGCGCGCGGATGGACTGAGGGTTCCGTTCAAGGCCTCCGCACCGGGCCTGCGCTCCATTCAGGTGCACACAGCTTGCATACCAGTTGGCACAGAAGCTGCTGGTATGCAGGCATATGGCCATTTCCGCATCCGAAATCAGTGCACGCATCGTCGAAGCGGTGATGGCGCAGAAGCTCGCGCCGGGTTCGCGCCTGGGCGAGCAGCAACTGGCGATGCTGTTCGACTGCAGCCGCACCATCGTGCGCGAGGCGCTCACCCGGCTGGCGGCGCGCGGCATCGTCACGGTGAGCGCGCGGCGCGGCTGGTTCGTCATCGAGCCTTCGCAGGACGAGGCGCGCGAAGCCTTCGAGGCGCGGCGCGTCATCGAGCTGGGGCTCATTCGGAGCGCAGGCAGCGCGGGCCGCAACGGGAAGATCGAGAAAGCCGCCCTGCGCCAATTGAAGGCGCACCTGCAGCGTGAAAAAGCCGCACTGAAAGAGAGCGACGTCGGCAACCGCAGCTTCCTGCTCGGCGATTTCCACGTGTGCCTGGCCGAATGCCTGGGCAACACGCTGCTGGCCGACACGCTGCGCGACTACACCGCGCGCACCACGCTGATCGCCATGCTCTACCAGTCCACGCACGATGCGGTGCAGTCGTGCGAAGACCATGTGCAGATCGTCGCGGCGCTGGAACGCGGCGACCACGCCGCCGCCGAGGCGCTGATGGCCGAGCACATCGGCACGGTGCAGTCGGCCCTGCGCGTGCAGGCGCCCACCGACCCGCTCGCGCAGCTGCGCGACGCGCTGGCGCCGCTGCAGAACACCCAGGCCGCCGCGGTTGCGGCGCCAAAGGCCAAGCGCCGCAAGCCGGGCGCCACCCCCCCCGATTCCGATTCTTCGACTTACCTAGGAGCCTTGCTATGACCTTCTCTTTCCTGTCCAAACGCCAGTTCGCGCTCGCCATGGTGTCCGCGGCCATGCTGGCCGCCACCGGCGCGGCGCAGGCCCAGAACGCGCTCGACAACGTGCTCAAGGCCAAGACCATCAAGATCGCCGTGCCGACCGACTACCCGCCCTACGGCTCGGTCGACAAGAACATGAAGCCGCAGGGCCTCGACGTGGAAATGGCCGAGCTCATCGCCGCCAAGCTGGGCGTGAAGGTCGAGCTGGTGCCCGTGACCAGCGCCAACCGCATTCCCTACCTGCAGACCCGCAAGGCCGACCTGGTGATTTCCACGCTCGGCAAGAACCCGGAGCGCGAGAAGGTGATCGACTTCTCTTCCGCCTACGCGCCCTTCTTCCAGGCCGTGTACGCGGCCAAGAGCATGAAGCTCACCAGCTTCGCCGACATGGCGGGCAAGACCGTGGCCGTGACGCGCGGCGCGATGGAAGACCAGGAGCTGAACAAGGTGGCGCCGCCGAACGTCGACTACCGCCGCTTCGAGGACAACAACGCGACCATCGCCGCCTTCGTGGCCGGCCAGACGCAGACCATCGCCACCAGCGCGGCTGTCGCCGGCGACATGCTCGCCAAGAACCCCAAGGTGAGCGCCGAGTTCAAGCTGCTGCTGAAAGACAGCCCCTGCTTCGTCGGCGTCGCCAAGGGCGAGACCGCACTGAAGACCAAGGTGAACGAGATCATTGCCGCCGCCAAGAAGGACGGCACGCTCGACGCCATGTCCAAGAAATGGCTCGGCAAGGCCGCCGGCGACCTGCCCGTCTGATCGAGCCACGCGGCCATGAACATCGAATTCGACTTCGGGGCGGTTCTGTCGGAATGGCCGCTGCTGCTTCGCGGCGTGGCGTGGACCATCGGCCTCACGGCCGTGGGCACCGTGCTGGGCATGATCGTCGGCACCTTCTGCGCCTGGGCGCGCGCGAACGGGGCGGCATGGCTGCGCATCGTGGTGGGCACGTATGTGGAGCTGATCCGCAACACGCCCTTCATCGTGCAGCTGTTCTTCATCTTCTTCGGGCTGCCGGCGGCGGGCGTCAAGCTCTCGCCGGAGGTGGCTTCGGTGATCGCGATGGTGATGAACCTCGGCGCCTATTCCACCGAGATCATCCGCGCCGGCATCGAGGCCACGCCCAAGGGGCAGATCGAAGCTGCGGTGAGCCTGGCGCTGAGCAAGTCGCAGGTGTTCCTGCGGGTGGTGCTGCCGCCGGCGCTGAAGAAGGTGTGGCCCGCGATGGTGAGCCAGATCGTCATCGTGATGCTGGGCTCCGCCGTGTGCGGCCAGATCTCCACCGAGGAGCTGAGCTACGCGGCCAACCTCATCCAGAGCCGCAACTTCCGCGCCTTCGAAGCCTTCATCGTCGCCACGCTCATCTATCTCGCGCTGTCGGTCGCGTTGCGCCGGCTGCTCGACTGGGCGGGGCCGAAGTTCTTCTTCGGCCGCTGACCGAACACGGGCCCTTTCACCATGGTCGATTTTTCTCTCTGGGACATCCTGCGCAACCTGCTGATGGCGTTGCGCTGGACCGTCGTGCTGTCGCTCATCGCCTTCGTCGGCGGCGGCATCGTGGGGGCGCTGCTGCTGTTCCTGCGGCTGCGCGGCGGCAGGTTCGCGAACAAGGCCGTGGGCCTGTACGTGCAGCTCTTCCAGGGCACGCCGCTGCTGATGCAGCTGTTCCTGGCGTACTTCGGCATTGCGCTGTTCGGCATCGACGTGTCGGCATGGACGGCCGCCAGCGTGGCGCTCACGCTGTACACCAGCGCCTTCCTCGCCGAGATCTGGCGCGGCTGCGTGGCCTCGATTCCCAAGGGGCAATGGGAAGCCTCGGGCAGCCTGGCGCTGAGCTTCGGCGAGCAGATGCGCCACGTCATTCTTCCGCAGGCCGTGAAGATCGCCATCGCGCCGACGGTCGGCTTCCTGGTGCAGGTCATCAAGGGCACGGCGCTGGCCTCGGTGATCGGCTTCGTCGAACTCACCAAGGCCGGCAGCATGATTTCGAACGCCACCTTCAAGCCCTTCGTGGTGTTCAGCTGCGTGGCCCTGCTTTATTTCGTACTGTGCTTTCCCGTGAGCCTGTACGCCAAGACCCTCGAGAGGAAAACCCATGGCCGCCGTGCTTGACGAATCGCAACAACAGCCCGCCACCTCGGTGGGTGCGCCCATCGTGCGCATCACCGCGCTGCGCAAGTCCTACGGCACCAACGAGGTGCTCAAGGGCATCGACCTGGACGTCAAGCGCGGCGAGGTGATCGCCATCATCGGCAAGAGCGGCTCGGGCAAGAGCACGCTGCTGCGCTGCATCAACGGGCTCGAGGTGTTCCAGGAAGGCTCGCTCACCGTCGACGGCAAGCCGCTGCTGCATGAAAGCGCCATGGCCATGCGCGAGCTGCGCCAGCGCGTGGGCATGATCTTCCAGAGCTTCAACCTGTTCCCGCATCTCACTGTCGGCAAGAACGTGATGCTCGCGCCCACGCTGGTGAAGAAGCGCGCCGGGCTCGAAGCCGCCTCGCAGGCGCGCAAGCTGCTCACGCGCGTGGGCCTGGCCGAGAAGTTCGACGCCATGCCCGACCAGCTCTCCGGCGGCCAGCAGCAGCGCGTGGCGATTGCCCGCGCGCTGGCGATGGAGCCGGCTGTGCTGCTGTGCGACGAGATCACATCGGCGCTCGACCCCGAACTGGTGGGAGAAGTGCTGCGCGTGGTGGAGTCGCTGGCCGACGAGGGCATGACGCTGCTGATGGTCACGCACGAGATGAGCTTTGCGCGCAAGGTCAGCGACCGCGTGATCTTCATGCACCAGGGCCGCGTGCACGAGATGGGACCGCCGGCGGAGCTGTTCGGCAACCCGCAGACGGCCGAGCTGAAGCAGTTCCTGTCGTCGCTGCACGACTGACTGATCGAGGGGCGCCGCGCGCCATGGGCTATCCTCCGCCCATGGCCTGCCTGCACATCGCGTCGATTATTCGCACCATTCGAAAGATGGTGGGTTAGCGCGCGGTTCCTCTACAGACTTCACGCCATGCAACCCGCCCCACGAGGCGGGTTTTTTGTCTCCTGGGGTTTTCTTCAAGACCACGACAGGAGATTGAACGATGTCATCGAACCCCACCCGCCCCGTAGTTCGTCCCGTGCTTCACATGGTCTGCGGCAAGATCGCCGCGGGCAAGTCGACCCTCACCCAGCGCCTCGCGGCCGAGCCAGACACCGTGCTCATCAGCGAAGACACGTGGCTCGCCACGCTGTACCCGGGCGAGATCCGCGAACTGCCCGACTACGTGCGCGCATCCGGCCGGCTGAAGGCGGCGATGGCCGACCACGTGGTGGCCCTGCTTGCGGCCGGCGTGTCGGTGGTGCTCGACTTTCCCGCGAACACTGTTGCCAACCGGGCCTGGGCGCGCGGCATCTTCGAGAAGGCGGGTGCAGCGCATCGGCTGCATTTTCTGGACGTGCCCGATGAGGTCTGCAAGCAGCGGCTGCGGGCGCGCAACGCGTCGGGCACGCACGCCTTCGAGACTTCGGACGCCCAGTTCGAGTTGATCAGCAGCCACTTCATGCCGCCCTCGCCGGACGAAGGCTTCGAGGTGGTGCGCCATGCCTGAGCCGCTAAGCTCAGGCTCCATGCAGATCGAGCAAGCCCGCCCCGAGGAAGCCGCCACCGTCGCGGCCGTATTGAATGAAGCCGCGCAGTGGATCGCCGCCGAAGGCCGCCCGCTGTGGACGGCCGGCGACATCGCCCCCGAGCGCATCCGGCGCGACACCGAGGCCGGCGGCTATTTCATCGCACGCAATAACGGTGACCTGGCAGGCGTCGTCCGGCTCGACCTCGAAGACCCGCACTTCTGGCCCGAGATCGAAAGCGGGAGTTCGGTGTTCGTGCACAAGCTGGCGGTGCGCAGGGCGTGGGCCGGGCAAGGCGTGCCGATCGCGCTGCTGGGCTTTGCGCGCGAGCATGCGCGCGGACTCGGCCGGCCCTGGCTGCGACTCGACTGCGTGGCCGACCGTGCGCCGCTGCGTGCGCTGTACGAAGGCTTCGGCTTCTCGCTGCACAGCGTGGTCCATAAGGGCGAGCGCGCGTTCGCCCGCTTCGAGCTGGCCGTGCCGCCGCTCGCCGAATAGCCTTTCGACCGGCGCCGCGCGGCGCCCTGTCTGGCTGCGCGCCGCCGCGCCATGGCGGATTTGTCCGACCGATGCCCCGCCCGACTTCTGCTAGCTTCCCGGGCTGGCGGCAAAACGGGTGACAACGGGCGAACGGCCCCAGGCGGTAGAAAGCAGCGCGCATGCTCAACGGCACATCGACAACGGCATATCCCTTCCTGGCGGGCGGCGGCGAACTCGCCGGCCTGATCGCCGGCTTCGACTGGGCCGCCACCGGGCTCGGCCCGCTGGAGACCTGGCCCGGCCACATGCGCAGCGCGGTGTCCATCATGCTCAGGTCGGACGTGGCCATCGCCACGCTGTGGGGCGAGCACGGCGTGCTGATCTACAACGACGCCTACGCCGCGTTCTCGGGCATCCGGCATCCCCAGGTGCTGGGCATGCGCGTGCGCGAGGCCTGGTCGGAGGCGGCGGCCTTCAACGACCATGTGCTGAAGGTCGGCCTGTCCGGGCGGACCCTGAGCTTCCAGGACCAGGAGCTGGTGCTGAACCGCCGCGGCGTGGCCGAGCAGGTGTGGATGAACCTGAACTATTCGCCCCTGCTGGACGACCACGGCAACCCTGTGGGCGTGTGGGCGCTGGTGATCGACACCACCGCCAAGGTGCAGGCCGAGCGCCGGCTGCAGGACGACCGCGCGCGCTTCGCGCAGCTGTTCGAGCAGGCCCCCAGCTTCATGGCCATGCTGGAGGGGCCGCAGCACCGCATCGTGCTGGCCAACCCGGGCTACCTGCGGCTGGTCGGCAACCGGCCGGTGGTCGGCCTGCCGGTGGCCGAGGCGCTGCCCGACGCGGCGGCCCAGGGCTACGTGGCGCTGCTCGACAAGGTGTACCGCGACGGCGAGGCCTTCACCGCGCACGGCTCGCGCTACGACGTGCAGGTGGAGGCGAACGGGCCGGTGCGCGAGTGCTATGTGGACTTCGTGTTCCAGCCGATCCGCGATGCGTCGGGCGCGGTGTCGGGCATTTTCGTGGAGGGCGTGGACGTCACCGCGCGCATGGCCGCGGAGGCCCGGCGCGCGGCGCTCGCCGACTTCACCGACAAGCTGCGGGGCCTGCGCAGCGCGGCCGACGTGGGCCTGGCGGCGGCGGAAATGCTGGCCGCCACGCTCGGCGTGAGCCGCGCGGGCTACGGCAGCGTCGACCACGACACCGGCGAACTGCGGGTGGAACGCGACTGGCACTCGCCCGACTGCGACTCGCTGGTCGGCGTGCTGAACCTGGGCGACTACGGCTCGTTCGTCGACAGCCTGCGCAACGACGAGTTCGTGGCCGTGCCCGACGTGCGGCTGGACCCGCGCACGGCCGCCACCGCCGGCGCGCTGGAAGCACGGCACGCCCGCGCCTTCATGAACGTGCCGGTGGTGGAGCAGGGTCGCCTGGTGGCGCTGCTGTTCGTCAACCACCTGCACGTGCGCGAATGGACGCCCGAGGAAGGCGCCTTCATGCGCGAGATTTCCGCGCGCACGCGCACCGCCGCGGAGCGCGTGCGCAGCGAAGCCGCGCTGCGCGAGGCCAACGAGTCGCTGGAGCTGAAGGTGGCGCAGCGCACGCAGGAGCTGATGGAGGTCGAGGCCCGGTTCCGCCAGGCGCAGAAGATGGAGGCCATCGGCCAGCTCACCGGCGGCATCGCGCACGACTTCAACAACCTGCTGGGGGGCATGAGCACCAGCCTGCAGGTGCTGGAAAAGCGGCTGCAGCTGCAGAAGTTCGACAACGCCGGCCGCTACATCGGCATGGCGCAGGACGCGGTGCGCAGGGCCGCCTCGCTCACGCAGCGGCTGCTGGCCTTCTCGCGCCGCCAGACGCTGGACCCCAAGCCGACCGACGTGAACCGGCTGGTCGCGGGCATCGAGGAGATGGTGCGCCGCACCGTGGGCCCCTCGGTGGTGGTCGAGGTGGTGGGCGCGGGCGGGCTGTGGCTGACGAGGGTGGACGCCTCGCAGCTGGAGAACGCGGTGCTCAACCTGTGCATCAACGCGCGCGACGCCATGTCGCCGCACGGCGGGCGCCTGACCATCGAGACGGCCAACAAGTGGCTGGACGACCGCAGCGCGGCCGAGCGCGAACTGCCGCCGGGGCAGTACATCTCGGTGTGCGTCAGCGACACCGGCACTGGCATGACCAGCGAGGTGGCGGCGCGCGCCTTCGACCCTTTCTTCACCACCAAGCCCATGGGCCAGGGCACCGGGCTGGGCCTGTCGATGGTGTACGGCTTCGTGCGGCAGTCGGGCGGGCAGGTGCGCATCTATTCCGAGCCCGGCGCGGGCACGACCATGTGCCTGTACCTGCCGCGCTTCGTCGGCGAGGCCGAGGCCGACCTGCCGCTGCCGCAGCCGGCGGCCGATCACCGCGGCGAAGGCGAGGTGGTGCTGGTGGTGGAGGACGAGGCCACCATCCGCGCCATCGTGGCCGAGGAGCTTGAAGACGCCGGCTACCGCGTGGTCTCGGTGGCCGACGGCGCCGCCGCGCTGAGGATGCTGCAGTCGGACGAGGGCATCGACCTGCTGCTAACCGACGTGGGCCTGCCCGGCGGGCTGAACGGCCGCCAGGTGGCCGACGCGGGCCGCGTGACCCGCCCCGGGCTGAAGGTGCTGTTCATCACCGGCTACGCGGAGAATGCGGCAGTGGGCAACGGCCTGCTCGAATACGGCATGGAAGTGATCACCAAGCCCTTCGACGTGGCTGCGCTGGTGGCCAAGGTGCAGGAGATGATCGAGCGCTGAACCCTTCCCGCACAGCACCCGGGCCCGCCCAGGCTGTGGCAAGCTCGCGAGCCGCATGACGAACCGTATGACATTCCGCTTCCCACCCTCCCCGTCGTTCCCGACCCTGCCCGCGCGCCGCCGGATGCTGCGCGCGCTGCTGGGCGCCGCGGCCCTGCAGGCGCCCTTCGCGGCGCTGGCCGGCTTCAACTTCTTCACCAGCGAATACACCGCCACGCGCGACGAGCTGCAGGCGCAGATCGCCAGGCGCTTTCCGGTGGCCGAGCGCTACGCGGAGATCTTCATGGTCGGCCTGCGCGATCCGCAACTGGGCCTGGACGCACGCAACAACCGCGCGGCCATCACCGCCACGCTGACCATCGCGAGCCCCCTGCTGGCCGCATCGCCGGTGCAGGGCGTGGTGTCGGTCAGCAGCGCGCTGAAGTACGACGCCGCCACGCGCGCGCTGCGGCTCGACCAGCCCAAGGCCGAGCGGCTCGAGCTGCAGGGCGTCGAGGGACGCGACGCCGAGCGGCTGCAGAAGATCGGCGCGGTGGTCGCGCAGGAACTGCTGCAAGGCCAGGTGCTGCGCAGCTTCACCGCCGACGAGCTGACGGTCGGGCGCAAGACCTACGAGATCGGCGACATCACCGTGTCGGACAACGGCATCAAGGTGCAACTCAAATGAAGATGAAATTCACCCTCCTCGCCGCCACCGCGCTGCTCGCCGCCGGCTGCGCAGCCATCTTGCCCACGGCCAAGCAGCATTTCGACCTCGAGGCCCATCGCGGCGGCCGGGGCCTGGCGCCCGAGAACACGCTGGCCGCGTTCGACAACGCCATCGACCTGGGCGTGACCACGCTCGAACTCGACATCGGGCTCACGGCCGACGGCGTCGTCGTGATCTCGCACGACACCTCGCTCAACCCCGACCACACCCGCGACGCCAGCGGCGCCTGGCTGGCGCCCAGGAGCGGCGCAGCGATCCGCTCGCTCACGCTGGCGCAGCTGCAGACCTACGACGTGGGCCGGCTGAACCCGTCGAGCAACTACGGCAAGCAGTTCGCGCTGCAGCAGCCGCGCGACGGCGAACGCATTCCGACGCTGGCCTCGCTGTTCGAGCGGGTGCAGGCGCGCGGCGCCAATGCGGCCACGGTGCGCTTCAACATCGAAACCAAGATCGATCCGAACAAGCCCGGCGAAACGGCGGCGCCCGAGCCGATGGTGCGCGCGCTGCTGGCCGAGATCGACAAGGCGAAGATGGCCGGCCGGGTGACCGTGCAGAGCTTCGACTGGCGCACGCTGGCGCTGGTCGGCCAGCTCGCGCCGCAGCTGCCGCGCGCCTATCTCACCACGCCGCGCACGCTGCAGGACCCCCGCTGGACCGCCGGCCTGGCACTTTCGAACTTCGCCTCGGTGCCGCAGATGGTCAAGGCCGCGTCGGCCAACGGGACCGGCCCGGTGATCTGGTCGCCGGCCTACGCCGACCTGTCGCCCGCGGTCATCAAGGAGGCGCAGAAGCTCGGCATGACCGTGCTGCCCTGGACCGTGAACCAGCGCGCCGACATGCAGCGCCTGATGGACTGGGGTGCCGACGGCATCATCACCGACTACCCCGACATGCTGCGCGACCTGATGCGCGAACGCGGCCTGGCGCTGCCGCCGCCCGGAAAGGTCGCGCCATGAGCCGCGAAATCGCCACGGCCCAGCTCGACGCCCTGGCCGCGCGCATCGCGGCGCTCAGCGGCAGCGGTGGCGGCCCGGTCACCGCGCTGTCCGACGAGGCACGCGGCAGCGCCGAGCTGCTTGCCGCACTGCCGCCGCGCTACGGCGAGGTGCTGCTGAACCTGCTCGACAGGCTCGAGTCGAGCGCGCTCTTCAGCGAGGAAAGCTGCTCCTTCAGCCAGAAGGACCTGCTCGACAACCTGAAGGTGTGGGCCGACAAGGCCCGTGGCCAGCTGGTGGCATAAGTCGCCGGTTTATCATCCCGCCCCATGCGCACCCTGCTGCTCGCCTTGATGATCGCCCTGCTGCCCATCCGCGGCTGGCTCGGCGACGCCATGGCGGTGGAGATGGTGCGGCACTCGCTGCCGGCGGCCTCGATGGCAACGGCGGCCACCCAAGCCCATTGCCATGAGGCAATGGAGGCGGCGGAAGCCGGCGACGGCATGGACCACATGGCCATGTCCATGGCCGACCACCACGCCGGCTCGCAGCACAACGGCAGCGACAACGACGGCGCCGGCCACCAGGGCTGCGGCACCTGCACCGCCTGCCAGGTCTGCCACACGGTGGCACTCGGCGGCATGCCCTTTGTCGACATCGTGCACAGCGCGCCCCAGGCGCCGCCTGCCGCACACGCGACCCGCTTCGCCAGCGCGGAGCCCGCCCCGGGCCTGAAGCCGCCCATTTCCTGATCTCCCTGCCCGTAGTCCGTCCGCAGTGAGCCTGTCCCGGCTCGCGGCGTCCGTCGTATTGCTCATGGAGATCGAGCGTGAACCCCAATATTGGCCGGCCGCCTGCCGGCCGCGATTCCCCTTCTTCCGTTTCATTCGTCCGCACCACGGCCGCGCTGGCCGCGGCGCTGGTGCTGGCCGGCTGCGCCAGCCTCTCGTCCGACGGCGGCAGCGCCGACGTGCAGGCGCTGACGGCCGGCAATCCGCTCGTGGCCGGCGCCGCGGCCCAGCGTGCGCCCGACGAGGCCTCGCGCAAGCGCATCGGCGAGTTGCTCGCACGGCCGCTGGATGCCGAATCGGCCGTGCGCATCGCGCTGGTCAACAGCCCGCGCGTGCAGGACGCCTTCGCGACGCTGCAACTGAGCGACGCCGACCGCGTGCAGGCCGCGAGCCTGCCGAACCCGGTGCTCGCCTTCAGCCGCCTGCGCGAAGGCAGCGAGCGCGAGTTCGAGCGCATGCTGAGCTTCAACGTGGTGGGCCTGCTCACGCTGCCGTGGCAGGCGCGCTGGGCCGGCCAGCGGCATGAGTCGGCCAAGCTGCAGGCCGCGCAGAGCGTGCTGGTGCTGGCCGCCGACACCCGCCGCGCCTGGGTGCGCGCGGTGGCCGCGCAGCAGAGCGTGGCCTACCTGCGCGACGCGAAGGAGGCCACCGAAGCCGGCGCCGAACTCGCGCACCGCATGGCCAGGGCCGGCAACTGGAGCGCGCTGCAGCGCACGCGCGAACAGCTGCTGCTGGCCGACGCCTCGGCGCAGCTCGCTCGCGCGGAACAGTCGGCCGTCGCCTCGCGCGAACAGCTCACCCGGCTGCTCGGCCTGAGCGGCGGCGACACCGCCTACACCCTGCCCGACCGCCTGCCGCCGCTGCCCGATGCAGTGCCCGAACTCGGCGACGTGCAGGCGCTGGCGCTGCGCGACCGGCTCGACGTGCGCTCGGCCACGGCGCAGAACGCGGCGGTGGCCGGCTCGCTCGGCCTCACGCACGCCACCAGCGTGATCAACGCGATGGAGCTAGGCGTGGTGCGCAACACGAAGTTCGACAACGGCGCGGACCGCTCGCGCAGCACCAAGCGCGGCTTCGAGCTCGACCTGCCGATTCCGGTCTTCGACTGGGGCCAGGCGCGCAACGGCCGCGCCGAGGCGCTGTATCTGCAGTCGGCCGCACGCGTGCGCGACGTGGGCGTGCTGGCCGCGAGCGAGGCGCGCGAGGCATGGCAGGGCTGGAACACCGCCTACGCCATCGCCCGCCGCTACCGCGACGAGGTGCTGCCGCTGCGCAAGCAGGTCAACGAGGAAATGGTGCTGCGCTACAACGGCATGCTCGCGAGCGTGTGGGAGCTGCTCGGCGAAACCCGCGCCAGCGTGCTCGCGGTGAACGCGGGCATGGAGGCGCAGCGCGACTTCTGGCTGGCGGACACCGACCTGCAACTGGTGCTCACCGGCAGTTTGCCCGGCGGCATGACCGCGCTGCAGACCGCCGCGTCCGGCGAGACGCCAGCGGCGGGAGGCCACTGACATGAACCGTCGCAACTTCTTCGCGGGCGCGGCCACGGCCGTTGCCGCCACCACCGTGAGCCGCGTGGGCATGGCCGCATTGCCCGAGCCGGTGTCGCAAGGCTCGACCGCCACCGCGCCGCCGCTCGAGCCGCCCAACGGCCGGCCCTACAACCCTGTCGTCACGCTCAACGGCTGGACGCTGCCCTGGCGCATGAACGCCGGTGTCAAGGAATTCCACCTCGTCGCCGAACCCGTGGTGCGCGAGATGGCGCCCGGCTTCAAGGTCAACATGTGGGGCTACAACGGCCAGTCGCCCGGCCCGACCATCGAGGTGGTCGAGGGCGACCGCGTGCGCATCTTCGTGACCAACCGGCTGCCCGAGCACACCACCGTGCACTGGCACGGCCAGCGCCTGCCCAACGGCATGGACGGCGTGGGCGGCATCACGCAGCCGCACATCCCGCCGGGCAAGACCTTCGTCTACGAGTTCACCGCGCGCCGGCCCGGCACCTTCATGTACCACCCGCACGCCGACGAGATGGTGCAGATGGCGATGGGGATGATGGGTTTCTGGGTCACGCATCCGCGCGAGGCCCGCAGCCATCCGCTGATCGAGCCGGTGCAGCGCGACTTCTGCTTCCTGCTCGGCAGCTTCGACGTGGAGCCCGGCAGCGCCACGCCGAAGGTCAACACCATGACCGACTTCAACATCTGGAGCTTCAACAGCCGCGTGTTCCCGGCCATCGACACGCTGAACGTGCGCCGCGGCGACCGTGTGCGCATCCGCGTGGGCAACCTCACGATGACCAACCACCCGGTCCACATCCACGGCCACGAGTTCGAGGTGACGGGCACCGACGGCGGCCCGGTGCCGCGCACCGCGCGTTGGCCCGAGGTGTCGGTCGACGTGGCGGTGGGCCAGATGCGGCAGATGGAGTTCATTGCCGACGAGGAAGGCGACTGGGCGCTGCACTGCCACAAGGCGCACCACACCATGGGCCCGATGGGCCACGAGGTGCCGACCATGATCGGCGTCGACCAGAAGGGCGTGGCCGAGAAGATCCGCAAGCTCGTGCCCGACTACATGGTGATGGGCGACAAGGGCATGGCAGACATGGGCGAGATGGAGATGCCCATTCCCGACAACACCGTGCCGATGATGACCGGCACCGGCCCCTTCGGCTCGGCCGAGATGGGCGGCATGTTCACGCTGCTGAAGGTGCGGCGCGACCAGAAGCCGGGCGACTACCGCGACCCGGGCTGGTTCAGGCACCCGGCGGGCACCGTCGCGCGGGAAGTGCCCGGGGCGAACGTGCCGCCGGCCACGCGCAGCGCCCCTGCCGCCAAGGGCGGCGGCAACAAGACCGACGCCAAGGGCGGCGGCGACAAGACCGACGCCAGCGTGCGCAAGCCTTCGGGCCACGGCGCGCACGACCACTGATCTCTTTTCCTGGAACCCACCTCATGAACAAGACACTCGCATCCATCGCCGCCTGCCTGGCCCTTGCGGCAGCCGCCACCGCCGCGCAGGCCCACGAGGCCCACGTCGCCAAGCCGCAAGGCGCCGCCACGCCCGCCCCCGAACAGAAGCCCTGGGGCATCGCGGGCAAGGCCGGCGCGGTGAAGCGCACCATCGACATTGCGATGGCCGACGACATGACTTTCACGCCCTCCGTCATCGAAGTGCGCGAAGGCGACACCATCCGCCTGCGCCTGAAGAACCGCGGCAAGGACCTGCACGAACTGGTGCTGGGGACCACCGCCGAGATCGAGGCGCACGCGGCCATGATGAAGAAATTCCCGGGCATGGAGCACGACGAGCCGTGGATGGTGCACGTGCCCCCGGGCAAGACCGGCGACATGGTCTGGACCTTCAACCGCGCCGGCGATTTCGACTTCGCCTGCCTGGTGAAGGACCACTACGAGCTCGGCATGGCCGGCCGCGTCCGCGTGCTGCCCGCCGCCGGCAAATCCTGAAGGAGAAATCATGCATAGAAGAAAGCTGCTGCTGGCATTGGCGTCCACTGCCGTGCCGTTTGCCACCACGACCGCGATGGCCGCGGCGCCGATGGTCGAGATCTGGAAAGACCCGAACTGCGGCTGCTGCCAGGACTGGGTCAAGCACCTCGACAAGAGCGGCTTCGCCACGCGCGTGCACGACGAAGGCAATACCGCCGCACGCACCCGCCTGGGCATGCCCGCCAAGCTGGGCTCGTGCCACACGGGCCTCGTCGGCGGCTACGCCATCGAAGGCCACGTGCCAGCGCGCGAGGTGCAACGGCTGCTCAAGGAAAAGCCCAAGGCCGTCGGCCTCGCCGTGCCCGGCATGCCGGTCGGATCGCCCGGCATGGACGGCCCGGCCTATGGCGACCGGCGCGATCCCTACGACGTGCTGCTGGTGCTGGCCGACGGCAGCACGCGCGTCTATCAAAGCTATCGCTGAACCAACCGCCTACCGAAGAAAGCAAACTCATCATGAAAAAACTGTTCACCGCACTCTCCGCCGCCCTGCTCGCCGCAGCCGCCTTCGCGCAGGCTGCATTGCCTTCCGTCGAGGGCGAGGTCCGCAAGATCGACACCGATGCGAAGAAGATCACGCTGAAGCACGGCGACATTCCCAACCTCGAGATGACGGGCATGACGATGGTCTTCCGCGTGAGCGACCCCGCGCTGCTCACCAAGGTGAAGCCCGGCGACAAGGTGCAGTTCACGGCCGACAAGGTCGACGGCGCGCTCACGGTGCTTTCGATAGCGCCGGCGAACTGAGATTCGCCGGCCGGCTTCAGGACTAGAAGCGTCCCGGATCGAAGGGCGCCAGCGGTATCTCCGCCGCAACGCCAGCGAGCAACTGCGCCGCCAGCCGCCCCGTGCGCGCCGAGCCGCACAGGCCCACGTGGCCATGCCCGAAGGCCAGCACGATGTCGGTGCTGGCACCTGACGGGCCGATGCAGGGCAGCCCGTCGGGCAGGCTCGGGCGATGCCCGAGCCAGTGCTTCACGGAAGGCGCGCCCGGCGCGGGCCGTGCAAGCGTCGGAAACATCGACTGCAGATGCTCATGCAGGATTTCGGCACGGCGCCAGTCGGGCTCCGCTTCAAGGCCCGCGATCTCGACCTGCCCTGCCGCGCGCAGGCCGCCGTCCATCCAGTGCGCGATGAGCTTGCCGTCGGCCACCATGGTCGGCGTGCGCGGGCCCGCCTTGGCGTCTTCGACGACCACGTGGTAGCCGCGCTCCGACTCCAGCGGCACCGCGGAGCCAGCGGCCGCGGCCAGCGCGCCTGAGCGGGCACCGGCGCAGATGGCGGCGCCGTCGCAGGCGATTTCGCCGGCCTCGGTGCGCACGGCACGCAGCCGGCCGCCCTCGATGCGAAACCCCGTTGCGCGGGCGGCGACCCGTTCGGCGCCCGCATCGAGCGCATGCTGCGCCAGGGCCGCCACGTAGGCGCCCGGGTTGCGGCAGTGGCCGGCCTCGGGCACGAAGATGCCCAGGGTGTAGCGCGGATCGAGATCGGGTTCGCGGCGGCGCAGTTCGTGCTCCGGCCATTCCTCCCACTGGATGCCGACGCGCCGGCGCACGCGCCAGCCCAGGGCATCGCCGTCGAACTCCGCGCGCGAGCGGTAGGCGTGCAGCAGCCCGCGCCGCTCGATGAGCTGCGGCACGCCCGCTTCGGCAGCCAGTTGCGCGTGCAGCGCGGGCGCGTCGGCCAGCAGCGTGCGCAGTGCGTCGGCGGTGCGCTGCACGCGCGCCTCGGTCCAGCCCGAGGCCAGGTAGCGCAGCAGCCATGGCAGGGCCCGAGGCAGGTAGCGCCAGCGCAGGGCGAGCGGCCCGAGCGGGTCGGCCAGCCAGCCGGGCACCTTGCGCCAGGCCCCCGGCAACGCGGGCGGCACCACCGAATGCGACGACAGCCAGCCGGCGTTGCCGTAGCTCGTGGCATGCGGGCCGCCCGGCTCGCCGGGCTCCACCACCGTCACGCGCAAACCCGCGCGCAGAGCCTCGATGGCGGTGGCGCTGCCTACCGCGCCCGCGCCGATCACCACGACATGACGGCTCCCGCCGTCGGGGGAGAAACTTCTTGCAACTGTCATGGTGCTGATCGTAGAGGGTGCGGTCTCATAATCGGCCGCCATGCCAGCCTCCTCTTCCAACTCTTTCGCCTCTTCCCATTCCGCCGGTTCCATCACCGACGTCGCCGGCATCGAAGTCGGCCATTTCTCCGACACTCGCCGCCCCACCGGCTGCACCGTGATCATGGCGCGCGACGGCGCGGTGGGCGGTGTCGACGTGCGCGGCGCGGCCCCCGGCACGCGCGAGACCGACCTGCTCGCGCCCGGCAACCTGGTGCAGCAGGTGCATGCGGTGATGCTCGCGGGCGGCAGTGCCTGGGGCCTGGCCGCGGCCGAAGGCGCCATGCGCTGGATGGAAGAGCGCGGCATCGGCATGGACGTGCGCTTCGGCACGCTGCCCATCGTGCCCGCCGCCGTGCTGTTCGACCTGCCGATGGGCGATGCGCGCATCCGCCCCGACGCCGCGGCCGGCTATGCCGCCTGCGAGGCCGCGAGCACGGCGCCGCCCGCCGAAGGCAACGTGGGTGCAGGCTCCGGCGCGCTGGTGGGCAAGCTCTTCGGCGTGCACCGTGCGATGAAGGGCGGCATCGGCACCGCGTCGGTCAAGGTCGGCGGCGTCACGGTGGGCGCGCTGATCGCGGTGAATCCGCTGGGCGACGTGATCGACCACAACACCGGCCAGCCCGTGGCCGGCGCGCGCACCGAAGACGGCAAGTCGCTGCTCGACACCCGCCGCGCCCTGCTGCGCGGCGACAGCCCCAAGCCGCTGCTGGCAGGCACCAACACCACCATCGGCGTGATCGCCACCGACGCGGTGCTGACCAAGGTGCAGGCCAACCGGCTCGCCATGGTCGCGCACGACGGGCTGGCGCGCTCCATCAACCCTGTGCACACCATGAGCGACGGCGACACGCTGTTCGCGCTGGCCACCGGCCGCATGCCGCTGGAAGGCAACGCACCGGGCATGACGGTGCTCAGCACCATGGCCGCCGAGGCGGTCGCCATCGCCACGCTGCGCGCGGTGCAGGCGGCGCGCGCGGTGACGGTGGGCGAGCTGCACATTCCCTGCGCGGCGGACATGGCAGCAACGCGCGGCTGACACTTCACGAGAAGACCACCATGGCGTTCCCCCGGACCTTGAAGCTCATCCTGCTGTCGATCCGCGACCTGATCGCCTCGGCGGGGCCGATCGTGTTCATCGTGATCGGCCTGCTGGTCGCCGCCTACTGGTGGCTGCAACCGCAACCGCCCAAGCACGTCACGCTCGCCACCGGCCCCACGGGCAGCGCCTATGCGCAGTTCGGCAAGCACTATGCGGAAGCCCTCAAGCGCGCCGGCATCGAGGTGGAGCTCAAGCCCACCTCGGGCTCGACCGAGAACCTGCAGCTGCTGCGCACCGGCGGCGCCGACGTGGGCTTCGTGCGCGGCGGCAGCGCCGACCCGGTGGCGGACGAGCAGGCCGGCCTGACATCGCTCGGCAGCCTGTTCTACGAGCCGATCTGGCTCTTCTACCGCGCCGATTCGGCACAGAAGATCGACCGCAAGACCGGCACGCTGACATCGCTCACGCAACTGCGCGGCCTGCGCGTAAACGTCGACCTGCCGGGCAGCGGCCTGCCGGACATCATGGAGCGCATGCTCAAGGCCAACAAGCTCGGGCCCGGCGACCTGCTGCTGTCGAACCTCGAGCAGGCCGCCGCCGCCGAGGCGCTGCAGGCGGGGCTGCTCGACGCCATCGTGCTGTCGTCGGCGCCGCAGTCGCCGCAGGTACAGCACCTGCTGCGCTCCGACGACATCAAGCTCATGGACTTCGGCCAGGCCGACGCCTATTCGCGCCGCTTCCCGTTCCTGTCGGCCGTGACGCTGCCGCGCGGCGTGGTCGACCTGTCGAAGGACCTGCCGCCGCACGACGTGTCGCTGCTGGCCGCCACCACCTCTTTGCTGTCGCGCGACGAAACACACCCCGCCCTGCGGCAGCTGTTCGCGCAGTCCGCGCAGACACTGCACAGCGGCGCCGGCTGGTTCAACCGGGCGCGCGACTTTCCCAACACGCGCACCAGCGAGCTGCCGGTGAGCCCCGAAGGCGACCGCGCCATCAACGGCACGCCGCCGGCCTGGCAGCGCTACCTGCCGTTCTGGGCCAGCAACCTGATCGAGCGGATGTGGCTGGTGCTCGGCGGCCTGCTGGTGCTGATGCTGCCGCTGAGCCGCGTGGTGCCGCCGCTCTACCAGTTCCGAGTGCGCCGCCGCGTGTTCCGCTGGTATGCGCGGCTGCGCGACATCGAGGCCAAGGTCGATGCGCACAAGGGCGAAAAGAAGGCGCTGCTGGACGACCTCGACCAGCTCGACCGCACCGTCAACAAGGTGGCCGTGCCGCTGTCGTATGCCGACGAGCTCTACGCGCTGCGCAACAACATCTACGCGGTGCGCAAGCGCGTGCTCGCGCGAGGCATGCCGGAAGCCGAACCGGCGGCGGCCGCAACGAACAATGCCGGGTGACGGCAAGGCGGTTGCGGGCCGTCGCGCCTGCTGGTGGCCCTCTCAGATCAACGACACCGCCGCCCTGCGCGCGGGCTTCAACGAAGCGCTTGACTTGGAGCGCACTCTAATTTCGAGAATCAACGCCATGGAAACCAGCCTGACCATTGCGGAAGTCGCGAAGCGAACCGGCCTCACGGCCTACACGCTGCGCTACTACGAGCGCATCGGGCTGATTGCCGCGGTGCCGCGTGCACCGGGCGGTCAGCGGCGCTACGCGAGCGCCGACATGGACTTGCTGGATTTCCTGTTGCGCCTGCGCGAGACCGGCATGTCCATCCAGGGCATGCAGGCCTTCGTCAGGCTTCGAAGCCAGGGGGACGCCAGCGTCGGCGAGCGGCGCGAGATGCTCGAGCAGCACCTTGCCGAAGTTCAGGCCCGGGTGGCGGCGCTGCAGCAATCCATGCAGGCGCTGTCGCTCAAGATCGGCCACTACCGCAAGGTCGAGAAGACGAAGAGGCGTCCTCCTCCATCGGGCAAAGCCCGGGAAGGAAAGACGAGCAATGACGAACACACGGAACCAGGGCCACGACGACAACCTGCGCTACACGCGTGGCCTGGCCAAGCTCCAGGAGATCGACGGTGAAGGCGGCGTCAAGGTGGTCGAGAGCCTGGCCGGCATCGCGCCCGACTTCAGCCGCCTGCTGATCGAGTTTCCGTTCGGCGACATCTACTCGCGCCCCGGCCTCGACCTGCGCGCCCGCGAGATCGCGACGGTGGCCGCGCTCACCGCCATGGGCAATGCCGCGCCGCAACTGAAGGTGCATATCCAGGCCGCGCTGAACGTCGGCGTGACGCGCGACGAAGTGGTCGAGATCATCATGCAGATGGCCGTGTATGCGGGCTTTCCGGCGGCATTGAACGGCCTCTTCGCCGCACGCGATGTGTTTGCCGCGGACGATGAAAAAAGCGCGCGGCCCCTTGCGGAACCGCGCGCTCTTGCCGAAGCAGACTGAGCTTTTTTTCAGAAGCCGTCGGCCCCCACCCCAACCCTCCCCCGGCAGGGGAGGGAGAAACTCCAGGAACACCGCGAAGCCGGCTTTGCCGGGCCGCTGGTGTTGCCCCCGGCAGGGGGTAGGCGAAGCGACACGAAGTGCGCGCAGCCTGGGGGCGAGCTTTACTTCAGGGCTTTGTAACGCATGCGCTTGGGCTTGGCGCCTTCTTCGCCAAGGCGCTTCTTCTTGTCGGCTTCGTACTCCTGGTAGTTGCCGTCGAAGAAGGTCCACTGGCTGTCGCCTTCGGCGGCCAGGATGTGGGTGGCGATGCGGTCGAGGAACCAGCGGTCATGGCTGATCACCATGACCGTGCCGGCGAACTCGAGCAGCGCGTCTTCGAGGGCGCGCAGGGTTTCCACGTCCAGGTCGTTCGACGGTTCGTCGAGCAGCAGCACGTTGCCGCCGGCGATCAGCGTCTTGGCCAGGTGCAGGCGGCCGCGTTCACCGCCCGACAGCGTGCCGACCTTCTTCTGCTGGTCGGCGCCGTTGAAGTTGAAGCGGCCCGCATACGCGCGGCTGGCCATCTGGAACTTGCCGACGTTGATGATGTCCAGGCCGTTCGAGATGTCTTCCCACACGGTCTTCTGGTTGGCCAGCTCGTCGCGGTGCTGGTCGACGAAGGCCATCTTCACGGTCTGGCCGATGACGACCTCGCCCGAATCCGGCTTTTCCTTGCCCGCGAGCAGCTTGAACAGCGTCGACTTGCCGGCGCCGTTCGGGCCGATGATGCCGACGATGGCGCCCGGCGGAACGGTGAAGCTCAGGTTGTCGATCAGCATGCGGTCGCCGAAGGACTTGCTCACGTTGTGGAACTCGAACACCTGCTGGCCCAGCCGCTCCGCCACGGGAATGAAGATTTCCTGCGTTTCGTTGCGCTTCTGGTATTCCATGTCGCTCAGCTCTTCGAAGCGGGCGAGGCGTGACTTGCTCTTGGCCTGGCGCGCCTTCGGGTTCTGGCGCGACCACTCCAGTTCCTTCTTCAGCGCCTTGGCGTGGGCTTCTTCGCTCTTCTGCTCCTGCGCCAGGCGTTCGCCCTTCTGCTCGAGCCAGGTGCTGTAGTTGCCCTTCCAGGGAATGCCGCGGCCGCGGTCCATTTCCAGGATCCACTCGGCCGCGTTGTCGAGGAAGTAGCGATCGTGGGTGATGGCCACCACGGTGCCCGTGAAGCGCTGCAGGAACACTTCGAGCCACTCCACCGATTCGGCGTCCAGGTGGTTGGTCGGCTCGTCGAGCAGCAGCATGTCGGGCTTGCTCAGCAGCAGGCGGCACAGCGCCACGCGGCGCTTTTCACCGCCCGACAGCACGCCGATCTTGGCGTCCCAGGCCGGCAGGCGCAGGGCGTCGGCGGCAATTTCGAGCTGGTGTTCGGAATCGGTGCCGGCGGTGGCGATGATGGCTTCGAGCTGGGCCTGCTCGGCCGCCAGCGCGTCGAAGTCGGCGTCTTCGGCGCCGTAGGCGATGTACACCTCTTCCAGGCGCGCCTTGGCGGCGAACACCGCGCCCATGGACTCCTCGACCGATTCGCGCACCGTGTGCTCGGGGTCGAGCTTGGGTTCCTGCTCCAGGTAGCCGATCGTCATGCCCGGCATGGGCAGTGCCTCGCCCTCGAATTCCTTGTCCACACCCGCCATGATCTTGAGCAGCGTGGACTTGCCCGAGCCGTTCAGGCCGAGCACGCCGATCTTGGCGCCGGGGAAAAAGGACAGCGAAATGTCTTTCAAGAGCTGCCGCTTGGGCGGCACGGTCTTGCTGACACGGTTCATCGAATAGACGTATTGAGCCATCTGGGAGTAGTTACCTTGGGTACAAAGATTCGGGGGAAAGCGCGGGCGCCAGAAAAGCACGTTCGGGCGCGGCAAACCACCGATTATCGACTCATGCGACAATAGTCTCCGTTGCCGGGTCCAGTTGCCCGCAACACCGGCTCTCTGCCGGGGACGAAGAAAGCTCCATCCAACAACCCTTTCGCGAGGGCGGACTTTCCGGCTCCCACCCCTGACCTTCATCTGCCTTGACTGGCTCGGCGTCAACAAGACGCCAAGCGGGCCGATGCCACTGCGCCGTGTATGGCGCTTATTGTTTCCAATGAATTTTGACGAACTGAAGCTGGCCCCCGCCATCTTGAAGGCTGTGCACGAGCACGGCTACGACTCGCCCACCCCCATCCAGGCGCAAGCCATCCCCGCGGTGCTCGAAGGTCATGACCTGCTGGGCGGCGCACAGACCGGCACCGGCAAGACCGCCGCCTTCACGCTGCCGATGCTGCACAAGCTCAGCATGAGCCGCAGCGCCACCAACAAGTTCGGCGGCGTCGGCATCCGCGCCCTCGTGCTGACCCCCACCCGCGAACTCGCGGCCCAGGTCGAAGAGTCGGTGCGCACGTACGGCAAGTACCTGCAGCTCGACTCGACCGTGATCTTCGGCGGCGTCGGCATGAACCCGCAGATCAGCAAGCTCAAGAAGGGCGTCGACATCCTCGTGGCCACCCCCGGCCGCCTGCTCGACCTGCAGCAGCAGGGCATGCTCGACCTGAGCCAGGTCCAGATGCTGATCCTCGACGAAGCCGACCGCATGCTCGACATGGGCTTCATCCACGACGTGAAGAAGATCCTGGCCCTGGTGCCCAAGGAAAAGCAGAGCCTGCTTTTCTCGGCCACCTTCAGCGACGAGATCCGCGACCTGGCCGCCACGCTGCTGAAGAACCCGCAGAGCATCCAGGTCACGCCGCGCAACACCACCGTGCAGCGCATCACCCAGGTGATCCACCCCGTGGGCCGCGGCAAGAAGAAGGCGCTGCTCGCGCACATCATCAACGAGAACAAGTGGAGCCAGGTGCTCGTGTTCACGCGCACCAAGTTCGGCGCCAACAGCGTGGCCGAATTCCTCACCAAGAACGGCATCGAGGCGATGGCGCTGCACGGCAACAAGAGCCAGAGCGCCCGCACGCAGGCGCTGGCCGGCTTCAAGAGCGGCGACATCCGCGCGCTGGTGGCCACCGACATCGCGGCTCGCGGCATCGACATCGACGAGCTGCCGCACGTGGTGAACTACGAGATCCCGAACGTCAGCGAAGACTACGTCCACCGCATCGGCCGCACCGGCCGCGCCGGTTCGAGCGGCGAGGCCGTGAGCTTCGTGTGCCTGGACGAAGAAGGCTTCATGCAGGAAATCGAACGCTTCACCAAGCAGACGATTCCCGTGCAGATCGTCGAGGGCTTCGGCCCTGAGGAAGGCGAGCGCGCCGAGCCCATCGCCATGGGCCGCCAGACGATCTGGGGCGGCGCCGGCCGTCCGCCGAGCCGCGATGTGATGCAGGCAGCCGCCAAGGCCGCCCGCACCGAGATGCTGCAACGCATCCGCGAGAACAAGGCCGGCCAGGGTGGCGGCAACGGCGCTGGCGGCGGCAACGGCGGCGGTCAGCGCCGCGGCGGCGGCCAGGGCCAGGGCGGCGGCCAGGCCCGCAATGCCAACGGCGGCGGACAAGGCCAGGGCCCGCGCGGCCCGGGTGCCCGCGCACCGCAAGGCCGCGGCCCGCAAGGTCCGGCACGCGCACCGCACCATGCACCGCATCAGCATCAGCAAGCCCATCAGCCGCATGACGAGCGCCAGCCGCGCCATCACGGCAACAGCCACAGCCCGACGCAAGCCAACCAGGTCGCGCACCTGCGTGCCGAAGCGGTCGCTGGCGGCGCAGGCCAGCCGGATCCGTTGCGCACCAGCGTCGACCACATGGGTGGCGGCCGCGGACGCGGTCGTCCGGGCGGCGGCGGCGGTGGCTACGGCGGCAACCGTTCGGGCGGCGGTGGCCGCTCGGGTGGCGGCGGTGGTGGCTATGGCGGCGGTGGCGGCCGCTCCGGTGGCGGCGGTGGCCGTTCCTTCGGCCGCTGAGGCTGAAGAAAGCACACGCATCCGGGCGGCACGCCTGTCCGGAAACAGAACAAGGGCACTTCGGTGCCCTTGTTCATTGGTGGCGCGGCACCGCCCTGGCCCGGGGCCACAATCGTTACGCCATGCAATACATCCCGCCCAACTACGCCACCCTCTTCGTCGCCACCTGCAACCTTCTCAACCTCGCGAACCCGAACCGGACGTACTACGAGAACCAGGACGCCTACAACGAGCGTGAGTACGAGCGAAAGATCGACTGGACCGGCGAGCGATTCCAAGCGCTCAACGCCGACGTGCTGGCGGTGCAGGAGGTGTGGGACGAGGCGGCACTGAAGGCCGCCATCGCCCGCAGCGGCCTGCGCTACGACTTCGTGTCTGTGCCCGGCGCCGAGAACACGCCGCCGCCCGGCAGCCCCGCCGGCACGCCGGCCAGGCCGGGCGCGCAGGGCACGCCGCGCGTGGGCATCGCGACCCGGCTCAAGGTGGACGAGGTCCGCTCCTTCGTCGACTTCCCGCCAGGCTTCGGCGTCGAGGTGCCGGGCCTGGGCGCGCACACGCGCTTCGAACGCCCGCCCCTGCTGGTCACGGTGCGCATGAAGCACGGCCAGCAGGTGCATGTGCTCACGGTGCACCTGAAGTCCAAGCGCCCGAAGTTCCTGCAGGACGCCCAAGGCAACCACCTCGAGGACCGCGACGACCGCAAGGTGGGCGTGATGGCGTCGCTGCGCTCTCTGCTGATGCGCGGCGCGGAGGCCGCGGCCCTGCGCTGCATCGTCATCGACCTGCTGCAGGGCACGAACGTGCCGCTCGTGGTGATGGGCGACTTCAACGACAACCCGCACAGCGTGACCACGCAGCTCGTGGCGGCCACCTCCGAAGTGGCCTACGACAAGGCCGCGCGCGACGTGGCGCTGTTCAACGCCTACGAGATGCAGGGCGAGTCGGCGCTCAAGAAGGACGTGGCGTACTCGCACATCCACCAGGGCTATCCGGAGGTGCTCGACCAGATCCTGGTGAGCGAGGAATTCGTCGCCACCAGCCGCCACAGCCTGGGCGACGTGCGGCGTGTCGACTACTTCAACGACCACCTGCACGAAGGGCGCGACCGCTCGCGCTCCGACCACGGCTTCGTGCGCGCCCTGCTCAGGCTGCGCACGGACTGACCCGAGGGCCGCTCAGCCCATGCGGCGGCCGGTCTGCCGGTCGAACAGGTGCACGCGCGGCGTGTCGATCGCCAGGTTGACGATCTCGTCGGGCCGGGCATCGACGCGGCCATGCACCGCCAGCACCAGGCGGGACTCGCCGACCTGCACCAGCAGTTCGGTCTCCGCGCCCGTAGGTTCGACCACGATCACCTTGGCGGCTACCGACTGCGGGCCGCCGCCGAGCGTGATGTCGCCGGGCCGCACGCCGTAGTGCACCGGCTGGCCATCGGGCGCCGATGTGGTGGGCGGCACCGGCCAGCGCGCGCCCTGCGCCTCGACCCAGCACTCGCCGCCCGCGCGGCGCACCGTGCCCTCGATCACGTTCATCGACGGAGAACCGATGAACTGGGCCACGAACAGGTTGTCGGGCCGGTCGTACAGGTCGAGCGGCGTGCCGATCTGCTCGACGATGCCGTCATGCATCACCACGATGCGGTCGGCCATGGTCATGGCTTCGATCTGGTCGTGCGTCACGTAGACGGTGGTGGTCTTCAGCCGCTGGTGCAGCGCCTTGATCTCCGCGCGCATGGCCACGCGCAGCTTGGCATCGAGGTTGGACAGCGGCTCGTCGAACAGGAACACCTTCGGGTCGCGCACGATGGCGCGGCCCATGGCCACGCGCTGGCGCTGGCCGCCGGAGAGCTCGCGCGGATAGCGGCCGAGCAATGCGTCGAGGTTGAGGATCTTCGCGGCGCGCGCCACGCGCTCTTCGGTCACCGACTTCTCGGCGCTGCGCAGGCGCAGGCTGAAGCCCATGTTCTCGCCCACCGTCATGTGGGGATACAGCGCGTAGCTCTGGAACACCATGGCGATGTCGCGATCCTTCGACTCGAGGTCGTTGACCACGCGGCCGTCGATCATGATCTCGCCGCCGCTGATGTCTTCCAGGCCCGCGAGCATGCGCAGCAAGGTCGACTTACCGCAGCCCGAGGGGCCGACCAGCACCACGAACTCGCCGTCGGTGATGTCGAAGCCCAGGCCCTTGATGATCTGGACCTTGCCGAAGGATTTCTGGATATTGCGAAAGGAAACGGATGCCATCGTGTTGTCCCTGAGTCGTTCGTTCAGCTCTTGACGGCGCCGGCGGTAAGCCCGCCCACCATGTAGCGCTTGAAGGTGTAGTAGATCGCCGCGGGCGGCAGCGCGTAGATGAGGCCGGTGGCCATGAGCAGCTCCCACGGCGAGTCGTCGGCCGAGAGGAAGTTGCCAAGCGCCACGGCCAGCGTCACGCTCTTGTCGTTGGACAGCAGCAGGAACGCGTAGAGGTACTCGTTCCACGCCAGCAGCAGCGAATAGGTGCCCACCGCCACCAGCGACGGCACCATCAGCGGCAGGTACACCAGGCGGAACAGCTGCAGCGGCGAGGCGCCGTCCATGCGCGCGGCCTCGTCGAGCTCATAGGGCAGCTTGTCCGACGCCTGCTTGAGCACCCAGATGCAGTAAGGCGAGGCGATGGTCACCATTGCCAGGATGAGCGCCCACTGGCTGTTCAGCAGCCCGTAGTTGCCCATGGTCTTGTACATGGGCACGGCCAGGAAGGCCGCCGGAATGAAGTACGTGAACAGCGCCAGGTTCATCACCGTGCGGCCGCCGCGCACCCGCAGCCTGCTGATGGCGAAGGCGGCGGTGGTGGCCACGAACAGCGTGAGCGCGCCCACCGACAGCGCGATCACCAGCGAGTTCCACAGCTGCAGCCAGAAGTGGTCGAGGTAGAAATGCTTCTGCTGGAACACGATGCGGAAGTTGTCCAGCGTCGGGTTCTTGGGCCACAGGTGGCCCGAGGTCGCGGAGTCCTTCGACGAGATCGCGAACAGCACCATGTGGTAGACCGGTATCAGCGTCCACAGCAGCACCGGAATGCCGATGAGCAGCAGCTTGGCCTCGGTCGCCATGGCCTTGGGGGTCCAGCGTTTCATTTCGAGAGCCTCTTCATCATGAAGTACACGAGCGGCAGCACCAGAGGCAGCGCCACCACGATGGATGCCATCGACAGGTCGACCTGGTCGAGCCGCAGGTAGCGGATGCCCAGGGTTGCGAGCACGTGCGTCAGGTCGGCGGGGCCGCCACCGGTGAGCAGGTACACGCTGTTGAAGTCGCCCAGCGTCCAGATCATCGAGAGGATGAGCGAGGTGATGTAGAGCGTCTTGAGCGCGGGCCAGCTCACGAAGCGGAATTTCTGCCACGACGAGGCGCCGTCGACCGAAGCCGCTTCATATTGCTCGGTGGGAATGGCCAGGCGGCCGGCCACGAGGATGAGCGTCCAGAACGGCAGCGACTTCCAGATGTGCACGATCATCGCGAAGGCCAGCGCCAGCGAGGGATCGTTGAGCCAGTTGGGGCCGTCGGCGCCGGTCAGGCGGAAGATGGTGCTGTTGATCACGCCCCACTCCGGGTTCAGCATGAAGCGGATCGACAGGATGGTGGGAATCGAGGGCATGGCCCACGGCAGGATGAAGATCGCCGCGACGATCTTGATCCACCAGCGCGAAGTGACGAAGAAGCCCGACAGCACGAGTGCCACGACCATCTTCAGGTTGATCGCCACGACCAGGAAGATGGCCGTGTTGATCACCGAGCGGAAGAAGATCGGGTCTTCGACCAGCTTCACGTAGCTTTGCGGATGGCGGGCGAGCCAGAGCCCGTAGCCCACCGGGTACAGCACGAACACCACGAACACCAGCAGGTAGGGCACGACCATGACCGCGCCCCAGAACTGCCAGCGCGCATGCCGCGCTCCGGGATTGACGACAGGCGCCGGTGTGGTCGACGCGGCGGCGGTGGCAGTGGCGCTCATGGTGTGCAGCTGCTGGTGTTGACGGGTGCCGTGCGTGCGCGGCCTACTGACCCGCCACCGTCTTGATGCGGGCGATCATCTCGTCCACGGCCTTGTCCACCGGCACCTTGTCGGTCACGACGCGGCTCATGGCCTTGGCCCAGACGTTCTCGTTGTTCAGCACGGTGAACTTGTAGTTCTTGGTGAATTCGAAGGTCACGGTGCCGGCGGCGTACTGGTTGTAGACCGAGAGGCGATGCGGGTCGGCCTTCCAGAAATCACGCTGCTGCGCGGCCTTGGTCACGGGGAACCAGCGGCCCAGCGAGCCCTCGACGTACGGCGTGAGGTTGTCCTCCTGCATCAGGAAGGCGACGAACTCCTTGGCGCGCGCCTTGTTCTTCGCGTCCTTGAACACCACGCCGGTCTTCACCGCGGTGCGGTAGACCATCTTGCTGCCGTCGGGCTTGCTCGGGAAGCCGGCCGTGCGGATGCGCTCGGTGTAGTTCTTGCGCGCTTCCTCGCGCTGCTCCGGCGTGAGCGAGGCGTTGGTCGAGTCGTCGAGCCACTTGGCTGCAATGGAGATGGTCGCGTTGTGCGTCATCACGGTCGTCTTGTTGTGGAACGCGACGTTGTTGTCCGGGTCCTTCCAGCTGGTGGAAGAAGGCGGCGTGCAGCCCTTGGTGTAGGGCGCGGTGTAGTCGGTCATGGCGCCGATCAGGCCGGTGCGCACCTTCGGATCGTCGACCAGCAGCTTGCCGTTGTCATCGACCAGCTTGACGTTGTAGGCGTCCATGAAGGTCAGGAACGAATAGAAGGCGTCGCTCGAATCCACGCCCATGGGCTGGCCGATGCCGAAGGTGCGCTTGCCGCTTTCCTTGCGGCTGGCGGGCTGCACCTTGTCGCACCAGAACGACCAGTACTCCTTCCAGGTGGCCGGGATGTCCGACTCCTTGAAGCCGGCCTCTGCCAGCATGTCGCGCCAGTACTCGATGTGCATCGTCTGCTGCTTGATCGGGAACGCGTAGTACGCCTTGGCCTTGGTCTGGTCGTTGTAGAGGTACGTGGTTTCCAGCGTGTTGGGCGCGAAGCGGTCCTTCATGGGCGTGAGCACGCTGCTGATGTCCTCGAGCTTGCCGTCGTAGGCCCACTTGCCGGTGACCTGGAAGTCGTACACGTCGGCGTAGGCCACGTCGGGTGGGCTGCCCGAGTCGAGCGCGGACACGGTCTTGGGGATCATGTCCTGGATCGGATACTGCGACAGCTCGATCTTGACGTTCTTGTTCTTCTCCTCGAACTTCTTGATGGCGGCGAACAGTGCGTCGTCCTCCGCCTTGTAGAAGCCCTTGACCCACCAGACGGTGAGTTTTTCCTGGGCAGCGGCATTGCCCGCCGCTATGAGGCCCAACGCGACGAGCGTCGGCGCGATCAGCGATTTGACGAGTTTCATGCTTGTTGTCTCCTTCTCTTCTTCGGTGGAATCGGCTCGGGCGCGAGCCAGGGGTGAAAGAACCGGATGCGAACTGCGGGAAAACGCGTGGTCGGCGCCGAAGCTGCTAGCTGGCCTTGAGCCTGGGCGGCGGCCGGCTCAGGCGCGGCAGCCTGCGGCGCGAGCCGAGCACGTCCTCGATGTCCTGCCGCGCGCCGTCGATGAGGCGGATGATGGCCAGCTCGGCCTTCGCGGGGTCGTGCGCGATGACGGCGTCTAGCACCGCGCGGTGCAGGGGCAGCGACAGCGCGGGACCGTCGGGCTTGGTGGTCGATATCTCGAAGCTGGTGCGAAGCAGCGCGTTGAGCACCTTGCTCATCTGCGAGAGCATGCGGTTGCCGGCGGCGGAAAGCAGCCCGTTGTGAAAGCGCAGGTCGAAGGCGACGTACTCGCCGCCGTTCTCCACGGCCTCTTTCATGCCCGCGTAGGCGGCCTCGATCTCCTCGATGTCCTTCGCGCTCGCACGTTCGGCGGCAAGCCGCACGGCCGCGGGCTCGACCACGCGGCGCAGGTCCTGCAGGTCGCGCAGGAACTCGGGCGTGAGGCCGGCGCGCGCCTGCCAGGTGATGACGTCGGGGTCGAACCAGTTCCACTTGTCCTTGGGCAGCACGCGCGTGCCGACCTTCGGGCCGGTGACGATCAAGCCCTTGGCCGCCAGCGACTTGATGGCCTCGCGCACCACGGTGCGGCTCACACCGAGTTCCTCGCCCAGCACGGGCTCCGCGGGGATCGACGCACCGATGGCGTAACGCCCCGACACCACGGCTTCACCGAGCAGCTCGAGCGTTCGACCGTGGATGTTCTTGATCATGAGCGATGTGAATTCCGGTATCCCGCCAATCCAAAAAACAGAGGCTCTGGCAGGCTCTCCGCGCTTATCATATGATGATTGAAACTGCAGCCCGGCAGGACAAACCCTGAGGTTTGTCACCACAAAAACGGTACTCGGAGACAAACCCCATGAGCACGATCCCCAAGAAGAAACCCGGCGAACTTCGCAGCCAGCAATGGTTCGGCCGCAACGACCGCGACGGCTTCATCTACAGAAGCTGGATGAAAGGCAAGGGCGTGCCGCACGACCAGTTCGACGGTCGTCCGGTCATCGGCATCTGCAACACGTTCAGCGAACTCACGCCCTGCAACTCGCACTTCCGCACGCTCGCCGAGCAGGTGAAGATCGGCGTGTACGAAGCAGGCGGCTTCCCGCTCGAATTCCCGGTGATGTCGCTCGGCGAAACGCTGCTGCGCCCCACCGCCATGCTGTATCGCAACCTCGCGAGCATGGACGTGGAAGAAAGCATTCGCGGCAACCCGCTCGACGGCGTGGTGCTGCTCATGGGCTGCGACAAGACCACGCCCGCGCTCATGATGGGCGCCGCCAGCGTCGACCTGCCGACCATCGGCGTGTCGGGCGGCCCGATGCTTTCGGGCAAGTGGCGCGGACAGGAGCTCGGCTCGGGCACCGGCGTGTGGCAGATGAGCGAACAGGTGCGTGCCGGCACGCTCAAGCTGCAGGAGTTCTTCGAGGCCGAAAGCTGCATGCACCGCAGCCATGGCCACTGCATGACGATGGGCACCGCGAGCACCATGGCCAGCATGGTCGAGTCGCTGGGCATCGGCCTGCCGGGCAATGCGGCCTACCCCGCCGTGGACGGCCGCCGCAACGTGCTCGCGCGGCAGGCGGGCCGGCGCATCGTGGGCATGGTGCATGAAGACATGAACATGTCGAAGATCCTCACGCGCGAGGCCATCGAGAACGCGATCAAGGTCAACGCGGCCATCGGCGGCTCCACCAACTTCGTGATCCATCTGCTGGCCATTGCGGGCCGCATGGGTGTCGAGCTCACGCTCGACGACTTCGACCGCCTTGCCGCCGAGCTGCCTTGCCTGGTGAACCTGCAGCCGTCGGGCCAGTACCTGATGGAAGACTTCTGCTACGCGGGCGGCCTGCCGGTGGTGATCAAGGAAATCGCCGACCACCTGCACAAGGATGTTCTCACCGTCACCGGCCAGAGCCTGTGGGAGAACGTGAAGGACGCCGAGAACTTCAACCCGCAGGTCATCCGCACCCAGGCCGAGCCCTTCAAGGACAAGGCCGGCATCTGCGTGCTGCGCGGCAACCTCGCGCCCAACGGCGCGATCATCAAGCCCAGCGCGGCCACGCCGGAGCTGCTGGTGCACAAGGGCCGCGCGGTGGTGTTCGAGAGCGCCGAAGACCTGCACAAGCGCATCGACGACGAGAACCTGGACATCGACGAGCACTGCGTCATGGTGCTGAAGAACTGCGGCCCCAAGGGCTACCCCGGCATGGCCGAGGCAGGCAACATGCCGCTGCCGCCGAAGGTGCTGCGCAAGGGCATCACCGACATGGTCCGCATCAGCGACGCACGCATGAGCGGCACGGCCTACGGCACGGTGGTGCTGCACACGGCGCCCGAGGCCGCGGCCGGCGGACCGCTGGCGTTGGTGCAGGACGGCGACATCGTCGAACTCGACGTGCCAAACCGCAGGCTGCAACTGCATGTGAGCGACGAAGAGCTGGCGAAGCGGCGCGAGAAATGGGTTGCGCCCAAGGCACCGCTGGATTCGGGGTACTGGAAGCTGTATGTCGACACGGTGCTGCAGGCCGACCAAGGGGCCGACCTTGCTTTCCTGCGTGGGCGTCGCGGGTCTTTCGTGCCGCGCGACAATCACTAGCCACTAGGATTCAGGCTGGTTGCTGTTCGGGGCGCGCTCACGCCGACGGGGTGCCTTGCTCCGCGAATGTCCCCCGGGGCTTCGCCCCTCCTCCTTTATTTCGCTGCGGGGAGTACCCGGTGGCCTGTGCGCACGCCCTGAACCAAAACACGACAAGACAGACAAGGACAAATGAAGAGACTGGTAGCCATCGACTGGGGCACGAGCTCCCTGCGCGGCGCCTTGCTGGATACCGACGGCAAGGTGCTGGAAGAACGCAGCGACGCGCGCGGCATCCTCACCGTGCCTGAAGGCGGATTTCCCGAAGTCTTCGAGACGCTGTTCGGCGACTGGATGCGAGCCGAAGGCACCCGCTGCCTCATCTCCGGCATGGCCGGCAGCAAGCAGGGCTGGGTCGAGGCGCCCTACTGCGCCTGCCCCGCGGGCCGCGTCGAAGTGGGCCGCAAGATCATCGACATCCACGCCATTCCCGACAAGCGCATTGCGATCGTTCCCGGCCTGAGCGACGAGCATGACGGCGTGCCCGACGTGATGCGCGGCGAGGAAGTGCAGATCTTCGGCGCCATGTCGATCACCGGACTGGACGACGGCGTCTTCGTGCTGCCCGGCACCCACAACAAGTGGGCCACGGTCAGGAAGGGCCGCGTGGCGGGCTTTCGCACCTACATGACGGGCGAGTTCTATGCATTGCTGAGCCAGCACTCGATCCTCGCCCGCACGCTCGACGCCGCTGCGCCGCTCGACGAAGCCGCTTTCCTCGAAGGCGTGACCCGCTCGGAGAACGGCCACGGCCTGCTGCACAACGCCTTCGGCGCGCGCACGCTGGCGCTGTTCGAGCGCATGCCGAAGCAGGAGCTTGCAAGCTATCTCTCTGGCCTGCTGATAGGCGAAGAGCTGCGCACGCAGTCGTTGCAGGCGGTCGGCGAAGTGGTGCTGATCGGCTCGCCCGCCCTCACCCAGCGCTACACGCTCGCGCTGCGCGCCACCGGCGTCACCACGCGCACGCTGGGCGCAGAAGCCACCTGGGCCGGACTGCACGCGATGTCCGGCTTTCTCGACACCGACAGAACTGCAGCCGCATGACCACTCCCCTCGAAAAATTCAACACCGCGATGCGCGAGCTGCCCCTGGTGGCGATCCTGCGCGGCCTCACGCCAGCGGAAGCGGCGGACGTCGGCGACGCCATCGTCGAGCCCGGCTTCCGGCTGCTCGAAGTGCCGCTCAACTCGCCGCAACCGCTGGAGAGCATCGCGCTGATGCGCAGGCGCTTTCCGCAGGCGCTGGTCGGCGCCGGCACGGTGCTCGGCGCCCAGCAGGTGCGCGACGTGCATGCGGCCGGCGGCGAGTTGATCGTCTCGCCCAACTACAACGCCGATGTCATCGCCGAAGCCGCGCGGCTCGGCATGGTCTGCCTGCCGGGCGTGATGACGCCCACCGAGGCCTTCGGCGCGCTGGCGGCCGGCGCCACCGGGCTCAAGCTGTTCCCGGCCGAGCTGGCCTCGCCCGCCGTGGTGAAGGCGCTGCTGGCGGTGCTGCCGGCCGGCACGCCGGTGATGCCCGTGGGCGGCATCACGCCCATGAACATGGCCGAATGGCGGGCGGGCGGCGCGGCCGGCTTCGGCATCGGCTCCGCGCTCTACAAGCCGGGCAAGCAGGCCGCGGCGGTGCGCGAAGACGCGAAGAAATTCATCGCGGCCTGGACCGGAGTGATCCAGGCCTGACCCCCGGCCAACCCACAAGAACCAGGAGAAACCCCCACGATGTCCGCCGATTCCGACTACGCCAGCCCCGCGGTCCGCAAGCTGCGCGAAGACCTCTCGCTGGCCCTTCGCGCCGCCGCGCACCACGGGCTTTCCGAGGGCGTCTGCAACCACTTCAGCGTGATGCTGCCGGGCGCGCAGGACCGCTACCTCATCAACCCGCGCGGCCTGCACTGGAGCGAGATCGGCCCGGACGACATCGTGCTCATCGACGTGCACGGCGAAGTGCTCGCCGGCCGCCACCGCGTGGAGCCCACCGCCCTGTTCATCCACGGCGCGGTGCACCGGCTCACGGGCCATGCGGTGGTGCTGCATTGCCACATGCCCTACGCGACGGCGCTCACGATCACGGTCGACCGCGCGCTCGACCCGACCTCGAGCCAGAACGCGATGCGCTACATGAACCGCATCGCCATCGACGCCGAATACAACGGCCTGGCGCTCGACGATGCCGAGGGCGAGCGCATCGCCCGCGCCATGTCGGGCAAGGACGTGGCCTTCCTGGCGAACCACGGCGTGATCGTGGCGGGAGGCACCATCGCCCATGCCTATGACGATCTCTACTACCTCGAGCGCGCCTGCCTGCACCAGGTGATCGCGCAGTCGACCGGCCGCCCGCTGGCGCCGGTCGATGCGAAGCTGGCCGCGCACGTGGCGGCACAGATCCAGGGCGAACGCGAACAGTCGGACCTGTTCTTCGAGGCGCTGCGCCGCATGCTGCCGGCGCCGCGCGGCTGAGCGTCCGGCCTACGGGCCATGGGGCCGAAGGCCTGCCCGCGGAGGTGATCCGAGGCGCAAATCTGCTTCAAAATTGTGTCCTGCTCGCGCCGCGTCCTACGCGCACGGGCTTACAGCTCTTCATCCGATTTCGCTCCAGCCTTACAAGAACTTCACACTGGGCCGCGAGGATGAGGCTTCGAAAACACAAGTGGGGATCAGAGATGAAAAAGCTTACTTTGGCATTCGGTGCAGCAGCCTTGTTGTCGCTGGCCGCATTCACCGCACCGGCCCAGGCACAGCCCGCCGGCAGCTTCATCCAGGCGCAGGTCTACGTGGTGCCGCCACCGCCGCCGCGCCCGCGCTACTACGCGCCGCCGCCTCCGCCGCGCTACTACCACGCCCCGCGGCACTACCACGGCAATGACCGCTACTACCGCGACCGCCGCTGGGACGACCGCCGCCACGGTCGCCGCGACAACGACGGCGACGGCGTGCCCAACCGGTACGACCGCCGGCCGAACAATCCGTATCGCTACTGAGGGCCGGAGCCTTTATCGGGCAGGCGCCGCCGCATAGGGCGGCGCATCGCTCGACAGGCCCTGCTTGAGCTGCCGGGAGACCGCGTCGGCCAGCACCTCGGCCTTGCCCGCCTCCACGCCCTCCAGGGCCTGCCGCGCGACGTCGTCGGGCGAGGCCTTGGCACCGGGCACGTGCGCGGCCATGTCGGTGTCCATGAAGGCCACGTGCAGGCTCGTGACCTGCGTGCCCTGCCCCGCCAGTTCGTTGCGCAGGCCGTTGCTCAGCGACCATGCGGCCGACTTGGTGGCGCTGTAGGTCGCCACGCTCGGGAAGGTGGTCCAGCTCAGGGCCGACAGCACGTTGACCACGGCACCGCCGCCGTTGGCCGCGAGCACCGGCGCGAAGGCCTGAGTCATCGCCCAGGGACCGAAGAAATTCGTTTCGAATTCCGCGCGCGCCGCAGCCATCGCATCGGGCGAACCCAGCAGGCTGGAGCCGCGCGAAATACCCGCGTTGTTGACCAGCAGCGATACATCGCCGCAGGCGCGCACGGCCGCCTCGATCTGCGCGGGCTGCGTCACGTCAAGCGCCACAGGCGTCACGCCGGGCAGCGTGACGGAGCTGGCGTCGCGCGCAGCGCCGTAGACCTTGCGCGCGCCCGCGGCCAGCGCCGCCTTCGCGAAAGCGAGGCCGAGGCCGCGATTGGCGCCAGTGATGAAGACGACCGAGTCCTTGATCTGCATGATGTGCCTTTGTGTCGAGAATCGTCAGAAGAAATTGCGGCTTCGCTTCAAGCCTGCGCCACGCGGCGCAGCAAGCCGCTGGTGGTGCGCGGCCAGCCCACCCGGCCGAACCACGCACCGCCCGCGATGGCCGACGCGATCACGATGCCGTAGACCACCAGCGCAACGCCTTGCGCCGCGAACACGCCCGTGAGCCCGCCGCCCCAGCGCAGCGCCAGCCACCCGCCCGTGCCTGCCACCGCGAGCCGCGCGATGTTGCCGAGCACCGGCCACAGCAGCCGGCCGGCGCCCTGCGATGCGAAATACAGCACCAGGCCGACGCCGAAGAAGCCGTAGAGCGGCCCCACCACGCGCAGGTAGTGCGCGCCGGTCTCGAGCATTGCAGGGTCATTGCCGAACAGCAGCAGCCACGGGCGCGGGAACAGCGCCGCCGCGAGGCCGATGGTCTCGGTCAACGCAAAGGCCAGCGCCGCGCCGGCCCAGGTGGCGCGCAACGCGCGTTCGCGCTGGCCCGCCCCCATGCAGGTGCCGACCATCGCGACCAGCGGTGCGCCGAGGCCGAACACCAGCGGCACCAGCAGGTACTCGAGCCGCGAGGCCGTGCCGTAGCCGGCCAGCGCGCCCGAGCCGAAATGCCCGGTGAGCGCGGTCGCGATGCCGATGGAAAGATTGGTGGCCACGGTGGACACCGCACCCACCAGCCCGATGCGCAGGATGTCGCGGAACAGCGGCCAGCGCAGCTTGAGCGCGGCCAGCGTGGGCCGCAGCAGGCTGCGCGGCGAACGCAGGTAGACGATGAGCGCGATGGAGCCCAGCAGGTAGTACAGCAGCAGCGCCATCGCGCCGCCGGCGATGCCCATGCCGGGCAGCGGGCCGATGCCGAAGATCAGCAGCGGCGACGCCGGAATCAGGAAGACCACGCCCACCACCGTCACGTTGGCCGGCACCGACATGTTGCCGGTGCCGCGGATGATGGCCGACAGCGAGTTGAACAGCCACACCAGCACCGCGCCCGAGAACACCCAGTGCGAGTAAGTGAGCGCGGCTTCGAGCGCCGGCCCCGTGCCGCCCATGACCCCGTAGAGCCAGCGCCCGCCCAGTATCAGCGCGAGCGTGAAGCACAGGCCGAAGCCCAGCGCGATGACGATGGCGTGCCACACCAGCGCATCGGCGTCGGCGCGGCGGCGCGCGCCGAGCGCACGGGCGATGGACGAGGCGATGCCGCCGCCCATCGCGCCGCTGGAGGTCATCTGCATCAGCATGACGATGGGGAACACGAGCGCCATGCCCGCGAGCGCGTCGGTGCCGAGCTTGCCGACGAAGTAGGTTTCGATCAGGCCGACGGAGGCCTGCGCCACCATCACCAGCACGTTGGGCGCTGCCAGTCGCAGCAGTGTGGGAACGATGGGCGCCTCCAGCAGGCGGCGGGTGCGCGGGTCGAGTTCGGCGGTGTTGCCGGGAGCGGTCATGGCGGGGCCTCGATGGGTTCGGTTCAGGCGCGTGCCGCGGCGGGCGTCACGGGTGTGCCGGCCTTGGCAGCCGGGCGGCGGATCATCATCACGATCAACGCGGCCACCAGGCAGGCCGCGCCGGCTGCATACAGTGCGGGCGTGTAGGTCAGCAGCAGCGTGCGTGCGAAGCCGGCGCCGTAGGCAGCCGTGGCGGCGCCCAGCTGGTGCGCGGCAAAGACCCAGCCGAACACCAGCCCCACCTTGGCGGGGCCGAAGGCGGCGCCCGCGAGCTTGACGGTGGGCGGCACGGTGGCGATCCAGTCGAGGCCGTAGAACATCGCGAAGATGCCTAGGCCGTAGATGGTGAACTCCGAATGCGGCAGCCAGAACAGCGACAGCCCGCGCAGGCCGTAGTACCAGAACAGCAGCTTGCGGTTGTCGTAGCGGTCCGACAGCCAGCCCGAGAGGATGGTGCCGACGAAGTCGAAGGCACCCATCATCGCCAGCACCGACGCGGCGGGCACGGCGCCCATGCCGTTGTCGCCGCACAGCGAGATGAAGTGCGTCTGCACCAGGCCGTTGGTGCTCAGGCCGCAGATGAAGAAGGTGCCCGCCAGGATCCAGAAGGTGCGGTTGGTCGAGACTTCCCTCAGCACGCGGAACGGCGTGGCGAAGTTCATGGCGGGCGCGGCGGCGGCGGGCGCGGCCGGCTGCGTGCCGGGCTTTTCACCGTAGGGCAGCAGGCCGATGTCGGACGGCCGGTTGCGCATCAGGCACAACGCGAGCAGGCCGATGAGGATGCTGCCGATCACGATCGGCACGATGGCCGAGCGCCAGCCCCAGTGCTCGATCATCCAGGCCGCGAAAGGCAGGAACGCCAGCTGTCCCGTGGCCGAGCTGGCCGTGAGCATGCCGATGACGAGGCCGCGCCGCGCCACGAACCAGCGGTTGGCCACCACCGCGCCGAGCACCAGCGCTGTCATGCCGGTGCCCAGGCCCAGCATCAGGCTCCACAGCACGAACAGCTGCCACAGCTGCGAAGCCATGGTGACGAGCGCCATCCCCAGGCCGACCAGCGCGAGGCCGGTGCAGATGACCGCGCGCAGGCCGTAGCGCTCCATGAGCACCGCAGCGAACGGGCCCATCAGGCCGAACAGCGCGAAGCGCAGCGCGAGCGCCGACGAGATCTGCTCGGTGCTCCAGCCGAATTCCTGGCCGAGCGGCTTGAGCATGGCCCCCGGCAGGCCCAGCGCGGCCGACATGGTCAGCATGGTCAGGAAGGTGATGGCGGCGACGATCCAGCCGTAGTGGATGCCGCGGCGCTGCAGCCATGCGGAAACTTGGGTTGCGAACATGGGACCTCGGATGTTGGAATGCGATGTAGAGGACGAAGAAAAAATCGGGGGCAGCGCGCGGCCATGCGCGTGATGTGGATGCGTGGGGGAAAAAGCGGTGGGTGGGGGAATCAGTCGTCGGCGTCGGGTGCGTCGTCGGCGCCCAGCAGTTCCATCGACTCGTCGATCAGCAGGTGCAGCGCCAGCACGCGCTCCACGCCCAGCAGCGCATTGAGCTTCTGCTGCGCGGTCTTCCAGTGGCCCAGCGCCTCGCGCCGCTTGGCTTCGCCCTCTGGCGTGACCTGCACCAGCCGGCTGCGTGCATCGGCACCGGCGGTCTGCGCCACGAACCCCGCGGCAATCAGCGGCTGCAGGTTGCGGCTGAGCGTGGAGGCGGTCATCTTGAGTTCGGCAGCCAGGTCGACCGGCCGGCAGGGGCCGATGCGGGCCAGGTTCGACAGCAGCGAGTACTGCGTGGTCTTGAGGCCGCTTTGCGAAACCTCGGCGTCGTAGTGCTGCGAGAGGCGGCGCGACAGCTGGCGCACCTTGAAGCTGGTGCAGCCGCGGGGCTTGGTGGGGGTGTCCATGGGATATTATTGTATGTGCAACTATTGCATATGCAATCAACACCGCTCCGCAAAGCCCCCAGAAGGAACACAGGCATGACACAGAACCCCAACCAGCTCGAAGGCTGGATCGCCGAAGAACGCCGCATCACCGAGCGCCTGGACGCCGGCCCCGGTCCCGGCCTCGCCCGCCCCGAGCAGATCGCGGGCAAGACCGGCCTCGAAGTGATGCAGGCCATGCTGGCCGGCGAGATTCCGTACGCGGCCATCGCCAAGACCCTGGACTTCACGATCGTGGAAGTGCGCGCCGGCGTGGCCATCTTCCAGGGCACGCCGCTGCCGCAGCACCTGAATCCGCTGGGCACCATCCATGGCGGCTGGGTCGCGACCATGCTCGACTCCGCCCTGGGCTGCTCGGTGCACACCATGATGCCGCCCGGGCGCGGCTACACGACCGCCGAGCTGGGCGTGAACTACGTGAAGGGCCTGACGCCCAAGGTTCAGCGCGTGCGCGCCGAAGGCAAGGTGATCCATTGCGGCAAGCAGCTGGCCACCGCCGAGGCCCGCCTGTACGGCCCCGACGGCACGCTGTACGCGCACGCAACCACCACCTGCCTGGTGTTCGAGATTCCGCCGGCGCGCTGACCCCGACCTGCCCGGAAGCGGAGTAGGCCTTCGACCTGTAAGTCCAAAGGCGTCGGCCTTCGCACGCCCAGTGATAATTATTCTCATCGCCGCCGCTGCCGAGGCAACAGGCGCCGACGTTTCCAGAATATTTCACAGCCGCTTCCCGGAGGATTTCTTCATGTTCACCGAACGCAAAAGCGTCCGAGGCCGCGCCGCGCGCGCACTGTTCAGCGCCAGCGCCGCCTGGCTGGCCGTTGCCGCCCTGCCCGCGCAAGCCGCGACCGACGAACTCACGCTCTACACGACGCGCGAGCCGGCGCTGATCCAGCCGCTCATCTCGGCCTTCAGCGCCCAGAGCAACATCAAGGTCAACACCGTGTTCGTCAAGGACGGCCTGCTGGAACGGGTGAAGGCCGAAGGCGCGCGCTCGCCGGCCGACGTGCTGATGACGGTGGACATCGGCAACCTCATGGACCTGGTGGACGGCGGCGTGACGCAGCCGGTGAAGTCGGCCGCGCTCGAATCGGCCATTCCCGCCAACCTGCGCGGCGCGGACGGCCAGTGGTTCTCGCTCTCGATGCGCGCGCGCGTGCTGTACGCCGACAAGAGCCTGCCGATCAAGAGCTTCCGCTACGAAGACCTGGCCGACCCGAAGTACAAGGGCAAGGTCTGCATCCGCGCCGGCCAGCACCCGTACAACACCGCGCTGGTCGCCTCGCTGATCGCGCACGACGGCGAAGCCAAGGCCGAGCAGTGGCTGCGCGGCGTCAAGGCCAACCTGGCGCGCAAGGCCACCGGCGGCGACCGCGACGTGGCGCGCGACATCCTGGGCGGCATCTGCGACGTCGGCCTGGCCAACTCCTACTACGTCGGCCAGATGAAGAGCGCCAAGGAAGGCACCGACGCGCGCAAGTGGGGCGACGCCATCAAGGTGGTGCGCCCGACCTTCGCCAACGCCAGGAGCGGCGGCACGCACGTCAACATCAGCGGCGCGGCCGTGGCCAGGAATGCGCCGCAGCGCGCCAACGCGGTCAAGCTGCTCGAGTTCCTGGTGTCGGAACCGGCCCAGGCGCTCTACGCGCAGGCCAACTACGAATACCCGGTGCGCAAGGGCGTGGCGCTCGACCCGATCATCGGCCAGACCATCGGCGAGCTGAAGGTCGATCCGCTGCCGCTGACCGAGATCGCCAAGCACCGCAAGCAGGCCAGCGCGCTGGTCGACAAGGTCGGCTTCGACCAGTGACTTCGACGGAGCCGGGCACACCTTGCCGGCAAGTGACTGAATGAGCTTCCTGCGGCGCCGGCCGCCGGGCCTGCACGCCGCGGGCCCGGCCTGGCGCTGCGCGTCTTTCCTGATCGCCGTCGGCGTGCTCGCCCCGGTGGTCTCGCTCGCGTGGATCGCGTTCGGCTCGGGCGTCGGGCATTGGGGGCCGTTGCTCGCGCACGTGCTGCCGCAGGCGGCGCTCAACACGGCCTTGCTGCTGGCCGGCGTCGGCACGCTGGTGCTGCTGATCGGCACCGGCTGCGCATGGCTGGTCACGGCGCACGACTTTCCCGGGCGCGGTGTGCTGCACTGGGCGCTGCTGCTGCCGCTGGCGATGCCGACCTACATCGTCGCCTTCGCCTACCTCGACCTGCTTCATCCCATCGGCCCGGTGCAGGGCGCCATTCGATGGATGCTGGGCTTCGACAGCCCGCGCCAGTTCCGCCTGCCTGACCTGCGCTCGATGCCCGGCGCGATCTTCGTGCTGGGCTTCGTGCTGTACCCCTACGTCTACATGACGGCGCGCGCGATGTTCATGACGCAGCCGGCCCACCTGATGGAAGCCGCGCGCATGCTCGGCGAGAACCGGCGCGGCGCATTCTTCCGCGTGGCGCTGCCGCTCGCACGGCCGGCGCTGGCCGTGGGCCTGAGCCTGGCACTGCTCGAGACGCTCAACGACATCGGCGCCTCGGAATTCCTCGGCGTCAACACGCTCACCGTGGCGGTCTACACCACGTGGATCACGCGCTCCGACCTCGCAGGCGCCGCGCAGATCGCATGCGCCATGCTGTTCATGGTGGTGGCGCTGGTCTGGCTCGAACGCAACGGCCGGCGGCACCAGCGCTTCGGCTCGGCGCAGCGCATGCGCGCCGTGCAGCCACGCCGTCTGCGCGGGGCCGCGGCATGGGCAGCGACCGCCGCCGCCGCGCTGCCGGTGCTGATCGGCTTCGTGGCCCCGGCGCTGTACCTCGTCTGGGAAAGCGCCAAGCGGTTGCGCCAGGGCGGCGGTATCTCGCAGGGGCTGCTCGCGAGCCTGGGCAACACGCTGGCGCTGGCGGCGGGCGTCACCGTGACGGCCGTGGCCGCGGGGCTGGTGGTCGCATGGACCGCGCGCACGCAGGGCTCCGGCATCAACCGTGCGCGCTGGCAGGCGCGCGTCGCCACGCTGGGCTATGCGGTGCCGGGAACGGTGCTCGCCATCGGGCTGCTGACGCCCGCGCTGACGCTCGACGCGGCGCTGGCCACCGCCTTCGGCTGGCAGGGCCTGCCGCTGATGGCCGCTGGCGTGGTGCTGGTGGTGGCCTGCACGATCCGCTTCCTGGCGATGCCGGTGGGCGGCATCGAGGCGGGTCTATCGCGTATTCCTCCGGCCATCGAGCAGGCCTCGCGGCTGCTCGGCGAAACCACCGGTGGCACGCTGCGCCGCGTGCACCTGCCGCTGCTGCGCCCCGCGCTGGCGGCCGGCGCGCTGCTGGTGTTCGTCGACGCGATGAAGGAGCTGCCCGCCACGCTGCTGCTTCGGTCCGCCAATTTCGACACCCTCGCCACCTGGCTCTACGCCGAGGCCGCGCGCGGCACCTACGAGGAAGGCGCGATTGCCGCGCTCGGCATCGTGCTGGCCGGCCTTCTGCCGGTGGTGCTGCTGGCGCGCAACCAACTGGGTACGCCCGCTGCCACTTCCAGTCCGGATACCCCATGAGTTCTTCGCTGCACCTCGATTCGCTCAGCCTCGCCTACGACACGCCGCGCGGCCCGCACACGGTGGTCGACGGCTTCTCGCTCGCGCTGGACGCGGGCGAAATCGCCTGCCTGTTCGGCCCCTCGGGCTGCGGCAAGACCACGGTGCTGCGCGCGATTGCGGGCTTCGAGCCGGTGCGCGCCGGCACCATCCGGCTGGGCAGCGTGCTGCTGTCGTCCGGCCAGGTTCACCTGCCGCCGGAGCAGCGCCGCGTGGGCATGATGTTCCAGGAGTACGCGCTGTTCCCGCACCTGTCGGCCGCGAAGAACGTGGCCTTCGGGTTGCGCCGCATGCCTCGCGCCGCGCAACATGAGCGCGTGGCCGAAATGCTTGCGCTGGTCGGCCTCGCAGATGCCGCGGAGCGCTATCCGCACGAGCTTTCCGGCGGCCAGCAGCAACGCATCGCGCTGGCCCGCGCGCTCGCGCCCTCGCCCGCCCTGCTGCTGCTCGACGAACCTTTCTCCAACCTCGACGGCGGCACGCGCGAACGCCTGACGGCACAGGTGCGCGGCATCCTGAAACAGGCGGGCCAGACGGCGATCCTGGTCACGCACAACGAGACCGAGGCGCAAGCCATGGCCGACCGCATCGGCGTGATGCACGGCGGGCGCATCACGCACTGGCAAGGCACCGCGGTGGCTTAGCACAAGGGCGTCTTTTCTCGAATGGGCTTTTCGGGAAAAGGTTGTTCGGCCCCGCAAGAATCGCGGCGAGCCGAAACACCTCTTCGAGAACGGAAAGCCCCATGTCCCCGACACTCACCCTCGTCAGCCACCTGCTGTGCCCGTACGTCCAGCGCGCCGCCATCGCGCTGCATGAAAAAGGCGTGCCCTTCGAGCGCGTCGTGATCGATCTCGCCAACAAGCCCCAGTGGTTTCTCGACATCTCGCCGCTGGGCAAGGTGCCGCTGCTGAAGGTGCGCCGGCCCGACGGCTCCGAGGCCGTGCTGTTCGAGAGCAACGTGATCTGCGAGTACCTCGAAGAAACGCAGCCCGGCGCGCGCCTGCACCCCGAAGACCCGCTCGCGCGTGCCCAACACCGCGCTTGGATGGAGTTCGGATCGGCCATCCTCGCCGACCTCTGGGGCTACGAGACCACGCAGGACGCCGCCGTGTTCGAGCAGAAGCGCCTTGCACTCGCAGCGAAGTTCGAACGCTTGGAAGCCACGCTCGGCGACGGCCCCTATTTCGCGGGCAGCAGCTTCAGCCTGGTCGATGCGGTGTTCGCGCCGGTGTTCCGCTACTTCGAGGTGTTCGACGCGATCAGCGACTCGCGCGTGTTCGACGGCAAGTCCAGGCTCAACGCATGGCGGCAGGCACTCGCGGCCCGCCCCAGCGTGCGCAATGCGGTGGTGCCCGAGTACCCGCAGCACCTCATGGCCTTCCTGCGCAAGCACCAGGCCCACCTGCTGGCCCTGGCGGCTTGATCGCCGCGCGCGGAAGCCGACAATAGCGGCCTCCCCCTTCATGACTACAAGGCACCACGAGATGCGACTTCTTCACACCATGCTGCGCGTCGGCAACCTCCAGCGCTCCATCGACTTCTACACCAAGGTGCTCGGCATGAACCTGCTGCGCACGTCGGAAAACCCCGAATACAAATACAGCCTCGCCTTCATCGGCTACGGCAAGGGCAACCCCGACCAGGCAGAGATCGAGCTGACCTACAACTGGGGCACCGAGAGCTACGAACTCGGCACCGCCTACGGCCACATCGCGCTCGGCGTGCCCGACGCCTACGCGGCCTGCGAAAAGATCAAGGCGGCGGGCGGCAACGTCACGCGCGAAGCCGGTCCGGTCAAGGGCGGCACCACCGTCATCGCCTTCGTGACGGACCCCGACGGCTACAAGATCGAGCTGATCCAGCGCGACGAAGGCGCCGCCGGCGGCGGCCTGCGCTGAATCCGGGCGTAGCTGCGCCATGCCAGGCACGAAGAAGGCCACAGGCACGATCCGCCATGTCGCGCTGCTGCGCGGCGTGAACGTCAACGGCATCACGATCAAGAGCGCCGAACTGAAGGCGCTGTTCGTCGAACTGGGCTTCGGCGCGGTGCGCACCGTGCTCGCCAGCGGCAATGTGCTGTTCGACACCGACGAAAGCGACGGCGACGCATTGCGCACCCGCATCGAGCAGGCCCTGCGCAAGCGCTTCGGCTACGACGCATGGATCGTGCTGCTCACGCAGAAGACCGTGGCGGCCATGGCCGCGGACTACCCCTTCGAACGCATCGACGACGAGCGGCATCCGTACCTGGTGTTCGGCTCCGACGCCGCCATGCTCGACGAGATCGTCGAGAAGGCCGGCACCGTCGATGCCAAGGTCGAGCGCCTGAAGCGCGGCAAGGGCGTGCTTTATTGGGAATGCCCGCGCGGCGAAAGCACCGACACGCCAGTCGCCAAGCTGCTGGCGAAGACCCGCTACAAGTCGAGCACCACCGCGCGCAACCTGCGCACGGTCGAGAAGCTGCTCACGGACTGATCAGCAGCCCAGCAGGTCGGCCAGCTCGTTGATGTCGCGCGCATGCAGATGGTTGTCCGGCTGCGGCGACACGTCCTTCGGCCTGGCGCGGCCGAACTCATGCGGGCGCTCGATGTACGCCGTCTTCAGGCCGCAGGTGCGCGCGGCGGCCAGGTCGTCGTGGTGCGCCGCGGCCAGCATCACCTGGCCGGGCGTGGCGTCGAACACGCCCGCCACGCCCAGGTAGGTGCGCGGGTCGGGCTTGTAGGCCTTGAACACCTCGGCCGACAGCACGCAGTCCCAGGGCAGGCCGGCGCGCTTGGCCATTTCGGTGAGCAGGCCGATGTTGCCGTTCGACAGGGTGCAGATGGTGAATTTCTTCTTCAGGCGCGTGAGTCCGGCCACCGCGTCTGGCCAGGCCGGCAGCCGGTGCCACGCACGGCTCAGTTCGCGCTTGGCGGCGGTGTCGAGGCGGTCGGCCAGGCTGAAATCGTGCAGCACCTGTTCGAGCATGCTCAGGTGCAGCTCGTCGAGCAGGGTGAAGCCGCCCTCGCCCGCGGCGATGCGCTCCATCACGGCCTTCATCGCGGGCTGGTAGCCCGCGCGCCACGCCAGCGCGAACGCGGCGCCATCGACACCCGGCAGCGCGCTTTCGGCCTCGGCCGCAATGCCGCTGTGCCAGTCGACCACCGTGCCGAAGACGTCGAACGCGATGACCTTGAGGTCGCTCGCGTCGAACCCGGCGCGCATGGTCAGCGCGGCAGCTGGCTCGCGGCGCGTGCCAGCTGCTCGATGCGGGCCCAGTCGCCGTCGCGGATGGCGTCGGTCGGCACGATCCACGAACCGCCCACGCAGGCCACGTTCGACAGCGCAAGGAACTCCGCCGCGTTGCCCGCGTGGATGCCGCCCGTGGGGCAGAAGGTGACGTCGCCGAACGGGCCTTGCCAGGCCTTCAGCATCGGCAGGCCGCCCGCCTGCAGCGCGGGGAAGAACTTCAGCTGGGTGTAGCCGTCTTCCTGCGCGGTCATGATCTCGCTGCCGGTGGCCACGCCGGGCAGGAGCGGCAGGCCGAGGTCGTGGCAGGCCTTGCCGACGGAGCGCGTGTAGCCCGGGCTCACGCCGAACTTTGCCCCGGCCAGCGCCGACGCCTGTGCGTCGGCCGCGCTGCGGATGGTGCCCGCGCCGGCCACGGCCTCGGGCACTTCCCTGGCGATGGCCTCGATGCACTGCAGCGCCTGCGGCGTGCGCAGCGTGACCTCGAGCATGCGGATGCCGCCGGCCACCAGAGCGCGCGCGAGCGGAATCGCGTCTTTCACGTCGTTCAGCACGATGACCGGAATGACGGGTGCGTCACGCATCACGTCGAGAGGGGTGAGTTTGTCTGTCATCTCATGGCTCCATAGATTTCGTACAGCCCGCAGCCTGGAACTGCGCAGGGCTCGATTCCAGAAACACCGCGGAACCGGCTTTGCCGGGCCGCTGGTGTTGCCCCCGGTAGGGGGAAGGCGAAGCGACACGAAGTGCGCGCAGCCTGGGGGCGAGCCTGATCACAGCCATGAGCAGGCTCCTTCTTCTGCAGTCAATGCGTTTCTGCGCATGCCGGCGAACAGCTCGCGACCTAGGCCGCGTCCGTCGGCGTTGCGCTGTGCTTCGGGCAGCGTCGCGATTTCGCGCGCGGCCCATTCGTCTTCGGGCAGCAACACGGCGAGCGTACCCGCCACCGAGTCCAGCCGGATCACGTCGCCGTCGCGCACCTTGGCGAGCGGGCCGCCGGCGGCCGCTTCGGGTGACACGTGGATGGCGGCCGGAATCTTGCCCGACGCGCCGCTCATGCGGCCGTCGGTGACCAGCGCCACGCGGAATCCCTTGCCCTGCAGCACCGACAGCGGCGGCGTGAGCTTGTGCAGCTCGGGCATGCCGTTGGCCTGCGGGCCCTGCCAGCGCACCACGCAGACCACGTCGCGCTCCAGCTCGCCGGCGGTGAAGGCCTTGTGCAGCGCCGCCTGCGAGTCGAACACCCGCGCGGGTGCCTCGATGACATGGCGGTCGTCCGGCACCGACGACACCTTGATGACGCTGCGGCCCAGGTTGCCGCTCAGCAGCTTCAGGCCGCCGGTGGCGCTGAAAGGGCTGCTCACCGGCCGCGCGACGGCGTCGTTCTTCGATGGTGCGGCGGAGGTCCAGCGCAGCTGTTCGCCGTCAAGCTCGGGGACGTTGGCGAATTCGCGGATGCCGCCGGCGCGCACGGTGAGCACGTCGCCGTGCATCAGGCCGGCGTCCACCAGTTCGCCGATCACAAAGCCGGGGCCGCCGGCCGCCTGGAATTCGTTCACGTCGGCGCTGCCGTTGGGGTACACGCGGGTCAGCAGCGGAATGATGTCGGAGAGCCTGGAGAAGTCGTCCCAGTCGATCACAATGCCGGCCGCGCGCGCCACGGCCACCCAGTGGATCAGGTGGTTGGTGGAGCCGCCCGTGGCCAGCAGCGCGACCATGGCGTTGACGATGCAACGCTCGTCGACCATCTCGCCGATCGGCGGGCACTGGAAGGCAGCCTCGCCTGCCTTGCCCAGCACCGTGCGCACCGCCTCGCGCGTGAGCGTTTCGCGCATCGCGTCGCCGGGCTGGATGAAGGCCGTGCCGGGCACGTGCAGGCCCATGGCCTCGAGCAGCATCTGGTTGCTGTTGGCGGTGCCGTAGAAGGTGCAGGTGCCCTGCGTGTGATAGGCCGCCATTTCGGCGTCGAGCAGCCCCTGGCGGCCGACGAGCCCCTGCGCCGCCTGCTCACGCACCTTCGACTTGGCGCCGTTCGACAGGCCCGAGGGCATGGGGCCGGCGGGCACGAACACGGTCGGCAGGTGGCCGAAGTGCAAGGCGCCGATCAGGAGGCCCGGCACGATCTTGTCGCACACGCCGAGCATCAGCGCGGCGTCGAACATGTCGTGCGTGAGCGCGATGGCGGTGCTCATGGCGATCACGTCGCGGCTGAACAGGCTCAGCTCCATGCCGGGCGTGCCCTGCGTGACGCCGTCGCACATGGCCGGCACGCCGCCGGCCACCTGGGCGGTGGCACCGAGGCGGCGGGCCTCCTGCTTGATGATGTCGGGGTAGCCCTGGTACGGCGCGTGGGCCGAGAGCATGTCGTTGTAGGCGGTGACGATGCCGATGTTGGGTGCGCGCTCGGCCACCACGCGGAATTTGTCGTTGGCCGGAATGCCGGCCACGGCGTGCGCCACGTTGGCGCAGCCCATGCGGTCGGAGCCGCGGTCTCGGTTGCGGATCTCGGCCAGCTGGGAGAGGTAGGCGCTGCGCGGCCCATGGCTGCGCTCGCGGATGCGATCGGTGACGTCGCGGACGGTGGGGTGTGTGCTGCTGCTCATGGGGATAGTGGCTCTTGCTGCGTGTCGCCGGGGCGACTGTGGGCCTGGAGGCCCATGGTACCAAGCCGGGCGCCGCGGGCTGATGAAATCAGGACGCCGGGCGATACGAATTTACTCAGTCATGCCCCACGAGGCGGCGCGCATGAAAAAAGCCCGGCGGACCGGGCTATTTTTGGCTTGCGAGGGTGGCAAGGCGGTCAGTCGACCAGCTTGACCTCGACGCGGCGCGCTTCCGCGTTGTTGCCGGTACCGGCGGTGACTTCGGGCTTGTGCAGGTCGACCTTGGCGGCCGGAACGCCCAGGCCCACGAGCACGTCGCGCACCATTTCGGCCCGCTTCCTGGCGAGCTGTTCGTTGATGGCAGCGTCGCCGGTGGTGTCGTGGAAGCCGGAGATCACCGCCTTGCGGCCGCTTTCCACGCCCTTGATGACCGCGGCCAGCGCCTCGGCGGCGCCGGGCGCCAGGTCGGCGCTGCCGGTTGCGAAGTAGAAGTTCACCACACCGTTGACCACGCGGATGCTGGCGCCGTCGGGGATCGTCACCGTCACCGTCTCGGTCACTTCGGCCAGCTTGGGCTCCGCGCCGGGCGCGGGCGCCGAGATCACCACCGCCGGCGGCTTGGCGGCCGCCAGCGCGGCGGCCGGGCTGTGCGACTTGTGCCAGAGCACGATGCCGATCACGAAGAAGATCACGAGAGCGATCAACGCCATCAGGAAGCCGAGGATGAAATTTTGCTGGCTGTCGTCGTCGCTCATTGCGGGTCTTGCTCCGTAGGAAAGGGGACGGTAAATAATGGTGCGGTGAACCATGATCACGAAATTGTAGGCTCCGGCCCCGGCACGCCCGTGTCGGACCCGGCGCCAAATCCCGGTCCGCCGGGACTCGACCCCATGCCCAAGCCCCTGCGCGACCCGCAACCGATGCTCGAACGCGCCATCGCCGACTGGGGCGGGCATGAGGATCTGTGGCTGTTCGGCTACGGCTCGCTGATCTGGCGGCCCGAGTTCGACTTCATCGAGCGGCGCCCGGCCTGGGTGCGCGGCTGGCACCGGGCGCTGAAGATGTGGAGCCGGGTCAACCGCGGCAGTGTGCAGGTGCCCGGCCTCGTGTTCGGCCTGCTCTCGGGCGGCAGCGTGCGGGGCATGGTGTTCCGGGTGCCGAAGGCCGAAGGGCTCGAGACCCTGCGACGGCTCTGGCTGCGCGAAATGCCGACCGGCGTGTACGACCCCAAGTGGCTGCGCTGCGGCACGGCCGAAGGCCCGGTGCGGGCGCTGGCGTTCACGCTGTCGCGGCGCAGCCCCAACTTCACGGGCGAACTCAGCGACGACCACTACCGCCACATCTTCGCCAACGCGGTGGGCCGCTACGGAACTTCGCTCGACTACGCCCGGCAGACGCTGGCGGAACTGCGCCGCCACGCCATCCACGACGCGGCGCTGGCCCGGCTGGTGGCGCTGGCCTCGGCGCAAGAGCAGCAAGAGCAGCAAGAGCAGCAAGAGCAGTCCGCCGCCGATTGCGGCGCGCCGCAGCCTCCGGTATATGTTCCGGGGTCTGCAGACAAACCCTCCCACCCCTCTTCCGGACCGTCCAAGGAAAACACATGAACCATCGTCGTCTCTCCGCCATTGCCGCCGCCCTGGCCGCCAGCGCCGTACTCGCCGCCTGCGGCAGCATGGGCGGCAAGCCCAGCACGGTCGTGGAGCTGGTGCCGACCGGCGCGATCACGCCCAACCCGACCCGCGGCACGGTGACCTTCACCGCGCTGGACCACGGCGTGCGCGTGTCGGGCGAGGTGCGCGGCCTGGTGCCGGGCAGCGAGCACGGCTTCCACATCCACGAAAAGGGCGACTGCGGCAACAACGGCGATGCCTCCGGCGGCCACTTCAACCCCACAGGCGCCACGCACGGCAAGTTCGCCGCGCCGGGCAGCCATGCCGGCGAACTGCCGAGCCTGGTGGCCGACGCCGGCGGCGTGGCGCGCTTCAGCGTGGAAGACCACTCGATCTCGCTGACCGACGGCACCCCCAACAACGTGATCGGCCGCGCGCTCGTCGTTCACCGCGACCGCGACGACTTCACGACCCAGCCTTCGGGCAATTCCGGTCCGCGCATCGCCTGCGCGGTGATCACGCGCTGAGGCTGCCCGGCCCGGCGAGCCAGAGCGCCTCGGCGTGCGCCAGGGCCTCTGGCGTGTCGATGTCGGTCACCACGCCGATGTCGTCCACCGGCAGGTCGAGCACCGAGTCCGCCGCGCGCATCGCGCGCAGAACGGACGATGCGCCAAGGGGCCCTTCCAGCGCCGCGAGTTGCGCATGGCAGGCGGCCCCGAAGCCGACCGGGTGGCCGCGCTCTCCGCGGTATTGCGGCTGCACCGCCCCCACGCCGGTGCCCAGCGCGGCCGCCACAGCCATCAGCGTTTCGGCCCGCACCAGCGGCAGGTCGCCCGGCAGGATCAGCCAGCCGGCGGCATCGGACGTGGCCCGCACCGCCGCCGCGATCGAATCGCCCATGCCGGGGTGCCCGGCATCTTCCAGGTGCCACGGCAGTCCGCTCGCACGCACCGCGTCCAGCGTGCGGGCCAGCACCGGCTTGCCGGCCAGCGGCGCCTGAAGCTTGGAGCCCGTGCCGCCGGCCGCGATGAAGCGTTCGCCGCGGCCCGAGGCCAGCACGATCACCACCGGGGAATTCGCCTTGTTGGTCGTCATGGGCGGAGTATGTGCGCAACAATCCTGTCATGACTTCCCCTCTTTCCAATGACGCGCTGGCCGCGCTGCGCAAGAGCTACGAGCGCGCCGAGCTCGGCGAGGCCCACAGCGAAGGCGATCCGCTGAAGCAGTTCGAACGCTGGCTCACCGAGGCCATCGACGCGCAGGTGCCCGAGCCCAATGCCATGACGCTGTGCACCGTGGGCAGCGACCTGCGGCCGTCGAGCCGCATCGTGCTCATCAAGGGCTACGACGCGCGCGGCATCGTCTGGTACACCAACTACGAGAGCCGCAAGGGCCGCGAGCTGTCTGGCAACCCGTATGCGTCGCTGCAATTCCATTGGGTCGAGCTGGAGCGCGTGGTGCGCATCGAGGGCCGCGTCGAGAAGGCCGGCGCCGACGAGAGCGACGCCTACTTCGCCAGCCGCCCGCTCGATTCGCGCATCGGCGCCTGGGCCAGCCCGCAGAGCGAGGTGATCAGCGGACGCGACGTGCTGGTGAAGAACGCGGCCCTGTTCGCCGCCAGGCACCTGCTCTCTCCGCCGCGCCCGCCGCATTGGGGCGGCTACCGGCTGGTCCCTGATCGCTGGGAGTTCTGGCAGGGCCGCAAGAGCCGGTTGCACGACCGGCTGCGCTACCGGCTCGAAGGCGCGGACTGGGTGCGCGAGCGTCTCGCGCCCTGAGCCGCATCGCCAGGCCTTGCTTCAGGGCAGCCACTGCACCCAGACCATCACCAGCGTGAGCGTGCCGAGGGCCAGCACCGTCGACACAGCGACGCTGGCCGTCACCAGGTCTTCGGCGGTGCGATAGCGCTGCGAGAACAGGAACACGTTGGCGCCGATTGGCAGCGCCGCGGCCACCACCATCACCGTGAGCGGAATGCCGCGCACACCCAGCACCCAGCCGATGGCGGCCACCAGCAGCGGGTGCAGCAGGTTTTTCACCAGCGCCTGCGTCAGCGCGCCGCGCCAGTGCCGCCCGATGGGCGTGAGCGCAAGCGTGATGCCCACCATCACCAGCGCCACCGGTCCGAAGGCCTGCCCCAGCAACTGGATCGGCTTGTCGATGACCTCGGGCATCACGAGTCCGGTCTGCGCGAACAGCAGCCCGGCCAGGATCGGCAGCGGCACCGGATGGATGATGGCGTTGCGCAGCGCGCGCAGCACGGTGCGCGCCATCGAATGTTTCTGCGCGCCGCCGTCGGCTGCGTGCTCGCGCGCCACCGCCAGCTCCAGCACCACCGTGGCGCTGGTCAGCAGCACCAGCGAGTGCAACGAAATGAGGGTGAGCAACACCACCATGCCGTCCTCGTCGTAGGCCAGGCCGATCAGCGCGATGCCGATCATCACGGTGTTGCTGTAGGTGTTGGCCAGCGCGATCACGGCCGCCGTGCGATTGAATCCGCGCAGCGCCATCGTGCCCGCGAACAGCAGGCCCGAGGCGATGAAGTACGCCGCCACCGGCTTGAGGCTCAGCTGCTCGACGTGCACCGTGCTCATGGCACGGAACAGCAGCGCGGGCGCGAGCAGCAGGAAGATGAGGTTCGACAGGTCCTTCACCGCATTGCCGCCGATCCAGCGGCGCCTTCCGGCAAGGTAGCCCGCGGCGATGAGCAGGACGACGGGAAGAAGCGAGGAGATGACGAACGAATTCACCCGGCGAGGATAGCCGAGCGTTTTTGCTCCTTCCCCTCCCGGGGGAAGGCTGGGATGGGGGCAAGCGGCGCTTGGACAAACCACGGCTTCAACCCAGGCCGCTGGCCCCCACCCCTGCCCTCCCCTAGAGGGGGAGGGAGCAAGGCAGGGTCAGAACGTCACGCGCAGCCCGACCTTCAGCGTCCGCCCCGGCAGCGGGGCATTCGGGTACACCGTGGTCGTGAGGATCGATGTCGGGCTGTAGGCCAGCTTGTTGGTGATGTTGTCGACGCGCGCATACCAGGTGAGGTTCGCGCGCTGCACCTTCATGCGGTACGTGATGGCCGCGTTCCACAGCGTGTACGCATCGGTCTCGCGCGCGCCCACGCTCGGCACCCGGTGCTGCGCGGCGTTGTAGTCGAAGCCCAGTCGCGCGGTCCACGGGCCGTTGCCGTAGGCCAGCGTGGCGCCCAGGCGCAGCGGCGCGATGCGCGGCAGCGGCTCGCCGGTGTCGAGGTTCTTCGCGCGCACGATGTCGCCGCGCCACTCCAGGTCGAGCGTGCCGGCATCAGCCATGCGCGCGAAGCCGTCGGCGCCCAGCAGTCGCAGGTTGCCGTTGGCCTCGATGCCGGTGAAGCGCGCGCGCACGCCGCCGTAGAGGTATTCGGCGAGCGTGTCGGGCGTGCCGGGCTCGGCCACATTGCCTTCGGAGTCCAGCTCGCGGCCCGAGGCGGTCAGCCCGATGTAGTTGCGAAAGCGCGTGACATAGGCGTTCACGCGGGCCGTGTTGGGGCCGTCTTTCCACTGCGCGCCAAGGTCGAAGCCGGTCGACTTTTCCTTCTTGAGCGTCGGGTCGCCCACTTCCCATGCAGCCGTGGCCACGTGCGGGCCGTTGGCCAGCAGCTCATAGTCCTTGGGCGCGCGCTCGGTGTAGGCGATGTTCGAGGTCAGTTGCCACTGCGGCGCGAGGTTGACCAGGGCACCGAACGCGGCGCTGTGCGGGTTGAAGGTGCGCTCGCCGACGGCGAAGCGCGTCACGCTCGGGTCTTCCGGGTAGCCGAGCGAACGCACGCGGACCCGCTCGGTGCGCGCGCCGAAGCTCAGGCGACCCCACGAGGTGCCATATTCCTCGTGCAGGAACAGCGCGGTCGAACGCGTGCGGCTGTGCGGCGCGAAGGCTTCCTCGCCGTCGGCGGCGAATCGGTTGGTCTCGCTGCTGAAGCCGACCAGGCCCTCGAAGTTGCCGATCTTCCGGTGGCGCGCCTCCAGGCGCAGGTCGTTGCTCACGTTGGAGAACGCGGTGCCCGGCTCGCGGCCCTCGAACTCGGTGTGGCGGTAGTTGGTGTGGCTCAGCTTCGCGTGGATGCTGCTGATGAAGCCGCCCGGACGCCATTCGCCTTCGAGCGCCTGGCGGTCGGACTTCATGCCGATGGTCACGTCGTCCTCGGCCACGGTGCCGTAGGTGCTGCGGTAGGTGCTGACCGACGCGCCGACCCAGCCCTGGTCGAAGAACACCGTGCCGCCGAACGCGCCGCCGTGCGCTTGGTTGGCGGAGTTGCAGATCCTGCGCGCCATCCACGGCGAGCCCGGCTTGCTGCACTCCAGGGTGATGGGCACCGACACGTCTTTCGAATCGCGGTTGAAGGCATCGACGTGCAGCGCGATGCGGTCGTTGCCGCCCTCGAGCAGCACGCCGCCGCTCTTTTCCTTGTTGCCGGTGGCATAGCCCAGGTCGGCACGGCCGCCGAAACCGTTGATGGGCTCGGACGGAATGCGGTTGTCGATCACGTTGACCACGCCGCCGACGGCGCTGCCGCCGTACTGCAGCGCCGAAGGGCCGCGCAGCACCTCGATGCGCTCCGTGACCAGCGCATCGACCGGCACCGCGTGGTCGTAGCTCAGCGCCGAGGCGTCGGGCGCGCCGCCGCCGTTCTGCAAAATGCGGATGCGGTCGCCGTCCTGCCCGCGGATGCTGGGCCGGCTCGCGTTGGGACCGAAGTAGCTGCTGCTCACGCCCGGCAGGTTGTTCAGCGTTTCGCCGAGGGTCGATTCGGAGCGCAGCAGCAGCTTGTCGCCCGACAGCGAAGTCGTCGGCGCGATGAGGTCGCTGGCGCCGAGCGGATTGCCGGTGACGGTCACTTCGCGCAGGCTCGCGTCATCGGCGGTGGAAGGCGCAGGCGCGGTCTGCGCGTTGGCCGCACCCGCCAGCGCGGCGAGCGAAAGAACGGCAGCGCCGATGGCGTTGCGACGGAAATTGGGGATCATGAAAAACACTCGTTGAAATCAAGGGGCGACCGGCCGCCACCCGCGCAAGGCGGGTGGAGGCAGCGTCGGAACACGTGGGAAATCAGCGAGCGATTGGTGGACCGCGTGCGTCGAACAGCACGATCCAGCGGGCGATGGCTTCGCCCTGCAGGTAGGCGAAGGTGGCCGACGGCAGCACCATCGGCAACACCACCAGCGGCACGCCGGGCATGCTGAAGCCATGCGAGAGACGGTCGTACAGACGGCACTCGGCATCGGTCTTGTCGCCGAACAGCGCATGGATCCAGCCATGCCGCTGCGCCGGCGCGTGCCTTGCCGAGGGCTCGGCCGCGACGGTCGCGGCCGCCACGGCCCACGCGCGGTCGCCTGGCACGTGCAGCGTGGCATGCACGAGGCCGAGCGTAGCCGTCACCCACACTGCGAAGAGCAGCATGAGTGCGACGGTGCGCGACAGCCTCGGGTTCATCATGCGCGCATCAGAAGTGCGTGGTCATGCTCACGTACAGGCTGCGCCGCGTGCCGTACTGCGGCGCACCCACGCCCACGCCGGTGCCGTCGCGCAGCAGGTAGCTCTTGTCGAACAGGTTCAGGATGGCGATGCGCCCGACGATGTCGCCGCCCGACGGCTCCTTCCAGGTGTGCGAGTAGGCGGCGTTGACCACGGCGTAGTGCGGCAGCGCCGCGCTGTTGGGCGCGCCGCCGTCGGGCGTGCGGCGCAGGCCGCTGCCGAAGATCAGGTCGCCGCTGACCTGGTTGTCGCCGAAGCGGTAAGCCGCCCCGCCCGACAGCGTGTAGGTCTGGTCGTGGTCCAGGTACACGTAGTGGTTGGCGATGTAGCTCAGCTCGTCGGCGCCGAACAGCGACTGGCTCGACACGATGTTCTTGCCCATCGCCTTCTGGTAGGCGAAGTTGGCGTAGGCCGACCAGTGGTCGTCGTTGTAGCGCGCCGACAGCTCCAGCCCGCGCGCGAAGCCCTTGGCGTAGTTGAACGGCGACAGGATCAGCGCCTGGCCGAACTGGCCTTCGTCCAGCAGGTTGGTGATGTTCTTGTAGTACACGTCGGCCGACAGCGACAGGTTGTCGTTCAACTTGTGGTCGAGGCCCAGGTCGAAGTAGTGGGTGCGCTCGGCCTTCACCGGGTCGGAATTGGCGATCTCGGGCTGGTTGGTGGTGCCGGCGTAGAGGTTGATGCTCTGCTGCGAAGCCAGCTCCTGCGGCGGCGGCGTGAAGTAGCGCGCGTAGCCCGCGTGCAGCGCCGTGTCGTCCGAGAGCTTGTAGGCCAGGTTCAGCCGCGGGCTCCACTGGTGCTCCTTGGTGAACGCGTCGACGCTGTCGTAGCGCAGGCCGTAGTTGAAGGTCAGCCGGGGGTCGATGCGCCATTCGTCCTGCACATACAGGCTGGCGAGCCGGCCGACCTTGCCGGAGTTGTCGTTGATGAGCACCGGCGTGTTGCCGGCCTGCGCGCCGCTGTCGTCGACCGGGAACACGTTCACCGCATTGATGCTGCGCGTGCTCTGGCGCGTGTAGGCGCCGCCGAAGCGCAGCGTGTGGGCGTCGTTCAGCTTGTACGACGCATCGGCCTGCAGGCCGTTCGACGAGTTGGAACGCAGGGTGTCCGACGCCACGCCGTTGTAGATCAGGTCGCCCACGGCGTCGGGCAGGTAGTGCAGGTTCGAGTACTGGTGGAAGGCCGAGATCTGGAAATCCAGCGCGCCCACGGTCTTCTGGTAGGACAGCGCGACGAAGCGCGTGGCCTCGGTCTGGCGCTCGCGCACATCGGAAGACGGCAGGCCGTTGTAGCCCGTGCCCAGGTCGCTGTAGCCGGCCAGCGAGAAGGCCGGCGTCTGGTTCGGGTTGGTCGGGATCTGGAACTTGCCGTTGTAGGTGCCGAACATCAGGCCGAGGCGGGTGTCGGCGTCGAGGTAGTAGCTCAGGTTGCCGAAGGTCTTGCCCTGCCGCGTGCGGTCGTTCTGCGCGTTGAGCGTGGGCTGCGGGTTCTCGATGCCGTTGGTGTTGGACACCAGGCTGCCCGACAGGTAGTAGCTCAGGTTGCCGGTGGTGCCGTAGACGGACCCGCTCTCTTCCAGCGTGTTGTGGCTGCCGAAGGTGAAGCCGAGCGAACCGCCGGGCTTGCCGAAGCCCTGCTTCGTCTGGATGTCGACCACGCCGGCGGTGCGCAGGCCGTACTGCGCCGGCAAGGCGCCGGTCAGGAAGTTGACCGAGTCGATGTAGCGCGTGTCCAGCGACTGGCCGAAGCCCGAGATGCCCTCGGGCAACTGCACGCCGTTGACGCGGTACTGCACGTTGCCGTGGTCGTCGCGCACATGCAGCGAGCCGGAGGCCTTGGAGTCCTTGGCCACGCCGGGCAGGGTGAGCAGCACGTCGTCCAGCGGCGTGGCGTCGCCCTTGCCGAGCGCGTCGATGGCCGCGCGGTCGATGCGATAGACGGTCGCGCCGACCTCGGGCGAGAGCTCCATGCGCGCCTTCTTGAGGCGCTCGGACTGGATCTCCACGGTGGACAGCGTGCCCTCGGCGCTGCTGGGCGCAACCGTGGTCGTGGTGGTGGTGCTCGTGTCCTGGGCGAAGGCCGACCAGGACAGCAGGGAAAGAACTGCAATGCCAACGGCACTGCGACGGAAATTGGGAATCATGAATGGGCACTCGTTGAATCGATGAACGATCCGCAGCCGCCCGCTCGATGCGGACAGCTACGGCCGGAACACGGAGGGATTCAGCGAGTGGAAGGCGGACCGCGCGCGTCGAACAGCGCGATCCAGCGGGCGATGGCCTCGCCCTGCAGATAGGCGAAGGTGGCCGAGGGCAGCAGTATCGGCAGCACCACAAGCGGCACGCTGGGCGCCGTGGAGCCGTGCTCCAGCTGGTCGTAGAGCCGGCACTCGGCATCGGTGTGCTCGCCGAACAGGCTGCCCAGCCCATGGGCCGCATGCTTGTGCACGCCGCTCTGCGATGCCTGCTGTACCTGCACCGCCGCCGCGGCCTGCGAGAGGCCCGGCACGTGCAGCGACCGGTGCATGACCCCGAGCGTGCCCGCGATCCACAACGCGAACGCCAGCGCGACGATCAACGCGCGCGACGAACGGGAGGGCGACTGGCGGGCGATGTGCACGGGTCGGGAGCCGATCAGGCGATCAGGCCTTCAGGCGCGAGGCGAAGGTCTTCTGGAACTTCTCGACCTTCGGGCCCACGACGAACGCGCAGTAGCCCTGGTTCGGGTTGTTCAGGAAGTAGTCCTGGTGGTAGGCCTCGGCCGTCGAGTAGTTGTCGAGCTTCGCCACTTCGGTGACGACCGGCGAACGGTAGGTCTTGCTGGCCTCGATTTCGCGGATGACCTCTTCGGCCACCTGCTTCTGCGCGTCGTCGGTGTAGTAGATGCCGCTGCGGTACTGGGTGCCGACGTCGTTGCCCTGGCGGTTGAGCGTGGTCGGGTCGTGTACCACGAAGAAGATCTCGAGGATCTCGCGCAGGCTGATCCGGGCCGGGTCGAATTCGAGCTTCACCACCTCGGCATGGCCGGTGCGCCCGGTGCAGACCTGCTCGTAGGTCGGCTTGACGACCTGGCCGTTGCAATAGCCCGACTCCACGTCGAGCACGCCCTGCACCCGGTCGAACACCGCCTCGGTGCACCAGAAGCAGCCGCCACCGAGCACGATGGTTTCTGTGGGCGACGATGAAGAGGTCATTGCACTGCTCCGGAAGGTTGGAAAAAGACGAACCCGATATTGTCGCGGCTTGACGTGACAGATGCCGCTCACTACATTACTAACCCGCGAGTCATTAAAATCATGCCCACGCCCCGATCCTTTGTCGACAAGATCTGTCCGGTACGCGCCAAGCGCGAGCGCCGGAAGGAAGCGCGCCCCGGCGAATTGCTGGCAGCCGCGCTCGACCTGTTCGTGGAAAAGGGCTTCGCCGCCACCCGCTCAGAAGAAGTGGCGGCAAGGGCCGGTGTTTCCAAGGGCACCCTCTTCCTGTACTTCCCGAGCAAGGAAGAACTGTTCAAGGCCGTGGTCATGGAAAGCCTGGGCGGCCGATTCAATGAATGGAACGCCGAATTCGAGGCGTTCGAGGGCACCTCGGCCGAAATGCTGCGCTACTGCATGAACGTGTGGTGGGAACGCGTCGGCATGACCAAGGCCTCGGGCCTGACCAAGCTGATGATGTGCGAGGGCTCCAACTTCCCCGAACTCGCGGAGTTCTACCGCCGCGAGGTGGTGCGCCCCGGCCACGACCTGCTGCGGCGCATTCTGCAGCGCGGCATCGACCGCGGCGAGTTCGCCAAGGTCGACATCGACCACGCGATCTACTCGGTGGTCGCACCCATGGTCTTCCTCATGCTCTGGAAGCATTCGGCCATGGTCTGCGTCGACGGCGCCGCGACGCTCGACCCCGAGAAATACCTCGCGACGCAGGCCGAAACCGTGCTTTACGGCCTCTGCGCGCGCGCCGGAGACAAGGCATGAAGCATCTCGCAAGGCCGACCGGGCCGCGGGTGTCATCGGCGCCACCTAAAATTGAAGGTTTGTCCTGAGCCCACTAGGAAAGCCACGCCATGAACCCCACCCCCACCCTCGAGCGCTTGCGCTTCAACATGATCGAACAGCAGATCCGCCCCTGGGATGTGCTGGAGACCGACATCCTCGAACTGCTGGCTGAAATCCACCGCGAGGACTACGTGCCCGACGAGCACCGCACCCTGTCGTTCTTCGACATGGAACTGCCGCTGCTGGACGGCTCCGTGCCCGGCGAGATCATGCTGTCGCCCAAGGTCGAGGCCCGCACGCTGCAGGACCTGCACATCCAGAAGCACGAATCGGTGCTCGAGATCGGCACCGGCTCCGGCTTCATGGCCGCCCTGCTCGGCGCCCGCGCCGCCCAGGTGCTGTCGCTCGAAATCAACCCCGTGCTGGCCGCCCGCGCAGCCGAGACGCTGCGCCGCAACGGCGTGACCAACGTCGAGGTGCGCCACGCCGACGGCTCCGTTCCCCTGGCCAGCGGCCCGAGCTTCGACGTGATCGTGCTCAGCGGCTCGGTCGCGCGCATTCCGCAGAACCTGCTGGGTTCGCTGAAGGTCGGCGGCCGCCTCTCGGCCATCGTGGGCGACGAACCCATGATGCGCGCCCACTTCGTCACGCGCACCAGCGAAAGCAAGTGGGACACCATCCAGCCCTGGGACACCGTGGCCCCGCGCCTGCTGAATTTCCCCGAGCCCTCGCGCTTCTCGTTCTGAGCGGACGGCAGCCATGATTGACCAAGTCCGCCCCGCCGACCTCGCCGCCTGGTTCGCCCAGGATGCCGACGCCGCCCCGGTTCTGCTCGACGTGCGCGAGCCCTGGGAGCTGCAGACGGCGAGCGTCGCGCCCCAGGGCTTCACCCTGGTCGCGATCCCGATGAACGAGATCCCCGGGCGCCTGGCCGAGCTGGGCGAAGGCAAGCGCATCGCCTGCCTCTGCCACCACGGCGCGCGCAGCCAGCGCGTGGCCGCCTTCCTGAGCCAGAACGGCTTTGCCGACCTGGCCAACGTGGCCGGGGGCATCGACGCCTGGTCCTCGCACGACCCCACGGTCCCGCGCTACTGATTCTTTCTCCAAGGACGTTCAATGCCTTCCAGGCCCCGGCTCTCGCCACTTTCCGCAGCGCTCGCAAGCACCTTCGCAGCACTGCTCGCATTGCCGGCCCAGGGCCAGACACTGAACGAACTGTATGACGCCGCCCGCAGCTACGACGCCACCTACCAGGGCGCGCGGGCCCAGTACGACGCCAACGTGGCGCGCGCCGCGCAGGCCAAGGCGGGCATCCTGCCGGCCGTGGGCCTCACGGCCGGCGTGACGCGCAGCGACATCGAGATCGACATCCTCACGGGCGCCGGGCGCGGTACCACCACCCCGCGCGACTTCAATACCCAGAACGTCGGCATCAACGCCACGCAGCCGCTGTACCGCCCGGCCAACTGGGCCACCTACGAGCAGGGCAAGCGCCAGGCCGACATCGCGCAGGCGGTGTTCACCATTGCGGAGCAGGACCTGATCGTGCGCGTGAGCCAGGCCTACTTCGACGTGCTTGCCAGCCAGGACAGCCTGGCGCTCGTGCGCGCCCAGAAGGTGGCCGTGGCCGAGCAGCTGGCATCGGCCAAGCGCAACTTCGAGGTCGGCACCTCGACCATCACCGACTCGCGCGAAGCGCAGGCCCGCTACGACCTGGTGATCGCGCAGGAAATCGCCGCCGAGAACGACCTGCAGGTCAAGAAGGTGGTGCTCGACCAGCTGGTCGGCCGCCCCGGCAGCGTGCCGGTGCCGCTGGCGGTGCCGGTGGTGCTGCCCACGGCCATGCCCGCGGACATCAACGCCTGGGTCGCGCAGGCCGACGAAGTGCACCCCGCGATCAAGCAGGCGCGCCTGGGCGTCGACGTGGCCGGGCTCGAAGTGGAGAAGGCCAAGGCCGGCCACAAGCCCACGCTGGACGCCAACCTCGGCTACAACGTCACGCGCAATCCGACCGGCACCACCACCAGCACGGTGGGCACGCGCGCCAACGCGGCCACGGTCGGCGTCACCTTCAACCTGCCGCTGTTCGCCGGCTTCGCGACCGAGAACCGCATCAAGGAAACACTGGCGCTCGAAGACCAGTCGCGCAGCGTGCTCGAAGGCACGCGGCGCAACGTGGCGCAGGCCACGCGCGCGGCGTACCTCGGGCTGGTCTCGGGTGCGGGGCAGGTGAAGGCGCTGGAGGCCGCCGAATCTTCCAGCCAGAGCGCGCTCGATGCGAACCGGCTGGGCTACCAGGTGGGCGTGCGCATCAACATCGACGTGCTGAACTCGCAGAGCCAGCTGTTCCAGACCAAGCGCGACCTCGCGCAGGCGCGCTACAACGTGCTGCTGGGCAACCTGAAGCTGCGCCAGGCCAACGGCACGCTGACCACCGACGACATGAATGCGATCAACGCCACGCTGGCCAGCAACGCCGGCGTGCCGGCGGTGCCCTCGGCCACCGCGCCCGACCGCTCGCCGCAGCAGCAGCAACCGGTGGTGCCGCCGAGCATTCCCGTGATTCCGCCGGTGCCGGTGCAGCCGTTCAATCCGCCCGCGCCGACGATGCCGACGCCGCCCGTGCCTCCGGTGATCCTGAATCCGCCGGTTCGCTGAGGCATTCGTCTTTCTCCCTCCCCTTTCGGGGGAGGGCCGGGGTGGGGGCACGACGGCCTTCACCCATTCGCAACGCTCATTCGGCGCGAGCCCCCATCCCAGCCTTCCCCCAGAGGGGGAAGGAGCAATGCGGGCTCGGTCAGTCCAGCGTAGGTTCGGCGCGCGGCGGCTGGTCTTCTTCCAGCGGCGCGTTCACGGTGTCCACGGGATCGGCAGCCTGCGCGATCGCCAGCACCGCCGCCGCCGTGCGCTCGGCCGCTCCGCGGTTCGACGACGCAAAAGCCTGCGCGGCCTGGGCCATCGCCGCGCGGCGCTCGGGGTTCTCGACCAGCTTCAGCGCCGCCGTCACCGCCTGCTCCATGCCCTCGACGCGCAGCGATGCGCCCGCGGCCAGAGACAACTGCGCCGCCTCCGCGAAGTTGAAGGTCGACGGCCCCATGACCACCGGGCAGCCACAGGCCGCCGGCTCGATGAGGTTCTGCCCGCCCAGCGGCTCGAAGCTGCCGCCGAGCAGCGCCACGTCGGCCAGGCCGTAGTAGAGCGCCATCTCGCCCAGCGAATCGCCGAGCCAGATTTCCGATTCGGCCGGCTGCCCCGCCGCGCTGCGCCGCGCCACCGCGAAGCCTTCGGCCTCGATCAGCGCCGCCACTTCGTCGAAGCGCTGCGGATGGCGCGGCACGATCATCCATTGCACCTCGTGCACACGCTTGGCGATGGAGCGCACCGCGCCCTGCTCCGGCGGCACCGGCGAGGTCGCGCCGAAACGCTTGAGCACTTCGAGCAGCATGCGCTCTTCGCCGTCGCGCGAACTGGCGAGCACGACCATCGGCCGCGGCAGGTGCTCGCGCAGCGACATGGCCGTGGCGAGCTGCCGCGCGTCGGGCGTGGCGTCGAACTTGAGGTTGCCGTACACACCGGCCACCTTGGCGCCGAGCGACACGAGCCGGTGCGAATCGGCCTCGGTCTGCGCCCACACGGCGGCAAGGGCCGAGTAGGCGGGCCGCGAGAGCCAGGCAAGGCGCTCGGCGGCCGCCAGCGATTTTTCATTCAGGCGCGCATTGGCCAGCACCAGCGGAATGCGGCGCTCGGCGCAGGCGGCGGCCATCTCGGGCCAGACCTCGGTTTCCATCAGCACGCCGATGCGCGGCTGGAACTTGTCGAGAAAGCGCGCCACGGCGCCCGGCGTGTCCCACGGCTGCCAGACCTGGGTGTCGCCCGGCTCGAGCAGCTTGGCGCCCTCCTCGCGGCCGGTGGAGGTGCCGTGCGTGAGCAGGATCGGCACGCCCGGATACTGCCGCCGCAATTCGGCAATCAGGATGGCGGCCGCGCGCGTCTCGCCGAGCGAGACCGCATGCACCCAGCACTGGGCATGGCCGGTGATGGACTCGTCGTAGCGGCCGAAGCGCTCCTCGACGGCCACGCCATAGCCGGGCTCGGCCACGGCACGGCGCCGCAGCTTCCGGCGGACCAGCGGTTGCACAGCGGTGGTGAAGACGCCGTAGAGGCGCAGCAGTAGCGAACGCACAGGCTCAGTGGGCGGCTGCCGCCAGTTGGGCGTCGGGCTTGGCGGTACGCAGCAGCGCCAGCATCTCGGCCTCGATGCGCTTGAGCGCGGCATCGGTCTGGCCTTCGAAGCGCAGCACCAGCACGGGGGTGGTGTTCGACGCGCGGATCAGGCCGAAGCCGTCTGGCCAGTCGACGCGCAGGCCGTCGATGGTCGACACCTTGGCCGGCGCCGCGAAATCGGCGCTCTTCACGAGCTTGTCGACCACCGCGTGGGGCTCGCCCTCGGCGCAGGCCACGTTCAGCTCGGGCGTCGAGAAGCTGGTGGGCAAGGCATTGAGCACCGCGCTCGCGTCGGGGCTCTTGCTCAAAATTTCCAGCAGACGGCAGCCCGCATAGGTGCCGTCGTCGAAGCCGAACCAGCGCTCCTTGAAGAAGATGTGGCCGCTCATCTCTCCGCCCAGCGGCGAATCGACTTCCTTCATCTTCGCCTTGATGAGCGAGTGCCCCGTCTTGTAGATCATGGCCTTGCCGCCAGCCGCCTCGATGGCCGGGGCCAGGCGCTGCGAGCACTTCACGTCGAAGATGATGGTGCCGCCCGGCACGCGCGACAGCACGTCCTGCGCGAACAGCTGCATCTGGCGGTCGGGGAAGATGTTCTGCCCGTCCTTGGTGACGATGCCCAGGCGGTCGCCGTCGCCGTCGAAGGCCAGGCCCAGCTCCGCGTCGCCCGAGGCTAGCGCGGCCATCAGGTCCTTGAGGTTCTCGGGCTTGCTCGGATCGGGGTGGTGGTTGGGGAAGTCGCCGTCGACCTCGCTGAACAGCTCGGTCACTTCGCAGCCGATGGCGCGGAAGATGGCCGGCGCGGTGGCACCCGCGATGCCGTTGCCGGAGTCGACCACGATCTTCATGGGCCGGGCCAGCTTGATGTCGCCGGCGATGCGCTTCACGTAGGCCTCGGTCACGTCGACCTTGCGAACGCTGCCGCCGGGGGCGAGCTGCGCGGTGCCGGCTTCCATGGTCTTGCGCAGGCCCTGGATCTCGTCGCCGTAGATGGCGCGGCCGGCCAGCACCATCTTGAAGCCGTTGTAGTCCTTGGGGTTGTGGCTGCCAGTGACCTGGATGCCGCTGGAGGCCAGCGTGTGGGCCGCGAAGTACAGCATGGGCGTGGTGACGGCGCCCACGTCGATCACCTCGATGCCGGTTTCCACCAGGCCCTTGATCAGCGCTTCGACGAGCATCGGGCCCGACAGACGGCCGTCGCGTCCAACGGCCACCGACTTTTCACCGGCGGCGCGGGCGGCGCTGCCGAAGGCCCGCCCGAGTGCTTGCGCCACTTCGGCGTCGAGAGTGACCGGCACGACGCCGCGAATGTCATAGGCCTTGAAGATCGACGCGCTGAGCTGCATGGAATGCGGTTTCCTGCTGGGTTTGTAAACGAGCCATTGTAGGCAACGCCCCGGGGTGCCACATGTCCGAAAACGGCCAGTTGAAACGAGTCGAAACCGTATCATTTCCCCATGCCTTCCACCCACGCCCCCACCGAAGCGCTCGAGAGCGACGCCTGCTACCTGGCGATGAAGACGCACGACGCGCGCTTCGACGGGTCGTTCTTCACCGCCGTGACCTCCACAGGCATCTATTGCCGGCCGGTCTGCCGCGTCAAGCTGCCGCGGCGCGAGAACTGCCGGTTCTTCCGCCACGCGGCGCAGGCGGAGGCCGCGGGCTTCCGTCCCTGCCTGCGATGCCGGCCGGAGCTGGCGCCGCGCGCGGCCAGCTGGTCGACCGAGGACGCCTCCCGCATCCTCGCGCTGCAGGCCGCGCGGCTGATCGACGAGCCCGATGCATGGTCCGAGGACGGCCCCGGCGCGGCGCAGATCGCGGCCCGCCTGGGCGTGAGCGACCGCCATCTGCGCCGCATCTTCGAGGCGCAGTTCGGGGTGTCGCCGCTGCAGTACCTGCAGACGCGCCGCCTGCTGGCCGCCAAGCAATTGATCGCCGACACCCGCCTGCCCATGACGCAGGTCGCGCTGGCCAGCGGCTTTGCGAGCGTGCGGCGCTTCAATGCCGCATTCGTGGAGCACTACGGCCTCAACCCGAGCGCACTGCGCCGAGCCGGCGGCGCGGCCGTGGAGAACGGCGCGGGCCGGGCCATCGAGGTGCGGCTGGGTTTCAGGCCGCCCTACGACGACAACGCCATGCTCGGCTTCTTCGCGCGCCGTGCGCTGCGCGGCATCGAAGTGGTGGCCACGGCCGACGGCAAGGAGCCGGCCAAGGGCAGCACGCCCGCCTATGTGAAGCTGGCGCGCACCCTGCGCATCCAGCAGGGTGGGCAGGCGCATGCCGGCTGGCTGCAACTGCGCTTCGACCTCGATCGCGAACAGGCGCTGCTGTCGGTCAGCGACTCGCTGGCCGCCGTGCTGCCTATCGTCATCAGCCGCGCCCGCGCGCTGTTCGACCTCGACGCAGAGCCGATGGCCATCAACGCCGCGCTGCATGCGGCCTTCCCGCACGGCGACGGCCTGCGCGTGCCCGGCGCGGTCGACGGCTTCGAGCTGGCGGTGCGCGCGGTGCTGGGCCAGCAGATCACGGTGGCCGCGGCGCGCACGCTGGGCTCGCGGCTGGTGGCGGCATTCGGCGAAACCATCGCGACGCCCATCGAAGGACTCGACCGGCTGTTTCCCACGCCGGCCGCAATCGCCCAGGCGAGCGGCGACGCGCTGGGGCAGCTGGGCATCGTGCGACAGCGGCAGGCCGCCCTGCAGGCCATCGCCCGCGAGGTCGCGCACGGCAGGCTGGCGCTGCATGCGGGGGCCGACGTGCCCTCGACCATCGCGGCGCTGCAGGAGTTGCCGGGCATCGGCGCCTGGACCGCGCAGTACATCGCGATGCGCGCACTGCGCTGGCCCGACGCCTTCCCGGCCGGCGACGTCGCGCTGCAGAAGGCGCTGGGCGTGACCACCGCGCGCGCCGCCAGCGAGGCCTCGCAAGCCTGGCGCCCCTGGCGCAGCTATGCGGTGCTCCGCGCATGGCACGCGCCTCCGGCGCCCTCCACCGCCAACGCGGCCGCGGCTGCGTCTCCCCTCATCACCACGGCAGGCCTCACCGCCTGAAATGCCATGAAGTTCAAGAGCAAGCTCATCTACACGTCGCACATCGACACGCCGCTCGGCGGCATCACGATGGCGGCCACCGACCAGGGCCTGGCCGGCGTCTGGTTCGACCAGCAGCGCCACTGGCCCGACACCACGGGCTGGATCGCCAAGGACGACCACCCCGCGCTGGTGGAAGCGGCCGCGCAGCTGCACGACTACTTCGCGGGCAGGCGCGACCACTTCGACATGAAACTCGACCTCTCGCACGGCACCGCGTTCCAGCAGAGCGTGTGGCAGCAGTTGCTGACCATTCCGGCCGGCGCCACGCTGACCTACGGCACGCTGAGCGCCAAGCTCGGCAACCCCACCGCGGTGCGCGCCGTGGGCGCGGCCGTGGGGCGCAACCCGATCAGCGTGATCGTGCCCTGCCACCGCGTGCTGGGCGCCGACGGTTCGCTGACCGGTTACGCTGGCGGGCTCGAACGCAAGACGGCCCTCCTCGAACTGGAAGGCGCGCTGTAAGGCAACCACCAGGAAGAACGAAAAAAGCCGCATGAGCACAACGAACAACAACATTCCCACCAAGGCCGTCGCGCCCGCCAACTCCGCAGCATGGCTCGTCGACCTGGTGCTGCTGGGGGCACTCTGGGGCGCATCCTTTCTCTTCATGCGCATCGGCGCGGCGGAGTTCGGCGCCCTGCCGACGGCGGCCGTGCGGGTGGCCATCGCGGCGCTGTTCCTGCTGCCCATTGCGCTGCTGCGCGGACAGGGCCCGGCCCTCGCAAAGCACTGGAAGGCCAGCTTCGCGGTCGGCGTCTTCAATTCGGGCATGCCGTTCGCGCTCTTCTGCTTCGCGCTGCTGACCATCAACACCGGCCTGGCCGCGGTGCTCAACGCCACCACGCCGATGTTCGGCGCGCTGGTGGCCTGGGCCTGGTTCCGCGAACGGCCCGCGGGCTCGCGGATCGTGGGCCTGGTGATCGGCTTTGCCGGCGTCGCGATGCTCGCGAGCCGCAGCGCCGGCCTGCATGCGGGCGCCACCGGCCATTCGGCGCTGTGGGCCGTGCTCGCCTGCCTGGGTGCGTGCCTGTGCTACGGCATCTCGGCCAGCGCCACGCGCCGCCACCTGGGCGGCGTGCCGGCCCTGACGACGGCCACCGGCAGCCAGATCGGCGCCACGCTGTTCCTGGCCATCCCCGCCTTCTGGCTGTGGCCTGCGCAGATGCCGAGCCTGCGCTCATGGCTCGCGCTGCTGGCGCTGGGCATCGCCTGCACGGGCATCGCCTACATCCTGTTCTTCAGGCTGATCGAGCGCGCCGGCCCCGCACGTGCACTGACTGTGACGTTCCTGGTGCCGGTGTTCGCGCTTTTCTACGGCGCGGTGTTCCTCGACGAGCGCATCACGCAGTGGATGCTGATCTGCGCGGCCGTCATCGTTTGCGGCGTTGCGCTGTCGACCGGCATCGTCAAGCTCGGCCGGCCACGCAAGGCCGCGGCCTGAGCATCCCGCCGCGCGCTCAGGAAAAGGCGCTGGCCACCACGTTGACCGACAGGGCCAGCACCAGCATGTTGAAGGTGAACGACAGCACGCTGTGGATCAGCGTGATGCGGCGCATCTCTTTCGACGTGGCCTGCACGTCGGAGACCTGCGAGGTCATGCCGATCACGTAGGAGTAGTAGAGAAAGTCGAAGTAGTCGGGGGCGTCGTCCTTGCCCGGAAAGTCGAGGCCGCCGTCGGGCCTGCCGCTCTTCTGGTCGATGTAGTAGCGGTGCGCGTAATGGAACGCGTAGATCGAATGCATCATCAGCCACGACCCCGCGAGCGCCACCAGTCCGAGCGCGACGTGGGCGGCACGCTCCCAGCCGTCGAGCTGCTTGACCTCCTGCAGCAGCATGGCGATGGCCACCACGCTCACGCCCACCGCCACCAGCATCGACACCAGGATCACCACGTTGGGCTGGTCCAGCGACTGCGCGCGCTCGCGCGTGCGGCGCGCGTCGAAGGTTTCGGCCAGCCACCAGGTGAGCACCTGGTAGACCAGCACGCCGGCACACCATCCGGCCAGTCCGCGCGCCATGCCGCTCATGGGCCATGGCACCAACGCGACCGCGGCGCCCGTGAGACTGCCGTAGAGAAGACGCTGGGGCCCGGTGGTGGTGGAGAGGTGTTCGCGCATGCGGCGACTGTAGCGCCGCACACGTGCCCGTGACGGCAAAAAACTCGCGCAGTCCGCGACCATCAAGAAAGTCCTACACACGCAGCCGCCGAGCGCGCATGTAATTGATCACGCGCTTCCACTACCTTGCCGGCCGCCCTCAGGGAGCTGCCTTGGAATGCGCATGCGCGAGGCTTTTCTTTTCCATCTGAAGGATCCATTTTCATGTTGCAGCTTCATTCCCGTCCTTTCGACTGGACCGTCCGCTTCGGCGCCATCGGCGCGCTCATCGGCACAGGCTTCCTGTTCGCCGCCGCGCCCGCACTCGCCGATCCGTCGCCGGCGCTCGACCGTTTCAGCTTCTCCGTGGGCGGCTACAACGCCGACCCCAAGTTCAACGCTTCCGTCAACTCGCCCTACGGCTCGCTGCAGTCGGGCGACATCAAGCCCGGCCGCGTGACCATGCCGCGCGTCAGCGCCGACGTGCTGCTCGGCGACAGCCAGGGCATTTCCTTCGACTACTACCAATACAAGCGCGACTACTCGGGCGGCATCGCGAGCAACAACAGCTTCGGCAGCTTCGGCTCGCTCAACACCTTCGGCAACGCCAACATCAGCACCAAGCTGGACTTCGCCAAGCTGTCGTACAAGTGGTGGATCGGCAGTGGCAACACGGTGCTGGGCCTGGGTGCCGGCGCGGCCTACTACCGCGCAACGCTGGGAGCGAGCGCCAGCGCCGTGGTCAACGGACAGGTCGGCACGTACAGCCAGAGTTCGAGCGACAACGCGATCGCGCCGCTGCTGGAAATCGGCGTGCGCCATGCCATCACGCCGGACCTCCGGCTGTTCGCAGACGCCTCGGGCGTGTGGAAGAACGGCGGCCGCTTCCACGGCAACATCTACAACGCCTCCGCGGGTGTGGAGTGGTTCCCGGTGAAGAACGTCGGCTTGGTGCTCGCCTACAACGTGACCAACATCGACCTCACCCGCGACGCCGACTTTGCAGACACGCGCCTGAAGGTGCGGCTGCAAGGCCCCTCGGCTTTCCTGAAGGCCCGCTTCTAGGCAACGCCGCAGCGGCTGCGCGCAGCCAGTCTTCGCAAGACGCGACGCGGGGGCCAGCCTTAGGCTGCGCCCCAACGAACGAAGAACGGAGACATAAGCATGCCTGCAGCCACCACCACGGCCGTCAACGGCCTCGCGCCCTCGTCGGCCCCGCGCCTCCACGCGCGCATTTCACGCGTAACCCTGGGCGACGTGGTCCATCGCTCCGCGCGCCGCTTCGGCGAGCGCACGGCGCTGATAGAGGGCGAACATCGCCTCTCCTACCGCGCGCTCGACGCGGCTTCGAACCGCTTCGCGCACCACCTGCTGGACCTGGGCCTCGCCAAGGGAGCGCGCGTGGGCATGCTGTGCAACAACTCGACCCAGATGGTGATCGCCATGCTGGGCATCCAGAAGGCCGGGCTGGTGTGGGTGCCGATCAACACCGCGCTGGCGGTGGACGCCATCGGCTACATCCTTGCGCACGCCGAAGTGCGGCACGTGGTGATCGACAACGCGCTGCACGCGAAGCCGGAGCTGCGTGAACTGCTGCAGGCCACGGGCGTGTCTCCCCTGCTGTGCGTGCTCGACAGCGACACGCCACCGCCGGGCATCCCGACCGTGCAACAGGCCGTCGCGCAAGGGCCAGAGACGCTGCCCGACGTGGACATCGACAGCACCGACCTCGCGCTCATCATGTACACCAGCGGCACCACCGGACGCCAGAAGGGCGTGATGCATTCGCACGCTTCGGTGCATTCGGTGCTGCTCAGCAACATGGTCGAATGGGGCAGCAGCCCCGAGCGCGCCGATGTGTGGAGCAGCGTGCTGCCGCTGTTCCATTGCGGGCAGCATACGGTGCTGATGTCGGCGCTGTCGGTGGGTGGCGCGGTGGTCGTGCTGCGCGGCTTCGACCCCGGCGCCATGCTGGCCGCCATCGAGCGCCACAGGATCACCGTGGCCGTGGGCCTGCCGATGATGTACGGCGCGCTGCTGGCCCATCCGCAGCGCGCCTCACGCGACTTGTCGAGCCTGCGGCTGTGCGTGTATGCGATGGCGCCGATGTCACGCACGCTGCTGCTGCGCCTGCTCGACGAGTTCTGCCCCAGCTTCGCGCTGGTGTCGGGCCAGACCGAGATGTATCCGGGCGCCACCATCTTCGAGGCGAGCGAGCAGCGCAAGCGCTTCGGCTCCTACTGGGGCGTGGGCACGCTGGTGAACGAGGTCGCGGTGATGGGCGACGGCGGCGAACTGCTGGCCCCCGGGCAGGTCGGGGAGATCGTCTTTCGCGGGCCCAACGTGATGCTGGGCTACTACAAGGACCCGGAGGCCACCGCCAATGCCCAGCGCTTCGGCTGGCACCACTCCGGCGACCTCGGCAGGATGGACGACGACGGCCAGCTCATCTTCCTCGACCGCCTGAAGGACATGGTGAAGTCGGGCGGCGAGAACGTGCCCTCCATCAAGGTCGAGGAAGTGCTGCTGCGCCACCCGGGCGTGATGAACGCCGCCGTGGTGGGCCTGCCGCACGAGCACTGGGGCGAGGCCATCACCGCCTTCGTGACGCGCCGCCCCGATGCGCCCGCGGACTTCGACGAAGCCGCGCTCACGGCGCACTGCAAGGAGCACCTGGGCGGCTTCGAGGTGCCCAAGCAGATCATCTTCCTGGCGGCATTGCCGATGACGTCCACCGGCAAGATCCAGAAGTTCGAGCTGCGCAAGGCGCACCAGGACAACTACACGCGCGGCTGACCGGCGGCCTGCAGCAGCGTCGCGCGCACGTCTTTCTTCAGCACCTTGCCCACCTTGGAGCGCGGCAGGTCGAGCCATACCTCGATCTGCTTGGGCGCCTTCACGCTGCCTATGCGCGACTTGGCGAAGGCCTTGATCTCTTCCACGTCGACCTGCCGCCCGGCATGCAGCTGCAGAACGGCCACCACGCGCTCGCCCCACTTCTCGTCGGGCAGGCCGACCACCGCGCTGTCCTGCACGTCGGGGTGCTGCATCAGCGCCTGCTCCACCTCGGCGGAGTAGACGTTGAAGCCGCCGGAGATGATCATGTCCTTGGCGCGGTCGACGATGTACAGGTAGCCGTCGGCATCGAGGTAGCCGATGTCGCCCGTGTGGTGCCAGCCGAAGCGGCTCGCTTCCTCGGTGGCGCGCGGGTCCTTGTAGTAGCCCTGCATCACGAGCGAGCCGCGCACCACGATCTCTCCGCTCTCGCCGGCGGGTAGCAACGCGCCATCGCCGTTCATCACGCCCACCTGCACCAGCGGCCCAGGCCGGCCGGCCGATGAAAGCCGATGGCGCGCCACGGTGCCGTCGGCATTGAAGTGCTCGCGCGGCGACATCATCGAGATCATCATCGGCGCCTCGGTCTGGCCGAAGAGCTGCGCCATGACGGGGCCGATCTTGTGCAGCGCCTCCTCGAGCCGCGCGGCCGACATGGGCGCGGCCCCGTACCAGAAGCATTGCAGCGAATCGAGCTGCGCCGAGGCGAGCTGCGGATGCTGCAGCAGCATGTAGATGAGCGTGGGCGGCAGGAAGGTGTGGGTGATCTGGTGCGACTCGATGAGCCCGAGGAACTCGCCCAGGTCGGGCCTGGGCATGATCACCACCCGCCCGCCGAGCGCCATCACCGGCAGGCACAGCACGCCGGCCGCATGCGTGAGCGGCGCAAGCGCCAGGTAGGCGGGCCGGCCTTCGAAGGGATAGCCCATGAGCGTCAGCGCCGACATCGCCTCGAGGTTGCGGCCCGACAGCATCACGCCCTTGGGCTGGCCGGTGGTGCCGCCGGTGCCGGCGATCATGGCCACGTCGTCGGGCGGAGAGATGTCGATGGGCGAGTCGTCCAGCCCTTCGAGCCAGTCTTCCAGCGAGGGCGCGAAGGGCTGCCGCCCGTCGAGGCAGACCAGCGCCCGCAGCTTGGGCAACTGCGGGCGCATATGGCCGACCATGTCGGCGTAGTTGCCGTGGAAGAGCAGGCACGTGCAGTCGAACGCATCGAGCACGAAGGCGTTCTCGCTCGCCTCGTTGCGCGGGTTGACCGGGCACCACACGCAGCCCGCGCGCGAGATGCCGAAGACCGTGGCGAAAGCCGTCGCGTCGTTGCTCGAGAGCACGGCCACCTTGTCCCCCGGCCGCACGCCGGCGCGCTGCAGGCCGCGTGCCACGCGCCAGCTGATGCGCTGCACCTGGGCATAGCTCAGGTCGGCGGCGCCCAGGGTCAGGCACGGCGCATGGGCACCCAGCTGGGCGCCCTTGTCGAGGTAGTCGACGAGGCGCATGGCGTCAGCCCAGCCGCGTGAGCGCCGGCTCCTGCACCAGCCCGAAGCTGCGCAGCGCACCCAGCAGCTCGCGATGCCCGAAGGCCTGGCAACCCGAGGCGAAGCCGGCCCGCCTGGGCGGCTGCTGCAGCAGCGAGGCGGCGGCATAGGCCTGCAGCAAGCCGGTCTGCTTGTAGTTGCAGTTGCCGAAGATCACGCAGTGCACACGGCCCAGCGGACCGGAGGCATGCACAGAATCGACGGACTTGTTGATGCGCGGGTTCTCGCGCGGGGGCATGGTGTTCATCACGCCCGCCGCCGTCTTGGCCAGCGCGGCATAGCGGTCTTCGTCGTTCATGCCCTCGGTGGCCTTGAGCGCGGCGGCGACGATCTGCGGCACGCCCTGCATCAGCGCCTTGTTGAAGACGCCGCCGAGCACCTTCACGTTGGCCACGCGCGGATCGCGCTTGAACCACACCGGGTGCGAGGTGCCGCCCCATGGCAATGCCAGCGCCGCCTCGTGCTGGCCCGGAATCGACAGGTGGTACAGGCCGGCGTCGGGTTGCCATTCGACGTACTCGTTCTGCTCCAGGTAGTAGGCCTTGGACGTGGCCGCATTGACCAGGATGGTCTGGGTCGACGCGATGGTCGGGCTGCCGCCCCAGAACACGGCGATGTCCAGCGTGTCGAGCCCCGGCGTCTCCAGGCACAGTTGCGCCGCGATCTCGCCGGTGGTGTACATCTGCGCCAAGCCCGGCGAGAGCAGCAGGCCGGCCTTGGCGAACCTGTCGCCCCATTTGCGCTCCAGCGTGATGAGCCAGTCCTGCTCGCCGGTGGTGTCGGTGTAGTGGCATCCGGCGGCCAGGCAGGCCTCGACGACCTCGGGACCGAACTTGGCGAAAGGCCCCACGGTGTTCAGCACCACCGATGCGCCTGTGAAGAGCTCTGTGAGCGCGCCCACCGAATGCGCCACTTCCACCACCTCGTAGTTCGCGGTCTCTATGCCGGGCACGTTGGACTTCATCGCCGCTTCCACCTTCTGCGCGCTGCGTCCCGCTGCAACGAAGGGAATGTTGTACTCGCGCAGATACTCGCAGATCAGTCGGCCGGTGTAGCCGGAGGCGCCGTAGACGACGACGGGTTTCTTCTTGCTGCTGCTCATGTTGTGTCTCCTTGATGCCGTGTGCTCACATGCCCATGCCGCCGTCCACCGCGAGGCCGGCGCCGGTGATGAACCGGGCTGCGTCGCTGCAGAGGAAGACCACCACGTCGGCCATGTCGCCGACCTCGCCCAGGCGCCCGAGCGGCGTCTGGCCGACCACGTCGCCCACGGCCGCTTCCACGCTGGGCGCGAGCCCAGCGGCCACGATGTCGTTGGCGAGCTTCATGCCCATGTCCGTGGGCACCAGCCCGGGGTAGATGCAGTTCACGCGCACGCCGTAGCCCAGCTTGCCGGACTCCATGGCGGCCACGCGCGTGGCGCGGTCGACCGCCGACTTGGTGGCCGAGTAGCCGGCGATGGCCGGGAAGGCGATGGTGGCCGCGACCGACGCGATGTTGACCACCGCCCCGCCGCCGCCCGCGCTGCCGCCGGGGCGCATCGCGCGGAACGCGTGCTTCATGCCGAGCAGCGTGCCGGCCACGTTGACGTCGAGCATGCGACGCAGGTCGTCGCCGTCGACATCGATCACCAGAGAGGTGATCTCGATGCCCGCGTTGTTGACGAGGATGTCGAAGCCGCCGAGCTCCTTCACCGTGGTCTCGGTGGCCGAGGCCCAGTCGCCGTCCTTCGTGACGTCGAGCGGAACGAAGCCCACCTTCGCGCCTGAAGAAGAAAGCCGGGTGGCGGTCTCACGCCCGAGGTCGGCGAGCACGTCGCCGATCATCACGGACGCACCGGCCGCCGCCAGCGCTTCGGCAATGCTCGCGCCAATGCCGCGCGCGCCGCCCGTCACGAGCGCACGGCGCCCTTTCAAGTCGAACTTGGCCATCACTTGTCTCCTGTGGATATGTTTGTGAGATGGAGCGGCCATGCTAGAAATCGACTTGACACGTGTCAAGGATTTATTTGACGAGTGTCAAGAATCCATAGAATGGCATGCGTGACACGCCGGATGCGGGTTCTTCCGCTTGCGTGCTATGGTTTGCAATCAACACGGATACAGGGGGCCGGCATGCAAGCGGTCCGTTTTGAAATGACGACAGAACAACGCTCAACAAAGAAGCAAGCGGAGCGCGTGCCCAAGGCAAGGATCGACAAGTTCTCGGAGCGGCGTGCGGAACTGGGCGAGGCCGCGCTCACCACATTGGCCGCGCTGGGCTATGCGCGCACCAGCCTGCGCGAGATCGCGCAGAACTCCGAGTTCTCGCACGGCGTGCTGCATTACTACTTCAGCGACAAGATCGACCTGATCATCTGCAGCGTCAAGCAGTACAAGGCGCGCTGCGTCACCCGCTACGACCATGCGGTCGACAGCGCGAACACCTGCGACGAGCTGATGGAAGGCTTCCTGCAGAGCCTGGCCGACACGCTGCGCGACGAAGGCCATGTGCACCGCCTCTGGTACGACCTGCGTTCCCAGGCCCTGTTCGAGGAAGCGTTCCGCTCCGACGTCGTGCAGATCGACAAGAGCCTGGAAGACATGATCTGGCGCATCATGAGCCGCTTTGCCGAGCTGTCCGGCGAAGACCCCGGCTTGACGCCTTCGGCCACCTACGCGCTGTTCGACGGGCTGTTCCAGCAGGCGCTGCTCAAGCATCTTTCGGGCGACGCCGGCGCGGTGGCCGCGATGCAGGCCGACGTGCGGCAGTCCATCGTGCGGCTGTTCTCGCTGCAGGCCAAGCCCGCGCCGGCAGCACGCAAGCGCGCTCAACGCGTGTGAGGCGATGCGATCGCACGTGCGATCATCTTTTTCAGGACCTCACGTGCGCCTTCGCGTCTTCCGTACATGCCTCCCTTCAACACCGCCTACCGGCGGACCTTGCTCGCCGGCCGACTCACCCTGGGCCTGATGACGCCCGTGGCCCGCGCCAACGGCGCCATGGCCGACCCCGAGGCGGAGCGCGAGGTTGCCGCCCTCGCCGACCGGCTCGGCTTTGCCGCGCTGTGGACGCGCGACGTGCCGGTGATGGTGCCGCAGGGCGAAGAAATATCGGTGCTCGACGAACCCTTCGTGTGGCTCGCGATGCTGGCGGGCGCCACGCGGCGCATCGCGCTCGGCACGGCCGCGGCGGTGCTGCCGCTGCGCCATCCGCTGCATGTGGCCAAGGCGGCGCTGTCGCTGAACCGGCTGTCCGGCGAGCGCTTCATCCTCGGCCTGGGCTCCGGCGACCGCGAGGCCGAGTTCGCCATCTTCAGGCAAGACATCGCGCTGCGCGGCGACGCTTTCCGCGAGCGCTGGAACCTGGTGCGCTCGGCGCTCTCGCCCGATGAAGCCGGCCGCGCCGCGCTGCGCGAAGCCACCGGCGGCCACGACCTGATGGCGCCACCCGACGAACGCATCGGCATGCTGGTGGTGGGCTCGGCGCGCCAGTCGCTGCAATGGACCGCCGCCCATGCCGACGGCTGGGCCACCTACCACCGCGACGAGGCACGCCAGCAGGGCCGCATCGGCCTGTGGCAGACCGCGCTGCGCGAGCGCGCGGACGGCGAGGCCAAGCCTTTCATCCAGTCGCTGCAGATCGACCTGCTCGAAGACCCCGCCGCGCCGGCCGAGCCCATCGAGCTCGGCCTGCGCACCGGGCGCGACGCGCTGGTGGCCTATCTCGATCGCATGGAAGACGCCGGCGTGGCGCATGTGCTGATGAACGTGGTGCGCGGCCTCCGGCCCGCCACGGAGGTGGTCGAGGAACTGGGGCGCGAGGTGTTGCCGCGGCTGCAAGGCCACGCACACACGCCGGCGGCCTGACCCGTGCAGAATCCGGCGCTTGCAGTTTCCGTGAACCCAAGGACACCATCCATGACCGATCTCTCGAGCTTCCCCATCACGAAGAAATGGCCCGCGCAGCACCCTGAACGGCTGCAGCTGTATTCGCTGCCCACGCCCAACGGCGTGAAGGTGTCGATCATGCTGGAGGAAACCGGCCTGCCCTACGAGCCGCACCTCGTGAGCTTCGAGACCAACGACCAGATGTCGCCGGAGTTCCTCTCGCTCAACCCGAACAACAAGATTCCCGCCATCCTCGACCCCGAAGGCCCGGGCGGCAAGCCGCTGGCGCTGTTCGAGTCGGGCGCGATCCTGGTGTACCTGGCCGAGAAGACCGGCGAGTTCATTCCGCAGGACGCCGCCGGCCGCTACCAGACCCTGCAGTGGGTGATGTTCCAGATGGGCGGCATCGGCCCGATGTTCGGCCAGCTCGGCTTCTTCAACAAGTTCGCCGGCAAGGACTACGAGGACAAGCGCCCGCGCGACCGCTACGTGGGCGAATCGAAGCGCCTGCTCGGCGTGCTCGACAGGCACCTCGCGAACCGCGAATGGATCATGGGCGACAGCTACACCATCGCCGACATCGCCACCTTCCCGTGGATCCGCAATCTCGTCGGCTTCTACGAGGCCGGCGAGCTGGTGGGCTTCAACGATTTCACGAACGTCGCCCGCGTGCTCGAAGCCTTCGTGGCGCGGCCCGCCGTCGTCAAGGGACTGGGCATTCCCAAGCGCGGCTGAACGGGCCGCGCTCATCGGCGCACTCATGTCACCAGCCGACGCCACCCTTCACCTGCCTCCAGGCGAAATTCATCTCTGGTTCTGCCGCCACGGCGAATCGGGCGATCCGGCGCTGGAGGCGGCCTGCCGTGCGTTGCTGGAGCCTCATGAACTTGCGCGGACCGCGCGCTTCCACTTCCAGCGCGACCGGCATCGCCACCTGCTGACGCGGGTGCTGGTGCGCACGGTCCTGTCGCGCTATGCGCCGGTGCAGCCGCAGGACTGGCGCTTTGCCGAGGGCAGCTTCGGCCGCCCTTGCATCGCAGAGCCGATGACGCAGGCCGTCGACGGGCTGGATTTCAACCTGAGCCATACGGACGGGCTGATCGTGCTGGCGCTCGCGCGAAACCTCGAGGTCGGTGTCGATGCCGAGAGCCTCGCCCGCACGGCCTCTCTGGAGCTCGCCGACCACTTCTTCTCGCCGGCCGAGGCGAAGGCGCTGGCCGCGTTGCCGCCCACACGGCGAGCGCATCGCTTCTTCGAGTTGTGGACCTTGAAGGAGAGCTACATCAAGGCGCGCGGAATGGGCCTGCAGATCCCGCTCGACAGCTTCGGCTTCGCGCTGGACGATGCCGAAGACCGCATCGGATTCGCGCTGTGGGGTGACGCGCGCGGCGACAACGCACCGCATCGGCATTTCTGGCAACTGAGGCCCACACCCGGGCACCTGGTTGCCGTCTGCGCCGCCACCGACGGCAGCGGCATGCGGCTGGTTTGCCGCGACATCGCGCCTCTGCAATGGGAGAGGCCCCTCGACATACGGGCGGTGCGCAGCGGGGGATCGGCGGGCATCTAGAATTCCGCCCCTCTCCCCGATCCCGCACCCATGAACATCGTCGTCAACGAAGAACTCAAAGCCTACATCGACCCACTGACGCCGGAGGAGTACGAAGCGCTGGAACGCAGCATCCTGGCCGAAGGCTGCCGCGACGCGCTGGTGCTGTGGGGGGACGTGCTGGTCGACGGCCACAACCGCTACGGCATCTGCCAGAAGCACGGCCTGCCGTTCCAGACCGTGCAGAACACGCGCTTCAAGAGCATCGACGACGTGCATCTGTGGATGATCGACCAGCACCTGGGCCGGCGCAGCATTTCCGATTTCCTGCGCGGCGTGCTCGCCTTGCGCAAGAAGGACATCGTGGATCAGCAACGCGCCCGCGTGGCCTCCGCCGCCCCGGCGCCGGCGGGCGATGCGCCCTTCGACGTCGATCCGCCGGCCGACACGGGCGCCGAGGAAGGCGCCGTGCCCCTGCCGCCGCCCGCCCCGCTGAACAGCCGCGAGGCCATTGCCAGGGCCGCGCGCCTGAGCAGCAGCCAGGTCGTGATGATCGAGAAAATCCAGAAGCAGGCAGCGCCTGAACTGGTGGCGGCCGTGAAGTCGGGCGTGATTTCCATCAACACCGCCGCGGCAGTGGCCACCTTGCCGGCCGAAGAACAGGTGTCCGCGGCGAATGCCGGCAAGGACGAACTCAAGCAGGCGGCCAAGCGCGTGCGCGAGTCGAAGAAAAAACCACGTGAGGAGCCCGCTGAAACCGCGGCCGGCGACGATGAATCGTCCTCCGACGCGGACACGGTGCAGCTGCTGAAGGAGCGCGTCCTGCAGCTGACTGCGGAGAACGACGCCCTGCGCAAGCAAGTGGCCGAGCTGCAGGCGCGGCTCGGCCACTAAGTGCTTTTAGCGAGCGGTCAGCTTACAGCTGGATTTCGGTGATCTTCGCGCCAGACAGCGAGACGCCGGCTTCCAGGCCAACGTTGGTCATCACGAAGCCCACGACCGGTTGGCGCAGGGTGTTGGTGTCGACGCTGCCGTTGGCACCGATGGTTGCAACGGCCACGGTGGCGTCGGCGCCGGCCGTCCAGCCCTTGCTGTTGCGGAACTTGTCCAGCGCAGCCTGCGTGGTGAACACGTAGACCACGGCCTTCGACTGCGCACCGGCCTGGAAGCCCAGCGAGCCCGAGGTGGTGCTGTAGTACGACTGGGTGCGCCCGTTCACGCGCAGTGCGCCGCGGCCGTATTCGGCGCCCACGCCCATGCTGGCACCCACCACGGCGGGGAACACCAGCACGCCGCTCGAACGCGCGACCAGCTCGCGGGAGCCCTTCACGGAGTCATACAGCTTGGACAGCGAGGCGTCGACCTGCGCGTCGATCGAAGTGCGCGACGACGTGCTGCTGGCCTGATCCTGCGGCTTCGTGGTGGTGCAACCGACAAACGCGATGCTGGCCAGGGCGACAGCAGACGAAACGGCAAGCGTGCGGAGATTCAGGGTGTTCATAGCGTCTTCCTTTGGAAAAACATGGTTCGGCGAAGAAATCTCTGCCTCCCTCGGCAGATGAGCCATGCTAAATCCGCAAAACCGGGGCAAATGGGGCTTGAGGAATCCGCCTACGCGAAGACACGGTGTCGGTGAACGAATCCGGTGCTCGACGCAACAACTTCGCCCGTAATGTTGTGTTTTTATTTGCAACAGGTGTTATATTTTTATCGTCACACATATTGATACAACCCTTTCCTGCGAGCCTGAGTTGCATCCAAACCGGCATATCCGCCCCATGCTGACGCCCTCCGTCGAGGCGCATCGCAGTCACGCATACCTGCCATGACGAGCGCCGCCACTCCCGCGATCAAGGGCCAGCGCGCCTTGCTGAGCTTCAGCGTCGAGGGGTTGCCGCCCCGCGAAGAGCTGCTTCTCAAGTCGCTGGTCCGCCTGCTTGACCACCGCACCCACCAGCACTGGGCCTGGAAGGCCGGCCAGGCAGACCTCCGGGTGGTGGGCGGGCAAGCCAGCGCAGAAGCCGACGATCCGGCGCCGGCCGTGCCGGTACTGGCCATCGGCCAGCCCGATCCGCAGCGCGGCGGCCATTTCCTGTCGCTGCCGCTGCATGCCGATGAGTTGGAGAACACGCTCAACCGGCTCGGCGCGATGGTCGTCCACGCACGCGGCCTCGGGATCGCGGCGCCCGACTCCCACATTGCCGACGACGAGGAATTCCGCCTGCTGCGCTGGCCGCCCGCCGCCCTGCTGGAGACGCCCGCGCGCGTTCGCCTGGCCACCCTCATGACCGGCCGGCCGACCTCCCTGCTGCTGCTGCGGCAGCGCTCGGGCCTCGCGCCGCAGGACTGCCTCGATTTCCTCGCCGACCTGCGGCGCGCCGAGTTGCTCGAAAGCGCCCGCCAACCCGCGCTCGCCGCCGTCGCCGTGCCACCGGTCGCGCTTGCCACGCCGTCCGCGCCCGATTCGGTCCCGCCGCTCGACAGCCGTCCGCAGGCCCTGGCGCGCGACCCCGTGCAACCCGGCCTGCTGGCGCGCATCCGCAGCCGCCTCGGCCTGCTGACGACCGGGCACAAATGACTGTCGAACACAAGATCCTCTTCACCGGCACCATGGGCGCCGGCAAGACCACCGCCATCGGCGCCGTGAGCGAGATACCCCCGGTCAGCACCGACGTACGCAACAGCGACACCTCGGTGGCCAAGGCCACCACCACGGTCGGCCTGGACTACGGCGAACTCACGCTCGACAACGGCGAGAAGCTGCGCCTGTACGGCACGCCCGGCCAGATGCGCTTCGACTTCATGTGGCGCATCCTGGCGCGCGGCGCGCTCGGCCTGGTGATCTTGGTGGACAACAGCCGCCCCGATCCGCTGGCCGACCTGGACGTCTACCTCGACGGCTTTGCCGAACTCATCGCCAGGACTGCCTGCGTGGTCGCCGTGGGCCGCATGGAAGCCCACCCCCAGCCCGACATCGACGCCTATGCGCAGCGTATGGAATCCCGGGGCGTGCTCTGCCCCGTGCTGCCGGCCAACGTCACCGACGCACGGCAGGTGGTCGAGCTGCTGGAGTTGCTGCTGCTGCAGCTCGAAACCTGAGCCCCGTCCTTCACCCTCGAGTCCTCATGCAAATAACGCCAAGAATCAAGCTCGCCGCCGAAGCCGCCATCGACACGCTGATGCACGAGATCAAGGGCGTGAAAGCGGTCGTGATCTCGACCGAGGACGGCCTGGAACTGGCCGCGCGCGTGGAGAACACCGCGCAGGTGGCCCGCCTCTCGGCCATTGCCAGCTCTCTGGCGGCGCTGGGCGCGGTCGCGGGCGAGGAAAGCAACCTCGGCGCCTGCGACAACGTGACCATCGAAGCGACCCACGGCCACATCCTGATGCTGCAGGCGCGCCACCCGGAGATCACCCTCATCGTGAGCGTCGTCACGGGCAAGGACGCGATCATCGGCCAGGTCCTCTACTTCGCGAAGCAGGCAACGCTGTCGCTGCAGCAGGCCTGAGGGCCCGCCCCGGCCGCACCGGTTCGACTCCGGCAGCCGCCCACCTCTTCGCCCGGGTGGCTGCCGACTTTCAGGGGCGAGGTACTAGGAAAGATTCCGATGGCAAATATCAAGCAATCCATGGACGACCTGATGACCTGCGACGGCGCGCTGTGCGCGGCACTGGTCGACTCCAGCAGCGGCATGATCCTGGGTCAGATCGGCTCGGGCGTCGACCTGGAAGTGGCGGCGGCGGGCAACACCGAAGTGGTTCGCGCCAAGCTGCGCACCATGCGCGACCTGGGCCTGAACGACGTCATCGAGGACATCCTCATCACCCTGGGCAGGCAGTACCACATCATCCGGCCGATGCAGAAGAAGGAAGGCCTGTTCGTCTACCTCGTGCTCGACAAAGCCAAGTCGAACCTCGCGCTGGCCCGCCGCAAGACGCTGGACGTGGAGCAGAACCTGGCCGTCTGAGCGCGGGGCGCATGCGCCGAACAGCGCAATGTTCGCGCAATGCTGATTCATAGCATCGCAGGTCTGGCACGGGCGGCTCGCTGCAGCCGCCCGACATCCGGCGTCCGACCCGACCCTGCGAACTCCGATGACATCCGATCCTGCAAGGCCGCCGCGCTATTCAGCCGCAGGCGGCTCCCCGAGCCAATCGAACACCGCCGCGCCGCGCGCGCGATACCCGGCAGTGCCCGGGTCCGCGCAAGCCACTCGGCGCCTTGAACTGCTCGACGCGCTGCGCGGCTTCGCGCTGCTCGGGGTGCCGCTGCTCGACGCGAGGTCGATCACCCTCTTCGCGCTGCTCTTCGGCGCCGGCTTCGCAATGCAGTCCGGCGGCACGCGGCCCTGCAAACTGCGCATGCCGGTGCTGCAGCAGTCGGTGGCGCACCGGCGCTTCTGGGCCAGACTGTTGCGCGCGAGCTTCGGCGTCGGCGTGGCCGCGGGCACGCTGCTGCTGATGCTGCAGCACGGCGACAACCGCGTCGCTGCCTGGCTGCACGGCGGCGCGGGCCTCGTCCTTGCGCGCCTGCTGCGCGACATCGCGCCGCTGTCACTGTGCCTTTTCTGCATGGCGGGCTTCGTGCTGCTGTTCCAGCAAGCCGCGTGGCGCCGATGGTTGTGCAAGCTGGCGCCGATGGGCCGCATGGCGCTGACCAACTTCCTCGCACAGACGCTGGTCGGCCTTGGCTTGTTCCACGGCATCGGGCTGGGCCCGGGGCCGCGGGTCGGCCCCCTGGGGGTTGCGCTCGCCGGTCTCGCGATCTTCGGGCTGCAGGCGCTTTTCAGTTGCTGGTGGCTGGGCCGCTTCCGCTTCGGCCCGGCAGAGTGGGTGTGGCACAGCTTGGTCCACGGCAAGCCACAACCGATGCGCCTGCGCGCGCCGCCGGCCGCTCAGGGCGGCGTGGCGTTGGTGATGCGGTCCGTTGCCGGCGGGGCCAACGGGCTGCCGGCCTTGATGTAGGCCTCGAGCGCGTCCACGTCCTGGTCGCCGCCGAGCGTGTTCGTGCCCTGGTTGAACACAGTGAAGTTGTCGCCGCCCGTGGCCAGGAAGCTGTTCATCGTGACGCGATAGCTGGTGGCGTCGGCCATCGCGGTGCCGTTGAGCGCCATGTTGGTGATGCGCGAGCCGGCGGGCTGCGCAAGGTTGTAGGTGTAGGTGAAGCCGGCCGACGGCAGCAGCACCCTCGGCGCCGCGGTCGTGTTGGCGCCGCTGTTGAACTGCTGCTCCAGCACCGCCCGGATCTGCGCGCCAGTCATGGTCTTGACCACGAGGCTGTTGCCGAAGGGCTGGACCGCGAAGATCTGCCCGTAGGTCACGCTGCCGTCGGAAGCGGGCGCGAGGTCGGCGCGCACGCCGCCCGGGTTCATGAAGGCGATCTGCGCGGCGCCCTTGTCGGCCGGCTTGGTCGCGGCCAGTTGCGCGTCGGCGATCAGGTTGCCCATCACGCTTTCCCGCGACGACGTCTGCGTGCGTGTGGCAGTGGCGGTGAGCTGGCCCACCACGCGCTGCACCAGCGGCCCCGCGATGGTGAGGTACTGGCTGATCAGCGCAGCCACTTGCTGGTTCTTGCCGAACACGGGGTACTGGTCGGTCACCGCATAGGTGGTGGCGCCGCTGGTGTAGCCCTCGCCCTGCACGATCACGTTGTCCGCCGCCTTGGCCGTGACCTTGCGCGTGCGGGTGTCGATGGTCAGGTTGATGTCGGTGAGCAGCGTGCCGTACTGGCCGGCACTGGTCAGCAGGAAGGGCTTGGCCGGGTTGGTCTTGCCGTAGTCGCACACATAGGAACGGTGCGTGTGGCCCGAAATGACGACGTCGACGGCGGCATCGAGCTTGTTGAGGATGGGCAAGATGTCGCCGCTCAGGCCAGTGCAGCTCTTGTCGTTGTAGCCCACGGTGGTGGTGCCGCCTTCGTGGATCACCACCACCACGGCGTCGGCGCCCTGGGCCTTCAGCTGCGGGATGAGCGCATTGGCGGTGTCGGCCTCGTCCTTGAAGCTCAGGCCGGCGACGCCGGCGGGCGTGACGATGTTGGGCGTGCCCTTCAGCGTCATGCCGATGAACGCCACCTTCACCGTGGCGCCGTCCTTGGTGAAGCTCTTCATGCCGGTGGCGGGGAACAGCGTGTTGCCGTCGGTCTTCACGGTGTTGGCCGACAGGAAGCCGAAGTTCGCACCCGGGAAGTTCTTGTTGACGCGGCACGGCTCGAGCGCGGTGTTCTTCGCGCAGCCGCCGTTCTTCATGCGCAGCAGTTCGGTCTGGCCCTTGTCGAACTCATGGTTGCCGACCGCGTTGAAGTCGATCTTCATGGCATTCACCGCCTCGATGGTCGACTCGTCCAGGAACAGCGCGGACACCAGCGGCGACGCACCGATCATGTCGCCGGCCGACACCACCGCGTTGTTCGGGTTCTTCTCCTTGAGCGCCGCGATGGCCGAAGCCATGTAGGCCGCGCCGCCGGCCGGCACCGCAACCGTGCCGCCACCCTTGGCAGGCGCGGAGATCGTCAGCTTCGGGGGCTCGAGGTTGCCGTGCAGGTCGTTGAAGGCAATGAGCTTGACATCCACCGTGCCTGGCACCGCGGGCGCTGGCGCTGGCGCAGGTGCCGGCGGATTGGAAGCGGTGGGCGCCGGCAGCGGCAGGAGGCTGTTCGAATTGTTGCTGCCGCCGCAGGCGGTCAGCGTGGCGAGTACGACGCCCGCCAGGGCGAGCTGTTTCAATGATGGTTGCATGGCACCTCCTCTGTTTTGAGTGCAGCCGATGCTGGTGAAGGCGCATGACGGCGCCGTGAATCCCTTCGGCCCTTGGAGGTTTCGGAGCTTTCTCGAAACTCAGGGCAGCTGGACCAGGCGGGCCGAGACACCTGGGCCAAAGGCACTTTGCAACAACGACAGGGCCTGTGCGCTGCGCGAGTCGGCGAGCGACTGCACCGCGAGCCGCGCCTCGGCAGGCTGCCGCTGCAGGTGCCAGCCCTCCTGCCCAAGACGGATGAGTCGCGCGAGCGCCGCCGGGTCGGCCACGACGAGCCCTGTGGGTTTGATGTCGAGCCAGTCGGTCACCTGGTCGGTCTCGCCGCCCAGACGCTCGGCCGCGGCTTGTGCCAACGCATGCTGCGTGGCCGAGTCACGCACCGCGCCCTGCAGCACGATGCCGCCGCCATGCCAGCGGATCTCGAGCAGCGGAACCGATGCGGCGTCGCTCACGCTGGCGGCTTTTTCAGTCGCGGGGCTCCATGCCGCGAGCACGACCACCACGACAGCCAGCAGGCAGGCGGCCAACGCAACGACTCGATGCAGCGGCTTCATCGCACTTTCTCGATCTCAATCCATAGGGGAACGAGCGCGAGCGTGCCACGCGGCACATGACGCCGATATGACGACCGCGAACGGCGGTCAGGCCTACACGATTCGTCGCGGTGCGACGCCCCCTCCTGCGCACAGGCGCGGTAAGCTGATGGCTCCGCCACCCCAGCCCAAGGAATGCACCCCATGCCAGCGAACGCGAAAGTCACCGGAGATGTCGAGTACAGGGCCGGCGATGGCCCCCTCATCCTGATTCCCCAGGGCCCGATCGAGGTCCAGTTGGCACCCGACAGCGCAGTGCTGAGTTGGGGTGACGGCGGAAGCGCACAGACGACGGCGATTCCCATCGCCGAATACCAGCGCTATCTCGATGAAGGCGTGATCCAGCCGGACTGAGCCGAGCCTGGGCACAGGCGGCAGTGCCCCAGAGCGTTGCCTTCAAGATCTTCAAGAGCCTTTTCGTCGACAGCCGCCGTCGACGAAATCTCCGTCACCTTCACGCCGATGCGCTTCCCAACGCGCCTTGCGCCCTCCATCGCCTGATCCCCCGAGTCAGGCCTGCACGCAGCCTGAAACCTGAGCAACGGTAAGCAATTGCCGTTCGCGCGGACTGCTCGCGTTTGCACTCAAGACCAATCACGCCCTCTCGTCGGCAAAAACGCGCCGGATAGTTCGCGGCGCCCGTCGGCTCGACGTGAAATTTTTCGCGCCTGTCCTTGAAATTGAGCGCGCCAATCTTTCACTGCGTTCTTTGAATATTTCAAAAATTGCAATGAACGTGCAATAAATAATTCAGGGAGCGCTCAGCATCAGTTTTGTTTCGTGCTCTTTTTCACGATTACTTTGAATCGCACCCCCACAAGAATAAATTTGGTGGTCGCGATTGTCATCTGCCTTCAATGATTGAAATATTCAGAACGCAATGTAACCCACTACATTGCGCTGTCCGAACGATCTGAAAGGGTGTGCCGATCTCGCTCGGAAGCCCAGCCCGAGGGCAACCCCTGGTTGGCAGCAGCACATATCGCACCCATTCAATTGCGTTCAAAAGAAGTAATTGATCTCGGATTTAAAAAGCAGGGAATAGAAGATGTTTTCGTTGGAAGTAATTGCTAAGCGTGGTGGAGAAGTCAGCCAAATCCTGGTGAACGAGGTCTCCTTGAAAGCGGCCTCGGTCGTTCGAATTGGCCTGTCGAGTGACAGGATCAAAGGCATGCGTCGTGTCGGCAATGATCTGGTCGTGACCGCTGTTTCGGGCGAGGTCATCACCATTCATGACTTCTTCACCGCTTTCGACGGAAACAGGAACGACCTGGTACTGAACGACGATCAAGAGGGCATGTGGCTCGCCGAAATCAGCGACAACCAGGGCGACCTGGCGGTGGAGTACTTGGATATCGATTCCATCGAGCCATTGCTGCTGCACCAGGACTTCGAGCTCGGCCTCGTGCCTTTTCTGGTTGGCGGCGCTCTGGCGGGAGGAGTTGCCTTCGCCAGCAGGGGCGACGACTTTCAGGCGTTCGTCTTCCCCTCTGCGCTGCCGGCACCGGGCGACACCATTCCGCCCGCGGCTCCCACGATCAATCCGACCAACGGCAAGCTGATCACAGGCTTGGCCGAAGCCGGCTCCGTGATCACCATCAAGGACGACTCGGGCAACATCATCGGCAGCACCACCGCCGCGTCCGACGGCACGTACACCATCGCCCCGGCGAATCCGCCGAAGGACGGCACGGCTCTGCACGCCGTCGCCACCGATGCAGCCGGCAACGCCAGCCCCGAGGCCACGGCCGCGGTCGACGGCAAGCCGCCGGTCATCGGCATCGCCATCCTCAATGACGCCAACAAGGATGGCTTCATCAACGCCAGCGAGAAAGGCGCCGATGTGACGGTGCAGGTCACGCTGGTGTCCGGCGCGACCGCGGGCGACGTCATCACACTTGCTGCAGGCACGGCCTCGTCCAGCATCACCCTGACCGCAGCGGACGTCGCCAACGGCTTTGTCAACGCCTCCTTCGCCAATCCGGTGGAAGGCGACGCGATCAGCGTGAGCGCAACCAGCCGCGACATGGCCGGCAACGTTTCCCCACCGGTGACGACAGGAAACGTCCGCCTCGACACCAGCGCTCCCGGCGCGCCTGCCATCGGTGCTGCCTCGGACGACATGGGCCCGGTGCAGGGGCCGCTCGCCAGTGGCGGCATCACCGACGACACCACGCCCACCCTGACCGGCAGCGGCGCAACGCCGGGCGACGTCATCAAGGTCTACGACAACGGAAGCGCCATCGGCAGCACGACGGTCAGGGCCGACGGCGGCTGGAGCTTCACGCCGCCCAAGCCTCTGCCGGAGGGGACGCATCGGCTCACCACCACCGCCGTCGACCCCGCCGGCAACGAGAGCAGGCCTTCGGCCGCCTTCACGGTCGAGGTGGACACCACGCCGCCTGCGGCGCTGGAAGCCTCCGTCATCCAGGTGCTGGACGACATAGGCGCCGTGCGCGGCCCCATTGCGGCGGGTGCGCAGACCGACGACAGCAAGCCGGAATACGTGGGCAAGGCCGACCCGGCGCAAGTTTCGAGCGTCAGGGTCTACGACAACGGCACGCTGATCGGCAGCACGGCGGTGAACGCCGACGGCACCTGGCGCTTCACGCCCGCACTGCCCCTGTCCACCGGTGCGCACAGCTTCACCGCGCAAGCGGTCGATGTGGCAGGCAACGCCAGCCCTCTCACACCGGCGTCCACCTTCACCCTGCTGGGTGATGCCCCTGCCGCGCCGGCCATCGTCGGCGTGAGCGACAACAAGGGCAGCATCAACGGGAACATCGCCAAAGATGCCAGCACCGACGACAACACCCCCACGCTGAGCGGCACGGGCACCGTCGGCACGGTCGTCACCGTGTACGCCGACGGCGTGGCCGTGGGTTCGGCCAGCGTGGCCGCCAACGGCACTTGGAGCGTCACGACCGATCCTTTGACCGGCGACGGCGTCAAGAACCTGAGCGCCATCGCAGTCGACGGCGCGGGCCAGGCCAGCCCCGCAACCGGCGACTACCCGATCGTGCTCGACACCACGGCGCCGGCGACACCGGCCACCCTCGTGGCCACGGACGACCAGGGCGCAGTCACCGGCGCCATCCTCGCCGGCGGCTCCACCGACGACGCATCGCCCACCTTCAGCGGCACCGGCGCCAGGACCGGGGACATCGCCAAGCTGTATGACGGCGCCACCCCCATCGGCAGCACCGCGGTCAAGGCCGACGGCAGCTGGAGCCTCACGCCGGACAAACCCCTGGGCCAGGGCGCGCACAGCATCACGCACACGCTCACCGATGCCGCGGGCAACACCAGCGCCGCCAGCGCGCCGCTGGCTTTCACGGTCGACACATCGAATGTTGTGGTCAGCGTCGGCCACGCGGTGGACGACCAGGGCAGCAAACAAGGCAACCTCGCTCCAGGGGCTCTCACCGACGACACCACTCCCACGCTCGTGGGCACGGCAACGGCCATGGCCGTCGTGACCGTCACGGAAAACGCGACTGTCATCGGTTCCACCACGGCGGATGGCAACGGCAACTGGCGTCTCACGCTGCCGGCACAGGCCGAAGGCACGCACAAGTACACGGCCACCGCGGTGAACGCGGCAGGCACCAAGGGCGAAGCCTCGCTCTCGCTCACCATCGACACGACGGCACCGACCGCGCCCTCCATCGCCAAGGCCATCGACGACGTCGGTTCGGTGCAGGGCCCGTTGACGAGCGGCAGTTCGACCGACGACACCACGCCCACGCTGACCGGCAGCGGCGCAACGCCAGGCGACGTCATCAGGGTCTACGACAACGCCAGCCCCATCGGCAGCGCGACGGTGCTGGCCGATGGCAGCTGGAGCTTCACGCCGACCACGCCGCTGGCCGAAGGCACGCATCGCCTCAGCACGTCGGCCATCGATGCCGCCGGCAACGAAAGCCCGCGTTCGGGCGACTTCACGGTCGACGTGGACACCACGCCGCCCTCGCGGCCGGACGCCTCGCTCATCCAGGTGCTGGACGACGTGGGCGCCGTGCAGGGGCCCATCGCCTCCGGCGCACAGACCGACGACAGCCGGCCGACCTACACCGGCAAGGCCGACCCCGCGCAGGTGTCGAGCATCAACGTCTACGACAACGGCTCGCTGATCGGCAGCACTGCCGTGAACGCGGACGGTACCTGGCGCTTCGAGCCCGCGCTTCCGCTGTCCACGGGCGCGCACAGCCTCACCGCGCAGGCCGTGGATGCGGCGGGCAATGCCAGCGCCCTCACGCCCGCTTCGACCTTCACGCTGCTGGGCACCGCGCCCGCGGCACCGGCCATCACCGGCGTGAGCGACAACAGGGGCGGCGTGACCGGCAACATCGCCAAGGACACCAGCACCGACGACAACACCCCCACGCTCAGCGGCACCGGCTCCGTCGGCACGGTCGTGACCGTGTACGCCGACGGCGTTGCCGTGGGCTCGGCCAGCGTGGCCGCCAATGGCACCTGGAGCGTGACCACCGACCCGCTGGGTGCCGACGGGGTCAAGAACCTGAGCGCCATCGCGGTCGACGGCGCGGGCCAGGCCAGTCCTGCCACGGGCATCTATCCGATCGTGCTCGACACCGCGCCTCCCGCCACCCCGGGCGTGGTCGTGGCAACGGACAAGGTTGGCGCGGTGCAAGGCACGGTCGCGTCCGGCGGCACCACGGACGACGTCTCGCCCACTTTCAGCGGCAGCGGCGTCAAGGCCGGAGACACCGTCAGGGTGTACGACGGCGCCACCCTCATCGGCAGCGCCACGGTCGCGACCGATGGCGGCTGGAGCGTCACGCCCGCCGCGTCCTTGGGCGCGGGCCTGCACAGCATCACGCAAACGGTCACCGATGCCGCGGGCAACACCAGCGCCGCCAGCGCGCCGCTGGCTTTCACGGTCGACACCTCCGACGTCATCGTCAGCGTCAAGCAGGCCCAGGAGCGCACGTCGGGGCGCGGAGCAAGGCAGATTGCCGGGCTCACCAACGACACCACACCGACGCTCGCGGGCAAGGCCACGGCCGGCGCGGTCGTCACGGTCACCGAAGGCGCTGCAGTTCTCGGCTCCGCCACGGCGGACGCCAGCGGCAACTGGAGCCTCACGCTGCCGGAACAGGCCGAGGGTGCACACGAATACAAGGCCATCGCGGTGAACGCCGCCGGCACCAACGGGCAGGCCATCCTCGGCCTGACCATCGACACCACGCCGCCGAAGATTCCTGCCATCGACCAGGCCACGGACGACGTGGGCACGTTGCAGGGCCCCCTCGCGAACGGAGGCGCCAGCGACGACACCACGCCCACGCTCACCGGCAGCGGCGCAACCGCCGGCGATGCCATCACGGTCTACGACAACGGCAGCGCCGTCGGCAGCACCACGGTCAAGGCCGACGGCAGCTGGAGCTTCACGCCCACCACGCCGCTGGCCGAGGGAGCGCACCGGCTCACGACCACGGCCACGGATCCCGTGGGCAACGAGAGCAAGCCGTCGAGCGACTTCGTGATCACCGTGGACACCGTCGCTCCGGCCACGCCGGTCGCGGCAACCGGCTATGCCGACAACGTCGGCGCCATCCAGAACCCGGCCAGCACCGCCAGGATCACCGACGACACCACGCCGGGCATCAACATCGGGACGCTGCTCAACGGCCTCACGCCCTCGCTGTATGTCGATGGCACCAAGGTCGCCTCGACCTATGACCCGGTCGCAGGCACGCTGACGCCCAATGTCCCGCTCGGCGACGGCGCGCACCAGCTCGGCTACACGCTGACCGACGCCGCCGGCAACGAGAGCATGCAGGCGCCCGCGCTCGCCGTCACCGTCAGCACGAACGCTCCGGCCGCGCCTGTTGCGGCAAGCGGCTATGCCGACAACGTGGGCGCCGTCCAGAGCCCGAACAGCACCGCGCCGGCCACCGACGACGCCACGCCGGGACTCAACATCGCACCGGTGCCATCCGGCTCCACGCCTTCGCTGTACGTCGACGGCACCAAGGTCGCCGCGACCTATGACCCGGCCCTCGGCACGCTGACGCCGGATGCCCCGCTCGCAGAAGGCGCGCACCGCCTCAGCTACACGCTGACCAATACGGCCGGCAACGAGAGCGCCCAGGCGCCGGCGCTTGCCGTCGTCGTCGACAAGACCGCCCCGGTCGCGCCGGTCATGCCGACGAGCTATGCCGACGACATCGGCACCGTACGGAACCCGGCCAGCACCGCGCCGAGCACCGACGACAGCATGCCCGGGCTCAACATCGGCACGGTACCCGCCGACACGACGCCTTCGCTGTATGTCGACGGCACCAAGGTCGCAGCGACATATGACCCGGCCGCAGGCACGCTGACACCGAACGCGCCGCTGGCCGAGGGCTCGCACCGCCTCAGCTACACGCTGACCGATGCGGCCGGCAACGAGAGCGCGCCTTCGGGCGCTCTCGTGGTCAGCATGGACATCACGCCGCCCCCGGCGCTCGACGCTTCGGTGCTGCAGGTGCTGGACGACGTGGGTTCGACGCAGGGCCCCATCGCTTCCGGGGCACAGACCGACGACAGCAAGCCCACCTACGCGGGCAAGGCGGACACTGCACAAGTGGCCAGCGTGAATGTCTACGACAACGGCATGCTGCTGGGCAGCACGGCGGTCAACGCCGACGGCACATGGCGCTTCACGCCGGCGCTGCCCCTGGCAACCGGCCCGCACAGCTTCACCGCGCAGGCCGTGGATGCAGCAGGCAACGTCAGCGCCGCCACGCCCGCCTCCACCTTCACCCTGCTGGGCGACGCGCCCGCGGCCCCCGCCATCACCGGCGTGAGCGACGACAAGGGCAGCGTCAGCGGCAGCATCGCGCAGAACGCGAGCACCGACGACAACACGCCCACGTTGAGCGGCACCGGTACCGTCGGCACGGTCGTCACCGTCTATGCCGACGGCGTGGCCGTGGGCTCCACCAGCGTGGCCGCCAACGGCACCTGGAGCGTGACCACCAGCCCGCTGAGCGGCGACGGCGTCAAGAACCTCAAGGCCATCGCCGTGGATGGCGCCGGCCAGGCCAGCCCGGCCACGGGCGACTACCCGATCGTGCTCGACACCACGGCGCCGGCCACTCCGGCCACCGTCGTGGCCACGGACGACCAGGGCGCTGTCACCGGCGCCATCCCCGCCGGCGGCTCCACCGACGACGCCTCGCCCACCTTCAGCGGCAGCGGCGCCAGGGCCGGCGATACCGTCAAGCTGTATGACGGCGCCGCCCTCATCGGCAGCACCGCCGTCAAGGCCGACGGCACCTGGAGCCTCACGCCCGAGAAGCCACTTGCCAAAGGCGCGCACAGCATCACGCACACGCTCACCGATGCCGCGGGCAACACCAGCGCCGCCAGCGCACCGCTGAGCTTCGCGGTCGATACCTCCGGCGTCGTCGTCAGCATCACCCACGCGGTGGACGACCAGGGCAGCAAGCAGGGCAACCTCGCCCCGGGCGCCGTCACGGACGACACCACGCCCACCCTGGTGGGCACGGCAACGGCCGGCTCCATCATCACGATCAGGGAAGACTCGAGCGCCCTGGGCTCCACCACGGCGGACACCAACGGCAACTGGAGCCTCGCGCTGCCAGTGCAGGCCGAAGGTGCGCACAGGTACACCGCCACCGCCGTGAACGCCGCCGGCACCAAGGGCGAAGCCACGCTGGCCCTGACCATCGACACCACCGCTCCCAACGTGCCCACCATCGCCAAGGCCACGGACGACGTCGGCTCGGTGCAAGGCCCGCTCGCGACCGGCGGTGCCAGCGACGACACCACGCCCACGCTCTCCGGCGCAGGAGCGACGCCCGGGGACGTCATCAAGGTCTACGACAACGGCAGCCCCATCGGCAGCACCACGGTGCAGGCCGACGGCAGCTGGAGCTTCACGCCCACCACGCCGCTGGCAGAAGGCACGCACCAGCTCACCACCACTTCCATCGACCCCGTGGGCAACGAAAGCAAGCCTTCGGGCTCGTTCGTCGTCAACGTAGACACCACCGCGCCAGGCACGCCGGTCGCGGCAACCGGCTATGCCGACAACGTCGGCGCAGTCCAGAACCCGGCCAGCACCGCCAGGATCACCGACGACACCACGCCGGGCATCAACATCGGCACGGTCGACGCAGACCTCAAACCCTCGCTGTATGTCGACGGCATCAAGGTCGCCTCGACCTATGACCCGGTCGCAGGCACGCTGACACCGAACGTCCCGCTCGGCGATGGCGCGCACCAGATCGGCTACACGCTGACCGACGCCGCCGGCAACGAGAGCAAGCCGGCGCCCGCACTCGCCGTTACCGTCAGCACGAACGCTCCGGCCGCTCCGGTTGCGGCAAGCGGCTATGCCGACAACGTCGGCGCCGTCCAGAGCCCGAACAGCACCGCGCCGACCACCGACGACACCACGCCCGGCATCAACATCGGCACCGTGACCAAAGACTTCACGCCCTCGCTGTATGTCGACGGCACCAAGGTCGCGTCGACCTACGACCCGGTCACCGGCACCCTCACGCCGACCAGCGCACTGCCCGAAGGTGCGCACCAGATCAGCTATACGCTGACCGATACCGCCGGCAACGAGAGCAAGCCGGCACCGGCGCTGTCCCTTGCAGTCGACAAGAGCGCTCCGGCCATTCCGGCCATTGGCGCCGCGTCCGACAACATGGGTTCCGTGCAGGGCCCGCTCGCCAACGGAAGTTCCACCGACGACACCACGCCCACGCTCTCCGGCAACGGCGCAACGCCGGGCGACGTCATCAAGGTCTATGACAACGCCACCCCCATCGGCAGCACGACGGTGCAGCCGGACGGCAGCTGGAGCTTCACGCCGGCCACCCCGCTGACCGAAGGCACGCATCGACTCACCACCACGGCCGTCGACCCGGCCGGCAACGAGAGCGCGCCATCGGGTGCCTTCACGGTCAGCGTGGACACCACCGCGCCCGCGACACTCGACGCCTCGAAGATCCAGGTGCTGGACGACGTGGGCGCCGTGCAAGGCCCCATCGCCTCGGGCGCTCAAACCGACGACAGCAAGCCTGAATACGTCGGCAAGGCAGACCCGGCCCAGGTCGCCAGCGTCAACGTCTACGACAACGGCAAGCTCATCGGCAGCACGGCGGTCAACGCCGACGGCAGCTGGCGCTTCACGCCTGCGCTGCCCCTGACGACCGGCCCGCACAGCCTCACCGCGCAAGCCGTGGATGCGGCGGGCAACGTCAGCGCCATCACGCCCGCATCGACCTTCACCCTGCTGGGCGACGCGCCCGCGGCGCCCGCCATCACCGGCGTGAGCGACGACAAGGGCAGCGTCAGCGGCAGCATCGCGCAGAACGCGAGCACCGACGACAACACGCCCACGCTCAGCGGCACCGGTACCGTCGGCACGGTCGTCACCGTCTATGCAGACGGCGTGGCCGTGGGCTCCACCAGCGTGGCCGCCAACGGCACCTGGAGCGTGACCACCAGCCCGCTGAGCGGCGATGGCGTCAAGAACCTCAAGGCCATCGCCGTGGACGGCGCCGGCCAGGCCAGTCCGGCCACGGGTGCATATCCGATCGTGCTGGACACCACGCCGCCAGCCACGCCCATTTCGGTCGTGGCCACGGACGACCAGGGCGCGGTCACCGGCGCCATCCCCGCTGGCGGCTCCACCGACGACGCCTCGCCCACCTTCAGCGGCAGCGGCGCCAGGGCCGGCGACGTCGTCAAGGTGTACGACGGCGCCACACTCATCGGCAGCGCCGCTGCGGCGAGCGATGGAAAGTGGAGCCTCGCGCTCAGCACCCCGCTGGGCGATGGCGCGCACAGCATCACCCACACCCTCACAGACGCCGCGGGCAATACCAGCGCAGCCAGCGCCCCTCTGGTTTTCGCGGTCGACACCGCGAATGTCGTCGTCAGCGTCGGCCATGCTGTGGACGACCAGGGCAGCAAGCAGGGCAACCTCGCTCCCGGCGCACTCACGGACGACACCACGCCCACGCTCGTGGGCAAGGCGACGCGCGGTGCCATCGTGACTGTCCATGAAGAATCGGTCGTGCTCGGCTCCACCACGGCGGACGCCAGCGGCAACTGGAGCCTCACGCTGCCGGCGCAGGTCGAAGGTACGCACAAGTACACGGCCACCGCGGTGAACGCGGCGGGCACCAAGGGCGAAGCCTCGCTCTCGCTGACCATCGACACCACCGCTCCCAACGTGCCCGCCATTGGCAAGGCAACCGACGACGTCGGCTCCGTGCAAGGCCGGCTCATGACCGGCAGCTACAGCGACGACACCACGCCCACCCTCTCCGGCGAAGGGGCGACGCCCGGCGACGTCATCAAGGTCTACGACAACGGCAGCGCCATCGGCAGCACCACGGTCAAGGCCGACGGGAGCTGGAGCTTCACGCCGACCACGCCGCTGGCAGAAGGCACGCACCAGCTCACCGCCACGGCCATCGACCCGGTCGGCAACGAGAGTCCGCGTTCGGGCGCCTTCGTCGTGAATGTCGACACCACCGCGCCAGGCACGCCGGTCGCGGCAACCGGCTATGCCGACAACGTCGGCGCGATCCAGAATCCGGCCAGCAATGCCGCGACCACCGACGACACCACGCCCGGACTCAACATCGGCCCGGTATCCGCGGACCTCACACCCTCGCTGTATGTCGATGGCGTCAAGGTCGCCTCGACCTATGACCCGGTCGCAGGCACGCTGACACCGAACGTCCCGCTCGGCGATGGCGCGCACCAGATCGGCTACACGCTGACCGACGCCGCCGGCAACGAAAGCGGGCAGGCCCCTGCGCTGTCCGTCGCCGTCCGCACTGGCGCGCCAGGCGCGCCGTCCACTCCGGCAGGCTACGCCGACAACGTCGGCGCCATCCAGAGCCCGGCCAGCACCGCGCCGACCACCGACGACGCCACGCCCGGCCTCAACATCGGTCAGGTGTCCAACGGCTTGACGCCGTCTCTGTACGTGGACGACGCCAAGGTCGCTGCGAACTATGACCCCGTGAGCGGCACGCTGACGCCCAACACCCCCCTGGCCGAAGGCGAGCACCGGATCAGCTACACACTGACCGACACGGCCGGCAACGAGAGCAGGCAGGCCCCGGCACTCGTGGTCACGGTCGACAGGACCGCGCCGACGGCACCGAAGGTTCCGGCGAGCTATGCCGACAACGTCGGCACCATCCAGAGCCCGGCAAGCACCGCCGCGACCACCGATGACGCGATGCCCGGCATCAACATCGGCACGGTGGCGTCCGGCTCGACACCGTCGCTGTATGTGGACGGAGCCAGGGTCGCCGCAATCCACGACGCCGCGAGCGGCACGCTGACACCGAGCGCGCCCCTGACCGAAGGCTCGCACCGCCTCAGCTATACGCTGACCGATGCGGCCGGCAACGAGAGCCCCCAGTCGGGCGCCCTCGTGATCGACGTGGACACCACGGTGCCCGCGACGCTGGACGCCTCGAAGATCCAGGTGCTGGACGACGTGGGCGCCGTGCAAGGCCCCATCGCCTCGGGCGCTCAAACCGACGACAGCAAGCCTGAATACATCGGCAAGGCAGATCCCGCCCAGGTCGCCAGCATCAACGTCTACGACAACGGCAAGCTCATCGGCAGCACGCCGGTCAACGCCGACGGCACATGGCGCTTCACGCCCGCGCTGCCCCTGGCAACCGGCCCGCACAGCTTCACCGCGCAGGCCGTGGATGCAGCAGGCAACGTCAGCGCCACCACGCCCGCCTCCACCTTCACCCTGCTGGGCGACGCGCCCGCGGCTCCCGCCATCACCGGCGTGAGCGACGACAAGGGCAGTGTCAGCGGCAGCATCGCGCAGAACGCGAGCACCGACGACAACACGCCCACGTTGAGCGGCACCGGTACCGTCGGCACGGTCGTCACCGTCTATGCCGACGGCGTGGCCGTGGGCTCCACCAGCGTGGCCGCCAACGGCACCTGGAGCGTGACCACCAGCCCGCTGAGCGGCGACGGCGTCAAGAACCTCAAGGCCATCGCCGTGGATGGCGCCGGCCAGGCCAGCCCGGCCACGGGCGACTACCCGATCGTGCTCGACACCACGGCGCCGGCCACTCCGGCCACCGTCGTGGCCACGGACGACCAGGGCGCTGTCACCGGCGCTATCCCCTCCGGCGGCTCCACCGACGACGCCTCGCCCACCTTCAGCGGAACCGGCGCCAGGGCCGGCGATACCGTCAAGCTGTATGACGGCGCCGCCCTCATCGGCAGCACCGCCGTCAAGGCCGACGGCACCTGGAGCCTCACGCCCGAGAAGCCACTTGCCAAAGGCGCGCACAGCATCACGCACACGCTCACCGATGCCGCGGGCAACACCAGCGCCGCCAGCGCACCGCTGAGCTTCACGGTCGACACCTCCGGCGTCGTCGTCAGCATCACCCATGCGGTGGACGACCAGGGCAGCAAGCAGGGCAACCTCGCCCCGGGCGCTGTCACGGACGACACCACGCCCACCCTGGTGGGCACGGCAACGGCCGGCTCCATCATCACGATCAGGGAAGACTCGAGCGCCCTGGGCTCCACCACGGCGGACACCAACGGCAACTGGAGCCTCGCGCTGCCGGTGCAGGCCGAAGGTGCGCACAAGTACACCGCCACCGCCGTGAACGCCGCCGGCACCAAGGGCGAAGCCACGCTGGCCCTGACCATCGACACCACCGCTCCCAACGTGCCCACCATCGCCAAGGCCACGGACGACGTCGGCTCGGTGCAAGGCCCGCTCGCGACCGGGGGTGCCAGCGACGACACCACGCCCACGCTCTCCGGCGCAGGGGCGACGCCCGGGGACGTCATCAAGGTCTACGACAACGGCAGCCCCATCGGCAGCACCACGGTGCAGGCCGACGGCAGCTGGAGCTTCACCCCCACCACGCCGCTGGCAGAAGGCACGCACCAGCTCACCACCACTTCCATCGACCCCGTGGGCAATGAAAGCAAGCCTTCGGGCTCGTTCGTGATCAACGTCGACACCACGCCACCCACCGCCAAGGCCACGCTCAGCGCGATCGGCACCGACACCGGCACGAGCAACAGCGACTTCGTCACCAGCGATCGCACGCTCGTAGCGACGGTCACAGTCGACAAGGCCATGGAGCCGGGCGCCACGGTACAGATATCCCTGGACAACGGAAGGACCTGGAACAAGGCCTCGCTGGTCGGCGGCGATACCTACCAGTTCGACAACACGGCCACCGCCCTGGCCGATGGCAGCCACACGTTCCTGGCACGCGTGGTGGATGCCGCAGGCAATGCGGGCTCGCCCACCTCGCAAGTCATCGTCATCGACACCAGCGCACCGACTGCCGACAACGCCGTCGCCATCACCGCCTACATCGACGACGTCGCGCCCAACACCGGCGAGTACGGCACCGGCACCAGCACGAACGACACGACGCCGACGCTCAAGGGCACCGTCTCTGGCCTGAAGACCGGCGACGTCGTCCAGATCTACGAAGGCACCACGCTGCTGGGCACGGCCACCGTGTCCGGTTCCGCCTGGACCTTCGCCACGCCGGCTCTGGCCGACGGCAGCACCCACAGCTACACGGCGGCAATCGCCGATGCCGCGGGCAACAAGGGTACGACCTCGGGAGCCTTCTCGCTGACGGTAGACACCACCGTGCCGACGCAGGCCGTCACCATCGTTTCCTACACCGACGACATCGGCACCAACCGGGGCGACTTCGCCAGCGGCACGAGCACCGACGACACCGCGCCGGTGCTCAACGGCAAGCTGAGCGATGCCATCGGCGCCACCGACGTGGTTCGGATCTACGAAGGCACGACCCTGCTGGGCACCGCCACCGTCACCGGCACGAGCTGGACCTTCGCCGTTCCGGCCCTGGCCAGCGGCAGCACCCACAGCTACACCGCGGCAATCGCCGACGCGGCGGGCAACGTCGGCGCAGCCTCCCCGGCCTTCACGCTGACCGTGGACACCACGCCCCCAGCGCAGAGCGTGACCATCACCGCCTACACCGACGACGTCGGCACCAACCGGGGCGACTTTGGCAGCGGCACCACCACCGACGACATGACCCCGCTGCTGCGCGGCACGCTGAGCGAAGCCATCGGCGCGACCGACGTGGTGCGGATCTACGAAGGCACGGCGCTGCTCGGCACCGCCACGGTCACGGGCACCAGCTGGACCTTCGCCACGCCCGCGCTGGCCAACGGCAGCACCCACACCTACAAGGCGGTGGTGGCCGATGCGGCAGGCAACCAGGGCGCGGCTTCGAGCGCCTTCACGCTGACCGTGAGCACGTCCGCGCCCGCGCAGACCACGACCATCACCGCCTACACCGACAACGTCGGGTCCATCCAGGGAGACTTCGCCAGCGGCACGAGCACGGACGACACCACGCCCGTGCTTCGCGGCGAACTGGGCACGGCCATCGGCGCCACCGATACCGTGCGCGTCTACGAAGGCACCACGCTGCTGGGCACCGCCACCGTGACCGGCACCCGCTGGAGCTTTGCCACGTCCACGCTGGCCGAAGGCAGCACGCACAGCTACATGGCGGTCGTCACGGATGCCGCCGGCAACGAAGGCGCGCCCTCCTCGCGCTTCACGCTGACGGTCGACACGACCGCGCCGACGCAGGCGGTGGCCATCACGAGCTATCTCGACAACCAGGACCCGCAGCAAGGCACATTCGCATCCGGCAGCAAGACCAACGACACCGCGCCGCAGCTCAACGGCACGCTCGCAGGCACGCTGGGCGCAGGTGAAGTGGTGGCGCTGTACCGCGACGGCGTGCGCCTCGGCGCCGCCACCATGACGGGCGCCGCGACCTGGACCTTCCAGGACACCGCCCTCGTCGACGGCACCAGCTACAGCTACACCGCGCGCGTCGAGGATGCGGCGGGCAACCGCGGCGGAGCCTCGGCAGTCTTCACCCTCGTCGTCGACCAGAGCGCTCCCTCGGCGGCACCGTCCATCGACAGCATCACGGACGACGTGACGCCGGTCACCGGGCCGATCACGTCCGGCAGCACGACCAACGACACCCGCCCCGAGCTCAAGGGTTCCGGCGCGGAGCCGAACGGCACCGTGAGGATCTACGACAGCGGCAGGCTGATCGGCACTGCCACCGCCGACGGCACGGGCACATGGAGCTTCACCCCCGCGGCGGGATCGGAGCTCTCCAACGGCGCGCACAGCCTGACGGTGAGCAACGTCGATACGGCTGGCAACGAAGGGCCGAAGTCGGTTCCCGTGACCTTCACGGTCGACACGGTGGCGCCAGCCACGCCTCCCTCCATCGACAGCGCCACGGACGACGTCGCACCTGTCGTCGGCCCGATCAGCGCGGGCAGCACGACCAACGACGCGCGCCCCGAGCTGAAGGGCACGGGTGCCGAGCCGAATGGCACCGTCAGGGTCTACGACAACGGCGCGCTGATCGGTTCTGCCACGGCAGACGGCACCGGTAAATGGAGCTTCACGCCCGAGATGGGCAAGGAACTCGCCAATGGCGCGCACAGCCTGGCGGTGAGCAGCGTCGACGCGGCCGGCAACGAAGGGCCGAAGTCGGCACCGCTGGCATTCACGGTCGACACCGTCGCTCCAACGGCGGCGCCCTCGATCGACGCCCTCATCGACGACACGGAGCCGGTCACCGGCCCGGTCACCCCCGGCGGCACGACCAACGACACCCGCCCCGAGCTCAAGGGTTCCGGGGCGGAGCCGAACGGCACCGTCAGGGTCTACGACAACGGTTCGTTGATCGGCAGCGCCACCGCGGACGCGGCGGGCAAGTGGAGCTTCACGCCCGAGGCTGGCAAGGAGCTGGCCAACGGCGCGCACAGCCTGGCGGCGAGCAACGTCGACGCCGCGGGCAACGAAGGGCCGAAGTCGGCACCGACGGCTTTCACGGTCGCCACGGTTGCGCCCACAGGCGCGCCGTTGATCGACAGCGTCACCGACGATGTCGCACCGGTCACCGGCCCGATCGTCTCGGGCAGCACGACCAACGACACCCGTCCCGAGCTGAAGGGCTCGGGCGCGCAGCCGACCGGCACCGTCAGGATCTACGACAACGGCGCGCTGATCGGCTCCACCACGGCGGACGCCTCGGGCAAGTGGAGTTTCACGCCCGAAGCCGGCAAGGAACTGGCCAACGGCGCGCACAGCCTGACGGTGAGCAACGTCGACGCGGCCGGCAACGAGGGGCCGAAGTCCACGCCGCTGGCCTTCACGGTCGACACGGTCGTTCCCTCCACGACGCCGTCCATCGACAGCGTCACGGATGACGTCGCGCCGGTCACCGGCCCGATCACCTCGGGCAGCACGACGAACGATGCCCGCCCCGAGCTGAAGGGCTCGGGCGCGGAGCCGAACGGCACCGTCAGGGTCTACGACAACGGTGCGCTGATCGGCACCGCCGCGGCGGACGCCTCGGGCAAGTGGAGCTTCACGCCCGAGGCTGGCAAGGAACTGGCCAATGGCGCGCACAGCCTGGCTGTGAGCAACGTCGACGCCGCAGGCAACGAAGGACCGAAGTCGGCGCCCCTGGCCTTCACGGTCGACACCGTCGCACCCTCCACGGCGCCGTCCATCGACAGCGTCACGGATGACGTCGCGCCGGTCACCGGCCCGATCATCTCGGGCGGCACGACCAATGATGCCCGCCCCGAGCTGAAGGGCTCGGGCGCCGAGCCCAACGGCACCGTCAGGATCTACGACAACGGCGCGCTCATCGGCACCGCCACGGCGGACGCCTCGGGCAAGTGGAGCTTCACGCCCGAAGCCGGCAAGGAGCTGGCCAACGGCGCGCACAGCCTGACCACGAGCAATGTCGATGCTGCGGGCAACGAGGGGCCGAAGTCGGCACCGCTGGCCTTCGCGGTCGACACGGTGGCTCCTTCCTCGGCACCTTCCATCGACAGCTTGATGGACGGCGTCGCGCCGGTCACCGGCCCGATCGTCTCGGGCAGCACGACCAACGAAACCCGGCCTGTCTTGAAGGGCGCGGGAGCGGAGCCCAACGGCACGGTCATGATCCATGACAACGGCACGCTGATCGGCTCCGCAGGCGCCGACGGCGCGGGCAACTGGAGCTTCACGCCCGAAGCAGGCAAGGAGCTGGCCAACGGCGCGCACAGCCTCGCGGTGAGCAACGTCGACGCGGCCGGCAACGAAGGGCCGAAGTCGGCACCGCTGGCGTTCACCGTCGACACCGTGCCACCGCCCGTGGCCACCCTGGGCCTGGACAACTACTCGGACAGCTTCGCCGCTGCAGGCACGCTGGCCGCCAATCAATCTTCCGACCGCTACAGCAACGACAACACCTTCGATCTCGTGCTGACCGGCGCCGACACCTCGGCCGCGAGCTATGAGGTGTCCACCGACGGCGGCACGGTCTGGAAGGCAACGACGGCTGCGCAAAGCAACCTGTCCGACGGAAAGTACCTGTTCCGCGCAACCCTCACCGATGCAGCCGGCAACACCACGCCCGCAGCCAGCATCGTCGCCGTGACCGTGGACCGGACCGCCCCCGGGCTCGATCTGCAGCGCGTCGGGGGCAGACTGGTAGCGGGCAAGACCGAAGCCGGCGCGCTGGTCGCGATCGACGTGGGCAACAACGGGTCTGTCGAGGCGAGCGTCACCGCCGATGCCGACGGCAACTGGACCTGGACGCCATCGACGTCGATCGCCGCCAACACGGTCGTCTCCGCCGTGGCCTACGACCTTGCCGGCAATGCCTCGAGCAAGGGCTCGCAAGCCGCCGACACGACCCCACCCGAGGTCACCATCCAGAAGAGCGACGGCACCCGCTTTTCGGGAACGACCTCGGACGCCGACACGCCAACGGTTTCGCCCACCTCGACGAGGCCGATCACCGTGACGCTCAGCGTCGACAGGAACGCCGACGGCGTGATCGACTACGTGCTCCCCTTCACGGCCACGGTCACCGCCGACGGCGCATGGAGCATCGACGCGTCGTCCGCGCCGGTGAATATCGGCGCGATCGTCACGGCCGTGGCACGCGACTACAACGGCAACGCCTCCGCGCCGGCAGTGGTGACGGTGGGCGGCGGCACCAGCCGGATTTCCGGCACCACCAAATCCGACAACTTCGGCTACGACGTGCAGGCCATCGGCGACTTCAACGGCGACGGCTACAACGACTTCGCGGTCGTGGCGCCCCATGGATCGTCGGCCGAGCGCAGCGCGAACAAGTGGAGCGTCAACATCCTCTACGGCAGCAAGCAAGGGCTGCCGGACCTGAGCAGTGTTTCGAACCTGCCTGGAACCGACGGACTGAAGATATTCACTTCGGGCGATATCTCCGACTCGAACATCCTGACCGCCGTCCAGGGCTATGGCGACGTGAACGGCGACGGCTATTCGGACGTGATCCTCTACGACGACAACCTGAACAGCGCCTGGATCATCTTCGGGAGGTCTTCCGAGGGTGCAGGCTCCGCTCCGGTGAACGTGGATGTGCGCACCATCATCTCGTCCGGCGGCGACAGCAACGGCGTTGCGATCGTGCAGCGCGAGGGCGGGTCGACCTGGTTCGGCGCAGCCGGCGCGCTCGTGGACGTGAACGGCGACGGGTACGCGGACATCATCATGCAGGACTGGCAGCGGGGCACCGGCTCGTCGGGCACGGCCATCCTCTATGGGCACGCCGGCGCCGCGGGCTCGGCAGCCTGGTCCAACTACTACGTCGGCTTCACCGGTTCGAGTCCGGCGAGCTATGTCTCGGACAGCCGCAACTCATCGGCGGAAAGCACCCGACCGCACACGATCATCTACAACGACAACACGAACGGCTACCCCACCAACGTGATGAACATCGGGGACATCAACGGCGATGGCTACGCGGACTTCGCCTACGGCATGTACAACGCCAGGAATCCAGCTGGCAACATCGACAACGCCGGCGCCATCCAGGTGATCTACGGCACGTCGAAAGGCTTCCCGCAGGATTACAGCCTGCAGACCGACTACACGAACATCAGCAATGGCTTCCGCGTCTACGGCGAACAGGCGAACCAGTACCTGGGCACCTACATCGACCCGGAACCCTACGGCTACCTGTCGAACACGGGCATGCCCATCTCCTCGGGCGACGTCAACGGGGACGGCATCGCGGACATGATCATCGGATCGCCGCAATTCGGGCCGGACGCTGGAGAGCAACGAGGGCCGGGCCGCGTCTACGTGGTCTACGGCAAGGCCGGCGGAGCGGCCTCGAACGTCAACCTCGCCAACCTCTCGTCCGCCGATGGCTTCGTCATCACGGCGTCGGACAGCACGGCGGATGCGATGTTCGGCAACGGGACTTCGGTGGGTGACTTCAACGGCGACGGCATAGACGACATCGCCATCGGCGCGCCACTGGCCGACGTGGGCGGCATCAACAACGGTGCCGTCTACATCCTGTACGGCCAGCAAGGCGGCTACTCCGGGTTCCAGAGTGTCACGGCGGCCTACAGGGGTACCCAATCGGCAACGGTATTCGACGCCAACTATCGCCAGAACGGCGACGCGAACTCCGGGTCGATGCTGGGCGTGAACGTGGCGTTGTCCGACCTGAACGGCGACGGGCAGGCCGACCTGGCCCTCGGTTCCCCATACCACGACATGCCGTGGTCGGCGGCGACGGGCTACCTGGAGGTGGTCTATGCGGACGCATTCAACTTCACCAACCTGCTGACGGTCGGCGACGACGTCATCAAGGCCACCGATGGCCGGGACAGGCTTTCCGGCGGCGCCGGCAACGACGTCATCACGGGCGTGCGCTCAGGCGACAGCGCCTACGGCGGCGCGGGCAACGACAGGATCCACATCGAGGAAATCAATGGCGTTGTTCGGGTGGACGGTGGCCTGGGCATAGACACCCTGGTGGTCGATGCCTCCAACATCACGCTGGACCTGGCAGCGCTTGGGCTGAAGGTGAAGGGCTTCGAGAACTTCGATCTCGGCACCGGCGCAGCCAACAAGGGCAATGCCCTCAAGCTGCGGCTCTCCGACGTCCTGAACCAGCAGAGCAGCACGGGCACGGTGAATGGCACGGGCCAGGGTCATCTGCGCGTTACCGGCGATTCAGACGATACGGTGCAGCTGCTGCATGGTTCGGACAAGTGGAGCAACACCGGATCCAGGACGGTCGATGGAGTGAACTACAACATCTATCACAACAGCACCATGGATTCGGCGAACACGCTGGGAGATATCTGGATCCAGCAGGGCATCTCGGTCATCTGAACGAAGAAAGGAGCCCTTTTTGGGGTTCCCTTCTTTTCGACCATGTCCATGGAACCACTTGCATGCTGAATCTTCGCAACATGTCCCGCGCCGTCGTCGTCGGCGGCGGGACCGCGGGCTGGTTCGCAGCCCTGACATTGCGCCGCATGTTCGCGCCGCAGGTCGAAGTCCGGGTGATCGAATCGCCCGACATCGGCATCGTCGGCGTGGGAGAAGGCGGCCTGCTCAACCTGGTCGAGGCTCTGCACCGATGCGGCATCGACCTTGACGAGTTCGTGCGGGAAACCGGCGCGGCCTTCAAACTTGGCTTTTCCTATGAGGGCTGGCGCACCGGCGCCGAGGACGACCGCTATTACCACCTCTTCGGCCGGCCCGGCCTGCCGGAGACGGACTGGATCGAGCGCGGCTTTTACCCGTTGTTCTCGGGCATGGTGCACGAGGGCATCGGCCTGCACCACTACATACCGGGCTTTGCAGAGATCGCATCGAATGCGACGCAGCAGGAGACCGCGGCCATGCTGCGGCAAGGGCCGGGCTCGGGCCTGTCGGCCTCGTTCCATTTCGACAGCCACAAGCTGGCGGACTACCTGCGCCGCGTGGCGGTATCGCGCGGCGTGGTGCACCAGCAGGCCCGGTTCGATGAGCTGGCGTGCGACGAGCAGCGCATGGCGCGCAGCTTCAGGCTGGACGATGGAGAAACCGTCGGCCTCGACCATCGGACTGGCCTCGGGTTTCGTGGAACCGCTGGAGGCGACCTCCATCGGCCAGATGCTGGAGCAACTGCGCAACTTCGAGCGCATCGTCACCGCCAGCAACGGCGTGGTGTCAGGCTTCCTGATCGAAGGCTTCAACGAGGCCAATGCGCGGTGCTGGTCCGGCATCCGCGATTTCTTGCGCATGCACTACGACTGCCCACGGCGGGACACCGCCTTCTGGCGCGACGTGGGGGCCCTGCCCTTGCCGGAGAGCTACGCCGAGCTCAAGCAGTGTTTCCAGCAACGCACGCCGCGGCACGTGGACGTGCAGGACTACGCCATCCATGGATGGCAGAGCATCTTCCACGTCATCAACTGGCTGTTCGTGGCGGCGCCATTGGGCGTGGTACCGCCCGAAGCGGCAACTGCCGAGCTGGCCAGTCTTCCAGCCGTGAGCCGTCGGCGCGTCGCAACGCGCATGGCCGAACTGCGCAGGAGCTCAGATCTTGCTTGAGGCCATGTACGGTTTCGATGCGATCGCCGCGTCATCGGGACGAAAGCTGCAAAGCATGAGATTCGTCTCGGCCAGCTTCGCGATCTGCGCGGACGACATGTTGGCAAGGAGTTCCGCCAGATCCTTGCCAATGCCCAGGCGGCGCATCGCCACCGCCTCGTCCTGCTTCACCAGCTTCTGCGCCAGGAGCATGTACATCAGGTTGAAGTCGCCAATTTCCTTCTGCAACTGCCTGTCTACGCCACTCAGGTTTTCAAGGGACATCGTGTTTCCTCCAGATCTGGTTGGGGAAGGCCGCGCGAGACGACCCTCCAGCGGCCGGCTGCAATCTCCGCGGCATAGGGGGCGGGGATGCTGACGCTGTAGCGGCCGTTCCTTACGACGGCGCAATAGGTGCAAACGGCCCCGCCGGAGGCGTCGTGCAGCGTCCAACGGACGGGCGTGCCATCGGGAGCGGAGTGCGCAACCTTCATGGAGGGCGAGCCGATGTTGGCGCCCACGTGGGCATAGCGCGGATCCACCGTCATCGGCACATGCGCGGGAAAAGGCTGGCTGCCGGACAGGTCGAACCACTCGTCGTGGCTGAGCATGCTGGTCGCCGCCACCTTCCAGATGCGGTGGCGCAGGAAATGCTGGTCGGCGTAGCGCGACGAGAACGTCCGGCTCTTCAGGTATGCGCGCATGTCGCCCGCCATGTCCGTGAAGACGCCCCGGCACGCACCCCACATGCCGGCCAGCATCAGTTCGGTGTGCGAGTGGTAGTCGCGCATGACATGAAACCAGCGGTCGGAGGCGCACCATGCACGCACCGCCGCCTGGTCGCGCGTGGACAACAACGAGTCGGCGTCGCGAAACTGCACGCGATCGACACGGGGATCGTCGAGCGCAAGAAACCGCCACATGGTGCCCGGCAGGTCGTGACCGCCGATGGAGCGCACATCGACGACGGACGCGCCCTCCGCCAGCAGCCGCTCGCAGACGGACCTCGGCACCGAGGCATCGACGTAGAAGCGGCAGACCCACGCAGGAAAGAACTCGCGCGCGGCCCGCACATTGAGCACGGCCATCTCGCAATAGCGCGGATCACCGCCGAACAGGCTGAACGCAATGACGTTGCGCTCGCGACGCCTTTCGTCGAAGCACGGCAGCACGGGCGATTCGGCGGTTGCGGCAGTCGTTTCTTCCGCCGCCTCCAGTATCTTCAGCTCGAGGGATATGGTGCCGAACTCTCGCACTTCCCTCCACTTTCCCAGTTGCCCCGCGGCCTCCGCAAGGCCGTCATAGACGTTCGGGGTCTTCAGGTACTCGACGACACCATGATAGATGTCGTACGCCTGCATCGCCCGGCCCAGCCGCATCTGGCACAGCGCCACGTCGGCCAGGGGCTGCGGGCTGCGGGTTGCCTCCCATGCCTGCGTAGCGAACTTCAACGCCCGCATGAAGTCGCCTTGCGCGAAAGCGGCTCGGAACTCTTCGCCCAGCAGGTTCAAGGCCTGTTGCGTGATGGCGGGCCCGCGGCGCGGAATGGGCACTCTTCTCATACGGGTCTTTCAGCGCTCGCGCAAGGCTTCGCGCGCCTTGTTCAGCGGCTTGAGCAGATAGTCCAGCACCGACTTGCTGCCCGTGTGGATGTCGACGTTCGCGATCATGCCGGGCACGATCGGAAAGCTCTCCCCGCGCTTGTTCTTCAGCTGGTCGACGTCGGTGCGGATGTACACGCGGTAGTAGTACACGTCGCGCTTCACGTCGTCCTGGATGGTGTCCGGCGAAATCGTCGTCACCCTGCCCGGCAGGCTGCCGAAGATGGCGTAGTCGTACGCCGTGACCTTCACCGCCGCTTCCTGGCCCGGATGGATGAAGGCGACGTCGCGAGGCGATATGCGCGCTTCGACCAGCAGCTTCTCGTCGAGCGGCACGATCGCCATGAGCCTGCCGCCCGGGGGCAGCACGCCGCCCACCGTGGTCACCGCGATGTCCTTCACGATGCCGCGCACCGGCGACGCGAAGGTCAGGCGCGTGAGAGAGTCGGAGCGCCCGCGCGTGACCGAGCGCTGCGCCTCGATCTCGGCGTTGGCCCTGGCCAGGTCTTCGCGTGCCTTCACGTAATACTGGCTCTTGAGGTCGGCCGCCTTGGTTTCGGCTTCGTTGATCTGCCGCTTCAGGCGCAGCACCTCGACATCGCTTGCGGCGCCGCGAGCCACCAGCGGCTCGGTCAAGGCAAGCTCCCTGCGCATCAGCGCCAGCGCCTGCGTCACGCCCGAAAGGCTGCTCGCGAGCTGGTCGCGGCGCGACTGGTAGAGCGCGGTCTCCGTGCGCACCAGGTCGGCGTCGGAACTCACTTCGGCGGGAAACACCAACGGCGTGCCTCCCACCTCGGCCGTGAGCCGCGCCGACATGGCCAGCGCGGCGCGCACGCGCGAAGCGCTTTCCTGCACGGTCGACTCGGTCTTCGTCCTGTCGAGTTGCGCGAGCACCTGCCCCTCCTCGACGATGTCGCCCTCGCGCACCTTCAGGTCGACCAGGATGCCGCCCTCGAGCGACTGGATCATCTGCTCGCGCGACGACGGCACCACCTTGCCTGCGCCGGTGGACACTTCGTCGAGCCTGAAGAGCCAGGCCCACGCCAGCAGCGCGAGCAGCAGCGCCGCAATGATCCAAACAAGCAGCGATGCGCGCGGCAAAGGAGGCTCGGGCGGCGAATAGTAGGCGGCGGGCGCGGTCCTGGAGCGTTCCGTGGGCTGGAAAGGAGACTTCGCGCGTGGCGGCTTCGCCCCTGAAGCAAGACCGGGCGGCATCGTCATGCCGACCGCGGTGGCTGGCGCCTTCACCCGTACTTTTTCAGGCGTTGCCATGTGAGAGCCTTCCAAGAACCTGTTCCTTCGAACCATCCATCACGATGCGGCCGCCATCGATCACCACGATGCGGTCCACCCACTGCAGCACCGGCATGCGATGCGTTGCCACCACCAGCGTGCGCGGCCCCATCCAGTTGCCGACCAGATCGATCACGTGCCGTTCAGTGACCTCGTCGAAATGCGCGGTCGGTTCGTCGAGCAGCACGATCGACGGCTGCCGGATCAGCGTACGCGCGAGCAGCAATGCCTGCCGCTGCCCGCCGGACAGACCCAGGCCGCCCTCGTGAATGAGTTCGTCCAGCCCCTCGGCGCGCGACTGGAGAAATGGCAAGGCACCCGCCATCGCGATGGCCTCGAACACCTGGTCGTCGGTGGCCAGCGGCATGCCCATCGTCACGTTCTCACGGATGGAGCCGTGGAAGAGCCGCGCGTTCTGCGTGAGCAGGCCGACGTCGCGGCGCAGGTCGGCCGGGTCGATCAGCGAAAGGTCGAGCGAATCGAGCGCCACGTGGCCCTGCTGCGGCGACTGCAGGCCGGACAGCAGTTGCAGCAACGTGGATTTGCCCGCGCCCATGCGGCCCAGCAACGCGACCTTCTCGCCTGCCTGAATCTGCAATTGCGCGACTGCGAGCGCCGGGCTCTTGTCGTCCTTGCCATAGCGAAACTCGACGCCGGCCAGTGCGTAATGCCCGTGCAGCGCCGGCGCATGCACCAGCCGCGTGCCGTCGGCCTGGTCGACCGGGCGCTGCATGAGCTGGTCGAGGCCGGCGCGCGCCACCTTGGCCTGCTGCCAGCGCGCGAACACGCTCGACAACTGCGCCAGCGGCGAGATCATGCGAGACGCGAGGATCGACGAGCCCACCAGCGCGCCCGTCGTCATGTCGCCGCGCATCACGAGGAAGCAGCCCGCCAGCAGCACCACGGCATACACGATGGTCTGCACCTCTTGCGTCCACGTCATGAGCATGCTCGTGAGAAAGCGTTGCCGCATGCTGACGCCGGCGGACACGTCGTTGACGTGGTTCCACTGGTTCTGGAAGCGCGGCTCGGCGCGCATGAGCTTGATGTCCTCGATGCCTTCGACCGCCTCGACCAACAGGGCGTTGCGCAAGGCCGATTCGCGCATGCCTTCGCTCGCCAGGCGCGCCAGCGGCTTCTGGATGAGCAGGCCCGGAATGACCAGCAACGGCACCGCCGCCAGGGCAACCAGCGCAAGCGGTCCGGCCACCAGCCAGAGAACGACCAGGAACAGCAGGAAGAACGGCAGGTCGGCCACGGCGGAGATGGTGGTGGAGGTAAGCAACTCCCTCACCTGCTCCACCTCGCGCACCTGGGCGATGAAGGAGCCTGTCGACTTGGAACGCGCATTGGTGCGCAGACGCAGCGCATGGCCGAACACGACGTCCGACACCTTGAGGTCGGCGCGCTTGCCGACCACGTCGGAGATGTGGGTGCGCGACACGCGCAGCATGAACTCGAAGGCCACCGCCAGCATCACGCCACCGAACAGCACCCACAGCGTCGGCTCCGACTGCGCGGGCACCACGCGGTCGTAGATCTGCATCGAGAAGATCATCGACGCCAGTGCCAGCACGTTCGCGAACATCGAGGCGAGCATGATGTCGCCGTAGCGCCGCCAGTCGCGCAGCGCGATGGCCCGGAACCAGTTGGCCTTGTAGGGCTTGATGTAGTCGTCCACGCGCGCATCGGGCACGGCGGTGTTGGGCCGCAGCACGGCCACGCGTTTCGCGCGGCGGCGCAGTTCGTCGAGCGGCAGCGCCGTCTCGAGCCCATGGTCGCCCCCGAGCAGCACGCCCAGCTGGCCACGGCCGTTGGAGGCTCGCACCACGCCGACCTCGCCGTTGTCGAACTCCACCACCAGCGGCAGGCGCCATGGGTCGAGCAGCGTTTCGGAGAATTCGCCCAGCCGCACCGTCAGGCCGAGCTGGCGCGCCATGTGATCGAGCAGCGTGTCCAGCGGCGCGCCGCGCTCCCAGGCCAGCGAGACGCGCACGTTCTCCTCTGAAGCGCCTATGCCGTAGTGGCGGGCGACGAAAAGCATGGCGTCGAGCCAGCTCGTGTACTGCGAAGGCAACTTCATGGAAGCACCTCGATTCCCTGCACGGTGGTGTTGTTCAGGCCGTAGTACGCGCGGGACTGCCCGGTGGCGCCTATGTAGCCGACGCGGCTGGTCCAGAGCTCGTGCAGCACGGCCTCTTCGTCGGCTGCGGCCTGGTGGATCTCCTGCTCGGCATTGAGCAGGTCGAGAATGGAACGGGTACCGAGCGTGTACTGCTCGCGGTAGAGATCGCGCGCCTCGGCGATGCTTCGGCGTCGGTCGGCCAGCACGCCCAGGCGCGCCTGCGCGCCGATGACCTGCTCGCGGAAATTGCGTACCTGGTCGCCGGCGTTGAGGCGGGCGGTCTCGATGCGCATGCGCGCAGCCTGTTCGGCCGCCACGGCGGCGTTGACCTGCGCTTCGAGCGCACCACCCTGGTAGAGCACGCTAGACAGGTTGAGCATGACCGAGTGGGAGCCGCCGCTGCGCTCCGGAACACCGGAGTTCATGCCGCCCATGGGCCGGTTGACGGAAGCGTCGAGGCTGAGCGTGGGATAGCGCTGGGCCCTGGCGACTTCGAGCTGGGCGGTGGCGACACGGCGTTCGGCTTCGGCGGCCAGCACCTCGGGCATGAGGCTGGTGTCGGGCTGCATGTCGACGCGCAGTTCACTTGCCAGGTGCTCAGGCAACGGTGCCATGCGCGGCGGCACGGAACGCCCCAGCAGCGTACCCAGGCGCTCGCGCCACTGCGCCAGCTGCGACTTCACCTGCAGCAGGTTGGCACGCGCGCTGTCCACGCGCGACTCGGCCTGGATCGGATCGGCCTTGGTACTGAGGCCCGCGGTGGCGCGCAGCTGTGCGGTCTGCAGCACTTTCTCGACCGCCTGCACCTGCTCCTGCGCAATGGCGACGAGCGATTGGTAGCGGTGCGTCATGACCACGGCTTCGGCCGCCTGCTGCGCGACGGCGTCGATCTGCTTGAGGATCGTCGCCTGCTGGCGCTGTACCTGCGCCTCCGACTGGCCGACCGCACCCGAGACCTTGCCGAAGTCGTACAGCATCTGCGACACCGAGGCGGTAGCGAGACCGCCATTGCTGCGCCCCTGGCCGGCGGAGCCGCGGTCGTTGACGCCCGCGCCCACACCGACACGCACCAACGGGTAATAGCCGGCGCGTGCCACGTCCACGCCGCCCGACTGCTGCGCCAGCACGGCGATGGCGTCGGAGATGGACGGATGGCGCGCCACCGCCTGCCGCACGGCATCGGCAAGTTCCAGCGGCGTCGTGGTTTCGGCAGCCTCGGGCAATGCGGGGCCAGGCTTGACGCCCAGTTCCTTGGCCAGCGTGCTCGGAGCGAGGCGCCGGGACAGCTTCAGCTCGCCGTCGCTGCTTTGCGCGAAGGCGGGCGCACAGGCCGCGAGCAGGCAGGCCGCAGCCAACCGGGGTCGAATGAGTTTTTTGTTCATGTTGTTTTTTCAGGCAGACAGGAGCGACACGGCCGGAGCCCCGCCGCCCTGTTCCGCCAAGGGTTGCGTCAGACCATGACGAGCTGCTGGTTGGAGAGCAATGTGGCCAAGTCCACCCGCAGATCCCGCAGGGTCAGAAGCGGAGCGAAGTCGTGGCCATTGCCCGCACCGTCGCGGTCCACCGAGATCACCGTGTCGCGCCCGTTGACCACCGAGACCTTCAGGTAGCTGGCTTCGTTGCCCGGCGTGAAGCCGACCAGCAGTTCACGCAGGTCGATGCGGTCTGCATTCGGCCAGGCCACGAAAGCGCCGACCTCGAACCCGTAGACGTCGTCCGCCCCATTGCCCCCTGTGGCGTCGCTGGCTGAGAGCAACTTGTAGAGCAACGTGTCGCGGCCCCCGCCCATGAGGGTGAAGGTGTCGTTGCCGCCACGGCCCTCGAACTGGTTGTCCGCCGCGTTGTCGACGAAGATGTCGGAACTGCTGCCGCCCGCCAGGCCCTCGATGTTCCTGAAAGTCGCCGTGCCGAAGCCGGTGTTCTGTGCGCCAGTGATGCTCAGATCGATGGTGAGTGGCGTGTCGCCCGCCAGCTTGTAGTCGACGATGTCCATGCCGCCGGTGTTGCTCCAGGCCTTGACGCCCGACACCGTGACCGTGCCGCCGCCGCCTTCGTACTTGTCGTCGCCCCGGGTGGCGAAGAATGTGTCGTTGTAGCCGGTGCCGACGATGCCATTGCCGATGTTGGCATTGGCGACGTTGATGCCGGATTCGGTGGTCAGCACGAAGGCGTGGTTGGCCTCGCCGGCTTTCAGGCCCGTCCAGGCGGCATTGACGACCTCGATGGTGTTGCCACCCAGCTCGTCCTTGCCACCCACGTCCGCGGCACTGCCGTTGGCGATGCGCAGGAGCGCCAGCGTGTAGGTCTCCTTCGCGTCAAGCCCGTAGAAGTCGACGATCGCCGAGCTGTCGTTGGTCTGGTTGCCGGACTGCGGATTGATGATCTGCGTGGAAACCAGCTTGCCTGCCGAGTTGAACAGCTGCACGGTGTTGCCATACAGCGCATTGATGCCCTGCGCATCGAGGATGCGGAAATGCAGCGAAGTGCCGTCCGCCACCGTGGTGGTGTTGGTGATGAACCGGGTGTTGCCTTTCTGGGTGAACACCAGCAGATCCCGGTCGCCGTCCCAATCCGTGTCGGCCGCAATTGCTCCGGTGACGGAATCGCTGAGCTCGGGCCTGTAGTCCCAATCGCCGATCGTGTTGGTCCCTCCCAGCAGATTGTCTCTGACGAACTCGAGCGTCTTTCCCGAGCTTTTGTTCGTGTAGAGATTGATCGGCCCCTTGTTGCCGTCCTTCGTGACTCCGCCAAGGTCACCGAAGCCCGGCAATTCGATGGCGTCCATCTTGCCGTCGCCATTCCAATCGACCGCGAGCGAAGGACCACCTTGCACCAAGCGTCCGCCATCCGTCACGCCGAACGTATACATGCCCGACGGCGTGGTGCCGATCTTGTCGAGATCCGGGTCGTTCATCTCCAGGTGGCCGCGGCCGTCGTTCAAGAGGATGCGGCTTTGATACTGCTCATCGGGTGTTTTTCCGTAGCCGCGCCCCATGAACAGGTCCATGTAGCCGTCGCCGTTGAAGTCGGCCCAGGTCATGGAGATTCCGTTGCCGAAAAAAGCGTACTGATTGGCAATGTTCTGGAACGCGTTCTCGATGATCTGCGTGTTCTCCCAGGTCCCGTCGCCCTTGTTGCTTGCAACGACCAGGCGGTGCGGCTCCTTGCTTTGCTTCGTCTCCGCCAAGGCGGGATCGGCCGAGGGGCCGCCGATCTTGGTGGTGTAGGCCGTCGCGTGGTAGACGAGATCGATCGTGCCGTCGTTGTTCAGGTCAACGCCCGACAATTCGGTGTCGAAGGGGGCGTTGCCGGCATTGGTCGATTTCGCAGCGCCGCTCCCCACAATGTTGGTATAGCCTGTATCTCTGGCCATCTTGCGGATGTTGCCGTCCGTGTTCAACACGATCTGGGAGTCGTTTCCTTCGACACTGGTACCGCTTCTGCGAGGCTGGTCTCCATAGGCCACGCTGACGAAGCCGGTGCCTGTCTTGTCGAAGGCAACCACGCCGCTGAACGAGCTGTTTACGTTCGAGTCACCGCCTGCGGGACCAAGGGTTTTGTCCTTGTAGTTGTAGTCCCGCCCGCCCACCTGGAGTGCGGTATAGCTGCTGCCATCGAAGATGAATGCCTGCTGGCCATCGCTGGGTGTGCTGTCTTCCGTGAACAGGTCCATGTGCCCATCTCGGTTGACGTCGATGAACGTGGCATTCTGGACAAAGTTGTTCCCCTTGTATGTCGGGTTGTAGTCTTCGCTGAAGACTGACTTTTCGGCATTGCTCTTCAACGCTGTCAGCTTGAAGCTGCCGAGCGTGGCGTTGTTGGTTCCATCGGCATCCAGCATCGTCTGGTTGCTGTGGATGCGCCACATGCCGTTCTCGCCCACGGTGTAGGCAGTTCCCTTCTGGTGCGGATCGCTGGCCGCGGATCCGACAGTCACCTTGGGCTCCTCGGAGACGATCAACTCGCCGGCTGTGTCGTCGGTCGTGATCTGCGTGCCGGAAGCGCTCTTGACGACAGCCTTGACGTCGTAGCTTCCACGCTGCATTGCCGCCGGCACCTGCACGTACCAGATGCTGTGCTGTGCATCGATTTGCACGCTGCCGTCCACCGAGCTGTAGGTCTTGCCGTCGATGGTGACCTCGATGTACTGGCCATCGACCAGCTTGAAGGGCATCGTGCCGTTCACCAGTGGTGTCGGGTCTACGGTGTTCTGGCTGTCGACAGTGAGGGCGTAGTCCGCAGTCAGGCTGAAGTCGCTCGACATGGCGCCTTCGGTGCCGGCCGCGCCGGTCACGACGGCCCGGTAGGTATGGCTCGAGCCGTCCGCGAGAAACCCGAGTTCGTAGGTCCAGTTAGTGCCGTCTACTGTTGCCGTGCCCAGCAACTGCGAGCCTTCGTAGATGCGCACTACGTCGTTGGCGCCGATGGCGGCGCTCATCTTTCCTTTGAGAACCGGATGGGGGTCATCTGTGCGCGTGCCGCTGCCGAAATCGCCCTGGCCGACGCCGACATCATCGGTGTAGCTCGTGATCTCCACCGTGTGCATCGGCACGGCATTGCCCAGCGTGACAGCGTGGGTGCTGGTCGCCTGATTCTGAGCAAGGTCTTGCACCTCGGCCGTGATGGTGACGGTGCCGTTGGTCAGTCCGCTGATGTCGGCCGCGGCGGCAGTCCAACTGCTGCCGGAGACGGTCGCTGTGGCAGTCACGCTGTTCGTGCCGTCGCTGAAGGTGACTTTGACGATCTGGCCGCTCTCGACGTTGGTGGTCGTCCCCCGGACCACCACTGCGTCGTCTTCCTTGGCGCTGACCTGGTCGTCTCCCGCCACCGGCTTTTCGATGGTGATGAGCGGCGCCGTGCTGCTCACGCCGTAGCCATGGTTCTTCGAGCCACTGGCCGTGTTGCCCGCCGCATCGTGGCTGACAACGCTGGCAGCGACGGTGCGGCCGGCGTCGGCCGCCAGGTCGCTGCCCGCCACGTCGACTCGCCAGTTACCGCTTGCATCCACGGCGCTGCTGTAAGCGACGCCATTGACCTGCAGCGTGACAACGTCGCCCGATTGCGTGCCGGCGGTGGTGCCGGACACGGCAACGGCGCCACCGGCCTCGGCCATATTGACGACGTTGTCGGAGGTGATGGCGGCAACGCTGATTGCGGGCGCCGCCAGCGTGGTGTCAAGCACCGCGCTGTCGGTCGCGGCCGGCGTCGAGACATTGCCTGCGAGATCGCGGCTGGTCGCGCTGACGCTGATCGCTGCGCCTTCCACCGGGTTGTCGAACGCGACGTCGAGGAAGCCATTGGCTACATCCGACGCAGTCAGCGTGACGCTGGCGGTTTTGCTGCCATCGGTGAGGCTGATGACATCACCCACGGCCGCACCGGACACGAGCGTAACCTTCACGCTCACTTCGACGCCCTTCTCGCTTGCGTTGATGAAGCCGTCATTGTTGGCGTCGTTGACGATGGCGATGCTGATGAAGGGCGGCTTGCTGTCGACGCTGGCCGTGGCTTCGATGCTCGCGTTGCCAGCGTGATCCGTCGCGACCACATGCAGCACCGTGCCGTGTGCCAGAGCAGTTGCCGGGGTGATGCTGTACCTGTCGTCGGCCGCCGCGGTGGCGCTTCCGATGGCATTGCCTGCATCGTCCCTGATCGTGACCAGAGTGCCGGCTTCCGCCGTACCGGTGATGAAGCTGCCGCTGGTCGGTTTGACGATCGGTGCGACGGGCGCCTTGCCATCCACGATGATCTTGGTTTCAGAACTCGCATTGCCCGCGCGGTCGATGGCTGCGATGCTCAGCTCGACGCCGTCGGAAAGCGACGTTGCCGGAGTGACCCTGTACGAACCATCGCCCGCAGCAGTCGCACTGCCGATGACCGTGCCGGAACCATCCTTGATGGTGACGATGGCCCCTGCTTCGGCGCGGCCTGCGACCTGCTTGCCATTGCTCGGTTCGACTGTCGGCGCGGGAGGCTCCTTGCGGTCGACGGTTGCCGTAGCTTCGGAACCGACGTTGCCGGCGCGATCGGTCGCAACGGCATGCAGTACCGCGCCGTCCATCAGAGCCGTCGAGGGGGTGATGCCGTAGGTGCCGTCCGGCGCAGCGGTCGCGCTGCCGATCACCTTGCCTGCGTCGTCCCTGACCGTGACCAGGGCGCCGACTTCGGCCTTGCCCGTGAGCGCGTTGCCTCGGCCCGCATCGAGCATCGGTGCCGGCGGCGGTGTGCGGTCGACGGTGGTACCGGCTTCGAAACTGGCATTGCCGGCTCGGTCGATCGCAACAATGCGCAGCACAGTGCCGTCAGCAGGCGTGCTCGCTGGCGCGATGCTGTAGACCCCATCGTTCGCGGTGGTCGCGCTGCCAATGATATTGCCGGCACTGTCCTTGACAAGAACCAGAGCACCAACTTCGGCCGTGCCCGTGACCGAACTGCCATTGGTGGGATTGACCGTCGGCATATCGGGCGACTTGCTGTCCACCGTGACGCTGGCTTCACTGCTGGTGTTACCCGCAGCGTCGGTCGCGTCAACCCGCAATTCAGTACCGTTGGCCGGCGGAGTCGCCGGCGTGATGCTGTACTTTCCGTTGGCCGCAGCGGTGGCGCTGCCGATGACAACGCTCGCACCATTCCTGATGGTGACCAGAGCACCAGCCTCGGTCGTGCCGGTGATCGATCTTCCGTCGGTTGGATCGACAGTTGGCACGGGCGGGGGCGCATCGTCGACCACGGCTTTCGCTTCGAGGCCTGCATTTCCGGCGCGGTCGGTTGCCACGATGCGCAACTCCGTGCCGTTCGCTAGCTTGAGCGCCGGGTTGAATCTGTATGTGTCATCGGCTGCGGCGATGACGCTGCCGATGACCGCACCCGCGCCGTCCTTGATCGTGACCAGAGCGCCAGCTTCAGCCGTGCCCGAGACCGAAGTGCCGTTGGATGGGCGAATCGTCGGCGCAGCGGGCGCCGTGCCGTCGACCACGACTGGGGCTTCCTGGCTCGCATTGCCTGCGCGATCCGTCACCACGACGCGCAGCTCGGTGCCGTCCGCAGGCGCGGGCACAGGCGTGATGCTGTACTTGCCGTCGCCCGCCACGGTGGCACTGCCGATGACGGCGTTCGCAGCGTTCCTGATCGAGACCAGAGCGCCAGCCTCGGCCGTGCCGGTGATCGAGGTGCCATTGGTCGGATTGACGGTCGGCGCGGGAGGTGCCTTGCTGTCTACCTTGATCCTGGCTTCGGGGCTGGCATTGCCCGCAGGGTCGGTGGCGACAACGCTCAGCTCGGTGCCGTCCGCTGGAACGGCAACTGGCGTGACGCTGTATGCACCGTCGGTCGCGGCAGTGGCACTGCCGATGGTTTTGCCCGAGCCGTCCTTGACCGTGACCACCGCGCCGGCTTCAGCGTTGCCCGTGATCCTCGTGCCATTGGCTGGATCGACCGTCGGTACTGGAGGCGAAGTGCTGTCCACCGTGATTCTGGTTTCAGTGCTGGGATTCCCCGCAGCGTCGGTGGCTATGACCCTCAGCGCCGCGCCCTCCGCCGGCGCGTTCACTGGAGTGATGCTGTAAGAGCCATTGGCCTCAGCGGTGACGCTGCCGATCACGGCTCCAGAAGCATCCTTGACCGTGACCAGTGAGCCGATTTCAGCGGTGCCCGTGATCGACGTGCCGTTGGTCGGGTTGGCCGTGGGCGCGGCGGGCGGCATTCCGTCTACCCTGATCTTGGCAACCGGGCTGGCGTTGCCGGCCGTGTCGGTTGCCGAAACGCTCAACTCCGCTCCGTCTGTCGGCGCGCTCGCTGGCGTGATGCTGTATTTGCCATCCGCCGCGGCGGTGACGCTGCCCACGACGGCGCCGGTGGCATCCTTGATCGTGACCAACGCGCCAGCTGCAGCCACCCCGGTGATCGCGCGACCATTCGTCGGGTCGACCTTGGGCATGTCGAGCGCCTTGCTGTCGACCTCGATCCTGGCTTCCAGGCTGACGTTGCCCGAGGGGTCGGTGGCGGCAACACGCAACTCGGCGCCATGTGCGGGCGGAACTGCGGGAACAACGCTGTAGGAGCCGTCAGGCTTGACGGTAGCGGTGGCGACAACATTGCCCGAAGCGTCCTTGATCGTGATCACGCTGCCGACCTCCGCCGTACCGGTGATCAGCTTGCCGTTCGTCGGATTGACCTTCGGTTCGTCCGGCGACTTGCTGTCTACCGTCACCTTGGTTTCGAGGCTCGCATTGCCCGCGGAGTCGGCCGCCATGACGCGCAGTTCCGCTCCGTCTGCCGGCTTTGTCGCTGGCGTGAGGCTGTAGGTTCCATCGGCCGCGGCGGTGGCACTGCCGATGACTGCGCCGCTGCCGTCCTTGACGGTGACGACAGCGTCGACTTCGGCCGTGCCCGTGATCAGACTGCCGTTCGTCGGCTTGATCGACGGCGCAGGAGGCGCCTTGCCGTCGACAGTGGCCTTGGTTTCAGGGCTGACATTGCCTGCGCTGTCTGTAGCAACGACGCTCAAAACCACGCCATCTGAAGGCCGGCTCACCGGTGCGACGCTGTAGGAACCATCGTTCGCGACCGTCGCGCTGCCGAGGACAGCGCCTGCCATGTCCCTGATAGTGACGGTAGAGCCTGCCTCCGCAGTCCCCGTTATCGCGTTTCCGTTGGTCGGGCCAACCTTCGGTGCGAAAGGTTCTTTGCGGTCTACGGTTGCCGTAGTTTCGACGCCGACATTGCCGGCACTGTCTGTCGCGGTGGCGTGCAGCATCGTGCCGTCCGCCGGAACGGTCGAGGGGGTGATGCTGTAGGCGCCGTTGGTCGCGGTGGTTGCGCTTCCGATCACGTTGCCCGCGTCGTCCTTGACCACGATCAGGGCATCGGCTTCCGCCAGGCCCGTGATCAAGCGGCCATTGGTCGGGTTGATTGAAGGAGCAGGAGGCGATTTGCTGTCGACGACCGTGGTGGATTCAAGACTGACGTTGCCGGCACGGTCGGTCGCCACTGCGTGCAGCACCGCTCCGTCTGCCGGTGGGATCTGCGGAGCTATCTTGTAGGAGCCATTGGCCGCAGCGATCGCGCTGCCGATGAGATTGCCGGCACCATCTTTGATCGTGACCAGGACGCCGCGCTCTGCGACGCCAGTGATCGAACGACCGTTGGTCGGTTCGGCCGTGGGTGCGAAAGGCGGGTTGCTGTCGACTGTTACCTTGGCTTCGGGGCTGGCCTTGCCTGCGGGATCGGAGACGACGACGCTGAGTTCGGTGCCGTGCGCTGGAGCGGCCACGGGTATCACGCTGTATGTGCCGTCGAGCGCAACGGTCCCGCTGCCGATGACAGTTCCGGCGCCGTCCTTGATCGTGACCAGGGCACCCGCGCCGGCCGTGCCGGTGATCGAGCTTCCATTGGTCGGACTGACCGTGGGCGTATCGAGCAAATGTCCATCCACCCTGCCTCTGGTTTCCGGGCTGACGTTGCCGGCACTGTCGGTGACCGTGACACGCAGTTCGGTTCCGTCTGCCGGGATAGTCGCCGGACTCATGCTGTACGAGCCGTCGCCGCGGGTGGTCGCGCTGCCGATCACGTTGTTCGAGCCGTCCCTGACCAGGACTGTGGCGCCGGCTTCGGCCGTACCCGTGATCGAACTGCCGTTGGTCAGATTGACCGATGGTGCAATGGGCGGCTTCCCGTCGACCGTTACCCTGGCCTCGGGACCGGTGTTGCCGGCACGGTCGGTGGCGACGATGCGCAGATCGGCACCGTCTACCGGCTTGTCAGTCGGAACGACGCTGTAAGCGCCATTGCTACCGGCAGTGGTACTTGCGATGACGTTACCCGTGCCGTCCCTGATCGTGACGACCGCACCAGCTTCTGCCGTGCCGGTGATCGAACTGCCGTTTGTCGGGTTGGCAGTCGGCGCCGCGGGCGGCTTGCTGTCGACGATGGCCGTGGCTTCGATGCTCGCGTTGCCAGCGGCATCACTGGCCACGACGCGAAGCAGGGTGCCATCCGCTGGAGTGGTCACCGGGGTGACGCTGTAAGCGCCGTTGATCTCCGCAGTAGCACTGCCGACGAGGTTGCCCGCGCCGTCCCTGACGGTGATCAGCGCGCCAGGCTCCGCCGTGCCGGTGACCGGATTGCCATCGGTGGAGTCGACGGTTGGAGTGAATGGCGCTTGGCTGTCGACAGTAGCCCTGGCCTCCGAACTGGCGCTACCGTCCGGATTCTTTGCAATGACGCGAAGGACCGTTCCGTCCGGCACTGGCACGGCCGGGCGAACGACGTAGGTGCCGTCGGGTGCGGCGGTCGTGCTGCCGATCAGCGTGCCCGTGCTGCTGGAGACTGCAACTGTTGCGCCGGGCTCCGCCGTCCCGGAGATCGAACCGCCGTTGGTGGGATTGATGGTCGGCTTGGCCGGTGGCGGCGCCCGGTCGGCGGACGCCGGCGGAGACTGCGGCGACGCAACAAATGGCATGGGCACCCCACCGCCACTGCTACCGCCGCCTCCGCCTCCGCCTCCGCCGCCACCACCAGCAGCAGCCGCGGCCAAGCCACCGCCAAGCAACCACGGCCACGCACCGAAATCGGATGCCTTGGGCATGAGCAAGGGCTCGATGGGATCAATGCTCGAGTAGTTGACGGCCAATTCGCCTTGCTCCTGGCTGAGCCCGGCGAGCCAAGAACCGTCTTGTCCTTCATCCAGAACCAGATCGCTCTTGCTCCCATCCATCGCCGAGAAGAATCCACGAACAGTGACGATCTCTCCCGAAATGGAAGTGATGACCAAGTCGGCACCGACCCGACGCATTCCCTTGATCTGCTGTCTGGGCAAGTCCACCCGAACAATAGAAGCCTCTTTCAGAGAAATCTCATTCGCAGAGATTTGAACGCCTTCTCCGGTGCGCTTGACCACGACATACAACAAAATGATTACCTCAACACCGAACCAATGAACATCCAACAGCGCAAATGGAAGCTACGTTCAACCTATGACGTCTTTGAGAACGCAGTCCGCAACTCGTATCCGTAACCGAAAACCGCTTTCAGAATCAACCCGTTGGACGGCTCGATTTTTAACTTTTTCCTGATTTTTGCGACGTAGACATCCAGCACCCGAGAGCGCGAGTCTGCAAATTCCCGGCGAAGCAGGAAATTAAGATTTCCTCTGGCCAATGGAAAATCTATATTCTTGAAAAAATTCAGCGCAAGGTCGTATTCACGTCGCTGCAGGCTTACCTCTCGATCTTCGTAGAACACCTTTCGCTCATCCAACTGGAATTTATAGTTCCTGAAGGCCAAAACGCCGTTTTCCGTTTTCGCGCATCTGGCAGCAGCGCTTCTGGTCATCAGATTTCGCAGCCTCAATCTTATTTCCCCGCTGTCAAAGGGAGGAAAAACAAAATCAAAATTGCCATCTCCAAGAAACCTGTCACCCGCCCGCAGTTGCCATGCAGCCTTGCTCTCGTTGACGGCAAATAAGACCGGTGCGTTCGTCAGCCCTCGAATAGCCTTTACCCAGTTAATATTCACGTCCGTGGGAAGGGCCAAAAGCAGCAGCCCAAATCGGTCGCCCGAGCGGAGTGCGTTCATCAGATCCGTCACGGTCTCGAACGCAACGGAGGCGCAGCCCAGCCGATCGACGCTCTTTCGCAAAGTGGGGCAGCTGAGACTCGATTCGTCGAGTGCTACAACAGGCAATTGCAGCTCGCCCGAAGCCGACCCCAAGGCGCTTGGCGTCGCCTGAATTGGCATATTTGCGGCGCCCGCCGCGCCCAGGGAAAGCTCAGTGGCTACCGGGAATCGACCCTGGCTGGAATAGGAAGAACTCGATGGGGGGAATAAGGCCGGATGCCCACCGGCCTCAGAGAAGCGGTCGCCTTCTTCTTTCGCTATCGACGCCTGCACGATGTCATGGACGCCGCTCTGTTTCAGGAGTAGCGATCGGCTACGAGACTCTGGGGAAATCATTCCAACCTCTCAAGTTCAAGAAGAACGTCAAGAGAGGCTTGTCGCAGCACTCCGCTATGACCGTTCGGGCAGCGGAATGTATCTGCTTGCGACGGACATGATTAATGACATGTTCATGCAATTAATGTCATTAAATAGCAGGAAGGTCGCCCCGGGGAGATCTATTTACGAGCTCGGGGGCACTGAAGAACTGCCTAAAAAATCACCTTGCGCACCATATCTGTGCGCTGTCTTGCTTCTAAAAAATTTCACTTGGCGGCAATGATTCAAGATTCATGTCGATGCAAGTCGGAGGCAAAAATCGCCAGATTCGTGAATTAGTTCACACTATAGTGCTATGTTTGTAAGCACAAAGAAGCCCCTGGCACGCCTATCCGACCCGGACAAGTGGAGTGTTAACGAGGCTTGCCTAGTGCGGCAGCAGAGGGAGTGTCAGGCGAAACACGGTGCCTGCACCGTTACTCGAAACCAGCACGACGTCGCCGCCGTGCAAACGGGTGATAGCCCGTGAAATGTGAAGGCCAAGGCCGGAGCCCGGCACCAGCGAAGAATTGCCGCCCCTGAAGTAACGCTCGAACAACTCGCTCTTTTCAGACTCAGGAATTGGATTTCCCTTATTTGAAACAGTCACGCTAAAAATATTGGAGCTGGCGTCGCATTTCACATCAACCATCGAATCGGCCGGAGAATATTTGATGGCATTCAATATCAAATTCCGGATGGCCATTTCAATTTTTTCCTGATCCCCTTCAAACATTACTGGTTGACCCGCCGCGGTGACGTTCAGACGCACCTGTTCGTCAGGCAATCCGATATTGCGAACGTTTTCAATCACACTCCAGATGTCGAAGCTTCGGACCGTCGAACGCGCACCAGATTCCAGCGTATCGTCCAGAAGGATGTTCTCCACCAAGGTCGTGAGACGGCGCGTAGCCTTGCGGATTTTCTCGACACTGCGCTTGACTCGCTCGTCGTTTCCAGATGGCGATAACCCGAGTGCTTGGGCCACCGCATCGACGATGGCGAGTGGCGTACGGAATTCGTGCGAAAGGATCGCGACGAACTCGCGCTGCCGAACTCGCTCCTCCAAAGCGATCTTGGCGATCTTCATTGAGTCGAAAGCCCGTTTACGCTCGGCCCTCAGTTTTAACTCGGAATCCCTGGAACGGCTTACCACCGCAATGTTGAGAATTGCAAGATTAGCCAGCTGCGTAAACTGTATCAATGACTCCGTGACGAATGATTGCTCCAGCCTCACCATGCCAAGCAGGACCATGCAATAAAAGAGCCATGACGAATTTACAATGACGAAAACGAGTGCGGCAAAAAACTGATGGAAAACCTTTCGACGCACGATGAACCAAAATATGAACGTCGTGTTGAAAGCGCCAACAACAATTTCAAGGTAGAGCAGCCATCTGATGGAATTTTCTATTATTCCGCACAGCGCCAATACAGTGGCCAAAAGGAAAATGGATGCCGCCAGATAAGTGAATCTAGAAGCCCAATGCGAATATTCTTTGTAATTGAAAAACCGGCAAACAAATATGGCGGAAATCGCCATGAGCGCGCAGGTGGTCGCGTCAACAAAACGGTCCGCATACACAGGATCTTCAGGAAAAAACAAGGAACTGGCATATCCCTGCACGGCAAACACCGCTCCCAGCATCACAACCAGGAAAAGCGAATATATGAGGTAATTGGGGTCCCGCGTCCATTTCCAGAAAATCAGGTTCATCAGCACCATCACGCCAATCGAACCGGCAAATGCCGAGAAAAAAAGGCTTCTCTTCAATTCAACCCTGTCGAACACTGATTTTTGCCAGAGATTCAGATCGAGAATTGTCAGACCGTGCGTTTTTACCCTAAAATAATGCACCCTGGCCGTGGAATCCACGACCAGTGGAAATGCCATGATGCTGGATTTGATTTCCCTTTCGGAAAAAGAAAATTGGTCCCCGATCTTGTTGGATGAAATCTTTCCATCGGGGGCCACGCAGTACATCTCGACTTCGTCGATCCAGCCAGGAAATATTTGAACGACCCAGTCGATCGGCGTGCCTTCGTCGTGCTGCAGCGAGACCCGGATCCACAGGGCGTCGTTGGAATACCGCTCCAGAGAGCGAATATCCTCACGGACAAAGCTGTATTTTTGCGGTTCGGAGACGATATCGTTCATGGTGACCTTGCCGGTAGGGTCACGGAACACTTCCACTTCCTTCGCCAACGAAATCGGACCATCATCGCCTTGCCCCTTCTTGAGCACGACGCCTCCTGCGCCCTGGCATGACAGCCAAAGAATCAGTCCGAAGATCAAACACAGGCAGCGATTTTTTTTCATCTCATTGATTTGTCTGGCTCGCCGCCGAAACTCGCGCCGAAGCCGAAGAAATATGCACCATGAACAATACGAAAATCGACAGCCGTGAAAAAATAGTCGTCTACCTGATCGAAGACGAAGAAGACCTGCAAGAGGCCCTCGTATACAGCCTCAACCAGATGGACATCGAGGCACACGGTTTTTCGACGGCTTCGGCGTTTTATCGGGCCTACGCGGTCCGCCGTTGCGACATCGTGGTCATCGACATCGGCCTGCCGGATGAAAACGGGTTTTCAATTGCCCAGCACCTGCGCTCGGCCAGCAACGTGGGGATCGTGTTCGCGACCGCGCGCCACGAGCTGAGCGATCGGGTTCGCGGCCTGCGCGATGGTGCGGACGCGTATTTCGTGAAGCCGGTGCATGCCGAAGAGCTTGCCGCGTCGCTCCAGGCCATCCATCGGCGCCTCAAGGCAGCCGACCGCAGATCCCGTTCCACGCCCCCGCAGGCCGAGGCGCCAAGAGGCACAGGGCGCTGGGAGCTCAGGGAAGAAGACTGGATCCTCTGCGACCCCGGCGACCGGATGCTGCGCCTCACCATGTCGGAGCGAGCCATTGTGGGATGCCTGTTCAAGCGGCGCGACAAGCCCGTGGACCGCGCGGAACTCGCAGCCGCGCTCGGTGGCGACCTGGAGCAGTTCGATCTCCAGCGCGTGGACGTGGTGATCAGCCGCCTGCGGCGCAAGGCGCTGGCCGCGGGCATTTCGCTGCCGCTGCACACCGTCAGGGGCACCGGCTACCGATTCCGGGCCTGAGGCCCTGCTCCGCACACCCGCTCTCATCAGGGAATCTACGGATATATGATTCCTTGAATGGTCTTGATTGCGTGCAGTTTTTGTATACAAATAACGCATCCGAAAGGCGGCGCGAAATTTGCGTCAAAAACTGCTCCCAACCCCTACCTATCCGCACAAGGAAGAAGACCATGAGCACAGTCGTCAGCCAGGCCCCCACGGGGACAAGCGAAGCCGGCATTGCGCCGCACGCCGAGTCGAACGCAGTCATCAAGCCCGGCTACCACCCGCGGCTGACCAACGAAGACCTCGCGCCGCTGAAGAAACAGACCTGGGGGCAATACAACATCTTTGCCTTCTGGATGTCCGACGTGCACAGCGTGGGCGGCTACATCACGGCCGGCAGCCTGTTCGCGCTGGGGCTGTCGAGCTGGCAGGTGCTGGTGTCGCTGCTGGTGGGCATCGTGATCGTGCAGTTCTTCTGCAACCTCGTGGCCAAGCCGAGCCAGGTGACGGGCGTGCCCTACCCCGTGGTTTGCCGCGCACCGTTCGGCGTGCTGGGCGCCAACATCCCGGCCATCATCCGCGGGCTGATCGCGGTGGCCTGGTACGGCGTGCAAACGTATCTGGCGTCGGCGGCCTTCATGGTGCTGGCGCTGCACATGGCGCCGGGTCTCACGCCTTACGCGGACGTGGCGCAGCACGGCTTCGTCGGCCTGTCGGCCCTGGGCTGGGTCGCGTTCATGGTCATGTGGGTGCTGCAGGCCTTCGTGTTCTGGCACGGCATGGACGCCATCCGCAAATTCATCGACTGGGCCGGTCCTGCGGTGTACGTGGTCATGGCCATCCTGTGCGGCTGGCTGGTGTGGAAGGCCGGCTGGAGCAAGATCGACCTGAACCTGGGCGGCATCAAATTCCAGGGCTGGGACGCGCTGCCGGTGATGCTCTCGGCCATCGCGCTGGTGGTGAGCTACTTCAGCGGCCCGATGCTCAACTTCGGCGACTTCTCCCGCTACGGCAAGAGCTTCGACGCGGTGAAGAAGGGCAACTTCTGGGGCCTGCCGGTGAACTTCGTCTTCTTCTCGCTGCTGACCGTCATCACCACAGCCGCAACGCTGCCCGTGTTCGGCGAGCTCATCACCGATCCGGTGCACACCGTGGGCAAGATCGACAGCACCACCGCCGTGGTGCTGGGCGCGCTGACCTTCATGATCGCCACCATCGGCATCAACATCGTGGCCAACTTCGTCTCGCCGGCGTTCGACTTCTCGAACGTGGCGCCGCAGCACATCAGCTGGCGCACGGGCGGCATGATCGCCGCTGTGGGCTCGGTGTTCCTCACGCCGTGGAACCTCTACAACAGCCCCGAGGTCATCCACTACACGCTCGACGTGCTGGGCTCGTTCATCGGGCCGCTGTTCGGCATCCTCATTGCCGACTACTACATCGTGCGCAAGCAGCGCATCGACGTGGACGCGCTCTACACCATGAGCCCCAAGGGCGAGTACTGGTACAGCGGCGGCTACAACCCGAAGGCGATCCAGGCGCTGGTGCCGTCGGCCATCGTGCCCATTCTTTGCGTGATGGTGCCGACGCTGCGCGGCGCCGCCAACTATGCGTGGTTCATCGGCATGGGCCTGGGCTTCATCCTGTATGCGCTGCTGAACCGCAACAGCAAGACCTGAAACATTGGAAGACAAAGAAAGGGACCGCGCCGTGCGCATCAAGATCATCAATCCCAACACGACCTGGAGCATGACCGAGAAGATCGGCGCTTGCGCCCGCGCGGTGGCGCACAGCGGCACCGAGATCGTGGCGGTGAGCCCGGCCATGGGCCCGGTTTCCATCGAGAGCCACTACGACGAGGCGCTGGCCGTGCCGGGGTTGCTGCAGGAGATTGCGGCAGGCGAGCGCGACGGCATCGACGGCTACGTGATCGCCTGCTTCGGCGACCCGGGCCTGAAAGCCGCGCGCGAACTGGCAAGCGGCCCGGTGGTCGGCATCGCCGAGGCGGCGATGCACCTGGCCAGCATGCTCGGCAGCCGCTTCAGCGTGGTGACCACGCTGGGACGCACCATGGGCCAGGCCTGGCACCTGGCCGAGATCTACGGCATGGAGCGCTTCTGCGCCAACGTGCGCGCCTGCGAACTGCCTGTGCTCGAACTCGAGGAACCCGGCTCGCGGGCCCGCGAGCGCATCGTCGACGAATGCCGGCTCGCCCTCGAGCAAGACGGCTCCGACTGCATCGTGCTCGGCTGCGCAGGCATGACCGACCTGTGCGCGCACATCGAGCAGCTGCTGGGCGTGCCTGTGATCGACGGCGTGGCCGCCGGCACCAAGCTCATCGAATCGCTCGTGGCGCTGAAACTGCGCACCAGCAAGCGCGGCGAACTGGCAAAGCCCCTGCCGAAGCCCATCATTGGGGCGCTGGAAGGCTTCACGCTGCCGCGCTAGGCCACAATCCGCGCATGCCCCGCGCCAGTTCCAAACCTCCCGTTTCCGACACCTCCTCCGCCGCAGCCGCGCCGCCCGACGACGGCGCCGCGCCGGCGGACAAGCAAAGCTCCATCGAGAGCATCGCCAACGACATCGCCACCGCCATCGTCGAGAAGCGCCTGCCGCCCGGCACCTGGCTGCGCGAAGAGGCGCTGGGCCGCGTGTATTCGGTGAGTCGCACCAAGGTGCGCGCCGCGCTGCTGATGCTGTCGAAGGACAAGCTCATCGAGATGATCCCCGACAAGGGCGCCTTCGTCTGCCAGCCCACCGTGGAAGAAGCACGCGAGGTGTTCGCGGTGCGCCGCATCCTCGAGAGCGAGGTGGTGCGCCTCTTCATTGCCAATGCACGGCCGCGCGACTACCAGGTGCTCGAGCAGCACGTCAAGTTCGAGCGCACCACGCTGCGCCAGACCACCACCATGGGCACCGTGCGCGAGAAGCTGCTGGGCGACTTCCACGTGGCGCTGGCCGAGGCCACGGGCAACCGCACGCTGGCCGAACTGGTGCGCGAGTTGGTCGCGCGCAGCTCGCTGATCGCGATGCTGTACCACTCGTCGAACGACCCGCACTGCTCGTCCGACGAGCACGCCGAGTTCCTGCGGCTGTGCCGCAAGGGCGACCCGGAGGCCGCGGTGAAGAGCATGACCGAACACCTCGAGCGCATCGAGGCCAGCCTCTCGCTGGACACAGACAAGCCCGACCGCCAGCTCGACCTGGTGAAGGCGCTTCTGGCCTGAGGGTGAAGCCATGCGCCACGGAAGCACCCCGAACCCAGCGAGCCTGGGCACGGCCCTGCGCCGGATGCGCCTGCTGCGCGGCATCAAGCAAACGCATTTCGCACAACTGATGGGCGTGAACCAGGCGACGGTGTCGCGCTGGGAGCGCGGGCAGCTCGCGCTGTCCGCCGCGCAGCAGGCCGCGGCGCACCGGCTGCTCGCGGCCGCGCAGGACGCATCGCAGGACGCCGCCTTGAAGCGGCTGGTCGAATCGTCCACGCGCAAGGTGCACCTGATCTGCGACCGCACGCACCGGCTGCTGGCCGCGTCGCCGTCGCGCCAGGCCGAGTGGCGCGCCGATGCGGCGGAATTCATGGGGCGTTCGCTGATCGGCTACGCCTCGGCAGAAATCCTCGCGGCCGAAGCCACACTCGACGGGCTGGGCTGGCACGCGGGCGAGCTGTCGTCGCTGGAGATTGCAACGGGTGCCAATGCCGACCCGGTCATTCCGATCGTGTCGGGCCGCGTGCTGTGGGAGCGCATTGCACTGGCCGACGGGTGCGCCGGACGCATCGTCACCACCATCGCCTGAGCGCAGACGCCCGATCCACGCATAACTTATGCGTGGACGCCCTCAACGTCGGCCGATAGTCTTGCGGCCATGACCACTTTGATCACCGGCAGCGCCGGCCACCTCGGCGAAGCCCTGATGCGCACGCTGAGCGCGACTTCGCAAGACGCACGGGGCATCGACATCACGCCCTCCCGCTTCACCGACCGCGCAGGTTCCATCACCGACCGCGCCTTCGTGCGCGACTGCATGCGCGGCGTGCGCACGGTCATCCATGCGGCCACGCTGCACAAGCCCCACGTGGGCACGCACAGCCTGCAGGAGTTCGTCGACACCAACATCACGGGCACGCTGGTGCTGCTTGAAGAAGCGGTGGCGGCCGGTGTCGAGGCCTTCGTGTTCACGAGCACGACCAGCACCTTCGGCTCGGCGCTCACGCCCGCCGGAGGCATGCCGGCAGCCTGGATCACGGAAGGCGTGACGCCGATCCCGAAGAACATCTACGGCGTGACCAAGACCTCCGCCGAAAGCCTGTGCGAGCTGTTCCACCGCAAGCAGCGCCTGCCCGTGATCGTGCTGAAGACTTCGCGCTTCTTTCCCGAGGACGACGACGATGCCACCGCGCGCAGCCTCCATTCATTGGAGAACGCGCAGGCCAACGAGCTGCTGCATCGCCGCGTCGACATCGAGGACGTGGTCGATGCCCACCTGCTGGCGGCCAGGCGAGCACCGGCCATCGGCTTCGGCCGCTACATCGTCTCGGCCACCACGCCCTTCACGCAAGACGACCTGCCGATGCTGCGCGAGAGCGCACCGCGTGTGCTGAACCGGCTGTTTCCAGAGTGCGAAGCGCTCTATGCCAGGCAGGGATGGAAGCTGCCCGCGCAACTCGACCGCGTCTACGTGAATGCGCTGGCGCGGCGCGAGCTGGGTTGGCAGCCGCGCCATGACTTCGCGCAAGTGCTGCGGTGCCTGCGCGAAGGCCGCGACTTCCGCAGCCAGCTGGCGCGCGACGTGGGCAGCAAGGGCTACCACCGCGAGGTGTTCGGCGAAGGGCCGTACCCCGTCGCCTGAGCGACTGCCGGCGGAATGAACCCGGCCTGCTTCGGGTTTTTCCGGGTCAAGATTGTCGCATAAGTTGTATACAGTTTCGCGTACACATTGAGGCATGCGCCGTGGCAAGCCGCGCCGCCCCAGCCTCTTCCCTTGCGCAGCAGGAGACAACGATGACGGCCGACGCCACACTTTCCCAAGTCCATCCCGTGGATCAGCGCTTGCCTTCGGGCAAGCTCGCGGCCCTCGGATTGCAGCATGTGCTGGTGATGTATGCGGGGGCCGTCGCGGTGCCGCTGATCGTCGGGCGCGCGCTCAAGCTCTCGCCCGACGAGGTCGCCCTGCTGATCTCGGCCGACCTGTTCTGCTGCGGCATCGCCACGCTGATCCAGGCGCTCGGCGCCACGCAATGGTTCGGCATCAAGCTGCCGGTGATGATGGGCGTGACCTTCGCGTCGGTCGCTCCGATGGTGGCCATCGCCAACGCCAACCCGGGCCAGAACGGAGCCCAGCTGCTGTTCGGCTCGATCATCGGCGCGGGCGTGGTGTCGATACTGATCGCGCCGCTGGTGAGCCGCATGCTGCGCTTCTTTCCGCCGGTGGTCACGGGCACGATCATCGCCGTCATCGGCATCAGCCTGATGCGCGTGGGCATCAACTGGATCTTCGGCAACCCGGTGGGCCCGACGGCGCCCGCGCTGGTCGACCCGGTGTATGCCAAGTGGCTCGCCGAGGTGACGTCGCCGGGGAGCTCCATTCCGGCCGTGCCCAAGGGCTTCGCGATCATGCCGACGGTGCCCAACCCCAAATACGCGGATCTTTCGGGCTTCGGCGTGGCAGCGCTGGTGCTGGTGTCGATCCTGCTGATCGTCAAGTACGCCAAGGGCTTCATCGCCAACATCTCGGTGCTGCTGGGCATCGTGCTCGGCGCCGTGGTGGCGTCCATCACCGGCCTCATGACCTACGAGAAGGTGGGCAAGGCCGCATGGGTCGACATCGTGCTGCCCTTCCACTTCGGCATGCCGCAGTTCGACCCGATCCTGATCCTCACCATGACGCTCATCATGATCGTGGTGATGATCGAATCGACCGGCATGTTCCTCGCGCTCGGCGAGATGACCGACCGCAAGATCGAGCAGAAAGACCTGGCCCGCGGCCTGCGCACCGACGGCCTGGGCACGCTGATCGGCGGCATCTTCAATACCTTCCCGTACACCAGCTTCTCGCAGAACGTGGGCCTCGTGGCCGTCACCGGCATCAAGAGCCGCTACGTCTGCGTGGCGGGCGGCGTGATCCTCATCGTGCTGGGCCTGCTGCCGAAGATGGCCGCGCTGGTGGAGTCGCTGCCCACCGTGGTGCTTGGCGGCGCGGGCCTCGTGATGTTCGGCATGGTGGCCGCCACCGGCATCCGCATCCTGTCGGGCGTGGACTTCAAGACCAACCGCCACAACGCGATGATCGTCGCGGTGTCGATCGGCATCGGCATGATTCCGCTGATCGCACCCAACTTCAAGCAATGGATGCCGCACGCGATTCACTCGCTGATCGAGTCAGGCATCCTGCTGGCGTCGATTGCCGCCGTGCTGCTGAATCTGTTCCTCAACGGCGCGAAGCACGACGAGCAGGCCGTGATCGCCGCGGCCAAGCAGGCCGAGGCGCACTGAGCCTTCCTTCCCGGGTCAGATCATCGCCAGCGGCCCCTTGCGCCGCGGCGGCGGGTGCAGGCGGTCGATTTCTTCCAGGGTTGCCGCGTCGAGCTTCAACGCCGCGGCGGCCAGGTTTTCCTTCAGGTGCGCGGCGCGCACCGCCTTCGGGATCGCCGCCACGCCGGGCCGCGCGATCACCGCGGCCAGCGCCAGTTGAGCGGCTGTCACGCCGAGACGCGCAGCCAGTTCCCCCAACGCCTTGTCACCCGCCAGCGCACCCTGGTCGATCGGGCTGTAGGCCATCAGCGGCATGCCGCGCTCGCGCTGCCAGGGCAGCAGGCTGAACTCGGGCCCGCGCTCGCCCAGCGACAGGTACACCTGGTTGGCCGCGCAGCCCGGCCCGCTGCCGGCGAGCGGCTCCAGCTCTTCCATGTCGTCGGTGTCGAAGTTGCTCACGCCCCAGCGGGCGATGCGGCCGTCGGCCACCAGCGACTGCATCGCGGCGACGGTGTCGCGCAGCGGGTGGTTGCCGCGCCAGTGCAGCAGGTAGAGGTCGATGGCGTCGAGACCCAGCCGCTTCAGGCTGCGTTCGCAGGCCTCGCGCGTGCCGCGCCGGCTCGCGTTGTGCGGGTAGACCTTGCTGACGATGAAAAGCGCATCGCGCCGCACGTCACCCGCGCGCAGCGCCTCGGCAACGGCCTGGCCCACGACGGTTTCGGCGCCGCCTTCGCCGTACATCTCGGCGGTGTCGATGAGCCGGTAGCCCAGGGCGATGGCCTCGCGCACGGCGGCGACTTCGGCCGCGCGGCGGCTTGCATCCTCGCCCATGCGCCAGGTACCCAGGCCGAGTACCGGCATCTCGCCGCCGGTGGGGAGTGAAAGTGTTCGCATCGGCACATGGTAGATGCGGCCGATACCCCTGTCAGCCTGCCGACAACGGCAGCCACACGGTCGCCAGCAGCCCCCGCCCGTCTTCGCCCGCCTCCAGAATGATCTGTCCGTGGTGCCTGTCGAGCACCGACTTCACGATCGCCAGCCCCAGCCCGCTGCCCGACTGCGTCTGGTCGGGGTTGCGGAAGAAGCGGTCGAACACCCGCTCGCGCAGCGCCGGTGGAATGCCCGGGCCCTGGTCGGCCACGCGAAGCACCGCGCGTGCGCCATCGCGGCCGACACGCACACTGACCGTGCCGCCCCCGGGGCTGTACTTGACGGCGTTCTCCACCAGGTTGCTCACCATCGAAATCAGGCTCTCGCGCTCGCCGAACACCGGTACCGAGCCTTCGTCATCCACCGCAAAGTCGAACTTCACGCCGCGCGCCTGCGCCAGCGGCCCGAGCAGCGCGATGCGCTCACGCGCCAAGACGTCGAGCGCAAGCGCCTCAGGCAAGGCGTTCTGCGGTACCTCGTCGCTGCGCATCAGCTGCTGCAACTGCCCGACCAGCCGCGTCGCGCGGTCATTGCTGCGCAGCAGGTTGGCCATGAGCTCGCGCTGGCCCTCGTCGTTCGTCTGCGCCCTCAGCGCCTCGACGTTCACGCGCATCGCCTCGAGCGGTGTCTGAAGTTCATTGGCCGCGTCGGCGATCAGCCCGCGTTCGCGCACACCGCGGTCGCGCACGCTGCGCAGCAGGCCGTTGATGCTGCGCACCATCGGCCGCAGTTCCTTGTGCTGCGGCTCGAACGACAGCGGCGTGAGGTCGGCGGGGCCGCGCTCGGCAGTCTCCCGCGTCACCTGCCGCCACGGCCTCAAGGCGAGCAGCACGGCCAGCCATGCGGGAAACACCAGGAACGGCAGGCTGATGAGCAAGGGCAGGAAGTAGTAGCTGCGGTCGTCGGCGTTGAAGTACAGCCGCAGGAACTTGGGCTCGGCCAGCATCACGCGGGTGTCGAGCACCGGCGAGACCATGGTCCGCGCGCGCAGCGACCGTTCGCCCAGGCGGATGATCTCCACCTTGCCGATGGTCTGGTTGATGATCGGCGGCACCGATGCGCTCGAGTTGTAGATGAGCCTGCCGCGCTGCCACACCTGCATGACCGGCGCCTTGTCCTCGTCGGACGTGAAGTCGCCCGAGGTCTCGAGCAGCGCCATGTCGAAGGCGCGCAGCGTGGCCTGCTGGCGGTCCGGCGAGTCCGCGAGATTCCGCGCGGCGGTGATGATGCAGGCAAAGAGGCTGTCGTAGCGCACGAGCTCGGGAAAGCGGTTGGAGTCGTGCAGGAACAGGCCGACGATGCAGGCCCACAGCAGCCCGACCACCGAAACCTGCGCCAGCAGCAATCGCCTCAGCAGCGAGGGCTGGACCCAGCGCCGCCAACGTTGCCCGAGCGCGTGCCGCCACCCCGCATGCATGGCGGCGCCCGCGCCGGGGCCGGCGTTGTCCTGGACAGGCAAAGAATTCATGTGTTTCCTGGCGGCCGCTCCCTGGGGATCGGGTGCCGCGAGCGGCCGAAGTATCTGCCGGGTCTGCACACCGGAATTCAGCAAGCCTTCATGAAGCTGCATGCGGGCTCTCCAGCGGCCTGAAGCGGCGCGCCGAGCCTTCTAATTTTTAGAAGTCAAAGACATTCCCGTGACACCGAAATCGTTGTCCAAGCAAGCAAACCGCCTCGCCTTGCCTTCTGATTTTGTCAACACTGAGTGGGTGCCAACCCCGACCTCTCGTATGGCCACGGCTCCTAGAATTTTTCAGCGGCCTTGCGTCACGAGCGCGCTCGCCCCATCGAAACGAATTTGGAACAGGTTGAGTCAATGCAGAAAAAGCACAGGATTGCCGTCATTCCCGGAGACGGCATCGGCGTCGAGGTCATGCCCGAAGGTTTGCGCGTGCTCGACGCGGTCGGGCGCCGTTTCGGCATCGACTTCTCTTACGACCACTTCGACTGGGGCTCCGACCACTACGTGCGCACCGGCCTGATGATGCCGGCCGACTGGGCCGACAAGATCCAGGGCCATGACGCCATCTACTTCGGCGCGGTGGGCGCGCCCGACAAGGTGCCCGACCACATCGCCGTGTGGGGCCTGCTCATCAAGATCCGCCGCGACTTCGACCAGTACGTGAACCTGCGCCCCGTGCGCCTGATGCCCGGCGTGCCCGGACCGCTGGCGCACCGCAAGCCCGGCGACATCGACTTCCTGGTGGTGCGCGAGAACACCGAAGGCGAGTACACCTCCGTGGGCGGCCGCCTGTTCGAAGGCACGCCGCGCGAAATGGCGATCCAGGAAGCGGTGTTCACCCGCGTCGGCGTGGACCGCATCATCGAATACGCATTCGAGCTGGCCAGCCGCCGCCCGCGCAAGAACCTGGTGGCCGCGACCAAGTCGAACGGCATCTCGGTGACCATGCCCTACTGGGACGAGCGCCTGGCCGAGATCGCCAAGCGCCATCCGGACATCGCGACCAGCAAGTACCACATCGACATCCTGTGCGCGCACTTCGTGCAGCACCCCGACTGGTTCGACGTGGTGGTGGCCTCCAACCTGTTCGGCGACATCCTGTCCGACCTGGGCCCGGCCTGCACCGGCACCATCGGCATCGCGCCGAGCGCCAACCTGAACCCGGAGCGCAAGTTCCCGTCGCTGTTCGAGCCGGTGCACGGCTCGGCGCCCGACATCGCGGGCAAGGGCATCGCCAACCCGATCGGCCAGATATGGTCGGCCGCGCTGATGCTCGACCACCTGGGCAACAACGACCCGGTGTACGCACAGGCTTCGGCCGCCGTCATCTCGGCCATCGAGACGGTGCTGAGCGAAGGCCCGCGCACGCGCGACATGGGAGGCACCGCGAATACCGTGGACGTGGGCCGCGCGATCGCCGACTGCATCTCGGCATGACGGCGAGCCCCTCATCCCTTTGCGGCCGGGGACACTGAGATGGGCCTGTTCCTGCTGAAGCGCACGCTGACGCTGATCGGCACGCTGGTCGGCGCGTCGATCATCGTTTTCCTCGTCCTCGAGATACTGCCCGGCAACGCCGCACAGATGCTCATGGGCCCCGACGCCTCGCCCGAAGCGGTGGCGGCGCTGGCCACCAAGCTCGGCCTCGACCTGCCCGCGTGGACGCGCTACTGGCACTGGATCGGCGGCCTGCTCACCGGCAACCTCGGCGACAGCTACGCCTACAGCTCGCCGGTGCTCGACCTGATCCTCGAGCGGCTGGCGCTCACCATGCCGCTGGCGCTGCTGGCGATGTTCTTCACCACGGTCATCGCGCTGCTGGTGGGCGTGACGGCCGCGGCGCGCCACAACAAGCTTGGCGACGTCGGCCTGATGGGCATGGCCCAGGTCGGCATCGCCATTCCCAATTTCTGGTTCGCGATCCTGCTGATCCTCGTGTTCTCGGTGAAGCTGCAGTGGTTCTCGGCAGGCGGCTTCGAGGGCTGGGGCGACGGCTTCTTCTCGGGCATCAAGTCGCTCCTGTTGCCTGCACTGTCGCTTGCGGTGGTGCAGGCCGCGATCCTCGCGCGCATCACGCGCTCGGCGGTGCTGGAAGTGATGCGCGAAGACTTCGTGCGCACCGCGCGGGCCAAGGGCGTTTCGCAGCGCATGGTGCTCTGGACGCATGTGCTGCGCAACGCCATGATCCCGGTCATCACGGTGATGGGCATGCAGTTCTCCGAGCTGCTGGCCGGCACCATCGTGGTGGAGAACGTGTTCTATCTTCCCGGCCTGGGCCGGCTGATCTTCCAGGCCATCAGCAACCGCGACCTGATCGTGGTGCGCAACTGCGTGATGCTGCTCGCGGCCATGGTGGTCATCGTGAATTTCGTGGTCGACGTGCTCTACGCCGTCATCGACCCGCGCATCAAGGCCAGCGACATATGAACGCCATCACGGCCCCGGCCCCCAGCGCCGCGGCGCTCAAGCTCCCCGGTTTCTGGCAACGCGCGGTGAAGCACCGCAGCTTCGTCATCGGCGGCGTGCTGGCCGCGCTGCTACTCATCGCGGCGCTGGTGTCCTTCGTATGGACGCCGTGGTCGCCGTATGCGATGGACATGGCGAACAAGATGCAGGCCCCGACGGGCTCGCACTGGCTGGGCACCGATGCATTCGGGCGCGACGTGGCCTCTCTGCTGCTGGTGGGTGCGCGCGCATCCATCCTGGTCGGCATCATTGCCGTGGGCATCGGCTTGGTGGTCGGCACCGCGCTGGGCCTGCTCGCGGCGGCCAGACGCGGCTGGGTCGAGGAAGCGGTAATGCGCCTGTCGGACTTCACGCTGGCCTTCCCCGCGATCCTCTCCGCCATCATGATGACCGCCGTGTTCGGCGCGGGCATCGTGAATGCCATCGTCGCGATCGGCATCTACAACATCCCGACCTTCGCGCGCATCACGCGCGCATCGGCCAACGCCATCTGGTCGCGCGAATACGTGGCCGCGGCGCGCGCCTGCGGCAAGGGCTCGTTCGCCATCACCATGCAGCACGTGCTGCCGAACATCTCGGCCGTGCTGATCGTGCAGATCACCATCCGCTTCGCCATCGCCATCCTCGCGGAAGCCGCGCTCTCGTACCTCGGCCTCGGCACGCAGCCGCCGCAACCGTCGTGGGGCCGCATGCTCAGCGAAGCACAGACCCTGATGTTCCAGCAGCCGCTGCTGGCGGTCTTTCCCGGCATGGCGATCGCGCTGGCGGTGCTGGGCCTGAACCTGCTGGGCGACGGCCTGCGCGACCTGCTCGATCCGCGCCTCGCCCGCGCACGCTGAGACCACGATGCCCCTCCTCGAAGTCAACAACCTCCAGATCGGCCTGCAGACCCAGCGCGGCCCGGCCCCGGCCGTGCGCGGCATCTCGTTCTCGCTGGAGCGCGGCGAAACGCTGGGCATCGTCGGCGAATCGGGCTGCGGCAAGTCGATCACCGTGATGTCGCTCATGGGCCTGCTGCCCTCCAGCGCGCAGGTCACCGGCAGCATCAAGCTCGACGGGCAGGAACTCGTCGGCCTGCCCGAAAAGCAGATGTGCCAGATCCGCGGCAACCGCATCGGCATGATCTTCCAGGAACCGATGACGGCGCTGAACCCGGTGCACACCATCGCGCGCCAGGTCGGCGAGCCGCTGCAGCTGCACCGCGGGCTGACCAAGGCGCAGGCCCGCAAGGAAGCTCTGGGCCTGCTCGACCGCGTGGGCATTCCCGACGCGGCCTCGCGCCTCGACGCCTACCCGCACCAGTTCTCCGGCGGCCAGCGCCAGCGCATCGGCATCGCGATAGCCTTGGCCTGCGGCCCCGACCTGCTGATTGCCGACGAGCCCACCACCGCGCTCGACGTGACCATCCAGAAGCAGGTGCTCGACCTGATCCAGAGCCTGGTCAAGGAAATGGGCATGGCGATGATCCTGATCTCGCACGACCTCGGCGTGATCGCCAACAGCGTGAAGCGCATGCTAGTGATGTACGGCGGCAGCGCGGTCGAAAGCGGCCCGACCGACACCGTCTTCGCGGGCCGCGCGCATCCCTACACGCGCGGCCTGTTCGCGGCGCGCCCCGCCATCGGCGCGGTGCGCGCGGGCAGGCTGCCGACCATCCGGGGCAGCGTGCCCGAGTTGGTCGACATGCCGCGCGGCTGCGCCTTCGCGGGCCGCTGCGCCCACACCATCGACCTGTGCCAGAGCACCCGGCCCCAGGCCACGCTGCTGCCGAACGACCACACGGTGCGCTGCCTGCGGCTCGGCGAGATCGCCGCGCTGAACGCCAAGGCCGCCGCCCTCCCCGCATGAGCCAGTCCACCAATGCCGGCCAGCCCCTGCTGGCCGTGAAGAACCTCTACCGCCACTACGCGCTGCCGCGTGAAAAACTGTTCGGCCCGCCGCCGACCGTGAAGGCGCTCAACGGCGTGAGCTTCGACGTGCACGCCGGCAAGAGCATGGGCATCGTCGGCGAATCGGGCTCGGGCAAGTCGACCATCGCGCGGCTGGTGATGGCGCTGGACACGCCCACGTCCGGCACCGTATCGCTCGAAGGCCGCGACCTGCATGCGCTGTCGAAGGAAGCGCTGCGCACGGCGCGGCGCGATTTCCAGATGGTGTTCCAGGACCCCTACGGTTCGCTCGACCCGCGCCAGACCGTGGCGCGCATCGTGGCCGAGCCGCTGGAGGCGCTGGCCGAGACCAGCCGCGCCGAGCAGCGCGAGCGCGCATCGGAAGCGCTTGCCGCCGTCGGCCTGCGCACCACCGACATGGACAAGTACCCGCACGAGTTCTCGGGCGGGCAGCGCCAGCGCATCGCCATTGCACGCGCGCTCATCACACGCCCCAAGCTCATCGTGGCCGACGAGCCGGTGAGCGCGCTCGACGTGTCGGTGCAGGCCCAGGTGCTCAACCTGATGCAGGACCTGCAGCAGCAGTTCGGCATCAGCTACCTGCTCATCAGCCACGACCTCGCGGTGGTCAACCACCTGTGCGACGAAGTCTGCGTGGTGTTCAAGGGCCGCATCGTGGAGCGGGGCCGCCCGGCCGACCTGTTCGCGCATGCGCAGCACGAATACACGCGCACGCTGCTGTCCGCCGTGCTGCACACGCCGTCGCGCTAGGCGACGCCGGTTCTCAGTTTCATCCTCACCTCCAGGAACTATCGAATGTTGAAGCGACGCACACTCATGACTTCCGCCATGGCCGCGGCAATCCCGGGGGTCTTCCTGCCCCAGGCACGTGCGCAGGCCGGCAAGAACACGCTGACGATCGGCATGCCGCTCGAGCCGCCGGGCCTGGACCCGACCACCGGCGCCGCGTCGGCCATCGCGGAGATCACGCAGTACAACATCTTCGAGACGCTCACCAAGGTGAATGCCGACGGCTCGGTCACGCCGATGCTGGCGGAGAGCTGGTCGTCGTCGCCCGACATGAAGACCTTCGTCTTCAAGCTTCGCAAGGGCGTGCGCTTCGAGAACGACCAGCCCTTCAACGCGCACACCGTGAAGTTCTCGTTCGACCGCGCGGGCGGCGCCAAGAGCACCAACAAGGACAAGCGCTTCTTCAGCGAGATCGGCACCGTGGTGCTCGACGAGTACACGGTGGGCGTCAACAGCACGCTGCCCAACCCCGACCTGCCGTTCATGCTGGGGCAGTCGACCGCCTGCATCGTCGAGCCCAAGAGCGCCGACACCAATGCCACCGCGCCGGTGGGCACCGGCCCGTACAAGCTGAGCGCATGGCAGCGCGGCGCCTCCTGCACGCTGGTCAAGTCGCCGAGCTACCGCGACCCGAGCCTCGCGAAGGTCCCGAAGTTCGTGTTCCGCTTCATGTCGGACACGGCCGCGCAGACCGCCGCGCTGATGGCCAGCGACATCGACATCTTCCCGCGCGCGGGCACCCGCTCGGTCGCGCAGTTCAAGGGCAACCCGCGCTTCCAGGTGATTGAAGTGGGCACGCGCGGCAAGGTGATCCTGACCATCAACAACCGCAAGAAGCCACTGGACGACGTGCGCGTGCGCCGCGCCATCCTGGCGGCCATCGACCGCAACGCAATCATCCAGGGCGCGGCGGACGGCTTCGGCAAGCCCATCGGCAGCCACTACGCCATGGGCGCGCCGGGCTTCGTCGACACCACGGCGATGAACCCCTTCGACATCGAGAAAGCGAAGAAGCTGCTGGCCGAAGCGGGCGTGAAGACGCCGCTAGAACTGCGCCTGCAACTGCCTCCGCCCTCGTATGCACGCCAGGGCGGCGAGATGATCGCAGCGCAGCTGGCGCAGATCGGCATCAACGTGAAGATCCAGAACGTGGAATGGGCCCAGTGGCTCAGCGGCACCTTCGGCGGCGCGCACGATTTCGACCTGACGATGGTCGCGCACGTGGAGCCCTTCGACCTGGTGAAGTACACCGAGCCCGACTACTACTGGGGCTACGACTCCAAGAAATTCCGCGACCTGTTCGTCACCATCCAGAACGAAGAGAACAAGAAGCGCCGCGCCGACCTGCTGGCCGACGCCCAGCGCATGCTGGCCACCGATGCGGTCAACGGCTTCCTCTACCAGGCGGTGTTCCCGACCATCGCGCGCAAGGAAGTGAAGGGCCTGTGGCCGAGCATGCCGATCGTGGTGAACGACCTGGCCGCGATCTCGTGGGGTTGATGCGATGACGACCAAGCCCCTCTATTCGCTGGGCGTGCAGGAGCTGCACGCGGCCTATGCCGCCAAGGAACTGTCGCCGGTGGAAGTGGCGCGCTCGGTGAACGAGCGCATCGCCGCCTACGAGCCCGAGCTGCACGCAACCTGGCTGTTCCGCCCTGAACTCGCGCTCGAGCAGGCGCGCGCCTCCGAAGCCCGCTGGCTGGCCGGCAAGCCGCGCGGCATGCTCGACGGCGTGCCCGTGACCATCAAGGACAACCTCGCCACCGAAGGCGACCCGATGCCGCTGGGCACCGCCGCCTACGACCTGGTGCCGATGAGCTACGACTCGCCGCCCGCCGCGCGCCTGAAGGAAGACGGCACGGTGCTGGTGGCCAAGACCACCATGCCCGACCTGGGCATGCTGTCGTCGGGCCTGTCGAGCTTTCATGAACTCTCGCGCAACCCATGGGACGTTTCGCGCACGCCGGGCGGTTCCAGCTCCGGCGCCGGTGCTGCTGCGGCCGCAGGCTACGGCCCGCTGCACGTGGGCACGGACATCGGCGGCTCGCTGCGCCTGCCGGCCAGCTGGTGCGGCATCTACACGCTCAAGCCCAGCTTCGGCCGCATTCCCCTCAGTTCACCCTACATGGGCCGCTGTGCCGGTCCGATGACGCGCACGGTGGCCGACTCGGCGCTGATGATGGCGTCGGTCGCGCAGCCCGACGATCGCGACTACTCGGAGCTGCCGCCGCCGGTCATCGACTGGAACGCCTTCGAGGTCGATCCGTCGTTCCTCAAGGGCAAGCGCGTGGCGCTGCACATGGACGCGGGCTGCGGCCTGCCGCTCGATCCGCAGATCGCCGAGGCGGTGCGCCGCGCGGCGAAGCGCATCGAGGCTGCCGGTGCGCACGTCGAAGAAATCCCGGCCTTCATGACACCGAAGATGCTGCAGGGCATGGACCACTTCTGGCGCATGCGCTCGTGCATCGACATCCAGGCGATGCCGGCCGAGAAGCGCGCGAAGATCCTGCCGTACATCCGCGAATGGGCCGAGAGCGCCGCCGGATTCTCGGGCGCGCACATCTTCGACGCCTACAGCCAGTTCATCGCCACGCGCGCGGCCACGGTCGCCGCAACCAAGGCCTACGACTTCGTCATCTCGCCGGTGTCGCCCAACCTGCCCGCGCCGGCCGACCACGCCTCGCCGACCAACGATCCGATGCTGCCGCTGGAACACATCGGCTTCACGGTGCCCTACAACATGTCGGAGCAGCCCGCCGCGTCGATCAACTGCGGCTATTCGGCCGAGGGCATGCCCATCGGGCTGCAGATCGCCGGGCGCCGTTTCGACGACCTGGGCGTGCTGCAGTTCAGCCGCGCCTTCGAGCAGATCCGCGAAGCACAGAAACCCTGGCCGGAACCCAAGTGATCCGCCACAAGGAGACATCGACCCCATGAACGCCACCCACTACATCGACGGCCGCCGCGTGGCGTCCGAAGGCAACGCCACCATCGACGTGATCGACCCGAGCGATGGCCAAAAATTCGGCGAGATCGCACGCGGCACCGCCGCCGACATCGATACCGCCGTGCGCGCGGCGCGCCAGGCCATGGGCGACAACTTCGACGGTACCTGGGGCGAGATGACGGCGCTGCAGCGCGGCCGCCTGCTCGGCAAGCTCGGCGCCGCCGTCATGGCCCACCACGAGGAGCTGGCCCAGCTCGAAGCCCGCGACACCGGCAAGGCACTGCGCGTGGCGCGCAACGACGCGACCGCGCTGGCCCGCTACATGGAGTACTACGCCGGCGCCTGCGACAAGCTGCATGGCGACACGCTGCCCTACGAACGCGGCTACACGGTGCTGACCGTGCGCATCCCGCACGGCGTGACGGGCCACATCATTCCCTGGAACTACCCGATGCAGATCGCGGGCCGCAGCGTGGGTGCGTCGCTCGCCGCCGGCAACGCCTGCGTGGTGAAGCCGGCCGAAGACGCCAGCCTGTCGCTGCTGCGGCTCGCCGAGCTTGCGACCGAGGTCGGCTTCCCGGCCGGCGCGCTCAATGTGGTGACGGGCTACGGCAAGGAAGCCGGCGCGGCGCTGTGCGCGCACCCGGGCATCGACCACATCTCCTTCACCGGCTCGACCATGACCGGCCGCAGCGTGGGCCTGGCCGCCGCCGAGCGCCACTGCCCGGTGACGCTGGAGCTGGGCGGCAAGTCGCCGCAGATCGTGTTCGCCGATGCCGACCTGGACGCGGCCGAGCCGGTGCTGCTCAACGCCATCATCCAGAACGCGGGCCAGACCTGCTCGGCCGGCAGCCGCGTGCTGGTGGAACAGTCGGTCTACGAAGAAGTGGTGCAGCGGCTCGCGAAGCGCTTCACCGCCGTGCGCGCGGGCACGCCCGCCGAAGACCTGGACATGGGCCCGCTCATCAACGAAAAGCAGTTCCGCCAGGTGCGCGACATGGTCTCGACGGCCGAGGCCGCGGGCCTGAAGGTGGCGGCGCGCGGCACGGTGTCGCCCAACGCACCGTCCAGCGGCTACTACCAGGAGGCCGTGCTGTTCCGCGATGTGCCGCACGACAGCGATCTGGCGCAGCGCGAGATCTTCGGCCCTGTGCTGGTCGTGATGCCTTTCGCCGACGAGGCGGAGGCGGTGCGCCTGGCCAACGGCACGGACTTCGGCCTGGTGGCCGGCGTGTGGACCCGCGACGGCGCGCGCCAGCTGCGCATGGCGCACAAGCTGCACTGCGGGCAGGTCTTCGTCAACAATTACGGTGCGGCGGGTGGTGTAGAACTGCCCTTCGGCGGCGTGAAATCCAGCGGCTTCGGCCGCGAGAAGGGCTTCGAGGCCCTGCTCGGATTCACGACCCTCAAGACCATCGCAATCAAGCACGGATGAAGACAACACATGACAACCACTGAACAGCAAACGCCGCGCAAGGTCGGCCTCGTCGGCGTCGGCCTGATGGGCCACGGCATCGCAAGCAACATCGTCAAGCATGGCCACCAGCTGACCGTGCTGGAACACGCGGGCAACCAGCCGATCGACGGGTTGCTGAAGGCCGGCGCCACTTCGGTGAAGGACGTGGCTGCGCTGGCTGCTCAGGTCGACGTGCTGATCCTGTGCGTCACCGGCACGCCGCAGGTCGAGGCCGTGATGCTGGGCGACCAAGGCGCACTGTCAGCGCTGCGCCCCGGTACGGTCGTGATCGACTGCTCCACGGCAGTGCCCGCCTCCACCGCCAAGGTGGCCGAGGCGGTGAGCGCCAAGGGCGGCAAGTTCATCGACGCGCCCATGACGCGCACCGCCAAGGAGGCGGCCGAAGGACGCCTGAACCTGCTGGTGGGCGGCGACGCCGAAGTGCTGGCCTCGTGCCTGCCGCTGCTGCGCTGCTTTGCGGAGAACATCACGCACGTGGGCGGCATCGGCGCCGGCCACGCGATGAAGCTGCTTCACAACTTCGTGTCTCTGGGCACCGTGGCGCTGCTGTGCGAGGCAGCCGCCTGTGCGGAGCGCGCCGGCGTGAAGCCAGAGGTGTTCGTCGATGTGCTCGCCAAGGGCGGCGGCAATGGCGTGGCGCTGGAACGCGTCAAGCCCAAGCTGCTGACGGGCGGCACCGATTCGCTGAAGTTCTCGATGGCGAACGCCAAGAAGGACCTTGGCTACTACAACGACATGGCGGAACAGGCGTCGGCCGGGCACGGCATCGCGCAAGCCGTGGATGCGCTGCTGACGCAAGGCGTGGAGAAGTTCGGTCCGGACCGGATGGTGCTTGATCTGGTCGAAGCGTTGCGCTGATTGCCCAGATCGCTTAAGTCCTTGATCTTGTTGGACTCAGCGTGTGTGAATGTGGTGGAGCTGGGGGGATTTGAACCCCCGTCCGCAAGCCTTCATCGCGCAGTTCTACATGTTTAGTGATCTGATTTAAGTCTCGCTTCCGGAACCGCGCAGTCACACGCTGAACCGGACGCCAGCACCCTATTTTCTCGCCCCGACCCAAGGTACCCGGATCGAAGCCAGCCCATGTAATTATCCTTGCAGCCGGGAGGTCAGGATTGCTCCAGACCCCCTTGCCCAGCCCATCGGCCAACTGTTGCAAGGCTCACTGGCAATTAAGCAGCGAGTGCGAAACGTTCGTCGTTTGCAGTTAGTTTGTTTGAATCTGTTTTACGAGCGCATTCAGCTCGACATGCCCCGCTGCGACTCCGAACCCACGTCGAAACCAGTGCAGCCCCAAGCGACTCATTTTAGGCGCTATTGAGTAACTTCAAGAGCTCCAAGGGCGAAGATATTGATGCGTCGGCCTTCCACAGGGCCGAATCGGCCTGCGAACCCATGTAGCCGTAGGTGGCGGCAACGGTGCGCATGCCCGCTGCGCGGCCCGCGATGATGTCCCGCTCGTCGTCGCCCACGTACATGCAGGCATCGGAAGGCACGCCGAGTCGGCGCGCGGCTTCATGCAGGGGCTCTGGATGCGGCTTGGCGAACGGCGTGGTGTCGCCGCTGATAACCGCTCCTGCGGTCTCGAAGAGCGGTATGGCGCGCGTGAGCGGGTCGGTGAACCGCATCGACTTGTTGGTCACGACACCCCATGGAAGCCCCTGCTCGCGCAGTGCTTCGATCAACGCATGAACGCCGTCGAACACCTGCGTATTGAGCAGCATGCGGCGCTCGTAGGTCACGAAGAACTCTTCGCGCAATTCATCGAACTCGGGCGACTCCGGCGTGATGCCGAAGGCCACGCCAAGCATGCCCCGCGCACCGGCCCCTGCCATCGGTCGGTATCTTTCGAGCGGATACGACGCCAAGCCGCGATCGGTACGCATCTTGTCGGCTGCCGCGCCCAGGTCGGGTGCGCTGTCGATCAGCGTGCCGTCGAGGTCGAACAGCACAGCTTTTGTCTTGAGCCCGCTGCTCATGCCGGAGCGCCCGGCTTCCGGGTGGCGAACATGTAGTTGACGCTGGTGTCGCCGCTGAGCCAGTAGCGGCGCGTCAACGGGTTGTGCTCCATGCCCCGGGTGTGCCGCAGGTCGAGCCCGGCTGCCCGGCAATAGGCGGCCAGTTCGCTAGGGCGAATCAACTTCGCGTACTCATGCGTCCCACGCGGCAGCATGCCAAGCACGTATTCGGCGCCCACTATGGCCAGCATGAAAGACTTCAGGTTTCGGTTGATGGTCGAGAAGAACACCCATCCACCTGGCTTCACCAGATCCGCGCAGGCCTGGATCACCGATGCCGGTTGCGGCACATGCTCGAGCATTTCCATGCAGGTGACGACATCGAAACTGCCCGGCTGCTCCGCCGCCAGCGCCTCAGCGCTGATCTCGCGGTACTTCACGCCGCGCGTGCCGGCTTCGAGCGCATGAAGTTGCGCCACCTTGAGCGCCTTGCCGGCCAGGTCGATGCCCAGAACTTCCGCACCCTTGCGAGCCATCGAATCGGCCAGGATGCCACCGCCGCAGCCGATATCGAGCACCCGGCGCTGCGAAATAGGCGCAATACCGTCGATCCATTCCAGGCGCAATGGATTGATTTCGTGCAATGGTCGGAATTCACTTTCCAAATCCCACCAACGGTGCGCGAGTTCTGAAAACTTGGCCAGTTCGGCCGGATCGGCATTCACGTTTTCTGTCATGCAGCGATTATGAAACGAGCCATGCCCGACAACACCGAGCAAGGCTTTGCTGAATGAGCGAATGCCAATTCGACAGACATAAAAAAACCCCGCCGTAGCGGGGTTTTCATGATCGATGGAATCGATTGATTAGTTGGCGCGGGTGCCGACCACTTCGATTTCCACGCGACGGTTCTTGGCGCGACCTTCCTTGGTCTTGTTGTCAGCCACAGGCTGCGACTTGCCCTTGCCTTCGGTGTAGACGCGGTTGCGTTCGATGCCCTTCGAGACCAGGAAGGCCTTGACGGCTTCGGCGCGACGGACCGACAGACGCTGGTTGTAGGCAACCGTACCGATCGAGTCGGTGTGGCCCACAGCGATGATCACTTCGAGGTTCACACCACGGATCTTCTCGACCAGGTCGGTCAGCTTCGCACGGCCTTCAGGCTTCAGAACCGACTTGTCGAAGTCGAAGAAGGCGTCAGCAGCGAAGGTCACCTTGTTGGCGGCCACGACCGGGGGAGCCGGGGGAACCGGAGCAGCAGGCGTAGGAGCCGTAGCGACAGGAGCAGCAGGAACCAGAGCACCGTCGCAACCAGCGGCAGCCGTTGCGGGCGTCCAGTTGGCATCGCGCCAGCACAGTTCGTTCGTGCCGTTCTTCCAGACCAGTTCGCCGGTGCCGTTTTGCCAGTTGTCGATCGTAGGACCGCCGTCCGCAGCGGTGACACGGGTCTGCGCGCCGGCGGCAGTGGCGAGCGCAGCGACTGCAAACATCATCGCCACTTTATTCAGTTTCTTCATGGTTCTCCTCTTGGGGAAAAAGCCGCAGCCGCGCTGCGAATCAAGGACGCTTTAAGTGACCACCACCCAAAACGTTGAGGCGATTGTGCCATAGGGTCTTTGGCAAACAGGCCGCAGGACGGCCCCGAAGCGTAGGACGGAGGCGGAATAGAGGCCTTGTGTTGCGGCGGTGCGACACCCCTCACAGCGTAAAATTTCACCTTCCTGCCGCCAGCACCTCGTTCATGACCTCCTTCGCAAAAGAAACCCTGCCCATCAGTCTTGAAGAGGAAATGCGCAGCAGCTATCTCGATTACGCCATGAGCGTGATCGTCGGCCGAGCGCTTCCCGACGCCCGTGACGGCCTCAAGCCAGTACACCGGCGCGTGCTCTACGCGATGCACGAACTCAACAACGACTGGAACCGGCCGTACAAGAAGTCCGCCCGTATCGTCGGTGACGTGATCGGTAAGTACCACCCGCACGGCGACCAGTCGGTCTACGACACCATCGTCCGGCTGGCCCAGGACTTCTCCATGCGCCACATGCTGGTCGACGGCCAGGGCAACTTCGGGTCGGTCGATGGAGACAACGCGGCCGCAATGCGTTATACGGAAATCCGGCTGGCCAAAATTGCGCACGAAATGCTGGCCGATATCGACAAGGAAACTGTCGACTTCCAGGACAATTACGACGGTTCCGAAAAAGAGCCGAAGGTGCTGCCGAGCCAGTTGCCCAATTTGCTTGTGAACGGCTCGGGCGGTATTGCGGTCGGCATGGCCACCAATATTCCGCCGCACAACCTGAACGAGGTCGTCGACGCCTGCCTCTACCTGCTTCGCAACCCCGAAGCCTCCATCGACGAACTGATGGAAATCGTGCCGGCGCCCGACTTCCCCACCGCCGGCATCATCTACGGCATCAACGGCGTGAAGGACGGCTACCGTACAGGCCGCGGCAAGGTCGTGATGCGCGCCAAATGCCACTTCGAGGACATCGACCGCGGCCAGCGCCAGGCGATCATCGTCGACGAGCTCCCCTACCAGGTCAACAAGAAGACGCTGCAGGAGCGCATGGCCGAGCTGGTGCACGAGAAGAAGATCGAAGGCATCAGCCACATCCAGGACGAGTCCGACAAGTCGGGCATGCGCCTAGTGATCGAGCTCAAGCGCGGCGAAGTGCCCGAGGTCGTGCTCAACAACCTCTACAAGCAGACTCAGCTGCAGGACACCTTCGGCATCAACATGGTGGCGCTGGTCGACGGCCAGCCCAAGCTGTGCAACCTGAAGGACCTGATCCAGGTCTTCCTGCAGCACCGCCGCGAAGTGGTCACGCGCCGCACCGTCTTCAATCTGCGCAAGGCACGCGAGCGCGGCCATGTGCTCGAAGGCCTGGCAGTGGCGCTGGCGAACATCGACGAGTTCATCCGCATCATCCGCGAATCGCCCACGCCGCCGGTCGCCAAGGCCGAGCTCATGACGCGCAGCTGGGACAGCAAGCTGGTGCGCGAGATGCTCACGCGCTCGCGCGCCGACGGCGGCGTGATCAACGCCGACGACTACCGCCCCGAGGGCCTCGAACGCCAGTACGGCATGGGCGGCGACGGCCTCTATCGCCTCTCGGACACGCAAGCCCAGGAAATCCTGCAGATGCGCCTGCAGCGCCTGACCGGCCTCGAGCAGGACAAGATCGTGGCCGAGTACAAGGACGTCATGGCCGAGATCGACGACCTGCTCGACATCCTGGCCAAGCCCGAGCGCGTCTCGACCATCATCGGCGACGAGCTGGGCACCATCAAGCAGGAGTTCGGCCAGTCGAAGGTTGGCGCGCGCCGCAGCCTGGTGGAGCACAGCGCCTACGACCTCTCGACCGAAGACCTGATCACCCCGACCGACATGGTGGTGACGCTCTCGCACAGCGGCTACATCAAGAGCCAGCCGTTGGGCGAGTACCGCGCCCAGAAGCGCGGCGGCCGCGGCAAGCAGGCCACGGCCACCAAGGAAGACGACTGGATCGACCAGCTCTTCATCGCCAACACGCACGACTACATCCTGTGCTTCTCGAACCGCGGCCGGCTGTACTGGCTCAAGGTATGGGAAGTGCCTGCGGGTTCCCGCGGCTCGCGCGGCCGTCCGATCGTCAACATGTTCCCGCTGCAGGAAGGCGAGAAGATCAACGTCGCCCTCGCCCTCACCGGCGAAAAGCGCACCTTCCCGGCCGACCAGTACGTGTTCATGGCGACCTCGATGGGCACCGTCAAGAAGACCGCGCTCGACGAGTTCAACAACCCGCGCAAGGGCGGCATCATTGCCGTGAACCTGGACGAGGGCGACTACCTGATCGGCGCCGCCCTGACCGACGGCAAGCACGACGTGATGCTCTTCAGCGACGGCGGCAAGGCCGTGCGCTTCGACGAGGAAGACGTCCGCCCGCTGGGCCGCAACGCGCGCGGCGTGCGGGGCATGTCGCTCGACCCGGGCCAGGGCGTGATCGCCATGCTGGTGGCCGAGGACGAGCAGCAAAGCGTGCTCACCGCGACCGAAAACGGTTACGGAAAACGCACAAGCATTACGGAATACACGCGCCACGGCCGCGGAACCAAAGGCATGATCGCGATTCAACAGAGTGAGCGCAACGGCAAGGTCGTTGCCGCCACACTCGTGCATTCGGATGATGAGATCATGCTCATTACCGACAAGGGCGTGCTTGTACGCACGCGGGTTGCCGAGATTCGCGAACTGGGTCGTGCGACGCAAGGCGTCACGCTGATCGGACTCGACGAAGGCGCCAAACTCAGCGGGCTGCAACGTATCGTCGAAAACGACGCGAATGGCGAAACCGAGCCTGACGCGGACGATACTTCCTCATCTTCAACGGAGAATCCTCAGTGAAAAAAATCAAACTCGCACTTCTGACGGTCGCCCTGGCTAGCAGTTCGATGGCCGCAATGGCCCAGGACAAGGCCACGCTCATCAAGCAGTTCATCGACATCCAGCGTCCCGGCATCGAATCGCTGGCGCGCGGCCTGGTCGAGCAATCGAGCGCTCCGATCGCACAGGCGGGTTCGCAGTACCTGCAGACGCAGGTGCCGGAAGCCAAGCGCGAGTCTGCCGCCAAGGCTGCCGACGCCGAGCTGAAGAAGTACTTCGACGACGCCTACCCGATCGTGCGCGACAAGGCAGTGCAGCTGGCTCCTGGCGCCCTGACCCCGCTGCTCGAGCAGAACTTCAGCGAAGACGAGCTCAAGCAGCTGCTGGCCTGGATCAACTCGCCCCTGAGCAAGAAGTACCAGGAGCTGAACCCGAAGATGCAGACCGCACTGACGGAAAAGCTGGTGGCCGACACGCGCGCCACCATCGAACCGAAGATGCGCGCACTCGATGAGAACGTCGCCAAGGCCCTCGGCGCCCCGACCGATGCCGCCGCCCCCGCCGCCAAGGCCCCGGCCAAGGCACCAGCCAAGAAGTAAAGCAACGTGACCCAGCAGCAGACGCCGGCCGGCAAGCGCCCCTACAACTTTTCGGCCGGCCCGGCTGCCATGCCGGAAGCGGTGCTGCAACGCGCCGCCTCCGAAATGCTCGACTGGCACGGCAGCGGCATGAGCGTGATGGAAATGAGCCATCGCGGCAAGGAGTTCGGCTCGATCTGCACGCAGGCCGAAGCCGACATCCGCACGCTGCTGGCCGTGCCCTCCAATTTCCACATCCTGTTCATGCAGGGTGGCGGCCTCGGCGAGAACGCCATCGTTCCGCTGAACCTGTCGCGCGGCAAGACCGCCGACTTCGTCATTACCGGCAGCTGGAGCACCAAGTCGCACAAGGAAGCGCAGCGCTACTGCACCGCGCGCGTGGCCGCGAGCAATGCCGACGACCAGCACACCGGATTGCCCGATCCCGCGACCTGGCAGCTGTCCAAGGACGCCTCGTACGTGCACGTGTGCTCCAACGAGACCATCAACGGCATCGAGTTCCAGCAGCTGCCCGACCTGGCGGCGCTGGGCAGCAATGCCCCGCTGGTCATCGATTTCTCTTCGCACGTTGCCTCGCGCAGCGTCGACTGGAGCCGCGTGGGCCTGGCCTTCGGCGGCGCGCAGAAGAACCTCGGCCCGGCCGGCCTGACGATCGTCGTCGTGCGCGACGACCTGCTCGGCCACGCGCTCGAGATCTGCCCGAGCGCGTTCAACTACAAGACCGTGGCCGACAACAACTCCATGTACAACACCCCGCCGACCTGGGGCATCTACATGGCAGGGCTCACGTTCCAGTGGCTGCTGCAGCAAAAGGAAGGCGACCTCACGGGCGTCGCGGCCATCGAGCAGCGCAACATCGCCAAGGCGAAGCTGCTGTACGACTACATCGACGGCTCCGACTTCTACGCCAACCGCATCGACCCCAACTGCCGCTCGCGCATGAACGTGCCGTTCTTCCTGGCGGACGAAGGGCGCAACGAAGCCTTCCTGGCCGGTGCGCGCGAAGCCGGGCTGCTGCAACTCAAGGGGCACAAGTCGGTCGGCGGCATGCGCGCCAGCATTTACAACGCCATGCCGCTGGAAGGGGTGCAGGCGCTGGTGGGCTACATGCGAGAATTCGAGCGATCGCATGCCTAGGCGCATGCTCCGCTCAGTTGCCCGCACCGATGACCGCCTCCGCCCCCACACCACCCTCTTCACCTTCCGATAACTCCGAGAGCCTGGCCGATCTGCGCGTGCAGATCGACTCGCTCGACCAGCGCCTGCTCAGCCTGCTCAACGAGCGGGCCCACGTGGCCGAGCTGGTCGGCGAGGTCAAGAAGCGCGAGGGCACGCCGTTCTTCCGCCCTGATCGCGTGGCGCAGGTCATCGACAAGATGCAGAAGAGCAATGGCGGTCCGCTCAAGGATCTCCACGTGGCGGCCATCTGGCGCGAAATCATGTCGGCCTGCCTGGCGCTCGAATCGCCGCAGCGCGTCGCCGTGTTGGGCCCCGAGGGCACCTTCTGCGAACAGGCCGCCATCGAGTACTTCGGCGGCGCCGCCGACCTGATCTACTGCGCCAGCTTCGACGAAGTTTTCCACGCCACGGCCGCCGGCAGCGCCCAGTACGGCGTGGTCGGCGTCGAGAACTCGACCGAAGGCGTCGTCACGCGCTCGCTCGACCTGTTCCTGCACTCGCCCACCCATGTCGTCGGCGAAGTCAGCCTGCTGGTGCGCCACCACCTCCTGCGCAGCAGCAACTCGCTCGAAGGCGTGGAAGCCGTGCTGGCCCATCCGCAGGCGCTGGCCCAGTGCCAGACCTGGCTGTCCAAGCACCTCCCGAATGCCGAACGGCGCGCCGTGTCGAGCAACGCCGAGGGCGCCCGCCTCGCGTCGACCAATCCGGCCTGGGCCGCGCTGGCCGGCGAACGCGCCGCCACCCGCTTCGGCCTGCACATCGTGGCGCACGCCATCCAGGACGACTCCTACAACCGCACCCGCTTCTCCGTCATCTGCCTGCCGCAGACGCTGGCCATGCCGCCGGCCTCGGGCCGCGACTGCACCAGCCTGATCGTCTCGGTGCCGAACCGGCCCGGCGCGGTGCACGACCTGCTGGTTCCGCTGAAGGCCAACAACGTGTCGATGACCCGCTTCGAGTCGCGCCCCGCGCGCACCGGCCAGTGGGAGTACTACTTCTACATCGACCTCGACGGCCACCCCTCGCAGCCGAACGTGGCCGCGGCCCTGGCCGAACTGCGCGGACTCTGCGCCTTCTACAAGGTGCTGGGCGCCTACCCCGTCAAGTCCTGAGCGGCAGGCAGACACACAGCATGTTCGAACAACTGGGACTGATCGGCTGCGGCCTGATGGGCGGCTCCTTCGCGCTCGCGCTCAAGCGCGCGAAGCTGGTGAAACGCGTGGTGGGCTACAGCAAGTCGCCCTCCACCACTGAGCGGGCACGCCAGCTCGGCGTGATCGACGTGGCGGCGCCTTCGGCGCTGCTGGCGGTGTCGGGCGCCGACATCGTGCTGCTGGCGGTGCCGGTGGCCGCGTCGGAGGCCACGTTCAAGGCCATCCGCCATGGCATCGCAAGCGAAACGCTCGTGATGGACGTCGGCTCGACCAAGGGCGACGTGATCGAAGCCGCCCGCAACGGGCTGCAGCGCCAGTTCGCGAACTTCGTGCCGGCACACCCGATCGCGGGCAAGGAACTGTCGGGCATCGAGCATGCCGAGGCCTCGCTCTTCAACGGCCGCCAGGTCGTGCTGACGCCCGTGAAGACCACGCTGCGCTCCAACGTGCAGCGGGCCTCGCAGGTGTGGAGCGGCATCGGCGCGCATGTGGTCACCATGACGCACGAAGAGCACGACGCCGCCTTCGCGGCCGTGAGCCACCTGCCGCACCTGCTGGCCTTCGCATACACCAACGCCATCGCCAGCCAGCCCCAGGGCGACCGCTTCCTGAGCCTCGCGGGCCCGGGCTTCCGCGATTTCTCGCGCATTGCCGCAAGCGACCCGGTGATGTGGCGCGACGTGCTGCTGGCCAACCGCGAACAGGTGCTGCAGCAGTCGCAGGCTTTTCGCAAGGCGCTGCAAGACCTCGAGGCACTGATGACGGCGGGCGACCTGCAAGGGCTGGAGCAATCCATCGCCACCGCCAGCAAGGCCCGCGCGGCTTGGAAGCCGGCCACCGACACTTCGTCGCAGCAGCAGGACAACTGAGATGTTCTCGACCACCTTCCTCGACCTGCCGGCCCTCGCGGGCGCGGCCGGCACGGTGCGGCTGCCGGGCTCCAAGAGCATCTCCAACCGCGTGCTGCTGCTGGCGGCGCTCGCCAGCGGCACCACCACCATCCACGACCTGCTCGATTCCGACGACACGCGCGTGATGCTCACCGCGCTGCGCGCGCTCGGCTGCGGCATCGATCCGGACGGCAACACCCTGCGCATCACCGGCCTCGGCGGCCAGCTCCAGCCCAGCGAGGCGCTGCTGCCGCTGTTCCTCGGCAACGCCGGTACCGCGATGCGTCCGCTGACTGCGGCGCTGTCGCTGCTGGGCGGCGAGTTCGAGCTCAGCGGCGTGCCGCGCATGCACGAGCGCCCGATCGGCGACCTGGTCGACGCACTGACCCAGCTCGGCTGCCGCATCGACCACCTCGGCAACCCCGGCTATCCCCCGCTGCGCATCCACCCGGTGCCGCACGGTGAACTGGCGCTCGATGCGCCGATCCGCGTACGCGGCGACGTGTCGAGCCAGTTCCTGACCGCGCTGCTGCTGGCGTTGCCGCTGGCTGCAGCCAACGACATCGTGATCGAGGTGGTCGGCGAGCTGATCTCCAAGCCCTACATCGAGATCACGCTGAACCTGCTGGCGCGCTTCGGCATCCATGTGCGGCGCGACGGCTGGGAACGCTTCACGATTCCGGCCGGCAGCCAGTACAGCTCGCCTGGCGACATCCACGTCGAGGCCGATGCTTCTTCCGCCAGCTATTTCATAGCACTGGGCGCCATCGCGACCGGCGTTTCCGGCAGGAACGGCATCCGCATCGAGGGCGTGGGCGCCGATTCGATCCAGGGCGACATCCGCTTCATCGACGCAGCCCGCCAGATGGGCGCGCAGGTCGACAGCGGCCCCAACTGGCTCGAAGTGCGCCGCGGCGCCTGGCCGCTCAAGGCCATCGACATCGACGCCAACCACATCCCCGACGCCGCAATGACGCTGGCCGTCATGGCGCTGTATGCCGACGGCCCGACCACGCTGCGCAACATCGCGAGCTGGCGCGTGAAGGAAACCGACCGCATCGACGCCATGGCCAACGAGCTGAAGAAGCTCGGCGCCGCCGTCGAGGCCGGGCCGGACTTCATCCGCGTGCACCCGTTGGCACAGGCCGGCTGGCGTCCCGCGAGCATCCACACCTACGACGACCACCGCGTGGCCATGTGCTTCTCGCTCGCGGCGTTCAACCCGGCGGGCGTGCCGGTGCGCATCCTCGATCCGCATTGCGTCGCCAAGACCTTCCCCGACTATTTCGAGACCCTGTTCTCGGTGGCCGAGGCCACGGAGGTGCCGGTGATCTGCATCGACGGCCCGACCGCCTCCGGCAAAGGCACGCTGGCGGCCGAAGTGGCGCGGCTGCTGGGCTACCACTACCTCGATTCGGGCTCGCTCTATCGCGTGACAGGCCTGGCCATGCGCCGCGCCGGCCTGAGCGCCGACGCCCAGCACGAAGCGCAGATCGCCGCCCTCGCCGCCGGCCTGCCCCTGCAATTCACCGAGGGCAAGGTGCTGCTGGCCGGCGAAGACGTCAGCGACGAGATCCGCACCGAGGCGGCCGGCATGGACGCCTCCCGCGTCTCCACGCTGCCCGCCGTGCGCGCGGCGCTGCTGGCCCTGCAGCAGCGTTTTCGCCAGTTGCCCGGGCTGGTGGCCGACGGCCGCGACATGGGCACCGTGATCTTCCCCGACGCGGCGCTCAAGGTGTTCCTCACGGCCAGCGCCGCCGAGCGCGCCGAACGGCGCCATAAGCAGTTGATTTCAAAGGGTATTTCGACTACACTCGACAGTCTTCGCTCCGACTTGGAAGCGCGTGATGCCCGGGATTCCTCCCGCAGCGTCGCCCCCCTCAAGCCGGCGCAGGACGCCCGCCACCTCGACAACTCCCAGCTGTCCATCGAGCAATCGATCGACCAGGTGTTGGACTGGTGGCAGCAAGTACAGCCTTTCAAGTCCGCTTGAAAAGCTGGCGCCAGACGGAATATCCGAAGGCGCATACCGCTCCAGCAGGCTCTCTTCGCGCGACAGCGCACCGGCCTGCTGGTTGTTCAACCAACCCGGGTTTATATCCAAAAAGCCCACAAAACCGCCGTCTACAGACCCACAGCAGCCGCACGCAATTTCGCATGAGCGCCTGCCAACCCTGCCTGACGGAAGGAACCATAAATGTCTGAATCTTTTGCCGACCTATTCGAAGAGTCCCTGAAGCGTTCCGAAATGCGCACCGGCGAGGTCATCACGGCCGAAGTCGTGCGTGTCGAACACAACCACGTCGTCGTCAACGCCGGTCTGAAGTCCGAAGCGTATGTGCCGATCGAAGAGTTCAAGAACGACAAGGGCGAACTCGAAGTTCAGGCCGGCGATTTCGTTTCCGTTGCCATCGGCAGCGTTGAAAACGGCTACGGCGACACCATCCTCTCGCGCGACACCGCCAAGCGTCTGGCTTCGTGGCTCGCCCTGGAGAAGGCCCTGGAATCGGGCGACTTCGTCACCGGCACCACCAGCGGCAAGGTCAAGGGCGGCCTCACGGTCCTGGTCAACGGCATCCGCGCGTTCCTGCCGGGCTCGCTGATCGACACGCGTCCGATCAAGGACCTGACCCCGTACGAGAACAAGACCCTCGAATTCAAGGTCATCAAGCTCGACCGCAAGCGCAACAACGTCGTGCTGTCGCGCCGTGCCGTGGTCGAAGCCAGCATGGGCGAAGAACGCGCCAAGCTGATGGAAACGCTGAAGGAAGGCGCAGTCGTGCGCGGCGTGGTCAAGAACATCACCGAATACGGTGCGTTCGTGGACCTCGGCGGCATCGACGGCCTGCTGCACATCACCGACATGGCATGGCGCCGTGTCCGCCACCCGAGCGAAGTCGTTCAGGCCGGCCAGGAAATCACCGCCAAGATCCTCAAGTTCGACACCGAGAAGAACCGTGTCTCGCTGGGTCTCAAGCAAATGGGCGACGATCCGTGGATGGGCGTTTCGCGCCGCTACCCGCAATCGACCCGCCTGTTCGGCAAGGTCACGAACATTGCCGACTACGGCGCGTTCGTCGAACTCGAACCCGGCATCGAAGGCCTGGTGCACGTCTCCGAAATGGACTGGACCAACAAGAACATCGCTCCGAACAAGATCGTCTCGCTGGGCGACGAAGTCGAAGTCATGGTCCTGGAAATCGACGAAGACAAGCGCCGCATCAGCCTGGGCATGAAGCAGTGCAAGGCCAACCCGTGGCAAGAGTTCGCCCAGAACACGAAGCGTGGCGACCGCGTCAAGGGCCCGATCAAGTCGATCACCGACTTCGGCGTGTTCGTGGGTCTGGCTGCCGGCATCGACGGCCTGGTTCACCTCTCGGACCTCTCGTGGAACGAAGCCGGCGAAACCGCCGTTCGCAACTACAAGAAGGGCCAGGAAGTCGAAGCGATCGTGCTGGCAGTCGACGTCGACCGCGAGCGCATCTCGCTGGGCATCAAGCAGCTCGACAGCGACCCGTTCACCACGTTCACCACCGTGAACGACAAGGGCCAGATCGTGACCGGCAAGGTCAAGACGGTTGACGCCCGCGGCGCTGAAATCGACCTCGGCGAAGACATCATCGGCTACCTGCGTGCTTCGGAAATCTCGCGCGACCGCGTCGAAGATGCCCGCAACGTGCTGAAGGAAGGCGACGAAGTCACCGCCATCGTCGTGAATGTGGATCGCAAGACCCGCAACATCCAGCTGTCGATCAAGCAGAAGGACATGGTCGACGAACAAGGCGCCATGGCCAGCCTGAGCCAGCAGTCGGCACGCGAAAACGCGGGCACGACCAGCCTGGGCGCACTGCTGCGCGCCAAGCTCGACAACAGCGACAACAAGTAAGCTGAGTCCGGAGACAGAGCAGGCCCTGGGGCCGCTCTGTCTTTTTTTTCGTCCACGTTTTTGTTTGGCCCATGACCCGCTCAGACCTCGTCGAAGAACTCGCAGCCCGCTTTGCGCAACTGACGCACCGCGACGCCGAATACGCCGTCAAGACCATCCTCGACGCGATGAGCGACGCCCTGGTGCGCGGGCACCGCATCGAAATCCGCGGCTTCGGCAGCTTCTCGGTCAACCGCCGTCCGCCGCGCATCGGCCGCAACCCGCGTTCGGGCGAGAGCGTGCAGATTCCCGAAAAACGGGTGCCGCACTTCAAGCCCGGCAAGGCGCTGCGCGAAGCCGTGGATGCCAAGACAGCCGAGCTCGACGCGGACAAGGAAGCCAAGGCCCGCAAGGCCTGACGCACGGACGATCAGAATGCCTGCAAACGTAGAATGCTCCCGGCAACGGGAACGGCTATGAAATACCTCCTGTGGCTGCTCAAGGCAGCCATTTTTTTTACGCTATTCGCCTTCGCGCTGAACAACCAGCACGACGCGACCGTCTATTTCTTCTTCGGCACCTACTGGCGCGCACCACTGGTGCTCGTCGTGCTCGCGGCCTTTGCCGGCGGGCTCGTGGTGGGTGCGCTCGGCATGCTGCCGGGCTGGTGGAAACACCGTACCGCGGCGGCGCAGTTGCCTGCAGTCCCCGCCGAAGCACCGTCCCCCGCGGCATCGGCGGCCGTGGCCGCTCCTGCAGCGGCCCAGCCCACTTCCGCCCCCGACCTTCCCGCCGTACGTCAACATGGACTTTGATCCCAGCTGGCTGCTGATCGGCCTGCCCATCGCCTTCGTGCTGGGCTGGCTCGCATCGCGCTTCGACATCCGCCAGCTCAAGCTCGAGAACAGGCAAGCCCCCAAGGCCTACTTCCGCGGCCTGAACTTCCTGCTCAACGAGCAGCAGGACCAGGCCATCGACGCCTTCATCGAGGCCGTGCAGAACGACCCCGACACACAGGAGCTGCACTTCGCCCTCGGCAACCTGTTCCGCCGCCGCGGCGAATACCAGCGCGCCGTGCGCGTGCATGAGCACCTGCTGGGCCGCGGCGATCTGAGCCGCAGCGACCGCGAGCGCGCGCAGCACGCCCTGGCGCAAGACTTCCTGCGCGCCGGCCTGCTCGATCGCGCCGAAGCCGCATTGCAGAAGCTCGAAGGCACGCGCTACGAGAACGAGGCCCGCCTGTCGCTGCTGGCCATCTACGAGCGCTCGCGCGAGTGGGCGCAGGCCGCCGACGTGGCCCAGAAGCTCGACGAATCGGATCAGGCGAGCTACGCCACGCGCCGCGCACACCACCTGTGCGAGCAGGCCACCGAGCGCGTGGCTGCCAGCGACCTGCCCGGCGCCACCAAGCTGCTCGCGCAGGCCGTCGAGCTGGCGCCGCAGGCGCCGCGTCCCGCCATCGACACCGCCAACCTCCAGCTGCGCAAGAGCGAACCGGCCGCGGCCTTCGACACCCTCGTGGCGCTCAGCGAAACCGCGCCGCTCGCGCTGCCGCTCTATGCCGCCACGCTGCAGCAGGCGGCCGTCGGCGCGCACCGCGAAGGCGAGGCGCTCGCGCTGCTGCAGCGGCGCTATGTCGAATCGCCGTCGATCGACGTGCTCGAGGCGCTGATCGCCCTCGGCGGCAAGCCCACCGCCACCGCCGAAGATCCGCACCCCACGCCGCGCGACGGCTACATCGCCCACCTCGCGCAGCAGCCTTCGCTGGTGGCCGCATCGCGCTGGCTGGCGGGCGAACGCTTCGAGCACGAGCAGTTCCATCCGCAGGTGCAACGGGCGCTCGACCAGGCCACCAGGCCGCTGATGCGCTACCGCTGCGCGGCGTGCGGCTTCGAGGCGCACCAGTACTTCTGGCACTGCCCCGGCTGCCAGGCGTGGGACAGCTATCCACCCCGCCGCGTGGAAGAACTCTGACCACAATTCAGAACAATGGTCACCCTGAGGCGATTGCGGCCCCAGGGCGTCAACGCCCCGCTCCCTGACCCCGTTGTGCCCGGGCCGACGTGCTCGTCGGCTGTCTGTCACATCAACAAATCACAGGGAGTTTTCAAATGTTCAAGAAGCTGTTGGCCACCACGGCCATGCTGTTCGCCATCACCTCGTTCGCAGCGGTCGATGCCAACAAGGGCACCGTCGCCGAACTCGACGGCCTCAAGGGTGTGGGGCCCTCCATGTCGAAGCGCATCATCGAAGCGCGCAAGGAAAAGGAATTCAAGGACTGGCCCGACTTCATGCAGCGCGTGAAAGGCGTGAAGGAAAAGAAGGCCGCCAAGCTGTCGGCCGAGGGCCTGACGGTCAACGGCCAGGGCTTCTCCGGCGCGGCCGCCGCGCCGAAGGAGACCAAGGCGGCCAAGGCCTCGAAGTCCTGAGCGTCGCCAGCACATCACGAAGCCGCCTCCGGGCGGCTTTTCCATTTGGGGCGACAGCTTGCGGATAATCCAGCGCATGCTGCTGAACGCCCTCGTCATCTGCCTTGCCGCCTGTGTCGGCGCCCTCATGCGCTGGGGCTTTGCCACCTGGCTCAACCCCGGAGGCGTGCTGCCCTGGGGCACGCTGGCGGTCAACCTGATCGGCGGCTACCTCATCGGCATCGCCATCGGCGTGTTCAACGGCCTGCCGGACATCGACCCGGCCTGGCGCCTGATGGTCATCACCGGCTTCCTCGGCACCCTGACGACCTTCTCCAGCTTCTCGGCCGAGGTCGTCGGCATGCTGATGAACGGCCGGCTCGGCCTCGCGCTGGCCACGCTCATGCTGCACCTGGGCGGCTCGCTGTGCCTCACGTGGCTGGGCTTTCGAACCGTGCAGGCTTTCTCGGCCTGAATGTCCAGAAAACTGCCTTATGTCTTGCGGTTATAGATAAGGCCTTTGATAGGGGCCGCCGATAGAATCAACCACAATGCCCCTGGTCTTTCTCGTCGCACTCCCTTTCATTGCCAGCGTGCTGGCCGCGTTGATGCCCTCCAACGCGCGCAACAGGGAGTCGACGCTCGCGGGGCTCGTGGCGCTGGGCTGCGCCATCCAGGCCGCATGGTTCTTCCCGCAGATCGCGCACGGCAATGTGCTCCGGCAAGAAATCGAATGGCTTCCGGCCCTCGGGCTGAACCTGGTGTTCCGCATGGACGGCTTCGCATGGCTGTTCTGCATGCTGGTGCTGGGCATCGGTGCACTGGTGGTGCTTTATGCGCGCTACTACATGTCGGCCTCCGACCCGGTGCCGCGCTTCTTCTCTTTCTTCCTCGCGTTCATGGGCGCGATGATGGGCGTGGTGCTCTCGGGCAACCTGATCCAGATGGTGCTGTTCTGGGAGCTCACCAGCCTTTTCTCCTTCCTGCTGATCGGCTATTGGCACCACCGCCGCGACGCACGGCGCGGCGCGCGCATGGCGCTCACCGTCACCGGCGCGGGCGGGCTGTGCCTGCTGGCCGGCGTGCTGGTGCTGGGCCGCATCGTCGGCAGCTACGAGCTCGACGTGGTGCTGGCCTCGGGCGACCTGATCCGCGCGCATGCGCTCTACCCCACCGCGCTGGTGCTGGTGCTGCTGGGCGCCTTCACCAAGAGCGCGCAGTTCCCGTTCCATTTCTGGCTGCCGCGCGCCATGGCCGCGCCCACGCCGGTGTCGGCCTACCTGCACTCGGCCACCATGGTGAAGCTGGGCGTGTTCCTGATGGCGCGGCTGTGGCCCGTGCTCTCGGGCACCGAGCAATGGTTCTGGCTGGTGGGCGGTGCCGGCGCCATCACGCTGCTGCTGGGCGGCTTCATCGCCATGTTCCAGCGCGACCTGAAGGCGCTGCTGGCCTACTCGACCATCTCGCACCTGGGGCTCATCACGCTGCTGCTGGGCCTGAACAGCCCGCTGGCCGCCGTGGCCGCCGTCTTCCACGTGATGAACCACGCGACCTTCAAGGCGTCGCTGTTCATGGCGGCCGGCATCATCGACCATGAGACGGGCACGCGCGACATCCGCAAGCTCAGCGGCCTGATGCGGCTGATGCCCATCACGGGCACGCTGGCCATCATCGCCAGCGCCTCGATGGCCGGCGTGCCGCTTCTCAACGGCTTTCTCTCGAAGGAAATGTTCTTCGCCGAGACGGTGTTCATCCAGTCGACGCCGTGGGTCGATTTCAGCCTGCCGGTCATCGCCACCATCGCAGGCGTCTTCAGCGTGGCGTATTCGGCGCGCTTCGTGTTCGACGTGTTCTTCGGCCCGCCCTGCGGCGACGAAGTACCCAAGCACCCGCACGAGCCGCCGCACTGGATGCGCGTGCCGGTCGAGCTGCTGGTGCTGGTGTGCCTGGTGGTGGGCGTGGCGCCGGCGTGGTCGGTCGGCCCGATGCTCGCCGCCGCGGCCACGCCCGTGGTCGGCGGCACGCTGCCGGAATACAGCCTGGCCGTGTGGCACGGCTTCAACCTGCCGCTGGTGATGAGCTTCGTGGCGCTGCTGGGCGGCGCCATGCTGTACCTGCTGCAGCGCCGCCAGCGCGCGGGCGGCGGCCTCGAGAACACCCCCCTGCTGCATCGCTTCGACGGCCAGGTCATCTTCGAGCACCTGCTCGCGCTGCTGAGCGAAACCGGCCGACGCAGCCGCCGCCTGTTCGGCACCAAACGCATGCAGTGGCAATTGCTGTTGCTCGTGGTGGTGGCCGTGGCGGGCGCGGCCGCGTCGCTCTGGGCCACGCCCGCGGCGCCCGGCACGCGCGAGCCGCTGCCCTTCTCGCCGATGTTCGCAATGACCTGGCTCATCGGCGGCACCTGCGCGCTGGCCGCCGCCTGGCAGGCCAAGTTCCACCGGCTCGCGGCGCTGATGCTCGCCTCCGGCGCGGGGCTGGTCTCGTGCGTGACCTACATCTGGTTCTCCGCGCCCGACCTCGCGCTCACGCAGCTGGTGGTCGAGGCGGTGACCACGGTGCTGATCCTGCTGGGCCTGCGCTGGCTGCCGATGCGCAGCAAGGACGCCGTCCAACCTGCGCGCGCGCGGCTGCGGCCCTGGGGGCGCCGCGGCCGCGACCTGCTGGTGGCCGCCATTGCCGGCGGCGGCATGGCCGCGCTGGCCTGGGCCATGATGACGCGGACCTTCCCGCAGAGCATTTCCCCCTTCTTCCTCGAACGCGCGCTCACCGAAGGCGGCGGCACCAATGTGGTCAACGTGATGCTGGTCGACTTCCGCGGCTTCGACACCTTCGGCGAGATCACCGTGCTGGGCGTGGTCGCGCTCACGGTGTATGCGCTGCTGCGGCGCTTTCGCCCCGCGATCGAATCGATGGCGCTGCCGATCCAGCAGCGCCTGCAGGTCGACGACGGCAGCAGCGACCTGCTGAATCCGCGCCGCGCCAAGGACACCGCCGTCGGCTACCTGATGGTGCCGGCCGTGCTGGTGCGGCTGCTGCTGCCGCTGGCGGTGCTGGTGTCGGTCTACTTCTTCATGCGCGGCCACAACGCGCCGGGCGGCGGCTTCGTCGCCGGGCTGGTGATGTCGGTCGCGCTGGTGCTGCAGTTCATCGTCTCGGGCACCGAGTGGGTGGAGGAGCACCTGCGCATCTACCCGCGCCGCTGGATCGCCATCGGCCTGCTGTTCGCGCTCACCACCGGCAGCGGCGCGGTGGTGTTGGGCTACCCCTTCCTGACCACGCACACCGCGCACCTGCACCTGCCGCTGCTGGGCGAGGTGCACGTGCCCAGCGCCCTCTTCTTCGACATCGGCGTGTTCGCGCTGGTGCTCGGTGCCACCATGCTGATCCTGACCGCGCTGGCCCACCAGTCCATAAGAAGCCACCGCTGGGCCGATGAACAGGCCGAAAAAGAGGCCGAAGCGGCCGCCGCCGTCACCGCCGCCGGAGGGGCCCGCTGATGGAGGCCGTGCTCGCACTCGCCATCGGCGTGCTCACCGGCTCGGGCGTCTACATGCTGCTGCGCCCGCGCACCTTCCAGGTCATCATGGGCCTGACGCTGATCTCCTACGCGGTCAACCTGTTCATCTTCAGCATGGGCCGGCTCAAGGTCGACAGCGAGCCGGTGCTCGTCAAGGGCTTCGAGGCCACGCTGGCCAACACGGCCGACCCGATGCCGCAGGCGCTGGTGCTCACGGCCATCGTGATCGGCTTCGCGATGACGGCGCTGTTCCTCGTCGTGATGCTCGCCTCGCGCGGCCTGACCGGCACCGACCACGTGGACGGTGAAGAGCGGCAGGAGGCGGAGTGAAGGAAGTTTTTCACCTGCTCGACGAACTGCTCGAGTTCAGCATGCCGCACCTGGTGGCGGTGCCGATCCTGGTGCCCATGCTCACGGCCGCGCTAATGCTGCTGCTGGGCGAGAACCGCCGCCGCGCCAAGTCGGCGCTGAGCGTGGTCTCGGGCCTGGTGGGCCTGCTGGCGGCGCTGGCGCTGCTGCGCTGGGTGAACGCGCCCGAAACCGGCGGCGGCCCCGGCTCCATCGGCGTGTACCTGCCGGGCAACTGGCGCGCGCCCTTCGGCATCGTGCTGGTGGCCGACCGGCTCTCGACCATGATGGTCGCGCTCACCGGCGTCATCGCATTCGCGGCCTCGATCTACTCCACCTCGCGCTGGGACCGCGCGGGGGTGCACTTCCATCCGCTGCTGCAGCTGCAGCTCATGGGCCTGAATGGCGCATTCCTCACCGGCGACCTGTTCAACCTGTTCGTCTTCTTCGAGGTGATGCTGGCCGCGTCGTACGGCCTGCTGCTGCACGGCTCCGGCCGGCTGCGGGTGCAGGCGGGCCTGCACTACATCGCCATCAACCTCGCGGCGTCTTCGCTGTTCCTGATCGGCGCGGCCATTCTCTATGGCGTGACCGGCACGCTGAACATGGCCGACCTGGGCATGCGCATCGCCGAACTCTCGCCGGGCGACCGTGGCCTGGTGCACGCGGCGGCGGCCATCCTGGCGACCGCCTTCTTCGCCAAGGCCGGCGCGTGGCCGCTCAACTTCTGGCTGGTGCCGGCCTACAGCGCGGCGGTCTCCCCGGTGGGCGCGGTGTTCGCGCTGCTGACCAAGCTCGGCATCTACACGATCCTGCGGCTGTGGACCACGCTGTTCGCGCCCGACACCGGCGACTCCGCCGCCTTCGGCCAGGCCGCGCTGGTGGCCGCCGGGCTGGCCACGCTGTTCGTGGGTGCCATCGGCATCGTCGGTACGCAGCGGCTGTCCAACCTTGCGGGCTTCAGCGTGCTGGTGTCCGCCGGCACCCTGCTCGCGGCGGTCGGCCTCGGCCAGCCCGCCGTGTGGGCCGGCGCGCTTTACTACATGCTGAGCTCCACGCTCGCGGTCAGCGCCTTCTTCCTGCTGACCGACATGATCGAGCGCTGGCGCAACGCCGGCATGAGCGTCGCGCCGCACGAGGCGGCGGGCAATGCGCCCTTTCTTGCCGAAGACCTGCGCGCGCTCGCCGACGTGAACCTCGACGACGAGGCGCAGGCGCTCTACGGCCGCGCCATCCCGGCCGGCGTGGCCTTCCTGGGCTTGAGCTTCATGGGCTGCACGCTGCTGCTGGCGGGCCTGCCGCCGCTGTCGGGCTTCATCGGCAAGTTCGCAATGCTCTCGGGGGTGCTCGGGGGCGCGACGCCCGGCACCGCCGGCTGGGCCTTCCTTGCGCTCTTGATCGTCTCGGGCTTCCTGTCGCTGATCGCGCTGAGCCGCACCGGCATCCGCCACTTCTGGACCCAGCCGCACGCCACCATGCCCTCGCTGCCCGCGCTCGAAGTGCTGCCCGTGGCGGGCCTGCTGGCGGCCTGCGTGGCGCTCACCGTGTGGGCCGAGCCCGTGATGCGCCATGCCATGGCCACGGCGCAGGGCCTGAAGAACCCCGTGGCCTATCGCCAGGCGGTGTTCGGCGCCCGGCAGGTGCCCAACCCCGTGCCCGCGGCGGAGAAGAAACAGGAAGGCGCGGCCCCATGAAGCGTTTGCTGCCTTCACCGCCGCTGTCGTTCGCGCTATTCGTCGTCTGGCTGCTGCTCAACCAGTCGCTCGAGGCGAGCACGCTGGTCTCGGCCGTGATCCTGGCCATTGCAGTGCCTTTGCTGACCGAGAGCCTGCGCCCGGCCGCCGTGCGCATGCGCAGGCCCGGCGTCGCGCTGCGGCTGTCGTTCCTGGTGACCTTCGACATGCTCAAGTCGGCGTACGACGTGGCCCGGCTGCTGCTCACCCGCCGCACGAGCGGCATCGCCTCGAAGTTCGTCCAGATACCGCTCGACATGCGCGACCCCAACGGGCTGGCAGTGCTCGCGATGATCATGTGCCTCACGCCCGGCACCGCCTGGGGCGAAGTGTCGTTCGACCGCAGCACGCTGCTGATCCACGTGTTCGACCTCGACGACGAGGCCGCCTTCATCGCGATGATCAAGCAGCGCTACGAACGCCCCCTGATGGAGATCTTCGAGTCATGACACCCGTCCTCTTCTGGGCCCTGAAGTTCGCGCTGTTCCTGCTGGCCGTGGCCATGCTGTGCGCGCTCTCGCGGCTGCTGATCGGCCCCACCGCGCAAGACCGCGTCATGGCGCTCGACTGCCTCTACATCAACGGCATGCTCATGATGCTGGTGCTCGGCATCATCTACGCGAGCAACGTCTACTTCGAGGCGGCCATGCTGGTCGCGCTGTTCGGCTTCGTCGGCTCCACGGCCATGGCCAAGTTCCTGCTGCGCGGGGAGGTGATCGAATGAACGATTTCATCATTGGCCCGCTGCCGCTGTGGGCCGAGATCATCACCGCCGTATTCGCCGTGCTGGGCGCGGCCTTCGCGGCCATCGGCTCCTTCGGCCTGCTGCGGATGCCGACCTTCTTCCGCCGCATCCACGCGCCCACGCTGGGCGCGACGGTGGGCGTGTGGTGCATGACGGTGGCCACCATCGTGTATTTCTCGGTGCAGGGCTTCAGCCTGTTCCTGCACGCGGTGCTGATCGTGCTGTTCATCGCGCTCACCGCTCCGATCACCACCATCTTCCTCATGCGCGCGGCGCTGTTCCGCGAACGGCAAAAGGGCGGCGACGTGCCCCCTGAAGCCAAGTCGAACTGAGGCAGCCGCCCGGGCACGCTCAGCTCGGCTGCAGCTGCTGCATCTCCTTGGCCCGCGCCACCTCCATTTCGCGCGGCAGCGTCACCGCGTTCTTCACCGCGAGAATCTCCGCCATCACGCTCACCGCGATCTCCGGCGGCGTCTTGCTGCCGATGTAGATGCCGATGGGCCCGCGCAGCCGCGCCAGCGATTCGTCGGTCTGGTCGAAGTGCTCGATCATGCGGTCGCGGCGCGCGTCGGCATTGCGCCGCGAGCCGATGGCGCCGACGTAGAAAGCCTCGCTCCGCAGGGCCTCCAGCAACGCCAGGTCGTCGAGCTTGGGGTCGTGCGTGAGCGCCACCACGCAGCTGCGGCGGTCGGGCCGGAAGGCCAGCACCGCGTCGTCGGGCATCTCGATGGTGATGTGCACGCCGGGCAGCGACCATGCGGTGCGGTATTCGGCGCGCGGGTCGCACAGCGTGACCGCGAAGCCGCTGAACTTGGCCATGGTCGCGAGGTACTCGGCGAGTTGGCCGGCGCCGATCAGCAGCATGCGGTATTCGGGCCCGAAGGTGTTGGTCAGTTCGGTGTCGTTCACCGTGAGCTCGTCGGGCGCCTTGGCTTCCGCCAGCCGCACCGCGCCGGTGGCCAGCGTGACGGTGCGCCGCATGAGCCGGCCCTGCTCCAGTTGCGCCACCAGCAGGTCGAGCGAATCGGCATCGGGCGCGTATTCGAGCAGCAGCTCCAGCGTACCGCCGCAGGGCAGGCCAAAGCGGTGCGCCTCGTCGGCGGTGATGCCGTACTTGACGAGCGCGGGAGGCGCGCCCAGCGGCACGTCTTCGCCCTTGCCGTGGGCATGGCTGTAGCGCGCGATCAGGTCGTCCTCGATGCAGCCGCCCGAGACCGAGCCGACCACCGCGCCGTCTTCGGCCAGGGCCATGATCGAGCCCACGGGCCGCGGCGACGAGCCCCAGGTGCGCACCACGGTCGTCAGCAGCGCTCGCTTGCCGGCACGCCGCCAATCACGCAGCGTGCGCAGCACCATGACGTCGAGGTTTTCCATGGCTCGCTCCCTCGGTTCCTCAGGCGGCGTCGCCCGGCGGAACCGGGTCGTCCTTCTTGCCGAGTCCGATCTTCTTCATGAGGCCGGACATGACGCCCGTCTTCTCGGCGGGCGCTTCGGCGCCCTCGGGGGCGGCGGCCGGCGGCGGGCCGTAGCGGCTCTGCATCTCCGCCTCGAAGCGCTTGAAGAAGTCGTCGGCGGTCGACTTGGCCGCGCCGTCGATCAGCCGCTGCCCGAGCTGGGCGATCTTGCCGCCGACCTGGGCCTGTACCGTGTAGTCGAGCTCGCAGCCGGCATCGGGCGCGGCGGCGCCTTCCGACGGCTTGAGCGTGACGCTGGAAGAGCCCTTGGCGAACCCCGCCACGCCGCCCTGCCCCTCGAAGCTCAGCTTGTAGCCGTTGGGCGCCACGATGTCCGACAGCACCACCTTGCCGTTGAACTTGGCCGACACGGGCCCGATCTTCACCGCGAGCGCGACGCTGTAGGTGTTGTCGCCCGTCAGCTCGAACTTGTCGCAGCCGGGAATGCATTTCTTCAGCGTCTCGGGGTCGTTGAGCGCTTCCCAGGCTTGTTGTTGGGTGATGCCGAGGTGGCGGTTTCCGAGCATTTCCATGGTGGGCTTCCTTTTTTTTCGGCGCTGCCGGACGTGTCAACGTCCGGCTCGCATCAGGGCGGCGAGGCTGGCGGCCAGCTGCTCGAGCGCGTTGAGATTGTGGACCGCGAGCATCGCGTCCGCATGGCGGTGCAGCACGGCGGCCCCACGGGCCAGAGGGGCGTAGCCCTCGAAGCGCAGCAGCGGGTTGAGCCACAGCAGCCGGCGCGAATGGCGCTTGAGCCAGAGCATCTCCTGTTGCAGCACTTCGGGCTCCCCGGTGTCCAGGCCGTCGCTGATCACCAGCACCAGCGTGCGGCGACCGGTCAGGCGGCGGGCGTGGGCGCGGCGCAGTTCGGCCAGCGAAGCGCCCAGCCGGGTGCCGCCCGCGAAGTCGTCGATCGCCACGCCGGCGGCGACCAGCATGTCGTCGGTGTCGGCCAGCCGGAAGGCGGGCGTCAGGTCCGTCAGGTCGGTGCCGAAGGCGAACACGTCGCGTCGGCCGGCACGGCGGGTTGCCGCATGGAGAAAGGCCAGCAGCAGGCGCGCATAGCGCTCCATCGAGCCCGAGACGTCGACCAGCACCAGCAGCGGCAAGGGCTGTTCGCGGCGCGCCAGCCGGGGCAGCCGCAGGATCTCGCCGCCGGTGCGCGCAGCCTCGTGCAGCACGCCGGGCCAGTGCATGCGCGCATGCTGCCGGCCGGCATCGCCCGCCGCGCGCAGGCGGCGCGACGGCAGCGACGGAACCGGCAGCGAGATGTCGCGCGCGAGCCGCTCCACCAGCCGGTATTCGGATGCGCCGAGCGCGTTGAAGTCGGCATGCTGCAGCCGCTGGCGGTCGCTCGACGTCATGGCGGCGTCGAACTCGATCTCGCGGTCGGGCTTGGCGGGCTCGGCAGGCTTGGCGGCCTTGCGCGGCGCGGTGAGCGCCTCTCGCACGCGCGGGCGGCGCTTCGACGGCTCCGCCTTGCCCTCGGCGGTGGGCAGCATCTGCGCGAGCAGCTTGTTGGCCAGTTCCGGGTCGCGGAACCAGGCGTCGAACAGCTCGCGGAACACCATGCGGTCCTGCTCGCGGCTGACCATCACGGCTTCCATCGCCGCGCCCAGGTCGAGCTTGTCTTCCACGCCCACCAGCGTGGCGGCCTCGGCGGCCAGCGCGATGCGCGCCGCGTCGGTGCGTACGCCGGCACGGCGCAGCGCCCGGCCGAAGGCGGTGATGTTGCCGGCGAGCTTGCCGCTGCGGACGTCGCCGAGTTGCTGGATGCCGGCCATGCGTGCCCAGCGCGCTCAGCGCGCGGCCGGCTCCTCGGGACGCAGCAGGTCGGACGCCAGCTCCTGCGTGAGCGCGGCCACGTCGTCGCGCTGCTTGAACAGGATGCCGGCGGTGTCGACCACCACTTCGGGATCGAGCTCGACGGTGTCTAGCGCGATCAGCGCGCGCGCCCACTCCACGCTCTCGGCAATGCCGGGCGCGCGCTGGAAAGCGTTGACGAAAGGCGCCTCGCGCAGCCGCGCGACAAAGGCCGACACCTGTGCCGACAGCTTCTCGCTGGCCTGCGGCACCTGGGCCCGCACGATGGCCAGCTCGCGTTCGCGCTCGGGATAGTCGAGCCAGTGGTAGAGGCAGCGGCGCTTGACCGCGTCGTTGAGTTCGCGCGTGCGGTTGCTCGTGAGGATGGTGACGGGCGGCACCACGGCGCGCACCGTGCCCAGCTCCGGAATGCTCACCTGGTACTCGCCCAGGTACTCGAGCAGGAAGGCCTCGAAGGGCTCGTCGGCGCGGTCCACTTCGTCGATCAGCAGCACGGCCCCCGGCGCAGGGGTCTGCAGTGCCTGCAGCAGGGGGCGGCGGATCAGGTAGTGCGGCTGGTAGACCTCGGCTTCCACGTCGCGTGCGGCGCCCGTCGCTTCGGCTGCGCGCATGTGCAGCAGTTGCGCCGCGTAGTTCCATTCATAGAGCGCCTCGCGCTGCTCCAGCCCGTCGTAGCACTGCAGGCGCAGCAGCTCGCGGTTCAGAGCGGTCGACAACGCCTTGGCCAGCTCGGTCTTGCCCACGCCGGGTTCGCCCTCGAGCAGCAGCGGCCGCTGCAGCTTGAGCGCCAGGAACACGGCCGTCGCCAGGCGCCGGTCGGCGAAGTAGCCGGCCTGCATCAAACCGTCGGAGAGGGAGTCGATGGTCGGAAAGATCATGGCGAAGCGTAGCGGAGAGCCAGGGCAGGCCAGCGTGCGCCGCGCCTCCTCTTCGAGAACACCGCGGAACCGGGTCCGCCGGGCCGATGGTGTTGCCCCCTGCAAGGGGGCTGGAGAAGCGACACGAAGTGCGCGAAGCCTGGGGGTGAGCCTAAGCCAGCGCCTTGGTCACGGCGCGCTGGGTGAGCACGCTGATCAGGTTCGCGCGGTAGGCGGCCGAGGCATGGAGGTCGCTGTTGAGGTCGCTCGCGTCGATCTTCACGGCGGAAGCGGCCGCGGCGGTGAAGTTCTGGCTCAGCGCGTCTTCCAGCCCGGCATGCCGGAACACGCCGTTGCCCGCGCCGGTGACGGCCACGCGCACCGCGCCGCTGGCGGCCTGGCTGAGGAAGATGCCGACGAGCGGAAAGTGCGAAGCCTTCTGGCGCAGCTTCTCGTAGGCGGCGCGCTTCGGAACGGGAAAGCGGATCGCGGTGATCAGCTCGTCTTCTTCCAGCGCGGTGGTGAACAGGCCCAGGAAGAAGTCGTCGGCCGCGATCTCGCGCTTCGACGTGACGACGGTGGCGCCCGAGCCCAGCACCGCGCTCGGATAGCAAGCCGCCGGGTCGTTGTTGGCCACCGAGCCGCCGATGGTGCCCATCGCGCGCACCTGCCGGTCGCCGATGCGCGAGGCCAGGTCGGCCAGCGCCGGGAAGGCGGCCTTGACGTCGGCGTTGTTGGCCACGTCGAGGTGGCGCGACATGGCGCCGATGGTGAGGGCGTCGCCGTCTTTCCTGATGCCCGAGAGCTCGGCGATGCCGCTCAGGTCCACCAGCTGTTCGGGCGCCGACAGCCGCAGCTTCATCGACGCCAGCAAGGTCTGGCCGCCGGCCAGCGGCTTGGCGCCGGCGGCAACCAGCTTGGTGGCATCGGCCACGGAAGCGGGCCGTTCGAGGGTGAAGGCGTACATGGTGTGGTTCCTTCTTTGTTGTTCAGGGGGCCGGACGGCCTTGGGTGCTGGCGGCCAGCGCGGGCTCTTGCGGCAGGGTGTCGGCCGCGGCGCTGCCGCTGCCCTTTTGCATCGCTTCCCAGACGCGGCTGGACGATGCGGGCATGTCGAAATCCTTGACGCCCAATGGCGCCAGCGCGTCGAGCACGGCGTTGATCACCGCCGGCGGAGAACCGATGGCGCCCGCTTCGCCGCAGCCCTTGGTGCCCAGCGGATTGTGCGTGCACGGCGTGCACACGGTGTCCAGCTTGAACTGCGGGAACTCGGCGGCGCGCGGCATGGCGTAGTCCATGAAGCTGCCGGTGAGCAGCTGTCCGGTTTCCTTGTCGTACACGCAGTTCTCGAGCAGCGCCTGGCCGATGCCCTGCACCAGCCCGCCATGCACCTGCCCCTCGACGATCATCGGATTGATGATGGTGCCGAAGTCGTCCACCGCGGTGAAGCGGTCCACGCGCACCTCGGCGGTCTGCCGGTCGATCTCGACCTCGCAGATGTAGGTGCCGCCCGGGAAGGTGAAGTTGGTCGGGTCGTAGAAGGCGGTTTCGTTCAGGCCGGGCTCCAGCTTGTCGAGCGGGTAGTTGTGCGGCACGTAGGCCGTGAGCGCCACCTGGCCGAACGGGATCTTCTTGTCGGTGCCCTTGACCGTGAACTCGCCGTTGGCGAACTCGATGTCGGCGTCGCTGGCCTCCATCAGGTGCGCGGCGATCTTCTTGGCCTTGGTCTCGATCTTGTCGAGCGCCTTCATGATGGCCGCGCCGCCCACCGAGATGGAGCGCGAGCCGTAGGTGCCCATGCCGAAAGGCACGCGGCCGGTGTCCCCGTGCACCACGTCGACGTTCTCGACCGGAATGCCCAGCCGCGCCGCCACCACCTGCGCGAAGGTGGTCTCGTGGCCCTGGCCGTGGCTGTGCGAGCCGGTGAACACCGTCACGCTGCCGGTCGGATGCACGCGGATCTCGCCGCACTCGAAAAGGCCTGCCCGCGCACCGAGCGCGCCGGCGATGTTCGACGGCGCGATGCCGCAGGCCTCGATGTAGCTCGAGTAGCCGATGCCGCGCAGCTTGCCGCCGGCCTCGCTGGCCGCCTTGCGCGCCGCGTAGCCGTCGACCTCGGCCAGCACCCGGGCCTTGTCCATGCAGGCATGGAAGTCGCCGGTGTCGTACTGCAGCGCCACCGGCGTCTGGTACGGGAAGGCGGTGATGAAGTTGCGCGTGCGGATCTCGTCCTGCCCCAGGTTCATTTCCCAGGCGCAGCGCGACACCAGCCGCTCCAGCAGGTAGGTGGCCTCGGGCCGGCCGGCGCCGCGGTAGGCATCGACCGGCGCGGTGTTGGTGAACCAGGCATCGACCTCGACGTAGATCTGCGGCGTGGTGTACTGGCCCGCGAGCAGCGTGGCGTAGAGGATGGTGGGCACCGCCGTGGAGAAGGTCGACAGGTAGGCGCCCAGGTTGGCGTCGGTGTGCACGCGCATGGCCAGGAACTTGCCGTCCTTGTCCATCGCCATCTCGGCATGGCTCACATGGTCGCGGCCGTGGGCGTCCGACAGGAAGCACTCGGAGCGCTCGGCGGTCCACTTGATGTTGCGGTTGAGCTGCTTGGCCGCCCAGGTCAGGCACACGTCTTCAGCATAAAGAAAGATCTTGGAGCCGAAGCCGCCGCCCACGTCGGGCGCGATCACGCGCACCTTGTGCTCGGGCAGGCCCAGCACGAAGGCCGTCATCAGCAGGCGCTCGACGTGCGGGTTCTGGTTGGACACGTAGAGCGTGTAGTCGTCGGTGCCCCGGCTGTAGCTGCCGATGGCCACGCGCGGCTCGATCGGGTTGGGAATGAGGCGGTTGTTGACCAGGTCGAGCTTCGTCACGTGCGCGGCGTTCGCGAATGCCGCGTCGACCGCCGCCTTGTCTCCCAGCGCCCACTTGTAGCACTGGTTGTCGGGCGCCTCGTCGTGCAGGGTGACGCCGCCGGCCTTCCTGGCGGCATCGGCCACGCTCACGAGCGCGGGCAGCACGTCGTAGTCGACCACCACCGCCTCGGCGGCGTTCTTGGCCTGCTCGACCGTCTCGGCCACCACCATGGCCACGTGGTCGCCCACGTAGCGCACCTTGTTGATCGCCAGGATCGGGTGCATCGGCTCCTTCATGGGGGTGCCGTCGGGGTTGTTGATGAGCCAGCCGCAGGGCAGCCCGCCCATCTTTCCCTCGATGTCCTTGCCGCTGAAGATGCCGATCACGCCGGGCATCTTCATGGCCTCGGAAATGTCGACCGACTTGATCGTGGCGTGCGCGTGCGGAGAGCGCACGAAAACCGCATGGCTCTGGTTGGCCAGCGTGATGTCGTCGGTGTAGTTGCCCGCGCCGGTCAGGAACCGGTAGTCTTCCTTGCGCCGCAGCGCCTCGCCGATATGCGGCAGATTGGAAAAGTCGGATGCGCCCATGTCGCTCTCCTCAGGCGGTTGCCGTTGTCTTGACGGGCGTGCCCGAGGCCATGGCCTCGCCGCCCATCTTCACGGCCTTCACGATGTTCTGGTAGCCCGTGCAGCGGCACAGGTTGCCGTCGAGCAGCTCGCGGATCTCCGATTCGCTCGACTTGGGGTGATGGGTGCACAGGTCGATGGCGCTCATCACCATGCCCGGGGTGCAGAAGCCGCACTGAAGGCCGTGGCACTCCTTGAAGGCCGCCTGCATGGGGTGCATGGCGCCGTCGGCATCGGCGATGCCCTCGATGGTGGTGATGTCGGCGCCGGCCGCCTGCGCGACCAGGATGTTGCAGGACTTGACGGCACGGCCGTTCACAAGAACGGTGCAGGCCCCGCACTGTGCCGTGTCGCAGCCGACGTGGGTACCGGTGAGATGGAGGTGCTCCCGGATTGCATGCACGAGAAAGGTGTTGGGAGGAGCGTCGACCGTGGCCTCACGGCCGTTGATCTTGAAAGCGACCTGCATTTGGCTGTCTCCGTGAAAGGTGATGGCTAATTCAGCGAAAGCATCTTGGATGCCGACCTCCCGCACTATCCTAGGCAAAACCCTTGACACTTGCACAGACGGCGCGAAATTCTCAAAATGAAACAGCTTGCCATCCTGCGAGCCGGCAAAAGCCCCCACACCGCGCGCACACCCCACGATGCCTGTCGCTTCAATCGTTTCGCCAGCCCCTGAGCGTTCGCTGGCCATCGCCCAGGCCCGCCGCGAGCTGATCCACGGCGAATCCCCCCGGGCGCGCGCAACGGCCCGCGTCGACTCCTGGATCAGCCGCTCCTGGCAGCGCTGCATCGAGGCCGGCCGGCGCCCCCAGCAGCGCATCAGTTTCGACCCGGTGAGCCAGTCCGCGCAGCGCGATGCCGCCGAGCGCAACCGCGTGCTGGTCGCCGCCGCGCGGCCGGTGATAGAGCGGCTCTCGCGCGCCATTGCCGACACCCGTTATTTCGCCATCCTGACCGACGCCGACGGCATCGTGGTCGATGTCGGCAACCTGCCCGACGGCACCGACGCCGCCAGCCGCTATGCGCGCGACATCGGCCGCATCGGCGTCGACCTGTCGGAGCGGGCGATCGGCACCAGCGCCATCGGCACCGCACTGGCCGAGCAGGAATCGGTGTGGCTGCACCGCGGCGAGCACTTCTTCGACGACACCAGCGTCTACAGCTGCGCCGGCGCCCCGCTGTTCGGTCCCCGGGGCGACTGCATCGGCATGCTCGATCTCACCGGCGTGCAGGTGGTGGAACGCCCGGAGCTGCGGCACCTGGCCACCCTGTCCGCGCGCAGCATAGAGAACATGCTGGTGCTGCGCGAACCCTGCGAGCTGCTGCTGCGCCTGGCCTGGCCCGGCAGCGCCGCCAGCGAAGCCACCGAGGGGCTGCTGTGCATCGACGGCGAAGGCCGCGTCACAGGCGCCAACGCGGCGGCCCGCCAGATGCTGCACCAGCCGCTGGCGCGCGAGCAGCAGGCGCTGCATTTCAACGACCTGTTCGCCCTGCCCCTGCACATGATGTTCGACGCCGCCCGGCGCGGCGACGCCATGCTCGAAGTGCCGCTGTGGTCGGGCCTGCGGGTGCAGGTGCAACCCCAGCACGGCGGGCGCGGCACACCGGGTGGGCTGCCCGCGGCGGACAGCCGGCCCCGGCTGCGCGACGTGGAGACCGCCCTGATACGCAAGGCGGTGGCAGACGCCCGTGGCAACGTGGCGGAGGCCGCCCGGGCGCTGGGCATCAGCCGTGCGACCGTGTACCGCAAGCTGTGGCGCGGCCGGCCGGCCGGCGCGCCGGACTGACCCTTCCCAAGCTCGCGGTTGTTCAGCTTTGGTTCAGGCGCCGACCGGGACCTTGTCGAGGAAGCCGGTCACCGAGCGCAGCTTGCCCGCCTCCACCTGCGCGAAGTCGGTGCCCTGGATCAGGTCCTCGGCGCCGCTCGGGCCCAGCGTCCAGGAAAAGCGCAGGTGGTCGCCGTGGGAGTCGGCCTTGCCCAGCAGGTTGAAGCGGAAGCCGGGAAAGCGCTGGTGCACCGCGCCGACCAGCGCGCTGATCTGCTCGCGGCCGCTGGCCTGCGCCATCGGGTCGACGTAGCGGGCATCGGCGGTCCAGCCGGCTTCGATCAGCGCGGCGCGGCGCGCGGCGTCGGTCTCGTTCCAGACGGCGATGTAGCGTTGGGCGATCGTGGCGGCGTCGTGTGCGGCGGTGTTCATGATGACCATTCCTTTCGGGAGTTTCGACCCGCAACATCGCGGGGTGAGTGAATGGTCGCGCCGCACGCGCACAGCGTCGATGACCTGGGAGGTCATGCAGCCCGTGCCATCTCCGCATCCGCGTCGAGCGGAAACACCGGTCTGCGCACCTTGCTGAAAGGAAACAGGCTGTAGTCGGAACTCGTCACGCCGGGGCTGTCGCACTCCACCAGCGCGGCCGACAGCGGCTCGAACACCGGCCGGCAGTACATGCGCGACTTGAGCAGCAGGAAGCGCTCCTTGCGCGGATCGAGCCCCGCGCACTCGAACACGCCGATGTCCCACGGCTCCTGCGTGCGTTCCGTCACCACGATGCGCGCCGCGCCGATGTCGAACAGCACCGTGCGGCCCATGCTGCTGCGCTGGCCGGTGTAGGTGGGGCCGGTGATCACGTATTCGCCGTCGCTCACGGCACGCACGGTGCCCGTCAGCCGCACCGGCGTCTTCTTCAGACCGATGCCTTCGAGCGACACCTTGTTGCCCAGCGCCACGGTCACCTCGGCGCCCTCGCCCGCCGCAACGAGCTGCGCCACCGCCTCGGGGTCGCACAGTGGGCCCACGCCGATGCCGTGCAGCCCTTGCGCCAGCGCCTCCTGCAGCACGTCCATGGTGTCGCAGCTGCCACCCGACATGCAGTTGTCGCCGTGGTCCAGCAGCAGCACCGGGCGCGTGGCGCCTTCCGCGATGAGCTTGGCGCGCGCAATCGATTCGGCCATCGGCTCGCTGCGGTAGACGAAGGCCTCGCGCTCGTTCCACATCTGCGCGGCGATGCGGTCGGCCGTGGCCTGCGCGCGCTCCGGCGAATGCGCATCGACCACGATCACGCTCATGCACGGCGCCTCGATGTCCGACAGCGAGAAGCCCGCCAGGATCGACACCGCGAGCGACTCCGATTTCTCCGCCTCGCGCGCCGCCTCGATGGCCCGCTGCATCGCGCCGGTGAACGATGCGCTGCGCAGCGTGTGCGCCATCAGCGGCAGACGGTGCCAGCGCATCGCTGGCTTGCCGCGTCCGGCGAGCATGTCGAACAGCAGGCGGCCGGCATGCGCGCCGGTTTCGTACATGTCGATGTGCGGATAGGTCTTGAAGCCGACGATCACGTCGGCGTTCCCAACCATCGCGGGCGTGACGTTGGCATGCAGGTCGAGCGCCACGCCGATGGGCACGCCCGGCGCCGCCGCGCGCAGCCGCACGAGCAGGTCGCCTTCGCCGTCCACGCTGTTCTGCGCAACCATCGCGCCGTGCAGGTCGAGCAGGATGGCGTCGCAGCCCGGCGCGGCATCGACGATGCATTGCGTCAGCAAGGTGTAGGCAGCGGCATCGACCGGCCCGCTCGGGTTGGCAGAGGCCGACACCGGCGTGACGAGTTCGGCACCCGCCGCCTCGGCCAGGTCGATGAAGGCCGACATCGCGGTGCGCATGCCCTTGTTGTCGCGGTAGGCCTGCTCGCCGAAAGTCGGCCCGTCGGGCCCGAAGGCCGAGAGCGGCGTGGGCACGGGCGAGAAGGTGTTGGTCTCGTGGTTGAGGCGCGCGATCAGAACTTTCATTGCGCGACTCCCGCGCTTTGCAGCATGGCCTGCAGCAGCACGTTGCAGCCGGCTTCCAGGTGGTCGGGCTGCGCGTCCTCGATCTCGTTGTGGCTGATGCCGTCGAGGCAGGGCACGAAGATCATGGCCGCGGGGCACACGCGCGCGAGGTACACCGCGTCGTGGCCCGCGCCGCTGATCACGTTCATCCAGGTCATCCCTTGCGCCTGCGCGGCTTCGCGCACCGCCGACACCAGCTTCGGCGTGAAAGGCTGCGGCTGGAAATACACGACCTGCTCCACCGACATCTCGACCTTGCCCTTCGTCGCGATGCGCTGCACGGTCTCTTTCAGTTCGGCGTCCATGGCCGACAGCACCACGTCGTCGGCCGCGCGCAGGTCGACACTGAGCTTCACGCGCCCCGGAATCACGTTGCGCGAATTGGGGTAGTTGTCGATCCAGCCGACGGTGCCGCGCCCATGCGGCGCATGGGCGAGCGCAATGCGGTTGACCTCGATCACGAGTTCGGCAGCGGCCAGCAGCGCGTCCTTGCGCAGCGCCATCGGCGTGGGGCCGGCATGGGCTTCCATGCCCTGCACCACCACGTCGTACCAGCGCTGGCCCAGTGCGCCTTCCACCACGCCGATCACGCGCTCGTTGGCTTCGAGCACCGGGCCCTGCTCGATGTGCGCCTCGAAGTACGCGCCCATCGGCGATGCCGCTGCCGACGCGGGCGTGCTGCCCGCGTAGCCGATGGCGGCGAGCGCGTCGGACACGCTGACGCCGTCGTTGTCGCGCTGCGCCAGTGCGTGTTCGAGCGTGAACGCGCCGGCGAACACGCCGGAGCCCATCATCACCGGCACGAAGCGCGAGCCCTCTTCATTGGTCCACACCGCGATTTCGAGCGGTGCCTCGGTCTCCACTTCTGCGTCGTTGAGGCAGCGGATCACCTCCAGGCCCGCGAGCACGCCGTAGTTGCCGTCGAACTTGCCGCCGGTGGGCTGCGTGTCGATATGGCTGCCGGTGGTGACCGGCGGCAGCGCGTTGTTGCGGCCAGCGCGGCGCGCGAAGATGTTGCCGATGGCGTCCACGCGGACTTCGCAGCCCGCCTCGCGCACCCAGCGCACGAACAGGTCGCGGCCCTGGCGGTCGAGGTCGGTCAGCGCGATGCGGCAGACGCCGCCTTTCTCGGTGGCGCCGAGCTGCGCCAGTTCCATCAGCGAATTCCAGAGCCGCTGGCCGTCGATGCGGAGTTCAGTGTGTGAGTTCATGGCTTTGCGGTAAGGATGAGTATTGCGGCAGGCCTCAAGCAAGGCCCACGCCCAGGTAGCGGTCTTTCACTTCGTGGTCGGCCATGAAGGCGGCGTTGCCGGCCTCGTGCACGATCACGCCCTGCTCCACGATGTAGTGGCGGTCGGCCAGCTGCACGCAGACTTCGAGGTTCTGCTCGACCAGCAGGATGGCCACGCCGGCCGCCTTGATGGTCTTCAGCTGCGCGACGATTTCCTCGACGATCACCGGCGCGAGTCCTTCGACCGGTTCGTCGAGGATCAGCAGGCGCGGGTGGTTCATGAGCGCGCGGCCGATGGCCAGCATCTGCTGCTCGCCGCCCGACAGCTGTCCGCCGCCGTTGCGCCGCCGCTCCTTGAGGCGCGGGAAGATGCGGTAGATGTCGGCCAGCTGCCAGGGCGACTCGCGCCGCAGGCCGAGCAGCAGGTTTTCTTCCACCGTCAGCAGCTTGAAGACGCCGCGGTGCTCGGGCACCAGGCACACGCCGCGCGTGGCGATGCGGTGCGGCGGCATGCCCGCGATGTCCGCGCCCTGGAAGCGCACGCGCCCGCTCGTGGGCGTGACCGCGCCGGCAATGCTCTTGAGCGTGGTCGACTTGCCCGCGCCGTTGCGCCCCAGCAGCGTGACGAGTTCGGCCTCGCCCACGCGCATCGAGATGCCCTGCAGCACGTGGCTCTTGCCGTAGTGCGCGTGCAGCGCCTCGACTTCGAGGATGTTCTTCCCGCCGCTCATGCCTTGCCTCCGGTGATCATGTTGCCAAGGTAGGCCGTGCGCACGCGCGCATCGGCACGGATGTCGCCCGGCAGCCCTTCGGCGAGCACGCGGCCAAGCTGCATCACGGTCACGGTGTCGGAGATGTCCATCACGATGTTCATGTTGTGCTCGATCAGCACCACGGTGTGCCGGTCGCGCAGGCTGCGGATGAGCTGCTTCATGTCGTCGAGGTCGTCGATGCCCATGCCCGAGGTCGGCTCGTCGAGGAAGATGGCCTTCGGCTTGGCGGCCAGCGCCATGCCCACCTCGAGGCGGCGCTGCTGCCCGTGCGAAAGCTCGCTGGCCGGCGTGTTCGCGAACCGCTCGAGGCCGACGCGCTGCAGCACTTCGTCCACCGTCTGCTTGCAGGCCAGTTCACCGACCGGTGCGCGCCAGCAGTTCATGGCCTGGCGGGGCGAAACGCCTTGTGCCGCCACGCGCAGGTTCTCGCGCACCGACAGGCTCAGGAACAGCGCCGTGACCTGGAACGAACGCGCCATGCCGCGCTGCACGCGCCGGTGGTCGGGCTCGTGCGTCACGTCGTGGCCGTCGAACAGGATGCGCCCGCCCGTGGTGGTGCCGGTACCCGTGAGCATGTGGAACAGCGTGGTCTTGCCCGCGCCGTTGGGGCCGATCACCGAGTGCACGGTGTTGCGCCTGATCTTCAGGTCGACCCCGCCGAGCGCGGCAAACTTGCCGTAGTGCTTGGTAACGCCGATGGCTTCGATGAGAACGTCGCTCATGCCTTTTCTCCTTGCACGGCGGCAGCGTCCGGCGCCGCCGGTGGCGAGCGCCGGAAGACGCGCTTCCAGACGCCCTCACCCAGCCCCCAGAGCCCGCGCTGCATGCCGATGCTCACGCCGATCAGCAGCAGGCCCAGCAGCAGCAGCCAGCGCGGCCACAGCGTGGAGAGCCAGTCGGCCAGCAGCACGTAGAAGGCCGAGCCCAGCACCGACGCGAACAGGTTGCCGGTGCCGCCGATCACGGTGATGACCAGGATCATTTCGCTCGTGTGGTATTCGGCGTTCGACAGCGGCGCGATGCCGGTCATCATGGCGTGCAGCCCGCCCGCCAGGCCGGTGACGGCGCCGGAGATCATGAAGGCCAGCAGCTTGAAGCGCTTGAGGTCATAGCCCACGGCGGCGGCCCGGTCCTCGTTGTCGCGGATGGCGAGCAGCGTGCGCCCGAAGATCGAATCGGTCACGCGCATCAGCAGGCCGAAGGCGATGAGGAAAATCACCGCCACGAAGGCGTAGTACTTCCACGGCGTGTCCATGAAGCCGGGGCGCGGCACGTCGAGCAGGCCGTTGTCGCCGCCCGTGAGATCGGTCGCGGTGTAGGCGATGAAATAGAACATCTGCGCAAAGGCCAGTGTGAGCATCACGAAGTAGGTGCCGCGCTGGCGGATGGCGACCCAGCCGACCACCGCCGCGCCAATCGCGCCCATGGCCATGGCCGCGAGCAATGCAAGCGGCATGGGCAGGTGCAGGCGCGTGAGCAGGATCGCGATGGTGTAGCTGCCCAGTCCGAAGAAGATGCCTTGCCCGAAGGACAGCAGCCCCGTGTAGCCCAGCAGCAGGTTGCAGCCCAGTGCCGCCAGCGCGTAGATGAGCACTTCGCTCGCGAGCGAGCCCGAACTCAACACAAGCGGCAGGCCCAGCGCGGCGACGAGCGCCAGGAGGAATGTGATTTTTCTCGGCATGGCGTGTCCGTTCATGCTTTCCGGCCGAGCAGGCCATGCGGGCGCAGCAGCAGCACGGCCGCCATCGCGATGTAGATCATCAGGCTGGCGCCCGGCGGCCAGATGGTGCTCATGAGGCTCTGCACGATGCCGATGACCAGCCCGCCCACGAGCGCGCCGCCAAAGCTGCCGAGCCCGCCGATCACCACCACCACGAAGGCCACGCTCAGCGCCTCGACGCCCATGAAGGGCTCGGCCCCGCGAATGGGCGCAGCCAGCACGCCGGCCAGCGCCGCCGTGGCCGCGCCCAGCGCGAACACCAGGCTGAACACGCGGAACACGTTGATGCCGAGCAGCGACACCATCTCGGTCGATTCACTGCCCGCGCGCACCGCGCTGCCCAGGCGCGTGCCTTCGAGCACCCACCACAGCAGCACCGCGAGCACGGCGGTGAAGCCGATCACGAACAGCCGGTACTTCGGATAGACGAAGCTGCCCCACATCACCACGCCCTGGAGCAGGTCGGGCGTGGGCACGCTGTTGCCCAGCGGGCCCCAGAACACGATGACGATCTCCTGCACCGCGAGCGCGAGCCCCACCGTCACGAGGATGTGGAACTCATGCGCCTTGGCATACACGCGGCGCAGCAGCAGCTTCTCGGCCAGCCAGCCGAGCGCGCCGACGAACAGCGGCACCAGCACCAGCGCGGCCCAGAAGTTCAGGCCCCACTGCATGGCCTGGTAGCACAGGTAGGCGCCCAGCAGATAGAAAGCGCCGTGCGCGAAGTTCACGAAACGCAGCAGGCCGAACACGATGGACAAGCCAACGGCCAGCAGGAAATACAGCATGCCGATGCCGATTCCGTTGATGGTCTGGAGCAGGTAGACGGTCATATGTGTGAGTGATGACGGGCTCGGATGCGGCACCCCGACCTTTCGGGAACACCGCGGAACCGGCTTTGCCGGGCCGCAGGTGTTGCCCCCTGCAAGGGGGTTGTAGGCCACACGCAGTGCGCAAGCCTGGGGGTTAGCCCAATCTGCAGCCGGTCTTGTCGGCTGGCAGGAAGGACTTGCCGGAACTCACCACGTCGACGTAGTCGGCCGCGTTCTTCATCTTCGACTTGGCCTTGCCCTTGAGCAGGTAGTAGTCCTTGATGACCTGGTGGTCGGCCTTGCGGATTTCCTCGGTGCCGGTGAGGCCGTCGAACTTCATGCCCTCGAGCGCGGCGATCACCGCCTTCTGGTCGACCGTGCCCGCCTTGACGATGCCGTCGATCAGGATCTTGGTGCAGACGTACGAGCCCGCGAGGCTGTAGTTGGGCACGATCTTGAGCTTGTCGGCGGTGCGCTTCACCAGGTCCTTGTTGAGGGTGGTGTCGGCCGTGTGCCAGTACTGCGCTCCGAAGTACACGTCTTCGCAGAGGTCCGCACCGAGTTCGTCGAACTGCTCCAGGCCCGAAGCCCAGGCCATGAGGATCGTCATGTTCTTGTGCATGCCGAAGCTCACCGCCTGGCGCAGCGCCGCGGAAGACTGCGCGCCGAAGTTCAGCAGCAGCAGCACGTCGGGCTTGGCCGCCATCGCATTCGTGAGGTAGCCGCTGAACTCCTTCTCGTTGAGCGAGTGGTAGCTGTTGCCCACGTGCTCGATGCCCTTCTCCTGGAAGATGTTCTTGGCCGCGCTCAGCAGGCCGTCGCCGAACACGTACTGCGGCGTGATGGTGTACCAGCGCTTGGCCTTCGGCATGGTGGCGATCAGCGGGCGCACCGTCTGCTCGATGGCACCGAAGGTGGGCACCGACCAGCGGAAGGTGGCGGGGTTGCAGTCCTTGCCGGTGATCTCGTCCGCGCCCGCGGTGGTGATGAACAGGCCGCCGGCCTTCTCCGCCTCCTTGCCCATGGCCAGCGCTTCCGACGACAGGATGCCGCCCGCGAAGAACTTCGCGCCCTGCTGCTGCGAGGCTTCCTGCACCTTGCGCACGGCGGTGGCCGGCTTGCCCTCGGTGTCGAGCACGGTGTAGGCCAGCGGGCGCTTGAGCACGCTGCCGTACTGCTCGATGGCCAGCTTCATGCCCAGGTCGGCGTACTTGCCGTTGGCCGCGAAGGCGCCCGACATCGGGACCGGGCAGCCGAAGCGGATCGCCTCGGCCGACTGGGCAAAGGCGGCGCGGCCGGCCAGCAGGGAAGCGGGGGCGGCCGACAGGGCGGCAAGCTGAAGGAGGTGTCTGCGATGCATGGGGATCTCCGGTCGTGGTGGGTGAAACAAGGAAAAGGTGGGGCCTGCGATTGCCGGCGAATTTAAGCGGATAAATAGGATTAATATGCTGGTAAAAACCCGCTAGCAATCCTTGTGCCCAACACCGACCGGAGCTCGCCGATGACGCCGTTTAAGATCGCGCGCTGTTGCGCATCCCGCGCATCTCCCGATGGGCATGGAGCGTTTCAATGAGAGTGGGGCAGAACCGTCCTAAGCGGCAAAAGCTCTCGGACGTCATCGTCGAAGACGTCAAGCGCTGGATCGTGGCGGAGCGCAAGCAGCCCGGCGACCGGCTACCGAACGAGAAAGAACTGATCGAGCTTTTCGGGTACTCGAAGAGCACGGTGCGCGAGGCGCTGAAGGCGCTGGAGGTGCGCGGGCTGGTCTCCATCCGCACGGGGCCCGGCGGCGGGGCCTACCTGCAGCAGGTGTCGGTCGATCATGCGTCGGAGCCGCTGCGCAACTTCCTGCATTTCCATCACCTGGACGGGCACCATATCTATCAGTTGCGCAAGGCACTGGAGCCTGAACTGGCCGTGAGCGTGGTCGGCAGGCTGACGCCGGAGCAGTTCGACAAGCTCGAGGAAAACATCCGCCTGTGCACCATCGAGCCGACCAACGAGGACGAACTGCGCACCCAGCGCGAGGCGGAACTCGCCTTCCACACCATGCTGGCGGAGAGCTGCCCCAATCCGGTGCTCTCGTTCATGTGCCGCTTTCTCAACGACCTGTTGCGCGACCTGGTGGTCTACAAGAAGGCGCTGGACCACCACCACTTCGGCGAGACGAATGTCGACTACCACACGCAGCTGCTCGCGGCCTACCGCAAGGAAGACGCTGAGGAAGTGCGCCGGCTGATGGCCGAGCACATGGTGGATGCAGAAGCGCACATGCACGAGATGGAGGCGCACATCGGGGCCAAGCATTTGCTGCTGCCCAGCGGGCAGCGGTAGGCCGGTCCGTTCAGGGGGTGTGCACCGGAGAAACGGCGAAGGTCAGGCGTGCGCCCGCTCCAGGCAATCCTGAAACGCCAGCACGGCCCGCGACGGCTTCGGCGAACGCCGCAGCAGGCTCACGAATTTGCATGCGTAGTTGAACCGCGCCGGCAGCACCGCCTTCATCAGCCCGCGCTCCTCGAACACCTGCGCATAGTGGTCGGGCAGAAAGCCCAGGAAGCGGCCCGACAGGATCAGCGTGGCAATCGCCTCCTGGTCGAAGCCAGTCGCCTTGCGCGACAGCCGCGCCCTGTGGCTCAGCTCCATGTTGGGCGAGTGATAGCCCAGCCCCGCGAAATGGTGTTCGCCCAGCTTGCCCCAGGTGAGCCTGGCATGGGGGCTGTCGAACAGCGGATGGCCCTTGCCGCAGTACAGCAGCATCGTCTCGTCGAACAGGTCCGCGTACACCAGGCTCTGCGAAGCGCGGTGCGCCGGGATGATGCCGATCTGGAAGTTGCCTTCCAGCACCCCCTGCTCTATGGCGTTGATGGAGCCCACGTGCACCGCCAGGCTCACCTCCGGCGCTATCTCGGTGAAACGCGCAATGGCCTCGCCGATGCGCGCCTTCGGGTTCGTCGCGGTCTTGTCGAACAGCGCCACCTCCAGCTGCCCGCCCATGCGGTTGTGGATGTCGTCGATGCTGCCGCGAAAGGCGTCGACCGAGGCCAGCAGGCGCAGGGTCTCGTCGTAAACGCGCTGGCCCTCGGCGGTGAGCGCGAAACCCGCCCTGCCCCGGCGGCACAGCACCAGGCCCAGCCGTGTTTCCAGGTCTTTCACATGCCGGCTCACGGTGGAGGTGCCGATGTTCAGCTCCAGCTCGGCGGCCGCCATGCCGCCGCAGTCGACCACGCTCTTGAAAACCTTGAGCAACCGCAGGTCCATGTCGCTGAGCTGCCCCAGGACGGCGCGATTGCGGGCACTGTTCTGGGCACCGTTTTGGGCCTTGGCCTTTACTTGCATGAAGTGTCAAGTGAACATTGATATTGCGCCATTCTCCACACTGAAGGGTCTGCCAACAATCGGCGCATTCACAACCCCCTCCGGAGCCCGCCCGCGCGGAACGCCATGACCCTTGCAGCCCCCGCCCTCGAACCCACGCCCGCCATGCGGACCGACGCCGCCTGGCTCGACGCGCACTGGATGCCCTACACCGGCAACCGCAACTTCAAGGCCGATCCGCGGATCATCGTGGAGGCCAAGGGCGCCTACTTCACCGACATCGACGGCCGCAAGATCTTCGACGGCCTCTCGGGCCTGTGGTGCTCGGGCCTGGGCCACGGCCGCCCCGAGATCACCGAGGCAGTGAGCCGCCAGATCGCCAAGCTCGACTACTCGCCCGCGTTCCAGTTCGGCCACCCGCTGTCGTTCGAGCTGGCCAACAGGATCAAGGAACTGACGCCTGCCGGGCTGGACTACGTGTTCTTCACCGGCTCGGGCTCCGAAGCCGCCGACACCTCGCTGAAGATGGCGCGCGCCTACTGGCGCACCAAGGGACAGGCCAGCAAGACTCGCCTGATCGGCCGCGAGAAGGGCTACCACGGCGTCAACTACGGCGGCATCTCGGTGGGCGGCATCGCGGCCAACCGCAAGCTGTTCGGCCAGGGCGTCGAGGCCGACCACCTGCCGCACACGCAACTCGCTTCCAACGCCTTCACGCGCGGCATGGCCGAGAACGGCGCCGAGCTGGCCGACCGCCTGCTCGACCTGATCGCGCTGCACGACGCATCGAACATCGCGGCCGTCATCGTGGAGCCTTTCGCGGGTTCGGCCGGCGTGGTGATTCCGCCCAAGGGCTACCTCAAGCGCCTGCGCGACATCTGCACCGCCAACAACATCCTGCTGATCTTCGACGAAGTGATCACCGGTTTCGGCCGCTGCGGCGCGCTCACGGGCTCGGAAGCCTTCGGCGTGACGCCCGACATCATGAACATCGCCAAGCAGGTGACCAACGGCGCGCAGCCGCTGGGCGCCGTGGTCGCCAGCAAGGAAATCTACGACACCTTCATGGCGGCAGGCGGCCCCGACTACATGCTCGAGTTCCCGCACGGCTACACCTACGGCGCGCACCCGGTGGCCTGCGCCGCCGGCATCGCCGCGCTCGACGTACTGCAGAAGGAAGACATGATCGGCCGCGTGCAGGCGCTGGCGCCGCACTTCGAGAACGCGGTGCACAGCCTGAAGGGCAGCAAGCACGTCAACGACATCCGCAACTTCGGCCTGGCCGCCGGCCTGACCATTGCCGCGGTGCCGGGCGAGCCCGCGCGCCGTCCGTACGAGATCGCCATGAACTGCTGGAAGAAGGGCTTCTACGTGCGCTACGGCGGCGACACCATCCAGCTGGCACCGCCCTTCATCGCCGAGAAGGCCGAGATCGACCGCATGGTCAACGCGCTGGCCGACGCATTGGCGGAGACGGCCTGAGTCCGTCGCGGCCTCCGGCCTGATCGGAGGCCAGGTCCTACAGGCGGCGCGCCGGCCGCCTTTCAATAATCGGTGGCATGACGGCTCTGCGCAGCGACATTCCCGCCCGCCTGGACCGCCTGCCGTGGTCGCGCTGGCATTGGCGCGTGGTGATCGCGCTGGGCGTGGCCTGGGTGCTCGACGGCCTGGAGGTCACGCTGGTGGGCTCCATCGGGGCGGTGCTGGAGCGGCCCGACACGCTGGGCCTCACCGCCGGCGAGATCGGCCTGTCGGGCTCGGTGTACGTGGCGGGCGCGGTGCTGGGCGCCCTGATCTTCGGGCGGCTCACCGACCGGCTCGGGCGCAAGAAGCTCTTTCTCGTCACGCTGGTGGTCTACACGGTGGGCACGCTGGCCACGGCTTTTTCTCCGGATTTCGCTTTCTTCGCGCTCTGCCGCTTCGTTACCGGACTGGGCATCGGCGGCGAGTACGCGGCCATCAACTCGGCCATCGACGAGTTGATTCCGGCGCGCGTGCGCGGGCGCGTCAACCTCGCGATCAACGGCAGCTTCTGGATCGGCGCGGCGCTCGGCGCGGGGCTGAGCCTGGTGCTGCTGGACCCTCATGTGATCGGCCCGGTGTGGGGCTGGCGCGCGGGCTTCGCGCTGGGCGCGGTGCTGGCGGTGGCCATCCTGCTGGTGCGGCGCGACGTGCCGGAAAGCCCGCGCTGGCTCATTGCGCACGGGCGCGCGGACGAAGCCCGGCGCATCGTCGAGCAGATCGAAGCGGAGGTCTCGGCGCAGCACGGCCCGCTGCCCGCGCCGCAGGGCCATGTGGACTACACCGACGCTCGCCAGACCAGCCCCTCGATGCGCGAAGTGGCGCGCGTGCTGTTCAAGCGCTACCGCCAGCGCAGCGTGGTCGCGCTTGCGCTGATGGTGTCGCAGGCGTTCTTCTACAACGCGATTTTCTTCACCTACGCGCTGGTCCTCACGCGCTTCTACGGCGTGCCCGAAGCCAGCGTGGCGCTGTACATCTTTCCGTTCGCGCTCGGCAACGTGCTCGGCCCGCTGCTGCTGGGCCCGCTGTTCGACAGCCTGGGCCGGCGCAAGATGATCGCGCTGACCTATGTGCTCGCGGGCGTGGGCCTGGCGCTCACCGGCTGGGCGTTCATGATGGGCTGGCTCGACGCGCGCAGCCAGGCGCTGTGCTGGTCGGCCGTGTTCTTCCTGGCCTCGGCGGCCGCCAGCTCGGCCTACCTCACCGTGAGCGAAGTGTTCCCGCTGGAAATGCGCGCGATGGCCATCGCCATCTTCTATGCCGTCGGCATGGGCGCGGGCGGCTTCGTGGCGCCGGTGCTGTTCGGCCTGCTGATAGAGACAGGCAGCCGTGGCGCGGTGATGGTGGGCTACGGTATCGGCGCGGCGCTGGTCATCGTGGCCGGGCTGCTGGCCCTGCGCTATGCGGCCGACGCGGAGCGCAAGCCGCTGGAAGAAGTGGCGCCGCCGCTGGCGGCCGACCCGGGCGTGGTTGCTCGAAAAGATTGAGACCACACCACCGCGTTCCGCCGTGAGCGCCGCGGAACCGGCTTCGCCGGGCCGCAGGCGCTGCCCCCCGGAAGGGGGTTGGCGAAGCGACACGAAGTGCGCGCAGCCTGGGGGCAAGTCAAAGACTGCAGGTACGGAAGCCGAAGAATCCGTCGTCGCGCTCCGGCAAGGCGAAGCCGCGCCGCTTGGGTGAACGAAGACGCGCGCGTGTCGCGAACGAGGCGCCGCGCAGCACGCGTGCACGCCCGAATGCAGCAGCGGGATCGAACTCCCCGCCCGCGCTCCACGGATCGGCACGGTAGCCGGGCCAGGGGCTCAGCGTACCGGCGGTCCACTCGTGCACGTCGGCCCAGCGGAAGCCGCGCCGAGCGGCGGTGTGCGCGGCGATCTCCCATTCGACCTCGGTCGCCACGCGGCGTCCCGCCCAGCGCGCCCAGGCATCGGCCTCCCACCAGCTCAGGTGCACCGCGCTGTGGTGGCCGGCGGCGCGCACCGTCGCGCCAAAACGATGCTGCAGCACCGAGCCCCCGGAGCCGTGCCGCGCGGCGCCGATCTGCTCCACATGGCGCGGCCCGCGCCGCCCTTCGATCTGGGCCGAGAGCCAGCGCCAGCCTTCGCCGCGCCACAGTTCCTCGCGGTCGTAGCCGCCGTCGTCGACGAACTCGACATACTGGTTCCAGGTGACGGGCTGGGCGTCGATCTCGAACTCCGGCACGTCGACGCGATGCGCGCTGCGTTCCTGCGCAAAGGCGAAGCCGCTCTCGGGCATGCCCAGTTCCCAGCGGGTGGCCGGCAGCAGCAGCGGCTCGCGCGTGACGACGATGGGCGCCTGCTCGACGCCCAGAGGCAGCCCCAGCGTCTGCGCCATCACGACGAACTGTTCGCCGCGCAGGTCTTCATGCGCCAGCGCCAGCCTGTAGAAGTAGAGGCCGGCGTCGGTCTCGGCCGCATGCTCCAGCAGTTCGAGCGTGCTCTCCAGCGTCTCGAGCAGGTAGGCCTTGGTCTGGGCGAGGTCGGGCAGCCCGGGCGACCAGCGCTGGTCGGGCGTGGCCTGCGCCGGGTTCCACCAACTGTCGGCGCCGGGCTCGATGGCCGCCAGCCGCGTGGGCCGCACCGGGCAATCGGCACCGAAGGCGCGCTGGGTGTTGCGGCCGATCCACCATTCGGCGAACCAGCCGATATGGCCGGCCAGCCAGACCGGCGGCACGACATCGGGCCCGCGCGGCGTCGGCATGCCTTCCCCGAGCGCCTGCTCGAAGAGCGACAGCAGGTGCAGCGTGTGGTTGCGCGCGTCGATCAGCGCCAGGGAAAGCAGATCCCGGCCGGCCCGGCTCATGTCGGGGGAGTCGATCGATTGGGACGTCGCCACGGCCGGGGCCGGAGGGGGGCGCGGTGTCTGGTCCATGAAACATTATGGCCAAGCCACGCCTCCGGGTAGCCCCCAGAAGACACTTTCGATTACATCGATAGAATCCGCACCGCCTCACGCACCCGACCCGCTGGCACACAAGGCCAGTGCGTCGGGTGCGGTCGTATGTGGGGCATCCAATACAAAAATGGAGATGAAATGCAAGGCTTGCTCAAGCTTTCCCGGGCCATCGACTGGCTCAACGCCCAGGTGGGCAAATACGCGATCTGGCTGATCCTGGCCGCCACGGTGATCAGCGCCCTCAACGCGGTGGTGCGCAAGATATTCAACACCAGCTCCAACGCGTTTCTCGAAGTGCAGTGGTATCTGTTCGCCTGGTCGTTCCTGATCGCCGCCGGCTTCACGCTGCTGCACCGCGAGCATGTGCGCATCGACGTCATCAACAGCCGCCTGTCCAAGCGCAAGCAGGTGTGGATCGACATCATCGGCTTCGCATTCTTCCTGACGCCGCTGTGCCTGACGGTGCTCTACCTGTCGATGCCCGTGGTGATCCAGATGTACAAGTCGGGCGAGATGTCCGGCAATTCGGGCGGGCTGATCCGCTGGCCCGTGTGGGCGGCGCTGCCGGCCGGCTTCGTGCTGCTGATGCTGCAGGGCTGGTCCGAGCTGATCAAGCGCATCGCCTTCCTGCGCGGCCAAGGCCCCGACCCCATGGGCCGGCTGACCGACAAGACGGCCGAGGCCGAGCTGATCGAAGCCCTGCGCCTGCAGGCCGAGAAAGACGCAGCCAAGGCCGGCACGGCCGCTCCCGGCACGCAACACTGAACGGCCGAGCACAGACACCATGGAATTCATTGTTGCCAACTTCGCCCCGATCATGTTCGCGGGGCTGATCTGCTTCCTGCTGCTGGGCTATCCCGTCGCATTCAGCCTCGGGGCCTGCGGCCTGTTCTTCGGTCTCGTCGGCATCGAGCTCGGCGTGTTCCAGTCGTCGGTGATGGCCTGGCTGCCCCAGCGGCTGATCGGCATCATGGCCAACGACACACTGCTGGCGGTGCCCTTCTTCACGCTCATGGGGCTCATATTGGAGCGCAGCGGCATGGCCGAGGACCTGCTCGACACGGTCGGCCAGGTCTTTGGCCCGATGCGCGGCGGCCTGGCGCTGGCGGTGATCTTCGTCGGCGCGCTGCTGGCGGCCACCACCGGCGTGGTGGCGGCATCGGTCATCTCGATGGGCCTGATCTCGCTGCCGATCATGCTGCGCTACGGCTACGACCGGCGGCTGTCCAGCGGCGTGATTGCCGCATCGGGCACGCTGGCGCAGATCATCCCGCCCTCGCTGGTGCTGATCATCATGGCCGACCAGCTCGGCAAGAGCGTCGGCGACATGTACAAGGGCGCCTTCCTGCCCGGCTTCATGCTGATGGGCCTGTATGTGGTCTATGTCGTGTTCCTCGCGATCTTCCGGCCCGCGCAGGTGCCGGCGCTGCCGCCCGAGGCCCGCACCTTCCGCGAACCCAACGGCAGCGGCGGCTACACGTCGCTGGTGGCGCTCGCCGCGCTGTCGGCCGTGGTGGCGGTCTGGCTGGCGCGCAACATGGCGGCCGTGCACACCTGGTTCCAGGGCCAGGAAGTGACCTCGGTGGCCACCGACGAGAAGGTCGTGGTCGCCATGTGCGGCGGCGTGTTCGTGGCCCTGGTGATCGCGCTGATCAACAAGGGCCTGAAGCTCAACCTGCTGTCGCGGCTGGCCGAGCGCGTGACCTTCGTGCTCATTCCGCCGCTGCTGCTGATCTTCCTGGTGCTGGGCACCATCTTCCTGGGCGTGGCCACGCCCACCGAAGGCGGCGCAATGGGCGCCCTGGGCGCGCTGATCATGGCCTGGGTGCGCCGGCGCATGAGCCTCACGCTGCTGAAGCAGGCGCTGGCCTCGACCACCAAGCTGTCGAGCTTCGTGATGTTCATCCTGATCGGCGCCACGGTGTTCAGCCTGGTGTTCCAGGCCGCCGACGGCCCGATCTGGGTCGAGCACCTGCTGTCGTCCCTGCCCGGCGGCCCGGTGGGCTTCCTGATCGCGGTGAACGTGCTGGTGTTCTTCCTGGCGTTCTTCCTGGACTACTTCGAGCTGTCGTTCATCGTGGTGCCGCTGCTGGCGCCCGTGGCCCACAAGCTGGGCATCGACCTGATCTGGTTCGGCGTGCTGCTGGCGGTGAACATGCAGACCTCGTTCATGCACCCGCCCTTCGGCTTCGCGCTGTTCTTCCTGCGCTCCGTCGCACCCGACAAGCAATACGTTGACCGCGTGACCCAGAAGGTCATGGAGCCGGTGACGACGATGCAGATCTACAAGGGTGCGATCCCGTTCGTGCTGATCCAGCTCACCATGGTGGGCGTGCTGATCGCGTTCCCGCAGATCGTGACGGGCGCGCTCGACAAGGAGGTCAAGGTCAACCTCGACGACATCGGGGCGCAGATGCGCGACAGCCTGAAGCCCGAGGACGGCGGACCGGCCGCCGACCCCTACGGCGGCCCCGAGGAAGCCGCGCCGGGCGCCGAACCGCAGCCGGGCGCGGAAGGCGCCGCACCGGCACCGGCCCCCGAGGCCGCGCCGGCCGACAGCGGCGAGACCGATCCCATGAAGGCCATGCAGGACGCGCTCAAGCAGCAGCAGAAGCCCTGAACGGCCCCGCAAGTCAAAAGGCCGCCCCGTGCAAACGGGGCGGCCTTTTTCATGCGGGTCGCGTCGGTATCAGATCTTGACCGAGTTCATGTACTGGTTGAACGGGTACTCCGAGAAGCGGTTCCACAGGATCTGGTCGCGCTGGAAGGCGCGCATGTCCTGGTGGATCTTCTTGAACTCGGGCGACTTGGCTTCGTGCTCGGCGAAGACTTCCATCGAAGCCTTGAAGCCCGCGTCCATCACGGCCTTGGGGAACGGCTTGAGTTCGGTCTTGGCGGCAACCAGGCGCTTGAGTGCCACCGGGTTGTAGGCGTCGTACTTGGCGATCATGTCGCGCGCGGCGACCTTGGTGGCCGCGTCGAGGATGGCCTTGTTCTCGTCCGACAGCTTGGCGAAGGCCTTGTTGTTGATGAAGAACTCGAGGTCGGCGCCGCCTTCCCACCAGCCGGGGTAGTAGTAGTACGGGGCCACCTTGTTGAAGCCCAGCTTCTCGTCGTCGTAGGGACCGACGAACTCGGCGGCGTCCAGCGTGCCCTTTTCGAGCGCCTGGTACACGTCGCCGGCGGGCATGTTCTGCGACACCACGCCCAGCTTGGCCATGGCCTCGCCGAACACGCCGCCGCCCATGCGCATCTTCAGGCCCTTGAGGTCGGCGACCGTCTTGATCTCCTTGCGGTACCAGCCGCCCATCTGCGTGCCGGTGTTGCCGGCGCTGGCGGTGCGGAAGTTGTATTGCGCGAAGAAGGCGTCGAGCAGCTTGCGGCCGTTGCCGTACTCTTTCCACGAGTCGGTCTGGCGTGCGGTCAGGCCGAAGGGCACTGCGCAGCTGAACGCGAAGATCGGATCCTTGCCGGTGAAGTAATACGCGGCGGTCTGCGCCATTTCGAGCGTGTCGCCCTGCAGTGCGTCGACCACGCCGAATGCGGGCATCAGCTCGCCGGCGGGGTGGACCGAGATTTCGAACTTGCCGCCGGACAGTGCCTTGACGGTCTTCGACAGCATTTCGGCGCTGCCGAAAATCGTGTCGAGCGAGCGCGGGAAGCTCGAGGCCAGGCGCCAGCGGACTGCGGTCTGCGCATGAACGGCAGGCGCAATGCCGGCAGCCAAAACGCCGGCGATGCCGGCGTTTTTGATTAGGGAACGACGATCCATTGATAGCTCTCCGAGTTCTTTGAAAAAACAAAACGCGGCTTGTGACCGCGTTGGGGACTTTTGTATAAGCCCGGGCGATTGTAAAAACGCGCTTACAGCCTCCGGCGGGGGTTTACCCTGCGCCCGGCGCCTCCCCCTGTCGCGCGCGAACTCGGTCTCGTTTAGACGAGGCATAAAATGTTATATCGCCTTACATACACCGCTGGAAACGGCATCAAGACATGAGACTCCCTAACTCCTTCAAGCCCGCACTGCTCGCGTTCGCCGCGGCCACCGCTTTCGGCGCGCAAGCCGCCGACATCAAGATCGGCGTCGCAGCCGCCCTGTCCGGCGGTGCCGCGCAGTACGGCGCCGCCATCCGCAACGGCTTCCAGCTGGCCGCGGACGAAATCAACGCCGCCGGCGGCATCAACGGCGACAAGATCGTGCTGGCCGTCGAAGACGAGCAAGGCAAGAAGGAAGACGCGATCAACGTCTTCAAGAAGCTGATCTTCCAGGACAAGGTGCTGATGACCTTCGGCCCCACGCTGTCGAACTCGGCCCAGGCGGCCGACCCGATCGCCCAGGCCGCCAAGACCGTGGCCTTCGGCACCTCGAACACGGCCGACGGCATCACCTCGATCGGCGACTACGTGTTCCGCAACTCCGTGACCGAAGCCGACGTGCTGCCCGAGACCCTGCGCGTGGCCATCAAGCACGGCAACGTGAAGAAGGTCGCCGTGCTGTACGGCAACGACGACGTGTTCACCAAGAGCGGCTACGACAACTTCAAGAAGGCCCTGGAAGACCTGAAGCTGCCCGTGACCACGACCGAGACCTTCGCCAAGGGCGACGTCGACTTCAAGGCCCAGCTCACCAAGATCAAGGCCACCAACCCCGACGCCATCGTGCTGTCGGCACTGCTGGCCGAAGGCGCGCCGATCATGGTGCAGGCCCGCCAGCTCGGCCTGAACGTGCCGGTCATCGGCGGCAACGGCATGAACTCGACCAAGATCTTCGACCTGGCCAAGGGCAGCTCGGACAACCTGTACGTCGGCAGCCCCTGGTCGGCCAGCAACGCCACGCCCGAGAACACCAAGTTCCAGAAGGCCTACAACGACAAGTTCAAGATGGCGCCCGACCAGTTCGCCGCGCAGGCCTACGACGGCCTGTACGTGGTGGCCCAGGCGCTCAAGGGCGTGAAGCTGTCGGGCAACCTGGCGGCCGACCGCACGGCCCTGCGCGACGCGCTGCCCAACGTGAAGTGGACCGGCGCCACCGGCGCCTTCGCCTTCACACGCGCCAAGGACAAGGCCGGCAAGCCCGCCGGCTACGACGCGCAGCAGACGGCCATCGTGAGTGTCACGAAGGGCACCGCGTTCGTGATCGAGAAGTAAGCAAGCAGTCCCGGTGGCGGGCCGCGCGGCCCGCCATGCCTCCCGCATATGGCGCAGGACAGTCACTGCGCCGTTTTCTTTTTTGATTTGCCGCAACACGCCTCGTGCCGCGGCCTGACGAAAGCCCATCGTGCTCGATCAGCAGCTTGTCAATGCCTTGTCGCTGGGGTGCGTCTACGCACTCTTCGCGCTCGGCTTCACACTCATCTTCGGCGTGCTCGGCGTCATCAACCTCTCGCACGGCGCGGTGTTCATGGTCGGCGCGTATGCCGCGGCCGAATTCATGCGCGTGTCGGGCATGCCGCTGTGGGTCGGCCTGCCATTCGCCTTCGCCTTCTGCGGCGTGCTGGGGTTCCTGGTCGACGTGCTGGTGCTCAAACCGCTGCGCAAGCGCAACGCACCCCACCTGATCCCGATGATCGCCACCATCGGCGTGGCCATCATCCTGAACAACGGCATCCAGGGCATCTTCGGCGCGGAGAACCTGCGCTTCCCGCCCGGCACCATTCCCGACGATGCGCTGGTGTTCGCCGGCATCCACGTCACCGTGCTCGAGCTGGGCATCGTGCTCGCATCGTTCGTGCTGATGGGCGTGCTGATGCTGTCGCTGCAGCGCACCCAACTGGGCCGCGCGCTGCGCGCCATTGCCGAGTCGCCCAAGGCGGCGTACCTGGTGGGCGTGAACGTCGAGGGCCTGTTCTTCCTGACCTCGTTCGTGGCCGCCGGCCTGGGCGGCGTGGCGGGCGTGCTGATCGGGCTTTACTCGAACGCGCTCTTCCCGCTGATGGGCCAGCCGATGCTCGAGAAGGGCATCGCGGTGATCATCCTGGGCGGCATGGGCGACATCCGCGGCGCGCTGCTCGGCGGCCTGTTCCTCGGTTTCGCCGAGGTGCTGTCGGTGGCCTACGTGGGCTCCAACATGCGCGACGCGGTGGCCTTCGGCCTGCTGTTCCTCGTGCTGCTGGTGCGCCCGAAGGGCCTTTTCGGTTCGCTGAAGGAGCGCAAGGTCTGATGGAAGCCTTCGACAACTTCTGGTCGGTCTACAGCAACCTGGTGCTCTCGCTGGGCATCAACGGCCTGCTGGCACTCTCGATCTGGCTCACCCTCGCCTGCGGCATGCTGGCGCTGGCCAACGCCGCATTCATGGGCATCGGCGCGTACACCGCGTCGATCCTCACGCTGAACTACGGCGCGCCGTTCCCGGTGGCGATTGCCGCGGGCATGGCCGCGCCGGCGCTGGTCGCCTTCATCATCGGCAAGCCGACGCTGCGGCTGTCGGGCGTGTACCTGGCCATGGCCACGCTGGCCTTCGGCGAGGTGGTGCGCATCGCCATCCTGAACGCCGAGTCGCTCACGGGCGGCGCGCTGGGCCTGAACGGCATTCCGCAATCCACCGAGTGGTGGCACGTGGCGCTGGCGCTGGTGCTCGTGCTGCTGGTGCTGTGGCGCATCCGCCGCTCCAAGGTCGGCCGCGCCTTCGAGGCCATCAAGGAAGACGAGACCGCCGCCGGCCTGATGGGCATCGACGTGGCGGGCCACAAGATGCTGGCCTTCGTGCTGGGCGGCGCCATTGCCGGCCTGGCGGGCACGCTGAACGCGCACTTGACCTTCTTCATCGGCCCGGCCGAATACGGCTTCAACCGCGCGGTCGACATCCTGACGATGGCCATCCTCGGCGGCATCGGCAGCCTCACCGGCCCGGTGCTGGGCGGCACCATCCTCACGCTGCTGCCGGAAACGCTGCGCGGCCTGGGCGCCTTCCGCCTCGTGGTCAACGGCTTCATCCTGGTGCTGATCGTGCTGTTCCTGCCCAAGGGCATCTGGGACCCGGCGCGCATCCGCCAGTGGTTCGGACGCAAGGGGAGCGCAGCATGAGCGACAACACCCTTTTGACGCTGAAGAACGTTTCGCGCCATTTCGGCGGGCTCAAGGTGCTGCAGGACGTGAACCTGGACATTCCGAAGGGCGGCATCTTCGGGCTGATCGGCCCGAACGGCGCCGGCAAGACGACGGTGTTCAACCTGATCACCGGCCTGCTGCCCACCACCAGCGGCACCATCCACTTCCAGGGCCAGGACCTGGCGGGCCGCAAGCCCTTCCAGATCACCCGTGGCGGCATCGCGCGCACCTTCCAGAACATCCGCATCTTCAAGGAGATGTCGCTGCTGGAAAACGTGACCGTGGGCATGGACGCCAAGCTGCGCTACGGCCCGCTGGGCCTGCTCGCAAGCACGGGCATGTTCCGCAGCGAGGAAAAGCGCGCCCGTGACCGCGCGCGCGAACTGCTGAGCTGGGTCAAGCTGGACCACAAGGCCAACGACGTGGCCGACAACCTCTCGTACGGCGACCAGCGCAAGCTGGAGCTGGCGCGCGCGCTGGCCACCGAGCCCACGCTGCTGCTGCTCGACGAGCCGGTGGCCGGCATGAACAGCACCGAGAAGAGCGAGCTGATGGTCGAGATCGAGAACATCGCGGCGCGCGGCTTCACGGTCTTCATGATCGAGCACGACATGCGCTTCGTGATGGGGCTGTGCCAGCAGATCGCGGTGCTGAACTTCGGCCGCATCATCGCGCGCGGCGGCCCCGAGCAGATCCGCAACGACCCGCAGGTGATCGAGGCCTACCTCGGCCGCGAAGACGACGAAGCCACGAACGACCAGGAGACCGCGGCATGAGCGCCGGCACCACGACCCCATTGCTGCAGGTGCAGGACCTGAAGGTGAACTTCGGCCATGTGCAGGCGGTGAAGGGCATCGATTTCGAATTGCACGAAGGGCAGATCACCACGCTGGTGGGCGCCAACGGCGCGGGCAAGTCGACCACGCTGCTGGCGCTGTCGGGCCTCGTCAAGAAGACGAGCGGGCGCGTGCTGTTCGCGGGGCAGGACATCACCGCGCTGTCGCCCCACAAGATCGTGGCCGGCGGCGTGGTGCAGGTGGCCGAGGGCCGCGCCACGCTGACCACGCTCACGGTGCGCGACAACCTGGAGCTGGGCGGCTACACGCGCCGCGATGGCGCCGCGGCCCGCGCAGCCGACCTGGAACGCATCTACACCCTGTTCCCGGTGCTGAAGGACCGGGCCGACGGCCTGGCCGGCAACCTCTCGGGCGGCGAGCAGCAGATGCTGGCCATCGGCCGCGCCCTGATGGCCAAGCCGCGCGTGCTGCTGCTGGACGAGCCCTCGATGGGCCTGGCGCCGATCATCGTGCAGGACATCTTCCGCACGCTGCGCGAGATCAACAAGCAGGGGCTGACGATCTTCCTGGTGGAGCAGAACGTGCGCCAGGCGCTGAAGATCGCGGACCGGGCCTATGTGATCGAGACCGGCAGCATCGTGCTGTCGGGCACCGGGCGGGAACTGCTGGGCAACCCTAAGGTGCAGGACGCGTACCTGGGGAGCTGACGGGTCTTTGGTATTCCTCCCTCCCCCGCTTGGGGAGGGTCGGGGTGGGGGCTCGGCGGCCTTCGAACCGCAGCGGCCTCTCCAGCGCCGCTTGCCCCCATCCCAGCCTTCCCCCAGAGGAGGAAGGAGCAAGACCGGAACCTCAGTTGCGGCCGAAGCGGTCCGCGATGGATTTCTCTATACCCGCCGCATCGAGCCCGATGCCGGCCAGCAGCTTCGCCGGATCGCCGTGCTCGATGAACTGGTCGGGCAAGCCCAGCTGCAGCACCGGCTTCTGCACGTTGGCAGCCTGCAGCGCCTCGAGCACCGCGCTGCCGGCGCCGCCCATGATGGCGCCCTCTTCCAGCGTCACGATGGCATCGTGCGTGCGCGTGACCTGCAGCAGCAGTTCGACGTCCAGCGGCTTGGCCCAGCGCATGTTGACCACCGTGGCGTCGAGCGACTCGGCTGCCGCGAGCGCCGGATACAGCAGCGTGCCGAAGGCGAGGATCGCGATGCGCTTGCCTTCGCGGCGGATCTCGCCCTTGCCCAGGGGCAGTGCGTCGAGCGTGAGGTGCGGCGCCACGCCGGCACCCGAGCCGCGCGGATAGCGCACCGCCACCGGGTGGCTCTGCTCGTAGGCGCTGGACAGCAGCTGGCGGCACTCGCGCTCGTCGGCCGGGCACGCGATGCTCATGTTCGGAATGCAGCGCAGGAACGGAATGTCGTAGGCACCCGCGTGCGTGGCGCCGTCGGCACCCACGAGGCCCGCGCGGTCGAGCGCGAACACCACCGGCAGGTTCTGGATCGCCACGTCGTGGATCAGTTGGTCGTAGGCGCGCTGCAGGAAGGTCGAGTAGATGGCGACCACCGGCTTCAGCCCTTCGCAGGCCAGGCCGGCGGCGAAGGTGACGGCGTGCTGCTCGGCGATGCCGACGTCGTAGTAGCGGCCGGGGAAGCGCTTCTCGAACTCCACGAGCCCCGAGCCCTCGCGCATCGCGGGCGTGATGCCCACGAGGCGGCCGTCGGCGGCGGCCGTGTCGCACAGCCACTGGCCGAACACCTGCGTGAAGGTCTGCTTGGCCGGGGCGGTGGACTTGACCAGCCCCACCTGCGGATCGAACTTGCCGGGGCCGTGGTAGGCCACCGGGTCGGCCTCGGCCAGCTTGTAGCCCTGCCCCTTCTTGGTGACCACGTGCAGGAACTGCGGGCCTTCCAGATGCTTGAGGTTCTCGAGCGTGGGCACCAGCGAATCGAGGTCGTGGCCGTCGATGGGGCCGACATAGTTGAAGCCGAACTGCTCGAACAGCGTGGCCGGCACCACCATGCCCTTGGCATGCTGCTCCAGCCGCTTGGCCAGCTCGAACAGCGGCGGCGCGTTGCGCAGCACGCTCTTGCCCACGCTCTTGGCGGCGGCGTAGAAATTGCCGCTCATCAGCTGCGCGAGGTAGCGGTTGAGCGCGCCCACCGGCGGGCTGATCGACATGTCGTTGTCGTTCAGGATCACGAGCAGCTTGCAGTCGCACACGCCCGCGTTGTTCAGCGCCTCGAAGGCCATGCCGGCGGTGAGCGCGCCGTCGCCGATGATGGCCACGGTGTGGCGGTCCTCGCCCTTCTGCTTGGCGGCCATGGCCATGCCCAGCGCGGCCGAGATGCTGGTCGACGAATGGGCGGTGCCGAAGGTGTCGTACTCGCTCTCGCTGCGCTGCGGAAAGCCCGAGATGCCGCCGATCTGCCGCAGCGTGGGCATGCGCTCGCGCCGGCCGGTGAGGATCTTGTGGGGGTAGGTCTGGTGGCCCACGTCCCACACCAGCCGGTCGTGCGGCGTGTTGAACACGTGGTGCAGCGCGACCGTCAGCTCGACCGTGCCGAGGTTCGAGCTCAGGTGGCCGCCGGTGCGCGAGACGTTGTCGAGCACGCAGGCGCGCACCTCGTCGGACAGCTGGCGCAGCTGCGCCCGGTCGTATTTGCGGATCGGCGCGGGGTCGTGGAGTGTGGGAAGCAGCGGAGCAGCCATGGGGGAGGTTTGTTCTTTTCTCTCAGCGATCGCGGTCGACCACCATGTGGGCCAGTGCGCGCAGGGCGGCGGTGTCGGCCAGGCCGCTGTTTTCCAGCGCGGCGAGCGCGTCGGCCAGCAGCTGGCGGGCCTGGGCGCGCGCCCCGTCGAGGCCGAGCAGCGATACGTAGGTGGGCTTGTCGGCCGCGGCATCCTTGCCGGCGGTCTTGCCCAGGGTTTGCGAGTCGGCCGTGACGTCGAGGATGTCGTCGACCACCTGGAACGCGAGGCCGATGGCCGCGCCGTAGTCGCGCAGCGCGGCCAGCGCGGCCGGCGACACGGCGCCGCAGGCGGCGCCCATCTCGACGCTGCCCTGCAGCAGCGCGCCGGTCTTCAGGCGGTGCATTTCGCGCAGCCGCGCTTCGTCAAGCGCGATGCCCACGCTGGCCAGGTCGATGGCCTGGCCGCCGGCCATGCCCTGGCTGCCCGCGGCGCGCGCGAGCAGGCGGCACAGCAGGGCCTGGGTGGCCGCGGGGATCTCATCGCCTTCAGGCGTGAGCAGCTCGAAGGCCAGCGCCTGCAGCGCGTCGCCGGCCAGCAGGGCGTCGGCCTCGCCGAACTTGACGTGCACCGTGGGTTTGCCGCGCCGCAGCACGTCGTTGTCCATGCAGGGCAGGTCGTCGTGCACCAGCGAATAGGCGTGGATCAGCTCGGTGGCGCAGGCGGCGCGCAGCGCGGCGGCCTTGTTGCCGCCCACGGCCTCGCTGGCGGCCAGCACCAGCAGGGGCCTCAGGCGCTTGCCGCCGTCGAGCACGGCATAGCGCATGGCGTCGCCCAGCAGCACGGGGGCGTCGACGCCGACCCAGCGCGAGAGCGCCGCCTCGACGTTCGCCAGATGGGGATCACACCAGCCGGCCAGGGTCTTTGCGTCCCACCGGGGGGGAGCCGTGGTCGTGGCCGCGCTCATTCGGAAGTCCAGACCTTCAGGCTGCCCGCATCGAGCACCTTGATCTGGTCTTCGACCGCCTGCAGCTTGTCGCGGCAGAAGGCGAGCAGCGCGGCGCCGCGCTGGTAGCTGACGAGCAACTGGTCGAGGGGCAGCTGGCCTGATTCGAGTTCCGCAACCAGTTTCTCCAGCTCCTGGAGCCCGGCTTCGTAACTGGCGGGCAGCGGGCCCGTATCAGGCGTTGCCGCCGGGCTGGACGAGGAAGGGGTTGGCACCTTGGGCATGCAAGCGAAACGTGGGTGAAACCGGGCATTTTAGGACTGGGACGGGAACAAGCGGCCACCGCCTGCGGGCCACCCCGGCACGGACCGAGCCAAAAGATGCCCCCCGGGTACAATGCGAACTTCTCTCGTTGGCAACGCCAGCACATTCTTCGGGCCGCCGAGCCATCCAGGCGGCGCCTTTCCGTTCTTTTTTCCTTTTTCTCCCTGTGGGGAGCTTGGTCAGGTCCTCCATGTCTGATTTAAGTCTTCAACTGCAGCAGGCCGCGAGCCAACTTCCAGTTTCCGCGTATTTCGACGAGGCGCTCTATGCCCGCGAAATGCAAAACCTTTTCGCGCGAGGGCCCCGCTATGTCGGCCATCGCCTGGCCGTGCCCGAACAGGGTGATTTCCACACCCTGCCGCAGGAGCACCAGGGCCGCGCGCTGGTCCACACGCCCAAGGGCGTGGAGCTGATCTCCAACGTCTGCCGCCACCGCCAGGCCCTGATCCTGCAGGGCCGGGGCCGGCTCGAGAGCCAGACCGGCGGCAACATCGTCTGCCCGCTGCACCGCTGGACCTACGCCGCGAGCGACCCGCGCACCACGGGCACCCTGATCGGCGCGCCGCACTTCGAGCAGGACCCCTGCCTGAACCTGCACAACTACCCGCTGACCGAATGGAACGGCCTTCTGTTCGAGAAGAACGCCGACGGCTCCGGCCCCGACGTGGCCGCCGACATGGCCGGCCTCGGCCCGCAGGCCGACCTCGATTTCTCGGGCTACGCACTCGACCGCGTCGAGCTGCACGAGTGCAACTACAACTGGAAGACCTTCATCGAGGTCTACCTCGAGGACTACCACGTCGGCCCGTTCCACCCGGGGCTGGGCAGCTTCGTCACCTGCGACGACCTGCGCTGGGAGTTCAAGCCGCGCTATTCGGTGCAGACGGTGGGCGTGGCCAACCGCCTGGGCCGCGCGGGCAGCCCGATCTACCAGAAATGGCAGGAGCAGCTGCTCAAGTACCGCGACGGCAAGCCGCCGAAATACGGCGCCATCTGGCTCACCTACTACCCGCACGTGATGGTCGAGTGGTATCCGCACGTGCTCACCGTGTCCACGCTACACCCGGTGAGCCCGACCAGGACGCTCAACATGGTCGAGTTCTTCTACCCCGAGGAAATCGTCGCCTTCGAGCGCGAATTCGTCGAAGCCCAGCAGGCCGCCTACATGGAAACCTGCGTGGAAGACGACGAGATCGCCGAGCGCATGGACGCTGGCCGCCGCGCGCTGATGCTGCGCGGCGACAACGAGACCGGCCCCTACCAGAGCCCCATGGAAGACGGCATGCAGCAGTTCCACGAGTGGTACAAGGCTGCGATGCAGCAGCCCTGAGCCCCTGCCGCCCACGGCCCGATGAAACCATCGGGCTTTTTTATTTCCTTCTAGTTTTCGAGACTGACTGACGATGCAAGCGCTCTGGATGGTGCTCGGCGCCTTTTTGTTCGCCACGATGAGCGTGGTTGTGAAAATCGCCTCGGAGTGGTTCAACAGCGGCGAGATGGTGCTGGGCCGGGGCCTCATCGGCATCGTGTTCCTGTGGCTTTTGGCGCGCAACCGCGGCGTCTCGCTCGCCACCCGCTACCCCGGCATGCACGCCTGGCGCAGCACTATCGGCGTGATCTCGCTCGGCGCATGGTTCTATGCCATCGCCCACCTGCCGCTGGCCACCGCAGTCACGCTCAACTACATGAGCAGCGTGTGGGTCGCGGCTTTCCTGGTCGGCGGCGCGCTGCTGGCCTGGGTGCCGGTGCCCGGGCGCGACGGCCGGGTGGAGCGCCCGCCGCTGCAGGGCACGCTGGCCATGACGGTGCTCGCGGGCTTCGCGGGCGTCGTGCTCATGCTCAAGCCCACGGTCAGCGGCAACGAAGGCTTCGCCGGCATGCTGGGCCTGCTGTCGGGCCTGACCGCCGCCTTCGCCTACATGCAGGTGGTGGCGCTGTCGCGCATCGGCGAGCCCGAACTGCGCACGGTGTTCTATTTCGCGGTGGGCTCGGCCGTGGCCGGTGCCTTCGCCACGGCCGCCACGGGGTTTTCGGGCGGTGCCTCGTGGACATGGCAGCATGCGCTGTGGCTGCTGCCGATCGGCCTGCTCGCCGCCCTCGGACAGCTCTGCATGACCCGCGCCTACGCCACCGCCAAGACCCAGGCCGGTACGCTGGTGGTGGCCAACCTGCAGTATTCGGGCATCGTGTTCGCGGCCTTCTACGGCGTGGTGCTGTTCAACGACCGCATCGACGCCGCAGGCTGGGGCGGCATGGCTCTTATCATCGCAAGCGGCATTGCCGCCACTGTGTTGCGGCAGCGGGCGGTGCCCAAGGCACCGGCCGAAGAACATTGAACTGAACCGGATCAAGCGGGCCTGTGCAGGCCCCGGCAACGAAGGACACACGCCATGTACACCACCCTCGTCACCGTCGAACAGCTGCGCCAACTGCAGGCCGGCGACAAGCCCTTCATGCTGTTCGACTGCAGCTTCGACCTCATGAAACCCGAAGCCGGCGCGCAGCAGTACGCCGCCGCGCACATTCCGGGCGCGCTGTACGCCAACCTCGACACCGACCTCAGCGCGAAGCACGGCGTACCCGGCGCCCACGGCGAAGTCGTGACCGCGCAGGAAGACGGCGTGCCCGCATCCGGCGGGCGCCACCCGCTGCCGAGCCGCGAGAAGTTCGCGGCCTGGCTTTCGGGCATCGGTTTTGCGAACGACATGCAGGCCGTGGTGTACGACCGCAACGGCGCCAACTACTGCGGCCGCCTCTGGTGGATGCTCAAGTGGATGGGCCACGACGCAGTGGCCGTGCTCGACGGCGGGCTGCAGGCATGGCAGGCCGCGGGCGGCGAGGTGACCGACCGCGAGGAGCCCGCGCGCTTCCAGTCGAACTTCGTGACGGGCGAGCCCATTGCGAAGCTCGTGACCACCGACACCGTGCTGCGCCGGCTCGGCCAGCCTGACCAGAACCTGATCGACGCACGTGCCGGTGCACGTTACCGCGGAGAGGTGGAACCTCTGGACCCGATTGCCGGTCACATCCCCGGGGCCCTGAACCGGCCCTTCGCCGAGAACATCGGACCGGACGGCAAGTTCAAGCCGGCATCGCAGTTGCGTGCCGAGTTCGAAACGCTGCTCGCGGGACGCGACCCGGCGACCGTCGTCCACCAATGCGGCAGTGGCGTGAGCGCCGTGCCCAACCTGCTCGCGATGCAGATCGCGGGGTTCGGGACGACCGCGCTCTATGCCGGCAGCTGGAGCGAATGGAGCAACACGCCGGGGCTGCCGACCCGGCAAGGCGCTGAACCATGAAGCACAACCGACTCCGACGCACCACCGGTCTCGCAATGGCAGCCGCGCTGTTCGCGGCCGCCCCGTTCCTTTCCGCGCAGGCACAGCAGCAGCATGCGCATGTGCACGGCCAGCTCAAGCTCGACGTGGCCGTCGACGGGCCCACGGTGGTGATCGACATGGAGTCCCCGCTGGACAACATCGTCGGCTTCGAACGCGCGCCCAAGACCGACGCCGAGAAAAAAGCCGTCGAAGACGCCGTGGCCGTGCTGCGCGCGGCCGACAAGCTCTTCGTGGTCGACCCGGCCGCCAACTGCAAGCTGGGCCCGGTCGACCTGCGCTCGGGCGCGCTGGGCCTGGGCAACCCCGACCCGGCAGAGCCCGTCGGCCATGCCGACCTCGACGCCACCTTCTCCTTCAACTGCACCAATGCGTCCGCCGCGAAGTTCATCGACGTGAACCTGTTCGGCGCGTTCAAGGGACTGCGCCAGATCGATTCGCAGATCGCCTCCGCGCAAGGCCAGTTCAAGCGCCAGCTCAAGCGTCCCGCCGGCGCGCAGGCGTCGCAGCCGGTCCGGCTGAGCTGGGGCAAGTGACGCTGTGAGCAACTTCCCGCAGGGCGAGACGACGCCATTGCGCGTCGTACTTGCCGCAGAAGCGCTGCGCTTCTCATGGCCCGGCGTGAAGACGCCGTGCATCGACATCGAGGCCTTTCGCATCACCGCCGGCGAATCGGTGTTCCTGCACGGCCCCAGCGGCTGCGGCAAGAGCACGCTGCTGTCGCTGCTGGCCGGCGTGCTGGTGGCCGACGAGGGCCGCGTCACGCTGCTGGGCCACGACTGGTCGAAGCTCTCGGGCACCCAGCGCGACCGCAGTCGCGTGGCGCACGTGGGCTACATCTTCCAGCAGTTCAACCTGCTGCCGTACCTGAGCGTGATCGACAACGTGCTGCTGCCCTGCCGCTTCTCCGCGCGGCGCGAGGCGCAGGCCTCGCGCAACGGCAGCGCGCGCGAAGAAGCCGAGCACCTGCTCGCGCAGATGGGCCTGGACCGCAACCTGTGGAAGCGGCAGGCGCTGCAGCTGTCGGTCGGGCAGCAGCAGCGCGTGGCCGCGGCGCGCGCGCTCATCGGCCAGCCTGAAGTGGTGATCGCGGACGAGCCCACCTCGGCGCTCGACGAAGACCGCCGCGAAGCCTTCCTCGACGTGCTGCTGACGGCCTGCGCGCAGAACCGCAGCGCGCTGGTGTTCGTGAGCCACGACCAGCGCATCGCACAGCGTTTCGTGCGGCACGTGCTGCTGCCAGAGATCAACCGCGCAGCGAGCAGCGCGATGGCGGTGGACGCATGAAGGCGCTGTTCTCGATTGCCTGGCGCAGTGCCTGGAACCGCCGCTTCACGCTCGCGCTCACGGTGTTCTCGATCGCGCTGTCGACCTTCCTGCTGCTGGGCGTGGAGCGCATCCGCACCGAGCTGCGCGAGAACTTCGCGTCTTCCGTGTCCGGCACCGACCTGATCGTGGGCGCGCGCACCGGCTCCACGCAGCTTCTGCTGTATTCGGTGTTCCGCATCGGCGCGGCCACCAACAACATCTCTTGGAAGAGCGTGCAGGCGCTGCAGGCGCACCCCGGCGTCGATTGGGTGGTGCCGCTGTCGCTGGGCGATTCGCACCGCGGCTTCGCGGTGCTGGCCACCTCGCCCGAGTACTTCACGCGCTTTCGCTACGGCGACCGGCAACTGCTGAAGATGCGCGAAGGCAAGCCCTTCAGCGAGCTGTTCGACGCGGTGGTCGGCGCCGAGGTGGCCGACAAGCTCGGCTACCACGTGGGCCAGAAGATCACGCTCGCGCACGGCAGCGGCGAACTCAACGTGGCCGAGCATGCAGACAAGCCCTTCACCGTGGTGGGCGTGCTCGCGCGCACCGGCACGCCGGTCGACCGCACGGTGCACATCGGCCTGCCGGCCATGGAAGCCATCCACCTCGAATGGGTGGGCGGCGCGCCGATGCCCGGCGTGCACATTCCGGCAGAGCAGGTGCGCAAGTTCGACCTCACGCCCAAGAACGTGACGGCCGCGCTGGTGGGCCTGAAGAACCGCGCTGCCGTGTTCGGCGTGCAGCGCTGGATCTCCACCTACACCGGCGAACCGCTGATGGCCATCCTGCCCGGCGTGGCGCTCGACGAACTCTGGAGCGTGATCGGCATCGGCGAGAACGCGCTGCTGCTGATGTCGGCGCTGGTCGCGCTGGTGAGCCTCGCGGGGCTGGTGTCGGTGGTGATGGCGGGGCTCAATGAACGCCGCCGCGAACTCGCCGTGCTGCGCGCCGTGGGCGCAGGGCTGCGCCATGTGCTGGCGCTGCTCGCGCTCGAGGGCGCGATGGTCACCGTGCTGGGCGTGGCCTTCGGCGTGGTGATGGCGGCGCTGGGCATCGCCCTGCTCTCCCCATGGCTGCAGGCGCAGTTCGGGCTGACACTGAGCCTTTCCGAACCTACACTGAACGAGTGGCTGCTGATGGCGAGCCTGCTGGTCGCGGGCTGGCTGGCAAGCCTCTTGCCTGGCATCCGCGCCTACCGCCTCTCGCTGGCGGACGGCCTTTCCCCGAGGATATGAACATGCGCATTGCAAAGAAGACACCCACGGTCCAGCCTTTCATGCGGCTTTCAATGCTGCTTGCCGGCGCCGGCCTTGCCGCCGCGGCCTGGGCCGCGGACCCCGCACCCAAGGACACCACCGCCACCAACCCGCTCGGCGGCAAGGCGGCAGCGGCCCCTGCGGCCGCCAAGGCCACGCCGGGCCAGCCGCGGCAGATCACCTGGGAAGAACTGGTGCCCAAGGACTGGGACCCGGCCAAGGAATTCAAGGGCATGGACCTGAGCGCCCTCGATGACGGCGACCCGCGCGCCAACGAGCTGCTCATGAAGATGCAGGAGGTGTCGAACAACGCACCGACCAATGCCGCGATGAACGGCGTGGAAGTCAAGATCCCGGGCTTCATCGTGCCGCTCGAGGAAGCCAAGGGCGAGGTCACCGAATTCCTGCTGGTGCCCTACTTCGGCGCCTGCATCCACACACCGCCGCCGCCGGCCAACCAGATCCTGCACGTGGTGCCGCAGAAGGGTGCCAAGTTCCGCGCCATGGACACCGTGTGGGTCACCGGCAAGCTGCAGACGTTGCGCAACGACTCCATGATGGGCGTGAGCGGCTACCACGTCAGCGCGGCCAACGTGACCAAGTACACGGGCGGCGCCAAGTAGGTCTTCAGGCTGACAGCAGCGGCCTGTGGTCCCGCGCCGACAGTGTTGACGGCGCGCCGCCGACACAGACCGTTGCATCCGAGGCGCAGGCTCTGTCATCGCCTGTTGCCGCGCGCCGTTGAAAGAGTTCCGGGCACGACACCGGCGCAAAAAGGAACTCCAGATGACAAAAAACCATCGTCCAACAGTCCCGCGGCTCCTTACGATTTCGCTGTGCATAGGGGCAATTGCCCTGGCCGGCTGCGACAACAAGACACCCGGCACGCCGGCTGCCGCCGTCGACCCCGCCGCCTCGTCGATCCCGGCGCCCTCGGTCCCGCAGAACAGCGCACCCGCCGCGGTGCCGGTGGCCTACACGCCGCCCTCGGCCGACAAGCTCTATGAAATGGTCGCGCCCATTGCGCTCTATCCGGACAAGCTGATCGCGCAGATCCTTGCCGGCGCCACTTACCCCGAACAGATCACCGCCGCGCACGACTGGCTTGCGCAGAACCCGAACCTCAAGGCCGGTCCGCTGGCCGACGCGGCCAACCAGCAACCCTGGGACCCGAGCGTGAAGTCGCTCACCGCTTTCCGCAGCGTGGTCAACCAGATGGCGGCCAACATTCCGTGGACCGAATCGCTGGGCAAGGCCTACTACAACGACCCGACCGACGTGATGAACGCCATCCAGGTCATGCGGCAGCGCGCGGCCAAGGCCGGCCGCCTCAAGAACAACGACAAGCTGCGCGTGGTCACCGCGGCAACCACGCCGCCGCGCAACTACGCACCCGCCGCGGATTCGCAGGCGGTGTACTACAGCGGCCCGCCCGTGATCGAGGCGCCGCCGCAGTACATCACCATCGAGCCCGTGCAGCCCGACGTGGTGTACGTGCCCGCCTATGACCCGCAAGTGATCTACGGCACGCCCCAGCCCGTGTACCCGGGCTATGCCTATGCACCGGCGGTCGAGGTGGCGCCGGGCTACAGCCAGGGGCAGGTGCTCGCGGCCGGCGCGCTGGCGTTCGGTGCGGGCGTGGTGGTCGGCGCCGCGCTGGAGCGCCACGACTGGGGCTGGCATTCGTGGAACATGAACTGGGGCGCACCGGGCTGGCGCGGCCGCGACACCGGCGCACCGCCGCCACCGGCCTACCGCCCCGCGGTGGTCTACAACAACAACACCTACGTCTCGCGCTCGACCACGGTGGTCAACAGCGTGACCAACGTGCGCAACGTCTACAACAACAACAACGGTGCACCGCGCGGACTGCCGGCAGGCGCCGCCGCACCCAACTTCGCTGCCGCTCCCGGCTTTGCGCCGCAGCAGCAACAGCAGATGCAGCAGCAAGCCGCGCTGGCCCAACAGCAGCAACAGCAGCAGGCCCGCCAGCAGGAAGCCCTGCTGCGCCAGCAGCAGATGCAGCAGCAGGGACAGCAGCGTGCGCAGCAGCAGGCCCAGCAACAACAGGCCCAGCAGCTTCACGCGCAGCAATTGCAGCAACAGCAGCAGCAAGCGCGGCAGGCACAGGTCCAGCAACAGCAGCAACAAGACCAGCAGCGCCGCCAGCAACAGGCACAGCAGGCACAGCAACTGGCGCAACAGCAGGCGCAGCAACAGCACCAGCCGGCCCGCTTCGCGGGCCAGCCACCGGGCTCGCAGCAGCATGAGCAGCAACAGCGCGAACAACAACGCCAGGAACGCCAGCAACAACAGGCGCAGCAGGCACAAGCACAGGCGCAGCAGGAACAGTCAAGGCGCCAGCAGATGCAGCAACAGCAGGCCCAGCAGCAGGCGCGTGCGCAGCAGCAGGCTCAGGCCCAGGCGCAGCAGCAACAACAGCAGCAGCTCCAGCACCAGCGGGAACAGCAGCAGCAGCAACAACAGGCGCAGAACCAGGCACGCCAGCAGCAGCAGGCACAGATGGAACAGATGCGCCGCCAGCAGCAGCAAGCTCAGCAACAGGCAGCCCATCAACAACAGCAACAGCAGCAACAGGCGATGCAGGTGCAGCAGCAGCGCCAGCAGCTGCAAATGCAACAACAGCAGCAGCACATGCAGCAGGAGCAGGCGCGTCAGGCCCAGATGCGGCAGCAGCAGCAACAACAGGCGCAGCAACAGCAGCAGCACGCCCAGCAACAGGCGCAACAGCAACAACAGCGCGTGGCCGCCGCCGCGGCCGCGGCCGCCCATCGCCCACCCCGCCCCGGCGAGCCGGGACAGCCGCCGCAGCACCCTTGATGATTCCCTGATGAACGAAGAGCCGGCTGCTTGCGCAGGCCGGCTCTTTTTTTCATCAAGGCTCGATCAGTTCTTGCCGATCTCGGTCAGCAGCCGCGTGACGAGGTAGATGCGCGGCACGATCGAATCGACTTCGATGTACTCGTCGCGTGCGTGGTAGCCGAAGCCCGCGAGGCCGAAGCTCTCCACCACCGTGGCCTTGCCCGAGCGCCCCGCGTAGCCGGCGTCTGTGCCGCCACCGGTCATGGGCGTGAGCGCGAGGTCGCGGTCGATTTCCCTGTAGATGGCCTGCGCCTTCTCGGCCAGCGCGCGGCCCTTCTCGCCCGCAATGAAGGCCGGGCGGCCCACTTCCAACTTCACGGTGGTCTCGGTGTCGGGAATCAGCTTGCCGGCCGCAACCTTGGCCTGCAGCGCTTCGTTGAGCTTCTTCTCCGCGCCGGGCTGCGTGATGCGCACGTCGCCCTGTGCCTGCGCCTTCTCGGTGATCTGGTTGAGCGGGCCGGTGGCGCGCGCCACGGTCCAGTTGAGCGTCACGCCGGGGATGTCCTTGGCGAGGTCCTTGGTCTGCAGCATCTGGTACGACAGCTCGTACAGCGCATTGCGGCCCAGCTCCGGCGCGGCGCCGGCATGCGCCGCGCGGCCCTTCACCTCGAGCGTGGCGGTGGCAATGCCGGCCGCGCCCAGCAGCAGCGATTCGCCCTTGGCCACCGACTTGGCCGCCGTCGGCTCGAACGACAGCACGGTGTCGTGCTGGTCGGCCAGGGTCGCGATCAGTTCGCCGGAGCCGACCGAGCCCACTTCCTCGTCGGGGTTCATCACCACGGTGAGCGTGTCGTAGTCGCGCCAGCCGGCGTCGGCCAGGATCTTCAGCGAGGCCATGATGACCGCGAGGCCGCCCTTGTCGTCCGCGATGCCGGGGCCGTAGATGCGGTTGCCGTCGACCTTGTAGGGCTGGCCGTTCAGGATGCCGGCCGGGTACACCGTGTCCATGTGGCCCTGCAGCATGATCTTGCGCTTGCCCGTGCCCTTGAGCGTGGCGATCACGATGTCGGCGCCCGCGCCGGCCGTCGCCTTGCGTCGCTCGGTCTTGAAGCCGGCAGCCTTCAGGCGCCCTTCCACCACGTCGGCCATCTTGAGCAGGCCGTCGACGTTGAGGCTGCCCGATTCGATCAGCACCATTTCCTTGAGGTTGTCGATCACTGCCGGCTGCGCCTTCTCGGCGGCGGCCAGCAGCCTGGCGTCGGGTGCGGCGTGGGCGGCAACCATGGCGCCGAATGCAAGGCCGCAGGCAGCGGCAATGGAGCGGAGGACGAAGAAGGAAGAGTGCTGGGTCATGTGTGTTGTCGACTCTGGTTGATGAGCGGCGCACAGCATATCGGCCGCTTCGCCGGCGGCCAGCAAATCGGCGACACCCGCTGCCGCCTGCCGGTTCTCAGCCCTTGCCGCGGGCCGCCTGTTTCTTCGCGGGTTGCCCGGCCTTCGCCTTGGCGATGCGCGGCGGCTTCAGCGCGGGCGCCTCGCGCGCCGACTGCATGTGCCCGCTCTCGCCGATCGTCATGCCGACGATGCGCGCGAGCTGCCGGCTCACGCTCACGTAGGCGTGGCCCAGGCGGCTGTCGAAGTACAGCGAGTCGCCGCGCGACAGGCGCACCACCTCGCCGTTGTCGAAGTGCACGTCGATCTCGCCCGACAGCACATAGGCGAATTCCTCGCCCGCATGGCGCACGAAATCTTCGGGCCCGTTGATGCGGCGCGCGTGCACCGTGCCGACGATGGGGCTCATCTGCTTGCCTGCCGCCGTGGTGCCCAGGAACTCGTAGGCAATCGCAAGCCCCCGGTAAACCACGCCCTTGCCCGCCCGCGTGACCACCGGGCCGTCGAGCTGCGCGGGCTTGACGCCGGCGCCAGCGAACATCGCGTTCATGTCCATCTCGAGAGCGCGGCCCAGCGCGGTGAAGTTCTCGTAGCCCAGCGCGAGCTGGCCGCGCTCCGCGCGCGAAATGGTGGTGATCGACACGCCCGAGCGCTCGGCAAGCTGCGCCAGCGTCCAGCCGAAACGCTTGCGCGCGCTGCGCAGGCGATGACCGAAAGTGGTGCGGTCCAGCGTGGGCGGCTCGTCCTTCGGCCTGGTCGCCGGCTTGGTCCCTGTGTGTGGATTCACGCTTGGCTTTCTCTTGTGATGCAGGGAGATTCTGCCAGCCCGGTGCCGCCCCATCCATGCGGGGCGGCGCTCGCCGGGCCCGGAAGTTGCGTATCCGCAAATTGCGTGAACGCAAATTTCACCACGACGGTGCACCATGGTTTCCCCTTGGTCGGCCTTTTTTAATTTGCGTATCCGCAAATTTGTTCCTACACTTTTCGCCGATGACTTCCAATACACCAGCGCCCCTCGTGGCCGACTACCTTGTGATTGGCGGCGGCATTGCCGGGGCTTCGGTGGCCCACTGGCTCGCGCCGCACGCCCGCGTGATCCTCCTGGAGCGGGAGTCCCAGCCGGGCTACCACTCCACCGGCCGCTCGGCCGCGCTCTTCATGGAAAGCTACGGCACGGCGCAGGTGCGCGCCCTCACCATGGCCAGCCGAGCCTTCCTCGAGCATCCGCCCGAAGGTTTCTCGGAGCACCCGCTGCTCACGCCGCGCGGCGCCATGATGGTCGCGGGCGCCGAGCACATGGCCGAGCTCGAGGCCCACTGGGAAGTGCTGCGCGCCATGGACACCGGCGCCTCGCGCCTGACCGGCGAGCAGGCGCGCGAACTGGTGCCCGCGCTGCGGCCCGAACAGGTGCAGGGCGCGGTGTACGAGCCCGACGCGGCCGACATGGACGTGCACGCCATCCACCAGGGCTACCTGCGCGGCATGCGGCAGGCCGGCGGCAAGCTGGTCTGCGATGCGGGCGTGACGGCCATCGAACGCGCAGGCGACGTCTGGCGCGTCACGGCCGGCGGCAACGTGTACGAAGCCCCCGTGGTGCTCAACGCGGCCGGCGCATGGGTCGACACCATCGCGCGCCTGGCCGGCGTGCCGCCGCTGGGCATCGAGCCGCGCCGGCGCTCGGCCTTCATCTTCGCGCCGCCCGAGGGCGAGAACGTGGCGCACTGGCCGATGGTGTTCGGCGCCGACGAGAGCTGGTACATCAAGCCCGACGCCGGCATGCTGCTGGGCTCGCCGGCCAACGCCGACCCCGTGGAGCCGCAGGACGTGCAGCCCGAAGAGCTGGACATCGCCTACGCCATCCACCACATCGAGGAAGCCACCACGCTCAGCATCCGCCGGCCCACGCGCACCTGGGCGGGCCTGCGCTCCTTCGTGGCTGACGGCGACCTGGTGGGCGGCTTCGAGCCCGCCGCGCCCGGCTTCTTCTGGGTGGCCGCGCAGGGCGGCTACGGCATCCAGACCTCCGCCGCCATGGGCGAGGCCTGCGCCGCGCTGGCGCGCGGCCTGCCGCTGCCGCAGCGCATCGCGGACTTCGGCCTCACGGCCGAGATGCTGGGCCCGCAGCGGCTGCGCACCGCCGCCGTGGCCGCCTGAACAGAAAAACCCACAACCACAGAAGGGACCATCCATGCGTGTGTTCAGTGCCTCCCTCGCCACCGAGACCAACACCTTCGGCCCGATGCCGACCGGCCTCGCCTCCTTCAAGGACCGCGGCTACTTCCCCGCCGGCCAGCATCCCGATGCGCTGACGATCTACTCGGGCCCGCTTTGGGCGGCGCGCATCCGCGGCAAGGAAAAGGGCTGGACGCTGCTCGAAGGCATGGTGGCCGGCGCACAGCCCAGCGGCATCACCACCCGCCACGCCTACGAGACGCTGCGCGAGGAAATGCTCGCCGACCTGCGCGCCGCGCTGCCGGTGGACATGGTGCTGCTCGGCCTGCACGGCGCGATGGTGGCCGACGGCTACGACGACTGCGAAGGCGACATGCTGCAGCGCGTGCGGCAGATCGTCGGGCCCGACGTGGTCGTCGGCGCCGAGCTCGATCCGCACAACCACCTCACGCCCGCGATGGTCGACAACGCCGACGTGATGGTCTCCTTCAAGGAATATCCGCACACCGACGTGCTCGAGCGCGGGCTGGAGCTGGTGGACATCTGCGCCGCGGCGGTCGAGGGCAAGGTGAAGCCGGTGCATGCGATGGTCGACTGCGACATCATCGTCACCGTGCACACCTCGCGCGAGCCGGCGCGCAGCTTCGTCGAGCGCATGCAGGCCCTCGAAGGAAAGGACGGCGTGCTGTCGATATCGCTCACGCACGGCTTCTCGTGGGGCGACGTGCCCGAGATGGGCACCAAGGTGCTGGTGTACACCGACGGCGACCAGGCCAAGGCCGATGCGCTGGCGCGCCAGCTGGCAGACGAAGTCATCGCCATGCGCGACGGCCTCACGGTCAACTACCCCAGCATCGACGCCTCGCTCGACGAAGCGCTCGCCTTCGACGGCGGCCCGGTGGTGCTGGCCGACGGTGCCGACAACCCCGGCGGCGGCGCGGCGAGCGACTCCACCTTCATCCTGCGCCGCATGCTGGAGCGCGGCATCGCCAACGCGGCTCTGGGCCCGATGTGGGATCCGATCGCGGTGCGCATCGCATTCGACGCGGGCGTGGGCGCCAGGCTGCAGATGCGCATCGGCGGCAAGATCAGCCCGCTGTCGGGCGACCCGCTCGACCTTGACTGCACCGTGAAGGCGCTGATGCACGACCTGGTGATGACGGGCCTGTCGAACACGCCCACGGCCATGGGCGACTGCGCGCTGGTCGAGGCAGGCGGCATCGAGATTGTGCTGATCACGCGGCGCAACCAGGCCATGGGCACCGACCTGTTCACGCAACTGGGCTGCGACCTGGCCGCGAAGAAGATCGTGGTCGTGAAGTCTTCGCAGCATTTCTATGCGTCGTACTCCAAGGTGGCGAAGCACGTCATCTACGCGGGCGCGCCGGGCGCCGTGACGCTCGACCTGACGACGCTGCCTTACCGCAAGGCACGCCTGCCCAAGTGGCCGATCGGCGTCGCGGCCTGATTTTCTTCCTGCCTTTCTTTCGCCCCCACCGACCGGAGAACCGACGATGAAACGACGAACGCTTGCCGCCTTTGCAGCCCTGGGTCTTGCCGCTTGCGCGGCGAGCTTCCCGGCACTCGCCCAGACGCAGCCCAAGACCCTGAAGGTGGTGGCGCACGCCGACCTGAAGATCCTCGACCCGACCTTCACCACGGCCTACATCTCGCGCAACTTCGGCTACATGGTGTACGACACCCTGTTCGCGCAGGACTCCACTGGCAAGCCGCAGCCGCAGATGGTCGAGAAATACACCACCTCGAAAGACGGCAAGCAGTGGAGCTTCACCCTGCGCCCGGGCCTGAAGTTCTCCGACGGCAGCGCCGTGACCGCGGCCGACGCCGTGGCCTCGCTGCAGCGCTGGGCCGCACGCGACAGCCTGGGCCGCGCCATGACGGCGGTGGGCGCCGAATGGAAGGCGACCGACGCGCGCACCCTCACGCTCACGCTGAGCGAGCCCTTCGGCATGGTGCTCGACGCGCTGGCCAAGCCCTCGGGCTTTCCGCCGGTGATCCTGCCCGAGCGGCTGGCCAAGATGCCCGCCTCCGCGCCGCTGCCTGAAGTGCTGGGCTCCGGCCCCTTCATCTTCAAGCGCGACGAATGGGTGCCGGGCAACAAGACGGTGTTCGTGCGCAACCCCAACTACGTGCCGCGCAGCGAGCCATCCAACGGCCTGGCGGGCAGCAAGAAGAGCAACTTCGATCGCATCGAATGGCTCTACCTGCCCGACGCCAACAGCGCGGTGTCGGCGCTCAAGCGCGGCGAGGTCGATTTCATCGAGCAGCTGCCGCCCGACTACATCGCGCCGCTGCGCACCGATTCCAACGTCAAGATCGGCTCCGGCGGCGCTTACCAGGCCTTCCTGGTGATGAACCAGCTGCACCCGCCCTTCGACAACCCGAAGGTGCGCCAGGCGCTGCTGCAGGGTGTGAGCCAGGAGCGCTTCATGGCGGGCATGGGCTTTCCGCTGGACATGCGCATGGCCTACTGCGCCACCTACTTCATCTGCGGCAGCCCCAACGAGACCTCCGCCGGCGCGGAGCCCTACCGCAAGGCCGACGTGGCCAAGGCCAAGAAGATGCTCGCCGACGCCGGCTACAAGGGCGAGAAAGTGGTGCTGATGGTGCCCAGCGACGTGCCCTACCTCAACGCCGAGGCGCTGATGGCCGCGCAGACCATGAAGAGCATCGGCCTGAACGTCGATGCCCAGACCATGGACTGGGCCTCCATCGGCGCGCGGCGCGCCAAGCGCGACGCGGGCGATGCCGGCGGCTGGAACATGTACGTCACGGTGGCCGGCGAGTTCGACGCCAACTCGCCCATCGCCAACGCCTACCTGGGCGCGGCCTGCGGCAACACGCTGCCCGGCTGGCCCTGCGACAAGCCGCTCGACGAGTTGCGCACCGCCTGGCTGAAAGAGACCGTTCCCGCCAAGCGCAAGGAACTGCTCGACGCCTTCCAGGCCCGCGCCTACCAGGCCGTGCCGTACATCAACGCGGGCCAGTACTCGGCCGCGTATGCCGCGCGCTCCAGCCTCAAGGGGCTGGACAAGCTCTGGGCCGGCATGCCGGTGTTCTGGGCGCTCGACAAGTAACGCGCCCGAACAGCGCACGCAGGTCATTCCATGGGCTACATCGTTCGACGTTTTCTCTCGACGCTTCCGGTCATGGCGGTGGTGGCCGTGGTGGTGTTCCTGCTGATCCACCTGTCGCCGGGCGACCCGGCCGCGCTCATCGCGGGCGACCTCGCCACCACCGAAGACATCGAGAAGCTGCGCGCCACGCTCGGGCTGAACCTGCCGCTGTGGCAGCAGTTCACGCTGTGGCTGGGCAAGCTGTTCACCGGCGACCTCGGCACATCGATCTTCACGCAGGTTCCGGTGGCGCAGCTGCTGGGCCAGCGGCTGGAGCCCACGGTGTCGATCGCCGCGCTGACCATGCTCATCACGCTGGTGGTGGCGGTGCCGCTGGGCACGCTCGCGGCCTACCGCGCGGGCAGCTGGATCGACCGGCTGGTGATGCTGTTCGCGGTGCTGGCTTTTTCGGTGCCGGTGTTCCTGGTGGGCTACCTGCTGGTGTACAGCTTCGCCATCCAGCTGCCGTGGTTTCCGGTGCAGGGCTATGTGCGCTTCGCGGACGGCGCGGGCGAATGGCTGCGCTCGCTGGTGCTGCCCTGCGTGAACCTGGCGCTGGTGTACATCGCGCTGGTGACGCGCATGACGCGCGCCACCGTGCTCGAGGTGCTGCATGAAGACTACATCCGCACCGCCCGCGCCAAGGGCCTGGGCGTGCTGCCGGTTCTGGGGCATGCGCTGCGCAACGCGGCCATTCCCATCGCCACCACCATCGGCGCGGGCATCGCGCTGCTGATCGGCGGCGTGGTGGTCACGGAGACGGTGTTCGCCATTCCCGGCGTCGGCCGGCTGGTGATCGACTCTGTGCAGCGGCACGACTACCCGGTGATCCAGAGCGTGCTGCTGCTGTCGGCGGGCGTGTACGTGCTCATCAACCTGCTGATCGACCTGAGCTACCGCTTGTTCGACCCGCGAATCCAGTACTGACGAAGAAGAACCTCACGCAATGTCCACGGTCCTTCCCTTGAACACCGCACAAGCCCCTGCCCACCCTGCTGCCTCGGCCGCCCCGGCCGATGACGAAACGCCTTTCGTCCCGCCGCGCTTTCGCTGGGTGCGCAAGCACCCGACGCTGATCATCGGCGCGCTGCTGCTGATCGCGATTGCCGCACTCTCCATTGCCGCGCCGTGGATCGCCACGCACGATCCGCAGGACATCGACCCGCTCGCGCGCATGCAGCCGCCCTCGGCCGAGCACTGGTTCGGCACCGACGCGCTGGGCCGCGACGTGTTCAGCCGTGCCGTATGGGGCGGCCAGGTGTCGATGATCGTGGGCGCCACGGTGGCGGTGCTGGCCACCTTCTTCGGCATTGCGCTGGGGCTGGTGGCGGGCTTCGTGCGCTGGGCCGACGGCCCCGTGATGCGGGTCATGGACGGGCTCATGGCCATTCCCGGCATCCTGCTGGCCATCGCGCTGATGGCGGTGACGCGCGCCAGCCTGACGACGGTGATCATCGCCATCACCGTGCCGGAGATCCCGCGCGTGGTGCGGCTGGTGCGCTCGCTGGCGCTCACGCTGCGCGAGCAGCTGTTCGTGGAGGCCGCGCATGCGGTAGGCACGCGGCTGCCGACCATCCTGGTGCGCCACGTGCTGCCGAACATCGTGGCGCCGCTGGTGGTGCAGGCCACCTTCGTGGCGGCGGCCGCAGTGCTGACGGAAGCAGCGCTGTCGTTCCTTGGCGTGGGCGTGCCTTCGCAGACGCCGAGCTGGGGAAACATGATGGCCGAGGGCCGCAACTTCGTGACCGTGGCCTTCCACATCATCCTGTACCCGGGGCTGCTGCTGGCGGCCACGGTGCTGGCCATCAACCTGCTCGGCGACGGCCTGCGCGACGCGCTCGACCCGCGCCTGGCGCGGCAACTGTGAAGGACATGCCATGACGATCAACATGTCCCACACCGCGCTCGCCCCGGGCGAGCCGCTGCTCGAGGTCGACAACCTGCGCACCCACTTCCACACGCTGGCGGGCGTGGTGCGCTCGGTCGACGGCGTCTCGTACACCGTTCGCGCCGGCCGCACGCTCGGCGTGGTCGGGGAATCGGGCTGCGGCAAGAGCGTGACGGCGCTGTCCATCCTGCGGCTGGTGCCGACGCCGCCAGGCCGCCACATGGGCGCCGTGCGGCTGCGCGGCACCGACCTGATGCAGCTCAGCGAACGCGAGATGCGGCAGATCCGCGGCAACCGCATCTCGATGATCTTCCAGGAGCCGATGACGTCGCTGAACCCGGTGCTCACCGTGGGCCGGCAGATCGCCGAGACGGTGCAGCTGCACCAGAAGGCCAGCCGCGCCGATGCCCTCAAGCGCGCGGTAGAAATGCTGCGCGTGGTGCAGATCCCCGAGCCCGAGCGCCGCGTGAACGAGTACCCGCACCAGCTCTCCGGCGGCATGCGCCAGCGCGTGATGATCGCGCTGGCCCTGGCCTGCAACCCCGAGGTGCTGATCGCCGACGAGCCGACCACCGCGCTCGACGTGACCATCCAGGCGCAGATCCTCGACCTCATCAAGCGGCTGCAGAAGGAGCTGGGCATGGGCGTGGTGATGATCACGCACGACCTGGGCGTGGTGGCCGAGAGCTGCGACCGCGTCGTGGTGATGTATGCCGGCAAGAAGGTGGAGGAAGCCGACGTGGTCGACCTGTTCGACCGCCCGCTGCACCCCTACACCCGCGCGCTGATGGCCTCGATGCCCGCGATGAACACCGCGAGCACGCGTCTTACCGAGATACCGGGCCTGGTGCCCGCCGCGCACGAGCTGGGGCGCGGCTGCGCCTTCGCGGCGCGCTGCAGCCACGCGCGCGCACGCTGCCGCGCCGAGGCGCCGCAACTCACCCTGCAAGGCGGCGACCACGTGGTGGCCTGCTTCGCGGTCGAAGAACAATGGGCCGGCGTGGAAGAGGTGACGGCATGACGACAACGATCACGTCCACGGCGAGCGCACCGCTGCTGCGGGTGCGCGACCTGCGCAAGCACTACACCGCGCCCAAGCGCTGGCTCAGCCCGCGCAAGCCGCCGATCCAGGCGGTCGACGGCGTGTCTTTTTCGGTGGCGCGCGGCGAGACGCTGTCGCTGGTCGGCGAGTCGGGCTGCGGCAAGACGACCACGGCCAAGTCGGTGCTGCGGCTGGTGGAGCCCAGCGGTGGCTCGGTGCAGCTCGAGGGCGAGGAGCTGCTGACGCTCTCGTCCGAAGACATGCGCATGCGCCGGCGCGACCTGCAGATCATTTTCCAGGACCCGTACGCCTCGCTGAACCCGCGCCTGACAGCCGGCGACATCGTGGCCGAGCCGATGCGCAATTTCAGCAACCTCGGCACGGGCAGCAGCGCGGCCGAGCGGCGCGAGCGCGTGCAGTGGCTGTTCTCGCGCGTGGGCCTGCGGCCGGAGGCGGCGAAGAAGTATCCGCACGAGTTCTCGGGCGGCCAGCGGCAGCGCCTGGGCATTGCACGCGCGCTGGCGTTGAACCCGAAGCTGATCGTGTGCGACGAGCCGGTCTCGGCGCTCGACGTGTCGGTGCAGGCGCAGGTGGTCAACCTGCTGATGGACCTGCAGGCCGAATTCGGCATCGCCTATCTGTTCGTGGCGCACGATCTTGCGGTGGTGCGGCACATCAGCCATCGCGTGGCGGTGATGTACCTCGGGCACATCGTCGAGATCGCGGACCGCGACACGCTGTTCTCGGCGCCGCTGCACCCATACACGGAGATCCTGCTGTCGGCCGTGCCCGTACCCAACCCGCGCACGCCCGCGCGGCGCATGTTGCTGCAGGGCGATCCGCCGAGCCCCGCCAATCCGCCTTCGGGATGCCGCTTTCACACGCGCTGCCCGATGGCGCAGGCGGTGTGCAAGGAGAAGGTGCCCGAGCTTGGCGAGCGCCCTTCTTCTTCCAATGGCGGGCATTGGGTTGCCTGCCATTTCCGCTGAGATGACTTTGCTTGTTGCTCAGGTCGGTTGTTCGGGGTGCGATCGTGCCGACGGGGTACCTTGCTCCGCGAATGTCCCCCGGCCTTCGGCCTCCTCCTTTATTTCGCTGCGCAAGGCACCCCGCCGGCACGATCGTTCAGAGCCCTGGTTGGTTGGCTCGCACAAGCGCTGCGTCCATGTGCACAGGGCGCCGGGTACTCCCCGCAGCGAAATAAAGGAGGAGGCCGAAGGCCGGGGGACATTCGCGGAGGGGAGTACCCGGCGGCCTGTGCACGCACCCTGAACCAGAGCACCAAGAAAAAAACGCCCAAAAAACACGAAAGGACCCGACATGACCGAACCCACACCCCACTACGACCTGCTGATCCGCGGCGGCACAGTCATCGACGGCACCAAGGCGCCGCGCTTCGACGCCGACGTGGGCATCACGGCCGGCCGCATCGCCGCCATCGGCAACCTCGCAGGCCACACCGCGGAACAGATCATCGACGCCACCGGCCGCATCGTCGCACCCGGCTTCATCGACTCGCACACCCACGACGACCAGGCCGTGCTGTCCCAGGCGCAGATGCCGTTCAAGGTTTCGCAGGGCGTGACCACGGTGATCGCCGGCAACTGCGGCATCAGCGCCGCGCCGCTGCGCATCGACATGGACCTGCCGATGCCGCTGAGCCTGCTCGAGTCGCCCGCCGAAGGCCGCTTCACCAGCTTTGCCGCCTACCTCGACGCACTGCGCGCCACCCCCTCCTCGGTCAACGTCGCCGCGATGGTCGGCCACTCGACCCTGCGCGCCGTCGTCATGTCCGACCTCGACCGCCCCGCCAACGACAGCGAGATCGCCGCCATGCAGACCCTCGTCGAAGAAGCCATGCAGGCCGGCGCCATCGGCATGTCGACCGGCACCTTCTACCCGCCTGCGGTGAAGGCCACGACCGAGGAAATCATCGAAGTCGGCCGCCCGCTCAGCGCGCGCAAGGCGCTGTACGTGACCCACATGCGCGATGAGAGCGACCGCGTGATGGAGTCGCTCGAAGAAACCTTCCAGATCGGCCGTGCGCTGGACATCCCCGTGGTGGTGTCGCACCACAAGGTGCAGAACACGCAGAACTTCGGCAAGACCAAGGTCACGCTGCCCTTCATCAAGGAGGCCATGCAGCACCAGTGCATCGGGCTCGACTGCTACCCCTACACCGCCGGCTCCACCATGATCCGCACCGACCGCGGAATGATGGAAGGCCGCGTGCTCATCGCGTCCAGCGTGCCGCACCCCGAGTGCGCCGGCCGCGACCTGAAGGACATCGCCGCCGAATGGGGCGTGTCGGGGGAAGAGGCCGCGCAGCGGCTGCAACCCGGCAGCGCGATCTATTTCATGATGGACGAGGACGACGTGCAGCGCATCCTCGCGTTCGACGACACCATGATCGGCTCCGACGGCATTCCGCTGGGCGACAAGCCGCACCCGCGCCTGTGGGGCACCTTTCCGCGCGTGCTGGGCCACTACAGCCGCGACATCGGCCTGTTCCCGCTCGAAACGGCGGTGTGGAAGATGACCGGCCTCACCGCCCGCAACTTCGGCCTGCACGAACGCGGCACGCTCAAGCCGGGCCACCATGCCGACGTGGTGATCTTCAACGCCGCGACGGTGCGCGACACCGCGAACTACGAAACGCCGATGCAGCCAGCCGAAGGCATCGACGCGGTGATCGTGAACGGGACCGTGACCTGGCGCGACGGCGTGCACAGCGGTGCGCGCAATGGGCAGGTGATCACGCGGCGCGAGACGCAGGCGGCCTGATCCCCTTGAAGGACTCGTTCAGTCGGGGGCGTTCATCACGCGATCGAATTCCTCGTCCGCCGGCACGTTGTCGGCATCGAGTTCGCTCGCATCGGTGAGATCGATGCCGGTTTCATCCGACAGGTCGTCGGAGGCATCGCTCTCTATCTCCTCGAAGTCGTCGGCTGGCGTGTTGTCCTCATCGTCGTCTGAGGGCGAAGCGGAGCGCGCGGTGGCGTCGACGTTGTTCATGATCGGTTCCTAGGCTGATTGCTGACAGGCCCCCTATGGTGCGCCTGTTTCAGCCGTTCCGGTTCATCCGGCACGCAGCGTCGGTGTCGGAAATTTTCCCGCCGGGCGCGTCAGTCCTTGTGCACGTGGCCGTGTTCGCCGTGCCCGGGGTCGTTGTGGCCGTGATCGTGGCCATGCTCGCCGTGGGCCAGCCGGCTCACGCCGGTGACCAGCACGATGCCCGCGGCCAGCCACAGGATCTGCGCCGCCGTCTGGCGGGCCGGCAGGCGCTTCTGCAACTGCGGAATCAGGTCGGCCAGCGCCACGTAGACGAAGCTGCTGCCGGCCAGCACCAGGAAGTACGGCAGCCAGCCGTGCAACTGGTCGACCAGCCACCAGCCCACGATGCCGCCGAGCGTGGTCATGGTGCCGGCGAGCGACACCTTCACCAGCGCCGCGCGCTGGTTGGCCGAACTCTGGCGCAGCACCACGAGGTCGCCGATGTGGTGGGGAATCTCGTGCGCCAGCACGGCGATGGCTGCCACCAGGCCCAGGCGGATGTCTGCGGTGAAGGCCGAGGCGATCAGGATGCCGTCGCCGAAGCAGTGCACGCTGTCGCCGGTCAGCACGGCCCAGCCGCCTGTGCGCGGCGTGTTGTCGTGGCTGTGGGCATGGCCGTGAGAGTGCCCGTGATCGTGGCCATGGTCGTGCCCCGCATGCGCGTCGGCCCCGCCGCCGTGGTGGTGTTCATGGCCGTGGTGCCACAGCTCGGCCTTGTCGAGCAGGAAGAAGAAGACCAGCCCGAACAGCAGCACCGCGAACAGCAGCGCGGGCTCGATGCCGCTTTCGAAGGCTTCGGGCAGGAGATGCATGAAGGCGGTGGCAAGCAGCGCGCCCGCCGCGAGGCTCAGCAGGTGCTGCGGGTTGACGCCGCCCGAACCACTGCGCACGCCCACTTTCAGCAACAGGGCCGCGAGCCAGACGCTCCCGATACCGGCAACCAGGGTTGCCACGATGATGACTATCAAATTCATAGCTGCTTGCGCAAGAGGGGCGGCCACCGAGACGGTCTCGGGGCCGTTGCCCGATCATAAAAAAGAAAAAGGCCGTCACATCGGACGGCCTTCGGCGGGGGTGGCTACAGGGCGCCGTGTTCAGGCGACGCCATTGGCTTTGAACCAGGCCGTGGCGCGTTGCCAGCCGTCGTCCGCCGCGCTCTTGAGGTAGCTGGGGCGGTAGTCGGCATGGAACGCGTGGCCTGCTTCGGGGTACACGACGAAGCTCGAAGCCTTGGCCGCCGGAGTCCCATTGGCCAGAGCAGCTTTCATCTTATCAACCGTGTCAAGGGGGATCCCCTGATCTTTTCCGCCGTACAGGCCGAGCACCGGCGCCTGCAGGCTGGCGGCGATGTCGACGGGGTGCTTCGGGGTCAGTTCGCTGGCCTGGCCGACCAGCCGGCCGTACCACGCCACGCCCGCCTTGACCTTGCCGGTCGCGGCATAGAGCCAGGTGATGCGCCCGCCCCAGCAGAAGCCGGTGATGCCGGCCTTGCTGGTGTCGCCGCCGTGGGCCTTGGCATAGGCCAGCGCGCCGTCGAGGTCGGCCATGACCTGGGCGTCGGGCACCTTGGTGACGATGTCGGCCTGCAGCTTGGGGATGTCGGTGTAGCCGCGCGGATCGCCCTGGCGCGCGTAGAGCTCCGGCGCAATGGCCAGGTAGCCCAGCCTGGCGAAGCGGCGGCAGGTGTCGGCGATGTATTCGTGCACCCCGAAGATTTCCTGGATGACGAGGATCACCGGCAGGCCGGTCTTGCCCTCGGGCGCCGCCGCATAGGCTGGCACCTCGAAGCCGTTGACGGTGTACTTGATCGGGCCGGCCTTCAGGCCCTCGGACGATGTGGCGACGGCTGTCTGCGCGGCGACCGGCAGCACGGCCGCGGCATAGCCCACGCCGATGGCGGCCTTGAGCGCGGTGCGGCGCGTGGCGCCCTGCCCTGTGCTCTCGCCGGGGCGAAGCGAGTCGAAGTCGGAACGGCTGTCGTCAAGGGACATGGGGAGGCTCCAGTGGAATCGTCGAACAAGGGGGATGCGCGAAAAACGCACCGCCGCAATGTAGGCGGTATTCGGCCGGCGGCCTCCATGCCCGGAATTTCAGTGGGGTTGGTCGATGCCGTAGGCGCGGCGCGCCAGCGCGGCGGCAAGCACCTGCGCCGGATCGATCAGGTCGAGCCCGGCCACGGCAGCCGAGCCCTGCAGGCCCAGCGGCACTTCGGTGCAGCCCATGACGATGGTCACAGGTCCGTGGCGATCCGCCAGGCGCAGCGCAACTTCGGAAAAGCACTGCTCGGCCAGCGCCATGTTGCCGGCCTTCACGCCGTCGAAGATGCCGCGCGTGATGGTCCGGCGCTCTTCCGCCAGTGGGATGTGGCAGTGCAGCCCCACGTCGGCCAGCGCCTGCTCATAAAGGCGCACGCGGTAAGTGCCCTCGGTGGCCATCAGCGCCACGCCGCTCGCGCCCTGCGCCGACAGCTGCCGCGCGGTCTCGCGCGCCATGTGCAGCAGCTCGACCTGCGGAAAGCGCTCCTGCAGGCTGGCATGCCAGGCGTGCGCGGTGTTGCAGGCGATGGCCACGGCCCGGCTGCCCAGCGCGGCCAGCCGGCCCAGCGCCTGCAGCATCGGCTCCAGCGGCTGGTGCGCGCCCTGCTCGGTGGAGGCCAGCGCGTCGGTGCGGTCGGGCACCGGCACCTGCGCGAGCCAGTGTTCGGGAAAGGACTGGTCGCGCACCGGCTCGCCGCGCGCGCGCATCTGCTGCGCGCAGGCCTGCACGAAGAGCCGGACGAAATCGGCGCCCGCCGCGGGGCCCATGCCCCCAAGAATGCCGACAACGTTCGTCGAAACCATGATCTCTTTCTATTTCAGGAATGTCGCGGAACCGGCTCTGCCGGGCCGCTGGCATTGCCCCCGCCTGGGGGCGAACTCAAATGGCTGGCTTGTCGCTCAAGGCTTTCAGGTTTTCCTTCAGCTGCGGGCTCATCGGCAGGTTCAGCGGCAGGTTCTTCGGCGGAATCGGCTGCATGAACCATTTGTCGTAGAGCTTCTCGAATTCGCCGCTCTTCATCATGGCGGCGAAGGTGTCGTCGACCACTTTCTTGAACGCCGGGTCGTCCTTGGGCAGCATGCAGGCATAGGGCTCGACCTGCAGCGACTCGCCCACCACCTCGAAGTCCGAAGGCGTCTTCGCGTTGGAGATCAGGCCGAACAGCAGGACGTCGTCCATCGCGAAGGCCACGGCGCGGTCGCTCTCCAGCAGCAGGAACGAATCCGCGTGGTCCTTGCCCAGCACGATGTTCATGCCGAGGTTCTTCTCGATGTTGTACTTGCGCATGACCAGCACGTTGGTCGTGCCGGTGGTGCTGGCCACGGTCTTCTTTGCAAGGTCGGCGTAGTCCTTGATCTTCGAGGACTTCTTCACCAGCAGCCGCGTGCCCGTATAGAAATGATTGATGGCGAAGGCCACGTCCTTGCTGCGCGCGGTGTTGTTGGTGGTGGAGCCGCACTCCAGGTCGATGGTGCCGTTGGTGATCAGCGGAATGCGGTTCTGCGAGGTGACGGGCATCAGCGCCACTTGCAGGTTGGGCTTGTTCAGTTTCTTCTTCACCGCCTCGACCACGGCATTCGAAAGCTCGACGGAAAACCCGATCGGCTTGCCGGGGCCGTCGAGGTAGCTGAAAGGCACCGAAGACTCGCGGTAGGCGAGCGTGATCTTGCCGGACTCGGCGATCTTGGCGAGCGTGTCGGCGGCTTGCGCGCCGGTGCCGGCAAAGAGCACCGCCGCGGCCATGGAAGCCATCAGTGAAGAGGATTTCATTCGAGCTCCGTTCGGTTGGATTGAACAGAAGGGCAGTGTAGGAAGGACGGGCCCAGGCGAATAATTCCAATTGAAACCCGGGCCATGCCCAAAGGTTATGGGTGCAAGACGGGGTCTGCCGGGCATGCACTTTGGCTATGGGGCGGGGTGCTATTTGCATGGGCGGCGGGCGGCGCGCGGCTCTAAAGTCTGCGTTGCGCCTCTTTCTTTTTTCTTCATCACTCCCGGAAAGTTGTCCCAATGCATGTGTGTGTGCTCGGTGCCGGCATCGTGGGCCTGGCCACGGCCTGGCAGTTGGAACGCCAGGGCCACCAGGTCACGGTGATCGATCGCGCGACGCCGGGAGCCGGGGCCAGCGGCGGCAACGGCGCGCAGCTCAGCTATTCCTACGTGCAGCCGCTGGCCGACCCGTCGATCTGGAAGCAGCTGCCCAAGCTGCTGCTCTCTCCCACTTCGCCGCTCAAGCTGCGGCCGCAGCTCGATCCGCTGCAGTGGCGCTGGGGCATGGCGTTCCTGGCCGCCTGCAACGCGCAAACCTCGCAGCGCACCACGGCGCAGCTGCTGGCGCTGGCGGCCGAAAGCCGCGCGGGCTTCGAGGCGATGCGGGCCGACATCTCGCCCGACTGCGATTTCTCGGCCACCGGCAAGCTGGTGCTGTATGCGAGTGCGGCATCGCTGGCAGGCGCGCGTGCGCAGCTGGAGCTGCAGCGCGCCATGGGCAGCGAACAGCGGCTGGTGACGCCCGACGAGTGCGTCGCCATCGAACCCGCCCTGGCAGGCTATCGGGCGCGCATGGCTGGCGCTGTCTACACGCCGAGCGAGTGCGCCGCAGACTGCCTCAAGGTATGCGCCGAGCTGATGCGCGCCTTGAGCGCACGCGGCGTGCGCTTCATGCTCGGCACCGACGTGCACGGCTTCGCGCGCAACGGCGAGCGCATCGCCGCCGTGCGCACCGGCAATGGCGACGTGGAGGCCGAAGCCTTCGTGATGGCGCTGGGCACCGCCTCGCACAGGCTGGGCCGCCTGCTCGGTGCCTACCTGCCGGTGTATCCGCTCAAGGGCTACAGCATCACGGTCGATGTCGACCCCGCACCCGGCGCGGCGCCGCGCGTGAACGTGACGGACAGCGCACGCAAGGTGGTGTTCGCGCGCATCGGCTCGCGCCTGCGCGTGGCGGGCATGGCCGAGCTGGTGGGGCATGACGCGCGCATTCCGGCCACGCGCATCGAGACGCTGGAGGCCGCGACACGCGCCCTCTTCCCGCACGCGAGCCGCTTCGAAGCATTGCACCCCTGGACCGGCATGCGCCCCGCCACGCCGACGGGCCTGCCGATCATCGGCCGGCTGGATAGCGCGCCGTCGAACATGCTGTTCAATACCGGCCACGGCGCGCTGGGGTTCACGCTGGCCTTCGGTTCCGCGCAGCGGATCGCGCGGGCGCTGGCGGATTGACCGGCACGAACGGAACAGCGCGCTAGACGGCGTCCTGCAGCGCCTGCTGCATGCAGCGCGTGATGCCGCGCACCACCACCGAATCGGGCCGCCCCGCGAAGCGCAGGGCTCTGATCGGCACCGGGATGTGCGGCTCCAGCGTGAGCACGTCGACCTTCTCGCGGTCGGCCGAGCGCGCGGTGCAGCCGTCGATCAGCGCAATGCCGATGCCGTGATGCGCCATGGCCAGCGCCGCGTGGTAGGTCTGCACCGTCACCACCGCCTGCTGGAAGCCCACGCCGGCCTGCCGGCAGGCCTGGCTCAGGCTGGTGCCGACGGGGTCGCGGCTGTCCAGGCCGATCACCGGCCGGTCGACCAGGTCGTGCAGCGCCACCGAGCCGTTGCGCAGCAGCGCGCGCGGCAGCATGCCCTTGGGCGCGATGCACACCATGCGGCTGTCGGCCAGCGACTCCTGCGTGAGCGAAGGATGCACCGCCGGGCTGAACGCAAAGCCCACGTCGGCCTCCTGCAGCAGCAGCGCCGACATGATCTGCGGCGAGTGCAGCGACTCGACCGTGATCGCATAGCCCGGGTACTGCTCGCGAAAGGCCTTGAGCGCGCGCGGCAGGATCTCGTAGCTCAGCGCCAGCACGCTCAGGATGCGCAGCTCGCCCGAGTCGCCGGCCGTGCGCAGGTTGGCGGCAAGCCGCTGCACCTCGTCGAGCTGCGCGAACAGCCGCTCGATGTGCGGATACAGCGTGAGCGCCTCGGTGGTCGGCGTCAGCCGCCCCTTGGCGCGCTGGAACAGCGGAAAGCCCAGCTGCAGTTCCGCATGCTGCAAGGTGCGGCTGACCGCCGGCTGCGTGATGTTGATGAGCCGCGCCGCCGCGCTCACGCTGCCGGTGAGCATGATCGCGTTGAAGACTTCGATGTGGCGCAGGCGCATCGCGGGCGGCGGTCGGGTCGTCAGTTGCCGTTAGCTGTTTTGCTGCGGGCGATGTCCATCACCATGCGCGTGCCCAAGTACAGGCGCGGCTCGATGGAGTCGACCAGCACGTACTCTGCATCGGCCGAGTGCGCGCCGAAGCCCTGCAGGCCGAAGCGCTCGATGACGGGCGCCTTGGTCTTCAGCGCCGCGAAGGCCGCGTCGGTGCCGCCGCCGGCGGCCTTGTCGTCCGCGCCCAGCGGCAGGCCGAGCTCGTCCTTGTAGATCTGCTGCGCATGGCGGGCCATGGCGCGCGAGGCGTCCGTGGCTTCCAGCGGCGGACGGCGGCGTTCGAAATTCAGCTGGACCTTGGCTTCGGGAATCAGCTGCTTCTTCACGCGCTCGTTCACCTGCTGCTCGATGCGGTCGTAGTCGCTGACCTTGAGCACGCGCACGTCGGCGCCGGCGGTGGCGCTGGCCGGAATCACGTTGCGGTTGCTGCCCGACTTCGAGATGGTCCAGTTCATCTTGAGGCCCGTGGCCGGGTCGGACAGGTCGCGCATCTGCAGGATCTGGTGCGACAGCTCGTAAAGCGCGTTCACGCCCAGCTCGGGCGCGGAGCCCGCGTGCGAGGCCTTGCCCGCGACATGCAGCGTGACCGAGGCAATGCCGGCCGTCGCAAGCGAGAGCTTGTCTTCCTTGACGTAGGCGCCCTCGAAGGACATGACCGCGTCGTGCTCCGCGCCCATGCGCGTGATGAGCGCACGGGCGCCCGGCGAGCTGATTTCCTCGTCGCCGTTGATCAGCACGGTGAGCGTGCCGTATTCCTTGAACTTCATCGCCTGCAGCATCGACACGATGTGCGTGATGACGGCAATGCCCTGCTTGTCGTCGGCGATGCCCAGGCCGTAGGCCTTGTCGCCCTCGACGCGGAACGGCTGCTTGTTGAGCATGCCGATGGTGTAGACCGTGTCCATGTGCGCGATCAGCAGGATCTTCTTCTTGCCGGTGCCCTTGAAGGTGGCGCGCACCACGCGGCCCATCTTCTCGGGCGTGTCTTCCATGCGGTAGGCCTCGGCGCTGGGGTCGATCAGTTCGACCTCGCCGCCCAGCGCCTTGAACCTGTCGGCGATGAGGTTCGAGATTTTCTCGAGCCCTTCGAGGTCGCGGCTGCCCGACTCGATGGAGACCAGGTCTTTCAGCGTCTCGAGCAGCGCCGGCTTTTCCTTGGCGGCGAGCGCAGCGATGCGGGCGTCCGGCGCGGCGAAGGCGGTGCCGAGCGTGGCGGCGCAGACGGCAAAGACGGCGGTGTGCAGGAACTTGCGATGCGGGAATTTCATTGGGGAGGTTTTTTCTTTCGTCTCGTGTTCGAGCGTGGTTTTCAATGCGCCTTGTCCCAGTTGGGGCCGACGCCGATCTCGGCGAGCAGCGGCACCTTCAGCGCGGCAACGCCGGCCATGATGCGCGGGATTTCCGTGCGCACCCATTCGACCTCTGCCTCGGGCACTTCGAACACCAGTTCGTCGTGCACCTGCATGATCATCTTCGTGCCGCGCTTCTCTTCGTCAAGCACGTTCTGTACCTTCACCATGCTGAGCTTGATGAGGTCGGCCGCCGTGCCCTGCATCGGCGCGTTGATGGCCGCGCGCTCGGCGCCGCCGCGGCGCGGGCCGTTGGGCGAGTTGATCTCGGGCAGGTACAGGCGCCGGCCGAACACGGTCTCCACGTAGCCCTGCTCCTTGGCCAGCGCCTTGGTCTCGTCCATGTAGGCCTTCACGCCCGGGTAGCGCGCGAAGTAGCGTTCGATGTAGGACGCCGCGGCCTTGGTCTCGATGCCGAGGTTCCTGGCCAGCCCGAAGCTGCTCATGCCGTAGATCAGCCCGAAGTTGATGACCTTGGCATAGCGGCGCTGCTCGCTCGACACCTCGCCCGGCGTGGAGCCGAACACCTCGGCCGCCGTGGCGCGGTGCACGTCGATGCCTTCGGTGAACGCGCGCAGCAGCGACTCGTCGCCGCTGATGTGGGCCATGATGCGCAGCTCGATCTGCGAGTAGTCGGCGCTGGCGATCACGCTGCCGGCGGGCGCCACGAAAGCCTCGCGCACGCGGCGGCCTTCGGGCGTGCGGATCGGGATATTCTGCAGGTTGGGGTCGTTGCTGCTCAGGCGCCCGGTGACGGCCACGGCCTGCGCATAGTGCGTGTGCACGCGGCCGGTGCGCGGATTGGCGAGCTGTCCCAGCTTGTCGGTGTAGGTGCCCTTGAGCTTCGACAGGCCTCGGTGCTCGAGGATCTTGGCGGGCAGCGGGTAGTCCTCGGCCAGTTTCTCGAGCACTTCCTCGTCGGTGCTGGGCGCGCCGCTCGGCGTCTTCTTGATCACGGGCAGGCCCAGCTTGGTGAAGAAGATCTCGCCGATCTGCTTGGGCGAGCCGAGGTTGAAAGGCTGCCCGGCGATGTCGTAGGCCTCCTGCTCGAGCGCCATGATGCGCGTGCCGAGTTCGTGGCTCTGCGAGGCCAGCGTGGGCGCGTCGATCAGCACGCCGTTGCGCTCGATGCGGTAGAGCGCCTCGCTCGAATCCATTTCGAGCTGGTAGATGAAGCGCAGCTTTTCGTCGCGCTCCAGCTGGGGCCAGAGGGTGTTGTGGACGTCGAGCGTCTGGTCACTGTCCTCGCACGAGTATTCGGCAGCCTTGGCGATGTCGACCTGGCTGAACGGGATCTGGTGCGCACCCTTGCCGCACAGGTCTTCGTACGAGATGCCGCTGCGGCCCAGGTGGCGCTCGGCCAGGCTCGACAGGCCGTGCGGCTTGTGCACTTCGAGCACGTAGCTCTGCAGCATGGTGTCGTGCGCATAGCCCTGCACCTCGATGCCATGGTTGGCGAACACGTGGCGGTCGTACTTGATGTGCTGGCCGAGCTTCTTCTTGTCGCCGTTCTCCAGCCAGGGCTTGAGCCTGGCGAGCACTTCGTCGATGGGCAGCTGCTGGGGCGCGTCGGGATAGTTGTGCGCGAGCGGAATGTAGGCCGCCTCGCCGGGCGTGACGCTGAAGCTCACGCCGACGATCTGCGCGACCATCTCGTCGAGCGAGGTGGTCTCGGTGTCGATGGCGGCCAGCTCCGATGCCTCCAGCCTGGCAAGCCACGCATCGAACTGCTCCCAGGTCATGACGGTGTCGTACTTGAGATTGCTCGCGGGAGCCGCCGCCTCCAGCGCCGACATGTCGGCGGGCTCGTCGAACAGGCCGCCCTGGTCCTTGCCGGCCTTGGCGCCGGCTTTCTTCTTCTTGATGCTTTCCTCGATCAGCTCGGGCGGCACTTCCTGCGCCTCGAGCGTCTTCACAAGGCTCTTGAAGCCGAACTTCTCGTAGAAGGGCTTGAGCTCGGCCGTCTGCGGCGCGCCGACCGGCAGGCTTTCGAGCGACGGCAGCCCGGCGACGTGGCCGTCGAGGTCGCAGTCGGTGCGGATCGTGACCAGGCGCTTGCTCAGCGGCAGCTTGTCGAGCGCGCCGCGGAGGTTTTCGCCGGCGGCGCCCTTCACTTCAGCGGCGCGTTCGACCAGCGCGTCGAGCGAGCCGTATTCCAGCAGCCACTTGGCCGCCGTCTTGGGACCGACCTTGGGCACGCCGGGCACGTTGTCGACGGAGTCGCCCACCAGCGTCTGGTAGTCGACCATCAAGTGCGGCGGCACGCCGAACTCGGCCGTCACGCCGGCCACGTCGCGCTTCTTGCCGTTCATGGTGTCGATGATGGTGATGTGCTCGTCGACCAGCTGGCTCAGGTCCTTGTCGCCGCTGGAGACGATCACCTCGATGCCCTGCGCGGCGGCGATCTTGGCGAGCGTGCCGATCACGTCGTCGGCCTCCACGTCGGGCACGCTGAGCACGGGCCAGCCGAGCAGCCTGACCACCTCGTGGATGGGGTCGATCTGGCTGCGCAAGTCGTCGGGCATGGGCGAGCGGTTGGCCTTGTATTCGGGGTACCAGTCGTCGCGGAAAGTCTTGCCGGGCGCGTCGAAGATGCAGGCCGCGTAGTCGGCGCGGACCTCGCGGCGCAGCGCGGTCATCATGTTGATCATTCCCCGGATGGCGCCGGTGGCCGGGCTCTTCGGGTCGCCGGGCACGGCCCGAAGGTCGGGCATGGCATGGAAGGCACGGTAGAGGTAGCTCGAGCCATCCACGAGCAGCAGCGTTTTCTTGTCGGTCATCGGGTCATTTTGCCGTGCCCGCACTGGCCTGCGGAACCACACCGGAACGAGGTGCAAACCGACACCCCCGTGCAGGCGCACGCCTACAATCAGTGCATGCCTAGCTCCACACTCCTGGTCGCCCGCCGCATCCTGCTGGCGCTGGCTTTCGCAACCCCGTTTGCCGCCACCGTGCACGCGCAGCAGCCTGCGCCCGCGCCGGCTGCCGCACCGCCGGGCGATCCGCTACAAAATCAGGAGCAGGCCGCCGAAGGCCGACGCAACCAGAAGGTGGAGAACCTGCACACCGAGGACAGCGCCGCCACCGTCGACGAAGTCCGCTACGGCGGCCGCACGCAGAGCATCAACGTCAAGCCCAAGTCGAACATGCCCGGCTACGAAGTGCTCCCGGCCGACGCGGCCACCGGTCGCCAGGGCTCCACGGAAACGGGCGCCAATGGCCCCCGCGTCTGGAACGTGATGAAGTTCTGATGACCGTGCGCCTCTCCGTTTCCGCAGCAGCAAGCGCAACGCGGCGCTGAGCCCCGTCATGGCAGTTTTTACCGAAGTCGATTTCGGCGAGGCAGACGCGCTCGTCCGACGCCTGGGCCTGGGCCCGCTGCGCGAGCTGCGCGGCATCGAGGGCGGCATCGAGAACACCAACTACTTCGCGACCACCGAGTCCGGCGAGTTCGTGCTCACGCTGTTCGAGCGGCTGAGCGCCGAGCAGCTCCCCTACTACCTCTGCCTGATGAAGCACCTGGCGAGCGCCGGCCTGCCGGTGCCCGCGCCCGTGGCCGAGCCGCCAGCGCCCGAGAAGGCCGCCAGGAAGGGGCCGTCCCCCGCCGCAGGCACCGCTGAAGCCGCATGCGACCTGCTGCACACCGTCGCAGGAAAGCCGGCCGCGGTGGTCCAGAAGCTTTCCGGCCGCAGCGAGCTGGCGCCCGGCCCCGCCCACTGCGCCGAACTCGGCGCGATGCTCGCGCGCATGCACCTCGCGGGCCGCGACTACCCCCGCATCCAGCCCAACCTGCGCGGCCTTCCCTGGTGGAACGAGACCGTGCCGGTGGTGCTGCCGTATATCGAGGAATCGCAGGCGACGCTGCTGCGCGCCGAGCTGGCCTACCAGAACCACGTCGCCGAATCGTCGGCCTATGCGGCGCTGCCGCGCGGGCCTGTGCATGCCGACATGTTCCGGGACAACGTCATGTTCGCAACCGGCGACAACGACGATCGCGCCCCGCCCCGCCTGACCGGCGTGTTCGACTTCTATTTCGCCGGCACCGACACCTGGCTGTTCGACCTGGCCGTGTGCCTGAACGACTGGGCCATCGACCTGCCGAGCGGCCGGCACGACGCCGAGCGTTCCGAGGCCCTGCTGTCCGCCTACGAAACCGTGCGCCCGCTGAACGCGGCCGAGCGCGCGCTGCTGCCCGCGATGCTGCGCGCCGCCGCGCTGCGCTTCTGGATCTCCCGCCTCTGGGACTTCCACCTGCCGCGCGAGGCGAGCATGCTCAAGCCCCACGACCCCGCGCATTTCGAGCGCGTGCTGCGCGACCGCGCCACCCACCCGCATGCCATGGCCCAGGCGCTCGCGCCGCTCATGGCAGCCTGACCCTCACCCATGAAACTCAACCTCGTGCCGGCGCGAACCGGCGCCGAATGGGTCCGCCTCGGACTCAAGACCTTCTGGCGGCAGCCGCTGGCCTTCATCTCGCTGTTCTTCCTGCTGATGGCGATCATGTCGACGGTGTCGATCCTGCCGGTGATCGGCAGCATCATCGCGCCGGCGCTGGTGCCGTTCATGACGCTGGGCCTGATGGTGGCCACGTCGGTGGCATACACCGACAACGCCGAGGGCGCCGGCCGCGCGGGCGATGCACGGCGCCCCACGGGTTCGGCAATGCTCGTGGCGGTGTTTTCCGCCATGCGCGCCGAGTGGCGCGCGCTGCTGGTGCTGGGCGTCATTTCAGCCATCTACTTCGTGCTGGCCGTGCTGTTGACCGCGCTGGTCGACGGCGGGCAGCTCGCAAAGGCCTATCTGCTCGACGATCCGCTGACGCCCGAGATCATTGCCAGCAGCGACTTCCAGCTCTCGCGCATGCTGCTGATGTGCCTGAACCTGCCGCTGTCGCTGGCCATGTGGCACGCGCCGGCGCTGATTCACTGGCACCGCGTGGAGCCGGTGAAGAGCATTTTCTTCAGCATCGTCGCGCTGTTCCGCAACTTCGGCGCCTATGCGCTGTTCGGCATCGCGTGGTTCGGCGTGTTCCTGATTGCCGGCATCGGCATGGGGCTGGTGGCAACGGTGCTGGTCGGCGTGGGCGCGCTGGGCGCCGGCGGCGCCGCGCTGGCGGTGGGCAACATCCTGATCATCGGCACGGCGCTGGTGCTTGCGGCGATGTCGCTGAGCTCGACCTGGTTCACCTTCCGCGACACCTTCGATCCCAACTGAAATCAGTCGCCCGCGGCCTGCTCCCTCGCCTTGCGCAGGCTCGCGAACAGCGACCACGCCATGCCGGCCAGCAGCAGCAGGCCGGCACCCAGAGCCCCCCACAGCCACCATTTGCGCAACGACGCCTGAATGGGAGCGGTTTGCGCCTGGACAGCCGGCGCCACGGCGGCGGCAGCGCTCATCAGGGGCAGCGCGACCGAGGCACCGTCGGCGGCAACGGGCTTGTCAGCCGCATAGCCGGGAATGAGCGTGGACAGCGCCAGCGGCGCACCGGGCTCCGCGCCTTCCACGGTGCCCGCGGCTTCCGGCGCCGAGCGCCATGCCAGCGAGAACGGCGCCGCTCCCTGAGCCAGGAACACCAGCGTGCGCGGCACCGCGCCCACGGAAATGGTCGGCGGCGTGGCGCCCAGCACGCTCATGGGGCCGGAGGTACGCAGCCGCAACCGCGCGTGCACGGCTCCGTCGAGCGCCAGCACCGGGGAACGCGCTTCGCCGCCGGCCTGCGCGAGCCGGTACACCACGGTGTCGACCAGCGGGGTTTCGTCCGCCAGGGCCGAGCGTTGCACCGGCTGGCGCTGCCGATGCCGCAGCGCGTAAAGCGGATTGAGCGGCACCGGTCGCGGCTGTACGGCCGATGACGTGGGCGCGGGATCGGACAGCCCGGAAATCGCGACCTGCGCCAAGGTGTTGATGTCGGCGAGGTCGATGCGCAGGCTCTGCAGCGGCAGGCCGCGCGGCGGCAGGTAGTCGCAGTAGTCGGCGGCGCAGCGTTCGGGCTTCAGCGAAGCAGACCATTCGAGCGGCGCGGCCGGTTCGATCTCCTGCACGCTGTCGATGCCCACGCCGGTCAGCGCCACGCCGTGCTGCGGATCGCTCCAGCGCAAGCGCAGGAAGCGCGTGCGCAAATTGCCCAGGTCGACCGCGAGGCGCTCGATGGTCTGGCCGCCATGGGACAGCCGCACGAGTTGCTCCTCACCGCCCACCGAGCGCCAGCGGCGCAGGTCGTCGCTGGCCTCCAGATGGAAAGCGAACAGGCCGCGCGCGTCGGGCGCGATCTCGAAGCGCGCCTGCAGCAGGCTGCCCTTGACCCGGCTCAGGTCGATGAGCCATTGGGCCGCGTCGGCCACCTTGCGGCTGGCGGCCTTGCCTTCAAGCGCCAGGGAGCCGTCGGGGCGCACCGTGAAGGCGAGCGCCGCATCGCCGGATGCCGCGCTGGCATCGACACCGGGCAACGCGAAGATCGGCACGTTCCGCGAGGCGATTCGCGGTGTCGCGGCTTCGCTGCGCAGCCATGCGTAGGGCACCGCATGGCCGGCGCCGTTGCGCACCCGCAGGTCGCGCAAGTCGGCATAGGCGGCGCGGCCATGGATGGAGAGCGGCAGCGTGAGACGGTGGTAAGGCCCGGGGCCTTGCAGTGTGATGGGCGCGGTGGTCGCCGGCTGTGCGACGGCGCTCCCAGCCGTCACGGCCAGGAGCGCGGTGACCGCGCGGAGCGCCCGCATGGAACAAAGATCTCGGCTCATGCAACCCCGCCTTCCGTCGGCGACTTCTCCGACGCATCCTGTGCCTCTTCCCGCTTCGGCGGCACGGGCGCGAAATACCCCACCAGCAGGAGCAAGGCTCCCACCGCGATGAACGACACGATGCGGAACAAACCGCCTCGGTCCGCCAGTTCGACGAAGAACAGCTTCAGCACCACCACGCCGAGCAGCGCCGCGCCAGCCACCCACAGGGTGCGCACCCGGCGCGAATGGCCGAGCACCATCGCGACCACGCCGCAGACGGCCCAGGTGATGGACAGCGCCGCCTGCGTGAGCCATGAGGCATAGAGCGCATCGAAGCGCCATTCGACGCCCGCGTAGTGGTGACAGGTGCGCAGCACCATGCCGGTGAGCAGCGCAAGCCCGGTGAAACCGGCCGCGCCCTTCGCGACCATCGGCTGCACGCGTGCGAACGACGCCGTCGGCAGCGCACGCCACCACAGCACCAGCGCGAACAGCATGAGCCATTGCGCGAGTTCGAGCGGGTTCAGCAGCGGCACATAGGGCAGCGGCGCCGCATCGCCGGGGCTGACGGCGTTCGTCACCCACACCCAGGCGAGCAGGTATGCGGCCACCGGCGTCGCGGCCAGCTCCAGGTAGGCGCCGCGGTATTCGGCCAGCGGCCAGCGTTGCAGCAGCGCGCGCGAGCGCATCGCCCACAGCACCAGCGCCGGCACGATCGCCCAGCCCAGCAGTTGCCAGCTCGACCACTCGGCGCCGACGCGGCCGAGCTGCCATTGGCATTCGCGCGCGGCCAGCAGCAGGAAGAGCCAGAAGCCGGCGACATGGAAAGGCGTCAGCACCCAGGCCTCGAACCACTGCTTCTGCGCGCGCAGCAAGCGCAGATGCCAGGCGAGCGCAAGGGGCCAGGCGATCCAGCCCAGCGTGCTCGACGGCACGTAGAACAGCGTCGGCCCGCCCACGATGCAAAAGGCCGCGATCAGGCCGAAGCCCGGCAAGGTGGCGATGGTCGCCCTGCCCAACTGCTGCCAATCGCGGCGATGCGCGACCAGCGCCGCCAGCGCGGAGGTGACGAGCGCCACGGCCGTCGCAGCCGCCGGCACGTAGACCGACAACCCGTGGCGATCCAGCACGCGAACGCTTTCGTCCAGCATGCCGAACAGCCACCAGCCGAGGCCCCAGACCACCGGCGTCCAAAGCACCACAGGGATGGCGCACCACGCATTGGCCCAGCGCTGCCGCGCCGAGCCGGCAGGCTCGCTCGCGCGAGGCCGCGCTTCGTCGCGCAGCCAGTCGCCTGCCAGCAGTGCGGCCAGGCCGAGCACCACGGGCGTCCAGAAACGCAGGCTGGCGAAGGCCGGTGCGCCGGCTGCATCGAGCCCGGCCGACTGGGTCGCGCCGAATGCGAGAGCGCTGATCACCTGCAGCACCCCGGCCAGCGCGGCGAGCGGGAAATGCGCCATGCGCAGCGCAACCCACAGCACCGCCGTGGCGGTGAGCGGCCACAGCAGCGCGGCCTGCGCGAGGCTCAGCTGGAACAGCATCGCCAGATGCAGCAGGCTCACGCCGGCCAGCACGCCGACCACATTGCCCGTCGACCACACCGGCTGCACGCCGCGCGCCAACGCGGCGCGATGCGCCTGCAGCATCGACCACGCGGCGCTGCCGAGCACGCTGAGCGCGATGACAGTGGCCGCCACGGCACCCTGCCATCCGCTTTCGAGCACGCGCCCGTCGACGACTTCGCCGGTGCGGTGCAGCGTCGCGATGAATCCCGCAACCGCCAGCGCCTGCATGCCGAAGCTCACCCGCGCGAGCGGCGACAACGCGAAGCGGATCGCCACCGCAAAGGTGACCGAGGCGAGCACCGCCGTTGCAGCGGCCGCCCACGGCGGCGTCCACCACTGCCACAGCAGCAGCGTGAGCGCGGCCATGCCGAGCCACGGCAGGGCGCCGCCGGCCACGGCTTCCACGCCCTTGCCCTCGTCGAGCCGGACGCGGCGGTGGATGGCCCACATCGCGAACGCGCTCACGGCCACGAGCACCGGGCCGATCAGCGAACCGTCGAGCAAGGGGTGCCCCGGTGCTGCGTCGAGCCGGGTGGCCTCCAACAGCTTCAGCACGGCGCCGGCGAACACCACGAACGAGAAGGCCCGCGCATACACCCGCTGCTGCCGTGCGCCCAGCCAGTACATGCCAGCGGCTTCCACCGCCCAGGCCGCGCCGGTCCACTGCCCTTCAAGGCCCAGCGGAATCGCGAGGGTGCCGAAGATCACGCCGACGATGGCGTAGGCCTCCGCGAGCAGAGCCAGCCCCTTGGGCTGCGTGGCAAACACCAGCCGGCCCAGCACGAGATAGAAGGCCGCGAGCGCCATCGCCGAGAACGCGGCGCCGTATTCCCACGGACGCATCAGCAGGACCTGCATGCCGAACGCGACCATCGGCGTACCGAACACCAGCGAGCTGTCGACACGGCCCGCGCGGCGCAGGGTGTCGAGCGCGCGGGTGGCCAGCGGCTGGGCGGGCTGCACCGGGGCGTCGAACAGCGTGCGGCGCGCGAACAGCAGGCCGATGGCGGTGAACAGCAGGAAGAAGACGATCAGGAAGGGCTGCACCGTCGCGTACTGGTCGTCGGTGTAGTACTTGTGCGCCCAGCCGGCCGCCAGCGTGAAAGTGCCGACGAAGCCGATCAGGTTGAGCACGCGCCAGGCCCGGAACCACGCGATCAGCACGATGCCGACATCGAGCACCAGCAGGTAGGTGAAGAGCCCCACCGGCTGGTTGGACCCGGTGGACGCCAGCACCGGCGCGGCGAAGCCCTCGAGCGCCGCGACGATCGCCAGCACCGGCGCGTTCTGCAGCACCGCCAGCGCCGCGCTCAGCACCGCCACGCCGAAAAGGAATGCGAAGCCGACGCTGGCCGGCAGCAGCCCGCTGAGCTTCATGGCCGCGAGCGTCGTGAGATAGAAGACACCGATACCCGCGCCCTGCAGGATCAGCGCATAGCCCGCGCGCTTGTTGCGCAGCAGCCAGCCCAGCACCAGCAGGCCGGCGCCGACCAGCGCCACCGCCGCGTAGCGCAATTCGATCGGCACGGTCACGCGTTCGGCCGTGTAGCGCAGCAGGAAAGCCAGGCCAAGGAACAGGATCAGCACGCCGAGCTTGACGAGCATGTTGCCGCCGAAGATCAGGTTGGCGATGGGCGCGGGGAGACGATCGCGCAGCGGGACCGGAGGTGGCGGCGGCGGGCGGCGCACGGGTGCGGCTACCGGGGGCTTGGGAGTCGGAGCTTCAGGAGCGGCGGGCTGGGGTGCGACCTCCGGCCCAGGCACCTGCACGACGGCGACTTGCGGCCGTTGCACCTCCAGCGGCTGGGCGGGCGGCAACGGAACTTCGGCCAGCGCGACTTCGGGCACCGCAGGCAGCTCGGAGGCTTGCACCGCACTGTCGCCCGCGCCCTGCGTCAGCCGCCGCTCGAGCGTGGCGACCCGCTGTTCGAGTTCCATCACGCGCCGCTGAAGCTTCACCATGCCACCGTCGGCGGCCACAGGGTCCGCGGGAGCCTGGCCCGGGATGCGTTCAGCTTCGGTGCGATGCGGCGGGACCTTCTTCTTGCCGAGCAACCGCGGCAACAGGAACGCACCAGCCACCGCGAGCACCAACGCCACGGGCACCGATTCGAACAGCGCCCCTATGAACAGGCCGGCAATGATGCCTATGAACCACATCCTGACTCCCCTTGTTTGGCGAGTGCGGAGTTTACGGCGGTTCAGCAGGCGGGGCCGCACGGCGCCGCGAGCAGCCTGGGTTGTTAGCTATAGCTTTAGTAGCAAGCTCAGATTGGCGTGAGCTTGGCCACCGACAAGGCCAGCCACTTGACGCCGTGCCGCGCGAACTTGACCTGCGCCCGCGCGTCGTCGCCGGTGCCTTCGAGGGCCGTCACCGTGCCTTCGCCGAACTTGTTGTGGAACACCTGCATGCCCGAGCGCAGTCCGTGCGAAGGCGCCGTCTTCTGCGGCGGCACCGGCGGGCTGGCGAAGGTGTCCTTGTCGCGGCTGCCGCCGTAGCTGTTGGCGCCGTAGCCGCCACCGCCGCCTCCCCCGCCACGCGTGCTGCCGTAGCCGCCGCCGTATCCGAAGGCCGAAGTGCCGCCGCCGAAACCCTGGTTCTTGGGCGTGAGCCACTTGAGCGCGCCCTCGGGCAGCTCCTCGAAGAACCGGCTCTTGACGTTGTAGCGGGTCTGGCCGTGCAGCATGCGGGTCTGCGAATGGCTCAGGTACAGGCGCTTGCGGGCACGGGTGATCGCCACGTACATCAGGCGGCGCTCTTCCTCGAGGCTCTCGAAGTCGCTCATCGAGTTCTCGTGCGGGAACAGGCCCTCTTCCATGCCGGTGATGAACACGCAGTCGAACTCCAGGCCCTTGGCGGCGTGCACGGTCATCAGCTGCACCGCGTCCTGCCCGGCCTGCGCCTGGTTGTCGCCCGACTCCAGCGCTGCATGCGTGAGGAACGCGGCCAGCGGGCTCAGCGTTTCGCCGGTCTCCGCGTCGGGCGCGAGCGGCTCGTCGATCACCGGGCGCGCCAGGTCGATGCCCTGGCTCGCGGGCGACTGGCGCAGTTCGTCGACCGGCAGCGCCACCGCGTCGCGGCCGAAGCCCTCCTGCGTGACGAAGCTCTCGGCCGCGTTCACCAGTTCCTCCAGGTTCTCGATGCGGTCGGCGCCTTCGCGGTCGGCCTTGTAGTGCTCGACGAGGCCGCTGTGGTCGAGCACCAGCTCGATGATCTCGCGCAGGCTCACGCCCTGCGTCTGCTCGCGCAGCACGTCGATCTTGGCGACGAAGCCGGTGAGGTTGGCGCCCGCCTTGCCGCCGACCACGCTCACCGCGTCGTGCAGCGAACGGCCGGCCGCGCGGGCCGCGTCCTGCAGGGTTTCGAGCGTGCGCGCACCGATGCCGCGCGGCGGGAAGTTCACGACGCGCAGGAAGCTGGTGTCGTCGTCCTTGTTCTCGAGCAGCCGCAGGTAGGCCAGCGCATGCTTGATTTCCGCGCGCTCGAAGAAGCGCAGGCCGCCGTACACGCGGTACGGCACGGACGCATTGAAGAGCGCGGTTTCGATCACCCGGCTCTGCGCATTGCTGCGGTAGAGCACGGCCATCTCCTTGCGATCGAAGCCATCGCGCGCGAGCTGGCGCATTTCTTCCACCATCCACTGCGCCTCGGCCAGGTCGGTGGTCGACTCGTACACGCGCACCGGTTCGCCGGGGCCCTGGTCGGTGCGCAGGTTCTTGCCCAGGCGCTTCTTGTTGTGGCTGATGAGCTCGTTGGCCGAATCGAGGATGTTGCTGTAGCTGCGGTAGTTCTGCTCCAGCTTGATCTGGTGGCGCACGTCGAATTCGCGCACGAAGTCGGTCATGTTGCCCACGCGCGCGCCGCGGAACGCATAGATGCTCTGGTCGTCGTCGCCCACGGCAATCACGCTGTTGTCGCGCCCGGGCTCGAACTGGCCGCCGACGGTGTTGCCGGAGAGCATCTTGATCCACGCGTACTGCAGGCGGTTGGTGTCCTGGAACTCGTCGATCAGGATGTGGCGGAAGCGCCGCTGGTAGTGCTCCCGCACCGGGTCGTTGTCGCGCAGCAGTTCGTAGCTGCGCAGCATGAGCTCGCCGAAGTCGACCACGCCTTCGCGCTGGCACTGCTCTTCATACAGCTGGTAGAGCTCGACCTTCTTGCGGTCGTCGTCGCTGCGCACCTCGACGTCGCCGGGGCGCAGGCCGTCTTCCTTGGCGCCGGCAATGAACCACTGGGTCTGCTTGGCGGGGAAGCGCTCGTCGTCGACGTTGAACTGCTTCATCAGCCGCTTGATGGCCGAAAGCTGGTCTTGCGTGTCGAGGATCTGGAAGGTGGACGGCAGGTTGGCCAGCTTCCAGTGCGCGCGCAGCAGGCGGTTGCACAGGCCGTGGAAGGTGCCGATCCACATGCCGCGCACGTTGACGGGCAGGATGGCCGTCAGCCGCGTCATCATTTCCTTGGCGGCCTTGTTGGTGAAGGTCACGGCGAGGATGCCGCCGGCCGACACCTGCCCGGTCTGGAGCAGCCATGCGATGCGCGTGGTCAGCACGCGGGTCTTGCCGGAACCGGCGCCCGCGAGGATCAGCGCGTTGCCTGCGGGCAACGTGACCGCGGCCAGTTGCTCCGCGTTCAGGTTCTTGAGCAGCGGCAGGTCCGAAGGATTCGGGGAGTGGGCGTCAGCCGCAGGATCATTAAACAACATCCTCCGATTGTAGAAACCACTGCGTATGCCGGTTATACGAAGAGGCGGAAGACCCGGCTTCGCAAGACCGCGTAAAATCAATCACCGGGCCCAAGTTTCTTGCGCCCGGTTTTTTGTGGGCGTTTTCTTTGCTGAACGCACTGCGAAAACCGGCCGGACCAAGCGCTCTTTCGTTCCCTTCAACGATTCCTTTCTGGAGCCTGGCCATGCAAATCTTCGACTACGACAACATTCTTCTGCTCCCGCGCAAGTGCCGCGTGGAGAGCCGCTCCGAATGCGACGCCAGCGTGAAGCTGGGCGAGCGCAGCTTCCGCCTGCCGGTGGTGCCCGCCAACATGAAGACGGTGGTCGACGAGTCGATCTGCCTGTGGCTGGCGCAGAACGGCTACTTCTACGTGATGCACCGCTTCGACCTCGACAACCTCAAGTTCGTCAAGGACATGCAGGGCAAGGGCGTGTTCGCCTCAATCTCGCTCGGCGTGAAAAAGCCCGACTACGACACCGTCGACCAGCTCGTGGCCGAGGGCCTGACGCCCGAATACATCACCATCGACATCGCGCATGGCCATGCCGACAGCGTGAAGAACATGATCGGCTACCTGAAGCAGAAGCTGCCGAAGGCCTTCGTGATTGCCGGCAACGTCGGCACGCCCGAAGCGGTGATCGACCTCGAGAACTGGGGCGCGGACGCAACCAAGGTCGGCATCGGCCCGGGCAAGGTCTGCATCACCAAGCTCAAGACCGGCTTCGGCACCGGCGGCTGGCAGCTGTCGGCGCTCAAGTGGTGCGCGCGCGTGGCGACCAAGCCGATCATTGCCGACGGCGGCATCCGCGACCACGGAGACATTGCCAAGAGCGTGCGCTTCGGCGCCTCGATGGTGATGATCGGCTCGCTGTTCGCGGGCCACGAAGAATCGCCGGGCAAGACGGTCGAGGTCGATGGCGCGCTGTTCAAGGAGTACTACGGCTCCGCCAGCGACTTCAACAAGGGCGAATACAAGCACGTGGAAGGCAAGCGCATCCTCGAGCCGATCAAGGGCAAGCTGGCCGACACGCTGGTCGAGATGGAGCAGGACGTGCAGAGCTCGATAAGCTATGCGGGCGGCCGCACGCTGATGGACATCCGCAAGGTCAACTACGTCACGCTGGGCGGCGACAACGCGGGCGAACACCTGCTGATGTAAGCGCCCTGCCCTGCGCTGCCGCCGCGCCGTTCAGGCTTCGAGCAAGTGCACCGCGTGTCGGTGCAATGCGTGGGCCGGGTCCGCAAGCGCATCGACCACGCCGAAGTGGTTGAGGCCCGGCAGCACCTCGCACACCGGCACGGTGTTGCGGCCCCACGCCTCGCGGATCATCGCGTTGTGGCGGATGAACTCCTCGCTCTCATCGCCGCCGGCCACTGCGTAGAGCTGGCCGCGCTTCGGCGCGGGCCACAGCGCCGGGCTGGCGCGCAGGGCGTCGGCATCGGTCAGCTTCAGCGTGTTCATCAGGAAAGGCGTGTGCTGCAGCGGACGCAGGTCGTAGAGGCCGGAAATCGACAGCGCGTTGCGCACCAGTTGGGCGGGCAGATCGGGCGCGACCGCTTTCCAGTCGCATGACAGCAAAGCCGCCGCCATGTGGCCGCCGGCCGAGTGCCCCGCCACCGTGATGCGCGAGGGGTCGCCGCCATGGGCCGCGACATGGCGCCACGTCCATTCGAGCGCGCGCACCATCTGCATCAGGATGCCGGGCACGGTCACGGGCTGCTCGGGCGTGCCGGGGCACAGCGCGTAGTTGGGCTGGACCACGCATATGCCGCGGTCGTTGAACGCCGGGGCGATGAAAGAGTGGTCCTTCTTGTCCATGGCGCGCCAGTAGCCACCGTGGATGAAGACCAGCACGGGCGCGTCGGGCACGGGTGCCGGGAAGACGTCGAGCGTTTCGTTCGTGCCGCTGCCGTAGGGAATGTCGATCCGGGCGGGCAAGGTGTCGCGCGCGGCGGCGGAGTCGCGCGCCCAGCGCTGGAAGTACGCGGGGTGGTCTTTCACCCGCGCAAGATTGTTGTACATGCCTTCCAGCCAGGCGGGTTCGTACGAGGCCATGCGGTTCTTTTCTCAGTGCTTCGAAAGGCGCGAATCTTGGCACGGCGCAATGGCCCAAAACCGTGGTTCTGGTTAAAATTTGGCCTGCGTTGGGGGGGTAGCTCAGCTGGGAGAGCGCCGCGTTCGCAATGCGGAGGTCGGGAGTTCGATCCTCCTCCTCTCCACCAACCGACACCGAAAAAGGCCTTGGCATCCGCCAGGGCCTTTTCCTTTTGCGGCTCAGGTGTCGAGCGTCAGGTGCTGGCCGTGCAGCGCGGCGGCCGCCGGCGAAGCGAGAAAGCCGATGGTCTGCGCGGCGACCGAGGTCGACACCCACTCGGCCGGATTGGCGTCGGGCATCGCCTGGCGGTTCGCGGGCGTGTCGAGCACGCTCGGCGCCACGCTGTTCACGCTCACGCCGTGCGGTGCCGCTTCCGCCGCCATGGCTTCCACCAGACGCTGCAGCGCGCTCTTCGAAGCGATGTACGCGGCCATCGCCGGCAGTCCACGTGCGGCGACCTTCGCCGTCACGGCCACGACGCTGCCCGCGCGGCGCTCGATCATCGAAGGCAGCACAGCCTGAGTCACCGCGACGAACGACCATGCGTTGAGATTCATCATCCGGTCCCAGCTCTCGCGCGAGAGCGCATGCGTGGCCTCACCCATCTCGAAACCACCTGCGATGTGCACGAGCGCGTCGATCTGCCCGAAGGACTTGAGCGCCTGCGCGGCAAGACCGGCCATGCCGGATGCCGAGGTCACGTCGCCCGCGAGCAGCAGGTGCCGCGAGTTGTCGAGGCCCGGAAAGACTTCGGCGAGCCGGTCTGCGTGATGGTCGACCAACGCAAGGCGCGCGCCTTGGTCAAGGAAATGCTGGGCCACTGCGCGGCCCAGCGCGCCAGCCGCGCCGGTGATCAAGACATGGGACGTGGTGCTCGCATCGGTCATCGAAATTCTCCTGGTTGAGGGACGTGGTCCGTCGGGTGTGGCGCATCCTAACGCTGCAACTCACAAATTTTTTGGACAAGATCAAAATCTGGGATATACTCGTGGTCTTGCCAGAAAACACTAAATGTTTTCAAAGCAAGGGCTCTTAGCTCAGTTGGTAGAGCAGCGGACTCTTAATCCGTAGGTCGAGTGTTCGAGTCACTCAGGGCCCACCACCAACACTAGGAACTGCGCGGTTCTCGCGCTATTTCTTAAGAAGCACTGTTTTGCAATTGCGAAACGTGCTCCGCAAACAGAGAAACCCCCCGTCGAAAGACTGGGAGGTTTTTTCTTTTCCGGCTTGTCTGAAAAAGCCGCGCGTCACAACACAGCAGCGGCCTCAAATCGAGATCGCGCAATCAGCCAAGGCGGCAGTACCGCTTGCTCGGATGACGCGATGATTGCTGCAAGGTTCAGCGCCATGGCCCAAGTACCGGCCACCCTGATCAAAGACTGGGGGTCGAGTACAATCCCGCAACGCTCAATGGTTCTGAGCGCTGTCCTCCGGGGCAAGCTGAACCCCATACCAGCGCGTCGAAGTCACTACGACGAAGAAAACAAAAATGACTTCATGCAAAAGAATTTGCCGTAGCGTGGACCGCGTAAGAGTTCACGACCACATTCCCGAAGCCCGCCTTGTGCGGGCTTTTTCGTTGGTGCGCATGCGCTGCCAGCCAGCACTGCATGCATAGCAGTCGCGAAGCGGCTGCACTACTTGGGCGTGCTCTTGGAGTACAGTCATAAGTCCTCAACACGGAGCCCGCAAGGGCAGGACAAAATGGCCACACCGGAAGAGGCAACGACCACCGCTTCAGCTGCAAACCTTCTCGGAACAGAAATGGCGCTGACGGCAGCTCTCAGAGCGCTCATCAAGACCCACCCCCAGCCCAGCCTGCTCGCACAAGAACTTGTGCAACAGCGCCAGTTTTCTCAGGCCCATCTTGAAGCAAGTCCCGTATCGGACAAGGCGTTGATGGGCTTCGAATTGACCTGGGCAATGATCCTTCATCAGGATCCTGCGCAAGACGTGCAACTCGTGCCCGCGTCCTAGCGGCAACGCCCGTCGGCCATCTTGGCTCACTGCGTCGACGCGGGTGCGTCATGTGTGTTCTTGCGTGCCTCGCCGCATGCGCACCTGCTGCCAACAAGCAGGACTTTCTTCACAAACGCACAGACCTTGCTGAACAAGTCTGTGCGTTTGGCCGAACCGAACCCATTCCTGTCTCGCCCCAACCTTTTCCGAACGCGCTGAAAAGTGGAGATTCAAGCCGTCGACCGCTCCTCTGGAGCGGTCGATACAAACCCGGCGCTGCAAACAGCGCGCCGGCATGGCTCGATCGAAAACTATTGACAGGGGGAACTGGCAATGAACCAGTTGACGGAAATGAAGCCCATCGCACTCGTGGGCTGCGACAAGGTACGGGCGGTGATGCTGAGCGAAAAGCTCCGGTCCATGGGACATGTATCCGCGACATTCGACCGCGGTGCCGACTTTCTGGTGGCGCTGGGAAGCGGCAGGAAGTTCAGCCTGCTCCTGTTGACGCTGCAGGACGAGGGCGGATGGACCGGAATCGTTGCCATGTGCAAGGTGCTTCATGTGCCCGTACTCCTGGTCGTCGACGAAGCGCAGCGCCATATGCCGGTCGACGAACTGGTCGCGGTACGAGAAGAAGCTTCGAAGGATCACGCCATCGACTTCATCGTCTGGCCAATCAGCGATCTCGATCTGGACTGGCGCATACGCACCCTCGTCCGCCGCATGGAGGTGTCGCCCGCTCCGCCTGTGCGCAACATCGATCTCGCGTTCGACCGCTATCGTTTTCTCGGACCCAACCGCGTGGTCATGAATGACGATCAGGAGGTGCGACTGAAGCCCCGCGAGTTCGAACTCGCGCTATTGCTCTTCCGCAACAGCGGCCAGTTGCTGGAGCGGGACTGGATTCTTTCGTTGCTCTGGGGTACCGGCGTGACGCGCAAGGACAGCCGCGTGCTTGATGTCTGCATGTCGGGCATCCGCCGCAAACTTGCCCTCTCGAGGGAGAACGGCTTCATCCTGCACACGGTCTACGGACGCGGCTATGAACTGGGACGAGTACTGCAGCCGACGCATCAGCCGCAAAGAACAGGGGCCTTCACCAGCCTGCGCGTCGAGGAAGCTCACATCCCGGCGATGTGATTCGCGCCCCAAAGAAGGGGCAGTGAAGGGGCAATGACACCGCGCAGCGGCAAGCTCAGGGTGCGGCGCCTCGCCCGGCAGCCCAGTCATCGACAAAGCGCATGAGCGCCTCCTGGTGCTCACCGATCTCAGCGGCGAGGTACTGGCGTGCGTGCTCCTGGGCGAGTTCGCTCGACAGGAACCACTGTTCACGCGCGAGACTGCCCTGCAGTGGCGGCGTGCCCCAAGCCGCGTTTCTGCTGCCAAGAAAGGCCTCTGTCACCGGCAAGCGCCCGTCGGTCTTGCCAAGCTCCGACAGCGCATTGCGCGGGCCGCCCAGGGTAACGCGAACCCGGAGGATGTCTTCGTCCACGTCGATGGAAGCACCCAAACCACCGGATTGATGCACCTGCCAGAGCTGCGCCGCCGAAGCGTTGCGAACCCAGCTAGCGAGTGCCTTGGCCAAACTTTCGAGAACGATTTTTCTGTTCATGAGGAAATATTCCACATATTTGTCGACTTATTACGCCGCGGAGGGGCACGACCTGCAAAAGCTCCCTGTGCGACATGGCATCTTGCAATGGCTGTCACGCATCACAAGAACATCAAGACAGGGGAAACAAACTCGAAGCTCAAAAGCTCGTTCAGACCCGCTCATGCGGGTATTTTTTTGTCTGCTCGCAGCCTGAATCGACAGCGACGCCAGGGAACCACAAAATGAACCGGCAACGGCGTGCGGCTTCGGGGGTCGGCTATATTTCTTGCCATGGAAAAGGCTTCCGACATAGGCAAACCCACGGTACCCATCGACTTGATCGGACCGGACCACTGGCCTCGTTCGCGGCGCGGCAACGGCCGCACTGCCAAGGTAATCGCTGTCATCGTGGGGGGAATCGCGGCCGCAGGACTGGTCGCCTACCGCTTCTTCGGTGTCGGGCGCTGACCCGGCCACTGAATGAGCCAAAGCCCGCTGCCTCGAAGACAGCGGGCTTTTTTATGGGCACGGACATAAACGAGCATCACGGTAGAGCCCCTAGTGCAGCCGCGAACCCTTGGGCAACCGCTTCGCCAACCACTCGTGCACATCCGCACGAATGCTGCGGCCTTCGAGCAGAAAGTTCTCGAAGCGGCTCGGCACGTAGGGCAGGTACACCAGCGGCATGCCGGCTTCTTCCGGTGTGCGCGCGGCCTTGCGGTTGTTGCAGACGGCGCACGCACTCACGAGGTTGGTCCATGTCCAAGGGCCGCCGCGTGATTCAGGCATTACATGCTCGCATTGCAGGTCGCGTTCCTGGAACACGCCTGCGCAGTAAGCGCAGGTGTGGCGGTCGCGGCGAAAGAGCTTTCTCTTGGTAACGCTCGGAACCACGTCGAAGAGGTTGATCTTCGAGGCCCCGCGCAGCGCGATGATCGGTGCCACCTCGACGCGAGATTGCATGCCGCGCGCCACGTTGAAGCCACCGCGCAGGGTGGCAAGTGGCAGGTCACCGTCTTCCCAGGCCACGGAGCCGGTGGCGTAGTGCAACACCGCCTGCTCCAGCGAGATCCAGGCTTGCGGCGTGCCCTGAATGTCGAGTTGCAGGACGTGAGGATGCATATATCGCCTCCTTTCGCGGCGATGGTCGTCTTGGCGACGTTGGATGAAATCCAGATAACGATGGGGTGCACGAACGGAATCGAACCGTCGTCAGCGGGACCACAACCCGCGGCTCTGCCATTGAGCTACGTGCACCACGAAACATGAGCTGCCTGCTGTCTGGCAGCCGCTACCACTCGCCGACTGCGCGCACGCGCTGATCGAGATCGAGGCCCTCGAGCTGAGGCTCGCGACCAGGCAATGCATCAGCACCTTCCAAATCACGCCGAGCATCGGTCACGATGCCGAATCTGCGGGCCAGGGCCAGCACCATGCGCTTACGCGGCTGTGCGGGACGCACGGTGATCATCCGGATCGGGGTGTTGCGCTTGCGCATGACGGCTCCTTGGTTGATGTGACAGCAAACAGAAAAACTGGCCCCACGTGCACGACTCGAACGTGCAACCCCTTGCTTCGTAAGCAAGTGCTCTGATCCATTGAGCTAACGCGGGTCGAAAAACGGGAATCAAACCTTGCCCGCCTGCTTTCCATTCCGGTTGTGTCCTCACGCGACGGACAGCGCTGGGCGCTGCCCCGTACGACGTCGCTGCACAGGAGTGATCGATTCCTGCACATCCCGCCAGACCGTCTACGCGGTGGGCTCTGGCGGTGTGGTGAAGGCACATCCGGAATGGCCAAGCGCGGCCAACAACAAACAAAACAAAAAGGCCCGGAACCTTTCGGTGTCCGGGCCTCTGCTGAGAGAGCTTGGAAGGTATGCGCCTATGCGCAACCTCCACCCGGTAGCACCTGATCCTCGACTTTTCCAACGCGCAGGCTGCCTGCGGCTTTTGCGGAATACGCGTGGCTCTGGTGCTGATTCAGTCGGATCGACGGCATGCCGCCGAAACCACCGCACGCCCCGACGCGCACGAGCGATCGACCCGAGGCGGGTCGATTGCTGATGAAGGTCAATGCGATATTCACGATGGTTCCTGGGTCAAAGATTGCCGCTGTCGGCCGTCAGGGGTTGGGGAAAAAGGTACGGCTTGGGCCGCGAATGAAGCCGACTGTAAATAGTGTTTACGGCACCGTCAACAACCGGGACAATCTTTTTTTCTCGTTGTTGTTTTTGAACAGTGCCCAATACCACCGTCGCGCGTCGCCGCAATGCCCTCGCGCTTCATCGCCGTTTTCTCGAAGAGGCCGTTGCAGCCGGCCTGCCCGCCAAGGGGCTGGACCAGGCGTTCGCCAAGAAGATCGAAATCTCTCCCAGCATGTGGAGCCAGATCAAGAGTGCCCGGCCCATCGGCGACAACCTGGCGCGGCAGATCGAGCGGCATTGCAACGTGGAAGCCGGCTGGCTCGACAAGGAAGACCGTCCCAGCGAAGTGCCCGATGCAGCGGAAGAGCGCTTCATCGCGGCGGCACGCGAGGCATGGCGCAGCGCCAATGCCAAGGGCAAGAAGGAACTCACCGGCTGGCTGAAGAAGCGCGCGCAGGACGCAGTGCCTGGCAGCGAGTCCGCGCACTAAGCAGCGAGTGCTCAGCCCAATTCGGGCGCGTTGCGCACGATGGCCGCGCGCATGTCGTCCGGTATGGCAACCGCGCGATGGGTTTCCAGCGACGTAGTCACCAATACCTGCTGCATCTGCATGCGCACTTCACCGTCGGCCGGATCGAAGCAGCGCACGCGCAAAGTCATCGAACGCGAACCCAGCCGCTCCACGGCCAGCCCGAGCATCACCTGGTCGCCCATGCGGCTCACGGCACGGAAGTCGACTTCGAGCTTCACGGTGGGCAAGCCGATTCGCCGCTGTGCCACCAGCCCGTGATAGCTGAGGCCGAGGCCTTCGTTCACCCAGTCTTCGACGAGGCCGTTGAGCATCACAAAGTACTGCGGATAGAAGACGATGCCCGCTGGATCGCAATCCGAGAAGCGGATCAGCCGCGGCCGGCAGAACTCGTTGCCGTTGCCCATGCTCAGCCCTCCTCACCCGCCGGCTCGCCGCGCATCACATGCACCCGCAGCAGGCCGAGCTGCGTGTGCAGCTGCTTGACCGTCTTCATGTCGAGCCCCGAGAACATCTCGAGGATCCACTGCTCGTGTTCGCTCGCCATCGTCTCGAAGGTGCGGCGGCCCGTGGGCGTGAGGCTCACGATCCATGCGCGACGATCGTCGGGACTGGGGGCGCGCGCCACCATGCCTTCGCGCTCGAGCTCGTCGGTAAGACCGGTGACGTTGCCGCCCGTCACCATCAGGTAGCGCGACAGCACGCGCATCTTCAGGCCGTCCTTGTAGCGATAGAGCTGCGCCATGTAGTCGAAGCGTGCCAGCGAAATGCCGAAGCGCTCGCGCAGCCGGCGCCGGATCTCGGCTTCGATCTGCGTGGTGCTGGCCAGCATGCGCAGCCACAGCTTGAGCATCGCGTGGTCCTCGTGGCCCGCGCGCGCCTCGTGCCCGAGTTCTTCGGCATCGCTCAGCGCGGCGTGGGAAGCGTCGTTGCGTGTCATGTCACCTCTCCTCCGGAAACCGAGATCGACTGCCCCGTGACCGACGCCGCGCCCGCACCGCACAGCCAGCGCACCGCATCGGCCACCTCGGCCGGCTGCACGATGCGGCGCTGCGGGTTGACGCTCGAGAACTCCGCCAGCGCATCGGCCTCGCTGCGCCCCGTCTTGCCGACCACGTTGGCCACGCTGTTGCGCAGGATGTCGGTGTCGGTATAGCCCGGACACACCGCGTTCACCGTGATGCCCTTGCGCGCCACCTCCAGCGCCAGCGAGCGCGTGAGCCCGACCACGCCATGCTTGGCCGCGGTATAGGCCGCCACGTACGCGTAGCCCTTCTGCCCTGCCGTGCTCGCGATGTTGACGATGCGGCCCCAGCCGGCATCGAGCATGTCCGGCAATGCGGCCTGCGCGCAAAGAAAACTGCCCGTGAGATTGACCGACAGCATGCGCTGCCAGAGATCGAACGAGGTCTTGAGGAACGGCGCACTCTCTGCCGCGCCAGCGTTGTTGACGAGGATGGCGACCGGCCCGCGCGCGGCGCGCGCTTCGGCGAAAGCGGCCTGCACCGCCTCCGGGTTCGCCACATCGGCAGCAGCCACGCCGTGCCCGGCGCCTTCGAGCGAATCTGCCACTCGCTGCAGTGCCTCGCGGTCGCGCCCCAGCAGTGTCAGGACGGCGCCCTCCGCGGCCAGGGTGCGGGCGATCTCGGCGCCAATGCCGCGTGCGGCACCCGTCACGAGTGCATGGCGGCCAGTCAGTGAATTTGAGTGCATACCTGAATGTTTTAGTTCTGAATCATTTTAGCGGAGCAGGCGGACGCGGGGTGTCACCGCATGAAACGGCCGCCGTTCAGGTCCAGGGTGGCGCCGGTCATGAAGGCCGCCGCGGGAGACGCGAGATAGACCACGGCAGCTGCTACTTCCTCCGGCAAGCCGAAACGCCCCATTGGAATGCCTGCCTGCAGCGCCTGTCGGCGCGCGGGGTCCAGCGCATCGAGCAACGGGCCCTGGATGACCGCCGGGGCCAGCGCATTCACGGTCACGCCATGCGGCGCCAGTTCCTGCGCGAAGGAGCGCGTCAGCGCCAGCAACGCGGCCTTGCTGGCCGCATAGTGCACGCCGGTCGCCGCGCTGGCCTGCTGCCCCGCCATCGAAGCAAGGTTGACGATGCGGCCCGCGCCGCGTTCACGCATGTGCAGCCCGGCAATGCGGCAACCGAAGAAGCTGCCGCGCAGGTTGATGGCGAGCACGTCGTCCCATTCCTCAGGCGTGATGTCCCAAAGCGAGGTTGTGGGCGTTCGGGCCGCGTTGTTGACCATAATGTCGACGGCGCCGAAGCGGGCCACGGCCTTGTCGAAGCAAGCAGAGAAAGCGCCCTCGTCACGCACATCGAGTTCCATCGCGAGCCCGCCGGTCTCTTTCGCCGCCGCATCCACGCCTGCAAGGTCGATGTCGGCGAGCGCCACGCGCGCGCCCGCCTCATGGAGTCCGCGCGCAATCGCCATGCCCAGCCCACGCCCCGCACCCGTCACGAACGCCACGCGGCCGGCAAGGGGGAGCGCTGCGTTCGTCATGCGCCTAGCTCCTCGCGGGGCGGCCGTCCCAGGTCAGCGGGCCCACGCCGCGCTCGCGCAGCTTGAACTTCTGCACCTTGCCGTTCTCGGTGCGCGGCAGGTCGGCCAGCACGTCGATGTAGCGCGGCACCGCGAAATAAGGCAGGCGCCCCTCGCAGAAACGCGCGAGCTCGGCAGGGTCGACCGGCACGCCTTCTCGCGCCACCAGCGCGGCCATCACCTCGTCTTCAGCCAGCTCGGAGCGCACCGGATACACCGCGCACGCGGCCACCCCCGGATGGCTCAGCAGCACCTGCTCCACCTCGAATGAAGAGATGTTCTCGCCCCGCCGGCGGATCGCGTCCTTGATGCGGTCGACGAAGCGAAAGGCTCCATCGGCATCGCGCACCACGCGGTCACCCGTATGGAACCAGAGATTGCGCCACGCCTCGACCGTCTTCTCCGGCATGTTGAAGTACCCGCTCGCAAAGGCGTAGGGCTCGTCCGCGCGCAGCAGCAGTTCGCCCGCTTCGCCAGGCGGCAGCGCCACGTCGTCCTCATCGGCCACGCGTGCCTGGAAACCCGGCCGCAGCCAGCCCATGACGGCGCCGCGCGGCGAATCGGGCGCTGTGGCAATGGCGAAGTTGGTTTCGGTCGAGCCGTAGCCCTCCAGCAGCGACACACCCGTGCGCGCCCTGAACGCCGCCCCCGCCGCGGAAGGCACGCCCGGCCCGAGCCCGATGCGCACGCGATGATCCCTCTCCCCCGCCCCTTCCGGTTGCGCGAGCAGGATCGGCACCATCGCGCCCAGCAGGTAGACCACCGTCGCGCGACTCGCGCGCATCGCCGGCCAGAAGCCCGACGCCGAGAAGCGCTGCTCGAACACCACCTCGGCCCCGGTCAGGGCGGCCTGCGCGAAGGTGTTGAGTGCGTTGATGTGGAACAGCGGCAGCGTGGAGCACAGCACGTCATCGGTCCCCACGCCGAGCACCTCCGCGCTGTTCACGCCCCACCAGAAATACTGCGCATGCGGACAGATCACGCCCTTGGCAGGCCCGGTGGTGCCGGAGGTGTACAGGATGGCGAGCGGATCGCCCGGCTGCACCGGTGCGGCCTCCAGCGCGTCTCCTGCCTCGGGATACGGCACCAGGCGCACGCCGGCGGGCGCCGACCACCCGACAGCGTCCGCGTCCCCGACGACCCAGATCTCGCGCAGCGCCGTGCGCCCCAGGTCCGCTGTCGCAAGCCGCTCGACGAATGCGGCCTCGATGACCAGCAGCTTCGCCTCGCTGTTCGCCAGGAAGTATTCGATCTGCGGCCCCATCGATGCCGTGTTGACCGGCACCGTCGATGCGCCCAGCCATCCCGCGCCAAGAAAGCTCTCCAGGAACTCGACGCGGTTGCCGCACATCACCGCGATGCGGTCGCCACGCGCCACGCCTGCGGCCGCCAGCGCACCGGCGCGGATGGCGGCAACCCGCGCCGCATCGCGGTGGGTCCAGGCATGCGCGCCGATGCGCAGCAACGCGCGCGCGCCGAACACCTCGGCTTGCCTCAGCAGCATCGCGGGCAGCGTGCGCCGGGCAGGCGGCACGGCGCGGGCGTCAGTCGTCATCGTGCGTGCCTCCGCCGAGATAGGTCGCCTGCACGCGCGGGTCGCTGGCCAGTTCGGCCGAGGCACCCGACAGCGCGATCTCGCCGGTCTCGAGCACGTAGCCCTGGTCCGAGCTTTCCAGCGCCGCGCGTGCGTTCTGCTCCACCAGCAGGATCGACACGCCGTCTTCCCGCAGCTTGCGCACGATGGTCAGGATGTCGCGCACGATCAGCGGCGCGAGGCCGAGGCTGGGCTCGTCGAGCATCAGCAGCCGGGGCGCCGACATCAGCGCGCGCCCCACCGCCAGCATCTGCCGCTCGCCGCCCGACAGGGTGTCCGCGCGCTGCGACCTGCGCTCGGCCAGGCGGGGGAAACGGTCGTACACCGACTGCAGCCGCTTCTTCATGGCATCGCCGCGCAGCCGCTTGGCGTAGGCGCCGAGCTGCAGGTTGTCGAGCACGGTGAGCTCGCCGAACAGCTCGCGCTTCTCGGGCACGAGGCACAGGCCACGCTCCACGCGCGCCTCCACGTCCAGCCCCTGCAGGTCCTCGCCTTCGAAGCGCAGCGTGCCCTTGCAGGGCAGCAGGCCCATCGCCGCGGCCAGCAATGTCGTCTTGCCTGCGCCGTTCGGCCCGATCACCGAAATGATCTGCCCCGGCTGCAGGTCGAGCGAAACACCGCGCACCGCCTCGACCTGCCCGTACGACACGTGCAGGTCGCCAATCTCCAGCATCGCGGTCATACGACGCTCCCCAGGTAAGCCGCCTGCACGCGCTCGTCGGCGCGCACCGCCGACGGCACGCCCTCCACGAGCTTGGAGCCGAAGTTCATCACCACCAGCCGGTCCACCAGTTTCATCACGAAGTCCATGTCGTGTTCGACGATGAGGATGGTCACGCCTTCCTCGCGCAGCTTGCGCAGCAGATCGCCGAGTGCCATCTTTTCCTTGCGGCGAAGGCCCGCTGCGGGCTCGTCGAGCACCAGCAGCACCGGGTCGGCGGCCAGCGCGCGCGCGATTTCCAGGATGCGCTGCGTGCCCAGCGGCAGGCTGCCCGCGAGTTCGTGCGCGCGGTCGCCCAGGCCGATGCGGTCGAGCTGGCGTTGTGCCTCCTGCAGGATCTGCCGCTCTTCCGTGCGGTCCAGCCGCAGCCCGGCCTTCAGGATGCCCGAGCGTGTGCGCGAGTGCGCGCCCAGCGCCACGTTGTCCAGCAGGCTCATGTGCGGCCGCAGCTTCACATGCTGGAAGGTGCGCGCCAGGCCCAGCCGCGCCACTTCGCGCTGCGGCATGCCTGCGATGTCGTGGGCCAGGAAGCGCACCTGGCCCGAGCTCATCGGCAGCGTGCAGGTCAGCAGGTTGAACATGGTCGACTTGCCCGCGCCGTTGGGCCCGATCAGCCCGACGATCTCGCCGGCCTTCACATCGAAGCTCACGTCGTTCACCGCCACCAGCCCGCCGAAGCGCTTGACCGCGCCGTTCACCGACAGCACCTGCGAGCCGCGCTCTGGCAGCGTGCGGTGCGGCAACGGCTCCACGGGCGGCGCATCGTGGCGCGAAGGCCCCTGGGCGCCGCCGCGCCGGCGCGTCCAGCGGCGCAGCAGCCCCATCACGCCGCCGCGCGCAAAGTGCAGCAGCAGGATGAAAAGCGCCGCGAAGGCCACCGCCTCCAGCTGCCCTGCACGCTGCGTGAGCATGGGCAGCACGTCCTGCAGGCCGTTCTTCAGCACCAGCACCAGCGCGGCGCCCACCAACGCGCCGGCAAGCTGGCCCAGGCCGCCTGCCACTGCCATCAGCAGGTACTCGATGCTTGCGCGCACGTCGAAGGGCGACGGGCTCACGAAGCGGTTCATGTGGGCATAGAGCCAGCCCGCCAGCCCCGCGAAAAGCGCGGCCGTCACGAACAGCGAGAGCCGCACGCGGTACGCGTCCGCCCCCACGCTCGCCAGCAGCGTCGCGCCGCCGCGCAGCCCGCGAATCGCGCGGCCCGGCCGCGACTGCAGCAGGTTGTAGCTGAACAGGCAGGCCAGCCCCACCACCACCCAGATCAGGTAGTACATGGCACGCGGATCGGCCAGCGACCAGCCCGCGATCTGCAGCGCCGGAATGTTCGACAGCCCCGTGTGCCGCCCGAGCGCGTCGACATTGCCGAACAGCATCGCGATTGACAGCCCCCAGGCGATGGTGCTCAGCGGCAGGAAGTGCCCGCCCAGGCGCAGCGTCAGCATGCCGATGGCCAGCGCCGACAGCCCCGTGAGCAGTAATGCGAACAACAGCCCGATCCAGGGCGACATGCCCTGCGTCGTCGTGAGCCACGCGGTCGCATACGCCGCGATGCCCACGAAGGCCGCCTGCCCGAAAGAGGTCGCGCCGCCCACGCCGGTCAGCAGCACCAGACCCAGCGCCACCAGCGCGCCGATGCCGATGTCGTTCAGCAGCGAGACGGTGAAGCTGCCCGCCACGGCCGGCACCAGCGCCAGCACCACGACCAGCCCGGCGATCCACGCCATGCGTTTGCGATTGCCGTTCATTGGTCCACCTCGTCTTCTTCCTCTTCGGCGTGCGCCGCCATGAAGGAGCGCAGCATGAGCACGGGAATCAGCAGGCTAAACACGATCACGTCTTTCAGCGCACCGCTCCAGAACGAGGCAAAGCTCTCCACCACGCCGACCGCGAGCGCCCCCACGGCCGTCATCGGGTAGCTCACGAGCCCACCAATGATCGCGGCCACGAAGGCCTTCAGGCCGATGATGAACCCCGAGTCGTAATACATCGTGGTCACCGGCGCGATGAGCACGCCGATCAGCCCCGCCAGCAGCGAAGCGCAGCCATATGCCAGCAGCGCCGTGCGCACCGGCCGTATGCCGACCAGCCGAGCACCCACCCGGTTCACGGCCGTGGCGCGCAGCGCCTTGCCGGCCACCGTGCGCTCGAACACCAGGAAGAACAGCCCGCTCAGCACGATGGCCGCCCCCACCATCAGCACCACCTGCCCGCTGACGGTGAAGCCGTCGCCCAGCGTGAACACGGCGCTGGTCAGCGGCGTGGTGCGCGAGCCTTCGGGCCCGAAGAACAGCAGGCCCAGGCCCGACAGCAGGAAGTGCAGCGCCAGAGAGACGATCAGCAAAACCAGCACCGATGCATCCGCGATCGGCTGGAACACCACCCGCGCGAGCAGCGGCGCAATGGGCACCACCAGCAGCACGGCGACCGCGATGTGCACCGCCACCGGCACGCCGGGCCGCGCTGCCAGCCATGCGAGCACGCACGGAATGGCCGGCAGCACGCCCCACATCAGCACCGCCTTGGGAATGCGCGCGGCCTCGCCGCGCCGCAGCAGGCTGCCGATCTCGGTGGCCAGCGCCAGCGCGGCCAGCACCGCGACCATGCCGATGGTCGGCGGCACGCGGTCGGTCTCGAATGCCGCGAGCGACAGCGCCGCAAAGGCTGCGATGTCGCCGAACGGCACGAACACCACCCGCGTGACCGAGAAGATCAGCACCAGCCCGAGCCCGGCCAGCAGGTAGACGGCGCCGTTGGCCAGGCCGTCGGTGAGAAGGATGAGCGCCACGTCCCACGTCATCGCGCAGCCCTCCGGAAAGTCGAATGCATGAGGTTCAAGGTGCGAGCTTCCATTGGCCGTTGTCGAGCTTGACGATCACGCGGGCGCGTTCGTCCACGCCGTAGAGACTGCCGGGCTTGAAGGTGTACACGCCGTGCGTGCCCACCACTTCCTTCGTGCTGAAGATGGCATCGCGCAGCGCCACGCGGAACTCGGGCGTGCCCGGTTCGGCCTTCTTCATGGCGCGCGAGGCCGCGTCGGCGAACACCAGCCAGCCGTCGAACGAATAGGCCGAGAAGGCATCGCTGGTCGGCGCGTTGTTGACCTTCTGGAAGACGGCGCGGAAATCGGTCGCGATCTTCTTGGTCGGATAGCTGTCGGGCAGTTGCTCGGCCACGATCACCGGGCCGGTGGGCATCAGCGCGTTCTGGCCGGCCGCGCCGACCACGCGCACGAAGTCGGGGTTGATCAGCCCGTGCTGGCCGTACACGCCGCCCTTGAAGCCGCGCTCCTGCAGGGCCAGGAACGGCAGCGCGCCGGGCGTGCCGGCACCGCCGGTCATCACCGCGTCGGGCCGCAGCGCCACGATCTTCAGCACCTGGCCGGTCACCGATGCGTCGCCGCGCGCATAACGCTCGTTGCTGACCACCTTGATGCCTGCGCCGGGCGCGGCCTTCATGAGCGCGTCGTAGACCAGGTCGCCCCAGGCGTCGGAGAAGCCGATGTAGCCCACCGTCTTCACGTTGTTGCGCTTCATGCGCTCGACCACCGCGTCGATCATCAGCTGCGTGGGCTGCGCCACGGTCATGACCCAGGGGTTGTCGTTGGGGTCGAGCAGGATCGGCGTGAGGCCGATCATCGGCGTCTTCGCTTCCTTGCCCACCTGCGCCATCGCTATTGCCGCGGGCACGCCCGATGTGCCCATGAGCACGTCGACCTTCTCGTCCTCGATCAGCTTGCGCGCATTGCGCCCGGCGGTGGTGGGGTCGGAGCCGTCGTCCAGCACGATGAGCTGCACCTTGCGGCCGTTCACCTCGCCCTTGTAGGCCAGCGCGGCCTGCATGCCCTTGGCGTAGGGCACGCCCAGCGAGGAGTTCGGCCCCGACAGCGACACGCTCAGGCCGACCTTGAGGTCGGCCGCCAGCGCGCTCGCAACGCCACAGGCGGTCAGCACCGCGGCGAGTGTGCCGCGCGTCAAGGTCTGCATCAGGCTCTTCATGTCGTAGCTCCGGTAAGGATGGTGTTGGAGGGAACAGGTAACTCAGATGAACAACTGGATGGCCGGCAGCGCGCGTGCCGCGTTGAGCAGGTCGATGCGCTTCTGGCGGATCGACCAGCCGGCGGGTGTGCGGACCAGGTGATGGCGGGCGGTGCCGCTCAACAGGATCTGGTCTTCGCCGCGCGCCTCGACGTAGAGGAACGGCGTGCGCAGCCATGCCTGGCCGCCCTCCTCGCGCTCGATGCGCGAGGGCTGCAGCACATGCTGGCTGTGGCTGGCCGGGTGCTGCGAATGGGCGCGCGGGTTCTTCAGGCGGTCCACGCGCAGCTGCAGCAGCAGCCGGTCTTCGTAGGCCAGCGAGTTGTGCGAGAACGGGTCGGCCTGCGCCGCGCCCAGCAGCGGCACCCAGTAGTGGCCGTCTTCCGCGAAAAGGGCCAGCCACTCGTCGAGCCGGCGCTCATCGAGCAGGGCCGCTTCATGGGCGACGAAATCGCGCGGGTCCGTCATTGCACGGCCTCCATGCCCGCCGCCATGGACTTCGCCCATGCACGGAACTGGTTGCGCATCAGCAGTTCGTTGGTGCCGTTGGTGGTGACCGTGGCCTGCTGCGTCTCGGCCGGATCGTGGTTGCGATGCAGGCTCACCCATTCGTTGCCGCCGGCGCGCAGGCCTTGCTGGATGCTCTCGAACAGATGCACGTCGTCATGCGCGACCACCGACATCGGCGAGAACACGAGCCGGTTGTAGCTCATGGCGCGCTCGAACAGCAGTTCCGGCGCACCCGCAGCGCGGAAGCTCCAGGCCTCTATCAGCGTGCGGTTGGCGGCCAGCGGGCGAATCACGCGAATGGCCTGCGGCGAGCCCTTGACCGACAGGCTCGGATAGAAGACCGAGTTCTGCGGCGAGCGCTGCAGTATCTCTGCGGCACGCTCCTCACCGTGCGCGGCGCGCATCGCGGCTTCGTACTCGGGCAGTTGCGCGTAGTTGGAGTGGATGCTGAAATTCACCCCCAGCACGCTGTGGCCGTTGGCGAACACGCGTCCGCCCATCTTGTCGAAGAACTCGTAGCCCGAGCCGAAGGGCAGTATCTGTTCCATCGCCATCGGCTTGGAGTCGGTGGGCGCATGGCCTTCCCACAGCGCCTCGGCCGCCTTGGTGGCCGACTCGTGCGTCGACATCGGGTGCACCGTGTCGTTGATGTTCTCCAGGTACATCTTCCAGTTGCAGTGGACGATGTTGCGCAGCACGCCGCCGCCCACCGTCAGCTTGCCTTCGGGCGAGCGGTCCACCATGTTGTCGATGGCGCCCAGCACCTCGCCGAAGTAGTCCTCGAACGAAGGCCCGCTCTCCGACAAGCGCACGAACACGAAGTCGCGGTACACCTTCACGTTCTTCACCACCGACAACCCCTGCCCCGACTCGCAGGCCTTGAGCTGCGTGCCCTCGTAGCCGTTCTTCAGCGGCAGCCCGAGCGGCGCGCCGTCGAGCTTGTAGGTCCACGCGTGGTAGGGGCAGCGAAAGAAACGGCCGGTGTTGCCGCACTCGTCCGTCACCAGCTGCGTGCCCTTGTGGGCGCAGCGGTTGTAGAGCACGTGCACGCCGCCATCGGGCTGCCGCACCATGAGCAGCGGCCGGCCCGCGATGTCCTGCGACACGAAGTCGCCGGACTCCGGCACCTGGCTCGCATGACCGAGAAAGACCCAGGTGTTGGCGAACAGGTGCTCCTGTTCCAGCGCGAAAAGCTCCTCGCTGAGGTACAGGTCGCGGTGCACCCGGTCGTCCCGGACCAGCGCCGCGACAAGATCGGGGCGGTTGCGGTAGGTGGTCATGGCGATGTGCTCGGTGGCGTGGGGGGCTACGGAACCAGCTTCCACTGCCCTTTGGTCATCTGCACGATGACCACGCCGCGCTGGTCGGAGCCATAGCGGTCGTCGGGCTTGAAGGTATAGACGCCGTGCGTGCCCACCAGCTCCTTGGTGCTCACGATGGCATCGCGCAGCGCCGTGCGGTAGGCCGGCGTGCCCGGTTCGCCCTTGGTGCGCGAGGCGGCGTCGGCCAGCAGCAGGTAGGCGTCGTAGGTGTACGACGAGAACGCATCCGTCGGCACCGCGCCGTTGACCTTCTGGTAGGCGCTGCGAAAGGCCATCGACACCTTCTTGATCGGGTTGCTGTCGGGCAGCTGGTCGGCCACCAGCACCGGGCCGCTGGGCACCTGCAGCCCCTCGATGGAAGCGCCGCCCACGCGCACTAAGTCCGCGTTGATGAGGCCGTGCGTGCCGTAGATCTTGCCCTTGTAGCCGCGATCGGCCAGCGCGATGTACGGCAGCGCGCCGGGCGTGCCGGAGTTGCCCGCGAACACCGCATCGGGCCGCGCCGCGACGATCTTCAGCACCTGCCCTGCCACCGATGAATCGCTGCGCGCATAGCGTTCGTTGGCCACCACCTTGATGCCGGCCGCGTCCGCGCTCTTCACCAGCGAGTCGTAGGCCAGGTCACCCAGCGCGTCCGAGAAGCCGATGAAGGCCACCGTCTTCACGCCCGACTTCTTCATGCGGTCGACCACGCCCGCGACCATGAGCGGAAAAGGCTGCGACACCGTCACGGTCCACGCGCCCTCGGGGCCGGCGATGGTGACCGGCGTGGGCGAGATCAGCGGCGTGTTCAGTTCCCTGGCCACCGCGGCGATGGCCATGGCGCCGGGCACGCCGGATGTGCCGATGAGCACGTCGACCTTGTCCTCCGTCACCAGCTTGCGCGCATTGCGCCCGGCGGTGGTGGGGTCGGAGGCGTCGTCGAGCACGATCAGCTGCACCTTGCGGCCTGCGATCTCGGGGTGCTCGGCAATCGCTGCGCGAATGCCCTTCTCGTACGGAATGCCGAGCGCCGCGACAGGCCCGGAGAGCGAGCTGATGAAGCCGATCTTCAGGTCCGCCGCCATGGTTTGCGCGGCGGCCAGCGCGAGCGCCGTGGCGCCGAGGATGTGTGTGAGCTTCAGTTTCATGTCAGGGCACCAGCTTCCATTGGCCTTTGTCGAGCTTCACGACGACGCGCGAGCGGTCGTCCGAGCCGTAGCGATCGGTGGGCTTGAAGTTGTAGACCGAGTGCGTGCCCACCAGCTCCTTGGTGCTGACGATGGCGTCACGCAATGCAAGGCGGAACTGCGGCGTGCCGGGCTCGGCCTTGCTGGCCAGCGCACGCTGCGCGGCATCGAGGTAGATCAGCCATGCATCGAAGCTGTAGGCCGAGAAGGTGTCGGTGGGCGGCGCGCCGTTGGCCTTCTGGTAGGCGGTGCGGAAGTCCATCGCGATCTTCTTCATCGGGTTGGCGTCGGGCAACTGCTCGGCCACCACCACCGGGCCGGTGGGCGCCAGCAGGCCTTCGACCGACGGGCCGCCGACGCGGATGAAGTCGGGGTTGATCAGCGAGTGCATGCCGTAGATCTTTCCCTTGTAGCCGCGCTCTGCCAGCGCCAGGTAGGGCAGCGCGCCGGGCGTGCCCGATGCGCCGGTGATCACCGCGTCGGGCCGCAGCGCCACGATCTTCAGCACCTGCCCGGCCACCGACGAATCGCTGCGCGCATAGCGTTCGTTGCTCACCACCTTGATGCCGGCGGCGGGCGCCGACTTCATGAGCGCGTCGTACACCAGGTCGCCCCAGGCGTCGGAGTAGCCGATGTAGGCCACCGTCTTCACGCCGGCCTGCTTCATCTTCTCGACCATCGCGCCCATCATCAGCGGCGCGGGCTGCGGCAGCGTCACCATCCATGCGCCCTCCTCGCCGGCCAGGTCGGCATTGGCGATGGAGATGAGCGGCGTCTTGGTTTCACGCGCCACGCCGGCGATGGCCAGAGAGCCAGGCGCACCGGCCGTGCCGATGATGACGTCGACCTTGTCTTCCTCGATCAGCTTGCGTGCATTGCGCGCGGCGGTGGACGGGTCGGACGCGTCGTCGAGCTGGATCACCTGCACCTTGCGGCCACCCACTTCCGACTTGTAGGCGACTGCGGCCTTCATGCCCTTGTCGTAGGGAATGCCCAGCGACGACACCGGCCCCGACAGCGAAGTGATGAAACCGACCTTGAGATCGGCGGCCCAGGCGCTCGCGGCGCCCAGCGCGCCGATACCCACGGCCACGGCCGCGAGTGTGCGAATTCGGTTCATGACTTTCATGGCGATGCTCCAGAGGTGGTTTTGGTTGGACGTGAGGAAAACTGGAAACTCAGAGGGCGAGGCTTCCGACGCTGGTGCCGCCGCACACGTACAGCACCTGCCCGGTGACGAAGCTGTTGTCGGCATCCGCAAAGAAACGCACGGCGCGTGCCACGTCGGCCGATTCGCCCAGGCGCTTGACGGGCACCGAGGCGGCAAGCGCGCGTTCCTTCTCGCTGCCGGCCTCGACCACGTCGTAGAACATGTCGGTGCGGATCGGCCCCGGGGCCACCACGTTCACCGTGATGCCGTCGGCAGCCAGTTCGAGCGCCCAGGTGCGCGCCATGCCCAGCATGCCGGCCTTGGTGGCCGAGTAGCTGGTACGCGTGGCGAGGCCCAGCGCGGCGCGCGACGACAGCAGCACGACACGGCCGAAGCGTTGCGCGCGCATCGCGGGCAGCGCACCTTGCACGAGCTGTATCGCACAGCCCAGGTGCAGGTCGACCAGCGCATCGAGGTCGTCGAGCTTGACGTCGGGCAGCAGCGCGGCGCGGATGACGCCCGCGTTGTGCACGATGGTGGTCGGTGCGAAGCGCCCCACCAGTTCGCGCACAGCCGCGCTCGTGGCGGCGCGGTCGCTCAGGTCGACCTCGATGCTGTGCAGCTTCGGGTGGTCGATCTCGGCCTTGCGGCGTGCGAGCGACACTACCTCGTAGCCCTGCGCGAGCAGGTCTTCGCAGATCGCCTTGCCGATGCCGGCGCTGCCGCCGGTGACGGCCGCGACCCTGGGTGCGGCGTTGGTCATGCCGAAGCTCCCACCAACGCCAGCACACGCAGCGGGCTGCCGCTGCCCTTCTCGATCTTCAGCGGCGGGCAGATCAGCACGGCGCCGGCCGGCGGCAGCAGGTCGAGGTTGCTCAGGCACTGCAGGCCGTAGCGGCCCGCGCCGTGCATGTAGTAATGGCACGGATACGGCGGCCGCAGGTGATAGCCCTGGCCCGCATCCGTACCGATGGCCTCGGAGCCGAAGCCCAGCACGTCGCGCTGCTCGACCAGGAAGCGCACGGCCGCGGTGCTCGGGCCCGGCGTGTGCTGGCCCGTCTCGTCGAAGTTCTGATACGCCTCGGGGTCGGTGCGCTTGGACCAGTCGGTGCGCATCAGCACCCACGCGCCCTTGGGGATGCGGCCATGCGCCGCCTCGTAGGCTTCGATGTCTTCCAGCGTCAGCAGGTAGTCGGGGTCGTCCTTCACCTGCGGCGAACAATCGATCACACAGGCCGGCGCCACGAAGTGCTGCACCGGAATGGTGTCGACCGAGTTGTTCGGCAGGTCGCGCCCGGAGATCCAGTGGATCGGTGCGTCGAAGTGGGTGCCCGTGTGCTCGCCGCAGGAAAAGTTGTTCCAGTACCAGCCCGGGCCGCGCTCGTCGTACTTCGAAACTTCCTCGATACGGAAGGGCCAGCACTGGCCCATCTCGGGCGGCAGCGCGATCTGCGGAAACTCGGGCGTCAGCGTCTGCGTGAGGTCGATCACGCGGATGCGGCCGCTGGCCATGGCAGTCACCAGGCCGCCCAGGATCTCGGCGGTGGACATCAGTTCGGTTGTCGTGGTCATTCGTGTGGCTCCTGTCTCAGCCGCCTGCGGCCAGCTCGCGCTCGAGCACCTTGGGGTTGTCGCGCCAGCGCTCCAGCCACTCCTGCGCCACGTCGCCGGGGTACACGTCTTCCACGCCGTCGCGCAACGCCTTCAAGATGGCGTTGGCCAGCGCGGCGGGCGCGAGCTTGGGCGGCGGCGTGTGCTGGTTCCATTCGTCGTCGATCGGGCCGGGGAACACATTGATCACGCGGATGCCGGCCGGCCGCATCTCCGCGCGCAGGCACTGCGCCAGCGAATGCGCCGCCGCCTTCGAGGCGCTGAAGGTGCCGTGCGGCGGAAAGTTGCTCAGTGCATAGATCGACAGCAGGTTGACCCATGCCGTAGCGCCGGTCACGCCGTCGGCCGAGCGGCCCTTCAGCGCCGGACCGAACTCCTGAGCCAGCCGCAGCAGGCCGAAGTAGTTGATGTCCATCTCGGCCTTGGCCACGTCGGTGCCGCGCCGTGCGGCGATGCCGAAGGTGCGGTGCACCTCGGCGTTGTTGATGACGATGTCGACCTTGCCGCCGATGGAGCCCGCAAGCTCGGTCACCTGGCGGCCGTTGGTCAGATCGAGCGGCACCAGCGTGACCTGCGGCAGCGCCGAGATGTCGTCCAGCCCCTCGCCCATCTTCTTCCAGGGCTCGGCATGGCCGACCCAGACGATGTCTGCGCCGGCCTTCACCAGCGCGCGCACTATCGCCTGGCCGGTCTCGGTCTTGCCGTCGGTCACCAGCACCTTGCGGAACTTGGGGTCGCTGGTCATTTCGCGCAGCATCTTGTCGTCGGCCATGTGGGGACTCCCTTCATTCGGAAAACCAATGAGAACGGCCTGGCCCGCGCGGTCGAGCCGGGCGCCTACGCGCACCCTTTGCGGCGCGTCGCCGACCTCGCCATGCAGATGGACCATGAGCGTGGGGCCGGCATCCAGGTGCACCAGGCCCAGCCGCCAGGGCAGCCGCTCGCGGAAGAACAGGTCGTTGCTGTGATGCAGCGTGGTGCTGCCGAGCAGTTCGCCCTCGCCGCTCTGCGCGCGCCAGCGCAGCGCGGCCGAGAGGCACTTGTGGCAGACCTCGCGCGGCGGGTACTGCACCGTGCCGCAGTCATCGCAGGTCTGCAGCTCGAAGCGGCCCTCGGCGGCGGCGGCCGTCAGGCCCAGCGCCACGCGGCCGCGCGCGCCGGGCGGCAGGTTCATCTGCCGGGTGCGCAGAACCGGGTTCTTGCGCGGAGGGCGCATCAGGGGCATGGTCATGCGGGTCTCCCCAGGATCACCGCGCCTGTGCACAGGCAGCGGTCGTAGGTCACCATGCCGAAGCCGGCGACGAGGCCCAGTTGTGCATCGGGCACCGCGCGTTTTTCGGCTTGATCGGTCAGCTGGCGGATCGCCTCGACCATGCCGAGGAAGCCGCCCGCAGCGCCCGCCTGACCTGCCGACAGCTGCCCGCCGCTCGTGTTGTTCGGAAAGCTGCCGTCGAAGGTCATGGTGTGGGCCTGCACGAAGGCGGGGCCCTCGCCTTTCTCGCAGAAACCCAGGTCTTCGAACTGCATCATCACGATGACGGGGTAGTCGTCGTAGGTCTGCACGAAGTCGAGCTCGGCGGGCTGGATGCCGGCCTGCGCGTACAGGTCGTCGCGGTCCTTGCGCCAGCCGCCCTGCACCATCACAGGGTCTTCGGCATACGCGTTGTGGCGTTCGATGGCACCGAGGATGACGACGTGCGCCAGGCCAAGGTCGCGCGCGCGCTCCTCGCTCATCACGAGGAAGGCGTCGGCGCCCGCGCAGGGCATCACGCAGTCGAACAGGTGGATCGGGTCGGAGATGGGCCGGGCCGCCATGTACTCGTCGAGCGTCAGGCCCTTCTTGAACATGGCGTTCGGGTTGCCCAGCGCGTTGGTTCGCTGGTCGACGCAGATGCGGCCGAAGTCTTCACGCTTCGCGCCGTAGGTGCGCATGTAGTTGGCCGTGATGAACGCGAAGATCGAGTTCGGGCCGCCCGAGCCATACGGGTAGCTCGCGTCGCGCGCGAAGTTGCTGAAGCTGCCGAGCGTCTGGCGGAAGGAATCGACATGGTTGGTGTCGGCGCCCACGCAGGCCACGATGTCGGCATCGCCCGCCTGTACCGCCCGCGCGGCGCGGCGCAGGCACATCACGCCCGAGGCACCACCGGTGGGCACATGGTCGAGCCAGCGCGGCGACATGCCCAGGTGCTGCGTGACGCCGACGGCCGTGTCGGGCGCGAGCGAGAAGCTGCTGAGGCACAGGCCGTCGATCTGCTCCTTTGGCACGCCGCTGGCCTTTACCAGCGCCTCGATAGCCTGCCCGATGAACCAGTGCGCTGTGCGCGTGGAATAGCGCACGTAGGGCACGGTGATGGGCACCGCGACCGCGACGCCATCGTAGGAGAGCCGTCGTTTCGTGGTCATGGCTGCCTTTTCTTCATCGCACGCGTGTCGATGCAATGGCCCTGGCCCGGCAACGAATGCGCCATCTCGCGCAGCTGGCCGCGCTGGATCTTCTGCGACGGCGTGAGCGGCAACGCGTCGACGAAGGCGACGTATCCGGGCGCCTTGTAGTAGGCGAGCTGTGCCAGCGCATGCTCGACGATGCTGGCCGCTACCTGCGCGCGCTGCGAGGCATCCATGTCTTCCCTCATCACGATGCAGGCCAGCACTTCGTCGCCGCGCACCGCGTCGGGTGTGGCGGCCACGGCCGATGCCTTCACCGCCGGGTGCTGGTTGAGCACGCTCTCGACCTCGACGGCGGAGATGTTCTCGCCGCTGCGGCGGATCACGTTCTTCTTGCGGTCGACGAAGAAGAAGTTGCCTTCGGCGTCGCGGCGCACCAGGTCGCCGGTGTGGAACCAGCCGTCGGCCCAGGCTTCGCGCGTGGCCTCCTCGTCCTTCAGGTAGCCGGAGAAGAAATACCGGTTCGGGTCGGTACCGGCCGAACGCACCAGCAGTTCGCCCGGTGCATCGACGCCGGCTTCATTGCCATCCTCGCCCACGAGGCGAATCTCGACGAAGTCTTCCTGCCGCCCGAAGCAGCTCGTGCCCACGAGGCGCGGCTCCCGGTTGGCCATGATGCAGGCGGCCGCGCCGGTCTCGGTCATTGCCCAAGCCTCGACCAGCGGGAAGCCGAAGCGCTCCTCGAAGGGCGCGTGGTTCTTGCGGTCCACGCCGGCGCCGAAGCCCCAGCGGATCGCATGGTCGCGGTCGGCCGGCGACTGCGGCGCGGAGAGCAGCATGGCCGGCATCACGCCCAGGTAGTGCACGATGGTCGCGCCGCTTTCCTTCGCGCTGGCCAGCCAGGTCTTCGGGTGGAAGCGGTCGAGCTGCACCAGGCAACCGCCGGCGACCAGCACCACCATGGTGGAGAAGGCCATCGCGTTCATGTGGTTCAGCGGCAGCGGCGTGATGACGCGCTCCGCGTCGGGCCGGATGCTGCAGACGCCGTCGAGCGCCGCGTACCACTCGCCAGCGCGCAGGAAGTAGGCATTGCTCAGGATGCAGCCCTTGGGGCGGCCCGTGGTGCCTGATGTGTAGAGCAGGCCGCATTCGGTGTCTGTGCCGATGGGCTCATGGGCGCGCGGTGCGGCGGTCTTCGCCGGCGGCACCGCGTCTTCGGGGCCCATCGTCTCGAATTCGACACCCGCCCGCGCCGCCGCTGCACGCAGGTCGGCGGCACGGCCCGGCAGCGTCACGGCCAGGCCGATCTCGCTGTGGCCGATCAGATAGACCAGCTCGGCCGAGCGCATCTCGGCGTTGATGGGCACCACGCTCACGCCCAGTGCGTTCAGCGCGAGCCAGTGGAAGATGAAGGCCGGCCGGTTTTCCAGCAGCAGGCCGACGCGGTGGCCGTGCCCATAGCCGGCTTGCGCATAGGCCGCGCGCAGGCGCTCGATCTGCGTGGCAGCCTCACCCCAGCGGATGGCGCCTGCGTCGATGCCGTAGGCGGCGGCAGTCACCGATTCGGTGAACAGGAACTCGGCCTGCGGCGTGCGCGCCGCGGTGGCCGCGAAGACTTGATGGACGGTGGCGTGTGGCATCGCTTTCGTCCCTGTCAGATGAAGAGCTGCACGGCCGGCAGCGCCGCGTCGCAGTTGAGCAGGTTCACGCGCTTGAGCGTCATGCGCAATGCATCGTCCTGCACCGTGAGGTGATGGAAAAAGGTGCCGACGTAGAACTGCAGTTCGTCGCCCTGCGATTCGGTGTAGTGGAATTCGGTGCGCACCACGTAGCGATTGGCTTCAGCATCGAACTGCTCGACCACGGGCACCTGCAGCAAATGGTGGCAGCGGCTCGGCGGCTGCTGCGAGAAAGCACGCGGGCTCTTCAGGCGCTCGATGCGCAGGTCGCGAAGCAGCTTGTCTTCGTAGAGATGCGATGTGTGGTTGAGGCCGTCTTCCTGGTCTGGCACGAGCGGCACCCAGTAGAAGGCGTCGTCGGTGAAGAGCGCATTCCACGCTTCGTAGCGGCGCGTGTCGAGCAGGTGCGCTTCGTTCACGACGAAGTCGATCAGGTCCTGGCGGGTGACTTCGATGCCGGCCATCACATGGTCTCCGTCATGCGCTGGACCCAGCTTCGGTACTGGTTGCGCATCGGCAGCTCATCGGTGCCGCCCGTGGTGATCTCGCCGCCCTTCAGCTCCGAAGGGTCGTAGTCGCGGTGCAGGCTCACCCACTCGTTGCCGCTCGCATGCAGCCCCGCCTGCATGCCGCGGTAGGCCTGCAGGTCGTCATGGCCCACCACCGAGAACGGCGAGTTGATGAGCCGGTTGTACATGGTGGTGCGCTGCAGCAGTTCGGGCGGCGCGCCCTTGAGGCGGAAGGTCCAGCTCTCGATCAGCGTCTTGTCTGCGGAGATCGGCTTCACCACGCGGATCGCCTGGATCGCGCCCTTGATCGTCAGGTTCGGGTAGTACACCGTGTTGTGCCGCGCCATGCCCAGGATCTGCGCCGTCTTCTCCTCGCCGTAGCGGGCCTTCATGGCGTCGTCGTACGCGGGGATCGCCTTGTACTTGCTGTGGATGCTGAAGTGCACACCCGTGAAGCTGTGGCCGTTGTCGTAGGTGCGGATGCCCATGTCCTCGAAGAACTTGTAGTCGGACATGAAGGGCGCGAACTGCTCCACCGCCATGGGCTTGGGCTCGTCTTCCGGCTTGTCGGCCCACATGCGCTTGGCGGTGCCGGCCGAAGACTCGTGCGCCACCATGGGGTGCATGGTGTCGTTGAGGTTCTCGACGAACATCTTCCAGTTGCACTGGTGCATGAAGCGCAGGCAGCCGCCCGCTATTTCCAGTTCGCCTTCGGGCGAGCGGTCGGCCATGTTGTCGATGGAGCTCAGCGAGTCGCCGAAGTATTCGTCGAAGCCGGGGCCGGCGTCGTTGATCTTCACGAAGATGAACCCACGGTGGCTGCGCACATGCTTCACAGTGGTGAGACCCTTGCCCGATTCGCATTCGTGCAGCTGGGTGTTCTCGTAGCCGGTCTTCAGTGGAATCGCCAGCGGCGCGCCGTCCGTCTTGAAGGTCCAGGCGTGGTAAGGGCAGCGGAAGAACTTGCCGGTGTTGCCGCACGCGCCGTTCACGAGCCGCGAACCCTTGTGGGCGCAGCGGTTCATCATCACGCGCACGCTGCCGTCGGAGTGCCGCACGATGATCAGCGGGCGGCCCGCGATCTCGTTGCTGATCCAGTCGCCGGGCTTGGGCAGTTGGCTTTCATGGCCGACGTAGTTCCAGGTGTTGGCGAAGAAGTGTTCCTGCTCCAGCTCGAACAGCTCCTGGCTGGTGTACAGGTCGCGGTGCACCCGGTCGTGCTGCACCAGCGCGCGAACGGCATCGGGGTTGTCTCGGTACGAGGTCATGGTTCTTCAGGCTCCTGGCTTCAGATGTCCAGCACCAGCCGCGCACCCTTGGCGCGCGAGATGCAGATCTGCATGACGTTGCCTTCCGCCTTCTCGCGGGCGGTGAGCACGTAGTCGCGGTGTTCGATCTCGCCTTCGAGCACGGGCACGGCGCACACGCCGCATTCGCCGCGCTTGCAGTCGAACATCGGGTCGCAGCCGTGCTCGATCAGGCAGTCGAGGATGCTCTGGTTGGCCGGCACGGTGAAACGCTGGCCCGACTGGGCGAGCTCCACCTCGAAGGGCTGGTCGCCTTCTTCCGCGACCGGCTCGGTGAAAAGTTCGAAGTGCACGCGGTCGTGTTCCCAGCCGCGCGCCTGGGTGCGCTCGAGCACCGCGTCGAGCATGACCTTGGGGCCGCAGACGTAGAGGCGGTCGCCGGCGGGAACGCCGTCGAGCATTGCATCGATGCCGAGCGGCGCGCCGGCTTCCGCATCGGCGTGCACGTGCAGGTCGTCGCCCAGCAGCGCCTGAAGTTCAGGCAGGAAGGCCATCAGGTCGCGGCTGCGGCCGGCGTAGTGCATGCGCACGGCCGCACCTTCGGCGCGGCGGCGGGCGGCCATGGTGGCGAGCGGCGTCACGCCGATGCCCCCGGCTACCAGCACGGTGCCGCCGGGGCCGGTGTGCAGCGGGAAGTCGTTCTTGGGCGCCTCGATGGCGAGGGTGTCGCCCTCTTTCAGCTGCTCGTGCATGAAGCGCGAGCCGCCCCGGCCTTCGGCTTCCTTGCGCACGGCGATCACATATTCCGCCGGGGCATTGGTGGCGTTGCGCGCCGTATCGAAGTTGATGAGCGAATAGTGACGCCAGTCGGCCTTGCCGTCAGGCAGCGTCACCTGCACGCGGATGTGGGCACCGGCCGAGAAGCCGGGCAGCGCGCGGCCGTCTTCGGCGCGCAGGCGCAGCATGCGGATCAGCGGATTCAACGCACGCGCCTCGACGACGCGCAGTGAAAGGGTGGCTGAGGGTGCGGTCATCTTCGTTGTCTCTTCAGGCCAGTGCGTGCTGCGCCAGCGCGGCCTGCAGCTTGTGGCCGTGTTCGTCGGCCAGCGCCGCGTCGCGCAGTTCGCGCAGCGTGGCCGGCGCCAGCGCGGTGCCGGCGCGCTCCACGGCGCGCATCACGGTGTCGTAGTTGCGGATGCCGCGCTCGTGCGTGTCGCTGTAGCCCTTGACCAGGCGCTGGCACTGGGCAAGCTCCACGGCCAGTTCGGGGTTGCGCTGCGCGGTCGCGGCGATGCGCTGCAGCCATTCCTCGATGCGTCGGTTTTCCTCGGCATAGCGCATGGTCGAGAGGCGCCAGCGCTTGCACGCCGCCACCATGCGCAGCATGAGATAGCCGCGCAGCGAGCTGGTCTGGATCACGCGGCCATGCTGCGTGAAGCGCTCGACGAGCTTCTTCGGCGTCGTCGAATTCATGAGCCAGCGGCCGATGCCACCGGGCAGCGTCTCGCAGATTTCCTGCAGGCGCGGGTGCATGTATTCGTTGATGGCGAGCACCTGGCCGGGCTGGACGCGGGCCTCGCCGCGCACGCGCTCGAAGCGGGTGGCACGGGTCTTCAGCGCCGCGACGCGGGCGGTGTCTTCGTAGGACATCCAGAGCGCGAGGTGGCGCGCGGTTTCGCGCAGCAGGCGGTGCTCATCGTTGCCTGGCAGCGCGGCAACGGCTGCCATGCGGTCCAGGTACAGGCCGGCGTAGGCGGGGTCCTGGTAGTCGATGAGGCGGCGCACGCCTTCGAGCAGGAAGTCTTGCGCCTGCACCGGAAAGTCGCGTTGCACCCGCTCGACCAATGCCCGAACAGCCGGGTGGCGCGGCTGCGGCGCCGGTGCGGTGACCGGCGCTTCCTTCGCAGGCTCGCCGTCGTCACCGCCCTGTGCGCGAGCGAACGCCGCGCCAAAGGCCTTGAGGCTGGGCTTCACACCCACGCCGCCACGTTCGATGGTCGCCTCGAACTGCGCGCGGCTGAACGGCAGCACGCCCGAACCCGCAAGCGCGCCGAACAGCACCGCGCTGATCACGCTGCCCGAAGCCTCGGCCGCCTGCGCCATGTCGAAGCGGATGAAGCGCTTGGCGGCCTTGGCGGTGTGTGCCAGCAGCTGATCGCTGTTGACACGGCCATCGCCAAGTGCGCTCTTCTCGGCGATGGAGAACACGCGGTGCGTGGACGCGATCAGCGTGGTGCGGTCGCGCGTGACCAGGCCCCGCTGCACGGCGCGCCCTGCCTCCATGAGCTCCGACGCCAGCACCACGTCGACGTCGCCGGGCAGCGGCATCAGCGCAAGAATCGGCAAGCCGCCATCGGCCTCGGCCTGCGCCGTCGGGTACAGCTCCACGTAGTAGATGGTTGCGCCGGTGCGCTGGGCCACGCCCGGCACCGATGTGGTCTGGGCGACGTAGCCGTTGGCCTCGCCCATGTCGACGATCCAGTCGGCCAGCACGCCGCCGCCCTCCCCGCCCATGGCGAGGATCGCAATCTTGATAGGTTGTGCAGCGCTCATCATCGCGTCAGAAGGCATAGGCTTCACGGCGACGCGCTTCGCCGCGCTGCAGCCAGCCGATGACGGCGGCACGCACGCGCTCGCGCAGCATGTCCCAGCGGCTGGGGTTGCTCACGATCTGCGCCTTGTAGAACGACGGGCACAGCACCGCGGCATGCGAGACCTCTCCGCAAACGCCGCAGCCTACGCAGCTGTCGAGCACGGTCGCGACCGGGTCGGTGCGCAGGGGATCGGGGTTGGGCTTGATCGACAGCGACGGGCAGCCCGACAGGCGGATGCACGAGTGGTCGCCGGTGCAGGTGTCGGAGTCGACGCCGAACTTCTCGCGCACCATGCGCTTGCCGTCGGCGATGGCCTTGCGCACCAGCGGCTTCTCGCGGCGCTGCTTGTTGAGCATGCATTCCGACTGGGCGATCAGGACCTTGGGGCCCTTATTCGTCGTGGTGAGCGCTTCTTTCAGCGCATCGCGCATGCCCGCCACGTCGTAGGTGCGGCGCAGCGTCCTGACCCATTCGACGCCCACGCCGCGCACGGCACGCTCGATCTCGTGGCCGGTGCTGCGCGTCTTGTTGACGGCGTGCGACGACAGGATGTCCTGCCCGCCCGTGGCCGAGGTGTAGTTGTTGTCGACGACGATGGTGAGGTTGTCGCTCTTGTTGAAGACCGCGTTGGCCACGCCGCTGGTGAGGCCGTTGTGCCAGAACCCGCCGTCGCCCATCATCGAGATCGCGCGCTTGCCGGCCGGCGCATTGAGCGCCGCCGCACCCGCACCCCCCAGGCCGTAGCCCATGGTGGTGTTGCCGATGTTGAAGGGCGGCAGGATGGAGAACAGGTGGCAGCCGATGTCGGCGCTCACGTGGTGCGCGCCGAGTTCGCGCTCCACCAGCTTCATCGCGCTGAAGATCGGACGTTCAGGGCAGCCGGTGCAGAAGCCCGGGGGGCGGGCATGCACCACCTCGCCGAGCGCGGTCGATGGCTGCACGGGCTCGGGTGCGGCATCGACACCGACCGCGGCCACTTCCTTCAGCGGAATCACCTTGCGTACCGGTGCGGGCACCGGCAGCGGCGCCAGGCGGCCGTAGCGTTCGCAGAAGCTGCGCGCGCCCTTGAGCAATTCGGCGGCGGTGTATTCGCCGGCCACCGGCAGCATGTCCTTGCCGTGCAGCGTGGTGTGAGAACCGGCCTGGCGCAGGATGGTCGCGAGGTTCTGCTCTACGAAGTTGGGCTGCCCCTCTTCCACGATCATCACCGCGCGCTTGCCCTTGCAGAAGCGGATCACCTCGCTCTCGATGACGGGGTAGGCCACGTTCATCACGTAGAGCGGCACCTGCGTGTTGCCGTAGACGTCGGCCAGGCCCAGCCGCTCCAGCGCGCGCAGCAGCGTGTTGTAGCTGCCGCCCTGGACGATGATGCCGATGTCGTCGGCGTCTTCCGAGAAGAACTCGTTGAGCTTTCGCTCCTCGATGAAACGCACGGCGGCGGGCCAGCGGTCCTTCACCTTCTCCTGCTCGTGCACGAAGCTCGCTGGCGGCAGCACGATGCGGCCGACGTCGCGCTGCGGATTCTCGAGCGCGTCTTTCAGCGTGAACTTGGCGCGCTTGTTGTCGCCAGCCACGAAGTGCCCGTGCACATGGCAGGCACGGATGCGCAACTGGAGCATCACGGGCGTGTTGCTGGCCTCCGAGAGATCGAAGCCCTGCTTCACCGCATCGACGATGCTCGGCAGGTTGGGGCGCGGATCGAGCAGCCAGATCTGCGACTTCATCGCGAAGGCATGGCTGCGCTCCTGCATGATCGACGAGCCTTCGCCGTAGTCCTCGCCCACGATGATGAGCGCACCGCCGGTCACGCCGCCCGAGGCGAGGTTGGCCAGCGCATCGGAGGCGACGTTGGTGCCGACAGTCGCCTTGAAGGTGACGGCGCCACGCAGCGGGTAGTTGACGGAGGCGGCCAGCGTGGCGGCTGCAGTGGCTTCGCTCGCGCTGTTCTCGAAGCGGATGCCGTGGTCGGCCAGGATGTCCTGCGCGTCGGCCAGCACGTCCATGAGATGAGAGATCGGCGCGCCCTGGTAGCCCGCCACATAGGAAACCCCGGATTCGAGCAGGGCCTTGGTGACGGCCAGAATGCCCTCTCCACGGAACACCTCTCCGCCAGAAAGCCGCAGCTTCTTGACTTCTTCGACGAACGAACGCTCAGCCATGTGGGTCCTTGTTCTCTATCGTGGGAGGATGGGCATCAGTTGCCACATCACGCTTTCTATAATGTTGACAAATGAATGTATCCACAATCATGAATTACCCTAGACATGCAAGCCGCGTGCCCGCGGCGACCGTGAGGTGCCTTCATGGCTGAAGAACAACCCATCGAGTCCCACCGCTTCGTCGACGACTACCTGCCCGCGCTGCTGGCGCAGGCCAGCCAGCTGATTTCGTCGGAGTTCCACGAGGTGGCGCGGCAGCAGGGCTTCTCCGTGTCCGAGTGGCGCGTGATGGCGTCTCTTGCAGGCAGCGAGCCGGTCAGCATCGGCCAGCTCGCGCAGGTGACCGTCACCAAGCAGCCGACGGTGACGCGGCTGCTGGACCGCATGGAATCGCGCGGACAGGTCGAGCGCCTGCCCCATGAAAGTGATCGCCGCATCACGCTGGTGCGCATCACGCGCAAGGGGCTGAAGGCGGTCGAGCACCTGATGGAACTGGCGCGCGAGCACGAGCGGCGCGTGCTGGAGCCCTTCGGCCTGCGCCGTGCCGAGGAACTCAAGCAGACGCTGCGGCAGATGATCGAGCTGCACGTGCACGTGCCCGTCGAAGGGCCAGAGGAAGACTGAAGGATCGAGGCGCGCCTTTTCAGCGGCTCAGAGGCGCGTCACCAGAACGGCCCGTCCCCGGTGGCCTCGCTGCGCGATCCAGTCGAGCGCGAGGGCTGCGTCCGCCAGCGCGAACGGCTGCACGTCGAGATGCAGGCGGCCATCGGCAAGCCTTGCCAGCAGTTCGGGCGCGGCGGCGCGGCCCGCTGCTTCACGCCGGAACATGTTCAGGGGCAACAACGCAACATCACGTTGCAGGAAGTGAGCGATGTCCAGTTGCAGCGTCGGGCCGGCGGTGTAGCCGACCAGCACGGCGCGCCCGCCAGGTCGCACGCACGGCAGGACTTGGGCGAGGACATCGCCGCCCACGGTGTCGACCAGCAGATCAGCGCTGGCTCCAGGGGGCGGCTCGGCACCCGGCATCACGGCGGTGACCGTGCAGCCTGCCTCGCGCGCAAGCTGCACCACGAGCGACCCCACGGCGCCGCTTGCGCCCGTTACCAGCACCTGCTCTCCGGTTTGCAGCCTGGCGACGTCATTCAATGCTACCCAGGCCGAAGTCGTCGGCGAGAAGAACGCCGCGCCCAGCGTCATCGGCACTTGGTCCGGCAATGGCCCGAGCGCTTCGTCGGGCGCGTCGATGCATTCGCACCAGGTGCCGTCGAAGAGCGTGCCCAGGCCGCTGCCGCGCAGCCATACGCGCTGGCCGACCTGGTAGCACCCGCTTGCTACGACGATGCCCGCTGCCTCCACACCGGGCGTGTACGGCAAGGGCGGATGCCGCAGGAAGCTGCCACGCCATACGGTCCGGTCGATGTGGCCGACCGTGGCGGCCTCCATCTGCACGAGGGTGCGACCGGGCCTCGCGACAGGGTCGGCCACTTCTTCCAGCACCGGTGCTGCGTCGAAACCGTGGATGCGAACAGCCTTCATGGCAGAGTAGAGAAAAATTCGAGCACCGTGCGCGCAAAGGCCTCGGGCATCTGGTCGGGCAGCGGCACCATGCCGCCTTCGATATCGACGATGCGGGCCTGCGGCAGATGGTGCTGCAATTCAGCCGCATGCGGCGCGGCAAAGGGATCGTGGGTGGCGCGCACGATCAGCGTGGGCTGCGCGATGCGGCCGATGCGGTCTTCCATGCGGTAAGAAGCCACGGCGCGGTGGCCTTCTTCGACACGATGGCCGACCTTCAATGCATCGAGCACGAAGGCCTCGAGCAGATCGGGCCGCCCTGCCGGATAGAAACCCTGGCGCTTCTGCCACAGCGCGGCGAGATGGGTGCCGTCCTCGCTGGGAGCGACTTCGTCGATGGGCGGGCGTTGTGCGCGCGCACGCCGGAACGGCTCGTCGGTATAGGGCGTCGAAGACAGCACGAGGCTGCGAACACGATCGGGGAACGCCGCGGCAAGCTCCACAGCCACGACCCCGCCCGTGTGATGGCCGACCACGTCGGGCTGCGCGATGCCCAGTTCATCGAGCAATTCGCAGGCGACGCGCGCCCATTGCTCGATGCTCGCGGGCACGCCGCCATCGGAGGAATCGCCGAAGCCTGCCGTGTCCATCGCAATGGCGAGCCGATGCGCGCCCACCAGCGGCAGCACCGCGCGGTACTCGGCCCAGCTGCGCGGCGACTGGTGCAGCAACAGCACGGCGCGCGCATCGCGTTCTCCGCATGCCGCATAGTGCACCTGCCCCACCGACAGGTCCGCGAAGGCGCGGCGGATGGCGGTCATGACAGCGTCTCGTCGGCAGGTGCGCGCCACAGGCCCGCATGCCGCAGTTCGCCGAGCGTGCGCGACAGCACGTCGCGACGGTAGGCGCCGATGTCGCGGCCTTCGTAGTCGTAGAAGCCGCTGCCGCTCTTCAGCCCCAGCCGCCCCTCTTCGACCATGCGGCCGACGATGGCCGGTGCGGTGTAGCGGCCCTTGTCGAGCGAGGCCGACATCTCGCGGCTCGCGTGGTGCAGGATGTCGCAGCCACCGAAGTCGATGAACTCGACCACGCCAAGCGCGGCGAAGCGCAGCCCCAGGCCGTAGCGCGTGGCCTTGTCGATCTCTTCGGCCGTGGCAGCGCCCTCTTCGATCATGCGTGCGGCCTCGTTCATCACCAGGGCCTGCAGGCGCGGCACGATGTAGCCCGGCGACGCACCGCAGACCACGGGCAGCTTGCCGATCTGCTCCATCAGCGCCTTGGTGCGCGCGAGCACGCCGGCGTCGGTGCCGGGGTGGCAGCTCAGTTCCACCACCGGGATCACATAGGCCGGGTTGAGCCAGTGCATGTTGAGGAAGCGCTCTGGCAGCCGCACGAACGCGGCCAGCTGCGTCACGAGGATGCTGCTGGTGGTCGAGGTGAGGATGGCATCGTCGCGGCAATGCCGGTTGATGTGCTCGAAGGCCTCGCGCTTGGCCTCCATGGTCTCGGGCACGCCCTCGAACACGAGTTCGGCGGCGGCAAGCGCGCGCGGGGCCGACGCGGCGTCGACGAAATCCACGCGGGCGGCAATGCGCTCGATCTGCGAAGCGTCGATCACGCCGAGCTGCGCCAGGCCCGAGAGGCTGGCCTCGATCTCGGCCTTCGCTTCGTCGCGCAGGCGCCGCCAGGCTTCGTCGCTGCGCTGGCGCAGGTCGATCAGCGAGATGCGGTGGCCGGCATAGGCGAACGCGATCGCGATGCCGCGCCCCATGCGGCCGGCGCCGACGGCGGCGAACCGGGGCGGCGTGGCGTCATTCGCCATCGTGCAGCCTCTGCTTGAGCTGCGTCGCGCTCAGGCCGGCAAGGCCCAGGCTCTCGAAGGTGCGCGGGCCTTGCCGCAGGTCGCGCCCCAGGAAGCCGCCGACGATGGCCAGCAGCCCGTGCGCAATCGGCGCATCGACACCTGCGTGCCGCGCTGCCGACGCCAGGAAGGCGAGGCCGAGTTCGGTGTCTTCCGTGATGTAGCGGTGCGTGTGCAGGTCGATGTTCTCGCGCCAGTCGCCCGACTTGACCAGTTGCTTGTGCGCATCGCCGTACATCCAGCGGTCGTTGTCGTAGTGGTCGGCCAGCGGATAGTGCGGCGCGCCCTTCCCGAAGGCTTCGCGCACGGCGATGCGCTCCTGGTCGAGCCGGTCGGTCACGTCGCGCACCGCGCGCTGCGTGCCTTCGTTGTGGATGTCCCAGCGCTCGAAGTGCTGCAGCGGCGCGGCGTTCATCACCATCAGCGGGGGATGGATGACGGGGCCGGCATTCATGAGCGCGCCCGAAAGCGCGTCGCCGCAGCCGTGCACCGACGGGTAGGCGCGGCGGATCACTTCGATGGCCTGCGCCTCCTTGCGGGCCGGATACACGCCCGTGGGCAGCCGGATCGCGCGGATGGTGACGTTGACCTCGCGCTCGCCATGCTTGCGCGCCAGGTACGGCAAGGTGCCGGTCTCGGCCCAGGCGACATCGGCACGGCTGCCGGCTTCTTTCACCGTCCTCGCCATCACGTAGCTGCCGAAGGTGCCCGGCGGCAGGAACACCACCTGCCCGTCGGCCAGGTGCGGGGCCATCGCGAGCGCGATGTCGTGCTGGGCGATGGCGGGCGTGGGGATGACGATGAGCTCGGCGTCCTTCAGCGCCGCGCCGATGTCGGCCGTGGCGAGCGCGACCGGGACTTCGCGTGCGCCTTCGGCATCTTTCAGCGTGATCGCTCCTGCGCGCACCACGGGTTCCAGCGCCGCGGCATCGCGGCGCCACAGGCGCACCTCGTGGCCGGTTTCAGACAGGTCGGCGGCGGCCGCATAGGCACCGTGACCACCCCCAAGAATCGCAATTTTCATGTCGAAAGTCGAAAAGCAGGTGTCGATGAACCGGCGGCCGCAGGACGGACCCGGGGAAGCAATGCGCTATTACATTACTTTTCATCGATTCAGGTGTCAATCAAATTCGACGACACCGGGCTGCTCGGAAACCCGAAATGAAAAAGCCCGCGTTCTTGAGAAGCGCGGGCTTTTTCGGGCGAAACGGCCGTCAGGCCGTTCGGAGGCGGGATCAGCGGGTGGGCTTGAACGCGCGCTTTTGCGCGTCGCGGGGCACGAACACCTTGCCCGGGCCGCCGTGGCCGGCGCCGTTGCCGCGGGGCGCAAAGCCCTCGCGAGGCGCAAAACCTTCGCGGGGAGCGAAGTCGCCACGGCCACCGCCGTTGCCGCCGCGCGGGGCGCTGTCGCCCCAGCCCGGCTTGCGGCCATAGCCGCCGCCGTTGCCTTCGTCACGGCCGCCGCCGAAACCGGCGTTCTGGCCGCCGAAGCCGCCAGCACGCGGGCCCGGAGCGCGCGAACCGCGGTCGTTGAAGCCGCTGGCGCCGGCGTAGTTGCTGTTGCCGCCGCCGAAGCCGCCGGCATTGCCACCGCGATGGCCGCCACCGCCGCCACCGAACTTGCGGTCGCGCGAATGGTTGTCACGGCCGCGGCCGCCGAAGTCGCCTTGCGGGCGGGATTGCGGCATGCGCTGTTGCGGCTCCATGCCCGGCACCACTTCCGCCTTGAACTGCTGGCGGCTGTATTGCTCGATGTCCATGATCTTGCGGCGATCGCGGAATTCGGCAAACGTGATGGCCAGGCCATCGCGGCCGGCACGGCCGGTACGGCCGATACGGTGGGTGTAGTCCTCGGCCTTCATCGGCAGGCCGAAGTTGAAGACGTGGGTGATGGTCGGCACGTCGATGCCGCGGGCGGCGACGTCGGTCGCCACCAGGATCTGGACCTGGCCCTGGCGCAGCGCCATCAGGCGGCGGTTGCGCAGACCCTGGCTCAGGGCACCGTGCAGCGCCACGGCGCTGAAGCCTTCTTGCTGCAGGTCGTTGGCGAGGCCGTCGCATTCGACCTGCGTGCTCGCGAACACGATGGCCTGGTTGATGCTGGTGTCACGCAGCCAGTGGTCGAGCAGCTTGCGCTTGTGCTGGGCGTTGTCGGCCCAGAACAGCACCTGCTTGATGTTGGCGTGCTTTTCCTGCGGGCTGTCGATGGTCACGCGCTGCGGCTCGCGCATCACGCGGGTGGCCAGCTGCTGGATGCGCGGCGCGAAGGTGGCGCTGAACATCATGGTCTGCTGGCGCTCGATGGTGAGCTGGTTGACTTCCGCCAGGTCGTCGGCGAAGCCGAGGTCGAGCATGCGGTCGGCTTCGTCGACCACCAGGAACTTGACCTGGTCGAGCTTGATCTGCATCGAGCGCTGCAGGTCGAGCAGGCGGCCCGGCGTGGCGACGACGAGGTCGGCGTTCTGCAGGCGGGCGATCTGGAGCTGGTAGGGCATGCCACCCACCACGTTGGCGATGCGCAGGCCGCGGCAGTGGCGAACCAGTTCGATGGCGTCATGCGCGACCTGCTGCGCGAGTTCGCGCGTCGGGCACAGGATGAGGGCGCCGGGGGTGGCGGCCTTGAAATGACGGGCGTTGGTCGGGTCCTTGCGCTTCGGCTTCTTCGGCACGGTTTCGCCGCGGGCGACGGCTTCGGCGGCCAGGCGCTGGAATTCGGCCTTGGCTTCGGCTTCGGCTTCGGCCTGGCGCTTGATCAGCGTGTGCAGCACGGGCAGCAGGAAGGCGGCGGTCTTGCCCGAGCCGGTCTGGCTGGACACCATCAGGTCGACGAAGCGTGCCGATTGGGCGGTGCCTGCCTGCTCGCCCATGGCGATCGGAATGACCTTTTCCTGGACGGTGGTGGGCTGGGTGAAGCCCATGTCGGCCACGGCGGCGATCAGCTCGGGCGCGAGGCCCAGCTTGATGAAGCCGTTGGGCTTGGCGGGCTCTTCGGCCACGGCCGCTTCGGGGGCGGCGGCGTCGAGCGCCTCGAGGATGGGAGCCTCGGAAACAGTGTCCACGGCAGCGGTGAACTCGTTGTGGGTAGCGGATTGCACAGGCGCGAATTCGCCCTGCGCTTCAAAAGCGTCGGTCATGTATGTCAATCTCAAACGCGAGCGCTGCCGTAGGCGGCGCCCCGTTGGTGGTTAAAAACATCAACCATCCAACGACATTCAGCTTCAGGCTTTCGCCTGGGGCTGCGGCCCTTTTTGATCAGCGGATGCGATCGGGCGCGGTGTGCAAGATAGGGAGATGCAAGAGACGCTGGCCGGGCCTGGAACACATGGCCTGATCAGCGAAGCCCGCAATTATGGCACGAATCCGGGTTTTTACCTAATCAGGATCAATCCGCAAGACGAAGGAAGGTTTCGCGGTAGTGCGCGAGTTCCTCGATGGACTCGTGCACGTCGGCCAGGGCGGTGTGCGCCTGCTGCTTCTTGAAGCTGCTGTAGGCCGTGGGCTTCCAGCGCTTGGCCAGTTCCTTCAGCGTGCTGACGTCGAGGTTGCGGTAGTGGAAATACGCCTCGAGCTTGGGCATGTACTTGACCAGGAAGCGCCGGTCCTGGCCGATGGTGTTGCCGCACATGGGCGAGCCGCTGCGCGGGATGTACCTGGCGATGAATTCCAGCAATTGCTGCTCGGCGGCGGCTTCGTCGAGCGTCGAGGCCTTGACCTTGTCGATCAGGCCGCTGCGGCCATGGGTGCCCTTGTTCCAGGCATCCATGCCGTCGAGCACGGCGTCGCTCTGGTGGATGACGAGCACGGGGCCGTCGATGCGAGGCGTGAGGTCGGGGCCGGTAACGACCACCGCGATTTCGAGCAGGCGCTCTTTCTCGGGGTCGAGGCCGCTCATTTCACAGTCGAGCCAGACCAGGTTCTGGTCGCTTTTCTTGAGGGTGGGCACTGCGGCCGGGGACGTCGGGTCAAGGGATTCGGGCATCGCAGGATTGTCGTCGAAGGTCTGCGGCCCCAGATAGCGAGGGCTAAACTCGCCGCTCCTATGTCCTATTCGCTCATCTTCACCATTGCTTTCGCGGTCGCGCTGGTTGCGGGGCTGCTCGTGAAGTTCTGGCTCGCCTCCCGACAGGTGCGCCATGTGGCACAGCATCGCGGCACCGTGCCGGCCGCTTTCGCGCAAACCATCACCCTCGCCGCCCACCAGAAGGCGGCCGACTACACCATCGCCAAGGCGCGCTTCGGCTTGATCGAAATGGCCTGGGGCACCGCCCTGCTGCTCGGCTGGACGCTGCTCGGCGGGCTCGACGTGCTCAACAAGCTGCTGCTGGCCTGGATCGGCGGCGGCATGGTGCAGCAGCTCGCGCTGCTGGCGGCATTCGCGGCCATCGGCGGGCTGCTGGAACTGCCTTTCACGCTCTGGCAGACCTTCCGGCTCGAGGAGCGCTTCGGCTTCAACAAGATGACCTGGAAACTCTGGCTGGCCGACACGGTCAAGTCGACGCTGCTGGGCGCGGCGATCGGGCTGCCCATTGCGGCGCTCATTCTGTGGCTCATGGGTGCCGCGGGCCAGCTGTGGTGGCTCTGGGCCTGGGGTGCCTGGATGGGCTTCAACCTGCTGCTGATGCTGATCTATCCGACCTTCATCGCACCGCTGTTCAACAAGTTCAAGCCGCTCGACGACCCCACGCTGAAGGCGCGCGTCACCGCCCTCATGAAGCGCTGCGGCTTTGCCGCCAAGGGCCTGTTCGTGATGGACGGCAGCACGCGTAGCGCGCATGCCAACGCCTACTTCACAGGCTTCGGCGCCAGCAAGCGCGTGGTGTTCTACGACACGCTGCTGCGCCAGCTCAACGCGAGCGAGGTCGAGGCCGTGCTCGCGCACGAGCTCGGCCACTTCAAGCACCGCCATATCGTGAAGCGCCTGATCGCCATGTTCGCGCTGAGCCTGGCCGGCTTCGCGCTGCTGGGCTGGGTGTCGACGCAGGTCTGGTTCTACACCGGCCTGGGCGTGCAGCCCAACATGGCCGCGCCGAACAGCGCACTCGCGCTGCTGCTCTTCATGCTCGCGGTGCCGGTGTTCGGCTTCTTCGTGGCGCCGCTGCCAGCGCGCCTGTCTCGCAAGCACGAGTTCGAGGCCGACGCCTACGCGGTGGCGCAGACCAGCGGCGCCCACCTGTCGGCCGCGCTGCTCAAGCTCTACCAGGACAACGCATCGACGCTCACGCCCGACCCGGTGTTCGTCAGCTTCTACTACTCGCACCCGCCGGCCTCGGAGCGCCTTGCGCGCATGACGGCCGCCTGACCGCCCCCTCACCTCATTCAGAAGAAGCCTCCCATGAGCAGCATGTTCAAGCCCAAAGACTGGAAGAACCTCCCTCCCCGCAAGGCGCTGAGCGCCACCGAGATCGTCGCCGGCCTCGCGCGCCTGGACGGCTGGAAGCTCACCGGCGACGGCGCCGATGTCGCCATCGAAAAGACCTTCACCTTCGCCAACTACTTCGAGACCATCGCCTTCGTGAACGCGCTGGCCATGGTGGCTCATACGCAGGACCACCACCCCGACCTGTCGGTGCACTACAACCGCTGCGTGGTGCGCTTCAACACGCACGACGTGAGCGGCCTGTCCGCCACGGATTTCGACTGCGCGCGCGAGGCCGACGCGCTGGTGGCCGCTCCGGCAGCCGCTGCCGCATGACGGTACCCGCCCTTGGCTAAGCCGGGCCGCCGCGCCGCGCCAGCAGCAGCCGCAACGGCTGCGAAGGCCCTCCAGGACGGCCTCGTCGTCGCCAGCCACGGGCGTCACTGCCTGGTCGAGACGCCCACGGGCGAGCGGCTGATCTGCCATCCGCGCGGCAAGAAGAGCCAGGCCGTGGTCGGCGACCGGGTGCACTGGCAGGCCAGCGAAGACGAAGGCACCATCGAGCAGGTGCTGCCGCGCCGCAACCTGTTCTACCGGCAGGACGAAATCCGCACCAAGTCTTTCGCGGCCAATCTCGACCAGGTGCTGATCCTGATCGCGGCCGAACCGGAATTCTCGGAGCACCAGCTGGCACGCGCGCTGATCGCGGCGGAGGCCGAACGCATCAAGCCGATCATTGCCCTGAACAAGAGCGACCTGGCAGAGCCCTTCGAGCGCGCCTGGACCAAGCTGGCACCCTACCGGCGCATGCACCACGGCGTGCTGCCGCTGTCGCTGAAGGCCTCGGGCGAGGCAGACTACGCCTCGCTGATGAAGCTGTTGGCGGGCAAGTCGACGCTGGTGCTCGGTCCGTCGGGGTCGGGCAAGAGCACGCTGACCAACCTGCTGGTGCCGGGCGCGAGCGTGCTCACCCAGGAGATTTCGCAGGCGCTGAATTCAGGCAAGCACACGACCACCAGCACCACCTGGTACTGGATCGACGAAGCGCGCACCACCGGCCTGATCGACTCGCCGGGCTTCCAGGAATTCGGCCTGAACCACATCGCGCCGATGCAGCTCGCGGGGCTCATGCCCGACATTGCAGAGCACGCGAACGACTGCAAGTTCTACAACTGCACCCATCTGCACGAGCCGGGCTGCGGCGTGATCGCGAATGTGGCATCGGCCGATGGGCAAGGGGCCATCAGCGCGAGCCGCTACAAGATCTACGGCGAACTGTTCGCCGAACTGAGCCAGAAGCGGTACTGAGCCAGCGCCTCAGCCGACCCAGGTCCGGTACGAGTTCCAGGTCGGATCGAAGGCCAGGTCGAGCCTTACGGGCAGCTCCGAGTTCTCCTGGATGGATTGCGCATGCGCAATCGCCGCTTCGGGCTGCGCCACATGGAAGTTGATGGTGCGCACGCCCTCTTCCAGCACGACGTGCGTGCAGCAGCCGTCCTCGTGCGTCTGCAGCAGCGCCGTCAGCTGGTCGCCGAAGAGGCGCGCTTCTTCCAGCTCCTCGCCCGATTCGACCGGCACCGCGGCCGAGAGCCGGTGGCACAGGTCGGCGCGCCCCACCAGCGCGGCGGCGGAGTCGTTGCGCATGACGATCAGCTCTACCTCGCCGCCGTCCTCGGTGTCGCGCGTGGCGCTCAGCGCGGACCATGCATGCTCGCCCACCGGAAACAATCCGGTGTGGCCGAGCTCCTCGCGCCAGCAGGCGTCGAAAAGCGGCACGAAATCATCGAGCGGCACGCCGTCGAAAGCAGCCTGCTCGCCAGCGTCGACATAGTCGACCGGACCCACCTTGATGGCCGTGTCGTACTCGCCCAGGATGTGGTCGAGCATGATCAGGCTCATGTGGCGGGCTTGGTCCTGCATGTCCATGGGGATGGGCTTGGCAAAGCCGATCTCCAGCGCCACGAGGCCCTTGTATCGCTCGTGCTTGACCAGCACGTCCGCGCTAGAGAGCTCGAAGTCGTCCATGCGGATGCTGAATCCCTTGCCCATTCGCTGCCGGAAGGCCTCGACCTCCACCTGGGGCAGCGCCGGCGCGCTCTGGACCAGCATCATCACGTCGTCGAAGTCTTCGACCGATCCATGCGCCGTGACCACGAGCGTGAATGCGGGCGAATCGCCCGCAACCTCCACCGCGAGCTTCGGAAAGGAGGGCTCCAGCAGCCCGTTCAAGGCCTCCATCAGCTCTTGGCCGGGCAATGCGCGCAGGCTGTCGAGCTGGCCGCTCACAGCTTGCCAGAAGCTGGCGCAGGCGGCTGAACGCGGGTCGGTGTCGAGGGTCGGCATCGGCAGGGCTTCCTTCATGCGGCGGGGCTCTGGAGGATGTCTTGCAGATGCTGGACCAGCAGACTGCACTGCTCGCGCGTGCCGATGCTGATGCGCAGGTATTGCGCTACGCGCTGCTGCCTGAAATGCCGCACCAGCACCGCGCGTTCGCGCAGCAGCGCGGCCAACTCGGCCGCATTGCGCTGCGGATGGCGCGCGAAGACGAAATTGGCCTGCGAAGGCAGCACCTCGAAGCCCAGGTCCTCGAGCTGCAGCGTGAGGCCTTCGCGGGTGTCGATGACCTTGTCGCAGGCGGTGCGAAACGCGGCTTCGTCCTCGAGCGATGCCACCGCGCCGGCCAACGCGAGCCGGTCGATCGGGTACGAATTGAAGCTGTCCTTGACGCGCACCAGCCCGTCGATCAGGTGCGACTGGCCGCACGCGAAGCCGACGCGCAGTCCGGCCAGCGAACGCGACTTGGAAAGCGTCTGCACCACCAGCAGGTTCGGGTACTTGCCCACCAGCGACAGCGCGCTCTCGCCGCCGAAATCGACATAGGCCTCGTCGACAAGCACCACGCGGTCGGGGCACGCCTGCAGCAGCTGCTCGAGGCGCGAGAGCGGCAGGCCGATGCCGGTGGGCGCGTTCGGATTGGCGATGACGATGCCACCGCAGCCTTCTCGCGCCCGCGCGGCAAGCGAGTCGATGTCGATGCGCAAACCCTCGTCGACCGGCTGCAGCTCGCAGGCAATGCCGTAGATCTGCGCGTAGACCTTGTAGAAGCTGTAGCTCACGTCGGGCATCAGCAACGGCTCGGCTTGCTGGAAGAACGCGAAGAACGCATGAGCCAGCACCTCGTCGGAGCCATTGCCCGCGAACACCTGGTCGGCGCGCAGGCCGTGGCGCCGGGCCACGGCCTCGCGCAGCGCGAGCGAGGTCGGGTCGGGGTAGAGCTCCAGGCCGTTCGCCGCGGCACGCTGGATGGCCTCGACGACATCCGGCGAAGGCGGATACGGGTTCTCGTTGGTGTTGAGCTTGACGAGGTTCGCGATGCGCGGCTGCTCGCCGGGCACGTAGGGTTCGAGCGCGCCGATGCGCGGGCTCCAGAAAGCCGGGACTTGGGTGGTCATGAAGGGTTCCTCGCCTGCTGGCTCAGCCGAGCAGGCGCGCGAGCGTGAGCAGTGCCAGCAGCACCATCCACATCACGACCGAACGCCAGACCAGCCCGACGACGCTGCGCAGGTGGCCGGGCTCGGGCTCGCGCCCGGGCGTGCTGCCGCTGTCCGGCGCCCGGCCGTCGGCGATGGTGTCGCCGGCCTGGGCGCGCGACAGCGGGTCGAGCGTTGGAATGGGGCGCAGCGAGCCGCCGCCGAGCCGCACGTTGACCGCGCCGGAGGTGGCAGCCAGGATCACGCCGTCGTTTTCGTTCGGAAAGCGCTGTGCATCGTTGCGCCAGCAATCGATGGCTTCCTCGAAGCTGCCGACCACCGCGAAGCCGAGCGCGGTGATGCGCGCGGGCAGCCAGTCGACGGCATGCCAGGCGCGCTCGGCGGCTTCCTGGACCGCGACGCTCGAGGGCTGCACGGCGGCGCCGTTCTTGTGCGCCCAGTAGCGCGACACGAACTCGCTCATGCGATAGAACACCGCGCCGGCCGGCCCGAGGCCGATGGCCGCGATGATCGAAAACCACGCCAGCACGCCGAACACGTGGCGGTGCGCGGCGATCACCGAATGCTCGATGACGTGGCGCACGATCTCGCTGCGCGGCAGGTCCGCCGCGTCGACACCCTGCCAGTGCGCGAGCAGCGAGCGCGCGAGCGGCTCGTCGCCCTCGTCGAGCGCGTCGCGGATGTCGGTGAAATGGTGGCTGAACTGACGGAAGCCCAGCGTGACGTAGAGCACCGCAATGCTCCACAGCACCGCGAACGGCAGGCCCAGCGTGAGCACCAGCAGCCAGTGCACGCCCAACGCGAGCAGCGTCGGCACGAACACCGCGAGCCCCCATGCGATCCATCCGTGATGGGGCTTGCCCGCGTCAAAGTTGCGGCTGGTCCAGCGGGTCCACGCCAGAACGCTGCCGTACACGGGGTTGTGCGGGCCCAGCGGCCGCACCTGCTCGATCAGCAGCGCGCACAGGATGGCAAAGAAGCTCATCCTTCGATGATAGCGATCCAGCCTGAAGGTTCAGGCGGCGAGAAAGCGATAGAGATTGCGCAGCATGCCGGCCGTCGCGCCCCAGACGAAACGCTCGTCGGGCCCGTCCTGGTAGGGCATCGAATACCACTCGCGCTTGCGGCCGTCGGTTGCGCTCACGGCGTGGCGGCGGTGGTTGGCGGGGTCCATGAGCCACGCAAGCGGCACTTCGAAGGCCTGCGCCACCTCGTAGGGGTTGATGGTGAGTTCGAAGTCGGGCTGCACCAGCGCGACCACGGGCGTGACGATGAACGAGGTCACGGTCGTGTAGGTCGGCAGGCTGCCGAGCACTTCGATGAACTGCGCGGAGAGACCGACTTCCTCCCACGCCTCGCGCAACGCGGCGGCGGAGATGTTGGCGTCTTCCGGATCGACGCGGCCGCCAGGAAACGCGACCTGGCCCGAATGGTTCGACAGGTGCGTGGTGCGCTCGGTGAGCAGCACGGTCGCGCCTTCGGGGCGCTGCACGATCGGCACCAGCACGGCGGCCTGTGCGGGTGCGCGGTCGATCATTCGCGGCTCGCGGCGCAGCTCGGGCGTCCATGCCGGCGGGTTGGCGAAACGCGCGCGCAGGGCCTGCGCCGTCAGTTGCCCCGCCGACACCGCGGGCAAGCCATCACTGCCATCCACGAAAGGCGTCTCGCGCGGGTCGAACTGCTGCAGCGTGGGCGGCACCACGGCATTGACGGGTTCGAGGGGCGCGGATTGCATGGGGACGACGATGTTGGTCAAGAGATGAAGTGACGGAGGACCGGCTGGAGGGAGTAGAGCGTAAAAAGGCGGCGCTGTCTTTCGGGCTGTGTCCCGTGCGGAGCACCAACGCAAAAAGCCGCCAGAACGGCGGCTTTTCTTGCACGACAGGAAGGCGGCTTATTAGGAAGCCGACGCAGCCGTCGACTTGCTCGGCAGCTTTTCCTTGATACGTGCCGAACGGCCGCTGCGGTCGCGCAGGTAGTACAGCTTGGCGCGGCGCACATCGCCACGGCGCTTGACTTCGATGCCGGCGATCAGCGGGCTGTAGGTCTGGAACGTACGTTCCACGCCTTCGCCGCTGGAGATCTTGCGCACGGTGAAGCCGCTGTTGAGGCCACGGTTGCGCTTGGCGATCACGACGCCTTCGTAAGCCTGCACGCGCTTGCGGGTGCCTTCGACGACGTTCACGCTGACGATGACCGTGTCACCGGGCATGAAATCGGGGATGGTCTTGCCGAGGCGGGCGATTTCTTCCTGCTCGAGGGTCTGGATGAGGTTCATGATTTCCTGATGTTCGATCGTGTCGGGCTACACAAAAGGCGCTTTTGGCTTTCACGGAAGAACCGCAAGAAGACCGGGCGCGGCCGGGCAGAGGATCGGGGAGCCGACGATTATAGCTTTTTTTTCAGCGCGGCCTCATCGGCCTTGCCCAGCCGACCGGCGGCGCGGGCGGCCTCGATCAGCTCCGGGCGGCGCTCGGCCGTGATGGCGAGGCGCTGGTCGCGGCGCCAGCGCTCGATCTGCGCATGGTGGCCTGAAAGCAACGGTGCCGGCACGCCCTGCCCGTTCCATTGCTCGGGACGGGTGTAGTGGGGGCAGTCGAGCAGGCCGTCGAGCGCGGGGTTGAAGCTGTCCTGCACATGGCTCGCTTCGTCGCCCAGCACGCCCGGCTGCAGGCGGGCCACGGCGTCGAGCAACGCCATCGCCGCGATCTCGCCGCCGGAGAGCACGAAATCGCCCAGGCTGACCTGATGCGTGATGCGCGCGTCGATGAATCGCTGGTCGATGCCCTCGTAGCGGCCGCAGACCAGCACCGCGCCTTCGCTGGCGGACCAGCGCTCGACGGATTCGTGCCGCAAGGCCTCGCCGATGGGCGAGAACAGCACCACGGGCGCCTGCGCCCCGCGCGCGGCCAGGGCCGCGTCGAGGCAGGCGGCCAGCGGCTCGGCCATCATGACCATGCCGGGCCCGCCGCCGAACGGACGGTCGTCCACGCGCTTGTAGTTGCCCAGCGCATAGTCGCGCGGATTCCAGAGCACCACCTCCACCTGCTTCGATTCGTAGGCGCGGCGCGTCACGCCGCTGGCCAGGAAAGGCGCGAACAGCTCGGGAAACAGGGTGATGACGTCGAAGCGCATGCCGCGCGAGCGCCCGTCAGAAATCGGGCTGCCAGTCGACCGTGATGAGCCGGCCGGGCAAGTCGACCTTGTCGACGAAGACCGAGACGAAGGGCACCATGCGCTCGACGGCCTTGCCGTCTTCTTCGGCGGCAAGCACCAGCGTGGTCTGCGGGCCGGTGGCGAGCAGTTCGCGCACGGTGCCGAGCACCACGCCTTCGCGGTTGACCACCGACAGGCCGATCAGGTCGACCCAGTAGTACTCGTCGTCGCCGGCGGTGGGAAAGCTGGAGCGCGGCACGAAAACTCGTGCGCCTCGCAGGGCTTCGGCTGCATTGCGGTCGGGCACGTCCTCGGACGTGGCGACGATGCAGTCGGAATGTTCTTTGGCTTCGCGGATCGCAAGCCGGAAAGCGGTGCTCGCAGCGGCTCCGGGAGCCTGCAGGAACCAGCGCTTGGAAGAAAAAAGCGCCTCGGGCTGGGCGCTATGGGGAAGGACCTTGAACCAGCCCTTGATTCCCCATGCATCGGCGATGCGCCCTACTTCGATCGCATCCGCCGGCAATTCGGCGGTTTCGAGTGTGGGCAGCATCGCCGTGCGGGGCGGCTTAGGCCGCCGCCTTGGGAGCTGCCGCGGCAGCTTGCTTGATCAGGCGCAGAACGGTGGGCGAAGCTTGTGCGCCGACGCTCTTCCAGTACGCCAGGCGGTCCTGGGCGATACGGATGCTTTCTTCGTTTTCCTTGGCGGTCGGGTTGTAGAAACCCAGGCGTTCGATGAAACGGCCATCGCGGCGAACGCGCTTGTCCGACACGACGATGTTGAAGAACGGACGGCCTTTGGAGCCGCCGCGGGAGAGTCGAATGACGACCATGATTTATCCTTGGGTGGTCAGCAAGCCTTGTGGATTAAGAAAAGGCCCGCTCACAATGTTCTTCCAGCGTCGAGACACGCGACATGGCCACCCGGCCAGCGACACGCTGAAAAGCCCGCGATTATAGCCCGACACGCGTTTTCTCCGAATCCCGGCCTCGCGCCATCCGTTTTTCGCCCATGCCCCTGACCATCCGCCCCAGCCGCGACGAAGACGTCGCAGCCATCACGGCCATCTACGCCCACCACGTGCTGCACGGCACCGGCACCTTCGAGACGGAGCCACCCTCCCCGGCCGACATGGCTTCGCGCCGCGCCGACGTGCTGGGCAAGAAATTGCCGTATCTGGTCGCGGAAGAAGATGGCGAAGTGTTGGGTTTTGCCTACTGCAACTGGTTCAAGCCGCGCCCGGCCTACCGTTTTTCGGCCGAAGACTCGATCTACATGTCCGAGTCAGCACGCGGCAAGGGTCTGGGCGCCAAGCTGCTCGCCGCGCTGTCGCAGGCTGCCGAGGCGGCCGGCGTGCGCAAGCTGATCGCGGTGATCGGCGACTCGGCCAACGCGGGCTCCATCAGCGTGCATCGCGGCCAGGGCTTCACGCACGTGGGCGTGCTGAAGGACTGCGGCTGGAAGTTCGGCGAATGGCGCGATGTCGTACTGATGGAAAAAGTGCTCGGCGAAGGCAGCACCACCCGACCCGAGTGAAACCCGCATGAAAAACAAGACCACCGCCGCCTGGCTCACCTTCCTCGGCGGCCCGCTGGGGCTGCACCGCTTCTACCTGCGCGGCATGGGCGACTGGCTTGGCTGGCTGCTGCCCATTCCCACGGCTTTAGGCGTCTACGGCATCGAGCGCGTGCGGATGTACGGCGTGGACGATGGCATCAGCTGGGCGCTGATCCCGCTGCTGGGCTTCACCATCGCCGGCTGCGCGCTGACGGCCATCGTCTACGGCCTCATGACGCCGGAGAAGTGGAATGCCCGCTTCAACGCGAGCGCCGCGGCGGACGCGGCGCCCGGCCGCACGAACTGGTTCACCATCGGCGCGGTGGTGCTGTCGCTCTTCTTCGGCAGCACGATCCTGATGGCCAGCATCGTGTTCAGCTTCCAGCGCTACTTCGAGCACCAGGTCGAAGAGGGGCGGAAGATCTCGCAGTGACTGCGGTACCGGCAGCCGCTCAGAACAGCTGCATGCTGATCCAGTAGGCAATCGCCGCCACGAAGGCCGACGCCGGGATCGTGAAGATCCACGCCCACACGATGTTCCCCGCCACGCCCCAGCGCACCGCGCTCGCGCGCTGCGTGGAGCCCACGCCGACGATGGCGCCGGTGATGGTGTGCGTGGTCGAGACCGGAATGCCCAGGGCGGTGGCCAGGAACAGCGTCAGTGCGCCGCCCGTTTCCGCGCAGAAGCCGCCCACGGGCTTGAGCTTGGTGATCTTCTGACCCATCGTCTTCACGATGCGCCAGCCGCCGAACATGGTGCCCAGCGCGATGGCGGCGTAGCAGCTCACGATGGTCCAGGTCGGCGGGTTCGCGTCGCCGGCGTTGGCATAGCCGGTGGCAATGAGCAGCATCCAGATGATGCCGATGGTCTTCTGTGCGTCGTTGCCGCCGTGGCCCAGGCTGTAGGCACCGGCGGACACGAGCTGCAGCCGGCGGAACCAGCGGTCCACGCGCGACGGCGTGGCGCGGCGGAAGCCCCAGGCCACCACGACCATCATCATCGAACCCAGCAGGAAGCCCAGCAGCGGCGACACGAAGATGAAGGCCACCGTCTTCCAGATGCCGGAGGCCACCAGGCCGCTGGTGCCCGTCTTGGCAATCACGGCGCCCACGATGCCGCCGATCAGCGCGTGCGACGAGCTGCTCGGAATGCCGTAGTACCAGGTCACCAGGTTCCAGCTGATGGCGCCCACGAGCGCGCCGAACACCACGTGCACGTCGACCACGCCCGGCTGGGCGATGCCCTTGCCCACGGTGGCCGCCACGCTCAGGTGGAAGACGAAGATCGCGATCAGGTTGAAGAAGGCCGCGAACACCACGGCCTGCCCCGGCTTGAGCACCCCGGTGGAGACCACCGTCGCAATCGAATTGGCGGCGTCGTGGAACCCGTTCATGAAGTCGAACAGGATCGCAAGCGCGACCAGCACTATCACCACCCAGAGGGCGACCTGAACCGTTGCCATCGGTCGCTACCCGCTCAGGAATTCTCGAGGACGATGCCCTCGATCACGTTGGCCACGTCCTCGCACTTGTCGGTGATCGTCTCCAGCAGCTCGTAGATCGCCTTGAGCTTGATGACCTCGCGCACATCCGGCTCCTCGCGGAACAGCTTGCTCATGGCGCTGCGCATGACGCGGTCGGCGTCCGATTCGAGGCGGTCGATTTCCTCGCAGGTCTTGAGCGTGGCCTCGGCCACGGCCGGGTCGGCGATCTTGCCGAGGTACTTGACGGCGTCCTTCAGGCGGTCGCAGCACTTCACGCTCAGTGCCGTGAGGCGCACGATCTCGTCGGTCATGTGGCGCACGTCGTACAGCGCCATGGTCTCGGCCGAGTCCTGAATCAGGTCGGCAACGTCGTCCATCGTGTTGATGAGCTTGTGGATCTGCTCGCGGTCGATGGGCGTGATGAAAGTCTTGTGGATCAGCCGGTTGACGTCGTGCGTCACGCGGTCGGCGGCGCGCTCGGCGTTGTCGACGTCGCGGTTGTACTGCTCGCGCAGGTGCACGTCGCTGTAGTTGGCGACCAGTTGCTCGAACGCCCTGGCCGCCTCCACGATGCGCTCGGCGTGCTGGTTGAACATCTCGAAGAAATTGCCCTCGCGGGGCAGCAGCTTGCCGAACATGGAAACTCCTGGGGTGCGCCAATCACAATTTCATGACGCCTTCATGAAAAAACCGGCGAAGTTTAACGGGCGCGAGCGTCCAATCCGGTCCGACCGGCTTTTCAAGGCCGATGGAACGCCAGAAATTCAGGCCGGCAAGCGCAGCACCGGCAGGTGCCAGCCGCCATAAATGCCGCCCATGCGAAGCGCCACGATCAGCAGCACACCTGCATGAAAGGCCCAGCGGCGCGGCGTGCCGGCGGCCTGCAGCAGCAGGTAGGCCGCAATGCCCGCGATGGCGGCCGAGCCGTAGATGCCGCTGCTCAGCAGCAGCGGAACGCGGGCGGTGAACACGTCGCGCAGCAGGCCGCCGGCCGCGCCGGTCATGGTGCCGACAAGTATCACGATGACGGCCGGCAGGCGCCTTTCCTCGGCCACCTGCGCGCCGGCGATGACAAACAGGCCGAGCCCCAGTGCGTCGGCAACGGCCAGCAAATGCTCGTGCAGGGGCATCCAGTGCACCCAGGCGATGGTGAACGCCGCCGCGGCCAGGATCATGTAGACATAGCGGGTGTCGCGGATCCAGAACACCGGATGCCGGTCGAGCAGCAGGTCGCGCAGCGTGCCGCCGCCCACCGCGGTGACAGAAGCGATCACCACCACGCCCAGCCAGTCGAGGCCCGCGTGGCCGGCCGCCAATGCCCCACTGACCGCGAAAACCGCCACGCCGGCGAGATCGAGGACGTAGAGCAGCACGGCCGTCTAGACGATGCGCTTGACCACCTGGCCCGTGACGCGCGCCAGCGCCGCGCGCGGCACCTTGTCGGGCGCGATTTCGGCAAGCGGCTTCAGCACGAAGGCGCGCTCCCGCATGCGAGGATGCGGCAGGGTCAGGGTCGGCGTGTCGATCACCGAATTGCCGTGCATCAGCAAGTCGAGGTCGAGCGTGCGCGGCGCATTGGGAAAAGGCCGCTCGCGGCCTGCCTGCGTCTCCAGGCGCTGCAATGCCACCAGGAACTGCTCGGCATCCAGGCCGGTGCGCACGGCCACCACGGCATTGATGAAATCAGGGCCTTCGGCGTCCACCGGCTCGCTGCGATAGAGCGACGAGCGGGCCGTCACCTGGGTTCGCTGCAGCGCGCCGATCGCGGCCATGGCCGCCTTCACGGACGCCTCGGCATCGCCAAGGTTGGCGCCGATGGCGACGAAAGCCTGCACGGTCGGGTAGTCCTCGCGCGGGCCGCGGGGGCCGCGCGAGGGGGCACGGCCGGGCGCGCGGCGAGCGGGCGGCCCGCTCCTGGCGCCGGCTGCCGGCGGCTTGCCTGCGGCGCGCGGCGGCGCGGCCTTCGGCTTGCCGGCCTTCGCCGCCGGCTTTTTCCTGCCGTCCTTCGGCTGGTTGGACGCGCTCATTCGCCTGCGGCGCTGCCGCCGCCCTCACCGCCGCCACCACCCGCGGGGCGCGGCTTGCGGCGGCGCCGGCGCTTGCGCGGCGCCGCGGCTTCGCCATCGGGCGGAACGGCACCGGCCTCGACTTCGACCTCGTCGTCCGGCTCCGCATCCTGGCCGCGGCCCTGGTTCTGGGGCGGGTTCTGGCGAGGCGCGGGCTCGTTGCGCAGCTTGGCCGGCGCGGCGGTGTCGCGCACCCGCACGCGCTGGCGAACCTTCTGTTCTTCGCGCACCTGCTCCAGCAGGTCTTGCCGGCGCACGTCGTCGGCAATGCTGAATTCCTGCCACCACTCGGCAATCGCCTCGCTGACCTCGCCCACGTCGGCGCGCAGGCGCATGAAGTCGAAGGCGGCGCGAAAACGCGCCTGCTCGACCAGGCTGTAGGGCGTGGAGCCGGTGCGCTTGTCGAAGCGCGGCTGCATCATCCAGATCTCGCGCATGTCGGCGGCCAGCTTGCCGCGGCCGGACACGTCGCCGATGCGGGCGTTGAACACGTCGTCGATGGCGTCCTGCAGCGCAGGGAACGGCGCCTGCGGGCGCTGGCCGCGCTGGCCTTCCTGGCGCTGGGCCCAGCCGTCGCGCACGTCGGCCCACAGCACGCAGGCCAGCAGGAAGCTGGGCGCCACGGGCTTGCCTTCGCCCACGCGGCGATCGGTGTCCTGCAGGGCGGCCTTGACGAAGGGCTGGTCGGCACGCTCGACCACCACGTCGAGCAGCGGATAGATGCCCTTGGCCAGCCCCAGCTTGTTCAGTTGCTCGACCGTGGCAATTGCATGGCCGGTCTGCAACAACTTGAGCATTTCGTCGAACAGGCGACTCTGCGGCACGTCGGCCAGCAGCCTGCTCGACTCGACCAGCGGGGCGGCCGTCTTGGCTTCCATCTTGAAGCCCAGGGCCGCGAGCTTGGCCGAGAAGCGAATGGCGCGAATGATGCGCACCGGGTCTTCGCGGTAGCGCGTGGCCGGGTCGCCGATCATGCGCAAGGTGAGCTTCTGGGCGTCCTTGATGCCGTTGTGATAGTCGACCACGACCTGGTTGGCCGGGTCGTAGTACATGGCGTTGACGGTGAAGTCGCGGCGCGCCGCGTCTTCTTCCTGCGGACCCCAGACGTTGTCGCGCAGCACCCGGCCGCTGGCGTCCACCGCATGCTTCATGCTGGCGAGCTCGCCCTTGCTGGTGCGCTCGTTGCCCGCCACCTGCTCGGCGGCGGCGTTGTCCATGTAGGCGCGGAAGGTCGAGACCTCGATCACCTCGTGCTCGCGGCCCCGGCCGTACACCACGTGCACGATGCGAAAGCGCCGCCCGATGATGAACGCGCGGCGAAACAGCGACTTGACCTGCTCCGGCGTGGCATTGGTGGCCACGTCGAAGTCCTTGGGGCGCAGCCCCAGCAGCAGGTCGCGAACCGCGCCGCCCACCACGTAGGCCTCGAAGCCGGCCTGCTGCAGCGTGGTGACCACGTTCTTCGCGCGTTCGTCGACCAGGGCCGGATCGATCTTGTGAACCTCTGCCGGCACCTCCTGGCGCTTGCCGAAGCGGCTCTTGCCCTGTGCGCCGCCGGCGGTCTTGCCGAGCAGCTTGTCGATGAATTTCTTGATCATTTGTTGGTTGAAAGCCTAGTTCGCTCTTTTATTCGTTCTCGAGCATGGAGCGGATCAGCGGAATGGTGATCGCGCGTTGCGTCTGCAGGGCATAGCCGTCGAGCTGCGAGAGCAGCTCCATCAGGCTGCCGAGGTCGCGGCTGAAGCGGTGCAGCATGTAGTCGAGCACGTCGTCGGACAGCATCACGCCGCGCGCGTCGGCCGCCTGGCGCAGCACCGCGCGGCGTTCGCTTTCGCTCAGCACCTGCAGGTGGAACACATGGCCCCAGCCGAGGCGGGTGCGCAGGTCTTCGCGCAGCGGCAGGTCGGCCGGCGGCAAGGCGCCGGCGGCGACCACGCCGCGCTGCAGGGTCTGGGCGTTCACGAACCAGTTGAAGGCCGCGTGCTGCTGCACTGCGGTGTAGAGGTGGACGTCGTCGAGCAGGACGGCGCCCCAGCGCTCGTCGAACTCGGGCGGCTCCAGCAGGCCGGCGTGCAGCCAGCCCACGCTGGCGCCCTGCTCGCGCAGTGCGACACGCACCGATTCGAGCAGGTGGGTCTTGCCGCTGCCGCCGTCGCCCCACAGATAGGTCGGCACCGGCGAGTGCAGCGCGGGGCCGCCGGCGCCGCCCACCCACACTTGCAGGTGCCGCAGCGCCGCCTCGTTGGGGCCGGCAAAAAAGGCGTCGAAGCTGGGGCCCGTCGCAATGCCGATATCGAGCGCGAGCTGTTTCATCCCGGGAAGGTTCATGGAGGGGGCCGCGAGGGCCCTTAAAATCGTGAGGAATTCTATCGGCCCGGCCAACATGGTTACCGGGGCCGCCTTCCGCTCCCTAGTCCTCGCATCCTTTCGCGTCCTTCCCGACCTCGACCAACCATGACCTCCTCCACGCCCACCCCGCTCAGCTACAAGGACGCAGGTGTCGACATCGATGCCGGCGACGCACTGGTCGACCGCATCAAGCCCCTGGCCAAGAAGACCATGCGCGAAGGCGTGCTGGCCGGCATCGGCGGCTTCGGCGCCCTGTTCGAGGTGCCCAAGCGCTACAAGGAACCGGTGCTGGTCAGCGGCACCGATGGCGTGGGCACCAAGCTCAAGCTGGCCTTCGAATGGAACATGCACGACACCGTCGGCATCGACCTGGTGGCCATGAGCGTCAACGACGTGCTGGTGCAGGGCGCCGAGCCGCTCTTCTTCCTCGACTACTTCGCCTGCGGCAAGCTCGACGTGGACACCGCCGCTGCCGTGGTCGGCGGCATCGCCCGCGGCTGCGAACTCTCGGGTTGCGCACTGATCGGCGGCGAAACCGCCGAAATGCCCGGCATGTACCCGGCCGGCGAATACGACCTGGCGGGCTTCGCGGTCGGCGCGGTCGAAAAATCGAAGATCCTCACGGGTCAGAACGTCAAGCCCGGCGACGTGGTGCTGGGCCTGGCCTCGGCGGGCGTGCATTCCAACGGTTTCAGCCTGGTGCGCAAGGTGATCGAGCGCGCCGGCGCCGACCTTCCCGCCACGCTGGACGGCAAGCCCTTCCGCGAAGCCGTGATGGAGCCCACCCACCTCTACGTGAAGCCGGTGCTCGAAGCGCTGGGCAAGCACCCGATCAAGGCGCTGGCCCACATCACCGGCGGCGGCCTGCTGGAAAACATCCCGCGCGTGCTGCCCGAAGGCACCGCCGCCCACCTCAAAAAGGGCAGCTGGCCGCAGACCGAGCTGTTCGCCTGGCTGCAGAAGGTGGCCGGCATCGACGACATCGAGATGAACCGCACCTTCAACAACGGCATCGGCATGGTCGTGGTCATCGACGCGGCCGAAGCCGCCGCCTGTGCCGCCACCCTGCGCGCCGCCGGCGAGACGGTGCATGAGATCGGCGTGATCGCCACGCGCGGCGAAGGCGCCCCGGTGGTCGTCGGCTGACCGCCGGCTGCTCCGTCCGATTCCCTGAACAGAGCACGCGACACCCACCGGATGGCCAACAAGCCGCAACCCATCACCCCCGCCGTTGCGACGGCCCCCATCCAACGCCCCCCGGCCTCGCGCGGGGTGATCATCGCGAGCTACCTGCTGATGCTGGGCGCGCTCCTGCTGGTGATGTGGGAGCACCTGCTGCCCGGATTGCTGTGCGTGTGCATCGGCTTCCTGGCCACGCGCTGGTTCGCGCGCGTGCTCACGGGCGGCCTGCAGCGCATTCCGCCGCTCGGCAGGCGCCCTGAACGAGCCGGCGGCTGGGCCAACGTGCTGGCCGTGATCCTGGTGCTGGTGGGGCCGATCGCGCTGCTCACGCTGCTGCTGTCGCAGGCCCGCGAATACATCGTCGACGCGCCCGACCAGTACCGCGAGCTGCTCGACTACACGGCGCGCACGGTGCTAGAGCTGCGCTCCAAGCTGCCCGGCGAGATCGCGGCCTACCTGCCCGAGGGCGCGGCCGAGATCCAGCGCGTGATCGCCAACTACCTGCGCGCGCAGGCCGGCTCGCTGGCCATGGCCGGCCGCGCCTGGCTGCACGGGCTGCTCTTTTCCTACGTGGGGCTGATCGTCGGCGCGCTGGCGGCCGTGGCGCATGCCGCGCCGCGCCGCATGCCGCTGGCCGACCAATTGCACCAGCGCGTGCAGACCTTCGGCGAGGCCTTCGGGCAGATCGTCGCGGCCCAGTTCTGGATCGCCGCCTTCAACACGCTGCTCACGGCCATCTTCCTGCTGTTCGTCATGCCGATGTGGGGCGCGCACCTGCCGTACACGCCGGCGCTCATCACCCTCACCTTCCTCGCGGGCCTGGTGCCCATCGTGGGCAACCTGGTGTGCAACTCGGTGATCACGCTGGTGGGGCTGTCGGTGTCGCCGGTCACGGCGGCGGCCTGCCTGATCTTCCTGATCGTGATCCACAAGGCCGAATACGTCATCAACGCCAAGGTGGTCGGCGCACGCACGCAGATGAGCGTGTGGGAACTGCTGGCCGTGATGTTCGTGGCCGAGGCGGTGTTCGGCCCGGCCGGGCTGGTGGCGGCGCCGCTGTACTACGCGTACCTGAAGAAAGAGCTGCAGGCGGCTGCGCTGGTCTGACCTGACCGCGCGCGCGATCAGCGATGTCCGGATCTGATCGATTCTGGTCCGGCACCGAGCGGCCCGCCGGCTGGCCGCACGAAAGAATCGGGGGCATCATCCACTCCGCACCCTTGCGAGCCGCCGCCATGAAAACCTGTCTGATTGTGATCGACGCGCAGGAGTCGTTCCGCCATCGCCCCTACTGGAACGAAAGCCTGGCCGCCGCCTACCTGGGCGCCCAGAACGCCCTGATCGAAGGCTGCACCGCCGCCGGCCTGCCGGTCGTGCGGATCTTCCACACCGACGGGCCCTCGGACGCGAGCAACCCCTTCGCGGTCGAATCCGGCCATGTGCGTCCCATCGCCGGGCTGGCGCATTTCGAGGCCGCCGCCAACTTCACCAAGCACCGCCACAGCGCGCTGGTCAACAGCGGGCTCGACGTGTGGCTCACGCAGAACGGCATCGGCCGGCTGATCGTGAGCGGCATCCGCACCGAGCAGTGCTGCGAAACCACCACCCGCCACGCGTCCGACCTGGGCTGGCAGGTCGACTACGTGACCGACGCCACCCTGACCTTCGACATGGTGCAGCCTGACGGCAGGCCGCTGTCGGCCGCCGACATCAAGGCCCGCACCGCGACCGTGCTGCATGGCCGCTTCGCCACCGTCTGCACCGTGGCGCAGGCGCTGGAACGGGCCGTGGCATGAGCACCCTGCGCGTAGTGATCCTGGCGTTCGACGGCGTGGAGGCGCTCGATTTCGCCGGCCCCTTCGAGGTCTTCACCACCGCGAGCCGCGTCAGCCAGCGGATGCGACCGGGCACTGCCGCGCCCTTCGAGGTGGTCTCGGCGGCCCTGGGCCAGACGGTGCAGGCGCGCGCCGGCCTGCAACTGCTGGCCAATCACACGCTGGCAGACAGCCCGCAAGCCGACGTGCTGGTCGTTCCCGGCGGCGTGGTCGACGCGCCGCTGGCGAGCCCCGACACCCTGCGCTGGATCGCCCGCAACGCGGCCGGCGCGCAGGTGGTCGCCTCGGTCTGCACCGGCGTCTTCCTGCTGGCCGCCAGCGGCGTGGTCACCAGCGACGCCGTCACCACGCACTGGGAAGACATCGCCGACCTGCGCGCGCAGTTCCCCGCGCTGAACGTGCGCGAAGACCTGCGCTGGGTTGATACCGGGCGCATCGTCAGCTCGGCCGGCATCAGCGCCGGCATCGACATGAGCCTGCACCTCGTGGAGCGCCTGGCCGGCCGCGAACTGGCCGAGCGCACCGCGCGCCAGATGGACTACGCATGGACCCGCAACCCCGCCGGCACCAGCCCATCCGCGTAGTTTTCGTCCTGCTGCCCGGCAGCTTGGTGCTCGACTGGGCCGGCCCGGCCGAGGCACTGCGCATCGCCAACCAGCGGCTGCGGGCCATGGGCCAGCCCGAGCGCTTCGCGATCGAGTTCGCAAGCCCCCGGCCGACCGCGATGGGCTCGGTCGGCGTCGCGCTTTCCGGACTCGCGCCGCTGCCGGTGCGGTGGGACGGCCCCGGCTGGGTCGTGCTGGTCGGACTGCCCGGCGACACCATCGCCGTCGACACCCCGGAGGCGCAAGACCTGCTGCACTGGCTGCGCGGCCAGCGCTTCGAGCGCGGCGGCCTGGAACTGGTGACGATCTGCGCCGGCGCCGTGCTGGCGGCGCATGCCGGCGCGCTCGCGGGCCGTCGCGCGACCACGCACCATCATCACCTGGGCGAACTGCGCACGGTGGAGCCGCGCTGCGACGTGGTCGCCAACCGGGTGTTCGTGATCGACCCGCCGGTCTACAGCAGCGCGGGCGTGACGACCGGCATCGACCTCGTGCTGCACCGCATCGCAGAACTCTGCGGCGAGGCGCTGGCGGCGCAGGTCGCGCAGACCATGGTGGTGGCGCTGCGGCGCGGCCCGCAAGACCCGGAGCTGTCGCCCTTCCTGGCCTACCGCAACCACCTGCATGCCGCGCTGCACCGCGTGCAGGACGCGGTCAGCGAGCAGCCGCAGGCCGACTGGAGCGTGCCGCGCATGGCAGAGGTGGCGCATACGTCGGCACGGCATCTCACGCGGCTTTTCATGGAACATGCGGGCGTCGCGCCGCTGGCCTACCTGCGCAGGCTGCGGCTGGCGGTGGCGCAGCTCGCGCTGGCCTCCGGCGCCAGCGTCACGCGGGCGGCGGAGCAGTCGGGCTTCGGCTCCGACACGCAATTGCGCCGCGCGTGGCACCAGTTCGGCTTGCCGGGCTCGCCCTCGGAGGCCGGCCAGGCTTTCAAGGCCTGAGCTGCGGCACCCGGCGCCGGGCGTTCACCCGGCCATGCAGGCCCGCGCACGCGCGAGCAGCAACGCACGCTCGCGCGTGTTGCGCGTGAGCGCGGCGGCGCGGTCGAACTCCCTGCGCGCCTCGTCGCGGCGCCCGAGCTTGAACAGCAGGTCGCCGCGCACCGTCGGCAGCAGGTGGTAGCCCTTGAGCGCGGGCTCGTCCATGAGCGCGTCGACCACCTCCAGCCCCGCCGCCGGTCCGAATGCCATCGACAGCGCGACCGCGCGGTTGAGCTTGACGATGGGCGACGGCGCGAGCTCGGCCAGCGCGTCGTAGAGCGCGGCGATGCGCGCCCAGTCGGTTTCGTCAGCCGTGCGCGCACGGCCATGGCAGGCGGCAATGGCGGCCTGCAGCGCGTAGGGGCCGAGCGCGCCGCCGAGCGATTCGGCGCGTGCGAGCGCGGCCAGGCCGCGGCGGATCAGCATGTGGTCCCAGCGCGCACGGTTCTGCTCGAGCAGCAACACCGGCTCGCCCGAGGCGCCGACGCGCGCGGCGGTGCGCGAGGCCTGGATTTCCATCAGCGCGACGAGGCCGTGCACTTCCGCCTCCTTGGGCATCAGCTCGGCCAGGATGCGGCCGAGGCGCAGGGCCTCGTCGCACAGCGCGGGGCGCATCCAGTCGTCGCCGGCGGTGGCCGAATAGCCTTCGTTGAAGATCAGGTAGATCACTTCGAGCACCGAAGCGAGCCGGCCTTCCAGCTCGCGGCGGCGCGGCACCTCGAAGGGCACGCGCGCCTCGGCCAGCGTGCGCTTGGCGCGCACGATGCGCTGCGCCACGGTGGCCTCGGGCACGAGGAACGCGCGGGCGATCTCGTCCGTCGCGAGGCCGCCCATCAGACGCAGCGTGAGCGCCACGCGCGCCTCGGTCGACAGCACCGGATGGCAGGCGGTGAACACCAGCCGCAGCAGGTCGTCGCCGATGTCGTCGTCCAGCGCCGCATCGACCGCGTCGGCGAAGTCGGCCTGCGCCATTTCGTGCTGCGCATCGAACTCGCGGCCGATCTCGCCGGCCTTGTGCTCGGCCAGTTGCCGGTGGCGCAGGCGGTCGAGCGCGCGGCGCTTGGCCACGGCGGTGAGCCAGGCGGCGGGGTTGTCTGGCACGCCTTCGCCGGGCCACTGCTCGAGGGCGGAGACAAGCGCGTCCTGCGCCAGTTCTTCGGCCAGGCCCACGTCGCGCACCATGCGCGCGACGGTGGCAATGATCTTCGCGGACTCCATGCGCCACACCGCCTCGACGGTGCGGCGGATGGCGCCCTCGCGGCCCTCTTCTGCGGTCACGGCGGCTCCCGCGATGCGCCGGGAGCTGTCAGCTGCCGGTCTTGCCGCGGGCCTCGGTCTCGGCGCGCAGGCGGTCTTCCTGGGCAAGCAGCTCAGGCGTCATGGCGTCGCCGAAGTCGGCGGCCTCGAACACCTGGCGGATCTCGATCTCGCCCTCCTGGAAGGGACTGCGCTTGATCCACTCGATGGCTTCTTCCTTCGACTTCACCTGGAACAGCCAGAAGCCGGCCAGCAGCTCCTTGGTCTCGGCGAAGGGGCCGTCGATGACGGTGCGCTTGGTCGGGCCTTCGCAGCGCACGCGCGCGCCCTTGGAACTGGGGTGCAGGCCCTCGCCGGCCAGCAGCACGCCGGCCTTGACCAGTTCTTCGTTGAACTTGCCCATGGCGGTGAGGATTTCGGTGCTGGGCATCACGCCGGCTTCGGAATCGGCGTTGGCCTTGACCAGAATCATGAATCGCATGTCTTTTCTCCTGAAGTTGATGAGGCTGGGAGCCGCTGGAAACTGCTGCTCCTGTTCACACGTCGGACGAGCGGAAGTCGGATCGACACGGCGGCATCGATCTATCTGTAATTTTGTGTTTCCGGCCCCAGACGGTGGCGTCAGGGCAGGGAGCTGCAGAAGCGCAACACATGACCGTCGGGTTCGCGGATCGCGAATTCGCGCAGGCCCCAGGGCTGGGACACCGGCGGTTCGACGACCGTCACGCCGCGTTTCACGTAAGCCGCATGCAGGCCGTCGATGTCCTTGCCCACGTGGATCACGATTTCGCCGCGCCAGGGCACGGCCCCGCGGGTGTTGCACTGCCACAGCCGCAGGTAGACCGGGTCGCCGTAGCTGCGGTCGCCCTTCTTCACGCGGGCATAGCTGGGCGGTTCGCCGGCGATGAAGTCGAGCTCGAAGCCCAGCACGTCGCGAAACCAGCGCGCGGCGCGCGACACGTCCGACACCGGCAGCACCGGCTGCACGCCGTGGAACTCATGCAGGGTGCCCAGGTCGGGCGCCGGGCTCACACCGGCCTTGGTGTCCATCTCAATTGGCCATGCGGCGCAGGGCGGCGACGCGCTCGGCGATCGCGTCGATGTCCAGGGCGTCTTCGGCCTTCGACAGGTAGGTTTCGAGGTCGCGCACGGCCTGCGTGGTGTTGCCCTGCTCGGCGTGCGCGATGCCGCGGTCGCGGTATTCGCCCCAGGCGCCGGGCAGCAGGGCGATCAGCCGGTCCTGCACGGCAATGACGCGCAGCCAGTCTTCCTGCGCGTGGTGCACCTCCTTCAGGTTGCGCAGCATGCGCGCGATGATCTCGCGCGAGCTGGCCGGCTGCAGGTACAGGCCCAGCGGCACATCGAAGTCGCCCACCAGGCCGTTGCTGCGCTTGTAGGGCTCGAGCCGCTCCCCGAGCTCTTCGCGCGACAGCGACTTGCCGGTGAACGGATCGATCACCACCTGCCCCTTGGGCAGCGTCACCTTGAGCATGAAGTGGCCCGGAAAGCCGATGCCCCGCGCCTGCAGGTCCAGGCCCTGCGCCAGTTCCATCCACAGCACCGCCAGCGAAATCGGAATGCCGCGGCGGGTGCGCAGCACGGCGTTCAGGTAGCTGTTGTCGGGGTCGTAGTAGTCGTTGAGGTTGCCGCCGAAGTTCAGGTCGTTGAAGAAGAACTGGTTCAGCGCGCGCAACCGCGCCAGCGGGGCCGCGTCGGCCGGCAGGCGGCGCTTCAGGCGGGCCAGGAGCTGGTCGACGTCGCCCAGCACCTGCTGCACGTCGAGGTCGGGGTACTCGTCCTGCGCCAGGCTGGCGGCGGCTTCGAGCAGCGGAAAGTGATCGTCGCTGCGGACCAGCGATTCGAAATACTCCAGCGCGGAGGGAACCTGAAAGCTGAACGTCATGTGTCTTTGTAGAGGAGCCCGCCGGGGGCGTCAAGGCGTGTTCAGCGGCGCAGAAAACTGCGCAAGCGAACGCCCGCCGCCGCCAGCACGCCGAAGTACACCACCACGGAAGCGGCGATCAGCGCGGCCAGCAGGCCGATGCGCAGCAGGCGCTGCGCGCGCAGGCCGACCCAGTCGAAATGCGCCGAGCCCCACGCCAGCAGCGCCGCCAGCACCAGCGTGCCCGCCAGCACCTGCAGCGCGAACTTGCCCCAGCCGGGTTCGGGCTTGTAGCTGCCGCGGCGGATCAAGCCGGCCAGCAGCCAGGCCGAATTGACCAGCGCCCCGATGGCGATGGTCAGCGTGAGCGCCGCGTGCTGCAGCACCGGCACCAGGAAGACGTTGAGCACCTGCGTCAGCACCAGCACGCCCACGGCGATGAGCATCGGCGTGCGCGTGTCGTGCTTGGCGTAGTAGCCGGGCGCGAGCACCTTCACGGCCACGATGCCCACGAGGCCGACGCCGTAGCCCATCAGCGCCAGGGTCGTGCGGCCCACGTCCTCGCCGGTGTAGGCGCCATTGTGGAAAAGCACCGCCACCAGGGGCCTGGCAAAAAGCAGCAACGCGATGGCGCAGGGCGCCGAAAGCATGACCACGAGGCGCAGGCCCCAGTCGAGCAGCGACGAATAGCGCGCATCGTCCTTGGCGGCACGGGCGCTGGAGAGCTGCGGCATCAGCACCACGCCGAGCGCGACGCCGAGCATGGCGGTGGGAAATTCCATCAGCCGGTCGGCATTGGTGATCCATGTCACGCTGCCCACCGCGAGGTGCGAGGCGATCTGCGTATTGATGAGCAGCGAGATCTGCGCCACGCTGACGCCCAGCAGCGCGGGCAGCATCAGCCTGAGCACCTTGCGCGTGTTCGGGTCGGTCCACGCGGTGCGCAGCGCCCGCAGGCTCACGCCGATGCGCGGCAGCAGCCCGAGCCTGCGCAGCGCCGGGATCTGCAGGGCCAGTTGCAGCACGCCCCCCACCAGCACGCCCACGCACTGCGCGTAGATCGGCTCCACGCCCCAGCGCCGGAAAAGCGGCGCGCCGATCACGATCGACAGGATCAGCGCGATGTTCAGCAGCACCGGCGAAGCCGCCGGCACCGCGAACTTGCGCCAGGTATTGAGAATGCCCCCGGCCAGCGCCACCAGCGACATGAAGCCGATGTACGGGAACATCCAGCGCGTCATGACCACGGCCGAGTCGAAGCCCGGCAACCCGCTTGCCATCGCCCACACCATCAGGGGCGCACCGACCACGCCGGCCACGCAGACGATCAGCAGCGTCCAGGTCAGCAGGGTGGCGACATGGTCGATCAGCTGCCGCGCGCCTTCCTGGCCGTCTTCGGTCTTGCGCGCGGCCAGCACCGGCACGAAAGCCTGGCTGAAGGCGCCTTCGCCAAAGACGCGGCGAAACAGGTTGGGAATGCGGAAGGCGACGTTGAACGCGTCGGTCAGCGCGCTGACGCCGAATACCGAGGCGAAAAGCACGTCGCGCACAAGGCCCGTGATCCGCGAAGCGAGAGTCAGCAGGGAGACGGTGGAGGCGGATTTGAGCAGGGACACGGGGGCCGAGTTTAGGCCCCGCCGGCCGCCGGAACGGGCCGATTCGGGCGCGAATTGGGCGAAAGGGCCAACCCGGCCTATAATGGAGGGCTTTGCTGCATCATCCTCAGACACCTAAGGAACTAAATCATGGCATCCGCCAAGCCCAAGAAAAAGAACCCGCGCCTCGCCTCCGGCCGTAAGCGCGTCCGCCAGGACACCAAGCTCAACGCTGCGAACACCTCGCTGCGCTCCAAATACCGTACCGCTGTCAAGAACGTCGAAAAGGCTGTTCTGGCTGGCGACAAGACCAAGGCAAGCGAACTGTTCGCGAAGGCCCAGAGCATCGTCGACACCGTCGCCGACAAGGGCATCTTCCACAAGAACAAGGCCGCCCGCGACAAGAGCCGCCTGTCGGCCAAGGTCAAGGCCCTCGCCCTGGCGCCTGAAAAGGCCGCCGCCTGACACCTGTCAGGCAAGCCCGGACCGGAATTCTCCGGTCCGCCGTTTGATCGGGGTGCGCTGCAGCAAAGTGTAAAAAACCGCCTTCGGGCGGTTTTTTCATGCCTGATCGGCTCGCAAAAAAGAAAAAGGCCTGTCTGTCAGGCCTTCTTGGGGGGGATGGGTGTGTCGGGCACCAGGCAGGCCTCGGCGACCTGCAGGTCGTTGTCTTTCGCGAAGTTCACGCAGAAATCCCAGGCCATGGGCTCGGCATCGCGCAGCGCGCGGTTCACGACCACGCACTTCACGCCGTTGATGGTCGTCGGCACGCACCACGGGGAGTAGCTCAGGTAGCTGCCGGGAAAGGCGCCACCGGGGCGGAAGGAGCTCATCACGCCGGCAAGGCGCTCGGCCCAATCGCTCGGGCGAAAGGTCCGTCCATCCTTGGTGATGCCCTGGATGAAGATTTCTTTGGCTGTGGGGGAAATCATCGTTGAATGAGGCGCCCGAGCAGGTGCTGCGGTGCAACACGCAATTCTATCTGCGCCACTTTTTGCATCCTGAACATGGGGCATTGCTGTAATGCGGAATCCTCAACGAAGCCGTCAAACCGCACGCCTAGAATCCGCGTTCCCTATCTGGAGAACCCGAATGAGCGCTACCGCCCAGCCCACCTCGCCCCACGTCATGAACACCTACGGTCGCCTGCCGATCGCACTGTCGCACGGCCAGGGCTGCCGAGTCTGGGACACCACGGGCAAGGCCTACATCGACGGCCTCGGCGGCATTGCCGTCAACACCCTGGGCCACAACCACCCCGAGCTGGTGCCCGCCCTGCAGGACCAGCTGACCAAGCTGATCCACAGCTCCAACTACTACCACGTGCCCGGCCAGGAACAGCTGGCCGCCAAGCTGACCGAACTGTCGGGCCTCACCAACGTCTTCTTCTGCTCCACCGGCCTCGAAGCCAACGAAGCCGCCCTGAAGCTGGCCCGCAAGTACGGCCACGACAAGGGCATCGAGCGCCCCGAGATCGTCGTCTACGAAGCCGCCTTCCACGGCCGCAGCATCGCCACGCTGTCGGCCACCGGCAACCCCAAGGTGCAGGCCGGCTTCGGCCCGCTGGTCGAGGGCTTCATCCGCGTGCCGCTGAACGACATCGAGGCGCTGAAGAAGGCCACCGAGGGCAACCCGAACGTGGTCGCCGTGTTCTTCGAGACCATCCAGGGCGAAGGCGGCATCCACCCGATGCGCTGGGAATACCTCAAGCAGGTGCGCGCGCTGTGCGACGAGCGCGACTGGCTCATGATGATCGACGAAGTGCAGTGCGGCATGGGCCGCACCGGCAAGTGGTTCGCCCACCAGTGGGCGGGCATCAAGCCCGACGTGATGCCGCTGGCCAAGGGCCTGGGTTCGGGCGTGCCGATCGGCGCCGTGGTGGCCGGCCCCAAGGCCGCCGGCATCTTCGCCCCCGGCAACCACGGCACCACCTTCGGCGGCAACCCGCTGGCCATGCGCGCCGGCGTCGAGACCATCCGCATCATGGAAGAGCACAAGCTGCTCGAGAACGCCGCCACCGTGGGCGCCCACCTGAAGGCCGCGCTGGAGCGCGAGATCGGCGGCCTGCCGGGCGTGAAGGAAGTGCGCGGCCAGGGCCTGATGCTGGGCATCGAGCTCGACCGCCCCTGCGGCGTGATCCTGAACCGCGCCTGCGACGCCGGCCTGCTGCTGAGCGTGACGGCCGACAAGGTGATCCGCCTCGTTCCGCCGCTCATCCTGACCATCGCCGAGGCCGACGAGATCGTCGCCATCCTCGCGCCCATCGTCAAAGCCTTCCTGTCGGAGCCCGCACCCCAATGACGACCGCCACCGCGAACACGAACATCCGGCACTACCTGCAGTTCGCCGACTTCACGGCCGACGAATACGCCTACCTCTTCGACCGCATGGCGGTCATCAAGAAGAAGTTCAAGACCTACGAGAAGCACCAGCCGCTGGTCGACCGCACGATGGCCATGATCTTCGAGAAGGCCAGCACGCGCACCCGCGTGAGCTTCGAGGCCGGCATGTACCAGCTCGGCGGCAGCGTGGTCCACCTGACCACCGGCGACAGCCAGCTCGGCCGCGCCGAGCCCATCGAGGACAGCGCCAAGGTCATCAGCCGCATGGTCGACATCGTGATGATCCGCACCTACGAGCAGACCAAGATCGACGCCTTCGCGGCGCACTCGCGCGTGCCGGTCATCAACGGCCTGACCAACGAGTTCCACCCCTGCCAGATCCTGGCGGACATCTTCACGTACATCGAGCACCGAGGCTCCATCCAGGGCAAGACCGTGGCGTGGGTCGGCGACGGCAACAACATGGCCAACACCTGGCTGCAGGCGGCCGAGATCCTGGGCTTCACGGTGCACGTGAGCACGCCCAGCGGCTACGAGGTCGACCAGTCGATCGCCGGCATCCGCTCGGGCGACAGCTACAAGGTCTTCAAGGACCCGATGGAAGCCTGCCGCGGCGCCGACCTCGTCACCACCGACGTCTGGACCAGCATGGGCTACGAAGCCGAGAACGAAGCCCGCCGCAAGGCCTTCGCCGACTGGTGCGTCGACGAGGACATGATGCGCGCCGCCCAGCCCGACGCGCTCTTCATGCACTGCCTGCCCGCCCACCGCGGCGAGGAAGTGCAGGCCGAAGTCATCGACGGCCCGCAGTCGGTGGTGTGGGACGAGGCGGAGAACCGCCTTCATGCCCAGAAGGCGCTGATGGAGTTCCTGCTGCTCGGCAGGCTCTGAGAAGCTTTCGATCCGCCGGGGCCCGCGCATGGAGCTGATGACCCGCTACCTTCCGCGCTACCAGTTCGCGGAAGAACACAGCCTCCACGTGCCGGCCTCGCCTGCTCGCGTGCTCGACATGGCGGCCCGGCCCGATGTGGTCGACGACCCGGTCGCCCGCCGCCTGATCTCTCTGCGCGAGTTGCCGAACCGGCTGGCCGGGCGCCTGGGCTTCGCGTCGGCGCTGCAGAACCGGCCGGCATTCAGCCTCGGCGAATTCACCCAGCTCGGCCGAGACGGCGAACGCGAACTCGCTTTCGGCCTCGCGGGCCGCTTCTGGCGGTCGGACTACGGACTGGTCCCGCTCGCCGATGCCCGCGCCTTCGCCGCGCTCGACGCCACGGGCATTGCCAAGCTGGTGCTCAATTTCACCGCCCAGCCCGAGGGCCAGGGCACGCGCCTGACCACCCGCACCCGCGTCTGGTGCGGCGACGATGCGGCACGCCGCCGCTTCACCCCCTACTGGCTGCTGATCCGGCCCGCGAGCGGGCTGATCCGTCGCCGCCTGCTGAGGCGCGTGCACGACGCCGCCCTTCTTGCCCCATGAACCCCTGCCAGCAATGCGGCGCCTGCTGCGCCAGCTACCGCGTCGACTTCAGCGTGCACGAACTCGACGACAACGGCGGCAGGGTGCCGTCCGGCCTTGCCGTCGAGGTGAACAACAGCCTCTGCCGCATGCGCGGCACCGATCACACGCCGATGCGCTGCGCCGCCCTCACCGGCAAGATCGGCGAATCCGTGAGCTGCGGCATCTACGAATGGCGGCCCAATCCGTGCCACGAGCTGCAATCGGGCAGCGACGCCTGCGAGCGCGCGCGGGCCCGCCACGGGCTGCCGGCGCTGCCGTCGCCGCACTGAGCCTGCGCTTCAACTCGTCACGCAGGGTGTTGGAAATAACCGACACCACGACCCCTCGCCCGGCGCTAACTTCGCGCCATGGCTCCATCACATCAGCATCGCATCTGGGACATTTCGCCGCCCGTGCATGAAGGCGCGCCGGTCTTTCCCGGCGACACGCCCTACCAACAGCGCTGGGCCGCGACCATCTCGCCCGGCTGCCCGGTGAACGTCAGCGAGATCAAGCTCTCGCCCCACGTCGGCGCGCACGCCGACGCCCCGCTGCACTACGACCCCGAGGGCCAGGCCATCGGCAACGTCGACCTCACGCCCTTCCTCGGCCCCTGCCGCGTGATCCATGCGATCGACAAGGGCCCTCTGATCGAGTGGGAGCACATCGCACACGCCATCGACAGCCACCTGCCCCAGCGCGTGCTGGTGCGCACCTACGACAGCATGCCGGTCGGCCACTGGGACCCGCAGCTCGCGGCCTATGCGCCCGCCACCGTCGAGCGCCTCGCGGCCATGGGCGTGAAGCTCATCGGCATCGACACCGCCAGCATCGACCCGGCCGACAGCAAGACGCTGGAGAGCCACCAACGCATCCGCCGCCTCGACCTGCGCGTGCTCGAGAACCTCGTGCTCGACGACGTGCCCGAAGGCGACTACGAACTCATCGCGCTGCCGCTGAAGCTGGTCAGCGCCGATGCCTCCCCCGTTCGCGCCGTGCTGCGCGAACTTCCCCGCTGAAACCTCCACCATGACGACACTTGCAGACTGCCGCGCGCTCGACGCGCAAGACCCGCTGCGCGCCCTGCGCGACCAATTCATCGTGCCCGAGGGCGTGCTCTACCTCGACGGCAACTCGCTCGGCGTGATGCCCAAGGCCGCGCCCGCGCGCATCGCCGAAGTCGTGACCAAGGAATGGGGCGAAGGCCTCATCCGCTCCTGGAACACCGCGAGCTGGTTCGACCTGCCGCAGCGCCTGGGCGACAAGGTGGCCCGCCTGATCGGCGCCGCGCCCGGCGAAGTGGTGTGCACCGACAGCACCTCGGTCAACCTCTACAAGGTGCTGTTCGCTGCCCTGTCGCAGCAGAAGGACAGCGGCCGCAAGCTGGTGGTGAGCGAGCGCAGCAACTTCCCGACCGACCTCTATATTGCCGAGTCGCTGTGCCGTGAGCGCGGCTTCACGCTCAAGCTGATCGACGCAAGCGAATTGCCCGGCGTGCTGACCGACGAAGTGGCCGTGCTGATGCTCACGCACGTCAACTACCGCACCGGTGCCATGCACGACATGAAGGCCGTCACCGCCGCCGCGCATGCGGTGGGCGCGCTCACAGTGTGGGACCTCGCGCACAGCGCGGGCGCCGTGCCGGTTGCACTGAACGACAGCAACGCCGACTACGCCATCGGCTGCGGCTACAAGTACCTCAACGGTGGCCCCGGCGCGCCGGCCTTCGCCTGGGTGCACACGAAGCACGCGGGCGCATTCGAGCAGCCGCTGTCCGGCTGGTGGGGCCACGCGGCGCCCTTCGAGTTCACGCCGCACTACCGCCCTGCCCCGGGCGTGGGCCGCTACCTGTGCGGCACGCAGCCGATCATCGCGCTGGCCGGGCTCGAATGCGGGCTCGACACCGTGCTCGCCGCCGAGTCGTTCAACGGCGACCACGGCGCGATGGCCGCGCTGCGCACCAAGTCGCTCGCGCTGACCGACATGTTCATCAGGCTGGTCGAGGAACGCTGCGCCGGCCACGGCCTCTCGCTGGTCACGCCGCGCGACCATGCACGGCGCGGCTCGCAGGTCTGCCTCAGTCGCGAGGAAGGCGCCTACGCCATCGTGCAGGCACTCATCGCGCGCGGCGTGATCGGCGACTACCGCGCCGGCGACTCGCAGATGCCCGACATCCTGCGCTTCGGCTTCACGCCGCTGTACATCGGCTTCGAGGACGTGTGGGACTCGGTCGAGCATCTGGTGCAGGTGCTCGAGACCGGCGAGTGGCGACGCCCCGAATTCAACCGCAAGAACGCAGTGACATGAGCACCGAACACAGCCCCGAGCGCATCGTCCACGAAGAAAAGGCGCAGCTGGACTTCAGCAAGTCCATGAGCTACGGCGACTACCTGCACCTCGACGAGATCCTCAACGCGCAGCATCCGCTCTCGCCCGCGCACGACGAGATGCTGTTCATCGTGCAGCACCAGACCAGCGAGCTCTGGATGAAGCTCATGCTGCACGAGCTGCGCGCCGCCACCGCCTGCATCGCGGAAGAAAAACTGGCCGACGCCTTCAAGATGCTGGCCCGCGTGAGCCGCATCATGGAACAGCTGGTGAGCGCGTGGACCGTGCTCTCGACCATGACGCCGCCCGAATACACGGCGATGCGCCCCTACCTCGCCAACTCCAGCGGCTTCCAGAGCGCCCAGTACCGCTGCATCGAGTTCGCGCTCGGCAACAAGAACGCCGCCATGCTCAAGCCGCACGCGCACCGCGCCGACCTGCTCGCGCAGGTGGACGCGGCCTACCGCGCGCCTTCGCTGTACGACGAGTCGCTGCGCCTGCTCGCGCGCCACGGCCTGCCCGTGCCCGCCGACCGGCTGGAGCGCGACTGGACGCAGCCCTACGAAATGAGCGACGGCGTGGAGGCGGCATGGCTCACCGTCTACCGCAATCCGCACGACCACTGGGACCTGTACCAGCTCGGCGAGAAGCTCACCGACCTCGAAGACGCATTCCGCCTCTGGCGCTTCCGCCATGTGACGACGGTCGAGCGCGTGATCGGCTTCAAGCGCGGCACCGGCGGCACCGGCGGCGTGAGCTACCTGCGCAAGATGCTCGACGTGGTGCTGTTCCCGGAGATCTGGAAGCTGCGCACGGACCTCTAGATCTGCAGCCTCGCCGTGCAAACGCCCTCATGAGGCTGGGGTGGTCCGGATTGTTCCTTCGGCGCAACGCGCTACAGTTTTGGAAACAACGGAGGCCACCGCCATGCACGACATCCGGTTCACACCCGAAGAGCTTTCCACCCTGCGCGAACACGGCGTCGTGCTGTTCGCCAACCGCGTGATCTTCGACGCGCAGCCGCCGATGCCCCAGGCACGGATTGCCGCCGTGCAGTCGCTGTGCGCGGGGCCGATCCCCGGTGGACTGCTCGCGCTGTGGGAAGTCACCGCTGGCGGGCGGCTCGACTACGACCTGTCGCTCGAGATGAACGGCAACCTCGAAGGCATCAGCTGGACCGAGCTGTTCTGGAACGGCAGCGACGGCTATCACGACCTGCAGGGCTGGATCGACCACGAACTGGAACTGGCGCAGGAAGCCGCCGAAGAAAGCGGCGAGCCATGGAGCGGCAAGCTCACGCACCTGCCCTTCGGCGGCTTCGAATACACCGACCGCATCTACGCGGTGGTCGAGCCCGGCGCCGAGCACGGCCAGATCGTCGCCTGGAAGAAGGGCCTGCCGCCGGCCTGGACGCATGCGCTGCATGAAGACAGCGTGAACACCGTCGCCTCCGACCTGATGGGCGCCTTCGCTGCGCTGCACCTGGACGAAGACCCGCTGGCCCCCACGAGCGACTATTTCGCGGGGCAGACGCTGCTCGAGTACCTGGACGACCGGCACGAGGAACACGGGCTCGACCTCGACCTGATGGACAAGCTGGTCGCCTTCTATTCGCGCGCCGTGGTCGACTGGCGCACGCCGCTGGCCGAAGGCACGCTGCGCCACAAGCCATCGCTCGCGCGCGTGGCGCTGCGCCACGCCATCGCGACGGACGACGCCGACATGGTCGCCCAGCTCGCCGCTGCGGGCGTGGGCTTCGACGGGCCGCTGCAAGGCAGTGCGCTCGCGGTCGATGTCGCGGTCGGGAATGGCGCCTTCGCCGCCGCGGCGGCGCTGGTGCGTGCCGGTGCGCCGGTGCCTGCGGACGCGCTGGGCAGCATCGACGGGCAGATCTCGCCCGAACTCACGGCCGCGCTGCTGGCCAACGGTGCGGAGCCCGACGTGGCGGCCATCGTGAAGTGCGCGGCCTGCGGTGCGCCCGCGAGCGCGCACCTGATCGCCGAAGCCTGCGAGCGGGCAGGCATCGACGTGGCACCGGCCTTCGTCGCGGACCGCGATGCGATGCTGCTGGAACTGGAGACCACGCTGGCGCAGATGCAGGACGGCAAGCTGGGCCACTACCTGGGGCAGGAAGGAATCGCCGAGCGCATCGAACACCTGCAGGCGTTCCGGCTCTAGGGCTCCAGGGCTACCCGCCGTAGAGCCAGGGCTGGTCGAGCAGCTTCGCGCCCAGCAGGCGCATTGCCATGTCTCGGCCCAGCCGCACCGCGCCGGTCGCGTGGAAGATTTCGCCGTTGCGGCGCGCCCTGGCCTGCACCTGCGCATTGCGCGCCCAGCGCGCCTCGGCATAGCGCGCGAAGGCCGCCGGCACCTCCGCCGCGTTGCCCTCGCCCAGCGCATCGGCCAGCGCCAGCGCGTCTTCGATGGCCATGCCCGCGCCCTGCGCGAGGTAGGGAACCATCGGGTGCGCGGCGTCGCCCACCAGCGCGACGCGTTCGTGCGCCATGTCGGCCGCGCAGGTCATGGGCGCCCGGTCGCCGAGCGACCACGCGCGCCAGGCGGGCATTGCGTCGAGCAGCGACTGCAGGGCGCCGCAGCTGCGGCCCATGGCCTGCCTGAGCGCGGCGATGCTGCTGGCCTGGTCCCAGTCGCGCGCGTCGCCCGCGGGCGCCGATTCGGCGATCACGACCACGTTGAGCCAGTCGCCGCCGCGCACCGGATACGCCACCGCATGCAGGCGCGGCCCCAGCCACACGTCGACCTGCCGGCGGCGCAGCGCAGCGGGAAGCTTCGCCTGCTCGATCATCGAGCGCCATGCCGTGTGGCCGGTGACGCGGGGCGGCTCCGCGGCCGACGGGGTGTCGAGCTGGCGCCGCACCAGGCTCCAGAGGCCGTCGGCGCCGACGATCGCCTCGCCTTCCCAGGCGCGCGCGTCGGTGCTCGACATGCATACCAGGTCGTCGCTGGTCTCGACCTGCGTAATGCGCGCGGCGGTGACGAGCGTGCCGGTGCCGCGCGCACGCACGGCGTCGAGCAGCAGGCCGTGAAGGTCGGCACGGTGCACGCAGCAGTAAGGGGCGCCGTAGCGCTGTTGCATGGCATCGCCGAGCGGCATGCGGGCCAGGTCGGAGCCGCTGTCGGCGCTGTGGACCACGAGCGCATCGGGCCGCGCCGCGATGGCCGCGAGCCCCGGCCCCAGGTCCAGCTGCTGGAGGCGCCGCGTGGCGTTGGGGCCGAGCTGCACGCCGGCGCCGATTTCGCCGAAGACGGCGGCCTGCTCGAAAACGTCGGCCCGGTGCCGATTGCGGGAAAGCGCCAGCGCGGTAGCCAGCCCCCCGATGCCGCCCCCGGCGACGAGGATGTGCGCGGGCATCGGTCTCAGCGGCTTTGCGTGGACGGGCGGGTGGTGGTGGCCTGGTCGGCTTCCGTGGGTTTGAGGGGAGTCTTGGGAGCGCAGCTTCCGCAGCTGTCGCACGAGCCGCAGCCCGATGTCCTGGCCAGCGATGCGGCCAGTTCCCTGGCGCGCTCTTCGTCGACCCAGCCCGCGCGATGCGTGCCGGCCGCGAGCTTCTGCGCGGCACCACGGCGCCAGCCTGCGGGCATCCAGCGCCAGACCGCGTAGAACGCGGCGGCGGCGACGATGAATCCGACGATCAGTTGTTGCGTCATATCTCGAATACTCCAGTCCCCAAGCCTACTCCAGGAATACCGCGGAACCGGCTTTGCCGGGCCGCAGGTATTGCCCCCTGCAAGGGGGTTGGCGGCCACACGAAGTGGGCAAGCCTGGGGGTTTGCTTTTTTACCCTGCTCCGAGTGCCACCGCAACGCGGTAGGTGATGAAACAGGCCATATAGGCAAGCGCGAAAAGGTACCCGGCCATGATCCACACGTACTTCCACGAGCCGGTCTCGCGCTTCACCGCGGCGAGCGTCGAAATGCACTGCGGCGCGAACACGTACCAGACCAGCAGCGACAGCGCGGTCGCCAGCGACCAGCTGCCCGCGATCAGCGGTTCCAGCTGGCCCGCCACGTCGTCGCCCGTGGCCGACAGCGCGTACACCGTGCCCAGCGCGCCCACGGCAACTTCACGCGCGGCCATGCCCGGCACCAGCGCGATCGAGATCTGCCAGTTGAAGCCGATGGGCGCGAAGATGTGCTCCAGCCCGCGGCCGATCATGCCGGCCAGGCTGTACTGGATGGCCGGTCCGGTCGCGCCTTGGGGCGGCGACGGGAAGGTCGAGAGGAACCACAGCAGGATGGTCAGCGTGAGGATGATCGTGCCCACGCGCTGCAGGAAGATCCATGCGCGCTCGTACAGGCCCAGCGCCAGGTTGCGCGGGTTGGGCCAGCGGTAGGCGGGCAGCTCCATCATCAGCGGCGAATGCGCGGTGTTGTCGCGGAAGCGCTTCATCACCCACGCCACGGCCATGGCCGAGACGATGCCGAACACATACAGCGCGAACAGCACCACGCCCTGCAGGTTGAACACCCCGCCCACGGTGCGCGCCGGAATGAAGGCCGCGATGAGCAGCGCATACACCGGCAGCCGCGCCGAACAGGTCATGAGCGGCGCGATCATGATGGTGGTGATGCGGTCGCGCCAGTTGCTGATGGTGCGCGTGGCCATCACGCCTGGAATGGCGCAGGCAAAGCTCGACAGGAGCGGAATGAACGAGCGGCCCGACAGGCCCACGGTGCCCATCACGCGGTCGAGCAGGAAGGCCGCGCGCGGCAGGTAGCCGGAGTCTTCCAGCGCGAGGATGAACAGGAAAAGAATCAGGATCTGCGGCAGGAAGACGATGACGCCGCCCACGCCCGCGATCACGCCGTCGACCAGCAGGCTCTGCAGCATGCCCTCGCCCATGTGCGCCTTGATGAGGCCGCCGAGCGCCTCGGTGCCGGCCTTGATGGCGTCCATCGGCACGTTGGCCCAGCTGAACACCGCCTGGAACATCAGGAACATGGTGACGGCCAGCACCAGCATGCCCCACACGGGGTGCAGCACCAGGCGGTCGATGCGGTCGCTGGTGGCAAGGCTGCCGACCGGCTCCTTCACCGTGAGGCCGAGGATGCGGCGCACCTCGCGCTGCGTGGCCAGCACGTCGTCCAGGCCAGGCGCCTGCCAGGGCTGCGGCGCGGCGGCGGCCACGGGCGCGTCGAGCGCCTCGAGCAGGCCCTGCGCGCCGCCGGTGTGCACGCCGACAGTCTCGATGACCGGCACCCCCAGCTCGCGCGAGAGCGCGGCCTTGTCGACCACGATGCCCTGCTTGCGGGCCATGTCGGTCATGTTGAGCGCCACCACCATCGGCAGGCCGAGCCTCCTGGCTTCGAGCACCAGCCGAAGATTCAGCCGCAGGTTGGTGGCGTCGGTGACGCACACCAGCAGGTCGGGCAGGGCTTCCTTGCTCTGGCCGGTGACGATGTCTCGGGTCACGGCCTCGTCGGCGCTCAGCGCATTCAGGCTGTAGGCGCCCGGCAGGTCGAGCACGAACACGCGCCGGCCCGAGGGCGTGCGCAGCGTGCCTTCCTTGCGCTCGACGGTCACGCCGGCGTAGTTGGCCACCTTCTGGCGGCTGCCGGTGAGCAGGTTGAACAGCGCGGTCTTGCCGCAGTTGGGATTGCCCAGCAAGGCGATGCGGCCCGGCTGCGCGGTGGGCGCAAAGCCGCCGGGGCCCTGGATGACGGCCTCAACCATGGTTGGCAGCCCCCGGCGTCACGTGGATGAGCGCGGCCTCATGGCGGCGCAGCGCGAAGGTGGTGTGCCCCAGCCGTACGGCCAGCGGCTCGCGCCCGGGAATGCCGCTGGCCACGATGCGCACCGCTTCGCCCGGCACGAAGCCGATTTCGGTCAGGCGCAACACGAGTTCGCGGTCATCCGCGCTCTCGGGGCGCGCCACGTCGATCACGGTGGCCCACTGGTTGTCGGGAAGCTGGTCGAGGTGCAGGACGGCGGATGCCGGCGCTGCGCCGTTGTCTTTGGTGTGCACGGTGAGAGGGCGCCCTGAATATCGGCGCGCCAAGTAAGCAATACCCGAATGCTATCAATTCTCACTCGCGCAAACCTGACCACCCTTCAAAAAGGCGGGGTGCAGCCCAGAAACACCGCGGAACTGGCTATGCCAGGCCGCAGGTGTTGCCCCCGGTAGGGCGAAGGCGAAGCGACACGAAGTGCGCGCAGCCTGGGGGCGAGCCTAGTTCAGCCCGAGCATGCCGCGCAGCTTGGACAGGTCTTCGGCCAGCGTATTGACGCGGCCCGCCAGCAGCTTGCGGTCACGCTCGGTGAGCTTCGAATAGGTTTCGAAGCCGCCGTCGGCCGTCCTGTACTTGGCCAGCGTGTCGAACACCACCTTGAAATTGGCGTCGGTCTTGTCCGAGAAAGCCTTGTTTTCCTTCACGACCAGCGGGCGCAGCAGTTCGACGATCTTGAAAGCGCCCTCGAAATTCGACTGGAAGTCCCACAGGTCGGTGTGGCTGTAGCGGTTTTCCTCGCCGGAGATCTTGGTCGCGGCCACTTCTTCCATCAGCACCGCGGCGCCGCCCACCACCTTCTCCGGCGGGAAGGTCAGCGCACCCAGGCGCTTCTGCAGTTCGAGCACGTCGGCCAGCAGCTTGTCGGCCACCGGGTTGAGCTCCTTGGTGTTCTTCTGCACCCACAGGCCGTATTCGATGCGGTGGAAGCCGCCGAAGGCCGGGTCCTTCTCGGCCTTTTCGTGGTCGTCGGCGCGCGAGTCGATCGCCTTGTCGAGGTCGTTGAACAGCTCGGCCACCGGCTCGATGCGCTCGTAGCTGGTGCGCGTGGGCGCATACAGCTTCTTCGCCTTCTCGATATCGCCGGCCTTCACCGCGGCGGTGAAGGCGCGCGTGTCCGCGGCCAGCTTGCGCACGTTCTCGGCGACGTAGATCTTGTAGTCGGAGATCGGTCCGACCAGCTCGAGCGGCGACACGGCGGCCTGTGCGCCAAGGGCACAGAGCCCGGCGAAGCCTGCGACGAAAGTGGCGAGGAAGTGGCGGCGGAACTGCACGGTCATGGATCTCCTTGTTCTGGGCAGTGGTGAAAAAACTTGTGGCACCGATGCCGCTTCAGGCGGCCATCAGGCTGCGCCCCAGCCAGTCGTGCTCGTCCCGCACGCCCGGCAGCGTGAAGAAGAAGCCGCCGCCGATGGGCTTGATGTATTCCTCGAGCGGCTCGCCGTCCAGGCGCTTCTGCACCGCGATGAAGCCGTTCTCCAGGTTGGCCTGGTAGCAGATGAACAGCAGCCCCATCTCGAGCTGGCCCGACTTGGTCACGCCGTTCGAATAATTGAAGGGCCGGCGCAGCATCAGGTTCTTGTCCGAGGCCTTGGTGCGCGGGTTCGCCAGCCGGATGTGCGCGTCCATCGGCGTGGCCTTGCCTTCGGGGTCCTTGGTGTAGTCGGGCACATCGTGCTCGGTCTTGCCGCCGTCCATCGGCGCGCCGGTGGGCTTGAGGCGGCCCATGATGGCCTCCTGCTCCTGCAGCGGCGTGCGGTCCCAGCGCTCCACGAAGTTGCGGATGATGCGCACCGCCTGGTAGCTGCCGCCCACCGCCCAGGCGGGCTCGTCGCCGCCGGGCTGCACCCACACGATGCGGTCCATGAGCTTGTCGTCGGCCGAGTCGGGGTTGGCGGAGCCGTCCCTGAAGCCGAGGAAATTGCGCGCGCTCTCGGCCGGCTTGCCGGGCACCGCCGGAATCGGCGGCACGGTGCCTTCCTGCTTCCAGTGCAGCACCAGCAGGTCGGGCGTGTTCTTGATGATGTCGCGCAGCGCGTGGATGTTGGTGTCGGGCGTGTTGGCGCAGAACTGGATCGACAGGTCGCCGTGGCACAGCGCGGCGTCGAGCGCGTCGTTCGGGTGGCGCTGCATCTGGTTCAGCCGCAGGGGTTTTTTCTTCTCGAGGCCGAAGCGCTCGTCGAACAGCGAAGTGCCGACCGACACCGTCACCGTCAGCCCGTCGGGCTGCACCACCGGCCCGAGGATGCCGGAGCCCGCGGGCGGCAGCTTGGGGTCGGGGTCGGTCTGCGGGCCGCCCTGTGTGAGGAAGGCGATGCGCTCGGTGAGCGTGCGGAACAGCCGCTCCAGGTCGGCGCGGTTCTCGGCCAGCACGTAGAACGACGCGATCATGCCGGCCGTTGGGCGCGGCGTGACGATGCCCGCCTGGTGCCTGCCGCGGAAGGGCACGCGGTCTTGCGTGTGGGTGCTCTGCGGCGCGTCGGTCACTTGCGCGCCGCTGTCCGGCGAATTGGGCGGGTCCGAAGGCGCGGCGCCGGCACGGGCCGAGGCGGCCAAGCCCGCGAAGGCGACGCCGGCGGCGCCGAGCATGCGGCGGCGGTGCGGTGATTCGGGTCGTCCCTCGGGCGGGACGGCTTCGTTGATCTTCGACTTTTCCATGGGGATGCCTGCTCTCACGTCATTCCAGGCCGAGCGCCGCGTTGACCTTGCCGAGTTCCTCGGCCAGCGCGCGCACGGGTTCGGCCAGTGCCCTTCTTTGCGCCTCGTCCAGCGGCGCGGGCTTGAAGCCCTCGCCATCGCGGTAAGGGGCCAGCGCGGCGTCGAAGGCCGCGAAGCGCTCGTCCACGCTCTTCTGCAGCGCGGGCGCCGCCTTTACCAACAGCGGCTGGAGCAGCTCGGCAATCTTCTTCGTGCCTTCGTAGGTGCCTTGCAGGTTGGCGGCTTCGGCGTGGCCGTAGTGGTCTTCGCCGCCGGCCGGCAGGTTGTCGGCCACGCGGCGCAGCAGCTTGGAGGCCGAGCCCGCGAGCCGCTCCGGCGGCATGTTGAGGCCGCGCAGGCGCTCCTTGAGGGTGCCGATGTCGCCCGCGAGCTTCTCGACCATGGGCGCGAGGCCCTTCACGTCGTTCTGGCTGTACAGCGCGTACTCGATGCGATGGAAACCGGTGAAGCCGGGGTCGGCCTCGCGCTTCTCGAAGTAGTCGGCGCGTGCGTTGATGCGGGTGTCGAGGTCGGCGAACAGCTCGGCCATCGGCTCGATGCGCTTGTAGGCCTGGTGCGCCGGCGTGTAGAGCGCCCTCGCCTGCTGCAGGTCGCCGGCCTTCACCGCCTCGGACAGCGCACCCACGGCGTCTTCGAGCGAGCCCGCCTCCAGCCGCAGGAAGGTCTGGTATTCGGCCAGCGCACCGACGTAATTGACCAGCGACGGCCGCGCCGCCTCGGCATCGGACGCGGCCGAGGGCGTGACGCGCAGCTTGCCGCGTGGATTGCTGAGCAGGCCGCAGGTGATGGCGAACTCGCCCGGCTGCAGCTTGACCGTCATGGTCTGCGAGAAGCCCGGCGCGATGTTCTCGCGCTCTTCCACCACCATCACGCCGTCGAGAATTTCCCACTCGAGCGCGCGGTTCGACTTGTTGACGATGGTGAAGGTGGTGCGCCCCGCGGGCACGGTGATCTCGTTGGGGTCGCAGGCGTTGCCCTGGATCGTGACGGTGACGGCGTTGTCGGCCGCCTTGGGCGGCGCCTTGCGGGCCTCGTTCGAGGCATACCAGAAGGCCGCGAGGCCGGCGACCACCAGCAGCGCCGAGCCGGCCACCGCCGCGCGCATCAGTTTCGAGGTGGAGGGCTTGTTGTCGGAGGAGGAAGAAGACATTGCGGGTCTCAGCGGGCAGCGGCCGCGCGTGGCGACGGCGCGGGGGCCGGACGCAGGAAGAAGAACAGGGCGACGGCCAAAAAGGCCAGATAGACGATGACCTCGCCCACCACGGGGGCCGCCTGGTAGCCCAGCAGGCCCGAGAGCACGGCGCCCACGGGGCTGTCCATCGGCAGCTTGTCGCTCATGTCGAACACCACCGTCTGCAGGTGGTTCCACACGCCGCCTTCATGCAGCTTGCGCAGGACGCCGGCCAGCAGACCCGCGGCCACCAGCAGGATGAACAGGCCGGTGAAGCGGAAGAAGCGGCGCAGGTCGAGCCGCACGCCACCCGAATAGAGACCCCAGCCAACGACCACCGACACCGCGATGCCGGCCAGCGCGCCCACGGGCGCTTCCCAGCCGCTGCTCTGCTGGAACACGGCCAGCAGGAAGAACACCGACTCCAGCCCTTCCCGCGCCACCGCGAGAAACACCATGCCGATCAGCGCCCAGCCCTGGCCGTCGGCGCCCTTGGCGAGCGCGTTGTCGATGGAGGCCTGCAGCTCGCCCTTGATCGAGCGCGCCGCCTTGCGCATCCAGAACACCATCGACGTCAGCATGACCACCGCGATGAGCCCTACCACGCCTTCGAACAGCTCCTGCTGCTTCTGCGGAAACTCCGCCGCGAGCAATTGCAGGCCCGCGCCCGCGAACAGCGAAAGCGCGGCGGCCAGCAGCACGCCGACCCACACCGCGGGCATCAGCGCGCCGCGTCCGCTTTGCTTGAGGTAGCTGGCAACGATGCCGACGATCAGCGCGGCTTCGATGCCTTCGCGCAGCATGATGAGAAAGGGAATGAGCATCGGCTTCTGGATTCAGGGCATGGAGAGCCCAGGAGCCAACGAGCATACCGCATCAAATAAGATCCATTCTCATTTGATGGCTTTGATTACCGAATGGTAATGAAAGCGATGTGTCAGGCGCCGATTTCGTGGATGCGAGCGGTGACCGCACCGCCGTCGATCCGCAATTCAGCCACGGCAATGGGCAGCTTGAAGCGGCGCGGCCCCGCGCTGCCCGGATTGACGTACAGCACGCCGCCCCGCTCCTCGATCTTCGGCTTGTGCGAATGTCCCGAGACGACCACGCGCACGCCGACTGCCGCCGGATCGATGCCGAGCTGCGACAGATCGTGGATCGCATACAGCTGCACGCCGCCGAACTCGACGAGTTCGGTTTCCGCGATGCCGTCGGCCCAGGCTTCGCGGTCGTTGTTGCCGCGTACCACCGTCAGCGGTGCCAGTTCGCGCAGCGCATCGAGGATGCCCGGATCGCCGATGTCGCCGCCATGCACGATGAAGTCGCAGCCCCGGAGGGCCGCGACGGCCTGCGCGCGCAGCAGGCCATGGGTGTCGGAGATGAGCCCGACCCGCGTTACCACCGCATCAGGCCGACAGCAGCTGCCGCAGCACGAACGGCAGGATGCCGCCGTGCTTGTAGTAGTCGACCTCGATCGGCGTGTCGATGCGCAGGCGCACCGTCACCTCCTGATGCATGCCGTCGGGGCGGTGCACCACCAGCTTCACGTCCATCTGCGGCTTGAGTTCGCTGCCGATCACCACGTCGATCTTCTCGTCGCCCGTGAGGCCCAGCGTCTGCCAGGAATCGGCGCCGCGGAACTGCAGCGGCAGCACGCCCATGCCGACCAGGTTGGCGCGGTGGATGCGTTCGAAGCTGCGCGCCACCACGGCCTTGATGCCCAGCAGCTGCGTGCCCTTGGCGGCCCAGTCGCGCGACGAGCCGGTGCCGTACTCTTCGCCGCCGAACACCACGGTGGGCACGCCCTGCTCCATGTACTTCATGGCGGCGTCGTAGATGAACATCTTCTCGTTGCCGGGCTGGAACCGCGTGACGCCGCCCTCTTCCTGCGTGCCGTTGGCGTCCGGCGGAATCATCAGGTTCTTGATGCGCACGTTGGCGAAAGTGCCGCGCATCATCACGTCATGGTTGCCGCGGCGCGAGCCGTAGCTGTTGAAGTCGGCCTTGGCCACGCCGTTGGCCTTCAGCCAGATGCCCGCGGGCGAGCTTTCCTTGATCGAGCCGGCCGGCGAGATGTGGTCGGTGGTGATCGAGTCGCCGAACAGCGCCATGATGCGCGCGCCCTTGAAGCCCGCGTCCGACGCGTGCGGCTTCATCTTGAAGCCCTCGAAGAACGGCGGCTCGGCAATGTAGGTGGACTTGGGCCAGTCGTAGACCTGGCCGTTGGTGCCCTTGATGCTCGTCCAGAACTTGCCCGGATCGGTCTTCACCTTGTCGTAGTTCGCGCGGAACGACTTGGCGTTCATGGCATGGCGCAGGTTGTCGTCGATTTCCTTCGGCGTGGGCCAGATGTCGCCCAGGTACACGTCCTTGCCGCCCTTGCCCTTGCCCACGGGCTGGGTCATCAGGTCGGTCATCACGTTGCCGGCGATGGCGAAGGCCACCACCAGCGGCGGCGAGGCCAGGAAGTTGGCCTTCAGGTTCGGATGGATGCGCGCCTCGAAATTGCGGTTGCCCGACAGAACGGCCGCGCCGATCAGGTCGTTCTTGGTGATGGCTTCGTTGATCTCGGGCGTGAGGTCGCCGGCGTTGCCGATGCAGGTGGTGCAGCCGTAGCCGGCGAGGTAGAAGCCCAGCTTCTCCAGGTACGGCAGCAGGCCGGCCTTCTCGAGGTATTCGGTCACGATGCGCGAGCCGGGGGCCAGCGAGGTCTTGATGTGCGGCTTGACGGTGAGGCCGGCTTCCACCGCCTTCTTGGCCAGCAGGCCGGCGGCCAGCATCACGCTCGGGTTGGAGGTGTTGGTGCACGAGGTGATGGCGGCGATCAGCACGTCGCCGTTGCCGATGGTCACTTCGCCCTTGGGCGCCGAAGGGGCGGTGGCGCTCACGTGCGCGGCGGCCTTGGTGGAGCGGTTTGCCACCATCTCGACCACGTCGAGGGGCGCGCCCGCGGGCGGCGACGCCGCCTCGTCATCGCTGCCTTTGCCGGCAGCCAACAGCGGATAGCGCACCTTGAGCTTGTCCGCCGGCTGGTTGAAGCCGTTGGCGTCGTTGGGCTTGCTGTAAAGCTCCGAGAACTTGGTGGACAGGTGGCCCAGGTCGATGCGGTCCTGGGGACGCTTCGGGCCGGCCAGGCTGGGCGACACGGTGCCGAGGTCCAGGCGGACCACCTTGGTGTAGTCGATGTCGCCCGGGGCCGGCATGCCGAACAGGCCCTGCGCCTTGTAGTAGGCCTCGAAGCGCTCGACCTCCTCCTTGGTGCGGCCGGTGCCTTCGAAGTAGGCCACGGTCATTTCGTCGACCGGGAAGAAGCCCATGGTCGCGCCGTATTCGGGCGCCATGTTGCCGATGGTCGCGCGGTCGGGCACGGCGATGGATGCGGCGCCGGGACCGAAGAATTCCACGAACTTGCCCACCACCTTCTCGGCGCGCAGGATGGCGGTGACGTACAGCACCAGGTCGGTGGCGGTGACGCCTTCGCGCAGCTTGCCGGTGAGCTCGAAGCCCACCACGTCGGGCGTCAGCATGTAGACCGGCTGGCCCAGCATGGCGGCCTCGGCCTCGATGCCGCCCACGCCCCAGCCGACCACGCCGATGCCGTTGATCATGGTGGTGTGGCTGTCGGTGCCCACCAGCGAGTCAGGGTAGTAGGTGGGCTTGTCGCCGTCGTCGTACGGGCTCTTGTAGACGCCGCGCGCAAAGTACTCTAGGTTCACCTGGTGCACGATGCCGAAGCCCGGCGGCACCACGCGGAAGGTGTCGAAGGCCTGCATGCCCCACTTCATGAACTGGTAGCGCTCGTTGTTGCGCTGGAATTCCAGCTTCATGTTCAGGTCGAGCGCCTTGGGCGTGCCGTAGTAGTCGACCATCACCGAGTGGTCGACCACCAGGTCGACGGGCACCAGCGGCTCGATGGTCTTGGGCGACTTGCCCAGCTTGGCGGCCACGCTGCGCATGGCGGCCAGGTCGGCCAGCAGCGGCACGCCGGTGAAGTCCTGCAGCACCACGCGGGTGACGACGAAGGGAATTTCGTCGGTGCGCTCGGCGTTGGGCGCCCAGTGGGCCAGCTCTTCGACGTGCTTGGCCGACACCTTCTGGCCGTCGCAATTGCGCAGCACCGATTCGAGCACGATGCGAATGGAAACCGGCAGGCGGTCGACGGTCGGGTATTGCTTGGCCAGCTCCTTCAGGGACCAGTACTTGCCGGATTTGCCGGATGCTGTCTTGAAGGTCTTGAGGGTGGACGCAAAGGCATGCGCCGGTGCTTTGGCCATAGAGGGACTCCTGTTGGTTCGTGGAAGCCTCTCAAAGATAGCAGGGATCGATGTCAGTGGCTGTAGTCGGGGGACTCGGCTCGCCCCCGTTTTTCCGAATGAGCAGCCGGCATTTCAGGCCATGGCCATTCGCGCACCGCCGCGCGTGCGGCGCAGGCCGGTCCATTGCAGTTCGGCCAGCACGACCACGCAGGCCGCCTGGGCCAGCACCCATGCCATGCCCAGCGCACTGACCGCGAACACGCCGCTCACCAGCAGCGCGATGCAGGCCGCGGCCCAGCCTAAATTGCCCACGACGACAAGGCCGATCAACCCGCGCGGCGGCGTGCTGCGGCTGGCCATGAAGGCGGCCATTGCCGCATAGGCCAGCAGGAAGACGCCCGTGCCCATGAGCAGCGGCGACGGCAGGCCGGTCAGCCGCGCCAGCGCGTCGGTGAAGGCCACCTGCAGCGCGCCGGTCGCGGCGCACGAGGCGGCATCGGCCCACATCACGTTGGGCAGGAAACGGGGGGATGCGAAGACGGACATGCGGTTCTCCTTGGTGTAGTACCGGGGTGGTACGGCGCCAATGATTCCGTCGGCGGCGCACCGCGTCGATGACCTCCGAGGTCATGGCGCCGCGCCACCACCGCGCCAGAATGCGGCTCCATGAACTCCATCCGCTCCCATTCGTCCAAGGCCGACCGCCCCGGCGCGCGCGATCCGTTCGGCGTCCACCTGCGGCACTGGCGCACCCACCGCCGCCTGAGCCAGCTCGACCTGGCCCAGGAAGCCGAAGTCTCGACCCGCCATCTGAGCTACGTGGAAACCGGCCGCGCCGCCCCCAGCCGAGAAATGGTGCTGCGGCTGGCCGAACGGCTGGAGGTGCCGCTGCGCGAGCGCAATGCGCTGCTGGTGGCGGCGGGCTTCGCGCCGATGTACCGGCAGCGCTCGCTCGACGACCCGGCCATGGCCTCCGCGCGCCGCGCCATCGACCTGGTGCTGAAGGGACACGAGCCCTTTCCCGCGCTGGCCGTGGACCGCCACTGGAACCTGGTCGCGCACAACGCGCTGGTGCCGCTGCTGATGGAAGGCGCCGCGCCCGAACTGCTGAAGCCGCCCATCAACGTGCTGCGGCTGAGCCTGCACCCCGACGGCGTGGCACCGCGCATTGCCAACCTCGCGCAGTGGCGCACCCATCTGCTCGAGCGGCTCCAGCAGCAGATCGCGGCCACCGGCGACGCGGTGCTGCTGTCGCTGCACGACGAACTCGCGGCCTATCCCCCGCCCGCCGTGAGCCACGACGCCCCGGTGCTCGACACCGCGCTGTCGGCGGTGGCGGTGCCCTTCCAGGTCGTCATGCCGAGCGGCGTGCTGAGCTTCATCAGCACCATCACGATCTTCGGCACGCCGGTCGACGTCACATTGCAGGAACTCGCGGTGGAGTCGTTCTTTCCGGCCGATGAGCAGACGGCTGCGGCGCTGGTTGCATTGGCGGCGCAGCTGGCGCAGTCCACGCCGCAGGCGGATTGAGATCGGCCCTGCCGTCCGCGCCGCGCGGCGGGCCTTCGAAGTCGTCCACCTGGATGACCTTGTCGGCGGCCTTCAGGTAGGCCAGTGCCAGTTCGGGATCCGGCGCCGAGCTGGCCGCCTGTTCCAGCGAATTCGTGCGGCGCAGCACCTTGTTGAGCGCGGCGGTGGTGTCGCCGAGCTGCACCGAAAGCTCCATCGCATGCATCAGGTCGCGCAGGCCGCCGGGCGCGGGCTCGCCGAGGTCGGGCGCCAGGCGCTCGATGATGCGCGGGTTCTTGCGCAGCAGGTCGGCCAGTGCGATCAGCCGCACATCGCGCAGAGGCGCCAGGTGCGAAGTGCGGCGCAGCACCAGCGCGCCGATCACGCGCCGCCCGGCGGTCGGCAGGTTGGCGTACAGGTCGCGCAGGATCTTGCCGGCCTCGTCGAGCTGCAGCCGGATTGCGGCCTGCGCGAACGGCAGCAGCTCGGGCGCCCCGTCGACGCGGTAGCGCCAGATGCACGCGCTGGCCAGGTACAGGTGCGCGAGCACGTCGCCGAGCCTTGCCGACAGCAGCTCCATGCGCTTGAGCTTGCCGCCGAGCATGCCCATTGCGAGGTCGGCGGTGAGCGCGTATTTGGCGCTCATGCGCGCGACCAGCCGTGCCTCCGGCAGCAGGTCTTCGGGCGGCTGGCCCAGCACCGGCGCGCCGAACAGGCTGTGCCACAGGTTGACGCCCACGTGCCTGCCGTGCGCCATCAGCGCCTTGCCCAGCGCGGTTTCGTCGCCCGCCTGCACGGCGGCCATTTCGTCGAGCACGTGCGGGTGGCAGCGCACCGCGCCCTGCCCGAACACGATGAGCGCGCGCGTGAGGATGTTCGCGCCCTCCACCGTGATCGCGATCGGCGCCTGCCGGTAAGCCACGCCGAGCAGGTTCGAAGGGCCCGAGATGATGCCCTTGCCGCCGAGGATGTCCATGCCGTGGTTCACCGCGCGCCGCCCCGCCTCGGTCAGCTGCACCTTGAGAATGGCGCTGGCCACGCTGGGCCGCTCGCCCTTGTCGAGCGCCGCCGCGGTGTAGCGGCGTGCCGCGTCGGTCGCATAGAGCTCGGCGGACATCTGCGCCACCAGCCCCGCCACCGCATGGAACTTGCCGACCGGCATGCCGAACTGCTCGCGGATCTGGCCGTAGCCGTTGCTCACGTAGAGCGCGGTCTGCTGCATCGCCGAGCCCAGCGCCGGCAGCGAGATGGCGCGGCCCGCGGCCAGGCACTCCATCAGCATGCGCCAGCCCTGCCCGACCTGCTTCTCGCCGCCGATGATCCAGTCCATCGGCACGAACACCTGCCGGCCGTGGATCGGGCCGTTCATGAAGGCGCTGTCCATGGGGCGATGGCGCCGGCCGATCTCCATGCCCTCGTGCGGCACGGGAATCAGCGCGCAGGTGATGCCCAGCTCGCCCTGGCCCTCGGGCTGGCTCTCGTCCACGGCATGAAAAGCCAGCCCGACCACGGTGGCCACCGGCGCGAGCGTGATGTAGCGCTTGTCGAAATCGACCAGGAAGCCGCGCGTCATGCGGCCTTCGAACTCGCGCTCTACCACCACGCCGCGATCGGGAATCGACGCCGCGTCAGACCCCGCGTAGGGCGAGGTCAGGCCGAAGCACGGCAGCTCGCGGCCATCGGCGAGGCGTGGCAGGTAATGGTCCTTCTGCGCATCGGTGCCGTAGCGCAGCAGCAGTTCGGCCGGGCCGAGCGAGTTGGGCACCATCACCGTGACGGCCGTGGCGGTGTTGACGGTGGCAATGCGCGTCACCACGGTGGCGTGCGCGAAGTGGCTGAAGCCTAGGCCGCCGAACTCCTCGGGAATGATCATCCCGAAGAAGCGCTTCTCGCGAAGGAAGCGCCACACCTCGGGCGGCAGGTCGCGCGCCTGGTCGATGGCGTGGTCGTCCAGCATGTGGCACAGCGTGCGCACCTCGTTGTCCAGAAAGGCCCGTTCGCGTTCGCTGAGCCGGTTCGGCCCCATGGCCGAGAGCGCGTCGAAATCGGGCCGCCCCGCGAACAACTGGCCCTCGAAGCCGACAGTGCCGGCCTCCAGCGCGGCCCGCTCGGTGTCTCCGAGCGGCGGCAGCGCCTTCGAGAATGGCTTCATGGCCCATCGGCCGATCAGTGTCGCCAGCGGCATGGTGCGTCTCCTTCCGCGACGAACGCGCGCGGATTGACACGATTCTTGAGGCTTGTAACGGGCCGCGCGGGCCGGCCAAGTGCGAAGCCGTGTGTCGGAGACGGTCGCGCCTGGGCCGATCAGCAAGAGCATCGGTCCCATCGAGCAGCACGTCATGGCCGCGGCTGCCCTGCACCGCGATTGCTTCCGCTTTCCGCCGATGCGCCCATGAATGGAGCGCGCAAGAAAAAGCCCCGGCTGGCGGGGCTTCTTCAGTGGCGCGGGCCGAGCCGCGGAGATCAGGCCGTGACCGAGTCCGCCACGCCCTTGTAGTCTTCGATCTTGTCGAAGTTCAGGTACTGGTAGATCTGCGCGCTGGAGGCGTCGAGCACGCCCGAAGCAGCCATGTATTCCTCGCGCGTCGGGATGCGGCCCAGGCGCGAGCAGATGGCGGCCAGCTCGGCCGAGCCGAGGTACACGTTGGTGTTCTTGCCCAGGCGGTTCGGGAAGTTGCGCGTGCTGGTCGACATGACCGTCGCGCCTTCGCGCACCTGTGCCTGGTTGCCCATGCACAGCGAGCAGCCCGGCATTTCGGTGCGGGCACCGGCATTGCCGAACACGCCGTAGTGGCCTTCTTCGGTGAGCTGCTGCGCGTCCATCTTGGTCGGCGGAGCGATCCACAGCTTGACCGGGATGTCGCGCTTGCCTTCGAGCAGCTTGGACGCGGCCCGGAAGTGGCCGATGTTGGTCATGCACGAACCGATGAACACTTCGTCGATCGCGGCACCGGCCACGTCGCTCAGCGTCTTCACGTCGTCAGGGTCGTTCGGGCAGGCCACGATGGGCTCGTGGATCTCGGCCAGGTCGATCTCGATGACGGCGGCGTAGTCGGCGTCGTCGTCGCCCTTGAGCAGTTGCGGGTTCGCGAGCCAGGCTTCCTGCGCGGCGATGCGGCGCTGCAGCGTGCGGGCATCGGCGTAGCCTTCGGCAATCATCCACTTCATCAGCGTGATGTTGCTGTTGATGTACTCGATGATCGGTTCCTTGTTCAGGTGCACCGTGCAGCCGGCGGCCGAGCGTTCGGCCGAGGCGTCGCTCAGCTCGAATGCCTGTTCCACCTTCAGGTCGGGCAGGCCTTCGATCTCGAGGATGCGGCCCGAGAAGATGTTCTTCTTGCCCTTCTTCTCGACCGTCAGCAGACCGGACTTGATGGCATACAGCGGAATCGCGTTGACCAGGTCGCGCAGCGTGACGCCGGGCTGCATCTTGCCCTTGAAGCGCACGAGCACCGATTCGGGCATGTCCAGCGGCATCACGCCGGTGGCGGCCGCGAAGGCCACGAGGCCGGAGCCCGCGGGGAAGCTGATGCCGATGGGGAAGCGGGTGTGGCTGTCGCCGCCCGTGCCCACGGTGTCGGGCGTCAGCAGGCGGTTGAGCCAGCTGTGGATCACGCCGTCGCCCGGACGCAGCGACACGCCGCCGCGGTTGGCCATGAACTCGGGGAGTTCGTGGTGCATCTTGACGTCGACCTTCTTGGGGTACGCCGCCGTGTGGCAGAACGACTGCATGACGAGGTCGGCCGAGAAGCCCAGGCAGGCCAGGTCCTTCAGTTCGTCGCGCGTCATCGGGCCGGTGGTGTCCTGCGAGCCGACCGAGGTCATCTTGGGTTCGCAGTACGTGCCCGGGCGGACGCCCTGGCCTTCGGGCAGGCCGCAGGCGCGGCCGACCATCTTCTGCGCGAGCGAGAAGCCCTTCTTGGTGTCGACCGGGCTTTGCGGCAGGCGGAACAGCGTGGAAACGGGCAGGCCCAGCGCTTCACGCGCCTTGGCCGTCAGGCCGCGGCCGATGATCAGCGGAATGCGGCCGCCGGCGCGCACTTCGTCGAACAGCACGTCGCTCTTGACCTGGAATTCGGCGATGACCTTGCCGTCCTTCAGCGCCTTGCCTTCATAGGGGCGCAGTTCGACCACGTCGCCCATGTTCATCTGCGTGACGTCGAGTTCGATCGGCAGCGCGCCCGAGTCTTCCATCGTGTTGTAGAAGATGGGAGCGATCTTGCCGCCGAGGCAGACGCCGCCGAAGCGCTTGTTGGGCACGTACGGAATGTCTTCGCCGGTGAACCACAGCACCGAGTTGGTGGCGCTCTTGCGCGACGAACCCGTGCCGACCACGTCGCCGGCGTAGGCCACGAGGTGGCCGCGCGCGCGCAGGTCTTCGATGAACTTCACCGGGCCGCGCTTGCCGTCTTCTTCGGGCACGATGCCGGGGCGCGCGTTCTTGTGCATCGCCAGGGCGTGCATCGGGATGTCGGGACGGGTCGTCGCATCGGGTGCGGGCGACAGGTCGTCGGTGTTGATTTCGCCAGCCACCTTGAAGATGCTGACGGTGATGCTCTCGGGCACTTCGGGGCGGCTGGTGAACCACTCGGCGTCGGCCCAGCTCTGCAGAACGCCCTTGGCGTTGGCGTTGCCCTTGTCGGCCTTTTCCTTGACGTCGTGGAACTGGTCGAACATCAGCAGGGTCTTCTTCAGGCCCTCTGCCGCCACGGCGCCCACTTCGGCGTCGTCGAGCAGGTCGATCATGGGGCTGATGTTGTAGCCGCCGAGCATGGTGCCGAGCAGTTCGGTCGCGCGGGCGCGCGAAATGAACTCGCTCTTCTCGGTGCCGTGCGCCACGGCCGCGAGGTAGCTCGCCTTGACCTTGGCCGCGTCGTCGACGCCGGCGGGCACGCGATAGGTGAGCAGGTCCAGCAGGAAGGCACCGTCCTTGGCATTCGCGCTCTTGAGGAGCTCGATCGCTTCAGAGGTCTGCTTCGCGCTCAGGGGCAGCGGCGGGATACCGAGCGCGGCGCGTTCGGCTACATGGTCAACGTAGGCTTGCAACATCTTCTTTTCTCCGGAAACTGGTCTTGCGGGAATGCGGTGCGGTCAAGCAAGAGCCGCACCGCACCCCCGCGCTCGGTACGCTTACTTCTTCTCGCCGTCGGCGCCGTCGAACAGCGCCTTGGGTGGGTTCTTCTTCATTTCTGCGGCGAAGGCGACCTGGGCTTCGGTCTGGCATTCGTCGGCAAGGCGCAGGCCGGCCTTCTGGTTCATCAGCATCGACTTGTTGCCGAGCTGGAGCCACATGGCGCCGGCGCGCGGGTCTTCGAGGCGGATGGCGCCGGTACGGCTTTCGACCGGGTGCATGCGGTACTTCGCGCCCTTGGTGCTGACGGTGAAGAAGCCGGGCTTCTTGTCGTCGGGCGTGACGGTCACGTCGGCGCCGAGTTCGCACTGGGCCTTGCCGATGGACACGCGCTGCGCCACGGCCAGGTCGGCCTCGGAGAGCGTCACGTCGGTGTCGGTGTTGATGGGCGTGACTTCCTCGACGGCCTTGGCGGCCTTGCGGGTGACCTGGTGCTTCTTGGCAGGGGCCTTCGCCGTGCTGGAGGAAGCTGCCTTGGCGGCGGGCTTTGCGGCCGGCTTGGCAGCGTCCTGGGCCATTGCGGCCAGGGGCAGAGCCAGTGCGACAGCTGCAATCAGGGCAATTTTCTTCATGTGTGGGTTTCCTTGAGGCTGGGTTCGGGTGGTTTCAGGAGGCCGCGAGCGCAAACCAGGCTTTCGCCTCGGGGGGCAACGCGCGCCCTGTTGCGTGGGCACGTGTCAGAACCTGCCAGAAATGGCGGTAGCTCGCGCGGTCGTGCAATGTGCCATCAATTTGTGTCGGCGCCCAATCCGCGGCTGCCGCCTTTACAAGGATTTTTGTGGCAATTTGAATCTGCGCCTCGTCGGGCGCGAAGGCTTCGAGGATCGGCCGGATCTGGTTCGGGTGGATGCTCCACATGCGCGTGTAGCCGAATTCGGTGGCCGCCTTGCGGGCTGCCGTGCGCATGGCGTCGGTATTGTTGAACTCGGTGACCACGCAGTGCGACGGCACCTTGCCGTAGGCATGCGCGGCCGAAGCGATGGCCAGCTTGGCACGCACCACCAGCGGATGGCTGAACTGCCCCGCCGCGCCCATGCCGTCGGCGGGAATGGCGCCGGCGTGGGCCGAGACGAAGTCCATCAGGCCGAAGCTCAGCGACTGCACGCGCGGATGCGCGGCGATCTCGAAGGCGTTGTGCACGGCCAGCGGCGACTCGATCAGCACATGCAGCGGCAGCGCGCCGGCGTCGGCCGCCTCGAGCGCGGACACAGCCTGCAACACATCGGCCACCGACTCGACCTTGGGCACCATCAGGTGGCTCAGGCGGTGCCCGGCGCGCCCGGCGATGGTGACCACGTCGCCGGCAAACGCCGGATGATCGACCGGGTGCACGCGCACGCCGACACGCATGCCGGGCCTGGCGGCCAGCGCGAGTTCGGTGACGAGCGCGGCGTGCTCGGCCTCGCCACCCACGGGGGCGCCGTCCTCGCAGTCGAGGGTGACGTCGAACACGCAGGCGCCGAACTCCTCGGCCATCTCGGCCTGGAGCGCGAGGCTCTTCTTCATGCGCGCCTCGACGCCGCTGTAGTGGTCGCACACGGGCAGCGTCACGGCGCCGGCCTGCGCGCCGAGCAGCACCTGGGCGGGGTGGACGGCGTTGGTCATGCGTTGCCGCCCTTCTGCGCGACGAAGAACATGCGCGGGAACGCCAGCAGCCGCTTGCCGTCGGTCCTTGGCGGGTAGGCCTCGTTCACGCGTCGTTCGTATTCGGCCAGGTAGCTGGCCTGCAGCGCCGGCTCGAGGCGATCGACGAAAGGCTTCAGCCCCGTGCCGCGCACCCATTCGACGATGGATGCGGCGTCGGCCATGCGGTGCTGGTAGATGGTGTGCCAGACATCGACGTGCGCGGCGCGCGGCGCCAGCAGGTCGTAGTAGCCGGCCAGGTCGAGCAGCCGGGTGCGCAGCCTGTCGGCGTCGCCGATGGGCTCGGCCCACGGCGCTTCGGCGGCCACGGCGCGCATCAGCCGGTGCGTGGGCTCCTGGCGGTTGTCGGGCATCTGGACGGCGAGCACGCCGCCCGGGGCCAGCGCGTCGAACAGGCGCGGGATCAGCTTTTCGTGATCGGGCACCCACTGCAGGGACGCGTTGGCATAGATGAGGTCGGGCGCTTCTTCCGGAGAACGCGGCGCCCAGGTCGCGATGTCGCTCAACTCGAAGCGCGCCTGCGGCAGGCGCTCGCGCGCGCTGGCCAGCATGGCTTCGGAGTTGTCGGTCCCGGTGACTTGCGCCTTCGGGAACCGGTGAACCAGCAGCTCGGTGGAATTGCCCGGGCCGCAGCCGAGGTCGACCACGCGGGCCGCCTCGGTCAGCGGCACCCGCGCCAGGAGTTCCTGTGCGGGGCGGGTGCGCTCGTCCTCGTAGCGACGGTAGAGCGCGGGGTTCCAGTCGAGCATGCTGCGGATGGCTTACAGCAGGTGGGCAACGCCGGCGCGTTCGCCTTCGAGCTCTTCCAGCGTCTTGTTGATGCGTTCCTGGCTGAATGCGTCGATCTCGAGGCCTTCGACCAGCTTGTATTCGCCGTTTTCGCAGGTGACGGGGAAGCCGAACATCACGTCCTTCGGAATGCCGTACTGGCCGTCCGACGGGATGCCCATGGTGACCCACTTGCCGTTGGTGCCCAGGGCCCAGTCGCGCATGTGGTCGATGGCGGCGTTGGCGGCCGAGGCAGCCGACGACAGGCCGCGTGCTTCGATGATGGCCGCGCCGCGCTTGCCGACGGTCGGCAGGAACACGTTGGCGTTCCATTCCTGGTCGTTGATCATCTTGGCGACGCTTTCGCCGTTGATGGTGGCGAAGCGGTAGTCGGCGTACATCGTGGGCGAGTGGTTGCCCCACACGGTGAGCTTTTCGATGTCGGCCACGGGCTTGCCGGTCTTGGCGGCGATCTGGCTGGCGGCGCGGTTGTGGTCCAGACGCAGCATGGCGGTGAAGTTCTTGCGCGGCAGGTCGGGTGCGCTCTTCATGGCGATGTAGGCGTTGGTGTTAGCCGGGTTGCCGACCACGAGCACCTTGACGTTGCGGCTGGCGACGGCGTTGAGGGCCTTGCCTTGCGCCGTGAAGATGGCGCCGTTGACGGCCAGCAGTTCGGCACGTTCCATGCCGGGGCCGCGGGGACGCGAGCCGACCAGCAGTGCGTAGTCGGCGTCCTTGAAGGCGGTCATCGGGTCGCCGTGGGCTTCCATGCCGGCCAGCAGCGGGAACGCGCAGTCGTCGAGTTCCATCATCACGCCCTTGAGCGCCTTCTGGGCCTTCTCGTCGGGGATTTCGAGCAGTTGCAGGATGACCGGCTGGTCTTTGCCGAGCATTTCGCCGGATGCGATGCGGAACAACAGGGCGTAACCGATTTGGCCGGCGGCACCGGTGACGGCAACGCGGACGGGTTTTTTGCTCATGGGAAGACTCCAGAAGGTGATGAAACGGTGTCGGCGCTCTCGTGGGGCGCCAGGGTTCTGCGGGGTGAAATACCCTCCCGCAGCGCGAGACCGGCCGCATTTTAAGCCGATTCAATAAGCCCCGTCTTATGTCTTATATAAGATATCCTCGGGGGCACCGCCACGGCGCACCCCACCGCTGCCATGAACACGCCCACAACACTCGACGAGCCCGCGACGCCGTCCTTCAGTCCGCTCTACCAGCAGATCAAGACCCTGATCCTGCAGAGCCTGCAGGCGGGCGAGTGGAAGCCGGGCGAGCCCATCCCCAGCGAGATGGACCTGGCCGTGCGCTATCGGGTGAGCCAGGGCACGGTGCGCAAGGCCATCGACGAGCTCTCGGCCGAGAACCTGGTGGTGCGCCGCCAGGGCAAGGGCACCTTCGTCGCCACGCATGCGGAGCAGCACGTGCAGTACCGCTTCCTCAAGCTCGTGCCCGATGCCGGCGACCCCAGCAGCGAAGGCCCCGCGGTGCGCACCATCGTCGACTGCAAGCGCCTGCGCGCGTCGGCCGACGTGGCCCGCGCCCTCGGCCTGCGCACCGGAGATGCCGTGCTGCAGGTGCGCCGCGTGCTGGCCTACGCCGGCGTGCCGACCATCCTCGAAGACCTCTGGCTGCCCGGCACGCCCTTCAAGGGCCTCACGGCAGAGCGGCTGCGCGCGTGGCCGGGGCCGATGTACGCGCTGTTCGAAACCGAGTTCGGCGTGCGCATGGTGCGGGCCGAAGAAAAAATCCGCGCCGTGCTGCCCGATGCCGAACAAGCCGCGCTGCTCGACGTCACGCCGCAGATGCCCCTGCTGAGCGTGGAACGCGTGGCGCACACCTACCATGACATGCCCATGGAATTGCGCCGCGGGCTCTATCGCACCGACACGCACCACTACAGGAACCAGCTGGGCTGACCCCGATGCAGACAAAGGCCGAATCACGGCGCGCCAGCGTGCGCGCGCAACATGCACCGCGTGCTACGAAGTCAATAGCATCCGACTGCAACGGTGCGCTGACTCATGCGCGTCCGCTGCCCGATGGTGCATTGCAATAGAATTTTGCGTTGTTTGCACTTCCGCATAAGAAACAAAAGCGTTCGCTCTCAGAACAAGTCATCCAAGCCACGAAAGCCCTCCCCTCATGACAGAGCTTGCAAATCCTCCCCGGCCACCGCGCCGCGAATTCCGGAACATCAACGCATTCACCGATCTCACGACCTACCGGCTTCCGCCGGCAGGCATCGTGTCGATCCTGCACCGCGTGAGCGGCGTGCTCATGTTCCTGCTGCTGCCGTTCATCATCTGGATGTTCGACACGTCGCTGTCATCCGACTATTCGTTCGCGAAATTCAAGGGCGCCTTCAACGTCGGCATCGGCTTCGCTCCGGGTTGGTTCTTCAAGCTCGTCGCGCTGGCGCTCATCTGGGCCTACCTGCACCACTTCATCGCCGGCCTGCGCCACCTCTGGATGGACGTGAGCCACTCCGCGGTGACCAAGGAATTCGGCCACACCTCCGCCCTCTTCACGCTGGGCGCGAGCATCATCCTCACGCTGGTGCTGGGCGCCAAGCTGTTCGGCCTGTACTGAGAAGGAGCCAACCATGTCTGTGAACTACGGCTCCAAGCGCATCGTCGTCGGCGCGCACTACGGTCTTCGCGACTGGCTCAGCCAGCGCATCACGGGCGGCCTGATGGCGCTCTTCACGATCGTGCTGCTCGCACAGCTGATCTTCACCCGCGGCCCCATCGGCTACGACCTCTGGGCCGGCATCTTCGCGGCGCAGTGGATGAAGGTGCTGACGTTCTCCGTGATCGTCGCCTTGCTCTACCACGTGTGGGTCGGCATGCGCGACGTGTGGATGGACTACGTCCAGCCCGTCGCCATCCGTCTCGTGCTGCAAATTTTCACCATCGTCTGGCTTGTCGGTTGTGCGGGTTGGGCCATTCAAGTGCTTTGGAAGATCTGACCCCACCATGACCTACACAAAAGAAAAAATCACCAAGCGCAAGTTCGACGTCGTGATCGTCGGTGCCGGCGGCTCCGGCATGCGCGCCTCGCTGCAACTCGCACGTGCCGGCCTCAACGTGGCCGTGCTCTCCAAGGTGTTCCCGACCCGTTCGCACACCGTCGCTGCCCAGGGCGGCGTGGGCGCCTCGCTCGGCAACATGAGCGAAGACAACTGGCACTACCACTTCTACGACACGATCAAGGGCTCCGACTGGCTCGGCGACCAGGACGCGATCGAGTTCATGTGCCGCGAAGCACCGAAGGTCGTGTACGAGCTCGAACACTTCGGCATGCCGTTCGACCGCAACCCCGACGGCACCATCTACCAGCGTCCGTTCGGCGGCCACACCGCCAACTACGGCGAGAAGCCCGTGCAGCGCGCCTGCGCCGCGGCCGACCGCACCGGCCACGCGATGCTGCACACGCTCTACCAGAAGAACGTCGAAGCCCGCACCCAGTTCTTCGTCGAATGGATGGCGCTCGACCTCATCCGTGACGACGAAGGCGACGTGGTCGGCGTGACCGCCCTCGAAATGGAAACCGGCGACCTGCACATCCTGCAGGCCAAGACCGTGCTGCTGGCCACCGGCGGCGCGGGCCGCATCTTCCAGGCCTCGACCAACGCCTTCATCAACACCGGCGACGGCCTCGGCATGGCTGCCCGCTCGGGCATTCCGCTGCAGGACATGGAGTTCTGGCAGTTCCACCCGACCGGCGTGGCCGGCGCGGGCGTGCTGCTGACCGAAGGCTGCCGCGGCGAAGGCGCGATCCTGCTGAACAGCAACGGCGAACGCTTCATGGAGCGCTATGCGCCCACGCTGAAGGACCTTGCGCCGCGCGACTTCGTCTCGCGCTCCATGGACCAGGAAATCAAGGAAGGCCGAGGCTGCGGTCCCAACAAGGACTACGTGCTGCTCAAGCTCGACCACCTGGGCGCCGACACCATCCACAAGCGCCTGCCCTCGGTGTACGAAATCGGCGTCAACTTCGCCAACGTCGACATCACGAAGGAACCGATCCCCGTCGTGCCGACCATCCACTACCAGATGGGCGGCATCCCCACCAACATCCACGGCCAGGTCGTGGTGCAGAAGGGCGAGGACAACAGCGCCGTGGTGAACGGCCTCTACGCCGTGGGCGAATGCTCCTGCGTGAGCGTGCACGGCGCCAACCGCCTGGGCACGAACTCGCTGCTCGACCTGCTGGTGTTCGGCCGCGCGGCCGGCAACCACATCGTCGAGTTCAACGACAAGCTCAAGGAACACAAGCCCCTGCCCAACGATGCGGCCGACCGCACGCTGGAGCGCCTGAACCGCCTCGAGTCGACCACCACCGGCGAATACGCCCAGGACGTGGCCGGCGAGATCCGCGCCGTCATGCAGCAGCATGCCGCCGTGTTCCGCAAGCAGGCCTCGATGGACGAAGGCGTGGTCAAGATCGCCGCCGTGCGCGAGCGCGTCAAGGCCATCGGCCTGAAGGACAAGTCGAAGGTGTTCAACACCGCCCGCATCGAAGCGCTGGAAGTCGACAACCTGATCGAAGTGGCGCAGGCCACCATGGTTTCCGCAGCAGCCCGCAAGGAATGCCGCGGCGCGCACACGGTGGAAGACTACGAACGCCCGGCGGACGACCCGGTCGCACCGCTCGGCCGCGACGACGCCAACTGGATGAAGCACACGCTCTGGTACAGCGAAGACAACCGCCTGTCGTACAAGCCGGTCAAGCTTCAGCCCCTGACGGTCGCCTCGGTGCCCCCGAAGGTCCGGACATTCTAAAAATTAGGAACATACGATGAAGCGCACATTCCAGATCTACCGCTACGACCCGGACAAGGACGCCAAGCCCTACATGCAGACCGTCGAGATCGAACTCGACGGCCATGAGCGCATGCTGCTCGACGCCCTGATGAAGCTCAAGGCGCAGGACCCGACGCTGTCGTTCCGCCGTTCGTGCCGCGAAGGCGTCTGCGGCTCCGACGCGATGAACATCAACGGCAAGAACGGTCTGGCCTGCCTGACCAACATGAACACGCTCAAGGGCACCGTGGTGCTCAAGCCGCTGCCGGGCCTGCCCGTCATCCGCGACCTGATCGTGGACATGACGCAGTTCTTCAAGCAGTACAACTCGATCAAGCCGTACCTGCAGAACGACAGCGTGCCGCCCGAGAAGGAGCGCCTGCAGTCGCCCGAAGAGCGCGAAGAGCTCAACGGCCTGTACGAGTGCATCCTGTGCGCGAGCTGCTCCACGAGTTGCCCGAGCTTCTGGTGGAACCCCGACAAGTTCGTGGGCCCGGCCGGCCTGCTGCAGGCCTACCGCTTCATCGCCGACAGCCGCGACGAAGCCACCGCCGAGCGCCTGGACAACCTGGAAGACCCGTACCGCCTGTTCCGCTGCCACACGATCATGAACTGCGTGGACGTGTGCCCGAAGAGCCTGAACCCGACCAAGGCCATCGGCAAGATCAAGGAATTGATGGTGCGCCGCGCCATCTGATCCCTGATCCATATTGCCTAGAGACGCCACCATGCAACCCGCCGCCGACCTCGACCAGCCGCTCAGCGAACGTGCGCTGAGCAAGCTGAAATGGCGCTGCCGGCGCGGACTGCTCGAGAACGACCTGTTCATCGCCCGCTTCTTCGAGCGACACGAATCCCGCATGACCGTGGGTCAGGCGGGAGCGATGGAGACACTGATGGACCTGTCGGACAACGATCTCCTCGACCTCCTTCTGTGCAGAAAGGAGCCCGAGCCCGAATGGGCCGGGGCCGAGGTGGTCGCATTGCTGCAGCTGATGCGCACCGACGGTGCGCAGCGGCCCGCAATTTCTCCTTCGTCCTGAATCCACCTCTGAAAGTAAACCGAAATGAAAGCATCCGATACCAAGGCCACGCTGTCGTTCAGCAACGGCGGCGACAGCGTCGACCTGCCGATCTACAAGGGCACCGTGGGCCCCGACGTGATCGACATCCGCAAGCTGTACGCACAGACCGGCATGTTCACGTACGACCCGGGCTTCATGTCGACCGCCGCCTGCCAGTCGGCCATCACGTACATCGACGGCGACAAGGGCGAACTGCTGTATCGCGGCTACCCCATCGAGCAGCTGGCCACCAACTGCGACTTCCTCGAGACCTGCCACCTGCTGCTGTACGGTGAACTGCCGGACCAGGCCAAGAAGGAAAACTTCACCAAGGTCGTGACGAACCACACCATGGTGAACGAGCAGATGCAGTTCTTCCTGCGCGGCTTCCGCCGTGATGCCCACCCGATGGCCATCATGACCGGCCTCGTGGGCGCCCTGTCGGCCTTCTATCACGACAGCACGGACATCAACAATCCCGAGCACCGCGAGATCGCCGCGATCCGCCTGATCGCGAAGATGCCCACGCTCGTGGCCATGGCCTACAAGTACACGATCGGCCAGCCGTACATGTACCCGAAGAACGACCTGAGCTACGCCGGCAACTTCCTGCACATGATGTTTGCCACGCCGTGCGAGGAGTACAAGGTGAACCCGGTGCTCGAGCGCGCGCTCGACCGCATCTTCATCCTGCACGCAGACCACGAGCAGAACGCCTCCACCTCGACGGTGCGCCTGTGCGGCTCTTCGGGCACGAACCCCTTCGCAGCCATCGCGGCCGGCGTGGCCTGCCTCTGGGGCCCGGCCCACGGCGGCGCCAACGAAGCAGCACTGAACATGCTGTACGACATCCAGAAGGAAGGCGGCGTCGAGAAGATCGGCGAGTTCATCAAGAAGGTCAAGGACAAGAACTCGAACGTCAAGCTCATGGGCTTCGGCCACCGCGTGTACAAGAACTACGACCCGCGCGCCAAGCTGATGCAGGAAACCTGCAACGAAGTGCTGACCGAGCTGGGCCTGGAGCAAGACCCGCTGTTCAAGCTCGCCAAGGAACTGGAAAAGATCGCCCTGGAAGACGAGTACTTCGTGTCGCGCAAGCTGTACCCGAACGTCGACTTCTACTCGGGCATCGTGCAGCGCGCCATCGGCATCCCGGTGCCGCTGTTCACCGCGATCTTCGCGCTGGCCCGCACGGTCGGCTGGATCGCCCAGCTGAACGAAATGATCGGCGACCCCGAGTACAAGATCGGCCGCCCGCGCCAGCTGTTCGAAGGCTCGCCGAAGCGTGACGTGAAGCCGATCTCGGCTCGCTGATCGAGCGCTGCTCGACCTTTGAAGAAGCTGCCTCCGGGCAGCTTTTTTCGTTTGGAGGCCACTGGCGCCCGACGCTCTTCGCCAGCGGGCACTGAGGTCATCGCATATCACGATGGCTTCAAGGGAAAAACAAGAAGAAAATAGTCAACTCATCGCCAGCCGCGATGCCCAAGCCCCATGAGCACCTCAGAACGCAACTTCGCCCGCCGCATCGACCTCACGTCGCTGCAGCTGTTCGTGGCCGTGTGCGAACTGGGCAGCATCGGCCGCGCGTCGGAGCGCGAGTTCATCGCGGCGTCGGCCATCAGCAAGCGGCTGTCCGACCTCGAAGCCACGCTGGGCACCACCCTGCTCTACCGCCATGCGCGCGGCGTCGACCTCACGCCGGCCGGCGAAAGCCTGCTGCACCATGCGCGCTCGGTGCTCTACAGCCTCGAGAAGATGCAGGGCGAGCTCAGCGAGTACGCCGACGGCGTGCGCGGCCATGTTCGGGTGCATGCCAACATTTCGGCCATCGTGCAGTTCCTGCCTGAAGACCTGGGCGTGTTCACGCGGGCGCACGAGGCCATCAAGATCGACCTCGAGGAGCACCTGAGCAGCGAGGTGATCCGTGCGGTGCAGGAAGGCGCGGCCGACCTCGGCGTGTGCCACGTAGCCGGCGGCGCGGGCGAGCTGCAGAGCCTTTCCTACCGGCACGACCGCCTTGCGCTCATCGTGCCCACCGGCCACGTGCTGGCCGCACGAGGCGCCATCGAGTTCATCGACTCGCTCGACTTCGACCACGTCGGCCTGCACACCAACAGCTCGATCTACGTCGCCATGCACGAGGCGGCATTGAATGCCGGGCGAAGCATCAAGCTGCGCATCCACGTCACGGGCCTGGACGCCATGTGCCGGATGATCGAGAACGGCCTGGGCATCGGCGTGATGCCGCAGCGCGCCTTCGAGCTGATGCAGAACGGCATCGGCCGCGGCCTGGCGAGCATCGCCCTGAACGACGCGTGGGCGGCACGCGAGATCCGCCTCGTGGCGCGCGATTTCTCCACCCTGCCGGTGGCCGCGCGGTCGCTGGTGAACCACCTGCACGCCGCCGCGGACGCGGCAAAACAACTCGCGGCCTGAACCCACATTGCAGCCGCACACACGGACAATCCATTTCCCCACGAAAGACAAAGAGACCGACATGGCACGCACGCTCTACGACAAGATCTGGGACGAACACGTCGTCCACACCGAGGAAGACGGCACCGCGATCCTCTACATCGACCGCCACCTGGTGCATGAAGTCACCAGCCCGCAGGCCTTCGAAGGCCTGCGCGAAGCCGGCCGCAAGCTGTGGCGCATCAGCTCGGTCGTGGCCACGGCCGACCACAACACGCCCACCACGGGCTGGGAGCGCGGCTACGAAGGCATCGCCGACCCGACCAGCAAGGAACAGGTCACCACGCTGGACCACAACATCGCCGAATTCGGCGCCGCCGCGTTCTTCCCGTTCCTGAGCAAGCGCCAGGGCATCGTGCACGTGATCGGCCCCGAATCGGGCGCGACGCTGCCGGGCATGACTGTCGTCTGCGGCGACTCGCACACCTCCACGCACGGCGCGTTCGGCGCGCTGGCGCACGGCATCGGCACCAGCGAGGTCGAGCACGTCATGGCCACGCAGACGCTGCTGGGCAAGAAGGCGAAGAATATGCTCGTGAAGGTCGAGGGCAAGCTGCCGCTGGGCTGCACGGCCAAGGACATCGTGCTGGCCATCATCGGCAAGATCGGCACCGCCGGCGGCACGGGCTACACCATCGAGTTCGCGGGCTCGGCCATTCGCGACCTGAGCATGGAAGGCCGCATGACGGTCTGCAACATGGCCATCGAGGCCGGTGCGCGCGCCGGGCTGGTGGCGGTCGACGAGAAGACCATCAGCTACGTCAAGGGCCGCCCGCTCGCGCCCACCGGCGTGGAGTGGGAGCAGGCCGTGAGCTACTGGCGCACGCTGCAGTCCGACCCGGGCGCGAAGTTCGATGCCGTGGTGGAGCTCGACGCCACGCAGATCCAGCCGCAGGTCACCTGGGGCACCTCGCCCGAGATGGTGGTCGAGATCAACGGCCGCGTGCCCGATCCCGACAAGGAGAAGGACGCGAGCAAGCGCGGCGCCATCGAGCGCGCCCTGGTCTACATGGGCCTGGAGCCCAACAAGGCCATGAACGACATCTTCATCGACAAGGTGTTCATCGGCTCGTGCACCAACAGCCGCATCGAAGACATGCGCGAAGCCGCCGCCGTGGTCAAGAAGCTGGGCCAGAAGGTCGCGAAGAACGTGAAGCTGGCCATGGTCGTGCCCGGCTCGGGCGTGGTGAAGGAACAGGCCGAGCGCGAAGGCCTCGACGTGATCTTCAAGGCCGCGGGCTTCGAATGGCGCGAGCCCGGCTGCTCGATGTGCCTGGCCATGAACGCCGACCGCCTGGAACCCGGCGAGCGCTGCGCATCGACCAGCAACCGCAACTTCGAAGGCCGCCAGGGCGCCGGCGGCCGCACCCACCTCGTGAGCCCGGCCATGGCCGCCGCCGCCGCCGTGCACGGCCATTTCGTCGACGTGCGCACTTTTGCCTGATCTGGCCTGACCTGGAGACATCACATGCAGAAATTCACCGTGCACAAGGGCCTCGTGGCGCCGATGGACCGCGAGAACGTCGACACCGACGCCATCATTCCCAAGCAGTTCCTCAAGTCGATCAAGAAGACCGGCTTCGGCGTGAACCTGTTCGACGAGTGGCGCTACCTCGATCCGGGCCTGCCCGGCCAGGATCCGGCCAGCCGCAAGCCGAACCCCGACTTCGTGCTCAACCAGCCGCGCTACGCAGGCGCCTCGGTGCTGCTGGCGCGCAAGAACTTCGGCTGCGGCTCGTCGCGCGAACATGCGCCGTGGGCGCTCGACCAGTACGGCTTCCGCGCGATCATCGCGCCGAGCTATGCCGACATCTTCTTCAACAACAGCTTCAAGAACGGCCTGCTGCCGATCGTGCTGTCCGAAGCACAGGTGGGCCAGCTGTTCGACGAGACCTTCGCCTTCCCCGGCTATACGCTGACCATCGACCTGGAGCGCCAGGTGGTGGTGAAGCCCGACGGCCAGGAGTTCGCGTTCGACGTGCAGGCCTTCCGCAAGTACTGCCTGATCAACGGGCTGGACGACATCGGCCTCACGCTGCGCCACAAGGACAAGATCAAGGCCTTCGAGGCCGAGCGCCTGGCGCAGAAGCCCTGGCTCGCGCATACGATGCTGGCCAACGCCTGAACGCGTTCCGTTTCTTCTCTTCTACACACGACAAAAATGAAAATCGCAGTTCTCCCGGGTGACGGCATCGGCACCGAAATCGTGGCCGAAGCGGTCAAGGTGCTCGACGTCCTCGACCTGAAGTTCGAGATGGAATCGGCGCTGGTCGGCGGTGCCGCCTACGAGGCGCACGGCCATCCGCTGCCCGAATCGACGCTCAAGCTGGCCAAGGAATCCGACGCGGTGCTGTTCGGCGCCGTCGGCGACTGGAAATACGACAAGCTCGACCGGCCGCTGCGCCCCGAGCAGGCCATCCTGGGCCTGCGCAAGAACCTGGGCCTGTTCGCCAACTTCCGCCCGGCCATCTGCTACGAGGAACTGGTGGACGCCTCGAGCCTGAAGCCCGAGCTGATCGCTGGCCTGGACATCCTGATCATCCGCGAGCTCACCGGCGACATCTACTTCGGCCAGCCGCGCGGCCGCCGCACGGCCGTCGACGGCCACTTCCCGGGCGCCGAGGAAGCCTTCGACACCATGCGCTATTCGCGCCCCGAGATCGAGCGCATCGCGCGCGTGGCCTTCGAGGCGGCACGCAAGCGCAGCAAGCGCGTGACCAGCGTGGACAAGAACAACGTGCTGGAAACCTCGCAGCTGTGGAAAGACGTGATGCTCGACGTCGCGAAGGAATATCCGGACGTCGAGCTCGACCACATGCTGGTCGACAACGCGGCCATGCAGCTCGTGAAAGCGCCCAAGAAGTTCGACGTGGTGGTCACCGGCAACATGTTCGGCGACATCCTCTCGGACGAGGCCGCGATGCTCACCGGCTCCATCGGCATGCTGCCCTCGGCGTCGCTCAATTCGAGCAACCAGGGCCTGTACGAGCCCAGCCATGGCAGCGCCCCGGACATTGCCGGCAAGGGGGTTGCCAATCCTTTGGCTACAATACTGTCCGCTGCCATGATGCTCCGCTTCTCACTCAACCAAGCCGAGGCTGCCGACCGTATCGAGTCGGCGGTCAAGGTCGTGCTGGCCTCCGGCCTGCGCACGGGTGACATCTGGTCTGAAGGTACGAAGCGCGTCGGCACCCGCGAAATGGGCGACGCGGTCGTTGCAGCAATCACCAAAAAGACGATTACCGGCTAACCGCAGCCCGCTTCGTCACGCCCCTCCCCGGCTCGACGAGTCGGGGGCAAAAAAAGACAACTTTTTCTTTTTTCATAAGGGCAAACTGAAATGGCGAACGCATCTCAACCTCTGGTCGGCCTCGTTGGCTGGCGCGGCATGGTCGGCTCGGTCCTGATGGACCGCATGCAGGCCGAAGGCGACTTCGGTCTGATCGAGCCGATCTTCTTCTCGACCTCCAACGCCGGCGGCAAGGCCCCGGCCATGGCCAAGAACGAGACCGCGCTGAAGGATGCGAACGACATCGAAGCACTGAAGAAGTGCGACATCGTCATCACCTGCCAGGGCGGCGACTACACCAGCGAGGTGTTTCCCAAGCTGCGCGCCGCGGGCTGGAACGGCCACTGGATCGATGCCGCCTCCACCCTGCGCATGAAGGATGACGCCATCATCGTGCTCGACCCGGTGAACCTGCCGGTCATCGAGAACGCGCTGGCCAAGGGCGGCAAGAACTGGATCGGCGGCAACTGCACCGTGAGCTGCATGCTCATGGGCGTGGGCGCCCTCTACAAGGCCGGCCTGGTCGAGTGGATGACCAGCATGACCTACCAGGCAGCCTCTGGCGGCGGCGCGCAGCACATGCGCGAACTGCTGACCCAGTTCGGCACCCTGAACGCCGAAGTGCGCGCGCTGCTGGACGACCCGAAGTCGGCCATCCTCGAAATCGACCGCAAGGTGCTGCACAAGCAGCAGAACCTGAGCGCGGCCGAGACCGCCAACTTCGGCGCACCGCTGGGCGGCTCGCTGATCCCCTGGATCGACAAGGACCTGGGCCTGGGCAAGAGCCAGGACGATGCCGAATGGGGCATGTCCAAGGAAGAATGGAAGGGCGGCGCCGAGACCAACAAGATCCTGGGCCAGGGCGCGGGCTTCGGCACCGCCGCCGTGCCGGTCGATGGCTTCTGCGTGCGCATCGGCGCCATGCGCTGCCATAGCCAGGCGCTGACCTTCAAGCTCAAGAAGAACGTTCCGCTGGCCGACATCGAAGCGATGATCGCCGCCGACAACCCGTGGGCGAAGGTCGTGCCGAACACGCGGGAAGCAACGGTCAAGGACCTCACGCCGGTGGCGGTGACGGGCACCATGAACATTCCGGTCGGCCGCATCCGCAAGCTGGCGATGGGCCCGGAATACGTTGGCGCATTCACCATCGGCGACCAATTGCTGTGGGGCGCTGCGGAACCGCTGCGCCGCATGCTGCGCATCCTGCTCGAAGCCTGATGCGGGGTGCTCAGGGCCTTTTGAAACACAAATTGTTGCCGAAAGGCAACATAAGATGTGATCGTAAGTATGCGCGCACTGGGTAGAAATGGCGCATTGCCTTGTCAGTGCGTAGTGATGGTGCTAACGTCCTCTTACAAATTCTGGGCCTGAGCCGCCCCCTATCAGCATGACAAGACATCTGTTGCCTGCGGCCAGCCCTTCGGCCGCTCGCCCGCATCTGCCATCGAACGGTTGGCGCCTTTCCATTCTGGGCGCCGCGGCCGCCGTGGCTCTGGGCCTCGCCAGCAGCGACGCCAGCGCGTTCGCGCTGGGTCAGCTGAAGGTCCAATCGGCGCTCGGCGAACCGTTGCGCGCCGAGATCGACGTGACCGAGATCGCTGCCAACGAGGCGGACGGCCTGAAGATCAACATCGCCACGGCCGAAGCCTTCAAGAACGCCGGCGTGCCGTACAACCCGGCGCTCAGCGACGTGCGGGCGACCCTGCAACGTCGTGCAGGCGGCCAGTACGTGGTGCGCCTGAGCGGCAACCGCCCTCTCAACGACCCGTTCATCGACCTGCTGCTGGAAGCCAACGGCTCGTCGGGCCGGATCGTGCGCGACTACACCGTGCTGCTCGATCCGCCGGCCACGCGGCAGGCGGCAGCACCGAGCGTGCCGGCAGCACCGATTGCCCCGCAGATCACGACGCCCGTCGAGCGCCCGGCCGCACGCGCGCGCCGCGAGCGTGCACCGGTGGCCGCAGCGCCCTCGGCTCCCGTCGCTGCGGCGCCCGCGCCGGCAGCCGCCGCGCCGGCAGCTCCCGCCGTGGCCAGCGCCCCCGCCCGTACCGGCGGCGGCGGCGGTGAACAGGTCACGGTGCAGCGCGGCGACACCGCCAGCAAGATCGCCGGCGCCTACAAGCCGGCCGACGTGTCGCTCGACCAGATGCTCGTGGCCCTGCTGGCCGCCAACCCCAATGCCTTCATCGGCGGCAACGTCAACCGCATGCGCGCGGGCGCCGTGCTCGACCTGCCGACCGCCGCCCAGGCAGCAGCCACGCCGGCCGCCGAGGCGCGCCGCACCGTCACGGCGCAGAGCCGCGACTTCGGCTCCTACCGCCAGCGCCTGGCCGAGAATGCGCCGACCTCGAACGTCGCGGCCGCCAGCCGCAATGCCTCGGGCAAGCTGCAGGCCAACGTCGAAGACCGCAACGCCGCGGCCAGCGCACCCGACAAGCTCACCATCTCGCAGGGCAGCGCCTCCACCCGCGCAGCCGACGAAAAAGTCGCGCAGGCCCGCCAGGCGCAGGACGCGAGCAACCGCGTCGCAGAGCTGTCGAAGAACATCGAGGATCTGAACAAGCTCAAGAGCAGTACCGGTGCGGCCGCGCCGGCAGCCGCCCCCGCCGCGCCGGGCATTCCTGTTCCGGCCCCGTCCACGGCTGCCACGACGGCACCCGCGGCAGCCAGCCCAGCGCCGGCACCGGCCGCGGCACCCACGCCAGCTCCGTCGGCCCCGGCCGCCGCGACGCCAGCCCCTGCTGCCGCTGCAGCCGCTGCACCTGCCGCCGCTGTCGCACCTGCGGCAGCCCCCGCCGCTCCCACGCCTGAAGCGACCGCTGCCGCCGCCGCGCCCGCACCCGCACCCGCGACAACAACCACGCCTGCGGCAACGCCCGCGACCGATGCTGCAGCCACGACGGCTGCCGCCGCCCCGACGGGCGATGCCGCCGCGCCGAAGCCGGCCCCGAAGAAGGTGGTGGCACCGCCACCGCCCCCACCTGAGCCCACCTTCTTCGAAGAACTGCTGGACAACCCGCTGATGCTGGCCGGCGCCGCGCTGATCGCGCTGCTGGTCGGCTTCCTGCTTTATCGCGTGCTGGGCCGCCGCCGCGAGGAAATGAGCGAAAGCGTGTTCCTCGAGAGCCGCATTCCCAAGGACTCGTTCTTCGGCGCCAGCGGCGGCGAATCGGTCGACACCAAGAACCGTGGCGACTCCACCGTGTCGTCGCTGTCGTACTCGCCGAGCCAGCTCGACGCGGGCGACGTCGACCCCGTGGCCGAAGCCGACGTCTACCTGGCCTACGGCCGCGACCTGCAGGCCGAGGAAATCCTGCGCGAAGCGCTGCGCCTGAACCCCGACCGCACGGCGATCCATCTCAAGCTGCTCGAAATCCATGCCAAGCGGCGCGACGTGCGGGCCTACGAAAGCCTCGCCACCGAAGTGCACAAGCTGACCGGCGGCCTGGGCTCCGAATGGACGCGCGTGGTCGACATGGGCAAGGACCTCGATCCGGGCAACCCGCTGTACGAATCCGGCGCCAGCCGCAGCGGCGGTGGCGCCAGCGCCGCCGAAACGGCCGCCTTCGCCGGCGCCTTGGCCGCGGCCGCCAAGCCGGTGGCTGCGCCTCCCGCTTCGCCGCCGGTGGCTGTCGCTCCGCCCGCCTTCGTTCCGTCGGTGGCACCGCTGGACTTCGACCTCGACCTGACCGCGCCGCCGCCCCCTGCTCCCGCCCCGGCGCCGGCTCCGAGCCATGCCCCGGTCGGCGCCAGCCTGCCGAAGTCGGCCTACGCGCCCGCGCCGACGGCCGCTCGCCCCGCCGCACCGCTGTCGAACGGCCACGCTGCGACGCCCGTCGACCTGGAGAACGACTTCGACACCGCGCCAGGCGCACTGACCGCCCTGACGCCCGACACCCGCCCCTCTTCGCTGAGCGACGCTGAGCACAACACCCGCCCCGCCATGCTGCGCAACTCGCTGCCGGCGGACTCGGGCTTCATCGAGTTCGACATGAGCGCGCTGGCCGGCCTGCCGGCTCGCAGCGCCGAAACACCCGTGGCACGCCCCACGGTCTCCACGCACGACGACGAGGGCGACGACAGCCCCCACGCCGTCAAGCTGTCCCTCGCACGCGAACTGCAAGCCATCGGCGACGTCGAAGGCGCGCGCTCGCTGGTCGAGGAAGTCGAAGCCGAAAGCGCTGGCGACCTCAAGTCGCAAGCCCGTCAACTGCTCGCGGAACTGCGCTGAGCGGTTGGCGTTGTTCCTGTTCCTGAATTCGTGAGGCTGGCGCTCGGCATCCGCTACAACGGCCAGGCGTACGAGGGCTGGCAAAGCCAGCGCTCGGGCCGCACGGTGCAGGACAAGCTCGAGGCGGCGCTCTCGAAGTTCGCGGCACAGCCCATCGGCACGCTGTGCGCGGGCCGCACCGACGCCGGCGTGCACGCGCTCATGCAGGTGGTGCATTTCGACACCACCGTCGAGCGCGAACCCTTCTCCTGGATGCGCGGCCCCAACCGCTTCCTGCCCGACGACATCGCGGTGCAATGGGCGCAACCGGTGCCCGATGAGTTCCACTGCCGCGCCAGCGCCCTGGCGCGCCGCTACCTGTACGTGCTCTCGCAGTCGCCGGTGCGGCCCAGCCTGGATGCGGGCCGGGTCGGCTGGTCGATGCATGCGCTCGATGGCGACGCGATGCGCGCCGCGGCGGCGCTGCTGGTCGGGCGGCACGATTTCAGCTCGTTCCGCGCCTCGGCCTGCCAGGCCCGCTCGCCGGTCAAGGACCTGCGGCGCATCGAAATCACCCGCATCGGCGACGGCGAGCGCTGCCGCTGGCACTTCGAATTCGAGGCCGACGCGTTCCTGCACCACATGATCCGCAACCTGATGGGCTGCCTCGTGCGCATCGGCCGGGGCGACGAGCCTGTCGAATGGATTTCGCAGGTGCTGGAGGCGCGCAGCCGCAAGGTTGCGGCGCCCACATTCTCGGCGGACGGCCTTTACTTCCTGGGTCCGTTGTACGACGCGAAGTGGGGGCTGCCGGCCGAGGCCACTCTGCAGGCCGGCGGGGCTCCGTATGATGGCCCGCCATGACCTCCCCGAGCGCAGCAGCCACCCGCACCCGCATCAAGATCTGCGGCCTGACCCGTGAGGCCGACGTGGACGCGGCGGTCGAAGCCGGCGCCGACGCCATCGGCTTCGTGCTCTACCCCGGGAGCCCCCGCGCGGTAACGCCGGAACGCGCCGCCGAACTGGCCTCGCGCCTGCCCCCATTCATCACGCCGGTGCTGTTGTTCGTGAACGAAGACCCGTCGACGGTTATCGCGTCGCTCGCCCGCGTGCGGGGCGCCATCGCCCAGTTCCACGGCGAGGAAACGCCCGATCAGTGCGAGGAATCGACCGGCCCGGAGCGCTTTCGTTACATGCGCGCGGCCCGGATTCCCCTCGGGGCTGCCGGAGCCGCCTTCGACCTCGTAAAATACGCGTCCGATTACTCCCACGCCCAGGCCATCCTGCTCGACGCCCATGTCGAAGGTTATGGCGGTGGCGGCAAGGCATTCGATTGGTCACTTCTTCCACCCGCCGTCGACGCTCACCTCGTCTTGAGTGGTGGGCTCACACCTGCAAACGTGAGCGATGGCATTCGCATCCTGCGGACGCGCTGCAAGTCGCTGTCCGTTGATGTGAGCTCGGGCGTCGAAATCGACGGTCCCGGGAACAAGGGCCTCAAGGACGCCGGAAAGATCCGGCAATTCGTCGCAGCCGTCAGGGCAGCCGACGCGTCCTTCTCAAGTTAGCCGCCGCAGCCGTTCGTTGGTCGGGCTGCGGCCCACCGATCGAGAACCATGCAAAGCCAATTCCAGGATTACCAGCAACCCGATGCCACCGGCCATTTCGGCAACTACGGCGGCACCTTCGCGAGCGAAACGCTCACCCACGCGATCAACGAACTGCGCGACGCGTATGCGAAGTTCAAGGACGACCCGGCCTTCCTGGCCGAATTCCACTACGAGCTGAAGCACTTCGTCGGCCGCCCCTCGCCGGTCTACCACGCGGCGCGCACCAGCCGTGAAATGGGCGGTGCGCAGATCTACCTGAAACGCGAAGACCTCAACCACACCGGCGCGCACAAGATCAACAACGTGATCGGCCAGGCGATGCTCGCCCGGCGCATGGGCAAGCCCCGCGTCATCGCCGAGACCGGCGCCGGCCAGCACGGCGTGGCCACCGCCACCATCTGCGCGCGCTACGGCCTCGAGTGCGTGGTCTACATGGGCAGCCAGGACGTGAAGCGCCAGAGCCCGAACGTCTACCGCATGAACCTGCTCGGCGCGACCGTGGTGCCCGTCGAATCCGGCAGCAAGACGCTGAAGGACGCGCTCAACGAGGCCATGCGCGACTGGGTCACCAATGTGGAAAACACCTTCTACATCATCGGCACCGTCGCAGGCCCGCACCCCTACCCGACCATGGTGCGCGACTTCCAGAGCGTGATCGGCACCGAGTGCATCGAGCAGATGCCGGCCATGCTGGCCGCCGACGGCATCACCGGCGAGGCCGAGGGCAGGCAGCCCGACGTGGTGGTCGCCTGCGTGGGCGGCGGCAGCAATGCGATGGGCATCTTCCACCCCTACATTCCGTTCGCGGGCACGCGCCTGGTCGGCGTGGAGGCGGCGGGCGAAGGGCTCGACAGCGGCAAGCACTCGGCTTCCATCCTGCGTGGCAGCCCCGGCGTGCTGCACGGCAACCGCACCTACCTGCTGCAGAACGAAGACGGCCAGATCACCGAGACCCACAGCATCAGCGCGGGCCTCGACTATCCCGGCGTGGGCCCCGAGCACGCCTACCTGGCGGACATCGGCCGTGCCGAGTACGTCGGCGTCACCGACAAGGAAGCGCTCGACGCCTTCCACTACCTGTGCCGCACGGAAGGCATCATTCCCGCGCTCGAATCCAGCCACGCCGTGGCACATGCGATGAAGCTCGCCAAGACCATGCGCCCGGACCAATCCATCCTGGTGAATCTCTCGGGCCGTGGCGACAAGGACATCGGCACGGTGGCCGACCTGTCGGGCGTCGACTTCTACGACCGCCCCTCGATGCGCGGCCTGAGCGTGAAGGGAGGCAAGTGATGAGCCGCATTGCCGCAACCTTCGCAGCGCTGAAAAAAGACGGCCGCCGCGCACTCGTGCCGTACGTCACGGCGGGCTTTCCCTTTGCCGACATCACGCCCGAGCTGATGCACGGCATGGTCGAGGCCGGCGCCGACGTGATCGAACTCGGCGTGCCCTTCTCCGACCCGATGGCCGACGGCCCCGTGATCCAGAAGGCCGGCGAGGCCGCGCTGGCGCTGGGCGTCGGCATGAAGCAGGTGCTGGCCATCGTGGCTACCTTCCGCCAGAAGGACGCGACCACGCCCGTGGTGCTGATGGGCTATGCGAACCCGGTCGAGCGCTACGACCTGGTGCACGGCAAGAAGGCCTTCATCCGCGACGCGGCCGTGGCCGGCGTGGACGGCCTGCTGGTCGTCGACTACCCGCCCGAGGAATGCGAAGCCTTTGCCGCCGACCTCAAGGCCGCAGGCATCGACCTGATCTTCCTGCTCGCCCCCACCAGCACCGACGAGCGCATGGCCCAGGTCGCGCGCATCGCCAGCGGGTACGTCTACTACGTGTCGCTCAAGGGCGTGACGGGTGCCGGCCACCTCGACGCCGAAGCGGTCGGCCAGATGATTCCGCGCATCCGCCAGCACGTGGGCATTCCGGTCGGCGTGGGCTTCGGCATCCGCGACGCCCGCACCGCGCAGGCGGTCGGATCGGCCGCCGACGCGGTCATCATCGGCACCAAGATCATTCAACTCATCGAAGACCAGCCCCGCGACAAGGTCGTGCCGGCCGTGCGTGAATTCCTCGCGGGCATCCGCGAGGCGCTCGACGCGCTGCCCGCCGCGACGGCCAAGAACGCGGCTGGTCGATAATCACCGCCAACACAAGGAGCCCCTGATGAGCTGGCTTGAAAAACTGCTACCCGCCAAGATCGCGCAAACCGACCCGTCCGAGCGCCGCCAGGTGCCCGAGGGCCTGTGGATCAAATGCCCCGCCTGCGAGACCGTTCTGTACAAGACCGACCTCGAGCACAACCAGAACGTCTGCCCCAGCTGCAGCCACCACCATCGCATCGGCGCCCGCGCGCGCCTGGACGCGTTCCTCGATGCCGAGGGCCGCTACGAGGTCGGCCAGGAAGTGCTGCCGGTCGACGCCCTGAAGTTCAAGGACAGCCGCAAGTACCCCGAGCGCCTGAAGGAAGCCCTGGAAAACACCGGCGAGACCGACGCGCTGGTCGTCATGGGCGGCTCGGTGCACAGCATCAGCGTGGTCGTGGCCTGCTTCGAATTCGAATTCATGGGCGGCTCCATGGGCAGCGTGGTCGGCGAGCGCTTCGTGCGCGGCGTCGAAACCGCCATCGAGCAGAAGGTGCCCTTCATCTGCTTCACCGCCACCGGCGGCGCGCGCATGCAGGAAGGCCTGCTCTCGCTGATGCAGATGGCCAAGACCAACGCCGCGCTCACGCGCCTGGCGAAGAAGGGCCTGCCCTACATCAGCGTGCTGACCGACCCGACCATGGGCGGCGTGTCGGCAGGCTTCGCCTTCGTGGGCGACGTGGTGATCGCCGAGCCCAAGGCGCTGATCGGCTTTGCAGGCCCGCGCGTGATCGAATCGACCGTGCGCGTGACGCTGCCCGAAGGCTTCCAGCGCGCCGAGTTCCTGCAGACCAAGGGCGCGATCGACTTCATCAGCGACCGCCGCGAACTGCGCAAGACCATTGCCAGCACGCTGGCGATGCTGCTGCGCCAGCCGGCCGACGCGGTCAGCTGACACAGGCAGGCGTCCAAAAGACAAGGGCCCGGGTGCATTGCACCCGGGCCCTTTTCAGTTGGGCTCGATCAGAACGTCAGTTGATAGGCAAACACCAGCAGGTTGCTCAGCACGATGGCAATCACCTGCAGCACCACGATGGCCGCCAGCGGCGACAGGTCGATGCCGCCGATCAGCGGAATGAAGCGCCGGAACGGCCGCACCAGCGGCTCGGCCAGGCGGGAGATGAGGTCGAGCAGCATCGGGGAAGCGCCCGGAATCCACGACAGCACGGCATAGACCACCAGCAGCGCCGTCAGCCCCGAGACCGCCAGCTGCATCAGCCCCACCAGCGACACCAGCGGCAAGGTCGCGATCCGTCCGAGGTTGCCGATCAGCAGCCAGAGCAGCAGGAACTTCATCAGCACCAGCAGCCACGCCGCGATCAGGCTCGCCAGGTCCCAGCGCTTCACCGGCGGCACGATGCGCCGCAGCGGAAGCACGATCCAGTCGGTGATGGCGAAGATGAAGCGCCCGAGCGGATTGCCGAAAGGCACCCGGTGGTACTGCATGTAGAGGCGCAGCAGGCAGGCGCCGCCGAGCAGGCCGACGATCACGTCGAGAAGGAACGAGGGAATCTGATAGAGCATGAGGCGCAGCCGTGAGCGGAATGCGATGATAGCCACGCAAGGCTCTTCGATGACGACACAACCCCTTTTGCATTCACTGCCATTGTTCCCGCTCGGCACGGTTCTGTTTCCGGGCGGCCTGCTTCCGCTGCGAATCTTCGAGGTCCGCTATCTCGACATGATCGGCAAGTGCCGCAAGGCCGATGCGCCCTTCGGCGTGGTGAGCCTCACCAGCGGCAGCGAAGTGCGCAAGGCCGGCGCCGACACCGAGAGCTTTGCCGGCATCGGCACGCTGGCCATGATCCGCGAGTTCGAGTCGCCGCAAAGCGGCCTGCTGCAGATCGAATGCATCGGCACGCAGCGATTCCGCGTGCGCCATGCCGAACTGCAGAAGCACGGGCTCTGGGTGGCCGAGGTCGAGGCGGTGAACGACGACGTCGCGCTGGAGATCCCGGACGACCTCAGGCACACCGCCACCGCGTTGCAGCGGCTGCTCGACACGCTGGAAGAACGGCGCCGCGCGCAAGGCGAATCGGTGCGGCTGCCTATCGGCACACCCTACCGGCTCGACGACTGCGGCTGGGTAGCCAACCGCTGGTGCGAGCTGGTGCCGATGCAGCTGGAGCTGCGCCAGCGGCTGATGGAGCTCGACAGTCCGTTGATGCGGCTGGAGCTGGTGAGCGATCTGCTGGCGCGCACGGGCATCACCGAGTAGGCATCACATTTGGCAGCTACATTTTTTGTAGCGCTTTGTGCAGGATTGACGGGCATTCAGGGGCGGTCTCGGTTCAAACCTGATGGGCTAAAATGCCAGCCCCGCGCACGCTCCCGGTTGCGCGCCACCCGCCTCCCATGTCCGATCAAAAGACCCCTACGCCTCCCACGCCCGCCGTCGACGAAAACCAGCTCATCGCCGAACGCCGCGAAAAACTCAAGCTGCTGCGCACCGCGCAGGTCGAGGGCAAAGGCGTTGCGTTCCCGAACGACTTCAAGCCCGGCCACCGCGCCGCGGCACTCGTCGAGGCACATGGCGCCACCGAAGCCGAAGCCCTCGACGCGCAAGCCGTTTCCGTGAGCGTGGCGGGCCGGATGATGCTCAAGCGCGTCATGGGCAAGGCCAGCTTCGCAACGCTGCAGGACGCCACCAGCCGCATCCAGCTCTACGTCACGCGCGACGCGGTGGGCGAAGAGGCCTATGCCGAATTCAAGCGCTGGGACCTGGGCGACATCGTCGGCGCCGAAGGCTCGCTGATGAAGACCAAGACCGGCGAGCTGTCGGTCAAGGTCACCCGGCTGCGCCTGCTCACCAAGAGCCTGCGTCCGCTGCCCGACAAGTTCCACGGCATGGCCGACCAGGAACAGAAGTACCGCCAGCGCTACGTCGACCTGATCACCGACGAATCGGCGCGCGTGCGCTTCACCGCGCGCAGCAAGGCCGTGAGCGCGCTGCGCGAGTTCATGGTGGCCAACGATTTCCTCGAAGTCGAGACGCCCATGCTCCACCCCATTCCCGGCGGCGCCAACGCCAAGCCCTTCAAGACGCACCACAACGCGCTCGACCAGGAAATGTTCCTGCGCATCGCGCCCGAGCTGTACCTCAAGCGCCTGATCGTCGGCGGCTTCGAGCGCGTGTTCGAAATCAACCGGAGCTACCGCAACGAGGGCATCTCGGTGCGGCACAACCCCGAGTTCACGATGATGGAGTTCTACGCGGCCTACTGGAACTACCGCGACCTGATGGACTTCACCGAGACGCTGATCCGCACCATCGCCGACAAGGCCGTGGGCACACAGCAGCTCACCTACCAGGGCAAGCCGGTCGACCTGACCCAGCCCTTCGAGCGCCTGACGATCCGCGAAGCCATCCTGAAGCACACCGATGCCGAAGGCGTGGCCCAGGGCGTGGACGACACCGCCTGGCTCATCGCCGCACTGCGCAAGATCGGCCTGAGCGAAGAAAAGGACAAGCTCTCGCAGCGCAGCCTGGCCAGCCTGCAGGTGATGTACTTCGAGGAAACCGTCGAAGAGAAGCTCTGGCAGCCGACCTTCATCATGGAGCACCCGACCGAGATCTCGCCGCTGGCGCGCGCCAACGACGAGCGCCCCGAGGTCACCGAGCGCTTCGAGCTCTACATCACCGGCCGCGAGTTCGGCAACGGCTTCAGCGAGCTGAACGACGCCGAGGACCAGGCCGCGCGCTTCAACGCGCAGGTCGCGGCCAAGGATAGCGGCGACGACGAAGCCATGTACTACGACCACGACTTCGTGCGCGCGCTCGAATACGGCATGCCGCCCACCGGCGGCTGCGGCATCGGCATCGACCGGCTGATGATGCTGCTGACCGATTCGCCGAGCATCCGCGACGTGATCCTGTTCCCCGCCCTGCGCAGGGAATCTTGAGCGTGCCGTCACCGTCGTCGCTGCCGACGATCGGCATCGACTTCGGCACCTCCAACTCCGCCGTGGCCTGCCGGGTCGACGGCGTCGCCCGCCTGCTGCCCATCGAAGGCGCGGCCACCACGCTGCCGACCGCGATCTTCTTCAACTCGGAAGACCGCACCACGCACTTCGGCCGCGACGCCGTCGCGCAATATCTCTCGGGCACCGAAGGCCGGCTGATGCGTTCGCTCAAGAGCCTGCTGGGCAGCGCGCTGATGCAGGAGAAGACCGCCATCTATGACGGTCTCTTGAGCTTCGAGGACATCATCGCGCGCTTCCTGCGCGAGCTGGCAGTGCGTGCCAGCCGCGAGCTGGGCCAGTTGCCCGAGCGCGTCGTGATCGGGCGGCCCGTGCACTTCGTGGACGACGATCCGAAGCGCGACGAGCGCGCCGAGGAAAGCCTGCGCGTCGCGGCGCGTGCGGCGGGCTTCCGCGAAATCGCCTTCCAGCTCGAGCCGATCGCCGCCGCCTTCGACTACGAGCAGCGCATCGCCAAGGAATCGATCGTGCTCATCGTCGACATCGGCGGCGGCACCTCAGACTTCACCGTGGTGCGCGTGGGCCCCGACCGCGCGGCGCGCGAGGACCGCGGCGACGACGTGCTGGCCACCAGCGGCGTGCACATCGGCGGCACCGACTTCGACCAGCGCCTGAACCTCGAGCGCGTGATGCCGCATTTCGGCTTTCGCCACCACGGCCCGCAGGGGCGCGAGGTGCCGAGCAAAGTGTTCTTCGAGCTGTCGTCCTGGCACCTGATCAACTGGCTCTACGCCGCCAAGGCGGTGCGCCAGGCCAAGGAACTGCGCACCAGCTACAGCGACACGCGCCTGCACGACCGCCTCATGAACGTGCTGGAAGAACGGCACGGCCACCGCATCGCCAGCGCCGTGGAAGCGGCCAAGATCGATGCCTCCGTCACCGATGCGGAAACCGCCATCGACCTCGACTGCGCCGAGCGCGGCCTGGTGGCTTCGCTGTCTCCCGCCGACATGGCGCAACAGCTGGCCGGCCCGCTCGAGAACGTGATCGCCTGCGCCCACGCCTGCGTCAAGCGCGCGGGCCTTCGCAGCGGCGACCTCGACGCGATCTACCTGACCGGCGGCTCGTCCGCCCTGCGACCGTTCCAGCATGCGCTGCGCAAGAGCTTCGCGGGCGTGAACCTGGTCGAGGGCGACCTGTTCGGCGGTGTCGCCACCGGCCTGGCCTGCGTGGCGCGCACCGGACGCGCGGCACGCTGATGAAATACCTGGCGGGCTATCCGGCACCCCTACTGGACCAGGTCCGCCAGCTGATGGCCGAAGACCGGCTCGCCGGCCTGCTGCTCAAGCGCTACCCCGAAGGCTCGCACGACATCCAGACCGACCGCGCGCTGTACGGCTACGTGAGCGAGCTCAAGAGCGACTTCATGCGCAAGGCCGAGCCGCTGTCCAAGGTGATGTTCGACAGCAAGCTGCACGTGATACGCAACGCGCTGGGCACGCACACCACCGTGTCCCGCGTGCAGGGCGGCAAGCTCAAGGCCAAGCGCGAGATCCGCGTGGCCAGCCTGTTCAAGGACGTGCCGCTTCCCTGGCTGCGCATGATCGTCGTGCACGAACTCGCCCACATGAAGGAGCGCGAGCACGACAAGGCTTTCTATGCGCTGTGCATGCACATGGAGCCGGAGTACCAGCAGCTCGAATTCGACCTGCGGCTGTACCTGACCCATCTGGAGACGGGCGGGGAACGGCTCTGGCGCCCCCCGGCCGCCTGAAGAAAAAGAGCGCTCGGCTCAGACGGCCGCCAGCAGGCGCAGCGCATCGCGGTGAGTGCGCGACGCGGAAAGCGTGTCCCAGTCGGGCGCGGCCTCTTGCGGCAGCAACGCGAGCCTGCGTGCCTCGCTCGCCGCATCCGGCCGCCATTGCCCGTTGCGCGAAGCCGCCTCGAATCCATCGAGGAATTGGTCGAGCACCCGTCCGTCGCCAATGCTCTGGTTGCACAGCAGCGCCACGTCGCAGCCCGCCGCCAGCGCCGCCAGCGCGGCGTCGGTGTAGCTCAGCAGTTCGCCGTCGATGTAGCGCCCCGCTTCCATGCTCAGGTCGTCGCTGAAGACCGCGCCGTCGAAGGCGAAGCGCTGGCGCAGCACCGCCTTGAGCCACTTCGACGAAAACCCCGCCGGCCGCTTGTCGACCTTGGGGTAGATCACGTGCGCCGGCATCACGGCGGTGAGCGTGCCGGCCAGCCAGTCGTAAGGCCGGGCGTCATCGTTCAGGATGTCCTTGAGGCTGCGCTTGTCGACCGGGATCTCGACGTGCGAATCGGCCGTGACGAAGCCGTGCCCCGGAAAATGCTTGCCGCAGTTGCGCATGCCCTTTTGCAGCATGCCGTGCATGACGCTCTTGGCCAGCAGCGCCACCACGCGCGGGTCGCGGTGGAAACTGCGATCGCCGATCACGCCGCTGCCGCCGTGGTCCAGGTCGAGCACGGGCGCGAAGCTGAAATCGACGCCGCAGGCGCGCAGCTCGGCCGCGAGCACCTGGCCGGCAGCCGTCGCGGCCTGCGTGGCGCGCATGGCGTCGCGCATCCACAGTTCGCCCAGGGCGCGCATCGACGGCAGTCGCGTGAAGCCGTCGGTGCGAAAGCGCTGCACGCGGCCGCCTTCGTGGTCGACGCAGATCAGCAGGTCGGGGCGTATCGCCTTGATCTCGGCATTGAGCGCGGTCATCTGCGCCCGGTCCTGCCAGTTGCGGGAGAAATGGATCACGCCGCCGACCAGCGGGTTGGCAAGGCGCCGGCGGTCGGCCGCGTCGAGTTCGGTCGCGGCCACGTCGATGATCAGCGGCGCATGGGGGCGAGCAGCAAGCTCGGGGGTCATACCTTCTCCACCACCACGAAGCTCGCGGCGTATTCGTTTTCGTCGGTCACGGTCACGTGGGCCGTGAGCCCTTGTGCCTCGAACCAGTCCTTCAGGCCGCCGTGCAGCACGATGACCGGCTTGCCGCTGGGCAGGTTGGCGATCTCGCACAGGCGCCAGCTCATGGGCATGCGCATGCCCATGCCGATCGCCTTGCTGAAAGCCTCCTTGGCGGAAAAGCGCGTCGCGAGGTAGCTGATGCCGCGCTTGGGCCAGCGCGCGCTGCGGGCCTTCCAGACCGCGAACTCGGCGTCGCTCAGCACCTTGCGGGCGAAGCGCTCGCCCTGGCGCTCGAAGGTCGCGGTGATGCGCCGCAGGTCGCAGATGTCGGTGCCAATGCCGTAGATCATTCGGCGCCGGCGCTCATTGCTGCGCCTCGCTGATGCATCGCAGGTAGTCGTGGGTGGTGGCGGCATAGCCGAGTTCGAGTGCGTCGGCCACGAAGGCATGGCCGATCGACACCTCCAGCACGCCGGGCACCGCGCGCAGGAATGCAGTCAGGTTGTCGCGGCTCAGGTCGTGGCCGGCGTTGATGCCCAGGCCCGCGGCATGGGCCGCGCGCGCCGTGTCGGCATAGCGCTGGAGCACGGCCTGCTCGTCGGGCGTGCCGCGCGAGGCGGCATAGCCTTCGGTGTAGAGCTCGACGCGGTCGGCGCCCACGGCCTTCACGGCGGCCATCATCTCGGGAATCGGGTCCATGAACAGGCTGACGCGCACGCCCAGCGCGCGGGCCTCGGCGATCAGCGGGCGCAGGCGCTCGGCATCGTCGGGGAAGGTCCAGCCGTGGTCGCTGGTCGACTGGGTTTCGCTGTCGGGCACGAAGGTGGCCTGGTGCGGCTTCAGCGTGCGCACGAAGTCCATGAGGTTCTGGAACGGGTTGCCTTCGATGTTGAACTCGATGGCGGGCCAGTCCCTGGCGAGCAGCTCGGACAGGTCGCTCACGTCGTGCGCGCGGATGTGGCGGGCATCCGGGCGGGGGTGCACGGTGATGCCCTGCGCGCCGGCGGCCAGGCAGGCCTGCGCGGCCTTGACCACGCTCGGGATGCCCAGGTGGCGCGTGTTGCGGACCAGGGCCACCTTGTTGAGGTTGACGGACAGCGAGGTGACGTTGCCTGAGGTGCTCATAGTGCTTGCAGATCTCTCATCATTTGCCGCGTGCGCAGCGTGGACACGCCGCAATGGTAGTTGAGCAAGGCGCGCAGCTGGTTCCGCAGGGCGCTGTTGCTGCCGGCGTTCATGGTGGCCACTTCGCGCAGCGTGGCGGTGAACGGGGCGCGGTCGTCGAGCACGGCCTGCAGCGCCTGCCAGTCGGCGCCGGCCAGCGCGGCCTCCTTGCCGTCCGCCTGGCGCAGGCCGGCTTCGGGCACGAGGCTGTAGCGGGTGTCGGCCACGAGCGGCTCCAGCGTCAGCGTCTGGACCTCGAGCGACGGCAGCAGCCCGACCCCGCGCAGCAGCAGCAGTTCGAAGGCGCGCAGAGCGGCCGCATGGGTGGCCGCCTGGGCGCCGGCGTGGTCGCCCGCCAGCACCTGCACCACGCCCGCATAGGCGTCGAACAGTGCTTCGTGGGCGTCGTCGCGCGCCAGCAGGCGCAGCAGCAGTTCGTTGACGTAGTAGCCCGACAGCAACGCCTCGCCGGTCGGCATGACGTGGCCGCCCATCCACTCGGCGCCCTTGAGCGTGCGGATCTCGGCGTCGCCGCCGTAGTTGAGCTGCAGCGGCTGAAGCGGCAGCAGCACGGGCCGGAAATTGGAGCTCGGCCGCTTCGCCCCCTTGGCCACCAGCGCGATGCGCCCGTGGTGCCGGGTGAAGACCTCGAGGATCAGGCTCGACTCGCTCCAGTCGTAGCGGTGGAGCACATAAGCCGGTTCGTGCGAAACGCGGTGGGTGGCCATGTCAGTGCGCTAAGGAGCATCGAGGCTTGAGGCCGGCAAACGCCGCGGAACCGGCTTTGCCGGGCCACTGGCGTTGCCCCCTGCAAGGGGGTTGGCGGCTACGCGAAGCGAGCGAGCCTGGGGGTTTGCCTGTCTGTTATTCGTAGCCGAACGAACGGACCCGGGCTTCGTCGTCGGCCCAGCCCGAGCGCACCTTCACCCACAGTTCGAGGAACACCTTGGCGTCGGCCAGCTTCTCCAGCTCCACGCGGGTTTCCATGCCGATGCGCTTGATGCGCTCGCCCTTGTCGCCGATCACCATGGCCTTGTGGCCGTCGCGCTCGACCACGATGGTGGCGGCGATGCGCAGCAGGCGCTTCTGGCCCTTCTTCTGGGGCGGCTCTTCCTCGAACTTGTCGATGATGACGGTCGATGTGTAGGGCAGCTCGTCGCCGGTCAGGCGGAACAGCTTTTCGCGCACCAGCTCGCCCGCGAGGAATTTCTCGCTGCGGTCGGTGAGCTCGTCCTCGTCGTAGAACCAGGGCTGCTCGGGCAGGTACTTCTTGCAGATGTCGAACAGGCGCTCGACGTCCTTGGCGTTCTTGGCCGACATCGGCACGAACTCGGCGAAGCTGTGCTTCTCCTGCATGGTCTGCAGCCAGGGCGCGATGTCGCCGCGGCGGTGCACGTTGTCGAGCTTGTTGGCCAGCAGCACCGTCGGGATGCCCTTGCCGAGCAGCTTGAGCACGCGCTCGTCGGCCGGCGTGAAACTGCCCGCCTCGACCACGAAAAGAATCAGGTCCACGTCGCCGACCGCGCCCTGCACGGTCTTGTTGAGCGACTTGTTCAGCGCGTTGGCATGCAGGGTCTGGAAACCCGGCGTGTCGACGAACACGAACTGCGTGGCGCCCAGCGTGCGCATGCCGGTGATGCGGTGGCGCGTGGTCTGCGCCTTGCGCGAAGTGATGCTGATCTTCTGGCCGACCAGCGCATTGAGCAGCGTCGACTTGCCCACGTTGGGCTTGCCGACGATGGCGATGAGGCCGCAGTGCTGCGGCCCGGTTGCAGGCGCATCGCCTGCGGTGTCTTCGGGTCCCGCTACGGGATTGATAGCATCGTTCATTCTGATTTCACGCGGCGCCGCGTGCCTTGAGCCGGATCAACATGGCCGCCGCGGCAGCCTGCTCGCCGGCGCGGCGCGAGCCGCCGATGCCGCGTTCGCGAAGCCCCAACTCGGGCACCTCGCACTCGACATCGAAAGTCTGCTTGTGCGCCGCGCCCAGTGTGGCGGCCACGCGGTACACCGGCAGCTTCATTTTGTGGCCCTGCAGCCATTCCTGCAATTCGGTCTTCGGGTCTTTCGCCGCGGCTTCCATGCGCGGATTGATCTCGACCGCTTCGTAGAGCCGGTGCACCAGCGCCTGGGCGGCCGCGAAACCGGCGTCGAGATAGACCGCGCCGATCAGCGCCTCGAGCGCATCGGCCAGGATCGACGGGCGGTTGGGGCCGCCGGAACGGGCCTCGCCTTCGCCGAGCTTGAGCAGCGGCGACAGCGCCAGCCCGACCGCCAGTCGGTGCAAGGTATCTTGCTTGACCAGGTTGGCGCGCACGCGCGAAAGGTCGCCCTCGGGCAGCGCCGAAAGACGGATGTAGAGCAGGTGGGAAACCGCGAGATTCAGCACCGAGTCGCCGAGAAACTCCAGGCGCTCGTTGTGGTCGGCCGAGAAACTGCGGTGCGTGAGCGCGAGCTGGAGCAGCCGCGGATCGGAGAAGGTGTGCTGGAGACGCGCCTGCAGCGCGACAAGGCTGCCGTCCACCTTTTTAAGCGCCGCGTTCAGCGGGTCTCGCCCTTGTATTTGAGCGTCAGGTAGGCCGGGCCGAACAGGGGAATCTCGCGCTCGTAGGCATACGAGACCACCACCTTGTCGCCGACCTTCTTGATGTCCAGGTCCTTGCCGCTGACCGACTTGAAGTCGTCGATGGCTTGCGCGCGGTCGAAGATGGCGCGCACTTCGGGTACGGTCGTGCCTTCCTTGGCCTTGTTGGCGGCCTTGTCGATCGCCTGCCACTCGATCAGCGTCGGAATGACCTGCGCGACGACCACGCCCACGCACGCGAGCACGACCGCGACGAACACCAGCCCGATGAACGAAATGCCGCGCTGTTGCGACGCCCTGCCGGCGACAGACCGATGTGTTCTCATGCCCTCTTACCCCTCGAACGATGCCGATGACGGCTTATTGAAACGGACCGATGCGTCCCAGGTCGCCGAAATTCATCCAGACGAAGAACGCCCGGCCGACGATGTTCTGGTCGGGGACGAAGCCCCAGAAACGCGAATCCGCCGAATTATCGCGGTTGTCGCCCATCATGAAATACTGGCCGGCGGGCACTTTGCAGACCACGCCTTCGACCGAGTAGCGGCAGTTTTCGCGGCCCGGGAAGTCGCTGGCGCCCGGCACGAAGTTGGGTGCCGCGTCGTCGTTGAGGATCTTGTGCTGCTTGCCGCCGAGGTTTTCGGTGAACTGCTTGAGCAGGCGCATCGATTCGCCGTCGAGGTAGTCGGCGTCCGGCGCCTTGGACACCGGCTGGCCGTTGATCATGAGCTTCTTGTTCAGGTAGGACACCTCGTCGCCCGGGATGCCGACCACGCGCTTGATGTAGTCCATGCTGGGCTTGGGCGGGTAGCGGAACACCACCACGTCGCCGCGCGCCAGCGGCGTGCCGTCGGTGATCTTGGTGTTGATCACCGGCAGGCGCAGGCCGTAGGTGAACTTGTTGACCAGGATCAGGTCGCCGGTCAGCAGCGTGGGCATCATCGAGCCCGAAGGAATCTTGAAGGGCTCGTACAGGAACGAGCGCAGCAGGAACACCACCAGGATCACCGGAAAGAGCCCGGCGGTCCAGTCGAGCCACCAGGGCTGCATCAGCAGGCGTTCGCTCGCCTTGGCGTCGGCGGTGTCGACCTGCTTGATGCCCTGCCCGGCCAGCCGCTCGTTGCGCTCGGCCAGCGAGGCTTCGAGCCTGGCGGCGGCCTGCTCGCGTTTCGGCAGGAAATAGAAGCGTTCGGCCAGCCAGTAGAGGCCGGTGACCACCGTCGCCAGGAACAGCAGCAGTGCGAAGTTGCCTTCGATCGCGCCGAAATACCAGGCACCGACATAGCCGGCGAAAACCGCGAGTACCAGGGAGGTGAGGAATGCCATTTTTTGATCAGTCTTCGACTTGCAGAATCGCGAGGAAGGCCTCTTGCGGGACCTCGACGGAGCCGATCTGCTTCATTCTTTTCTTGCCGGCCTTCTGCTTCTCGAGCAGCTTCTTCTTGCGGGAGATGTCGCCGCCGTAGCACTTGGCCAGCACGTTCTTGCGAAGGGCCTTGATTGTCTCACGCGCAATGATGGTGACGCCGATGGCCGCCTGGATCGCCACGTCGTACATCTGGCGCGAAATGATCTCGCGCATCTTCGAGACCACCGCCCGGCCGCGGTACTGCGACTGGCTGCGGTGCACGATGATCGACAGCGCGTCGACCTTGTCGCCGTTCAGCAGGATGTCGACCTTCACCACGTCGGACGCGCGGTACTCCTTGAACTCGTAGTCCATGGAGGCGTAGCCGCGGCTCACCGATTTCAGCTTGTCGAAGAAGTCGAGCACGATCTCGCCGAGCGGCATCTCGTAGGTCAGCATGACCTGGCGGCCGTGGTAGGCCATGTTCATCTGCACGCCGCGCTTCTGGTTGGCCAGCGTCATGACGGAGCCGACGTATTCCTGCGGCATGTACAGGTGCACGGTGACGATCGGCTCGCGGATCTCGGCCATGCGGCCGACGTCGGGCATCTTGGACGGGTTCTCGACCATGATCACCTCGCCGTCGTTCTTGACCACCTGGTAGACCACGCTGGGCGCGGTCGTGATCAGGTCCTGGTCGAACTCGCGCTCCAGCCGCTCCTGCACGATTTCCATGTGCAGCAGGCCGAGGAAGCCGCAGCGGAAGCCGAAGCCCAGCGCCTGGCTCACTTCGGGCTCGTAGCGCAGCGACGAATCGTTGAGCTTGAGCTTCTCCAGCGCGTCGCGCAGCGAGTCGTACTCGCTGGCTTCGGTGGGGTACAGGCCGGCGAACACCTGCGGCTGGATTTCCTTGAAGCCGGGCAGCGCCTCGGTTGCCGTGGCCGCCGCACCGCCGGTGCCCGGCCTGATCAGCGTGACCGTGTCGCCGACCTTGGCGGCCTGCAGTTCCTTGATGCCCGCGATGATGTAGCCCACCTCGCCCGCCTCGAGCGAAGGCCGCGGCTCGTTGGCCGGCGTGAACACGCCCACGCTGTCGGCGTTGTACATCGCGCCGGACGCCATCATCTTGATGCGCTCGCCCTTCACGAGCCGGCCGTCGACCACGCGCACCAGCATGACGACGCCGACGTACGGGTCGAACCAGCTGTCGACGATCATCGCGCGCAGCGGGCCGTCGGGGTTGCCGCGCGGCGCGGGCATGCGTGCGACGATGGCTTCTAGGATGTCGTCGATGCCGACACCGGTCTTGGCGGAACAAGGAATCGCGTCGGTCGCGTCGATGCCGATCACGTCTTCGATCTCGGTGCGCGCGTTGTCGAGGTCCGCGTTGGGCAGGTCGATCTTGTTGAGCACCGGCACCACTTCGACGCCGAGGTCGAGCGCGGTGTAGCAGTTGGCCACCGTCTGCGCTTCGACACCTTGCGACGCATCGACGACGAGCAGCGCGCCTTCGCATGCGGACAGCGAGCGACTCACTTCATACGAGAAGTCGACGTGGCCCGGCGTGTCGATCAGATTGAGGTTGTAGACCTGTCCGTCGCGTGCCTTGTAGTGCAGCGCCGCGGTCTGTGCCTTGATGGTTATCCCACGCTCTTTCTCGATGTCCATCGAGTCGAGCACCTGCGCTTCCATCTCGCGTTCCGCGAGGCCACCGCAGCGCTGGATCAAACGGTCTGCGAGCGTCGACTTGCCATGGTCGATGTGCGCAATGATCGAAAAATTTCTGATGTGATTCATCAACGGGAACGCTTAAGTACTTGAATTGGCTCGCGCGCAGAGGGCGACAGGCAAGAAAAAAGGGCGCGTCTTCTGGAGACGCGCCCTGAACCAACAAGCAATGGCAACTGCAGTAGTTGGAACTTCATTGTAGGCAAAAAGGGAAGCACGTACATCCGGGAACAGGCTCCAAAGGGGTCGTTGCAGGTCCACAACATCAAAGATATAAACAGGTTATCAACAGGATCGGTGGAGCAGTTACTGAACAACTTGTGGGCGATCTGTGGAGCACCGGTGGACTGCTGTCTGACATCTCGCATCGTGAAGGCCAGCGCACTCCTTATGCGCTGGCCGGCCGTCGAGGGTGCTCTATTCTACCGAAATTCGTCCTTAGGCCTTTTATAAGTTAGTAGGCACAAACAAAATCGGAGGGTTTCGGCCTCCCAGATTTTTTTTGGGGCACGGCGCCAGAACGTCGTAAACACCTCAAAAAAACGGCCCCAAACCCGACTGCCGGGTGGGGCCACTTGACGCCGGCGTCAGATCAGCGTGCGGGGCGGATCAGGGCGTACTGCGCCCAGTCACCGCGGCGGAACAGCACGCTGAGCGCCTTGCTCTTGTCGGCCTTGCCGATGGCGGACTCGAATTCACGCGCGTTCGCGATGTCCGAATTGCCCACGGCCAGGATGATGTCGCCCTCGCGCAGGCCCGCGCGCGCAGCGGCGTCGCTGGCAGCATCGACCTTCACGCCGCCCTTCAGCTTGAGCTCTTTCTTCTGCGCGTCGGTGAGGTCGCTCACCGCAAGGCCGAGCGATTTGGCGGCCGCGGAAACCGGTGGCTTGGCCGGCGTTTCGTCTCGGTCGGTCGCTCGCTTGCTGGGCTTGTCGGGTTCGATCTCGGCAATGGTCACGCTGAGGTCACGCGACGCACCGCGGCGGAACACCGTGAGCGTGCTCTTCGTGCCGGGCTTGGTGTTGCCCACCAGGCGCGGCAGGTCGCTCGGCTTCTCGATGGCCTTGCCGTCGAACTTGGTGATCACGTCGCCCGGCTCCACGCCGGCCTTCTCGCCCGGCGATCCGGCCTCGACGCCGCGCACCAGCGCGCCCTGCGCCTTGCCAAGGCCGATGGCCTCGGCCACGTCCTTCGTCACCTGGTCGATCTGCACGCCGATGCGGCCGCGCGACACGCGGCCCGAGGTGCGCAGCTGGTCGCTCACGCGGATCGCCTCGTCGATCGGGATCGAGAACGAGATGCCCATGAAGCCGCCCGAGCGCGAATAGATCTGGCTGTTGATGCCGACCACCTCGCCGCGCATGTTGATCAGCGGGCCGCCCGAGTTGCCGGGGTTGATGGCCACGTCGGTCTGGATGAACGGCAGGTATTCGCCGGTGTCGCGCTGCTTCGCGCTCACGATGCCGGCGGTGACGGTGTTCTCGAGGCCGAACGGCGAGCCGATGGCCATGACCCATTCGCCGACGCGCAGCCTGGAGATGTCGCCCACCTTCACGGCCGGCAGGCCAGTGGCCTCGATCTTGACGACCGCGACGTCGGTGCGCTTGTCGGCACCCACGATCTTGGCCTTGAACTCGCGCTTGTCGGGCAGCGTGACCAGCACCTCGGAAGCGTCTTCCACCACGTGCGCATTGGTCATCACGTAGCCGTCGGCCGTCAGGATGAAGCCGGAGCCCACGCCGCGGGGGCGCTCCTCTTCCTGCGGTTGCTGCGGCCGGTTCTGGCGCGGGCCCGAACGGGGCGCGCCCGGCAGCGGCTGGCCGAAGAAGCGGCGGAAGAACTCCTGCATCTCCTCGTCCATCTCGCCGTTGCCGGCGCGCGGCGTCACCTTCTCGATGGTGCGGATGTTGACGACGGAAGGACCGACCTGGTCGACCAGGTCGGTGAAATCGGGCAGCGTGCGCGTCTGCGCGTGCACGGGCTCGACAGGCAGGAAGCTGGCGCCTGCCGTGAGCGCAAGCGCGAAAGCCAAAACACCGGAACGAAGCTTGTGTCCCTCGACTTTGAAGATCATCGGTTTTCTTTCAAAAGAGCAGAGCGGCTAAAAAACAAGTGCTATGAGTCTGCGGCACAGGCTTGGTTCAGCGCAACCGGCCTTGCGCGGCAAATGCGTCGAATCAGCGCGTGCGCGCGAGGCTCTGGGCGAACGCGTTGAGTGTCTGCTGCGGCACTTCGCCGACCGCGGTCAGCCACCAGTCGCTGGCGGGTTCCGGCAGGCGCCGGCGGATCGCATTGGTGGCGCCGATGGTCAGCACGCCGTCGCGCGGCGCGCGTGCGGCATCGTAGCGCTCGATGAAGAGCGACACCGAGGCCAGTCCGTCGGAGAAAGTCCACTGGACCGTGGTCGCGTCCTGTTGTTTCTGCTTGCCGCCGCTGTTGTTGTTGCTGCTGCTCTCGCCGCTCGGGGGACGGCGGAAGAAGCTGCGGGGCTTGAATCCGGCCACCGGCGTGCTGAGGGTCCAGCCCTCGTCCTGTGCGCTGGAGCGCTCGAGCTCGAGCTTCTCGATGCGGTAGCCGGAGGTGTTGGCCATCATCTGTGCCAGCGCCTGCGGCTTCACGGGTGCGTCGAGCTGCAGTTCGGAGAACGCCGACTGCTCCACCACGCGCGATTCGCTGTCGATGGTCTGCAGCTTCACCACGAGGCCGGATCGGCGCTCGCTCCAGACGCGGTAGCCGAAGCGCAGCGCGTCGTGCGGCACCAGCTGCACCACGTCGGCGTCGAAGCCCGCCACGCGGTCCTTGCCGATTGCACGCACGTCGTAGAAATCGCTGATCGACGAATCGGGCTTGTCCGGCAGGTTCGGGAAGAGATCGAGGTTCTCCCGCTTCTCGACCTTGACGACCTTCGCTTCCGGCAGGAAGGTCATGACGTTGCGGTTGCGCCGGAAGGTCGAACGCGGCGGTCCCGACAGGGCCTCGATGCGCTCGATCTGGTGCTCGCCGTCGCGCACGTGCCAGATGCGCGCGCTCGACAGGTCGCCGCCCGGCGCCGACACCACGAAAGTGCCCACGTAATTGCGCTGCCGGGCCCCCGTGTGCATGCGCTGCAGCCACTCGGTGACGCTCATTGCCGGCGGCTCGTCCGTCTGCGCCGCGGCCGCGCTCTTGGAATTCACCGCCGCGCCTGAACGAGGCTGCGCGATGGAAACCTGCGCCAGGCAGAAAGCTGCAAACACGAGCACGCAGGCGCGCGCGGAAATCGGCATCTGAACGGTCATTAGGGGCGGGCTGCTAAGGGCGCGCTGTCAGCGCGTGGGTCCCTCGAAAGTGGCATTGCGCAGGAAGCCCGAAGGCATTTGCGAAGCGCCGCCGGCCTGCTGGTGCGCTTCGAGCAGTTGGTCGAGCCGCGGATCGCGCAGCATGACCTGCGGAGCGCCGTTGCCGACGATGACGCGCGTGGGCGTCAGCGTGCCGCCGGCGGGCTGCTGCGGGCCGTTCAGTGCCGCAGCGGCCAGCACCGAATTGACGGCCGGCTGTTGTTGCTGCTGGATCGACGCGAGTTGCGCGCCAGCCTGGGGAATGGCAGCGCCGTTGCCGACCAGCGTCCAGCCGATGGCGGCCACCGCCATCAGCGAGGCGGCACCGGCCACCAGCTTCCAGCGGAACACCGGCTCGTTGGCCGCCTCCGCCCTGCGCTGCAGGGGAAGCGCCACAGGCGCGGCGACCGGCGCCGCCGCGGGAGCGAGCACCACGGGCTCCGCGGCCAGGCGTTGCTGGAAGCGCGCCAGGAAGGCCGAGCTGTCGCTGCACGGCGAATGGGAGCCCGAACGCAGCACGTCGCCTACCACGTGGTAGGCCTGCCAGGTCGCGCGCGATTCGCTGTCGGCGCAGATGGCCTCGATCGCCTGCGCGAACGACTCGCCCTGCAAATGACCATCCGCAAGTGCGGACACCTGTTCCCGAACCGTCATCGTCTGATTCATTTCATTCACCTGCTTACTTACCAACGTTTGCCGGACTGGTTGTCCAGCAGCGGCTTGACCCTGGCCGAAATGGCCTCGCGCGCCCGGAAAATTCGCGAACGCACCGTGCCGATAGGGCAATCCATGACCTCGGCGATCTCTTCGTAACTCATGCCCTCGATTTCGCGCAGCGTGACCGCCTGGCGCAACTCGGCGGGGAGTGCTTCCATGGCAGCTTCGACGGCACTGGCGATTTCGTTCGCCGCCAGGACCGATTCGGGGGTTTCGTCGGTGGTTGGTTCGTTTCCGGGACGGTAAGTTTCATCTTCGTCCTCAGAAGAAGACCTCAGGGCGGCTTCGGAAACGGTCGGGTCGCGCTTCATGTCCACCAGCGCCTTCTTGGCGGTGTTGACGGCGATCCGGTAGAGCCAGGTATAGAACTGGGCTTCTCCGCGGAACTGATGCAGCGCGCGGTAGGCTCGAATGAAGGTTTCCTGCGCGATGTCCTCGATCAGGTCGACATCGCGCACCATGCGTCCGATCAGGCGCTCGATGCGGCGCTGGTACTTGATGACCAGCAGCTCGAACGCCTTCTGGTCGCCCGCGACCGTGCGCTGGACCAGCTGGAAGTCGACCTCGCCCGGACGCGGCGCTTCCGCAGGCGCGTCGGTCAGCCCGGAATCCGGCGGCACTGGCGGCGGAGAAGTGGTCATCGAGAAAGGTTCAGGGAGCGTCGGCAGGAGCCGTCGCACGCCAGGAGTCGCCCGCTGGCTCCGCGGATGGGGGGCGCGAATATACCGCACGGCGTATGTCGCGCCAGCGCTCCGGCATGGCTCGCTGCTCGATCCAAAGCCAGTGGCGGGCGCGGCCCGGCTCGGTGAGCCGCAGCAGCATCAGAGACTGGAAATCGAGCGCCGCCAGCACACGCGCGTTGCGCACGCCGCGCGCCGCATCGGCACTCGACAAGGACCACTGAAGGCCATCGAAATGCAGCACGCCGACGCCGTCGCGCCGCAGGCCGAAACCCGCCGCGACGCCCGCAAACACGACACTGAGCACCAGCAGCAACTGGCGCCATCCGGCGCTATCGAACAGATAGCAGGACGCGCCCGCGCAGCAGGCACCCAATGCCCACAGGACGACGAGGATCCGGGTTGCGCCGCGTGAGCGCCCCACCGGGTAGTTCACCGACGGTGCGCTGTGCATGACCGAGCAATGCTCAAGCGCGCTTGAACACCAGCGTGCCGTTGGTGCCCCCGAAGCCGAAGTTGTTCTTGACCGCGACGTCGATCTTCAGATCGCGCGCCTCGTTGGCGCAGTAGTCGAGATCGCACTCCGGATCCTGGTTGAAGATGTTGATGGTCGGCGGGCTCTTCTGCTCGTGCAGCGCCAGGACCGTGAACACCGATTCGATGCCGCCCGCGCCGCCCAGCAAGTGGCCGGTCATGGACTTGGTCGAATTGACGACGAGCTTCTTCGCGTGATCGCCGAAGGCCAGCTTGACCGCATTGGTCTCGTTGACGTCGCCGATCTGCGTCGAGGTGCCGTGTGCATTGAGGTATTGCACCTGGTCCGCATTGACGCCCGCATTCGACAGCGCCATGGCCATCGAACGGCGCGGGCCGTCGACGTCGGGTGCCGTCATGTGATACGCGTCACCGGTCAGGCCGAAGCCCGCGACTTCCGCGTAGATCTTGGCGCCGCGCGCCTTGGCGTGTTCGTACTCCTCGAGCACCAGCACGCCAGCGCCCTCGCCCAGCACGAAGCCGTCGCGGTCCTTGTCCCACGGACGGGAGGCCGTGGCGGGATCGTCGTTGCGGGTGCTCAGCGCGCGAGGCGCGGTGAAGCCGCCAATGCCGAGCGGGGAGATGGTCGACTCGGCGCCGCCGGCGATCATCACGTCGGCATCGCCGTACTCGATCATGCGGGCCGAGGTGCCGATGGCGTGCAGGCCGGTGGTGCAGGCGGTCACGACGGCGATGTTCGGGCCCTTGAAGCCGTACTTGATCGACACGTGGCCGGAGATCATGTTGATGATCGACGCAGGCACGAAGAACGGCGAAACGCGGCGCGGGCCGCGGTTCATCAGTTCACCGTGCGTTTCCTCGATCATCGGCAGGCCGCCGATGCCGGAGCCGATGTTGCAGCCGATGCGCACGGCCTCTTCATAGGAAAGCGCGTCGCCGGTCGGCAGTCCGCTGTCCTGCACCGCCTGGATGGCGGCGGCCAGACCCAGATGAATGAAGCGGTCCATGTGACGCGCTTCCTTCTCCGAGATGTATTGGGTGATGTCGAAACCCTTGACTTCACCGGCGAACTTGCAAGCGAAGGCGCTTGCATCGAACGCGGTGATGTTCGCAATGCCCGACTTCCCGGCCAACAGGTTGGCCCAGGATTCGGTTGCGGTGTTTCCGACAGGAGCGATGCAACCGAGCCCGGTCACGACGACGCGGCGTTTGGTCATGCCGGCAAACCTTTCTGGAAGCGCTGAACAGTTGCCTGCCGGCGCGTGCGGTTCAAGTAAAAGCCGCCGGCCGCAGTTGCAATCTTGTCAGCTGGCCGATCAGGCCTTTTGATTCTTGGTGGCGTAGTCGACGGCGTTTTGCACCGTGGTGATCTTCTCGGCGTCTTCGTCGGGAATTTCGATGCCGAATTCGTCTTCGAGTGCCATCACGAGTTCGACCGTGTCGAGAGAGTCGGCGCCGAGGTCGGCCACGAAAGCCTTTTCATTCGTCACTTGGGACTCTTCCACGCCGAGTTGCTCGGCGATGATTTTCTTGACACGTGCTTCGATATCGCTCATTTGGTTCCCTCTGAGGGTTGTAGGTAATCGGTGGATTTTAGCCGGGCGCATTGTGGCATTTGCCGCGCACCCGGTACGGGAAAAGGTTGCGCCTTGCGGCTACATGTGCATGCCGCCGTTGACGTGCAGCTCCTGCCCCGTGACGTAGGACGCCTGGGGCGATGCGAGGTAAGCCACCGCGTGCGCGATGTCGGCCGGCTTGCCCAGGTGGCCCAGCGGGATCTGCTGGAGCAGCGCCTGTTGCTGGGCTTCGGGCAGGCTGGCCGTCATGTCGGTTTCGATGAAACCGGGTGCGACGCAGTTGACAGTGATGTTGCGGCTGCCGAGCTCGCGGGCCAGCGCGCGGGTCATGCCCGCGACACCGGCCTTGGCGGCCGCGTAGTTGGCCTGGCCGGCATTGCCGGAGGCGCCGACCACGCTGGTGATGCTGATGATGCGGCCGTAGCGCTGCTTCATCATCGGGCGGATCACGGCGCGCGAGAGCGAGAAGACGGCCTTGAGATTGGTGTCGAGCACCGCGTCCCAGTCGCTGTCCTTCATGCGCATGGCGAGCGTGTCGCGCGTGATGCCGGCGTTGTTGACCAGCACGTGGATCGCGCCGTAAGCCTTGACGATCTCGTCGACCAGGGCCTCGACCGCTGCGCCGTCGTTCACGTCGAGCGCACGGCCGCGGCCGTCATAAGCGCTCAGGGCCGAAGTAATCTTGGCCGCGCCCTCGTCGGTGGTGCCGGTGCCCACGACCTTCAGGCCGCGCTGCGCCAGTTCCAGCGCGATGGCTGCGCCGATGCCACGCGTCGCGCCGGTGACCAGGGCGACTTGCCCTTCGAATTTGGGAATGCTCATAAGAAAAAGTATCGGGGCCTTGCGCCGGTCAGCCGGCGAGCGATTGTCGGGTGTCCGCGAGCGTGGCCGGGTCGTACACCGACGCGGCTTCCAGATCGGGGGCGATGCGCTTCACCATGCCGGCCAGCACCTTGCCGGGACCGCACTCGATGATGGCGGCTACACCGCGCAGTTTCAAGGCCTGCACGCTCTCTACCCAGCGAACCGGACCGGCGGCCTGGCGCACCAGGGCGTCGCGGATGCGGTCGGCATCGGTTTCGACGGCGACATCGATGTTGTTCAGCACCGGGATCTGCGGCGCAGCCAGCGTGACGGAGGCCAGTTTCTCGCGCAGCGCCTCGGCGGCAGGCTTCATCAGGCTCGAATGGAACGGTGCCGACACCGGCAACAGCAATGCGCGCTTGGCGCCGTTGGCCTTGAGCAGTTCGCAGGCCTTGTCGACGGCAGCCTTGCTGCCGGCGATCACCGTCTGCATGGGGTCGTTGAAATTCACCGCCTCGACGATCTCGGCGCTGCCCGCGCCGAAACTCGCGGTGGCTTCAGCGCAGCCGGCGACCACCTTGCCGGACTCCATGCCCAGCACAGCAGCCATGGCGCCGACGCCCACCGGCACAGCCTGTTGCATCGCTTGCGCGCGGAAGCGCACCAGCGGCGCGGCTTGCGCCAGCGTCAACACGCCGGAAGCGACCAGCGCCGAGTATTCGCCGAGCGAATGGCCGGCCACCACGGCCGGCGTCGCGCCGCCTTCAGCCAGCCAGGCGCGCCAGGCCGCGACACCCGCGACCAGCATCACGGGCTGGGTATTGGTCGTGAGGGCCAGTTCTTCCTTGGGACCGTTCTTGATCAGCGCGCCAACGTCTTCGCCCAGCGCCTCGGAAGCTTCGCGCAGGGTTTCGACCACGGCCGGATGATCGCCCCAGCCGTCGAGCATGCCGACAGCCTGCGAGCCCTGACCGGGGAAAACAAAAGCAAAGGATTTCATTGTTTATGCGTTGTCTCGCATTGCAGCCGCCCTCTCGGGGACGGCGCAACACACTACAGGTTCAATAGCACCGCGCCCCAGGTGAAGCCGCCGCCCACGCCTTCGAGCATGAGTGTTTCGCCCTTCTTCACCTTGCCGGAACGCACGGCTTCGTCGAGAGCCAGCGGGATCGACGCGGCAGACGTGTTGCCGTGCTCGTTCACCGTGACGATGAGCTTTTCGCGTGGAAGCTTCAGCTTCCTGGCCGTGCCTTCCATGATGCGGATGTTGGCCTGGTGCGGAATCAGCCAGTCGATGTCGGCGTCGGTCTTGCCGGCCTTCGCCAGCGTGGCGCGCGCAGCCTCTTCGAGCACGCGAACCGCGAGCTTGAAGACGGCCTGGCCGTCCATGTGCAGCAAGGGCGTGCCCAGCACGTTGCCGCCGGACACATGCCCGGGCACGCAAAGGATGCCCACGTGCTTGCCGTCCGCGTGCAGGTCGCTCGCCAGGATGCCCGGCTCCTCGCTCGCCTCGAGCACCACCGCGCCCGCGCCGTCGCCGAACAGCACGCAGGTGGTGCGATCGTTGAAGTCGAGGATGCGGGAGAACACTTCGGCGCCCACCACCAGCGCGCAACGCGCGGTGCCGGTGCGGATCATCGCGTCGGCGACGGTCAGCGCATAGACGAAGCCGCTGCAGACCGCCTGGACGTCGAACGCCGGGCAGCCGGCAATGCCGAGCTTGTGCTGGAGGATGGCGGCCGACGACGGAAACACCATGTCGGGCGTCGAGGTCGCGACGATGATCAGGTCGACATCGCTGGCCTTGCGTCCGGCAGCTTCGAGAGCGTGCCGGGCGGCCTCGTAGCCGAGATCGCTGCTCGTGACTTCCGGCGCCGCGAAGTGGCGCGCGTGGATGCCGGTGCGCTCGACGATCCACTGATCGGAGGTTTCGATGCCGCGTGTCGCCAATTCCTTGGCGAGATCGTCATTGGTCACGCGGCGTGGAGGCAGGTAGCTGCCGGTGCCGGTAATGCGTGAATAAGGGGTCGTCATCAAACGTGAAGGGCCGTCGCGTCGACCGGCGCCGCCGGCTCCTGCCGCGCGAGCAAAGGCGCGGCGTGGGCGATGCGGGCCCGCACGCGATCGAGCAGGTTGTTGCGAGCGGCATCATAAGCGCGATCGAGCGCATGTCCGAAAGCCACTTCGTCAGCCGAGCCATGGCTCTTGAAAACCAGGCCACGCAGGCCGAGCAAGGCCGCTCCGTTGTAGCGACGATGATCCAAACGGCTTTTGAAAGCTTTTAGAACCGGATAAGCAACAATTGCAGCGAGTTTGGTGAAGACGCTCCGCGAGAACTCCACGCGAATGAACTCGCCGATCATCGAAGCCACGCCTTCGCTGGCTTTCAACGCCACATTTCCGACAAAACCGTCACAAACGACGATGTCGGTCGTGCCCTTGAAAATATCGTTGCCTTCCACGTTGCCGTAGAAGTTGAGATCTTTGGAGTTGGCAGCCGTACGCAGCAGTTGACTGGCTTTTTTGATTGTTTCGCTGCCCTTGATGGCTTCTTCGCCGATATTGAGCAGGCCGACCGAAGGCGCCTCGTTACCGGTCAGCGCCGACACCAGCGCCGAGCCGAGCACGGCGAACTGAAGGAGGTCCTCGGCGTCGCAGTCGACGTTCGCACCCAGGTCGAGCACGGTCGTTGCGCCGCCCTTGGCGTTCGGCAGTTGCGGCGCAATCGCAGGGCGGTCGATGCCGTCGAGGGTCTTGAGCAGATAGCGCGCAATGGCCATCAATGCACCGGTGTTGCCAGCCGACACGGCAGCCTGGGCAGCACCGTCCTTGACCTGCTGGATCGCGACGCGCATCGAAGAATCTTTCTTCTTGCGCAGGGCAATTTCGATCGGGTCGTCCATGCCCACAACTTCGCTGGCTGCGACGATGCGGGCACGCGGATGCGCGGCAAAGCCCGCGAGCGCGGCCGGCGCGCCGACCAGCAGCAGTGAGGCCTCGCTGTGCCGCTCAAGAAACGCGCGGCAGGCCGCGAGCGTGACACGCGGCCCATGGTCACCCCCCATGCAATCCACGGCGAGCGTGATTGCGGCGGGCGCAGCAGTGAATTCGGGAGAAGAAGGCGTAGCCATCAAAACAAAGGCCCGACGCTACGGCAGAAGTAGCTTCGGGCCTTGGCCTTGGGATGCGAGATCAGGCTTCGGACTTGTTCTTGAGCACCTGGCGGCCACGGTAGAAACCGTTGGGGCTGATGTGGTGGCGCAGGTGCGTTTCGCCGGTGGTCGGCTCCACGGCGATGCCGGGCACGACCAGCGCATTGTGGGAACGGTGCATGCCGCGCTTGGAAGGCGACTTCTTGTTTTGCTGGACGGCCATGATGGCTCCTGGACTGTTAGGTGAGTGATGGGATGCGGGCTCAAGCGGTGGCAATGAGAAAGGATGGCTGGCATCCCTGGATCTGCATTGCTGCTCACGGCGGCGCGCGCGAAGCCCATGATTATAGCCCAGCCTGAGGAAAAGAGCTACCTGCCCTCTTCCGACCCGTCTTCCGGCTTGCGCGAGCGCAACGCTCCGAGCACCGCGAACGGGTTCGGCTTGGCTTCTTCGGCAGCCTTGAAGTCGTCGTCGCTGGATGAAAGCTGGACGGGCGTGGGGCAGACGTCATGCACGGGCGTGACGGGAATGTCCATGAGCAGTTCGTCTTCGATCAGGGCATGGAGGTCGAAATCGCGGCTCACGACGAGCAGGTCTTCCTCCGATTCCTCGTCTTCCGCTTCGGCCGTGGCCTCGTCGGCCACGAAACGGAACCAGCGATCGACCGTCAATGGCGTCTCGACCGGCGACAGGCAGCGCTGGCAAACCAGCGGGACCGTGGCCTCGGCATCCAGGTGCAGCCAGGGAACGGCCTTGCCGTCGGCGCCGGGGCGCTCTTCCCCGGTGGCTTTCCAATCGACCACCGCATCGGGCGCGGGAACCGCCAGCTCGGCGGTCAGGCGCAGGTAGTTGGGAACCGGGTCGGCGGCTTCCAGGGTGGCGGCGGCCGCGGCAAAGGCGGGCACGTTGAGCCGTTCGGGGGCAAATTCTCTCTTCATCTTCGCCAGTCTAGCGCGCCAGAAGTTTCACCGGCATGGTGCATGCCTGGGGATGCCATGCGACTCACGCACAATCGTCCCCATGCAACGCCCTGTGATTCTTGCCTCGACCTCGCGCTACCGCCGCGAGCTGCTTACCCGCCTGCGACTGCCTTTCGAAGTGCAGTCCCCTGAAGTCGACGAAACGCCGTTGCCCGGCGAAACGCCGCATGCCCTGGCCATGCGCCTGGCGCTCGAAAAAGCCGACGCCGTCGCTGCCCGCTTTCCCGAAGCCGTGGTCATCGGCTCCGACCAGGTGGCCGACCTCGGCGGCGAAGCGCTCGGCAAGCCCGGCGACCACCAGCGCGCCACGGCGCAACTGCGCCGCATGCGCGGCCAGACGCTGATCTTCCAGACCGCGGTGGCGGTGGTGTGCCGCGCCACCGGCTTCGTCCAGCGCGACATCGCCCCCGTGCGCGTGGTGTTCCGAGACCTCAGCGACGCCGCCATCGAGCAATACCTGCTGGCCGAACAACCCTACGACTGCGCCGGCAGCGCCAAGAGCGAAGGCCTGGGCATCGCGCTGCTGGATGCCATAGACAGCGACGACCCGACCGCGCTGGTCGGCCTGCCGCTGATCCGCACCTGCCGCATGCTGCGCGCCGCGGGGGTCGAACTTCTGTGACGCACGGCAAGCTCTACCTCGTTCCCGCGCCGCTCGATTTCGGCTGCGACACCCAGGCGCCACTGCAGGACGCCCTTCCCCTGGGCACGCTGCAGGCCGCCGCCGGCATCACCCACTGGATCTGCGAGAACGCGAAGTCCGCGCGCGCCTACCTGAAGCGCATCGACGCCGTCACGCCGCTGGCCGCGCCGCTGCAGGCGCAGAACATCCAGGAACTGCCGCGCGAGGTGCACAAGAAAGGCGACCACGCCGGGCAGTTCGACGCCCGCCCCCTGCTCGCCGCCGCACTGGAAGGCCACGATATCGGCCTGCTCAGCGAAGCCGGCATGCCGGCGGTGGCCGACCCCGGTTCCTCGGTGGCGCGCGCCGCGCACGACCTGGGTCTCAGCGTCGTTCCGCTGACCGGCCCGGTCTCGCTGCTGCTCGCACTGGCGGCGAGCGGGCTCAATGGCCAGAACTTCGCCTTCGTCGGCTACCTGCCGCAGGACGCCGGCGAGCGCCAGACGCGCATCCGCGAACTCGAGGCGCTGGCGCTCAAGTCGGGCCAGACGCAGCTCTTCATTGAAACGCCCTATCGCAATGCCGCCCTGCTGCAGGCGCTGATACAGACGCTCCAGCACAACACCCGCCTCGCGGTGGCGCGCGGCCTCACGCTGGCAACGGCCCAAGTGCGCAGCGAAACAGTGAAATCCTGGCGCGCCAAGCCGCAGCCCACCACAGACGAACGCCTGCCCGCTGTGTTCGCGATCGGGCGCTGACCATGGTGGCCATCACCGCCGCCACGCGCTGGGCATCGCGCGCGCAATTCTTTTCCGCCGGTTTCATCTTCGCGACCTGGGGCGTGCACGTACCCACGGTCAAGGCGCACTACGGCATCGACGAAGCGCAACTCGGCCTCGCCATGCTCGCAGCCGGTGCCGGCGCGATGATCGGCCTGACCAGCGCGGGCCGCTGGATCGGCCGCTACGGCCCGCGCCGCATGGCCGGCGTCTGCGGCTGCATCTATGCGCTGCTGCTGGCAGGGCTGATCGCGATGCCGGGCTATGTGGCGCTGCTGGGCCTGCTGGCGGCCTTCGGCCTCGTGACCAGCGTGTTCGATGTCTCGATCAATACCGAGGCCGCGCAGCTCGAACTGCACGGCGGCACGCCGTTGATGAGCGGCATGCACGGCATGTTCAGCCTGGGCGGCATGGCCGGCGCCGCGAGCGGCAGCGCGGCGCTCGCCGCCGGGCTCGGCGCGCAGGCGCACTTGCTGCTGGTTGCGGCGGCGATGGTGCTGCTCGTGGGCGTGGCCTCGCGGCGCATGCTGCCGCGCCCCGCCACCAGCGGCGCGAGCGGGGCCGACCACGGATTCCTGATGCCGCGCGGCACCCTGGCGGTACTGGGCGTGCTCGCCGCGCTGGGCCTGATCGCCGAAGGCGCCATCTACGACTGGAGCGTGCTCTATATGCAGCAGGAGATCGGCAGCCCGCAGCAGCAGGCCGCGCTGGCCTACGCGAGCTTCTCGGCGGCGATGGCGGCAGCGCGCTTCGGCGGCGACGCGATGCGCGCCCGCTTCGCGCCGGCCACGCTGCTGCTGGGCAGCGGCCTGCTCGCCGCGGCTGCCATGACGCTGGTGCTCGTCACCGACATGCCCTGGCTGGCCCTGGTGGGTTTCGCCGGCGTGGGGGTCGGCTTCGCGAACGTGGTGCCGATCCTGTTCTCGGCTTCCGCGAACGTGCCGGGCATCGAGCCCGCGCGCGGCATTGCGTCGGTCTCGGCCGTGGCCTATCTGGGGTTCATGGCAGGCCCCGCGGTGATCGGCCTGCTGGCGCGGGCGACCTCGCTGACCGCCGCTCTCTATGTGGTCGTGGCCTTCGCCGTGGCGCTGGCAGCGTCCGCGCGCTACACCGCCAGCGGCGAAAGCAAATAGAAGCTCAGCGCAGTGCCGGCGCCGTGTGCATCAGGCGCACGGTGGTTTCGGCCATCGAGGCGCCGAACTTCTTGGCCAGCTTCTCGGCCACGTTGTCGCGGCGGGTGTAGTCGATCACCTCGTCGGCCTTGATGACTTCGCGCGCCACGTAGTCGACGTTGCCCAGCTGGTCGGCCAGGCCGTATTCGACGGCCTGCTCGCCGCTCCAGAACAGGCCGCTGAACAGGCCCGGGGTGTCCAGCTTCAGGCGGTCGCCGCGGCCGGTCTTGACCACGTTGATGAACTGCGCGTGGATCTGGTTCAGCATGGTCTGCGCATGTGCGCGCTGCGCGTCGCTCATGGGGCTGAACGGGTCGAGGAAGCCCTTGTTCTCACCGGCAGTCAGCAGGCGGCGCTCGACGCCGACCTTTTCCATCACGCCCGTGAAGCCGAAGCCGTCCATCAGCACGCCGATGCTGCCCACGATGCTGGCCTTGTCGACGTAGATCTTGTCGGTGGCGGCGGCGATGTAGTAGGCGGCCGACGCACAGGTCTCCTCGACCACGGCATAGACCGGCTTCTTGTACTTGGCCTTCAGGCGCTTGATCTCGTCGTTGATGATGCCGGCCTGCACCGGGCTGCCGCCGGGCGAGTTGATCAGCAGGATCACGCCCTTGGCGCCCTCGTCCTCGAAAGCGGTCTTCATGGCGGCGACCACGAACTCGGCGCTGGCGTCGCCGCCGTTGGCGATCTCGCCCTTGATCTCGACGACCGCCGTGTGGGCCGTGGTCTTGGCGGTGCTGGGCGCGCTGCGCGACAGCGCCAGCCAGGCCAGGAAGATGAAGAAGGCCAGCCACGACAGCCGCACGAAGGTTTTCCAGCGCCGCGTGGCCTTCTGTTCGTTCAGGGAGGCGAAGGCGAGTTTTTCGAGCGTTGCGCGCTCCCATCCGGGGCGCTGCGTGGGATCTTTGGCCATGTTGGTGGGGGTGGCCGGCTCAAATGGCTCGAACCCTGCGGGTTCTGTTCGGTTCGGGTCGGTCATGTCAGAAAGTCAGGGGGTGGAGGTTCCAGTCAGTATGCCAGTGCACTACGCCGTCATGCTCGCTGAGTGCGATCTTCACGAGGCCGCCGCGGCACGGGCCGCCCGCGCATTCGCCGGTGTCGGGCCGGTAGACGGCGCCATGCGTGGCGCACAGCAGCCACTGGCCGGTATCGTCGAAGAAGCGGTCGGGCTGGAAGTCCATCTCCATCGCCACGTGGCTGCACCGGTTGAGAAACGCATGCGGCCGCCCCTCGAAACGCACCGCGAAGGCCCGGCAGGTTTCGCCGCCATGAACCACGTCGAAAGGCACCGCGAGGCCGCCCTCGACCAGGTCCGAGGCGTTGCAAAGCGGGATGCGTTCTTCACTCATGGAAGCACTCCAGATTGTTGTTCAGGCGTTGCCCAGGAGCCACGCTTCGAGGTCTGCCACCGAGTGCGCGACGTGCAGCGGCTTGAATTCGTCGAAGCTGGCGGGCTCGTGGGCACCGTAGCTCACGCCCACGCTGGCGCAGCCGGCGTTCTGCGCCAGCTGCAGGTCGTGCGTGGTGTCGCCGATCATCAGGGTGCGCTCGGGCGTGACGTCGAGTTCTTCCATCAGCTCCAGCAGCATGCGCGGATGCGGCTTGCCGAAGGTTTCGTCGGCGGTGCGCGAGGCTTCGAAGCGGTCGCGCAGCGCGACCGACTTCAGCGCCTCGTTCAGGCCGCGGCGCGACTTGCCGGTGGCCACGGCCAGCTTGTGGCCGCGCGCGCGCAATGCATCGAGCATCTGCAGCACGCCGTCGAACAGCACCAGGTCGTCCTGGTGCTGCAGGTAGTGATAGCGGTAGCGCGCTCCCAGCTCGGGATATTTTTCCTTCGGCACGTCGGGCGCCGCGCGAGCCAGCGCCTCGGCCAGCCCCAGGCCGATGACCCAGGCGGCGTCGTTCTCGCTCGGCTTGGCACCGCCGACGTCGATCACCGCCGCCTGGATGCAGCGCACGATCAGGCGCGTGGAGTCGTAGAGGGTGCCGTCCCAGTCGAAGGCGATCAGGTCGAAACGGGGAGGTCGGGAAGCGTCAGTCATGGGCCGTGGGAGTGGGGTGTTGGGCCATCGCCTCGAGGGCGGCGGGCGGCATCAGCATGTTGAGCTCGGGCGGCAGGCCGGCCTGCAGCGCCACGCGTTCTCCGCTGGCCGGATGGTTGAATTGCAGGCGCCAGGCATGCAGGAACATGCGCTTGAGGCCGAGTTTCTGCAGTGCGCGCTGGCGGTCGGATTCGCCGTACTTGTCGTCGCCGGCAATCGGATGGCCCGCCGACGCGAGGTGCACGCGGATCTGGTGGGTGCGCCCGGTCTTGATGGTCACGGCCAGCAATGACACCGGCGCCGCGTCGCCCGGCAGCGTGAGCCGCGCCAGCACGCGCACCAGCGTCACGGCGCGCATCGCGTCCGGATGGTCCTTGGCGACCACGCGCACCCGGCGCTCGCCGGCACCGGCGCCTGAACCGTCGGGCAGCAGGTATTTGGCAAGCGGCGCGTCGAGCACCTTCCTGTTCGCGGGCCAGTCGCCCTCGACCAGCGCCAGGTAGGTCTTGCCGGTCTCGCGCTCGCGGAACTGGTCCTGCAAGGCGACCAGTGCGCTGCGCTTCTTGGCGACCAGCAGGATGCCGGAGGTCTCGCGGTCGAGCCGGTGCACCAATTCCAGGAATTTGGCGCCCGGCCGCGCCGTGCGCAGTTGCTCGATCACGCCGAAGCTCACGCCGCTGCCGCCGTGCACGGCCACGCCGGCCGGCTTGTCGATGGCGAGCACGGCGTCGTCTTCCAGCAGCACCGGGAACTCGCGCGCGGGCGCGGGCGGGGCCGCGCCCTCTTCCGCGCGCGCGGAAATCCGGATCGGCGGCAGCCGCAGCACGTCGCCGGCCTCGATGCGGGTCTCGGCCTGCACACGGCCCTTGTTGATGCGCACCTCACCCGAACGGATGATCCGGTAGACATGCGTCTTGGGCACGCCTTTCAGATGGCGGAACAGGAAATTGTCGAGCCGCTGCCCGGCGGATTCGGCATCGACCGTGAGGAATTTGATGGCGGCATTGGGCGCCGCGGACTCGTCGGAGGCTTTTTGGCCTGCGGGATTTGGAGCAGCCGCGGGGCTCTGCTTCGCACCTATAATGTTTTTCACCAGCGCGGTCATGTAAGTGCTTGATTAGACAGAAGTTTAGTCCACTGCCATCAAATACCCAGGGCGGCGCTGTGAGGTCGATGCCGCTTTGGCGCCGAGCTGCAAACCCCGCGCAATTGCGCAAAGTGGCAAGCCCGGCACCCGAGTCAAGCCGACACCCACGAAACACCGATACGGAATACCCAGCCTGCAGCTGACCAAGCTGCCGGCGGATCGAAGCGAGTCCCTTGTTGTGTTGATGCTGCTGATTCAAATGTGCCTGCACTGGCTGATGCCAGTGGCCTCAGGCATTGGATCGCCCGCAGCGCGCGCCACCATTGCGCAACCGGCTATCAAAAAGATAGCCACTCAACACCGAATCTGGCTCGCGCCCATCCACGCGCCCCCACCCCGACTGTCTTCTTGAGCTAGCGCTCGAGAGGCCTGCTCGCGCCTGGCGCGGCAGTGAACAGCATTCGGGGCCGAAGCGGCAATTCCCTGGTTTCGCGGGCGTCGTCCGTGCATCGTTGGCTCGTCAAGAGCCGGTATAACGATACATATAAGGACAACGCATCATGAAGCGGATGCTGATCAATGCCACGCAGGCCGAAGAACGCCGCCTGGCCATCGTCGACGGGCAGAAACTGCTCGACTACGAAATCGAAATCGAAGGGCGCGAACAGCGCAAGGGCAACATCTACAAGGCGGTCGTGACCCGCGTCGAGCCCTCGCTCGAAGCCTGTTTCGTCGACTACGGCGAAGACCGCCACGGCTTCCTGCCGTTCAAGGAAATCTCCAAGCAGTATTTCGCCGAAGGCGTGTCGGCCAGCCAGGCCCGCATCCAGGACGCGATCCGCGAAGGCCAGGAACTCACCGTCCAGGTCGAAAAGGAAGAGCGCGGCAACAAGGGCGCCGCCCTCACCACCTTCATCTCGCTGGCCGGCCGCTACGTCGTGCTGATGCCGAACAACCCCCGCGGCGGTGGCGTTTCGCGCCGCATCGAGGGCGACGACCGCGCCGAACTCAAGGAGGCGATGGACCAGCTCGAGTACCCGAAGGGCATGAGCATCATCGCGCGCACCGCCGGCATCGGCCGCTCGGCGCCCGAACTCCAGTGGGACCTGAACTACCTGCTCAAGCTCTGGAGCGCCATCGACGGCGCGGCCAAGGGCGGCAAGGGCGCTTTCCTGATCTACCAGGAATCGTCGCTCGTCATCCGCGCCATCCGTGACTATTTCAATCACGACATCGGCGACATCCTGATCGACACCGACGACATCTACGACCAGGCGCAGCAGTTCATGGCGCACGTCATGCCCGAGCATGCCGCCCGCGTGAAGCGCTACCGCGACGACGCAGCGCTGTTCAGCCGCTTCCAGATCGAGCACCAGATCGAGTCGGCCTACGCGCGCACCGTGCAGCTGCCCTCGGGCGGCGCCATCGTGATCGACCACACCGAAGCACTGGTTTCGGTCGACGTGAACTCGGCCCGCGCCATCAAGGGCGGCGACATCGAGGAGACCGCCACCCGCACCAACCTCGAGGCCGCCGACGAAGTGGCCCGCCAGATGCGCCTGCGCGACCTGGGCGGCCTGATCGTCATCGACTTCATCGACATGGACGAGTCGAAGAACCGCCGCGAAGTCGAAAGCCGCCTGCGCGACGCGCTGCGGCAGGACCGCGCCCGCGTGCAGTTCGGCTCGATCAGCAAGTTCGGCCTGATGGAAATGAGCCGCCAGCGCCTGAAGCCGGCACTGTCGGAAGGCTCGTCGATCCCCTGCCCCCGCTGCGGCGGCTCGGGCCACATCCGCGACACCGAATCGAGCGCGCTGCAGATCCTGCGCATCATTCAGGAAGAGTCCATGAAGGACAACACGGCCGCCGTGCATGTGCAGGTGCCCGTGGAAGTCGCATCGTTCCTGCTGAATGAAAAGCGCCCCGAAATCGCCAAGATCGAGCTCAAGCAGCGCGTCACCGTGCTGATGGTGCCCAACAAGACGCTCGAAACGCCGAACTACAAGCTCGAGCGCCTGAAGCACGACGATCCGCGCCTCGACCACATCGAAGCCAGCTACAAGATGGCCGACGAGATCGAAGACCCGACCTCCGTCACGCGCCGTTCGCAAGAGCCCACCAACAAGCAGACGCCGGTCATCAAGGGCGTGCTGCCCGATGCACCCGCGCCCGTGGTGCCGCCCAAGCCCGAAGCCGTGCGCGCGCCCGTCGCGGCACCCGCACCGGTCGCACCGCCCGTGGTCACCGCGCCGGTTCCGGCACAGACCGGCTTCTTCGCCTGGATCAAGAACCTGTTCGGCGGCGCGCCGGCCCCCGCACCGGCGCCGGCGCCCTCCGCGATTCCGGTCGAGGCCCCGAAGCCCCGCCGCGACGGCCGCCCCGGCCGCGACGGCGAAGCACGCGGCGGTTCGCGTGACGGCGAACAGCGCCGTGGCGGCCGTGGCGGCGAAGGCCGCGGTGAAGGCCGCAACGCGGAAGGCCGCGGCGAAGGCGGCGGACGTTCGGGTGGTCGCGACGGCGAACGCCGTGGCGGCCGCGGCGGCGAGCGCCGTGAAGGACGCGAAGGCCGTGAAGGCCGCAACAGCAGCGAACTGCGCGCCGACGGCGCCCCGCAGCAACCGCGCGAACAGCGCGAACCCCGCGAGCCGCGTGAGGCACGCGCACCGCGCGACGGCGAACAACGCCGCAACGGCCGCGGCGAGCGCCGCGAAGGCGAAGGCCGCGAAGGCCGCAACGCACCGGCGGAAGCACTCGACGGCAACCTGAACCTCGAAGCCCAGCAACTGGTCTCGGGCGAAGAAGGCAATGCAGGCGAACGCGCACCGCGCGCCCGCGGCGAACGCCGTGAACGCGGCGAGCGCAACGAGCGTGGCGAACAACGCGGCGAGCGCAACAACAGCGACCGCGCCGAACGCAACGGCGACGCCCAGCAGCCCCGCGGCGAAACCGCCCTTGCCGGCGAAGAAGCCGTCCAGGGCGAGCGCCAGCCGCGCAACGGCCGCGACGAGCAGCGCGCTCCGCGCGGTGAACGTGGTGGTGAGCGTGGTGAGCGCAACGACGGCCGCCGCGAGCGCCGCAACGACGCGCCTCAGGCCGAAGCCGATGCACGCGGGGCCGAAGCTGCAGCAGCCGACGTCGAGCAGTCCAACGACGGCGGCAACGAGCAGGCTCCCCGCCGCGAAGGCGACGAGCGCCGCGGTCGTTCGCGTGACCGTTACGGCCGCGACCGCCGCGAACGCGGTCCGCGCGACGACAGCGAAGCCGGTGCGCAGGCCGCCGAAGTCGCCGTGGCGGAAGCCGCGACGATGACGACCGGCGTGCAGGAAGAAGCCCCGGCGCCCCGCCGCCAGCCGCAGCAGCAACTGCCGATCGCGCCGGAGCAACAACAGGCCGTCGTGGCCGAAGCCGCCGTCGCTGCACCGGAAGTCCGCGAACCCGCACCCCAGCCGGTGCGCACCGAGCGCCCCGCGCCGGTCGCTGCCGCGCCCGTGGCTGCTCCGGCGCCCGTCGCCAACGGCCGCGCGCTGCCGAAGGTCCAGCCCTTCGAGCTGCCGCTGGACGAACTCGCGCAGATCGCCCAGAACTCGGGCCTGCAGTGGGTCAACTCCGACGCCGAGCGCATCGCGCAGGCACGCGCCGCCATTGCCGCCGAGCCGAAGCCGGTGCACGTGCCGCGCGAGCGCCCGCCGGTGGTGGTGCTCGACGAAGGTCCGCTGGTGCTGGTCGAGACCCGTCGCGACCTCGGTTCGATGTCGCTGCCGTTCGAGCAGCAACAGCAGCAGCAACACCCCCTCTGAGCGGAACCCGCCCGGAAATGAAAACGGCGCCCTCGGGCGCCGTTTTTTTATGCCGCTTCGGACACTGGCAAGTCAGGCATCCAGAAGATCAGGCGCTGAAGCAATCCGTCCGTTCCCGGGGCGCCGTGACAGCGCTCGAATCGCCGCTCAGGCGCTCTCGACCTGCGCCGCGCGCTTCCAGGCTTCGGCCGCCTGCGCGGTGTCGTTGCGGTCTTCGGCCAGGTGGGCCAGCGCCAGCCAGGCTCGGCGATACAGATCGGTGTCCTGCAATCCCAGCCCGGCCTGCATGAGCAGCTGCTGGGCCTTGCCCCACAGCTGGCGCTTCATGCAGGCCATGCCCGCGAGGTACTGCAGATTGGGGTCGCGCGGATTGTTGCGCTGCGCGCTCTCGATGCGCGCCAGCCATTCCGCATCGACCGAGTCGAGCCCCGCCTCGAGCGCGCGTGCCAGCTTGACGCGCAGCGCATCGCCCAGGCTGCGCGGATTGCCGACCATCTGCTCCCAGGCCGGCAGCAGCCAGCCGCGCGCGAGCGCCAGGTCGCCGCGCAGCGCGACCATGCGCTGGGCCGCGTGGATCGCGACCTCGGGCATCTGGCGTTCGTTGGTGTCGAGCTCGGACCATGCGCGCTGCAGTTGCGCCGGGTCGTGCGCGCCCGACAGCAGTTCGGTCGCAAGGCCGCGCACGATGCTCTGCGCGGCGGCCTCCGAGAACGCGCGGTGCTTGGCGAGCAGGCGCGCGGTTTCGAGTGCCTCGAGCGTGCGCCGATCCTGCCGGGCCGCCTTGAGCCTCAGCCGCAGCGCGAGCGTGCGGCGCTGCGCGCCCTGCGGCAGTTCTTCGAGGCGGGCGAGCGCAGCGGCCGCATCGCGGTCTTCGAGCGCCCAGCGCGCCGCGCGCAACTGCACGCCTTCGCGCGTTTCCGGACTGGCCAGCACGGTGCGGTCAGCGCTTTCGTTCAGTGCCTGCTGCAGATGGGCATCGCGCGCCGGCTTGTCCTGCAGCGCCTGCGCGCTCTCGGCCGCCAACAGGTGCGACAGCACCCGCACCTGCGGCGCCTGCGGCAGGCTGGCGCCGAGCGCCGACAGCGCCTTTTCCTGCGTGAGCGCGGCCTGCGCGGCCTTGCGCGCGCGCGAGAAACGACCGGAAATCAGCTGCACCATGGCGTCGAGCAGCGCCGCATGCAGCGTGCGCTCCTTCTGCTGCAGCCGCCATTGGCGCGCCTGCTTGGGCAGCGAGAACAGCGCCGCCAGGGCCCGCAGCGCGGCGTGCAGCAGCACGAACACCACCAGCAGGATCACCAGCACCAGGTTCAGCGAAAGATCGACACGCCACGGCGGCCAGAACACGGTGATCGTGCCCTGGTTGTTGCCTGCGAAAAGAGCGACTGCCGCGGCGACGGCGAACAGTGCAAGGAGCCAGATTGCTGCGCGCATGTGCGGGTCAACGTCCTGCGGCGGCGGTGGCCAGGGCGGCCAGCGTGTCGTCGATGCGGACCGGCTCGGTCGTCCTCACCTGCTGCTGCAGTTGCTGCAGCAGGGTGGCGGCGGCCTGCGTGCGGCGCGATGCGGGGTCGAAGTAGCGGTTGAGCGATGCCGCGACCTGGGACAGCTCGGTGCGGGTGGCGTCGAACTGGCGCGACAGCAGCGACAGCCGCGCGTTGAGCAGCTTGAGCTTGAGGTTCTCGCGCAGGAAGTAAGACTGTTCGGGCGCCAGCAGCACCGCTTCCGGGCTCTGGATGCGGCCCACGCGCACCAGCGAGCGGGCCTCGCCGCGAACGGCCAGCAGCATGCGCTGCCACCAGGGCGCGTCGGCGGGAATCGGCTCGGCCTGCCATGCATTGGCGCCGGTGCCGCGCAGGGCCACCGCGTTGAGCGTGGGCAGGTCGTCCACGCCGCGCATGAGTTCGTCGAGCCTTTGCAGGGCCTCGGCGTTGTCGGTGCTGGCACTGCTGCGCAGGCGGTCGGCATCGCGCTGCATGGCGCGCTGCAAGGGGGCGAGCCGCGGTTGCGCGGCACGCGAGATGCGCACGTCGCCCGCTTTCAGCGCGGCCAGCAGCGGCTCGACGCTGCCCGTGACCTGGGCCTGCTGCAGCGCGAGGCGCACGGCCGACTCGATGTCGATCACGAGGTTCTCGTCGCGCGAACGAGAGAGGCTCTGAATGAGTTCTTCGAGCTGCGAACGCTGCAGCGCGACTTCGGCAACGCGCGTTTCAACCAGCGCCACGCGGGCCGAGGCGTCGCGCACGGTGTCGCTGGCCTGGCGCGCCAGCGTGCGCGCTTCCATCGACTGCGAAAGGGCATCGGCACTCTGGCGCGCCAGCTGTTCCTTCATGCCGCTGACCTTCTGCCACAGCGCGACAGCCATGACCAGCGCCACCAGCGCGATGAAGGCCACGAGGCCGAATCCGAGACGCGACAGGATCGCCGCGCCCGCAGCCTGGGCGGCAGGGGTCTGGTGGGGGGCGACAGTGGCAGGCACGGGCACCGTTGCGGCTGAAGGGGGAGAAAGGTCGTCGGACGGGGACGCGGCGCTCATGCGAGGGATTCTATCGACGCGACCAACGCATCCCGCAACGGTGTGCACACACGCAACGCCCCGAAACCAGCGGCGCGCGCGGCTTCGCCGATGCGGGCATGCGTTGCGACGGCGCGTGCCGCCTGCCAGTCGGTGCCGGGCATCGCGCGTTGCAGATTGCCGATGGCTTCGGAACTGCTGAAGAGCCAGATCGCGCGGCCCTGCGCGCCGTCGGTCGCGATGCGGAGTTGTACGACGTCCAGCGACGGCGGCAGGCGCCGGTAGGCGACCACGGTGTCGCGCTGGCCGCCCGCGGCGTCGATTTCCCTGGCGAGCCAGTCGCGCCCGGCGGGCTGCCCGGACTCGTCGCCGCCGCGCACGATCAGCACGCGCACGCCGGCAGCCACATGGCCGTGCACGCGCTCCCACAGCGCCTCGGAATCGAAGCGCGTGGCTTCGGGCGGCGGCGCGTCGATCTGTTCCGGCGGCACGCCCGCACGCAGCAGGGCGCGCGTGGTGCCCGGGCCCGTGGCCCAGAAGCGGCGTCCGGCGGTCATGCCCGGTGTTTCATGCTGGAAGAAATTCTCGACCGCCGTGGCGCTCACGAACATCAGCGCCGCGTAGCGGTCGAGGCGGCGCCAGGCTTCGCGCAGCGGCTCGGCATCGGCCACGGGCGCGATCACGATCAGCGGCAATGCCACCGCGTCGAGCCCCGCGGCGCGCAGGTCGTCGACCCATTGCGCCGCCTCGCGCTCGGGGCGCGTGACGATGACGGGACGGGCGGTCATGCGATGACCTCCGGAATCAGTGGGCCCCGGCGTCGCGCAGCAAGGCGGCCGCTTGCCGGCCGAGCGCATCGGCCTGGGCGAAGTCGCCGGCCTGCGCCAGCGCATGCACCTTCACCAGCGGCACCTTGCCTTCGGGGTCGCCCCAGGCGGCGTCGATGCGCAGCGAGCCGTCGGCCTGCCATCGGGCATGGGCCGCGAGCGGCATGGAGCAGCTGCCACCCATCGCGCGGCTCACGGCGCGCTCGGCGGCGGTGGAGAGCCAGTCGCCGCGGTGGGTGATGGCGGCGAGCAGCTCGATGAGGTCGGCGCGATCCGCCCGCACCTCGATGCCCAGGGCGCCCTGCCCGGCCGCGGGCAGCATGGTGTCGGGGTCGAAGGCCACGCGGATGCGGCTTTCGAGCCCCAGCCGCTTGAGTCCGGCCGCCGCCAGCACGATGGCGTCGTACTGCCCTTCGTCGAGCTTGCGCAGGCGGGTGTCGAGATTGCCGCGCAGCGGTTCGATGCGCAGGTCGGGCCGCAGTGCGCGCAGCAACGCGACGCGGCGCAGGCTGGAAGTGCCGACCACCGCGCCGTGCGGCAGTTCGTCGAGCGAGGCAAAACGGGGGGAAACGAGCGCGTCGCGCGGGTCTTCGCGTTCCAGCACGCACGGCAGCACGAAGCCTTGGGGAAGGTCCATCGGCACGTCCTTGAGCGAATGGACGGCGATGTCGGCGCGCCCTTCCTCGAGCGCGAGCTCCAGTTCCTTCACGAAGAGGCCCTTGCCGCCCACCTTGCTCAGCGTGCGGTCGAGGATCTGGTCGCCGGTGGTGGTGAGGCCCAGCAGGCTGACCGTGTGGCCTCTTTCCTGCAGCAGCGCCTGCACGTGTTCGGCTTGCCACAAGGCCAGCCGGCTTTCGCGCGTGGCGATCACGATATTGCTCAAGGCCGTTCCCAAAAGTACATGTTTCAAACCGCCGGAATGCTAGCATGTTGCGCCGCAACAACGCAGGCGGCGCACCCATTCAAGACCAGGAAAAAAATCGAATGAAAGCCAGCAAGACAACTGCTCCTCCCAAGCGCCGCCAGGCCGAAGACCAGCCGCTGATCGACGATATCCGACTGTTGGGCCGCATCCTCGGCGACGTGATCCGGGAGCAGGAAGGCGAAGAAACCTATGCGCTTGTCGAGAAGGTGCGCACGCTGTCGGTGGCATTCCGCCGCGACGCCGACCACGCCGCCGACCGCGCGCTGAAGAACCTGCTCAAGGGCCTGAGCGCCGCGGAAACCGTGCGCGTCATTCGCGCCTTCACTTACTTCAGCCACCTGGCCAACCTGGCGGAAGACCGCCACCAGATCCGCCGCCGCACCGAAGCCGAGCGCGCCGGCGAAACCGCCGAGGGCGACCTGCAGACCGCGCTGGCCCGCATCCGCAAGGCCGGCGTGAAACCCGACGAGATCGTGGCCTCGCTGGCCCACAGCTATGTGTCGCCGGTGCTCACCGCGCACCCGACCGAAGTGCAGCGCAAGAGCATCCTGGACGCCGAGCGCGCCATCGCGCAGCTGCTCACCGTGCGCGATGAAATCAAGCTGCGCCAGAGCGCCTACGCAGGCGGCAAGGACGCGCTCTCGCCAATCGAGTTCGCGGAGAACGAAACGCAGATGCGCATCCGCGTCACGCAGATCTGGCAGACGCGCCTGCTGCGCTTTTCCAAGCTCACCGTGGCCGACGAGATCGAGAACGCGCTGAGCTACTACGAAGCCACCTTCCTGCGCGAGATTCCGCGCGTGTACGCCGACCTGGAGAAGGCGCTGGCCCAGGGCGGCCACGCGCCTTCGGTGGCGCCCTTCCTGCGCATGGGCCAGTGGATCGGCGGCGACCGCGACGGCAACCCGAACGTCACCGCCGAGACGCTCAACTACGCCCTCAGCCGCCAGAGCGAACTGGCGCTTCGCCACTACCTCACCGAAGTGCACTACCTGGGTGGCGAGCTGTCGCTGTCGGCCACGCTGGTCGACGTGACGGTCGAGATGCAGGCGCTGGCCGAGCGTTCGCCCGACACCAGCGAACACCGCAAGGACGAGCCCTATCGCCGCGCCCTCACCGGCGTCTACGCGCGCCTGGCGGCCACGCTGCGCGAGCTCAGCGGCGGCGAGGCGGCGCGCCACGCGGTCGCGCCGCAGAACCCGTACGCCACGGCCGAAGAATTCCTGGCCGACCTGCGCACCGTCGAGGAATCGCTCGACGAGAAGCACGGCAGCGTGCTCGCGGCGCCGCGCCTGCGTCCGCTGATCCGCGCGGTGGAAGTGTTCGGCTTCCACCTGGCCACGGTCGACCTGCGCCAGAGCTCCGACAAGCACGAAGCCGTGATCGCCGAGCTGCTGGCCACCGCGCGCATCGAGCCCTCGTATGCCTCGCTGGCCGAAGAAGCCAAGCAGACGCTGCTGCTCAAGCTGCTCGACGACGCCCGCCCGCTGCGCGTGCCCGACGCCGACTACTCGCCGCTCGCCAGGAGCGAACTGGCCATCTTCGCCGCGGCCCGCGCCGCGCGCGCGCGCTACGGCGCGGCGGCCATCCGCCACTACATCATCAGCCACACCGAAACGGTGAGCGACCTGCTCGAAGCCCTGCTGCTGCAGAAGGAAGCGGGCCTGCTGCGCGGCGCGATGAACGGCAACGCGACCTGCGACCTGATCGTGGTGCCGCTGTTCGAGACCATCGAAGACCTGCGCAACGCCGCGCCCATCGTGCGCGCCTTCTATGCGCTGCCCAACATCCAGGCGCTCATCGAGCGCTCGGGCGCAGAGCAGGACGTGATGCTCGGCTACTCCGACAGCAACAAGGACGGCGGCATCTTCACCAGCAACTGGGAGCTGTACCGCGCCGGCATCGCGCTGGTGGCGCTGTTCGACGAGCTCAACAAGAAGAAGGCCAACCCGATCCGCCTGCGCATGTTCCACGGCCGTGGCGGCACGGTGGGACGCGGCGGCGGCCCGAGCTACCAGGCCATCCTCGCGCAGCCGCCCGGCACGGTGCGCGGGCAGATCCGGCTGACCGAGCAGGGCGAAGTCATCGGCTCGAAGTACGCCAACCGCGAGATCGGCCGGCGCAACCTCGAGACGCTGGTGGCCGCCACGCTGGAGGCCACGCTGCTGCCGCAGGGCAAGCTGGCGCCCGCCGCCTTCCTGTCGGCCGCGGGCGAGCTTTCGGCGGCGAGCATGGCCGCCTACCGCAAGCTGGTGTACGAGACACCCGGCTTCGGCGACTACTTCTTCGGCTCCACGCCCATCCGCGAGATCGCCGAACTCAACATCGGCTCGCGCCCCGCCTCGCGCAACCCGAGCCACAAGATCGACGACCTGCGCGCGGTGCCGTGGAGCTTCAGCTGGGGCCAGTGCCGCCTCACCATTCCGGGCTGGTTCGGCTTCGGCTCGGGCGTCGAGCAGTTCCTGGCGGCTGCCGGCAACGCCGCCGGCAGGAAGGAGCGCCAGGCGCTGCTGCAGCGCATGTACGAGCAGTGGCCGTTCTTCCGCACGCTGTTGTCGAACATGGACATGGTACTGGCCAAGAGCGACCTCGCGCTGGCCTCGCGCTATGCCGAACTGGTGACCGACCGCAAGCTGCGCCAGAAGGTGTTCTCGATGATCGATGCCGAATGGCACCGCACGTCGGACGCGCTCACGCTCATCACCGGCGCGAAGCAGCGGCTGGAGGGCAATGCCGAGATGCAGCGCTCGGTGCGCCACCGCTTCCCGTACATCGACCCGCTGCACCACCTGCAGGTCGAGCTGATGCGCCGCTACCGCGCGGGCGACGGCGGCGAGAGGCTGCAGCGCGGCATCCACATCTCGATCAACGGGGTGGCGGCGGGGCTGCGCAACACGGGTTGACAACGCAGCGGCGCTTCGCTGTCGAAAGGGGCGCCTTGTGCGCCCCTTCCTACGTGAACACGCGGCAATGAGGCACCCGTAAGGTCATTTAAAGGCGTACGGTCGGGCACGTTCAAAGTTCTCGCAATTGCGCGGCAGCTCGAAGTCGTCAAAAGGAGCCCGTTGCCATGCCCGTCCCGCAGTCCCTTACCCATTCGCAGATCGATTTCGTCGGCAGCGATTTCGAAGCGCTGGCTTCCCACATGCGCCACTGCGCGCGTGCCCACGGGCGATGGTTCTCGGTGCGCAGCCACATGCAGCGCGTGCGCGCGCTGGCTGCCGGCCGGATCGTGACGATGGCCTGCGTGGCGGTCGTCCTGGGCGTCGGCCTGCTCTCCCTCACTTGAGCGCCGCAGCCGTTGTCGACCGCCTCGAGGGGCTCAGTCACTACGCCCGTACCCTCCTGCTGGGTCCGCACGACCCGGTAGCGCCTCCGATCCGCGCCGAACTCTTCGGCACACAACGCTTCGAACAGCATGGCCACAGCCTGGCCCGCGCCCAGGTGGTGGAAGACGACCACCGCAGCACCCACCAGGCCGCGCCTTTTTTTCCGCGCGTGGACGAGAACCTCGCGTCGCTGCGCAGCGCCTTCGACTACATCGCGCTGACATCGCTCAGCGGACGCTACGTGTCGCCGGCCGCCGAATGGCTGCTCGACAACTTCCACCTGGTCGAGGCTCAGCTCCAGCAGATCCATGACGGCGTGCCGCGCAGCTACTACGCGCGGCTGCCCAAGCTGGCCACGCCGCCGCTCGCGGGCCTGCCCCGCGTGTACGGCATTGCCTGGGCCTACGTGGCCCACACCGACAGCGTGCTCAACAAGACGCTGTTCACCGCCTTCCTCAATGCCTACCAGGACGTCGACGAACTGACGCTCGGCGAGCTCTGGGCGCTGCCCACCACCCTGCGCGTGGTGCTGCTGGAGAACCTGCGGCGCATGGCCGAGAGCATCGCCGAGAACAAGGTCGCGCGCGAAGTCGCGCATGCCGCCTGGGACGGCGCGGCCAAGCTCTCCGAGCAGGACCTCGACGTGCTCTACCGCGCGCTGCAGAGCCACGGCCTGCAGGACAACTACCTCACGCAACTGTGGCAGCGCCTGCCGGTGGAGCGCACCGACGACACGCCCGCGCTGGTGCGCTGGACCGAACAGCACTGCCCCAACGGCCCGGCGCTGATCGGCGAGGCGCAGAACGCGCAGGCGGCCGCCAACCTGACGGTCGGCAACATCATCACCACGCTGCGCATGATCGGCCAGGTCGAGTGGAGCGACCTGATCGAGCCGGTGAGCCGTTCGCTGCGCGTGCTGCGCGAGCTGCCGAGCTTCGCGAACGAAAGCGAGATCACGCGCCAGCAGATCACGCATGCGATGGAGCAGGTGGCGCGCGGCACCCAGCGGCCCGAGCGAGAAGTGGCGCAGGCCGTGGTGCGGCTGGCCGCCGCCGCGCCGGCCGAGGACGCCGGGGCCGAGACCGGCCGGGCCGACGGCACCGCGGGCTACTACCTTTTCGGCCAAGGCCGTCCCTCGCTGATCGCCGCGCTGCAGGCAGGCAGCCCGGCTGGCAGCGCCGCGCCGCGCGCGGAGCGACTGGGCCGGCCGCGGGGCCGCCGCGGCTGGCGCCTGCCCGTCTACGTGGGCTCGGTGGCCCTCGGCACCGCCTTGCTGCTGGCCTGGGTGGTGGACGGCCTGCCGCATCGCGAAGACTGGACCACCGTCCTGGCGCTGGTGCTGCTGGCGTGGCCGCTGTCCGAGGCGCTGATCGCGCTGGCCCAGCGCATCATGGCGGAATCGGTGCGCGTGCAGGCGCTGCCGCGCCTCGACTTCGCCGCCGGCATTCCCGAGCGGCACCGCGCCCTCGTCGTCATTCCCACGCTGCTGAGCTCGACCGCCGGCAACGCGCAGCTGGTCCACCGGCTCGAACTGCACTGGCTCTCCAACCGCGAAGCCCACGCGCAGTTCGCGCTGCTGACCGACTGGGCCGACGCCGCGCAGGCCCTGCTGCCCACCGATACGCCGCTGCTCGAAGACGCACTGCAACGCATCGCCGCGCTCAACGCCAAGTACCCGCCGGCCGAAGGCGCCGCACCGCGCTTCCTGCTGCTGCATCGCCCGCGCACCTGGAGCGACACCGAGCAGCGCTGGATGGGCTGGGAGCGCAAGCGCGGCAAGCTCGAAATGCTGGTGCGCCTGCTCGCGGCCGGCGACGCCAGCGGCTTCCTGCCGCTCGCGCCGGGCCAGCAGCTCGCCGCCGGCCGCACGCCCTATGTGCTCACGCTCGACAGCGACACCGGCCTGCCGCCCGGCGCGTTGCGCGACCTGGTGTCGATCGCGGCCCATCCGCTCAACGCGCCCGAGGTCGATGCGAGCAGCCGGCGCGTGGTCGCGGGCTTCGGCATCCTGCAGCCGCGCATCGTCACGCCGTTCCCGATGCGCAACGAGCGCTCGCCGTACCACTGGATGTTCGCGGGCCAGTGCGGCCTCGACCCCTACGGCAGCGGCGCGTCGGACATCTACCAGGACGTGTTCGGCAGCGGCTCCTTCACCGGCAAGGGCCTGCTCAACGTGCGCGCCCTGCACGCCACGCTCGACCGCCGCCTGCCCGACGGCGCGGTGCTCAGCCACGACCTGCTCGAAGGCACGGTGGCGCGCTGCGCGATGGTGAGCGACGTGGTTCTCGTGGAGGACCATCCGCACCATGCCGGCGTCGCGGCGTCGCGCGTTCACCGCTGGGTGCGCGGCGACTGGCAGCTGCTGCCGCTGATGTGGCGCGCCCACCGCTTCGGCATCGACGCGCTGGGGTTGTGGAAGATGAGCGACAACCTGCGCCGCTCGCTGGTGGTGCCGGCTTCTTTCGCGCTGCTCGCGCTGGTGGTCTTCACGCAGGCCGTGCCGCTGGGCTGGGCGCTGGCGGCAGTGGCTTCGGCGCTCATGCTCGGCCCGCTGCTCGGCGCGTTGGCCGGGCTGGTGCCCACGCGGCGCGCCATCGAGCTGCGCCACTTCTTCGACGTGGGCGCGGTCGAGCTGCTGCGCTCCATGGCGGGCGCTGCATGGCAGTTCGTGCAACTGGGTGCGCAGACGCGGCTGCTGCTCGACGCCTGGTTCCGCGCGACGTGGCGGCTGGTCGTGAGCCGCCGGCATCTGCTCGAATGGACCACGGCCGCGCAGGCGCAGGCGCAGGCCAGCCAGCAACTGGCGCCGTTCCTGCGCAAGGAGGCCGTGAGCAGCGTGCTGTGCCTCGTGCTCGCGGTGGCCGCGCACTGGAGCGCCTACCCGGTGGTCGGCCCCCTGCTGTTCCTGCTGTGGGCGCTTGCGCCCGTGGCGGCCTGGTGGAGCAGCCGCGTCGAGGCGAAGGCGGCCGACCCGCTCAGCGCCGGGCAGCGCACTTACCTCGACAAGCTCGCGCACGACACCTGGCGCTTCTTCGAGCACGTGGTGGGCCCGGAGGACAACCACCTGCCGCCCGACAACCTGCAGCTCGAACCGCAGCCCACCATCGCGCACCGCACGTCGCCGACCAACATCGGCATGTACCTGCTCGCCGCATGCTGCGCGCGCGAGTTCCGCTGGATCGACACCGCCGCGCTGCTGGCGCGCCTCTCGGCCACGCTGGACACCGTCGATCGCCTGCAGAAGCACGAGGGCCACCTCTTCAACTGGTACGACACGCAGACGCTCGCGCCCCTGCCGCCCCGGTATGTGTCGAGCGTGGACAGCGGCAACTTCGCCGGCCACCTGGTCACGGTGGCGCAGGCCTGCCGCGCGTTCGCGGCCGAAGGCAGCCAGCCGCAGGAAGCGGCCGCGCTCGAGGCGCTGGCCCTTCGCTGCGACCTGCTGCACGACAGCATGGACTTCAGCGGCCTCTATGACGCCAAGCGTCACCTGTTCCACATCGGCCTGCGCGTGGAAGAGAACGCGCTCGACGCCAGCTACTACGACCTGCTGGCCTCGGAGTCGCGCCTGCTGAGCTTCCTGGCGATCGCCAAGGGCGACGTGCCGCGCCGCCACTGGATGGCGCTGGGCCGGCCCTTCCTGCTGGTGGGCTTCCAGCCCAGCCTCAAATCATGGTCGGGCTCGATGTTCGAGTACGTGATGCCCGCGCTCGTGATGACCGAGCCCGAAGATGGCCTGCTGCAGGTGGCCAACGTCGCCGCCATCGCAGAGCAGCAGGCCTTCGGCCGCGCGCAGAACCTGCCGTGGGGCGTCTCGGAGTCGGCTTACTTCGGGCAGGACCATTCGCTGGCCTACCAGTACTCGCCCTTCGGCGTGCCGCGCCTGGCGCTGCGGCGCACGCCGCCGGCCGACCGTGTCGTGGCGCCCTATGCCAGCGCGATGGCGGCGCCGTTCGCGCCCGAGGCGGCGGTGGTCAACCTGGAGCTGCTCGAATCGCTCGGCGCGCGCGGCGAGTTCGGTTTTCACGACGCAGTCGACTTCACCGTCTCGCGCCAGACCGAAGGCCAGGACTTCACCGTGGTGCGCAACTTCATGGCGCACCACCAGGGCATGTCGCTGGTGGCGCTGTGCAACCTGCTGTGCGCCGACGCGCCGCGCCGCTGGTTCGGCAGCGCCGCGCTGGTGCAGGCGCACGAGTCGCTGCTGCACGAACGCACGCCGCGCCAGATCATCGGCAGCGCCGACCCGCGAACCCCGCCCGAGCCCGGCCAGGCCGAGCTGGCGCCGCTGTTCCAGCCCCGCGTGGTCGACCCGATGGCGCCCGGCTTCCAGCCCACGCACCTGCTGTCGAACGGCCGCTACACCGTGTCCCTGCGGGCCAACGGCGCCGGCGTGAGCCGCTGGCATGCGTTCAACGTCACGCGCTGGCGCGACGACCCGCTCCGCGACAGCTACGGCACCTTCTTCTACCTGCGCGACGAGGGCCGGCAGACGCTGACCTCCCTCACCGCCCTGCCCGCCCCCGGCGACGGCTGGCGCTACCGCACCCGCTTCCTGGCCGACCAGGTGCAGTTCGACGCCACCGGCCCGGGCCTGCAGGTGCGCACCACCGTGCTCATCAGCCCGGAAGACGACACCGAGCTGCGCAACATCACGCTGCACAACGCGGGCGACGAGACACGCACGCTCGAGCTGCTGTCGTACTTCGAGCCGGTGCTGTCGAACCCCAAGGCCGACGAGGCGCATCCGGCGTTCGCCAACCTGTTCGTCGAGTCGCGCTGGGAGCCGGCATGGCGCGCGCTGCTGATGTCGCGCAAGCCGCGCCTGCACGGCGACGCGGTGGCCGCGGCCGCGCACTTCCTGGCCTCGGTGGACGCCAATGTGCTGTCCGTCGACTGCATGACCGACCGGCGCGCCTTCATCGGCCGCAACCGCTCGCTGGCCGATCCGGCGCTCGATGCGCAACCGCTCGCGCACAACGGCCGGCCGGTGAACGGCCTGGACCCCATCGCCTGCCTGCGCGTGCGCCTGTCGCTCGCGCCGGGCGCCACCGCGCGCCTGAGCTTCGCCACCGCCGCCGCGCAGAGCATCGAGGCGCTGATGCCCGGCATCGACCGCTACATGCAGCCCATGCACGTGGAGCGCGCCACCCGCATGGCCGCCACGCTGGCGCAGGTGCGCCTGCGCGACCTGAGCATCGCGCCCGCGCAGAACGTGGCGCTGCAGGACCTGACGACCATCCTCACCTACACCACGCCGCGCGTCATGAGCGACCGCGGGCTGATCGACCTGCGGCAGATCTGGCGCTTCGGCATTTCGGGCGACATGCCCATCGTGCTGGTGCACATCCACTCGATGATCGGCATGGGGCTGATCAACACGCTGCTGCGCGCGCAGCCGTGGTGGGGCTTCGGCGGCGTGGCCTGCGACCTGGTGGTGCTCAATGGCGAACCCAACTCCTACCTGATGCCGCTGCAGCGCGAGATAGAGACGCTGCGCTCGCGCGTGGCGCAGCAGACGCAGAACAGCTTTCCGCGCAACGACACGGCCGGCTTCTACCTGCTGCGCGACCAGGACGTGGTGCCCTCCGAGAAGGCCGCGCTCTCCAGCCTGGCGCGGGTGGTGTTCACGGCCGAGGGGCGCTCGCTCGAGATGCAGGTGGCGGCGCTGCACGAGGCCCGAAACGAGGCCCGCAACGACACGTCTTCGGCCGCCGACGATGCCGCCGCCCCGCGCGGCGTGCCGCTGCTGTCGCACACCGCCGCCGTACCTTCGGCCGGCGCGCCCACCGGCGAGTTCGACGCCGCCACGGGCGAGTTCCACTTCGAGGTCGGCCCGGACCGCCGCACGCCGCGGCCGTGGATCAACGTCATCGCCAACGCGAACTTCGGCTTCCAGGTGTCCGAGTGGGGCACCGGCTTCACCTGGGCCGGCAACAGCCGCATGCACCAGGTCACGCCGTGGTCGAACGACCCGGTGCAGGACCCGGCCTTCGAACACTACCTGCTGCAGGACGTTGCGACCCGCGAGATGTTGCCGCTCACGCCCGCAGGCAGCGGCGACGGCGGGTCGCGCCACCGGGTGCGACACGGCCAGGGCTACACCGTGTTCGAGTGCCGCCAGGGCCCGCTCATGCTGGAAACCACCTTCTTCGCGGACCGCGACGAGGCCGTGAAGATCGTTCATGTGCGCGTGCGCAACGAGGGCGGCGGCCAGCGCCGGCTGCGCGCGCTCTCGATGGTCGAGTGGCAGATGGGCGCGGCACGCGGCGAGCGCCGCACCGTGCATTGCTGGAAGCCCGAGGACCAGCCGGCCGTGTTCGGCGAACAGCGCGAGTCGAGCGCGGGCTTCGGCGGCAGCGCGGCCTTCCTGCTGCTCGCGGGCCTGCCCGGTGCAACGCAGTGGACTTGCGACCGCAACGAGTTCTTCGCCGGGCGCGGCATCGTCGAAGTGCCCGACGCACTGGGCCAGCGCGCGGGCAGCGGGCTCGACGCATGCGCGGCCATCGGCGGCGAATTCGTCGTGGCGGCGGGGGAGACGGCGAGCTTCAGCTTCGTGCTGGGCCACGCCGACAACGCCGAAGCCGCACTCGCGCTCGCACGCCGCTGGCGCCAGCGCGACGTGCCCGAGGCACTGGCGCAGGTGCGCGCCTTCTGGGACGAGCTGCTCGGCCGGCTGCAGGTGCGCACGCCCGATCCGCTGTTCGACGCGCTCGTCAACCGCTGGCTCGTGTACCAGACGCTGGCCTGCCGGCTCTGGTCGAAGGCCGGCTTCTACCAGGCCGGCGGCGCCTTCGGCTTTCGCGACCAGCTGCAGGACGCGATGGCCTTCGCGCTCACCGATGCGTCGCGGCTGCGCGAGCAGATCCTGCTGAACGCGGCGCGGCAGTTCCCCGAAGGCGACGTGCAGCACTGGTGGCACATGCCCGGCGGTGCCGGCGTGCGCACGCATTTCTCCGACGACCTGCTTTGGCTGCCCTATGCGTCGGCGCACTACGTCGAGGTGACGGGCGACGCCTCGCTGCTCGACGAGACGGCCGGCTTCATTGAAGGCCCCGCCATCCCTGACGGTGCCGAAGACGCCTACTACGCCCCGCAGCGCAGCGGCGAGACGGCCAGCATCTACGAGCACGGCGCGCGCGCCATCGACCGCAGCCTGAAGACCGGCGTGCACGGCCTGCCGCTGATGGGAACCGGCGACTGGAACGACGGCATGAACCGCGTCGGCAACGAAGGCCGCGGCGAATCGGTGTGGCTCGCATGGTTCCTGTGCAGCGTGGTGGCGCAGTTCGCGCCCCTCGCGCAGGCACGCGGCGACCACGAACGCGCCGCGCGCTGGACGGCCGCGCGCAGCGGCTGGATCGCCGCGCTGCACGACGCCGGCTGGGACGGCGCCTGGTTCCGCCGCGCCTTCTTCGACAACGGCGCGCCGCTGGGCTCGTCGGCCAACGACGAGTGCCGCATCGACCTGATCGCGCAGGCATGGTCGGTGCTCTCGGGTGCTTCGGACGATGCGCACACCGGACCGGCGATGGCGTCGTTGAAGAAGCTGCTGCACGACGAGCCGGCCGGCCTGCTGCGGCTGCTGACACCGCCCTTCGCCAATTCGCCCAACAACCCCGGCTACATCCAGGCCTACCCGCCGGGCGTGCGCGAGAACGGCGGCCAGTATTCGCACGGCGCGGTATGGGCGCTGATGGCGCAGGCCCACCAGGGCGACCACGAGGCGGCATGGCAGAGCTTCGAGGGCCTGAGCCCCGCCCACCGCGCGCGGCATCCCGTGCGCGGGCCGGCCTACGAACTGGAGCCCTACGTGATGGCGGGCGACATCTACGGTTCCGCGCCTTACCTCGGCCGGGGCGGCTGGAGCTGGTACACCGGCTCGGCCGCATGGCTGCACCGCGCGGCGGTGGAGTCGCTGCTGGGCCTGAGCGTGAAGGGCCGGCTGCTTTCGCTGGCACCGCACGTGCCGGCGCACTGGCCGGGCTTCGAGATCGCGTTGCGGCTGGGCGCGCGCGCGCTCACGCTGCAATGGGGCGATGTGCCGGGCGCCGCAGCGCCGACGCAGCACCTGGCGGCCGGCGAATGGATCGACTGGCAGGCGCTGCCGGCGGGCGCGGTGCTGCGCGTGGCCTGACGGTGCCCGCGCTGGCCTAGACTCGCAACCCACCCCCACACTGCGACCGATAAAGGAAAAGCCATGAAGGGCTCCTGCCTCTGCGGCACCGTCCGGTACGAGGCCACGCGCCTCGCCGGCCCCATCGTCCACTGCCATTGCCAGACCTGCCGCAAGGCGCACAGCGCGGCCTTCACCACCACCGCGCGCGCCGACCGCGGCGACTTCCGCTGGACCGCGGGCGAAGAAGCGATCGGCTCCTTCGAATCGACGCCCGGCAAGCTGCGCCACTTCTGCACCCGCTGCGGCACGCAGCTGATCGCCGAATGGGTGGCGCAGCCGCAGGTGATATTGCGCGTGGGCTCGCTCGACGAAGACCCGGGCGAGCGGCCGTCGATGCACATCTGGACCTCGCACGAGCAACCATGGCTGGACCACGAAACCGATATTCCCTCCTACCCGGAAGCGGCGCCGCCCAAGCCATGAGCACCACCAGGATCCAGTTCCGGCGCAAGCTGATCGTCGCCATCCTGCTGTGCGTGGCCGTCGGCGGCGCGGTGGTGCGGCACTACGCAACGCCCGGCAGCACCACGCGCGACATCGCCACGCTGCTGATGGTGCTGTGGGTGCCGATCATCGGCAACGTCATAGCGTGGCTCATCGGCAAACGGCCGCGCCGCGCGCCCAGGCCGGTGACCGATGCGCCTCCGAGCTTCGACACGCTGGGCACCTTCACGCCGCATGCGCTGGTCGAGCTCACCTTCCGCAAGCCGGCCATCCCGTCGCAGGACGTGCCGGTGGCGCCGGGCGAATACCGCTGCGCGCTGGTGCTCGACAAGGAAGGCTTCTCGGCACGCTGGGTGGTGCCGCCCGGCGACGCACTGGAGCGCGGGCTGCCTGCATCGCTGGCCATCGAATTCCTGTCCCCGGCCCTGGCACGGCCGCGCTTTCCCGAGGGCACGGCCTTCCGCGTGCTGATCGGCGATTCGTTCATTGCCGACGGGCGCGTGCTGCGCGCAGAGGCCTGAGGCCTGCAACCGGGTGGCGATAGCCACCAGGACCCCCGATTGTTCGCCGCAGGGAAACTGACTACTGCCGGCCGGCCCCTTTGTCGGGAAGGCGACGCCTCGCACACTCCAATGCCCTCTTACCAGCATTGGCGCGTGCGCCGCCGGTGCGTCTCCAGGACAGCATTCCATGATGAATTCACCCAGCAGCAACCCGTGCATCGACGACGTCTGCGCAGTGCCGGCGGCCCCGGCAGCGCCAGCGGTGGCGGCCACCCGCTCCGCATGGCTCGCGGTCGGCTCCATCGCGGTCGGCACTTTCGCGATGGTCTCGACGGAGTTCATGCCCATCGGCCTTCTGACCGACATCGCGCGCGGCCTCAACGTCTCCGACGGCACGGCCGGCCTGATGGTCACGATGCCCGGCGTGCTGGCCGCCTTCGCCGGGCCGGCGCTGATCGTCGCCTCGGGCAAGCTCGACCGGCGCACCGTGCTGATCGCGCTCACCACGCTGCTCATCGCGTCGAACCTGCTGGCCGCTTTCGCGCCCAACTTCGCCACCATGCTCGTCGCGCGCCTGCTGCTCGGCCTGTGCGTGGGCGGCTTCTGGACCTTCGCGCCGGCCGCCGCCACGCAGCTGGTGCCGCATGCTGCGCAGGCCCGGGCCATGTCCTACGTGCTGGCCGGCGTGTCGGCCGCCACCGTGCTCGGCGTGCCGGCGGGGTCGTTCCTCGGCACGCTGTTCGGCTGGCGCGCCTCTTTCGCGGTGACGGGCGCGCTCGCCACGGTGGTGCTGCTGGTGCAGCTGTGGCTGCTGCCCGCGATTCCGCCGGTGCGCGCCATCGGCGCACGCGACCTGCTCACGCCGCTCACGCGCCGCATGGCGCAGGTCGGGCTGCTCGCGGTGCTGTTCTTCATCGCCGGCCACTTCGCGGCCTACACCTACCTGAAGCCGCTGCTGCAGCAGGTGTTCGGCCTCGCGCCCAACTCGGTGTCGACGCTGCTGCTGGTCTACGGCGCGGTGGGCTTCATCGGCACCTTCCTGGGCGGCAGCCTGGTGGCACGCAGCGTGCGCGCCACCACCCTGCTGGCGGCGCTGATGCTCGCGACGGCGCTGCTGCTGTCGACGGTGATCGGCACCGGCTTCGTGCCGGGCGCGGTGGTGGTCGTGATCTGGGGCGTGGCCTTCGGCCTGATCCCGGTGGCGCTCACCGGCTGGATGATGGAAGCCGTGCCCGACGCACCCGAAGCCGGCCAGGCGCTGCTGGTGAGCGGCTTCCAGGTGGCCATCGCCTCCGGCGCGCTGATCGGCGGCGTGACGGTCGACAACCACGGCATCTCCAGCGCGATGGTGCTCAGCGGCGCCTTGGTGCTGGTCGCAGCGCTGATCGTCGGCACGCTGGGCCGTGCGCGCGGCGGTGCGCCGCTGGCCGCGATTCCGGAATAATTTCTTGCGCCTAGCGGCGGCCGGGCTTGCCGGCCGCCACGATGGCATCGAGCACCACGCGCAAGGCCTTGCTCACGGGCTTGTCCCGCCGCAGCACGACGGCCAGCGTGCGGTGCATGCGGGGGTTCAGCCGGCTGGTCTTCAGCTCGGGATGGGCGCCGCGCCCCGCCATCGACATGCCCGGCACGATGGCATAGCCGAGCCCCGCCGCCACCATTTCCTTCATCGCCTCGACGCTGCCCAGTTCCATCACGGGTTGCGGCTGCAGGCCATCGGCGGCGAACCAGCGGTCGACCAGCTTGCGCGTGTTGGCCGCGGGCTCGAACAGCACGAGGGGCAACGCACCCAGGTCGGCCGGCGCCACGCGCGCCTTCAGCGGCGCGACATCCGCGCGGCCGATGGCGACGAACTCGTCCTCCAGCACCGGCATGGCGGCCAGTGCACGGCCCGCGGCGGGCAGCGTGACCAGCGCGAGGTCGAGGCTGTTCTCCTCGACCTTGCGCGCCTGGTCTTCGGTGTTGCCCGTGCTCACCACCACGCTGAGCGCCGGGAACTGCTCGCGCAGCGTGCGCAGCACCGCCGGCAGGAAATGCAGGCAGGCCGTCGCGCCCGTGCCCAGCCGCACACGGCCCGTGACGCCGCTCGCATGGTCTGCCAGTGCATCGACCGCGTTCTCCACCGCGCTCCCGATGTGCTGCGCGTGGCGCAGCAGCTCCATGCCCGCCGGCGTGGCCTTGGCGCGCTTGCCGACGCGCTCGATCAGGCGCACCGACAGCCGGCGCTCGAGCTGGCGCACCTGCAGGCTCACGGCCGGCTGCGAGATGCCGAGCCGATCGGCGGCGGCAGAGAAGCTGCCTGTTTCGATGACCAGCACGAAGGAGCGGAGCTGGTCGAGGTTGAGCGTCTTTTCCAAAGTATTCCTTATGCCCCGTATAGCTCACCCAAGCTTCACTTATCGATGATCGGTCGTCAAGATCGAACCCATGTCATCGCCATCCATCGCCTCCGCCATCGTCACGGTCATCGACGCCGAGCCCCATCACATGGCCGCCGTGCAGGCCATCTACAGCCACTACGTGCTGCACGACCTGTGCTCCTTCGAGGAAGAAGTGCCCACCGTCGAGCAGATGCAGGCGCGCCGCGCCGACGTGGCTGCGCGCGGCCTGCCCTACCTCGTCGCGCTGAAAGACGGCGAGGTCGTCGGCTACGCCTACGCTACCGCCTACCGCGCGCGCTCGGCCTACCGGCACACGGTGGAAGACTCGGTGTACGTGGCGCAGGGCATGCACGGCCACGGCATCGGCACCGCCCTGCTGCGCGCCGTGATCGAGCGCTGCACCGCCGGCGGCTTCACGCAGATGGTCGCGTGCGTGGGCAACAGCGCCAACTTGGGCTCGCAGCGGCTGCACGGCAGCCTGGGTTTCGAGCAAGTGGGTGTGCTGCGCGAGGTGGGCTTCAAGTTCGGCCAGTGGGTGGACACCGTGCTGATGCAGCGCGCGCTGAGCTGAGCCTGGCGCATGGCCAAAGAGACCGCCGCGCCCGCGCGCGGGTGATGATGGCCGCGATGCTCGCGAGCCTTTGCATGTACTCTGCGCCATCGCCGATTCGTCGGTCTACTCGACCGCGCTGGCCGACGTGGTGGCGCCGCACCGGCTGGGCGTCGCGCGCCGCCCTCGCCCACCTCGCGGGAACGGTGCGCCGGGCGCAGGGCCGCCCCGGCCTATTCCCCCAGCAGCTCCCCGATCGGCTGCAAATCTTCCACCCGGTCGCAGATCGCCTTGATCACCATGGTGATCGGTATGCCCAGCAACAGGCCCCAGATGCCCCAGAGCCAGCCCCAGAAGATGACGCCCACGAAGACCGCCACCGGGTTCATGCGGCTGGTGCGGCTGGTGAGCCAGGGCATCAGCAGGTTGCCGATGATCGTGTGGATGCCCAGCGACACGCCGGCCACCACGATGCCCATCTGCAGGCTGTTGAACTGCAGGAAGGCCACCAGCCCCGCCGCCACCAGCACGATCACCGAGCCGATGTACGGAATGAGGTTGGTCACGCCCGCGATGATTCCCCAGACGGCCGCGTTCTCCACCCCGATGACCCAGAACGCCAGGCCGGTGGCCACGCCCACCACCACGCTCACCAGGATCTGCACCAGCAGGTAGCGCTCGATGTTGCGGGTGATGTCGTCCAGCACATGGACGGTGACCTTCTTCTTCTGCAGGCTGGAGCCGGTGATCTTGATGAGCTTGCGGCGGAAGGTGTCGCCCGAACACAGCGCGAAGTAGGTGAGGAAGGCCACCAGCGTGAGCTGCCCCATCGCGCTCAGCAGGCCGACGGTGCCGCTGAGCAGGTAGTCGCGCACGTTGAAGCCGGGCCGCTCGATGATGACGCGCGCCACGCCCCGGCGCGAGGCGACCTTGGCCGAGTTTTCCTCGGCTGCCTTCTCGAGCTGCGCGGCGGCGGCCTGCACGCTCTCCAGCGGCGTGGCGCTGGCGTTCTTGTCGCGGCGCATGGCCTGGCCCAGCTTCTGCGCGGCGACCGGCAGCGAATCGAGCAGCTGCGAAGCGCTGCCCGACAGCGAATAGCCGGTCCAGCCGAGCCCGCCGAACAAGCCCATGAGGATCAGCGCCGCGCCGACCCAGCGCGGCAGCTTCCAGCGATGCAGCAGGTCGACCAGCGGCGACAGCGCGTAGGTCAGCAGCAGGCTCAGCATCAGCGGAATGAACACGGCCTGCCCCCACTGCAGCGCGAACACGCTGGCCAGCACCGCGAGCACCACCAGCGAGGCGCTGCGCACGTCGACGGGCATGTGCAGCATCAGGCGCTCGCGCTCTCGCTTTCGCGCGGGCGAGGAGGCCGGCGCTTCGGGGGACGGCGCGGCTTCCGGCGCGGGCACCGCAGCCGCGGCCAGCGCCGGCTCGGCGGCCGGAGGCTCCGGCACGGGCTTCGGGGTTTCGCCCGCGGATGCGTCGCGCTCGCCGGTCATCGCGCTTCCTTGATCACTTCGCGCACGGCCGCCAGCTGGCGCCGCGACACCGCGACGGGCTCGGGAACGGCGTCGAGCCTCAGCGCCCAGCCCTCGGCGTCTTCGCCGTCGTCGTATTTCTCGAGCGCGCGAATGGCTGCGCGCGCGACCAGCGCATTGCGGTGAACGCGCAGGAAGCGGTGCGGATAGCGCTCCTCGAACTCGTTGAGCGAGCCGTCCAGGATGTGGCTGCGCGTGGCGGTGCGCACGGTGAGGTATTTGTATTCGGACTTGAGGTAGAGCACTTCGGACAGCGGCACGCGCTCGGCGCGGCCCCGGTCCTGGATCAGCACGGTTTCCGGCGCGGCTTCGGCCTGCAGCGCGCGGCGCTCCTTCAGGAAGCGCTCGGCCTTCTGCAGCGCCTGCTGCAGGCGCTCGGCGCGCACGGGCTTGGTGAGGTAGTCGACCGCGTCGAGGTCGAAGGCCGTCACTGCGTGGGCCGCATGCGCCGTCACGAAAACCACCGCCGGCGCGTCGGCCCGGCTGCGCAGCGCGCGCGCCACCTCGATGCCGTCGATGCCGGGCATGTGCACGTCGAGCAGCACCAGGTCGAGCGCCATCGTGGCCAGCTGCTGCTGCGCTTCGGCGCCCTGCGCGGCTTCGGCCACCACCTCGGCGCCGGGCGAGCTGCAGTCGCGCAGCAAGGTGCGCAGGCGCGAACGGGCCAGGGCTTCGTCGTCGACGATGAGTGTCTTCAGTGTGCTCGTGTTCATGATTCAGCAGTCTCTGCGGGAATGGCGATGCGCACCCGGTAGTTTTTCTGGTCCATGCCTGCGCTGAACTGCATCTGCATGTCGTGCAGCAGGCGCAGGCGGTCTCTCACATTGGCCAGGGCAATGCCGTGGCCGCGCGGCAGCGGCTGGTCGGCCCAGCGCAGCGGCGGCAGGCTGTTGACCACCTCGATCACCACCATGGAGCCGCGCCGCTCGGTGCGGATGCGCAGCCTGGCGCCCTCGGGGCTGGGTTCCACGCCGTGCTTGATGGCGTTCTCGACCAGCGGCTGCAGCAGCAGCGGCGGCAGCCGCGCCTTGCTGGCGGCGGCGTCCAGGTCCCAGCGGATGCGCAGCCGGTCGCCGAAGCGCACCTGCTCGATGGCCAGGTAGCGCTCGGCCAGCGCGATCTCGTCGGCCAGCGTGCACGATTCGCGCGGGTCGGCCAGCGCCTGGCGGAACAGCTCGGCCAGGTCTTCCAGCATGGTCTCGGCCTTGGCAGGCTCCTCGCGCACCAGCGCGATGGCGCTGTTGAGGGTGTTGAACAGAAAGTGCGGGCGGATGCGCGACTGAAGCTCCTCGAGCCGGGCCGTGGTGGCGGCGGGCGTCTGCCCCTGCGCGCGCAGCACCATCGCGGCCATCACCAGCCCCGCGAACAGCGCGCCGGTGAGCGCGCTGGCCAGCCAGGGCGCGTTCGACAGCACCCCGGTGAGCCGCAGCAGCCCGCAGCCATAGAGCGCCGCGACGGCACCGAGCGCCCCGCCCGCAGCGTACTGCCAGTGGCGCGGCAGCCGGCGCAGCGGCTTCTTCAGCCCGCAGGCCGCCACCAGCCACAGCAGCGTCGCGGGCAAGGCACCCCCGGTAACGGTGGCCGCCTGCACCAGCCACTCGGCCGGCGAGGAAACCACGAACAGCGTGGCGATGGCCACCACCGCCTCCACGAACACCACCGTGCGCAGCACCACGCCGATGCGGCAGGCGTCGAACAGCGAAGGCACCCCGCGCAAGGCATTGCGCGCCCTCTCCGGCGATGGCGGGGACGTGGTGGAAGAGCTGGCCGATAAAATCGCCGGGTTGCGCATCGCGGACATCAGTTACATCGGGTGACCAACCCATTATTGCCTCCTGGACGGCTCCCATGACCCAAAACCAACTCGACAAGAAATCCGAAGCCTGGTCGGCACTGTTCTCAGAACCAATGAGCGACCTCGTCAAGCGCTACACCTCCAGCGTCTTCTTCGACAAGCGCCTGTGGCAGGCCGATATCCAAGGCTCCCTGGCCCATGCCGGCATGCTGGCCGCGCAGGGGATCATCGGCGTGCAGGACCACGCCGCGATCGAACGCGGGATGGCGCAGATTCGCGCCGAAATCGAATCCGGCGCCTTCGAATGGAAGCTCGACCTCGAAGACGTGCACCTGAACATCGAGGCCCGCCTGACCCAGCTGGTGGGCGACGCCGGCAAGCGCCTGCACACCGGCCGCAGCCGCAACGATCAGGTCGCCACCGACGTGCGCCTGTGGCTGCGCGGCGAGATCGACCTCATCGGCGACCTGCTGGTCGACCTGCAGAAGGCGCTGGTGGACATCGCCGAGAAGAACGTCGACGTGATCCTGCCGGGCTTCACCCACCTGCAGGTGGCGCAGCCGGTGAGCTTCGGCCACCACATGCTGGCCTACGTGGAAATGTTCAGCCGCGACGCCGAGCGCATGGGCGAAGTGCGCAGGCGCGTCAACCGCCTGCCGCTGGGCGCCGCCGCGCTCGCCGGCACCAGCTACCCGCTCGACCGCGAACTGGTCGCCAGGACGCTGGGCATGGACGGCGTGTGCCAGAACAGCCTGGACGCCGTGAGCGACCGCGACTTCGCCATCGAATTCACCGCCGCGGCCAGCCTGTGCATGGTGCACGTGAGCCGCATGAGCGAGGAACTCATCCTGTGGATGAGCCAGAACTTCGGCTTCATCCAGATCGCCGACCGCTTCACCACGGGCTCGTCGATCATGCCGCAGAAGAAGAACCCCGACGTGCCCGAGCTGGCGCGCGGCAAGACCGGCCGCGTGGTCGGCCACCTGATGGCGCTCATCACGCTCATGAAGGGCCAGCCGCTGGCCTACAACAAGGACAACCAGGAAGACAAGGAGCCGCTGTTCGACACCGTCGACACGCTCAAGGACACCCTGCGCATCTTTGCCGAGATGATCGGCGGCATCACCGTGAAGCCCGAGGCCATGGAAGCCGCCACGCTGCGCGGCTACGCCACCGCCACCGACCTGGCCGACTACCTGGTGAAGAAGGGCCTGCCCTTCCGCGACGCGCACGAGACCGTGGCCCATGCCGTGAAGGCCGCCACCTCGCACAAGGTCGACCTGGCCGAGCTGCCGCTGGCCGTGCTGCAGCAGTTCAACCCGAGCATCGAGAAGGACGTGTACGACGTGCTGAGCCTGCGCGGCTCGCTGAACGCGCGCAACATCCTGGGCGGCACCGCCCCGGCTCAGGTGAAGGCGCAAGTGGCGCGCCACCGCGCCCGTCTCGGTTGATCGGCTGATCGCGACCGAAGCGGCACCGTGTTCTACGCCATCCCGCTCGAGAACAGACCGAGCTGGCGCAACCCACCGTGGATGACGGTGCTGCTGATCCTCCTGAACATGATCGTGTTCTGGGGGCCGCAGCGCAGCGAGGAAAACGCGCGGGAGCGCGCCGCCGAGTACTACGTCAAGAGCGTGCTGCCCGCGCTGGAGCTGCCGCCCTTCGTCGAATGGCTGGAAAAGACGGACCCGAAGCGCGGCAAGCTGGCCCGGCGCATGCTGCCGCATGAAGAGGCCTATGCGCAGCTGCTGGAAGGCCTGCAGAACGACAGGAAGTTCCTGGCGAAACTGCGAGCCGACGAGATCGTCAAGCCCGCGAACCCGCGGTACGACGAATGGAAGCGCGACCGCCAGCATTACGAGGCGATGCTGCCCGCGCCCTTCACCGCGCGCTGGTCGCAGGACTACAGCAAGGATGCCGAGTTCAAGCCCTGGACCTGGATCACCGCCGCCTTCCTGCACGGCAGCACCGGCCACCTGCTGGGCAACATGCTGTTCCTCTTCCTGTTCGGCTTCTCGGTCGAACTGGCACTCGGCCGCGGTACCTACCTGACGTTCTATCTGCTGGGCGCCGTCGGCGCATCGCTGCTGGCCGGCTGGGCCTATGCCGGCAAGGAGGGCTACGGGCTCGGCGCCTCGGGCGCCATCTCCGCGCTGATGGGCATGTACGCGGTGATGTACCGCCTGAGGCGCATCCGCTTCTTCTACCAGCTGTTCTTCTATTTCAACTACGTCACCGCACCGGCCCTGCTGCTGCTGCCGGCCTGGATCGCCAACGAGCTGATGCAGCACTGGCTGGGCGGCCAGGGCATTGCGTACATGGCCCACCTGGGCGGGCTGCTGACCGGTGCGGCGCTGATGGCCGGCGCGCTGCTGCTGCGCCGCGTGAAGGCCCCCGAAGCGGCCTCCGCCCCCCAGCCCGACCGCTTCGACGAGCACGTGGCCGCCGCGCAGAAATACGGCGCCGCGATGAAGTTCGACCGCGCCTGCGCCGAATGGCGCGCCGCCGCCGCCCTGCGCCCCGGCGACGCCGGAACGCTGCGCGCCTGGTTCAACACGGCGCGGCTGCAGCCCGCGAGCGACGACTTCCACCATGCCGCGCGCCGCATCTTCCGCCTGCCCGCCACCGACCCGGCCACGCTCGCGCTGCAGCACGCCAGCTACAAGACCTACCTCGACCAGGCCAGGCCCGGCGCGCGCCTCAAGCCCGACGACATGGCGCGGCTCGCGCGCCGCTTCGCGCGCATTCGCGAGTTCGGAGACGCCGACAAGCTCTGCCGCATCCTGCTGAAGACGGCGCCTGACCACGCCGAGCTGCCCAACACGCTCTCGGCCTGCGCCAACGGCCTGCTGCACGCGGGCGAACGCGACCGTGCCGTGAGCCTGCTGCCCGACCTGCTGCGCCTGGCGCCCAACGACATGGTGACGCGCGCCCTGCAGCGCGCCTGAACACGACAGACGAAAAGGGAAAACCGACGATGCCCCAACCGACCCATCACAAGGCCTGGCAGCGCCACTGGCACGACGTATTCGACGCCGCGCTGGGCCCCGATGACAAAGAACCGCCCGAGAACGTCGACGAAGATCTCCGGCTGCAATTCGAGTTCGCCAGCCTCGACGCCGAGGCGCGCCGCCGGGCCTTCTCGGTCTTTCCGCGCCATGAGGAAATGCTCGCGCGGCTGCAGCAATACCAGTCGACGCCGGCGCGCGCCATCGGCCCCGACGAGGCCGTGCAACTGCTGCGCGACGGCCTGGCGCTGGTCGAGCCCATGGGCCTCGATGTGCCCGATGCGAACGGCCCCATCGAAGTGCTCGACACCAGCGCGACGACGCTGCTCAAGGCCTTCTCGGAGGCCGACAGCCCCTTCATCGAACTGCACGACGCGCTCGGCGAGATGGCCCTTCGCGAGACGGGCGAAGCCGGGCAGGACGCCTACCACTTCCTGGTCGAGCCGCTCTATCGGCTGGAGACTTCGTACCCGATCCTGCACTGGGTGCTCTGGCCGCTGTGCGCGCCACCCGGCGCGCCGGACGCCACCGAGGCCGACTACCGGCTGTGGCGCGGCGGCTGGTCGGCGGGCTGGGGCCGGGACCGGGTCTTCGTGTTCGACCGCCGCAAGGAATTCGGCCTAGCCTGACAGCGGCAGCGCGCGCCGCATCGGCAACAGCCGCGACAAGCCCCTCGGCGCCGAAAGGCCTTGTGTGTCCTCGCCTGCCCGCCGGTGGCACCGCACTTGCATCGCCGCTCTGTAAAGCTCGCTCGCGGCCGCGCGTTGCATTGAACTCGCAAGCGCGTGCCCGCTCCATTTGGGACCTCCGTCACTTCCCCTGCGCCATGCACGCCTGCAAAAACTCCCGTTTCCCGTTGCTCATGACCATCGCCGCGGTCTGCGCGCTCGCAACGATCGCCGGCTGCTCACGCACCGACAAGGGCGCGAGCGCCACCGCGAAGGCCGCCGCCGCACCGGAAAAGGAAGTCGGCACCGTCACCCTCAAGCACGAGACGCTGGCGCAGAGCACCGAGCTGCCCGGCCGCACCGCCGCGCCGGTCATCGCGGAGATCCGGCCGCAGGTCGGCGGCATCCTCAAGGAGCGGCTCTTCACCGAAGGCTCGCAGGTCAAGGCCGGCCAGGTGCTCTACCAGCTCGACCCGGCACCGCTGCAGGCGGCATACGCCAGCGCGCAGGCCAGCGTGCGCAAGGCCGAGTCGGCACTGGCCACCGCGCGCACCGTGGCGCGCCGCAATGCCGAGCTGGTGAAGATCGACGCCATCAGCCGGCAGGTGTTCGACGAATCCCAGGCCACCGAGCAGCAGGCCGAGGCCGACCTCGGCGTGGCCCGCGCCGCCGAGCAGACCGCGCGCATCCAGCTCGGCTACACGCGCATCACCTCGCCGATCACCGGCTGGGCCGAGCTGTCGACGGTCACGCCCGGCGCGCTGGTCACGGCCAACCAGACGGCGGTGCTGACCACGGTGCAGCAGCTCGACCCGATGCATGTGCACGTCACGCAATCGAGCAGCGAGCTGCTGCGGCTGAAACGCGAACTCGCCAGCGGCCGCCTGCAGCGCGCGAGCGACGCCGAGGCCCGCATCCAGCTGGTGCTGGAAGACGGCAGCAAGTACCCGCATGCCGGCCGCCTCACCTTCAGCGGCGTCACGGTCGATGCCGGCACCGGCAGCGTCACCCTGCGCGCGGTGGTGCCCAACCCCGACAAGCTGCTGATGCCCGGCATGTACGTGCGCGCCGTGCTGCAGGAGGGCACCGACGCCACCGCGCTGCTGGTGCCCCAGCAGGCGGTGACGCGCGCGCCCGACGGCAGCGCGTCGGCACTGGTGGTCGATGCGGAGAACAAGGTCGCCAAACGCTCCATCCAGGTCGGCCGCGCGGTCGGCACGCGCTGGCAGGTGCTCGAAGGCCTGGCCGCGGGCGACCGCGTGATGACCGAGGGCTCGCAGCGGGTGAAGGTGGGCGACAAGGTGAAGGTGGTCGAGCTCGGCGCCAAGGCCGCCAGCCCGGCATCCGGCCCCGTGGCAAGCGCGCAGCCCGACGCCGCCGACGCGGCATCCGACCCCGTGGCGCGCTGAGGTCCGGCCATGGCTCAGTTTTTCATCGACCGGCCCATCTTCGCGTGGGTGCTTTCCATCGTCGTCATGCTCGCGGGCCTGATGGCCATCCGCACGCTGCCGCTGGAGCAGTACCCCGACATCGCGCCGCCGCGCGTGTCCATCAACGCCACCTACACCGGCGCCTCGGCCAAGACGGTCGAGGACTCGGTCACGCAAGTCATCGAGCAGCAGATGAAGGGCCTGGACAACCTGCTCTACATGCAGGCGACCAGCAACTCGTCGGGCGTGGCGCGGCTGTCGCTCACCTTCGACGCCGGCACCAACATCGACGTGGCCCAGATGCAGGTGCAGAACAAGCTGCAGCAGGCCATGTCGCGCCTGCCGCAGCAGGTGCAGAGCCGCGGCGTCACCGTCACCAAGGGCGGCAACGACTTCCTGATGATCGTGTCGATGTACTCCGGCGACGGCAGCGCCTCGGCGGTGGACGTGGGCGACTACATCTCCAGCAACCTGGTGGACGTGATCAGCCGCATCGACGGCGTGGGCGAGGTGCAGACGCTGGGCACCGGCTACGCCATGCGCCTGTGGCTCGACCCCGACAAGCTGCGCAAATATGCGCTCATTCCCTCCGACGTGAGCGCCGCCATCACCGCGCAGAACGCGCAGGTCTCGGCCGGCCAGCTGGGCGCGCTGCCCGCGGCCGCCGGGCAGCAGCTCAACGCCACCATCACCGCGCGCAGCAAGCTGCAGACAGCCGAGCAGTTCGAGAACGTGGTGCTGCGCTCCACGCCCGACGGCGCCGTGGTCCGCCTGAAAGACGTGGCGCGCGTGGAACTGGGCGCGGAGAACCTCACCGTGCGCTCGCAGCTCGGCGGGCGCCCCGGCGCGGGCCTGGGCGTGGTGCTGGCCGACGGCGCCAACGCGGTGCAGGTGGCCGAGGCGGTGAAGGCCAGGATCGAGGAGCTCAAGCCGCTCTTCCCCAACCAGCTGCAGACCTTCGTGAGCTACGACACCACGCCCTTCGTGAGCGCCTCCATCGACGAGGTGGTCAAGGCGCTGCTGGAGGCCATGCTGCTGGTGGTGCTGGTGATGTACGTGTTCCTGCAGAACCTGCGCGCCACGCTCATTCCGGCCATTGCGGTGCCGGTGGTGCTGCTGGGCACCTTCGGCGTGCTGTCGCTGGCGGGCTATTCGATCAACACGCTTACCATGTTCGGCATGGTGCTGGCCATCGGCCTGCTGGTGGACGACGCCATCGTGGTGGTGGAGAACGTCGAGCGCGTGATGCACGAGGAAGGGCTCTCGCCCAAGGAGGCCACGCGCAAGTCGATGGCCGAGATCACGCCCGCGCTGGTGGGCATTGCGCTGGTGCTGTCGGCGGTGTTCATTCCGATGGCTTTCTTCGGCGGCTCAACCGGGGTCATCTACCGGCAGTTCTCGATCACCATCGTCTCGGCGATGGCGCTGTCGGTGTTCGTGGCGCTCACGCTCACGCCGGCGCTGTGCGCCACCCTGCTCAAGCCGGTGCACAAGGGCGAACATGCGGTGCCGCGCCGCGGGCTGCTGGGGCGGCTTGACCGCTTCTTCGCGGCCTTCAACCGCGGCTTCGACAGGAGCGCGGACCGCTACGAAGGCATCGTCGGCGGCATCGTGCGGCGCGGCAAGCGCAGCCTGGTGGTGTACCTGCTGATCGCGGGCGTGATGGCGCTGCTGTTCATACGCCTGCCCACCTCGTTCCTGCCCGACGAAGACCAGGCCTTCCTGCAGGTGCAGGTGACCCTGCCGCCGGGCGCCTCGAATGCGCGGCTGCAGCCGGTGGTCGAGCAGGTGCAGCAGTACTTCGGCAAGCAGGCCGAGGTGCTGAGCGTGAACGTCATCACGGGGCAGAACGGCGACCAGAGCTCGGCGCGCGCCTTCGTCAAGCTCAAGGACTGGTCCGAGCGCACCGGCGCGGGCCAGTCGGCGGCCGAGCTGGCGCGGCGCGCCAACAAGGACCTGTCGACGGTGCGCGATGCGCGCGTCTTCGTGCTGCTGCCGCCGGCGGTGCGCGGGCTGGGCGCCAACGCGGGCTTCAACTTCCACCTGAAGGACATCAACGGCCTGGGCCACGAGGCGCTGGTGAAGGCGCGCGACCAGGCCATCGAGCTGCTGGGCCAGCGGCCCGAAGTCGCCAACGTGCGCAGCAACAACCTGGACGACACGCCCGAGTTCGCGGTGGACATCGACGACGCGCGCGCCGGCGCGCTGAGCCTGGCCACGTCGGACATCGACAGCACGCTGTCGAGCGCCATGGGCGGCACCTACATCAACGACTTCCTCGACAAGGGCCGCGTCAAGCGCGTGTACATGCAGGGCGACACCGACTTCCGCATGCTGCCCGCCGACATCGACCGCTGGAGCGTGCGCAACAGCCTGGGCCAGATGGTGCCGTTCCCGTCGTTCTCCAGCTCGCGCTGGAGCTACGGCTCGCCGCAGCTGCAGCGCTACAACGGCAGCCCGAGCTACGAGTTCGTGGGCGACGCGGCGCCGGGCGTGAGCTCGGGCGACGCCATGGCCGCGGTGGACGCGGTGATGAAGCAGATGCCGCCCGGCATCGGCTACGAGTGGACCGGCGCGTCGCTGCAGGAGCGGCTTTCGGGCGCGCAGGCGCCGCTGCTCTACGCCATCTCGATCCTGTTCGTGTTCCTGTGCCTGGCCGCGCTGTACGAAAGCTGGTCGGTGCCGTTCTCGGTGATCCTGGTGGTGCCGCTGGGCATCGTGGGGGCGCTGCTGTTCACCAGCCTGCGCGGGCTGAGCAACGACGTGTACTTCCAGGTCGGCCTGCTGACCACGGTGGGGCTGTCGTCGAAGAACGCGATCCTGATCGTGGAGTTCGCCAAGCAGCTGCAGGAGCAGGGCAAGGGCGTGGTCGAGGCCACGCTGCAGGCGGTGCGCCTGCGGCTGCGGCCCATCCTCATGACCTCGCTGGCCTTCGGCTTCGGCGTGCTGCCGCTGGCCATCGGCACCGGCGCGGGCGCGGGTGGCCGCCAGTCGATCGGCACCGCGGTGCTGGGCGGCATGGTGGTGGGCACCGCGCTGGGCATCTTCTTCGTGCCGCTGTTCTTCGCGCTGATCCGCGGCTGGCTGGAGGGCCGGCGCAAGGCCAGGCCCGCGCAGGAAACCGTTGCCGGTACCACGGCTGAACAGGGAGGCCACTGATGACGAAGCGCGCATTCCCCCTGCGCTCGCTGGCCCTCTCGGCCATGGCCTCGGCCGTGCTCGCGGGCTGCGTCAACCTCGCGCCCGAATACACCGCGCCCGCATCGCCGGTGCCGCAGGCACTGCCCTCTTCCGGTGTCGAGGCGCCGACGCCGATCGACGTGGGCTGGCGCAGCTTCTTCGTCGAGCCCCGGCTGCGCGGCACCATCGAGCTTGCGCTCGCCAACAACCGAGACCTGCGCGTGGCGGCGCTCAACATCGAGCGCGCGCGGGCGCAGTACGGCATTGCGCGCGCCGGCCTGTTCCCCACCGTGGAAGCCGGCGCCAGCGGCAGCCGCTCGCGCACGCCGGGCAGCCTGTCGACCAGCGGCGAGGCGCGCATCGGCTCGCAGTACAGCGCCGACCTCGGCCTCACCAGCTACGAGATCGATTTGTTCGGCCGCGTGCGCAACCTCGGCGAATCGGCGCTGCAGAGCTACTTCCAGACCGAGGAGACACGGCGCAGCACGCAGATCAGCCTGGTCGCATCGGTCGCGACCGCATGGCTGCAACTGGCGGCCGACGAGCAGCGCCTGCTGCTCGCGCGCAACACGCTGGAGAGCCAGCGCAAGTCTTTCGACCTGGTGGAGCGCAGCCACCAACTGGGCGCGCAATCGGGCCTGGCGCTGGCGCAGGCGCGCAGCACGGTGGACGCCGCGCGCGCCGACGCGGCGGCGTTCGACAGCCAGGTCGAGCAGGACCGCAACGCGCTCGCGCTGCTGGTCGGCGCGATGCCGCCGGCCGACCTGCTGCCTGCGGCGCCCGCTTCGGACACCGCGGCACCGGCCACCGCCGCACAGCTGCTGGTGCCGCCGCCGGGCCTGCCCTCAAGCGTGCTGCAGCGGCGCCCGGATGTACGCGCCGCCGAGCACGCCCTGCGCGCGAGCAATGCCGACATCGGCGCCGCGCGTGCGGCGTTCTTCCCGCGCATCGCGCTCACCGCGTCGGCGGGCACGGCGAGCAGCACGCTGTCGGGCCTGTTCGCGGGCGGCAGCAAGGCCTGGAGCTTCGCGCCCTCGATCAGCGTGCCGATCTTCGACGGCGGCGCCAACCGCGCCAACCTTCGGGTGGCCGAGGCGCAGCAGAAGATCCAGATCGCCACCTACGAGAAGACGGTGCAGACCGCCTTCCGCGAAGTGGCCGACGCATTGGCCGAACGCCGCACGCTGGCCGAGCGGCTCGACGCGCAGCGTTCGCTGCTGGACGCCACCTCGCGCAGCTTCGAGCTGTCGCAGTCGCTGTTCAGGAGCGGCGCCAGCAGCTACCTCGACGTGCTCGACGCGCAGCGTGCCTTCTACGCCGCGCAGCAGACGCTGATCGGCCTGCAGCTCACGGAGCAGACCAACCGGCTGACGATCTACAAGACGCTGGGCGGCGGCTGGGAAGAGAGTTGACGGGAGGCCTGAGCGGCCGCCTTCACCACAGGTCGGCGCGGGTCTGCGCGAGCGTGCTGACGCACTGGTCGACGGCCTTGGCGCGCTCTTCGCGAAGGCGCTGCCAGTTGTCGGCCTTCCATGCGGTCCAGGCCACCGGTTCGGACTGATAGAAGCAGTTGGCCGGCATGGGCGGAAGTCCGAAGCGCGGGCTCGCCAGTGCCAGCCCCGCGCGGAATTGCAGGCGGTACAGCTCGTCGGTACCCGACAGGTTCTCGTAGATCAGGCGCCAAGGGCCGGGGTTGACCGGCGCGTCGGCCACGGCCGGCAGCCTGGCCGCGGACTCCATGTCCTCGCGCGTCCATCCGGTTTCACTGCGGCCGCGCTGCAGCTCTTTCCACGCCCGGGCGGCATAGACACGGGTGGCGATATCGCCGAGCGCCTCCGGCAATTCCTTCATGCCGGGGTTGCCGGCCCATGCCTGCCCCGCCAGTTCCGAGACCGGGTCGCCCGACAGGTCGTCCTTGGAGAAGCCCTGCGCTCCGACGACGGTGCCTCCTGCCACGGCCGATGCCAGCACGCTGATTGCAACCTGCGCCGCCACCGCGCCGCCCGTATGGTCGCGGCGCACCACCCGAAGCTGGTCGAAGCCCTCGGGGTACGACTTGCCGCGCAGGCGCACTTGCGTCTTGCCCACGGGCACGAAGCCGTCGGCTGCCGCATAGCTGCCGAGCGCTGGCGCCGCAACGGCCGCTTCCTGCGGCAGCTTCGCGGCCAGCGGCGGCTGGGTGGTCACGCAGGCGCTGAGCAACAACGCGGCGCCCAGTGCCACGGGTCGCATCGCCGCGGCGCGCGCGGACGTCTTTTCTTCTTTCCTTCTCATTGGTCCTCTCTGGTTTTTCTCTCTTATTGCGCGGCCGGCGTGGGCCGCAGCAGCCAGCGCACTTCCTGCGTCTGCTCGCTGTTCGGGTAGCGCGCCTCCATCGTCGTGAGGATGGGCTGCGCCATGTCGGCGCGGCCCAGCCCCTGCACCAGCGCGCGGACCGCCAGTTCATACGCCTGCGGAATCGCCTCGTGGCCGCGGAAGCGCTTGTCGAAGCCCGACAGCAGCGCCAGCGTGGCGTGCGCGTCGCCGTTGCGCCATTCGGCGCGCGCCATCGCGATCACCATGGCGGGGTCGTCGAGCGAAAAGGTCTTCTCGCGCTCGCGGCAAACCTTGAAGACCTTGAGCGCCTCGGAAGCCATGTCGCGACGCATCAGCAGCGGAATGAAGCGCCGCGCCTGGTCGAGCATGGTGTCCTTCTTCTCCGGCATCATGGCCAGCACGCGGTGGTAGCGGCGCTGCGCGGCAAGGTCGTCCGACGCTGCCGTGCGCTGCGCTTCGTAGGCGGTGCCCAGCGCGGTGGCCAGGTCGCCCTCGGTGATCAGCTGCGCCACCTCGGCGTCGGTGCGCTGCGCGGCGACCTGCTCCGGCGTGCGGCGGTCGGCCGGGGCGCCGCCGTCCAGCTCGCTGCCCGGCGCGGCATCGAAGCCGAAGGCGTCGTGGTGCTGGAACATCACGTAGCCCAGCAGGCTCGCCATGACCCAGCCGAAATAGATGAATGCGAAGTTGGCGATCGGCAGCACGATGCGCCCGTCGAACATCGGCAGCACCAGCGCCAGCGCCACCTGCGCGCCCGAACTCAGCAGGAAAAGGAAGAAGCACAGCAGCGCATACGGCCAGCCGATGATGCGCATCGTGTCCATCACGTGGCCGGGGTTCATGGCCTGGAAGAAGCTGCCCGACTGCACCAGCACGATCACCGCCGCCGGAAAGGTGAAGGACATGACGAACAGCCCCGCCGTGCCGAGGATGGGCGAGTACCAGCCGAGCCAGCCGATCAGGAAGGCCTGCACCATCGTGATGGCGAAGAGCTTCCACGGCAGGTAGGTCCACTCGTCGCTCGACTCGCGCCCGAAGTCGGCCGAATCGCGGATGCCGCGCGCACCCAGCGCGATGATCTTGAAGCTGTAGCGGCTGGCCGCCAGCATGATGCCGATCTCGATGATGACCAGCGCCAGCGCGTCGGGCAGGAAGAACACGCCCTCGAACAGCAGGCTGCAGAAAGACAGCAGCAGGCCGTAGGCCAGCGGGCGCAGCTGGAACGGAAAGGCGAAGAAACTGTTGAGCCGGTGCCAGAACGGCGGCGGCGGCGGCAACACATCTCGGATGATCATGGCTGTGCCTATTTGAAGAAGTCGCTCTGCGTCATGGTGCCGGCGCCGCCCATCCGCATCACGGTGGCCTCTTCGGCATGCACGAGGCGCATCTGGCCCATCTCGCGCTCCAGTCGCTGGGTGAAGCTGCTCCTGTACTGCAGCACCGTTTCACCCATCTTCAGCACGCTGGTGCCCTTGACGACGGCGCTCCTGCGGTCGGAGGCCACCTGGATGTCGCCGAGGTCGTAGTCGTACTCGATGGTGAGGATGCCGCCCATCTTTTCGCCGGCCAGCCTGAAGGTCTCGAAAGCCTCGCGGGTCGCCTTGCAGGCCTCGTCGCGGTCATGGGAGCGCTCGACCGTGTGGCCCATCACCGTGGTCCTGCTTTCGATCCGCGCCTTGCGGCTGAGCTGCTTGCACAGCAGGTCTGCGTCGCGCGAGTAGATGGCATGGGCTTCCTTGCGGTAGTAGTCGTGCACCATCGACTCGTCGAGCTTGCGGCCGCCGACGAAGAAGTACCACGCGCCCACGCAGAGCGCCGCGACGATCGCGATTTGCTTCATTTCTCTTCCCCGACCGTGTGCGGTCCCTCGATTTTTCGGGGGCAGTATACGGTCACACAAGCACACAAAAGTTTCGAACGCTTGCGTTCAGACGGCCGACAGGCCAGCGGCCTTCCGTCTGAATCCGACCCGGGGAACCGCCCGTATATCAGGCATGCGCCCCCATGCCCGACAATCGTTGGATGACAGTACCCAGCCCCGACGCCGAACTGATGGCGCTGATCGACCGGATCGGCCATCGCGACGAAGCCGCCCTGCGCCTGCTCTACGACCGCACCTCGCCCAAGCTCATGGGCCTGGCGATGCGCGTCGTGCGGCAACGCGAGTGGGCCGAGGACGTTCTCCAGGAAGCCTTTCTGACTGTCTGGCGAGTCGCGGGCGACTATCGCTCCTCGCTCAGCCCGCCGCTGGCATGGCTGGGCCTGATCGTTCGCAGCCGGGCGCTCGACCTGTTGCGCCGGCGCACCACCGACCGCGCCCAGCTCACCCAGGAATTCGACGAGCTGATGGCCGACACACTCGAATCGGACGCGCCCAACCCGGCGGATACCGCCGATGCCAGCGAACAGGCATGGGCGCTGCACCAGTGCCTCAGCCAGCTCGAGGGCCGGCAGCGCGAGGTGGTCAGCCTGGCCTACCTGCGCGAAATGAGCCACGGCGAACTGGCCGAGCAGCTCAAGCTGCCGCTGGGCACGGTCAAGACATGGATCCGGCGCGGGCTGGAGAAACTGCGCGTCTGCATGGGACGCTTTGCATGAACGCGATGACGACGACGAAGGCGGTCCTCCCATGAATCTCATCGCACATCCCGAATTGCTCGAGCTGCTGGCCGCGAGCCATGCCCTCGGCACCCTGCGCGGAGGCGCCCGCCGCCGCTTCGAGGCCCTGGCCCGCGAGCAGGCGCCGGTGCGCGCTGCGGCGCTGGTCTGGCAAGGCCGGCTCGCCAGCATGACCGAGCTGCAGCCCTCCGTCGTGCCCGACCCCGCGGTGTGGACCCGCATCCGCAACATGATCGACGCCGAGCAGGCCAAGATCGCCATCGAACGCCAGCGCGACGCCGCCAATGCGCGCGACGACGACAGGTCCCGGCAGCCGCGACAGGGCGGCTGGCTGCGCAGCCTCGCGCTCTGGCGCGGCGCCACGGCGGCCGGCGCGCTGGCCACGGTGCTGGCCGTGACGGTCGGCCTCAACCTGCGCGACCAGCTGCACAACGCCCCCGCGGTGCAGTACGTGGCCGTGCTGAACGACGACAAGGACGCGGCCTCGATGCTCGTGACCTTCGACCCCAAGAAGAAGCAGCTGGTGCTGCAGCGCGTGGGCGGTTTCAAGGAGAGCGACGACAAGTCGCTGCAGCTCTGGGCCCTGCCGCCTGGCGGCGCGCCGCGCTCGCTGGGCGTGCTCGACAACGCGCCGGGCCTGCGCCTTGCCGCGTCGGAGTCCGACGTGCATGCCGTGCCCACGCTGGCCGTCACGCTCGAAGCCAAGGGCGGCGTGCCGCCGGGCAGCGGGCCGAAGGGACCGGTCGTGTTCAAGGGCGCGCTGATCGAGAAAACCATCTAGGCCGGGCGGCTTGCCTGTCAACGGCCGCGGGCCCTGGGGCGTCGTGGTAGAAAACCCCGCCCGCCCTTCGTACTTCTTCCCGTCCTTCCGATGCCTTCGATGAAAACCGCGCTCGCCGCGGTCGCCCTGCTGACGGCGGCACTCGCCGCCCAAGCCCAGCCCGCATTCTTTCCCCAGGAATCCGAGACGGCCGCAGCCGAGGCCGCCTCCGCGCGCGACTACCTGGCCGCCAAGGAGCGCTGGCACAACGAGCTCGCGGCATTCGCACGGGCCGACCAGGAGCGCTTTCCCGCCCCCGGCGGCGTGGTGTTCGTCGGCAGCTCCACGGTGCGCATGTGGACCCGCCTCTCGCAAGATTTCGCCCGCGTGCCCGGCGGTGTCGTGAACCGCGGCTTCGGCGGCTCCACGCTGAACGACTGCAGCCTGTTCGCGCGCGACCTCGTGGTGCGCTACAAGCCGCGCCAGGTGGTGGTCTACGCCGGCGACAACGACCTGGCCGAGGGCCGCACGCCGCTGCAGGTGCTCGACAGCTTCGCGCGCTTTGCCAACGCGGTGCGCGCCGAACTGCCCGACACGCGCATCAGCTTCGTCTCGGTCAAGCCCAGCCCCTCGCGCGAACATCTGCTGCCGCAGATCCGCGAGACCAATCACGTGATCTCGGCCTACCTCAACCTGCTGCCCAACAGCGAATACATCGACATCTACACGCCCATGCTCGGCGCCGACGGCCGCCCGCGCATGGAGCTGTTCCGCAGCGACAAGCTGCACATGACGGACGAGGGCTACCGGCTATGGCATTCGGTGATCGCGCCGCATTTGCCGAATCCTTGACTCGCCCCCAGGTCAGAGGCCTCAGGCCCGTGCCGGCTCCGTCGGCACGTCGTCCGCCGGCGGCGGCACGTCGGCCCCGCGCGTGAAGCGCGCCACGCAGTACATCCCCGAGAACACCGCCAGCAGCAGCAGGCCGTCGCCCCACCAGGGCCGCGCGGTCTGGCTGTCGCCGTAGAAGGCCAGCACCAGCAGCACCGCCACGAGGTGCGCGCAGAACACCGGCAGCGACGCCGAGCCCATCGCTTCCAGCCAGTGCAGCCGCGGGATGCGGCGCATGAGCCACGGCCCGAAGCGCACCGCCAGGATGCCCAGCGCCACCAGGTTCACCAGCCGCAGCGGGCCGAGCTGCCACTTGTCGAACAGCAGGTTCAGCTCCACGTCGCCACCGAACGGCGCCTGCCCGTTGATGCCGTGGTGGCGCCAGTACAGGCCGTAGAGCGCTATGCCGGCCGCCAGCAGCAGCACCCACACCGGAAAGTTCAAAGGCTTCGCGCCCGGCCCGTTGCGGGTGGCGCCGATGCACAGGCCGGCGAACCACAGGAACTGCCACGCGTAGGTGTTGAACGCGCCCATCTCGTGGAACGGCACCGGCACGCCGAGGTAGTGCACGGCCAGCCCGTAGACCCATTCGCTCAGGCCGAACTGCGCCGCGGCCCACACGGTCGCGCTCACCGCCATCACCCACGACCAGCCGTGGCGCATGGCAAAGGCCAGCACCCACGGGCTCATGAGCATGAAAAAGATGTACATCGGCAGGATGTCGAGCAGCGCCGGCTCATAGATCAGCAGCAGGCCGTAGATGAAGCCCTCGCGCGGCTCCGCGAGGTAGTAGGACACCAGGTTCTTCACCGCCGGCTGGTCGATGTGCAGCCCAAGCGCCGCGATCACGGTGAACAGAAACAGCAGGATCGCCGCCTGGCACAGGTAGACCTTGAGCACGCGGCGCCAGAAGGCCTGGCGCATCGAGTCCACGCCGCGCGCATAGCCGATGCGGCTGTACACCAGCCCGGCCACGAAAGCCGACAGCAGCACGAAGCCCTCGGCGGCTGAAACGAAGCCGAAAGGCTGACCCAGCGGGTCGGTCAGTCGCGTGGGCAGGTGGGTGACGGTCATCAGCACGAGCATCAGCCCGCGCAAGGCGTCTATTTCCCAGTAGCGTTTCATCGGTCGGCGGCGAGGTCTTGGTGGCGGTCCGCGCGGCACACGCACGAGGGCCTCGATTGTAAGAAGACTGGCGTACCCGCGCCGTGGACACGAAGGACATATGACCCATGGCACTGTCGAATCGTCGTCCAAATCGGCTACGCTGCGCGCTGCCTCTAGGTGGAGATACTAAAAAGTGACCCGTTTCCTTCCAACATTGCTCCTGGCCGGCGGCGCGCTCCTGTCCGGCCCGGGCCATGCCCTGCAGATCACCAGCCTCACGCCCCAGGGCGAAGTGGCGCGCGTGCGCCAGATCGTCGCCAAGTTCGACCAGCCCGCCGTCAATTTCGGCGACCCCAAGGCCCCCGCGCCGCTGTCGGTGAGCTGCACCGACGCGCAGGCCGGCAAGGGAACCGGCCGCTGGACCGACGCCAAGGCCTGGGTCTACGACTTCGAGAACGACCTGCCTCCCGGCGTGCGCTGCACCGTCACGCGCATTCCCACTTTCAAGCCCGCCAGCGGCGAGCTGACCGGCCCGGAGCGCTACCAGTTCAACAGCGGCGGCCCGTTCGTGCGCAGCTACATGCCGGGCAGCTACAGCCGCATCGACGAGCAGCAGATGTTCGTGCTCGAACTCAACGGCGCGGCCACGCTCGACAGCGTGCGCCAGAACGTGTGGTGCTCGGCCGACGGCGTGGGCGAGCGCATCCCGGTCAAGCTGCTCGACGGCGACCAGCGCGCCGGCCTGCTCAAGGCCTTCGGCCGCGACAAGGCGGCCGAGAAGGAACCGCTGCGCTTCGTCACCATGCAGTGCAACCGCACGCTGACGCCCGGCGCCAAGGTGCAGATCGTCTACGGCAAGGGCGTCGCCACGCCCTCCGGCGTGCCCAACAACGTGGAACGCCGCCTCGAGTTCCAGGTGCGCGAGCCTTTTGCCGCGTCGTTCACCTGCGAACGCGAGAACGCACAGGCCGCCTGCCTGCCGCTGCGCCCGATGCAGCTGACGTTCAATGCGCCGGTCACGCGCAAGCTGGCCTCGCAGATCCAGCTCAAGGGCGACAAGACCATCAAGGCCAAGCTCGACAACGACGGCGGCACGCAGAGCGACGACGACGTGGTCAACAGCGTGAGCTTCGAGCCCCCGCTGAGCGAGAGCACCCAGTTCACCATCGAGCTGCCCTCCAGGTTCGAGGACGCCTCGGGCCGCCCGCTGGCCTCGCCCGGCAGCTTCCCGATGAAGGTGGCCACCGGCATGATGCCGCCGCTGGCCAAGTTCGCCGCCTCGCCCTTCGGCGTGGTCGAGCGCCTCGCCGAGCCCGACACCCCGGCCATGATGCCGGTCACCGTGCGCCGCGTGGAGCCGCAGCTGATGGTGCAGGCGCTCACGCCCGGCAAGGTCAGCGACATGAACCCGAAGACCGACGCGGAAATCATCGCGTGGTTCCGCAAGGTGCGCCGCTACGACAACTTCACCATCTCGCGCGAACAGGCGCGCAAGGACGTCAAGGGCCCGCTGCCCCCGGTGATCGACAAGGACGACCGCACCACGCTGCAGACGCGCATGCTGTCGCTGCTGTCGGGCCAGGCGGGCGTGAAGACGCTGGACATGCCCAAGTCGGATGCCGGCGATCCGCGCCCCTTCGAAGTCATCGGCGTGCCGCTGACGCCGGGCTTCCACGTGCTGGAGATCGCCTCGCAGAAGCTGGGCGAGGCGCTGCTCGACGAGCGCTACAACGCCGGGCGCACGATGTACGTGCGCACCACCGCGCTGGCCACCAACCTGGCCGTGCACTTCAAGCTGGGCCGCGAGAACTCCATGGCCTGGGTGACCACGCTCGACAAGGGCAAGGTCGTGGCCGGCGCAGAAGTGCGCGTGTCCAGCTGCGACGGAAAGGCCGTGGCCAGCGGCACCACCGACGCCAACGGCATCGTCATGCTCAACGGCATCTCGCCGCAGGCACCGTCGTGCAACGGCCCTAACGAATACGACAGCGGCGCCTGGTTCGTCAGCGCCCGCGCCAAGGACGACAAGGGCGTGGAAGACCTCGCCTTCACCTGGAGCGACTGGCAGCGCGGCATCGAGCCCTGGCGCTTCAACGTGCCGACTAACCTGCAGGCCGAGCCCGACCGCATCGCCCACACCATCTTCGACCGCACGCTGCTGCGCGCCGGCGAGACGGTGTCGATGAAGAGCCTGATCCGCACGCAGACCAGCAAGGGTTTCGGCCTGCCCGAGAACCGCCCCGACACGCTGGTCATCACCCACGTGGGCAGCGGCCAGCGCTTCACCCAGCCGCTGAACTGGCGCAAGACCGCCACCGGCGGCCTGAGCGCGGAGAACAGCTTTGCCATTCCGCCCGCCGCCAAGCTCGGCGTGTACGAAGTGATGCTGCGCACCGGCGGCGGCAAGGACGGCGACAGCGAAGGCGACGGCGATGAGGGCTATGGGCGCAGCTTCGGCACCGGGATGTTCCGCGTCGAGGAATTCCGCCTGCCCGTGCTCGAAGGCCGGATCACGCCCACCGAGAAGAAACCGCTGGTGGCCGCCACCAGCGTGCCGACCGACGTTCAGATCAACTACGTGGCCGGCGGCGGCGCGGCCAACCTGCCGGTTCGCGTGTCGGCCATGGTGCGCGGCAAGAGCCTGAGCTTCCCCGACTACGACGCCTTCAGCTTCAACCCGCCGCGCGCCACCCAGGGCGACGCCAGCGATCCGGCGGCCGCGGTCTCCGCCGCTGCCGAAGCCGGCTCGGGCGAGGAAGACATCAACAGCGTGAACGACACCCGCGTGATCGCCGACAAGCTGCCGCTCACCCTCAACAAGGACGGCGCCGGCAAGGTCACCATCGACAAGGTGCCGAAGGTCAAGGCCGCGCGCGAGCTGCTGCTCGAAGCCACCTACGCCGACCCGAACGGCGAGGTGCAGACCATCCGCAGCACGCAGACGCTGTGGCCGGCTTCCGTCATCGCGGGCATCAAGACCGAGGGCTGGGTCTCCACCGCCCAGAAGCTGAAGTTCCAGGCGCTCGCGCTCGACCTCGCGGGCAAGCCGCAGGCCGGCGTGACGCTGAATGTGCGCGCCGTGGCGCGCATCACCACCACCAGCCGCAAGCGCATGGTGGGCGGCTTCTACACCTACGACAACAAGACCGAGACCAAGGACATCGGCACCGTCTGCAGCGGCAAGAGCGACGCGCGCGGCCTGCTGCTGTGCGAGTCGGAGCTGAAGGAAGCCGGCGAAGTCGAACTCATCGCCAGCGCCACCGACAGCGAAGGGCGCGACGCCAAGGCCGTCAGCTCCGTCTACGTGACGAAGCAGGGCGAACTGTGGTTCGGTGGCGAGGACAACGACCGCATCGACGTGCTGCCCGAGAAGAAGAGCTACCAGCCCGGCGAGGTCGCCAAGTTCCAGGTGCGCAGCCCGTTCCGCTTCGCGACCGCGCTGGTCGCCGTGGAACGCGAAGGCATCATCGAGACGCACGTGGTGCAGCTCGACGGCAAGGACCCGACCGTCACCCTGGAGGTCAAGCCCGAGTGGGGCCCCAACGCCTACGTGAGCGTGCTCGCCCTGCGCGGCCGCCTGCGCGAAGTGCCGTGGTACAGCTTCTTCACCTGGGGCTTCAAGTCGCCGCGCGAGTGGTGGACGGCCTTCTGGTACGAGGGCAAGGAATACGTCGCGCCCACGGCGATGGTCGACCTGAGCAAGCCCGCCTATCGCCTGGGCATGGCCGAGATCCGCGTGGGCACGCAGGCCCACCAGCTCGACGTGACCGTCACCAGCGACAAGCCCAGTTACCCGATCCGCAGCAAGGCCCAGGTGACCATCAGCGCCAAGCTGCCCGACGGCAAGCCCGCCGCCGGCGCCGAAGTGGCGCTGGCTGCGGTCGACCAGGCCCTGCTGGAGCTGATGCCCAACGACAGCTGGAACCTGCTGACCGCCATGCTGCAGCGGCGCAGCTGGGGCGTGAGCACCTCCACGGCGCAGATGGAAATCGTCGGCCGGCGCCACTACGGTCGCAAGGCCGTGCCCGCGGGCGGCGGCGGCGGCAAGGGCCAGACGCGCGAGCTGCTCGACACCCTGCTGGTGTGGAACCCGAAGGTGGTGCTCGACGCCAACGGCCAGGCCGTGGTGACGGTGCCGCTGAACGACGCGCTCACCACCTTCAAGATCGTGGCCGTGGCCGATTCCGGCGTGGGCCTGTTCGGCACCGGCCAGGCGAGCATCCAGGCCACGCAGGATCTGCAGATCATCAGCGGCCTGCCGCCGCTGGTGCGCGAGGACGACCAGTTCCGCGCCCAGATCACGCTGCGCAACACCACGCAGAAGCCGATGAAGGTCGAGGCCACGCCGCGCGCCACCCTGCTCACGCTGGAGCCGCAGACCGTGGACATCCCGGCCGGCGAAGCGCGTGAAGTCGCATGGAACGTGACCGCGCCCGCGCAGCTCGCGCAGACGCGCGCCGAAGCCATCCTTTGGGAAATCGAGGCCAAGGACACCATCGGCGGCGCGCGCGATGCCCTCAAGGTTCGCCAGCGCATCGTGCCCTCGGTGCCGCTCACGGTGCAGCAGGCCACGCTGGTGCAGCTCGACGGGCCGTTCACGCTCGACGTGGCACCGCCCGCCGACGCCCTCCCCGGCCGCGGCGGCCTGAAGCTCGCCCTGCAACCCAAGCTGGCCGAAGGCCTGCCGGGCGTGCGCGACTGGTTCGCCAACTACCCCTTCATCTGCCTCGAACAGAAGACCAGCAAGTCGGTCGGCCTGCGCGACGCGAAGATGTGGCAGGGCGTGCTGGCCCAGTTGCCCACTTACCTGGACAGCGACGGCCTGGCCAGCTACTTCCCGCCGCGCGACGGCGAGGCCAACCGCGGCAGCGACATCCTCACGTCGTACCTGCTCGCGGCCACCAACGAAGCCGCCGCGCTCGACCCCGCCTTCGCGCTTGCCGACGACGTGCGCGCGCCGATGGAGTCGGGCCTGATCGCCTTCGTCGAAGGCCGCATCACGCGCGACTTCTGGAGCCCGCGCAAGGACCTGGACGTGCGCAAGCTCGCCGCGCTCGAAGCGCTCTCGCGCTACGGCAAGGCCAAGGGGAGCATGCTCGGCAGCATCACCATCGCGCCGAACCAGTGGCCCACCAGCGCGGTGATCGACTGGCTCAACATCCTCAAGCGCGTGAACGACGTGCCGCAGCGCCAGCAGCGCCTGGAAGAAGCCAACAACGTGCTGAAGGCGCGCCTGTCCTATCAAGGCACCAAGCTGATCTTCAGCACCGAGCAGGACGACTACTGGTGGTGGCTGATGACCAACGGCGACGTCAACACCGCCCGCCTGCTGCTCAGCGTGATGGACGACCCGGGCTGGAAGGACGACATCGGCAAGCTCGCCAACGGCTTCATCGGCCGCCAGCAGAACGGCGCGTGGCACACCACCACCGCCAACCTGTGGGGCGGACTGGCGCTGGAGAAGTTCAGCAAGGTGTTCGAGAGCACGCCGGTGTCGGGCGTTACCGCCGCCACGCTGGGCGCGGTGAAGGCGCAGGTCGACTGGAGCAGGGTCGAGCGCGTGAAGGCCAGCGACCCGGCCGGCGCGCCCAACCAGACCACCTTCTTCGGCGCGCCCGCCTCGCCGGGCAACCTGAAGAACAACACGATGTTCCTGCCGTGGGCGGCATCGCCGTCGGGCGCGCCGGTGCGCGACACGCTGCTGGTGACGCAGCAGGGCACCGGCAAGCCGTGGCTCACGCTGCAGTCGATTGCCGCCGTGCAGCTGAAAGCGCCGTTCGCGGCCGGCTACGCCATCAAGAAGACCGTCACCCCGGTCGAGCAGGCCGTGGCCGGCAAGTACACGCGCGGCGACGTGCTGCGCGTGAGCATCGAAGTCAACGCCAGCGCCGACATGACCTGGGTCGTCATCAGCGACCCGATTCCGGGCGGCGCCACCATCCTGGGCAGCGGCCTGGGCCGCGACTCGCAGATCGCCACGCAGGGCGAGAAGAAGAGCGGCGCGGGCTGGCCCGCGTTCGAGGAGCGCAGCTTTGAGGCATTCCGCAGCTACTACGAGTACCTGCCCAAGGGCGTGGTGAAGATGGAATACACCGTGCGCCTGAACAACGTCGGCGACTTCGCGCTGCCGCCGAGCCGCGTCGAAGCCATGTACGCGCCGGAGATGTTCGGCGAGACGCCGAACGCACGGGTGAAGGTGGAGGCGGCGAAGTAAGCCGCTTCGCCGCCGCCGATTCGAAAGGGAGAACACAGTGGGCCTCGCAATCAGCATCGGCGTGCTCGTCGATCTGCTCGAACACGATCCCGAAGGAGCCGGATGGCTGCAGGAGGAACTGGCGGTGGTGAACAAGGTGCTGGCGGCGGCGGGCCTTCCGCCGCACGCCGAGCCGCGTGAACTGCCGCCGCTGCACTCGCGTGCGGCCATCGGCGGCTTCCCGTACTCGTTCATCCACTACCTGCGCCGGGCCTATGCGCACCGCGCGAATTCGCCCGGCTGGATGGCAACGCCGGTGGAAGACGGTGTCGACCCCTCGGAAGATCCGGTGGTGGAAGACGTGCTCTACAGCTCGGAGAGCCACCTGGTCTGCCACTCGGACGCGGAAGGTTTCTACGTGCCGGTCGATTTCGACGAGGTGCTGTATTCCGAACCGGACGACGACAAGCAATTGGCCGGCGGCATGCTCGGCTCGTCCTACCGCCTGCGCGACGAACTGGTGCTGGTGGCGCCCGCGCTCGGCATCAATCTCACCGACGGCGAGCTGTCGGACGAGGAAGTGGCGCGAATCGGCCGGCTGATCGACGCCGACGAAGGCCTCTACCGGGAATACGTTTCGTGGCTTCGGCTCTACGAAGCGGCCCGGCTGAGCATTGCGCACAAGACCGCGATTGTTTTTAACTGAGCGACCCCGGAGGCCATGAAGATGAAGAAGCCCGTCCGCATCGGCCGCGCGCCTCTTCATCCGGCTTCCACGCCGACGACGCCACAAGACGAGGCCCTGGCGTGCTCCAAGCCATGGGACACGCTCGAAGAAACGGCCTCGCCCGACGTTCGATACTGCGGCGATTGCCGGAAGAACGTGTCCTGGGTGGACACGCCGGAGCAGATGCATGCCGCGGCCATGCAAGACCTCTGCATCGCTGTCGAGCAAGGCAGCCTTCATTTCAAAGAGCGCAATGACACCATGAGCCAATCCCCCGCCGCACGCCAACTTGCCACCGTCACCCTGCTCGTGCGCGACTACGACGAAGCCATCCGCTTCTTCACCGAAGCGCTGCACTTCGAGCTGCTCGAAGACACACCGCGCGGACCCGGCAAGCGCTGGGTGGTGGTCGCACCCGCGCGCAATGCGGGTGCGGCGCTGCTGCTGGCCAAGGCAGTGACCGACGACCAGGAAGCCGGCATCGGCAAGCAGGCCGGCGGCCGCGTCTTCCTGTTCCTTCACACCTCGGACTTTGCGTCCGACCACGCCCACATGACATCGCACGGCGTCCGCTTCCTCGAGGAGCCGCGCCACGAGCCGCACGGCACCGTGGCGGTCTTCCAGGACCTCTGCGGCAACAAATGGGACCTGATCCAACCCAACGACGACGCCTAGCGACGAAATGAACAACATCCGCCTCGCGCTCGCAGGACTTCTGCTGCCCTTGTCTGCACTGGCCGCATCGGGCGATGCGCCGGTGTCCGTCGACTACCGCTACCTGACGGAGTCCTCCGCGCAATCGATCCGCCTGGAATGGCGGGTGTTTTCCGACCCGAACAGCAACTGGTCCGGTGGCTACGTCAGGTACAAGGGTTCGTCGCGCGTGATCACCATCGTCCCGGTCAAGAACGAAGTCGGCGACAAGCCCGAAGGCCGTCCGTGGGAATACATCACCACCTGGGCCGAGATCGTCGACGGCCGCATCGCCGGCCAGTACGTGGTGACGACCCAGGGCGCGAACGTCTACGGCTTCGGCTACAAGAACCTGCGCAGCGGCAAGCAGTATTCTTTCTCGCAGGACCTCGGCTCCGACGACGGCAGGAAGTGCAGCTGGTAGGCGCCTGAATCGGCCGCATCGGCCTAAACTGCCTGTCCCCTCTTCCTCAGGAGACAGGCCATGACCACGCTTGAAATCGCGAACCAGCTCGTCGCGCTATGCCGGCAGGGAAAGTTCGAAGACGCGAAATCGCTCTATGCCGATGACGCCGTGAGCGTCGAGGCCGGCGCCCCGCCCGGCCAGCAGCGCGAGGCGGTGGGCCTTGCGGCCATCGAGGCCAAGGGCAAGTGGTGGAGCGACAACCACGAGGTGCATTCGTTCAAGGTCACGGGCCCGTGGCCGCACGACGACCGCTTCATCGTCGGCTTCGAATTCGACGTGACCATGAAGGCCACCGGCCAGCGCTTCAAGATGGAAGAAGCGGGCCTGTACACGGTGCGCGACGGCGCGATCGTGCGGGAAGAGTTCTTCTACTCGATGGGCGGTTAGCCGCCTCCCGCGGCCGGCGCAGCGGTTACGCCGGTTACGGCAGTGACGACAGGCATTGCCGCCCGCGTTGTGCGGGCGCGAGGGCGGCTGGATGATTCGCGCCGTCACAACTCCGCTCTCGTGCTTTCATGCCCTCTTCCACACCCGACGAACAACGCCGCGCCATGCTGGTACGCGGCAGCGCAACCGTCGCCGCTCTCGCCACCGCGTGGCATGGCGGCCTGGCCCATGCAGCCACCGCATCCGATGCTGCCCAACAGGAACGTGCGGACCTCGCCCGCCACTTCACCGCCGCGGGCACGCCCGGCACCTTCGCGCTGTTCGACGCCGCCACGGCCAAGCTCACGCTGGTCGATGCCAGGCGCGCGGGCCAGCGCTTCGTGCCCGCGTCGACCTACAAGATTCCCAACAGCCTGATCGCGCTGGAGACCGGCGCGGTGAAAGACATCGACGAAGTGCTGCCCTACGGCGGCAAGCCGCAGCGCCGCGCGGAGTGGGCGCACGACATGAACCTGCGCGACGCGATTCGCGTGTCGAACCTGCCGGTCTACCAGGGCGTGGCCCGGCGCATCGGGCTGGCGCGCATGAAGGCGTGGATCGCGCGCCTGCACTACGGCAACGAGGCGCTGGGCGACGTGGTCGACCGCTTCTGGCTCGACGGTCCGCTGAAGATTTCCGCGATCGAGCAGGCGCGCTTTCTCGCGCGGCTCGGGCTGCGCCAGCTGCCGCTGTCGGCGCGCACGCAGGACATGGTCCACGACATCACCCTCGTCGAAAAAACGCCCACGCACGCGCTGCACGCCAAGACTGGCTGGTACTACAAGCCGCCGGAATCCCTCGGCTGGTGGGTGGGCTGGGTGACGGGCGCGGACGGCGGCGTGAAGAGCTTCGCGCTCAACATGGACATGCGCCGCGACGAGGATGCGCCGAAGCGCATCACGATCGGACGTGCGCTGCTGGCCGAGCTGGGCGTGATGCCGGACGCATCGCGCTGAGGCGGCACGACATGCGCCGCACTCACCTCATCGCATGGGCCATTGCCCAATTGGCCCCACTGTTCACCGCAGCCTGTGCGCAGGCCGAGCCGCTGAGCTTCGCCACGCCGCCGGCCGAGATCGCCGCACGCGTGATGCGCGACGCGCCCGGCAGCATCGTGGTCGGCGTATTGCGCCAGGGCGAAACACGCTTCGCGATGCAGCGCAACAGCGTCGCGCAGGCGGGCCCGGTCCGGGAGATCGCCGCCGATGGCCAGCCGATCTTCGAAGTCGGCTCGATCAGCAAGCTCTTCACGGGCGTGCTGCTGGCGCAGGCGGTCGAGCGCGGCGACCTGTCGCTCGACGACACGCTCGGCACGCTGCTGGCCGGACAGGTGACGCTGCCGCGGGAGACCGCGAGCGTCACGCTTCTCCAACTGGTCACGCACACGGGATGCCTGCCCGGCATGCTGCCGGCTCCCCCGATGGCCGAAGGCGGCAACCCGTTCGCGCACGCCGATCGCGCGCGTTTGCTTGCCGGCCTGTCGACGCTCAGGCTCGACCGCGTGCCACCCTGCAACGGCCCCTACAGCAGCCTGGGCCTCGGCCTGCTCGGGCAGGTGCTTGCGGACCGCTACGGCAAGCCCTGGGAACTGCTGGTGCAGGAGAACATCGCCGTGCCGCTGGGCATGAAGGACACGATGCAGCACCTCGGCCCCGAGACCGGCCGCCTGGCGCCCGGCTACGAGGACAGGACACCACGCGCGCCTTGGGACTTCGATGCGCTGGCGGGTGCCGGCGCGTTGCGCTCCACGGCCGCCGACCTGCTGGTGTTCGCGCGTGCGCTCATGGCCGGCCGCAAGGGTCCGCTGGGCGCCGCGGCGGAACGCGCGCTCACCCCGCTGGGCCACAGCGACATCTACGAGCTGGGCTACGCCGTGCGCATCCGCGAGAACGCCGGACGCAGGCTCTACTTCCATACGGGCCAGACCGGCGGCTATCGCGCGCTGCTGGTGTTCGCGCCGGCCACGCAGGAGGCCGCGGTGATGGTTGCCAGCAATGCGTCGGCCGGGGCGGCGCGCATGGCGGACGACATCACCCTGCCGCCGCCGGCACCCGCCAGGCGCCGATCCTCGCGCTGACCGGAACGCCCGTTCCGCCGCACGGCGCTTGCGGGTCGGCCATGAGGGCCCTGGGCGCACCGCCGCATCGAATACCGGCAAAATGCCCCGAGGTGCCCTCATGAACACAAGATTTGTCGAAGCCTTCCTCTGGGCCGCGCGGCTGGGCAGCTTCCGCGCTGCCAGCGACCGGCTCCACATCACGCAGGCGGCCGTGTCCAACCGCGTCGCCTCCCTCGAAGAAGACATCGGCGCGCGCCTGTTCGAACGCGATGCGCGCGAGCTGCGGCTCACCCCGGTCGGCGTGCGGCTCATGGACTACGGCGAACGGCTGCTCGAGCTGCGCCGCGAGATCGTCTCGCTCGGCCGCCCGCGCGAAGACCTACTCGGCCTCGTGCGCATCGGTGCCATCGAAACAGTGGTGCACACCTGGCTGCTGGGTTTTCTGACCAACCTGCGCTCCACCTATCCGGGCATCGAGGTGCAGCTGACCTCCGAGACCACGCTGGCCCTGCATCGCGGCCTGCGCGAAGGCGCGCTCGACATCGCGCTGCAGACCGACCACATCGCCGGCGCGGGCATCGTGAGCACGCCCTGCCTGCCGATGCCGATGGGCTGGGTCGGCGCGCCGGCGGCGGAGCCGGCGCAGACCGTCGACCAGCTGCTGCGCCAGCCCGTGCTGACCATGAGCCCTGGCTCGCAGCCGCACGAGGCGCTGAAGAACCTCTACCGCTCCGTCGGCATTCCGCTGGGCAAGGTGCATTGCGTGAGCTCGATCTCCGCGCTGGCGCGGCTGGTGAAGGCGGGCTTCGGCAATGCGCTGGTGCCGCTGCCGCCGGTGTACGAATACGTGGCCGCCGGCGACGTGCGAATCATCGAGTGCGACGCGCTCATCTCGCCGCAGCGGCTGGTGGTGAGCCACCTGGAAGCGGCCGATTCCGACGCCATCCGCCTGGTGGCCGAGCTGGCCTGCCGCGCGTCGGACCAGTTCACGGCCTCCGCCAACGCACCAACCTGGCGCGGAACGACAGAGGGTTAACCCTCAAAACAGCGCATTCGTGCCCCATGAGGGGGCCAGTAATTCTTGTGGCTGTCGCCCAGAAAAACTCGTTTGTGACAGCACGGCACTGCGGCGGAAGATCGCGCCTTCATTTTTCGAAGGCCCGCCCGCCCCTGTGCCGCCATGACTGCAACCGACCCCCTCCTCTCTCCTGAAAACACCACGGCGAACATCAACGGCCTGCTGTTCGTCGCCTCCGACGTCGACCCCGCCGACGACGCCGACTTCAACCGCTGGTACGACCGAGAACACGTGGAAGAGCGCGTGCGCGTCCCGGGCTTCCTGTCGGGCGCGCGCTACTTCTCGCTCGAGGGTGGACGCAAGTACCTGGGCCTGTACCGCACCGAATCGCTGGCGGTGTTCCGCTCCGCCGGCTACCGCGCCGCGTTCGAGAAGCAGACGCCGTGGTCGGTGGCCAACCTCGACCGCATGCGCCAGCCGATCCGCCGCGTGTGCGCCGTGCAGGCCGTCACCGGCTTCGGCAGCGGCAGCCATGCCGTGGTGCTGCCGCTGGCCGCGGCCGCCAACGCGCAGGCGCCGGTGGCCGGGGCGGAACGCGCCGGCCGCCAACTGGCAGCGCAGGCAGGCTTCGTGCAGTCGTACCTGCTCGTGCCCGACGCCGCGCTCAGCACGCCGCTGCCGCGCGAAGCCACCGAAGGCCGCGTGCTGCAGCCGATGCTGGTCGTCGAGACCAGCAGCGCCGAGGCCGCCCGCGCCGCGCGCGCCACGGCCGCCGCCGCGCTCGACGCCGACCCCGCCAACGGCTGGCTGCTCGCGCTCGGCTGGAAGCTGAGCGCGGCCGAGCTGCGCTGAACCGATCCGACTTTCATGTCTTCACCGAACAAAGGTATCTCCATGACCGAACATGTTCTTCCCACGCCGGCCGCCTCCGGCACCGCGCCCGATGCGCCGTCCGCCAAGATGGGCCGGCTGGCCATGGCCAGCTCCATCGGCACCACGCTGGAGTGGTACGACTTCACCGTCTACAACATCATGGCGGCGCTGGTCTTCAACGCGGTGTTCTTCCCGTCGTTCGACCCGCTGACCGGCACCATCCTGGCCTTCTCGACCTACGCGGTCGGCTACATCTCGCGCCCGCTGGGCGGCGTGGTGTTCGGCCACCTCGGCGACCGGCTGGGCCGGCGCTTCGTGCTGGTGGCCACGCTGGTCATCATGGGCGTGTCCACCGGGCTGATGGGCCTGCTGCCCACCTACGCGGCCTGGGGCATCTGGGCGCCCGTGGCGCTGGTGGCGCTGCGCTTCGTGCAGGGCGTGGCGCTCGGCGGCGAATGGGCCGGCGCGGTGCTGCTGTCGATGGAACACGGCAAGCCCGACGAGCGCGGCCGCAATGCCTCGTTCACGCAGGTCGGCCCGTCGTGCGGCACGCTGATCGGCACCGGCTTCATCGCCATCGTGTCGGCATGGCTAAGCCCTGAAGACTTCCAGAGCTGGGGCTGGCGCATTCCGTTCATCTCCAGCGTGGCGCTGGTGCTGTTCGGCCTGTGGCTGCGCCGCGGGGTCGACGAGACGCCGGTGTTCCGCGAGATGGAAGAAAAGAAGGCCACCGCCAAGACGCCCATCAAGGAAGTGCTCACGCAGCACTGGCGCCGCCTGCTGGTGGCCGGCGGCTCGCGCATCGGCTCCGACGTGCTGTATGCGCTGGTGGTGGTGTTCACACTGACCTACGTGACGACGGTGCTGCACCTGTCGCGTCCGCTGGCGCTCACCGCCACGATGATCGGCGCGGCCTGCAACGCGATCGCGGTGCCGTGGTTCGGCAGCCTATCGGACCGCATCGGCCGCCGCCCGGTCTACATTGCCGGCGCGCTGCTGGGCATGGCGTGGGCCTTCGTGTTCTTCGTGCTGATGGACAGCGCGCACCCGGTGGCCATCTGCGCGGCCGTGGTGGTGGGCCTGCTGATCCACGCGATGATGTACGGCCCGCAGGCCGCTTTCGTGACCGAGCAGTTCCCCGGCCGCGTGCGCTATGCCGGCGCCTCGCTGGCCTACACGCTGGCGGGCATCCTGGGCGGCGGCTTCGCGCCGCTGATCATCGCCAGCCTGTTCAAGTCTTGGGGCAGCACGGTGGCCGTGTCGCTTTACGTGGTGGCCGCGCTGGGCGTCACGCTGGTCGCCCTGGTGGTGGCGCGCGAGACGGCCAAGCGCCCGCTGGAAAGCTGAGGTGGGCATGAGCTTGCGTTTTGCCTGCGAAGCCGTCGAAGCCGACGGCACCCGCACCACCGCCCTGCACACCGTCGCGCCCAGCGCGCTGGTGGTGGCCGGCTGGACAGGCCGCGACGTCGCGGCCATCGAACACCACATCGAGGAACTGGCCGCGCTCGGCGTGCCGCGCCCGTCGAGCGTGCCGCTGTACTACCGCGTGGCCGCGCAGCTGCTGACGCAGTCGCCCGCCATCGAGGCGCTGGGCGACCAGAGCTCGGGCGAGGCCGAACCGGTGCTGTTCTTCTCGAACGGCGAATGGTGGCTGAGCGTGGCCTCGGACCACACCGACCGCCATGTGGAGAGCTACTCTGTCGCCGTGTCCAAGCAGATGTGCGCGAAGCCGGTGGCAGAGACCGCCTGGCGCTGGCGCGACATCGAGGCGCACCAGGACACGCTCGAGCTGCGCTCGCGCATCTTCGAGGACGGCCGCTGGGTCGACTACCAGCGCGGCACGCTGGCATCGATCCGTCCGCTGGCGGCACTGCGCGAAGGCATGGCCCATGGCGGCGCCGCGCCCGAAGGCCTGTTCATGACCTGCGGCACGCTCGGCGCGCTGCCCAACGCGAAGGGCGAAGGCATCCGCCCCGCCGCGCAGATGGAAATCGAACTGCACGACCCGCTGCTGCGCCGGCGCATCGTGCATCGCTATGCGGTCGAAGCACTGCCCGTGGTGGCCTGACGATGAACGACGACTTCACCATTTCCGCCCTGCGCGCACGCATCGCGCGCGGCGAGCTGTCGCATGAAGCGCTGGTCGGGCAAGTGCTCGAAGCGGCAGCGCAGCCCGCCGCGCGGCATGTGTTCACGCGGCTCTATGCCGATGGCGCACTCGCCGCCGCGCGCCATGCCGATGCGGCGCGCAAGGCCGGCGTGGCGCTGGGCCCGCTCGCCGGCCTGCCCGTGTCGGTCAAGGACCTCTACGACATCGCGGGCGAGACCACCATGGCCGGCTCCGCCGTGTGCGCGGGCGAGCCCGCGGCCGCGCACGACGCGGCCGCCGTCGCGCGGCTGCGCACGCAGGGCGCGGCCATCGTCGGCAAGACCAACATGACCGAGTTCGCGTTCTCCGGCGTGGGCATCAACCCGCACCACGGCACGCCGCACAACCCGGCCGACGCGCAGACGCCGCGCATCCCGGGCGGCTCGTCCTCTGGCGCGGCGGTGTCGGTGGCGCTGGGCCTCGCTGTGGCCGGGCTGGGCTCGGACACGGGCGGCTCCATCCGCATTCCCGCCGCGTTGTGCGGAATCGTCGGCTTCAAGAGCACGCAGTCGCGCGTGCCGCGAACAGGCGCCTTCGAACTCGCGCGCTCGCTCGACACCGTCTGCGCCATGGCCCGCAGCGTGGAAGACTGCCTGACGGTGGACGCCGCCATTGCCGACACGCCGCTCGCGGTGCGCCGCCGCCCGCTGCAAGGCATGCGCCTCGCGGTGCCGCGCACGCTGATGTTCGACGACATCGAGCCGGCCGTGGCCGCCGCCTTCGATCGCGCCTTGCAGACGCTGTCGAAGGCCGGCGCGCAGATGGTGGACATCACGCTGGCCGAACTCGCCGAGATCGCGACCGTCAATGCGCCCGGCGGCTTCTCGCCCGTCGAGGCCTCGGCCGTGCACCGCGAGCGCTTCGCCGCGAAGCGCGACGGCTTCGACACCCGCGTGGCCGCGCGCATTGCGCTGGGCACCGAGGTGCGCGCCGCCGACTACATCGCCATGCAGGACCGCCGGCGCGACTGGATCGGCCGCGTCGAGCACGCCATCGAAGGCTTCGACGCCCTGGTGTGCCCGACGGTGCCCATCGTCGCGCCGCCCATCGCCGCGCTCGCGGAAGACGCGGCCTTCTTCAAGGCCAACGGCCTGCTGCTGCGCAACACCTTCGCGATCAACCTGCTGGACGGCTGCGCATTCAGCCTGCCCTGCCATGCGCCGGGCGAACTGCCGGTGGGGCTGATGCTGGCCTCGGTGCGCGGCGACGATGCAAGGCTGGCGGCCGTGGCGCTGGCCGTGGAATCCGCGCTGCACGCACGCTGAACGCGGCGGCAGCCGAGGGCACCCGCGCTGTCGCCGCGGTGCCCGGTTCGGCTATCGTCTTGCGCATGAACCATGTCCTCGTCGTCCCCACGGCCGAATCCCATTTCGAGAGCCTGCACCGCGCGCTCGATGTGGTCGCCCGCGAGCACAAGTACCTTGCGCTGACCGAGGCGCCGCCGCTGGCGCAATCGATCGCCTTCTACCGGAACGTGATCGCCACCGACTTCCCGCACTTCGTGGCGGTCGATGGCGACAGGGTCGTCGGCTGGTGCGACGTGTCGCCGGTGTTCGGGCATTCGCGGGCGCACATCGGCGTCCTCGGCATCGCGCTATTGCCCGAGGCGCGCGGGCGGGGTCTGGGCGCCAAGTTGCTGCAGGCCGCCATCGACAAGTCCTGGACACGCGGGCTGACCCGCATTGCGCTGAACGTGCGCGCCGACAACCTGAACGCCAAGGCGCTGTACGAGCGGCTCGGCTTCGAACATGAAGGCATCGTGCGCCGCGCCAGCCTGATCGACGGCGTCTACCACGACGCCCATGCGATGGCCCTGCTTCGCTAGACTGGAACCAGGTCGTCATCGAACGGAGAGCGCCCATGTGCCGCAGCATCAAGACCCTCTACAACTTCGAGCCCCCCGCCACCGAGCAGGAGATCCGCGCCGCCGCGTTGCAGTTCGTGCGCAAGCTCAGCGGCTTCAGCGTGCCGTCGAAGGCCAACGAGGAGGCCTTCGAACGGGCTGTTGAAGAAGTGGCGGCAACCGCGGCGCGGCTGCTCGAATCGATGGTCACCACGGCCGAGCCCAAGGACCGCGCGGTCGAGGCCGAGCGCGCCAGGGCCCGGTCGGCCGCCCGGTTCGGCGCGGCACCGGAACAGGGCCGGTAAAAGCCCCGCCGCTGCCCGTCGGCGCGGCATTTGATATGGTGTTTGCCGGCCGCTCCAACCGACCGGGAGCTGCTCACAAGCACATGAAAAAGACCTACACCGGCGGCTGTCATTGCGGCGCCGTGCGATTCGAAGCCGACATCGACCTGAGCCTTGGCACCCTTCGGTGCAATTGCGCCATCTGCACCCAGACGCGCTTCTGGCCCGCCATCGTCGCGACCGATGCCTTCCGGCTTCTCGAAGGCGAATCCGAACTCAGCGAGCAGATGCTCGACACCCGCAACAGCCACTACATCGTCTGCAGGCACTGCCGCGTGCGCTCCTTCGGCGTGGGCCATTCGCCCGAGACCGGCACGACCGCCTACGGCGTGAACGTGACCTGCCTGGACGACGCGGACCTCGACGACCTCGCCAACTCTCCCATCCGCTACGTGGACGGGCACCGGGGCACCTGGCACGTCGCGCGCACGGCCATCGGCACCTGAGCGGCAAACGCGCCCTCCACATTCACCACAACCAACAGAAGACAGGAAGCACATGCCCATCGAACTCTGGCTCGCCTTCGTCGCGGCCTCCGTCGTCCTGCTGATCATTCCGGGGCCGACCATCCTCACGGTCATCAGCTATTCGATGTCGCACGGCCGCCGCGCCAACGTGCCGCTGGTGGCCGCCGTGGCGCTCGGCGATTCCACGGCGCTGGTGGTGTCGCTGCTGGGCCTGGGCGCACTGCTCTCGGCTTCGGCCTTCTGGTTCACCGTGGTGAAGTGGGCAGGGGGCCTTTACCTGCTGTACCTGGGCATCAAGCTGCTGCGCGCCGGCATCTCGCCCAGCGAAATGGCCAGGCCGGCGGCACCTGTGTCGCGCTGGCGGCTGTTCGCCAACACCTATCTGGTGACGGCGCTCAACCCCAAGGGCATCGTTTTCTTCGTGGCTTTCCTGCCGCAGTTCATCAGCCCGTCGGCGGACGTGACGCGCCAGATGTGGGTGCTGTCGCTGACCTTCGTGGCGCTGGCCACGACCAACGCCACGCTCTACGCAGTGTTCGCGGCCTCGGCGCGAAAGCTGCTGTCGTCGCCACGCGCACAGCGGCGCTTCAACCTTGCCGGCGGCTCGCTGCTGAGCGCCGCCGGCGTCTGGGCGCTGATGGCGCGCAGGCCCGGCTGAGGCGGCGCGAGTCCGGTCGCGTCAGTTGCGGTTCGGATTGTTCGGCGCGCGGTCGTAGCGGTTGGGCACGCCGTCGCCGTCCCTGTCGCGGTCGTAGCGGTTGGGCACGCCGTCGCGATCGCGGTCGGCCTGCGGGCGCGGCGGCGGCGGGCGGTCGTAGACCGGGGTCACGCAGCCGGCCAGGACGGCCGAGGCGGCCAGGATCAGCGCCAGTGTTTTCGTTGCCATGAAGTTCTCCTAGTAATGTTCGTGGAACCGGCGATCGCCTCCTGCGAGCCGGGGTGTGCGAACTTTGGAATGAAGCGCGCGCCGCCGCCATGAGGCCCGCGCCCCGTCCCCGGGTAGGCCGGCATCCCGATGTGCTTCGCGGAGAATGTCACCGCCACATACTTTTCGAAACGACGCTCTCCTTCATGCAGTTCGCGCCCTCTTCCTTCGACCGAAAGGCCCTGGCCTTCGCCCTGCTCGCAGCGGTTTGCGCGCAACCGGCGCTGGCCCTTGTGAGCTTCGAGGAAGTGAAGCGCGACTTCCGCTCGTCCGACACCGCCGTGGTCGACCGCAACGGCGAGCTGCTGCAGCGCGTGCGCACCGACCCCACCGTGCGGCGCGGCCAATGGACGCCGCTGGCCGACGTGTCGCCGGCCCTGCGCACGGCCATGGTGCTGAGCGAGGACAAGCGCTTCTACGAACACAGCGGCATCGACTGGCGCGCCGTGTCGGCCGCGGCCTGGGGCAACTTGTGGAACACCCGCACGCGCGGCGCCTCGACCATCACGATGCAGCTCTCGGGCCTGCTCGACGAGGACCTGCGGCGCGCCTCGGGCGGCCGCAGCTTCACGCAGAAGATCGGCCAGACCGTGGCCGCCGCGCAGCTGGAGCGCAACTGGCGCAAGGACCAGATCCTGGAGGCATACCTCAACACCGTGCCGTTCCGCGGCGAGATCGTGGGCATCGATGCGCTCTCGCGCACGCTGTTCGGCAAGGCGCCGAGCGGGCTCGATGCGCGCGAAGCGGCGGTGGCTTCGGCGCTGGTGCGAGCCCCCAATGCCAAGCCCGCGCTGGTGGCGCAGCGCGCCTGCGACGTGCTGCGCGCCATGGAGCCGCAGCAGAAGGTCGACTGCGAGGCACTGGACATGTTCACCAGCGCCGCCGTGCAGCGCCGGGCCTTCGAGCCGAACGAGGGCATCGCGCCGCATGCGGCGCGGCGGGTGCTGCGGGAACTGAGGGACGCGAATGCGGGGGCAGCCCCCACCCCGGCCCTCCCCCAGAGCGGGAAGGAGAAAGACAACAAGGAAGCGAGCGTGCGCACCACGCTGCGCGCGCCGCTGCAGCGCTTTGCGCTCGACACGCTGCAGCGCCACCTGCGCGAACTGCGCGACCGCCACGTGGAAGACGGCGCGCTCGTCGTGCTCGACAACGCCACCGGTGAAGTGCTCGCCTGGGTCGGCTCGTCGGGCCCGCTGAGCCAGGCCGCCGAGGTCGACGGCGTCACCGCGCTGCGCCAGCCCGGCTCCACCCTCAAGCCGCTGCTCTACGGGCAGGCCATTGCCGAGCGGCGCATCACCGCCGCTTCGCTGATCGAGGACTCGTCGGCGCAGATCAGCACCGCCAGCGGCCTCTACATTCCGCAGAACTACGACCGCCGCTTCAAGGGCCCGGTGTCGGCGCGCACCGCGTTGGCCGCGTCGCTCAACGTGCCCGCCGTGCGCACGCTGGTGATGGTGTCGCCCGAGGCCTTCGCGCGCGAACTGCGCGCCGCCGGCCTGCCGCTGCGCGAGAGCGGCGACTACTACGGCTACAGCCTCGCGCTCGGCAGCGCCGAGGTGTCGCTGCTGTCGCTCACCAACGCCTACCGCATGCTGGCCAACGGCGGGCGCTACGGCACCACGACGCTGACCGCGCGGCCTGCATCCAATCCAGCCGTTGCGGCCAACAACAAGGCCAAGGCCGCCGAGCCGCCGATGCTCGATGCGGGTGCCGCCTTCATCGTCGGTGACATCCTCTCCGACCCGAACGCCCGCACCCGCACCTTCGGCCTGGACAGCATCCTGTCCACCCGCTTCTGGACCGCCGTGAAGACCGGCACCAGCAAGGACATGCGCGACAACTGGGCCGTGGGCTGGTCGCAGCGCTACACGGTCGGCGTGTGGGTGGGCAACGCCAGCGGCGCGTCGATGTGGGACGTGAGCGGCACCAGCGGCGCCGCGCCGGTGTGGGCCGAGGTGATGCGCTTCCTGCACGCACGCGAGCCCAGCCGCGCACCCGCGCCGCCGCCCGGCGTGGTGCAGGCGCACGTGGAGTTCGGCCCCGGTGCCGACGGCGGCCCGCTGGAGGCCGCGCGCGACGAGTGGTTCCTGCAGGGCACCGAGCAGCCGCTGTTCGCGCTGGACACCGGCATGGCCGGCAGTGCAGCGTCGGCGCGCATCACCGCGCCGTCCGACGGCACCATCATCGCGGTCGACCCCGACATTCCGCCGCTGCGCCAGCGCGTGCGCTTCGAGTCGGAAGGTCGTGGTGTGCAATGGCGCATCGACGGCAAGCATTTCGCGCGCGGCAACAGCGCGCAATGGCTGCCCTGGCCGGGGCGCCACGTGATCGAGCTGGTCGACAGCACGGGCAAGGTGGTCGACCAGCGGCGCATCGAAGTGCGCGGCGCGGGCGTCGTGACCAAGAGCGCGAAGCGATGAGAGCGGGCTTCGCCAATCCGGCCGCGCACGGCTGGCTTCGGCTGGCCGCCTTCCTGATGCTGTTGGCCGCAGCGTTCGCGCTGTGCCTCCCCGCGCAGGCCAAGCCGGTGCCGGTGCCCGCGATGACCTCGCGCGTGGTCGACCTCACGAAGACGCTGAACACCGAAGACGCCAGCTCGCTGCGCGAGGACATTTCCGCCATCGAGCAACGCACGCAGGCCCAGCTCGCGGTGCTGATCGTGCCCACCACGGGGGAGGATTCGATCGAGCAGTTCGCCACGCGCGTCTTCGCGCAGTGGAAGCTCGGCCGCGAGGACGAGAACGACGGCGTGCTGCTGCTGGTGGCGCTGAAAGACCGCCGCATGCGCATCGAGGTCGGCACGGGCCTGGAAGGCCGCGTCACCGACATCCAGGCGGCCCGCATCATCGACGGCGAGATGACGCCGCGCTTTCGCAACGGCGACTTCGCGGGCGGCGTGAAGGCGGCGGTGCAGTCGCTGTCGGAGCTGATCAGCGCGCCGCAGCTGCAGGTGGTGGACGAAGAGCCACCGGCCGAGCAGCAGGACAGGGAGTCTTCGCCGCTGCACCGCGTGATCGACGCGTTCTCCACCGAGTCCAGCCAGTCGCGCATCAACACGACGCTGCTCGCGGTGATGCTCTGGACCATCGGCGTGGGGGTGTGGCACGGGAGCCGGCCGCGCCCGGCCGCGCCGCGCGTGGTGTCGCAAGGCAGCGGCAAGCGGGGCCGCAAGGGCCGGCGCGTGGACGCGCACCGGGCGCAGCGCGAAGGCGCACTCTGGGCCGACCTGAAGACCGAGCCGCCGTCGCCCGAGCGGCGCCGCTGGCCGACGGTGCTGGGCCTGCTCGCGGCCGGCCCTGTGGGCGCGACGCTGGCGCTGGCGAACCTCGCGATGCCGTTCGCCCTCTTCATGCCGGTCGGCTTCATGTATGGGGTCGGCTACCTGTCGGGCCGGTTCAGGACGGCGCGCTATGTGTTCATCTGCATCGCGCTGGCGATCGCGGGTCTCGTCGGGCTCGGCTTCTACCTGGGCGCGGACAAGGTGCCCTGGATCATCGGGGGCGTGATCGCCACCGCCGTGGTCGGCATCGGCCTCGCGGTGATCGTGGCGGGCGTGCGCATTCACTGGAAGCGCGGCGCGCTCGGCTTCATGGTGCGGCTCGCGCTGGTGACGGGCGTCATCGGCTTCGCCTTCGTCCAGCTGCGGCCGGGCCCGGAGCCGGACGAGACCTGGCTCGCCATGGCGCTGGTGAGCTTCATCGCGCTGGTGTTCGGGTTCTTCCCCGCCACGGGCAACGGCAGCGGCGACGACCACGACGACGACCGCGACAGCGGATGGAGCAGCAGCTCGTCGAGCAGCAGCAGTAGCAGCAGCAGTTCGTCGGACAGTTCCTCGTCCTCGGGCGGCGGCTCCAGCAGCGGCGGCGGCGCTTCGGGCAGCTGGTAGCCCTGGCTAGGACGACCTGAAGATGCTCAGGACGTAATCGACGAAGGTCTTGATCTTTGGGGAATTCCGGCGCGCCGGCAGGTAGACCAGGTTGATTTCCTGCGGCTTGAGCTTCAGCTGCGGCAATACCGGCAGCAGCAGGCCCCTGTCCACCTGCGGCTGGGCCAGCGACACCGGCAGCAAGGCAATGCCGCGGGACGACAGCGCCAGTTGCAGGATCAGTTCCATGTCGTCCGACCGGAAAGCGCTTTGCACGCGAACGCGATGGGTCTTGTCGACGGCCGCGAGGTTGACCTCCCGCTTGCGGCCGTCGGCGCCAGTGGTCAGGAACACATGCCGGGAGAAGTCCTGCAGGCTCTCGACGGCCGGATGGGGCGCCAGGTAGTCCGGCGTGGCGCAAAGCATCAGCGCTTCGTCTTTCAAGTGGCGCGCAACCAGTTCGTCGCACCCGTCGCGTCCGCGGCGGATGGCCACGTCGGCCTCGTCGCGGAAAAGGTCGGCGCGGTCGTTGCCGGTCTCGACCACGACCTCGAGTTGCGGATAAGCGGTCATGAACGCCGGCAGGTGGCTCATGAGCAGCGCCCTGCCGTAGTAGTGCGGCACCACGATGCGCAGCCGCCCCGTCACCGCGTTGCCGCCGGAAGACAGGTTGAGCATGACGTCGTCGAGGATGGTCAGCACATGCTGCGCCGCCACCAGGAATTCGCGCCCTTCCTCCGTGAGCGCGAAGCGCGTGGGGCCGCGATGCAGCAGCAGATGGCCCACCGTGGCTTCCAGCCGCTGGAGCTGGCGCGAGGCGGAAGCCTTGGGTACGTTCAGCACATCGGCGGCGGGGGTGAGGCCCCCCAACTGCGCGGCTTTCGTAAACAGCCGCACATCCGACAAAGAAAAGTCCTTCATTTCAGATTCGACGTGATCCGTTTTTCTTTTTCTCCCGGGCGCTCCCTGTTGGCGTGTTGGCGTGTTGGCGGGAGTGCCAGACGCCGAGCAGATGAAAATGAAACTTAAAGATTCACAAGTGACCTTTAGTTTCATTTTCCAGCACATGTCAGACAATTGGTAACGTTTAACTCAACCTTTCCCAAAGGTGGGGAAAAGTTCACTGTTTTGCCAAGAATCTTCGAATCCAACTTGCACAATCCAGCGGACAAGCTCCACGACCGTTGCGTGCTGCGAAAGCGAGCAACCACCGCGCTCGCAGCCCGGGCTTTGCACAGCGGGCAAAATTCGTCCAATCATTGAATGAATAGGCCCATCTGATGCTCGCTCAAGCCCCACGCACCTCCTTGGCGGATGCCGCCGCCGAAAGCATCCGCGCGGAGATCTCCGGCGGCCGCTGGGCCGTCGGCAGCCGCATTCCCATCGAGCCGCAGCTCGCCCTGCTGCTGGGCGTGAGCCGCGGCACGGTGCGCGAGGCCGTCAAGACGCTCGTGTCGCGCGGCCTGCTCGAAGTGCGGCAGGGCTCGGGCACCTACGTGCGCTCCGGCTTCGACCCCTCTTCCAGCCTGCAGAAAATGCGCCGCGCCAGCCTGCGCGACCAGTTCGAAGTGCGCCGCGCACTCGAGGTCGAAGCCGTCCGGCTCGCGGCGGTGCGGCACACGGCCCGCGACCTGCGCCGGCTGAGCACGCTGCTAGACAAGCGCGGGGTTCCCGACGAAGCCGACGACGGCGCCGGCTTCGTCGAACGCGACCTCGCCTTCCACCTGGCGATCGTCGATGTGTCGGGCAACCTCGCGCTGGCCGAGACCTGCCGCTTCATCACCGGCTACATCAAGGAAACGATCGCCAGCACCATGGGCACCGCGCTGCCCGAGCCCGACGAGGCGGCGCACCGCGCCATCATCGACGGCATCGCCAGCGGCGACCCCGACATCGCCGCCGCGGCGGTGCGCGCCTTCATGGCGCCGATGATCGACGCGCTGGCGCTGGGCACGGCATGAGCGCCGCCGCCCTCGAACGCGACGCCGCCGTTCAACGCACCCGCCCCCCGCAACCCGACGCGGCCGAAGACCTGCTGATCGACACAGAGGCCGACAACCGGCCCGCGCCGCAGCCCACGCCCGCGCCCAACCTGGGCCGACGCATCCTGCTCGGCGCGAGCGTGGTGCTGATCGCGTTCAACCTGCGGCCGGTGTTCGCCAGCCTCTCGGTGGTGCTGCCGGAAATCATCAAGGCGACCGGCCTCTCGGCCACCGCCGCGAGCCTGCTGACCACGCTGCCCATCGTCTGCCTGGGCGTGTTCGCGCCGCTGGCACCGGGGCTCGGGCGCCGCTTCGGCACCGAGCGCACGCTGCTCGGCTGCATGGTGCTGATCCTGCTGGGCACGGTGCTGCGCGGCACCGGCAACATTCCGCTGCTGTTCCTGGCGTCGGCCATCGCGGGCAGCGGCATCGCGGTGTCGAACGTGCTGCTGTCGGGCCTGGTGAAGCGCGACTTCGCGAAGCAGGCGGCGCTGATGATGGGCCTCTACACCATGGCCGTGTGCGGCGGCGCCGCCAGCGCGGCGGGCCTCACGGTGCCCATCGAGCATGCGCTGGGCGGCGGCTGGACCATGGCGCTGGCCATGTGGGCGCTGCCGGCCGCGGTGGTCACGCTGGTCTGGGCGCCGCAGGCGCTGCCGGTCAAGGCGGTGGCGAGCGAATCGGGCTTCACGGTGCGCGGGCTGTGGCGCGACAGGCTGGCCTGGCAGGTCACCTTCTTCATGGGGCTGCAGTCCGCCCTCGCCTACATCGTGATGGGATGGCTCGCGCCGATCCTGCGCGAGCGCGGCCTCGGCAGCGAGACTGCCGGCTACGTGGTGTCGCTGTCGGTCATGACGCAGGTGGTGACCTGCCTCGTGGTGCCGGCGCTGGCGGTGAAGCTGCGCAACCAGCGCGGCCTGGCCGTGGCGCTGGCGGTGCTCACGGTGGCGGCCATGCTGGCGATGCTGTTCGCGCCGCTCGGCGGCGTGTGGCTGTGGGCGGTGCTGCTGGGCATCGCGCAGGGCGGCACCTTCGCGCTGGCGCTCACGATGATCGTGCTGCGCTCGCCCGACTCGCACGTGGCCGCGCACCTGTCGGGCATGGCGCAGGGTGTGGGCTACATGGTGGCCGCCTTCGGGCCGCTGGTGGCCGGGCTGCTGCACGGCTGGACGGGGAGCTTCCGCGCCTCGTCGTGGCTGTTCATCGGGCTGGGCATCGCGCTGGTGATCGCTGGCCTCGGCGCCGGCCGCACCAGGCATGTGGGCGCGGTGACGGTGCCGCGCGGCGCCTGATCTTCCTTGCCGCCTACTGCGGCCCGCCGCCGCAGAAGTCGGCCGAGCCGCCGCCGCTGCCATCGCCGGAAAAGCGCGAGCGCGTGCTGACGGTGGCGCTGGCCGGCACGTGCGCGGCCCAGTCGCTCTGCAGCCAGGTGAACTGCCAGCCGTAGGGGCCGCCGGCCTTTGCCGGCTCGCTGTAGGCGATGCGCAGGCTGCCGCTGCTTTCGTCGTGGCAGTGCTTCGAGGTCTTGTATTCCTTCTCGGTGAAGCAGGCGCGGATCAACTTGCTGCACGAGAACGGAACGCCTTCGTACGCGGCCTTGGCGGACGCGGGATCGGCATCGAGCGGCACGAAGTCGGCGGTGGAAAACGACGCGCCGCCGCCCGAATAGCTCTCGAACTGGCGCTGCAGCACCGCCACGGCCCAGCGCCCGTCGGCCAGCGGGTACAGGGCCGGCGCGAGCGCGCGCCGCACCTCGCCATTGCCCACCTCGCCCGCCTCGCCCTCCTTGACGGAGCCGGCGTACCCGGTGAAGTCGTACACCCGGTCGAGCTTCCAATCCGTGGCATCCGCCGCCCGCTTCAGCCGGCCCAGGGCCAGCGGCGCTTCCGACAGCACCACGTAGTCGCCGGCAGCGCCGCCGCGCGGACGATGGAGCGTCAGCGCCTTGGCGTCGCAGGGCTGGAGCAGCAAGGCGCACAGGTGGGCGCGCCATTCGGCATCGATCGACTCGGGCTGCTTCACCGCGACGAAAACCTGCGCCGCCGGGGCGGCAACCGCGGGCACCGCGACCGGCAGCGCGGCCAGTAGCGCCGCAGCAATGGGCATTTTCTTCATGGGGCCGATGGTAAAACCCGGGCCGTGAACTCCGCCCCAACCTCCACTTCCATCCTGCAGCTGCAGGACATCGGCTTCGCCTACCCCGGCCAGAGCGCCATCGCATCCGGCTGGACCGCCTCGATCGGCCCCGGCGTGACGCTGCTCCATGGCGACACGGGCGCCGGCAAGTCGGCCCTGCTCCAGGTGATTGCCGGCGTGCTGCCCGCCAGCGGGCGGCTGACGGTGGCCGGCACCCGGCTGGACGCCTCGCCAGAGGCCTACCGCCGCCAGGTGTTCTTCGTCGACCCCACCACCGAGCGCTTCGACCAGCTCACCGCCCGCGAGTGCACGCGGCAGCTGACCGAGAGCGACACCGGCTTCGACCCCGATGCCTGGCAGGCGCTGGTCGACGGCTTCTCGCTCGAGCCGCACCTCGACAAGAAGCTCTTCATGCTCTCGACCGGCTCCAGGCGCAAGGTCTGGATGGCCGCGGGGCTCGCCTCGGGCCGGCCGCTGGTGCTGCTCGACGAGCCGACCGCCGGGCTCGACGCCGGATCCACCCGCTGCCTCTGGAAAGCCCTTTCGGACATTGCCGGGCGGGGCCGCCGGGCCGTTCTGGTTGCCAGCGCGGCGCTGGTCGACACCGTGCCGCTGGCGGCTACCATCGCCCTGCCGCTGGATTGACAGAGCCTTTCGCGGGGAGATCGCTCCCCCGGATCGGCCACCCTCCCTCCGCCCGGCGACAATCGCTACCTCGTGAACTGATTCATCCCTGAAGTTCACGCCACCCGACAACCCAGGATTTACGGACGCAAGCGCATGAGCTCGAAGCAACCCACCATCGTCTACACCCTCACCGACGAGGCGCCCCTGCTGGCGACCTACGCGTTTTTGCCCATCATCCGCGCCTTCACCAATCCGGCCGGCATCGACGTCACCACCAGCGACATCTCGGTGGCAGCCCGCATCCTGGGCGAATTTCCCGAATTCCTGAGCGACGACCAGAAGGTGCCGGACAACCTGGCCGAACTCGGCAAGCTCACGCTCAAGCCCGAAGCCAACATCATCAAGCTGCCCAACATCAGCGCCTCGGTCGCCCAGCTCAAGGCTGCGATCAAGGAACTGCAGGGCAAGGGCTACAAGATTCCCGACTACCCGGAGAACCCGACCTCGGACGAGGACAAGGACATCCGCGCGCGCTACAACAAGTGCACCGGCAGCGCCGTGAACCCGGTCCTGCGCGAAGGCAACTCCGACCGCCGCGCGCCCAAGGCCGTCAAGGAATACGCGCGCAAGAACCCGCACAGCATGGCCGAGTGGAGCCAGGCCTCGCGCTCGCACGTCTCGCACATGCACGGCGGCGACTTCTACCACGGCGAAAAGTCCATGACGCTGGACCGCGCGCGCAACGTCAAGATGGAGCTGATCACCAAGAGCGGCAAGACCATCGTGCTCAAGCCCAAGGTCGCGCTGCTGGACCGCGAGGTCATCGACTCCATGTTCATGAGCAAGAAGGCACTGCTGGCCTTCTATGAAAAGGAAATCGAGGACGCGCACAAGACCGGCGTCATGTTCTCGCTGCACGTCAAGGCCACCATGATGAAGGTCTCGCACCCCATCGTGTTCGGCCACTGCGTGAAGATCTTCTACAAGGAAGCCTTCGAGAAGCACGGCAAGCTGTTCGACGAACTGGGCATCAACGTCAACAACGGGATGGTCGACCTGTACACCAAGATCGCCACGCTGCCCCAGAGCACGCAGGACGAGATCAAGCGCGACCTGCACGCCTGCCACGAGAACCGCCCCGAGCTGGCCATGGTCGACTCGGCCAAGGGCATCACCAACTTCCATTCGCCCAACGACGTCATCGTGGACGCTTCCATGCCCGCGATGATCCGCAACGGCGGCAAGATGTGGGGCGCCGACGGCCGCCTGAAGGACGTGAAGGCCGTGATGCCCGAATCGACCTTCGCCCGCATCTACCAGGAGATCATCAACTTCTGCAAGTGGCACGGCGCCTTCGACCCCAAGACCATGGGCACGGTGCCCAACGTGGGCCTCATGGCCCAGAAGGCCGAGGAGTACGGCTCGCACGACAAGACCTTCGAGATCCCCGAAGACGGCGTCGCCAACATCACCGACCTGGACACCGGCGAAGTGCTGATGAGCGAGAACGTGGAGCAAGGCGACATCTGGCGCATGTGCCAGGTCAAGGACGCCGCGATCCGCGACTGGGTCAAGCTGGCCGTCACCCGCGCGCGCAACTCGGGCATGCCTGTGGTGTTCTGGCTGGACGCCTACCGCCCGCACGAGGCGCAGCTGATCACCAAGGTCAAGATGTACCTGCACGAGCACAACACCTCGGGCCTGGACATCCAGATCATGAGCCAGGTGCGCGCCATGCGCTACACGCTGGAGCGCGTCGTGCGCGGCCTGGACACCATCAGCGCCACCGGCAACATCCTGCGCGACTACCTGACCGACCTGTTCCCCATCATGGAACTGGGCACCTCGGCCAAGATGCTGTCGATCGTGCCGCTGATGGCCGGCGGCGGCCTCTACGAGACCGGTGCGGGCGGCTCGGCCCCCAAGCACGTGCAGCAGCTGGTGGAAGAAAACCACCTGCGCTGGGACTCGCTGGGCGAATTCCTCGCGCTGGCCGTCAGCCTGGAAGACCTGGGCCTGAAGACCGGCAACAAGAAGGCCTCCATCCTGGCCAAGACGCTCGACACCGCCACCGGCAAGCTGCTGGACAACAACAAGAACCCGTCGCCCAAGACCGGCCAGCTCGACAACCGCGGCAGCCAGTTCTACCTGGCGATGTACTGGGCGCAGGAACTGGCCGCGCAGACCGAAGACAAGGAACTGCAGGCGCTGTTCGTGAAGCTGGCCGACTCGCTCACCAGCAACGAGAAGAAGATCGTCGAAGAGCTGGCGGCCGTGCAGGGCAAGCCCGTCGACATCGGCGGCTACTACCTGGCCGACAAGACGAAGTTCGAGGCGGTGATGCGCCCGAGCGCCACGCTGAACGCGGCGCTGGCTTCGGCGCAAGGCTGACGCGCTGACGAAGCGATGAGCCCACGGGACGGCGGCAAGCGCCGTCCCGGCTCACTCGCGCAGAGCGAGGGACGGAACTAGACTGTTCGCCCCCTCAGCTCTTCCAGGCAGGCCCCTCATGAAATACCGTCTGCTTATTTCCCTCGCCCTGGCCTTCGCAGGCGCCGCCCACGGCGCAGAAGACTGCGAAGCGCTGCGCACCCGCATCGAATCGAAGATCGCCGCCGCCGGTGTCGCGCGTTTCGCCGTGACCGTCGTCGATGCCAACGCAACGGCGGCCGGCCAGGTGGTGGGCAGCTGCGAACTCGGCAGCAAGAAGGTCGTGTACGAGCGCGACGTCGGGCCGGTGCGCGAAGGCGTGGCTCCCGCGCCTGCGTCGGGCGCGCCCTCCCGCGGCAGCGAGCCGATCCTCACCGAATGCAAAGACGGCACCGTGTCCGTCGGCGGCGACTGCAGGAAGCAGCCCTAGCAAAAAGAAAAAGGCCGCCGCCCACCCGGATCAGCTACCCCGGGCCTCCGGGTCCAGCAGCCCCATCTGCATGCCCTCGCGCACGGCCTGCGCACGCGACTTCACGGCCAGCTTGCGGTAGATGTTCTTGACCTGCGCATCGACCGTGTGGGGCGAGCGGTAGCTCGTCTCGGCGATCTGCTTGTTGCTCAGGCCCTGGGAGACCATCCGCAGCACGTTGATCTCTCGCGGGGACAGCGAAGACCGCCCGCAGTCCGGGCCCGGCGGCTGCAGGCTGCGCACCCGCCTTGGCTTGGCGGGCGGCCGCACGGCAGCCGCGTCGGCCTTGACTTCGTGCATCTGGCGCGCATCCAGGATGCGCTGGGCGATCCGCGACGCCGTCGCCGTGTCGCCTTCCGCGACCAGCCGCATCAGGAAGGCCAGTTCGACCTCGTTCGCCTCGGAGAACAGCGAACCCACGGCGCCCGCCGCGGCCACGCAGTCCGCATGCAGCGCCTGCGCGGCCATGGACAGCGCGGCCGGCTCGGTGCCGCGCTTGCCCTCGCGCAGGGGTTCGGTGGGGATCCTCGTTGTTTTTTTATCGGACAGCATGTGTCGGCGCTCGCTCGAGAAGGGTGGAAAACTGCGAGACCCCTTGTCTCGGGGCCTCCGCGTGGCCCTGCAACCACGTCACCCCGAAGATTGCTTTCGTATGACAAACGGCCTTGACCGTGCGTCTCAGTTCTTGCGAGAATCCGCCGCAAATCCGTTACTTTTTGGCACTTTAGGTTTATTTTCAGATTTTCTGAGAGCCTGTCCGCCTGATTCGGAGCGTTTTTGATGGGCTTGCGCGAAACAGAAACCGTCTCCCGTTCCTCCCTGCGGAGCGGCATCTCCCACAGCCATTTCGACGTGGCTGCCGAACCTGCGCACCGGCAATTCCTGGCCTGGCGCGAGCGCGTGGGCCATGTGATCGACGTCGTCCCCTCGGCATCGGACATCGGCAAGCCGTTCCACGCGTCCATCGACCGGTACGAAGTCGGTGACATCGTCTTCACCGACTGCCGCTCCGACGCCATGCTGCTCGAGCGCTCGCTCGCGCGCATCTCCACCGACAACGTCCGCAACTACGCCTTCCACGTGTTCGCCGAAGGCGACGTCGACAGCGTGACCGTGCGCTCCTCGGCCCAGCGCGACGCACCGGCCGCGGCGAAATTCGTGGCGCTCGACATGGGCCAGCCGGTGCGCATGCATCGCAACGCCTGCCATGTGCTGACCTTCTTCGTGCCGGGCGCGATGGTGCAGGAGGTCTTTCCCGATCCCGCGGCCGTCCACGCCCGCACGATGCAGCCCGACTCGCCCATCGCACAGTTGGCGCTGGACCACACGGCCGCGCTCGGCCGGGAGATCGCGACGCTGAGCGCCCCGGCAGCCGAAAGCGCCGTGCGCGACGCCGTGCAGTTGCTGCTCGCGGGCTTCGGCAAGCAGGCGCGCCTGAGCGGCGGCGCGCGTGCAGCCACCCGCGCGGCGATGTTCGGGCAGGTGCGCCGCTATGTGCAGGCCAACCTGCATCGCGCCGACCTGTCTCCGGAGAACGTGCTGGCGGCGCTGCATCTTCCGCGCCCGACCCTGTACCGGCTGTTCCAGCACGAAGGCGGCCTGGGTGCGTACATGCGCCACCTGCGGCTGCGGCATGCGGCCGACGACCTCGTGCGCTATCCGCACACCATGGTGACCGACGTGGCCTACGGCGTCGGCTTCAAGAGCCCGTCGGACTTCACGAGGGCCTTCCGAAGGGCCTACGGCATGTCGCCGCAGGAGTTCAGGGCTTCGTCGGGCGCGCCTCACTGACCACCCGCGCGAGCCACGCCAGCAGCACGGCGACGACCTCGTCGCGGTTGACCTCGTTGAGCGTCTCGTGGCGCGCACCGCCGAACACGTGGCTCGACACGTCTCGCAGCCCCGCCTCGCGGTAGCGCTGCACCAGCGGATAGAACCACTCGGCCTTGTTGCTGACCGGGTCCTGGTCGCCGATGAACAGGTACAGCGGCAGATCGGGGCGGATGTGCTGTCGCATCGCCTCGGGCGTCAGGTCCGCCAGCTTCGCGAACATCGAGCCCAGCCCCTCGGCCGAGACGGTGAAGCCGCACAGCGGATCGGCGATGTACGCGTCGACCTGCGCCGGGTCGCGGCTGAGCCAGTCGAACGGCGTGCGCACATCGGGCAGCGCGGCGTTCATGTCCTCCAGCTTGAAGCCGGACTGCAGCGCGGTACCCAGCAGGTCGAGCGCGGACGTGCCCGAAAGCACGGCCCCCGCCAGCAGCGCGCTGTGCTCGACGAGGTAGTACTGCGTGGCGAACGAGCCCATGCTGTGGCCCAGCAGGATCAACGGCAGCCCCGGGTGCACGCCGCGCACGTGGCGGCTCAGGAGCGCCATGTCGTCCACGAGCCCGGCGAAAGCGCGTGGACCGAACTCGCCCAGCTCGCCGCGCGCGGCGGCGCCCTTGCCGTGGCCCCGGTGCTCGTTGGCGTAGACGACATAGCCGGCCTCCACCAGCGCTTGCGCCAGATGCCGGTAGCGCAGCGAATGCTCGCCCATGCCATGCGCCAGTTGAATCACGGCGCGCTGCGTCGGGCCTTGCCAGCGATGCGCTTCGATCGCGATGCCGTCGTTGGAAGTCAGGTCGAAGTGCGTCTCTGTGCTCGGCATGCAGTGCTCCATTGAAAAGGGAACGCCATCCTAGGGGGTGGCGGGCGCAGGGAGGATCAGGGCTTTCCAGCTTCTTGCGCGCGGCGGGCCGCGAGCAGCCCGGCCATCTTCTTCAAGGCCGCCTCCAGCGTGGGCTCGAGGTGGATCGAGCAGGCCAGCATCAGGTTCAGCGGCTGGCCGAAGTCTTCGACGGCGAACCCGGTGGCGCGCTCGCGCAGCATGCCGCGCGCGTCTTGCTCGCAGGGCAATGCCGCCTGCACGCGCTGTGCGTAGTTGCCCTCGGGCACGCCGTAGGCTGCGACGGGAAGCCCCAGCGCGACCGCCGCGCCCACCTCGAACACCGTGCCGGAATCCGGCTCCAGGCCGCGGAAGCATTCGAGGTTGGCAACCACGCCATCGGCACTGCGCAACAGCCGCATGTTGGCTTCGTAGATCTTCCTTTCCAGGGGAATGGGCGCCGGGTCTTCGCTGCCATCCGCCGGCGGCACGGCCTCGAGGCCCGCTGCATCGCAAGCGGCGGCCAGGCGGACGAAATGCGCCTTCGCATCGGGACGAAAGACATCCGGCCCGGCCAGGTAGACGCGCGGACGCGGCGCGATGTCGAGGGCTTCATTCATCGGCAAAGCATCGGCTATTTCCGGGCCGGGCTCAATCACGGCGGCGTGACGGGAAGTGACAGGCAGCCAGATGCATTCATGGCGGATTGGGCAAGAAGTTCGCACGAAACGGCTACCACCCAGCGCCCGTTTTTCGGAAGAATCGCTGCATCACCCAGGCTACGGTGCCGCTCTAGCGCGAAAGTACCAAACGGCGGCCCGAGCCAGCCTGTCCCCTTCGCATCGCGTTTTGCAGGATCAGGCAGAAACCGCGTTCGATCCGGATACCGCTTGCGGCCCTTGCCGCGAGAAACTTCCCGTCATGCCCGGCGCACGCTCATCTCTGGTGTGCGCCCCGCGGCCAACCGACCAGCACAAGGAGTTCTCCATGACCGCAATCCAGGAAAAAGTCGTCCTCATCACCGGCGCGAGCAGCGGTATCGGCGAAGCGACCGCGCGGCTGCTTGCGCGGCGCGGCGCCAAGGTGGTGCTCGGTGCGCGGCGCACCGACCGGCTCGCGGCGCTCGTGGCCGAGATCGAAGCCACCGGCGGCACCGCCAGCTTCCAGCGCCTCGACGTCACGCACCGGCCCGACGTGGAAGCATTTGCCGAGTTCGCCCTCGAGACGCACGGGCACATCGACGTGCTGGTGAACGCCGCGGGCGTGATGCCGATGTCGCCGCTGTGGAACCGCAAGATCGAGGAGTGGGAACTCATGATCGACGTGAACCTGCGCGGCGTGCTGCTCGGCATTGCGGCCGTGCTGCCGACGATGCAGGAGCAGGGCTGGGGCCACATCGTCAACGTGGCGCCGGTGGCGATGCAGGGCGTGTCGCCCGCCTCCGCCGTCTACCACGGCACGCAGTACGCGGTGAACGCGATCTCCGAGGGGCTGCGCCAGGAGCACGCCGGCCGCCTGCACGTGACGATGATCAGCCCCGACGTGAACGGCCCGGGCGACCCGCTGGCCGAACGCATCGCCAACAGCTACTCGCGCGAGCGCATGCGCACCAACCGGCGCATCGCGGTGCCGGTGGACGCGGTGGCCCGTTCGATTGCCGGCGCCATCGAGGGCTACGGCATCACCGTCGACACGATGCGGCTGCCCTACAGGCAGAAGCCGCATCCCGCCGTGTACGTGCAGTGATTCAGTAGGTCTTGTAGGGCAGGAACTTGCCCGACAGCACCACGTTGACCCGGTCGCCCTTCGGGTCGGCCTGGCGCTGGATGTCCATGCTGAAGTCGATGGCGCTCATGATGCCGTCGCCGAACTCCTCATGGATCAGTTCCTTGATGGTGGTGCCGTACACGCTCACCACCTCGTACCAGCGGTAGATGAGCGGGTCGGTCGGCACCGGCGTGGGCAGCGAGCCCTTGTAGGGCACCACCTGCAGCCATTTCTGCTCTTCCGGCGTGAGGCCGAAGATCTTGCCGACGACCTTGGCCTGCTTGTCGTCGAGCGTCATCTGGCCGAGGCAGGCGGCGGTGGTCCACTCCTTGGAGAGACCGACCTTCCTGGCCACGTCGGCCCACTGGATGCCCTTGCTCACCTTGACGGTGATGATCTTCTCCGTGACGTCGTTGCGGTTCATGCGGTCTCCTGTTTGAACATGCCGGAGCAAGCAACAGCCGTGCCGGAGGTCAGCGCAACTTGCGCTCCGCTTCCTTGATGGGCTGGTCGTTGATGCTCGCGAAGCGGCGCTGCATCAGGCCGTTCTCCGCGAACTCCCAGTTCTCGTTGCCGTGGCTGCGATACCACTGGCCCGCGTCGTCGTGCCACTCGTACTCGAAGCGCACCGCGATGCGGTTGTCCATGAAGGCCCATAGCTGCTTCTTCAGCCGGTAGTCGAGCTCGCGCGTCCACTTGCGCGAGAGGAACTCGACCACCTGCTCGCGGCCGTTGACGAACTCGGCGCGGTTGCGCCACTCGGTGTCGGGCGTGTAGGCCAGGCTCACGCGCACGGGGTCGCGCGAGTTCCAGGCGTCTTCGGCCGCCTGGACCTTCTTGATGGCCGATTCGAGGGTGAAGGGCGGCAGCGGGGGGCGTGATTCCATGAGAGTCTTTCAATGAAGTGGCAAGAGGGAATGCACCGCAATGTGCCACATGTAGACAGACCTGTCTACATGCCTACAATCGCACCATGGACATCTCCGCACTGCCGGCGCGCGAGCGCATCCTGCTCACCGCCCACGACCTCTTCTATGCCGACGGCATCCGCGCCACCGGCATCGACCGCGTCATTGCGACCTCGGGCGTCACCAAGGTCACGTTCTACCGGCACTTCCCGTCGAAGGACGACCTGGTGCGCGCCTTTCTCGACCACCGCCACGGCCTGTGGATGGCGTGGTTCGTCGACGCGCTGGGCCGGCGCGGCGCGCAACGGCGCATCGAGGGCGGGCAGGCGCTGATGGTGCTGGCCGACGTGATGGCCGAGTGGTTCGCCGACCCGGCGTTTCGCGGCTGCGCGTTCATCAACTCGGTGGTGGAGATCGGCGCCAGCGTGGCCGGCGCCACCGGCATCGCGCGCGAGCACAAGCGCGAGATGGTCGAAGTCATCGCGGGCCTGCTGCCCGATGTTCCGCAACGCATGGCGCTCGCGCAGGCTGCGGCGCTGGGCGTGGACGGCGCCATCGTCAAGGCGCAGATGGGCGACGCGGCACTGGCGCGCGAAGCCGTCGACGACCTGCGCCGGCTGCTCCAGGCACTGACGGCCACGCTCGCCGTCGCCTAGGCCGGAGCACTGGCAGCCGGGAGCGTTCGATACCATCGAACCCCGCAGCTTTAGCCGACAAGAAGATGGTTTCACCGCGCCTTCCCTCGACCCAGGGCCTCCAGGCCTTCGAGGCCGTCGCGCGCCTGCGCAGCGTGAACCTGGCGGCCGAGGAACTCAGCGTGACGCCCAGCGCGGTGAGCCACCGCATCCGCCAGCTCGAGCTTCTGCTGGAACTCAAGTTCTTCACCGGCAGCGACTTCAGCCTCAGCGCCGACGGCATGGCCTACCTGGCCCGCGTGCGCGAGGCCATTGCGGCACTGCAGCAAGTGCCCGGCCGCGAGCCGGCGTCGCAGATGCGGCGGCTGCGCGTGGCGGTCACGCCCACCTTCTCGCGGCAGATACTGCTGCCCCGGCTCGCGCGCTTTCGCGATACCTACCCGAACATCGAGCTGATGCTGCAGGTGACGGCGCCGGTGCGCAGCTCCACACTGGAAGAGGTCGACCTGGAGCTGCGCTTCGGCACCGGCCCGTTTCACGACCGCGAGTTCTGCCAGTTGCTGGCCGACGAGGTGTCGCCCGCGTGCAGCCCGGCGTACCTGCAACGCCACGGCCCGTTCGAGGACGGCTTCTCGACCGACGCCGAGGTGTCTCGCTCGCAGTTGCTGCGCACGCCGCTGGAGTCTTGGCGCACCTGGTTCAAGGCCTGCGGCATCGGCCTGCCCGAGCCCGCCAGCGGCCACCAGCTCACCGACCTGGGCCTGGCGCTCGATGCGGCGGCGGAAGACTTCGGCGTGGTGCTGATGCACCTGAAGCTCGGCAGCGCCTGGCTCGACAATGGCCGGCTCGTGCGGCTGTCGCCACGCAGCGTGCCTTCGCCCAACGCCTACTTCCTGTGCTGGCGGCCGGGCACCATGGAGCGCTGGGAATGCGCCACCTTCGTCGAGTGGCTGCGGCAGGCGCTGCGGGACTGAATTCTTTTCAGCCGAGGCCCCCGCTTTTTTCAGATGGCCCGCCGGGGCACCTGCCGATAATGGCCGGTTAGCCCCCGCCAACCCACAAAGACCATCCAGGAGACGCACCGTGCCCGACCTTTCCAAGATCACCAGCATCGAAGACCTGCGGGTGATCGCCAAGCGGCGCGTGCCGAAGATGTTCTACGACTACGCCGACTCCGGCGCCTGGACCGAGGGCACCTACCGCGCCAACGAAAGCGACTTCCAGAAGATCAAGCTGCGCCAGCGCGTGGCGGTGAACATGGAAGGCCGCTCGCTGCGCACCACCATGGCCGGGCAGGAAACCGCGATGCCCGTGGCCATCGCGCCCACCGGCCTCACCGGCATGCAGCACGCCGACGGCGAGATCCTCGGCGCCCGCGCGGCCAAGGCCTTCGGCATTCCGTTCACGCTGTCGACCATGAGCATCTGCTCGCTCGAGAACATCGCCGAGCACACCGGCCGCCACCCGTTCTGGTTCCAGCTCTACGTCATGAAGGACCGCGACTTCATCGAACGCCTGATCGAGCGCGCCAAGGCCGCCAACGTCACCGCGCTGCAGCTCACGCTGGACCTTCAGATCCTGGGGCAGCGCCACAAGGACATCAAGAACGGCCTCACCGCGCCGCCCAAGCCCACCATCAAGAACCTCATCAACCTCGCCACCAAGCCGGCCTGGTGCATGGGCATGCTGGGCACGAAGCGACGCACCTTCGGCAACATCGCGGGCCATGCCAAGGGCGTGAAAGACCTGTCGTCGCTGTCTTCGTGGACCGCCGAGCAGTTCGACCCCGCGCTCAGCTGGGCCGACGTCGAGTGGATCAAGAAGCTCTGGGGCGGCAAGCTCATCCTCAAGGGCATCATGGACGTGGAAGACGCGCGCCTGGCCGCCAACAGCGGTGCCGATGCGCTCATCGTGTCGAACCACGGCGGCCGCCAGCTCGACGGCGCGCCCTCTTCCATCGCGGCACTGCCCGCCATCGTCGAAGCGGTGGGCAGCGAGATCGAGGTGTGGATGGACGGCGGCATCCGCAGCGGGCAGGACGTGCTCAAGGCCCGCGCGCTGGGCGCACGCGGCACGCTCATCGGCCGGAGCTTCCTGTACGGGCTGGGCGCCTACGGCGAGGCCGGCGTGACGCGCGCGCTGCAGATCATCCAGAAGGAGCTCGACATCACCATGGCCTTCTGCGGCCGCACGAACATCGACGACGTCGATTCGAGCATCCTGCTGCCCGGCACGTTCTAGGGCCTGCGCGAAGGCCACTTCGGAGGTAGGCCGATGAGGCGCCGGCTGACACGGCGCCCCCACGTGCAGGCGCAGAATGTTTTGGCAACAACAACATCGCCCGCACGGCGGCAAAGGCACCATGAGCGCAGTCACGCCTACCCATGGAGGCCAGACGGCTTCCTCTTCTTCTTCGTCCCCACCGCACTACAGCGCCGAAGAAAAACGCCACCGCGTCTTCGCGATCATGGCGGCCTCCTCGGGCAACCTGGTCGAGTGGTTCGACTTCTACGTGTATGCCTTCTCGGCGCTGTACTTCGCGCCGGCCTTCTTTCCCAAATCGGACCCCACCGCGCAACTGCTGAACACCGCAGGCGTGTTCGCGGCCGGCTTCCTCATGCGGCCCATCGGCGGCTGGCTGTTCGGCCGCGTGGCCGACCGGCTCGGGCGCAAGACCTCGATGCTGATCTCCGTCACCATGATGTGCGGCGGCTCGCTCGTCATCGCGGCGCTGCCCACCTATGCGCAGATCGGCGCCTGGGCGCCCTTCCTGCTGCTCATCTGCCGCCTGTTCCAGGGCCTGTCGGTGGGCGGCGAATACGGCACCACCGCCACCTACATGAGCGAGGTCGCGCTGCGCGGGCAGCGCGGCTTCTTCTCTTCGTTCCAGTACGTCACGCTGATCGGCGGCCAACTGCTGGCGGTGCTGGTCATCGTGGCGCTCGAGCAGATGCTGACCGAGGCCGAGCTCAAGGCGTGGGGCTGGCGCATTCCGTTCGTCATCGGCGCCATCGCCGCCGTGGTCGCGCTGCTGCTGCGCCGCACGCTGCATGAAACGCAGAGCGCCGAGGCCCGGGAGAACAAGGAGGCCGGCAGCATCGCGGGCCTCTTCAAGCACCACACGCCTGCGTTCCTGACGGTGCTGGGCTACACCGCCGGTGGCTCGCTCATCTTCTATACCTTCACCACCTACATGCAGAAGTACCTGGTGAACACGGTGCACCTGCCGATCAAGACGGCGAGCTACGTCATGACCGGCGCGCTGTTCGTCTACATGTGCATGCAGCCGGTGTTCGGCGCGCTGTCGGATCGCATCGGGCGGCGCAACAACATGCTGCTGTTCGGCGGACTGGGTGCGCTGGCCACGGTGCCCATTCTCACGGCCCTGCAGCACACCACCAGCCCGGTGCTGGCCTTCGTGCTCATCATCTTGGCCCTGGCCATCGTGAGCTTCTACACCTCGATCAGCGGCATCGTGAAGGCCGAGATGTTCCCGCCCGAAGTGCGCGCGCTGGGCGTCGGGCTGGCCTACGCGGTGGCGAACGCCATCTTCGGCGGCTCGGCGGAGTACGTGGCGCTGGGCCTAAAGTCGCTGGGCCACGAGTCGGCCTTCTTCTGGTACGTGAGCGCGATGATGGTCCTCGCCTTCGTCGTCAGCCTGCGCCTGCCGCGGCAAGCCAGCTACCTGCATCACGATCACTGAGGGTGCAAAACCCCTTTGTTCGGGCAATTCAGACCCGAACCAAGGGGACATACTTCCGCCTCCTAGAGGAAAGAGGCATGAAGTCAAAGCTGGAAACAGCCATGGTGTGCGGCGTTGCCGTGCTCGTCTACGGCGCGCTGATCGGCGTGTTCGCGGCCTATCCACCAGCCGCCACCGGCGACTGGGCAGCCTGGGCCCAGGCCTTCGGCTCCGTCACCGCCATCGGCCTGGGGCTGTGGGTCGTGCAGCGTCAGCACACGCTGGAGATGCAGCGCCGCGAGGCACGCAAGCTGGCGGCCCGGCTTTCGATGCACCAGGGGGCGCTGCAACTGATCAACGCGGTTTATGTGGTCGCGGAGAAGGTCAAGTCGCACCCCGACGAAACCGCGCTCGACCTGCTTCACCTGTCGCTCGAAGTCGAAGGCATCACGTCGGCGCTGGCGAATGTGGACCACCTGCGCTTCGAAACCCCGCGTGCGATCGATGCGCTATTGGCGGCGCAGTCGGCTTCGAGGAAGCTGCTGGCGCATCTGCAGCGGGCTTATGACTTGTCTCTGGATGGGCGGGGGCACAAGTGGGCGCCGGTGAAGGAGTTTGCTGAGCAGGCCAGTGCTTTGGTGAGGCCGCCTATGGAGGCGTTTCGTGCGGAGCTTGCGCAGGCGCAGAAGTAGGCAGCGCCTAGAAGTGCTTCTCGGCGTGCTCGCAAGGGCTTTCTTCCTGCGTTCTCACAACTCAAATATCCGCGCCATCCCCACCCACTTCTCCCCCACAGGCGTCCAGGGCGTAGCCGCCTGAAACTTCCACATCAGCTCCTCCCACTCCCTGATCTTCGGGTCGCTCTTCGAAGCCAGCGCCATCGCCTCCGCGTCATACCGCGCGTCGTCCGTCTCCATCAGCATCACCATCCGCGTGCCCAGCCGATAGATCTCCATCGCAATCACGCCATGCGCGACAAGATGCGCGCGCACCTCGGGCCATATCTCGCGGTGATACGCCTCGTACTCGGCAATCAACGCCGGGTCGTCCTTGAGATCGAGGGCAAGGCAATGGCGCATGAAAACTCCAGTCCAAGAAAATCAGGTCAACGCTCGGTCCAGGTGCGTATACCCGCCGTCCACGAACACCCACTGCCCCGTCGTGTGCGAAGCGCGCTCCGACAGCAGGAACACGACGTTGTCCGCAATCTCCTGCGGGGTGGTCATGCGGTGCCCCAGCGGAATCTTGCTGGTGATCTCTTCCAGCTTGCGGTCGGGCTCGTCGAAGCCCGATATCCATCGCTGGTAGAGCGGTGTCATCACTTCGGCGGGAATCACCGCGTTCACGCGCACGCCGTCTTCCCGCAATGACGCGGCCCACTCGCGGGTCAGCGAAAGTTGCGCGCCCTTGGCAGCGGTGTAGCCGCTGGTGTTGCCCTGGCCGGTCACCGCCGTCTTCGACGAGATGTTGACGATCGCGCCCCTGCTCGCCTTCAGGTGCGGCAGGCAGTAGTGCGCCATCACGTAGCAGTGGATGAGGTTGCGTTCGAGCGAACCGACGAAGGCCTCGCGCCCGGCTTCCAGGCCCACGCTGTCGTTCACGCCGGCGTTGTTGACCAGCCCGTCGATGCGGCCGAACTCCGCGGCGGTGTCGGCCACGGCCTTGGCGCAAGCCGCCTCCTCCATCAGCTCGAACTGGAAGAAGCGCATGCGCGGCTGCAGCGCGCGCAGCGCTTCTTCGAACGGCGCATCGAGCGGGTTCTTGCCGCAGATCACCGGCACCGCGCCCTCGCTCGCCAGCGTCATCGAGATGGCAGCGCCAATGCCGCTGCCGCCGCCGGTGACGAGCACCACCTTGTCTTTCAGATGGAGGTCCATGGTCGTGCAGTGCCTTTCTGTTTTCTGTTCATCCGCGAAAGCGGTAGCGTTCCAGCGATTCGGGCTTCATGGTGATGGAGAAGCCCGCGCCCTTCGGCGGCATGTAGGCCGCATTGCGGATCTCGCAGGGTTCGATGAAGTGCTCGTGCAGATGGTCGACGTACTCGACCACGCGGCCTTCGCGCGTACCGGAGATGCAGAGGTAGTCGATCATCGACAGGTGCTGCACGTATTCGCACAGGCCCACGCCGCCGGCATGCGGGCACACGGGCAGCTTGTACTTCGCGGCCATGAGCATCACGGCAAGGATCTCGTTCACGCCGCCGAGGCGGCATGCGTCGATCTGCACCACGTCGATGCCGCCGCGCATGATGAACTGCTTGAACATGATGCGGTTCTGGCACATCTCGCCCGTGGCCACCTTCACGGGCGCCACGCCTTTGCGGATCTTGCGGTGGCCCTCGACGTCGTCGGGGCTGGTGGGCTCCTCGATGAACCACGGCCTGGCAAAGGAGAGTTGCCGCACCCAGTCGATGGCCTGGTCGACTTCCCAGACCTGGTTGGCGTCGATCATCAGGTGGCGCTCGGGGCCGAGCACCTCGCGCGCCACCGTCAGGCGGCGGACGTCGTCCTGCAGGTCGCGCCCCACCTTGAGCTTGATGTGGTTGAAGCCGGCGTCCACGGCCTCCTGCGCAAGCGTGCGCAGCTTCTCGTCGGAGTAGCCGAGCCAGCCGGCTGACGTGGTGTAGCAGGGGTAGCCCTCGGCCTTCAGCGTGGCGATGCGCCCGGCCTTTCCCTTCGCGGCTTCGGTGACGAGCGCCAGCGCCTCGTCGGGCGTGATGCAGTCGGTGATGTAGCGGAAGTCGATGCAGCGCACGAACGCCTCGGGGCTCATGTCGGCCACCAGCTGCCACACGGGCTTGCCTTCGGACTTGGCCCACAGGTCCCACATCGCGTTGACGACCGCGCCGGTGGCCAGGTGGATCGCGCCCTTGTCCGGGCCGATCCATCGCAGCTGGCTGTCGGAGGTCACGTGGCGCCAGAAGCGCCCCATGTCCTGCGCCACCCATGCAAGGTCGAGCCCCACCACCAGGTGGCGCATGGCCTCGATGGCGGCGCAGCAGATTTCGTTGCCGCGTCCGATGGTGAATGTGAGGCCGTGGCCCTCGAGCCCCGGCTGGTCGGTTTCGAGCACGACATACGCCGCCGAATAATCCGGGTCGGGGTTCATCGCGTCGGAACCGTCGAGCTGCTGCGAGGTGGGAAAGCGCACGTCGAGCACGCGCATCGATCGGACTGTGGTCATGTTCAGTCGTACAGTACGGCCGCGATCTTGGGGTCGGCGATGTTGGTCTTGTCGTACCAGAAGAACCCGGTGTCCACCACCTTCGGCAGCTTCTCGCCCTTGATCGCCTTCACCGCCATCTCCACGGTCTTGTAGCCCATGCCCACCGGATTCTGCGTGATGGCGCCGGCCATGCTGCCGTCCATGATCGCGTTCTTCTGCTGCTTGCCGGAGTCGTAGCCGATGATCACGACCTTGCCGTTGCGCTTCATCTCCTTCACGCCGTTGACCACGCCGATGGCGGAGCCCTCGTTGGCGCCGAAGATGCCCTTGAGGTTGGGCGATGCCTGCAGGATCGACTTGGTGATCTCGGTCGACTTGAGCTGGTCGCCGCCGCCGTACTGCACGCTCACGATCTTGATGTTGGGGTAGGCCGACTTGATGCGGTTGACGAAGCCGTCGCGCCGGTCCACGCCGGTGCGGCTGGTCTGGTCGTGCACCACCAGCGCCACTTCGCCGCTCTTGCCGATCAGCTCGGCCATCTTGTCGGCGGCCAGCGCGGCGGCGGCCTTGTTGTCGGTGGTCGTGGTGGTGACGGGTATGTCGCTGTCCACGCCGGAGTCGAAGGCCACCACGGGAATCTTCGCGGCCTGCGCCTTCTTCAGCAGCGGAATGGCGGCCTGGCTGTCGAGCGCGGCAAAGCCGATGGCCTGCGGCTTCTTGGCCAGCGCGGCGGAGAGCATGTCGATCTGCTTGTCGACCATCGCCTCGGTCTCGGGGCCTTCGAAAGTGACCTTGACCTTGAAGTCTTTCGCGGCCTGCTCGGCGCCCGACTTCACGGCCTGCCAGAACTGGTGCTGGAAGCCCTTGGACACGAGCGGGATGTAGACCTCCTGTGCCTGCTGCGCGTGCGCCGCAAAGCCCGACAGGCCGATGAGGGCCGCGCCCAGCGTGGTGGTGACTGCTCTTCTCTGGATCATTCGATGTCTCCTGTGGTTGTGAAAATCAGCTCAGTGCCTGCTGCCGCCGCGCCGGCGAAGGATGTCCGCGTACACGGCAAGAATGATGATCACGCCCGTGACCACGGTCTGCCACTCCTGCGCGACCGAAAGAATGCGCAGGCCGTTGGTCAGCACGCTCATGATGAAGGCGCCGATGATGGTGCCGACGATGGTGCCGGTGCCACCGCTGAGCGACGTGCCGCCGATGACCACCGCAGCAATCGCATCGAGTTCGTAGCCCTGCCCCAGCGCAGGCTGCGCGGAGTTCAGGCGCGAGGCAATCAGCAGACCTGCTATGCCGCAGATGCCGCCGCTCACCGTGTAGACCAGCACTTTCCAGAAATCGGTGTTCACGCCGGAGAGCCGCACCGCTTCCTCATTGCTGCCGAGCGCGAAGGTGTAGCGCCCGAGGATGGTCTTGTTGAGCACGATGCTGGCGGCAACGGCCACCAGGAACAGGATGAGCACCGCATTCGGAATCGGCAGCGACGGAACCAGGTAGCCGATCAGCGAGTCCTGCGAGATGACGGTGAAGCCCGGCGTGTCGTTGAAGTAGATCGGCTTGGTGCCCGAGATCACCAGCGACAGGCCCTTGAGCAGCATCATCATGCCCAGCGTGGCAATGAACGGCGGTATCTTGAGCTTGGCGATCAGCACGCCCGACACGAAGCCCGCCAGCGCGCCGAAAAGTATCGCGGCCGCAATGCCGAGCGCGAGCGGCATGCCCATGTAGGTGAGCACCACGCCGGCCATGACGGCGCAGAAGGTCATCAGCGTGCCCACCGACAGGTCGATGCCCGAAGTGATGATGACGAAGGTGCAGGCAATCGCCAGCACGCCGTTCACCGCGGTCGACTGGAGAATGCTCACCAGGTTGTCGGCCTGCAGGAACTGCGGCGACGCGATGCTGAAGAACACCATCAGCACGATCAGGCTGGCAAAGGCCAGCATCTTCTGCCGCGTGGCCGGACGAAAGAGCCGTGCCTTCAGCGAGAAGCCGGGCGTGGCAGCGGTGGTGGCGGTGGGGGTCGTCAAGGGGTGTCTCCAGTGTCGTCAGGTGGCGGTGGCGGCTTCGCGCCGGGTGGCGAGCTGCATGATCTTTTCCTGCGAGGCTTCGCGCCCCGCCAGTTCGCCGGTGATGCGGCCTTCGCACATCACCAGCACGCGGTGGCTCATGCGCAATATCTCGGGCAACTCCGAAGAGATGATCACGATGGCCTTGCCCTGTTCTGCCAGCGCGTTGAGCAGGCGGTAGATCTCGGCCTTGGCGCCCACGTCGATGCCGCGCGTGGGCTCGTCGAAGAAGAGCACGCCGCAGTCGCGCAGCAGCCACTTGGCAATCACGATCTTCTGCTGGTTGCCGCCGGAGAGCAGCCGCACCTGCTGCTGGGTCGAGGGCGTCTTGATGTTGAGCTGCTTCACGAAGCGCTCGCCCGCCGCGCTGATGGCGGCCTGGTCGATGAACATGCCCATCGACAGGAAACGCTTCATGTTCGGCAGCGCAATGTTGGTCTCCACGTCCATGCCGGTGGCCAGGCCGAAATGCTTTCGGTCTTCCGAGAGATAGCCGATGCCGTGCGCCACCGCGTCTTCGGGCGAGCGGATGGACACTTTCCTTCCGCGCACGAAGACCTCGCCGGCATCGATGCGGTCCGCGCCGAACACGGCGCGTGCAAGCTCGGTGCGCCCCGCGCCCATCAGCCCCGCAAAGCCCAGGATCTCGCCCTTGCGCAGCACGAAGCTGGCGTTGCGCACCATGGTGCCGCGGCAGATGCCCCGTGCTTCCAGCACCACTTCGTTGCCCGAGGTGTCGGGAAATTCGTTTTCCACGTCGGTGAGCCGGCGCCCCACCATCATGGCGATGAGCGAGTCCATCGGCGTCTCGGCCATGGGCACGGTGGCGATGTACTGGCCGTCGCGCATCACGGTCACGCGGTCGGCAATGCGCTTGAGCTCGTCCATCTTGTGCGAGATGTAGACCACCGCCACGCCCTGCGACTTGAGCTGCCCGATGATGCGGAACAGGTCGGCCACTTCCTCGTTGTTCAGCGCGGCGGTGGGCTCGTCCATGATGAGCACGCGCGAGTCGAAGGACAGCGCCTTGGCGATCTCCACCATCTGCTGCCTGGCCACCGTGAGTTCGCCCACCGGCGTGCGCGGGTCGAGCCGCAGGTTCATGCGCTCGAAGATGCGTTGCGTTTCCGCGCGCATGACCTCCTCGTCGATGAACAGTCCCAGGCGCCCGCGCGGCTCGCGGCCGATGAAGATGTTCTGCGCCGCGCTCAGGTGGTTCATCAGGTTGAGCTCCTGATGGATGATGCCGATGCCCAGCGCCTGCGCAGCGCGCGGGCTGTCGATGTCCACGGGCTGGCCGTCGAGCAGCACCTCGCCGGAGTCCTTGCTGTAGACGCCCGCGAGCACTTTCATCAGCGTGGACTTGCCGGCGCCGTTCTCGCCCATGATGGCATGCACCTCGCCTGGCTGCAGATCGAACTGCGCCTTGTCGAGCGCGCGCACGCCGGCAAATGACTTGCAGAGGTCGCGGATGGTGACGATGGATGGCATGGCGCGTTCAGTCCGTGGCAATGTCGTAGAAGCGCTGCGCGGTGCCTCGCCAGACTTGCGCCTGTTCGTCGGCCGACAGCTGTCCGATGAGGTTTTCGCTCACCGAGATCCAGCCCGCGTAGTCGCCGGCCAGCGTGAGGACCGGCCAGTCGCTGCCCCACATCAGGCGAGCGGGTCCGAAGCATTCGAGCAGGTGCTCCCATACCGGGCGCACCACGCGCACGGCCGCCTCGACGCTGCCGTGCGTCGACTGCGGCGCCTCGCCCCAGAGGCCCGAGAACTTGCAGCACACCTGCGGCAGCGCAGCGACTGCGGCGATCTCCTTGCGCCACTGCGCAAAGGCTTCGCTACCGTGCGCACCCACCGGCGGCTTGGCGCCGTGGTCGATCACCACGGGCAACCGCGGCCAGTCCTTCAGAAAGCGCAGCAGCGGCGACAGGTGCCTCGGCTTCACCAGCGCATCGAAGCGCAGCCCGAGCCGCACGAGCGCGCGCACCGCATCGGGATGCGGCATGCGCGCGATCCAGTCGTCATCGGGCAGGTCCTGCAGCATCGGCCGCACGCCCTTGAACTTCGGATGCCGCGCCATGCGCTCCAGCGATGCGGCGGCTTCGGGCCGGCCCAGGTCGACCCAGCCGACCACGCCGCCGATGATGTCGTGCGCGGCCGCGAGCTCATGCATGAAGCCGGTCTCGGCTTCGGAGTCGGCCGCCTGCACCAGCACGGTCCGCGTCACGCCATGCGCTTGCATGAGCGGCATCAGGTCTTGCGGCATGAAGTCGCGCACCAGCAGCTCCAGCGCCGGCACGTCGGCGCGCAGCCACGTGTAGTCGCCGCGCGCGGGCTGCCAGAAGTGCTGGTGCGAGTCGATGCGTGTGACCATGCGTTTCCAATCGTCGGCAGCTGGGCTGGGGTCCATGGCGGGGCTATTCATTCAGATCGCGAGGCCGTCGTCAATCGATGCGAACGGCAATGCGGCTTGGCGTTAGAACGTATGGCTGATACCGAAGTACGTGCCCGATTGCCGGCCGCCCGCGGGCGGGTTGTTGTTGGTGGCTTCCACCGAGAAGTTGGCCGTCGAGCTGTTGTAGACCTTGCCCACCGATGCATAGAGCAAGGTGCGCCTGGACAACGCATAGTTGGCGCCCAGCATGTACAGGTTGGCGCTGCCGGCGTTGCGGTTCTGCGTGACGCGGAACACGGAGCCGATCATGGTGAGCCAGGGCGTGACCTGGTAGTTGGCGCCGACCCAGTAGTGGTTGGCCTTGCTCGGCGCGGTGAGCGGTGCATCGGGCGCGGACAGGCGCTGGTAGCCGGCGAACAGCTTCAATGCATCGAAGGTCGCGGTACCGCCGAGCGTGAGTTCCTTCGACGTGAGGAACAGGTCCGAGTACTTGCCGTTCTTGTCGCGCGCCACGTCGTAGATGGCACGCACTTCGAACGAAGGCGCGGCATAGACCAGCGAGACGCCGTCCTTGCGCAGCTTGCTGAAGCCGTCGGTCTGCTCGCCGAGCCCGGTCTGCAGGGTGGCACTGAAGCCGCCCCAGGTCGGCGTGGTGTATTCGATGCCGTTGTCGTTGCCCTGCCAGTTGCGCCCGCGCACCAGCGTGGCGGTGCCGATGAACTGCTGGCCCGTCGGGTCGAGATACCAGACGTCGTTGGAGATCGACAGGTTCTTGCCGAAGACCAGCTTGCCCCAGTAGTCCTGCAGGCCGACATACGCGCGCCGGTTGAGCAGCAGGTCGGCGCCGTTGGGCTTGGCGGCAGGCAGGTCGAAACCACCTTCGAGCACGAACAGTGCGGTCATGCCGCCGCCCAGGTCCTCCGTGCCCTTGATTCCCAGCATGCTGGTACCCCACTGGTTGCCGGCGTGACGCCACAGGGTGCCGCCGCCGCGGCCGGACTTGTCGGCGATGTTGTTCTGGTAGTCGACACCGGCAACCGCGCGGCCGTAGAGAGTCACGCTGCTTTGGGCCTGCGCGCTCGTCGCGCCGAGCCCGAGGCAGACACATGCGACGCCGGCGTTGGCGATGGATCGGGAATTCAGCTTCTTCGTCATCTTCTCGTCTCCTTTTGTTGTTCCTGAACGGGGTATGAGGCGACCGGTCAAGGTCCCTGGTGTGTGACAGCTTTTTGGCCTTACCAATTGGCATGACCACTTTGCCATATTGCCGAATTGGCCTTACCAGAACAAACCCTTTTCGGGTTTTCCCGTGGAAAACAAGGGTGGCGGACGCAGATTGACTGTATTTACAGTGTCAAACTGGCATGACCAGATAGCCTCGCTGCGCCGCTGGGCACAGATCCAAATGCTTCCTCCCGCCAAACCCGCCGACACCCGGCGCCTCTATCAGCAGATCGCGGACCAGATCCGGACCTTCATCCGGGAGGGCAACCTGCCGCCCGGCGCGCGCTTGCCTCCGGAGCGGGAACTCGCCTTGCAGCTGGGTGTGTCGCGGCCTTCGCTGCGCGAAGCGCTGATCGCCCTGGAGATCGACGGGCGCATAGAGATACGGATGGGTTCGGGCGTCTATGTCTGCGCGTCGCAAGACACGTCCGAGCGCGCAACGCCGGCGGTCGGCGAGAGCCCTTCTGAAATGATGCAGGCCCGCGCCATGCTCGAAGGCTCCGTGGTGACGCTGGCGTCGGCCCGCGTCACTTCACAGCAGCTCGAGCGCGTGAAGAACTGCCTGGAAGACATGCGCCAGGACGGCCTCCACGGCCGGTCGCAGCTAGAGAACGACCGGCGTTTTCACCTCGCCATTGCGGAGATGACGGAGAACTCCGTCCTTGTACGGCTCGTGGGAGAGCTTTTCGACGGGCGGCACAGCCCGATCTCGTCGCGCATGAGCGCAAGCACCGAAGACTCGCAGGCCTGGAAGGCCGCGTTCGCCGAGCACGAGGCCATCTACCGCGCGCTGGAGGCGCGGGACCCTCAAGCCGCCGTGGCGGCGATGCTTCATCACCTGAGCGCATCGCATGCGCGATGGACGGGGGAAACGCAGGCATCCGTGCCCTGACCGGCGCCTGCGCCCATCGCTGAAGCGCGGCGCGGTACGGCTATTCGGCGTACACGCCGGCCGCCTTGATGATCGGCGTCCACTTGGCGATTTCTTCCGCCACGAACTTCTTGTGGCCCGCGGGCTCGATGCGCCCGTCGGTCGCCACCACGGCGCCCAGCAGTTCCTCGCGGTGGATGAAGTCGGGGTCTTTCAGCGCCGTCTTCACCGCATCGCTCAGCTTCTTCAGCACCGGCGCGGGCGTGCCCTTGGGCGCATACAGGCCGTGCCAGATCGTGACCTGGAAGTTCTTCAGGCCCGCCTCGTCGAGCGTGGGCAGGTCTTTCAGCGCCGGCAGCGCGAGCCGCCTGGGCGTGGTCACGGCAAAGGCCTTGACCTTGCCGGACTGGATCTGCGGCGTGGTGTTGGTGGTCTGGTCGCACAGCAGGTCGATCTGCCCGCCGATCAGGTCGGTGATGGCCGGTGCGGTGCCCTTGTAGGGAACGGCGGTCATCTCGGTCTTGGTGGCGCTCTGGTAGAGCAGCCCGCACAGGTGCGAGGCCGAACCCACGCCGGCATTGCCGATGTTGATCTCGCCCTTGTTGGCCGCGATCCAGCTCGTCAGCTCCTTGTAGTTGGTGGCGGGGATGCTCGGCTTGGAGATGAGCGTCATCGGCACGTCGTTGACGATGCCCAGGTATTCGAAGTCGCTCTCCACCTTGAACGGCAGGTTGCGCACCAGGCTCGGCACGGTGGCCATCGCGATGTGGTTGAGCAGCAGCGTGTAGCCGTCGGGCGTGGCGCGCGCAACCTTGGCCGCGCCGATGGAACTGCCGGCGCCGGGCACGTTGTCGATGATCACCGTGCCGCCGCCCAGCGGCTTGCGCAGCGCCTCAGCCAGGTCGCGCGCGACGCGGTCGGTCGGGCCGCCGGCCGCGAAGGGCACGACGATGGTGATCGACTTGCCGGCCGGGAAGTCCTGCGCGTGCGCGCCGGCGGCAATGGCGATCGCCGCGAGGGCGAACAGTTTTTTCATGAAGTCTCCGTTGCGTTGTCAAAAAAAGAAATTCAGGGCGCGCGCGAAGGCACGCGGCTCTCGAGCGCGGGCGGCTGCCATTGCGGCTGGATGTGGCAGCCGTTCCTGCCGTCGGTGTCGTAGCGCGGCATCAATGCCCTGCACCGCTGCGCGAGGCCTTCGGGCGTGGGCTTCTCGCCCTTGTCGATCCAGTCGAGCAGTGCGGCGAAGAGCGCCGGGTATTCCGAATCGCTCAGGTAGCTGTGCTCGCGCTCGCTGCTGAAGCTCTGCACCAGCAGGCTGCCGGTGCCGGCCGCGTCGCGGATGCGGCGGTACGCGTTCTCCAACTCGACGAATGCCGTGGGGTCGTCTATCGCATGCAGGCCCACGGTCGGCAGCGACGTGCGCCCTGTGGGCTGGCTGTCGGCCGCCAGCGCGCCCTTGGCCTGCGGGTCGGCCGCGTAGCGCAGCACGCCGGCATTGAGCGCCGCATCGTCGGCCGAGCCGCTGTAGACCGCGCCGATGTTGCCGAAGGGGTTGCGCCCGCCGAGACGCTTCTGCACCAGGTCCTGGAACAGCCAGGTGGCCCACGTCAGGTGGCCGAGCAGCGAGCGCTCCTGGATCTTCACGACCGAAAGAATGGTCTTCAGCCGCGCGGCCTGCTCCGGCGTGCGCTGCGCGGCGGGCAGGCCGACGCCGGTGCATTCCTTCACGCGCGCGGCAAGGTCGGCGCGGGTGAGCTTCGAGTCGAGCGGCAGGCCCATCCACAGCGGGTACTGCGGCTCGTCGGGCTTCGGATGGTTGTGGCAGACGTACTGGTACACGACGCGCAGGTCGAGCCGGAAGTCGTAGGCGCTGTTGCCGCCGCCGAGCACGCCGCTGGTGAGCATCAGGCCGTCGTAGGGGCTCTTGGCTCCGCCCGCGGGCGCATACAGTTCGGCCGCCTTCGCCGCCACGCCTGCGCCGTAGCTCTGCCCGTGCAGCAGCGTGCGATGCGGCTGGCCGAAGTGGCGCACGAAGATCTGGCGCAGCCGCTCGGTGTCTTCGGCAGCCATGGTCACGCCGTAGCCGCCGCGCCGGTAGGTGGAGCCGGCCCAGGCATAGCCGGCCTTCACGGTGACGGCCCAGCGCTTGAGGTCTTCCTCGCTGCGCTCGAGCTTGGGCGGGCCGGTCTCGGGGCCGCCGTGGGCGTGCATCACGAGCACGCGGTTCGCGTCGTTCGCCCAGCCGCCCGGAATGGCGATCCAGTAGAGGGCGCCCGCGCTGTCCTCACCGGTATAGCAGCGGGTGGCTTCCGGCACCGGCGACGGGCATGCAGCCGCCTGGGGTCCGGTGGGCGCCGCGTGCGCGGAAAGCATCGGCGCCGCGCCGATCAGCGCGAATGCCGCGAGGCAGGAGAGTCGTTTGTTCAATGGCGTACTCCGAATTCGAGCGCCGCGTTCGCCCCCGGGCTGGAGACGAAACCGAGGACGCCGCTGTTGAAGATGAAATTGCCCGGTCGGCCCGCATCGGCCTGCGCCACGCCGGGCACCGGCGTGTCGTAGCTCAGCCCCGCGGTCGCACCGCCGAGGCCAAGGCCGCCGCCGGCCACCGTGGCATCGTGGTTCTCGCCCTTGACGCTGACCAGCGCATAGCTGCCGTCGGCAACGCCGGCGGCAAGGCTCTGCTGCAGGCCATGCACGCGCATGCCGAAGCTGGTGGCCGACTCGCGCACCAGGTGCAGCGGCACGGCGGCGCCGTTGACGAGGCCGATCACCATCGAGCCGGTGAGCGTGCCGCCGGTGGTCACGGCACCGCCGGCGGGCGAAGTGGTGAAGAGGTCGAAGGCGGCGCGCGCGGTGTTGTAGGCGACGTAGCCCTTCTCGGTCTGCGTGCAGTTGGCGTCGTAGACCATGAAGCCGCCCGAGACCGGGTCGCGGCAGTACTGGAAGGTGCCCGCATTGCGCAGCCGCACCGACGAAGCGAAGGCATTGGCGCTGCCGGCGCCCTGCTGCACGCCCACGGCATTGAACACGTTCGCCACCGGCTTGAAGTCGCCCGACACCGGCGCGGCCGAGAAGCTGTTCTGGAACGCCAGCAGCGGCGCGAAGCCTCCGCCGCTCGGTGCGTTCACGCCGCCCGACAGCACGCCGCCGGCGCCGAAGCTGAACACCGCCCCGCTCTCGGCGCTGGCATAGCTGCAGCTGCCTTCCGACACCAGCGAGCCGGTGCGCTGGGTGCCGGCGGCGCGCTGCAGGCTTGCGTCGATGGTCACGGTGTAGGCCATGGTGGCCGGGTCGATCTGCACGCGAAGTTCCTCGCCGAAGCTGTTGCCGCCCTTGTAGCTGGTCACGGAGGCGGGCAGGTTCGGGCAGGCCAGCGGGTCGCCGACTTCGGTCACGCAGCTGTAGTTGACGGCCGCGTCGAGGCTGCCGCTGCCACGGTACTTGGGCCACGACGGGAACTGGCACAGCGGGCGCGTGCGGCCGTAGGTGCCGGCCACTGCATCCACCGCCACGCCGGTGGCGGGTGCGAGCCCGGCCTCCACCCAGCCTTCGAGCGCCGCCAGCGAATCCCAGTTGGGTATGAAGCTGCCGGTGCCGTGGCCCATGCCGGGCACGGTGTAGAAGCGCACGTTCTGGTCGACCGACGCCTGGCCCACGGTGGCGATGAGCTGCCTGTAGTAGTCGATGGTCGAGTTGGGGCTGATCACTTCGTCGGCCAGGCCGTGCACCATGATGAGCCGGCCGCCGTGCGCGAAGAAGGGCGCGAGGTTCGGGTTGGTCGCGTCGGTGAGGTTCGACACCTCGGTCACGCGCGCGGCATGGCTGCCCGGGCCAGCGGGTCGAAGGTCAGCGTGTCGAAGCCCGCGATGCGCGTGACGAAGAACTTCACCCACTGGTCGCCGGTGACGTACATGTTCGCATCGGACGACGTGGCCGGATTGCCCGGCACCTTGCGCGTGCCGAGATCACGCGTGGTGTAGGGGCCCGCCACCAGCGCGCCTTCGAGCAGGTTGTAGCCGCCCGCGCGCTTCACGCCGTTGGCCAGCGAATAGGTGGTGAAGTCCAGCGGCGACTCGATGGCGTGCACGGTGGCGATCTGCGCGTCCGACAGGCAGGTGTCGCCCGTATCGGCGCCGCCGCTGCAGCGCAGCGAGGCAATGATCTGCGCATTGAGCAGGCGGCAACTTTCGACGTTGCTCACGATGTTGTCGGCCGCGCCGTCGAGCTTGTCGCAGGCCTGCATCACGGTCCTCTGCACCAGCAGCGTCTTGGCCACGTTCATCCAGCCCGCGCCGCCGTTGTTGTAGAGCGCGCGGCCCACGGCCACGTTCGACAGCCGCGTGCCGGTGTAGTTGAGCGCGGGTTCGTTGGCGATCACGCCGTCGTAGTCCTCGGGCCAGCGCTGGATGTAGCTGAGCGCATCGCGCCCGCCGGTCGAGGTGCCCAGGAAGTAGGCGTGCTTCGGCTTCACCGCATAGCGCGCGAACACCAGCGCCTGCGCCACGTCGCGCGTCTTCTTGAGCGAATTGCCGCCGTAGTTGGCGAGCTGCTCGTCGTTGGCCGCGAACCTGCCGTCGGTGATGCTGCTCGACTGATGGCCGGAGTCGTCGCCGTAGGTGGCGTAGCCCAGCGCCAGCGGCGCGGGCTTGCCGGCGGGGCCGAAGCGGATGACCTCGGTGCCGTCGATGAGCACGCCGTCGAAACCGCCGCCGCCGAAGTGGATGGTCTTCTGGTTCCACTTCTCCGGCAGGTTCACCGCGAAGTTGATGACCGAGGCGCTCGGGTCGACCGGCTGGATGGTGCCGCGCACGCGGCAGTAGTCGCCGAGCGTGTTGCCCGCATCGCCCGCGGCCACCGGCGTGGCGCTGGTGACGGTGGCGCCCTGGGTGGGGAGGCTGATCAGCGTGGCAGGCAGGCTCTTGCCGTTCAGGTCGGCGCAGGCAACCACCGGTTGCACCGGCGCGGGTGGCTGGTTGTCCGGCGGATCGTTGGAGGGCGGGTTGTTGCCGCTTGCCGGGGGCGTGGCGGGCAGCAGGCCGACACCGCCGCCCCCTCCTCCTCCGCCACCACCACCGCAGGCGGCAAGGATCAGCGAAACCAGCGAAAGGCCGATCGCATACAGGACGGCACGAATCATCGATGCAGGGCGCGTTGTGCGCATGGGTTTGTCTCCGGCATGCGGCCTCGTCGGGCCGCTTGTTCTTGAATGGGCGGCCGGACGATAGATTCGGTGTGACTTAGGGTCAAATAAAATAAAAAGGCACTTTCAATACCAAAAACATATGGACATAAGGGCACTTCGCTACTTCGTGGCCGTCGCGGGCACCGGCCACATGACGCGCGCGGCCGAGCAGCTCGGCATCCAGCAGCCGCCGCTGAGCCTGCAGATCAAGGCGCTGGAACGCGAGCTGGGCATGCCGCTGTTCCGCCGCCACCCGCGCGGCGTGGCGCTCACCGACGCGGGCCGGCTGTTCCAGGCCGAGGCGCTGCGCATGCTGCAGGACATGGAGTCCATGAAGCAGCGCATGGCCCGCGTGGCCAAGGGCCAGGCCGGCACGCTGGCGGTCGGCTTCACCAGTTCGGCGGCGGCGCACCGCTTCATGCCCGAGGCGCTGCGCGCATTCCGCCGCGCCTACCCCCTGGTGGAACTGCAGCTGCGCGAGGACAACGCCGCCGAGCTCACCGAGGCTCTGGCCGCCGGGCGGCTGCACTGCGGCCTGCTGCGCGTGCCGGTGGCCCGGCCCGAGGGGCTGGTGTTCGAGACGATGCTGCGCGAACCGGTGCTGGTGGCCATGCCCAGCGACCATCGCTTTGCCCTCGCCCGCCCCAAGGCTTCGCGCCCGCTGCCGCTTGCCAGGCTGTGCGAGGAAGGCATCATCCTCGTGCGGCGTCCGGGTGCTCCCGGCCTCTATGCCGAGCTGCTCGCGCTGTGCCACGCCAAGGGGCTGCGCCCGCGCGTGGTGGCCGAAGTCGATCGCATGATGACCAACCTGAACCTCGTGGCCGCGGGCGTGGGCGTGTCGGTGGTGCCCGCCTCGATGACCGGCGTGCACGCGCACGCCATCGCCTACATGCGGCTGGCCGACGGCGGCCAGCTCGACGCGCCGCTCACGCTGGTGTCGCGCGCGGAAGAAGACAACCTGCCCGCGCAGCATTTCGCGGCGCTGCTGCGCAAGCTGGCAGGCGAGCACGCCGGCAACCACCCGTCGGCGCCATGAGCGCGCAGGCAAGACGCCGCTTCGCGCAGGGTGCGGGCGCCTTGCTCGCCGCTGCCTGCGCGGCGCCGGGCCTGCTGCGCGCGGCCCCTCCTGCCTGGCCGCAACGCGCGGTGCGGCTGATCGTGGTGTACCCGCCCGGCGGCGTGAGCGACGGCACGGCCCGCGTGCTGGCCGAACCGCTCGCACAGGCGATCGGCGCGCCGGTGCTGATCGAAAACCGCCCCGGCGCGGGCGGCAGCCTGGGCATGGACGCGCTCGCGCGTTCGGCGCCCGACGGCTGCACGCTGGCTTTCTCGGCCATCAGCCCGCTCACGCTGCATCCGCTGCTGGCGCGCGTGCCCTACGACCCGCAGCACGCCTTCGTGCCCGTGGCCAGCGTGATGCGCACGCCGGTGCTGGTGGTCGGCACGCCGGCCTTCGCGGGGCGCGGCTTCGGCGCGCTGATCGCACAGGCGCGCAGCCGGCCGGGCGCGGTGCGCTGGGCCACATCGGGCGTGGCCACCATCGGCCACATGGTGCTGGCGCAGGTGCGCATGCAAAGCCGCACCGACATCACGCACATCCCCTACCAGGGCGGCGGCCCGCAACTCAACGATGCGCTCAGCGGGCAGTTCGAGGTGCTGTCCACCAACGTGGCCGCGCAACAGCTGCAGTACATCGAGGGCGGCCGCTTCCAGCCGCTGGCGGTGGGCGCGCCCGCGCGCATCGAGGCCCTGGCCGAGGTGCCGACGCTGGCGGAACTGGGCTTCGAGAAGGCGAACCGCGATTCGCTCTTCGGCATCTTCGCGCCGGCGCGCACGCCGCCAGCGGTGGTGCAGCGGCTCAACGCCGAGATCAACCGCGTGCTGCGCAGCGACGGCGTGCGTGCGCGGCTGCGCGAGGCCTACAACCTGCCGGCCGGCGGCAGCACAGAAGATTTCGCGCGCGAGATCGCCATCGACCGGCGGCGCAACCGCGAGCTGGTGGCCGGCGACCGTTCGCAGTTCGACTGAGCGCGGCAGAGGCCGCGCCGTTCAGCCTTCGGCCCAGAGACGCGGATAGTCCTTCACGAAGCCGTCGGGCGTGGCGACCAGCACCGCGCTGTAGTCGAAGCGCCATGCCTCGTAGGCGTACTCGGCTTCGCCGCGCCGCTCGTAGCGCTGCGCCAGTTCGCTCAGCACGCCGCCGTCCAGGTCCAGCCACGCGGCCGGGGCATCGGCACTCTCGCCCTTCTCGAGGTTGAGCCGCCGCAGCTGCAGCAAGTTGGTGGCGGGCGTGAAGCCCAGGTCCAGATCGACGCAATGCGACATGTCGGTCACGGCTTCGTCGTTGAGCTTCCAGTGGCCGCGCGCGTCTCGCGTGATCGACAGGTCGATGGCCGAGCCGCCGAGCCAGCCGCGCACGGTGCCCCATTGGGTGTGCCAGTGCAGGTCGCAGCGCACGCGGTAGTGCAGCTGGCCGATGCGGCCGTCTTCCATGCGGAACACGGCGGCACCGTCGAGTTGCCAGGCCGAGGCATTGCGTTCGAGGCGGCAGGCGTCGTGACCCGGTGCGTCGAGCCTGCGCCAGAGAATGGAGGCAACGGTTTGCATGGCGCGGATGATGGACCGGCATGCTGCGGTGCGCAAGCCTTGTCCCTTCGTCATGGCCGAAGAAAATTGGCCGCCGATGCATGCCGGACAATGCCGGGCACCATGACAAAGCTCCCCGCGGCGCTCGCGCTGCTCCTGTCCGTTTTCTTCTGCGGCGCCGGCCATGCCGCAGCCGCGCTGAAAGACGGCGACATCGTCTTCCACACCTCGCGCTCGGCGCAGAGCGTGGCAGTGCAGCGTGCCACCGGCTCGCGCTACAGCCACATGGGCATCGTGCTGATGCGGGGCGGCAAGCCCTACGTGTTCGAGGCGGTGTCGACGGTGCGCTACACGCCGCTCGCACAATGGACCGCACGCGGCAATGGCGGCCACTACGTGGTCAAGCGGCTGCGCGATGCCGACCGGCTGCTGACGCCGGGCGCAGTGGCCACGCTGCGCGCCCGCACCGCCGATTTCGAGGGCCGCCCTTACGACCTGACGTTCGAATGGTCGGACCAGCGCATCTACTGCTCCGAACTCGTATGGAAGCTCTACCAGCGTGCGCTGGGCGTGCGCATCGGCGAACTGCAGAAGATCCGCGAATTCAACCTGACGGACCCGGCGGTGCGCGCCAAGATGCGCGAGCGCTACGGCGACAAGGTGCCGATGGACGAGCCGGTGATCTCTCCGGTGGCGATGTTCGAGTCGCCGTTGCTCAGGACCGTCGAGAGGCGCTGAGGGGTTTTTCAGGGTAGCGCTCACGCCGACGGGGTGCCTTGCTCCGCGAATGTCCCCCGGGCTTCGCCCTCCTCCTTTATTTCGCTGCGCAAGGCACCCCGCCGACGTGAGCGTTCAGAGCACTGGTTTATCGGCTCGCACAAGCGCTGCGTCCATCGTGCACAGGCCGCCGGGTGCTCCCCGCAGCGAAATAAAGGAGGAGGCCGAAGGCCGGGGGACATTCGCGGAGGGGAGTACCCGGCGGCCTGTGCACACGCCCTGAAAGCGCCCCCAAAAGCGCCCCTCAACAGGCAAGACAGTCCCACCCGCGAGACAATCGTTGCCGTGAGTTCCCAGCCCCCGTCAGCCCCGCGAATCCGCCGCATCGCCCACCTCGACATGGACGCCTTCTATGCGTCCGTCGAGCTGCTGCGCTACCCGCAGCTCAAGGGCCTGCCCGTGGTGATCGGCGGCGGCCGGCGGCGGGTGGACGAGGCCATCCGCGACCTGCCCGAGGGCGGCACGCTGGCCGACATTCCGGTCGACTCTTTCCCAAGGCTCAAGGACTACACCGGCCGCGGCGTGATCACCACCGCCACCTACCCCGCGCGCCAGTTCGGCGTCGGCTCGGCCATGGGGCTCATGAAGGCCGCCAAGCTGTGCCCGCAGGCCATCATCCTGCCGGTGGACTTCGACGAATACCGGCGCTTCTCGCGCGCCTTCAAGCAGGTCATCCTCGAAGTCGCGCCGCTCATGGAAGACCGTGGCGTGGACGAGGTGTACATCGACTTCACCGACGTGCCCGGCGGCCAGCGCGACGGCGGGCGCTCGCTGGCGCGACTGCTGCAGAAGGCCATCTTCAGCGAGACCGGGCTGACCTGCTCCATCGGCGTGGCGCCCAACAAGCTCATCGCCAAGATGGCGAGCGAATTCAACAAGCCCAACGGCATCTCGGTGGTCTATGAAGACGACCTCGAATCGCGCATCTGGCCGCTGCCCTGCCGCAAGGTGAACGGCATCGGCCCCAAGGCCGACGAGAAGCTCAAGCGCTTCGGCATCGAGACCGTCGGCCAGCTCGCGGCGCGCGACCGCGACTGGCTCATCGCCAACTTCGGCAAGGCCACCGGCGCCTGGATGCACGAGGTGGCCTGGGGCCGCGACGACCGCCCGGTGGTGACCGAGAGCGAGCCCGTGTCGATGAGCCGCGAGACCACCTTCGACCGCGACCTGCACGCGGTGCGCAACCGCGCCGAGCTGGGCGCGATCTTCACCAGGCTGTGCGAGCAGGTGGCCGCCGACCTGCAGCGCAAGGGCTACGTGGGCAAGACCATCGGCATCAAGCTGCGCTACGACGACTTCAAGATCGCCACGCGCGACCAGACCATCGGCCACTTCACCGCCGACGCGAAGACCATCCGCCAGACCGGCGGCCAGTGCCTGAAGCGCGTGCCGCTCGAACGCCCGCTGCGGCTGCTGGGCGTGCGCGTGGGCGCGCTGGCCAAGGCCGGCAGCCCCGAGGCGCTGGCGCCTGCCGGCGGCGCGCAGCGCGCGGCCTCGGAGCCGGTGGCCACCACGGCCTCTCTCTTCTGACGGGCGCCACCACGATGCTGAAACGCTGGCTCCGGAACACAGCATTCACGCTGCTGGGGCTGGCCTCGCTGGTCGGGCTGTATGTCGCGGTGGCGTGCGCGCTGGTGTTCTGGCCGGCCAACGGCGCGAAGCCGGCGGGCGATGCACCCGCCGAAGTGCAGGCCTGGGTGCTGAGCAACGGCGTGCACACCGACTACGTGTTCCCGGTCCGCTCGGCCACCATCGACTGGCTGCAGGTGTTTCCGCTGAAAGACTTCAAGGCGCCGCCGCCCGATGCCGAGTTCATCGCCATCGGCTGGGGCGACCGCGAGTTCTACCTGAACACGCCCACCTGGGGCGACCTGACGGTCTCGCGCGCCTTCGGGGCGCTGTCGGGCGGCAACCGCTCGCTGCTGCACGTGAGCTACCTGCGGCGCGGGCAACTGGGCCGCGGCGCATTCGAGCTGCCGCTGTCGCAGGCCCGGTATGCGCAGCTCGTCGGCCATGTGCGCGCCAGCCTGCCGCCGGGGCCGGCGCAAGCCATCGCGGGCGCGCACTACGACGGCCAGGACGCCTTCTACGAAGCCGAGGGCGCCTACAACCTCTTCGAGACCTGCAACACCTGGATCGGCCGCGGCCTGCGGCAGGCGGGCGTCACGGTGAGCCGGTGGACGCCCTTCGACTTCACCGTGACCTGGCACCTCCAGCCGGCGCGGCCCTGACCAGGCAGGCTCAGGGCCTGGGCACGCCGCCCTGCCACTGCGGCCAGTTGGCCACGATGTGGTCGACCACGCGGCTGCCCACGCGCTCGACGTTCTCCACCGTCTCCGCAAAGCCGCCGGCCGTTTCGCCGGGGGCGGGGTCCAGGTGCTGCAGCGTGGTTTCCTTCGGGTTGCCCTGGTCGAAGTTGACCGCGCCGCGCAGGCTCATCACGCGGTCGGTGCCGTGGGTGCGCTTGATGACCAGCGTGATGGCGGCGGCCTCCATCTCGGTGATGACGTAGTCGTCCGCGCCGTAGAGCTTGGCGATGTACTGCGCCTGCTTCGACATGCCCGGGCCGTGGAAGAAGGTGTCGCCCGTCATGTGGGTGCCGGTGCCGACGAAGGGCGCGCGGCGGGCCGCCGCGTCGGGGTAGCGCAGGCGGTACTTGCGCGCCGACTCGGAGTCTTTCAGCGGCGTGTCGGCCGACAGCCTCATGGCCCAGCGCACGAGGTCGGGGTTGAGCTGGAAGCGGCGGTATTCCTCGTAGCCCTTGCGCGGCATGAAGGTCGGTTCGCCGGGCTTGTTTTCTTCAGGCGCCCAGCGGTGGCCCAGGTCGTAGTCGACCAGCCAGGTGCCCCAGTTCACTTCGCCGATGGTGCCGCGCGAGGGCGGCGTGCCGGCCACGCCGGAGATGACGTAGTAGGCCTGCGAAAAATCCAGCCGCGGGTTCAGCAGGATCGCCTGCATCGACGACGAGGAGTTGACCTTGCCCATGCCCAGCACCGCGCCGCACACGCCGTCGGTGTTGCAGTACACGGGCTGCAGCGCGCCGGGCACGGCGATGGGCTTGGCGTCTTTCCAGTAGCGCTCGTACCAGTGCTGGAACTCGCCGGCACGGTCGCCCGTGTTCTGGCCGATCTCGAACATGGCGGCGACGAACACCTTGACCTTCACGGGCGGTGCGGAAGCCGTGGCCGGCACGGCGGTGGAGGTAGAAGTGGAAGCGCAGCCCGCGGCAAGCAGCGCGGTTGCCGGCAGCAGGAGCCAGCGGGTACGGAAGGACGAAGGGCGAGAAGACATGGAGAAGCTCGATGAGGGAAAGAACAGACGGCCCGCATTTGCGGCGTCCTACAGGCCGTGATTGTCGGCGCTGGCAAAAACGGTGCGTACCACCACGCAAACCCCATGCCGGCCACTGTTCTTTCCACCTCTCCCGTGTCGCAGCCGTCCGCGCGGCCACCGTCGAAGCCCACGCCCATCGCCAACGGGCTGGTCTACGTGAACCCCGACATGCCGGGCATTCGCCGCCTGAAGCACGGCACGCGCTTTCGCTACCGCGACGCCAAGGGCCAATGGCTGCGCGACGTGGACGAAATCTCGCGCATCCGCATGCTGGCCATTCCGCCGGCCTACACCCAGGTCTGGATCTGCCCGCTGCCCAACGGCCACCTGCAGGCCACCGGCATCGACGCGCGCGGGCGCAAGCAGTACCGCTACCACGCCGACTGGCGCGTGATGAAGGACGAGACCAAGTTCGAGCGGCTCGAAGCCTTCGCGCTCGCGCTGCCGCGCATCCGTGCCCGCGTGGCGCGCGACCTGCAGGCCGACAGGAAAAACAAGGCGCCCGACCGCAGCCAGGTGCTGGCGGCGCTGGTGCGCCTGCTCGACACCACCCTGCTGCGCATCGGCAACGAGGAGTACGCAAGCAGCAACGGCTCCTACGGCCTCACCACGCTGCGCAACCGCCATGTGGACGTGCACGGCACCGCGCTGCGGCTGCGCTTCAAGGGCAAGAGCGGCGTGATGCACGAGGCCAGGCTGGAAGACCCGCGCGTGGCCAAGGTGGTGCGGCAGTGCCAGCAGTTGCCCGGGCAGGCCCTGTTCCAGTACGCGGGCGAAGACGGCGAGCTGCACAGCGTGTCGTCCACCGACGTGAACGACTATCTTGCCGAAGCCTCGCCCGGCGAACGCTTCACCGCCAAGGACTTCCGCACCTGGCACGGCACGGTGCAGGCCCTGGAGCTCACCCGGCTGGCCTGCGAGCCGGGGCGCAGCGCGACGGACGGCACCCGCTACCGCGCCAAGGACATCCTCGCGGCAGTCGCCAAGCAGCTCGGCAACACGCCGGCGGTCTGCAAGAAGGCCTATGTGCACCCGGCCGTGCTGGCGCTGGGCAGCGCGCTGTCGGACAACGATGAAGACGCCGCCACCGCGCTGTTCGAGAAGATCGCGGGCCGCAAGACCGCGCGGCCTTCACGCGGGCTCTATGCGGCCGAACGCCGGCTGCAGGCCTTCCTGCGCACGCACCGGCAAGCGCAGGCGCGTGCTGCGGCGGGCGACAGCCGCCGAGGCGGCAGGAAGGTTCAGGCCGCGGTGGCGAGCGCGAAGCGCACGCTGTCGCCGTCCACGGCGACGACGTAACCCAGGTCTTCCGCCAGGTTCTGCAGCGCGACGGCATCGATGGCCAGCGCGCGCGGCGCACGATGCGCATCGAGCACGGCGTCGGTGGCGCCCGCTTCGCGCGGCATTGCAGAAAGCCGCAGCGCATTGGCGCCTTCGGCCTGCACGCGGATCGTGCCGGCTTCGTCGGCACTGTCGTGCAGGTAGCCCAGCACGCCGAGGAACAGATAGCGCAAGGCCGCCGCCGCGGGCCAGCGTTGCTCGTCCTCGCTCGGTTCGAGCGCGGGGTCGATGTCGAGCGTCACGCCGTGCAGGTCGAAGGCCGCGCGCATCAAGGTCGTGCATTGCGCCACCAGCGCGCTGCGGGCGATGCCGTCGTCGGTGGTCGCCAGTTCCCAGTCGCGCAGCGAGCGGATGGCACCGACCAGTTCGGCCACCTGGTTGTCGATCAGCGCCACGCGCTCTTCGCAGGCGGCGGCATCGACGGTGGCTGCGCTGACCTGCCGCTTGAGCATCAGCAGCGCCATGCGGATCACCGAGACCGGCGCCGCCATGTCGTGCCGCAGGGCGGGCAGGGCCCGGGTGAGAAGTTCGTGGCGCACGCCTGCGGCGATCCAGCTGCGCGCACTGGGAGAAGACTTCATTGCGCGGCTGCCAGAGGCGTGGGGTTCATCGGCACGGTCACGGGTACTTCCTGAAACGAGAGGGAGTAACAAGTATCGTGCCCGGCTACCGCGCCGGGTGTAGGAGCGAGCCTACGAGCCTCAGGGCTTGCCCAGGTAGGTGCGCACGTCCTTCACCAGCACACCGGCGGCGGCGATGGCCGAGCGCAACTGCGCTTCGGTCACGCCCAGCGTCTGGGTCCAGTAGCGCACTTCGTGCGCCTCGTTCACGTTGATGCGGGCGGCGTCTGGCGGCCCGCGCTTGCTCAAGTCATCGGCCATGGTGATTTCCTTTGTAGAAGGAACCACGATGCGGCGCGCCCCGGAGGCGCGTGGAAGGACTGCGGCGCACCCGCTTGCAGGAAAACGCGAAGCGCCCGGCGGCACACCTGCCTACGCTGCGCGCAGCCGCGCCTGCAGTTCGCGCTTGAGCAGCTTGCCGTTGGGGGTGGTCGGCATGGTATCGATCACCTCGATGCGGGTGGGGCGCTTGTAGGGCGACAGGTGCTCCGCCAGGTGTGCGCGCAGCGCCGCCTCATCGAGCACCGCACCCGGCTCCAGCTCCACGAAGGCGACCACCTGCTCGTTGCCATCCGCCTCTGGCACGCCGACCACCGCGCACAGGTGCACGCCGCCGAAACGGCCGATGACCGCCTCGACCTCCGCCGGATAGACATTGAAGCCCGAGCGGATGATCATTTCCTTGAGTCGGCCGACCACGAACAGCGCGCCGTCGGGGCCGAAGCGCCCGAGGTCGCCGGTGGCGTACCAGCCGCCGGGGCGCATCACCTGCGCGGTGGCGGCCGCGTCGCGGAAATAGCCGAGCATGAGGCCCGGGCCGCGCAGCCAGATCTCGCCGGTGTCGCCTTGCGGCACGTCGCGCCCCTCGATCGACACGATGCGGGCCTCGCCGCCCTCCACCGCATGGCCGGCCGCCGTGTCCGAACGCGGGGCTTCCGTGCGCGTGAGGAACACCGAGCCCGCGTACTCCGAGAGCCCGTAGCCGTAGTGCAGCGGCTGGCCGAACAGCCGCTCCACGCGCTGCTTGAGCGCGGGGTCGAGCGGAGCCGAACCGGTGTACACGTAGCGCAGATGCGGAAAGCGCGGCACCACGCGCTCGCTGTCGATGTGGGCCAGCAGGCGCGCGTACATGGTCGGCGGCCCGAGCAGGTTGGACACCTGCTCGTGCGCCAGCGCCTGCAGCATGTCGGCCGGCGAGAAGCTGCCGCGCAGCACCAGCGAAGCGCCGCCGGTGAGCGCGGCCATCAGCACGGTGCCGATGCCGAAGATGTGCGTCATCGGCAGGAAGGCGTAGGCACGGTCGCGTTCGCTCAGCGCCCTCACGCCAGCCGACACCCGCCCGAAGTGCAGCAGCCCGCGGTGCGAGACCATCACACCCTTCGGCGTGCCCGAAGTGCCGGAGGTGAAGATGATGGCGGCGGTGTCGGCCAGGGCCGGGTCGGGCTCGGTGCGCGCTTCTTCGCGCGTTGCCGAGCGCATCACGCCCGCAAGCGAGGACGGCACCGCACCGGCGCGCCGGGCGTGCTGTTCGGCCGCCTGCGAAGCGCTTGTGGTGAAGCAGCAAAGGCGCGCGTCCGCCCGTTCCACGATCGCCGCGATCTCGCCCGGCGACATGCGCGCATTCACGCCGCAAGACCATGCGCCGATGCGGCTGCACGCCATCAGAAGCGCGATGTGCGCGGCGCAGTTCTCGGCCACCAGCACCACGCGGTCGGTCGGACGCACGCCGGCGTCCAGCAGGTCTTGCGTGGCGGTTTCGGCCATTGCCTGCAGCGCCGCGTAGGTGGTCGTGGCGCCGGGCTCGAAAAGAAAGACTGCCTCCGGCGTGCGTGCCGCGCGGGCCTCCAGCAGCTCGTGAATGCGTGATTGCCGCATCGCCTATTCCGCCTCGATGCCCTTGGACGCGGTGGCCCAGAGCTGCCGGTCCGACTTGCCCTTGGTAGCGAGCAGGTCGGCCGCGCCGGACCACACGTCGTAGCCCTGCTCGCGCAGGCGGCTCGCGATGTCTTCGCGCGCCAGCATCTTCTGCGCGGCGACATTCATGCGCACGACCAGTGCCGGGTCCATGCGCGCCGGGCCGTACAGGCCGAACCAGCCGCCCACGTCGTAGCCCGCCACGCCCGACTCGATCATGGTCGGCACCTCCGGCAGCATGCGGTTGCGCTGGCGCGAGGTGACGGCCAGCGCGCGCACCTTGCCGGACTGGATGAAGGGCTTGGAGGTCGCGATGATGTCGAACATCATCGTCACCGTGCCCGCCATCACGTCGGCCAGCGCGGGTGCGCTGCCCTTGTACGGCACATGGGTGAGCTGCACGCCGGCCATCTTCTCGAGCAGCGCGCCGCTCAGGTGGTTCGAGGCGCCCACGCCCGCCGAGCCGTAGAACACCTTGCCTGGCCGCGCTTTCGCATATTCGAGCAGCTCGGCCACGCTGCGCACCGGCACGTCGTTGTTGATGACGAGCACGTTGGTGTAGTCCACCAGCGGCGCGATGGGCACGAGGTCCTTCATCGGGTCGAACGCCATGTGCCGCTGCACGTTGGGGTTGATGGTGATGGTCGGGCTCGCGCCGAAGAACAGCATCGTGCCGTCGGCCGCGGCCTTGGCCACCGCGTCGCCGCCGAGCGAGCCGCTCGCGCCGGGCCGGTTGTCCACGATCACCTGCGTGCCCAGCGCCTGGCTCAGCGCCGGCGCGAGCAGGCGCGCGGCCCCATCCACCGGGCCGCCGGCCGAATAGCCGACCACCAGCTTGATGAGCGGCGGCAATGGCTGCTGCGCGAAGGCGCGGTGCGGCAGTGCGCCGAGTGCCGCGCCGCCGGCCAGCCCGGCCATGAGTTGGCGGCGCGAGAAGTGAGTCGATGTCATGAGCGTTGTCTCCTGTTGTTGATCTACAAGTCAGGCTCGAAAGCCAGGCAGGACTGTTCTTTCGTGAAACACCGCGGAACCGGCTTTGCCGGGCCGCAGGTGTTGCCCCCGGTAGGGGGTTGGCGAAGCGACACGAAGTGCGCGAAGACTGGGGGCGAGCCTCATGCAGGCAAATCGAGGACTTGCCGCGCGAGGATGTTGCGCTGTATCTCGTTGGTGCCGCCGTAGATCATTGCGGCCGTCGAACCGATGAGCGGCGAGAGCACGTTGAAGCTCTGCCCGTCGAGCACCTGGTCGCCGGCCACGGCGCCCTGCTCTTCGGCCGCCTCGACCAGCAGCGCGCCGATGCGGTGATAGGTCTCGCTGGCCCAGATCTTCAGCAGCGACACCGAAGCGGGCAGCGGCTTTCCGGCCCGCACGATGTTCGCGAAGCCCGTGTACGCCGCCGACAGGTCGAGCACGTCGAGCCGCAGCGCCGCGAAGCGCTGCGCGAACACCGGGTCGGCAAACAGCCGCCGCGCCTGCGCCAGCCGCGCAAGCTGCCCCAGCGCGTACTGCGACTGCTTGGGGCTGCCCAGGAAGATGCGCTCGAAGCCCAGCAACGCCTTCGCGATGGTCCACCCGCCGTGCAGCCTGCCGACCAGGTTTTCCGCCGGCACGCGCACGTTGTCGAAGAACACCTCGCAGAACTCCGGCTCGCCGGCCAGCGTGCGGATCGGCCGGATGGTGATGCCCGGCGTGCGCAGGTCGCACAGCAGGAAGCTGATGCCCTCCTGCTTGCGCGCGTCCTTGTCGGTGCGCACCAGCATGAAGATGTGGTTGGCGTCCTGCGCGAGCGTGGTCCAGATCTTCTGGCCGTTGACCACGAAGTGCTCGCCCTGCGCGTCGCGCGCCGGCATCGCCTCGGTGCGCAGGCCCGCGAGGTCCGAACCGGCATTGGGCTCCGAGTAACCCTGGCACCACACATGCTCGCCGCTGAGGATGCGCGGCAGAAAGCGCTGCTGCTGTTCGGGCGTGCCGTGCTGTATGAGCAGCGGGCCGATCATCACGATGCCCTGGTCGGGCGCGCGCGCCACGCCGTGCTGCTCCAGCTCCTCGATCCACGCGATGAGCTTGTCGGCCGGCAGGCCCATGCCGCCGTGCGCCTGCGGCCATGCGGGCGCGATCCAGCCTTGCGCCGACAGCGTGAGATACCACTCGCGCATCTCGCTCCATCGCGCGCGGTGCGACAGGTAGCGAAGCTGCTGCGGATAGCGCTGCTGCAGGAAGGCGCGCACCATGCGGCGGAAGTCGGCCTCGGGCAACGCCGCCCAGTCGGCGGTGCGGGGGAATCCGCCCTGCCACTGCGCAGTGCCCGCTGCCGCCTCCGCATCGCGCGACAGCGATGCATGCCGGTGCCGGTGCGCGCTGGCATTGCCCAGCCAGGCCGACAGGCACAGCACGCGCTTGTAGAACAGGCTCAGGTCGCATTCCTGCGTGTAGCCGATGGCGCCATGCAGCTGCACCGATGCGCGCGAGGCCTGCAGCGCGGCCGCCGTGCAGCGCGCATTGACGCGGCTGGCCTCGGCCTCCATGCGCTCTGCCGTCGGTTCCTGCCCCGCCTGCGCCAGCACCTCGTCCAGCGTCGCCTTCGCCACTTCGAGGTGGATGAACATGTCGACGCAGCGGTGCTGCAGCGCCTGGAAGCTGCCGATGGGCTTGCCGAACTGCGAGCGCGTGCGCAGGTAGGCCAGCGTCTGCGCGAGCATGGCCTGCCCCGCGCCCAGCAGCTCGGCCGACTGCAGGATCTGCCCGCCCGCGAGCGCCCGGCGCAGCGCCTCCTGCGCGGCCGGGCCCTCGGCCAGCACAGCGTCGGCCGGCAGCCTGACGTGCTCGAAGCGCAGGTTCGACGCCTGGCTGCCGTCGACCAGCGGCACCGGCGTTTCGCTCACGCCCACGGTGCCGCGCGGCACCCACAGCAGCACCGCGTCGTCTTCGCCACGCGCCGACACCAGCCAGCCGCTGGCGGCGGCGCCGGGCAGCACCATGAGCTTTTCGCCCTGCAGCAGCACGCCGCCGGCATCGCCCGCCAACGCTTCGCAGCCGCAGGCCAGCGGCACCGCGCTGAGGTCGCCCGCGCTCTCCTGCCACGCCAGCGCCGGCAGGCTGCGGCCCGCGACCAGTTCGGCCAGCAGCGTATCGGCGCGCGGGGTGTGCAGCGCCGACAGCAGCAGCGCGCCGAGGCCAGCCACGGCCAGCAATGGCTCCGGCGCCGCGTGCTCGCCGGCCGCGCGCAGAATTTCCGCCGCACCGGCCAGCCCCAGCGCGAGGCCGCCGGCCGATTCGGGCGCCAGCATGCCGGGCCAGCCCAGGGCGGCGATGTCGCGCCAGCCTTCGGCCTCGTCGGCATCCGGTTGTTCCATGCGCTGGCGCCGCCGCTGGGTGGCGCGGCTGCGAACGAAGTAGTCGAGCGCCGATTCGCGCACCGCCGAAAGTGATTCAAGGTCCATCGCCGCAGCGTGCCCGAAGACCCCGCCGCCGAGCATTTGCATTTGCCGAAGGGAGGGTTTCGCATTCAGAGAGCCACCCCGCGCGAGGCGGGGCTAGATTCGGCGCATGACCACCAAGATCAAGAAATCCCTGCATACGGAGCTGGGCCACAGCACGCCCGACAGGATCACCGTGCGCGGGCGCGACCTGCCTTCGGAAATCCTCGGCCACCTCAACCTGGGCGACATGGCCTTCCTGGAGCTGACCGGGCGCATCCCGACGCCCCAGGAGTCGGTGACCTTCAATGCCATCGTCGTCACGCTGGTGGAGCACGGCATCACGCCCAGCGCCCTGGCGGCGCGCCTTACCTATGCGGGCGCTCCCGAAGCGCTGCAGGCCGCCGTGGCAGCCGGGCTCTGCGGACTGGGCACGGTGTTCGTCGGCAGCACCGAAGGCGCGGCCAGGATGCTCTACGAAGCAATCCCCTTCGGCGAGAAACCCACGCGCCCGCTCGCCGACATGGCGAAGGACATCGTGGCCGACCACCGCGCGCGCAAGCAGATCGTGCCGGGCCTGGGCCATCCGCTGCACAAGCCCATCGACCCGCGCACGCCGCGCCTGTTCCAGATCGCGGCGGAGAACGGGCTCTCCAGCCACTATGTCGCGCTGATGCAGGCGGTGCAGGAAGAAGCCGAGCGGGTGTCGGGCAAGTCGCTGCCGATCAACGCCACAGGTGCCATCGGCGCGATCGCGGCGGAGTTCGGTTTTCCCTGGAAGATCATTCGCGGCTTCGGCGTGATGGCGCGCGCCATCGGCCTCGTGGGCCATATCCTGGAAGAGATCGACGACCCGATGGCGGTGGAGATCTGGCAACGCGTGGAGAAGGAAGCCGGCGGCCCGCGCCAGGACTGAGCAAAGAACGATGAACAACGCCAACGACAAGAACTACCCCGACATCCGCGACGCCGTGCGCGACCTGTGCGCGCAGTTTCCCGATGCCTACTTCCGCAAGATCGACGAGGCGCGCGGCTACCCCGCCGAATTCGTCGATGCGCTCACCAAGGCCGGCTGGATGGCGGCGCTGATTCCGCAGGAGTACGGCGGCTCCGGCCTGGGCCTGACCGAAGCCTCGGTCATCATGGAAGAGATCAACCGCTGCGGCGGCAACTCCGGCGCCTGCCATGGCCAGATGTACAACATGGGCACGCTGCTGCGGCACGGCAGCGAGGCGCAGAAGCGCAACTACCTGCCGAAGATCGCCAACGGCGAACTGCGCCTGCAGTCGATGGGCGTGACCGAGCCCACCACCGGCACCGACACCACCAAGATCAAGACCACCGCCGTGAAGAAGGGCGACCGCTACGTCGTCAACGGCCAGAAGGTGTGGATCTCGCGCATCCAGCACTCCGACCTGATGATCCTGCTGGCGCGCACCACGCCGCTGGCGGACGTGAAGAAGAAGTCCGAGGGCATGTCGATCTTCATCGTCGACCTGCGCGAGGCCATCGGCAAGGGGCTCACGGTGCAGCCCATCCTGAACATGGTGAACCACGAGACCAACGAGCTGTTCTTCGAGAACCTCGAGATCCCGGCCGAGAACCTGATCGGCGAGGAAGGCCAGGGCTTCAAGTACATCCTGGACGGGCTCAACGCCGAGCGCACCTTGATTGCCGCCGAGTGCATCGGCGACGGCTACTGGTTCATCGACCGCGTGACGAAGTACACCAAGGAACGCGTGGTGTTCGGCCGGCCCATCGGGCAGAACCAGGGCGTGCAGTTTCCGATTGCCGAGGCCTTCATCGAAGTGGAAGCCGCGAACCTGATGCGCTACGAGGCCTGCCGCCTGTTCGATGCGCACCAGCCCTGCGGCGCGCAGGCCAACATGGCGAAGTACCTGGCGGCCAAGGCGAGCTGGGAGGCCGCCAATGCCTGCCTGCAGTTCCATGGCGGCTTCGGCTTCGCGTGCGAATACGACATCGAGCGCAAGTTCCGAGAGACACGGCTTTACCAGGTGGCGCCGATCTCGACGAACCTGATCCTGAGCTATGTTGCAGAGCACATGCTGGGCCTGCCCCGTTCGTTCTGAAGGACTTCCCATGAACTCCGTCGACCATCCGAGCAAGGTGCTCGCGACTTTCGCGGCCGAACTGCAGTTCGCCGACATTCCCGCCCCCGTGCTGCGCCGCACCGAGGACCTGATGCTCGACTGGCTGGGCTCGGTGCTGGCGGCCCGCACGGCGCGGCCCGTACGCAGCATCGAGCGCTTCGCCCGGACGATGGGCCCCGCGGAAGGCCCCAGCGAAATACTGACTTCGCGCCAGACCAGCTCGCCGCTGTTCGCCGCGCTGGTGAATGCGGCGGCCTCGCACTTCGTGGAGCAGGACGACGTGCACAACGGCTCGGTGTTCCATCCGGCCGCCGTCGTCATCGCGCCCGCGCTCGCGGTGGCGCAGAGCCTCGGTGCGAGCGGCGCGCAGCTGCTCACGGCCGTGGTCGCAGGGTATGAAGTCGGCATCCGCGTCGGCGAGTTCCTCGGCCGCTCGCACTACAAGACCTTCCACACGACGGCGACCGCGGGCACGCTCGCGGCGGCTGCTGCAGTGGGCCGCCTGCTGAACCTCACGCCGCAGCAGATGCTGCACGCCTTCGGCTCGGCCGGCACGCAATCGGCCGGCGTGTGGGAGTTCCTGCGCGACGCGGCAGACTCCAAGCAGTTGCACTGCGCGCACGCGGCGGCCAGCGGGCTGATGTCGGCCTACCTCGCGCAGGACGGCTTCACCGGCGCGGCGAAGATCCTCGAAGGTGCGCAAGGCCTGGGCGTGGGTATGTCTAGCGACGCCGACCCGGCCAGGCTCACCGACGGCCTCGGCACGCGCTGGACGCTGGCCGAAACCTCCTTCAAATACCACGCATCCTGCCGCCACACCCACCCCGCCGCCGATGCGCTGCTGCAGGTGATGCAGCAGAACAACCTGAAGCCCGCCGACGTGTCGCGCGTGACCACGCACGTGCACCAGGGCGCCATCGACGTGCTGGGCCGCGTCGATGTGCCGGCCACGGTGCACCAGGGCAAGTTCTCGATGGGCACGGTGCTGGGTCTGATCGCCGTGCACGGCCGCGCGGGCCTGGGCGAGTTCGACCGCGACTTCCTCGCGCCCGAGGTCTCGGCCTTCCGCGAGAAGGTGACGATGGAGCTCGACGAAGAGGTCGACACCGCCTACCCGGCGCGCTGGATCGGGAAGGTCAGCGTCCACACCACCGACGGCCGCAGGCTGCAGGGCCGCGTGGACGAGCCAAAGGGCGACCCCGGCAACAGCCTGGACCGTGCGGAGATCGAGGACAAGATGCAGCGCTTGGCGCACTACGGCGAAGGCGCCACCGCCGACGAGGCGAAGGCGCTGTGCGAGCAGGTCTGGAAGCTGGCCGATACGCCGCGCGTGGGGCGCTGGCTGATCGGCTGAAGCGGCTCAGGCGAAAAGTCGCCCCTGGCCAGGCACGCGCGGGTCGAGCCCGGCGGTGCCGACGAGGTCCCAGAAGCCGGCGGGCGAACTCGACACCACGGGCACCCGCAGGCGGGCTTCGACTTCGCGCACGGCATCGAGCGTGACCAGTCCGCCGCACGAGATGAGGATGCCGTCGGCGCCGGGCTGGGCTTCGAACACCTTCAGGCACAAATCGACCAGCACCCGGGTCGGCACTTCGCCCACGGCCTTCACGTCGGAGATGGAAAGGCCTTCGAGCGCGAGAGGCTCGAAGTCGCTCTGCTCCAGGTACTTGCGCAGGTGCTGGTTGACTTCATCGATGTACGCCGTGGCCACCGCCACGCGCCGCACGCCGAGGTGACGCAGTGCACCGACGATGGCGTTGCTCATGGTGGTGCAGGGCAATCCGGTGGCGCGCGTCATCTCGGCTTCGAGCTCCCGGTTGAAGGCCGCGCCGCGGAAGAAGCTCAGCGATGTGCCCATGAGCGAGACCACGCTCACGCCCTCTTCCTTGAGCGCCACGGCCTTCTCGACCACCGAGTCGATGACATCCAGATAGCCGCGCGTGGAAATCTCTCCGAGGCCCAGGCCTTTGGCACTGAAGCGGATGCGCTCGCCGTAGAGCAGCGGGCCGTCCACCGGCACTGCGCCGGCTGCGGGGGGGACTATCAGGCCGAGGTGGGGTGTTGTCATTTCAGTGTTTCGTGTTTTGTTTGTGGGTCTTTCGGGGCGTGTGCGAGCCGATCAACAAGTGCTCTGAGCGCTCACGCTGGCGGGGTACCTTGCGCAGCGAAATAAAGGAGGAGGGGCGAAGCCCCGGGGGACATTCGCGGAGCAAGGTACCCCGCCGGCGTGAGCAAGCCCCGAACAAAAAAACCTCAGTTCCCCTCAGCCACGATGCGCTGGTCAGAAATGATCTTCTTCCACCGCGAAGTCTCCGCAGCCATGTCCTTCCCAAGCTGCGATGGCGTTGAATAGGCACGCAGCGTGCCCTGCGCCGCGGCAGCAGCACCGGCCTCCGGCGTGTCGAGCACCGACTTCACCGCAGCCGACAGCTGCTCGACCACTTCGTTCGGTGTGCCAGCCGGCGCCAGCACGAAGATGCGCGGCGCCACATCGAAGCCCGGCAACGCATCGGCCAGCGGCGGCACGCTCTCCGCGCCTTCGAGCTTCGCCGTGTTCATCAGCGCCACCGCGCGCAGCTTGCCCGCCTTGGCCTGTGCCATGCCTGCCGTCGCGCTCACCACGCCAAGGGGAATCTGCCCGCCGATCACGTCCGGCACGATCTGCGCGGCGCCGCGGTACGGCACATGCACCACCGAGCTGCCGGTGGATTGCTTGAGCATCTCGAAGCCCAGGTGCTGCACCGTGCCGACGCCCGACGTGGCATACGAATAGCGCGAGGCATTGGCCTTGAGCTCCTTCACCAGCTCCGCGGGCGTCTTCGCGGGAAAGTCGTTGTTGGCGACGATCATCAGCGGCGAGATGAAGGCGCCCGCCACCGGCTTGAAGCTGGTGAGCGGATCGATGCCGATCTTCGGCTGCAGCAGCTTGGCGATGAGCAAGGCGCTGTCGCCCATCATCAGCGTGTACCCGTCGGGCGGCGCCTTGGCGACGAACTCGGCCGCGATGAGCCCCGTGGCGCCGGTGCGGTTCTCCACCAGCACCTGCTGGCCCAGCACGGCCGACAGGCGCACGCCGAGCAGGCGGGCCACCGCATCCACGCCGCCGCCGGCCGAGTAACCGACCACGAGGCGGATCGGCTTGTCGGGGTACTTCTGGGCCCGGGCCACGGGCGCCGCGAGGGCAAAGGCACCCGCAAAGCCCAGGGCCGCCATCGCGCGCAGTGCATGGCGGCGCTCGGGTCGATTCGCTTGTCTGGCTTTCATCTTGTCTCCGTTGTCTTGTTCGGAATCGCCGGCCGGCTGCTCAGGCCTTGCCCTTGCCGTGCGAGGTCGGCAGCTTCGCCAGCTCGCGCACGCGGTCGGCATTGGGAGCGAAGCCCAGGCCCGGCGTCTCGGGCAGCGTGAGCCAGCCCTGGTCGGGCACCGGCAGGCCGTCGAAGATCTGCTTGAGCATCTGCACCGCCACGTAGTGGTACTCGACCAGCCCGCCGTTCGACACGCCCGCATGCAGGTGCATGTTGTGGAAGGGCCAGGCGCCGCCGTTGTCGATGGGCACGTTGAAGGCCTGCGCCATGCCCGCGATCTTCAGCACCTGCGAGTAGCCGCCAGAGATGGTCACGTTGGGCTGCAGCACGTCGGCGGCCTGGTTCACCAGCAGGTCGCGAAAGCGGAAGGCCAGGCCCTCGTTCTGGCCGCAGGCCAGCGGAATGCGGGTGCGCGCGCGCAGCTGGGCCATCTGGCGCACGTCGTTCTGCGTGAGCGGCTCCTCGAAGAAGCTGATGCCGTAGGGCTCGATGCGGTGCGCCAGCTCGGTGGCGTGGAACAGGTCGAGGCCGCAGTTGGCGTCGACGTACAGCTTCACGTCGGGGCCCACGGCCTCGCGCACCGCCGCCACGCGGCGCACGTCCTCGGCGATGACCTCGTCGAGCGGGCGCGGCTCGTCGCGGCGTGCGAGCGCGTGGTTGCCGACGGTCATCTTCAGGCGCTGGAAGCCCTGGGAGACCCACAGCCTGGCGGCGGCGGCGAGCTGGTCGCGCTCGAAGAAGCCGAAGCCGAAGGTGGCGTACACCGGCACCCTGGCGCGCGCGCCGCCCAGCAGGCGCCACAGCGGCTGGCCGAGCGCCCTGGCCTTGATGTCCCACAGCGCGATGTCGAGCGCGGCGATGGTGTGGCTGGCATAGCCGGTCTGGCCGCGCGGCGAGAGCAGCCAGTAGAGCTTCTCCCACAGGCGCTCGGTGGCCATCGGGTCTTCGCCGATCAGCGCGGGGCCGGCCACTTCGCGCACGGCGGCGGCGATGATTTCTTCCTCGGTGATGGCGGTCATGCCGTGGCCGACGAGGCCGGTGTCGGTCTCGATCTCCGTAAGGCACAGCGACAGCGAGGTCTGCTTGTTCAGGCCGACCACGTCGATGGTCACGGGAATGTTCAGCGGCGTGGCGCTGACGCGAACGATCTTCAAGGGTGTCTCCTTTGGTTTGCGCGATCTTTGCGCGCGGGCCACGGGAGAACAATTCGTTTTTGGCGAGCGCGAGGCTTCGCGCGGCGCGAAGGCTGGCGCGCCCTCGCGTTCAGTCCGGCCGGCCGAGGTGCTCGAGCACGGAGCGCGCGGCCACGGTCAGGTCCTGCTGCCTGCGCACGCACAGCAGGTGCCGGCGCAGCGCCCAGGGCGCGTCGAGCTTCAGGCAGCGCAGCCGCAGTATCTGCAGCTGCGGCAGGATGGCCGCATAAGGCAGCACGCCGATGCCCACGCCCTGCTCCACCATGCGGCACACCATGTCGAAGCTGCCCACCTGCATGCGCACCTTCAGCGGCACCTGCGCTTCCAGCGCGGCGGCCAGCAGCACCCGGTGCAGCGCGGTGCCTTCGCGCACCACGATATGGTCGTAGCGCAGAACCTCTTCCACGCCGATGCGCTTGCGCCGGGCCAGAGGATGGTCGCGTGCGATCACCACGGCCAGTTCGTCGTTGCGGTACGGCAGGCATTCGAGGCCTTCGGCGGGCGTGTGGCTCTCGATCACGCCGATGTCGGCCAGGCCCGCCTGCACGGCCTTCACCACCTCGGTGCTGGCGCGCTCCTGCAGGTCGATCTTCAGCACCGGGTGCAGCCGCAGGAAGGAGCCGATCTGCGCCGGCAGGAACTGCGCGATGGTTGACGCGTTGGCCGTGATGCTGACCACGCCCGCCACGCCGTTCTGGAAATCGTCGAACTCGGCGCCGAGGCGGTCCATGGCCGAGAGCACGGCGCGCGCATGCAGCAGCAGGCCATGCCCCGCCGAAGTGAGCGTGACGCCGCGCGCATGGCGCACCAGCAGCGGCAGCCTGGCGCGGGCCTCGAGGTCGGAGATGCGCTTGCTGGCGGCCGCAAGCGCGATGTGGCAGCGCTTGGCGCCTTCGCTGATGCTGCCGTGGTCGGCCACGGTCACGAACAGGCGCAGCGACTTCAGGTCGGCGGACATGGCGTGCGCGCCCTCAGTGCGAAACAAGGTGGTCGAACAGCTCGCGCGCGGAAGCCGGCAGCTGCTCGCGGTTGCGCGCGATCAGCTTCAGCTCGCGCTCGGCCCAGGCATCGCTGAGCGCCACGGTCGAGATGCGCATCGCCATCGACAGGCGCTGCGCCGACGACGCCGGCAGCACGCCCACCCCCACGCCCGCCTCGATCATCAGGCAGATGGCCTCGAAGCTGCTCACCTGGATGCGCGGGTTGAAGCCCCGGCCCGCGAGCTCGGCGCGGCGCTGCAGGAAGCGGTGGATGGCGCTGCCGTGGTGCAGGCCCACGTGCTGCTCGTCGAGCGTTTCGGCGAAGGCCACGGAGGGCGCGCCCGCCAGGTGATGCGTGGTGGGCACCACCAGCACGAGCTGGTTGCTGCCGAAGGGGCGCGCGTCGAAGTCGCCGGTGTGCACGTCGCCCGCGAGGATGCCGATGTCGGCCTCGCCGTCGGCCACCGCGCGCACGATCTCCTCGCTCAGGTATTCGCGCAGGTCCACCTGCACGGCAGGATGCTGCGTGAGGAAGCCGGCCAGCTTCTGCGGCAGGTATTCGGTGATCGACGTGGTGTTGGCGAACACCCGCACATGGCCCTTGATGCCCTTGCCGAAGTCCTGCATGTCGCAGCGCAGGTGCTCCATCTGCTGCATCACGCGCTTGGCGTGGTACAGCACGGCCTGCCCGGCGGCAGTGAGCGTCACGCCCTGCGCGCTGCGGTGCAGCAGCTTGCCGCCCACCGCCTCTTCCATCTGCTTGATGCGGGTGGAGGCCGCGGCCAGCGAGATGCAGGCTTTCTCCGCACCGCGCGTGAGGCTGTGCGCGTCCGCCACGTAGACGAACAGTTTCAGGTCGAACAGGTCGAAGTGCAGGTTCACCGGGCGCGGGCACGAAGGAGGAAGGGAACGCGCATTGTCCGGCGAATGAAGCCGAAGCCGCGCCCGGACTGCTGCGGGTTTGTCCTCAGACCGGGTCCCAGCTGAACACGTCGGCCGAACGGTCCAGCGGGAAGAAGCTGGCACGCATCGCGGGCATGGCGTGCTCGGCGATGCTCTGCGGCGTCCAGCCCTCGGAGCGGTGGATGGAGCGCACCGGGCGCGGCTGGCTGATGAGCGAGATCTCGTTGTTGCGCACCGAGAAGATCTGCCCGTTGACCGCGCCGGCTGCATCGCTCGCCAGGTACACCGCGAGCGGCGCGACCTTGGCGGGCGTCATCTGCTTGATCTTGTCGACGCGGGCGCGCTGCTCGTCGGTGTCGGTGGGAATGGCGCCGATCATGCGGCTCCAGGCAAAGGGCGCGATGCAGTTGGAACGCACATTGAATTTCTGCATGTCCAGCGCGATCGACTTCGACAGCGCGACGATGCCGAGCTTGGCCGCCGAGTAGTTGGCCTGCCCGAAGTTGCCGATGAGGCCCGAGGTCGAGGTCATGTGCACCAGCGCGCCCGAGTTCTGCTCCTTGAAGTGCGTGGCGGCCGCGCGGCTCGCGTAATACGAGCCGTAAAGATGCACCTTGAGCACCGAGTCCCACTCGTCGACCGACATCTTGTGGAAGAAGCGGTCGCGCAGGATGCCCGCGTTGTTGACCACCGCGTCGATGCGGCCGAAGCTGTCGAGCGCGCATTGCACGATGCGCGCGGCGCTGGCGGCATCGGCCACGTTGTCGGTGTTGGGCACGGCCTGCCCGCCGGCCGCGCGGATCTCGTCGGCCACCTGCTGCGCGGGGCCGGCGCTGCCGCCTTCGCCGTCGAGCGCCGCGCCGATGTCGTTGACCACCACCTTCGCGCCATGCGCCGCCATCGCCAGCGCGATGTCGCGCCCGATGCCGCCGCCCGCGCCGGTGACGACGACCACTTTTCCTTCAACCATGCTTGTCTGTGCTCCGGATGTTCGCCCGCGCAATCGGCGGGCAAATCCAGAATGCCACAGGAGCGGCGGGCACGGGTTTCGGGTTTCCGAAGAGGGGCTTCGGCAAGGCCCCTGCGGCCTACTGCCGCGCGGTACGGATGTTCGCCGGCAGCGCCTGCGGCCAGCTCGTGCGGAACGGGTTGATGTCCAGCCCGCCGCGCCGCGTGTAGCGCGCATACACCGCGAGCTTGGTCGGCTTGCAGCGGCTCCAGATGTCCGTGAACATGCGCTCGGCGCAGGGCTCGTGGAATTCGTTGTGGTTGCGAAAGCTCACGATGTACGCGAGCAGCCCGGCCTGGTCGATGGGCGGGCCGCTGTAGCGGATCTGCACGCTGCCCCAGTCGGGCTGGCCGGTGACGAGGCAGTTGCTCTTCAGCAGCCGGCTGGTGAGGGTTTCGTTCACGTGCACCTGCGTGGTGTCGCTGCTCAGCAGATCGGGGGCGGGCTGGTAGCGGGTGCACTCGATGTCGAGCCGGTCGAGGTCGAGGCCGTCGATCTCGTGCACCGGTTCGCGGTCGAACAGCTCGGGCGTGAGCAGTTTCACGCCGATGCCGCCCGACTGGTCGCTGCCGCGCCAGGCGGCCTCGGCGAGGTCGGTGCGCAGGTGCTCGCGCACGGCGTCGATGCTGGCGAAGGTGCTGTTGTTGAAGCTGTTCAGATAGAGCTTGAAGCTCTTGCTTTCGATGATGTTGGGCGTCTCGCACGGGATGGTGAAGTGCGCGATGGCCAGCTGCGGCTTGCCGCGCGCATTGAGCCAGCTCACCTCGAACGCGGTCCACAGGTCGGCGCCGAAGAAGGGCAAGGCGCCGGACCTGATGCCCATGGCCTCGCGCTGCGTGGCGCGCGCGATGGGGAACAGCAGCGAGGGGTCGTAGCGGTCCGCGTAGGCCGAGGCGCGGCCCAGTTGCGATTGCTCGGGGGTGTTGGGGTTGTGGTCTGTGCTCATGGCTTTGGATCTCGGGCTTCGGCCGCGTGCGCGAACGGTGCGATGTGGTTGGCGAGGATGGCGCACACCTCGGGCGGCAGGTCGTGGCCCATGCCGGGTACGGAAACGAAACGCGAGCCCGGAATGCGCCGGGCGGTGTCTTCGCCGCAGGCCATGGGCACGAGCGCGTCGGCGTCGCCGTGCAGCACCAGCGCCGGGCACTGGATGCGTGGCAGCACCTGGGGGCGCTCGTCGTCCGCGCCGATGGCGAGCATCTGCCGCATCAGGCCGGCCGGGTGGTAGGAACGCCGCATGCTGAAGGTCAGGCGCTCCGCCAGCTCCTGGTCGGTCTGCGGGTAGGCGGGGCTCTGGATCAGCCGCAGCAGCCTGATGCTGTGCGCCACCAGTTCGGCCTCGCTCTTGCCCAGGGGCCGGCGCATGAGCATGGCCGTCACCTCGCGGCGCGGCCCGGGCAGGCCGCGCGCGCCGCTGGAACTCATGATGCTCACGAGGCTGGTGCTGCGCCGTGGCGCGAAGGCGGCGATGCGCTGGGCGATCATGCCGCCCATCGAGGCGCCGACGATGTGCGCCCGCGCGATGCCCAGCGCGTCGAGCACGCCGAGCGAATCGAGCGCCATGTCCTGCAGCGTGTAGGCCGAGCGCACCTTGAGGCCGAGCCGGTGGCGGATGGTCTGCCACACCACGTTGCCGGTGCCCGCGTGGTCGAAGCCCTGGCTCAGGCCGATGTCGCGGTTGTCGTGGCGCACCACGCGAAAGCCCGCGTCCACCAGCCGCTGCACGAAGCCGTTCGGCCATGCCACCAGCTGCATGCCCAGGCCCATGATGAGCAGGATGACGGGGCGCCCTTCGCCTCCGGTGTCGTCGACTTCGATCTGCAGCCCGTTGGCAGTGACTTTCATCGGTTCCTTTTTGCCTACTTGAACTCGCGCTCGCGCAGCCACTTGGTGGCGACCCACTTCTCGCCCGCCAGCACCGGCGCGCCGCCGTGCAGGGTGCGGGTGGCGGGGTCGGGCCGGTCGTAGCTGAAGAACACGCCGGTGCCGCGCACCGGGGCCACCTCGAGGCCCACGTCGGGGAAGGTGGTGGCGCCGCCGCCCTCGGGCTCCTGCAGGTACATGACGAGCGTGGCCACGCGCTGGCCGCCGCGCTTGAGGATGGTGGGCGTGCCGGGCTCGCCGGGGTCGAAGTAGTCGTAGTGCGGGCGGTACTGCGCGCCGGGGGCGTAGCGCAGGATCTGCAGGCCCTCGCCGAACTCGAGCGGCCAGCGCAGCAGCATGGCGATGCGCTGCTCCAGGCGCGCGACGATCTCGTTCTCGCCGCGCTCGAAGAACATGCCGTCGCTGGTGCGGTCGACGTTGAGCACCTCGCCGCCGGTGCGCGTTTCCACGGTGAGCGAGCGCGCCAGCCGCACCCGCGCGGCGGCGATCAGGCCTTCGCATTCCTCGCCCGACAGCAGGTTGCCGAACACCACCACGCGCGGATGCCGCATGGTCTGCAGCACCTGCACGCGGCGGTCGCCGGCATCGAGGTACAGCGGCGCGCCGTCGAGGTCGGGGCCGGGCATTTCGGTGCGCACGGGCGGCAGCGCCACCTCGACGTTGGGAAAACCGGCTTCGAGCTGGGCCAGCGCCGTATCGGCGGCGGCGTCATGCCAGCCGGCCGCGCGCATGGACGCGCGCAGCGCCGGCACCGAGTGCCCGGCCGCGAGCTGGGCCACCAGCCATTCGCGCAGTTCCGGACTGATCGCTTGCGACATCTCAGTAAACCTCCAAGTTGCGCCAAGACTCAAGACGCATGAAACCACCGCTGCTCGCGCCAGGAACACCGCGGAACCGGCTTTGCCGGGCCGCCGGTGTTGCCCCCTGGAAGGGGGTTGGCGAAGCGACACGAAGTGCGCGAAGACTGGGGGTCATCCCAGCCTTCTCCTGAACACCAGCCTTTCGGCTGTCGACACTTGAGCGTCGAAACCATAACCCTCGAGGTCGAACTTTTCCAGTGCCTTGGGCGTCGCTGCCTTGTGCTGCGCCGCCCATCGGGCCAGCAGGCCGCGGGCGCGCTTGGCGAAGAAGCTGACGATCTTGTACTTGTCGCCCTTCCACTCCTCGAACACGCATTCGACCACACGGGCCTTGAGCACCTTCCTGTCGACCGACTTGAAGTACTCCTGCGAGGCCACGTTGACGACCACCGGCGTGCGGTCGGCCGCGAGCCGCTCGTTCAGGTGCTCGGCGATGCGCGAGCCCCAGAAGGCATAGAGGTCCTTGCCGTGGCGGTTGGCCAGGGCGGTGCCCATCTCGAGGCGGTAGGGCTGCAGCAGGTCGAGCGGGCGCAGCAGGCCGTAGAGGCCGCTGAGGATGCAGACGTGGTCCTGCGCCCAGTCGAGCTGCGCCCGGGTGAGCGTGCGGGCGTCGAGGCCGCCGTAGACGTCGCCGTCGAAGGCGAAGGCGGCCTGGCGGGCGTTCCTGGGCGTGCTCTTGCTCGACCAGGCCTCGTAGCGGGCCACGTTGAGGGCAGAGAGCTTGTCCGACAGGTGCATCAGCTCGGAGATCTGCTGCGGCGACTTCTCGCGCAGCAGCTTGATGAGTTCGACCGAGGGGCCGCGCGGGGACTCGAAATGGGGTTGGGTGGCGGGGATTTCGGCGGGGACCGGGGTGTCGTAGTCGAGCGACTTCGCGGGGGAGAGCAGGAACAGCATCCCGGAATTATGAGTGGCCGAAGTGACCGGAGGCAGCGCCGGTAAAATCACCGGCAATCCCACCTCGTTACGACGGCACCCGAGGGTGCCGTTTTGCATTCCCCATGAGCGAACCCACCACCTCCCCCGCCCAACCCGGCCTCGACAGCCTGTCGAAATCGTTCGAACCCGCCGCCATCGAGGCGCACTGGGGCCCGGAATGGGAAAAGCGCGGCTACGCCAAGGCGGGCTACCGCGGCACGCAGCAGCCCAGGGAAGGCGCCGAGTCGTTCGCGATCCAGCTGCCGCCGCCCAACGTGACCGGCACGCTGCACATGGGCCATGCGTTCAACCAGACGATCATGGACAGCCTCACGCGCTACCACCGCATGAAGGGCGCCAACACGCTGTGGGTGCCGGGCACCGACCATGCCGGCATCGCGACGCAGATCGTGGTGGAGCGCCAGCTGCAGGAGCAGAAGATCAGCCGCCACGAACTCGGCCGCAAGAACTTCGTGGCGCGCGTGTGGGAGTGGAAGGAAAAGTCGGGCAACACCATCACGCAGCAGATGCGCCGCATGGGCGACACGGTCGACTGGAGCCGCGAGTACTTCACGATGGACGACGACCTGTCGAAGGTCGTGATGCACACCTTCGTGAAGCTGTACGAAGAGGGCCTCATCTACCGCGGCAAGCGCCTGGGCAACTGGGACCCGGTGCTCAAGACGTCGGTGAGCGACCTCGAGGTCGAGAGCGAGGAGGAAGACGGCTTCCTCTGGCACCTGTCGTACCCGCTGGAAGACGGCAGCGGCGCGCTGACCGTGGCCACCACCCGGCCCGAGACCATGCTCGGCGACACGGCCGTGATGGTCCACCCCGAGGACGAGCGCTACAAGCATCTCATCGGCCAGCGCGTGAAGCTGCCGCTGGTGGGCCGGCTGATTCCGATCATTGCCGACGACTACGTGGACAAGGAATTCGGCACCGGCGTGGTCAAGGTCACGCCGGCCCATGACTACAACGACTACGCGGTCGGCCAGCGCCACAAGCTCGAGATGATCGGCGTGCTGACGCTGGACGCGACCATCAACGACAACGCGCCCGAAAAATACCGCGGCATGGACCGCTTCGTGGCGCGCAAGGCCGTGGTGGCCGACCTCGACGCGCTGGGCCTGCTGGTCGAGGTGAAGAAGCACAAGCTGATGGTGCCGCGCTGCGCGCGCTCGGGCGCCATCGTCGAGCCGATGCTCACCGACCAGTGGTACGTGGCCATGACCCGTCCCGGCGCCGACGGCCAGTCGATCGCGCAGAAGGCCATCGACGTGGTGAAGTCGGGCGAGGTGCGCTTCGTGCCCGAGAACTGGGTCAACACCTACAACCACTGGATGGAGAACATCCAGGATTGGACCATCTCGCGCCAGCTCTGGTGGGGCCACCAGATTCCCGCCTGGTACGACGAGGAAGGCAATGTGTACGTGGCCGAGGACGAAGCCGCTGCGCAGGCCAAGGCGCCCGGCAGGAAGCTGACGCGCGACGAGGACGTGCTCGACACCTGGTACTCGTCGGCGCTGGTGCCCTTCTCTTCGCTGGGCTGGCCCGAAAAGACCAGGGAGCTGGAGCTGTACCTGCCCTCCACCGTGCTGGTGACGGGCTACGACATCATCTTCTTCTGGGTCGCCCGGATGATCATGATGACCAAGCACTTCACCGGCAAGGTGCCGTTCAAGGACGTCTACATCCACGGCCTGGTGCGCGACGCGCAGGGCAAGAAGATGAGCAAGTCCGAGGGCAACGTGCTCGACCCGGTCGACCTGATCGACGGCATCGCGCTGCCCGAGCTGCTGGACAAGCGCAGCCAGGGCCTGCGCAAGCCCGAGACCGCGCCCACGGTGCGCAAGAACACGCAGAAGGAGTTCCCTGAGGGCATTCCGGCCTTCGGCGCCGATGCGCTGCGCTTCACCTTCGCTTCGCTGGCCTCGCTGGGCCGCAGCATCAACTTCGACTCGAAGCGCTGCGAGGGCTATCGCAACTTCTGCAACAAACTGTGGAACGCCACGCGCTTCGTGCTGATGAACTGCGAAGGCCAGGACTGCGGCCTGCTGGAGCACACCAAGGAAGACTGCAAGGTCGGCGGCCCGGCCCACGGCTACCTGAAGTTCAGCCGCGCCGACTACTGGATCGTGTCGCAGCTGCAGCGCGTCGAGGCCGAAGTGACCAAGGGCTTCGAGGAATACCGCCTCGACAACGTGGCCAACACGATCTACCAGTTCGCCTGGGACGAGTTCTGCGACTGGTACCTCGAAATCGCCAAGGTGCAGATCCAGACCGGCGACGACGCGCAGAAGCGCGCCACCCGCCGCACGCTGATCCGCGTGCTCGAAACGCTGCTGCGCCTGGCGCACCCGGTGATTCCGTTCATCACGGAGGAGCTGTGGCAGAAGGTGTCGAAGGTCGCGGGGCGCGAGGGCGAGTCGATCATGGTGGCGGCGTATCCGCAGAGCCAGCCGGAGAAGATCGACGAGGCGGCCGAGGCGTACGTGGCGCGGCTGAAGAGCCTGGTCGACGCATGCCGCACGCTGCGCGGCGAGATGAACGTGTCGCCCGCGATGCGCCTGCCGCTGTACGCCGTGGCCGACGACGCCGAAGGCGCTGCCTTCCTGCGCGAAGCGGCGCCCGTGCTGCAGGCGCTGGCCAAGCTCAAGGAAGTGAAGGTCTTCGACGACGAGGCCTCCTGGCAGGCAGCCGCGGAAGCGGCGCCGGTGGCGGTGGTTGGCGCCGCGCGCCTGTGCCTGCACATGGAAATCGACAAGGCGGCCGAGAAGCTGCGCATCGGCAAGGAAATCGCTCGCATCGAGGGCGAGATCGCCAAGGTGCACGGCAAGCTCGGCAACGAGGCCTTCGTGGCCAAGGCGCCGCCGGCCGTGATCGAGCAGGAGCGCAAGCGCCTGGCCGATTTCACCGCCACGCTGGAGCGCCTGCGCGACCAGCTTGTGCGCCTCGGCTGACAGACGGACAAAATACCGGGCGTTTAGGATGCTGGTTCGGCACTTGCTTGCCGCTCCTGCGACCACTCCCGGGACCCCCCCCTTTCTTTCTTCCAACGAACCGACGCCGAACTGCCCATGTCCACACCATCGACACGTATCCGCAAGGCTGTATTTCCCGTTGCGGGCTTTGGCACCCGCTTTCTGCCCGCCACCAAGGCACAGCCGAAGGAAATGCTGCCGGTGGTCGACAAGCCGCTGATCCAGTACGCCGTCGAAGAGGCCTACGCCGCGGGCATCCGCGACATGATCTTCGTGACCGGCCGCAACAAGCGCGCCATCGAGGACCACTACGACACCGCCTACGAGCTCGAAAGCCAGCTCGAGGCCAGCGGCAAGACCGCCCTGCTGAACATCGCCCGCTCGGTCATGCCCGACGACATGACCTGCTCCTACGTGCGCCAGCCGCGCATGCTGGGCCTCGGCCATGCCGTGCTGTGCGCCGAGCACCTGGTGGGCAACGAGCCCTTCGCCGTGCTGTTGGCGGACGACCTGATGGTCGGCCCCAAGGGCGGCGAACCCGTGCTGGCGCAAATGACCGCGGCCTTCGCCCGCCTCGGCGGCTCGCTGCTGGCGGTGCAGGAAGTGCCGCTGGAGCACGTCAAGCGCTACGGCATCGTGGCCGGCGACGCGATAGAGGAAGGCCTGGTGAAGGTCAGCCACATGGTCGAGAAGCCGAAGCCCGAAGACGCGCCCTCTCGCCTGGGCGTGGCCGGCCGCTACATCCTGACGCCGGGCGTGTTCGCCGAGATCCGCAACCAGCCCAAGGGCGCGGGCGGCGAGATCCAGCTGACCGACGGCATCGCGGCGCTGATGAAGAAGGAATCGGTGTACGCGTACTCGTACAAGGGCATCCGCTACGACTGCGGCAGCAAGGAAGGCTTCCTGCAGGCGTCGGTGGAACTGGCGCTGGCCCACCCTGAAGTGGGCGCGGAGTTCCGCGAATACCTCAAGAGCCTGAAGCTGTAACAGCGCTCGTCGCGCTTGTGCAAAGGGCCGCTTTCGCGGCCCTTTTCTTTTGCTTCCTCAGCGGCGCTTGAGCACGTGGATGAAGTCGGTGCCGACGGTTTCCTGCTCCATCAGCTCGTTGCCGGTCTGGCGCGCGAAGGCCTGGAAGTCGCGGATCGACCCGGGGTCGGTCGACACCACCTTCAGCAGCTGCCCGCTCGTCATCTCGTTGAGCGATTTCTTCGCCTTGAGGATGGGCAGCGGGCAGTTCAGCCCGCGCGTGTCGAGCTCGCGGTCAGCCTGCACTTCCACGCTCCTCGGGTTCCGGCGGCAGGTTCAGGCCGCGGCGGCGCTCTTCGTTTTCCGCGGCGGTGAAGAACACGGGCTCATGGCCGCGCGTGCGCAGCCAGTCGGCCAGCGCGTAGCCGGTGCCGGCCGGCCAGCACTTCAGGTCGGGCAGGTCGTAGAGGCGGTAGTCGACCAGTTCGGGCGAAAGCTTCACCTCGCCGTCGGCCACCACGTGGTAGGCGATGATGACCTGGTTCATGCGCTGGAAGTCGTACGCGCCGACGATCTTGAGCGCGCTGACGTCGAGGTTGGTTTCTTCCTTGACCTCGCGCGCAACGCCTTCCTCGGGCGTCTCGCCGGCCTCCATGAAGCCGGTGATCAGCGCGAACATCTTGCCCGGCCATGCCGCATTGCGCGCCAGCAGCACCTGGCCGCGGTACTCGACGATGGCCGCGAGCACGGGCGTGGGGTTGTTCCAGTGGGTGTGACCGCAGTTGGAGCAGCGCAGGCGCTCCTTGGGACCGCCGTCTTCCATCAGCGCGATCCACTCGAGCGGCGTGGCACAGACCTGGCAAAACTTGGGATGGGGCATGGGGTCTCTTTTCTTTTTATGGCGCCGCCTCGGTCAAGGCGGACGCGGGTTGGCTGAAGACGATCAGGCCGGGAACACGCCGGTGGAGAGGTAGCGGTCGCCGCGGTCGCAGACCACGAACACGATGGTCGCGTTCTCGACCGTCTTCGACACCTCGAGTGCGGCCCAGAGCGCGCCGGCAGCCGAGATGCCGCCGAAGATGCCCTCTTCGCGCGCAAGGCGGCGGCACATTTCTTCGGCGTCGTCCTGGCTCACGCTGATTTCCTGGTCGACCCGGCTCGGATCGAAGATCTTCGGCATGTATTCGGCCGGCCATTTGCGGATGCCCGGAATGCGCGAGCCTTCGGCCGGTTGCGCGCCGACGATGCGGATGGCGGGGTTCTTCTCTTTCAGGAAGCGCGAAACGCCGGTGATGGTGCCCGTGGTGCCCATCGCGCTCACGAAGTGGGTGACCTTGCCCTTGGTGTCGGCCCAGATCTCGGGGCCCGTGGTCTCATAGTGGATGCGCGGGTTGTCGGGGTTGGCGAACTGGTCGAGCACCCGGCCCTTGCCCTGCGCGACCATCTGCTCGGCGAGATCGCGCGCATATTCCATGCCGCCGCTCTTGGGCGTGAGCACCAGTTCGGCGCCGAAAGCCTTCATGGTCTGGGCACGCTCGACGGAGAGGTCCTCCGGCATGATCAGCACCATTCGGTAACCCTTGATGGCCGCGGCCATGGCCAGCGCGATGCCTGTGTTGCCGGAGGTGGCTTCGATCAGCGTGTCGCCGGGCTTGATTTCACCGCGCTCCTCGGCGCGCTTGATCATCGAGAGGGCCGGCCGGTCTTTCACCGAGCCTGCCGGATTGTTGCCTTCCAGCTTGCCGAGAATCACGTTGCCACGCTTGGCATTTTCTGCGGCATGGATGCGTTGCAGGGCGACCAGGGGGGTCTTGCCGATGGCATCTTCGATCGTCGGATAATTCATGGCAGCCACTGTGCCATAATTTTGGGCTTCGTTCAGAACCCTGCCCGGGTGGTGAAATTGGTAGACGCAGGGGACTCAAAATCCCCCACCGAAAGGTGTGCCGGTTCGATTCCGGCCCCGGGCACCACATATTCTCAGGCGTCGCGCGCGAAGCCACTGCTAACAAAAAGCAAAGTGTTCCGCATCCGTTCCGCGACACGTTCCGCTTTTCTTTCCAAATGAAGGTCTCCGAACTGCTCGGCACCGAGCTTGATCGCTGGGTGGCCAAGGCCGACAACAAGAAGTTCGACGAGGAATTCCACCCCTCCACTGACTGGGCGACCGGCGGCCCGATCATCGAGCGCGAGGGCATCCATACAGCTCCCATGCCTGCAAAGGGTTCAACCTGGTGCGCGATCGCCGTAGGGCGCCTGACCGTGCGTGCCAACGGAGGCACTGGTGGCGGCTGGATCGAGGGGCCAACGCCGTTGGCGGCGGCGATGCGGGCCTACGTCGTTTCCAAGTTCGGATACGAGGTGGCTTAGGCGGGGATCGGGCCCGCCTCGAACAACTCCACTGCCGGCAGCCGCAGCAGCTTCTTCGCCTCCTCCATCGTGCCGGCCAGCCACAGATCGACGTCGCCCAGTTCGATAGGGATCACGCTCCGCTTGTCCTGTTGGTCAGGCGGCAGCTTCGGATCTGGCTTGTGCATCCGGTTCATCAGCGGGTGTGCGTCTGCGTTCAAGGTCAGCATCGTGTAGCTCTCGTGCACCTCGCCCGTCGCCTTGTCGGTCCAGGTGTTCCACAGACCGGCCAGGCCCCACGGCGTGCCGTCGACTCGGCGGAACTGCCACCACTGGTTCTTCCCCGTCTCCCAGTTGGGCTCCATGAAGCTGGCGGCCGGGATGATGCAGCGCTGCCCGCGCTTCCACGGATCCTTGTAGCTGGCCTTCTGCTCCAGCTCCTCGCTACGCGCGTTGTTCGTTGGGAACTTGAGCTTCGGCTCCTTGGCGAACCAGGGGATCAGCCCCCACTGCCCCACGACCAGTTCGCGCTCGTAGCCTGTCTCATCGCGCGCGCGACGGATGAATGGCGCCTGCGTCCGCGGGAAGACGCTGATCGCAGGCAGCAATGGCCGTCGGCTGCGCCGTTCGTCGATACGCCAGTAGCGCTCTGCCTCGGCGGATTCAGGGGTCCGATATTGGTTACACATGCTCTTTTTTTCCTTTCGGGAGCCGGTCTGGCCGATGTCACATTCTGCGACCTCACGACCGATTGACGCTGCGTCCTGACCGGAGAGATACTGTATTTCCATACAGTATTTTAGGAGCTTTCGATGTCACCCCCTTCCGCCGCCAACCCACCACCGATCCTTTCATTCGCGGCGGAGGTCAAGTTCCGCCTGCTCGCCGCCGAGGTCGGGCTCGTGGAAGAAGGCGGGCAGCTGTCGCAGGCGCAACTGGACTTTGCCCAGGGCGTGGCCGAGCTGTGCGCGGCCGTGGGTGACCAGTTCCGCAGCTCGAGCGCCTCCAGTGCTGGCGACCTGATCCGCGCCTACTATGGTCCCGTGCCGTTCTGAGGCAGCTAGGAAGCAGCCATGAAAGACGTCGAGTTTTTCAACTTCATGATGCCGCCAAGCATCTGGAACAAGAAGCCGAGCCCCTCGCGTTTCAAGATGGACATCGAATACGCGGCGAAGACCTACCCAGGCGCCACGCCCATTCTCAGCACGCGGGAGATCCGGGAAATTCCGGAGACGGAGGCCGATCACGCAGAGCGTGCAAAGTACATCTGCGGGTACAGCAAAGGCGGAATGACCTCCGAGGAGATTTTTGCAACCTGGCGCCAGGTAAAGAGTCAGGCGCCGAATGCCGGCAGCGACAATCCGCCCCATGAGCCAAGCTGACATCTTCCCCACCGACACCACCACTCTCTATACGCCAGCCTGGTACAGCGACAAGGTCCGCGAAGAACTCGAGCTGCCGCTGGCGCCAGGCGACTACAAGGTCACGCCGGGCGAGCGCTGGACGGTCACGTCTCTGAAGGACGGCGCGACGGTCTACAGCGGGATTGGCCCGGTCGAGATCCTGCGTTCGCGTGCGAAGGCCTGAAGCGATGTCCAACCTCTTCATTTCCATGACCGAAGCAGTCATCAGACACTGGAAGGCGAACGACAACGCATACCCGAAGAAATTTGTTCTCGCGCCCGAACAGCACAAGGGCTACGTGGCGTCACGCCGCGCTGGGATTGGTGGACCAAAGGCCGACGTGAGCGAGCACATGGGCGTGCCCGTTGAGGTCGTAGAAGGCTCGCCGGGCGTGATGGTGGCCGCCGACGGCACCGAGGTGTCGCTGCAATGAAGGTGCGGCGCTTCATCCTGCTGGCCGGCTTGCTCGTGCCGCTGCTGGCCGCGGCCGAGCCGCGCACCTGCCTGGTGGTTGGCGTCAGCGACGGCGACACCCTGACCGCGCGCTGCGGCACGGTCGGCAACTACGAGCAGATCAAGGTGCGCTTCAACGGCATCGACGCGCCTGAGAAGAAGCAGCCGTTCGGCGAGCGAGCAAAGCAGGCGCTGTCCGATCTCGTCTACATGAAGGAGGCTGCGCTCGATTGCCCGAAGACCGACCGCTACGGCCGCAGCGTCTGCCGCGTGATGGTGGCGCCAGCCTCGGCGCCGTCCGGGCCGAAGACTCTTGATGCTGGCCTGGCCATGATCACAGTCGGGATGGCGTGGTGGTATCGAACTTACGCACGCGAGCAGACGCCGCAGGAACGCGGGCAATATGAGTTCGCGGAGACCGAGGCGCGGGCCAAACGCGCGGGCCTGTGGATAGACGCTGCCCCGGTACCGCCGTGGGACTGGCGCAAGGAACGGCACTCGCGACTACAGCGGGCAGGTTGAGTTGGCGTACTTGGGGTCGATGTTGGCAGAACGGCAACTCCAACTTCCGGTGGGCTCGCGAGTCCATGTGATGGTGCTGGCGGGAGCCCCTTGCAACGGAGACCCGGCTGCGTTTCCCAAAGTGGCCACTATTGTGGAAAACTCGATAGCCGACAGGCTCACCTGCGGCACCCCAGTTCCGCTCGACGTCCAGGTCTCAGCGATGGCGGGAGCCGAATTGCCTGCAGTTGCTTGAAGACTTGATCCTGTTGCCTGGGGATCGCACTTACCCTGGGAAGCTGCCCCGATCGCAGTCTTGCCGTTCAGAAGGCACAGCTCCACTATGGGCTTGAGGGTGCCCGCCTCTCCGATGACACGCTGTACCTGTGATCGCAAGACATGGGTTTGATATTGCGGTATAGCAACAGCCGCCAGCACCCCAACAATCGCTGTGACGATCATCAGTTCAATCAGCGTAAAACCTTGCGAGATTGAGCGGTTCATGTTGGCCGCGCTCCTCCAATAAAAAAGCCGCCAAGTGGCGGCTCTTTGGGTCATGAGAAGCGAATTAAGCGCCGCTGGAAACACAGCCGGCGGGCGTGTACTTCTTCGCAACGGTCGTGGCGCAGGTCCAGCTGCCGTTGGCATCACGGTTCCAGCTGAGGGTTTGACCGGTCAGAGCAGCAGAAGACGAGCTGCCGAACGTCGACTTGAGTTCCACGGTCGGGCCAGCGCCGCTTGCGCCAGCAGTGATCGTCAGCGCGGGAACGCCACCCTTGCCAACTGCCGGAGCTGCACCATTCAGAGTGTTGCCATCGTTGTCTTTCAGCAGATTGGATGCGCTGGCTGTACCGCCGCAGGTCGTTGCATCGGTCGCGGCGCCGGTAGACATTTGCCCATTGTTCAAGCAGTCTTCGACAGGCGTCTTTTGCCCAGCCGTCTCACCCATCACACGGGAAACTTGGGACTTGGCAACGTAAGTTTGGTACTGGGGAATCGCGATGGCGGCCAAGATGCCGATGATCGCGACAACGATCATCAGTTCGATCAGGGTGAAGCCGGCTTGTGCGCGGCGAGCGATGGTTCGACGGTTCATGTGAATCCTCAGAGTTAGTTGAACGCCGAGGGCTTTCCCCCGGAGCGAGTCTCTAACTGCAGAAGGCATGCCATCCCCAAAAAACAAATCTCCCGGCTCGAAAGTGCAAAAAAGTTCTCAAAATCTCTTGCGTGCTGGGCTGAATTGGGCGGCAAGGCCACGATTTGGCGACAATTTGTGTCTCGCGGTAACAAAATTGTCAGCCGCCAGTGCACTTACAGAATGATTCGATCGCCGAATTCAGCGATCAAATAGGCCCTCATCGCCGCCTCTAGGTGATTCCGCCCCCACGCCGCACTTGGATAGGCAGCAGGTCTAGCAACAACACCTTTTTCCATTCGGAGCACTCCGTCGAAGGGGACGCCCGAAGGCACTGTTGTGAAGTGCATATCGAACTCGCTCAGGATCGACCCTGCATGACTCCAGTTGCTGCTGTATGCGAGCACGGGCCGGCTGGCCTGTCCTGGGATGAGTATCACTGGTTCGCTGTCCATCCACTCAGGAGAGTGGCGCTGGGCCTTAGCAACCCAAAAATCCAATTCTCGTCCCGTTAAGTCGGCGAACTTCGGGAGCGTGCCAAGGTCTTCTTTAGGTAGCAATTCCCCAATCAGTTGGTCAATGCTCACGCCGAAGAACTGCGACAGCACCTTCAACTCAAAGATGCCTGGCTCTCCCTCGCCCTGTTCCCAACGAATGATCGTTCGTTTTGTAAAGCCCAGGGCATCGCCAAGCTGCTGCTGGGTGAGGCGCCGGTCATTTCGCAGTTTTTTGATGTTAGGTACGGGGTGTGCTGCCATCTGCCAAGGATAGCGCCAGCCTCAGCACTACTGACCGCAGACTACGTCGGGCGAGGTACTACGCCCAGGAGGCCATTCACTGGCTTGCTCAGGTCCCCCTGATCCAGCCATGCGCGCAGGCGCGCCACTGACACTTCCTTGATGGGCCCGATCTTGAAGTCCGGCGGGAAGTGTTTGCTGTAGGCTTCCTTGGCGGACTGCCTATCGGTGTAACCCAGGAGGATTTTGTGCTCGTCGAACTTGCCAGCCGCGTCAACCTGGTCGACGACGAAGGCGCGGAGAGACCGATGGTTCGGGCCGATGTAGACGTCGACCTGCTCATCGTCAGCGCCAGTTGTCCGCTTGATGTAGCCGTAGTGGGCATGCATTTGCCGCATCCACGGCGTTCCGTCCTTTCCAACGCCTTTGCGCACCGAACCCTCAGGAAACTCGACTGTCACGTCCAGGCCCGCGATACGCACGTGGCCCATCTGATAGTTACCCGCGGCCAACTGTGCCTCTGTCGGCTCGGGCAGGGTACTAAGTGGCGAAGTGGCAGCCTCATGGGCGCCACTGTCTAGGTTTGCGGTGGTGTTCATCCTGGCCGCAGTCTCCGCTTCGCCCCAGAGTTCCTCCACCCCTACCGGGGGCCGTCCGCTGCTGCTACATTGCGGGTATGGCAAAAGATCCCAAGAACTTCACGGGCGAAGATATGTCGCGCCTGTTGAATGCTGAGGAGCGACGCCTGCAGTCCCGCGAGGACTGGAAAGGCTTCAGCTTAGCCACGATGGGCATCGGCGCAGCGCTTTTGTTAGTCATTTGCGTCGGCGCTTACTTCTTCAGTTTTCTGCCCTGAGGCGCGCTTGCCGAGACTCCTGCATGCGACGCAGGCCCGGCCGTTCACCACCTGATACCGGCACCCGCGCTGCAGCCGCAACTGCAGAAGGAACTAACGCTTCGTTCGCTCGCGTGCTGCCCGCCGCGAACCGGACCACAGATGGCGAGGTTGTCGCCTTCGCGATGCTACGTGCGACCACTGGAGCCGCGAGAGCTGCTGAAACTGCGCCAGCGTTGCCGGTGGCCAGCGCCGTGCCCAGACCTGCTGCCCAGCCGATCATCGCGCCCTGGCGCGCGGTCCCGGACGGGTTCGCGAATACCTTGCTGCCCTCGCGGCGGTTCGAAGCCATGCGGCCCATCATCGTGATCTTCTGCTCGAGGTTCGGAAAACCCGACGTATTGAAGAGCGCGCGGCGTGCTGGCTGGCTCATGTTCGCCAAATTCGTCAGGAAAGTCTCGGAGCTGAAGGCGTCGCCGAGCTCGTTCTGCTGTCCAGGCTTGGCGCGGCCCAAGCGCTGAAGCACTGCTGCTGCCACCTCGCGGCGGTTCTCGACTGGCATGGACTTCATCAGCCGGTTGATCTGCGTGCCGCCGTCGGCCAGGCCGGTGGTAGCCGCCTTGAAGATCTTCTCGGGTGCGTCCTTGTTCACGATGGCCGAAATCTGGTCCATGCGCTCGCTGGCCAGCCGCGTGAAGGTGTTCGCCCGGGTCCATGCCTGCTCGGCCTGCGGCCCGGCCGCCTTCGCTGTGACGCCGAGGTCTTCGCTCAACGCTGCGTAGAGCTTCGACCACTTGTCGCGATTGATCTCGGACGTGAAGTTGGCATCCGACATTTCGCGCCCGACCAGGGTGCGCATCTTCTTGATGCTCTCGTAAGGGAGCGAGGCGTCATCCAGATTCACGGGCGCCGGATTCATGACACTGCTGCGCGATCCGGCCGGCGCTTGGCGCTCGGCAGCCGCCTCCAAGTCGGCGATCAGCGATTTTTCGAGGCCATTGAGTTTGGCATTGCGGAACCATGCCGAAAGGTTCTCGGCGCCGTCGATCCCAGCATTCAGCTCCTGCAGCGCAGCACGGGTGTTGCTCACCGTGATGGGCGCGTCCGGCGCGATGTACCGGTCCAGGTTGTTGTAGAGCCGCTGCTGGGTCTCGCGCACGTTGTCGCGGAAGGTGGCCACGCCGCGGGCAATGGCCTCGCCGGCATCCGCCCCGCTCGCGGTCGGGGCCAATCGGTCTGTCAGGTCCTGCACGCTCTTCGCGAGCGCTTCTGCTTGCTGCTCGCCGCGGCGGACCATGATCCCTGAGCCGCCGACGACGTTGGATAGGCCGGTCTCGGCACCCTGCAGCGCCCGGCTTTGAGTCGCCTGACCAAGGGTCGGCGTAGTGCCGGCAGCTTCCTCGAAAGTGGCGATGTTGTCCGCCACACGCTGTCGACCGGCCTCGCCCCCGCGCAGCGCGCCGCGCACGCCAGCCTGCGCTGCGAACGGGACGGCGGTAGGGGCCAGGGCGCCGGCAATGCCAGCGACGCCTTGTGCTACCGCGCCGCCGCCCGCCTCGCGCGTGATCCCTGATGCGCCGGCGCCCGTGGCGCCGCTCACCGCCTGCATGCCGGGCGCGGCAGCCATCATGCTGCCAAGGGCCTTGGTGATAGGCCCAGCCGCAGCTTGCGCCAGCGCCTGCCCAGCACCCACGCCAGTCAGGGCGGTAGCTGCGCCGGTGGCCGCGTCTTGCACCACGCGCTCGGTCGCGTTCTCCGGCTTGGCCACGCCCGTCTGGTCCATGATGTTGCCGAGGGCGCTGGCGACCTTCTGGAAGCGGAAGCCGTTCCCTTCGCCCGCCACGGCGTCTAGCCCGGCATTGACCGGGCCGGTGATGGCGTCAGACACCATGCCCGGCAGCGCGGCCGCACCCTGCACGACGGCGCGCGCCGCCAGTCCTGCCTGGTGTCCGAGTTCGCCGAGCACAGATCGATCGGGCTTCGGCGGCTCGGCTGCCGGCGCGGCCGGCGCCGCTGGCGCGGGATATGGCGCTGGCGCGACGACCTGGTCTTTCGCCCAGAAGGCATCGGGACTCGCCGCTGTAGCCGGGGGCGTGGCGGGCACTGCCGTCGACGGCGCCGGGGCGGCGGCAGTGCCCACTGGAGCTGCAACTGCCGGCGCGGCTGCGGCAGGCGCAGCGGGGGCGACGACCTCGTCTCCTTCCCAGAACTCAGCCATTACGACTTCCTCCGCGTGGTGCCATCGGGTGCGATGTAGGTGGCGCCTACCGGCAGCTTGGCGTGGTCCGCAGGACTCGTGACCGGGGCGGCTTGGGCGGCTGCAGCGCCTGGTCGAATCTTGGCGATCCGCGCGTCAGCGTCGGGCACCTCGGCCAAGATACCGCGCATCGACAGTTCACGGTTGGCCCGTTTCTGCTTGACCACCTCGGCACTGTCGCCCGGTTGCGGGAAGTACTGCTTGTCGGCGCTGTCGAATTCGCTGGGCGCGATGGCGGCGCCCGACTCGCGGCGCAGCACGGCGTTGACGAAGTTGCGCTTCGCCTGGTCCAGTTGCTGGGCAGCGGCCGTGTTGAACTGATTCACGATGCCGCCGGTGATCGGGTTGTTTGCCCCCGGCGTCGAGAACAGTTTCCCGTCCTTTTCCAACTTGTCGAAGATCTCGTTCGCCTCCTGCATGCGGCTGCCGAACTGCAGCGCTTTTGCCTGAGTGTCGGTGAGGTTGTTCTTGCCCTTCGGCGTGTCGGGATCGGCCGGGCCGCCCTTGATGAATTTCAGGTTCCCGTCGGGAGTGCGTTCGTAGCCGGCCGGCGGCGCGTGGCCCAGCAACTCCTTGCCCTCCATGCCAGCGATCTGCTGTGTCGCTGCTTGGCGCTGCGCCGGCGTGCTGTTGGGGTCTGCCACGACCGCCTGCAGGCTCGCCTTGCGCTGAGCAAGCGCCAGCGCCGGCTCGGCCGCTGCCGCCGCGCGGTCGTCGCGATTGGCGTCGAGCGTGACCTTTTTGCCCTCAAGCGAAAGCCGCTGCTGGTTGATACCCAGTTCCTGCTGCGCGCGGGCATCGGCCAGCTTGGCGCGCGCGTCAGTGCCGCGTTCCTGAATTGTGGCGCGCTGGGTGTCGCCGGCCTCCTTGGCTGCGACTTGGGCCATACGTGCTCGCGCATCGATCGGAAGCAACGCCGCCTGTACCGCCACCTCATTCGGCACCGCGCCGCGCCGCGTCATCACGCTGCTGTTCAGAGCGTTCCGAAGGTTGGCCTGTTCATTGAACTGGGCGCGGCGGTCGGCCTCGGCGCCGGCTCCGTCGATGATGGTTGCGCCTCCCTGCGGGATCGAGGCATTCGACGCCTGCAGGTTGGCCAGTTGCGCATTGGTGTCGGCCATGCTGCCCAGAGGGTTGGCACGTGCCGGCGTGGCGGCAACGCCTGTGGCGGGCAGCGTTGCAAGCTGCGCTTGAGGCGTCGGCGCCGCTGGCGCGGCAGCTGCTGGCGCTGGCGCGGCTGTCGGCGCAACGTCCACAGGTTGCGCCTCCACAGCAGGCGCTGCCGGCGGCTGCACGGGTGCAGCAGGTGCTGGAGCGGGCGCATCCGGATACGGCGCCGCCGATTCGTACCGGCCACGCGGGATCTCTGCCACGTAGGGCTTGGGACTTGCTACCGCCGCTGCGGTGGGCGAGAGAGATGCCAGTTGCACATCGGCAGCCCTCTGCATGTCGGTTCGGGCGCTTGCGGACATGCCCCCCAGCGCCAGAGCCGCAGCCTCAGGAGATGCGAACGTCGGCAGGGGTTTGCGCGGGTCGTCGATCTCGCCGCCGTTGGCGTAGCCCGCGATGGACTGCACCGGGCGCGCCGCAAGACTTGCCGCCGCAGTGCCCGCCGCTGGCGCCGCCGCGAGATTGGAGCGCCGCACGCCGGGCGCGGACATCATCGCCGTGCGAGCGTCGGCGCCGGTGTTGAAGGCCGCATTCCGGTTCGCATAGTCCAAGGGCGCGGCGGCCGAAGGCGGCGCCACCGCAGGGGCCGGCGCGGCAGGCTTCAACGCGATCGGCGTCAATGCAGCGGGCGCACCCAGCACCGGCGGCGCGGCCGGTGGCGGCGGAGCGCGAAAGGAATCGACAGTGCTTACGGTACCGCCAGGCGCCGCACCATTGACCGCGATGTTTCCGGTGACGCTCCCGCCAGAGTAGGAGTTGCCGACGCGCGTAACGGCGCCGGGATCGATCGCGCCGCCGTCGGCGCGCGCCAAGCGACCCATCTTCTCGGCTGGGCTGCGCGTTGGGGTGTGGGTTGCGTCGATCAGCGCCTCGAGCTTTTCCTTGCCGACGGCTGCCGTGGTGTCCGCAGGCAGCATGAACTCGCCAGCAGATGCCCAGATCGGCACCTTGTCTTCCGTCGGACCGCCAGGACCATGCACGGGGCCGCCATGCTCCATCGGCTTCGCCTTGGCGTGGGAGGCTGGCATCTGCGCCAACATGGCCGCCGCACCACCCTTCTTCACCGGGCCGCCGTCCTTGAGCCCTGCCGCTTTCATGCGCTTCTCCAAACCAGTGTTGCCGGCGTAGTCGCTGATGTTGCTCAGCCGAGCCGATGCGGGCTGCGCTGGAGCCTCGGCAGCCGGTGCAGGCGCTGGGGCCCGAGCAGGGGTGTTGCCGTAGTAGCGGTCGAACATGCGCCGCACCATTCCGCCGTCGGCGAAGTGCTGGATCTCGATGCGCTTTGTCCGCGCCAGGATGGCGGCGGCGTTGCCTTGCGCGGAATCGGTCATGAGGGCCTCTCAGAGTACTGAGCGGCATTCTTCGCGCGCGAGGCGAAAGGGTCGAACCCTAGTGGGGTCTCCGTACTCACATCGCGGCGGCGGTGCTACCAAAAAGGCGCATTGCGCAACACAGGCTGTTACATTCGGTGTAGCGGTGTCGCTCTAAGACCGATGATGGCGTTCGGAGAAAGACTATGGAAACAAAAATCGATCAGATTCTCAAAACTCTTGATGCCATTCAAGAAGCAGAAAAAATTCGATCTACGGGATGGTTTTCTCGTATTTTCAAAATCATCGAGATTGCACTAATTCCACTCACTGTTGCTGGACTCGCATACTATGGCAATAAGGCCGCTACTCAGATTGCAGACGGACAGCTAGCACTTGCCAGATCGGCAGCTGAAGATCGAAAAGCAGAATTCCAAAGAACGATTCAGAGCAAGTATTTGGAGCTGTTCTACCGGGACATCACCTCGAATGACGCCACGCAACAAGCGAGTGCTCTGGCACTACTCAAGCTGCTTGAACCAAGCTTGGCGAACGACGTTGCCACATATGTAGCGGCGAACAGTCGCATATCTGCACAAATTAAAGCGGAGGTTAAAAACGAAAATCAGCGGGTTCAGGCAGCCACTCAAGTTTCAATCCGCACAAGAAGTTCGGATGTGATGAATGGTTATACTGTCGGAATTTACTACTTATCTACTGACGCCGCGGCTGAAAAAACAGCACATCGAATTCAATCCCACTTAAAACAAAAGCTACCGGGCATTGAAATCCGCCCGTATCCCTCAAAGCCGGACTTTCTTAATGAACAGACCAACGCAGCGACTTTAGAGGTGAGATATGACGCTGGAATTGAGGATAAACAAGCTGCGCGATTAAAAGCTCTTCTAGAAATGCCTCCAATTATTAACTCTGCAAATCTACTAGCGGTCAGCCCTCCCTCCCCCAATTTCATTTCTGTCTTTGTTCCAGCGGGGGGCTGACACCACCATTTAGTCGCAGCGGGGTCTGAGACCGTCATTTCGACGCATGCTCCGCGATCTTGCGCACCGCATCGCCCGCGCGCTTTGAGCCGGCCGAGCTGCCGAGCCAGTAGTTGCAGGCCTGGCCGAAGCCCAGGATCAGCGCACCGAACAGCGTGTTCAGCAGCCCCGCCTGCCGCTCGGTCCAATCGCGCTCAAAGACGAACAGCATGTAGATGCAGATGAAGAAGCCCACCGTGATGATGGCGCTGATGACGACCGGCGCCCAGGCAATGCCGCTGCCGGATTGAGCAAGCGCAACAGTCTGTTTGCGCGCGCTGTCGGTATCGGCCAGGTAGGCGGCGTCGCTTGCCTGGTCGATGCGGGCCAGTTCGATCTGCATCTCCATCTCGGCTTGCTTCAGTGCGCGGATCTGGTCGCCGGTGAGCGTGCCCAAGGCGAGTGCGGTGGCCAGATCGGCCTCGCTGGCGTTCGGGTTGCCGAACACCTTGTCGGCGATAACCTTGACGGCCGCGCCGGCAAGCGGGCCACCCAAGGCAGTGGCCAAGCCGGGCGCGACGGCGCCGATGGTTGCTTTCCAGTCGAACGAATCAGCCATGAAGCGCTCCACAGGTGATGGTGCCAGGGGGCAATGGGCCTGCTTGCACGAAGCGCGGCGATCCAACATGCACGGGACGCGACCAGTCCACGATGCCGATCGGCCGGCTCCGCGCGGCTTCAGATTCCAGCACCGCGACGCGCTCGCGTAGCCGCGTCAGTTCCTCGCGCAGCGCCTTGATTTCGTCTTCCATGGTCAGCCTTTCAGGTTCTGCAGGTTGGAGGCCACGCGCCGGGCCCAGCCTTTGCCGTAGGTCGGCCAGTTGCCGCTGTCGGTGTAGAACTGCAAGCGGTAGCCGTTGAAGGCGGCGGCGATCAGTGGTCCAGCGGCGCGCGCTGCAGCCACGGTCTGCGCGCCGATCACGCCGTCGGGGTAGGCGCCGACCGCGCGCTGCAGCCACTTCGCCGACTGGGTGACACCGCTATTCACGGCAGCGTCGAACACATCGAAGCGCACGCTGTCGGGCAACTCGTCGGCGCGCACCGGCGCCCAGTAGTCGCGCCTGTAGATGGCTTTCGCTGCGTCCTGCGTCAGCGCCTTTACGTCCACGTTGGGGTATGAGCGCTTGCTGATGCCCCAGTTCGTTTCCCCGCCCGGGTCGCGCGGATCGTTCACGTAGCCGCCCTCGTGCCCCAGCAGGCGGTCAAATGCTTGATCGAAGTTCATGGTGTTCTCCGGTTCGGGGTCTGGTAAACCGGCGCAGCCACCGGCGCGGTCTGCGTCTTGACGGCGCGCATGTCGCCCTCGAGGTTGTCCATGCGGAAGCGCAGCAGCGCCTGCTCACCCGCCAGCGTCGTGACCTGGGTGTTTCCCGCCTTCACGGTGATCTGCAGTTCGGCCACATCGCGCGCCGTCTGGTTCGTCGTGAAATACATGCTGATCAGGAAGAAAGCGGCTGTGCCGAGCGCGCACAGCAGCCCCCACAGGGGGATACGCACATCGACGATGCGAGACACGCGCTGCAGGTCTCCGGGCTGGGATTCTTGGGACATTCCACGTACTCCAGCGGCGTCTACCGCTCCACGATCTTGAGAAACACGGACCGGTCATCGATCCGTGGCGGGGTGTTGGTGGTCGTGATGCGGCAGGTCACGCGCAACTTGTTGGGGCCCGTGGCGGGCTTCGTGCCGCCGCTGAGCCATACGGTGGCCGTGGTGGCGTCGAAGGCTTGGTCCACCACGGTTAGGGTCGGATCGACGATGAACTCTGCGCCGGCGATGCTGTCGCCCGGGTTCAGCGCGAGCCAGGCTGACCAATCGAAAGCGTAGTCGAGCGTCGCGTCGGGGTCCTTCTCAATCACGGCTTCACCGCGGTCAACGACGTAGGTGGTGGGCTTGATGGTGGCCATGCTGGTCTTTCAGTCGGTGAAGGCAATGCGCCGGTTCTCGCCGGCCAGGGCGACGATGCGGCTCTCGGCTTGCACATCGAAGCCCCGCACTTCGGCGACGACGACAAGCCCGCGCTGCTCGGGCTGCACGTCGCGCGTGCGCTCGTTGCGCTCGAAGACATAGCGGTGCCGCATGCGCGCGGTCTGCGAGACGGCAGCGAGAACCTGGGCCGCCACGAAGGCGCGCACCGTGTCGGCAACCGTGGCCGTGGCCGCCTGGGACACGCCGGCGAGCGTCTGTGCTGCCGCAGATGCGATGCCGACGAGGGCCGCAGCGCCCTGGGCAACGCCGTCGAGCGTTTGAGAGCCGGCGATGTGCGCGACGTTCTGCACCGTCGCAGTGGCCGCCTGGGAGACCCCCGCCAGCTGCTGCGCCGCCGAAGCCTTTCCGGCCACGACCGCAGCGGCGTTTTGGGTCACGCCACCGAGAGTCTGAGCGGTGCTGAAGTGCGCGTCGGTCGCGGTCACCGTGACGGCTGCCACCTGGCTGACGCCGCCCAGCGTCTGCCCGCCTGCGATGGATGCAGCAGTAGACCCCGTCGCCGCTTGGGACACAGTCGAGAGGGTCTGGCCCGCACTTGTCCTGACGACGACTGCACCGGTTGCCGCCTGGCTGACGGTCGCAAGAGTTTGTGCTGCGGACGCGCTTACTACTCCTGCGACTGCCGCGACCTGGGAGACCCCGTCAAGCGCCTGCGCAACAACCACCGTCCCAACGTCAGGGAAGGGCGACACGGGCAACGTGAAGTTTGCCGTGTATCGCCCCACGCCCTTCGTGACTCGCACGTCATCGATATTCCCGGGAAAGTCGTAGGCAGCGTTGCGCGTCGTGACCTGGGCACCGATAGCCAGGAAAGAGGTCTGGTAAGAAAAGTTGCGCGAATCGGTAACAGAGGCTTCCTGTATCCCGTCAACGAACAGCTTGATGGTCGAGCCAGCACGGGTCGCTGCAACGTGATGCCATGCACCGTTGGTGAGCACCGACGTGCCGGTGGCAATCGCACCGTTCGCTGCGCCCGTGCTGCCATAGAAGTTCAGTCGCCCGGCAGAGTTCAGCTCTAACTGCCATGTGACCTGAAGCGGCACATAGAAGTCAACGATGAGCTGCTCGCGTGTCGTGCTGGTCTTGATCCAGGCTTCGACGGTGAAATCGCCCGAGCCGAAAACGAAGTCGGCAACACCCGGTGTTGTGACGTAGTCACCCGTGCCGTCAAGCGCGAGGGAGGCGGAGCCGAACTTCGGCGACGTGGTGCTGAGCTTTGCGCCATCGACGGCCGTGAGCGTCTTCCCGGTCTGCTCGGTGAACGTCGTGGCATTGTTTGCCCCATCGAAATGCGCGAGCAGCACCACGCTCGCGAACGAGCCATCTCCTCCAGGAATGTTGCGATCAGCCACGAGGCTCCAGGCTTACGGGTTGCCTTCGGTGATCGTCCAGCCGGTGATCTGCGCGGTCTGGCCGGACACGATCGACGTGTTGTCCACGGTCAGGTCGCCGCCGCCACCCGTTGCCGTCACGCTGCCCTGCATGTGGCACGTGGTGCCCGCGCTGTCCTTGATGCGGTAGTGCGCGGCCGTGCCGGACCCCGACGCCGTCGCGCTGATTGGCGTGCTGCTGAACGTGAGCACGCCGCCCGTCTGGGTCGACCAGTCGGAGGCCAGAGCGAACTCGGCGAGCAGCGTGCCGCTGTCGGCCGCGGCGCAGTTGGCCGGCTGGGCGCCGGTGCGGATCTGCACCTTCGCCGACGTGCCGATGGTCGTTTCGATCTGTGCGCTGCGGGCGTTGCGCAGCGCGGTGCCCATCTGAATGGTCATGGGAAGCTCCTTGAATCCCGGCACTGTGCCGGCTCAAGGAGCCCCCGGCTAACCCTACTGGGGTGCCATCAAAGCGAGGTCGAATCGCTCCCGCTGATGCTGGCCCCAGCGTTGATGCCATTGAGCGAGGCAGCTGCCACCTGGGTGGTGCTGGTCAGAGCGGCAATGGCCGCCTGCACCCGATCGCTCAGCGTCTGATTCTTTGAGCGCAAGTTCGCCTCGTTGCCAGCCTCCTTGATCTGGGCGTCAGCGATGGCCAGCCGCACGCGCGGCTCAAGCGCGGCGCTTTCGGCCTGGTAGAGCGCCACCAGGTTGCGGGCCAATTCGCTGCGCACGCTGACCATGGCCGTGGCGAGGCCGGCCGCCACCTGGTCGCCCTGCAGCAACGTCCGGATGTAGTCGCCTGCGCTGGCCACCGCCTTCATCCACATGTCCAGCGCCTGCTGGACCGCGAAGCGGGTGTTCTCCAACTCGGCTCGGAACGCTTCAATGCTGATGTCGCGGCTCTGCTCGGCCAACTTGTCGCGGGTGTCTTGGTGGATCAACTGCACCTGGTGCACGAGCGCACCGGGCGGCAACGGGAAGCCGCGGTTTGCGAAGCTCTGCATGGCGTCGCTCTCAGCGCGCATGGCTTCGATCTGCAGCCGCGAGCGTCCGCGCTCCCAGAGCTGTTGTTCCACGGCCGCATTGACGCCCGTGCCGCCTGTGGTCAGCGCACGGTTGATCCAGGCAATCGCGTTGTCGAAGTAGGAGCGGTCCGGGAAGTAGGTCTGCAGGTAGTCGACGTAGCCCATCGTGATCTCGTCGTGGATCTCGGCGCGGGCATCATCGAAGATCGCCTTGGCGTCCGCCGGGTTGTTGTCCGGAAGAACTGGCTTGATCGGCATGACATAGCTGGTGTCGAGGTCGACCAGCGGCACCTGGGGCGCAGGATCGGTGATCTCGATGGCGTCGTCGGCGCGCGCAGATGCTGCGTTCAGCAACAGCACGGCGTTGCGCCATTTCCCGTTCATGACCTGCGACACGATGACAGGCGCGCCGGCACCGCCAGTGCTCGGGTCAGGAACGGAAACGAGGTCGCCGGGATTGATAGGGGTGGTCATGGTCGTGTCTTTCGCGAGAGGTCGGCCACTTCGAATTCGAGGCTGTCGATCTCGAAGTCGGCACCGTCCTGGTTGTAGAAAACGGGAATCAGGTAGTTCGTCTTCAGGCCCTTGCCGAGCTTGAAGCGGTGCTGCTGCAGATCGTCCGAGTAGCCCCGCGCCTCGTATTCGAAGGAGCCGGCCGGGCCCGCAACCTTGAGCACGAGCTTCGCCTCGGAGGCTGCTCCCATGTAGACCTCGGAGACCGTCTTCTGCTGCGGGGTGCCGAAATCCAGCTTCCCGGGCGAGATGGCGGCCTGAATGGGCGCGCCGGCGTCGCTGTTGCCCTCCAGCAGGAACAAGCCGTCCACCTTGGCGCCGTAGTAGCGGTCGCCGATGCGCGCGAAGCTGTTGAAGGCGTAGTTCGCGTAGGTGGTGCTGCCGAAGCCGGACAGGTTGACGGCGTGCACTTCAAGGTCGGCGCCCGGCGTGGAGAGCAGCACGTCGAAGGTGAAGCCGTCGCGGATGTCGATGGTCTCGACACCGCCGGCAATGCTCATCGGGATGTCGAGCCCGAAGGCGTCGCGCATGTCGGCGATCGCGATGCTGGTGCCCGTCATCGGGACATCAAAGCCGAAGCTGTCGCGGGCGTCAGCCTGGTTGACAGCAGTGGCCAGCAGCGGCACATCGAACACGATGCCGTCGAGCAGGTAGCGCAGCGTCTCGGAGGCCTCCACGCCGAAGGTGCCCGCGGCGGCCGGCATGACGCCCAGGACCTGGCCGCCCGGGTGATCCGACAGGAAACCGCTCGGCGCAGGTGCTGCGGCCGTGCTGGTGAAGACCTGGCCCGACAGGACGTTCATCGCGCCGGCGGCGGGCGGCATGGTGCCGATGATCTTGTTGTTGGAGACGATCGTCGGCGTGCCGCCGTACATCGCGCCTTCGGCCGCGGGCATGACGCCCGCGAACTGGGAGGCGTCACTTTCGGCCAGGAAGCCGGTCAGCGCCGGCATGCTGGCGCGGATGCCGTTGCCTACGCCCAGGAAGCCCACGGCGCCCGGCATCACCGTCACGAACTGCGCGGCGTTGCTGGTCTCGCTGAGCAGGCCCTGGGCGCCGGGCGTGACGCCGACGATGCCCCCGGAGCTGAACACCTCGATGTCTGGCTCGTCGATGCTGTCGCCGGAGCTGAAGAGCGCGGCGGCTATGAACAGGTCGGAGCCTGGGGGCACCGCCGAGGGTTCGGTGGCGATGATCGCGCCATTCTTTCGATAGGTCGCCAGGCCGCCTGCCGACACATCCATCTGGAATTCGTCGCTGGACAGGTAAGAGGTCAGGAACGTGCCCGTGAGCGACTTGACGGAGCCGGTGTTGAACAGCAGGCCGTGCAGCAGATGACCGTATCCTGCGGGCGGATCGCCAGCTTCGCGCGTGACGCCCACCGCGGCGCCCATGACGGCCTGCGGCACCAAGTAGGTGATGCGCGCGCCGCCGTGCGCCGCCGCGATCGAGTGCGCGAACGATGTCCAGCCCTGTGGCGGCACGTCGACGGCGAACGCCGGCGAGCCGATCACTTCGGCCGTGGCCGGGTGGAACACTTCGACTGTGTAGGTGTAAGGGGTCAGCGGCGACAGGTTGACCGGGTAGTTCGGATCCCAGACTGTGCTGGTGCGATTCGTGACCGGGTCGGTTGTCGTGACCCACGCACCCTTTGTGGTGTTTGGCGCCCCAAGTCGCACAGCTGTGCGGGACTCGGAGCTCCAGTAGGCCGGGCGCGCAGGCTGATACGGCACTTCGGGCACCGTGTAGCTGTAGCCGTTTCGGATCAGTTGGTTGGTCATGGGCTGGCCTCAAGTCGGTGGGGCGATACGGCTGTCCGACGCCCAGGGCGTGCCTGGCGTGGCGCCTGCCGGCTGGCCGTTCCGGCGCAGGAACGTGAGCGCGGCGAAGTCCTCGAGCTGGAACTTGCCGACGTCGCTGACAGGGGCTGCAGCCTGATCGGTGAGCACCGCCCTCTTCCGCCACGTGGCGCCGCGGTCGCGCGACTCGTAGAGGGAATGCGCGCCGTCGTACATCGGGGCCACGATCACGCCGGGCGCGATGGCGGTCACAACGCCTGTGCAGTAGTTCGGCTGCGGCGCCGGCGGCATGGTTGCAACGGAGACGCCGTCGGGCGTGAACAGCAGCACGGGCGGCTCGTTCTGGATGTTGGTGTAGACCGTGGCCAGCGGCCGGGTGACGACGACGGCGCCACCCTCCACGCCGACGCAGCCGCCGCTCCAGAACGCCAGGGCGGCATTGACCTCGCCGTCGAACAGCGTCAGCGTGGACAGCAGCGTGCGCGCGTTGGCGTCGACGATGCCCAGCTTCACCTTCGCCTTCAGCACAAAGTCGGCGCCCGGATTCGGCGCATAGGGCACCACCACGTAGGCCAGTGCGCGCGACGCGCTCAGCGGCGCCGCATAGAAGCCGCAGGCGTTGACCGCGGTATTGAACATCGTCGCGTAGCCGGGGACGGGCAGCGTCTGGATGGTGTCGAAGAATTCCTGGAACAGCGCGGTGCTGCTGGCCTCGCTCCACGACGCGCCGGCGTCATCGGTGAACTGAAACACCAAGCCCGGGCACGCGGCGGCATCGACGCTCGATCCGCTGTAGTGCGGCCGGAGGTAGGCGCCCATGAACACGTGCCGGCCCGGCGCGATGCGAGCCGGCGCCGCGTAGGTCGCGAGCTGGTTGGGCAGGTAGAGCGTATCGCCGAGGACGCGCGTGGTGCCGTCGTCGCGCAGGAAGGCATGGTAGTGCTGGCCGCTGGGGTCCAGGCTCTGGAACACATAGGCCGACTGGAACTTCCGAGCGCCGGCCGGGCCGTAGACCTCGCCGGGCACGAAGGTGAACTGCGTGCCGTACTCGAAGGGCGCGAAAGCGGTGAAATCGTAGAAGGGCACGAAGCGGGTGCCGTTGCGGGTGCGGTAGGTCTGCAGCTTGTAGGCGTTGCAGGGCTTGCCGTCGAAGTCGGTGGCCGTGCCCAGCAACGTGGATGCGGTGTCCAGGCCGAGCCCGCGGCCGTAGTAGCGGATGCGATCGACGCCCAGCAGCCCGTCGTCAGCGATGAAGGTGCCGCGGTCGGTGAAGCGCCCGCGCGCCGTGGCGGAGCCCACCACACGCTTCTCGCCCGCGATCATGCCGAGGCTGTAGAAGCCATCCTCCAGCAAGCCCTCGTGCGTCACCTCCAGGAAGTCGCCGCGTTTGTGCGCCACGACCTGGCCGCCGGTGGCCGGGTCGAAGCGGCGCTTCTTCAGGTAGGGCACGGTCGACGACGTGTCCAGGAAGGTCGCGTCCTTCCCGCCCTGACCGCTGAAGCCGTCGCGGTACTTGACGGGCTTCATGCGACCTCGCGGGTGTTGACGAAGTTCGTCCAGAAGTCGGGGGTGGGAGGCGGCGGCCCGGCCGTGTCGATGCGCATGTGCAGCACCGAGCCGCCAGCACTGCCGGTGGCCGAGCGCTGGATGTCGACGCTGGGAATCAGCTTCGCGACCGTGGGCGCCTGAGGGATCGTGCCGCGCAGCACGCCGGCGGTCCAGACCTCTACCGTGCCGGCCAGCTGGTTGACCTTCATTTCGAAGGCGCACACCGTGCCCACGCTGCCCGGCTGCGTCCAGTTCACAACCTCCGGACTGCCACCAATGCTGCACAGGAACTGCACGAAGTACTGCGAACCCGACCCGGGCGTGAGCGTCAGGCCGATGTAGTCGCCCGACGATCCGCTGCTCGAGGTGTAGACCTTCAGGCGCAGGAAGTTCTGCGATGAGTAGGCAGACGCGGTGTTCTTGATGCTGCCGCTGAACGTGAAGTCGTCGGTGGACAAAATGTCCGTGGTGAGGTGCAGCCCTTCGTCGTTGGCAGCGGCCGACACCACGCATTCACCTGAGCCGTTCAGTTCGCACTGCCCGGCACCGGTCAGGCTTGCCCCCCAGGATGCGCCCGTCGCCGCGCGGCCCGCGATGGAGCCCGCCGCACCAACGAAGTCATCCTCGAAGAGCAGAGCCATGGCTTAGCCCGACGGCAGCGCCGTGGTGTAGAAGTCGACCGCCTGGGGCGCGCCGCTCACCAGCGCCACGCTGGTCAGGATGCCGTCCGTGCCGCCGGTGCCCAGCGTGCCCTGAATGCGCTTCTGGCTGGTTGACAGCGTGCCGTCGTCGGCCGAGAGCACGTGGCGGAAGAACGTCGCTGTGCCAGTGGCGGCGTTGGTGCCGCTCCAGGTCTCGCCCGGCGCCTTCGCCAGCACGCCGCCCGCGGCGGTGGTGTCGTAGTTGATGCCCGATCCGCCATTCTTGATGGTCACGAGCAGCGTGTTGCCGGAAAGTGCGGCGTCGGCCGTGGCTGGGACCGGGCCGGAATAGATGCGGATCTCGCCGCCGGCCATCGCTGCCTTGAGCGAGCCGGAGTCGAGCATGTAGTTGCGCAGGCCAGTGGAGAGTTTGAGCACGGCGGTTCCTTTCAGGGGGTGGGGGTTGCGGTCGGTCCCGCGAAGATCTGCAGCTTGGAGCCGTTGGCCTGCACCTTGGGCGATGCGAAGCGCACCACGCTCAGCAGCACGCCCGCAGTGCTGCCCTTGGCCGAGGCGGACACCATGAAGGCGCCGCGCACGGTCTTGTCGGCGGTGAAGACGAATTCCGACAGGCTGGCGGCGTTGCTCACCGAGCCGCCGGACACGGCGCCCTCGTCGAATTCCTTGCGCGAGCCGCTGTAGGCCGTGCACTCGGTGGCGAGGCTGGCGATGGTCGCTGCGGTCTCGCTTCCGTCGGGCGTGTAGTCGCCCTCGAACAGGCCGATGTACCAGGTGGGCACCTGGGTGACGCTCTTGAAGGCCAGGCCCAGCAGGAAGTTCAAGCCTTCCATCGGCACGCGGTTCAGCCGCGGGGGATCTTCGGCGAGCAGCCGGCCATCCGGGCTCCACGACAGCGCACGGTACAGCACGCCAGCTTTTTGGTGGTTCATAGGTCGGTTTCCTTGACGATGGTTTCGACTGCGAAAGAGCCCCGCGCGGCGCCGATGGGCCGGGCCGGCTCCTGGCGCGCGCAGAGGATGTGATGGGCGCCGTCCTGCTCACGGAAAAGTGTGGCGCCGGCGCGGGCCTTGCCGAACTTCAGCGCGCCTTCCTGGACGTTGGTGGCCGAGCCGTCCGGGGCGCCGATCACCAGCCCGCGCGGCGACAGCCAGAAGGCCTGCTGCGTGCCCTGCCCGTCCGACGTGCGCACAGTGCCGCCCGAGCCCTGCAGGCCACCGTAAGGAAGCACCGAGACCGGCGTGGTGTCCAACAGGCCGCCAGCCAGCCAGTACGTGCAGTCGGCGCAGACGAAGACACCGGTGTCCATCGGCTCTATGACAGTGATGGGCGCCGGGAACGGGATGTAGCCTTTCGAGGGCGAGAACAGGCCGTAGTAGTAGGGCTCCGAGAAGCACAGCAGATTGCCAACAGCCGAAAGCAGCGAGCCGTTGTAGTGGCGCACCGTGCTGCCCGCGGGCATGTCGGCCAGTAGCAACGAGCGCAGCACCGGGCCGTTGTTGGCCAGCGCCACGATGTCGCCGCCGTCGGCGAAGGTTCCGTTGAACACCGAGCCGTTCGGGCCGGTCATGTAGATCATGGTGTTCGCGCCCAGGCCGGCAATGCGCAGGCCGCCGTTCTCGGGCAGCGTCAGCGCGACGGGCGGCGTGGAACCGGATTCGCCCAGCGGGCCCAGTTCGGTGAATGCCAGCTGGTAGCGCCCGGCTGGAAGCGCGCCGGCGATGGCCGAGACCGTGGGGACCACGGCGGTGCGCGGCGTCACCAGCGGCAGCGCGCTGGCGCCGCGCAGGCGGCCGATGCGCTGCCCGTTCGACCACACCACGTCGCCATCAGGCATGCGCGCATAGCTGATCGCGGCCATCTCCGGCAGGTCCGACAGCACGCTGGTGGGCGTCAGGCCAACGTCGGAGGGCTCGAGGTGCAGCAGGTCGTTGCCGATGGCGCAGTAGCCTTCCGTCTCGTCGCCCCACACCGAGTGCGCGGCAGCGCCGGACAGCGCCAGGGTGATGCCGCGGCGGCGCTTGAGGTAGCCGCGGCCCGTGATGTCGATGTTCTCGCCGGCCGACAAAAAGGTGGCCTTTGATCGGTCCGGCAGCGTGCGCGCCAGTTGCGTCGGCGGCAGCCGGTTGTTCACGCCAGGCGCGAAGGAGCCGAGGTTGACGCTGCGCATGGTCAGAACCGCATCCGCACCACAGGCGGACGCTTGTCGCGGCGCTTGCGCTGCACGTTGGCGTCAGGGCGCTGCCCGAAGCTGGCCGTGAAGGCGGCTTCGTGCTTCGCGGCGGCGTTCGGGTCGAAGGTCTCGGAGTCCTTCTTCAGGTAGGCGCACCGGTACATCCACTGCATCAGGCGGTCGTGATACAGCGTCTTGATCTCAGGGATCACTTCCAGGTTGTCGACGCTGTACGGGACGAGCGGCGTGCGGTAGACGGTCATGGCCACGGTCGGCGAGACGGCTATGTCCTCGGCGCGCGGGATCCGGTAGAAGCGAATCGTGTCCGAGCCGGTGTGGATGAAGTGGCAGGGGCGGCCCGCCAGCGTCTCCCAGGCCAGGTGCTCGCAGTCGAGCTTCTCGGTGCTGGTCTCGTGGATGGGGCGGCCGTTCCACGAGGCCCGTTTGATCTTGAGCACGGACGGGTGCAGGGGGTATTCGCCCACGCCCGCCTGCAGGTTGATCGAGCAGACGGCCGACGTGGTGTGATCCTCGATCAGCAGCGCCCGCTCGGCGACCTCGTTCACCGCCTCCGTCAAGTAGCCGACGATGTCCTCGTCCGACCACAAGGTATCGCCATCGCCCCCGCCCAGGCTGTTGGCCTGGTCGTCGAGGACGCGGCGAAACGTGGCGATGAACTGCTCGACGTTCATCAGGCGCCCGCGGCTTCTTCGCTGACTTCCTTGAAGATCGCGTCGGCTTCGTCGCGCTGGACCTGGAAGCCCACGCGTTTCTGCAGTGCCCGCAGGTCGGGTGTGCCGTCGTTCTTGAAGTCGCCTTCGTTGTCGCCGTCGAGCATGGCGCGGATGGCGTCGGCAATGACCTTCTTGCGGTCGAACTCGGGTTTCTGTTCGTCGTCCACGATCTCGTCGGGCGACGTCAGGCAGCCGCGCGAGATCGCCTCCCGGCGGAACATCAGCGGGACTTCGGTGCCGGCGCGCTCGATGACGAGCATGTGACCGCTGGTGAGGCCGATGGACACGGCCTCGTCGGTGGGGGCGTAGAGCTTCATGGCAGTTTTTCCTTTGTGCAAAAAACCCGGCAGGGATTAAGCTGCCGGGGGTTGAAGAGCCCTTGCGGGCCCGATCACTTCACCAGGAGAAAGGTGAGGCTCAGCCCTGATTGCTGAGGCTGCGGCCTTGGACGATGTAGCTGACGCGCAGACGTGCGGCGCCGGCGGTTGCAGCTGTACCCGTCTGGGAGATGGTCGCCTTGAGCCACTCGGCGATCGTGTGCTTGTAGCCCGTGGGCGTGAGAGCGGTGCGTGCCACCGTCTTCAGGTCCACCGCGTTCATGTAGCGCGTCGCCGAGTTGGCGTCGCCCAGCGACAGCGTCGCCGTGGTGGCGCTGTTCCAAGCGGTGAGCACGGTGAGGTCGCCGCCGAGCACGATAGCGTTCTGGGGCAGCTGGAATGCGTTCTCGGCGGTGCCGTAGGCGACCGGGTCGGCGTAGCTGATGTCGATGATGGCTTCGAGCGGCGATTGCCGGTCGGCTTTGCGTTGGAGTGCCATGGTCTGTCCTTTCAGTGACAGGGAGGGATTGGGGTGTTCTGCGCGAGACGCGAAGGGGGCGGAGCGCTGGGCCCCGCCCTCGCCTGCTTACTGCAGGTAGTGGTCCACCGTGACGATCCCGAAGTCCTCGACCGACTTGGCGTAGATCGAATAGAACTTGGGCTTCAGGAGACCGAACATCTTGTCGACGTTGATACCCTGCTGGCTGTTGTACTGGAAGGACTTCTCGTCCCATTCCGGCACACCGATGTCGGCCATGCCCAGCGCCTGCGAGCCGCACAGGAGCGTGCGGGTGCCGTTGACCGTGCCGCCCGAACCCCACTTCGAGCCAGAAGCTGCGCCCTTGGTGTTGTAAACCAGGCGGTGCTCGTGGATGACGGCGCCGTCGACGGTGATCGTCGCGCCGGTGAACCACGGGCTGTCCAGGCCCGACTTCGTCGCCACGCCGACGACGGCGCGCTGGTAGTCGGGATCCTTCTTCAGCTGCGCCAGCGTGCCGGGCTGCACGAAGAGCACGTAGTACTCCTTGCCTTCCGACATCAGCGGCTTGACGTAGTTCTCCTTCGCGTAGGCGATGAGGTCCACGATCATCTTGTAGCTGACGGTGTACGAGCTGGTGATCGAGCCCGTATTCGAGGTCGCCAGCTGCGTACCGTCCCACATGAGGGAGCGCTTGGCGCTCGGGGCCGTCACGTCGGCCGCGAACGACAGGTTGGGGAACGAGGAGCCGACACGCGGCGCGCCGTTGTTCATGAAGGCATACGAGATGCCGGACATGGTCAGGAAGGCCAGCTGGTCGACACGGTTGGCCAGCCAGTAGCTCAGGCGGCTCTTGCCCATCTCGCGGAAGTTGATGACCGTCTTCTGGTCGGCCAGCTTGCCCTTGTTGCGCACGCCGTGGTTGATCAGGTCGATGTTGAGCACTTGGGAGTAGCTCTTCATCTCTTCTTCGTTGCCCTCGCGCTCGTTGTCGCCGATGCCGCCGTCTTCGACCAGGTCGGCCACCAGGTGCATGATGACCTGCTCGCCCTTTTCGGTCTTGGTGAGCTCGGTGATGCGCTGGATCACGGCGTTCTCGCCGCTGCCCAGGAAGCGCTTGATGAACATCTGGTCGCGTGCGGCTTGCCACACGTCGCGGGACCAGACGATCTTCTGTTGCGGCGTGAGTGCCGCGAAATTGGTTGCAGCCATTTGGCATGCTCCTTTTGCTTGGGTTTGGAACGTCGGTTCAGGCGTTGCGCTGCCAATGCGGGAACATGTCTTTGGGGGCGGACAAGGCGCCGGGCTGCTTTACCGTCCTGCCTGTGGACGAAGGTCACCTTGTGACGCCCGAGGGTCGGTGACTCCCTCGGGCCTTTCGCTACAGGCTCAGTCGCCGCGCAGCTTCTTCTTCTCGGCGTCCGGGAGAGCTTCGAACTGCGCCTCGGTCATGGTGGTGACGTCGATGCGGCCCTGCGTTGCCCGGTTGCCAAGACCGTTGACGATGGCGGGGGGCTGCAGGTTCGAATCTGTCGCTCCACGCTCTATCGCCTTGGCGGTTCGAGTGTCAACCGCAGGAGCTGCCGCCGTCGATTCCCTACTGGGGGTAGGAGCCGCTGCCGCAGTGGCCGGAGCGAACTTCGGGGCCACTTCGGCAACAGCCTTGTTCAGCGCCAGGTGAGGCTTCATGCCCTCGGAGATATAGGCGTCGCGCGTGGCCACCACGATGCGCAGCGCGGTTGCGCCCTCTGTGGTGTTGAGGAACGGGTAGGCCGCGATAGCGGCGTCCGAGGCTTCCTGCAGCGCCGTGGCCTGCTGCTCGGCTGTCAGCTCACCACGGATGCGCGTGCTGGCGCGCTGCTCGGCGGTGTCGACGATGTGCGCGTTGATGGCCTGGCGGATCTTCGCGGCCTTGCCGCTGTCGCCGTCGAGCAGGGCTTCCGCGTAGGCGGCCTCCTGGGCGTCGATGTCGAACGCGGGGGCCGCAGGAGCAGCGGGTGCCGCTGGCGCCGGGGCCGGAGCGCCGCCCTGGCTCTTCAGGCGCAGCACCTCGGCCTCCAGCTCGGCAGCGCGGGCCTCCGCGTTCTTGCGCGCGGTGTTCACCTCGTTGAAGCGACCCTTGGGGATGTGGCCACCGTTCTGGCGAGCAACCTCTTCGGCCTCGTCGGTTGCGGGTGCTGCAGCGGGCGCCGGCGCGGCGGCCGGAGCCGGCGCGGCTGTGCCCTCGGCGCTTTCGACCAGAGCCTTCAGCGCCTCGGCGCTCAGGTCGTTGGTGTTGACGCTGTTGCCGTTGTTGTCGAGAACAACCGGGTCGTCGGTCGGGGTGAAGTTGTCGCCACGGTCTTCCGCGGTCTTCGGGTCGACGGTGACGGGCACTTCGCTCACGGTCACAAGTTCTTCAGCCATGTTTTCTCCTGGTGGTGGGTCGGGTGATGCGGATCAGTCGGCTTTGCCGTTTTTGTCTTCGTCTGCCTCTTCCTGCACAGCCTGCAGGGCGGCGATCTTTTCCTTCGCCCGGGCGAGCGCCGCCTTGAAGCGCTTCGGGTCCTTGCGAATCTCTTCGGCCTCGGCGAGCGTGCGCAGGTCGGAGTCGATCTGCCAGTCTTCGGGGCCTTTTTCTGCGGTGGTAGCCATGAGGGTTCCTCTTGCGGGTGGTTGAAAAGGGGTTACGCGGCAGCGTCGTGCAGGCGCTGCTTGAGCGCGTAGCCCATGAGGGGCCAGACCTTCTGCACGGCGTTCTCGCGCGCAATACGCCGACCAATCTCGGCGTCGAAGTTCTCGGGGCTGGCACACGCGCTCTCGCCCGTGACGGTGAAGCCGTTGCGCAGCACCAGGACGCAGAAGGTCAACAGGCCCAGCGCCGCCGGCGGCTTCACGTCGCCGGAAACGACTATGTGGTGACGCAGGCTTGCCTCGCCCGCAACACCTTCGGCGGCGGTGAAGTAGTGCTCGCTGGCGATGTTTGCTTCGATGTCGTCAGGCGTGACGCGCGGCGCGGTCTTCCCCTTGGACTGGATCAACTGCTCGACTGAGGCGTCTTGCTGGCCCGGCGACAGATCGGGCAGCGGGCCCAGGCCAGTTGCGGTGGCGCCGTCGCTGAAGGTCTTCGTTGACAGGTGGTCAACTAATGCAGCAGTGCGCTCATCCGCCCGGTCTGCGCTCTCCTTCCAACGCTCCCCCAGCTTTTCTGAGACTGCGGCGAAGTTGCTCTTCTTTCCCGCTTCCGGCTTTGACTCGGGTTCTGCACAGGGCAACTCGTCGCGCAGGCCGGGCGCGGACGCAGGGGCCGGAACCTGGCTCCAGAACGCTCGGTGCAGGTGGTTCCATGCGCGGTTCACGCGGTCATTGAAGCCCGGGTGCAGCGCGCCCAGTTCTTCCATCGCGTCGCGGATGGCGCCGTACAACAGACTGGCCTGCGGCTTCTCGGGCTCCGGGACCGGGCACACGACGTTCAAGAAATTCGTAATTCCTTCGCCTATATCTTTTGCTGCATGCGGGTTTTCGGCGAGCACCCTTGCTGCACCGCAAACCAATTCGGCCTCAAGTTGCTCGCGGCGGATGCGGCGAGTAGTGGCACACACCGATGTGGCGGCGGTCAACGCATCGTTGGCGCGCAGATCAACGACTACGGGCTTTTCCGTCTGCTTGCCCAAAGCCTTGAGACTGCTCTCTGCCTCAGACCGGACCGATTCGGCTGCCTGCACCGCAACTTGCGCGCGGGCCTGCCCCTTCTGGAAGGGCATCCAGGTGCAGTAGGAGTCGCGGGGCGTGAGTTGGTCTTCTTGCACCAACGGCACGCTGGTGCGCGGGTGCGGCGCGCCTTTGGCATCGAACACGGTGAGGTTCACCATTCGATCGTTCCAGACGCGAGCGATGACGGCAGCGAGCGGCTGGCCTTCGGGCGGCGAAGCGAATCCGCTTTCGCCGACCAGCCGGGACGGGTGAAACCAGACGACGCGGCCGACGGTGGGGGTGATGAAATCGCTCATGGGAAGCTCCTTGGTGGTGGTTGTGGTGATCAGGCGGGCATCTGCGCCATCGGGTTGCGCACCCCGTCGTTTTCAGGGGTCTCGATGCCGTGGGCCACGCCAAGCTCAGGGCTGGCCGGCGTGATCGGGTTCGTGTTGTTCGGGATCAGGCCCTCGGGCGCCGTGGGCAGAGTCGTGCCGAGCTCGGGCACCAAGGTGCCGCCGTCGGCGTCCACGAAGCCCTGCGAGCCGAGCAGCGTGTCGGCGAGCAGCGCCGTGGCCGGGGTCGCCGCGATGACCTGCGCGGTCTGCAGCGCGCTGTACATCGTCCGGCCCTTGGCCTCTACCGTCTCGGCGTCGACCTTGCCGGCCTGCGCCTTCGCGACGGCCGCCTGGGCCTGTGTGAGCGCGGCCTTGGCCTCGGTCAGCGGATCGACCGGGGGCGCCTTCGCGGCGGTCATCCCCTCGATGATTTCCTGCTTGTCCTGCAGGTTCGAGTAACGCACCACGATCTGGTCGGGGATGTTGATGCCCTTCTCCTTCATCTCGAGCGCCTGGTTGAACTGGCTGTTCTCGAAGGTGATCTGCATCGGCTGCTCGCTGACCACCACGTCGTATTCGCCGACGGTGATGTCGTTGAAATAGCTGCCGTCTGGCATCGGCTTGTTGATCTCCAGCGTCTGCTCGACCTTGTTGCCGAACTGGTCGGTCTCGGTGATGCGGAAGATCCGGTGGCTGTCGTAGTAGCGCTGGATCATCTTGTAGAGCCGCACGGCGAGGAGCGCGCGCGTGTAGCTCAGGTTGTCCAGGGGAACGGCCAGCTGCTGTTGGCTGGCGAACTGCTTGGACTGAATGGCGACGCCGGCGACCTCGGGGCCGTTGCCGCCGCGCATGGCTTCGGGGACCGTGACATCCTTCAGGGCCACGGTGGCGCGGTCGATCAGGCGGTCGATGCCTGTCGGCACGCTGTTCGGCTCGATCTTCGAAGGCTTCTGAGCGCCCTTCCGGTATTCGACGACCAGGCCGGTCTTGGCGCCATCGGTCTCCAAGTCCTCCGACTCCATGTTCGTGAGCGACTCCTCCTCGACCATCCACCCGCTGTTGGCCGCCGTGTTCACGATGGCGATGAACTGGCTCACGCCCTTGTTCAGCGCCTCCTGCGGCCCGATGGCGTTGTCCACCATGCCGCGCGTCTTGCCGCGGCGGAAGTAGGCGAAGTACGGCACCACGGTGAAATGCTCGTGAGGGCTGTACTGGTCGAACAAGAGCGCGCAGTAGGTACTGACGGTCCACTTGATGCGCCGGCGCATGCGCGAGGCCCTGACGGCGCCCTTCTGCATGGCGGCGTCCACCTGGTCGGGCGTCATGTTGTCCAGCGTCTCGACGTCGCCGGTGTCCGGGAACACCAGGCACTTGGTGTTCTCGTAGACCCACTTCTGCCGGTCGACGATGCGGTAGCGGCGCAGCAGCTTGCCTTCGAGCGTGTTGTAGGCGTCGAAGCTGCCGCTGCTGCTCTTGAGGCGGTCGCCGAACCGGTTGCGGCGCGTCTCCTCGTCCATCTCGCCCCAGTCGTGGCCGTCGTCGCCCGACGCCTCGGCCTTGGTGCGCGCATCCTTGCCGTAGAGCTGCTCGATCTCGTCCAGCGTGAGCCAGCGCGTGATGATCACGTCGCCCCAGCTGTCGGGGTCGTAGGACTTCGCGTCTGGATCCGGCACCACGTCGAGCGGGTCGAGCGTCTCCACCTCGATCTCGCCCTTGATGTTCTTGTCGAAATTCATGCGCAGGTTGAAATACCCGCGCTGCTGGATCACGCCGTCGCCGAAGACCTGCGTTTCCTTCCAGTGCAGCTTCGCCTGGTCTGCGATCTGCATGGTGACCTTGGAGAGGATGGTGGCCGTGGCCAGGTCGCCCTTCTCGCCGCGCGGCTTGAACGCGATGTCCATCCGGTTGTGGATCTGGTAGCCGATGGCGCTGTTGACGCTCGGCATGATCTCGTTGAACTCGTAGAAGGGGCGGCCCTCCTCGGTCAGGATCGCCTTGTCTTCCTCGCTCCACTGTTCGCCGCCGCCCAGGTACATGCCCTCGCACTTCTGGGCCTGCTCCATGTAGTGCAGGTGGCCCTGGTCGCGGCCGTAGAGGTAGCGGTACCAGTTCTCGCGCGCCAAGGCGTCGCCGGTGGGCTCTGGGGTGTTCTTCGAAGGGTAGACAGCAGAGGCCATGGTTTATGCGGCTTGCGCCGATCGTTTCTTGGAGGCGTGCGTCTTCAGACGGTCACGCCAGGATTTCGGCTTCTCGCCCTTGGCAAAGACCTCGCGGTAGCCCTGTGCGAATTGGCGAAAGGCGTCGGCGCCGTTGGAGGCGCGGTCGTGGCGCGGGTAGTCGGACCAGACGCCCAGACGGCTGTTCCACTCCTTGCGGTAGGCCTGGAGTGCGGCCAGCCCTTCTGAGCAACCTTTCTCGTCGAACCAGCAGTTCGGCAGCACGCCGCGCACCAGTTGGATGCCCGTGGTCACCGCCTGGATGCGGTCGACAATCTCGATGTTGGTCACACCAAGGTCGGCCAGGAGCTCCGAATAGCTCTTCGTGCTGTTGCCTTGGATCCGGCGCGCGGCGCCATCGTGGGGCAGGTAGTGGCGGCCCCAGACGTAGCCCATCTTCTGCATCTCGAGCACGAAATGGGATGGCGGCTCACCGCTCGCCTCGTAGTAGCGCAGCCAGTGATGACGGATGCCGACCTTCTGGTGGAACCAGATGGCCGTCTCGTCGTTGAGGCCGATGTCCCAGAAAGTGTCTACCGGGATGCCCGGCATGTGCGGCAGCGCCGTGATGCGGCCTTCCTTGCGTGCGGCGGCCATCTGCGCGGCGTAGTAGGTGCCCTCAGTGGACACTTGGAAGGCCTCGTCGGGGGTCGACGGGTACTCCTGCCACATCTTCTCCTCGGCGCCTGAGAAGTCGGCCTCGCGGGTGGCCACGTACCAGGCGCGCTGGTGCGCGTCGAGCGTGACGTCCATGTCCGCTTCGACCTTGTCGAAGTAGGCCTTGTCCTTGTCCGTGATGATGACGCCGGCCGGGTCCATGCGGTACTCGGGCGCCGAGTGCCAGGCGTAGAAGTGGAACCGGTAGTCGCGCTCGGTCAGTTCACGCTTGGATTGGTGCTGTGCCTGAGCCTTCTGCGACATCTTGTAGAAGTCGCCGTCGCGGCCCTCGGCGGTGCTCTCGATCACCAGCACGCCGGACTTTGGCACGGCCGGGATAGAGCCTGTGACGACCTCGGCCGCCTTGTCGGGGAACTTGGCGCAGATCTTCCCGAACTCGGACACATGCAGCCGGTGGATGGTCCCGGAGCGCATGGAGGTGGCCACGCGCACGCTGCTGTTGTTGTGCGCGAACTTCAGCTGGCTCTGGCTGTCGCGTGCCAGCGGGAAGCGCTCGCGGATTTCGGCGGGCAGGTTGTCGTAGCCGAACTTCACCTTGTCGGCAAAGATGGCCTCGGCCGCCTCACGGTCCTGCGCGATGATGCCGCAGCGCTGGTCGGCGTTGAACAGCGCGTGGTCGAGCCACAGAATGGCAACGAGGGTCGTGAAGCCCAGCTGGCGGGCCTTCAAGATCAGGTTTCGATGCCACAGGCGCTTGATGAACCTGCGCTGCGCCGCGTTGGGTTTGAAGGGCAGCACGAACGACTCGCCCTCTTCCACCACGCCGCGGGGCCCGACCTTGTCGTCGCCCTTGATCATGATTTTGTATAGGCAGCCCGAGAACAGGCGCCACTCCGGGTCGGCCAGGCAGCGCTTCAGCTCCTCCGCATCGGTCGGGAGGGGCAACAGGGGCGTGTCGCTGACGATCTTCGCCACCGTCAGTCCTCGTCGTGCTCAGGGTCGCGCGCAACGGGCTGGAAGGCGTTGCCGTTGCTGTTGGCGATGCCATGCAACAGCGAGGTGAGCGCATCGACCGGCGCGTTGTCCTTGTCGTCGAGGCCGAATGCCTGGCGCTCAAGGGCGATCAGCACGCGCAGGGACTCGCCCAGATCCTTCATGGTCTTGGCGCGCCCCGGCAGGCTGACAATCTTCTGGTAGAGGTCATTGAGCCGGTCCTGGCCCTTGTCGTCCTCCTTGCGCATGAGGTCGCCCAGCTGCGCCAGAAGGTCGGCGTTCTCGGGCCCGGCCTGCAGCTCCAGCTCGTCCATCAGCCGCATGACGATGGATCGGGAGCGCTGAACGTCGCGCCGCTGCCCCAGCTTCACCGTTGCAATCGCCTGCGCATTCGCGTCGATGGTCTCGCGCTCGGAAACAGCGCTGGCTTTGTTAACAGGGGCGTTAACGAGCGCCTTGTTAACTAGGTCATCCGCCTTGGCTTGGATCTTCGCGGTTAGGTCACGGACCCATCCCGCCCTCTTGGCGTGCTTGCTGATGGTGACGTGGGAGACACCGGAACCGTCAGCGATCTCGCGCAGGCTCTTGATGCCCGCACGGAAGTCCAGCTCGATGCGCTCCCAATCGGGGGCGATCTTGGCGGTGGGGGACGTCGCTGCTGTCATGGGCGGCGATGGTCGTCGCGCGCGCGCATATGGGAAACCTCTACTGGGGGTGGGCCGAACACTCGGCAAAATCAGCAGATGGTCAAACCCACTACTCCCCCCCTTTTTGGTCACATGACGCCGGCTCACTCCCCGTTCGACGATGTGCTCTCTGGCATCCAGGAGAACGAACACCGCAAGGCCAACCCTGTGATTCGGACGGCGGAAAACCTTAAGAAATACATCGAAGACTTCGAAGCCAGCTTGGATGCGGAGCATGAGGTCGCGCTGCGAATTGCGTCCTTCGGGGGTGTGGTCCAGTTCCACGCGGAGACCATTGGCTTCGCCAAGCCCGACCTGGTCACATTCATCGGTATCACCGACGAGGGGGAGCGTGTCCAGCTTGTGCAGCACTACACGCAGTTGAACTTCTTGCTGAAGGCCGCCAAGAAGCTTCAGCCACAAGCGCGCCGAATAGGCTTCCTGTAACGACGAACGGACCCCGAAAGGTCCGCTGCGGAGCGACAGTCAGCATCCAGTCGTTCAGTGGAAGCGCAGCCTAGTGTCACACCAACACGCGCCCGGTGCCTGCCCTTTGGGGGCAATCAAGCCGGTTTCGCCGGCGGAGCTACTGAGTATTGACGGTGGCCGGTGCTGATCTCCGGCATGCGGGCATTCCCATGTGTCAGCCGCCCGCAAGCAGCGTTGCATAGCCCACTGTTAGGTATCCGCGCATCAGCCTGCGCATTCACCATCGCGGCTGCTCACTCAAGCGAGAACACGCCCCACGCCTTTCAGCTAGTAGTTCCGCTGCCGGTCGCGCCGGCCCTTGGGTGAGCACCCGTGATGCGCCTCGCCGAAGCAAGGCCGTCGGGCGCTGCTGGCCGCGCCCCATGGGATCACTATCCCCGCCATTCCCCTTTCGCCAGACCGCAGGTTCACGGCCGATAAGTCCCGGCCCACGTCACCCTGGGCCGCCCGCTGGCGCGGGATATGGAAGGTCCGCTGGCGCCGCCTTGTCGGGCCATGTATCCGACCTGGGCGTGGAGGAGCGGCGCTGCGCTTGTCTTGCAAGAAGGTTGATGGAGAGGCCTGCTGCAGCTCCTTGGCCCGCCGCGCGTTGGCACGACAGCCGGGAATCGAACCCAGATCACCATCAAGGATGCGGCCTGTGCGCTCCGCCGGGAACCCCCAGCGGCAGGCTGCATGCTTGATGTGGCCGGTTGCCTCCGGCGCTGCTCTTGCGGCAGCGGCTTGCCAACAGGGAATCAGGTCAGATCGAAGGGCACATGCGCCAGCCGGGCGTCAGGTGCGGGCGCTCGCGCTTGGCGAGGCGGAGCACGAAGGCGCGGGCTTGGGTCAGCAGCACAGCGGGACGAGCGAAGCCGGCGCCGTCGATCCGGGCCGCCAGCTTGAGGCCGCCGGAAACGAGGTCACAGGCGACGCGGTAGACCGCGCGGGCGCCGGCGGCGACATAACCGAAGCCGATGGCGACGGCACTGGAGGCGGCGGCCAACGCGATGAGCGCGAAAGCGGCGATGCTGGAGCGGAAGGATTTCATGGGCGTCCTCAGGCGGTTGAAGTGCGAGAGCCCTCATCTTCTTGCCGCCCTGCCCAGGCTCCAATCCCTACTGGGGTGACTTCAACGTGCACGGCTTCTGGCACAAGCCCCAAAAGACGGCATCCTTATGATCCGCCAGCACAAACCCGGCCAGCAATTGACACATTCAGAAGCATTTAGGAGATACTGGCGCTACAACTCCGCCAGCACACAATGTTTTATCAAGTCCACATCGAAACAACCGAAAAGGTCGGCAAGTCCGGAAACTACCGCCAATACTATGAACTCGACAAAACCGATCTCGCGGAAATTGAAGAGCGCATTGTTGGTCCATATCTGCGCGGCGAGGAATTTCAGTTCGACGGCTACTTTCTCAACAAGAAAGAGATCAAGCGTCTCGCTGTGAAGACTACTGCACGAACCACGGCTGAGCTATCGAAGTACGAGAACGAGAACATGCCGCCAAACGTGATCATGTACGTATCGCCAAACGACATCCTCAGCTACAAGGACCATGCAAAGGACATCACGAATGAGGTTTTTGACCGAGTGAAGGCCGCCATCTCAAAGGGCTCGACCGCCAATGCACCGAGCACGAAAGGCGCGAAGGAGATGGATCGCTCGAAAGTCTTCATCGTACATGGCCGAGACGACCTGGCTAAAGTCTCAACAGCTCGCTTTATTGAAAAGCTCGGACTTTCCGCAATCATTTTGCATGAGCAGGTCAACGCTGGACAAACGATCATTGAGAAGATCGAGGAGCACACAAACGTTGGCTTTGCGATTGTGCTCTACACGCCTTGCGATACTGGCAGCCTCGCTGGCGAACCAGCCAAACCGCGTGCGCGGCAGAACGTTGTTTTTGAGCATGGCTATTTGATTGGAAAGCTCGGGCGTCGCAACGTCTGTGCTTTGGTAAAGAGCGGCGTCGAGATTCCCAATGACGTGACTGGGGTCGTCTATGTGCCCCTGGATGAGCACAGCGCGTGGCACCTCGCCATTGCCAAAGAACTCAGGAACTCGGGCTATGAGATCGACATGAATAAGGTGGTGTAAGGCTCAATCCCGAACACGCGCCGGAACGCCGAAATACTAGGCCACCGCTACCAAGCGGTAAACACTCGCCGAACCGCAACAGCTGCCGCGACAACCGCCAGCACCCATGGCAGCATCAGAGTGGTACCGCTCTTGGAGTAAACGAACACCGCAGCCTGGGTAAAGATCCAGGCGATCACCCTGCCAAGCCATCGAAGTTCGAACCCCAGCGGCTGGGCGCCGCCTCGCGAGGGGTGTTCGCCATGAATGGTTCGAATGAAAAACTGCACGTTGACCACCCCAGTCTTGAAGCGAGGGACACCGTATTCACCGTTGTTGACAGAGAACGACTCAAATCTGGCATCAGAGACGAAGACGCGGGTGATCTTTGCTTCCATGCGCTCGTCGCCAAAGTTTCGCTGCATCTCCTTCACAGCTGCTTGCGCAATCGTCTTAAACGCAGTCCCCATCACGGGCATTGGCATGCGGCCGGTTGAACGAACGAACATGCTGACCTCCCACTTCACCCACCATCGAAGCAGGGCACTGGAAAGGTCTTTCCGATCAGTTGCATAGACCAAAACAGCCTTTTTATGCTCTTCTGAAAATCGAAAGCGCAGCGCGAAGTAGACAAGCGCAAGAGCTGCAGCAAACCAGACACGCCACTCGAACGTCTTGACGGCTGGAGCGTAGCCGAGAAAGCGGTCACTGACCTTATCGAACGGAATGCCCAGCCACCACGCAAGTAGCACGACCACGCTTGCTACAACCAGGTTCCTCCGGACCTTGGAATCTTCGTCTTCCATCACTCGCTCCGATGTTCTATTGAAACATTCTCCAGCATCAGCACATCGATGCCATTCCCGCACCCACTGTCGAGCGCGCACGCCACCTCCACGGCTGCGCGCGCGTCGTGGCCCAGGTGCATGGCTGCCAGCGCGAAGTCCCGGCCGCTGCCCATCGCTCGCCGCCCCTCCTCGAACACCAAGGGGACCGGGGTGCGCTCGTACTGGCAGACGCTTCCGTCGACATGAATCACCAGGAAGTTGGCTGCGTTCTCGGTCTGCAGCTTAGGGAAGTCGGCAGGTACGGCGCCGGCGCGCAGCCATTCGACCAGCTGCACACCGACATCGAGGTCACCGGAGAAGGCGCAAAGGCCGCCCGGCCAGCGGTGGATCTTGGTGACCGTGCCGCCGGTGTAGCCCGCGTGCACGGCGCGCTTGTCTGCGGCGAGGGTCTTGCCGTCCCATGCGATCACGGTCACGCGGTCGCTCCCCAGCGCGCCATGTCGTCGTCGGCGGCCACCTCTGGCTCGGGCCATTCGGCGTATGGCTTCGGACGGTAGTTCCCCGGCGTGCCGGTCATGCAGTTCAGGGAGTAGCAAGCCTCAGCGCACTCCTCGGCCGCCTCGGGCGGGATGCCTTCGACGCGCTCGATGTACCGCGCCTTGACCTTTTCCAGCCACTCGGTGAGGTGCTTTTCCGCCTCGGCGCGCGCCGGCGCCATTGCCGCGTCACCCACGGCGCGCAGCAGGACGCCGACGGCAAAGCCGCTAGCGGTCAATTTCTTCTTGGGCATCATGGTTCTTGTCCTGGTGGTCAGTTGAAAGCGATTTCTTCTTGCTGCGGCACGCCCTGCAGCGCGCGGATGGCGTCGTCGCGCTCCCTCTCGCGCGCCGCGGCCGCTGTCTGGTTGCGGCGGACCTCGGCCAGGCCGTCGGCCAGTTCGCGGGCGTTCTGCAGGCTGGACATCTCGTTGGCCGTGCCGACCAGCAGGCTGGCCAAGGTCCGCGCCTCGCTTGGCGTCAGGTCAACGCAGAATTCGCCGACCTCGAACTTCCACATTCCGCTCGGCAGCCGGCCAAGGAAAACGGCCCGGGTCTCCGGCATTTCCTCGACAGGCTCGAACACGCCCGGCACGACGCGGCGCAGGCGGCCGTCTTCGAGCATGCGTTTGACGTGGTCATCGACCACGCTGTAGCTCTGGCCGGTCATTTCCTTGACGACCTGCCGCGTGGCGACTCGGCCAGCGTTGTGCAGGTCCAGGATCGTCTGGAAGATCTGCTCGCCGACGCCGCGGCGAATCGGCTGTGGTGGCTTGTGCGTCATTGGGCCCTTTTCTCGGTAGTGGGTTGGGTCTTGGCGAACTGGGCCACGAGGGCTTCGAAGTCGCTGGTGTTCACATGGCCGGTGCGCAGCTTCAGTTCGAGCTCGCACGCGGCGTTGATGAGGCTGCGGCGCTCGAATGTGGGGATCAGCCGCTCGGCGGCCAGCAGCCCGCTTTCGATGGAGGCGCGGCGCGCGGCCGGGATCTCTGCCTCGCCAGCCTGGTCATGCACGGCGTTGACGGCTCCGCGGATGATGCGCAGCTCGGGCTGGTCGGCGTCGACCTCTTCGGCGATGGCCGCGCCGAGAACGACGTAGAGCACCCGGCCGGCGCCATTGACCATGCGGTCGCTGTCATCGCCGATCAGGGCATGGATATGGGCGCTCACGGCGACGGCGCGCCAGTCGCGCTCGATCAGCGCGCGCTCAATGAGGCTCAGACCTGGGCGGCGGCGCATGGCTTCTCCCTGGCGAACCGGAATCCGACCTGCCCCGCCAGCCGCTCGAGGTGCCCGTGCTTCACCAGCGCCTGCACATGGTCATTGGCGGCGTTCGCGCTGGCATAGCCGAAGCGCCGCGCGATCACCGGGATGGTGGGCATGTTGTCGTTCGCAGCCTCGTACTCGCGCATGAAGTCGAGCACGGCAGCCTGCTTGGCGGTGAGGCGGCTCAAGCGGCCACCTCGCGGCGCTTTGCCGGCGCGTCGGCACCCGGCGGCGGCAGCTTCTTCAACCACGACTGCGCGAAGTCGGCAACGCCCCCGGGAACGTCCTTGCCGGGCTGCCCGCGCGCTGCAAACTCGGCATCGCAGCGCCAGATGCGCCCGAACTTCGAGTGCTCGCCGACGCATGCCACCACCTTGACGACCAGTCCCAAGTTGGGTGATTCCTTGCCCTTCAGGCCATCGATGACCTCGCACATGTCACCAGCCTTGATCGGTTCGTTCACAGCGTGTCTCCTTGCCCGATGGGCGCGATGTTCAAAAGCTGCAATGCGCGATCCAACATGTCCTGCTCGGTGAATCCGTAGTGCTTCGGGAAGCCCTTGGTTCCCAAGCCGTGCACGCCGCTGGCGCCTCGGTGGTGCTCGACGCACAGCGGCATCAGCGTCATCCAGTCGCCCTTCCCCCAGCCCTGGCCGGCGCGCAGGTGGTGGAGCTCTATATCGGGCGTGAAAACGTTCAGCGCCATCTGGCAGCACATGCAGCCGAGGCCTGCAAGCCGGGCTTTGTGCTGCTGCTCGGCCACGCCGCCGGCGCGGTGCGGGGTCTTGGGTGCCGATACGGGGATTTCCGTCACGGGCGCGGCGTAGGTGCCGCGGCATTCCACCTTGGCGTACAGCGGCTGGGCTTTGCGGACGTAGGGTTTGCGGGCGAAGGTCATTCATTGAACCCCTCAAGCACTGAATTCATCATGGCGTCAGCGCCTTCTTTCAAGTGCGGCCAGAGGTAGCGGGCGGCATGCGGCCCGCGCAGGAACTGGATGACCTGCAGGTGGAACTCGCGAAACTCGTTTTCGTCGGCCGCCGCGTAGGAGATGCTTTTCGGAATCGGCACCACGCCGCCGGATGGCCCTGCCGCCCACGTAACCCAGCCGGCACCGACCTTGATCCAGTAGAGGTATTGCTCAAAGACTTCGAAGCGCTCTTGAGCGTCGAACAGCGCCTGCTCGAGCGCGAAGTGCCGGCGATGGAACGGGCCGCTGCGCGCCAGGTGCGTTTGCAGGGCAAGCATCTCGCCCGGCTCCAGCCGGAGGATGCTGTTCCAGAGCCTGCGCCATTGGCGCTTGCCGCGTTCACCCAGGCCATCGATGATTCCAAAGATGACCCGGCGCGCAGCGTCTTTGTCAGCCTCGCTGATTTGGCTTTCGTGCTGGCGCACGAGGGTTATGTCGGTCAAGAGGTCACCTCCACTTCAACGGAATAGGTCTTCGGCGCGCCCTTGCGCTGGGCGTAGCGCCACTCGACACGAGCGCTGCCGTCGTCAATCTGCAGCCAGTCCGCGACTCCATCGCGCACGCTCTTGAGCGAGCCTTGCAGGTTGTCGCCATCCAGCGGGCGCGGCGCGATACGGGTGATCGTCACAACTGCGGTGGCGGGCGCGCGCGGCACGCAGGCGACGCGCAACGCGAGCGCGGCTTGGCTGCGGTGTAATTTCGCGCGCGCAGATTTCTTGCTCCAGTGCTCCCGCGCGTTGAGCGTGGAGATGGTCTTCACAGGCACAGCGACCTTCATGCCGCCCTCGCCTTCTCGATATTCGCCGAGCATTCCTTGACCTTCTCGTGCCACACCCGCCATTCGGTGCCAAAGGCTGCCTGCATGGCTTGCGTATATGCAGGCACCAAGGCGCCGGCCTCCCTCGACTGCCAGAACGGCAGGCCGTGGGCGAAAGCGCGGACGGTGCACGTCTTGCATGCCGCGTCGTACAGCGGGTAGTCGGGCTGCTTGATGGCAGCGGCGCAATTCAGGCACATGGCGCCTCCGCAAGCGCAAATTTCTGGTACTCGCCCGTTTTGGTGACCTTGACGACGCGGCCCTTCTCGATGTCGTTCTTCAGGTAGGCATAGATGTGCGAGGACTTGACGCCGGTGGCGGCACAGATCTCCGCACGTGTCATCGCCCCGTGGGCCAGCGCGGCGCGGATGCGTCCGCTGTTGCTCTCAGGCCGAAATGCGTTGCCGCACCCCGTGGCTGGGTTCTTCCTGCCGCGCAGAGTCTTGGGCGCGCCACGCCGGCCGGTCTCATCGGACTTGTGGCTCAGGCCGCGGAAGGAGCTGAAGTCCTTGCCTTCTTCCTTCCGGCGCCGATCCACGTTGGCGGTGCTCTTGGCGCTCAGGGCAGCAGAGCCAGTGAACTTCGCCCAGTCAAATGGGGCGTCCGTGAGGCCGATGCCGGGCCAGATGTCGTAGTTCATGCAGTCACCCCATAGTTCGATTCCTTGGCGTCGTAGCCGCCCAGCAGGTCGGCCGGCACGCGGACCGATCCAGCGCGGTCGCCGAGGTAAGCGAGCGCCCAGTTGATGTGCGCGCCGGTCACCGAGGCGCCGCGCTGCGCCTGGTCGAGGATGTCGTGAGCCTTCTGTGCCCACTGGTCGAGGGATTCGCGGGCGCGGATCATGCGCAACTCCTTGCAAATGTTCGATCGAGGATCAGCAGCGCGCCGGCCTCGTCGCCACCGGCACAGCCGATGGCATTGGCGATCGCCAGCTTCAATCCGTCCAAACCGGCGGGCAGCGGCCTTTCGCCGGTGGCGCGGCCGCGCGCGCGCTCCGCATGCTTCTCGTTGATCGCGCGCGCTTGGCGGGCGTACTGGCTGCGCAAGGCGCTGCTCATGCCGATGGCGTTCGCAGGCTGGTAGGTCTCGCGCGGCGCGCACGCGGCGCACAGGGCCAGGAACTGGGGCAGACTCGGCGGGAACTCGGGATGACGCTCCTGGCACTGGTCGAGCGCCCGCACCACCGTCGACTCTTCGAAGCAGCGCAGCCCGAACGCCCAAACTGTGCGCGCGCTGGCCACGCCCTTGTCGCGGCCGGCGGAATCGGTGACGCCCGAAGCAAACTTGCTCAGGAACAGGTTGCCGTAGTAGCCGTGCAGCACCTTGAACACGTTGTTCACGATGCCCTCGTCGGGCTGCGGCTGGGCCGAGGCGAACTGCTCGGCGTTCACGGCAATCGGCTTAAGCATTGAAGACTCCCGGTTGGTCCATGTCGAAGATCGCGGCGGCTGCCGCGGAATGCTTGTGCGGCGCGCCAGGAGCGCGCTGTGCGAATGGGGTGAAGGTCCAGTCCGACCGGAAGTGCTCGTCGGGGCCGAAGAAGGTGGCGGGCTGCTTGATAAACCGCGGCTCGGTCTTCGATGCAGCACAGAACGCCGCGTAGCGCTGTACGCCGGCGAGCATCTCGTCAGCCGAGGCGCCGGCCTTGCGCCGTGCGCGCCACGCCTTCAGCGAGCCTGCCTTCGACGCGCCAGGCCGCTTCGGGTACGCCTGCCACGCCAGTTCAAATTCGGCGGTGTCTTCTGAACGTAGTGAAGAAGACTCTTCTCTCTTATCTAGACCGCTTTTCGTCCGCTTTGTGTCCGCATCTGACGCGGACAAACTTCCGCTGCCATGCGGACCAGGTTCCTCTGCGCGCTCCTTGCGCTTGCGCTTCGTTTCCTGGGCTCTACGCTTGGCAGACTGGCCGTTGTGCTCATCAAACTCGGGGGCGAAAAGGCCGTATTCGGCGTCGTATTCGAGCCAGCCGATGTCCTGCATGGCATCAGCGAACCCGGGCCAAGCGATCTCCTCGTCCAGCGCTTTCGGGTTGTATCCCTCCAGCAAGCCGTCTTCTGTCTGCTCGTCGAACAGGCTCCAGACCGCATGCAGTCCGCCGATGATCCGAAATTTGTCCGCATCCAATGCGGACGCCATCCGGACAACTTTCGGATGGCGGCGCAGATCGGCGCGCATCTTGATCCAGTCGCCGGCCACTAGACGATCTCCCAATGCACGACGGGATGACTGTGTGTCTTGACGCTCTGCGCCCGCACGTAGCCGCCAAACTCGATCAGGCCGAGGTTCTTGGCCATCGTGGTCAGCGCGCCCCAGCACTTGTGCGAGTCGGGCTGGCGCTGGGCGACATGGCGGAACTCCTCCATCGTCATGTGCGTGGCGCCCTGCTGCTTGCGCAACTCCAGCCAGGCCTTGAGCTCGGTGATGGCGTGCTGGGTCCATGCGACGTTGACGTCGAGGGTCAACTGTTGGCCGGCGGCCTTGGCCGCCGATGAGAGAGAGGCGTTGAGGGTCATGCGGCCTCCGCGAACAAGCCCTGCGCCTGTTCCTTCGTGGCGGCGGCCAGGTTGCCCACGGACTGGTCGAAGTAGCTTTTCTTCAGTTCGGCACCGACGAAGCGGCGCCCCATCTCCAAGGCCACGAACCCTTCGGAGCCGATGCCCATGAACGGGCTGAGCACAACGTCGCCTGGGTTGGTCCACAGCATCACGCCGCGGCGGATTACTTCCAACTGCAGCGGGCAAATGTGGCGCTCGTCGTCGTGCTCGCGCGCCGACCGGAACTGCAGCGTGTCCGATGGGTTGATATCCATCCACACCGGGCTGGCGACCTGCTGCCAGAGCGACACAGGAAATTCCTCGGCGGTGTGCGTGACGTGCTCCGACTCGCCGGGCGCGCGAACAGTGATCAGGTAGTCCGGGATGCCCATGCGGGTCATTTCCGAGCGCTCGCGGATGCTCTTGTGCAGCAGGCCCAGCGCCTTGGTGCGCGTCATCGCCGTCACGGGGTCTTTCCAGATGGTGACCTTGGCATGGAAGATGAAGCCGTGGCGCTGGAAGGCACGTAGCAGGTCGCCCGGGAAATCCTTGAGGCCTATCACGCCGTCTCGCTCCTTGCTGCTCGGCATGTCCATGCAGTGGAACGACACGTTGCGTCCAGGCTTCATGACGCGGCGCAACTCGGCGATCAGGAAGTCGAAGTGCTCGAAGAACTCGGCATCGCTCCGAACGTTGCCCATGTCGCGCGGGCTGTTCGAATAGGTGTAGAGCGACGCAAACGGCGGGCTGAAGATCGAGTAGCCGACGCTGTGGTCGGGCAGCCCCCTGAGCACCTCAACGCAGTCGCCGTGATATGCGGCGTAGCGGTCGGTGACGACTTGATCGATGCAGTTCATGCAGCCTCCAGAAAGGATGGAACGGCGACGGGAAGCGCCGCCGCATGGGTGTTGGTGTTGCGCACAGAGCCCGTGACTTCGGCCATGACGGCTTCGCAGGTCTCGGCGCTGAGCGAATCGGCCATGAGCCCGGCTTCGCGTTCCTTGCGCTTCAGATTTGTGACGACTGCGCCTTCGGCCTTGCTGGCAAAGATGTGCACATGCACGTCCTTGGTCTGGCCGAAGCGCCAGCACCGGCGCACGGCTTGGTAATAGGCCTCGTAGCTGTCGGTGACGCCGACAAAGGCCATGCGGCGCGCGTGTTGCCAGTTCAGGCCCCAGCCGCAGATCGATGGTTTGCTGACCAGCACGCGAATGCGGCCCTCTGCGAAGTCGATCAGGCGCCGCTCTTTGGTGTCGACGTCATCGGCGCCGGAGATCTGCACCGCTCCGTCGATGGCGCGAGTGAGTGCATCACCCTCCGCATTCAGATCGCACCACACGACCCACGGCTCCGCGCCGTCGGCATTCACCATGGCGGCGCATTCGCGCACGCGGTCTTCGAGGGAGGCTTTGCGGGCTTCCCGACGCTCACTCAGGGTCTGCGCCTCCGCGGCGAACAGCATGCCGTTCAGCGGCATCTCGAAGTCGACGTGATGCTGGTGGAGATGCAACGGCGGGAGGTTGTAGGCGCCGTCATCGAATCCCAAGTTCGAAGGCTTGCGGATCATTGCGCCCCAGGTTGCGACCCAGCGCCAGAAGATCGAGCGAGCATGCCCCTTGAGACGCCAGACGCTGGTGTCGCCGCCGTCGTGCGTGAAGAACTCGGCCAGCATCTCCGCGCGGGTGCAGATGCCAAGGAACTCCGCATGGGTGCCCAGTTCTGTCCAGTCGTTCGGCGCTGGGGTCGCGGTGGCCGGCAGTTTGAAGGGCGTGTCGTGGTATGCGGCCGTCAGCGCTTGGAAGGTCTTCGTGTCGTGGTGCTTGATGCATCCGGACTCATCGAGGACCACGCCGCCGAAGATCGAGGCATCGAATTTGTGAAGGCGCTCGTAGTTCGCGATGTTGATGCCGTCGGTCAGGTCCGATGCTTCCCGGCACACGGTGGCGCGCACGCCGATCTTTGCCGCTTCGACTGCAAGCTGCGCCGCGACGGCAAGCGGCGTGTGGATCATGAGCGGCATGCCCGTGTAGCGGTTCACGGCATCGGCCCATGCCAGTTCCATGCGCATCTTGCCCAGCCCGGTGTCTGCAAAGATCGCGGCGCGACCGCGGCGGGCGGCCCAGCGGGTCAGCGCTTCCTGGAATCCGAAAAGGGACTCGGGCAGCGCCAGGTCACCGACGATGCCGGTGGACGGCACCGTGCCGAGCTTCGACGAGACGAAGTCGGCGTAGTTCATCCGATGCTCCCCATGCGCAACGCGAAGTTGCGGTCGGCGTCGCGCAGCCCCTGCTCGCGGCCGGTCAGCGTGATGTGGGCCGGCTTGCTGGTGGGCTTGCGCTTCGGCGCCGGGAACTGGGACGCGAGCACGCTGGGCTGATCGCGCCAGAAGAACGCGCTGTTTCGCGAGGCCGGGAGGTGTCCGGGCAGCAGGCCGGCGGTGTCGTCCATGCCGTCCACCATGTCTTGGTTGAGTGCGGGGATCATTCGGGAACCCCGTTCCACTCGCGGCCGTCGAGCAGGCGGCCGGCGGCTTTCTTGCCTGTGCGGCGTACTTCCACGACGCCGGCAGGGATGCCGTCCGGTCCCCAGGTTCCACGTCCCGGGTGTGCAGGCAGGTGCCACCATGGCTCCCCCTTCTCTCGCATGTCTGCGCCGCGCGAGAGGGCGCATTCACCGCCATTGCGATCGATGCAGCAGAGGTGGGACGACGCTCCGTTGGGGTCCACATCGTGGGCCGTCCATTCCCCCCACTGCTTGAACAGGAAGGGCACTCCGGCCTCCTGACATTGATCGCGCAGGCTGCGTGCCCAGTCGGGATGCATTGGCCGCGCGCGGGCGCCGCTCTCGCCACCGACGATCACCCAGTCAATGCCGCGCATGCCGTCTAGGTGGTGTTCGCATCCGTTCTCGCGGTGCATGCGCGGACGGTCGACCCATGTGGCCCAGCGGAACGACACCGGCCCCAGCAGCGGCTCCATGCTTAGAAATCGCTTCGCAGCCGACACGGCCTGCAACTTGGGAATGTCACGATCGGCCTCGGCTTGGTTGACGACGGTGGCGCCGATCCAGACGTGTGGATACAAGCGCTCGAAGTCGAACGGCACCGGCAGCATGTTTCCCACATTGCCGATGCGCTTTGTGAGCAGCAGCCAGTCGAGATTCGGTGTGGCAGCGATCAGTTCGAAGAGGTCGGCGCGCCACTGCGGGTCCACAGCGTTGTCGAACACGTCGGCCAGGCTGGCGCAGAACACGCGCTGTCGGCGCCCGTGCTGAATCATGAAGACGTCGGCTTGGGCATTCCAGCGCTTCGGCAGATTCCAGTTCGATTCACTGGTGCGGCGGCGCGGCGCACCCGGACCCCAGTTGATCGCCTGCCCGCCACCGAAACGAGCATTGCGCGACTCCGCATAGCAGTGGTCGCAGCCAGGTCCGACCTTCTGGCAGCCCTCCCACGGATTGAATGTGTGGTCGGTCCATTCGATCTTGCTGTCGGCTGCCATCACGCCCCCCCCAGCGTTTCCAGCCTGCGCATCGCGCTGGCCAGCTGGTTGCGGATCTCCTGCACCTCGTGCGCGTTCTTGGGTCGCGCGTCGGGCGCCAGGAACTTCTCGACCAGGTACATGATGGGCGTGTTGTCGCCCGTCTTCTCGATGTAGCGCTCGAGGCTGTCGACGCTGAACTTGCGCGAGGGGTCGTCGCTGATCTGCACCGACAGATTGCCGGGCGCGACATCCAGATCGATCGCCACGCGGCCGAGACCGCGCTGGTAGACGCCAGCGCCGACGCACTCTCGCAATGAGCGGAAGCGCTCCAACAGACCGGGGACGAAGTCCAGCGTGAGCTGTTCCTTCGTGCCGTTCTGAGAACTAGTGATAACGGGTGAGACCATGCTGTTTCTCTGCTTCTCAGTGCTTATCAATGGGGGGCAAAACAATGGCGGCATGCAACACGTACATGCCGCCGCTCTACTAGGGCTTGCCGATCTCTTGGCTCGACGCGCCTGGAATGAGGCTCAAGACCAGAAACACGACCAGGTACCAGCCGCAGATCACCTCAAGGGCGAAGGTCAGGGGTGTGAGGTCGGGCATGGGTCAGGCTCGCGTGAGGCAGCCGCCGAGGCCGACCAGCATCAGCACGACGCCGCAGGCGGCCACGTGTCGGTCAACGCTGCAGAAGCCGGCGAGCGCAGTTGCGGCGCCAGCCGTGAAGATGAGGAAGCCAAGGGCGCGGGGCATGACTCAGGCCGCCTTGGCTTCGGCCAGTTCGGGCCAGATGCCCGCATAGGTCTTCTGGCACAGCTGTTGCCGCGTCAGCTCGCCCTTGCTGTCTTTTTCAGCCTTGACGGCCGCGGTGGGATTCATGTCCCGGCGACCGGTCAGGCACTGGTAGAGGTATTGCTCGTCGATGCCCGTCATGGCGGACAGTCGCTTGCGCTCGTCGGGGGTGAATTGCTTAGCCATCGCCTCATCTTAGCGAATCGCTAGATCATGTCAATCGATTCGCTAGAGACGAGTTCTAGCGCCGTGCTAGAAATGCGGCCTATGGACGAACAAGACCACGACAGCCACCGGACGAGGCGCCTTCGCATGCTTGCAAACGTGGTCGAGGGCGGAATTCGGGCGATCGGCGACGAGGCCAAGGTCAACTGGCAGACGCTGGATCAGGTACTCAAAGGCACCCTGTTGCCACCTCGGGCCGATGGTTCAAGAAGTCCGCGCCGGCTTGGCCATGAAGCGGCCATGAAGATCGAGGACGCTCTTGAGTTGGGCCGGGGATGGTTCGATTCCAATTCCGCGATTCCGTCTCACCTGAACCCTGGAAACATCGCGCTGAAGAAGCTTGGCGCTGGCACGCCCATCGTTCCAGGCGAAAAAGTCAGCCTGGCCTCGCTCAGGGGTGCCGAGTTGGTTGAGCAAGACACCACTATCGAGCAGTTCGACACCGGGGGCGCGATGGGCAGCGGACTAGTTCTTCACGATCAGCCTGGCGTCATTCGTAAGTGGGTGGTGAGCCCAGAGTGGGTGCAGCAGAACGTGCACCGCATCACAAGCCCGAAGAATTTGGCAATCGTTACTGGCTTCGGCGATTCAATGCGCCCGCTCTACAACCCCGGCGACCCGCTCCTTATCGATCGCGGGATCGACCGGGCCGACATCGATGGGATCTACTTCTTTCGAGTCGGCGACGAAGGCTTTGTGAAGAGGTTGCAGCGGATTCCGACCCTGCAAGGGGTGATCATTCGAGCAAAATCTGAAAACTTGCGATATGACCCGTTCGACATTGTCGATGGCATGGACTTTCAGGTGTTCGGCCGCGTGGTGAAGGCTTGGCGGGGCGAGGACTTCTGATGCGCGCGATGGCGGCGCTGATTTTTGCGGCCTGTGCGGCATTTGGAGCTCACGCCCAAGACTGCCAGCGCGCCACGCGCAACTACGAGGTGTCGCGAAACTCGCTGAGACCGGACCAGGGCATGGTCGACAGGGCTTGGCAGGAGATGCAGGCAGCTTGCGGTGCAGCGCCGGCCGCCCAGCGGTACGAGCCAGCGCAGCCTGTGCACCGAGGGCCTGGCCAGTTCGTGAACTGCGACCAAGCCGGCTGCTGGGGTGCCCAAAATGGTGTTCGCTACAACTTCGTCGCTGGCGGCAACCTGCAGGGGACGGATGGTACGTTCTGCGCGCGCGGCGCGGGCAACACGTTCAGCTGCAACTAACAAAACTTCGAGGTTGGCAGAAATGCAGGCCAATTCGTTTAGAGGCATTCCAACACGAGAGCTCGGCATATGAACCTATCCGAAATATCGGCCTACTACAAAGATTCCGAAACGGATGTTTTTGGCTATGTAGGTCGTATTGAGAAGTCTGGGTATGACAGGGTTTGCGATGCGATTGAGGCACGAGGCACGAAACGAAAGAAGAGCATTCTTTTTCTGTGTACAGGAGGCGGCAACCCCAATACAGGGTACCGAATCGCGCGCGCATTTACACATCACTACGGCTCTGAAAATTTTACCGTCGCAATCCCCGCCGAGTGCAAAAGTGCGGGAACTCTGGTCTGTATCGGCGCGTCCCGCCTGATTATGTTTGACAAAGGGGAGCTAGGGCCACTTGATGTCCAATTTCAGAAAAAAGATGAAATTTTTCAACAGACTTCGGGCCTCGATATTCTTAGGGGCATGACGTATTTGAAAAGCGATGCACTTGCGACCTTCAATCAGTATCTCCTAGATATCAATTCATCTAGCGGGCTAAGCACGAAAGTAGCGTCTGAATTGGCTGGAGATTTGGTTCGTGGGATTTATGAACCAATGTACGCCCAAATTGACCCCGTCCGCTTGGGCGAAATGAATGCGGCATTGCAGATTGCACACGAGTATGGAACTCGCCTCAATGACAAGTCGAAAAATCTTAAGCCAGACGCACTTGGGAAACTAATCAATAATTATCCTGCCCACGGATTTGTAATTGACCGCGCTGAAGCTAGAACGCTATTTGAAAGAGTTGAACGCAACGATCACCCAGCTATGCTGGAGATGCGTGATTTCGTGGTCAACGCGATGTGGCGAGGAGGTCGGCAGAACGACCCCTACGTGCTAGACTTAGTCGCCTTCATTGAGGCAATCGCACCAAAGGAATCTCCAGATGCACAGCCCGAAACTGCTGGAGCAATTCAGCCTGAAGCGGCACACTCCAACACCGCCGAGCCACAAGGAGCAGGCGGACAGCCTCCGTCAGGCGATGGCGAAGAACAACCACTTAGCTGAAGCCGGCGCTGCGTTTGCCCGTCAAATTCAAGAGCGTCAGGCGCAAAAAAAGTAAGCCCAACAACTTCAACCGAGCCCGCCATGTGCGGGCTTTTTCATGAGCGACTGGTAAGAATCGCCGCCACGACGGCCAGCGCATGCTCAGCTGATTGGGCCGCCTTCACAGAGCACGCCAGCATCAGGTTCAGCGGCAGGTCGAAGTCCTCCACGGTCAGGCCGTCCGCATCGCGCAGCGCACCATCTACGCGCTCGACGGGCCCGCGCTTGCGCACCTGATCAACATAGAGGCCGCTCCCTATGTGGCGCGCCATAAAGCCCCTGACCAAGCCCGCCGCGCGCGGGCTTTTTCACGTCCGCGTGTAGCTACAAGCGTGCTCCCAAAAATATTTCTAGCGAATCGCTTGCATAGCTTCTAGCGATTCGCTACGATTCGTCCCGAGCGCTGCATCCCGCAGCAACTTGGAGATGAAGATGAAGGCAAAGCAGGACTGGTCAGTAGGCGCCACCGTCAAGGTCGGTTTCCTGTCGCTGACCGTGATCGCCAAGGTTCCGACTCCTGGCGACTTCAGGCCCGACGCATACGTGCTGGCCAACGCGGCGAAGGGCACGTTCTACGAATTCGTGCCGCACAACGGCCTCACCAAGATCGAGGCTTACGAAGCCCGTGAGCTGATCGCCGAGGGCCAGCGCATTGCTGCACAACAGGCCGCCGCCGCGATCGCCAAGGCCTCGGCCGCCGCATCACGCACCGCCGTCATCGCTCAGATGCTCGAGGCCGCGTGATGCCCATCACCCATTCCCACGAAGCCCGCCAGAGCTTCCTCTTCGACAACGCGATGGACCTGCCCGAAGGCGCGGCAGCAATCGAGGTTCAAGTCGCTGAAGGCCCCGCTGCCTTCGTCCTCTTCAACAAGCATTTCGCCCAGCGCGATCTGGAGGCTGCATGACGTACAGCGCCACCAACACTGAGGGCGCCGGCGTGCGGCCTTGCCATGCCAAGGACCTGCAGAAGCTCGAAAGCAAGTTCTTCATCGAGGCCTGCGACGTGAAAGACCTGCAGGGCGATGAAGCACAGCAGGTGGTCGCGGAATGCCTCGCGGGCAGCGGGCTCGAGCTCGAACCGGAGCGCCTTGCCTGCGACCGCGCTTTGAACGCCAGCAAGGCCACTCCGGCCTACTTCACGCCGTCGGACCACTTCGCGCTCGAGCAACAACAGCACCGCATGGGAGGTGCATCGTGAGCGCCGCGCCCCATTACGACAACGCCCTCCACATGATGGAGGTGCAAGGCGGCAGCTTCGTGAAGTCGCTCGCGCACTGCTACTACATGGCAGACCCTGCGAACAAGGCGATCTTGCGTGAAGCGTTTGCCAAGTACTTCGACGCCTACGAAGAGCGCTATCAGCAGCACGTCGCGGCGCGGGGTGCGGAGGTGGCGGCATGAAGGCCTACGCCGTAGTCCACGGTCCGCGCCGAAAGGTTCTGTCCGTTGCCCTGGATCGCTGGACGGCTCGCCATGAAGCCGCGGCAAAGCTCGACTTTCAAGCCGTCTGCGGAATCACTGGGTCGCATCACCAAATGGATCGCGTGCTGCGTGAACACCGTGCAACGGTCGTTCAGGTTGAGTTCGACTTTGCGAAACCAGTCTTGAAGGTGAGTGCCGCATGAACTTCGCCGACCTCCCCGACTGGTTCATCTACCTGCTGGTGTTCGCCCTGTTCGGCGTAGCGCCTGCTGTGTCTCCCCTGCTTGGGCCCGATGAGGTCGAAGCAGCACAGGTGACCGCTCAAGTCGTCAACGACAACGCTGCCGAGACGGTGGCGATGAAAGGCAAGCCATGACCACCATCAAGTCCAGCACCCCCGGCCACTGGGGCGACACCCACGCCAACACGCGCCTTGCGACCGAAGAAGCCGACGAGCGCCAGGACATCGAACGCATGAACGGATGGACTCGCGTCCTTGTGTTCCTCACCGTCGCCCCGCTGCTCGTTGCGCTGGGCATTCATCTGTACTTCCGCTGAAAGAGACCATGAACACCGCTACTGAAGAGCGCACCATCGACATGCTCGATGCCGCCCCCACGACGCACAGCGCCCCTGCACTGACGAGCCGCCGCGACATTGCCGCCGCCCCAGCCAGCGCCGGCCCGATGGGCAACGCGCTCGCCTTCCTTCAAGCCGGCGGCACCATTGACCAGATGCGCGACATCCTGGCGCTGCAGCGTGAATGGGAGGCCGGCGAAGCGAAGAAGGCCTACGTCGCAGCGATGGCGCAGTTCAAGAAGAACCCGCCCAAGATCCTCAAGGACAAGCGGGTGTATTTTGAGTCCAAGAACGGCGGCACCGCGACCGATTACTGGCACGCCACGCTCGGCAATGTCGCAGAGGCAATCATCGAAGGCCTGGCTGAGGTTGGCGTCAGCCACTCGTGGAAGCCGGAACGCATCGGCGACCGGGTGCACGTCACCTGCACGCTGACCCATGCCCAGGGCCACAGCGAATCTATCTCGCTCGACGGCCCGCTGGACAGCAGCGGCACCAAGAACAACATCCAGCAGGTTGCCTCCACGACGACGTACCTGTCCCGCTACACACTGCTGATGATCACCGGCCTTGCCGTCAAGGACGAGATCCTGCCGGACAACGATGGCGGCCCTGGCGGCGCGGGCGGCGGCGCGCCCTTCGATACCGACGACCACGGCGATCGCAAGGCGGCGACTTATGACCACGCGATGTTCACCGCCAACCTGGCGCAGTGGAAAGCCGTGATCAGCGATGGCCGCAAGACGCCCGATGCGCTGATCGACTTCATCGAGAAGCGAAATCTCCCGCTCACCGACGAGCAAAAGAAAACCCTGCGCGCCGTCCGTGCCGCCTGACCAGGACATCCAAATGAACACCACACACGCCATCGTTATTCACGACCTCGTCCAAGGCAGTCGGGAATGGCACGCCTATCGTGCAGTGCATTTCAACGCGAGCGACTGCGCCGCAATGTTGGGCTGCTCGCCCTACCAGACCCGAGACGAACTGAAGCTGCGCCTGCACACCGGCCTGACGGCAGACGTGGACCCGCGCACCCAGGCGCGCTACGACAACGGCCACCGCATTGAAGCCCTGGCACGCCCGCTCGGCGAAGACGTGCTCTGCGACGAACTGGTCCCGATGGTGGTGTCGCGCGGCAAGTACAGCGCGTCGTTGGACGGCGCTGTGCCGTTCGCCACGCCCGGTGTTATCCGCTTCACCCGACTATGGGAACACAAGCAGCTGAACGATGCTCTGCGCGAGGCCATGGTCGACGGCGCGACTGGCGCGGACCTGCCGAAGTCCTACCGCGTGCAGATGGAACAGCAGCTTTTCTGTACCGATGCCGAAGATGTGTTGTTCACTGCATCCGACTGGGACGGCGAAACCCTGATCGAAGCCCGCCACGTGGTCTACGTGTCCGACCCGGACCTGCGCGCGGAGATCCTGGCCGGCTGGCAGCTGCTGGAAGAAGAGATGGTTGGCTACGTGCCGCCCACCGCCGGCGCGATCGTCATTGCGCGCACCTACGCGGCTATGCCGGCACTGCAGTTCGACGTGTCAGGCGACCTCGAAATCAAGCACAACCTGGGTGTGTACCTGGAAGCGCTCGAGGCCTTCGCCGCCGCTGCGCCGAAGAAGCCGAGCACTGACCAGGAATTCGCCGACGCGGTGTCGGCCGGTAAAAAGGGCCGCGAGATCGCCAAGGTTGCCGTCAGCACCAAGGCCGACCTGTTGCGCCGCACAGGCTCGCTGAACGAAGCGATGGGCGTGCTCGACGAGATCGAGAAGCTGGGCACCGAGCTGGGCAAGACGCAGGAGAAGCTGGTCGAGCGCCGCAAGGAAGAGGTCAAGGCCGAGATGACTCGGACCGCCCGCGACCTGTTGGCCGCGGAGGTGGCATCGCTCAATGCGGATCTGGGCGAGGAACTGATCGCGCCAATTGGCCATGTGGTTGGCGAGTTCGCTGAGGCGGTGAAGAACAAGCGCAGCTTCGACAGCATGCAGGCTTCAGTCAACGAGGCCCTGGCAGCGCTGAAGATCAGCTATCGCCAACGTGCAACGCTGTTGCGCACCAACCTCGACACGCTCAGCGCCCTCGACAAAAAGCACAGCCATCTTTTCAACGACAAGGCGGCGATCCTGACGAAGGCGCCCGACGACTTCGCGGCGCTGGTGAAGGTCCGTTGCAGTGAGTTCGACAGCGCAGAGGCCCTGCGTGTCGAAGCCGAGCAGAAGCGCATCCAGGCGAGTGCCCAACAGGCTGCCGCCACGCAGGTGCAGCGCGCCCACGCTCAGACCAAGTCCACCCTGAACGGCGCCGATGTTGCGCTTTGCGACCAGACGATCGCCACGCTGGAGGCGCAGGTCTTCGAAGAAGAGGCCTACGGCACGCACTGCCAGGCTTTGATCGAGTCGCGCGACCAAGCGCTGCAGGTGGCCCGCTCTGCGCGCGAATCCGCCGTCGCGAGAGCCGCAGCTGCAGCGACGCCGGCACCAGCGCCCGCGCCTGCCGCCGTGGTGGCTGCGCCGGCGCCCGCCGCTGCCCCCACGGTCTACCAGATGGCCTCCCGCGCACAGCCCGCTGCCACACCGGCCGCGCCCGGCGGCGACACCAGTCCGTCGAACCTGCTGATCGGCGGCATCAACCGCCGCCTCGGGTACGACGTCAGCGCTCTGTTCCTGAAGCAACTCGGGTTTGAGCCTGCACGCATCGACGGCGCGCGCCGCTTCTACCGCGACAGCGATCTGCCGCTGATCGGCCGCGCTATCGCGGCGCACACCCTCCGCGTCACTGAACTGCAAGTCGACGCCGCCTGACCCGCCTCCGCTCAAAGGAATTTGCCATGTCCAAGTCTTATACCGCCCCCGCCGCCTTCTCCGAAGAGGAGTACGTCGCCATTCCGATGACGCCCGTCGAGTCCAAGCAAGTGGCGGCCGTCGGCTACGACGCTGCGCGCAAGACGCTGGCCGTCAGCTTCTCGCGCACCGGCGGCGCGATCTACCACTACCCGAACGTGGAGGCGAAGACGCACGCCGAATTCGTGGGCGCCGAGTCCATCGGCAAGTACTTCGGCGCGCACATCAAGCCGCTGCCGTTCAAGAAGTTCAAGGCCCCCGAGGCAGCTTGACATGGACTTCACCATCATCCCCTTCGAGAAGATCAACCAGGCGCTGGAGCAGGCCGAGAAGGCCGGTGCGCCGGACATCGAGGCGGCATGCCAACAGGCCGCGGCCGAGCTCGGTGTGCCGGTGGAAACGGTCCGCGAAGTGGCGCTCGCGCCGGAGGCATCCTGATGGATCTCCTCGACACATCCCCTGCGGCCCACTCCCAGGCCGCCCGCGACCCGAGCCGGTACACCGACGTCTTCGTCGAGCTGGAGCGCGCGAAGCTCGAACTGCTCAAGGTCTCCGACACCATCGCCGCCGCGCGTCGTGACTTCTTCGAAAACGGCGTCTCGACGAGCGCCGAGATTCGCAGCGCCCGCAGCGCTGAACAGCGCCGGCTCGAGATCCTGGTGCAGACGCTCAAGATCGAAGCGCTGGAGCTGCGCGCCAAGGCCCGCGAACTGAAGGGCCAGAGCTTCCTTGAGGCTCTCATCAAGCAGGCCGAAGCCATCGGCCGCAGCGACCTGGTCGAAGCGGCCAAGGCCGAATCCCTGCAGGCCCTCGATGCATCGGGCCTGCGCCTCGCCTACAGCATGAAAGGTCCGGCATGAATCCCCAATCCCCATCCTCATCCAGCAGCAGCGAGGCGGAGCGCGACTATCCGCCACTGCCCGAGCCGCTGGAGATCAACTGGCCGGAACTGAATTCGCAGGCACTTGGCTGCGGCGTCGAAGATCGCGGTTTGCGCGACCGCTACCAATGCGCTGAATACGGATGGGAGGACGGCGTGGACAGGGCCATCGAGCGTGTCCCCGAGGAAATCTACGATGCCGACCAGATGCGCGCCTACGTCGATGCCGACCGAGCAGCCCGCGCCACTCCCCCCAGCCTCCCCATCGACTTCAAGCAAGCGAGCGAGCAAGGCGGGTGGCAGTTGGTGCCGACCATTGGCGCCCGCGTCAAGGCCAACTACCCGATCACCGTGCTCAATCCGACCGAGTACTTCACGGTTTCCGAGATGCGCATGAACTCGGATGGCCGCATTGCAGTGCGCGGAGAGGACACCTGCTGGTTTAGCCTGCAGTCACTGGTCTCCCCCTCCCCCCACCCAGAAGAAGGAGCGCTGCTCCTGGGGGGCGATGAGGGTGGGAAGAAGGAAGGTGGGGCATGAGTGCGCAGAACACGCCGGGGCAGTTGCCAGTCGAACAGTGGGACTGGGACGAAATGTGCCGCCGTCAGCGCGCCATCGCGGAATCGAGCATCGGGGATGACCGCGCCTACGAGTTCGAGTGCTTGCGCGCATTCGAGAAGATCCGCGACAAAGAAGCCGCCATCGCCAAGGCCGCCAATGTTGCGAAGGACACCCAGCCATGACCCACCACCCCAACACCCCCGCCTCCCGCACAGAACAAGCAGCGCCTTCCGTTGCCTCTGGGGCGGTGGTGGATGTGCGCAGACTGGCGGCAGAAGCTCGCGCAAACCCCGGCATCGAGGTCGCTCTCTCAGAAGGCACAGCGAACGCCTTTCGCGATGCCCTCGCCGCACCCGGTGCCGCTACCGCTGCGCGCGGGCAGGAGGTTGACGAAGCAACCGCATTGAAGGGCGGCCGGTGGGTATCCGCTGCCGACATCGAGCACATGACCGGCGAGCTACTGTCACTTGCCACTGGCGATCCCTACACGCCGACCAAAATGGTTGATGCGTTCCATACGCTGCGCGCTGCCCTCGCGTGGCAGGCGATCCACGAAGACGACCTGAGCGCAACCGAGCGGTTCATTGTCGATGGCGGCGTCAAGCAGGCGGCCTTCTTCCCCGTCGATGCGAACCGACTGGCGAACATTGCGCTGCATTGCATCCGCGAGGTCCGCGCTACCCGTGCTGCCGCCGCTGCGCGCGAGCCCTGTGCAACGTGTGGCGCATCGGAACCCTTCACGGGTAGCTGCGGCACCAGTGATGGCGACACGCGAGCCCTTTGCAAACGCGCATCGCGCCAAGAAGCGCCAGCAGCGAGCGCGGAGGAATGGATGCCCGTGACGCCAGAACAGCACAGCAAGGCGTTCGCGGCCGGCGATTTGATGGCACTTGCCGAAGAGGCAGGCGGCGCACGCATGGCAGAGAACGTGGTGCAAGTCACTCGCAGCGACATCGAACGCATCATCTACTTCGCGAAGAACCGTGAGGACACCGCTGCCCGCTCCCCCGCAACTGTGGCGCAGCCGGTGGATGCTGGAGCATCGCGCAAGAGCGCGAAGGACGCGGCCGAATACGAAGTCCGCGAATGGATGGGTGAAAACGATGTAGTGCTGAAATCTGCCGCCTATCGCGCACTCATCACCTTGGTGCTGGCAGCCCAATCTGCCGCCCAGCCCTGCCCCTCTCAGGGATGCGGGGGAGATGGGGGCGTAGAGGCAGCGAGCATGTACGCACAGAAACATGGCCTCGCGGTCACGGTCGAGTGGATGCGCGGCTGGAATGCTTGCCTTGATGCAGTCGCCGCCTCCTCCACCGACAAGGGCGATGGGGGGAGCAAGGAATGAGCACGACGAGAGCAGCAGGAATGCCGCGCAAGCCCAGCTACCGGAAGCCATGCCCGGATCCCGTGAAGGGAGTGCGCTGCGAAGTTTGCGGCGGCGAGTTCGTATGCCTTCAGCCTGAACGCAAGAAGATCAACCCAACCAAACCCCGCGCCGCCCTCTCCGGCCTGGAGCATGTCGGGAAGGAGAGCGAGTGATGCGAGCGATTGACCTTTTCGCAGGAGCTGGCGGCTTTTCGACCGGCGCGCGCATGGCAGGCGTGGATGTGGTCTGGGCCGCGAACCACTGGCAAGCCGCAGTAGATGTGCACGCGGCTAATCACCCGGAGACCGCACATGCATGCCAGGATCTGCAGCAGGCCGACTGGCGCGGCGTGCCAGCCCACGACCTGCTGATGGCCTCGCCTGCTTGCCAGGGCCATGCCAACGCCCGCGGCAAGGAAAAGCCACACCACGATGCGCTGCGCAGCACGGCCTGGGCTGTGGTGTCTGCCTGCGAGTTCCATCGCCCTCAGGCGGCGCTGGTTGAGAACGTGCCCGAGTTCACGAAGTGGGCGTTGTTCCCGGCTTGGTGCGCGGCGATGTCGGCGCTGGGGTATGCGGTGGCGCCGCATCTAATCGACTCGGCAGATCACGGTGTCCCGCAGCACCGCGTGCGCTTGTTCCTCGTGTGCACGCAGGGTAAGCACCCGCTGCAGCTTACCTTCGAGCCCCGCACGCACGTCGGCGCTGATTCAGTGATTCAGTTCGCATCGGGAAAATGGTCGCCCGTCATCAAGCCTGGCCGCTCGACAAACACCCTTGCTCGAGTGGCTGCCGGCCGCGCACGGTTTGGCCGCCGCTTCGTGATGCCCTACTACGGCAGCGGCTCAGGATTGACCGGTCGCTGCCTGTCTCGTCCGCTCGGCACTGTCACAACGGTAGACCGCTGGGCTCTGGTCGATGGCGATCACATGCGCATGCTCACCGCCGCTGAGAACCGCGGGGCCATGGGATTCCCAGACAGCTACACGCTTCCGACGAACCACCGCCAAGCTGTGCACATGCTGGGCAACGCTGTCTGCCCTCCAGTTGCGCGCGACGTGATCAACGCATTGAAGGAATCCGCATGACAACCCCCACACAGATGCCCGAGAGCTTGAAGGTAGCGGCATATCTCGTCACCAACCTGAGCAGCGGCGAGCCCAGCATCTGCTTCGAAGACGAGCGCGGCGACTACGGCGACGAGGATCACACGCCCGTTTTCGAAGAGCTCATCAAGAAGTCCGACCTCGAAGCCGCCCTCCAATCAGCCCTCAAGGACAGGGATGCGGAGATTGAGAGGCTGAAGAAGGATGCGGAGCGGTCGGCGGACTGGTGTTCAGAGGTTCGGCAGGACCGTGAAATGGTCGCGAGTGCTCTGCAAGCACTACTCAAGGATCCGCTCAATCCGGAGACGACTGAGATGGCACACCTGGCTCTCGGGGAGCACATAAATGGATAAATTCGAAGTCGGCGCGAGCTATAGCGTCCTGCACCTCGACGATAGGTCTGAGGTCGTCAAGATTGCCGCACGCAAGGAAATGACAGTCACTCTGACGGATGGCCGATGCGCAGCCCTGCTGCATGGTGCTGGTCCAGACGGAAGTGCGGAAGAGCTTTTTCGGCTTGGCGAATGCGGCGCGTTTGCGAAAGGTGGTGTTGTTCGTGCGTGCCACCGCAAAAAATCCATTGACGCCGCCATCGACTCCATGAAGGGGGATGCAAATGGCTGCTGAAGCCTTTCCTTTGCAGTGGCCCGCCGGCCGAGAGCGATCACGCCGGCGCGAGCAGGCTTCCTTCGATACGGGAATGGCCGCCGCACGAGACGCAGCTTTCAACGAGGTGCGCTTGCTAGGTGGGCGCCATGTCGTGCTGTCCACCAACGTGCCGCTCCGTCAAGACGGCAAGCCCTACGCCAACTTCCCGCGGATCGAAGACCCCGCTGCAGCCATGTACTTCACCTACAAGGACAAGCAGATGTGCTTCGCCTGCGACCGATGGACAAGGGTCGAAGACAACATCCAAGCCATCCGCAAGACCATCGAAGCGCTTCGCGGTATTGCGCGCTGGGGAACTGGAGACATGCTGCAGGCGGCATTCACCGGCTTCACCGCCCTGCCCGCGCCCATCGTGGCCGGCATGAAGCGCCACTGGCGCGAGGTGCTCCAGTACGGCGACGGCCGGCCTGACGCGGCAATCATCCGAGGCTGCTACCAAAGGCTGGCCAGCTTGGCGCACCCCGACCGCGCGGGCGGCTCGACGGAGCGCATGGCCGAGCTCAACCAGGCGCGCGACGACGCGCTGAAGGAACTCTCATGACCACCACCGAAGCGTTCGAGACAGGCCTGCGCGCTGAGTTTGAGGCGTGGGCGAAGGAACGCGGCCACCCACTGTGCGACGTGATCCCGAAGTACGGCCCGGCGTCATCGATCAGCGACACGACGCTGCGCTTCTCCGACATCGCATGGGAGGCCTACCGCGCAGCCACAGAGCGCGCGGCAAAGCAGGAGCGCCCGACGATGCTAAGCGCCGATGACATGGCTGACCTGGAACGACTGAACCAAGTCTTTGATGATGGCGAAGGCTGGGATCTGCCGAAGGAGCGCATGAAGCGCCTCGCCGAGTTGGGCCTAGTCCGCTGGCACGGCGTCACGCGATACAGCATCACGTCGTTCGGCCGTTACTGCCTCAGCGAGTTCGAGTTGCCACTGTCCACGGTCGAGGAATACAACGCCAAGGCATATGCCGAAATGCTTGAACGCAACGGCATCGATGCTGCTGCCATCAGAGCGAGCAGCGGGAAGGGGGACTGCGATGTCTGATCGGGCACTGCTTGAGGCGGCTGCGAAGGCTGCTGGCGTGGAAGGCCACTTCTGCGCAAAAAAAGAGCTGGACACAGAACGCTGGGGCATCGTGACCTTCCTTGGCTACGGGCAGGCAGCGTTCTGGAACCCGCTGACCGACGACGGCGACGCGCTGCGGCTGGCTGTGAAGCTACATATCGACGTGAAACACTACGGAGATTACGTCGTCGCGTGGTTCGATGGCGGATACATCGGGACCGGATGCATCCCATACGACGACGATCCCTGTGCCGCTACCCGTCGCGCCATCACCCGCGCTGCTGCCTCCATCGGCAGCGGGAAGGAGTCTGCATCGTGATAGAAACCAAAAGTCACATCAAGTGGCAAGGTCGCCAATACTTCGAGGCCAAGGAGTTGGGGTTCTCAACGACCGGCAAATTCATCGTTTCGTTGTTCACCACGGAGCCTGCCGAGATGCGTGGCGGCTACTTCACCGCAGTGCCCATCAGCGACGCTGGTTACCGCGCCAAGTACAAGACCAAGGCCGCCGTGCAGGATAACGGCGACGAGTTGATCATCTACTGCGACTGGGGTCGTTCGCATCGTCTCGGCGCGTCACGCGAAGTCATCGAACAGCTTATCGACGACGCTCGCTCGCACAAGATCCCCGTCCGCGCTGCTGCCGAGACATCCAGAGAGAGCGGGAGGGGGGGATGAGCGCACAACCGCTGACCGAAGAACTGCTCAGCCAGAGCGAGGTGAAGGCGCTCACGGGCAGCGCCAACCTGGACGAGCAGGAACGAATCCTGAAGCAGGACGGCATCCCGTACCGCCGGCGCGACCGACGCATACTGGTGAGCCGATTCCACACCCGCGAGTGGCTGGCCGGACGCACGGTCGCGCCGTCGCGCGGGGTCAACCTGGCACTGGTGAAATGACCGGCAAGTATCCGCGGCTCCGATCGCATTCGCGCAAGCGCGCCTCCGGCAAGGTAGTTGTGTACTACTTTTACGATATGCGCCTGGACGGCAAGCCCGACATCCCGCTCGGCACAGACTTCGACGAGGCCCTGAAGAAGTGGGACGAGATCCACAACCAGAAGCCGCGCATCGCCGGCACGCTCGAGCAAGCCTTCAGCGCCTGGGAGGTTGACGAGGAATCCGGGCTGCTGAGCTACACGAACGCCGAGACCCGCCGCGGATACGCCAAGCACCTGCGCAAGCTCCGGCCACCCTTCGGCCCAGCGACGTGGGATCAGGTGGACCTTCCGATCCTGAAAGGCTACCTTCGCGCGCGTTCGGCGAAAACGCAAGGCAATCGGGAAATGGCCCTGCTGTCGATCATCTGGAACTGGGCGCGCGGCGAGGGCATGACGACGCTGCCGTGGCCGGCGGCCGGGATGGAAAAATCGAAGTGGAAGAACACCGAGAAGCCCCGCAAGATCAAGGTGCTGGACGAGATGTGGGAGGCGATTCGCTTCGAAGGCAACCAGACGCTGCAAGACTGCATGGATCTGGGGGCCGCCACCGGCATGCGCTTGACCGACTGCGTCGAGGTGCTGCTTCCCAAGGGCGACATCCTGCACCTGGAGGCCAGCAAGACGGGCAAGGAGGCCGAATGGGACCTGAGCCTGTCCGCGACGCTTCCGGACCTCCTGCGCCGGCGTAGAGCCCTTGGCGCGGATCACCTGATGCTGCTGTCCACCCCAGAGGGACAGCCGGTCGAGCTTCGGAAACTGGGCTACCAGTGGGACAAGGCCCGCAAGCGCGCGGCCGTGAAGGCCAGCATCGCCAACGACGACGACCTAGTGCGCAAGATTCGCGCGCTCTACCTGCGCGACGCCCGCAAGCGTGCCGCCCAGAAGTCGGAAAGCCTAGAGGCGGCATCACAGCTGCTTCAGCATGGCGACACACGCACGACAGAGCGCCACTACGGCGGGGTACGCAAGCTTAAGCCGGTGGCCTGAAAACACGTTCCGCATCCACCGATCTTCAGAGGAAGGTTAAAGGGGCAAGATGCGGAACGTTTCGCCCGGAAACCCGCATGAATGCTGGATTTTTCATGGGACTCAAAATCCCCCACCGAAAGGTGTGCCGGTTCGATTCCGGCCCCGGGCACCACACTTTGGCTCGCCCCCAGGCTGCGCGGCACTTCGTGTCCGCTTCGCCTTCCCCCTGCCGGGGGCAACACCTGAGGCCCGGCTAAGCCGGTTCCTCGGTGTTCCTGGAATGGGCCTCTCCCACTACGACTGCCCGTTGGCCTCTATCAGGCCTGTATGCACCGTCGGGTGCGCCAGCCGCACCCGCAGTTCGCGCTTGAGCCGCGTGTTGTCCAGCCGGCGCGATTCCCCCATGAAGCTCAGCAACTGCAGCGGCAACTGCCGCTCGGCCTCGCCGCGGGCCACGCGCGGGGGGCGGGGCATGCCGTACAGGTCGGCGGCCAGGTCCATGTAGTCGCCCATCTTCAGTTCGGTGTCGTCCGACGCATGCACGATGCGCTGCGGCTTGCCGCGGAACAGCGCGGCCTCGCAGGCTCGCGCCAGGTCGTCGGCGTGGATATGGTTGGTGTAGACGTCGTCCTCGTGCCGCAGCACGGGGGTGCCGCGCTGCAGGCGGGCGCGCGGCGTGCCGTTCTCGCGGTCCGGCGCATAGATGCCGGGAATCCGCAGGATGCTGGCCCGGATGCCGGCACTGCGGCCCAGCCATCGCACGGCGCGTTCGGCGTCCACGCGGCGGTGCGAGCGGGGCGTGTCCGGCCGCACCCCGCGGGTTTCGTTCACGCGTGCGCCGCCGCAGTCGCCATAGACGCCGCTGGTAGAGCCGTAGACGAAGGTCGAAGGCACCGAGCGCAGCCGCAGCGCGCGAGCCAGCGCGGTGGTGCGCTGGTCGCGCCACCAGGCGGCGCCCCCGTCGCGGGCAGGCGGCGCCAGGTGCAGCACCCGGGTCGCGATGCCCGCCAGCCTGCGCAGGGTGGCCGCGTCGTCCAGGTTGCCCACCAGCGGGCGCACGCCGGCTGCCCGCAGGGCGGCCACCCGGTCCCTGGAGGAAGTGAGCGCCACCAGTTGCATGCGGCCCGAAAGATCGCGCGCGACACGCTGGCCGACGTCGCCGCAGCCCACGATGAGAAGGCGCTCGCGCCGGAAACGCGCCGGCAGAGCGCCGGAGGGGCTATTGATTGAAGGCAAAATCCTGTTCCTGTCCCAATTCAGTTGCTCCCGCGCTGTTTGCAGCGCCCAGGAGATTACCCCCCGAAGAATACCGATGACTGCTACCGCGCCGCATGAGGCAGGCTTTTCCATCACCGTCGAGCCCAGCGGGCGCCATTTCGTGGCGCAGGGCGATGAAACCATCCTCGCGGCCGGCATCCGGCAAGGCATCGGCCTGCCCTACGGCTGCAAGGACGGCGCCTGCGGCTCCTGCAAATGCAAGAAGCTCTCGGGCGAGGTCACGCTCGGCTCCCACCAGAGCAAGGCGCTGAGCGCCGAAGAACAGCTGGCCGGCTTCGTGCTGACCTGCTGCGCCCACGCCACCAGCGACGTGGTGCTCGAGTCGCGCCAGGTCACGGAAGCCGGCGCGCTGCCGATCCGCAAGATGCCCGTGCGGGTGATGGGGCTCACGCGCCAGTCGCACGACGTGATTCTCTTGCGCCTGCAGCTGCCGGCGGGCGAGCCGCTGCAGTTCTACGCGGGCCAGTATGTCGAATTCATCCTGCGCGACGGCGCCCGCCGGAGCTACTCGATGGCCAATGCGCCGCACACCGTCGGCGTGCCCGGCACGGGCATCGAGTTGCACCTGCGTCACCTGCCGGGCGGCAAGTTCACCGACCACGTGTTCGGCTCGATGAAGGAAAAGGAAATCCTGCGCATCGAAGGCCCCTTCGGCAGCTTCTTCCTGCGCGAAGACTCCGACAAGCCGATCATCCTGCTGGCCTCGGGCACCGGCTTCGCGCCCATCAAGGCGCTGCTGGAACACATGCAGTTCAAGGGCATCTCGCGGCCCGTGTCGCTCTACTGGGGCGGCCGCCGCCCCGAAGACCTGTACATGGACGCCTGGGTGCGCGAGCAGATGCCCAACATGCCCCAGCTGCGCTACGTGCCCGTCATCTCCAACGCCACGCCGCAGGACAACTGGACCGGCCGCACCGGCTTCGTCCACCAGGCCGTGCTGGAAGACTTCGCCGACCTGTCGGGCCACCAGGTCTATGCCTGCGGCGCGCCCATCGTGGTGGATTCGGCCAAGCGCGACTACGTGGCGCTGGCCGGGCTGCCCGAAGAAGAGTTCTTTGCAGACGCGTTCACCACCGAGGCCGACAAGGCCGTTCCCTGAAGACAACACAAGAAACATGAAGACGAGACACTTCCTTCTCACCCTCCTTGCAAGTGCCACCGCCCTGATGGGCACCGGCACGGCCATGGCGCAGCAGCAGCGCCCCATCCGCCTCGTCGTGCCCTACGCGGCCGGCGGCCCGATCGACAACACCGCGCGCATCCTGGCCGAACGCGTCAAGGACACGCTGGGCCCGGTCATCATCGACAACAAGCCCGGTGCGGGCGGCAACATCGGCGCGGACATCGTGGCGAAGGCACCGCCGGACGGCCTGACCATCGGCATCGCGGCCACCGCCACGAACGCGGTGAATCCGTGGCTCTACAACAAGATCCCGTTCAACGCCGCGACCGACTTCGCGCCCATCACCCAGATGGTCCGCGTGCCCAACGTGCTGGTGATGAACGCCGACACCGCGAAGCGCCTGAACATTAACAGCGTGGCCGACCTCATCCGCTACGCCAAGGCCAACCCCGCCAAGCTCAACTACGGCAGCGGCGGCAACGGCAGCGCGGGGCACCTGGCGGGCGAGCTGTTCAAGAAGGAAGCGGGCATCTTCGCGGTGCACATTCCGTACAACGGCGGCAGCCCGGCGCAGCTGGCGCTGATCTCGGGCCAGGTCGACTTCAACTTCGACAACCTCGCCACCGCCGCGCCGAACATCCGCTCGGGCAAGCTGAAGGCGATTGCGGTGACGACGCTGCAGCGCAGCAGCTCGCTGCCCGAGGTGCCGCCCATCGCCGACACGCTCAAGGGCTTTTCCATCGACACGTGGTGGGGCCTGGTGGCACCGGCGGGCACGCCGCACGACGTGGTCGTGAAGCTGAATCAGGCGTTCGTGGCCGCGCTCAATGCGCCGGAAACGAAGACGCGCTTCGCCGGCCTGCTGGCCGAGCCGGTGGCCAGCTCGCCGGAGCAGTTCGGTGCATTCATGAAGAGCGAGCTGGCGAAGTACGAAGCCGTCGTCAAGGCGACTGGCGCCAAGGTCGACTGAAGGCGCCCCCCTCGGGGGCCCTTGTTCATTCGCCCAGGTACGCGGCCCGCACGCGCGGGTCGCTCAGCAGGGCCTTGGCCTCGCCGCTCATGGTGATCAGGCCCGACTCCATCACGTAGCCGCGGTCGGCCAGCTGCAGCGCGCGGTTGGCGTTCTGCTCCACCAGCAGGATCGTGACGCCCTGCGAGGCCACGGTTTGCACCACCTCGAAGATCTTGTCGCACATGATCGGCGACAGGCCCATGGTCGGTTCGTCCAGCAGCAGCACCTTGGGGCGCGCCATGAGCGCGCGGCCCATGGCCAGCATCTGCTGCTCGCCGCCGGACATGGTGCCGGCCAGCTGGTCCTTGCGCTCGCGCAGGCGCGGGAAGGTGACGAACACGCGCTCCATGTCGCTGGCGATCTCAGCCTTGTCCTTGCGGATGTAGGCGCCGATCTGCAGGTTCTCGGTGATGGTCATGCGCGTGAACACGCCACGGCCTTCCGGCACCATCACCAGGCCTTCGGACACCAGGTCCCAGGCGCCGCGGCCCTTGATGCTGCGGCCCAGGAATTCGATGTTGCCGGCCCCGGCCGGCAGCGTGCCGGTGATGGCCTTCATGGTGGTGGTCTTGCCGGCGCCGTTGGAGCCGATCAGCGAGACCAGCTCTCCCTCGCGCACCTCGAAGTCCACGCCCTTGACGGCCTGGATGCCGCCGTAGCCCACCTTCAGGCCGCCGACCTTCAGCAGAGTCTTGCCGGCCGCCTTGGCCTGCGCGGCGCTGGCCAGGGTGTCTTGTTCGCTCGTCATCGTTGCTGTCGTCATTTCAGTGGCCTCCGGTGCCGAGGTAGGCCTCGATCACCTTCTCGTTCTTCTGCACGTCGTAGGGCGTTCCCTCGGCGATCTGCTTGCCGTAGTCCAGCACGGTGACGCGGTCGCACAGGCCCATGATGAGCTTGACGTCGTGTTCGATGATGAGGATGGTGCGGTTGTCGCGGCGGATGCGGTCGATCAGCTCGCGCAGCGCCACCTTCTCGGTGGAGTTCATGCCCGCGGCCGGCTCGTCCAGCGCGATGAGCTGCGGATCGGTGGCCAGGGCGCGCGCGATTTCCAGGCGGCGCTGGTCGCCGTAGCTCAGCGTGCGCGCCTTGTAGTCGGCGAACTTGCCGATGCCCACGTAGTCGAGCAGCTCCTGCGCGCGCTTGGCGATGGCGGCCTCCTCGGCCTTGAAGCTGCCCGTGCGCAGCATGGCGCCGAACACGCCCGAATGGGTACGGATGTGGCGCCCGACCATCACGTTCTCCAGCGCCGTCATTTCGGCGAAGAGGCGGATGTTCTGGAAGGTGCGCGCAATCCCGGCCTTGGCCACTTCGTGCACGGCCGTCGGCTGGTAGGGCTTGCCGGCCAGCTCGAAGGTGCCGCTGTCGGGCGTGTACAGGCCGGTGATCACGTTGAAGAACGTGGTCTTGCCCGCGCCGTTGGGGCCGATCAGCCCGTAGACCTGGCCGCGCTTGATGGTGATGCCCACGTCCGAGAGCGCCTGCAAGCCGCCGAAGCGCTTGGAGATGCCGCGTACGTCGAGGATGGTGTCCGTAGTCGTCGTCATGTTGATTTCTCCTTCGGCGTTCACGGATTGATCGACATGGGACGCGAGGCTGCACCCGGCAGCTCGTCGGCGGGCGTATCGATGCCCGGCGCATGGGTCTGCAGCGAGCCCGGGGCCACGGCCGCATGGGTCGGGTCGACGGGGGCGCCGCCCTTCTTCGTCAGGGACTTGCCATGCTCCGGCGACGGCCACAGGCCGCGCGGGCGCACCAGCATGATGACGATCATGGCCAGCGCGATGAACAGCTGGCGCAGGATGGATGCGTCGAGGCGGCCGTCGGTGGCCGCCTGCAGCGGGCCGGCCACGTAGCGCAGCACCTCGGGCAGCGCCGCCAGCAGCACGGCGCCCAGAATCACGCCGGGAAGATGCCCGATGCCGCCGAGCACCACCATCGCCACGATCATCACCGACTCCATCAGGCTGAAGGACTCGGGCGACACGAAGCCCTGGAAGGCCGCGAACATCGCGCCCGACACGCCGCCGAAGCTCGCGCCCATGCCGAAGGCCAGCAGCTTCATGTTGCGGGTATTGATGCCCATGGCCTTGGCGGCGATCTCGTCTTCGCGGATGGCCATCCAGGCGCGGCCGATGCGCGAGGTCTGCAGGCGGTGCGAGATGATCACGGTCGCGACCACGAGCGCCAGGAACAGGTAGTAGTACAGCGACACCGAGGAGATCGTGAAGCCGTCGAACTTCCATGCCTTGCCGAGGTCGAGGCCCCAGAACTTGATGGAATCGATGGCCGTAATGCCCTTGGGCCCGTTGGTGATGTTGACGGGCTGGTCCAGGTTGTTCAGGAACACGCGGATGATTTCGCCGAAGCCCAGCGTGACGATGGCGAGGTAGTCGCCGCGCAGCTTGAGCGTGGGCGCGCCCAGCAGCACGCCGAGCACGGCGGCCACCACCAGCGCCAGCGGAATCACGATCAGCAGCGAGGTGTGCATGCCGTTCGGGAACATCTGCGCGAACCACGGGAAGGTCTCGGTCAGGTGAGACGAGCCCATGAGCGCGAACAGATAGGCGCCCACCGCGAAGAAGGCCACGTAGCCCAGGTCGAGCAGGCCGGCGTAGCCGACCACGATGTTCAGGCCCAGTGCCAGCAGCACGTAGAGCAGGGCGATGTCGGCGATGCGCACCCATGCGTTGCCCTGCATCTGCAGCAGCAGCGGCAGAGCGAGCACGGCGATGGCGCCGATGACGTAGAGCGCGAGGTTCTTGCTGTTCTTCATGGCTCGCTCCTTACGCACGGTCCGCCACACGTTCGCCGAGCAGGCCCGACGGACGCAGGGTGAGCATGACGATCAGCACGATGAACGCGAAGATGTCGCTGTAGTTGCTGCCCAGCACGCCACCGGTGATGGTGCCGATGTAGCCGGAGCCGATGGCCTCGATGAGCCCCAGCAGGATGCCGCCGACCACCGCGCCCGCGAGGTTGCCGATGCCGCCGAACACCGCCGCGGTGAAGGCCTTGAGGCCGGGCAGGAAGCCCATCGCGTGCTGCGCGATGCCGTAGTTCGACGCGTACATCACGCCCGCGATGGCCGCGAGCACGGCGCCGATGATGAAGGTGGCCGAGATGACCATGTCGGGGCGGATGCCCATGAGGGCGGCCACGCGCGGGTTCTCCGCGGTGGCGCGCATCGCGCGGCCGAGCTTGGTGTAGTTGACCAGCCACATGAGCACCACGAGCGAGAACGCCGTGACGCTGAGGATCATCACCTGCGTGGGCGAGATCACCGCGCCACCCACGTGGATGGGGTCGGTCGGCAGCAGGTTGGGATAGGCCTTGTTGGTCGGCTTCCAGATGATCATCGCCAGCGTCTGCAGCAGGATCGACATGCCGATGGCGGTGATCAGCGGCGCGAGCTTGGGGCTGTTGCGCAGCGGCCGGTAGGCCACTTTCTCGATCACGAAATTGAGGGTTGCCGCGACGATGCAGGCAATGATCAGGGCAATGAGCAGAACCAGCCAGCCCGGTGTGTTGGGCATGCCGTCCTTCATGAGGCCGATGATGGTCCAGCTCGTCAGAGCCCCCACCATTAATACTTCTCCGTGCGCAAAGTTGATCAGATTGATGATGCCGTACACCATGGTGTAGCCCAAGGCTATCAAGGCATACATGCTGCCGAGAACCAGACCGTTGATGATCTGCTGCAGCAAAATGTCCATATCGCGTTCCCTATGTGTTGCACCGTTGCGGGGTGCCATTCACCCACCGGGGCACCGGTTTGGCGCCCCCAGCTTGATAAGCAAAAAACCAGCCAACATGTGTCGCCGGCGGATTTGTGGGCGGGATTGTAGTCACGCGCCAGCGCTGATTTGGTGCGTGTTGACCGGGGTTTACCCGCTCACCTCATGCTGTATGCGCGTGAGTTCATGCACGGCTTGCGTGCATGTTGCAAGACCGTATCAGTCGTTGCCTTCAGCGTTCAGGCGACGCAGTTCCCGGAGCTTCTCGCCGATGCGGATCTCGAGTCCGCGGTCGACCGGCTCGTAGAAGACCTGGCCTTCCAGGCCGTCGGGAAGGTAGCGCTCGCCGGCGGCGAAACCGCCCTCCTCGTCGTGCGCATAGCGGTAACCCTTGCCGTAGTCGAGCTCTTTCATGAGCTTGGTGGGTGCATTGCGCAGGTGCATGGGCACCGGGCGCGTGCTGTCCTTCTTCACGAGGGCGCGCACTGCGTTGTAGGCCTTGTAGACCGCGTTCGACTTGGGCGCGATCGCGAGGTAGACCACGCACTCGGCCAGCGCCAGTTCGCCTTCGGGGGTACCCAGCCGTTCGTAGACCTCGGCCGCGTCGAGAGCGAGGCGAAGCGCGCGCGGGTCGGCCAGGCCGATGTCTTCGCTTGCCATGCGCACCAGCCGGCGTGCCATGTAGCGCGGGTCGGCGCCGCCGTCGAGCATGCGCACGAACCAGTAGAGGGCGGCATCGGGGTCGCTGCCGCGCACGGACTTGTGCAGCGCGCTGATGGTGTCGTAGAACTGCTCGCCGCCCTTGTCGTAGCGCCGCATGCGTTCGCCCAGCACACGCAGCAGCCATTCGTCGGAGATGTTCGAGAGCTTCTCGGCACGCGCCGCTACGGCCAGTGTCTCGAGGGTGTTGAGCAGCCGGCGCGCATCGCCGTCGGCATAGGCCACGAGGCGGTCGACCGCTGCAGCGTCGATGGCGGGCACGGCCTGGATATCCTGCGCGCGCGCCACGATCTGCTTGAGATCGCCTTCGTCGAGCGACTGCAGCACGTACACGGCGGCACGCGAGAGCAGCGCGGAGTTGACCTCGAACGACGGGTTCTCGGTGGTCGCGCCGATGAAAGTGAAAAGGCCCGACTCCACGTGCGGCAGGAACGCGTCCTGCTGGCTCTTGTTGAAGCGGTGCACTTCGTCGACGAAGACGATGGTGCGCTGCTGCGTGAGCCCGTCGCGCGCGGCGGTGGCAAGGTCCACCGCTTCGCGGATGTCCTTCACGCCGCCGAGCACCGCGCTGATGCTGAGGAACTGCGCGTCGAACGCATCGGCCATGAGCCGCGCGATGGTGGTCTTGCCGGTGCCGGGCGGCCCCCAGAGGATGCACGAGTGCGGCTGGCCCGACTCGAACGCGATGCGCAGCGACATGCCCGGCCCCAGCAGATGCTGCTGGCCGATCACTTCGCCGAGCGTGCGCGGACGCAGGCGCTCGGCGAGGGGTTGATGCGCGCTGGTGGCCAAACCCGTGGTGCGTCCTGGCTTACTGCTTGACGACGTCGGCACCGGCGGGTGCCTTGAAGTCGAACACACCGGCCGGCAGCGACGGATTCACTTCGACCTTGTTGAACTTGAGCACCGAACGCTGGCCGAAGCTGTCGAGAATCTCGAGCGCCGCGAGCGCATCGCCCTGGAAGCCCACCTGCACGCTCTGCAGCTGGCCGTCCTTGTTCTTAGGCGTGGCCTTGACCCATTGCAGGCCGTCGCGGTCGGGCATGGCCTCGAGCGTGAAATCGGCCTGCAGCGCCTTCAGGTCGGGCGCGGCGGCAATCAGCGCGGCGGGCGTGGAGCCCAATGCCTGAGCCTGTGCGCGCTGCGTGACTTGGTTCAGGTCGGCGTCGTAGAGCCACAGCGTCTTGCCGTCGGCCACGATGCTTTGCGCGAAGGGCTTCTGGTAATCGAACTTGAATTTGCCGGGGCGCTGGAATTCGAAGGTGCCGGTCGAAGTCTTGGTGCGGCCCGGCTGGCCTTCGCGCGACGGCGCGGTCACGGTCTGGGCGAAGTCGGCACGGCCGGACTTGACCGTCTTCACGAAGGTTTCGAGGCTCTCGAGCCCGCCCGCCCACGCGTTGGCGGAACACATGAGGCCGATCAATAGCCAATGACGCAATTTCAATTTGAATTCCTCGCAATAGCTTTTGGGCTGTGCCACGGAGCGTGACACTCGACTTCGACCCTAACCGCCGCGAATTGCGGCAGGTGTAGGTCTTGATGAAGATTTGCAATGCCGGATGGCTTTTTGCAAATTTCCTTTCAGCCCGTAACCTGAAATACCGGTTCGTCCCCGCGAATTATTCGGCCGCGCGCGCCGGCACCAGGATTTCCCGCTGGCCGCTGCCGCTCATGGCGCTGACCAAGCCGGCCTTTTCCATGTCCTCGACCAGGCGGGCCGCGCGGTTGTAGCCGATCTTCAGGTGCCGCTGCACGAGCGAGATACTGGCCTTGCGGTTCTTGAGCACGACTTCCACCGCCTGGTCGTACATCGGGTCTTTCTCGGCATCGCCGCCGCCGAGCATGTCGCCGTCACCGTCGCCATCGACCGTGCCGCCTTCGAGCACGCCCTCGATGTAGTCGGGCTCGCCCTGGCTCTTGAGGTAGGCCACCACGCGGTGCACTTCCTCGTCGCTCACGAAGGCGCCGTGCACGCGGATCGGCAGGCCGGTGCCGCTGGGCATGTAGAGCATGTCGCCCATGCCGAGCAGCGCTTCGGCGCCCATCTGGTCGAGGATGGTGCGGCTGTCGATCTTGCTCGACACCTGGAACGCGATGCGGGTCGGGATGTTGGCCTTGATGAGGCCGGTGATCACGTCGACGCTGGGGCGCTGCGTGGCCAGGATCAGGTGGATGCCCGCGGCGCGCGCCTTCTGCGCGAGGCGGGCGATCAGCTCTTCGATCTTCTTGCCGACCACCATCATCAGGTCGGCCAGTTCGTCGATCACCACGACGATGTGCGGTTCGCGCTTGAGCGGTTCCGGATCGTCCGGCGTCAGGCTGAAGGGGTTGTAGATGAACTCCTCGCGCGCCTTGGCTTCGTCGATCTTGGTGTTGTAGCCGGCCAGGTTGCGCACGCCCAGCTTGCTCATGAGCTTGTAGCGGCGCTCCATCTCGGCCACGCACCAGTTCAGGCCGTGGGCCGCCTGGCGCATGTCGGTGACCACGGGCGCCAGCAGGTGCGGAATGCCTTCGTAGACCGACATTTCGAGCATCTTCGGGTCGATCATGAGCAGGCGGACGTCGCGCGCCTCGGCCTTGTAGAGCAGCGAAAGGATCATTGCGTTGATACCCACCGACTTGCCCGAGCCGGTGGTACCGGCCACCAGCACGTGCGGCATCTTCGCGAGGTCGGCCACCACGGGGTTGCCGATGATGTCCTTGCCGAGGCCCATGGTGAGCATCGACTTGCCTTCGTTGTAGATCTGCGAGCCCAGGATTTCGCTGAGCTTGATCGACTGGCGCTTGGCGTTCGGCAGTTCGAGCGCCATGTAGTTCTTGCCCGGGATGGTCTCCACCACGCGGATGGACACCAGCGAGAGCGAACGCGCGAGGTCCTTCGCGAGATTGACGATCTGCGAGCCCTTGACGCCGGTGGCGGGCTCGATTTCATAGCGCGTGATGACAGGGCCCGGCGAAGCGAGCACCACGCGCACCTCGACGCCGAAGTCCTTGAGCTTCTTCTCGATCATGCGCGAGGTCATCTCGAGCGTGTCGGAAGAGACGGTTTCCTGGCGCACTTGGGCGGCATCGAGCAGGTCGACCTGCGGCAGCTTGCTGTCGGGCAGTTCCTTGAAGAGCGGCTTCTGGCGCTCCTTGACGACGCGATCGCTCTTGGGCACCTCGGTCATCGCGGGCTCGATCTGCACGGGCGGCGAAGGGACGCGGCGCTTGGGCCGCGGCTCGATGCGGATTTCGTCATCGTCGTCCGCGAAGGCCGACGACGCGGAAGACATGGACGGCTCGCCTCCCCTGATGTCCGACGCACCGCCGCCGCGCGTGAACGCGGGCTCGTCGGCCTCGGCGCGCTCGCGGGCCGCCTGCTTGCCCATGGCGATGTCGGCGGCCATCTCGCGCTTCTCGCGGCGCGACTCGAAGAGCGAATAGGCGCGTGCGCCGATGCGCTCGGCGATCAGGCTCCAAGAGAAGCGGAACACCAGCGCCGAACCGATCACGCCGCCGGCGATGGCGACCAGCGCCGAGCCGGTGAAGCCGAGCCAGCGCACGCTGGCCGGCCCCACCAGGGCACCAATCGCGCCGCCGCCGGCACCGCCCGGCAGGTGGCCTTCGAGACGGTACAGGCGCGACCATTCGAGCATCGCGCTCGCGCACAGCAGCAGCGCAAGACCGAACCAGAAGGCGAGGCGGCTGCGGTTGAAGCGGCCGCGCGGCGCCTGCTCGGCCGCCGAAGTCGGTTCGCCACCGCGCAGCCAGCTGGCCAGCGAAGACAGCCACGCGCGCAGCCCGGCCGCAAGGCACCACCACACGGAAAAGCCCGCGGCAAAGTAGCTGCCATCGGCCAGCCAGGCGCCGAAGCGGCCACCCCAGTTCTTGATTTCGCCCCCGGTGCCCGATGTCGACCACGCGGCATCGGACAGCGTGAAGCTCAGCATTGAAAGCAGCCAGAACAGCAGCGCTGCGAATCCAGCAATCAGCGTGATTTCGTGGGCGAAGCGCATGGCGCGCGTGCGCACGGGTTGCCCGTCGGCGGCAGAGGAAGATTGAAGCGTATTGAGCGAATAGGTCATGAAAAACGCGGCACCCGGTCCAGAAAATCGGGGGCCGGACACACGAACACTACAACAAAAGGCCGGAGCCGCCCGCAGCGGACCCGGCCCCGGAAGCTCAAGCCAGGGACAGGAGCCGTTCCTTGACGATCATCGACCCGTCGTCCAGGGTCTGCACGAAGCCGCGCTCCTCGAGGTCCTTCATGACGCGGCTCACCATTTCGCGCGAGGCGCCGACCATCTTGGCCAGATCCTGGCGGGAGATCTTGTCGCGCACCTTGAGGATGCCCGCGCCGTCTTCGATGGCGAACTCGAGCAGCGAGCGGGCCACGCGGCCGTACACGTCCATCAGCGCCAGCGATTCGATCTTGCGGTCGGCGTGGCGCAGGCGCTGTACGAGGCCACGCATGATGTTGTAGGCCATCGAGGAGTTCTCGGGCAGGCAGCGCGCGAAGGCGTCGCGGCCCAGCATGAGCACGTCGCACTGGATCTCGGTACGCACGGTGGCCGAGTGCGGCTCGTCGTCGATCAGGCTCATCTCGCCAAGGTAGTCGCCAGGATGCAGCGTGGCCAGGATGACCTCGCGGCCGCGGCTGTCGGCGCTGGTGACGCGGGCACGCCCGGTCAGGATGATGTAGAGCGCGTCGGACTTCTTGCCCTGCTCCACGACGACTTCCGCGCGCTTGAAGCGCTTCTTGATGATCGCGTCCGCGATGCTGGCGGACTGCGTGGCCGTCAGCGACGCGAACAATGGAACGCGCCGAAGCAATTCGAGGTTGGACAGCATCGACATTTATCAATCCCTGCTACAGCGCGCGGAGCGGTCCAAAAGGCAGGCCAATGGATTACTACAATCGCGCGCATTGAAAACACCGTTCACCCGGTGTTGAACCGGGCGGTGATACTCCATATATATCGCTACCACCCTGAAAATGTACACGCTGAATCAGCGTATATCCTAGGTTTTCTACTCATGTCCGCTCCCCAACACGCCAAGGTTTTGATTCTCGGCTCCGGCCCCGCCGGCTACACCGCCGCCGTCTACGCAGCCCGCGCAAACCTGCAGCCGCTGCTCATCACGGGCATCGCCCAGGGCGGCCAGCTGATGACCACCACCGAGGTCGACAACTGGCCGGCCGACGTTCATGGCGTGCAGGGACCGGAGCTGATGCAGCGCTTCCTGGAGCATGCAGAGCGCTTCAAGACGCAGATCGTGTTCGACCACATCAACAAGGTCGACCTGAGCAAGCGCCCGTTCACGCTGACCGGCGACAGCGGCACCTACACCTGCGACTCGCTGATCATCGCCACGGGCGCTTCGGCGAAGTACCTGGGCCTCGACTCTGAACAGAAGTTCATGGGCCGCGGCGTCTCCGCATGCGCCACCTGCGACGGCTTCTTCTACCGCGAGCAGGAGGTCTGCGTGATCGGCGGCGGCAATACCGCCGTGGAAGAAGCGCTCTACCTCGCCAACATCGCCAACAAGGTGACGCTGGTGCATCGCCGCGACAAGTTCCGTGCAGAGCCCATCCTGATCGACAAGGTCAAGGAAAAGGTCGCCGAAGGCAAGATCGTGCTGAAGCTGCACAGCGAACTCGACCAGGTGCTGGGCGACGACACCGGCGTGACGGGCATCCGCATCAAGAATACGCAGACCGGCGCCACCGAGCAGATCGACCTGAAGGGCTGCTTCATCGCCATCGGGCACCATCCCAACACCGACATCTTCCAGGGCCAGCTGGAAATGAAGGACAACTACATCCTGACCCGTTCCGGCCTGCAGGGCTTTGCCACGATGACCAGCATTCCGGGCGTCTTCGCCGCCGGCGACGTGCAGGACAACGTGTATCGCCAGGCCATCACGAGCGCCGGTACCGGCTGCATGGCGGCACTCGACGCACAGCGCTTCCTGGAACAGGACGGCACGCTCTGAGAGGCGGGCCCTCCAAAAGGGCTATAATCCGAGGCTTTGCCGAAACAGGGCTCTCTCACGAGTCGCGGCAAAGTCGGGGTACCGCCACCCGTTTCTGGCGAGGTCAAGCTGCAAAACACCTGCAATCGCCACGATTGCGCCGGTGCCAGCTGTTCAAGAAAGAGTGTCCACATGGCACGCGTATGCGACGTAACGGGCAAAGGCCCGATGGTCGGAAACAACGTTTCCCACGCCAACAACAAAACCAAGCGCCGGTTCCTGCCGAACCTGCAATACCGCCGTTTCTGGGTCGAGACTGAAAACCGCTGGGTTCGCCTGCGCGTTTCGAGCGCCGCGCTGCGCCTGATCGACAAGAACGGTATCGACTCCGTGCTCGCAGACCTGCGCGCACGCGGCCAAGCTTAAGGAGCTGAATCATGGCAACGAGCAAAGGCGGACGCGAAAAGATCAAGCTGGAATCCACCGCGGGTACCGGCCACTTCTATACGACCAGCAAGAACAAGAAGACGATGCCTGAAAAGATGTCGATCATGAAGTTCGACCCCAAGGCGCGCAAGCACGTCGAATACAAGGAAATCAAGCTGAAGTAATTCAGCCCTGGTTCCCAACACAAGAACCCGCTGCTTACCCAGCGGGTTTTTTGTTGCCTGTCGAATCGCAATCGACGAACGCAAAAAGCCGACCCGGAGGTCGGCTTTTTGATTTGGAGGCGAGAGCGGTTGTTAAGCGCGCGCGGCCCGCAGACGCGTCGAGAAGTCACGCAGACCCGCAATGCCGCTGGCTTCCGCACGGTGGCACCAGGCCGCCAGATCGGCTGCCAGTTGCTCGCGCGACTGCGAAGTGTTCATCCAGAGCTGACGCAGCTCCTCGCGCATCGTGACCATCTTGTCCAGCACCGGGTGTGCGGCACGAGCCTGGGTGACATGCGTGCGGGCCGAAGCAGGCACCTTGTCGTCGTCGCGATGCAGCCAGCGCTTGGCAGCCTTGAGCACCGACAGGTCGGCACCCTTGTTCTTGAGGGCTTCCAGTTCCTGGCTGGTGGCACGGCGCATTTCGCGCGCATAGCCGGCCATGACTTCGTAGCGGTTGGCAATGACGGCTTCGAGCGTCTTCTCATTGGCCACGGGCTGGATGTCGCCCATCAGCATCTTCGGCGGCACCTTCTTGACCTTGGCCCAGCCCAGCTTCTGCAGCGCCTGGATGTAGATCCAGCCGATGTCGAACTCGTACTTCTTGACCGAGAACTTGGCCGAGGTCGGGTAGGTGTGGTGGTTGTTGTGCAGCTCTTCGCCGCCGATGATCAGGCCCCAGGGCATGATGTTGCGGCTGGCGTCGGGCGCCTCGAAGTTGCGGTAGCCCCAATAGTGGCCGATGCCGTTGATGATGCCGGCGGCGGTGATGGGAATCCACAGCATCTGGACAGCCCACACGGCCATGCCGAGCGTGCCGAACAGCGCCAGGTTCAGGATCAGCATGAGGCCCACGCCTTGCCAGCTGTAGCGCGAATACAGGTTGCGCTCGATCCAGTCATCGGGCGTGCCGTGACCGTAGCGCTCCATCGTTTCCTTGTTCCGGGATTCGGCGCGATAGAGTTCGGCGCCGCGCCAGAGCACTTCGTCGATGCCCTTGACCTGCGGGCTGTGTGGGTCGTCCTGGGTTTCGCACTTGGCGTGGTGCTTGCGGTGAATGGCAACCCATTCCTTCGTCACCATGCCGGTGCCGATCCAGAGCCAGAAACGGAAGAAGTGCGAGGGAATAGGGCCCAGATCCATGGCCCGGTGCGTTTGCGTCCGGTGCAGGAAGATGGTGACCGCGGCAATCGTGATGTGCGTGGTGACGAGCGTGTACAGCACGACTTGCCACCATGCGATGTCCCACAGGCCGTGTCCGAGCCATTCGATGGCCGCGTTCAAAACGGCGGAGTCAGGAAGCAACATTGAGTCAGGTACTCCATGGCCACACGAAGGTGCAGCCTTCAGATAACCCGCGATTTTAAAGGCGAGGGCCTAGAACAAGCCCTTTAAACCTTCAAGAAATGCGCTGATTAACCCTAGTTTGGAGTGCAATCCCTATTTGCGGTTCCATACGGCGGCAAAGAAACCGTCCGTCGAGTGGCGATGCGGCCATAGCCGCAGATAGCGCCTGCCATCCTCGCCGCCCGCGCACAGGGCCTCGAAACCCTCCACTTTGAGCCCTTGCAGCAGCTCAGCGGCGTCCACGGGCACGAAATCAGGGTTCGCGGCGCCAAAAGCCTCGGCAATGGCCTCGTTTTCCTCCGGCAGCACACTGCATGTGGCGTAAATCAGACGTCCGCCCGATTTCACCAGCCGTGCCGCGCTCTGTAGGATGGCGGCCTGCTTGACCGTCAGTTCTTCCACCGCCTTGGCCGACTGGCGCCATTTCAGGTCCGGATTGCGCCGCAGCGTGCCCAGTCCCGAGCAAGGCGCATCGACCAGGACGCGGTCGATCTTGCCCGCCAGGCGCTTGATGCGGTCGTCGCGCTCGTGGGCGATCGCAGCCGGATGCACGTTCGACAGCTTGCTGCGCGCCAGCCGTGGCTTGAGCGCGTCGAGCCGGTGGGCCGACGTGTCGAAGGCGTAGAGCCGGCCGGTGTTTCGCATCGTCGCGCCGATGGCCAGCGTCTTGCCGCCGGCGCCTGCGCAGAAATCGACCACCATTTCGCCGCGCTTGGCGTCCAGCAGCAGTGCCAGGAGTTGAGAGCCTTCGTCCTGCACCTCGATGGCGCCGCGGGCAAAGGCGTCCAGCTTGGTCAGCGCCGGCTTGCCTTCGATTCGCAAGCCCCAGGGCGAGAACGGCGTTGCTTCCGATTTGATAGCAGCCTTCGCAAGCTCGGCCTTCACGTCCGCGCGTTTATCGGTCAGCGCATTGACGCGCAGGTCGAGCGGCGCCGGCTGCTGAAGGCTCTCGACCAGCGGCCAGAAACCGTCGCCAAGCTGGGCCTTGAGCGGCGCTACCAGCCATTCCGGCAGGTTGTGGCGATGGCGCTCGAGCAGGTCGTCGGGTTTCACCGCGTCGCAGTTGTCAAGCCAGCGTTTCTCGGTGTCGTTGAGCGCGCTTTTCAGGAAATCGCGCGGGCCGTAGAAGCCGAGGATCGCCATGCGGCGCTCCTTGGAGCCGGTGCCCGAAGGCGAAAGATGGTCGAACAGAAGCTTCTTGCGAAGCACGGTGTAGACGGTTTCGGCGAGCGTCGCGCGCTCGCGCGGGCCGAACTCGCGGTGGTCGCGGAAAAACCGCGAAACGACCTGGTCGGCCGGGTGATCGAATTTCAGGACAAGGCCGACCAGATCGGCGGTGGCCTCCAACAGGGCTTTGGGGTGCATGCCCCGATTGTCTCAGCCAGCGGAGCCGGCGGACTGAAGGGCTATGCGCTGCGCGTCCAGACCACCCCGAAAGCCTCGCGCTCGATGTCTTCCAAAGTAGGCGAGTGCCCCGCCCACAGCACCAGCGTGGCGCCGGGCAAAGTGAGCGTCTGCTCCAGTTGGCGGCACATGTGCCAGCGGTCTTCGTCGTCCAGCCCGGGCAGTTCGATGAACACGACGTACGCACGGCGCCACGGAAATTCCCGAAGGTTCTTGCGCACCAGCCAGGCCCGCGACGCCGGCAGGCAGCGCACGAGGTCGGCCCGCAGTTCGCCCAGTTCGTAGTCGTTCAGGTCATGGCGCGATATCTGGCTGAAGAACGGCGTGGCGGTGATTTCTTCCCAGGCACGCGCCTCGGCTTCCTCCGCTTCCTTGAGCCGGCCGCGCCACAACTTGAGCGCCATCTCGTCGTGCGGCCCGGCGTCCGGGTCTTCGAGCGAGGCTACGGCGCTCTTGGCGGCCCACCAGCGGCTGGCCGCGCCGGAACCGTGCAGCCGCTCGAGCACCACCAGCCGGGCCGCGCGGTCGCTCGCGGGCAGCATCTGGGCCAGCCCGCGCAGCGCGCCGGGATGCTCGGGCGCGATCTGCAAGGCGTTCTCGTAGCGCATCCGCACCGGCGCCGAGGGGTTGAGGCGGCGCTCGGAATCGGCCCATTCGACCATTTCGTCCGGCGTGTTGCGCTCACCGCGCGCGGCCAGCACGTCGATGCGTTCGCGGATGCGCGCACGGTGGGCGTGGTGCTGCCTCCAGTCGGCGGCGTGGGCGCGGCACCAGCGGTTGTCGAAATATTCGATCCATTTCTTCCGGTCAGCCAGCAGTTCCAGCGCGGGACGCGCCGACCATTCGGGCAAGACCGCCTTCTGCTCGAGGGCCTCCAGCCGGTCGCGCAGGACCGGATGGGTGTCCTCCAGGTCGCTCACGCGGCGCATCGCCTCGCGCAACGCCTGGCGCGCGAAATCGTCGGCCGGCGGCGTGCGCACCCGCTTGCGCAGGGCGGCGAACGGCCCCGGCGGCAGCGGCTCGCGTTCGGCGCGCGCCCAATGCCAGGGCCAGAACTCGTTGGCGTACCAGTTTCCCTTGATCGCGATCTCGGTCAGCGCCGCGGCGGCCACCGAGGTGCCCAGCAGCCGGCCCGAGATGCGGTCGGCCTCGTATTCGTCCTGGCGGGCCAGCGCGAAAGTCTTGGCCGCGAAGCGCGGGAAGTACCAGCGGAAGAAGGCTTGCGAGACCAGCGCCATCACGCCCTCGTCGCGCTGCAGGCTGGCATCGAGCTTGAGCCACGACAGCCGCGTGCGGTAGATCCAGGCGCTGAGCTTGCCGTGGTTGCCGCGCAGGTGGCCGTATTCGTGCGCCAGCACCGACAGCAGCCGCCGCCGGTCGAGCATCATCAGGAGCGGCAGGCCGATGTTCAGCGAGTTGACGGCGCCGCCGAACAGCCCGAAACGCGGCACCTGCCGGATGCTGGCGTTGAATTCGTCGTCGAGGTAGACGTGATGGACCGGCGGCCCCTTGATCTTCGACCGGATGCGGTCGAGCGCCTCGAAGAGCGCGGGTGCGTCGTCGCGCTGCAGTTCCACGCCCTCGGGTTCGTCGAAGCGCACCCACAGCGCGCGAAGCGTGGCCCAGAGCAGGCCGCCCGCGAACAGCAGCAGCCAGCCGCGGGTGAAGGTGAAACGTTCCTCGCGCACCGGCAGCAGCACCCAGGCGATGAGGCCCACCGCGAGCCCCAGGCAGCCGAGCACCCACAGGTAGCCGAGCGCGGCAAAGGCCGCCACGCTGCGTCGATAGCGCGCACTGTCGTCCGCGCTGGCATGCTCGCTCAGTCGAACCAGGTGAACAAAATCAGCGCGATCCATCCGACTCCCGTCAAATCAAGCCACGACAGTTTTTGAAGAAAGAAGCCCCCGTTGAACAACGACGACGACCTCCCTCCCCTGATCGAAACACCTCCCGGCCGCTACCGCCACTACAAAGGCGGCGAATACGAGGTGCTCGGCACCGTCCGCCACAGCGAGACCCTGGAGCCGATGACGCTGTACCGCGCCTTGTATGGAGCCCACGGACTCTGGGTCCGCCCTGCCGCGATGTTCGGCGAGACCGTCGAGATAGACGGCGTGCCGCGGCGGAGATTCACGCCGATCTAGCCATCACGGCCCGGCCCGGGCCGGCTCTGAAGGAATGCGTCAGCCGCAGCGGACCTCGGTCACGCGGTTGCGCGCATCGACGTCCAGGTTCAGGCGTCCGCCGTTGAGTTCCATCGTCGCTGCCTCGCCGGGCTTCAGCACCCGCACGACGCCAGCTCCGGCGCGCACGCGGGCGGCGGCTTCCAGCTGCGGCGTCAGCGGCTGGCCGACCGCGAAGCGGGCACCATCTGCGTTGCACTGATAGACCGGTGCCGGGGGTGGCACGGGCGCGGCGGGCGCAGGAGCGGGTGCGGGGGCCGGGGCGGCGCAGCCCGCGAGCAGGGCGACAGCGCCGGCGACGGTCAGCAGCAGCGATTTGGTTTTCACTTCGAACTCCCGAAAACCCGCGAATATAAAACAACTTTACGGGTTGTGACTCGATGTATCAGCCAGCCATCCGGCGATCGCTGGTGGATACAACAGGTGCTCCTGCGCGAGCACCCGGCCGGCCAGCGTGGCGGCCGTGTCGTCGGGCAGCACCGGCACCACGGCCTGCGCCAGGATCGGGCCGTGGTCGAGTTCGGTCGTCACCTGGTGGACGGTCACGCCGGCCACCTTGCAGCCCGCCTCGATGGCGCGCTGATGGGTGTGGAGCCCCGGGAAAGCGGGCAGCAGCGAGGGATGGATATTTATCAGCCGCCCCGCATAGCGTCCGACGAAGCCGGGCGTCAGGATGCGCATGAACCCGGCCAGCACCACCAGCGCGGGCGAATGGGCGTCGACGGCTGCCGCCAGGGCCTCGTCGAAAGCCTCGCGGGTCGCGAACTCGGTGTGCGGCACCACGGCGGTGTCGATGCCGTGCGAACGGGCAATGGCCAACCCGCCGGCCTCGGCCTTGTTGCTGATGACCGCGGCGATGCGGGCGCCGAAGCGCTCGGCCCAGCGGTCGCGTTCGGCGGCGCGCACGATGGCCGCCATGTTGGAGCCGCCGCCGGAGATCAGGATCACGATGTTCTTCATGGGAGGCGGGATTATCCGCGCCGTGCTTGTCGCGACGCGGACACCGTTTCACAGCACGACCGTGCTAAAACTCACGGTTCCGGAGACACACCGCGTCTGCGGTGAACCGATCAACACAGCGAGGCACGCATGGATTTGAGCTTCACACCCGAAGAACAGAAGTTCCGCGAAGAGGTTCGCGCCTGGGTCAAAGAAAACCTTCCCCAAGAGATTTCGCACAAGGTGCACAACGCGCTGGAGCTGACGCGCGACGATTTGCAAGGCTGGGCCAAGATCCTCGGCAAGAAGGGCTGGCTGGGCTACGGCTGGCCGAAGGAATTCGGCGGCCCGGGCTGGACCGCCGTGCAGCGCCACCTGTTCGAGGAAGAAACCGCACTGGCCGGCGCGCCGCGCATCATTCCGTTCGGCCCCGTCATGGTGGCACCGGTGATCATGGCCTTCGGCAATGCCGAACAGCAGAAGCGCTTCCTCCCCGGCATCGCCAGCGGCGAAGTCTGGTGGAGCCAGGGCTACAGCGAGCCCGGCTCGGGTTCCGACCTCGCCTCGGTCAAGACGAAGGCGGAGCGCAAAGGCGACAAATACATCGTCAACGGCCAGAAGACCTGGACCACGCTCGGCCAGTACGGCGACTGGATGTTCAACCTCGTGCGTACCAGCAACGAGGGCAAGCCCCAGACCGGCATCAGCTTCCTGCTGCTCGACATGAAGTCGCCCGGCGTCACCGTGCGCCCGATCAAGCTGCTCGACGGCGGCCATGAAGTGAACGAGGTGTTCTTCGACAACGTCGAAGTGCCCGCCGAAAACCTGATCGGCGAAGAGAACAAGGGCTGGACCTACGCCAAGCACCTGCTCTCGCACGAGCGCACCAACATCGCCGACGTGAACCGCGCCAAGCGCGAGCTCGAGCGCCTCAAGCGCATCGCCAAGAGCGAAGGCGTGTACGAAGACCAGCGCTTCCGCGACGAGATCGCCAAGCTCGAAGTCGACATCGTCGCCCTCGAGATGATGGTGCTGCGCGTGCTGTCGGCCGCCACCTCGGGCAAGAACTCGCTCGACGTGGCCGGCCTGCTCAAGATCCGCGGCAGCGAGATCCAGCAGCGCTACAGCGAACTGATGATGCTGGCAGGCGGCCCCTATTCGCTGCCGCTGATCCGCGAGGCAATGGAAGCCGGCTGGCAAGGCGACTTCCCGGGCGGCAACCCGGCGCTCGCGCCGCTGACGTCGACCTTCTTCAACATGCGCAAGACCACCATCTACGGTGGCTCGAACGAAGTGCAACGCAACATCGTCGCGCAGACGGTTCTGGGCTGAGGAGACACGAACATGGATTTCAATTTTTCCGACGACCAGGAACAACTGCGCGACGCGGTTCGCAAGTGGGTCGACAAGGGCTATGACTTCGAGCGCCGCCGCGGCATCGAGGCCAAGGGCGGCTTCTCGCGGGAAGCCTGGGACGAACTGGCCGAACTCGGCCTGGGCGGCCTCTACATCAGCGAAGACGACGGCGGCCTGGGCATGGGCCCGGTGGCCGGCATGGTCGTCATGGAAGAACTCGGCCGCGGCATCGTGCTGGAGCCCTTCGCGCAGACGCTGATCGCCGGCGCGGTGCTCAGCGGCTATGCCGACGCGAACACCAAGGAAGGCTGGCTGCCGCGCATCGCCGGCGGCCAGGCCATCGTGGTGCTGGCCTACCAGGAGCGCAAGGCGCGCTACCGCCTGGACGTGTGCGACGCCCACGCCGCGAAGAGCGGCAGCGGCTGGTCGCTGAACGGCGCCAAGAGCGTGGTGCCGGTCGGCGACGAAGCCGACGCCTACCTCGTGCCCGCCAAGGTCGACGGCAAGATCGCCCTCTTCCTCGTCGAGCGCAGCGCCAGCGGCGTCGAGGCCCGCGGCTACGGCACGCAGGACGGCAGCCGCGCGGCCGAGGTGGTGTTCGACAAGGCCGACGCCACGCTGGTCACGCTCGACGGCCTGGCAGCGCTCGAATACGCGGTGGACGTCGGCATTGCCGCCACCTGCGCCGAAGCGGTGGGCGTGATGGACAAGACCGTGGCCCTCACCGTCGACTACATGAACCAGCGCAAGCAGTTCGGCGTGACCATCTCGACCTTCCAGGCGCTGCGCCATCGTGTCGCCGACATGAAGATGCAGCTCGAGCTCGCGCGCTCGATGAGCTACTACGCCACGCTCAAGCTCAACGCCCCGGCCGACGAACGCCGCCAGGCACTGGCACGCGCCAAGTACCAGCTCGGCGTTTCCATGCGCTACGTGGCCGCGAACTCGGTGCAGCTGCACGGCGGTATCGGCGTGACCGACGAATACATCGGCAGCCACTACTTCCGCAAGCTCACGCAGCTCGAGCTGACTTTCGGCGACACGCTCCACCACCTGGGTGAAGTGTCGGCCCGCATGCAGGACACCGCCGGCGTCTTCGCCTGACGACGACGGCGACACACCCGCAATCCGGCAACGCCGGTTTCACGGTGTTCCGATAGCATCCAACGCCCGCCCGCCTTGCGCCGACGGGCGTTTTCACGTGGACTCCAGCCCCAGGAACGAAACATGCAATCCCGCCGCACCCTTCTAGCTATGGCCGTCATCGGGACCGCCGCCACCGCCATGCTGACCGCCTGCGCCACCTCTTCATCGCCCTCGCCGTCGTATGCAGAGCGGCCGCCCGTCGTGTTCGTCCACGGCAACGGCGATTCGGCCGCGCTCTGGCAGACGACGATCTGGCGTTTCGAGTCCAACGGCTGGCCGGCCGACCGGCTGTTTGCCTTCGACCAGCCGAACCCGCTCGCGCGCGACGACGATGCCGTGGCCCAGCCCGGACGCAGTTCGACGGCCGAATCCGCGGCGTTCCTCAAGGCGCAGGTCGACAAGGTGCTGAAGGCCACGGGCGCCGCCAAGGTGGTGCTGATCGGCAATTCGCGCGGCGGCAACACCATCCGCACCTACGTGCAGAACGGCGGCGGCGCGGCCGTGGTGAGCCACGTGGTGCTGGGCGGCAACCCGGCGCACGGCATCTGGGCGGTGAAGGGTTTCCGCGAGAACAACGAGTTCTCGGGGCTGTCGGGCTTCATGCAGCAGCTCAATGCGCCCAAAGGTCCGGACGGCCAGGAAGTCACACCAGGAGTGACGTGGATGACCCTGCGCTCCGACAACAACGACAAGTACGCGCAGCCCGACGGCGTGTGGATCGGCGCCCCCGGCAAGCCGACCAACATCGGCTTCGACGGCCCTGCGCTCAAGGGCGCGACCAACGTCGTGCTGCCGCGCGTGGATCACCGCGAGACTTCTTTCTCGCCCGCGGCATTCGCGGCCACATGGCAATTCCTGACCGGAGAAGCACCGCGCACCACCGCCGTGGTGCCGGACACCAAGGTCGTGCTCGACGGCCGGGCGATCGGCGCCGAAAACCTCGCGCTGAACGGCGCGCAGGTCACGGTGTATGCCGTGGACCCGGCAACCGGCGCGCGGCGCGGCGAGGCCGTGCACACCAAGCCGGTCGGCGCCGATGGCCGCTGGGGCCCGTTCAACGCGCGCGGCGACACCGCCTATGAATTCGTCCTGAGCGCACCGGGCTACGGCACCACGCACATCTACCGCAGCCCCTTCCCACGCAGCGGCAGCTTCGTGCACCTGCGGCCGGAGCGCATCACGCCGGCCGACAACGGTGCGAGCTCCGTCGTCGTCTTCACGCGTCCGCGCGGCTACTTCGATGCCCAGCGCGACACCATGCGCTTCGACGGCAAGAGCCCGCCTCCCGGCGTGCCGCCCAAGGGCGCGGGCGTGGCCACCTCCAGGCTGCGGCTGGAGGGCGGCGGCGCGCCGCGCGCGGTGGCGGGCGAATTCAACGGCGAGCGCATCACCGGCCTGACGTGGCCGGCCGCCCAGGAGCACGTGACGGTGCTCGAGCTGACCTACTGAAGAGGCACCCGCCATGACCGACTCCGCCGCCCCCTTCGTGCTGCAGTCGCGCGACGCGCGCGGCGTTGTCACGCTGACGCTCAACCGCCCGGCCTCGTTCAACGCGCTGTCGGAAGGCATGCTGGGCGCGCTGGAGCAGGCGCTGGCCGGCATCGCAGCCGACGAGAGCGTGCGCGCCGTCGTCATCGCGGCAGCCGGCAAGGCTTTCTGCGCCGGCCATGACCTGAAAGAAATGCGCGCCAAACCATCGCTCGGCTACTACCGGCAGCTGTTCGAGCGCTGCGGGGCGATGATGCTGTCGATCCAGAAGCTCGACGTGCCGGTGATCGCGCGCGTGCACGGCATCGCGACCGCGGCGGGCTGCCAGTTGGTGGCCGTGTGCGACCTGGCGGTGGCATCGAGCGAAGCCCGCTTCGCGGTCAGCGGCGTGAACGTGGGGCTGTTCTGCGCCACGCCCAGCGTCACGCTGTCGCGCAACCTCGGGCGCAAGGAAGCCTTCGAGATGCTCGTGACGGGCGAATTCATTGGCGCGGAAGAAGCGCGCGAGAAGGGGCTGGTCAACCGGGTGGCGGCATCCGCTGAACTCGACGCGGCCGTCGAGGCGCTGGTGGCGAGCATCGTCGCCAAGCCGCGCAAGGCGCTGGCGCTGGGCAAGGCCCTGTTCTACCGCCAGCTCGAAACCGGCATCGAGGCCGCCCTGGCAGACGCCAGCCGGACCATGGCCTGCAACATGATGGACGAGAGCGCGCTGGAAGGCGTTCAGGCCTTCATCGAGAAGCGCCCGCCTTCCTGGAAGCGCTGAAGCTAGGTGTCGTGCAGCCGCGAGCTTTGCGGCAGGTGCGCCATCAGGAACTCCATCTGGTCGGCCAGGATGCGCCGGTTGCGCAGGATGAAGTCTTCCCAGAGGCTGGGCACGTACGGCGCGTAGAGTAGCGGCATGCCGGCCTGCTCGGGCGTGCGGCTGCTCTTGCGGTGGTTGCACGGCTTGCAGGCCGTGACCACGTTCATCCAGGTGTCGATGCCCCGCTGGGCAAAGGGAATGATGTGCTCGCGAGTGAGCTCGTCTTCATGGAAGTGCCCGCCGCAGTAGGCGCAGACGTTGCGGTCGCGCGAGAACAGCTTGCTGTTGGTCAGCCCCGGCCGCTGCGTGAAGGGATTGATGCGCGGCACGCCCTTGGTGCCGATGATGCTGTTGATCGCGATCTGCGATTGCTCGCCCGTGATGGCGTTGTGGCCGCCACGGAACACAGCCACCTGCGCGCCCACTTCCCAGCGAACTTCGTCCGCCGCATAGTGGATCACCGCCTGTTCCAGCGAAATCCATGACTGGGGCAGCCCTTGGGCCGACAGCTTCAAGACCTTCACACACGCCTCCTCGAAAAGTGAGAGAACACGGAAAGACCAGGGACACGGAGCGCGTTGCAGACCCACGCCGATCAACGCACTGCGTCACAATATACCGGCTTTGTGACAAATCGGCCTGATTCGCCCAATCGACGGGCGAAAGGCGCTATCAAAAAGATACTCACCGATGCAGGTTTTCCGCGGCTTCCGGCACCCGGGCGTAGCCCCCGCCTGCGCCCTCACCATTGGCAATTTCGACGGCGTGCACCGTGGCCACCAGGCCATGCTCGCGCTCTTGCAGACCGAGGCCCGCCAGCGCGGGCTGCCGAGCTGCGTGCTCACCTTCGAGCCCCATCCGCGCGACTACTTCGCCGCGCTCACCAAGAAGCCCGACCTGGCGCCGGCGCGCATCGGCACGCTGCGCGACAAGCTCAGCGAGCTGGCCGCCTGCGGCGTGGCACAGACCATCGTGCTGCCGTTCGACAGCCGGCTGGCTTCCCAGACGCCGGAAGAATTCATCCAGAACGTGCTGGTCGACGGCCTGGGCGCGCGCTATGTGCTGGTGGGCGACGATTTCCGCTTCGGCGCCAAGCGGGCCGGCGACTACGCCATGCTCGACGCGGCAGGCGACGCCCGCGGCTTCGACGTGGCGCGCATGAACAGCTACGAGGTGCACGGCCTGCGGGTTTCCAGTTCCGCCGTGCGCGAGGCGCTGGCCGAAGGCCGCATGGCCGACGCCCAGACGCTGCTCGGGCGGCCCTACACGATCTCCGGCCACGTGGTCCACGGCCGCAAGCTCGGCCGCGCGCTGGGTGCATCGGCGCCGGGCCTGGACGACGGTTTCCGCACCCTCAACCTGCGCTTCAAGCACTGGAAGCCGGCCGCCAGCGGCATCTTCGCGGTGCTGGTCCACGGGCTGGCCTACCAGCCGCTGCCGGGCGTGGCGAACCTGGGCGTGCGCCCCTCGCTGGACGCCAACGACGTCAACGGCGGGCGGGTTCTGCTGGAAACCCATTGCCTGGAGTGGCCCTCGCATCTGGGGACCGAAGGGGCCTACGGTAAAATCGTGCGCGTGGAACTCCTGCACAAACTGCACGACGAATTGCGCTACACCAGCCTCGAGGCCCTCACAGCGGGCATCGCGAAGGATGGGCGCGACGCACGTGCGTTCTTTGCGTCCACCCACGCCGAAACCCACCGCCAGACCACGCGCGACCGAATTTAGCCCTGCACGCCCGTGCTGCCGCCCTTCGACAAGCTCAGGGCGAACGGCTATACCTTCCGCACCGACACGCTTCATGCAGTTCGGGCTGAGCCTGTCGAAGCCCCCTAGAAGCCTTCTGCTTCGCACCCCAACATGTCTGACGCTGCTTCCCCCAAAGATTACCGCTCCACGCTGAACCTGCCCGACACCCCCTTCCCGATGCGCGGCGACCTGCCCAAGCGCGAACCGGGCTGGGTGAAGGAATGGAACGACGAAGGCCGCTACCACCGCCTGCGCGACGCCCGCCACGGCGCGCCCAAGTTCATCCTGCACGACGGCCCGCCGTACGCCAACGGCCAGATCCACATGGGACACGCGGTGAACAAGATCCTCAAGGACATGATCACCAAGGCGCGCCAGCTCGAAGGCTACGACGCGCTCTACGTGCCGGGCTGGGACTGCCACGGCCTGCCGATCGAGAACGCCATCGAAAAGCAGTACGGCCGCAACCTGAGCCGCGACGAGATGCAGGCCAAGAGCCGCGCCTTCGCCACCGGGCAGATCGCACAGCAGATGGCCGACTTCCAGCGCCTGGGCGTGCTGGGCGAATGGGACCATCCCTACAAGACCATGGACTTCGCCAACGAGGCCGGCGAGCTGCGCGTGTTCAAGCGCGTCATCGAGCGCGGCTTCGTCTACCGCGGCCTGAAGCCGGTGTACTGGTGCTTCGACTGCGGCTCCTCGCTGGCCGAGTTCGAGATCGAATACGCCGACAAGAAGAGCCAGACCATCGACGTCGCCTTCAAGGCGCACGAGCGCGAGAAGGTGCTCAAGGCCTTCGGCACCGACCACACGATCCTGGGCGACATCTTCGCCGTGATCTGGACCACCACCGCGTGGACCATCCCCGCCAACCAGGCGATCAACCTCAACCCCGAGCTCGAGTACTCGCTGGTCGATACCGAGCGCGGCCTGCTGATCCTGGCCAACTCGCTGGTCGAGATGTGCATGACGCGCTATGCGCTCGACGGCAAGGTGCTGGCCACGGTCAAGGGCGAGAAGCTGGGCGGCCTCGAATTCGAGCATCCGCTGTATGACGCGGACGCCGGCTACAGGCGCCTGTCGCCCATCTACCTGGCCGACTACGCCACCGCCACCGACGGCACGGGCCTGGTGCACTCCTCGCCCGCCTACGGCGTGGACGACTTCAACTCCTGCATCGCCCACGGCCTGGCATACGACGACATCCTGAACCCGGTGCAGGGCAACGGCAGCTACGCGCCCGACTTCCCGCTGTTCGGCGGCCAGAACATCTGGAAGGCCGTGCCGGTCATCATCGCCGCGCTGCGCGATGCCAACCGCCTGCTGACCACCGAGACCATCACCCACAGCTACCCGCACTGCTGGCGCCACAAGACGCCGGTGATCTACCGCGCCGCGGCGCAGTGGTTCGTGCGCATGGACGAGGGCGAAGGCGTGTTCACCAAGGACAAGGCGCCCAAGACGCTGCGCCAGACCGCGCTCGACGCCATCGAGCAGACCAGCTTCTACCCCGAGAACGGCAAGGCCCGCCTGCACGACATGATCGCCGGGCGGCCCGACTGGTGCATCAGCCGCCAGCGCAGCTGGGGCGTGCCGATCCCGTTCTTCCTGCACAAGGACTCGGGCGAGCTGCATCCGCGCACCATGGAAATCCTCGACCAGGCCGCCGACATCGTCGAGAAGGGCGGCATCGAGGCCTGGAGCCGCGTCACGGTCGAGGAAATCCTCGGCGCCGAAGACGCACCGCACTACACCAAGAGCACCGACATCCTCGAGGTGTGGTTCGACTCGGGCTCGACCTTCTCCCACGTGCTGCGCGGCACGCACCCCACGGTGCACCACGAGACGGGGCCGGAAGCCGACCTGTACCTCGAAGGCCACGACCAGCATCGCGGCTGGTTCCACTCGTCGCTGCTGATCGCCTGCGCGCTGGAAGACCGCGCGCCGTACCGCGGCCTGCTGACGCACGGCTTCACGGTCGATGCCAAGGGCATCAAGATGAGCAAGTCGCTCAAGAACGGCATCGACCCGCAGGAAATCAGCAACAAGCTGGGCTCGGAAATCATCCGCCTGTGGGTGGCCGCGAGCGACTATTCGGGCGACATCGCCGGCGACGACAAGATCCTCGCCCGCGTGGTCGATGCCTACCGCCGCATCCGCAACACGCTGCGCTTCCTGCTCGCGAACACCAGCGACTTCGACATCGAAAAAGACGGCGTGCCGCTCGACCAGCTGTTCGAGATCGACCGCTACGCGCTGTCGCGCGCGGCGCAGTTCCAGGCCGAGATCCTCGCGCACTACAAGGTGTACGAGTTCCATCCGGTGGTGGCCAAGCTGCAGATCTACTGCTCGGAAGACCTGGGCGGCTTCTACCTCGACATCCTGAAAGACCGCCTCTACACGACGGCCCCGGGCTCGCTGGCACGGCGCAGCGCGCAGACGGCGCTGTGGCACATCTCGCAAGCGATGCTGCGCTGGATGGCCCCGTTCCTGAGCTTCACGGCCGAAGAGGCGTGGAAATTCGTGGGCACCGGCAAGCCAGGCGAATCGATCTTCACGCAGACCTACAGCAAGTTCGACGCGCCCGACGAGGCCCTGCTCGCCAAGTGGAACCGCATCCGCGAGATCCGCGACGTGGTGAACAAGGAAATCGAGACGGTCCGCGCCGAAGGCAAGGTCGGCTCGTCGCTGCAGGCCAACCTGCAACTGACGGCACCGGCCGGCGACTTCGCGCTGCTGGATACGCTGGGCGACGACCTGAAGTTCGTCTTCATCACCTCGGCCATCGCGCTGGCGGCCGGCGAGACGCTGTCGACGGTGGTGACCCCGAGCGCCGCGCAGAAGTGCGAGCGCTGCTGGCACTACCGCGACGACGTGGGCCACGACGCGGCCCATCCGACGATCTGCGGGCGCTGCACCAGCAACCTGTTCGGCGCCGGCGAATCGCGGAGCTTTGCCTGATGGCCGCCGCCCGCTCCATGTCGGCCTCGCGTTCGCGCGGCAGCAGCATCTGGCCCTGGCTGGGGCTGGCGGTGATCATCGTGATCATCGACCAGTTCACCAAGACGCTGATCCTGGGCTACTACAAGCTCGGTGACGCGACCTACGTGACGAGCTTCTTCAACGTCGTGCGCGCGCACAACACGGGGGCCGCCTTCTCTTTCCTCGCAGATCACTCGGGCTGGCAGCGCTGGCTGTTCACGGCGATCGGCGTGGCGGCGGCGGTGTTCATCGTGTGGATGCTGAAGTCGCACGCGGGGCAGAAGCTGTTTTCGTTCTCCATGGCCTGCATCCTGGGCGGCGCCATCGGCAACGTGGTCGACCGGATGATGCACGGCTACGTGGTCGACTTCCTGAGCTTCCACGCGGGGAACTGGTACTTCCCGGCATTCAATGCCGCGGACAGTGCGATCACGCTCGGGGCCATCTGCCTGATCCTGGACGAGATCCGGCGGGTTCGCCGGGGCAAGTAGGTTTTCTCAGGGGCCCCGCGGGGCCCCTTCTTCTTTGGGCTTTTCCCTCGCCCAGGCCCTCCGGGTTTTTCCCCCTTTCAGGCGATGTCATAACAAAGTCATACTGCGGCGGTCCAATGTAATCGATTACATGAACACCGCAAGATGAGTATCCAAGACGTTGCAGCCAAAGCCGGGGTCTCCGTGGCCACGGTCTCGCGCGCCTTCAATTTTCCCGACAAGGTCACGCCCGCCACCCGCGAACTGGTGGAGCGCGTGGCGCAGGAACTCAACTACCTGCCCAACGCCAGTGCGCGCACCCTGCGCACGCAACGCAGCCGCGTGCTCGGCATCGTGCTGCCGACGCTGCTGAACCCGACCTTCGCCGAATGCCTGCAGGGCATCGCGCGGGCCGCAGTGGCGGGCGGCTACGCGATCATTCCCGTCACCACCGGCTACCGGCTCGACGAGGAGGAGCGCGCCGTCCACCTGCTGCTGGCGGGCAACGTCGACGGGCTGATCCTGGTGGTGTCGAACCCCTCGACCTCGGCGGCGCTGCCCCGGCTCCAGGCCGCCGGCGTGCCCTACGTGCTGGCCTACAACCGCCATGCGGACCACCCCTGCGTGTCGGTCGACAGCGAAGGCGCGGTGGCCGACGCGGTCAGCCGGCTCGTGCTGCTGGGCCACCGGCGCATCGCGATGGTCAGTGGCACGCTGGCCGCATCGGACCGCGCGCAGCAGCGCTACCGCGGCTACCTCAAGGGCATGGCCGACACCGGGCTCGACGCACAGCCGGTGATCGAAGTGCCCTTCGTCGAGACCGCCGTCGACGCGCTCTGCACCCACCTGCAGGCACGCCAGCGCCCCACCGCGCTGATCTGCTCGAACGACCTGCTGGCCATCCGCAGCATCCGCGCCGCCCACCTCGGCGGCCTGTCGGTGCCCGAGGACCTCAGCGTGGTCGGCTTCGACGGCATTGCGCTCGGCGAAGACCTCACGCCCGCGCTCACCAGCATCACCCAGCCCAACAGCGACATCGGCCGCCAGGGCGTCGAACTGCTGATCCAGGCGATTGCCGGCGGCACCACGCTGCGGGCGGATTCGAGCCTGCAGCTTCCCCATGCCTTCCGAGACGGCGAGTCGTGCGCTTCGGCGCGCGAAGACAACAACGCCGCGACTTTCTGACCTCACCAACCTCTTTCTCCGACTCATCCTCCAAGGAGCTCCCGCATGTCCTCCCGCTTCCATCGCCTGGCCCGCCTGGGCCTGATCGCCGCCACGCTCGCCGCCGGCAGCGCCATGGCCCAGACCGCCATCTGCTACAACTGCCCGACCGAATGGGCCGACTGGGGCACCCAGCTGAAGGCCATCAAGGCCAAGACGGGCGTCACCGTGCCGCCCGACAACAAGAACTCGGGCCAGTCGCTGGCCCAGTTGGCCGCCGAGAAGGCCAGCCCCGTCGCCGACGTCACCTACCTTGGCGTGACCTTCGCGGTGCAGGCCGCCAAGGACGGCCTGGTCGAGCCCTACAAGCCGGCAGCGTGGAAAGACATTCCCGAGGGCATGAAGGACCCGGCCGGCAACTGGTTCACCATCCACTCGGGCACGCTCGGCTTCATGGTCAACGTCGACGCGCTCAAGGGCAAGCCGATTCCGAAGTCGTGGGCCGACCTGCTCAAGCCCGAATACAAGGGCCTGATCGGCTATCTCGACCCGGCCTCGGCCTTCGTGGGCTATGTCGGCGCGGTCGCGGTGAACGAAGCGCGCGGCGGCACGCTCGACAACTTCAAGCCGGCCATCGACTACTTCAAGGCGCTGCAGAAGAATGAGCCGATCGTGCCGAAGCAGACGTCGTATGCGCGCGTGCTCTCGGGCGAAATCGCGATCCTGCTGGACTACGACTTCAACGCCTACCGCGCCAAGTACAAGGACAAGGCCAACGTCGCGTTCGTGATCCCGAGCGAAGGCACGCTGGCCGTGCCCTACGTGATGAGCCTGGTCGCCAAGGCCCCGCACGCGGCCGACGCCAGGAAGGTGCTCGACTTCACGCTGTCCGACGAAGGCCAGGCCATCTGGGCCAAGGCTTACCTGCGGCCGGTGCGCGCGAGCGCGATGCCCAAGGAAATCGAAGCCCAGTTCCTGCCCGCCAGCGACTACGCCCGTGCGAAGAGCGTGGACTACGGACGCATGGCTGCCGCGCAACGCGCTTTCTCCGATGAGTACTTGAAGGAAGTTCGCTAACTCTTTGTGCTTCGTTGCGGGGCGCGCTTTTCGGGGCGCGCTCCCGACGACGGGGTGCCTTGCTCCGCGAATGTCCCCCGGGGCTGCGCCCCTCCTCCTTTATTTCGCTGCGCAAGGCACCCCGCCGTCGTGATCGTTCAGAGCACTGGTTGATCAGCCGCAAACCAGCGGCGCGTCCAGTGCACAGGACGTCGGGTGCTCCCCGCAGCGAAATAAAGGAGGAGCCCGCAGGGCGGGGGACATTCGCGGAGGGGAGTACCCGATGGCCTGTGCACACGCCCTGAAGAAGAGCCTCAAGCAACAAGACAAGGCGAAAAAGCCGACATGAAGTCCAACAACTCCTGGAACCCAAGCTGGCGCCTGCTGGCCTGCGCAGCGCCCGCTGCCGCCTTCTTCGCGGCCTTCTGGCTGCTGCCGGTCGTGCGCCTGCTGACGCTGCCCGCCGACAAAGGCTGGGCAACCTATTTCGCCGTGCTCACGGATTCGCGCTACCTCGCGAGCATGGCCAACACGGTGGTGCTCTCCATCACGGTCACCCTCGCCACCCTGGTGCTGGGCGCGGCAGTGGGCATCTACCTCGCGCGGCATGCCTTCGTCGGCAAGCGCATGCTGCTGTCGCTGCTCACGCTGCCGCTGTCGTTCCCGGGCGTGATCATCGGCTTCTTCGTGATCCTGCTGGGCGGGCGCCAAGGCGTGGTCGCGGACCTCAGCGACAGCCTGATCGGCCAGCGCATCACCTTCGCCTACGGCCTGCTCGGGCTGTTCCTGGCGTACCTTTATTTTTCGCTGCCGCGCGCCATCGCCACCTACGCAGCCGCAGCCGAGTCGATGAACACCCAGCTCGAGGAAGCCGCGCGTTCGCTCGGCGCCTCGCGGCTGCGCGTGGCACGCGACGTGTGGATGCCCGAGCTCGCGCCCACCACGCTGGCCTGCGGCGCGATCCTGTTCGCCACGTCGATGGGCGCCTTCGGCACGGCCTTCACGCTGGCCAGCAAGTTCGAGGTCATTCCCATCACCATCTACAACGAGTTCACCAACTACGCCAACTTCGCGCTCGCCGCGTCGCTGTCGATCTCGCTGGGCATCGTGACCTGGCTGGTGCTGTTCGTGGCGCGCCGCTTCGGCGCCAATCCCGTCGCACGCTGAGGCACATCCACCATGCGAAAGAACACTCAGGCCAAGGCGCCCTTCCTGCTCGCCGTCACGCTCATCGTGAGCCTCTTCATGATCGCGCCGATGCTGCTGTCGGTGATGGCGGGCCTGGTCAACAACTACAGCACCGGCCTCAAGAGCGGCTTCACGCTGCGCTGGCTCGGCGAGGTGTGGGAGAACTACGGCGGCACCGTCGGCTGGTCGCTCGCGCTGGCCGTGGCCTGCGTGATCGGCACCGTGCTGATCGGCGTGCCCTGCGCCTATGCGCTGGCGCGCAGCCGCTCGCGCGCCGCACGCATCTTCGAGGAACTGCTGACGCTGCCGGTCGCGGTGCCTGGCCTGGCCACGGCGCTTGCGCTGATCCTCGCCTACGGGCAGCTCACGGCCTTTCGCCAGAGCTTCGCCTTCATCCTCGTGGGCCACATCGTCTTCACGCTGCCGTTCATGGTGCGCACCGTCAGCTCGGCCTTCGAGCGCGACGACCTGCTCGCGCTGGAGGAAGCCGCGCGCTCGCTGGGCGCGAACTTCCGCCAGCGCTTCATGGGCATCCTGGTGCCGGCCGTGTTCCCCGCCATCGTGGCCGGCAGCCTGATGGTGTTCACGCTCTCGGTCGGCGAATTCAACCTCACGTGGATGCTGCACACGCCGCTCACGCGCACGCTGCCCGTGGGGCTGGCCGACAGCTATGCCTCGATGCGCATCGAGATCGGATCGGCCTACACGCTGGTTTTCTTTGCCGTCATCCTTCCGGTGCTGTGGGCCCTGCAGTACCTTGCCAACCTCATGCAGAAACGCCATGGAACTTGAACGCATCACCATCGACATCGCCAACTGCGCAAAGACCTATGCCGACGGCACGCGCGGCCTGCAGCCGACCAACCTGCGGGTGGAAGCCGGCGAAGTGCTGGCGCTGCTGGGCCCTTCTGGCTGCGGCAAGACCACGCTGCTGCGGCTGATTGCCGGGCTGGAGGCGCCCGACGCGGGCAGCCGCATCGTCTTCGGTGACCAGGACGTGACCCAGCGCCCGGTCGAGCACCGCGGCGTGGGCATGGTGTTCCAGAGCTACGCGCTCTTTCCGCAGATGACGGTGGCGGCCAACATCGGCTACGGCCTGCGAATTCGCGGCGTCTCGCCCGAAGAAGAGAAGCGCAGCGTGGGCGAGCTGGTCGACCTGGTGCGCCTGGGCGGCCTGGAGAACAAGCGCCCCGCCGAGCTTTCTGGAGGCCAGCGCCAGCGCGTGGCCCTGGCGCGCGCCGTGGCCGTGCGCCCGCGCGTGCTGCTGCTCGACGAGCCGCTGGCCGCGCTCGACGCCAAGCTCAAGGAATCGCTGCGCGACGAGCTGGCCGAGCTGCTGCGCCGCCTGCACATCACGGCCATCCACGTCACGCACGACCAGCAGGAGGCCCTGGCCATCGCCGACCGCCTCGCGGTGATGCGCGCCGGCCGCATCGTGCAGGTGGGCCGCGGCGAAGACCTCTACCGCGCCCCCGCGCACCCCTTCGTGGCCGAGTTCCTGGGCCGGGTCAACCGGCTGGAGCGCACGGCCGAGGCCATTGCGCAGGGCGTCGTGCGGCTCGGCGGAACCACCCTGCCCTGCCCGGGCGCCTGGCGCGACCATGCAACCCTGCTGGTGCGCCCCGAAGACATCGAAGTCGGCGCGCCCCAGCTGGACTGGGCCGCCGGCATCGTCGAGCGCCGCACCTTCCTCGGCGACCGCGTCCAGCTGCACCTGCTCGCGCAGGACCAGCCCCTGCTGGTGGCCGACGTGGGTCGCGACAAGCCCTTCAAGCCAGGCGACACCGTGGGCTTTCGCATCCACCCCGACCGCCTGATGACGTCGCAGGAGACCACCACCGCATGACGACAAGCAACACACCCCAAGACACCACCTTCCTGGTCCAGCTGACCGACCTGCACATCCGCGAGCCGGGCCGGCTGGCCTACGGCCGCATCAACACCGCGCCCTACCTGGAGCGCGCCGTGCAGTCGGTGCTGGCGCTGCGCCAGCCGCCCGACGCGGTGGTCGTCACCGGCGACCTGACCGACTTCGGCCGCGCGGCCGAGTACGAACACCTCGCGCGCCTGCTGGCCCCGCTGGCCATGCCGGTCTACCTGATGCCCGGCAACCACGACGACCGCGACCAGCTGCGCCGCAGCTTCCCCGGCCACGCCTACCTGGGCACGGGCGCCAGCACCGACGGCTTCATCCAGTACTCGGTGCGCGTCGGCCCGCTGCGCCTGCTCACGCTCGACACCTGCGTGCCCGGCGCGAGCCACGGCTCGCTGTGCGAGAAGCGCCTGGCCTGGCTCGAAGCGCAGCTGGAAGCCTGCCGCGGCGAACCCGTGGTGATCGCCATGCACCATCCGCCGTTCGAGACGCTGATCGGCCACATGGACGAAATCGGCCTGCTCCAGGGCTCGGAGGCGCTGGAGGCGCTGGTCTCGCGCTACCCCAACGTCGAGCGCATCATCTGCGGCCACCTGCACCGCGCCATCGACGTGCGCTTCGGCGGCACCATCGCCTCGACCTCGCCGGCGCAGGCGCACCAGGTCTGCCTCGATCTGGCGCCGGACGCGCCCTCGGCCTGGACGCTGGAACCGCCCGGCTTCCGCGTCCATGCGTGGCTGCCGCGCAACCGCCGGCTGGTGACGCATCTGGCGGCTTGCGGTAGCTTCGAAGGCCCCTATCCCTTCCACGATAACGGAGCGCTTATCGACTGATTCGCTATCTTGTGGAAAATGGGGTCAAAACGAACCAAAACGAAAAGGATAGAACCCGACACCCATGAAGCATCTTCTGAACCTGCTGGCGGCAGTCGCATTGCTGGTGTGGGGTACGCACCTCGTTCGTACCGGCGTGCTGCGCGTATTCGGCGCCAACCTGCGCAAGATCCTCGTGCAGAGCATGCGCAACCGCTTCACCGCAGCCCTTTCGGGCATCGGCGTGACCGCCCTGGTGCAATCGAGCACGGCCACCTCCCTCATGACCTCGTCCTTCGTCGGGCAGGGCCTGGTCACGCTGCCGGCTGCGCTGGCGGTGATGCGCGGCGCCGACGTGGGCACCGCGCTGATTTCCGTGCTGTTCTCGGCCGACCTGTCCTGGCTGTCGCCGATGTTCATCTTCGTGGGCGTGGTGCTGTTCATCACGCGCTCGGCCTCGGTGGCGGGGCGCGTGGGCCGGGTGCTCATCGGCCTGGGGCTCATGCTGCTGGCGCTGCAGCTGGTGGTGGAAGCGACCGAGCCGCTGTTCTCGTCGCCCGCCGTGCGCACGCTGCTGGCCTCGCTCAACAGCGACGTGCTGCTGGAGATCACCATCGGCTCGGTGCTGGCCATCGTGGCCTATTCGAGCCTGGCGGTGGTGCTGCTGGTGGCGGCCATGGCCACCTCGAACGTGGTGCCGCTGGACGTGGCGCTGGGCCTGGTGCTCGGCGCCAACCTCGGCAGCGGCCTGCTGGCGGTGCTGACCACGGCCAAGTCGGCGGTGTCGGTGCGGCAGGTGACCGTCGGCAACCTGCTGTTCAAGGCGCTGGGCGTGGCCATCGTGGCGCCCTTCATCGGCCTGTGGATCCGCCACGTGCAGCCCGAGCTGCCGAACCAGGCGCACGGCGTGGTGCTGTTCCACCTGGGCTTCAACGTCATCATCAGCGTGGGGTTCATCGGGCTCACCCAATGGGTGGCCAAGCTGGTGACGCGGCTGCTGCCGGCGCCGCAGCAGCCAGCCGGAACCATGCGGCTGCATCACCTCGACCCGTCGGCGCTCTCGACCCCTTCGCTGGCTATTTCGAACGCGGCGCGCGAGGCGCTGCACCAGGCCGACATTGTGGAGACCATGCTCATCGGAACGCTCGACGTGATCCGCCACAACGACCTGCGGCTGGCGCAGGAGCTGCGGCAGCTCGACGATGCGGTGGACGAGCTGTACTCGGCCATCAAGTACTACATGACGCGCATCTCGCGCGAGGCGCTGGGCGAGGAAGAAAGCCGGCGCTGGACCGACATCATCAGCTTCACGATCAACATGGAGCAGATCGGCGACATCATCGAGCGGGTAATCATCGACATCGAGGACAAGAAGATCAAGCCGCAGCGCAACTTCTCCGAAGCCGGCATGGCCGAGATCGTGGAGCTGCACGGCCGGCTGATCGCCAACCTGCGGCTGAGCATGAGCGTGTTCCTGAACGGCAACGTGCGCGACGCCCAGAAGCTGCTCGAAGAAAAGGCGCGCTTCCGCGACCTGGAACGGGCCTACGCCACCACCCACCTGGACCGCCTGTCCGACCGGACCACGCTGAGCATCGAGACCAGTTCGCTGCACATCGACCTGATCAGCGACCTGAAGCGCATCAACTCGCACATCTGCTCGATCGCCTATCCGATCCTGGAGTCGGCCGGGGCGCTGGCGCCGAGCCGGCTGAAGGATCCCCAGCTGGGCCAGCTGGAGAGCTGACCTGACAGCGCCCCGGCCGGAAGGAAGCTACTTCTGCGCGGCAGGCTTCAGCGCCGGCGCGGCTTTCTGCCCCCGCCGCGCATAGCGCTGCGCCAGCACCGCGCACACCATCAGCTGCATCTGGTGGAACAGCATCAGCGGCAGCACGATGGCGCCCACGGCATGCGAAGCGAACAGCACCTTCGCCATGGGAATCCCGCTCGCGAGGCTCTTCTTGGAGCCGCAGAAGACGATGGTGATCTCGTCCGCCGTATCGAAACCCAGCTTGCGCGCGGTGAAGGTCGTGAGCGTGAGCGCCAGTGCCAGCAGCACGGCGCACACCAGCAGCAGGCCCAGCAGCGCGCTCACGGGAATCTGCTTCCAGAGCCCCTCGATCACCGCCGCGCTGAACGCGGTGTAGACCACCAGCAGGATCGATCCCTGGTCCACGAACTTGAGCACCGCCGCGCGCTTCTGCACCCACTTGCCGATGACCGGGCGCAGCAAATGGCCGGCCAGGAAGGGCACCATCAGCTGCAGCAGGATGCGGCCGATCGAGTCGAAGGACGAGGTCGCGCCGCCGTTGTGCGGCAGCACCACCAGGTTCACCAGCACGGGCGTGATGAACACGCCCAGCAGCGTGGATGCCGAGGCGCTGCAGATGGCGGCCGGCATGTTGCCCCGGGCCATCGCGGTGAAGGCGATGGCCGACTGCACCGTCGCCGGCAGCACGCACAGGAACAGCACGCCGGTGTAGAGCTCGGGCGTCACCAGCGGCGACAGCACGGGCTTGAGCGCGAGCCCCAGCAACGGGAACAGGACGAAGGTGCTCGCGAACACCAGCAGGTGCAGCCGCCAGTGGGTGATGCCCGCCATGATCGCCTCGCGCGACAGCTTGGCGCCGTGCAGGAAGAACAGCAGCCCGATGGCGACCGTGGTCAGGCCTTCGAAGAAATGCGCCGTGCGCCCGCTGGCGGGCAGCAGGCTGGCGATGGTCACGACCGTGACGAGGGCGAGCGTGAAGTTGTCGGGGAGGAAGCGTGAACGGGCCATGGAACGCATTGGACGCCGGCGGCATTCAAAAGAGAAATGGATTTATCTGATGGATATATGATTCGAGCGCATGAATGTCACGCTTCGCCAGCTTCGCGTGTTCCGCTCTGTGGCCGAGGGACGCAATTTCAGCCGCGCCGGCGACCAGGTCGGCCTGAGCCAGCCGGCGGTCAGCCGCTCGATCCTGGAATTGGAGTCGCAGCTCGGGCTCAAGCTGCTCGACCGCACCACCCGCGAGGTGGTTCTGACCGAAGCCGGCCAGTCGCTCGCGGCCCGGCTCGACCGCGTGCTCGACGACCTCGACCAGACCCTGCAGGACGTGGCCGGCCTGGCCAGCGCGCGCGGCGGCAAGGTACGGGTGGCGAGCAGCCCCACGCTGTCGGCCAACCTGATGCCCGGTTGCATCGCCACCTGCGCGGTGCAGGCGCCGGGCATCCAGTTTCTTCTGCTCGACCGCATCCAGCAGGACGTGCTCGACAGCGTGCGCAGCGGCGAGGTCGATTTCGGCGTGGTCATCGAGCCCTCGGAGGCCGAGGACCTGCATTGCGAAGCGATCCTCGACGACCCATTCGTGCTCGTGGTGCCGCCCGCGCACCGGCTCGCGCAGAAGGCATCGGTGCGCTGGACCGCGCTGGACGGCGAATCCCTGGTGCTGCTCGACCATGCCTCGGGCAGCCGACGGCTGATCGACCAGGCGCTGGAGCGGCATGGCGCGCACTGCGAAGTGAAGCAGCAGCTCGGCCACCCGACCACCGTGTTCCGCATGGTCGAGGCGGGCATCGGCATCAGCGTGATGCCGGAGCTTTCATTGCCGCCGGAGGGTTTGCCGCAGCTCGTGGTGCGGCCGCTGGTGCCGCGCGTTCAGCGGGCGATCATGCTGATCCGGCGCCGCAACCGGGCGCTTTCGCCGCTCGCGGAGCGGGTGTGGGGCATCGTGCGCGAGACCGCCGCGCTCAGTGCGTCAGCGGAGCCCGGTTCGACGACGCAGAAGGATGGCTGAGCCGCGCCTGCCGCTGCCGCACGCAGAAATCGATCAGGTCTTCCACCTCGGTGGCCTTGTCGAACACCGCGTCGGCGCCCAGCAGGGCGCACTTACGGCGCATCTCGGGCGTCGCATAGTTGCTCAGCACCACCATCTTCTGCATCGGATGACGGTCGCGGCAGGCTTCGAGCACGCGGAAACCGGTGCCGTCCTTCAGGAACAGGTCGATGATGGCCAGGTCCCACTGGGTCGGGTTGCGCGTGAGCCAGCGCAGGCCCTCGGCTTCGGATTCGGCCTGGCCGATGGGGTCTACCCGCGCTACCTCGCGCAAGGTGCCCACCAGGTTCTCGCGAATGGTGGGGTTGTCTTCGACGATGTATGTGCGAACGGTGTTCATGCGGCTTTGCCTCTGAGCTTTGGCCCAAGGCTACAAAGTGCGCCAGTCACAAGTCGAAGGCATGACACCACTGCCCGGGTAGGACAAGACTGTCCTTTCCGACTTATCAGAGCGTGAGGATCGTGCAGCCCGTGGTCTTGCGCGCCTCGAGGTCGCGGTGCGCCTGCTGCACGTCGTCCAGCGCATAGCGCTGGTCGATCGGGATCTTCACCGCGCCGCTTCGCACCACCGCGAACAGGTCGTCGGCCATGGCCTGGGTGCTCTCGCGCGTGGACATGTGGGTGAAGAGCGTGGGCCGCGTGACGTACAGCGAGCCCTTGGAGGCCAGCGTGCCCAGGTTCACCGGCGGCACCGGACCCGAACCGTTGCCGAATACCGCCAGCAGGCCGAAGGGCCGCAGGCAGTCGATCGAGCCTTCGAAGGTGTCCTTGCCGACCGAGTCGTACACCACCTTCACGCCCTTGCCGCCAGTGATTTCCTTCACCCGCGCCGCGAAGTTCTCGGTGCTGTAGTTGATGGCGTGCGCCGCGCCGTGTTCGAGCGCCAGCTTGCACTTGGCGTCGCTGCCGGCAGTGCCGATGAGCTGCAGGCCGAGCACCTTGGCCCACTGGCAGGCGATGAGGCCCACGCCGCCCGCGGCAGCATGGAACAGGATGAAGTCGCCGGCCTGCAGGCCTTCGGCGGGCAGCGTCTTCTTCAGCAGGTACTGCGTGGTGAGGCCCTTGAGCATCATGGCCGCGCCGGTCTCGAAGGAAATGTCGTCGGGCAGCTTGCACACGCACTTGGCCGGCATCACGCGCAGTTCGCAGTACGAGCCGGGCGGCGGGCTGGCATAGGCGGCGCGGTCGCCGGCCTTCAGGTGCGTCACGCCCTCGCCCACCGCCTCGACGATGCCGGAGGCTTCCATGCCCAGCTGCAGCGGCATGGCAAACGGATAGAGCCCGCTGCGCTGGTAGGTGTCGATGAAGTTCAGGCCCACCGCCTTGTGGCGGATGCGGATCTCGCCGGGGCCGGGTTCGCCGACCTCGACCTCGACGATCTTCAGTTCTTCGGGACCGCCGGGGCGATCGATACGGACGGCTTTGCTCTTCATGATGGCAGTCTCCACGCGCAGGAAAAAAGAAGAGGGGCATCCTGCCATGTTTGCCTTTCCCGCGACAGCACGGGGCATTGCCGACCGGTAGAGTCGGCGCCCATGCAGACACAGCCGCAGCGCCTCACACCCCTCGTCGTTTTCATGCTGGTCGTTCCGCCGCTTCTGTGGGCAGGCAACGCCGTCGTCGGGCGCCTCGTGCGCGAGCTGGTGTCGCCGCTCACGCTGAACTTCGTGCGCTGGATCATCGCGTTCGTCATCGTGCTGCCGCTGGCCGCGCCGGTGCTGCGCCGCGACAGCGCCCTGTGGCCGCACTGGCGGCGCTATGCGCTGCTGGGCCTGCTCGGCATTGGCCTCTACAACGCGTTCCAGTACCTCGCGCTGCAGACCTCCACGCCGATCAACGTCACGCTGGTGGGCTCGAGCGCGCCGCTGTGGATGCTGGCGACCGGCGCCCTCTTCTTCGGTGCACGCATCAGCGCGCGCGAGGTCGGCGGCGCACTGCTGTCGATGGCGGGCGTGCTGCTGGTGCTCAGCCGCGGCGAATGGCGGCAGTTGATGGCGCTGCGGCTGGTGCCGGGCGATCTCTACATGATCCTCGGCTCCATCGCGTGGGCCTTCTACAGCTGGATGCTGGCGCGCACGCACGAACCCAGGGGCGTGCGGCAGGACTGGTCCGCCTTCCTGATGGCGCAGCTGGTGTTCGGCATCGCGTGGTCGGGCGCGCTGGCGGCCGGCGAATGGACGCTGACCGACGCGCACATCGACATCGGCTGGCCGCTGGTGGCCGCCATGCTGTTCATCGGCATCGGCCCGGCGGTGCTCGCCTACCGCTGCTGGGGCACCGCGGTGCAGCGCGCGGGCCCGCAGGCAGCAAGCATCTTCATGAACCTCACGCCGCTGTTCGCGGCGGTGCTCTCCGCCGCGTTCCTGCGCGAACTGCCGCACTGGTACCACGGCGCGGCATTCCTGCTGATCGTGGGCGGGATCGTGGTGGCGTCACGGCGCTGAAGGCGCCGCCGCCGGTCAGTACGTGCCGGGGTAGGCGCCGCCGTCCGCCAGCACGTTCTGGCCGGTCATGTAGCCGGCCTGCATGCTGCACAGGAACGCGCAGATGGCGCCGAACTCGGCCGGGGTGCCGAAGCGCTTGGCAGGAATGTTCTTCTTGCGGGCTTCCCACACGGTGTCGAAATCCTGGCCCGTCTTCTGCGCCGTGCCGGCCATGGTGCCCTTCAGCCGGTCGGTGTCGAACGAGCCGGGCAGCAGGTTGTTGATGGTCACGCCCTGCGCCGCGATGGGCGTGCGCGCCACGCCGGCCACGAAGCCGGTGAGGCCGCTGCGCGCGCCGTTCGACAGGCCCAGGATGTCGATCGGCGACTTCACCGAGCTCGACGTGATGTTCACGATGCGCCCGAAGCCGCGCTTGGCCATGCCGTCCACCGTGGCCTTGATGAGTTCGATGGGCGTGAGCATGTTGGCGTCGACCGCCTTGATCCACGCTTCGCGGTCCCAGTTTCGGAAGTCGCCGGGCGGCGGGCCGCCGGCGTTGGTGACGACGATGTCGAAGTCGTGGCCCAGCGCGAACACCGCCGCGCGTCCGGCTTCGGTGGTGATGTCGGCGGCCACGTGCTTCACGAACGGGCCCGATGCGCCCGCAGCCTCGGCCAGCTTCTTCGCCGCGGCTTCGAGCGCCTCGGCGCCGCGCGCGACGATCACCACGTTCACGCCCTCGCGCACCAGCGCCTCGGCGCAGCCGTAGCCCAGCCCCTTGCTCGCGCCGCACACCAGTGCGGTCTTGCCTGCAATACCCAGATCCATGTCGTGTTTCTCCAATGATTGCGGCAAAGGGCTTCAGCGCCCCTTGCGCGTGAAAACGAAAATGCCCGCGATGACGAGCACGGTGCCGGCCGCGATCCACGGCGTGAACGGCTCGCCGAGTATCAACACCCCCATGAGGATGGTCGACAGCGGCCCGATCATGCCGGTTTGCGCGGCCACCGCGGGGCCGATGCGCTCGATGGCCATCATCACCATGAGGACGGGCACCGCCGTGCACAGCGTGGCGTTGAGCACCGATAGCCAGATGACCTCGGGCGCGAGCCCGAAGGCCGCGCTCATGGGCCGCGTCAGCACGAACTGCAGGATGCACAGCACGCAGGCCACGGTGGTCGCCAGCCCCACGAGCCGCAGCGAGCCCAGCCGCTTGACGAACTCGCCGCTGTAGACGAGGTAGCCCGCATAGCTCACGGCGCTCAGGAACACCAGGAACGCGCCCCAGGCCGCGGCACCGCCGCCCTTGCCGCCGCCACCCGTCCACAGCTCGTGGCCGAACACCAGCAGCACGCCGGCGTAGCTCACGACCATGCCGAGCACCTGCGGCCGCGTCGGGCGGCGCCGGTACAGCAGCCAGCCGAAGAACAGCACCAGCGTCGGGTTGAGATAAAGAATGAGCCGCTCGAAGCTGGCCGAGATATAGGCCAGCCCCGCGAAGTCGAGAAAGCTCGCGAGGTAGTAGCCCGAGAAGCCGAGCCCCACCACACCGAGCCAGTCGCGCGCGGTGAGCGACGGCTTGCCGCGCCCGGCCCACCATGCCATGACCGCGAACAGCGGCAGCGCGAACAGCATGCGCAGCATGATGAGCGTCACCGCGTCCACGCCGTAGCGGTACGCGAGCTTGACGATGATGGCCTTGCCGCTGAACGCGATGGCGCCCAGCGTGGCCAGGACCAGGCCGGTGGCGATGCCCTTCCTGGCGGCATCGTGGGAGGGTCGAGGGGGGATGCCGGCCGTCGCGGCTGTCTTGTTCATCCCCCGATCATCGCGGCAAGCTCAAACCCTCGCTCGTGCTCAGTAACCCGCGGCCACGCCGTCGCGGCGCGGATCGCTGGCGGCCACGTAGCCTTCGACCGAAGGCTCGCCCGCGCGCCAGATGAACTGGCCCGCGCCGAAGTCTTGGTAGGAGTCGTTGATCACTTCCAGGTGGTGGCCCAGGTCGCGCAGGCCCTGCACCGTGGCCGGGTTCATCGCCGCCTCGACGTTGATCTCCAGCCCCGCGTTGAAGCGCCAGCGCGGCGCGTCGCAGGCCGCCTGCGGGTTCTGCTTGTAGTCGAGCATGCGCACCAGCGTCTGCATGTGGCCCTGCGGCTGCATGTTGCCGCCCATCACGCCGAAGCTCATGACCGGCTGGCCGTCCTTGGTGAGGAAGGCCGGGATGATCGTGTGGAATGGGCGCTTGCCCGGCGCCACCACGTTGGGGCTCTCGGCCTTCAGGCTGAAGCCGTGGCCGCGGTTCTGCAGGCTGATGCCGAACTCGGGCTCCACGCAGCCCGAGCCGAAGCCCATGTAGTTGCTCTGGATGAAGCTCACCATCATGCCGCTCTCGTCGGCCGCCGTGAGGTAGATGGTGCCGCCCTTCACCGGGTTGCCGGCCTTGAAGTCCTGCGCCTTCTTCACGTCGATGAGGCGCGCGCGCGAGGCGAGGTAGGCGTCGTCGAGCATCTGCTCGGTCGTCACTTCCATGGTCTTGCGCTCCGACACGTAGCGGTACACGTCGGCGAAGGCCAGCTTCATGGCCTCGATCTGCAGATGCTGCGACTGCACCGAATCGACCGGCAGCGAGGCGATGTCGAACTTCTCCAGGATCCCCAGCGCGATCAGCGCCGCGATGCCCTGGCCGTTCGGCGGGATCTCGTGCAGCGTGTGGCCGCGGTAGTCGCGCGAGATGGGCTTGACCCACTCGGGCTGATAGGCCGCGAGGTCGGCCACGGTGAGCGCGCCACCCTGCTCGGCCGAGAACTTGGCGAGCGCCTCGGCGATCTCTCCGCTGTAGTAGGCCTCGCCCTTGGTGCGGGCGATGGCCTTGAGCGCGCGCGCGGCGGCGGTGAAGCGGAACAGCTCGCCCACTTCGGGCGCGCGGCCCCAGGGGAGGAAGGTCTGCGCAAAGCCCGGCTGCGACTGCAGCACCGGCGTGGCCGCGGCCCACTTGCCCTGCACCACCGGCGGCACCAGGTAGCCGCGTTCGGCGATGTCGATGGCCGGCGCCAGCAGGTCGGCGAAAGGTAGCTTGCCGAAGCGCTCGCTCATCGCAACCCAGCCGCGCACCGCGCCCGGCACCGTGACCGAGTCGATGCCGCGCATGGGCGGATTGGCCGCGTCGGCACCGTACTTGGCCTTGAAGTATTCGGGCGTCCAGGCCTTGGGCGCCGGGCCCGAGGCATTGAGGCCGTGCAGTTCCTTGCCGTCCCACAGGATGCAGAACGCATCGCTGCCCAGGCCGTTGCTCACCGGCTCGACCAGCGTCATCACCGCCGCGGTGGCAATGGCCGCATCGACCGCGTTGCCGCCCTGCTGCAGGATGCGCAGCCCGGCCTGCGAGGCCAGCGGGTGCGAGGTCGACACCACGTTGCGCGCGAAGATCGGGATGCGGGTGGAGAGGTAGGGGTTGTTGAAGTCGAAGTTCATTTCGATGTGCTCTGCGTTACTCGTTGGTGATCTTGCGGTCGACCACGATCTTTTTCCACTTCGCGGCGTCCACCGCCACCATCTTCGCGAACTGGTCGGGCGAGCCCGGCGTGGCGGGTTCGATGCCCAGGCGCGCGAGCTTTTCCTTCACTTCGGGGTCGGCCAGCGAGTCGTTCGCAGCCTTGTTGATCTTCGCGACGATGTCCGCCGGCAGGTTCTTCGGGCCATAGAAGCCGAACCAGGTGTTCGATTCGTAGCCGGGCAGCGTGTCGGCAATGGGCGGCAGCTCCGGCGCCAGCGGGCTGCGCTTGAGCGAGGTGACGCCCAGCGCGCGCAGGCGGCCGTCGCGCACATGCGGCATGCCGGTGGGCAGCGAGTCGAACAGCACGTCGACCTTGCCGCTGATCAGGTCGGGAATGGCCAGCGCCGTGCCCTTGTAGGGAATGTGCGTGACGAACACGCCGGCCTGCGCCTTGAACAGCTCCGCCGTGAGCTGCACGATGGTGCCGTTGCCGCTCGATGCGTAGTTGAGCTTGCCGGGGTTCTTCTTGGCGTAGTCGATCCACTCGCGCACCGTCTTCGCCGGCGAATTGACCGGCACCAGCATGATGCTGGCCGCGTCGCCCACGTGCGCGATGGGCGTGAAGTCGCGCACCGTGTCGTAGGGCAGCTTGCTGACGGCCGGGCCGATGGAGTGCGTGCTGGTGGTGGCCAGCAGGATGGTGTAGCCGTCGGGCGCGGCCTTCGCGGCCTGGTCGGAACCGATGGCGCCGCCGGCGCCGGGCTTGTTGTCGACCACCAGCGTGGTGCCGAGCTTCTCGCTCATCTTCTGTCCCAGCGTGCGGGCGAACAGGTCGGTGGCACCGGCAGCCGGGAACGGAACGATCAGGCGTATCGGCTTGTTCGGGTAGCCCTGGGCCAGGACGGCGGAAGACGCGGCCATGCCGAGCGCGACGGCAAGCACCTGGAGGAAGCGGAGGCGTTTCATGTGCGGGGAATTCTGTGCCTGTGTAAAAAAAGAATGCTATGCAGCGGCAGCGCATCAAGCCAGATAATTCCGCTTATTCAACTATCAATGCTGTTTATGACCAAGGGTGCCGCCGAAGACATCTCGCTGCAGCAACTGCGCGCGCTGACGGCGGTGGCCGAAACAGGCAGCTTCACGCTCGCGGCCGAGGCGCTGCAGCTCACCCAGCCTGCCATCAGCCACCTGATCAAGCGGCTGGAGGAGGAGCTGGCACAGCCGCTGGTGGTGCGCGGGCGCCGCATCCGCATGACCAACGCAGGCCAGATGATGGTCGACACCGCCGTGCGCGCGTTGCGGCTGATCGACGAGTCGGTGGACGCCTGCCGCTCGCAGTCGCAACTGCGCGAGGGCCGCATCGTGCTGGCGGTGGGGCACCTCACGGCCGGTGCCCTGCTGCCGCCGCTGCTCGGCCGCTTCTCGCAGAAGCACCCGACGCTCGCGACCACGCTGCTCGACAGCACGGCCGAGCAGATGATCTCGCGCATCCTCTCGCAGGAGGCCGACCTGGGTTTCGGCTCGGACATCGGCCAGAAGCACTCCGAGCTCGCGACCGAGCCGCTGTTCTCCGAGCGCATGGCGCTGTTCGTGCGCGACGACCATCCGCTGGCGCAGCACGCAGTGGTAGAGGCCCGGCACCTGGAGGGCCTGCCCTTCATCCACGTCAACCCCGACGCCAACGTGTGGCGCGCCGTGAGCCGCCAGCTCGCGAGCGCGGCCAATGTGTACCCGCACGTGGTGCACCATGTGTCGATGCTGTCGACCGCGTTCGGCCTGATCCAGGCAGGCGCGGGCGTGGCGCTGGCGCCGCGCTATGTGGAAGTGCTGATGCCGCCCAACCTGCGCGCAGTGGCCGTCACGCGGCCCACGCTCGAATACCCGGTGGTCGCCATACGGCTGGCCAAGCATCCGTTGAGCCCGGCGGCGATGGCTTTCCTGGCGATGGCGCGGCAGCATATGAAGCCGCCGCGTTCTATCAGGCCCTAGCTCTCTGTCGTTCAGGGCGCGATCACGCCGACGGGGTACCTTGCTCCGCGAATGTCCCCCGGCCTTCGGCCTCCTCCTTTATTTCGCTGCGCAAGGCACCCCATCGGCCTGATCGTTGAGCGCCGCTGTGGAAGCTGCATTTGTTGGCGATTGGCGAGACTTCGTGCCGCGCAATGCGGCTCTTTCGCCTGGTTCTTCTCTAGAGTGAATGCCCCTGTCACTCCACACCCCGCCTGGGGGCGCAACTCCACACAAGCCAATTGAATGTTCGAAGGCTGCTTGCCTCGCGGCAGGTCATCGGTGCGAAAGCAGCGATGCAGATGCGAGGTATCAAAGGCGACGGCCGGGGTGTTATCAGCACCCCGACCGTCTAACCAAGTTCGTGCACACCCCTAGAAGGAACCGCACAAAAATGGCTACCAAGACTATAGCCCGGCCTCGCACGCCGGTAGCTTCCGAAGACACCGCCCAACACCCAGCGGATCTTCTCGAAAACACCCTCTCCCAGCTCGAAGCCCTCCTGTGGGTCTGCCACGGAGAAGACATCGACTGGTGCAGCGGTGACGCACCCCGACAACTCGACAACCTGCTCTGGCTGGCCGCCGACCTCTCCCGCAAGGCAGGCCAACTTTTCCAGCTGACCGAAACGGCGAGGCGCGCAGCGCCAAAGCCAGGCCCGGCCTGAACGCCCAAGCAGCGCCCAGGTGCGCAGGGCGCCGGGTGCTCCCCGCAGCGAAATAAAGGAGGAGCCCGAAGGGCGGGGGACATTCGCGGAGGGGAGCACCCGGCGCCCTGCGCACCCGCCCTGAACAGCAGCCCCCACCATCGACAAGCAGCAAAAACAAAAACGGCGCCCGAAGGCGCCGTCTTGAAGCGTGCAAAACTAGAAGATCAGTCTTCGACGAAAGCTTCTTCGCGCTTCGACTTCACAGCCGGCAGCAGCACGATGATCAGCAGCAATGCAGCTGCAGCCAGCAGGCTCGCCGAGATCGGGCGCGTGACGAACACGCTCCAGTCGCCGCGCGACAGCAGCAGCGAACGGCGCAGGTTCTCTTCCATCATCGGGCCCAGGATGAAGCCCAGCAGCAGCGGCGCGGGTTCGCATCCGAGCTTGAAGAAGGTGTAGCCCACCAGACCGAAGATGCCGACCATCCACACGTCGAAGGTGTTGTTGTTGGTCGAGTACACGCCAATCGCGCAGAACAGCACGATCGCCGGGAACAGGTACTTGTACGGCACCGACAGCAGCTTGATCCACATGCCGATCAGCGGCAGGTTCAGGATGATCAGCATCGCGTTGCCGATCCACATCGAGGCGATCAGGCCCCAGAACAGCTCGGGGTTGCTGGTCATCACCTGCGGGCCCGGCTGGATGTTGTGGATCGTCATGGCACCCACCATCAGCGCCATCACCGCGTTGGGCGGAATGCCCAGCGTCAGCAGCGGGATGAAGGAGGTCTGCGCGCCGGCGTTGTTGGCCGACTCGGGAGCCGCCACGCCGCGGATGTTGCCCTTGCCGAAGGGCACTTCGCCCGGCTTCAGCTTGGTCTTCTTCTCGATCGTGTACGCCGCGAAAGCCGCCAGCAGCGCGCCGCCGCCGGGCAGGATGCCCAGTGCCGAACCCAGCGCAGTGCCGCGCAGCACGGCGGGAATCATGCGCTTGAAGTCTTCCTTGGTCGGGAACAGGCCCGAGACCTTGGCGGTGAACACTTCGCGCTCGTCGTCGGGACGCGAGAGGTTGGCGATGATTTCACCGTAGCCGAACACGCCCATGGCGATGGCCACGAAGCCGATGCCGTCGGTGAGCTCCGGAATGTCGAAGCTGTAGCGCGCCACGCCGGAGTTCACGTCGGTACCGACCAGGCCGAGCAGCAGGCCCAGCACGATCATCGCGATGGCCTTGAGCAGCGAGCCCGAAGCCAGCACCACGGCACCGATCAGGCCCAGGATCATCAGCGAGAAATACTCGGCCGGGCCGAACTTGAAGGCCAGCTCGGTCAGCGGCGGCGCGAAGGCGGCCAGGATCAGCGTGCCCACGCAGCCCGCGAAGAACGAGCCCAGGCCCGCGGCAGCGAGTGCCGGACCCGCGCGGCCCTTGCGTGCCATCTGGTAGCCGTCGATCACGGTCACCACCGACGAGGATTCGCCCGGCAGGTTCACAAGAATCGCGGTGGTGGAGCCGCCGTATTGCGCGCCGTAGTAGATGCCGGCCAGCATGATCAGCGCCGACACAGGAGGCAGCGCGTAGGTGGCGGGCAGCAGCATCGCGATGGTCGCGACCGGGCCGATGCCGGGGAGCACGCCGATCAGCGTACCCAGAATACAGCCGACCAGGCAGTACAGCAGGTTGGTGAAGGTAAAGGCAACGCCAAAACCCATCGAGAGGTGTTCAACCAATTCCATGATGTGAGCAGCTTTCTTCTCAGCCGGTGATGAAGGTCGGCCAGACCTGGATCTGGAGCTTCAGCGCCCAGATGAATGCAACGTAGCTGCCCACGGCCAGGACGGTCGCGAGGATCAGCACTTTCTTGAGGTCGAACTCGTTGCCTGCGAGGCTCGAGATGATCACCAGCGCGTAGATCGCGATGATCATGCCCATGGCCGGCACGCCGATGCTCGGCAGGCCGCCGAGCAGAATGCCGAACGCGAGGTTGGCGCCCAGGATGAACACCACTTGCTTCCAGGCCCACTTGCCGATCTTTTCGCCGTCGTTGGTTTCGACGGTGAGGCCGCTGAACATGATCCCCAGGCCGATGAGAGCCATCAGGATGCCGAGCATCAACGGGAAGTACCCCGGACCCATGCGGGCGCCGCTGCCCACGCTGTAGGTGGTGGCGCCCCATGCGAACGCCACGCCCACGACCGTGAACATCAGACCCGAGAAAAAGTCTTTCTGACTTTTGATTTTCACAACCGAACTCCTCGAATATTTTCGATGGAGGCGATTGTGGAGTCAGCTCCCGGTCAGCCCGATGTGGGTTCCACTAACCGGAGGCCTAGGGATAACCCGAAAGGCCACACGGGCCTTTGCTTGGCTTTGCGTCGCTATTCGAGCGGCGGCGTGGCGCTCAGCACTTCCTCGATGGTGGTCACGCCCTCGGCCACGCGCAGCGCGCCGGCCAGGCGCAGCGGGCGCATGCCGTCGATCACGGCCTGGCGACGCAGGCCCGCCAGGTTGGGCTCTTTCGTCACCTGCGTCTTGAACGGCTCGCTGATGCTCAGCAGTTCGTAGAGACCCATGCGGCCCATGTAGCCGGTCATGCGGCAGTCGACGCAGCCCACCGGCTTGTACGCGCGCACCGAGCCCGTGATCTGCCACGGCTTGACGATGGTCTCCAGGCTCTCGCGCGTGACGGTGTCGTCGGGCTGCTTGCAGTGCGGGCACAGCGTGCGCACCAGGCGTTGCGCGAGCACGCCCAGCATCACCGCGTTGATGAGGTAGGAAGGCACGCCCAGCTCCATGAGCCGCGTGATGGCGCTCGGCGCGTCGTTGGTGTGCAGCGTGCTGAACACCAGGTGGCCGGTGAGCGCGGCCTGCACCGCCATCTCGGCGGTGGCGAGATCGCGGATTTCGCCGACCATGATGATGTCCGGGTCCTGCCGCATCAGCGCGCGCAGGCCCTCGGTGAAGCCGAAGTCGAGCTGCGGCTGCACCTGCGTCTGGTTGAACGACGGCTCGATCATTTCGATCGGGTCTTCCACCGTGCTCACGTTGACCTCTTCGGTGGCCACGCGCTTGAGCGTGGAGTACAGCGTGGTGGTCTTGCCCGAGCCCGTGGGCCCGGTCACCAGGATGATGCCGTTGGGCCGCGTGACCAGTTGTTCCCAGCGCTGCGCGTCGTGCTGCGAGAAGCCCAGCGCATCGAGATCTTTCACCGCGGTGTCGGGGTCGAAGATGCGCATGACCATCTTCTCGCCGAAGGCGGTGGGCAAGGTCGACAGGCGCATTTCGACTTCTTCGCCGCGCATGTTGCGGGTCTTGATGCGGCCGTCGAGCGGGCGGCGTTTCTCGACGACGTCCATGCGGCCGAGCAGCTTGATGCGCGCGACCATCGCGTTCATCACCCCCATCGGCATCTGGTAGGCCGGATGCAGGATGCCGTCGATGCGAAAGCGGATCACGCCCTGCTCGCGGCGCGGCTCCAGGTGGATGTCGCTCGCGCGCTGGTCGAAGGCGTATTGCCAGAGCCAGTCGACCACCTGCACCACGCTCTGGTCGTTGGCGTCGAGCTGCTTGTTGCTCTTGCCCAGCTCCACGAGCTGCTCGAAGCTCGCGCCGCCGGTGTTGCCGCCGGCCTTCTGCGCGGCGCGCACCGACTTCGCGAGCGAGAAGAATTCGGCCGTGTAGCGCTGGATGTCGGCCGGGTTGGCGACCACGCGGCGCACCGTGCGGCGCGACTGGCGCTCGACCTCGGCGATCCAGTCGGTGAGGAAGGGCTCGGCCGTGGCCACGACCACCTCGTTGGGCAGCACCTGCACCGGCAGCACCTTGTGGCGCTCCGCATACGCCGCGCTCATGGTGTCGGCCACCTTGCCCACGTCGACCTTGAGCGGATCGATGCGCAAGTAAGTAAGGCCGGCACGGCCCGCGAGCCATTGCGTGAGCATCTCGAGGTCGAGCGGCTTGCTGTCGCTCTCGCGGGTCATCGCCACGTTGGCCAGGCGCACCAGCGGTGCCTGGCGGCTCTCGGCCTGGGCGCAACGCGCGATGGTGCGCTTGGCTTCGACCGGGGAGATCACGCCGTCGGAGGCGAGCCATTCGATCAGGCGCCGCAGATCGAGCGGGCCTTCGTGGCGCGAGGCCGGCGAGGCGGAAACGGAAGCAGCGGGTACAGCGCTCATGAGCCGGTGGTTCGGGTGAGTGTCGGGTTCTGGGGTTTGAACACCCGCAGCCACTTGGGTGCGGGCAAGCCCCATCGAGTCTGGATCGTTTGGGCGCGCTCGGCAAGCGCCTCGCGCTTGGGGCGGCTCGGCGTGCGCTGCGCGAGCACCACCGTGTTGCCTTCGCGCGTCGGCTTGAAGGCCCAGACCGCGTCCGCGCCGAAGGCACTCGCAATCTTCTCGAGGCTGCGCTCGTAGCTCGACGAGCGGCCGAAAAGGTTGACGGTCATGCAACCGTCATCGGTGAGCAGCGCGCGGCAGTCGGCGTAGAAGTCTTCGCTGTCGAGCACGGGCGCCGCGGCCTCGTGGTCGTAGAGGTCGACCTGCAGCGCGTCGACCGTGCCGTGCCATTCGGGCTTGCGGATCTCGGCCGCCGCGTCGGCGATCACCACGCGCAGCTTCGGGTCGTCGGCCGGCAGCTTGAACCAGCCGCGGCAGGCAGACACCACCTGCGGATTGAGCTCGATCGCGGTGGTGCGCATGCGCAGGATCTTGCGGCTGAACTTGGTGAGCGTGGCGGCGCCCAGGCCGAGCTGCATCGCGTGGCGGCTGGCCACGGTCTTGCCGTCGGCGAACAGCAGCCACGCCATCATGCGCTGCACGTACTCGAGTTCGATCTCGAAGGGCGCGTCGATCTTCATCGAGCCCTGGACCCATTCGGTGCCGAGGTGCAGATAACGGATGTCACCCCAGTCGGAAAAATTGACTTCGGGAAGAGAGACGGGGGTTTTGCTCGATGCCATCAGACGACTAGATTGTGGGCAGCCAGAACCTCGCGCCAGGCGCCGAGCTTGCGCTCGAAACTCCATGACGCATTGGCGGGGCTGGTGGAAGGCAGCTGGTAGACCGGCACGCCCAGCGTCCGGGTGTGGCGCGCGTGCTTGAAGCTCTCGCCGCCGTTGTGGCCGATGGCCGCGAGCTTCGGCAGATGCAGGCCGGCGATGTCGTTCACCACGGGCGCGCGGATGGCGGAGTCGAGACTGCCTTCGCGCTCGCAGGACGCATACACGTCCCACACGCCCAGGCCGCGATCGAGCAGCCACCGGCAGCGCGGCCCGTAGCTGTCGGCGCCCGAGGGAAGGGGAATGTCGGGCCACACGGCTTGCAGGATCTTCCAGAACTGGTTTTGAGGGTGTGCATAGTACTGCTGCCGCTCGAGCGACTTGACCCCGGGGAAGCTGCCGAGGATGAGTACGACGGTCTTTGGCGAGACGATGGGCTGCAGGCCGGTGAGCACGGCGCTGGCGGCGGCATCGGGTGCGACGGGAAGCTTCATGGACGGTATCGTGCCACCGCCTTCCGCCAGCGAACAAAAATGAAAAAACCCGCCGGAGCGGGTTTTTTTGGCGAATGCCGGAACAGGTCCGGGCTTGCTTACTTCTTGGCGGCTTCGTTCTCGGCCGTGCCGGGGATCTTCTCGCCGATGGCCTTGCCGGTGGAGCGCATGCCGTCGGCAGTCTTGTGGCCGGCGTTCTCGACGACTTCGCCCGTCTTGGCGGCGGCGTTCTTGGTGGCGTTGGTGGCCTTCTTGGTGGTGCGCTTGGTGGCGTTCCATGCCTTCTTGGTGCCATTTTCGGTGGCGTTCACGGCCTTCTTGGTCGTGCGCTTGGTGGCGTCGTAGGCCTTTTCCGCTCCACGCTCGGTGGCGTTCACAGCGTCCTTGCCGGCTTCCTTCACCTTCTCGGTGGTGCTCGGCTGGGCGGTGGCCGGCGTGGCGGTGGCGGGTGCCGTGGTCTGAGCCACAGCCGACACGCCGATGGAGGCGAGCGCCAGCGCGAGGACAACGGGCATCGTGCGAATGAAAGACGTGGTCATGAAAAGGCTCCTTGTTGGATGAAGTTTTTAGCAGTGACTGACTTGCCACTGGTCTAGCAACGAGCTAGCGAACCCAAAGGATGACAGCAAATTTGCAACCTCTGCATACACGGATGCAGGTCGGGACATTGGCCTACGCGATGTGGGGCGCGCGTTCCGACATGGCCATGAGAATCTGTAGCCGCGGAAGCACTTCGAGCGCATTGCGCGTGGTGGCCGCGGCCAGTTCCTCGATGCCGATGCCCCTCAACCCGGCCACCACTTCCGCGATGCGCGGCAGCTCGCCGGGCTCGTTGCGGCCCTGCGGCTGGCCGGCGTCGCGCTGGGCCTGCGTGCGGTAGAGCCAGTGAGGCTGTATGTCGGGCGCATCGGTCTCCATCACGATCGACTCCATCGGCAGGCTTGCCGCCAGCCGACGCAGCTGGAGGGCGCGCTCGAAGGTCACCGCCCCGCCGAAGCCCAGCTTCAGTCCGAGGGCGATGCACGCCTCGGCCTGCTGCTCGCTGCCGTTGAACGCATGCGCGATGCCCAGCCACGGCTTGCCGCCCGCCGTCTGCCGCAGATGCTTGAGCACCTTGTCGACCGAACGCCGCACATGGATGAGGATGGGTAACCCGTGCTTGCGTGCCAGTTGCAACTGAGTGTGAAAAAACCGCTCCTGCCTGTGGCCGTCCAGGCCCTCGACGAAATAGTCCAGCCCGATCTCGCCGACCGCCACCAGCCGGGGATCGTCGCGCCGCGCGGTCAGTTCGGCGTCCAGCGCCTCCAGGTCGGCGTCCGCGGCCTGGCCGGTGCACAGCGGATGGATGCCCAGCGCGTAGGCGTCGCCCTGCAGGTGGGCCAGCTCCCGCACGGCCTGGAAATTGAAGGCGGCCACCGCGGGGATGACGCACATGGCCACGCCGCGCTCGGCCGCGCGGGCGCGGATGGCGGGCATCTCGGCACCGAATTCGTGCGCGTCCAGGTGGCAGTGGGTATCGATGAAGGTAGCCATCGCGCGATGATGCCCGAAGGGATGCGCAGGCTCGGAAAGCGTGCTACTGTGAACTCCTTCACGCGATATTTTTGCCGGAGGTGCTCCGATGCGCAGGCCTGCTTTCTACAGCCGATCGCCCCGCACGCTGCCACCGGCCGCAGACGATGCGGCCGATCGGGCGGATGCATCGGCATCGTCCGAAGCGGACGGCGCCGCACCGCCGCCTGCCGCCTCCAAGCCCCCCAGGACGGGCTGGCAGCCAGGGCGCCGCAGCTTCGCCCTGCTCATCGTGCTGTGCGCGGCCCTCGTCACCGGCACCGCACTGTGGGCGCCCCGGCCCGGCGGCAAGGCGCTCACCCAGAAAGACATCGACGCGGCCGTGCTGCGCACGCTGCAGACCAACACCCTGCCCTCGCCCGCCGCCAAGGCGGCCGACATCATCCGGCCGTCGGTGGTGCGGGTGGTGAGCTACGGCGAGGAGAAGAACACGCCGGAAGCCAAGGTCCAGAAGCGCGGGCGCAACATGGCCAAGGGCAAGCCGCCGGAAGCACCCAACGACGGCGGCCCGTCGGGCGAAGTCGAGCGCGGCGTGGGCACCGGCGTGGTGATCGTCGACAAGGGCGTCATCCTCACCAACCTGCACGTGGTCGCGGGCGCCGACAAGATCAAGGTCACCTTCTTCGACGGCCTGGAAGCCGTGGCCACCATCACCGGCGTGCAGCCCGAGAACGACCTCGCGGTGCTGCAGGCGCAGAAGGTGCCCGACGACCTGATTCCCGCCACCATGCGCTCCACCGCCGACCTGCGCTCCGGCGACCAGGTGGCCGCGGTGGGCTTTCCGTTCGGCATCGGGCCTTCGGTGTCGGCCGGCGTGGTGTCGGGGCTCAAGCGCTCTTTCCGCTCGCCCGAGGGCAAGCAGGAGCTGGGCAACCTGATCCAGTTCGACGCGGCCGCCAACCCCGGCAATTCGGGCGGCCCGCTCATCAACATGGACGGCGAGGTGCTCGGCATCGTCACCGCCATCCTGAACCCGACGCAGCAGCGCACCTTCATCGGCATCGGCTTCGCGGTGCCCATCGAGACCGCCGCCTCGGCCGCCGGTTCGCCGCCGTTCTGATCGATCTTCTACCCAGACCCAGCCTCTACTTCTTCGAAAGCCCTTCGCATGAGCACAGAGACAGCCGCCCCCACGCCCGCCGGCACCGCCGAACTGATGGAGCAGATCCTCTACGAGGTGAAGCGCGTGGTCGTCGGGCAGGACCGCTTCCTGGAGCGCGTCATGGTCGCCATGCTCGCGGGCGGGCACCTGCTGGTGGAAGGCGTGCCGGGCCTCGCGAAGACGCTCACCATCAAGACGCTGGCCGACACCGTGCGCGGCCAGTTCAAGCGCATCCAGTTCACGCCCGACCTGGTGCCGGCCGACCTGGTGGGCACGCGCATCTACAACCAGAAGACCGGCGAATTCAGCACCTCGCTGGGCCCGGTGTTCGCCAACCTGCTGCTGGCCGACGAAATCAACCGCGCGCCGGCCAAGGTGCAGAGCGCGCTGCTTGAAGTGATGCAGGAGCGGCAGGTGACCATCGCCGGCGAAACCCACAAGGTGCCGCGACCGTTCCTGGTGATGGCCACGCAGAACCCCATCGAGACCGAAGGCACCTACGCGCTGCCCGAGGCGCAGGTCGATCGCTTCATGATGAAGGTCATGGTCGACTACCCGAGCGACGAGGAAGAGTTCGTCATCGTCCAGCGCGTGATCGGCGCGCCCGTGGCGGCCACGCCCGTCGCCACCACCGAGCAGCTGGCCGAGCTGCAGGCCGAGGCGCGGCGCGTGTATGTCGACCCTTCGCTCATCCAGTACGCGGTGAAGCTGGTGTCGGCCACGCGCACGCCCGAGAAGCACGGCCTGAAGGACCTGCGCCGCTTCATCACCTTCGGCGCCAGCCCGCGCGCCAGCATCAGCCTGACCGAAGGCGCGCGCGCCCTGGCGCTGCTGCGCGGCCGCAGCTACGCGCTGCCCGAGGACATGACCGCGCTGGTGCCCGACGTGCTGCGCCACCGCGTGACGCTGTCCTACGAAGGCCTGTCCGAAGGCCTGACGCCCGATGGGCTGGTCGACAAGATCATGCGCGCGGTCCCCGCCCCACCCAAGCCGCTCGAACATGAAAAGCTGGTGGCGTAAGGCCCCCGCGGCCGCGAACGACGAACGGCTCGCCGCTGAAGCCGGCGGCGCTGAACGCGCGCTGCGCCGGCTCGAGTGGACGGTGATCCGCCGCCTCGACGGCCTGCTGCAGGGCGACTACCGCACGCTGATGCGCGGGGCCGGGCTCGACCTGGCCGACCTGCGCGAGTACCAGCACCACGACGACGTTCGCCACATCGACTGGAACGTCACCGCGCGGCTGCAGACGCCGCATGTGCGCGTGTTCACCGAAGACCGCGAGATGACCGCGTGGTTCGTGCTCGACCTGAGCCGTTCGGTCGACTTCGGCTCGGGCCTGAAGGCCAAGCGCGAGATCTCGGCCGGCTTCGTCGGCGTGCTCGCGCGGCTGCTCACCCGACACGGCAACCGGGTCGGCGCGCTGGTCTACGGCAGCGACCTCGAAGCGGTGATTCCGCCGCGCAGCGGGCGCCGCCATGTGCTGCACCTGCTGCATGCGATGGACAAGCGCGCCGACAAGGCGGAGCACACGCCCCGGCAGAAGGGCATGACGCGGCTGGACACCCTGCTCAAGTCGGCCGCCACGCTGATGCCGCGCCGCTCCACCGTGTTCGTGGTGTCCGACTTCCTGAGCGAGCCCGGCTGGGAACGCCCGCTGGGCCAGCTGGCGCAGCGCCATGAAGTGGTTGCCGTGCGCCTGTTCGACCCGCTCGAACTCGAGCTGCCGGACCTGGGGCTGGTGCCGCTGCGCGACGCCGAGACGGGCGAGCAGCTCTGGGTCGACACCCACGACGCGGGCTTTCGCAAGCGCTTCGCCCGCATCGCGGCCGAGCGCGAAGCCGCCTTGCGCGGCGCTCTGGCCAAGGCCGGCGTCGACGCGCTCGAACTCTCGACCAGCGACGACCTGGTGGAAGCCATCGTCCGTTTCGCCGATATGCGCAAGCGCCGCACGCGCATCGGCCTCGCAGGCATGAAGGCGGTGGCAGCATGACTTTTCTCTGGCCTCAATTCCTCTGGCTGCTGGCGGCGCTGCCGCTGCTGGTGCTGCTCTACGTCTGGCTGATACGCCGCAAGAAGAAGCTGGCGGTGCGCTATGCCAGCCTGTCGATCGTGCGCGAGGCCATGGGCGCGGGCCAGACGATGCGCCGCCATATTCCGCCCGCGCTGTTCCTGCTGGCCATGGCCGCGATGCTGATCGCCGCGGCCCGGCCGATGGCGGTGGTGGTGCTGCCGTCGAACCAGCAGACCATCATCCTCGCGATGGACGTGTCGGGCAGCATGCGCGCGGCCGACGTGCTGCCCAACCGGCTGGTGGCGGCGCAGGAGGCGGCCAAGAGCTTCATCAAGGACCTGCCGCGCAGCGTGAAGGTGGGCGTGGTGGCCTTCGCCGGCAGCGCGCAGGTGGCACAGTTGCCGACCACCAACCATGAAGACCTGGTGACCGCCATCGACAGCTTCCAGCTGCAGCGCGCCACGGCCACCGGAAATGCCATCGTGGTGTCGCTGGCCACGCTGTTCCCCGACGCCGGCCTGGACGTGGAGCAGTTCAGCGCGCCGAGCCGCCAGCGCGGCGCGGCCATCGACTCGTCGGAGAAGAAGCTCAAGGACTTCACGCCCGTGGCGCCCGGCTCGTTCACCTCGGCCGCGATCATCATGCTGACCGATGGCCAGCGCACCACCGGCGTCGATCCGCTCGACGCAGCCAAGGCCGCGGCCGACCGCGGCGTGCGCATCTACACCGTGGGCGTGGGCACCGTCGACGGCGAGACCATCGGCTTCGAGGGCTGGTCGATGCGCGTGCGCCTCGACGAGGACACGCTCAAGGCCATCGCGCAGAAGACCAATGCCGAGTACTTCTACGCCGGCACGGCGAGCGACCTGAAGAAGGTCTACGAAACGCTGAGCACCAAGCTCACCGTGGAGAAGAAGGAAACCGAGATCTCGGCGCTGTTCGCGCTCGGCGCGGCGGTGCTGACGCTGCTGTCGGCGGGGCTGTCGCTGCTCTGGTTCAACCGCATCCTCTAGCGTCCGGAGTCATCCGGCGGTAATCGGACACGACCGCCGCGACCGCAGCGGTTTCGCACTCGCGCCCGGCTAGCGAGCCTGGCGAAGGTGGCCAGACTGGCCTTCAATGATCGATTTTCGTGCTGCTCAGCAAGAAAATAAATCACTTTCGATCATTGAAGTCCCTCCTTAAAGTTGCGCCCGGTTCAACTCTGACTGGCGAAACTTTCATGTCCACCGCGACCACCCGCATCCCGTTCCATCTGGCGTTTCCTGTCCGCGACATTGCCGAAGCTCGAGCGTTCTACGGCGAACTGCTCGGTTGCCCCGAGGGCCGCAGCGCGCCGGAATGGGTCGACTTCGACTTCTACGGCCATCAGATCGTGGCCCACCTGGCCCCGGACGAATGCGGTCATCGGCAGAGCAGCGCCGTGGACGGCCACGACGTGCCGGTACGTCACTTCGGCGCGATCCTGCCGATGGATCAATGGCAGCGCATGGCCGACAAGCTGGTGGCGCGTCAGACACAGTTCGTGATCGAACCTTACGTGCGCTTCAAGGGAGAGCCCGGCGAACAGGCCACGATGTTCTTTCTCGACCCCTCGGGCAACGCGATCGAGATGAAGTCCTTTGCCGACCTGAGCTCGCTGTTCGCACGCTGAAAGCCCGCCATGCCCACGAGCAACACGAAATCGGTGGCATTGGCTGCCATGCTGGTCGCCTGCGCTTCTGCTTCGGCCCAGTCCGACACCTTGGGCAAGATCAAGGAGTCGAGCTCCATCACCATGGGCGTGCGCGATGCTTCGGGCGCCATGTCTTTCACGCTGGGCCCCGGAAAGTACACAGGCTTTCATGTGGAGATCTGCGAGCGAGTCATCGCCGACATCAGGAAGGCGCTGCACCTCGACAAGATCGACGTGAAGTACCAGCTCGTGACACCGCAGAACCGAATCCCCCTCGTACAGAACGGCACGGTGGATATCGAATGCGGGACGACCACCAACAATGCAGCGCGGCAGAAGGACGTCGCGTTCGCGCCCACGTTGTATGTCGAGGGCATCCGAATCGCCGTCAAGACGAACTCGGGCATCGCATCACCTGCGCAGCTGGCCGGCAAGACGGTCGCGGCCACCACCGGCAGCACGTCCGTGCAAGCGCTGCGAAGGCTCGGGCGCGACGGCGTGGCGGGCGTATCCGAAGTGCTGTCCAAGGACAACAGCGAAGGCTTCCTGCTTCTTGAAGGTGGCCGCGCCGAGGGCTTCATCGCAGACGGCCAGATTCTGGCCACGTTGATTTCCAGGAGCAAGGAACCGGAAAAGTACAGGCTCCTGGATCAGGTCTTCAGTGTCGAGCCCATTGCAATCATGTTCCGCAAGGGCGACCCGGCATTCAAGAAGATGGTCGACGACAGCATCCTGGCACTCGCCAGGAGTGGCGAAGTCTCACGCATCTACGACAAGTGGTTCATGCAGCCCATCCCTCCCAATGGCGCCAGGGTGGGGCTGCCGGCCAACGCCATGACCAAGGCCGCCTGGGCCGCTCCGTCGGACAAGCCGCTGGAGGCTTACGAGGCACGCTGATGCGCCCCATTGCCCCCAGACGACGCGTTGCCGCCTCGCGCACTGCATCCATCTTGCGCCACGCGGGACGGCCATCCGCCCGGGTGCCTGGTCCAGGTGCACGGCTACGGCTTGCGCAGGCGGCCCGACTTTCCCGCGCGGCCGCGCGTGGGCAGCAGCGGGTTGCCCGGCTGCGCATCGGCGGCCTCCCGCAGGTGCTCTGCAAAATGCGCCACGATCGGTGGACTGACCCGCGGCTTGCGTTGCAGCAGGCCGATCTCGCGGTAGAAGGTGAACTCCCCGAGCGAAACGACACGGACTCCGGAAGGCAGGGGAAGGTGCGCTTCGACCAGCGGAACCAGCGCGACCCCCAGGCCCTTGGAAGCAAGGTGGATCAATCCGGGAATCTCATCGATCTCGATCGCGTCGTTGACCGAGACCGCCTCGCGGCGGAGAAATCCCTCGACCATGCGGCCGCCGAAAGAAGCCCGGTCATACCGAAGGAACGGCTGCTGCTGAATCAGCGCGCGCCAGTCCTTCGTCACGGGCAAGGCCTTGGGTACCACCAGCACATAAGGCTCGTGAATCAGCGCCTGCCACGTCAGATCGGAAGGCAGGCCGAAAGGTGGGCGGATGATGACCGCCGCATCGATCTTTCCCGCATCGAGGTCATCCATCAAGCGCATCGAAACGCCCGGCGACACATGCACGCGCACCAGTGGAAAGGCCTTGCGGAGCTTTTCGAGCGCGCGTGCCAGCAACGTGGGCTGGGCCGAAGCGATCGAGCCTATGCGCAGCAATCCTCTGGTGGCATTGTCCTCGGGCAGCTCCCCGAGTTTTGCGAACAGCGCGCAGATCTCTTCGGCGCGCGGCAGGGTCGTCTGCCCCGCAACGTTCAAGGTGGCGGAGCGCCCGGTTCGATCGAACAGTTCGAAACCCAAGGCCTCTTCCAGCCGCTTGATCTGGCTGCTCACCGCGGATTGGGTAAGACCGATGCGGTCCCCCGCTGCCGCGAAGGTGCCGTGCTTGCACACCGCGATGAAGGTCTTGAGTTCGCCAATCACCGCACGAGCATCTCAAATATCGATGAAGAGGTCAATGATTCATCGAATGAATCGTTCAATACAACGCAACGAATGACGGAGCCCAACGCTCTCCAACCTCAACCAGGAAAACCATGAGCAATCCCATCTACGTCCAGGAATACAAGGCCATCGCCGAAGTGCTGCAGAAGTACAACGAAGGCGGCAAGCAGGCCAGCAGCAGCATCATGAAACCGGCCTTCAGCGAGCAGGCGACCATCTTTGGCGTCGGGGCCGATGGCCAGTTGACTGGCGGCCCGATCCAGGGGTTGTTCGACACCATCGACAGCGCCTTCCGCCCGTCGCCCGAAGCACAGGGCGTGATCGTCGGCATCGACATCGTGGGCACCGCCGCCAGCGCCCGGATCGACACCAACGACATTTCGGGCTTCTGCTTCACCGACTTCTTCAATCTGCTGAAGGTCGACGGCAAGTGGACCGTGGTCAGCAAGATCTACCACACGCACGTCGCGCCCTGAGTACTGCCAGCGATCGCGACGGCGTGTTCGTGCAGCGGCGCCGAACCGTGGAAGGCCACGGATGCTTCAGCGCGTGTTCTTCGTGATCTGCGGCGTCTTCACCGCCCCGATGCCGCCCAGGAACAGATCGGCCACGATCGGCGCGATGGCCGCGTGGTCGAGCCGGCCGTCGGGCTTCATCCAGGTGAACATCCAGTTGATCATGCCGAACAGCAGCATGGTCAGCGGCTTGGCGAGGTCGTCGCTCGGCGCGCCGGGGCGCAGTGCCGAGACGGCGCGCGCAAAGCCCGCGACCACCTCGCGCTCTTTGTCGAGCACGCGCTCGCGGTCGGCCTCTTCGAGAAAGCGCACGTCGTCGGTCAGCACGCGGTGCGCGTCCTGCGCGCCGGCATATTCCTCGACGATGCGGTAGATGAAGCGGCGCAGGCGCTCTTCGTCGGTCTGCGTCGAGGCCTCTTCCTCGGCCACCAGGGCGGCGAGCTTGGACACGTGCGTCTCGGCGATGCTGATCAGCAGGCTGCTCTTGTCCTTGTAGTAGTGGTAGAGCGTGGCCTTCGAGAGGCCGCAGGCCTCTGCCACCTGGTTCATCGAGGTGGCGGGGTAGCCGCTGCGCGCGAACAGTTGCGCGGCCTGCGCGAGGATCAGTTCACGCTGGTCGTCGTAGGTGGCGGATCTTCCACGCGGCATCGGGTCGGTTTCCTGGGTTGGGCTGTTGGAACAACGCGCGATCTTGCACGAAGCGCGATCGCGTTCAGCCGCGCTTGGTCGCGATGAGCGAGCGCACGTCGGTGGCCGGCAGGCGCGGCCTGCCCTGCTCCACCCGGGCGAGCGGCGCTACCTCGTGCAGGCTGGCGAGGCTGCGTACCGTGAGCGCCTGGTAGGTGTGCGTGCCTTCCAGCTTCCAGGCGATCTCGTCCTCGGTCAGCTCGCGCTTCACCTTGGCCGGGATGCCCGCCACCAGCGAGCGCGCCGGCACCTTCATGCCGGCCGGCACGAAGGCGCAGGCCGCGACGATGGCCTTCTCGCCGATCTCGGCCTCGTCCATGACCACCGCGTTCATGCCCACCAGCGCGTCGCGCCGCACGATGCAGCTGTGCAGGATCGCGCCGTGGCCGATGTGGCCGTTGGCCTCGATCACCGTGTCGTTGTCGGGAAAGCCGTGCACGCAGCAATGGTCCTGCACGTTCGAGCCCTCCTCCAGCACGATGCGGCCGAAGTCGCCGCGCAGGCTGGCGCAGGGGCCCACATAGCAGTTGGGGCCGACGATCACGTCGCCGATGAGCACGGCCGTGGGGTGCACGTAGGCGCTCGGATCGACGACCGGGATCACGCCGTCGATGGAATAGCTGGGCATTCGGTCTCCTTTGTCTTCGGGTCTCAGGGTTTGCCCTGAAGCGACCCCGCTTGTGTCGGAATCGAGGTCGATCCTAAAATCAACCGAACGGTCGGTCAATAGTGTTTGCACGCCAGGCCGCCTCCCACGAAGGACGAAAGAGACACGCAATGACTGAGCCTTTGGTACTCATCAGCAACGCGGGCGCGGTGCGCACGCTGAGCCTGAACCGCCCCGCGGCGCTCAACAGCTTCACCACCGGGCTGCATGCCGAGCTGATGGCCGCCCTCGAAGCGGCGGCGAACGACGAGGTCGTGCGCTGCGTGGTGCTCACCGGCGCCGGCCGCGCCTTCTGCGCGGGGCAAGACCTGGCCGACCCGTCGGTCGCGCCCGACCCCACGCCCGGTGCCGCGCCCAAGGACCTGGGCCATGTCATCTCCAGCTACTACGCCCCGCTCGTCGCGCGCCTGCGCTCGATGCCGGTGCCGGTGGTTGCCGCCGTCAACGGCGTGGCCGCCGGCGCGGGCGCCAACCTGGCGCTGTGCTGCGACCTCGTGGTGGCGGGCCGCTCGGCCAGCTTCATCCAGGCCTTCACCAAGATCGGCCTCGTGCCCGACACGGGCGGCACCTGGCTGCTGCCGCGCCTCGTCGGCTCGGCCCGCGCGCTGGGCATCGCGATGCTCGGCGACAAGCTGCCCGCCGAGGAAGCCGCGCGCATCGGCCTGATCTGGCAGTGCGTGGACGACGCGGCCCTGGCCGAAACAGCCGCCGCGCTCGCCACGAAGCTGGCGGGCATGCCCACCCGCGCCCTCGTCGCCACCCGCCAGACCATGGCCGCCGCGCAGGACATGGACCTGGACACCGCCCTCGCCGAAGAAGCCCGCATCCAGCGCGACCTGGGCAACGCCGACGACTACCGCGAAGGCGTCGAGGCCTTCCGCGCCAAGCGCGCGCCCGTCTTCAAGGACCGCTGAGCATGACCGACACACAACGCACGCCGCAGCAGACGGCCGAATACGTCCGCGACGGCATGTTCGCCAACGACAACGCCACCAAGGGCCTGGGCATGCGCATCGTCGAGGTCGGCCCCGGCCAGGCCACGATCGAGATGCGCGTGCGCTCCGAAATGCTCAACGGCCACGCCACCTGCCACGGCGGCTTCATGGCCACGCTGGCCGACTCCACCTTCGCCTTCGCCTGCAACTCGTACAACGAGCTGACCGTGGCCTCGGGCTTTTCCATCGACTTCATCGCCCCGGCGCGCGAGGGCGACCTGCTCACCGCGCGCTGCCACGAGGTGTCGAAGGCCGGCCGCACCGGCGTGTACGACACCGAAATCACCAACCAGCGCGGCGAGCGCATCGCGATGTTCCGCGGCCGCTCCTACACGGCCAAGGGCCGCCCCGCCGTCGCTGCCTGAGGAGACATCCAGACCATGACAGCCAGACACCCCGCCCCCGGCGAACTCGACCCCATCGAAACCGCCAGCCGCGACGAGATCGCGGCACTGCAGCTCACCCGCCTGCGCGCCACGCTGCAGCGCGCGTACGACAACGTGCCGCACTACCGCAAGGCTTTCGACGCCAAGGGCGTGCACCCGGGCGACCTGAAGTCGCTGGCCGACCTGTCGAAGTTTCCGTTCACGGTGAAGAGCGACCTGCGCGACAACTACCCCTTCGGCATGTTCGCCGTGCCGCGCACGCAGGTGGCGCGCATCCATGCCTCGTCGGGCACCACCGGCAAGCCGACCGTGGTGGGCTACACGAAGAACGACATCGACACCTGGGCAGACCTGGTCGCGCGTTCCATCCGCGCGGCCGGCGGGCGTGCCGGCGACATGATCCACGTGTCCTACGGCTACGGCCTGTTCACCGGCGGCCTGGGCGCGCACTACGGCGCCGAGCGCGCGGGCTGCACCGTCATCCCGATGTCGGGCGGCCAGACCGAGAAGCAGGTGCAGCTCATCCAGGACTTCAAGCCCGACATCATCATGGTCACGCCCAGCTACATGCAGGTGATCATCGAGCAGTTCGAGCGCCAGGGCCTCGACGCGAAAGACAGCTCGCTGAAGATCGGCATCTTCGGCGCCGAGCCCTGGACCGAAGCCATGCGCCGCGACATCGAGGCCAAGGCCGGCATCGACGCGGTGGACATCTACGGCCTCAGCGAAGTGATGGGCCCGGGCGTGGCCAGCGAATGCGTGGAGAGCAAGGACGGACCCGTGATCTGGGAAGACCACTTCTACCCCGAGATCATCGACCCCGAGACCGGCGAGCTGAAGGCCGACGGCGAAGAAGGCGAACTGGTCTTCACCTCGCTGAGCAAGGAAGCCATGCCCATCGTGCGCTACCGCACGCGCGACCTCACGCGGCTGTTGCCGCCCACCTCGCGCGCGTTCCGCCGCATGGGCAAGATCGTCGGGCGCAGCGACGACATGATGATCATCCGCGGCGTCAACGTCTTTCCCACGCAGGTGGAGGAGATCGTGCTCGCGCACGAGCGCCTGTCGGGCCTCTACCAGGTGCACGTGCGCCGCGACGGGCTGCTCGACGAGGTCGAGGTGCACTGCGAGCTGCAGCCGCGCACGAGCATCGACGAGAGCGAACGCAAGGCCATCGCGAGCTGGGTGCAGGACCGCGTGAAGACGCTGGTCGGCATCTCGACCACGGTGCGCGTGTTCGACCCCGACTCCATCGAACGCACGCAGACCGGCAAGGCCCGGCGCGTGTTCGACACCCGGCCGCGCTGAGCGCGCGCCGCTTCAACCCTCTTTCCAAAGGACACGCACATGTACACCCAGGCAATGGACACCATGGGCAAGGACGCAGGCGACGGCAAGCAGAAGGCCGTGCGCTCCGCCGAAGAGATGCGGCTCGAGGAGCGCTTCGACGCCCACATCGACGCTGGCGACTTCATCGAGGCGAAAGACTGGATGCCCGAGCACTACCGCAAGACGCTGGTGCGGCAGATCAGCCAGCATGCGCACTCGGAAATCGTCGGCATGCTGCCCGAGGGCAACTGGATCAGCCGCGCGCCCACGCTCAAGCGCAAGGCCATCCTGCTGGCCAAGGTGCAGGACGAAGGCGGCCACGGCCTCTACCTGTATGCCGCGGCGGAGACGCTGGGCACCTCGCGCGACCAGATGTTCGACGCGCTGCACAGCGGCAAGGCCAAGTACAGCTCGATCTTCAACTACCCCACGCTCACCTGGGCCGACATGGGCACCATCGGCTGGCTGGTCGATGGCGCCGCCATCATGAACCAGGTGCCGATCTGCCGCTGCTCGTATGCGCCGTATGCGCGCGCCATGATCCGCATCTGCCGCGAGGAAAGCTTCCACCAGCGCCAGGGCTATGAAGCCCTGCTCACCATGATGACCCACGGCACCGACGCGCAGAAGGCCATGGTGCAGGACGCGGTCAACCGCTGGTGGTGGCCCTCGATCATGATGTTCGGCCCGCCGGACGACCAGTCGCCCAACAGCGCGCAGTCGATGCGCTGGGGCATCAAGCGCTTCAGCAACGACGAGTTGCGCCAGAAGTTCGTCGACGCCACGGTGGAGCAGGCGCGCATCCTCGGCGTGACCCTGCCCGACCCCGACCTGAAGTGGAACGAGGAGCGCCAGGCGCACGACTTCGGCGCCATCGACTGGAGCGAGTTCTGGCGCGTGATCGGCGGCGACGGCCCCTGCAACCGCGAGCGGCTGCAGGCCCGCGTCGACGCCTGGGAAGAAGGCGCATGGGTGCGCGAAGCCGCGATGGCCCATGCCAACAAGCAACCGATGAAGGAGGCGGCATGACCGTCGAACAGAAACAAGAGTGGCCCCTGTGGGAAGTATTCGTGCGCAGCAAGGCCGGCCTCGACCACAAGCACTGCGGCAGCCTGCACGCGGCCGATTCGAAGATGGCGATCCAGATGGCGCGCGACGTGTACACCCGCCGCCAGGAAGGCAGCAGCATCTGGGTGGTGCGCTCCGAGCAGATCGTGGCCAGCGACCCGGGCGACAAGGACATGTTCTTCGACCCGGCGGAAGACAAGGTCTACCGCCACCCGACCTTCTACGCGCTGCCCAAGTCGGTCGACCACATGTGAGCAGGGCCAGGACCATGCAAGCATCGATCGAACTGAACCGCACGCCCGCCGTGCAATACCTGCTGCGCATCGGCGACACCTGCCTCGTGCTGGCACAGCGCCTGGGCGAGTGGTGCGGCCACGCGCCAGTGCTGGAAGAAGACATCGCGATGGCCAACATCGCGCTCGACCTCGTCGGCCAGGCCCGGGCGCTGCTCACCCACGCCGGCAAGCTGGAAGGCGCCGGCCGCGAGCATGACGAAGACCAGCTCGCCTACCTGCGCGAGGAGCGCGACTACTTCAACCTCACCATCGCCGAGCTGCCGCGCGGCGACTTCGCCTTTGCCGTGGTGCGCAACACCATGGTGTCGACGCTGCTCAAGCTGCTGTGGCAGCGCCTGGCCGCATCGAGCGACGCCGAGGTGGCCGCCATCGCCGGCAAGGCGGTGAAGGAAGCGCGCTACCACCAGCAGCACTCGGGCGACTGGGTCGTGCGCCTGGGCGACGGCACGGAAGAATCGCGCCGCCGCACGGAGAAAGCGCTGAAGCAGCTCTGGCTCTACGTGCCCGAACTGTTCGAGAGCGACGCCGTGGATGCCGAAGCCAGCGCCAGCGGCCTCGGCCCGGCCTGGAGCGAACTGCGCGAGCCCTGGCTCGCCGACATGCAACAGGTGCTGGACGCCGCCGGCCTCGCCATGCCCAAGGAAGCCGCCTTCCGCAGCACCGGCAAGCACGGTGTGCACAGCGAGCACATGGGCTACATCCTGGCCGAGATGCAGCACCTGCAGCGCAGCTTCCCCGGAGGCGTGTGGTGATGAACGCGCTGGCGTCGCGCGTCGATGCGGCGTGGGCCGTGCTCCACACGGTGCCCGACCCCGAGGTGCCGGCCGTGTCGGTCTGCGACCTGGGCATCGTGCGCGACGTGATCGAGCACGAAGACGGCCTGGAGATCGTGCTCACGCCCACCTACTCCGGCTGCCCCGCCACCGAAGCCATCGAGCACGACGTGCTGGCCGCCGTCGAGCAGGCCGGCCTGGGCCGTGCTCGCGCCACGCTGCGCCGCGCGCCCGCATGGACGAGCGACTGGATCAGCGAGGAAGGCCGCGCCAAGCTCAAGGCCTACGGCATCGCGCCGCCCGCCCACCTCACCCCGGAAGCCGCGGCCAACACTGCCATGCCGATCAAGCTCTTCGGCCGCATCGCCGGCGAGCGCATCGCCTGTCCGCGCTGCGCGAGCGAGCGCACCGAGCGCCTCTCCGCATTCGGCTCCACCGCCTGCAAGGCCCTGTACCGCTGCATGGCGTGCAAGGAGCCGTTCGAACACTTCAAGCCGATCTAGAAAAGCACCCCCGCGATGAGCACCCTCTTCCATCCCCTGCGCGTGAAGGCCATCGAGCCCGACACGGCCGAGGCCGTCATCGTGTCCTTCGAAGTCCCCACCGACCTGCAGGAAGTGTTCGGCTTCACGCAAGGCCAGTACCTCACGCTTCGCAAGGACATCGACGGCCAGGACCTGCGCCGCTCCTATTCGATATGCGCCGGCCTCGACGACGGCGAGCTGCGCGTCGGCGTGCGCAAGGTGCGCGGCGGCGTGTTCTCCAACTGGATCAACGCCAGCCTGCAGCCCGGCGACACCCTGCAGGTGATGGCGCCGCAGGGCCGCTTCTTCGTGCCCATCGAGCCGGCCTCGGCGCGGCACCACGTCGGCATCGCGGGCGGCAGCGGCATCACGCCGATCCTGTCGATCATGAAGACGGTGCTGGCGCGCGAGCCCGCGAGCCGCTTCACGCTGATCTACGGCAACCGCCAGCTGCAGTCCACGATGTTCAAGGAAGAAATCGAGGACCTGAAGAACCGCTACATGACCCGGCTGGTGCTGCAGCACGTGTTCTCCGACGAGCACACCGATTCGCCCCTGGGCTTCGGCGTGATGAACCGCGAGAAGATCGGCGAATTCCTGCAGAGCGTGGTGCCCGCCGCGCAGATCGACCATGTGTACGTGTGCGGCCCGTTCCAGATGAACGACGAGGCCGAGGCCGCGCTGCTGGCGGCGGGCGTGCCCGAGGAGCGCATCCACATCGAGCGCTTCGGCGTGGCGCTGCCCTCGGCCACGCAGGTGGGCGCGGTGGTGCACGAGGCCCAGCCCGGCGACGCCAAGCAGTCGCGCATCACCATCGTGCGCGACGGCCTGCAGCGCGAGATCACCTTCACCGAAGGCCAGCCCAGCATCCTCGACGCGGCTTCGGCGGCGGGGCTGGAAGTGCCGTTCTCCTGCACGTCGGGCGTGTGCGGCACATGCCGCGCCAAGCTGGTGGACGGGGAAGTCCGAATGGAGCGCAACTTCGCTCTCGACAAGAATGAGGTGGCCGCGGGTTTCGTGCTGACCTGCCAGGCGCACCCCCTCACCGAATGCGTCACGCTCTCCTTCGACGAGCGGTGATAGATACTTCAGTCCTCAACAATTTTTCAACCCGGAGACAAGTCCAAATGAAATTCTTCAAGCCCCTGCTGATCGCAGCGCTGTGCGCCACCGCCGCCGCCTCGTGGGCCGACGTCAATGTCGGCGTCACCATCTCGGCCACCGGCCCGGCAGCATCGCTGGGCATCCCCGAGAAGAACACCATCTCGCTGATGCCCAAGACGATCGGCGGGCAGAAGATCAACTACATCGTGCTGGACGACGCCTCCGACACCACCGCGGCCGTCAACAACACGCGCAAGCTCATCGCAGAGAACAAGGTCGACGTGATCCTGGGCTCGACCACCACGCCGGCCTCGCTCGCCATGATCGACGTGGCCAGCGAAGCGCAGACGCCGATGATCTCGGTGGCCGCGTCGGCCCGCATCATCGAGCCGATGGACGCCAAGAAGAAGTGGGTGTTCAAGACGCCGCAGAACGACATCATGATGTCCCTGGCCATCGCCGAGCACATGGCCGCCAACGGCGTGAAGACCGTCGCCTTCATCGGCTTCTCCGACGCCTACGGCGAAGGCTGGTCGCAGGAATTCGCCAAGGCCGCCGACCTGAAGAAGATCAAGGTCGTGGCCAACGAGCGCTATGCCCGCACCGACACCTCGGTGACCGGCCAGGCCCTGAAGATCATGGCCGCCAAGCCCGACGCGGTGCTGGTGGCCGGCTCCGGCACGCCGGCCGCGCTGCCGCAGAAGACGCTGAAGGAACGCGGCTACGGCGGCAAGATGTACCAGACTCACGGCGTGGCCAACGCCGACTTCCTGCGCGTGGGCGGCAAGGACGTGGAAGGCACCTTCCTGCCCGCCGGCCCGGTGCTGGTGGCCGACCAGCTGCCGGCCAGCAACCCGGTGAAGAAGTCCGCGCTCGCCTATGTGTCCGCGTATGAAGCCGCCTACGGCAAGGGCTCGGTCTCGACCTTCGGCGCGCACGCCTGGGACGCCGGCCTGCTGATGAGCTCGGCCGTGCCGGCCGCGCTGAAGAAGGCGCAGCCCGGCACGCCCGAATTCCGTGCGGCGCTGCGCGACGCGCTGGAGCAGACCAAGGATGTGTCCGGCGCGCACGGCGTGTTCAACATGACCGCGCAGGACCACCTGGGCCTGGACCAGCGCGCCCGCGTGATGGTGAAGATCGAGAACGGCGCCTGGAAGTATCAGCCCTGATCCTGGGCTCACCCCCAGGCTCCGCGCACTTCGTGTCGCTTCTCCCACCCCCTGCCGGGGGCAACACCTGAGGCCCGGCAAAGCCGGTTCCTCGGTGTTCCTGAACTGAGTCACGGGCGACGCCCGAAGGTTGTTTTATGGATTTGCAGATTGCCCTGTTGCTGGGGCAGGACGGCATCGTGAACGGCGCGGTCTACGGACTGATGGCGCTCGCGCTGGTGCTGGTGTTTTCGGTCACGCGCGTGATCTTCATCCCGCAGGGCGAGTTCGTCGCCTTCGGTGCGCTCTCCATGGCCGCGCTGCAGGGCGGCCGCGCGCCTTCCACGCTGTGGCTGCTGCTGGCGCTGGCGGTGATCGTGCTGGTGGTGGAAGCATGGCGCTGGAAGCGCGGCGCCGTCGTCGACTGGCGCTCGGCGCTGACATGGTGCGTGGCCTTCCCGGCCTTGGCGGCGGTGCTGATACTGGGCCTGAAGCCCACATCGCTCGCGATGCAGTCGCTCGCCACGCTGGTGCTGATCGCGCCGCTGGGCCCGCTGCTCTACCGCGTCGCCTACCGCCCGCTGGCCGACGCCAGCGTGCTGATGCTGCTGATCGTCTCGGTGGCGCTGCACGGCGTGCTGGTCGGCCTGGGGCTCTTCTTCTTCGGTGCCGAGGGTTCGCGCACCAGCGCGTTCTCCGAGGCGCGCTTCGACCTCGGCGGCATTCCGGTCAACGGACAGTCGCTGGTGGTGGTCGGCGTCACGCTGGTGCTGGTGATCGCCATGTTCTGGTTCTTCGGCCGCTCGATGATCGGCAAGGCGCTGCGCGCCACCGCCATCAACCGCGTGGGCGCACGGCTCTCGGGCATTCCCACCGAACTGTCGGGCGACCTGAGCTTCGCGCTGGCCGCCGTCATCGGCGCCATCTCGGGGCTGTTGATCGCTCCCATCACCACGGTCTACTACGACACCGGCTTCCTGATCGGCCTGAAGGGCTTCGTGGCCGCCATCGTCGGCGGGCTCGCGAGCTATCCGCTGGCGCTCGCGGGCGCGCTGCTGGTCGGCCTGCTCGAAGCCTTCTCTTCCTTCTGGGCCAGCGCATACAAGGAAGTGCTGGTGTTCACCCTGATCATCCCGGTGCTGCTGTGGCGCTCGCTCAACAGCCATCATGTGGAGGACGAGGAATGAACCAGTCTCCGTCGACCACCGCTTCTACCACCGCGAACGCGGCGCCCGAGGGCCGCCCGCTGGTGACGCCGCGCGTACTCACGCTGGTCTTCATCGTCGCGCTCGCGCTGGCCTGGGGCTGGCTGCCCGAGTTCACCGTCTCGGTGCTCAGCAACATCGGCCTCTACGCCCTGGTGGCGGTGGGCCTCGTGCTGCTGACCGGCGTGGGCGGCATGACCTCCTTCGGTCAGGCTGCCTTCGTCGGCATGGGCGCGTATGCCACGGCCTGGATATGCACTTCGCCCACGGCCGCCGGCTGGCTCGGCGGCCTCGCGGGCTCGGCGCTGGTGCCCTGGCTCGGCCTGCTGCTGGGGCTGGTGCTGACCTTCGCGCTGGCCTGGGCGCTCGGCGCGGTCACGCTCAAGCTTTCGGGTCACTACCTGCCGCTGTGCACCATCGCCTGGGGCCTGAGCCTCTACTTCCTGCTCGGCAACATGGAATTCCTCGGCGGCCAGACCGGCATCACCGGCGTTCCGCCGCTGGTGGTGGCGGGCGTCTCCTTCGCCACGCCGCGCATGCTGGGCGTGGTGATCTGGGCCGTGCTGCTGCTCGCGCTGTGGGCCATGCACAACCTGCTCGACTCGCGCGAGGGCCGCGCCATCCGCGCGCTCAAGGGCGGCCGGCTGATGGCCGAGTCGATGGGCGTGGACACCGCGCGCCACCGCATCAAGCTGTTCGTGCTGGCGGCCCTGCTCGCGGCCATCTCGGGCTGGCTCTATGCGCACATGCAGCGCTTCGTGAATCCCACGCCTTTCAACCTCAACATCGGCATCGAGATGCTGTTCATGGCGGTGGTGGGCGGCGCGGGCCACCTGTGGGGCGCGGTGCTCGGCGCCACGCTTATCACGCTGCTCAAGGAAAAGCTGCAGGACGTGCTGCCCGCGCTGCTGGGCACCAGCGGCAACTTCGAGGTGGTGGTGTTCGGCCTCTTGATGCTGTTCGTGCTGCAGCGCTTTGCCGACGGCCTGTGGCCCACGCTGGCGCGGCTGTCGCGCCGCTGGGTGCGCGAAGTGCCGCGCGCCGCCGGCGCCGGTCCCGCCGCATCGACGATGGAGCCGCTCGCACAGCGCGCGGTGCCCGCCGCCGGCACCCTGCTGCTGCAGGCCGACGGCGTGAGCAAGCGCTTCGGCGGCCTGGTGGCCAACAACGACATCTCGATGACGCTGAAGGCCGGCGAGGTGCATGCGCTGATCGGCCCCAACGGCGCCGGCAAGAGCACCTTCTTCAACATGATCTCGGGCGTGGACGACCCGACCACGGGCGAAGTGCGCCTGGTGGGCCAGCCGATGTCGGGCAAGCCTTCGCGCGCCTTTGCCGCGCTGGGCCTGGGCCGCACCTTCCAGCACGTGCGCCTGCTGGGGCAGCGCAGCGTGGCCGAGAACGTTGCGCTCGGCGCCCACCTGCGTGCGAAGCGCGGCTGGCTCGCGGCCATGCTGCGCCTGGACCGCGCCGAAGAGGCCGCGCTGATGGCCGAAGCCCGCAGGCACATCGACCGATGCGGCCTCGGCGCGCATGCCGAGACGCCCGCCGCATCGCTCTCCCTCGGCCAGCAGCGCGTGGTGGAAATTGCCCGCGCGCTCGCCGCCCAGCCTTCGGTGCTGCTGCTCGACGAACCCGCCGCCGGCCTGCGCCACCTGGAAAAGCGCGCGCTCTCCGAACTGCTGAGCCAGCTGCGCGCCGAAGGCCTCGGCATCCTGGTGGTGGAGCACGACATGGAATTCGTGATGAACCTGGCCGACCGCATCACGGTGCTCGAGTTCGGCACCGTCATCGCCACCGGCACGCCCGCCGAAGTGCAGGCCAACCCGCGCGTGCTCGAAGCCTACCTGGGCGGCGCCGACGACGAACTGCTGGAAGACGCACGATGAGCCATCCCATTCTTCAACTGGAAGACTTCTGCGTTGCCTACCGCACCGTGGAAGCGGTGCACGGCGTGCGCCTGCAGGTGAACGAAGGCGAGATCGTCACGGTGATCGGCCCCAATGGCGCCGGCAAGACCACGCTGCTGTGCGCGGCCATGGGGCTGCTGCAATCGACCGGCCAGCTGATGCTGGACGGCGAGCGCATCGCGCGCCCCGGCGTCGAGACCATGGTGGCGCGCGGCGTGGCGCTGGTGCCCGAGCGGCGCGAGCTGTTCGGCGAGATGTCGGTCGAAGACAACCTGCTGCTCGGCGGCTTCTACCAGTGGCGCAAGGGCAAGCGCGACCAGCGCGCGCGCATGGACGAGATCTTCGAGATCTTCCCGCGCCTGAAGGAACGCCGCCCTCAGATGGCCTCCACGCTCTCGGGCGGCGAACGCCAGATGCTGGCCATCGGCCGCGCGCTGATGGCGCGCCCGCGCCTGCTGATGCTCGACGAGCCCTCACTGGGCCTGGCGCCGCTGGTGGTGCGCGAAGTGCTGCGCGTGGTGTCGCAGCTGCGCAGCCACGGGGTGTCGGTGCTGCTGGTGGAGCAGAACGCACGCGCCGCGCTGCAGGTGGCCGACCGCGCCTATGTGCTGGAGATGGGCGCCGTGGCGCTCGAAGGCAAGGCGCGCGACCTGCTGCATGACCAGCGGATCATTGATACCTACCTGGGTATCGGCAAGAAGGATTGAACGGTTTTTCTCCCTCCCCTTCCGGGGGAGGGTTGGGGTGGGGGCACGGCGGCCGCTGACAGGGCACAGCGCCGAACCGATGCCGCTGGCCCCCATCCCCGCCTTCCCCCAGAGGGGGAAGGAGCAAGACAGACATCGCGAAAGGACCCGCACCATGACCACCACCCTCCAAAGCTACATCGCCGGCCGCTGGATCGGCCAGCAGGCCGCGCAGCAGCTGCGCAGCGCCGTCAACGGCCAACCCGTGGCAAGCACCCACGCCGAGGCCATCGACTTCGCGGAGGCCCTGCAGTACGCGCGCCGCACCGGCATTCCCGAGCTCATGAAGCTCGACTTCCAGCAGCGCGCCGAGCGCCTGAAGGCGCTGGCCAAGTACATCGCCGCGAACAAGGAAACGCTCTACGCCATCTCCGCCCACACCGGTGCCACGCGCGCCGACAGCTGGATCGACATCGAAGGCGGCGCGGGCACGCTGAGCGCCTATGCCGGCATCGGCACCAACGAGCTGCCCTCGGGCAACCTGGTGCACGAAGGCCCGGCCTTCCCGCTCGGCAAGAAGGGCGGCTTCGCGGGCACGCACATCCTGGTGCCGCGCGGCGGCGTGGCGGTGCACATCGACGCGTTCAACTTCCCGGTGTGGGGCCTGCTCGAGAAGTTCGCGCCCAGCTTCCTCGCGGGCATGCCCTGCATCGGCAAGCCGGCCACGGCCACCAGCTACCTGACGGAAGCGCTGGTGCGGCTCATCGTGCAGTCGGGCATCCTGCCCGCGGGCAGCCTGCAACTGGTCATCGGCAGCACGGGCGACCTGCTCGACCGGCTCGAAGGGCCCGACGTGGTCACCTTCACCGGCTCGGCCGACACCGCCGCCAAGCTGCGCGTGCACCCCAACATCGTGCGCCAGTCGATCCCGTTCAATGCCGAGGCCGACTCGCTGAACTGCGCGATCCTCGCGCCCGACGTGACGCCCGACGACGAGGAGTTCGATCTCTTCGTGAAGGAGGTCGCGCGCGAGATGACCATCAAGGCCGGCCAGAAGTGCACCGCCATCCGCCGCGCGATCGTGCCGCGCCAGCACCTCGACGCGGTGGCCGAGCGGCTGCGCGCGCGGCTGGCCAAGACCGTGGTCGGCGACCCGTCGCGCGAAGAAGTGCGCATGGGGGCGCTGGCCTCGCGCGACCAGCAGGCCGACGTGGCCGAGCGCGTGGCCACGCTGCTGCAGGGCGCGGAGCTGGTGTACGGCGAGCGCGACGGCTTCTCGCCGGTGGGCGACGGCGTGGGCGAAGGCGCCTTCTTCGCGCCCACGCTGCTGCTGAGCCGCAAGCCGCTGGAGCACGACGCCGCGCATGACGTCGAGGCCTTCGGCCCCGTCAGCACGCTGATGCCCTACGACGGCATCGACGAGGCGCTGGCACTGGCCGCGCGCGGCCGCGGCAGCCTGGTCGGCACGCTGGTCACGCGCGACCCGGCCATCGCCGCCAAGGCGATTCCCGTGGCTGCCGCATGGCACGGCCGGCTGCTGGTGCTCGAGCGCGAGGCCGCGGCCGAATCGACCGGCCACGGCTCGCCGCTGCCGCAGCTCAAGCACGGCGGCCCGGGGCGTGCCGGCGGCGGCGAAGAGCTCGGCGGACTGCGCGCCGTCAAGCACTACCTGCAGCGCACCGCATTGCAGGGCTCGCCCACCATGCTGGCCGCCATCACCGGCGAGCATGTGCGCGGCGCGGCCGTGCGCGAGAGCGAGGTGCATCCGTTCCGCCGCTACTTCGAAGACCTGCGGGTCGGCGACTCGCTGCTCACGCATCGCCGCACGGTCGGCGAGGCCGACATCGTGGCCTTCGGCGGCATCTCGGGCGACTATTTCTACATGCACTTCGACGAGGTGGCGGCGAAGCAGTCGCCGTTCGGCAAGCGCATTGCGCACGGGTACTTCGTGCTGTCGGCGGCGGCCGGCCTGTTCGTCTCGCCCTCGCCCGGCCCGGTGCTCGCCAACTACGGCCTGGACACGCTGCGCTTCACCAAGCCCGTGGGCATCGGCGACACCATCCAGGCGCGCCTGACCTGCAAGCGCAAGATCGACCGCAACAAGAAAGACGCCAGCGGCCAGGGCCAGGGCGTGGTGGCCTGGGACGTGGAAGTGACCAACCAGGACGGCGAGCTGGTCGCCAGCTACGACATCCTGACGCTGGTCTCCAAGAAGCCGGAAGCGGTGCAGGCATGACGACGATGTTCGACCTCACGGGCAAGGTCGCGCTGGTCACGGGCGGCAACGGGGGCATCGGCCTCGGCATGGCGCAAGGACTTGCCAAGGCCGGCGCGCGCGTCATCGTGGCCGCGCGCAACACGCAGAAGTCGGCCGCCGCGGTCGAGGCGCTGAAGGCGCTGGGCAGCGACAGCTTCGCGCTCGAAGCCGACGTGAGCGACGAGGCCTCGGTGCAGAAGCTGTTCGACGAGGCCGCCGCGCGCTGCGGGCGGCTCGACATCCTCATCAACAACGCCGGCACCACGGTGCGCAAGCCTGTCGACCAGCTCGCGCTGTCCGAATGGCACAAGGTGATGGACACCAACCTCACCAGCGCCTTCCTGTGCAGCCGCGCCGCGCATGCGCACCTGAAGGCCGCGGGCGGCGGCAAGATCATCAACATCGGCTCGATGATGTCGATCTTCGGCGCGCCCTATGCGCCGGCCTACGCCGCGAGCAAGGCCGGCATCGTGCAGCTCACCAAGTCGACCGCGCTCTCGTGGGCGCCCGACAACATCCAGGTCAACGCGATCTTGCCCGGCTGGTTCGAGACCGAGCTCACCGACGGCGCGCGCAGCCAGATCCCGGGCCTGTACGACCGCGTGGTGGCCCGCGCCGCCGCCGGCCGCTGGGGCCAGCCGGGCGACATCGCCGGCACCGCCGTGTTCCTGTCGAGCGCCGCGTCCGACTACGTGACGGGCACCGCGATTCCCGTGGACGGCGGGTTTTCTATAGCCGGATAGATCAACGCGGCCGTGTAAATTCGGCCGCCATGCTCTTCTGGTTCCAGATCTTCGCCTTCATTGCCGGCACCGCCGCGCTGCTCTACGCTTCGCGCGGCCCGCTGAGCCGGCCCGGCTCGCACGGCTTCTACCGCTTCTTCGCATGGGAATGCATGCTGGTGCTGGCGCTGGTCAACCTGCCGTGGTGGCATGACGATCCGTTCTCGGCCAGGCAGATCGTCTCCAGCATCTTCTTCGTGCTGTCGATCTGGCTGCCGATCCATGCGGTGCGCCTGCTCAAGGCGCAGGGCAAGCCGACAGAGGCGCGCAGCGACGACCCCGCGCTCTACGGCTTCGAGAAGACATCCGCCGTCGTCAGCAGCGGCGCTTTCCGCTACATCCGCCACCCGATGTACACCGCGCTGATGCTGCTGGCCTGGGGTGCGTTTCTCAAGCAGTTCAGCTGGCTCACGCTGCTGCTGGTGCTCGCGGCCACGGTGCTGCTGTTCATGACGGCGCTGCGCGACGAGCAGGAATGCATCGCGCATTTCGGCGATGCCTACCGCGACTACATGCGGCGCACGCGGCGCTTCATTCCCTTCGTTCTGTAGCTGCACGGCGCGGGCGCGCGCCTTATACCGCAGGCCCGTGCCGCTACCTTGCGGGATGCTGACCCGCACGATCAGGTTCCGTTCACACGAACCTCCTAGCATTCCCGCATGCTTCTCGCACGCGTCCGCCATTTCGCCAGAGCGCACTACCGTTGGTGGTGCGTGGCGGGCCTGCTGCTGGTTGTTCTCCAGCCCTTCATCGCGGTCCATTACCGCTGCGACGGCCTGGAAGACGAGCCGATGCTGCGGGTGCGCAGCGTCAGCGACACCACGCAGTTCGAGGCCGACGATCGCGCCGACCACCCGAGCGACCACGAGACCACGGTCTTCGCCCAGGCGCCGGCGAGCATCGACCACCCCGACGCCTTCGACTTCGGGCTGAGCACGCTCATGGCCATGGTGCTCGCGATGCTGCCGCTGGCCGTGGCCTTGGCACGGCTTGCCACGCCCATCGTGCGCGAAGCGCCCGAGCACGTGCCGCCGCACGGCGGCGCGCCGCCCTGCGCGCAGCCCTGGCGGCGCCTGCCGCCCACCGCCGCCCCGCCCTACGGGATCTGAGAAACCGGCGCCTCGCGCGTCGCGTCCTCCCGCTGACGTCTGCGCAGCGGGCCTCTCTTCCTCGTCGAAAGGACTGACATGTCCAAATTTTTCAGGTGCGCCTGCCGCACCTTGCGCAGCCCTGCGCCTGTTGTTTGCATCCATCCGCAAGGAGTGGCGCCATGGACGCGCTGAACCTCGCCTTCTTTCACTGGATCCACGCCGGCAGCCATCCCACGCCGTGGGTGCTCTCGGTCGCCGTCGCCTTCGCGCTGTGGGGCAGCTGGCTCGCCGCGGGCATCGTCGTGGTGGCGCTGTGGCGGCAACGCGCCGACCGCGCCTACCTGTGCATCGTGGCCGCCGCCGCCGGCGTGACTTCGCTGATCGCGCACACCATCGCCACGGGCCTCAATGTTCCTCGCCCGTTCGCGGCGGGGCTGGGCCAGGCCTACATCGAGCATGCGAGCCGCGGCTCGCTGCCGAGCACGCACGCGGCCGTCATGTTCATGGTCGCCCTGGCCTTCATGCTGCGCCCCAGCCTGCGCCGCATCGGCGTGCCGCTGCTGGCGCTGGCCGCCGCCACCGGATGGGCGCGCGTGTACGTGGGCGTGCATTTCCCGCTCGACATCGTCGCCGGCCTGCTGCTGGGCGCGGTGATTGCCGGCGCGATCGCCATCGCGCGGTGGCTCTTTCTCTTCTTCGTCCCGCGAACTGGCCGCGCATCCGCCGACAGTCCGGCGACCAGCTCTCTCTGGAGGCACTCATGATCTCTTCGTCCGCCGCAAGACATTCGCGCCCCGGTGCCGGCATCGCTCCCGGCGCGGTCCTGCCGCCCCACACCTCGGGCACCCCCGAGCCGCTGGCCCAGGCCGGCATGCCCGACGCACCCGCCCCCGACGCGCGCAGCATCTCGTGCGTCATTCCCTGCTACAACGAGGCGGCCAACCTGCGCCTCATGCTGCCGCTGCTGGAAGACATCCTCTGGGCCACGCGGCTGCGCTGGGAAATCATCGTGGTGGACGACGGCAGCACCGACGACACCGCCGCCGTGGCCGAGGCATGGTGCGAGCTCGCGGGCTTCCGCTGCATTTCACTGTCGCGCAACTTCGGCAAGGAAGCCGCACTCACCGCCGGCCTTGCGGCGGCCACCGGCGACGCCGTGGTGCTGCTCGACGGCGACCTGCAGCACTCGCCCGAGCTGATCCACGCGATGCTCGCGCAATGGACGGCCGGTGCCGAGGTGGTCTACGCGGTGCGCGAGCAGCGCAGCGACGAAAGCCGCTTCAAGCGGCTCGGCAGCAAGCTCTTCTACGGCCTCGTCAATTCTTCGGACCGCTTCGAGGTGCCCAAGGACGCGGGCGACTTCCGCCTGATGGACCGCAAGGTGGTGGACGCGCTCATGGCCATGCCAGAGCGCAGCCGCTTCATGAAGGGCCTCTACGCCTGGGTGGGCTTCCGCGCCGTGGCGCTGCCCTACACGCCCGCGCCGCGCGCCGAAGGCACCACCAAGTTCAACGCGCGCCGGCTGATCGGCCTGGCCATCGACGGCCTCACCGCCTTCACCACCTGGCCGCTGCGCATGGTGAGCGTGGCGGGCCTCCTGCTCGCGGTGCCGGCCTTCGGCTACGGCACTTTCGTGACCATCGACCACCTGCTGTTCGGCAACTCCGTGTCCGGCTGGACCACCATCGTCGTGAGCCTGATGTTCTTCATCGGCATCCAGATGATCTCCACCGGCATCGTGGGCGAGTACATCGCCCGCATCTACGAGGAGGTGAAGGGGCGTCCGCTGTACGTGGTCCGGCGCGAACACGGCAAGGGACTCCAGGCCGAGCCCGGGAAACCATGAGACGGCCCGGCTCCGCCTGGTGGACATCGCCCCGACCCCTCTGGCTCATTGCCGCGCTGTTCGCGTGGCTGCTCGCGACCGCTTGGGTGCGCCCGCTGATGGCGCCCGACGAAGGGCGCTACGGCAGCGTGGCGCTGGCGATGCTGCATTCCGGCGACTGGCTGGTGCCGCGGCTGGACGGCCTGCCCTTCTTCCACAAGCCGCCGCTGTTCTACTGGATCGGCGCGGCGGCGATGTCGGTGGCGGGCCCGGTCGAATGGGCGGCGCGGCTGCCTTCGATCATCGGCGCGGGCACGGCGGCGGCGGCGCTGTTCCTGTTCCTGCGGCGCTGGTCGACGATGCGGCAGGCGCTGCTGTCGACCGTGGTGCTGGTGACCACCCCCTTCTTCTTCCTGGGCGCGCAGTTCGCCAACCTCGACATGCTGGTGGCCGGCTGCATCTCGGCCACGGTGCTGCTGGCCGCCGGCGCGGCGCTGGCGCGGGAGCGCGGCGAGCCCTGGCGCGCCCTGCTCGCGGGCGCCTACCTGATGGCCGCGGCCGGGCTGCTGGCCAAGGGACTGATCGGCCTGGTGCTGCCCGGTGCGGTGCTGGTGCTGTGGTGCGCCGCCACGCGCAAGACCGTGGTGCTGAAGCTCGCGCTCTGGCTGCCGGGCTGGGCGATCCTGCTGGCGGCGGCGGGCCCGTGGTTCGTTGCCATGCAGCTGAAGTACCCCGAGTTCTTCGACTACTTCGTCATCACCCAGCACTTCCGGCGCTTCGCTTCGTCGGGGTTCAACAACGAGCACCCGTTCTGGTTCTACGTACCGGTGCTGGCGGTGCTCACGCTGCCGTGGTTCGCGTGGGTGCTCGTGCCGCGCGGCAAGGACGGGGAGCCCCGGTCGCGCCTGTCCGACGTCGACTGGCTCATGTGGATCTGGCTGGCGGTGATCGTGGTGTTCTTCTCGCTGCCGCGGTCCAAGCTGGTGGGCTACGTGCTGCCCGCGCTGCCGCCGCTGGCCTGCCTGATCGCGCAGCGCGTGCTGGCAGGGCGCGCCGTCGAGAAGCTGCTGCCCAGGATGCGCGCCACGTCGGCGGTCGCGGCCGTGCTGTGCGTGGCGTGCGTGGTCGCGGTCGCGCTCTACTCGGTGCCGCCGGGCACGCGGCTGCGGCTGCCGGCCGGCCAGTCGGTGGCGCCGGGCGACCAGGTGATGATGCTCGACAGCTACTACTACGAGATTCCCTTCTACTGGAACCTGCGCCAGCCGGTGCTCGTGTCGGACGACTGGAAGGCCGCCGCCACCGACACCCGCGACAACTGGCGCAAGGAGATCTTCGACGCGAGCCGCTTCGAGCCCGCGCGCGCCGACGCCACGCTGATCGACCGGACGCAGCTGGCGCCCGTGCTGTGCGTGCCGCGCACCACCTGGCTGGTCGGGCCGATCGCCTCGCAGCTGTCGAACCCATGGCTGGGCAAGGCGCAGCTGGTGGCGGTCAACGAAAGCATCGCGGCCTGGCGCTTCGCGGGGAGCGCCACGCGCGACCCGGACTGCCTGGGCGCCCCTGCCTCCGCGCCCGCCGGTGCCGCCATACCATCCCCTCCCGTGCCTGCCCCCTCCACGAATGGCAATGACTGACACCACCGGCCCGCTGGAACCGACGATGCGCCACCTCTGCGTGTGCGCGGACGACTTCGGCATGAGCCCCGGCATCAACGCCGCCGTGCTTGAGCTTGCCGAGCTGGGCAAGATCTCCGCGACCAGCGGCATGGTACGGCGCGGCGCATGGGCCGCGGGCGCACGGGCGCTGCGGCGGCTGGACGCCACGCGGCTGGACGTGGGCCTGCACCTGGACCTCACGCGCCCCGACACGCCCGACGGCCCCGAGCCCGGCCTCGCGGGGCTGATCGCGCGGACCTACACGCGCACCGTGTTCTCGCCCGTGCTGCACGCCGACATCCGCGACCAGTTCACCCGCTTCGAAGACGCGATGGGCCGTGCGCCGGCGTTCGTCGACGGCCACCGGCATGTGCACCAGTTCCCGGTGGTGCGCGAGCTGCTGGTCGACGAGATCGTGCGCCGCTACCCGAAGTCGCCACCGTGGGTGCGCTATACCGCGCCCGGCGCCTGGAGCGGCCCCGACCGGCTGAAGGCCCGCGTGATCCATGCGCTGGGCGGCGCGCGGCTGGCAGCGCTCGCCGCCGAGCACGGCATTCCGGTGAGCCGGCGCCTGCTCGGCGTGTACGACTTCACCGGCGACGTGCAGGGCTACGAAGCGCGCCTTGCCGACTGGCTCGCGGCCTGCCGCACCGGCGACGTGCTGATGTGCCACCCCTCGACCGGCATCCAGCCCGGCGATCCGCACGGCTCTGCGCGCATGCGCGAATACGCGGTGCTGCGCGCGCTCTCGCTGCCACCCCAGGGGCAAGCCGGCGCGATCGCGATCACGCCGCTGTCGCAGGTCTTCAGGCGCGGCGAACTCGCCCACGCGTAGGCCCCCGCCATGTGCAACACGGGGGCGCTAACATGCGCGCCTCCTCATCCGCGCAGCCCGACTCTCCCATGCCCTCCCCGAAAAGCACCGCCTTTCCCTCGGCGGCGCAAGCCGCACTGCTGTTCCTCGCGCTGTGCCTGTGCGAGATCGTCGTGGGTGCGGCGCTGCGCGATGCCAACCGGTGGCTCGGCCTGAACGGCATGCAGATCGGCGTGCTGTCGGCGGTGCTCGGCAACGGCTGCGTGTTCGCGGCCGTGATGCATGCGCAGCAGCTCACATGGCGCGAGCTGTTCCACCAGTCGCGCGCTTCCGCCGGCGTCACGCTGCTGCTGGTGGTGCCGCCGGTGCTGCTGCTGGTGCCCGCGCTGCTGCTGACCGTCACCTCCGCGTTCAACCTGCTGGTGCGCATCGCGCCGCTCTCGGCCTGGGAAGAAGCCATGTTCAGCCGCATGGCCGACGGCAGCGTGGCGGCCGTGCTGGCGGTGTGCGTGGTGGCGCCGCTGCTCGAGGAAATGCTGTTCCGCGGCATTGTGCTGCGCGGCTTCCTGCAGCGCTATCCGCGCTGGCAGGCCATTTTTCTCTCGGCCCTGCTGTTCGGCGCCGCGCACATGAACATCTACCAGTTCGTGGTCGGCCTCATCATGGGCACGGTGCTCGCGTGGCTCTACGAGCGCACGCGCTCGCTCATTCCCTGCATTGCGCTGCATGCCGCGTACAACAGCGCCACGCTGCTGCTGGCGGACTGGCTCGACGCCGCGTCGCCGGCACGCCTGCTGTGGGTCGCGCTGCTTGCACTTGCCGCCGCCGTGTGCGGCACGCTGGTGCTGCGGCTGATGCTGGTGGCCAAGCCGGCGCGGCCTACGTCGGCCTAGATCGCGGATCGGAGCCACGCATGCTGGGTCGACGCATCTACTTGCCGGACCGCAATGGAACCGGCAGCCGCGTCGCATCGTCGATGACTCCAAGTCTGCACTTGCGTGTTCCGAAAAGAATCGGGATCACGCCCTCCTCGTAGGCGAAGCCGCCTTCAAGCGAGTAGTTCTTTCCAGCTTCCAGCACCGTTTTGATCGCAATGTTGCATGTGCGATTGCCGGACGCCATTTCGAAGTAGACGAGGGTTATTTCTTCGTTCGCGGGGACTTTGACATAGCCCTCGGGCTTGCTCTTGGACGACCGGACGTCGAATAGATTACCGGAGCCTAGACCACGGGCCAGATCGCCCGACATCCACACGCTGATCGACTCATGGCGCCCGGAAGCTCCGACCAGAACACTCCGCAAATTGGCACTAGGTATGCCGTCGGGGAGCGCGTACGGTATTGGCGGCGTACTGCTGCACGCTGCGAGGATGGCTGTGCAAGAAGCAGCCACGATGGAGCGAAAAAGCCGGCCCGATGGCAGACGAGGTGCAAGATGCTTGTTCATATCAGTTAGGCAGCCGTCGCTCGCGGATTCGGCCAGCGAGTGTGCCGAGGTTTCAAAGGCGAGAGATTGTGAGAGTGAGACGGGCGAGGACCACGGGCCTTTGTCACGAAAGAGCCCTATTGCTCGGACTACCGGCAGCTTTGGAGCCGATGCTCAACTGTCCGCGGAGACACGTTGATGCTGCAAGGTCTGTGGCCACCAGCGCCGCTGCCCACTACTTGGCCTAGGTCCGAGCAGCCGGCAGCGGCCGCGCATCGACCGCCTCCCCGTCGACGATGAAGTGCCCGCCCGCCACGTGGTGCAGCGTGCGCAGCTCGTCATGCCCGTCGAAATTCCAGCGCCCGTTGGCGAACACGCGCGAATCGGCCTGCGCGGCGATCACCTCGCCCAGGAACAGGTCGTAGCTCTGCTGGATGTGCGGCTCCGGCAGCAGGCGGCATTCGAGCCACGCCGCGCAGCCTTCGAGCAGCGGCGCATCGGTGGCCGTGCCCGCGAAGGTCTGCAGGCCGTAGGCCGCGAACTTGTCGTGCCCCGACTGCTCGACGATCTCGCGGCCGGAGCTGTTGCCCAGCGCTTCCGTCAGGTCGAGCTGCGCGCGCGTGGGCACCTGCAGCGCGAAGCTGCCGGCGCCTTCGAGCAGCACGCGCGTCCAGGTGCTCTTGTCGAGCACCACCGCCACCTTGGGCGGCGCGAAATCCAGCGGCATGGCCCAGGCCGCGGCCATGATGTTGCGCTGGCCGCCGTGCGCCGCGCTCACCAGCACGGTGGGGCCGTGGTTGAGCAGGCGGTAGGCCTTGTCGAGGGGAACGGGCAGGCGGTGGTGGGGGACGTTCATGGCAGGGGCTCCGGGAGCGGCAGTTCAGTTGCCTGATTCTGTCGCAGGCAGGCGCCGCACCACCACCGTGCGGATGCGCTGCGCATCGACGTCGGTCACTTCGAATTCGCAGCCGTCGTGCACCCATGTCCGGCCCTGCGGAGGCAGGCCGCCGAAGCGCGCGAGCAGGAAGCCCGCGACCGAGGTGTAGCTGTCGTCGTCGCTCAGCAGGCCGTGCGTCTGCAGCGCCTGCTCCAGCAGGTGCAGGTCGGCGCTGCCGGAAACCGTCCAGGTGTCGGCGGCGGTCTGCTGGATTTCCAGCGTCTCGTCCTCGTCAGGAAACTCGCCCGCGATGGCTTCGAGCACGTCGATGGGCGTGACCACGCCGGTCAGGGTGCCGTGCTCGTCGTTGACCAGCGCGAGCTGCCCGCGCGCGCCGCGCAGCGTGTCGATCAGGCGGATCACGGTGGTCGACTCGGGCACGTAGATCGGCGCGCGCAGGCCGCCGCTCTCGTCGATCTTTCCGTGCCGCAGCAGGTGGCCCAGCAGGTCTTTCGCGCGCGCCACGCCCACCACCTCGTCGAGCGAGCCGCGGCACACCGGGAAGATGCCGTGCGGCGTGTCGAGCAGCTGCTCGCGCACCGCCTCGGGGTCGTCGTTCAGGTCGACCCAGGAGATGTCGGCGCGCGGCGTCATCACCGAGCGCACGTTGCGCTCGGCCAGCGACAGCACGCCGCTGACCATGTTGCGCTCCTCGAGCGCGAACGCGGGCTCGGGCAGCGGCGCTTCGCCGTCGGCCGTGGCACCGGCCGGTGCCGGTTCGCCCGGCACGCGGCCGCCCAGCAGCCGCAGGATGGATTCGGCCGTGCGGTCGCGCAGCGGACGGCGCGCCTCGTGCTTCAGCGCATTGCGCTTGGCCCACTGGTTCAGCGCCTCGATCATCACGGAGAAGCCGATGGCGCCGTACAGGTAGCCCTTCGGAATGTGGAAGCCCAGGCCCTCGGCCACCAGGCTCAGGCCGATCATCAGCAGAAAGCTCAGGCACAGCACCACCACAGTGGGGTGCGCATTGACGAAGCGCGTGAGCGGCTTCGACGCCCACAGCATGATGCCGATCGAGATGATCACCGCCGCCATCATCACCGGCAGGTGGTCGACCATGCCCACGGCGGTGATGACCGCGTCGAGCGAGAACACCGCGTCGAGCACCACGATCTGCGTCACCACCAGGCCGAAGCTCGCGTAGACGGTGGAGCCGCCGGCCGTGTGCGTCACGCCCTCTAGCCGCTCGTGCAGCTCCGCGGTGGCCTTGAACAGCAGGAACAGGCCGCCCACCAGCAGGATCAGGTCGCGCCCCGAAAAGCCCTGGCCGAACACGGTGAACAGCGGCGTGGTCAGCGTGACCAGCCACGACACCACCGACAGCAGCGCCAGCCGCATGAACAGCGCCAGGCCCAGGCCTAGCCGCCTGGCGCGGTCGCGCAGGTGCGGCGGCAGCTTCTCCGCGAGGATCGCGATGAAGATCAGGTTGTCGATGCCCAGCACGATCTCCAGGACGACCAGCGTCAGGAGACCGATCCAGGCGGCGGGGTCGGTGAGCAGTTCAACGATCATGGTGGAAGAAGAAGGCGCGGCAACGCGCATGGCCCGGCATGGCGCGGGCCATGTCGGGCGACAACAGGGAAGAGGCGGAATGGACGGGAGCCGCGAGGGGGTCGGTCGCGGCGCACGGAGACAGGCGGAAGCTGGCGCAGGCCAGCGGCCTACTGGGAGGCTCGGAGGAAGATTTCACCCCTCCAGTCTATAGAACCCGAGTCAGCCGGCCGGCAGGCGCTGCATCAGGCAGGCCAGCAGCACCGGTTCGTTCTCGATCTTCGAGCGGTCGATGCGGCGCGTCCGGCCGTTCGCGATGATCACCAGATGCTCGTCCACCAGCACCCCGTCGGTTTCCGATTGCGTGTGCACCGTGTCGATGCTCGACCAGGCGATGAGTTGCCCCTCGTGCACCAGACCTTCCGCATTCATGGCCAACGCGCCGAAGTCCACCGTGTCGCCGGCATGCATGCGCCGCTCGACATCGCCGCGCAGCACTTTGCCGATCGCCTCCTCCACCTCGGCCCGCAGCGCGGCCGCGTGGTCCCACAGGCCGAGCCGCAGCCGCGTGGTCTTGCCGCTGCGCGTGGTGATCAGCATGTGGTCGCGGCCGTGGCGATGGCGCAGCCGCGTCACGTCGGCAAAGGCAACGGTGCGGCGGCCGAGCTGCAGGCCGTGCGCGCCGAGCGTCAGCACCGGCGGCGTGCGCCACCACGCGAAGAAATCGCCGCCGCGCCAGACGATCAGGTAGAGCCCCGCCGGAACGGCCATCGACGCGAGAAAGAGCATGCCCTCGTCGGACACCGGCTCGCCGTCGGAAAGAAACGGCAGGATGAAGATTCGCGCGGGCACCAGCATCACCGCGGACAACGCATAGGCCACGGCCACACCGCCCAGCACGCAGTGGAACGCGTGGCGGGGAAAGATTCTGGCGTGGCGGATAGGCATGTGGACTGCCCGATGCGCGGACAGCGCGCGCAGGGCCTGGATCGAAAAAAGCAGGGGCACACCTTAACAGCGCGACGCGGTCCGAACGCGCGTGCGCCTGCCGTCGCGGGGCTCTTTTTTCCGGTATCGGCGCTGCGTCGGCGGGGCCGATAGGTAGGAAGATTTAAATTCCGCGCCGGCCGCTGCGCGAGCCCTGCTCAAGCGCTCACTGCGCGCGCTGCTTCGCCACGAACTCCGGCGTCACCGTCCCCTGCTTGTTGCCGAACTGCGCGATGACGTAGTTCGCGAGCGCCGCGACTTCGGTGTCGGTGTAGGCCTTGTCGAATGCGGGCATGTAGACCTCGTTGTCGTGCACGCGCATCTTCACGCCCCGCAGGATCATCTGCGTGACGTTCGCGCCGCCGGGGTCGTTCACTCCGCGCGTTCCCAGCAGCGACGCGTAGCTGGTCTGCTGCCCCTGGCCGTTCCATTGGTGGCAGCTGGCGCATGCCGCGGCGAAGAGCCTGAGCCCCTGCTCATGCCCTTCGGCCGTGTTGGCCGCCGGCGCGGCCGCGCTCGAGGCCACGGCCCAGGGCGCCTTCGCATCGATCTCGATCGGATCCTTGCCGGACTTCGCGGGCACCGTGCGCAGGTAGCTCACGAGCGCCGCGGTGTCCTCGGCCTTCAGGTACTGCAGGCTGTGCTCCACCGCCTCGCCCATCGGCCCCGAGGCCGAGCCCCGGCCATCGGCGTGCCCCGTGGTGAGGTAGGCGGCAATCTCCGCGTCGCTCCATCCGCCGATGCCGTTCTTCGCGTCCGACGTGATGTTGTAGGCGCGCCAGCCCTGGACCGTTTCGCCCGCCAGGTTGTTGCTCGTCTCCAGCGCGAAGGCGAAGTTGCGCGGCGTGTGGCATTCCGCGCAATGGCCCAGCGCGGTGGCCAGGTACTTGCCCTGGTTCCACGCGGGCGGCTGCGACGGGTCGGCCTCGAAGCGGCGGCTCTTGAAGAAGGCCGCGTTCCAGAAGCCCATGGCCCAGCGCTGGTTGAACGGAAAGCCCAGGTCGGGCTCGCGGTTCGGCTGCTTCACCTGGGGCAGGCTGAAGAGATAGGCCTTGATCGCGAGCACGTCCTTGCGGCTGAGCGCTGTGTACGCGGTGTACGGGAACGCCGGGTACAGGCGCTTCCCGTCGGCGCGCACGCCGTCGTGCATGGCGCGCACGAACTGTTCGTCGCTCCAGTTGCCGATGCCGGTGGCCGGGTCGGCCGTGATGTTCGACGAATAGATGGTGCCGAACGGCAGCACGAAAGGCAGCCCGCCCGCAAAGGGCTCGCCCTTGCCGGGCACCGTGTGGCACGCGATGCAGTCGGCGGCCTTGGTGAGGTACTCGCCGCGCACCAGCAGCGCCGCATCGGCCGGCGCGCCGGCCAGCACGGGCGCCTCGCCCTCCGACTTGTCGGTGCGGTTCAGAAAGAAGTACAGCGCCGCGCCCACCACGAACACGGCCACCAGCAGCTTGAAGAGTCGCTTCATGCCGTGCTCCTTTCGCCTGGCGCCGCCTGCGGGGCATCGGCGATCTTCTTCTTCAGCGCTTCCTTGTCCTGCACCAGCAGCGCGCGGTTCACGGGCAACGCGCGCAGGCGCACGCCGGTGGCCGCGAAGATCGCATTGGCCAGCGCCGGCGCGGCGATGGCGGTGCCGACCTCTCCTAGCCCGCCGGGCGCCTCCCCGCTCTTGATGGTGTGGACCTCGACCGGTGGCGACTCGTTGATGCGCAGCATCCGGTAGTCGTGGAAGTTGCTCTGCTCGATGGCGCCGTCGCGCAGCGTGATCTCGCTGAACAGCGCGGCGCTGAGCCCGAACAACAACCCGCCCTGGATCTGCGCCTCGATGGAGCTCGCGTTCACCGCAATGCCGCAGTCGAGCGCGACCACCGCGCGCCGCAGCCGCACCTCGCCCTGCGGCGTGACCTCGACCTCGACCATGGCGCACACGCGGCTGCCGAACGGGTCGCCAACGGCCACGCCGCGCCCCACGCGTGCCGGCAGCGCGCCCTTGCCCCAGCCGATCTTTTCGGCGGCCAGGTCGAGCACCGCGAGCGTGCGCGGGTTCTTCTTCAGCAGCGCGCGCCGGTAGGCCACTGGGTCCTTCTTCGCGCGCTGCGCCAGTTCGTCGATGAAGCTCTCCAGCACGAAGAGGTTGTGCGTCGGCCCCACGCCGCGCCACCAGCCGACGTTCAGGCCGCTCGGCATGTCGTGCCGCACCCACTCCACCTTGAGGTTCGGCAGGTCGTAGCAGGGCTCGGCGACGCATTCGATCAGGTCGCCGTCCATGCCGTCCTTGCCCATGAAGGCCGGCGCCCAGCGGCCCAGCACGGTGCCGCCCGAGATGCGGTCGCCGAACCACAGGATCTGCCCGTCGCCGTCGACCACGGCCGAGATGTCGTCGTGGTACATCGGCCGAACGATGTCGTGGCGGATGTCTTCCTCGCGCGTCCACACCACCTTCAGCGGATACGCCACCTGCTTCGCGAAGGCCACGGCCTGTTCGACCGAGTCGGTCTCCAGCCGGCGGCCGAAGCCGCCGCCCAGGTACTGGTTGTGCAGCACGACCTTGTCCTCGGCCAGCCCGGTGATCTTGGCGGCCACGCTCACGCAGCGCGCCGGCACCTGGGTGCCGACCCAGATCTCGCAGCCGTCGGGCCGCACATGCACCGTGGTGTTGAGCGGCTCCATGGTCGCGTGCGCCAGCATCGGCAGGTCGTAGGTGGCCTGTACCAGCGTGCCCTCGGGCCGCTTGCCGGTTTCCTTGCCGACGATGGCCTTGTCCTTCGCGAGCGCATCGGCCAGCGCCGAGCGCAACTGCTGCGTCGTGAGCGTGGCGTTCTGCCCCGGTGTCCAACGGATCTTGAGCGCGTCGAGGCCGCGCTTGGCGGCCCAGAAATGCTCGCCCACCACGGCGACCGCGTCCTTGATGCGCAGCACGTCGATCACGCCGGGAATCGCGCGCGCGGCCTTGTCGTCCACCGAGGCCAGCACGCCGCCGAGCGTGGGGCTGGCCTTGACCGTCGCCACCTTCATGCCCGGCACACGCACGTCGATGCCGAACTGCGTGCTGCCGTTGACCTTGCCGGCCGAGTCGACGCGCCGCAGCGGCTGGCCGATGAGCTTGAAATCCTTGGGCTCCTTCAGCGCCACCTTGGCCGGCATCGGCAGCTTCGCGGCGGCCGATGCGAGCGCGCCGAAGCCGAGCTGCCGGTTCGAGGCCGCATGGCTCACCACGCCGCGCGCGACCGTGCAGCTCGCGGGGTCGACGCTCCATTGCGCGGCGGCTGCGCCGACCAGCAGCGTGCGCGCGACGGCACCGGCCTCGCGCAGCACGGAGTAGGTGCCGCGCGTGCTGGTCGAGCCGCCGGTGATCTGGCCGCCGAGCAGCGGCATGCCGTAGAGCGCTTCGTTGGGCGGCGAATGCTCCACGCGCACCTGGTCGAGCTCGACGCCGAGTTCCTCGGCCAGCAGCATGGCCGAGCCGGTGTAGATGGCCTGGCCCATCTCCACCATCGGCATCACGAGGCGCACGCCGCCGTCGGCGTCGATGCGGATGAAGGCGTTGGGCGCGAAGGCGGGGTTGCCGTCCGCAAGCGCGGCGGCCGCGTCCGCGGGTTGCTGGCGCGCGCTGATGGCCGCAAAGGCCTTGCTGCCTCCGACCCAGGTGAAGGCCAGCGCCAGGCCACCCGCCTGCAGGGCGGCGCGCCGGCTGATTCCGGCGGCGGCGCTCACGATGCGCTCCTGGCCGGCATCGTCACCACCGACTGCAGCACCTCCGGCTTGCCCGTGGCGGCCTGCTTGATGGCGGCCCGGATGCGCGAGTAGGTACAGCATCGGCAGACGTTGCCCGACATGGCGAGGTCGATGTCGGCGTCGCTCGGGTTGGGCGTGCGCTGTATCAGCGCCGCGGCGGACATGATCTGCCCGGACTGGCAGTAGCCGCACTGCACCACGTCCACGTCGAGCCAGGCCTTCTGGATGCTCTGGCCGGCCGGGGTCAGCGCGATGGCTTCGATGGTGGTGACGGCCTTCTTTCCGATCGCGCCGACCGGTAGCACGCAAGAGCGCACGGGCTGGCCGTCGAGGTGCACGGTGCAGGCGCCGCATTGCGCGATGCCGCAGCCGAACTTGGTTCCTGTCAGCCCCACGATGTCGCGCAATGCCCAGAGCAAGGGCATGTCGTCGGGAGCGTTGACAGCAACGGACTGGCCGTTGATGTTGATATCAATCATGGGCCCTGCCTTTTCTGCTTGTTTCATCGGGGGTCGGGACTGCACCATAGCGCCAGTTTGAAAAATGCGCTCGGGCTTTTCCAAACCTGCCGGCAAGCGGCAACGAAAGTTTTCATCGTCAGCTTCCGGTCCGTCGGAGGCTGCCAGCATTCCGCGACAACAAAAAAGCAAGAAGGCCATGTCCATTCCCGCAGAAACCGCACCGCCGCCCGGCGCCACCCGCCGCCCCGGCGTCGCCGACCTCGTGGCGGGCGTGTCCATCGCCGGCCTGCTGCTGCCGGAAGCCGTGGCCTATTCAGGCATCGCGGGCCTGCCGCCCCAGGCCGGGGTGATCGCGCTCTTCGCCGGCCTGCTGGTCTACGGCATATTCGGCAGCAGCCGCTTCGCGATCGTCTCGGCCACCTCGTCGTCGGCCGCCGTGCTGTTCGCGGCCACCACATCGATGCCGGGCATCGACACGGCCACGCGGCTGGCCATGGGCGCGGCCATCGTCGCCCTGGCCGGGGTGTTCTTCGTGATCGCGGGCATCGCGAAGCTGGGCGCGGTGTCCAGCCTCATCGCCAAGCCGGTGCTGCGCGGCTTTGCGCTGGGCCTGGCGCTGACCATCGTGGTCAAGCAGTTGCCCAAGGTGCTGTCGGTGCAGCCGGCGCACAGCGACTTCTTCCGCCTCTTCGCCGGGCTGGCCACCGAATGGCGGCACTGGAACCTGGCCGGCGCGGCGATGGCGTTGGCAGCGTTGCTGCTGCTGCGCGGCCTCTCGCGCTGGCGCGCGGTGCCGGCGGCGCTGCTGGTGATCGTCTGCGGCATCGCGCTCGACGTGAGCGGGCTGTGCCATGCGTGGGGCGTGGCGGCGGTGGGGCCGATCTCGCTCGACTTCTCGCACCCCGGCGTGCCGCAGCTCGACCGCGCGCAGTGGCAGAACCTGGGCGGGCTCGCGTTCGCGATGGCGCTGATCCTCTATGCGGAGTCGTACGGCTCGATCCGCACCTTCGCCATGCGCCACGGCGACAACGTCTCGGCCAACCGCGACCTGCTGGCGCTGGGCGGGGCGAACATGCTGTCGGCGCTGTTCCAGGGCATGCCGGTGGGCGCGGGCTATTCGGCCACGTCAGCCAACGAATCGGCGGGCGCGCAGAGCCGCGCGGCGGGCATCGTGGCCGGGCTGGTGGTGGGGGTGGCGGTGTTCACGCTGCTGCCGTGGATCGCGCACACGCCCGAGCCGCTGCTGGCGGCCATCGTGATCAACGCGGTGAGCCATTCGCTCAACCCCTCGGCGCTGCGGCCGTATTTCCATTGGCGGCGCGACCGCCTGGTGGCGCTGGTGGCGGTGGCCGCAGTGCTGGTGCTGGGCGTGCTCGACGGGCTGCTGGCGGCCATCGGCGTGAGCCTGCTGCTGCTGCTGCGCGGCTTCTCGCGCACCACGGTGAGCTGGCTCGGCCGGCTGGGCCAGAGCCACGACTACGTCGACACCGCCCGGCACCCCGAGGCGGTGGTGCCGCCGGGCGTGCTGATCGCGCGGCCCGAGGTGCCGCTTTTCTTCGGCAATGCCGATGCAGTGTTCGCGTCGATCCGCGCGCGCATCGACGCCACGCCGGGCCTGCGGCGCATGGTGCTGAGCCTGGAAGAGTCGCCCGACCTCGACGCCACCAGCATTGAGGCGCTGTGCGATTTCGCGGCCTACGTGCGCGTGCGCGGCCTGCGCCTGTCGCTGGCGCGGGTGAAGGACGACGTGCGCGACCTGCTGGCCAAGGTGAACTCGCCCGACCTGCACGCGGAGGTGTATGCGCCTTGGAGCGTGGACGATGCGGTGCAGTCGCCGCAGCAGCAGGTCAGCGCGTGACCGCCTGCCGCCTTGACTCGCCGGGGCTGACACCCGTGTGCTCGCGGCCAGGCGCGCGCCTGGAACATGGCGCAGCGCATCGAGGCCGGCGCGCAAGCCTTCAAGGCGGCCTGGTTCAGCTGGCCAGGAAGTCGGGCTGGCGGAATTTCTTCTCGAGGAACTGCCCGTTGGCCACCAGCGCGGCGGCATCGCTCGACGCCACGTTCGCGACGATCTCGCGCAGCTTGGCATCGAGCAGGCCCAGCTGTTCGCCGAGCAACTGGCGCGCCGTCTTGCCATCCTTCACCGCATGCGTCATGCGAAAGGCCGGGGGCAGCGCGACGTAGTTGGCGAGCGTTTCGGGCAGGTAGCGCAGCACGGTCTCGCGCACGGTGAAGAGGTCGTCGCCGTGCGCGCCGGCGCCCACCAGCCGCGGCAGCACCTCGCCCACCGAGCCGCGCACGTTGTCCAGGCTCTTGCGCATGTCGTCTGTGAGGTGCGGCTGCGCCCGCGCGACCACACGGTCGAGGCGCTCCAGCGTCTGCTCCACACTGAGGCTGTCTTCGATGCGGCGCTCCAGCTCGGGCGCCTTGCGGCCCATGAGCCAGCCGGCCACATACAGGCCGGCGGTGATCAGCAGCCAGCCGCGGTCGATCACGCCCGCGAACAGCAGCGCCGGCCCCAGCAGCGCCAGCGCGCAGCCCAGGATGTTGCCGTTGCCGTAGAGGAACAGCAGCGCGCGCAGCTTCAGCGAACGCTCCGGCATCACTGGTAGCCCCGGATTTCCTTGAACACCTGCGCCAGCCGCAGCTTGCGGCCGTCGAATTCGCGGCCTCCAGAGAGCTGCGCGATCTGCCGCATCTCGTCCACGTTGCCTTCGCCGAACAGGATCGGGAAGATGCGCGCCGGCAGGCCGCCTGCCGCATAGCGGTCGTGGAACTCGCTCGGCCGCAGCCCGGAGTTGTTCTCGCCGTCGGTCAGCAGCACGATGCTGACGAAGCGCCCGGGCTCGTTCTGCTGCTCCTGCCGCGCGAGGTCTTCGGCGGCGGCCAGCGCCGAGTAGATGGCGGTGCCGCCGTCGGCCTTCATGGCATCGGCGCGCTGGCGCAGCTCGGCGCGGGCGCTGTCGATCTGGTCGGCTTCGAAGCGCACCCACACCGGGGCCTGCACCCGGGTGGCGAAGGTGATGAGCACCACGCGCTCGCGGCTCTGGAAAGCGCTGTAGCGCGTGCTGGCGGTGGCCGCGGCGGTGCCGGCCGCATCTGCGCCCGACAGCAGCTTGAGCGCCTCGCGCATCGACTCCAGCCGCGCGCCCTGCATCGAGCCGCTGAGGTCGAGCACGAAGATCGAGGTGGCGGGCTTGCGCCATTGCGACTGGTAGGTGCCGAGCACCGCGTCGATCACCTCCAGCCGGTTGGGAAAACCCAGCTCGGCCACGGCGGCGGTGGGCAGCGCGCTGGCGGCGGCAACCTCCGGATTGGCGGGGCGCAGGAAAGCAGCCGACAAGGCATCGCGCTGGAACGGCGCGGCCTTGAGCGCGCCGACCAGCCGGGTGTAGGCATCGCGCTTGCGGTCGTTGAGCAGCATCAGCGGATAGTCGGCCGAGATCATTCCGTCGCGCGGGTAGATCAGCGCGAGCTGGTCGGCCTTGGGCAGCTTCTCGTTGGCGCGCAGGATCACTGCCTCGTAGTTGACCATCGCGTCGATGGCTGACGGGTCTTTCACGTAGGCGTCGGCCAGCCAGCCCGAGCTGCCCGCCGTGAGCTTCTGGCCCGAGAGAAAGGCCTTGAGCGTCTTCTCGTCCACGTCCTGCGCCGTCAGGTCTTCCGTCTTGCCGGCCAGTGCGGAGGCCACGGCGAAGAGCGCGCTCATGCCGGTGTTGGAGCTGGTGGCGTTGGTCATGCCGTAGCGCAGCTGGCCGGAGCCCGCGGCCTTGGCGATCTCGGCCCAGCCCGGCGGCTTCCGGTTCCAGCCGAGCTGCGCGGCCTTGGCGTTCTTCACGCCGAGCGCAATGCGCGAGTAGAAGAGCTTGTCGCGCGCCAGCGGCTTGGTCTGCAGCGCCAGCGCCGGGTAGGCGCCGTTGGGCGGCAGGATCGCGTCGAAGCGCTCGCCGGCGTTGATGCGCTCGACGATGTCCAGCGTGCCGGCGTACGAGAACTTCACCTCCACGCCGGCCGCCTTGGCGGCATCGACGATGGGGCCTTCGATGTCCTTCAGTTCCGAGCCCGCGAGGATGGAGAAGGCGGCCGTATCTGCAGCAGGCGCCGGGGTGCCCTGCGATTCATCCTTGCCGCAAGCCGCAAGGCCCAGCGACAACGCCGCCAGCAGCGTCAGCGCCAGCCGGCGCGACCACAGGCTCACAGTGCGACCTCGCCGCGCGGCTGCTGCAGCGCCTCGCTCGTTTCCTGGCGGCGCACGCGGTCGAGGTAGGTGCGGCTCTTGGCGACTTCGTTCGTCAGCGTGTCCACCGTGGTCTGCATGGAGTCGAGCGCCCGGCTCTTGAAGTCGGCGATCGTGTCCATGGTCTGGTAGATGTTGGCAAAGGCCTGCTGCAGCTTGGCGATCTCGATGGTGCTGGAGGCGGCCTGCTGATGGATGGCGCTGCTCTGGTCGCGCAGCATCTCGCTGGTGCTGGCGATGAGGTTGCCGGTGGTGGCGTTGAGCGCGCTGATCTGGTCGAGCACCAGCTTCTGGTTGGACAGCGCCTGCGCCACGATCACCGCGGTGCGCAGCGCGGCCACGGTGGTGGTGGTGGCGCGGTCCACGCCCTTCATCAGCTCCAGGTTGTTCTTGCGGATCATGTCCAGCGCCAGGTAGCCCTGGATGTTCACCGCGAGCTGAGTGAGCAGGTCGGTGACCTTCTGGCGCGAATAGAACAGCATTTCCTCGCGGATCACGCGCGCCTTCTCGGGGTCGATGGTTTCCAGCGCGCGCGCCTTGGCGTCGAGCTGGCCGTCCAGCGCCTTGCCGATGTGCACGTATTTCTCGAGCCGCTCCATCAGCGTCCAGAGGTTGACCTTTTCCTGCTCGATGGCGGTGTTGTCGCGCAGCAGCTCGTCCTTGCCGCGCTTGAGCGATTCGATGATGGCGTTCAGGTGCGACTGCGACGACTGGTAGCGCTCGAAGTAGGCCAGCAGCCTGTTGCCCAGCGGAATGATGCCCAGCAGCTTGCGCGCCGAGAACAGGTCGCCCTGCTTCGAGGGATCGAGGTCTTCCACCTGGTGGCGCAGGTCGATGAGCGACTGGCCGATCTGCGCGCCCTTGTCGAACAGGCCGTTGCGCAGCGAGCCCACAGGCCGCTCCAGCATGCGGTTGGACACCGAAGCCGAGGCCTCGATGTCCTTGCTGCCCATCGAGTGGATGCGCTCCACCGCTTCCTTGAACTGCGGATGCTGGCTGTCGTGCTGGGTGATGTCGTCGATGAAACGCGCCACCTGCGCGTCGAGCTCGGCCACGTCCTCGGGCTTCAGGCGCACCTTGCCGCTGGCCGATTCGACCGGCACCGGCGCGACGGGCGCGGGCGGCTCCAGCGTGAAGGCCTGCGGCGGCTGCAGGTCGATGGGCGCGGTTGCGGCGGTGGTGATGGTGGTTGCAGTGGTGACAGGCGCGTTCATGGTCGATCCTCGGTTCGTTCGTTGTCTGTTCGGCGATTCACTTGAAGCGGGCTTCGATGCCCGCGGTCATCCGCTCGAGCCACTCGAAGCTCGGCGGGTCGATCACGTCGACGAGCACGTCCGGCACCTTCACGCCGCGCGCGGCCCAGGTCTCCGGGCCCTTGGTGTCGCCGCCGGTGCGGTAGCCGTATTCGTGGGCCAGTTCGCGCAGGGCCGGATCGTTTTCGAGTGCTGCGCCCAGGCGCGCGCCGCCCGGCGTATAGGGCACCAGCACATGCTTCGAATAGACGGTGGGCTTGGGATAGAGCAGCACCATGTCGCTCTTGAGCCGGTCGGGGTTCTTGAGCCAGAACTCGACCATCTGCGACTCGTAGGCCACCAGCAGCGGCGCCTTGCCCATGCCGAGCGCCAGGTAGTCTTCGAACGGCCCGGCCGACGACTGCTCCTGGAAGCCCTGCCGCAGGAAGAGCGGCGCGACCACCGGCATGACGCGGTCCACGTCCTGCTGGCTCTGCACGATCTGCTGGCTGTTGGCCAGGTAGCTCGCCAGCGCCAGGTACATGGCCGCCGAGTTGGAGGTGCGCACGTCGGTCGAGTTGATGAGCAGCGACTTGCTGGTGGAGAACGCGCTGCTCGCCTTGAGCTCCTTCCAGCGCGTGCCCTTCTCGATCATGGCCATCAGGCCCGGCAGGTCGACCACGTAGTAGAAGTCGCCCTGCTTCTGCGCGATGCCGTTGGCCACGAGGATCTCGGCAATCGGCCGCCAGCTGGCCAGCACGATGGGCGTGTAGAACGGATTGAAGACGTTGGGCGCCTTGGCCAGCGTCTTGAGCTGCGCCGCGGCGGGCGCGCCCGAGGGGAATCCGAAGTCGAACTTGCTGGCGTCGTAGCGGCCGGCAATGGCGCGGGAGCCGGCCTTCTCGACCACCACGGTGATGCCCTGCGCGGCAAGGGCTTTCTGCACGCGCGGGTCGGCAAAGAAGGTTTCTTTCTCGGAGCCGATCAGGCCGCGCAGCGTGACCTGTTTGTCTTGTTCGATGCGGGCCGCTGCGGCGGTGGCCGAGTCATCGTGCAGCCGGGTGTTCGAATACCAGACGCCGCCCGCCACCGCGGCCAGCAGGACCGCGGCCAGCACCGGCGCGATCAGCTTGCGAATTTCCAAGTCTCATGCTCCTCGCCCCCTGTGAGCGGGGGTCGAGAAACATTCTGCCGACGCAATATGACGGAATATGACAGTCAGGTGTCAGCGGCGATCCGCGCGGTGATGCGCAGGAATTTCTCCACGTCGGCCACCGAATTGCAGTGCAGCGGCGACACCCGCACGGTGCCCGCGATGCCGAAGGATTCGAGCATGCGCTTCGAATAGATGCTGGTGGCCACGCGTTCGTACACGGTCACGCCGTGCTTCGCATATTCGACCACCGCCTGCGTGCAGTCGATGCGGTCGAAACCGATGCCCAGGATCAGGTCGCGCTTCGTCAGGTCCTCGTGGTCGAGGAACACTTCCACGCCGGGCATCTCGCGCATGCCGGTGGCGTTCTCGTTGCCATCCAGCAGCAGGGCCAGCAGCGCGCGCTCGTGCAGCTCGATGTGCGTGATGCCGGCCACGAACAATGCGCGGCGGTCGGTGGCGTCGCTGAAGTGGCCGCCTAGCCAGCACACGTAGTCGACGATCTCTGTGAGCACCGCGAACTGCCAGGGCGCCGAACTGCCGAGGTCCCAGTAGCCGGGCTTCTTGCCGGCCAGCTTGTGGTGCGGCAGCACGGCCGCGCGCTCCGACAGCCACGACAGCCCCGAGCCCCGGCAGCCGAAGAACTTGTAGGGCGCGAGGTTGATGCCGTCCACCGGTGTCTTCTGCAGGTCGATGAGGCCGTGCGGCGCGTGCTGCACGGCGTCGACCAGGATGTAGAGGTCGGGCTTGATCTCGCGCGCGCGGCGCACGATGGCCTCCATGTCGAGCTTGGCGCCCGAGATGTTCGACGCGTAGATCACGTTGAGCAGGCAGGTGTCCTTGTCGACCAGCCGCACGATCTCTTCCACGTCGATGCCGCCGGTGACGGGGTTGCTCGGCGCCACCCGCAGCTCGCGGCCCAGGCGATCGGCGTAGAGGCTCATCGCGTCGAATGCGGAAGGATGTTCGAGCACGGTGGTGACCATGTTCGTGCCCGGCACGTTCTCGGCAATGGCGCGCACCATGTCGAACATGGCGCCTGAAGCGGAGAACGAGGCGTACACGCTGCCGCCCCTGGCATTGAGGATGGTGCGCAGGTCTTCGCTGCCCTTGGCCTGGATGTCCTGCAGCTCGACGGCCGTGGCGTGGATGCGCTCGGCGTTGTCGGGTATGGCGTCGACCTGCGCGAAGCGTTCGACCGCCGCCTTCAGCCGGAACGATCCGCCGGCGTTGTCGAAGTACAGGCGCTCGCGCCCGTGGTGGTCATGCCCGACGCCGATGAAGCGCTGCTGCACCTCGCGCATCAGCGCATCGGAGAAGGCCAGGCCTCGCGGATATTGCTGTTGGAGTTCGGCTGCCATCGGTCAGACGCCCTTGTTGTTGGGGTTCTTGTAGATCTCGCGCACCGCGTCCGTCATCGGGAAATTCAGGTTCGCGTTCCTCGGCGGGATCGGCGACATGAACCACTTGGTGTAGAGCTGCTCGATGGCGCCCGACTTCATGAGGCCGGTGACGGTCTCGTCCACCACGGCCTTGAACTGCGGATCGTCCTTGCGCAGCATGATGCCGTAGGGCTCCTGGCGCAGTGACTCCTTGAGGATCTTGTAGTCGCCCGGGTTGGGCGCGCTGGCGATCATGCCGGCGAGCTGCACGTCGTCGAGCACGTAGGCGTCGGCGCGGCCGCTGGACAGCAGCAGGAATCCGTCGGACGTGTCCTTGCCTGCGATCTCGTGGACCTCGATGGCGCCGTTCTTGCGCACGCCGCGCAGCAGCTGGATCGAGGTGCTGCCGGTGACGGTGGCCACGTTCTTGCCGTTGAGGTCGGCGAAGGTGTTGATGCCCGAGTCCTTGCGCACCGCGGCGGTGATGTTGGTCACGAAGTGGCTGGGCGCGAAGTCGACCTGCTGCTGGCGCTGAGTGGTGTTGGTGGTGGTCGCGCAGTCGAGGTCGACCGTGCCGTTCTGCAGCAGCGGAATGCGGTTGGCCGAGTTGAGCATGGTGTAGCGCACATCGAGCTTGGCCAGGCCCAGCTTGGCCTTCACCGCGTCGACGATCTTCAGGCAGATGTCGTTGGTGAAGCCGATGGAAGCGCTGTCGGAGCCGAGCTTGTACGAGAAGGGAATCTGGCTGTCGCGCCCGCCGATCTGGATGAAGCCGCTGTCCTTGATCTTCTGAAGCGTGCCGCCGTCCTGGGCGCTGGCGGCGCCGCAGGCGAAAGCAAGGGTGAGACCGAGCGCGAGGGGCAGTTTCCTGAAGTCCATGGTGGTTCCTTGAAGAGTCGATGACATTGGCCTGGGCGAATCTTCTGCCTCTCGATGAATTTCCAAAAGCGATTTTTTGTGATCGAATCGCATGAATAAAAGTGTTTCATTTGCCCATTTTCGGGACCCGCCGCCGTGATGACTTTCAAGCAACTCGAAGCCCTCTACTGGATCGCCCGGCTCGGCGGCTTCGCCCAGGCGGCCAACCAGCTGCATGCCTCGCAGTCGGCCATTTCCAAGCGGGTGCATGAGCTGGAGCTGCTGTTCGACACCGAACTGTTCGACCGCAGCCAGCGCACCGCGCGCCTCACCGAAAAGGGCGAGGAGATGTATGTGCTCGCGCAGAAGCTGCTGGCGCAGCGCGACGCGGCCATCGAGCAGTTCGGCAAGCCCGGCGTGGTGGAGCGCCGCATCCGCATTGGCGTGACCGAACTCACGGCCATGACCTGGCTGCCGCGGCTGGTGGGTCTGATCCGCCAGCACTACCCCAAGGTGATCCTGGAGCCCGACGTGGACGACAGCCTGAAGCTGCGCGACAAGCTGCAGGCCGATGAGCTGGACCTGGTCATCGTGCCCGAGACCTTCGCCGACTCGCGCATGCCGCACAAGGTCATCGGCAAGGTCAAGAGCATGTGGATGTGCAAGCCAGGCGTGGTGCCCGCCGCAGGCAACATGCGGCTGCACGAGCTGGCGCGCCACCGCATGCTGGTGCAGGGCAACAGCTCGGGCACCGGCCGCGCCTACGACGCCTGGATGAAGGAACAGGGCGTGCAGCCGGCCGACGTGATCGTGGTGAGCAACCTGGTGGCGCTGACCGGGCTCACCGTGTCGGGCCTGGGCGTGAGCTACCTGCCGCGCCAGTGCCTGGAGCCGCTGGTGGCGGCCGGCATGCTCGCGGTGATCGACGTGACGCCCGCGCTGCCGCTGGTGCACTACGTGGCGATGCACAAGGGCGAGCACCGCAGCGCCCTCACCTCGTCGATCGTGATGCTGGCGCAGGAGTGCTGCGACTTTTCAAGGATGTTCCAGGCGCAGCCGGCGGAGGAGGACGAGGTGCGCGCTGCGGCTGAAGGCTAGGCGGGGGCGGCGGCAGAGGCCAGCGCGGGTCCGTGCATGTCCTGCCGCGCCGCACAAGAAAAAAGGCCGGGTCGATGCCCGGCCTTGTGTCTCGCGCAGCGAGCTGCCGAGCCCTATTTCACCGCCAGCGAAGCGCGGTAGTCCAGGGCGTACGCGAGCTTGCCGGGCTTGGCGGCCGTCATCGGCGTGTTCAGGTCATTGAAGGTCGCGGTGTCGAAGGTCGAGAGCTTGCCCATCTGCAGCGCCGTCAGGCCCGACGAACCGATGATGGTGGTGTCCGGCGTGGCGTTCATCAGGCCCGAGGCCGCCTGGATGGCCTGCAGGTAGCTCGTCGCATCGGTCAGCTTGTAGGCCGAGAGCTTGAGGCTCTGCGGCGCGGCCTGCAGCCATTCGGACCAGTAGAACTCCAGGAACTCGGTGCTGTTGGCCGGCTGCTTGTAGCCGAGGTCGCGAGTGAAGTACAGCAGCGCGCGGTACGGGTCGTCCTTCAGGCCGTTGCTCAGGCCCAGCAGCGGCGGCAGTTCGGCCGGCGTGATGGCGCTGCCGTCGGGCAGCTTGAGCCACACGAACTTGTTCTGGCGCATCGTGCGCCAGAAGCTGGCGTTGTTCAGGTCCATGTAGTGGCCCTTCTTCACCACCTTGACCTTGACTTCGGGGCCGCCACCGTTCGGCGCTTCCCAGAAGCTGGTGAGGGTATGGTGGCCGTCCGTCAGGTACAGCACGCCGCGCGGGCCGACCACGGCGGACTTCAGCGCGGTGATGTCGAAGGCATTCTTGGTCGAGCAGGTGAAGCTGCCGGGGTCGGTCAGCAAGGAAGTACCCGCGATGACCGTTGAGCCCTTGGCACCGTCGGTCAGGCCCACGGCTTCGCAGTAGTCGTCGAATTCCTTCTTCCACTGCGTCGAGTCGTTGCCGGCCGAATCCTTGGTCTTGCGGTAGCGCCCCTGCTTGTAGTAGATCTGGTCGTAGCCGATGGCCGGCTGCGTGGGATGCGCGTCGCCGATGCGGATGTCCATGGCGCTGCCAACGGTGGCCGACGCATAGGTATTGCTCACCGCCGGCACCGGCAGTGCACGGCACACACCCGAGATATGCGTAGCCGCCACGCCCGTGCTCGCAGCCGAGCCGATGTAGTACGCCGTCTGCTTGCCCACGGGCAGCAGCACGCGTCCGATCTTCTGGCTGTCGACCCACTGGCCGGCGACGAGGCCGTTCATGCCGCTGACGGTGGAGGTCGCCGCGCCGCCGATTCCGGCGTTGACGCTGAGCTTGACGTCGTTGTCGATGGTGTCGGTCTGCAGCAGGTTGGCGCCGATCGACACGAAGTTGCGCTGCGTGCGACCGGTGAGTGCGCCGGTGGCGGGGTCGAGCTCGGGCTGGCTGCACAGCCACTCGCCGTCGAGTGCGGTGGCGGCCAGCGCGGTGGTCGCGCTCTGCAGCACCCAGGTGCCGGTGCGGAAGCTGCCGTCGGCGGCGGTGGTTGCGAATTCGTCGGCGAGCAGCGTGGCCGCGCCCGACTGCGCGTTGACCATGACGCGGCCGATGCGCTGGCCGCCCAGGGTCAGCGCCAATGCGCCGGGGTAGGTCTTCTGGTCGCCTTCGGCGGCGAGCAGGCCGGCCTGGCCGCCGCTGCAGCCGTCGGCATAGGCCTGGCCCATGCAGGCACGCACGCTGCCGTCGGCCTTGATGCTCAGCTGGCCGAAGTCGGATGCGGGAGCGCCCTGCACCATGCCCTTGGCGTTGTACGCGCTGGTGAGCTTGATGAAGTTGTAGACGCCGGCAAGCCGCGACACGTCGGCCACGCCCTGGTTCGACGCGGCGATCTCGCCCTGCAGCACCGCGCCGTTGCCCGCCTTGAGGTTGGGCACCTGCGCCAGCGAACCGCTGAGCAGGCTGCCGTCGAGCTGGAAGCGCAGGCTGAGCTTGGGCAGCGCCGCGACCAGAGCGTCGGGCACGCCGGTGCCTGCGACGGCCGCGAAGTTGCCGGCCAGCAGCGAGCCGTCAGGCTGCGTGGCGTAGCTTGCGCTCACCGAGCCCGCGAGGCCGAAGCGTGAATCGACGAAGCGCAGCGTGAGCTTGCCGGTGGCAGGCTGGTCGAGCGCGATGGACACGGTGTCGCCGAAGCTGGCCGTGCCCGAATACTGCGAGCCGCCCACCAGCGGCTGCAGGGCCACGGCGGCCGGCGCGGGCTGATTGTTGTTGTTGTTGCCGCCATTGCCGGCCGAAGGGCCGCTGGTCGGGAAGAAAGTACCTCCTCCACCACCACCACCGCCGCCACAGGCTGCGAGCGAAATGGCCGCGATGCCGGCCAGGCCCGCGACGCGGGCGCGGGTCCATTTATTTTTTGTCATGTGAGTCCACAGAAAGGGGCTGAACACCCGGGACAAGCCTTGGCCCCGGGGCTGCTGGAAGCGGCCCGATTCTGTGAACTTAAGGTGACAACTTTGTGAATAACCGTGAGCAACAGGCTCCAGCCGATGAACGGCCTAGGCCGCGCGCGTCAGCATCCGCCCCGCGCGCGCCAGCACCCGCGCCTCGGCCTCGCCCCCGCGATAGGCCAGCACGCCGTTCACGAACACCCGCTCCACGCCCAGGCTCACGCCATGCGGCTGGTCGTAGGTCGCGGTGTCGGCAATGGTCTCGGGGTCGAACACGACCACGTCGGCCATCGCACCCACGCGCAGCAGTCCACGGTCGGCGATGCGCAGGTTGCGCGCGGTCATGCCGGTCATCTTGTGCACCGCCTGCTCCAGCGTGAACAGCCGGCGCTGGCGCCAGTAGCGCGCGAACACGCGAGGGAACGCGCCCCACAGCCGCGGATGCGGATGCCGGTCGTGCGGCAGGCCGTCGCTGCCGATCATGGTGAGCGGATGCGCAATGACGCGCTCCACGTCTTCCTCCTGCATCTGGAAGTAGCAGGCGCCGCCGGGCTTCAGCCGCAGGCAGGCCTCCTGCTCGGTGGTGCCCCATTCGCGCGCGATGTCGGAGATGAGGCGGCCCGTCATCTCGGGATGCGGGTCGGACCAGGTGAGCAGCACATCGATCACGCCGTCGACCAGGTCCTCGCGCAGCACGGTGGAGCCGGCCACGTAGGGGTACACGTCCATCGCGATCTTCTGGCGCCGCGCGAACGACTCGATCAGCGGCAGCGTCTCCCTGGTGCGGCCCCAGTTGGCGGGGCCGGCGCACTTGTGGTGCGAGATGACCAGCGGCACGCCGGCCTCGAAGGCGCAGTCGCCGGCCTCGTGCAGGGCCTCGATGATCTGCTGCATCTCGCTGCGCAGGTGCGTGGCGTACACGCCGCCGTGGCGGGCCACCACGCGCGCCAGCGCCGTGACCTCTTCGGTCGGCGCGGCAAAGGCTTCTTCATAGAACAGGCCGGACGACATGCCGTGCGCGCCGTCGGCCATGCAGCTGTCGAGCAGCGCTTCCATGCGCGCCAGCTCTTCGGCGCTCGCGGGGCGGTCGAGCGCTTCCATGGCCGCGAAGCGCAAGGTGGTGTGGCCCACCAGCGCGGCCACGTTGAGCGCGGGTTGCGTCGCATCGACCGCGGCGCGGTACTCGGCCATGCTCGCGTGCCTGAACGAATCGGCGCCCAGCAGCGTGAGCGGCGGCAGCGATTGCGGCGTGCGGTACGGCGCGAGCGAAATGCCGCAGTTGCCGGTCACCACGGTGGTGATGCCCTGCGACACCTTGGGCAGGCACAGCGGGTCGCGCAGCACGATGGCGTCGTCGTGCGTGTGCGCGTCGATGAAGCCGGGCGCGATGACCTTGGCGCGGCAGTCGACAGTGTCGATGTCCGCCAGCGCCAGGCCTTGGGGCAGCCGCCCGCGCAGGCCCTCGCCGAGCGCGACGATGCGGTCGCCCTGCAGCAGCACGTCGCCGGGCCACGAAGGCCCGCCCGAGCCGTCGACCACCAGGCCGCCTTCGAGCAGCACGGCCTTCGATGATGCGTTGTTGTCAGCCATGCTTGACACCCCCGCCGTCCCAGCTTTGCAGCGGATGCGTGGTCGCATCGATGCCGTGCCGCTGGAACGCATCGCGCGCGCGCTGCAGGCGCTGCACCGCGGGCTCGCCGCGCCGCTGCGCCACCAGCACCGTCAGTATCTCGATGGCCGTGAGGTGCGTCAGGTAGGCGTCGATGCCCACGTGCATCACCGCGTCGTCGGGCACCGACAGGCCCAGAAGAAAGTCGGCCTTGGCCGCGAGCGCCGTGCCGGGCCGCGTGAGCGCGACCACCTTGGCGCCCTGCCCGCGCGCGATGTCCACCGCGTCGAGCAGCGACGGCATGCCGCCCACGTGCGATATGGCGATGACCACGCCGCCCGGGCGCTGCGCCGCGCCGGCCACCTGCTGCAGGTGGTAGTCGGCCCAGGCATTGGCCGACAGGCCCAGGCGGAACAGCCGCGCCTGCAGGTCGTTGGCCATGAACCACGATGTGGCGCCCGCGCCGTACAGGTCCACATGCGGCGCCGCCGCGATGGCCGCCACCGCGCCGTCGAGCACCTGCATGTCGAGCTGCCCGCGCACGCCCGAGACCGATGCCGCCGCGCTGCGCGCGATCTTGCCGACCACTTCATCGGCCGCGTCCTCGATGTTCACGCGGCGGTGCAGCGGCGAGCCGCCGAGCGCCAGCTCCTGAGCGAGCGCGAGCTTGAACTCGCGCAGCCCGGCAAAACCGAGGTCGCGGCAGGTGCGCATGATGGTCGGCACCGAGCTGCGCGAGCGCTCGGCCAGCTGTTCGAAGCTCTCTTCGAGCACGCGGTCGGGGTCTTCGAGGATCAGGTCGAGAATCGCGCGCCGCGTCGCCGGGGCGTCGCTGCGTATCTGCGCGATTTTCTGGAGCAGGGAGGGGGTCATCGCAGCGTGCTCAGAAGTGCATGGCGACGGCGTCGCTCACGCGGTAGTCGTTCTCGACCACCGGCATCCAGTGCCATTTGTCGAAGGTGGTGCAGGGGTGCGAAATGCCGAGGCCGACACGGTCACCCACCCTGGGCGCCTCGGCTTCTTCGCTCGCATCCCAGCGCAGGTAGGCGTGCTGGTCGTTCAGCGCGGTGATCTTCCAGCCGGCGGGCACGGCCTGCGGCTGCAGCACGCCGCGCGCGGCGCGTGCGATGGGCACCGGCAGCGCGAGGTCGAAGGAGATGTCGCGCTTGCCCACCGCCAGGATCGCCAGGCCGGGCTCGGGGCGCGATTGCACCGTGGCCCACACTTCCATCGCCGGCACCAGGCTTTCGCCGCAACCGCAGCCCAGGCGCTCGTCGACCGCGCTCACCATGCGCTTGTAGAAGCCATGGTCGTGCGTGACGTAGCAGCCCGAGCGCAGCAGGCCGCGCACCGGCGCGCCGAGCGCCGGCTTGAGCCGGCCCGCCACGAGGTCGAAGATGGCCGAGCCGCCGGCCGAGACCAGCACCTCGTCGGTCTCGAACAGCTTGCCGGTATCGCAATGGCGGGCAACGGCTTCCACGCGGTCCATCAGCGCCTTGGCATAGGCCGCGTCGGGCTCGCTCTGGCCGGTGGCGCCCTGCCCTTCGTAGCATTCGATGCCCACCAGCTTGACCGCATCGCTGGCACGCAGCCGCGTGGCCAGCGCCACGGCTTCCTCATGCGTGCGGCAGCCGGTGCGGGCGCCCTCCACGCCGATCTCGATCATCACCTCGAAAGGCACGCTGGCGGGATGGCGGTTCGACCAGTCCTCGATCAGCGCGAGCTGCGCCAGCGAATCGACCAGGAACACGATGCGCAGGTCGGCATGCTGGCTCAGCAGCATCTGGATGCCCGCCAGGTCTTCGTCGCTCACCACCTGGTTGGCGATGACCGTGCGGCGCGCGCCGGCCGCCACGCCCACGGCCAGTTGCGTGACCGTGGCGAAGGTCAGGCCCCAGGCGCCGGCGTCGAGCTGGCGCTGGAACAGCTGCGGCGACATGGTGGTCTTGCCGTGCGGCGCGAGGTCGATGCCCCACTCGCGCACGCGCGACTGCATCCAGGCCAGGTTGTGCTCCAGCGCCTCGCGCTTGAGCACGGCCAGCGGCAGCGGCAGGTCGCCGGCGAGCACGTTCCATCCGGCGGCGCCGACTTCGCTGCGGCGGCGCGGCGCCTGCGTGCGCGGATAGCCCTTGAAGTTGCTGCCCAGCAGCGGGTCGTTGAAATCGTTGGCGGCGGTCATGGAGGTCATGCGGCGATGTTGGATGGAAGTTCTCTGGTTCGGATGCAGGCGCTGTAGTGTCCTGCCGAAATTTCTTCGAGCGGCGGCACGGCCTGGGCGCAGGCTTCGATGGCATGCGGGCAGCGCGTGCGGAACACGCAGCCCGAGGGCGGCGAGATGGGGCTGGGAATGTCGCCCTTCAGCGCGATGCGCTCGGTCGCCACCTCGGGGTCGGGCTTGGGGCTGGCGGCCAGCAGCGCGCGGGTGTAGGGGTGCGCGGGGCGCGCGAACAGCTCGTCGGTGGTGGCGACTTCCATCACCTTGCCCAGGTAGAGCACCACCACGCGGTCGCACAGGTACTCGACCACGTCGAGGTCGTGCGAGATGAAGAGCATCGTCAGGCCGAGGCGCTCGCGCAGGTCCGCCAGCAGGTTGATGACCTGCGACTGGATGGAAACGTCGAGCGCCGACAGCGGCTCGTCGGCCACGATGAATTCAGGCTCCACCGCCAGCGCACGCGCCACGCCGATGCGCTGGCGCTGCCCGCCCGAGAACTCGTGCGGAAAACGGCTCGCATGCTCCGCGCGCAGGCCCACGGTTTCCAGCAGCTCGGCGATGCGCTTGTCGCGCGCGGCGGCGCCCTTGTGCAGGCCGTGCGTGGAGAGCGCCTCGCCGAGGATGGCGCTGATGCGCATCTTGGGGTTCAAGCTGGCGTACGGGTCCTGGAAGATGATCTGCAGCTTGCTGCGCAGCTTGCGCATGCGCTCGCCCGACAGCGCGCCGATGTCGTCGCCGCGGTACAGCACCTGGCCGCCGGTGCGCTCGAGCAGCCGCAGCACGGTGCGGCCGATGGTGCTCTTGCCCGAGCCCGATTCGCCGACCAGGCCCAGCGTTTCGCCGGGCTGGATGGCGAAGGACACGTCGTCGACCGCGCGCACCGGGCGGTCGCTGCTGCCGAAGTATTTCTTGAGTCCGCGGACTTCGATGAGGGGGGCGGCGGTGGTCATCGTGGGTATTCGGTATTGGCTCCCTCCCCTTCCGGGGGAGGGTTGGGGTGGGGGCACGCGGCCGTTTCATTGTTGCGACGGTCTCCACCGCCCAGAGCCCCCACCCCAGCCCTCCCCCGGAAGGGGAGGGAGCAAGACGGGGACAGCAGCGTGAGCGTCATGCAACCCTCGCCAAAGGTTGCGCCGGCTGCACCCGCACGCAGCGCGCCTCGCGCCCATGATGGGTCTCGATCAGCGGCGGCATTGCCGCGCTGCACGCGGGCAGCGCCAGGTCGCAGCGCGGCTCGAAGGCGCATCCCGGCGGCGGCGCCAGCGGGCTCGACACCTGGCCGCGGATCGCGAACAGCCGCTTGGGCTTGGGCTGCCCCGGCAACCGCGCCTTGCCCGGCAGGCAGGCCAGCAGGCCCTGCGTGTAGGGATGCTCGGGCTGCGCGAACAGCGGCCGTACCGGAGCGCTTTCGACCACGCGCCCCGCATACAGCACCACCACGTCGTCGGCATGGTGCGCGACCACGCCGAGGTTGTGCGTGATGAAAAGGATGCTCATGCCCGTCTCGGCCTGCAGCCGGCGCATGAGCTCCAGGATCTGCGCCTGGATGGTCACGTCGAGCGCGGTGGTGGGCTCGTCGGCGATCAGCAGCGTCGGGTCGCAGGCCATGGCCAGCGCGATCATCACGCGCTGCCGCATGCCGCCCGAGAGCTGGTGCGGATATTCGTGGATGCGCTGCGCCGCGGCCGGTATCTCGACCAGCTCCAGCATGCGCAGCGCATGGGCCAGCGCCGCCTTGCGGTCCAGCCCCTTGTGCAGGCGCACGCTCTCCGCAATCTGCTCGCCGATGGTGAACACCGGGTTCAGGCTGGTCATCGGCTCCTGGAAGATCATCGACAGCTGGTTGCCGCGCAGCGAGCGCATCTCGCGTTCGCCGATGCGCAGCAGGTCGAGCGTCTTGCCTTCGCGCGTCACGAAGGAAGCGCTGCCGCTGACCTGCGCGTTCGCCGTCTTGGGCAGCAGGCGCATCAGCGTGAGGCTGGTGACCGACTTGCCCGAGCCCGATTCGCCGACCAGCGCGGTCGTCTTGCCGGGCTGGATGGAAAAGCTCACGTCGGCCACCGAACGCACGAGGCCGTCTTCGGTCGGGAAGCTGGTGCTCAGGTTGCTGACCGCGAGGCGTGGGGTGTTGTTGGCGTTCGTCGTCATCACGAGGTTTTCTTCAGCTTGGGGTCGAGCAAATCTCGCACGCCGTCGCCCAGCAGTTGCAGCGACAGCGCCGTGAAGATGATCGCGAGCCCCGGGAACAGCACCACCCAGAAGGCCTGGTGCGCGTACTGCTGGCTGCCCGCGACCATGGTGCCCCAGGTCGGGATCTCGGGCGGCACGCCGACGCCGAGGAACGAGAGCCCCGCTTCCGCCAGGATGGCGTAGGCGAAGATGAAGGACACCTGCACCAGGATCGGCGACATCAGGTTCGGCAAGATGTGCCGCCACAGGATGCGCGAGGTGCGCACGCCCAGCGCGCGCACGGCTTCCACGAACAGCAGTTCGCGCACCACCAGCGTCGATGCGCGCACCACCCGCGCCACGCGCGGCGTGTACACCAGCACCAGCGCCAGCACCGTGTTGATGAGCGATGGCCCGAGGATGGCCACCAGCGCAATGGCCAGCAGGATGTCGGGGAAGGACATCATCGCGTCGACCACGCGCATCAGCGGCGTATCGAGCCGGCGGAAGAAGCCGGCCATCAGGCCCAGCACCGTGCCGGCGACGACCGCGCCCAGCGCCGTGAGCGCCGCGATGGCCAGCGAGTAGCGCGCGCCGTGCACGATACGCGAATACATGTCGCGCCCCAGTTCGTCGGTACCGAGCAGGTGCTCGGCGCTCGGCGCCTTCAGGCGTTCCAGCACGGCCGTGTCGTTGGGGTCGGCGGAGGCGAACAGTGGCGCGCCGATGGCCATGACGGCAATCACCAGCAGCACCAGCGCGGAAACCATCACGATGCGGCGATGCATCAGCTGGCGGAGCATTCGGGGCATACGCATCGCTCAGACCTTCACGCGCGGATCGACCACCGCATACAGCAGGTCGATAGAGAAATTGATGAGCACGTAGATCGCGGCAATCACGAGCAGCGCACCTTGAATGACCGGGTAGTCGCGCCGCAGCACCGCACTGACCACGAGGTTGCCCACGCCGGGCAGGCCGAACACGGTCTCGGTGATGACGGCGCCGCCGATCATCAGCGCGACGGTGAGGCCGATCACCGTGACGATGGGCACCAGCGCATTGCGCAGCGCGTGCTTGAGCACGACCACGCTTTCGCTCAAGCCCTTGGAGCGCGCGGTGCGCACGTAGTCCTCGCCTAGCACGTCGAGCATCGAGGCGCGGGTGAAGCGGATGATGAGCGCGGAGTTCAGCAGGCCCAGCACGGTGGCCGGCAGCACCAGCGCATGCAGCCGCTCGGCGAACGGCGCATCGGGCGCGCCGTAGCCCGACACCGGGAACCAGCCGAAGGACACCGCGAATATCTGTATGAGCACGATGCCGAGCCAGAAGCTCGGAATGCTCGCGCCCAGCATCGCGATGCCGGTAAACAGCTGGTCGACCACGCGCCCGCGGAACACGGCCGAGACGATGCCGCACGGCACGCCGATCAGCGCCGCGATGGCCACGGCCATCAGCGCGAGCAGCGTGGTGGGTTCGGAGCGCTCCCACAGCGCCTGCGTCACCGGGCGCTGCAGGAAGATGGAAGTGCCCAGGTTGCCCTGCAGCACCTCGCGCAGCCAGTAGCCGAACTGCACGGGCAGCGGCTTGTCGAGGCCGTACTCCTTCTGCACGCGCGCGATGTCGGCGGCGGTGGCCTGGTCGCCCAGCAGCACCGAGACCGGATCGCCCGATGCCGCGCGCGTGAGCACGAACACGAGCACCGCCACGATGGCCAGCACCACCAGCATGCCGGCCGCCCGGGAAGCGATGTAGCGCAACAGCGATTTCTTCATCACGCGGAAAACTCGATGGCCGCCGCGCTGCCCACTGCAACGTACTGGCCGGTGAACTGGATGTCGCCGCCCTTGACGCGGAAGACCGTCACGTTGTCGCCCTGCTTGTTGTGGCACACGTAGAGGAACCTGCCGCTCGGGTCGAGCGTGCAGCTGCGCGGGTAGTTGCCGCGCGACCATTCCTCGCGCACCAGCGTGGGGGCGCCGGTGCGGGCGTCGACCTTGAAGAGCGAGATCGAGTCGTGCAGGCGGTTGAGCGACACGAAGTGCTGGCCGTCCGGCAGCATGCGGATACCCGATGCGTAGCTGGTGCCCTTGAAGCCCTTGGGCAGCGCCGAGGTCTCGCTCACCAGTGTGAGCACGCCGCTGGCGTCGTCGTAGCGCATGAAGGCGATAGTCGAGGCCTCCTCGTTCACCAGGTAGAACCACTTGCCGTTCGGATGGAAGATGAAATGGCGCGCGCCCGAGCTTTCGGACACGGCCACCGTGCTGGGCTGGCTCAGCACACCGGTGCCACGGTCGAAGCGGTACGAGATGACGCGGTCGAGCCCCAGGTCCGCCACCAGCACGAAGTTGCCCTTCGGGTCGGCATGCACCATGTGGGCATGCGGGCCGTCATGGTCGCTGGTGGCAAAGCCTTCGTGCGAACGCGCGGCGGCCGGCACCAAGTCGGCGCCGGGCTTGCACGCGGTGGCGCCGCAGGCGTCGGCGTCCTTGTAGACGACAGCGGCGCGGTCGGTGTCGGGCGTGCCGTCGGCGCGCAGCGCGATCACGCTGACATCGCCGCTGGCGTAGTTGGCGGTGAACAGGAAGCGCCCGTCGGGGTGCACGCTGATGTAGGCCGGGTCCTTGCCGCCGCAGGGCATTTCAGACACGAACGACAGCGCGCCATTCGCGCCGATACCCGTACCGATACGAAAAGCAGACACCGAGCCGGCCTCGAACTCGTTGGCCGCATACAGCATGGGCAGCGTGGGATGGCGCGCGAGCGACGCGGGGTTGCGCAACTTGGCGCCCTCCCCCGTGCTGGCCACGGCCACTGGCGCGCCGGGAATGGGCTTGAGCGCGCCGGTCGCGCTGTCGAGCACGAACTGGTGCACGCCCAGTCCGCGCCCGCCGCGCCACGGCTTGCCGCCGTCGCTGTAGGTGCCGACGTAGGCGTAGACGGGGCCGGCGGTTGCGGCCTGGACGGTGGAGGCGGTGAGGCCAAGGGCTCCGAGGCCGGAGGCCAGTGCGCTGGCTTGCAGAAGTTGGCGACGCGACGTCATGGCTGTGCTCCCCGCCTTACTTGATCTTCGCGTTCCAGAAGAACGGCCAGGTCGCGGGCGTGTAGTTGTCCAGCGCCGGGCTCTTGGCCGAGAGGCCGTTGAACTTGCCGACGTTGATGTACGGAACCTCGTCGTACACCACCTGCTGCACCTTGCCCCACAGCGCGCCGCGCTTGGCAGGGTCGCTCTCCACGTTGAAGGCCTGCAGCGCCGACTTCTTGGCAGGCGAGTCCCACCAGCCGGGCGCGCCGTCGCCAAGCTGCGGCGGCGAGAGCATGGGCTCGGGGAACTGGCCCGAATGCGTGACGTAGACGTCCCACAGCTTGGCGTCGTTGCGCCGCTGCACCAGCGTGGCCCAGTCGACCACGTTGAGGTCGACCTTGAAGCCGGCGCGCTTGAGCTGCTCGGCCATCAGCAGCGCCATGTTGTAGTGGAAGTCGTACTGGCGGCTGGTGAGCACGCGGATCGGCTCGCCCTTGTAGCCGGCCTTGGCCGCGAGTTCCTTGGCCTTGGCGGCGTTGCGCTGGTTGTACTGGTCGGCACCGGCCGTCGAATAGAAAGGCGAGCCCTTGGGGAAGTGGTTGGCCTCGGCCACGAAGAAGCGCGTGTCGCCGAAGCCGGCCGCGAGCATTTCGCCTTCGCCCAGCGCGGTCTGGATCGCCTGGCGCACCGGCTGGCTGGCGGCCACGCCCTCCTTGGTGTTGAGCACGAGGTACGGGAAGCCGAACGAGGGCGTCATGATCGGCACGGTCTTGCCGCCCGACTTCTCCAGGCGCGGCAGCGCTTCCACCGGCAGCAGGTCGGCAAAGTCGTACTGGCCGGCCAGCGCGCCTTCGACGCGCGTGCTGGCGTTGGGCACGGGCACGAAGCGCAGTTCTTCGATGGCCGCTTCGCGCTTGCCGCCGTAGCCGCTCGCGGCCTCCTTGCGGGCCGAATACTTGTCGAAGCGCGTGAGCAGCACGAACTGGTCGGGGCGGCGCTCCTTGAACTTGTAGGGGCCGGTGCCCACGAAGTCCTTCAACGGCGAAGCGATCGAGTCCTTGGCCATGATTGCCGCCATGCCGCTGGGCAGCGCGAGCTGCGACAGCAGCGGCGCGTAGGGTTCCTTCAGCACCACCTCCACCGCCAGCGGGCCCTTGGCCTTGAGGCTGTCGATTTCCTTGCCCACGGCCTTGCCGCGCGGCGACTGCTCCATCCAGCGCTGCAGGCTGGCCACCACATCGTCGGCCGTGAGCTCGCGGCCGTTGTGCAGCATCACGCCCTTGCGCAAGGTGATGGCGTAGGTCTTGCCGTCGGCCGAGATCTTCGGCATGCCCTCGGCCAGCATCGGCACCACGTTCCACTTGGCGTCGAAGGTGTAGAGCGTCTCGTACACGTGCTGCATGATGGTTCCGACCAGGTCGGCGGTCGATGCCATCGGGTCGAGCGTCTGCGGCTCGGCCACCATCGCCAGCGTGGCGAAATTGCGCGGGCCCTGGGCATGGGCGCTCTGGTGGGGCAGCGCGGCGCACAGCATCGCGAGCAGGGAAGCGCCCAGCAGGCTGCGCTTCGACAGCATGGGCAGGCGCTGGACAAGACCGGCGTGGGGCATGGGGAACTCCTTCATGGGGCGGGCGAATTTGTGAAAGAAATTTTCTTTTCGGCCCGGACTTTGAAGCACTATCCATGCCAAATCATCCGTGTTAACCCTTGCCTGAGGGTTTTTCTGAAATAGATTTTCAGATTGGATGGATACTCGCGGCTTCCCATTCCCAGACAGTTCTTCAACCTCCAGGAGTCCCCATGCCTCTCGAATACCTCGGCGCCCCGCCCCTTGCCTCCGACCGCCAGGTGCGTCCGTTCTCCCCGGCCGTGCGCGCCGGCGACTTCGTCTACGTGTCGGGCCAGGTGCCCGTCGACAAGAACGGCGAGCTGGTGGTGGGCGGCATCGAGGCGCAGACGCGCCAGGTCATGGAAAACATCAAGACCGTGCTGGCGCTGGCCGGCGCCACGCTCGACGACGTGTGCAAGAGCACCGTGTGGCTGCAGGACGCGCGCGACTTTGGTGCTTTCAACCGCATCTACATGAGCTACTTCGGCGAGAACAAGCCGGCGCGCTCGACCACCGAGGCCCGGCTGATGATCGACGCGCGCGTCGAGATCGACGTCGTCGCGTACAAGCCCAAGGCCTGATCGGCCTCTCAGCCTTTCTGCAGTTCGGTCTTGCGCTGGATGATGCGCGAGACCAGGCCGTATTCGACGGCTTCTTCAGCCGACAGCCAGCGGTCGCGCTCGATGTCGGCCAGCACCACGTCGATGGGCTTGCCGGTCTCGCGCGCGATCTCGTGCGCGATGCGCTGGCGGGCCTTGATGATTTCCTGCGCTTGGATGGCGATGTCCGTCGCCTGCCCGCCCGCGCCGCCGCTGGGCTGGTGGATCAGGAAGCGCGTGTTGGGCAGGCACACCCGGCGCTCGCGCGGCGCCGCCAGGAACAGGTGCGTGGCCGCGCTGCCGACCCAGCCGGTGCCGATCATGTTCACCGGCGCGCTGATGAAGCGCACGATGTCGTGGATGGCGTCGCCCGACTCCAGGTGGCCGCCGGGCGAACTCACGAGGATGTCGATGGGCTTGTCGGCGCTGTCGGCGTCCAGCGCGATGAGCCGGCGCGTGACGTCGGCGGCCACCGAATCGCTGATGCTGCCGAAGATCAGCAATGTGCGCGACTTGAACGCCTTTTCCTCCAGGTAGGAGTTGCGCGGCTCGGCGGTGGCGGCGGGCTTGGTGTCGTCATCGTCGGATTGCGTCGAGAACATGGGCATGTCGGTCATGAAGAAAGCTCCTGTGGTTGGACTGTCTTGACGAACAGGCCCACAGTTTCGTGACATTGCGCGCCATGGCAAGCTGCGCCGATGCTCGATGAACGCTATCTCTCGCAATTCCCGGCATTGAGAAGCCGGCTGGTTCGCGCGGCGGCGCGCATGCTGGGCGGCGCGGCGGACGCCGAGGACGTGGTGCAGGACACCTACCTGCGCGCGCTCGAAATGGGCGACAGGCCCGGGCCCGATTCGACGCAGGCCTGGCTGACAACGGTGATGCAGAACTTGGCCATCGACCGGCTGCGGCGCGACGGCTGGATGCGGCGCTGGCTGCGGGATGCCGAAGCACTGTCCCCCGAGGCACCCTCGGCGGAAGCCGATGCCGCGCAGGCCCAATCCATCGACCAGGCGCTGCGCCTGATCGCCGCCAGGCTGTCGCTGGCCGATGGCGCCGCCGTGCTGCTGCGCGAAGTCTTCGAAGCCAGCTTCAAGGAAATTGCAGAGGCCAGCGGCAAGACCGAGGCGGCCTGCAGGCAGCAACTGCATCGCGCGCTGCTTCGGCTGCGCCATGAAAGAAACGAAGACGAAGCCGGCTCGGATGCGGCCTTCCATGTGTACCGGCAGGCGCTGGGCGACTGCGATGCCCGGATGCTGCTTGCGCTGCTGCGGCAGCCGCCGGCGCGGGCCGTCGCGATGTCGGCAGCAGTGGCGGTGTCCGCGCCCGTTGCCGACGATGCCGCGCCGCACACGGTGTGCCGGGTCATGCAGATCGGAGGGCGCCTCGGCCTGGTGCTGACGCTGAGGGGCAAGCTGCTGTGCGTGCTGCCGCTGGATGTGCGGCAGACGGAAGAGGCGCTGTACTAGGGTTGCCTACTTTGCACCTAGTGGCCGTGAAATAAGTCACAAAATGCAAGGATCGTCATTTGAAATGTAATCCATTGGTATTGGTTTTGCGTATCTTGGGTTTGCTTCGATTTCGAGGCGCATGCGCCCCACAAGGGCGCCAATCCCAGAAGGCACCGTCAAAGGACGGTCAAAGACCCATGACGCACGAAGAACAATTCTTGGCCGCTGCCGAGGCTGCAGGACGGCTAGGCGATATCGATGCACTGGACACGCAGATTTCCGGCATCTGCTCCATGCTCCATGCCCTCTACATGGCCCATCCGGCAAAGGAACAAGTCCGTCGCCAGTTCGATCGGCTGATGGCGAAACTGCTCGACTCGCCCTACGTGATCGACGAACCCGATCGCGCGCTGGTACTGCGGGCCACCGCTTCTGCCTTGTTGACGAATCGCTAGGCACGAAGAAAGGCCGCACAGCCTCTTCAGCCCGCCAGCCGCCCAGCCACCAGCTGCAGCACCCGGTCACACCGCTTCGCCAGCTCCTGGTCATGCGTGACCATCACGAATGCCGTGCCGTGCCGGTGCGCCAGGTCGAGCATCAGCGCGAACACCGTGTCCGCCGTGCTGCGGTCGAGGTTGCCGGTGGGCTCGTCGGCCAGCACGCAGGCGGGCTGCGTGACCAGCGCGCGCGCGATCGCCACGCGCTGGCGCTCGCCGCCCGACAGCTCGGCCGGCCGGTGGTGCAGGCGCTGGCCCAGGCCCACGCTCTCGAGAATCCTCGACGCCGAAGCCGCCGCCGTCGCGGGCTCCACGCGCCGGATTTTCAGCGGCATCGCCACGTTGTCGAGCGCGCTGAATTCGGGCAGCAGATGATGGAACTGGTAGACGAAGCCCAGGTGCTGGTTGCGCAGCCGCCCCTGTTCGGCCGCGTCGGCATGGGCGATGTCCTTGCCCAGCAGTTCGACCTTGCCCGAGGTGGGCGCGTCGAGCCCGCCCATCAGGTGCAGCAGCGTGCTCTTGCCGGAGCCCGAGGAGCCGACGATGGCCAGGGTTTCACCGGCGTGCACGTCGAGGTCGACGCCGTGCAGCACGGTCAGGTCCAGCCGGCCTTCGTGGAAACGCTTGGTGAGGCCTCGGGCTTTCAATACGACACCATTGGCGCCGGGCCGCCCCAAGCCGATGGCGGCCCCCTCGGGGGGCAGCGAGGACACGGCAGTGCCGAGCGTGGGGGTCATTTCACTCATAGCGCAGGGCCTCGGCCGGGTTCACGCGGCTGGCGCGCCAGCTCGGATACAGGGTGGCCACGAAGGACAGCACCAGGGAAATGATCGCAATGGGCACGATGTCGCTTTGCTGCGGATCGCTCGGCATCTTGCTGATGAGGTAGATGTCCTTCGGCAGGAAGCTCGCATGGAACAGCCGCTCCAGGAACGGCACGATCACGTCGATGTTGTAGGCGATGCCCAGCCCCAGCAGCAGACCGGCCACGGTGCCGATCACGCCCACCATCGCGCCCTGCACCACGAAGATGCCCATGATGCTGCGCGGCGAGCTGCCCAGCGTGCGCAGGATGGCGATGTCGGCGCGCTTGTCGGTCACGGTCATCACGAGCGTGGAGACCAGGTTGAAGGCTGCCACCGCCACGATCAGCGTGAGGATGATGAACATCATGCGTTTCTCGACCTGCACGGCCGCGAACCATGTCTTGTTCTGGCGCGTCCAGTCGCGGATGAGGAACTCGCCCGGCAGGCTCACGGCCAGCTGGTCGGCCACTTCGCGCGCTTCGTTCAGGTCCTTGAGCTTCAGGCGGATGCCGGTCGGCCCCTCGAGGCGGAATACCTTGGCGGCGTCCTGCTCGTGGACCATGGCGAGCGCGGAGTCGTATTCGTAGTGGCCGGAGTCGAAGGTACCGACCACGGTGAACTGCTTCAGCCGCGGCACCACGCCAGCCGGCGTGACCTGGCCGCCCGGCGCCACCAGCGTGACCTTGTCGCCCGGCTGCACGAACAGCGAGCGCGCCAGCTCGGCGCCCAGCACGATGCCGAATTCGCCCGGCACCAGCTTGTCGAAGGTGCCGCGCGCGGCGATGCTGTTGGTGTCGGTCACCTCGGGCTCGAGCCTGGGGTCGATGCCGCGCACCACGGTGCCCTTCATGTCCTCGCCGCGGGCAATGAGCGCCTGCGTGTTGATGAAGGGCGCAGCGCCGATCACCTCGGGATGCTTGCGCGCGGCAGCCATGATTTCTTCCAGCTGCGGCAGCGCCTGTCCGTCGCGCGAGAAGATCTCGATGTGCGACACCACGCCGAGCATGCGGTCGCGCACCTCCTTCTGGAAGCCGTTCATCACACTGAGCACAATGATCAGCGCCGCCACGCCCAGCGCGATGCCGAGCATCGATACACCGGAGATGAAGGAGATGAAGCCGTTGCGCCGCGTCGCCCGGCCTGCGCGCGTGTAGCGCCAGCCTAGCTGCAGTTCATAGGGGAATCGCATCAAATTTTCCGCCGAGCCGCCTCAAGGGAAATTGGCCCGCCCTCGGGGGGCAGCGAATACACGAAGTGATGAGCGAGGGGGTAGGTCATACGTCGGAATTGTGGCATTCCGGACAACCTCAGGGCTTCCCGGACAATAGGGAGATGGCCGAAACCTTCCCACGTCACCTGTTGATCCCCTTTGCCGGCCGCGGTTCCCCGGCATGCCGCGCGGCGCTGCCCACGTTGCGGCTCCCCAATCTCGAGACCCTGCTGCTGCGCCTGACCCTCGCGGACACCGACACGCAGGACGAAAGCACGCGCTCACCACCGCACGAACGCGCTCTCGCGCGGGAGTTGGGCATCACTGCGGACGACGGCTGCATTCCCTGGGCCGCGCTTGAGGCCCGGCGCCTGGGCATCGCCGCCGCCAGCGACACCGAGGGCTGGGGCGTGGTCACGCTGTGCAACTGGCAAGTCGGCATCGACGACGTGGTGCTGGGCGACCCGTCCGTCATCGAGATCGACGCCGGCGAATCGGCCACGCTGCTCGAAGCCGCCCGCCCCTTCTTCGAGGAAGACGGCATCGCGCTGCACCCCTCGCCCGTGCCCGGCCGCTGGCTGGCGCGTGCGCGCATCTTCGACGGACTGGCCACCGCCTCCATCGACCGTGCCGTGGGCTGGCCCATCTCGCAGTGGTCGCCGCTGGCCGAGGCTGCCCGGCCGCTGCGCCGCCTGCAGAACGAAATGCAGATGCTGCTCTACACCCAGCGCGTGAACGACGACCGCGCCGCGCGCGGCGTGCCGCCCATCAATTCGTTCTGGCTCAGCGGCACCGGCGCGCTGGCGGCGCAGCCCCTGCCGAGCGCCGCCTGCGAAACCACCGTGTGCGAAGCCCTGCGCGTCGCCGCCATCCGCGACGACGGCGTCGGCTGGGCCGCCGCCTGGCAGGCGCTGGACGCGGGCGACATCGCCTCGCTGCTGGCCGACTACACGCGCGGCGCCGATGTGTCGCTCACCCTGTGCGGCGACCGCGCGGCACAGCGCTACACCGTGCAGCAGCGCGGCCTGAGCCGCTGGGCCAGGAGCCTGTTCGACCGCAAGCGCGCGGCCGAAGTGCTGGAGTCGCTGTGAAGATCGTCGACCGCGAGATCCCTCCGCGCACCGTCTGGGCGCTGGAGCAGGCCGGCGTGCACCCGCTGCTGGCCCGCCTGTTCGCAGCGCGCGGCGTGCGCGCCAAGGACGAACTCGACGACGGCCTCGCCCGACTGCTGCCGCCGGACACCCTGCGCGGCACGCAACAAGCCGCCGTGCTGCTGGCCAACGCCATCGCGCAGGACAAGCGCCTGTGCATCGTGGCCGACTACGACTGCGACGGCGCCACCGCCTGCGCGGTCGGCGTGCGCGGCCTGCGCCTGCTGGGCGCCAAAAACGTGAGCTACCTCGTGCCCGACCGCGTGGTCGACGGCTACGGACTCACGCCGCCCATCGCCGAGCGCGTGGCCGCGAGCGGCGCCGACATGCTGATCACCGTCGACAACGGCATCGCCAGCGTCGAAGGCGTGGCCGCCGCCAAGGCGCGCGGCCTGCAGGTGCTGGTGACCGACCACCACCTGCCGGGCCCGGAGCTTCCCCTGGCCGACGTGCTGGTCAACCCGAACCAGCCCGGCTGCGAGTTCGAGAGCAAGAGCATCGCGGGCGTCGGCGTGATGTTCTACGTGCTGCTGGCGCTGCGCTCCGAGCTGCGCAGGCGCGGCGTGTTCGACACGCCTGCGCCCGCCGCCGGGCCGCCCCAAGGCGGGCCAGCCTCCCCCTCGGGGGGTGGCGAAGCACATGAAATGGCAAGCCGGGGGGCAGGCAAACCCCAGCCCAAGCTCGATGCGCTGCTGCCGCTGGTCGCGCTCGGCACCGTGGCCGACGTGGTGAAGCTCGACGCCAACAACCGCCGCCTCGTGGCGCAGGGCCTGCGCCGCATCCGCGCCGGCGCAATGCCCGCCGGCGTGGCCGCGCTGTTCAAGGCGGCGGGCCGCAATGCTTCTGCGGCCACCACCTTCGACTTCGGTTTCGCGCTGGGCCCGCGCATCAACGCGGCCGGCCGGCTGGCCGACATGACGCTGGGCATCGAATGCCTGCTGACCGACGACGCCGGCCGCGCCGAGGAGCTCGCGCGCATGCTCGACGGCATCAACCGCGAGCGGCGCGACATCGAAGGCGGCATGCGCGACCAGGCACTGCTGCTGGCCGAGTCGCTGTTTTCCACCGGCGCCGACGGCGAGGGCATCGCGGCGCCGCCGCCGGCCATCAGCGTGTTCGACGCGGCCTTCCACGAAGGCGTGGTGGGCATCGTGGCCTCGCGCATCAAGGACCGCTTCCACCGCCCAACCTTCGTCTTCGCCGCGAGCGGCGCGCCGGGCAAGGAGCAGGAGCTCAAGGGCTCGGGCCGCTCGATCCCGGGCTTCCACCTGCGCGACGCGCTCGACCTCGTGGCCAAGCGCCATCCGGGCGTGCTGCTGCGCTTCGGCGGCCACGCGATGGCGGCCGGCTGCACGGTGGCGCGCGAGCACTTCGAGACTTTCGAAAAAGGCTTCGCACAGGTCGCCCGGGAGCTGCTGGCCGACGCCGCGCTCACCCGGCAGATCGAGACCGACGGGCCGATCGCGCGCGAGTACATGCGCATCGATCTCGTCGACACGCTGCACCGCGAGGTCTGGGGCCAGGGCTTCGCGCCGCCCACCTTCAGCGAGGAGGTCGAGGTGGTGTCGCAGCGGCTGGTGGGCGAGAAGCACCTGTCGCTCAAGCTCAGGCACCAGGGCCAGCCGATCGACGCCATCTGGTTCAGCCACACCGAGCCGCTGCCGCCCAGGGTCAAGCTGGCGTTCCGGCTCGACGCGGACGAATGGCAGGGCGTGCGCCGGCTGCGCTTCCTGGTGGAAGGCGCGGAGTTCTAGCGGAAAAACGTCAGGCAAGCCGCTGCGCGGCAATTTGTGAGACGCGGTGCATGGTGTGGCGCGGTCTCGCGGATACGATCGGTTACCTTACTGTCCTCGGCGTTTTTTGCCCCGATCTGCCCGGATGCCGCTCCTGCCCCGCCCCAGCCCTGCCTTCATGAAAGGCCGTCGCTCGTGACCGACGGCGTGAGCCATGGCCTGCTGGGCGGCCTGATGGCATGCGGCCTCGTGTTGCTGCTAGTGTTCGGCACGCTGATCCACGGCTACTACGTGCTGGCCTGCGGCTTCGCGCTGCTCGGCTTCGCCGGAATGAACAGCCTGGCGCCGAACGATCCGCTCGCGCACTGGGCGGCGGCTGCGCTGGCACTCTGGGCGATCTTCCGGCTGCAATTCGCTCGGCAGCTGCTGCGGCTGCGGCACTTCGCGCCCCGGCTGGACCGGGTCGCGCAGGGGGTCGGCATCGCGCTGGTGCTGACCTTGCTGTATGCCGCGGTCGAGACACAGCTCGCGTGGACGCTGCGCGCCGTGCAGGGGCTGGTGGTCGCCGCCACGGTGGTCCTGGTGGCCGGTGCGCTTTTCTCGCTGCGCGGCCTGCGCTGGCCCGCGCTGCTCTTCTGCATCGGCGCCCTGATGTTGCTGGCGGGCATCTCCGTGACCCGCCTGCCGAGCTGGAGCGAGACGCCCTGGCCCCCCGGGCGGCCGAACATGGCGCAAGCCGCGGCGATCGCGGAGCTCGTGATGCTCGCCCTGGCCGTCGGCGTGCGCCTGCGGCATGTGCTGCGTTCCGAAAAGGCGCTGGAGGCACGCACGCACGCGCTGATGGGCGCCATGGGCACCGACGCCCTCACCGGTGCCACCAGCCGCGCCGGCTTTGAAAGCCGTGGCGACGAATGGCTGCGCGACGGCCGGCCGTTCTCGCTGATGCTGGTCGGCCTGAACGGCTTCAGCCGCGTGACCGAGCGGCACGGCCGCGCGGGCAGCGACGCGGTGCTCACGGCCATCGCGCAGCGGCTGCGCCAGCAGGTGCGCGCCGACGACATGGTGGCGCGCCTGGGCGACGACGAATTCGCATTGCTGCTGGCCGGCAGCCCGACGCGCCAGAAGCTCGCCGAAATGGCGATCCGCATCGAGACCGCCGGCGCGACGCCGGTCACTTACGAAGGCCGGCTGCTGGCGGGCGGCGAGCTGAACATGGGCATCGCCTGCCACCCCGCCGATGGCGATACGTTCGCCAGCCTGATGGCTTCGGCGGGCGAGGCGCTGCAACGCTGCAAGCGCCAACGCATGGGCCCGGCCTATGCGTTCGCGGGAGAGCATTCGGGCGGCCCCGCGCGCGGCGCATGAAAAAACCCCTGGCTCACGGATGAGCCAGGGGTTTCGAATGGTGCCGCTTGTCGGAATCGAACTGACGACCTTCCGCTTACAAGGCGGGTGCTCTACCAATTGAGCTAAAGCGGCTGGTGAATTTCTTCAGTGCGTGATTCTAGTGGCGTGGCCGGCATGGTCCGGCCGGCCGGCCGAATCACTTGATGCGTTTCAGCGACGGCCTGGATCCGCCACCGGCCGGCGGGCGCGGCGGCTCGTCGGCGGGATCGGTCGCGGGGCCGGCGTCGACCGTTTCGTCGGCATCGTCGCCCGTCACCAGGTGGACGATCTTGCCGGCGTCGCCCTCGGTGCCGCGCGAGGCATCGCGCAGCGGCATGCGCGCGGGGCCTTGCGGCGAAGGCGCCGGCGCATCGGCGTGGTGGCTGTTGCCGCCGTCCGACGCGGAAGCGGCCGGCACCGGCGCGGGAAACGCCATGCCCTGCCCGTTCTCACGCGCGTAGATGGCGATCACGCGCCCTACGGGCACGCTGATCTCACGCGCACTGCCCGCGAAACGGGCCTTGAACTCGATGAAGTCGTTGCCCAGCTTGAGCGAGCTGGTCGCGTCGAAGCTGATGTTGAGCACGATCTCGCCGTTCTTCACGTACTCGCGCGGAACCTGGACGGTGTCGTCGACCTGCACAGCGACGTAGGGGGTGAACCCGTTGTCGGTGCACCATTCATAAAGCGCCCGGATGAGGTACGGGCGGGTGGAAGACGACTCGAGCGCGTTGATCATGAAATTGGTACCGTGCAATCGCGAAATCGCGGCCCCGGATTGGCCACTGTCTCTTCGCGGAACACCGCGGAACCGGCTCTGCCGGGCCGCAGGTGTTGCCCCCGGGCGGGGGTTGGCGAAGCGACACGAAGTGCGCGAAGCCTGGGGGCGATCTTAATTACTTTCGCATGACCTTTTCAGACGGCGTCAGTGCTTCGATGTAGGCCGGACGCGAGAAGATGCGCTCGGCGTACTTCAAGAGCGGCGCGGCGTTCTTGCTCAGGTCGATGCCGTAGTAGTCGAGGCGCCACAGCAGCGGCGCGATGGCCACGTCGAGCATCGAGAAGTTGTCGCCCAGCATGTACTTGTTCTTGAGGAACACGGGGGCCAGCTGCGTCAGGCGGTCGCGGATGTGCGAGCGGGCCTTTTCGAGCGCCTTGTCGTTGCCCTTGGCGGTGCGGTTCTCGAGCGTCGACACGTGCACGAACAGTTCCTTCTCGAAATTGAGCAGGAACAGGCGCACGCGGGCGCGGTCGACCGGGTCGCCGGGCATCAGCTGCGGATGCGGGAAGCGCTCGTCGATGTACTCGTTGATGATGTTCGACTCGTACAGGATCAGGTCGCGCTCGACCAGGATCGGCACCTGGCCGTACGGGTTCATCACGCTGATGTCTTCGGGCTTGTTGTAGAGATCGACGTCGCGAATCTCGAAGTCCATGCCCTTTTCGAACAACACGAAGCGGCAGCGGTGGGAAAAGGGGCAGGTCGTTCCTGAATACAAGACCATCATGGCGAGAGACTCCTAAAAATCAAAAAGAGTGGGTCGCGTTGGCAACCCACTCTGTGGGACCGGGCGCCTTGGGTGGCGCTCGGTCGGCGTGGACGGAACTACTTGACGTCTTTCCAGTACGAGGCGTTCAGTCGCCACACAAAAACCACCGACATGGCCAGGAACAGCAGCACCCACACGCCGATGCGGATGCGGGTGTTCTGTGCCGGTTCGGCCATCCATTGCAGGTAACTCACCAGGTCGCCGACGGCATTGTCGTACTGCACGGGTGTCAGGGTGCCGGGAGTGACTTGCTCCCAGCCCTTGAACACTTCGGTTTCGTGGCCGTGCTGTTCGACCTTGGTGTAGACCGGGCGGCGTTCGCCTTGCAGCTCCCACAGGGGGTTCGGCATGGCGACGCTGGGGAACGCAAGATTGTTCCAGCCGGTGGCTTTGGTGTCGTCGCGGTAGTAGGTGCGCAGATACGTGTAGAGGTAATCGGCACCCGTGCCGCCGTGGCCGGCGCGCGAACGTGCGACGAGCGTGAGGTCGGGCGGCGTGGTGCCGAACCATTCCTTGGCCTGTCGCGGATCGATGTTCGCCTTCATGGTCTCGCCGACCTTGTCGGTCGTGAACAGAAGGTTGTCCTTGATCTGCTGCTCGGTGATGCCGATGTCCTGCAGGCGGTTGTAGCGCATGAACGCTGCCGAGTGGCAGTTCAGGCAGTAGTTGACGAACAGCTTGGCGCCGTTCTGCAGCGCGGCCATGTCGTTGGTCTTGGTGTTGGCCTTGTCCCAGGCGATGCCTTCGGACTCGGCCGACGCGGCAGCGGAGAAGGTCAGGCCCAGCGCCAGACCCAGGACCGCGAGCCAGCCGGAAATGCTTTTCTTCTTCATCGTGTTTCTCTCAGCTCTCTTGGGCAGCATGTCTCAATGGGCGGCGAAGACCACGCGCTCGGGCACGGTCTTGAACTCGCCCTTGCGGCTCCACCACGGCATCAGCAGGAAGAAGCCGAAGTAGACCAGCGTGCCGATCTGCGAGACGGTCTGCGCAATGTCGAGCGCGAACGACCCGATGACCAGGTTGCCCCAGACGCCCGGCGGCTGGATGCCCAGGTAGCCGAGGATCAGGAAGAAGAAGACGAAGGCGCCGTACACATACTTGTGCCAGCTCGGACGGTAGCGGATCGACCTGACTTCGCTGTGGTCCAGCCACGGCAGGAAGAACAGGATGATGACGGAGCCGCCCATCACGACCACGCCCCAGAACTTGGCGTCGAAGGACTTGAGCAGGAAGATGACCACGGCGGCCACCACGACGAGCGCCACCTTGAAGGCCGTGCCCGACTTGCCCTTGACGAAGTTCAGGATGGCGCCCGCGGCGATGATCAGCGAGAACACGTTGACCATATCGTCGGTGGTTGCGCGCAGCATCGAATAGAACGGCGTGAAGTACCACACCGGCGCGATGTGGTTCGGCGTCTTCAGCGAATCGGCCGGAATGAAGTTGTTGTACTCGAGGAAGTACCCGCCGGCTTCGGGCGCGAAGAAGATCACGGCCGAGAAGATCGTGAGGAACACCACCACGCCGAAGATGTCGTGCACCGTGTAGTACGGGTGCGACGGAATGCCGTCGAGCGGATGGCCGTCAGGGCCGCGCTTGGCCTTGATCTCGATGCCGTCGGGGTTGTTCGAACCCACTTCGTGCAGCGCGATCAAGTGGGCCACCACGAGGCCCAGCAGCACCAGCGGCACGGCGATCACGTGGAAGCTGAAGAAGCGGTTCAGCGTGGCGTCGCTCACCACGTAGTCGCCGCGGATCAGCAGGGCCAGGTCGGGGCCGATGAACGGGATGGCGGCGAACAGGTTCACGATCACCTGGGCGCCCCAGTAGGACATCTGGCCCCAGGGCAGCAGGTAGCCCATGAATGCTTCGGCCATCAGGCACAGGAAGATCGCGCAGCCGAACACCCAGATCAGCTCGCGCGGCTTGCGGTAGCTGCCGTACATGAGGCCGCGGAACATGTGCAGGTACACCACGATGAAGAACGCCGAGGCGCCCGTCGAGTGGATGTAGCGGATGAGCCAGCCCCACGGCACGTCGCGCATGATGTACTCGACCGATGCGAACGCCTGGGCCGCGTCGGGCTTGTAGTGCATCACGAGGAAGATGCCGGTGACGATCTGGATCACCAGCACCAGCATGGCCAGCGAGCCGAAGATGTACCAGAAGTTGAAGTTCTTCGGCGCGTAGTACTTGCCCCACTGGTCGTTCCAGAGCTTGCTGAGCGGGAACCGGTTGTCGACCCAGTTCAGCAGCTTCTCGCCGGTTGGTGCGTTGGGGGAAATCTCGTGGAATTCAGCCATGTTCTTCTTCCGCCTCAGGCCTTCTTGGAGTCTTCACCGATCAGGAGCTTGGTGTCCGACAGGTACATGTGCGGCGGCACCGGCAGGTTGTCGGGCGCGGGCTTGTTCTTGAAGACTCGGCCGGCCAGGTCGAAAGTGGAACCGTGGCAGGGGCAGAGGAAGCCGCCTTCCCAGTCGGCGGGCAGCGAGGGCTGCGGGCCGGCCTGGAAGCGGTCGCTCGGGGAGCAGCCCAGGTGCGTGCAGATGCCGACCACGACCAGCACTTCGGGCTTGATCGAACGGTGCTCGTTCTGTGCGTACTTGGGGGTGAATTCGTCGGGGTGGCGCTTGGAAAGGGGGTCGGCGAGCTGCCCGTCCAGCTTGGGGAGTTCCGCGACCTGCTCGGGGGTGCGCTTGAGGATCCAGACCGGCTTGCCTCGCCACTCGACGGTGATCTTCTCGCCGACCTTGAGGCCCGCGATGTCGACCTCTACCGCTGCGCCGGCGGCTTTTGCCTTCTCCGAAGGCTGGAAAGTGCTCACAAAGGGTATGGCGGTTGCCACGCCACCCACCACGCCGGCACAACTGGACGCGATCAGCCAGGTACGTTTGCCTGTGTCGATCCGGGGCGAGCCGGAGGTCATGTCACTCATGGGGATCCTCTTGTCTTCTTCGCTGGAGCAGGGCCAACCCTTGGCTTGAACAGGGTCAACCGGAGATTGTAGCGGGGCGCTGGGGGAGAATTCAACGGGCGTATTACCCCCTGCCCGCCTGCCGGCGAGCACAGAGGCCCGTTCGAGGTGGTGCGCCGAATGGCGACGAGTGCCGTCGCCGATGCTGTCGTCAGTTCAGCAGCCCGTGCTGCATCGCTTCATGAACCGCCTGGGTTCGGGACTTCACGGACAGCTTGCGATAGATGCTCTTGGCATGAAACTCGATGGTGTTGACCGACAGGTAGACCGCATCGGCGATCTGGCGATTGCTCCAGCCCTGTGCGATCAGCCGCAGCACCTTCAGTTCCCTCGGCGACAGCAAGGCGCGCGGCAGCTTCTCGGCCGCTGGCGCCTCTTCCCGCTGCTCCTGCACGCGGATCGGCTCGATCGTGCGCGCCTTGGCGGACGCGGCGATCGAACCCAGGATGCGCCTTGCAATGCGCGAGTCCATCGGCGCGCCGCCGCGTTCCACCGAACGCAGCAGGTATGCGAGTTCGATGTCGTCCACCTCGGTCAGCAGATAGCCGATGGCGCCCGCGGCAATGGCGGCGCCCACCAGTTCCTGATCGTCGGTGTCCGACATGCCTACGCTTTCGATGCCCGGGTAGTTCTGGCGCACATGGTGCAGCAGCGAGATGCCGTCCTTCGATGGCAGCCGCATGTCGACCAGCGCGAGGTCATAAGGAAGAGCAGCCAGCAGGTTGCAGGCTTCGGCGCGGCTCGACGCCACCACGATGCGGCGGCGCGGCGCGAGCTCGGCCAGGATGCGCCGCATGCGATCGGCGACGGCGAGATCGTCGGCCACGATCAACGCCGCATGGAAGACACCGCCATACATCTGCGCGACCGAAGACAGCGGCCGCACGGACTGGCTACGGACACTCATATTCATTTCCATGACCGCACTCCCCTGGCGACACGGAAAACCGTGTCCATGTATGCATTGGCAAAGCTCGAAAACAGATTGACCACGCGACATCCCTCTGGCTGATTGCTACCCACGGGTAGCTTCGAAATGTTGTCTTTCGTTTCAGATGTCGCAGGAACGATGCCTGCGCGGGACAGCACCGTGCGAACAGGCATGCCACTGCCTGTAGTACTTTGATTTCATTGGAAAAAATGGCGCGGACAGGTCGTCGAACGCGGTCCTGGGAGGGCCTCGAAAAGGCCGTTTTCACGCAGTTGTTACGTGGCGTTTTGAGCGCGCGTTACGTAGCACCGCGCAACACGAAACACGCTCGACTTCGCATGTCGGCGCATTGCCCACGGATTTATGTGATGCCCGCGAAGCCGCATGGGCACTGGCTTTGCGGGCATCGCCACTTTTTTTCGAACACGCATCGCAGCGCTCGCGGGACCGCAGAACTACGGATCCCGGTGATGTTCAGCAAGTACCTCGATTCCTAGCATCGGTTGCACCGGGTAACGCAATGAAACCCGCCCCTGCTTTCACGCGCCAAGCGCAGTGGAAGGCCGGAAGTTGCCATCGATACATCAAGGAAAAAAGGTCCAAATGACTACATCCAAGCGCTCTGCTGTTCGCTCCTCATCCATCATGCGCAAAGCAGGTGTCAGCCGCCTTCTTGCGTCCGTGCTGGTGGGGGCTGGTTATGTGATGACGTTGCCTGTGGCGCATGCTCAGGTCACGATCGGCAACGCATCCGTGGTTGTCGACCCGCCGGGCAACGGCCTCCTCAATATCACCAGCAACAACAGCGGCGTACTGAGCGCCGGAGCCGGCATCACCACGCCTACGCTGAGCGCTGGCAGCATTACTGCTGGCACCGTCTCCGCAGGCAGTGTCAGTGCGGGTAGCGTCACTGCAAGCACCGGTACCATCAGCACGCTGAGTTCCACCAGCATCACCGCCGGTACCGTCAACGCCACCAGCGTCAGCGCTGTCGACCTGACCGCAAGCAACGGCACCATCAACACGCTGAGCTCCGCGAGCATCACCGCTGGAACCGCCAACGCCACCAGCGTCAGCGCTGTCGACCTGACCGCAAGCAACGGCACCATCAACACGTTGAGCTCCGCAAGCATCACCGCTGGTACCGTCAACGCCACCAGCGTCAGCGCTGTCGACCTGACAGCAAGCAACGGCACCATCAACACGCTGAGCTCTGCCAGCATCACCGCTGGTACCGTCAACGCCACCAGCGTCGGCACAGCCGATCTGACCGCGAGCAACGGCACCATCAATACGCTGAGTTCCGCAAGCATCACCGCTGGTACCGTCAACGCCGCCAGCGTTGGCACCGTCGACCTGACTGCCAGCAACGGCACCATCAACACGCTCAGCTCGGCCAGCATCACCGCCGGCACCGTCAACGCCACCAGCGTTGGTACCGTCGACCTGACTGCCAGCAACGGCACCATCAACACGCTCAGTTCCGCCAGCATCACCGCCGGCACCGTCAGCGCCACCAGCGTTGGCACCGTCGACCTGACTGCCAGCAACGGCACCATCAACACGCTCAGCTCGGCCAGCATCACCGCCGGCACCGTCAACGCCACCAGCGTTGGTACCGTCGACCTGACTGCCAGCAACGGCACCATCAACACGCTCAGTTCCGCCAGCATCACCGCCGGCACCGTCAGCGCCACCAGCGTTGGCACCGTTGACCTGACTGCCAGCAACGGCACGATCAACACCCTGAGTTCCACCAGCATCACTGCCGGTACCGTCAACGCAACCAGCGTGGGCACAGTGAACCTCACGGCCAGCAACGGCACCATCAACACGCTCAGCTCCACCAGCATCACTGCCGGTACCGTCAACGCAACCAGCGTCGGCACAGTGAACCTCACGGCCAGCAACGGCACCATCAACACGCTCAGCTCCGCCAGCATCACCGCCGGTACCGTCAACGCGACCAGCGTCGGCACCACCAACCTCACGGCCAGCAACGGCACCATCAACACGCTCAGCTCCGCCAGCATCACCGCCGGCACCGTGCACGCAACCAGCGTGGGCACGGTGAACCTCACGGCCAGCAACGGCACGATCAACACGTTGAACGCCACCAACGTCAGCACGACCAACCTGTCGGCTGCCAGCGCCACCGTCAACGCACTGACCGCCAACTCGATGAGCGCCACGACGGTGAACGCAAGCACGGTGAATGCGGGCACGGTCAACGCCACCAACGGCAACTTCCAGACGATCACCGCGGCCAACGGCAACATCACGGTGCTCAACACGCAGACCGGCAACATCACCACGATCAACGCGGTGACGGGCAACGTCACGACGTTGAACGCGGGCACGGTCAACGTGACGGGCAACGTGACGGCCGGCGGCACGGTCACGGCGGGCAACGGCGTGGTCGCGAACGGCCGCGTGCAGAACGTGGCGCCCGGCATCCTGCCCACGGATGCGGCGAACATGCAACAGCTGAACCAGGTGAGGGCCGAGACGCAGGACGCGCGCAAGACCGGCAGCACCGGTGCCGCGATCGCCTTGGCGGCGGCCTCGGTGCCAGCGCTGGAGGCCGGCAAGCAGTTCGGCGTGGGGGTCGGCGTCGGCTCCTACGACGGTCGCTCGGCCATCGCTGCGGCGGTCAGCTTCCGCCTCGGCGAGTCGTCGCAGATCAAGGTGAACGTCGGCACCGGCCAGAGCGGCAAGATCGGCGGCGGCGTGGGCGCTTCCTGGTCCTGGTAAGCGCGCCTGGCGCGGCAGCGGCATGGCGTCCGCTTCCCCCGCGCCAGCCATGAAGAAAGAAAGCCGGCCCCTATACTGGGGAGCCGGCTTTTTCGCATCTGCATCGAGGTCGGCGCGTCCCGGCTGACCTCCTGACCCGTTCCTTCCACGGCCTCATGAACTCATCTGCACTCGCCCCTTCTCCCACCCTGTCCGCGGAAGATGCCGGCCGCCTCCTGGAGCAGGGCCTGACGCTGCATCGCACAGGCCGTTTCGCTGAAGCCCTCCAGGTCTATGACGACCTGCTCGCCCGCGTGCCGGGACATGCCGACGCGCTGCACCTCACGGGCGAGGCGCTCTACCGCCAGGGCCGCCCCCGGCTGGCACTGAACTACGTGAACCGCGCCATCGCGCAGTCGCAACACCCGTTCTACTTCAACACGCGCGCAACCATCTTCATGCACCTGGGCCTGCTGGCCGAGGCGCAACAGGACCTGAGCCGCGCGATCAAGGCGCTGCCCCACTACCCCGAGGCCTACGTGAACCTGTCGGCGGTCTATCGCCAGCAGAAGAAGTTCCGCCAGGCGCGGGACGCCGCGTCGCAGGCCACGCGGCTCGCACCGCTGGCGCCTGCCGCATGGAACAACGCCGGCGCGATCGACATGGAGCAGAACCGCTTCGACGAGGCGCTCGGGCAGTTCATGCAGGCGCTGAAGCTCGACCCGAAATACACCACCGCGCACAAGAACATCGGCAAGATCCGCGCGCATCAAAAAGACTGGTCGGGCGCGCTGGATTCGCTCGCACAGGCCGCCGCCGACCCGCTGGACTTCGAGGCGTCGTACCTGCTGGCCAGGGCGCTGCTCGACGGCGGCCGCGCCGACGAAGCCATTGCGCCGATGCAGCACGCCATGCGCAACTGGTCCGCCGAAGACCGGCACAAGGTGCTGTCGGACCCCGAGGGCATCGCGGCGCTGTATGGCGTTTGTGGCACGCTGGAAGGCGCGTCGATGCGCTTCGACGAATCGGCCGAGCTCTACAAGCTGGCGCTCGAAAGCCTGCCCGAGAACGAACTGCTGCTGAACAACCTGGGCACGGTGAACTTCCGCCTCGGCGACTACGACAAGGCCATCGAAGTGCTCAGGAAGGCGCTGGAGGCGCACCCGCGCCAGGTGCTCGCACGTTGCAACCTCGGCGTGACATACGTGATGGCCGGCCAGTCGGAGGCGGCGATCGCCGAGTTCGAGCAATGCCTGCGTGACGACCCGGCCTTCATGCCCGCCATGGTATGGATGCTCGGAGAAAAGGCGCACATCGCACACTGGGACGGCGTGCCCGAACTGCGCGCGCGCATTGCCTCGCACCTGGACAACCCGGCCAACGACCAGGCGGTGTCGTCCTTCATCCTGATGTCGAACTACGACGACGCCCGCCGGCTGATGCACTGGACCCGGCGCTCCGCCACGGTGGCCCAGAAGGCCTCGGCCATCAAGCCCTTCGCCGACGCCGGCGCGCGCCGCACGTCGCCGCGCATCCGCGTGGGCTACTACTCCTTCGACTTCCGCAACCACCCGGTGGCGCACCTGACGGCCGAGCTCTACGGGCTGCACGACCGCAAGGATTTCGAGATCTTCGTGTACTCCTACGGCCCCGACGACGGCCACCCGGCGCGCGCGCGCATCGCGGCGTCGGCGGAGCATTTCGTCGACATGCACGGCCAGTCGATCCAGCAGATGGCCGAGCGCATCCGCGAGGACGAGATCGACATCCTGATCGACCTCTCGGGCGACACGCGCGGCGCCAAGCCGCAGGTCATGGCCTACCACACGGCCCCCGCCCAGCTCATGTGGCTCGGCTACATGGGCACCAGCGGCTCGACCAACTACGACTACCTGGTGTCGGACAACTTTCTTTCGCCGCAAGGCACGGAAGACTGCTACACCGAGAAGCTGCTGCGCCTGCCCGAGACCTTCCAGGTGATCGACACGAAGCGGCCCGTCAATCCGCACAAGGCCACGCGCGCGGCCCATGGCCTGCCGGAAGACGCATTCGTGCTGTGCAATTTCTCGCAGTCCTTCAAGATCCAGCCCGAGACCTTCGACGCGTGGGTTCGCATCGTGCAGGGCATCCCGGGCTCGGTGCTCTGGCTCGCGCAGGGGCCGAACGGCTTCGAGCAGAACTTGCGCGCGCACTGGGACAAGGCCGGCCTCGCGGCCGAGCGCCTGATCGTGTCGCCGCGCATGCCGGTCGACCAGCACCTGGCGCGCATCGGCCTGGCCGACCTGTTCATCGACACCTTCCCCTACAGCAGCGGCGCCACCGCGAACGACGTGCTGTGGTCGGGCGTGCCGCTGCTGGCGCTCACGGGCTCGACGATGGTGTCGCGCATGGCAGGCAGCCTGCTGGGCGCCATCGGCCTGCCGGAGCTGGTGGCCACGAACCATGCGGAATACGTGGACAAGGCGGTCCACTACGCCACGCACCCCGACGAACTCGCGGTGCTGCGTGCGCGGCTGGCGGTGGCCAAGGAAGCGCGGCACGGCTATTTCGACACGCCGCGCTTCGTGCGGCACCTCGAGGACGGCTTCAGGCAGATTGCCGCGCGCAACCGTGAAGGGCTGCCTGCCGCGCACGTCGACGTTGCGCCGCGCCCGCTGGAGAAGTGAGCAATCGCGGGCATACTCGGCTCTCCTTCAACAGCAGAGCTCCAGCAGCCTTTTGAATCATGAGCATCCTCAGTGAATTCAAGGAATTTGCCGTCAAGGGCAACGTGATCGACCTCGCGGTCGGCGTGATCATCGGCGGCGCGTTCGGCAAGATCGTCGATTCGCTCGTGGCCGACATCATCATGCCGCTGGTGGGCCTGGTGTTCGGGAAGCTCGACTTCTCCAACCTCTACGTGGTGCTGGGCACCGCGCCGGCCGGCGTGGCGAACACGCTGGCCGACCTGAAGAAAGCCGGCGTTCCCGTGCTGGCCTATGGCAACTTCATCACCATCGCGGTCAACTTCGTGATCCTGGCCTTCATCATCTTCATGATGGTCAAGCAGATCAATCGCCTGAAGCGCAGCGAAGAGCCGGCACCGGCCGCCGCGCCCGCAACCCCTGAAGACGTGATTCTGCTGCGCGAGATCCGCGACAGCCTTAAACGCCCCTGAGGGCTCGGGCCATGCGCAATGCCTCGATGAGGCTGGACGCATCGGCCTGCCCCGTGCCCGCGATGTCGAACGCGGTGCCGTGATCGGGGCTGGTGCGCACCAGCGGCAGCCCGAGCGTCACGTTCACGCCCTTCTCCACGCCCAGGTACTTGACCGGGATCAGGCCCTGGTCGTGGTACATCGCAATCACCACGTCGAATTCGCCGCTGGACGGCACGCCGCCCTTGGCGCGCGCGCGCATGAACACGGTGTCGGGCGCATAGGGCCCGTGGGCGTCGATGCCTTCGGCGCGCGCGGCGTCGATGGCCGGCACGATGACCTCGCGCTCCTCCGAACCGAACAGCCCGCCTTCGCCCGCATGCGGATTGAGGCCCGCCACGCCGATGCGCGGCACGCGGCCCAGCGCATGCGTCAGCGCCCGGTGCGTGATGCGCAGCGTTTCGAGCACGCCCTCGAAGCGGACGGCCTCGATGGCCTGTCGCAGCGACACGTGGATGCTGACGAGCACGGTGCGCAGCTCGTCGTTGGCCAGCATCATGCGCACCGGCACGTCGGCCACGGTGCGGCCCAGGTGCGCGGCGGCCTCGGCCTGCAGCAGCTCGGTATGGCCGGGATACGGAAAGCCGGCGGCGGACAGCGCCTCCTTGTGCAGCGGCGCGGTCACGATGGCGGCAACCTCGCCACGCAACGCCGCCCGCGCGGCCCACACCACGCATTCGCCCGCCACGCGCCCGGCCTCGGCGCTGACCCGGCCGATCTCGATGCCCGAAGGCGGCGCAATCACCTGCAGCACCGGAATGCAGCGCGGCGGCACGGCGGCCGCCTCGGCGACCGAGCCGATCTCGAGCACCGGCCAAGCCGGCTCGCCCGGTGCTGCCAGCGCCTGCGAGGCCTGGCGCATCGTGCCAACGTCGCCCGCGACGAAAGTGCCGCGCGTGGCATCGGGTGCCTCGCGAAACGCCTTGGCAATGATCTCCGGGCCGATGCCCGCGGGGTCGCCCAGGGTGATGGCGATGGGGCCGTTCACTGCGCTCATGCCGGGTTGTCGATGTCGATGAACTCGTGCACCAGCCCGAGTTGCGCGGCCACGTGCCCGGCCACCGCCTGCGCACCGTATCTCTCGGTGGCGTGGTGCCCGCAGGCCAGGAAGGCCACGCCCATCTCGCGCGCGTAGTGGGCCTGCGGCTCGGAGATCTCTCCGGTGATGAAGGCGTCGGCACCGGCCGCGATGGCCGCCTCGAAGTAGCCCTGGGCGCCGCCCGTGCACCAGGCGACGGTCTTGATGGGACGCTGCGCCGTATCGAGCAGCGTGACGGGCCGCTTCAGCACGCCCTCCACATGGGCCGCGAGCGCCTTGGCATCGGCAAAGCCCTCTGCGTTTTCGCGCGTGCCCAGGAAACCCAGCTCCTGTTCGCCGAAGCGCCCGGTGGCGCCGGGATGCGCGACGAGCCCCAATTGCAGGCCGAGCTGCGCGTTGTTGCCCAGCTCCGGGTGCGCATCGAGCGGCAGGTGGTAGGCGAACAGGTTGATGTCGTGGCCGAGCAGCAGACTCAGCCGCTGCTTCATCCAGCCGGTGACGCAGCCGCTCTGGCCGCGCCAGAACAGGCCGTGGTGGACGAAGATGGCGTCGGCTTCGGCGCGGATGGCGGCTTCGATCAGCGCGCGGCTGGCAGTCACGCCCGAGACGATCTTGCGGACCACGGTGCGCCCCTCGACCTGCAGGCCGTTGGGTCCGTAATCCTTGAAGCGCCCGGGGGCGAGCAGCAGGTCGAATGCGTGAAGCAGTTCGTGACGGGTGGTGCTCATCGCGACATTGTCGCGCGCCCCGCGGGCGCCGCGCCGTCGCGCATGGCATGGCCGCGCACGGCAAGCGGCAGGAACGCGAGCAGGAAGCCCAGCGCCGCCAGCACCGCGACGTAGTGCGCCGGCGCCATGGTGTCGTGCTGCAGCCAGAGCGTGAGGATCACCGGCGTGAGCCCGCCGAACACCGCATAGGACATGTTGTAGGCGAACGAAAGGCCGGTGAACCGCACCGGCGCCGGAAATGCACGCACGCCCGCGATCGGCACCGTGGCGATGGTGCCCACGAACAGGCCGACCAGCCCGTAGTGCCAGAACAGCGTGGCCGGCGTGCCGGGCAGGCCCGTGTAGAACAGATAGGCCGTGGCGAACAGGCCGCCCCAGCCGACGAGCATCACCGTGCGGGTGCCGACGCGGTCGCTGGCCCAGCCCGCGAGCATGCAGCCCAGCGTCAGGGTCAGCGTGGCGAGCGCATTGGCTTCGAGCGACAACGCGGCCGGGATGTGGTGCACCTTCTGCAGGTAGGTGGGCGTGTAGAGCACCACCACCACGATGGCGGCCGACAGCACCCAGGTCAGCAGCGCCACGTAGACGCAGGCCAGCCGGTGCTCGCGCAGCACCGTGCGCAGCGGCAGTTCGCGCGCCACGCTGCGGCGGCCGGCCAGTTCCTTGAACACCGGCGTCTCGTGCAGGAAGCGGCGCAGGTATACCGACACCAGCCCGAACACCCCGCCCAGGACAAACGGAATGCGCCAGGCGAAGTCGCTCACCTGGTCGGGCGAGTAGTGGCGGTTGATGGCCACCGCGATCAGCGAGCCCAGCAGGATGCCGCCGGTGATGCCCGAGGTCAGCATGCCGATGCCGAAGCCGTAGCGCCTGGCCGGCACATGCTCGCCCACGAACACCCAGGCGCCCGGCATTTCGCCGCCGATGGCCGCGCCCTGCAGCACGCGCATCAGCAACAGCAGCAGCGGCGCCGCCACGCCGATGCTCGCGTAGGTCGGCAGCAGGCCGATCACCAGCGTGGGCGCCGCCATCAGGAAGATCGACAGCGTGAACATGCGCTTGCGGCCGAAGATGTCGCCGAAATGCGCAATGACGATGCCGCCCACCGGGCGCGCCAGATAGCCGGCCGCGAAGATGCCGAAGGTCTGCAGCTGCCGCAGCCAGTCGGGCATGTCCACCGGGAAGAACAGCGCCCCCAGCACGGTGGCGAAGAAGACGTAGATGACGAAGTCGTAGAACTCCAGCGTGCCGCCGAGGGCGGACAGGGCCAGGGTCTTGTAGTCGCTCGAGTCGAGCGTGCGGGCCGGCGCCGGCTGCGCGCCGTCCGGGAGGGTTGCTTCTGGGGTCATGGCTGACGGAGAAATCGTTGCTGCGCGCACCGGTCCTCAAGACCGGGTGGGAACGGGAGGCGGCGCGCCGACGAAACGCCTGGCCGCATCCGCCGGGTGGGCAGCGCGGGAGGCCTGGAAAACACGGTCCGGATCGGAACCGACGCGGGATGCTAAGGGTTATCCCGGATTCCCGCAGCCCGCTGGCCCCAATCTCGACCGCCCGGCGCGGTTTATGGGCCGTGCCGTTGAGGGACAATCGCAGGCAGTGCCGCGCCTGGAATGGCGCTCTTCGAACGTCTTTCCATCAAGTCTTCATGAAACGTACCTGGCTGCTTTTTGCCCAAGCCGTGACCGTCCTGCTCGCGGCGTACTTCGTCGTCGCGACGCTCAAGCCCGAATGGCTCAACAAGCGCTCGACCTCGCTGGGCGGCGTGGTGTCGGTCGTGCAGGCGCCCACGGGCAGCGCCGCCATCGCAGCGCCCGGCAGCCTGGCCGCGCCGGCCAAGAAGGCGTCGCCGGCGGTGGTGAGCATCAACACCAGCAAGGCGGCCCAGCGCCATCCGCGCAGCAACGATCCGTGGTTCCGCTTCTTCTTCGGCGACCAGGACGACCAGCCCCAGGTGGGCCTGGGCAGCGGCGTGATCGTCAGCACCGACGGCTACATCCTCACCAACAACCACGTGGTCGAAGGCGCCGACGAGATCGAGGTGACGCTCAACGACAGCCGCCACGCGCGCGGCAAGGTGATCGGCACCGACCCCGACACCGACCTGGCCGTGCTGAAGATCGAGCTCGACAAGCTGCCGGTGATCGTGCTGGGCGACTCCGACGCACTGCAGGTGGGCGACCAGGTGCTGGCCATCGGCAACCCCTTCGGCGTGGGCCAGACCGTGACCAGCGGCATCGTCTCGGCGCTGGGCCGCAACCAGCTCGGCATCAACAATTTCGAGAACTTCATCCAGACCGACGCGGCCATCAACCCCGGCAACTCGGGCGGCGCGCTGATCGACGTGAACGGCAACCTGCAGGGCATCAATACGGCGATCTACTCGCGCTCGGGCGGCAGCATGGGCATCGGCTTCGCGATTCCGGTGTCGATGGCCAAGATCGTGCTCGAGGGCATCGTCAAGGAAGGCCAGGTGCGCCGCGGCTGGATCGGCGTGGAGCCGAGCGACCTCTCGCCCGAACTGGCCGAGACCTTCGGCGTGAAGGCCGACTCGGGCGTGATCATTACCGGCGTGCTGCAGAACGGCCCCGCGGCCAAGGCCGGCATCCGCCCGGGCGACGTGATCACTTCGGTGGGCGAAAAGAAGACGGATAACGTGCAGGCGCTGCTGACCGCGGTGGCCGGCCTCAAGCCGGGCAGTACCTCGCGCTTCGCGCTGCAGCGCGGCAGCGACAAGATGGAACTGGACGTGACGCCGGGCCTGCGGCCGAAGAGCCCGGTGCGGCAAGTGCCAAATGAATAGGCTCGCCCCCAGGCTGCGCGGCACTTCGTGTCCGCTTCGCCTCCCCCCTACCGGGGGCAACACCTGAGGCCCGGCTGAGCCGGTTCCTCGGTGTTCCGGGCTTTGGGATCGCCTGCGGCGATCCCATTCAGGGAATCAGCTGGATGACGCGGAGTCGGCGCTTTCTTCGTCTTCCTGCTTCTTGCCGCTGCTGGCGAAATACTTGGCGCCGATGATGCCGACTTCGTACAGCAGGCACATGGGCACCGCCAGGGCCAGCTGCGACACCACGTCGGGCGGCGTAAGCACCGCGGCCACCACGAAGGCCACCACGATGAAGTAGCCGCGGAAGGACTTAAGCTTCTCGATGGTGACCATCTCGAAGCGCACCAGCAGCATCACGACGATCGGCACCTGGAAGGCGACGCCGAACGCGATGTAGAGCGAAAGAATAGCCTCCACGTAGGAGGAAATGTCGGGAGTGGCCTGCACCGCCGCGGGCGCGAAGCGCTGGATGAAGCTGAACATCTTGTCCAGCACGAAGAGCTGCACGAAGGCGATGCCGGCGTAGGCCAGCAGGCTGCCGAAGAAGATCAGCGGCAGCGCGAACTTCTTTTCGTGGCTGTAGAGGCCCGGCGCCACGAACATCCACGCCTGGTACATGAGCCAGGGCAGCGCCAGCAGCACGGCCGCCATCATCAGCACCTTGAGCGGTACGAAGAACGGCGAGAACACGCCGATGGCGATGAGCTTCGCGTCGTGCGGCATGTGGGCCTTGATCGGCATGGCGATCAGGTCGATCAGCCCGCCGGGACCCGGCCAGATGGCCAGCAGGATGCCGGCGACCACGAGCCCGTAGACACAGTAGAGCAGGCGGTCGCGAAGCTCGACCAGATGCGCCACGAACGGCTGCTCGGTGCCCGCCAGCTCGTCTTCTTTGTCTATGTTCTTGTTGTCGGAATCGGCCATTGGAAAAGAAGATAGCGTGACGTCGGCCGGCGTGCGGCGCGCTCAGAACGCGGTGTTGTGGATGCGCTAGTTGATCTTGTTGATCGTGTGCGGACGGAAGCGCGCAACGCGCGCCGCGCCCGACAGCGCCTTGGTGCGCACGCCGTTGCGCGCCTTGTACCACTGCGGCATGGCACCCTGCTTCAGGCGCCAGTTCTTGCGCGGGTGCTTGTACTCCGGCGGCGGTGGCGGCTCGGGTTCGGCCAGCGCCGAGAGGGTTTCGCCCGATCCGGAGAACTGCTTTTCGAAGTCGCTCGCACCGGTGTGGATGCTGTGCTCGACGTCGCGCGCCGCATCCTCCACGGTGGTCTTCATCTTGCGCAGTTCGTCGAGCTCCATCGAGCGGTTGACTTCGGCCTTGACGTCGTTGACGTAGCGCTGCGCCTTGCCGAGCAAGGTGCCGACGGTGCGGGCCACGCGCGGCAGCTTCTCCGGGCCGATGACGATCAGCGCCACGACGCCGATCAGCGCCAGCTTCTCAATGCCGAGGTCGAGCACGTGCGGACCGTGCTCAGGACTTCTGGCGCGCTTCGACGTCGATCGTCGACTTGTCGCCGTTGGCCGGCTGGCCGGTCACTTGCTGGGCCGGGGCCGACGGGGCGGCGGCATCGGACGAGCTGCCGTCCTTCATGCCGTCCTTGAAGCCCTTGACGGCGCCACCAAGGTCGGAACCCATGTTCCGCAGCTTCTTGGTGCCGAAGATCATGACCACGACGAGCAGCACGATCAGCCAGTGCCAGATGGAAAAAGAACCCATGGAAGACTCCTAAGAATGTGTCCGATTTTAGTCGGGCGTAATGTGACAGTTTGGCTTAATGCCGCTCAGCCGCGAAGCCATGGCCGGGGACCGCCCATGACATGGACATGGAGATGGTGAACTTCCTGCCCACCCTCGGCGCCCGTGTTGACCACGACCCGGAAGCCGCCTTCCGGATAGGGCTTGCAGCCCTGCTCCAGCGCCAGCCTGGGTGCCAGGGTCATGATCTTGCCCATGAGGGCAGCGTCGTCGGGCGTCAGCTGGGCCATGGAGGCGATGTGCTTCTTGGGCACCAGCATGAAGTGCACCGGCGCCCAGGGCGCGATGTCGTGGAAGCCGAACAGGTCTTCGTCTTCGTAGACCTTGCGCGAGGGAATCTTGCCCTCGATGATTTTGCAGAAGATGCAGTTGGGATCGTGTGACATGTTCAGACAGCCATGGGCTTGCGTTCGCTCCAGTTCAGCCAGCCCTTGACCAGCCGATAGATCATCCACACGGCGGTGGCGAAGAGGATGGGGAAACCGACCAGGATCCAGATGGTGATGAACCCCAGGATGGACCAGCACAGCCCCCACCAGAAGGTGCGGATCTGCCAGGTGAAATGGCTCTGGTAGAGCGTTCCCGCGGCGTCCTCGCGCTTGATGTAGTTCAGCACGATGCCCACGATGCCCGTCAGGCCGCCGGTGAACCACGACAGCGCATACAGCACGTAGACCGCCAGCGTGATCTGGCGCAGGCTCTCGAGCTGCTCGGGCGTCTTGCCCGAGGAGAAGTCGTCGATGGTCGTGATGTCGTTCATTCGGAGACCCCGCCTTTTTCTTCGATGCTGCGCTGCTGCACCTTGCGCAGGGCTTTTTCCTCGATGCCGCTGGTTCCCTCGCGGCGCTCCAGCTCCGCGACCACGTCGGCCGGCGAAAAACCGTAGTGCGCCAGCGCCACCATGGTGTGGAACCAAAGGTCGGCCACTTCGTTCACTATTTTCGAGCGATCGCCGCCATGGTCGGCGTCCTTGGCGGCCATCACGACCTCGGTGGCTTCCTCGCCGATCTTCTTGAGGAAGGCGTCGGGGCCCTTGTGCAGCAGGCGCGCGACGTAGCTTTTCTCGGGGTCGCCGCCGCGGGCGGGAAGGCGCGTCTCGATGACGGCGGCCAGCCGGGCCAGGGCGTCGGAGGTGTTGTCGTTGTTTACGGTGGCCGTCATTTGTAGATCGACTCCGGGTCTTTCAATACGGGTTCGACCACGGTCCAGTTGCCGTTTTCGTACTTGCTGAAGAAGCAGCTGTGGCGGCCGGTGTGGCAGGCGATGCCGGGCTCGTGGCCGAGCTGCGTGACCTTGAGCAGCACCACGTCGTTGTCGCAGTCGAGACGGATCTCGTGCACGGTCTGCACATGGCCCGATTCCTCGCCCTTGAACCACAGCTTGTTGCGCGAACGGCTGAAATACACCGCGCGGCCCAGTTCGGCGGTCTTTTCGAGCGCTTCGCGGTTCATCCACGCGAACATCAGGACGTCGTTGCTGCCCTGTTCCTGCGCGATGACCGGCACCAGGCCGTTCGCGTCCCACTTCACTTCATCGAGCCAATTCATGGAGATATTGTCGGGGATAGAAAAAGACCCTCAAAAGCTCAGCTGCGCACGGGGATTCCGCGCTCCGCCATGCGGGCCTTGGCCTGTCCGACCGTGAATTCGCCGTAGTGGAAGATGCTGGCGGCCAGCACCGCGTCGGCGCCGCCGTTCTGGATGCCGTCGGCCAGGTCGTCCAGGCTGCCCACGCCGCCCGAGGCGATCACCGGCACGCCGACCGCGTCGCTCACCGCACGGGTCAGCGCCAGGTCGAAGCCGCTCTTGGTGCCGTCGCGGTCCATGCTGGTCAGCAGGATCTCGCCGGCGCCCCGGCGGACCATCTCGGCGGCCCACTCGACGGCGTCGAGGCCGGTGTTCTTGCGCCCGCCGTGGCTGTAGACGTCCCAGCCGGCGCCGCGCGTGGCGGCTTCTTCCGGCGTGCGTCGCTTGGCATCGATGGCCACCACGATGCATTGCGAGCCGTATTTCTGCGAGGCGGCGTCGATCACGTTCGGGTCGGCGATGGCGGCCGAATTGAAGCTGGTCTTGTCGGCGCCGGCGTTGAGCAGCCGGCGCACGTCGGCCACGGTGCGAACGCCGCCGCCCACGGTCAGGGGAATGAAGACCTGCGAAGCCACGGCCTCGATGATCGGCAGGATCAGGTCGCGGCCGTCGCTGGTGGCGGTGATGTCCAGGAAGGTCAGCTCGTCGGCGCCCTGCGCGTTGTAGCGCGCCGCGATCTCGACCGGATCGCCGGCGTCGCGCAGTTCGAGGAAGTTGACGCCCTTGACGACTCGGCCGCCGGTGACGTCGAGGCAGGGAATGATGCGTTTGGCAAGCATGGGGTGAACCGGAAAAGAATCAGGAAACGCAAAGCTGTTGCCAGCCCTGCCATTGGGCGCCGGGTGCCAGCAGCACCGGCTCGTCGATGCGGGCAGCCTCGACGCAGAGCATGTGGCGAAAGCCGTCTTCGGGCATGTCGGCGAGTTTCGCACCCAGCACGGCACCGGGGTTCCAGACCACGGTTTCGGTGCAACTGGCGCTTTGAGAGATTTCGAGCGTGCCGGCGGGCTGCACCAGCCGCAGCGGCTTGGGCGGCGCGGCATACACGCTGTCGAATTCGGCGTCGAAATGCAACGCCGGCGCGGTTTCCACATGGCGGTCGTCGCGCAGCGAATCCCAACGGTTGGCCCCCTGCAGCCCTTCGAGGCGCACCTGGGCGATGTCGTCGACCCGCAGGTAGGTGTGCAGCGCCGCGGCGAAGGTCCAGGGCGCATGGTCGGTGTTGAGCAGCGTGAGCGCCAGGCGCAGCTTGCCGGCGGCCAGGGTGGCTTCGAGCCGTGCCTCGAAAGCGTGCGGCCAGAGCTTGCGGGTGGCTTCGCTGTCGCGCAATGTCAGCCTGAGAGTGTCAGGTGTGTCGGTGGCCTGGGTTTCCCAAGGCAGGTTGCGCATGAAACCATGCTTGGGCAGCATGCCGCGCTGGTTGAATTGCGGGCAACATATCGGCACGCCGCCGCGGATGGCCGCCTGCCCGTCGAATATGGCGCGCGGGCTCAGGTAAAGCCTTTCCACCCCGTCGGCCGTGATCCAGGAGAGCACTTGCGCGCCGTGCAGCGCCACGGTGAGGCTGCTGCCGTCGGCGCCACGGGCGCATACGGCGGGCTGGCCGCGAAACTCGATCGAGCTGATTTCCATGCAAGGAATTGTAGGCAGCACCAGCCGCAAGGCCGCCGCATGGAATTGGGCCCCTGGAGCCATTGCGTGCCATGGGGCTTCTTCGATACCCTGTGGCCGAAGAAATACTCATACACGACAAAAGGGGATACGCATGAAAAAGAAGCTGCCGATGGCTGCCTGGATCCTGATCGCCATGGTGCTCGGTATCCTCGTGGGCTACATGATCTTCACGAGCTTTCCGGACAAGAAGGCCGCGAAGGAAATTGCCGACTACGTCTCCATCGTCTCGGACGTGTTCCTGCGCCTCATCAAGATGCTGATCGGGCCGCTGGTGTTTTCCACGCTGGTGGTGGGCATCGCGCACATGGGCGACGCCAAGTCGGTCGGCCGCGTCTTCGGCAAGGCCATCGGATGGTTCCTGACCGCGTCGCTGGTCTCGCTGGTGATCGGCCTGGTCATGGCCAACCTGCTCAAGCCTGGCGAGAACCTGGGCCTGCCGCTGCCCGACATCGGCGCCTCGGCCAACCTCGCGACCTCCAAGTTCACGCTGAAGGACTTCGTGAGCCACACGGTGCCCAAGTCCTTCGTCGAGGCCATGGCCAACAACGAGATCCTGCAGATCGTGGTGTTCTCGATGTTCTTCGGCGTGGCGCTCGCCTCGCTGGGCGACAAGGCAAAGACGCTGGTGGCGGCCATCGAGGAGCTGTCGCACGCCATGCTCAAGATCACCGGCTACGTCATGAAGCTCGCGCCGCTCGCGGTGCTGGCCGCCATGGCCGCCACGGTGGCGGTGAACGGGCTGGGCATCCTGCTGAAGTTCGCGGTGTTCATGGGCGACTTCTACCTGGGCCTGTTCGTGCTGTGGGGCGTGCTGACGCTGGCGGGCTTCCTGTTCCTGGGCCCTCGGGTGTTCAAGCTGCTGGTGCTCATCAAGGAAGCCTTCCTGCTGTCCTTTGCCACCGCGAGCTCCGAGGCGGCCTATCCGAAGATCCTGCAGGCGCTCGACCGCTTCGGCGTCAAGCGCAAGATCTCCAGCTTCGTGATGCCGATGGGCTATTCGTTCAACCTCGACGGCTCGATGATGTACTGCACCTTCGCCGTGCTGTTCATCGCCCAGGCCTACGACATCCACATGCCGATCAGCACGCAGGTCACGATGCTGCTGATCCTGATGCTCACCTCCAAGGGCATGGCGGGCGTGCCGCGCGCCTCGCTGGTGGTGATTGCCGCCACCCTGAACCATTTCGACATTCCAGAGGCCGGCCTGCTGCTGATCCTGGGCGTGGACACCTTCCTCGACATGGGCCGCTCCGCCACCAATGCGGTGGGCAATTCCATCGCCACGGCCGTGGTCGCCAAGTGGGAAGGCGAACTGCTCTCCGAGAGCGACGCCGAGATCAACGCCAAGGCGCTCGACGAGGAAGCCAGCGCCACCCTCGCCCACCCGACGCACGCATGAGCCGTTACGCCATGAAACGCATCGGCATGCTGTTCGCGGCCGTGGCGCTGGCCGCGGCGGCTGTTGCCGCCCAGGCGCAGGAACTCACCGGCACGCTGGCCAAGGTGCGCGCCAGCGGCACCATCGCCATCGGCTACCGCGAGTCGTCGGTGCCGTTCTCGTTCCTCAACACGCGCAAGGAACCCATCGGCTATTCGATCGAGCTGTGCCGCTCGCTGGTGAGCGCCATCGAGGACGCGGTGGACAAGAGCCTCGCCATCAAGTGGGTGCCCGTCACCTCGGACTCGCGCATCGACGCGGTCGTGAACGGCCAGGTCGACCTGGAGTGCGGCTCGACCACCAACAACCTCGAACGCCAGAAGCGCGTGAGCTTCTCGCCGACGATGTTCGTCTCCGGCACCAAGGTGCTGGTGCGCAAGGGCTCGCCGATCAAGTCGTTCCGCGACCTCGCCGGCAAGAAGGTGGCGGTGACGGCCGGCACCACCAACGAGAAGACGCTGCGCGACCTGTCGGCCAAGTTCAAGCTCGGCATCGACCTGCTGGTGGCGCGCGACCACGCGGAGTCGTTCGGGCTCGTGAAGAGCGGGCAGGCCGATGCCTTCGCGACCGACGACGTGCTGCTCTACGGCCTGATCGCGCAGGACGCCGCCAGGGCCAGCTACGAGGTGGTCGGCGACTTCCTCTCCTACGACCCCTACGGGATCATGTACCGCAAGGACGATCCGCAGCTGAACAAGGTCGTCGTCGACGCCTTCCAGGTGCTGGCGGAAGACGGCGAGATCGAGCGGCAGTACAAGCGCTGGTTCCTGCGCAAGCTGCCGACCGGGGAAAGCATCGACCTGCCGATGAGCGCGCAGCTGCAGACGATCATCCAGACGATGTCGGTGAAGGCCGAATAAGCCTTCGCCCGGCGGCCGCCGTCAGCGGGCCGGCCACTCCCAGCGCGGGATCTCGCTCATGTCGAGGTTGGCGATGCGCGTCTCGCCGAACCGTTTCTCCAGCACCACGGGCTGCACGCCGTCGCTGTTCTCCAGCGCGGCAATCAGCCGCGCGGCGTGCGACACCACGATCACCTGCGAGCCGCGCGCGGCCTGCGCGATAAGCCGGCCGAGGGCTGGAAGCAAGTCGGGGTGCAGGCTGGTCTCGGGCTCGTTGAGCACCAGCAGCGCGGGCGGACGCGGCGTGAGCAGCGCCGCGATCCACAGCAGGTAGCGCAGCGTGCCGTCGGACAGCTCGGCGGCCGTCAGGGGCCTGAGCAGGCCGTGCTGGTGCATCAGCGTCTCGAAGCGGTCGCCGGAGGCGCGCACCTCCACGCGGGCACCCGGAAAAGCGTCGTCCACCGCGCGGTCGAGCGCTTCGCCGTCGCCGATCTCGCGGATGGTCTGCAGCGCCGCGGCCAGGTCGGCGCCGTCGTTGGCCAGCACCGGCGTGCGGGTGCCCAGCTGCGGCTGGCGCGCGGGCGCCTCGGCGTCGGAGCGGAAGTGGTCGTAGAAGCGCCAGGAGCGCATCTGCTCGCGCAGCGTGAGCATCTCGGGCGCGTCGCGCGGGTCGGCGTGCTCGGTCATCATGCTGGCGAAGGCCGGAATCGGCCGGCCGACGGCCTGCCAGCCCTTGCCTTCGCGCAGGCGCAGCGCCGCGCCCTTGCGGTCGACCAGTTGCGTCGACAGCCGCAGCAGCGGGCCGCTCCAGATGGCCTCGTGCTTGATTTCAGGGTCGTGCGAGAAGGCCGTCGACGGCACGGGCGGCGGCAGGCCGATGTCGATGGCGTAGCCGAAGTCTTCGGCCGTGGTGCCGGCAAAGCCGAGCTTGAGCGCGACCGGCTCGCTGCGCGTGGTGCCCTGCACCGGCAGTTCCCCGCGCAGCATGGCCGCCGAGAAGCGCTCCGGCCCCGCCCACAGCGTGGAAGACAGCCCGCCTTCGCGCACCAGCGAACGGATCACCCCGCCGTTGGCGATGTCGGCCAAGAGCCGCATCGCCCGGTACACGCTCGACTTGCCGCTGCCGTTGGCCCCGGTCACGACCGTGAGCCGGCCCAGCGGCACCGTCAGTTGCCGCAGCGAGCGGTAATTGGCGATGGCGAGCGCGGAAAGCACGCGCTGCGCGGCGAAAGCGTCAGGCTGCCAGTTCGTCCGCGCGGGCCTGCGCGGCGGCGAAGTCGAGATCGCCCGAATAGATGGCGCGGCCGCAGATCACGCCCTCGACGCCGTCGGACTCGACCGCGCAGAGCTTGTCGATGTCGGCCATGTTCGACAGGCCGCCAGAGGCGATCACCGGAATGGTCAGCGCCTGCGCCAGCTTGACGGTGGCCTCGATGTTGATGCCCGAGAGCATGCCGTCGCGGCCGATGTCGGTGTAGATGATCGACTCGACGCCGTAGTCCTCGAACTTCTTGCCCAGGTCGGCCACCTCGTGGCCCGTGAGCTTGCTCCAGCCGTCGGTGGCGACCTTGCCGTCCTTGGCGTCCAGGCCCACGATGATGTGGCCGCCGAAGGCGCTGCAGGCATCTTTCAGGAAGCCCGGGTTCTTGACCGCGGCGGTGCCGATGATCACGTAGCGCAGGCCGTCGTCGATGTAGCGCTCGATGGTGTCGAGGTCGCGGATGCCGCCGCCGAGCTGCACCGGGATGTCGTCGCCCACTTCTTTCAGGATCGCCTTGATCGCCGCGTGGTTCTGCGGCTTGCCCGCGAAGGCGCCGTTCAGATCGACCAGGTGCAGCCGCCGCGCGCCGGCCTCGACCCATTTGCGGGCCATGGCAGCGGGGTCTTCGCTGAAGATGGTGGACTGGTCCATGTCGCCCTGTTTGAGGCGAACGCAGTGGCCGTCTTTGAGATCAATGGCGGGAATGAGGAGCATGGTGCCGGTCAGCAGGAGCGAGGGTTCAAGAAAAGAGAGCGGAATTTTTCAAGGACACCACGGACCGGCTTGGCCGGGCCGTTGGTGTCGCCCCCGGCAGGGGGTTGGCGAAGCGGACACGAAGTGCCGCACAGCCTGGGGGCGAGCAACATGTCATGGATTCCAGTGGAGGAAGTTTCGGTAGAGCTGAAGCCCGTGGTCCGCACTCTTCTCCGGGTGGAACTGGGTTGCAAAAATGTTATCGCGTGCAATGGCTGCGGTAAAGCTCGCGCCGTAGTCGGCCTCGCCGACGCTGTGCACGGCGTCGGCCGGACGGGCGTAGAAGCTGTGCACGAAGTAGAAGTAGCTCAGGTCGGGAATACCCGCCCACACCGCATGCGGGCGGGCCTGGCGAACCTGGTTCCAGCCCATCTGCGGCACCTTGAAGCGGCTGCCGTCGGCCTGCAGCCGCCCGGCCAGGTCGAACTTGACGACCTCGCCCGGTATGAGGCCGAGGCCGTCGGTCGGGCCCTCGTCGCTGCGCGACAGCATCATCTGCATGCCCACGCACACGCCGAACAGCGGCTTGCTGGCCGCCGCCTCGAGCACCGATTCCTGCAGGCCGGAGTCGCGCAGCTCGCGCATGCAGTCGGGCATGGCGCCCTGCCCCGGCAGCACCACGCGGGTGGCCTTGCGTACCACGTCGGGGTCGGAGGTGACGAACACCTCCACGCCCACCTGGTCGGCCGCATGGCGCACGGCCTGCGACACGGAGTGCAGGTTGCCCATGCCGTAGTCGACGACGGCGACGGTATTTGCTACAGATTTCATAGCTGATGGCCGAACGCGTTCAGAGCGAGCCCTTGGTCGAGGGAATGACGCCGGCGGAACGCGGGTCGAGCTCCAGCGCGCCGCGCATGGCGCGCGCGAAGGCCTTGAACACGGTCTCGCACTGGTGATGCGCATTGACGCCCTTGAGGTTGTCGATGTGCAGCGTGACGAAGGCGTGGTTCACGAAGCCCTGGAAGAACTCGTAGGTGAGCTGGCTGTCGAAGGTGCCGATCATGCCGCTGGTGAAGGGCACGTGCATCACCAAGCCGGGGCGGCCCGAGAAGTCGATGACGACGCGGCTCAGGGCTTCGTCGAGCGGCACGTAGGCGTGGCCGTAGCGGCGGATGCCCTTCTTGTCGCCGATGGCCTTGGCCACGGCCTGGCCCAGCGTGATGCCGACGTCTTCCACCGTGTGGTGGCCGTCGATGTGCAGGTCGCCCTGGCAGTCGATGTCGAGGTCGATCAGCCCGTGGCGGGCGATCTGGTCGAGCATGTGGTCGAAGAAGCCGATGCCGGTGGAGAGCTTGGCGCGGCCGGTGCCGTCGAGGTTGACGCTGACGGTGATCTTCGTTTCGGCGGTGTTGCGGGTGACGGACGCGATGCGGTCGCCGCTGTCCTGGCTGGTGGGGGTGGTCATAGTGAGGCTTCGAGCGCCGCGAGCATCCGCGCGTTCTCGTCGGCCGTTCCGACGGTGAGGCGCAGGCAGTTTGCGAGCAGTTCGTGCATTTTAGAAACGTTCTTCACCAGAACCCCGCGAGCCTTCATGCCTTCGAAGGTCTTGGCCGCGTCGGGCACGCGCAGCAGGATCATGTTGGCGTCGCTGGGCCAGGTCCTGACGCCCGGCAGGCGGCCGAGCCCCGTCATGAGGCGCTCGCGCTCCTCTCGGATCTGGCGGGCCTGGGCCTCGAACACCTCGGCGTGCTCCAGCGCGAACAGCGCGCACTCGCAGTTGAGCACGCTGATGTTGTAGGGCGGGCGCACCTTGTCGATCTCGGCGACCAGCGCCGCCGGCCCCATGAGGTAGCCCAGCCGGATGCCGGCCAGGCCGAACTTGCTGAGGGTGCGCATCAGCAGCACGTGGCCGTGCTTCGCCAGGCGGTCGATGTAGCTGCGGGCGGCGAAGGGCTGGTAGGCCTCGTCGATCACCACCAGGCCGCCCTGCGCGCCCTGGGCCTCGACGACTCTCTCCAGGACGGCGTCGTTCCAGAGATTGGCGGTCGGGTTGTTCGGGTAGGCCAGGTAGACGATGGCGGGCTTTTCTCGCGCGATGGCGGCCAGCATGGCGGCCTCGTCGAGCTCGAAGTCGGCCGTGAGCGGCACGCCGGCGAACTTCAGGCCCTGCAGCTGCGCGCTCATGGCATACATGACGAAGCCGGGCAGCGGCGCCAGCACCGTCGCGCCGGGCAGGTCGCAGGCAATGGCCAGCAGCGAGATCAGCTCGTCCGAGCCGTTGCCCAGCATCAGCGCGAAGCCTTCGGGCATCTGCGCGTGGGCCGCCAGCGCGCGCCGCAGATCGGCGCCGCGGTCGCCGGGATAGCGGTTGAGCGCCAGCGCGCCGAGCCGCGCGCCCAGCTCGGCCTGCAGCGCGGGCGGCAGGCCGAAGGGGTTTTCCATTGCGTCGAGCTTGACGAGGCCGCGCGCGTCCTGAACCGCGTAGGCATGCATGGACCGCACGTCGCTGCGGATGCGGTCGAGCGGCGGGCGGGCGGATTCGGGAGCGGTCATTTGGTGCAGCGGTAGCTGTTCTTCAGGGCGCCGGCCATGACCAGTTGCACTGGCATGTCGGCTTCGTAACTGTCGGCGTTGCGGGTGAGCTCGGTCTGGTAGAGCGAGCGGGCCATGGAAGGCTCGAGGCGGCGCCCCTCGACGCAGAACACGGGCTTGAGCCCATTGCGCTGCGACGATTCGACGCCTTCGCGCAGGCCCTCCAGCACACCCACGAGGTAGTAGCCGGCGTAGGCCTTGCCGTCTTTCTCGGTGGCCTCGAGCGTGCGCAGTTCGCGGATGCTCATGGCCTGGGCGCAGGCGGCCGTGGCCAGCGCGATCAGCAGGAAGGCGGCACGTTTCATGGCGTCACTGGCGATAGCGCGGCGGCGGCGCGTAGCTGCCGTCGGCCGGGAAGGCGCTGGGCTGCTGCTGCGGCGATGCGTCGCGGCGCTGGCGGCGCGGCACGTCGCGCTGTTCCAGCTCGAACAGCGCGGCGCCGATCACGCCGATGTTGCGCACGTCGCCGGCTTCCGTGTTGGCGGCATAGGCGCGCCCCGGCGTGGCGAAGCGGAAGGCGGCGACCTCGCTCTCGCTCTTGCGGAAGCCCTCGATGGTCAGCGCCTGCATCGGGCCCAGCACGTAGCCGCCGTTGCGCAGGCTGCCGGGCCTGCCGTTGAGCACGTCCAAGCCGTCGACCGTGGCGATCACCTCGTAGCTGCGCTCGCTGAGGTTGCGAAAGCGCAGCGTGTAGCGCGATCCCTCGACACCCGCCAGGCGGAACATGTCGTCGCCGCCGCTGCCCCGGCGCGCGCGCTGCAGCGGCAGCGGGCTGCCGGTCTCGTCGAGCACCGACCATTCGACGTCGCCGTCGGCCAGCAGCAGGTTCAGGCGGCGCTCGGGGTTGCTGCCCACCGCCCGGCGCACGGCACCTGCTTCGTTGTAGCCCAGCGAGGCCGTGTCGTCCGGCTGCGCGGACAGGCGCTTGGCGACGACCGTGCGGGTCTTCGATTCCAGGCCCTCGCCCCACTGCGTGCCGAGCCGCGGCGCGGTCGCCGCGGCGGGAGCGGCGCTGTTGGTGGTGACCGCCTGCGGCATCTGGCTGCAGGCGGCAAGCAATGCCGCGCCGGCGACGAGGCCGGTAGCGAACTTGAAAAGACGCGAACGATGGAGACGATCAATCATCTTGCTGGCTCCTCCCTGGGGGGTCATGGAGCCTCAGATCTTACGCAGGCGCATGCGCGCGGCCTCTGCGTGCGCCTGCAGGCCCTCGCCCTCGGCCAGCGTGACGGCGACGGGGCCGAGCACCTGGGCGCCGGCTTCGCTGACCTCGATCAGGCTGGAGCGCTTCTGGAAGTCGTACACGCCCAGCGGGCTGGAGAAGCGCGCCGTGCCGCTGGTGGGCAGCACGTGGTTGGGACCGGCGCAGTAGTCGCCCAGGCTTTCGCTGGTGAAGGCACCGAGGAAGATCGCGCCGGCGTGGCGCAGCAGCGGCTCCCACCGGTTGGGCTCGCTGCTGCTCACTTCGAGGTGTTCGGGGGCGATGCGGTTGCTGATCTCGCAGGCCTCTTCCATGCTCTTCGTGTGGATCAGTGCGCCGCGGCCGTTGAGCGAAGCGGCGATGATTTCCGCGCGCGGCATGGCGGGCAGCAGGCGGTCGATCTCGGCCTGCACGCGGTCGATGTAGGCCGCGTCGGGGCACAGCAGGATGCTCTGGGCGAGTTCGTCGTGCTCGGCCTGGCTGAACAGGTCCATGGCCACCCAGTCGGGCGGCGTGCTGCCGTCGGCCAGCACCAGGATCTCGCTCGGGCCGGCGATCATGTCGATGCCCACGGTGCCGAACACGCGGCGCTTGGCGGCGGCCACGTAGGCGTTGCCGGGGCCGGTGATCTTGTCGACGGCGGGAACGGTGGCGGTGCCGTAGGCCAGCGCGGCCACGGCCTGGGCGCCGCCGATGGTGAAAGCGCGCGTCACGCCTGCCACGTAGGCGGCGGCGAGCACCAGCACGTTGCGCTCGCCTTTCGTCGACGATTCGCCGCCGGAGCCGCCGGTCGCAACGCTGCCCTTCACAGGCGTCGGCACGACCATGATGATTTCGCCGACGCCGGCCACATGCGCCGGGATCGCGTTCATCAGCAGGCTGGACGGATAGGCCGCCTTGCCGCCGGGCACGTAGATGCCGACGCGGTCCAGCGGCGTGACCTTCTGGCCCAGCAGCGTGCCGTCCACGTCGCGATAGCTCCAGCTTTCGCCGCTGGCCTTCTTCTGCGCCTCGTGATAGCTGCGCACACGGTCGGCCGCGGCTTGCAGCGCAGCGCGCTGGTCTTCAGGCAGCGAATCGAAGGCTTCCTTGAAATCGGCTTGCGTCAGCTCGAGCTCCGACACGGCAGCCGCGCCGAGCCCGTCGAAGCGGCGGGTGTACTCCAGCACCGCCTCGTCGCCCCGCTTCTGCACGTCGGCCAGGATGTCGGCCACGACCTTCTCGATGGCCGCGTCGTCGTCCGCGGACCAATGCAGCCGCGCCTTGAATTCAGCGTCGAAGCTGGCTGAAGTCGTGGACAGTCGGGCGGGGGCTGCTTTCAGAGTCATGGGCGTGGGTTTCGTGGGTTTCAGGAGGACGGAATGGCCGACGCGAACGCGTCGATGATGTGGCGGATCGGCTCGCGCTTGAGCTTGAGCGCCGCCTGGTTCACCACCAGGCGCGCGCTGATGTCCATGATGCGTTCTACCTCGACGAGGTGGTTGGCCTTGAGCGTGTTGCCGGTGGAGACCAGGTCGACGATGGCGTCGGCCAGCCCGGTCAGCGGCGCCAGCTCCATGCTGCCGTAGAGCTTGATCAGATCGACGTGCACGCCCTTGCTGGCGAAGAAGTCGCGTGCCAGGCCCACGTACTTGGTGGCCACGCGCAGGCGGGAGCCCTGCTTCACGGCGGAGGCGTAGTCGTAGTCGGCGCGCACGGCCACGCTCAGGCGGCAGGCGGCGATGCGCAGGTCGAGCGGCTGGTACATGCCCTGGTTGCCGTTCTCCAGCAGCACGTCGAGCCCGGTCACGCCGAGGTCGGCGCCGCCGTACTGCACGTAGGTGGGCACGTCGGAGGCGCGCACCAGCACCACGCGCACGTCGGGCCGGGTGGTTTCGAGAATCAGCTTGCGCGACTTCTCGGGGTCTTCGGTGACCTCGATGCCGGCCGCGGCCAGCAGGGGCATCGTCTCTTCGAAGATGCGGCCCTTGGAAAGCGCCAATGTGATCATGCGGCGGCTCCCGTCACGCGTTCGATGTCGGCGCCGAGGCCGCGCAGCTTGGATTCCATGCGGTCGTAGCCCCGGTCCAGGTGATAGATGCGGTCGACCAGCGTCTCGCCCTCGGCCACGAGGCCGGCAATGACGAGGCTGGCGGAAGCGCGCAGGTCTGTGGCCATCACGGTGGCGCCCGACAATTGCGGCACGCCGGTGACCATCGCGACCTTGCCTTCGACGTGGATGTGGGCGCCCAGGCGCACCATCTCGTTCACGTGCATGAAGCGGTTCTCGAAGATGGTCTCGGTGACCATCGAGGCGCCGCGCGCGATCACGTTCAGGGCCATGAACTGGGCCTGCATGTCGGTGGGGAAGCCCGGGTATTCGGTGGTGCTGAAGCTCTGCGCCTTCAGGTGTTCGTAGGCAGGGCCCCTGGAGCCGATGCGCACGCCGTCTTTTTCGCAGGCCACGGTGCAGCCGGCGTCGCGCAGCTTGTCGATCACGGCGTCGAGGTGGTCGCCGCGCGCATGGCGCAGGAAAGCCTCGCCGCCGGTGGCCGCCACGGCGCACAGGAAGGTGCCGGCCTCGATGCGGTCGGCCACCACGGCATGCTCGCAGCCGTGCAGCTTCTCGACGCCCTGGATGCGGATGTGGCTGGTGCCGTGGCCTTCGATCTTCGCGCCCATGCGGATCAGCATTTCGGCCAGGTCGACGATCTCGGGCTCCTGGGCAGCGTTCTCGAGCAGCGTATCGCCCTCGGCCAGCGCGGCCGCCATGAGGAAGTTCTCGGTGCCGGTGACGGTGACCATGTCGGTCAGGATGCGCGCGCCCTTCAGGCGGGTGCGGCCCTCCGGCAGGCGGGCGACCATGTAGCCGTGCTCGACCACGATCTCGGCGCCCATGGCCTGCAGGCCCTTGATGTGCTGGTCGACCGGCCGCGACCCGATGGCGCAGCCGCCCGGCAGCGACACCCTGGCATGGCCGAAGCGCGCCAGCAGCGGGCCCAGGGCCAGCACGGAGGCGCGCATGGTCTTCACGAGCTCGTAGGGCGCCTCGGGCTTGGTCAGGTCGGCGGCGTCCAGGCGCACGGTGCCGTTGTCGTCTCGCTCGGCGGTCACGCCCATGTTGCGGACCAGCTTGAGCATGGTCGACACGTCCTGCAGGCGCGGCACGTTGTGCAGCACCACGGGCTGGTCGGTCAGCAGCGCAGCGCACAGCTCGGGCAGCGCGGCGTTCTTGGCGCCGGAAATGAGTACTTCGCCGCGGAGCTCTCGCCCGCCGCGAATCAGAAGTTTGTCCATCGAAATTCCAGCGAAATCAGGGGCCGCCAGGGCCGGAAAGTTATTTTTCCACTGCCGCCCATTCGGCCGGCGTGTAGGTCTTCATCGAAAGCGCGTGCACCTCGTCGGTGTGCATTTTCGCACCGAGGGTGGCGTAGACCCGCTGATGGCGCTGGATCGAGCGCTTGCCCTCGAATTCGGCCGAGACGATGGTGGCGTACCAATGCCGGCCGTCGCCCTCGAGCGTGATGTGCTCGCATGGGAGATGGGACTGGATCAGGGCCTGGAGTTGTTCGGCGGTCATGGGATTTTGGGGAAGAGGCGCTCAGCTACGGATCTTGTAGCCGATGCGCAGCAGGTGGACGGCAATGGCGCTCACCACCAGCCAGGCGGTGCCGACGATGCCCAGGCTCAGCCACGGCGAGGCGTCGCTGACGCCGAAGAAGCCGTAGCGGAAGCCGTCGATCATGTAGAAGAACGGGTTCAGGTGGCTCACCTTCTGCCAGAAAGGCGGCAGCGAGCCGATCGAATAGAACACGCCCGACAGGAAGGTCATGGGCATGATCAGGAAATTCTGGAACACCGCCATCTGGTCGAACTTCTCGGCCCAGAGGCCGGCGATGAGGCCCAGCGTGCCCAGCATGGCCGCGCCCAGCAGCGCGAACACGATGATCCACAGCGGCGCCACGAAGTCGGGCACTGCGAAGAGCATGGTCACCAGGAACACGCCCAGCCCCACGGCCAGCCCGCGGATGATCGACGAGCCCACGTAGGCGAAGAACCAGCCCCAGTGCGACAGCGGCGTGAGCAGCACGAACACCAGGTTGCCCATGATCTTGCTCTGGATGATCGACGAAGAGCTGTTGGCGAAGGCGTTCTGCAGCACGCTCATCATCACGAGGCCAGGCACCAGGAAGGCCGTGTAGCCGACCGTGCCGTAGACCGTCACGCGGCCCTCGAGCACATGGCCGAACACCATGAGGTAAAGCAGCGCGGTGAGCACCGGCGCGCCGACGGTCTGGAAGCCGACCTTCCAGAAGCGCAGCGTTTCCTTGTAGAGCAGCGCGCGCCAACCGGTTACCGCCATCATCTTGCAACCTCCAGCGGGGTCTGCTCGCCCGCCATCAGGTCGATGAACACGTCTTCCAGGTCGGCCTTGCGCATTTCCACGTCTTCCACCGCGACGCCGGCTTCGCGGATCGCGGCCAGCAGTTGTTCGACTTCATGGGCGTTCTGCGCCGGCAGCTGCACGATGCGCCCGGTGATGCGCGCGTTCTTCGCGATCTCCCAGGGCAGCATGGCGTCGGTCTTGAACCGCAGCACGTTGCTCGCAGCCGATTTCAGCAGTTCGCTGGTGCGGGCCAGCGCGATCACGCGGCCCAGCTTGAGCATGGCGATGCGGCTGCACAGCGCCTCGGCCTCTTCCAGGTAATGGGTGGTGAGCAGCACGGTGCTGCCCTGCTTGTTGAGCCTGGCGACGAACTGCCAGAGCGTCTGGCGCAGTTCGACGTCGACGCCGGCGGTGGGCTCGTCGAGCACGATCACCGGCGGCTTGTGCACCAGCGCCTGCGCCACCAGCACCCGGCGCTTCATGCCGCCGGAGAGCTGGCGCATGTTGGCCGTGGCCTTGTCGGCGAGGCCCAGGCTCTGCAGCAGCTCGTCGATCCAGGCCTCGTTGTTCTTGATGCCGAAGTAGCCCGACTGGATGCGCAGCGACTCGCGCACGTTGAAGAAGGGGTCGAACACCAGCTCCTGCGGCACGATGCCCAGCTGGCGGCGGGCCTGCGCGAAGTCGCGCTGCACGTCGAAGCCGTGGACGCTGATGGCACCCGACGTGGGACGCGAGAGCCCCGCGAGCATGCTGATCAGGGACGTCTTGCCGGCGCCGTTGGGACCGAGCAGGCCGAAGAATTCGCCCGGTTCGATCTGGAAGCTGACCTCGTCGACAGCCTTCAGCCCTTGCTTGCCTTGGGCTTTCTGCTGTTTGGAGGGGGGGTAGGTCTTGGAGACCGATTGGAATGAGATCGCGGGCATGGGAGCCCGCGATTTTACGGGGCTGTTACTTTTTCAGGGCGCGGCGGGCAAAAGGCCCGCAACGCCGTACAGGGTGGCCAGTTCGCGCAGCCGCGGGGAGAGGCCCTTGACCGAGAACCCCCGGCCCAGCGCGCTCGATTCGCGGCGGCACTCCAGCAGCACGGCCAGCGCCGACGAATCGAACTGGGCCAGCGCGCTCGCGTCCACCACGGTGGAAGACGAATCGGTCTGGCCCTTCAGCCCCTGCTGCAGCATGCGCATGCAGGCGGGGGCCTCGTCATGGGTGAGCCGGGTGGGCAGGACCAGCATCGCTCGGCCCTCAGCCCTTGGCGTTGCCCTTGTTTCGCGCGGCCAGCGCGGCGATCAGGCCGTCGATGCCGCTCTTGTTGATTTCCTGCGCGAACTGGGTGCGGTAGGTATCGACCAGCCACACGCCCAGCACGTTCAGGTTGTAGACCTTCCAGCCGGCGCCCTGGCCGGGGGTCTTTTCAAGGCGGTAGTCCAGCTGGACCGGGTCGCCACGGCCCGTGACCTCGGTACGCACCAGCACGTCGGTGTCGCTTGGCGAGCCGCGGAACGGGCGAACGGTGACGGTCTGGTCGGTCACCTGGTCGAGCGCGCCGGCATAGGTGCGCACCAGCAGGGTCTTGAACTCGTCCTGCAGGCGCTTTTGCTGCTCCGGCGTGGCGGTGCGCCAAGCCGGGCCGACGGCCGAGGCCGTCATGCGCTGGAAGTTGACGTTGGGCATGATCTTGCTGTCGACCAGCACCATGATCTTGTTCACGTCACCCGACTTGATGCTGGTATCGGACTTGATGGTCTCGAGCACGTCGGTCGAGAGGCGCTTGACGAGCGCATCGGGCGCTTCGTCGGCTGCGCGCGCGGGCTGCACGAAGGCGACAGCGGCACCGAACAGCAGGGCGCCGGCCAGCACCAGGCGGCCGAGATCGCGTCGTTGCAAGGTCTTGTTGTTCATGGAGAGTCCCTCAATCAAGTTTGAAAATCTGCGAAGCACGTCAAAGCAGCGGTGTGCACAGACAAGAACGGGTTCGAGCGGCACGGCGCCTACCGGGTTCCTGTCCGGGAGGTGAAGCCTTGCAACCGGATGCAAGCAGCTCAGCCTCCCGAGCGCGCCGCACGCTTACTTTCCGGCGCCGTCGTCAGGCGGGTTGCCGTCGTAGATCTGGCTTTGGCGGCGCTGCAGGAAAGCGTCACGCGTGAACGAATACTTGTCGAGCGCCGCGTCGCCGAGCAGGCGGCCGGCCCGCAGGTACTGGGAACGGGTGTCGACCACGTCCAGCACCGTCAGCGAATTGCGCCAGGCAACGTCGTGAATGTGGTTCACCGGGTCGCCCCAGAAATCCAGCGGCTTGGCCGCAGCGTCGCGCACGGTGGACGGGCCCAGCAGCGGCAGCACGAGGTAGGGGCCGGGGGCCACGCCCCAGTAGCCGAGCGTCTGGCCGAAGTCTTTCTCGTGGCGGGGAATGCCCGCTTCGGTCGCGACATCCAGCAGGCCGCCAAGGCCTAAGAACGTATTGACGTTCAGGCGCATGAAGGTTTCCGCGCTGTCCTGCAGCTTGAGCTGGGCCACGTTGTTGGCCAGGCTCCAGACGTCGCCGATGTTGCCGAAGAAGTTGTTCACCCCGGTACGCACCATGGAGGGCAGCACCTTCTGGTAGGCCGTGGCTACCGGGACGAGCACCGCGTCGTCGACGGTGTCGTTGAAGCGGGTGACACCGCGGTTGAACGGCTCGAGCGGGTCGGCCGGGTTGGCATTGGGGCCGGTGGCGCATCCGGCCACGAACGCGAGGACCGCTGCGGCACTTGCCCAGCGCAGGCCGCTACCCATGCGGTGCACGGGGCTTGACAGATTTGATCGTGTTTTCATTTTTTGTTGGCTGTTCCGGCCGACGAGGTATTACCTTCCGCCGCCTTGCTGTACAGGAACTGACTGATCAGGTTCTCCAGCACCACGGCCGACTGGGTCGCGGTGATGGTGTCGCCTGCCTGCAGGTTCTTGTCGTCGGCGCCCGCCTCGATCCCGATGTACTGCTCGCCGAGCAGGCCACTGGTCAGGATCTTCAGAGAGCTGTCCTTGGGAAAACTGTAACGGTTTTGCAAAGCCAGTGTTACGTTGGCCTGAAAGGTCTTGTCGTTGAAGGAGATCGACTCCACGCGGCCGACCACCACGCCGGCGCTCTTGACCGCGGTCTGGGGCTTGAGCCCGCCGATGTTGTCGAAGCGCGCCGTCACCGAGTAGGTCTTCTGGAAGTTCAGGCTCAGCAGGTTGGCCGACTGCAGAGCGAGGAACAGCAGCGCAGCCGCGCCGATCAGGACGAACAGGCCGACCCAGATGTCGTTGTTGGAACGTTGCATGGTTTGCACTCTCTAGAACGATTGGGGCCCGGCCCCTTTTAGATACTGAACATCATGGCGGTGAGCAGGAAATCGAGCCCCAGTACCGCCAACGACGCCGTGACCACAGTTTTGGTGGTCGCCCGCGAAACGCCCTCGGGCGTGGGCTGGGCCTCGTAGCCCTGCAGCAGCGCGATGAAAGTGACGGTGAAGCCGAACACGATGCTCTTGATGACGCCGTTGCCGACGTCGCGCCACACATCGACGCCGCCCTGCATCTGGCCCCAGAACGCGCCCGGGTCGACGCCCAGCATCAGCACGCCCACCACGTAGCCGCCCATGATGCCGACCGCGCTGAACACCGCCGCCAGCAAGGGCATGGTGATGACGCCGGCCCAGAAACGCGGCGCAAGGATGCGCTGCACCGGATCGACCGCCATCATTTCCATGGCGCTCAGCTGCTCGTCGGCCTTCATGAGGCCGATTTCTGCGGTGAGGGAAGTACCGGCGCGCCCGGTGAACAGCAGCGCCGCCACCACGGGGCCCAATTCGCGCACCAGGCTCAGCGTGACCAGCAGGCCCAGCGCCTCGGACGATCCGTACCGCTGCAGCGCGTAATACATCTGCAGCCCCAGCACGAATCCCACGAAGAGCCCCGACACGCCGATTATGGCGAGCGAGTAGTTGCCCAGGAAATGGATCTGGTCGCGCACCAGGCCGAAGCGCCGCATGATCCGCGCGCCGGGGCCGACCAGGCGCATGAAGAGCTTCGCGCCGTGGCCCAGGTTGGCCAGATGGCTGCGCACCGCAAAGCCGACATCGGCAGGCTTCCACCAACTCATGAGCGGCCCCCTTCGACATTGCCGAAATCGGCTTCGATGCTGACGCCGGGGTAGTGGAAACGAACCGGCCCGTCGGGCAGCGCATTCACGAACTGGTGCACCAGCGGATCGTCGCTGTTGCGCACGTCGTCGGGGGCGCCCTGCGCCGCGATGCCGCCGTTGGCCAGGATGATCACGTGATCGGCGATGCGGAAGGTCTCCTCCAGGTCGTGCGACACGATGATGCTGGTGAGCCCGAGCGTGTCGTTGAGCTGCCGGATCAGCCGCGCGGCGGTGCCGAGCGAGATCGGGTCCAGCCCGGCGAAGGGCTCGTCGTACATCACGAGGTCGGGGTCCAGCGCGATCGCGCGTGCCAGCGCCACCCGGCGCGCCATGCCGCCCGAGACCTCGCTGGGCATCAGGTCGCGCGCGCCGCGCAGGCCGACCGCGTCGAGCTTCATGAGCACGATGTCGCGCACCAGCGCTTCGGAGAGTTGTGTGTGCTCACGCAGCGGGAAAGCCACGTTGTCGAACACGCTCATGTCGGTGAACAGCGCGCCGAACTGGAAGAGCATGCCCATGCGCCGACGCGCCGCATAGAGCGCCTTCGCGTCGAACCTGACGACGTCCTGACCATCGAAAAGAACCGCGCCGCGCTGTGCGCGCTGCTGCCCGCCGATCAACCGCAGGACCGTGGTCTTGCCGCCACCCGAAGCGCCCATGAGCGCCGTCACCTTGCCGCGCGGCACACTGAAGGACACGCCGTCGAGGATGGCGCGCGCACCGTAGCCGAACGTGACGTCGCGAAACTCTACGAAAGGATGTGGCTGTGTAGCAGGGTCCATCTCAATAAAAAAGCCGGGCGCCCTTTCAAGCATCCCGGCATGCGGTTTTGCAGCGGATGATAACGGGGCCGCGACGGCGACCACGAAACTGAAACAAAATTCAGCGCGGCAAGTCGCTGAATCCCATCAGAAACTCATCCACCGACCGCGCGGCTTGACGGCCTTCGCGAATCGCCCACACCACCAGCGACTGCCCGCGGCGGATGTCGCCGGCGGCAAAAACCTTCGGTACGTTGGTGGCATAGCCGCCGATGAAGTCGACCGTTGCCTTGGCGTTGCCGCGTCCATCCTTCTCCACGCCGAAGGCGTCGAGCACGGCAGCCACGGGGCTCACGAAGCCCATGGCCAGCAGCACGAGGTCGGCCTTGAGCACCTGCTCGCTGCCGGCGACTTCCTGCATCTTGCCGTCCTTCCATTCGACGCGAACGGTCTTCAGGCCGGTGACCTTGCCCTTCTCGCCGATGAATTCCTTGGTCGAAATCGCGAACTCGCGCTCGCAGCCCTCTTCATGGCTGGAGCTGGTGCGCAGCTTGATCGGCCAGTAGGGCCAGGTCAGCGGGCGGTTTTCTTCTTCGGGCGGCTGGGGCATCAGCTCGAACTGCGTGACGCTCACGGCGCCGTGGCGGTTGCTGGTGCCAACGCAGTCGGAGCCGGTGTCGCCGCCGCCGATGACGATGACGTGCTTGCCGTCGGCGCGCAACTGGCCCTTGACCTTGTCGCCCGCGTTGACGCGGTTCTGCTGCGGCAGGAACTCCATCGCGAAATGGATGCCGTCGAGGTCGCGGCCGGGCACCGGCAGGTCGCGCGACTGCTCGGCGCCGCCGGTAAGCAGCACGGCGTCGAACTCTTTCTGCAGCTGCTCGGGCGTGACGGTTTCCTTGGCCAGGTTCGTGACCTTGGAGCCCTTGCCCAGCGGGTCTTTCGCGGCGCCGACCATCACGCCGGTGCGGAACACCACGCCTTCGGCCTTCATCTGCTCCACGCGGCGGTCGATGTGCGACTTCTCCATCTTGAAGTCGGGAATGCCGTAGCGCAGCAGGCCGCCGATGCGGTCGTTCTTCTCGAACAGCGTCACGTCGTGGCCGGCACGCGCCAGTTGCTGCGCAGCCGCCATGCCGGCCGGGCCCGCGCCCACCACCGCCACCTTCTTGCCGGTCTTGTGCTTGGCGACGCGCGGCGCCACCCAGCCTTCGTCCCAGGCGCGGTCGATGATCGCGTGCTCCAGCGACTTGATGCCGACCGCGTCGTCGTTCACGTTGAGCACGCAGGCCGCCTCGCAGGGCGCGGGGCAGATGCGGCCGGTGAACTCGGGGAAGTTGTTGGTCGAGTCGAGCACCGCGAAGGCGTTCTGCCAGTCGTTGCGGTACACCAGGTCGTTGAAGTCCGGAATGATGTTGTTGACCGGGCAGCCGCTGTTGCAGAACGGCGTGCCGCAGTCCATGCAGCGCGCACCCTGCACCTTGGCCTGCTCGGCGTTCAGGCCGACGACGAATTCCTTGTAGTGCTTGACGCGCTCGTCAACGGGCTTGTAGCCCTCTTCGATGCGCTCATGCTCCATGAAGCCGGTGATCTTTCCCATCGTGCTTTCCTTTGTTCTCTGTACTCGTGGGCGCTCAGACCGAAGCCGGGGCCGTTTGCGGTGCGGGGGCCGTCAGCGCATGCGGCTCGAGGCCGATGTGCGCGTTGTTGCCGGTGCTGGTGAGCTCGACCTTGCGGTCGTGCAGCTCGGCCAGCGCGCGCTTGTATTCGTTCGGGAACACCTTCACGAACTTGGTGCGCGACACGGCCCAGTTGTCGAGCAGCTCGCGCGCGCGCTTGCTGCCGGTCCAGCGATGGTGCTCTCCGAGCAGCTTCTTGAGCTGGGCTTCGTCGGTCTCGCCGCCGTGCCAGATCTTGCGGTGCACGCTCGCGGTCTGCTCGGCCGAGGTCAGCACCTTGTCGAGCGACACCATCGAGAGGTTGCAGCGCGAGGCGAACTGGCCGTCTTCGTCGTACACGAAGGCGACGCCGCCGCTCATGCCGGCCGCGAAGTTGCGGCCCGTCTTGCCGAGCACGGCGACCGTGCCGCCGGTCATGTATTCGCAGCCGTGGTCGCCGGTGCCTTCGATGACCGCCGTGGCGCCCGACAGGCGCACCGCGAAGCGCTCGCCGGCCACGCCGCACAGGTAGGCCTCGCCGGTGGTCGCGCCGTACAGCGCGGTGTTGCCGACGATGGTGTTGCGCACCGCTTCGCCGCGGAAGTCGAGGCTGGGTCGAACCACCACGCGGCCGCCCGAGAGGCCCTTGCCGGTGTAGTCGTTGGCGTCGCCGATCAGGTACAGCGTGATGCCGCGCGCCAGGAAGGCGCCGAACGACTGGCCGCCCGTGCCTTCGAGCTGGATGCGGATCGAGTCGTCGGGCAGGCCCTGCGGATGCACCTTGGTCAGCGCGCCCGAGAGCATGGCGCCCACCGAGCGGTTGACGTTGCGCGCCACCTCGATGAACTGCACCTTCTCGCCCTTCTCGATGGCGGGGCGCGACTTCTCGATGAGCTTCACGTCGAGCGCCTTGTCCAGGCCGTGGTCCTGGTTCTCGACATGGAAGCGCGGCACGTCGGCCGGCACGCTCGGCAGCGCGAACAGGCGGCTGAAGTCGAGGCCCGAGGCCTTCCAGTGCTCGATGCCCTTGCGCATGTCGAGCAGGTCGGCACGGCCGATCAGGTCGTCGAACTTGCGGATGCCCAACTGGGCCATGATCTGGCGCACTTCTTCGGCAACGAAGAAGAAGTAGTTGACGACGTGCTCGGGCTTGCCGGAGAACTTCTTGCGCAGCACCGGGTCTTGCGTGGCCACGCCCACCGGGCAGGTGTTCAGGTGGCACTTGCGCATCATGATGCAGCCCTCGACCACCAGCGGCGCCGTGGCAAAGCCGAACTCGTCGGCGCCCAGCAGCGCGCCGATGGCGACGTCGCGGCCAGTCTTCATCTGGCCGTCGGCCTGCACGCGGATGCGGCTGCGCAGGCGGTTGAGCACCAGCGTCTGCTGCGTCTCGGCCAGGCCGATTTCCCACGGGCTGCCCGCATGCTTGATGGACGACCAGGGCGATGCGCCCGTGCCGCCGTCATGGCCGGCGATCACGACGTGGTCGCTCTTGCACTTGGCGACGCCCGCGGCGATGGTGCCCACGCCGATCTCGCTCACCAGCTTCACGCTTATGCTGGCGTGCGGCGCGGTGTTCTTCAGGTCGTGAATCAGCTGCGCCAGGTCTTCGATCGAGTAGATGTCGTGGTGCGGCGGCGGCGAGATCAGGCCCACGCCCGGCACCGCATAGCGCTGCTTGCCGATGTACTCGGTGACCTTGCCGCCCGGCAGCTGGCCGCCCTCGCCCGGCTTGGCGCCCTGTGCCATCTTGATCTGGATCTGGTCGGCCGAATGCAGGTACTCGGCCGTGACGCCGAAGCGGCCCGACGCGACCTGCTTGATGCGCGAGCGCAGCGAGTCGCCGTCGCGCAGCGGCATGTCGACCTCGACGTTGGCCGCGCCGATCACGCTCTTGAGCGTGTCGCCCTGCTTGATCGGGATGCCCTTGAGTTCGTTGCGGTAGCGCGCGGGGTCTTCACCGCCTTCGCCGGTGTTGCTCTTGCCGCCGATGCGGTTCATGGCCACGGCCAGCACCGAGTGCGCCTCGGTGCTGATCGAGCCGAGCGACATCGCGCCGGTGGCGAAGCGCTTCACGATTTCGGACGCAGCCTCGACTTCGTCGACCGGAATGGCCTTGGCGGGGTCGATCTTGAACTCGAACAGGCCGCGCAGCGTGAGGTGGCGGCGGTTCTGGTCGTTGATGAGCTGGGCGTATTCCTTGTACGTGTTCCAGTTGTTGGCGCGCGTGCTGTGCTGCAGCTTGGCGATGGCGTCGGGCGTCCACATGTGCTCCTCGCCGCGCGTGCGCCAGGCGTATTCGCCGCCGGCGTCGAGCATGTTGGCGAGCACCGGGTCGTCGCCGAAGGCGGCCTTGTGCATGCGGATGGCTTCCTCGGCGATCTCGAAGACGCCGATGCCTTCCACGCGGCTGGCGGTGCCGGTGAAGTACTTGTTGACCGTCTCGCTGTTCAGGCCGATGGCTTCGAACAGCTGGGCGCCGCAGTAGCTCATGTAGGTGCTGACACCCATCTTCGACATGATCTTCGACAGGCCCTTGCCGATGGCCTTGACGTAGTTGTAGACCGCCTTGTCGGCGCTGAGGTCGCCCGGCAGGTCGGCATGCATGGCCACCAGCGTTTCCATGGCGAGGTACGGGTGCACGGCTTCCGCGCCGTAGCCGGCCAGCACGCCGAAGTGATGCACTTCGCGCGCCGAGCCGGTCTCGACCACCAGGCCGGCCGTGGTGCGCAGGCCTTCGCGAACCAGGTACTGGTGCACGGCCGACAGCGCCAGCACGGCGGGAATGGCCACCTGCGTCGGGCTCACGCCGCGGTCGCTGATGATCAGGATGTTGTGGCCGCCCTTGATGGCGTCCACTGCTTCGGCGCACAGCGAGGCCAGCTTGGCTTCGACGCCTTCGTCGCCCCACGCGAGGGGGTAGGTGATGTCGAGCACGTAGCTCTTGAACTTGCCCTGCGTGTACTTGCCGATGTCGCGCAGCTTCGCCATGTCGGCGAAGTCGAGGATCGGCTGGCTCACTTCGAGCCGCATCGGCGGGTTGACCTGATTGATGTCCAGCAGGTTGGGCTTGGGGCCGATGAAGGACACCAGCGACATCACGATGGCTTCGCGGATCGGGTCGATCGGCGGATTCGTCACCTGCGCGAACAGCTGCTTGAAGTAGTTGTACAGCGGCTTGTTCTTGCTCGAGAGCACGGCCAGCGGGCTGTCGTTGCCCATGGAGCCGATGCCCTCTTCGCCGGCCTGCGCCATCGGGCTCATCAGGAACTTGATGTCTTCCTGGGTGTAGCCGAAGGCCTGCTGGCGGTCGAGCAGCGCGACTTGCGAGAGCGGCGCGGAGACCGGCTCGGCCTTGACGCTGTCGAGCTTGATGCGCAGGTTCTCGATCCACTGCTTGTAGGGCTTGCTGTTGGCGAGGTTGGCCTTGACCTCCTCGTCGTCGATCATGCGGCCCTGTTCCAGGTCGATCAGGAACATCTTGCCGGGCTGCAGGCGCCACTTGCGCACGATCTTCTGCTCGGGCACGGGCAGCACGCCCGATTCGGAGGCCATGATGACCAGGTCGTCGTCGGTCACGCAGTAGCGCGAGGGACGCAGGCCGTTGCGGTCGAGCGTGGCGCCGATCTGGCGGCCGTCGGTGAACACGATGGAGGCCGGGCCGTCCCACGGCTCGAGCATGGCGGCGTGGTACTCATAGAACGCGCGGCGGCGCGGGTCCATGGTGGCGTGCTGTTCCCAGGGCTCGGGAATCATCATCATCACGGCCTGGCTGATGGGGTAGCCGGCCATCGTCAGCAGCTCGAGGCAGTTGTCGAAGGTGGCGGTGTCGGACTGGCCGGCGAAGCTGATCGGGTAGAGCTTCTGCAGGTCGGCGCCCAGCACGGGCGAGGACATCACGCCTTCGCGGGCCTTCATCCAGTTGTAGTTGCCCTTGACCGTGTTGATTTCGCCGTTATGGGCGACGTAGCGGTACGGGTGGGCCAGCGGCCACTCCGGGAAGGTGTTGGTCGAGAAGCGCTGGTGCACCAGGCCCAGGGCCGAGACGCAGCGCTTGTCCTGCAGGTCGAGGTAGTAGGTACCGACCTGGTCGGCCAGCAGCAGGCCCTTGTAGACCACGGTGCGGCTCGACATGCTGGGAACGTAGTATTCCTTGCTGTGCTTGAGCTTCAGGCGCTGGATGTTGGCGCTGGCGGTCTTGCGGATCACGTAGAGCTTGCGTTCCAGCGCGTCCTGCACGATCACGTCGTTGCCGCGGCCGATGAACACCTGGCGCAGCAGCGGTTCTTTTTCGCGCACGGTGGGCGACATGGGCATGTCGCGGTTGACCGGCACGTCGCGCCAGCCGAGCAGCACCTGGCCTTCGGCCTTGATGGCGCGTTCCATTTCCTGTTCGCAGGCTTCGCGCGAAGCGTGTTCCTTCGGCAGGAAGATCATGCCGACGCCGTACTCGCCCGGCGGGGGCAGCGTGACACCCTGCTTCGCCATTTCTTCGCGGTACAGGTGGTCGGGCAGTTGGATCAGGATGCCGGCGCCGTCGCCCATCAGCTTGTCGGCACCGACGGCGCCGCGATGGTCGAGGTTTTCGAGGATCTTCAAGCCCTGCAGCACGATGGCATGGCTTTTCTCGCCCTTGATGTGTGCGACGAAGCCGACGCCGCAGGCATCGTGCTCGTCGGCACCGGAATACAGACCGTGTTCTTGGAGATGTTGAATCTCGGCAGCCGTCGTCATGGGCGCGCTCCTTCAGTTTTCGCAGGGAAAGGGAGCATATTGCGATGCACAAAGAATGCCAAACACTTTAATGGGGGTCAGATTCGAATTAAATGTTGAGTTTTCTTGTCAGAATTTAATTGGGGACGCATTAAAAAAGGTAGCAGAAGCCTGAGACAGATCAATGGCTTGGCGCCGATCCGCCTTCAGGAAACAGTGCCTGAAGGCGGCCGGCCCGCCTTGGCCTTCACCACCCGCCGCTCCGTCGACTTCTGCAAAGTGCCCAGAAAATCATCATCGCCCGCCGCCCAGCCGCGCAGGGTGGCCTCGGTGAGCGCATCCTGGTCGGCCATGCGTACGCCGGCGCGCACCAACTCGACATAGGCGGCCTCGCGCGCGAACGGCGTATTGCCGAGCTCCCAGTACAACGGGTGCGGCGTCAGCAGCTTGTCGTGCCGCAGCCCTGCGTAGTGGCCGTGGCTGGACCAGGGAAAGTCGCGCGCGTCGGCCACCATGCCGGCCCGCACCGGGTTGAGGTCGATGTAGGCCATGCAGGTCAGCAGGTAGCGCTCGGTCTGGATCAGCGTCGACCTGTAGCGCCCTTCCCACAGGGTGCCGCTGCGGCCGTGGCGGTCATTGAAGTAGCGCACGTAGCTGCGCCCCACCGACTGCATGAACTGCGGCAGGCCGGTGGCGCTGTCGGGCGTCGCCAGCAGGTGGAAGTGGTTGTCCATCAGCACGTAGGCATGCACCGCGACGCGGAAGCGCACGGCGTTGTCGGCCATCAGCGCGAGCAGCTTCTCGTGGTCCGCCCGGTCCACGAAGATCGGCTGGCGGTTGTTGCCGCGCTGGATCACGTGGTGCGGCATGCCTGCCAGGGTGAGACGGGGAAGACGGGCCATGGATGGTGTTGACGCTCGGGACTTGTATGCTAAGCGGCCCGTTTACAAACAATTGGTGGGAGCCGCGAATGTTCAAGCTTTTCAAGGAATTGATCGATTCGGTGAAGGAAGGCATGGCGGAGGGAAGGGCCGAACTGGCGCAGGAAGCCGCCGAGCGCGAGGCGAAGCTGCAGGAAACCGGTGCGGCGCTGGACGCGCGCCTCGCCGCCTCGTCCCGCTTCGAGAACTTCGCCGTGGCGCTGGCGGCCGTGTACCGGGAGACCTTCGCGTCCGACCTGCGGGAGGCCGAGGAAGCCCGTCGCAGCGCGGTGCATCTGCTGTGCATCGGCATTGCAGACAAGGAGATCGAGCCCTGGAAGAAGCTGCTGGACCGCGACTTCTCCGTCACGGACGGCGAAAGCGCCGAAGCCACGGTGGCAACCATCGCCGGCGACCTCCCCTCCCAGCCCAACGACGGCGACCTGGCGCTGTGGATCGGCCGCGCCAGCCACCTCGCCACGGGCGCGGCGGCAGTCGGCCATGTGGAAGCCCATACGGCACTGGCGTGGCTGGTGCCCGTCGTGGAACTGGCCGTCGAGCGTTTCAGCGGCTGGGACGACTACGCACGCAACTTCCTCGCGGGCGAACGCGACGCGCCGGGTAGCAATTTCGTCGGGCGCAAGCTCCTGGCTTCAGTGACGGAGAAACTGCTCGAAAACGAGCGCAGTCCCTGGAAGACCGTGGCCTGGCCCACGCGGGACGAGCTGCCCGCCCTGCTGGCCTCACGTCCCGCCCGAGAGAACACCGCGGGGCTCAGCCCAGCTTGAAGCGCGTGTCGCCCAGCGCGTCGAGCCCGAACTGCGACAGCAGCTCGCCCAGGCGCGCCGCCGCGCTCGCCTTGCGCTGGCCCGTGTAGCGCGCCAGGATCAGCTCGTTCTTCATGCTGTGCTCCCAGCCGACCAGTTCGGTGACGGTGACGCTGTAGCCGTTGGCTTCCAGATACAGGCAGCGCAGCACGTTGGTGAGCTGGCTGCCGATCTCGCGCGTATGCAGCGGATGGCGCCACAGCTCGGCCAGCGGGGTGCGCGAGAGCGCCAGCGCCTTGGTCTCGCGCAGGCAGGCGGCCACTTCGGCCTGGCAGCAGGGCACCAGCACCATGCAGCGTGCTTTCTTGGCGAGGCCGAAGGCAATGGCGTCGTCGGTGGCCGTATCGCAGGCATGCAGCGCGGTGACGACGTCGATCTGCGCCGGCAGCTCGCTCGCCTGCGCGGATTCGGCCACGGTGAGATTCAGGAACGACATGCGGCCGAAACCCAGCCGCTGGGCCAGGGCGCGCGAGCGCTCGACCAGCTCGCTGCGCGTCTCGATGCCGTACACATGCCCGCCCTGCCGCGCGCGGAAGAACAGGTCATAGATGATGAAGCCCAGGTACGACTTGCCCGCGCCATGGTCGGCCAGCGTGGCCCCGGCGCCTTCTTCCGGCAGCTCGCGCAGCAGCTGCTCGATGAACTGGAACAGGTGGTAGACCTGCTTGAGCTTGCGCCGCGAATCCTGGTTGAGCCGGCCCTCGCGGGTGAGGATGTGCAGCTCCTTGAGCAGCTCCACCGACTGGCCAGGCTTCAGCACTTCGGCCAGCTCGGCGTCGGCCTTGGCGAGCTTGTTGGTCTTTGCAGCCTTGGGGGCGAATCTGGTGTTCATGGCTTGGCACTCCCGGGGCCGACGTCGAGCGCCGCCCAGCCCGTCCGGCCGAGAGCTTCGAGCGTGTCGATGTTGCGCTCGAAGATCGCCTCCGCCTCGGGAAACGCATCGACCGCGCGGTCCACGCTCTCCTCGCGCAGCAGGTGCAGCGTGGGATACGGCGCGCGGTTGGTGGCGTTGCCGATGTCGTCCGGCTCCGTGCCGGCGAACTGGAATTGCGGATGGAAGCTCGCCAGCTGGAACACGCCGTCGAAACCTGCGCGGGCGAGCCGGCGCTCGGCACGCGCCGTGAAATCGTTGAAATCCAGAAAATCGGCCAAGGTGTTCGGTGCAATCAAAAGGGTGGTGTCGCGCACGGCGGCGTCGAGCGCCGCGAGGTCTCTGGCTTCGGCCAGCAGCGCGTCCATCAGGTCGGCTTCTTCGGCGGATTCGTACACGGCGTAGTGGATCTGCCCCTTCACGTGCACCGCCTTCGCAAAGGGGCACAGGTTCAGGCCGATCACCGCGCGTTCGAGCCAGCGCCGCATGTCGGCGCAGGCCTGGGCGGCCCCGATTGTCGCCGGGCCGCTCATGCCATCCCCGCCGCAGGGCGAATCCGCCCCAGTCGCCGCGCGATCGTCATGCCGACCAGCGAGCAGGCCAGCGTGGCCGCCCAGGTCCAGTGCCAGCCGCCGACGCGATGCGCCACCCAGGCGACCGCCGGCGGCGCCAGGAACTGGCCCAGCGAGGAGGCCTGCTGCATCAGGCCGACGGTGGTGGACACCGTGGCCGGCCCGGGCGCGAACCGCACGCCGAGCAGAAACAGCGTCGCCGGCACCATGCCCCCGCCCAGCGAGAAGGCGCAGACCGCGACGTAGCGCAGCGCAGGCGGCAGGCCCAGCGCATCGGCGCCCTGCCCGGCCTGGGCGAAAGCCGCGACGCCGCCGAGCGCCATCGCGAGGAAGCCCCATTGGAGCAGCCGCTCGGGCGCCATGCCGCGCTGCAGCCAGCGGCCGCCGGCAATGTTGCCGACGATGTTCATGGCGGCTGCCAGCGCGGTCAGCAAGGCATTCCAGCCGGCCGGCACGCCGGCGCCGGCATAGATGGCCGGAAGAAAGCCGATCACCGCCATCCATTGGGCGGAGTAGACGGCGAAAGTCAGCGCGACCAGCCAGGGCGCGCGCGCACCCACCGTGGCGCGCAGCCGGGACGACCATGCCGTCGAAGCGCCGCCCGCAGCGGCCGGGCGCAGCCGGTCGGCCGGCACCGCCAGCCAGAGCCAGAGCGCGGCCAGGGCGGAAACCACCGACAGCGCCCACCACCAGTCCGGCCATCCGCCCCAGCCGATCAGGGCCGGCCCGACCAACAGCGCCAGCGCAACGCCGAGCGGCATGTAGGCGCCCCAGAGCCCCAGCGCGGCCTTGTCGGCGCCCGGGGGCGTCAAGGCGCGGATCAAGCCCGGGCCCGGCATGACGGTCAGCAGAAAACCCACGCCTTCGACGGCCCGCAGCACAAGCAGCCACCGCACCGCATGGGAGCCTTCCACCGCGACGCTGCCGACCCAGCCGCCCAGCAGGCTGGCGACCGTCAGGACCACGAGCCCCGTCAGCATGCTGCGCCGCAGGCCGATGCTGTCGGCCGCGAGCCCGGCAACCAGCCCCAGCGTCATGCTGGCGACCTGTACCAGCGACAGCAGGAAGCCAGCCTCGACCAGCCCGATGCCCAGCGAAGCCTGCAGCGCGGGCACCGCGGGCGGCAGCTTGCCGAGGTGCAAGGCGCCGCTGACGCCACCCAGCAGCACGGCAAAAGCGGCAACCGGAACACGGGGACGCGCGGCGTTGCTCACGCGATCCCCCGCCGTCCGGTGAGCCTTTCATGCTCGCGCACGGCGAAGCGGTCGGTCATGCCGGCGATGTAGTCGGCCACCGCGCGGGGCCGGTCGCGGCGGTCGGCGTACGAGGCGGGCATTTCGCCGCCGCGCTCGATGTAGGCGTCGAACAGCTCCCGCACCACCTGCTGCGCCTGGTCGGTGGTCTGGGTGACTTGCGGATGGCGGTACAGGTTGCGAAACAGAAAGCGCTTGAGCGCTTCGGATTGCGCCTGCATCGTCTCGCTGAAGGCGACGAGAGGCGGGGCATGCCGCACGGCGTCGGCATCGGCCGGTGCAACGGCTTCAATCGCAGCGCGCGTCGTGTCGATCACGTCGTAGACCTGGGCGCTGAGCATGCGCCGGATGGTCTCGTAGAGCACGCGGCGGCCCTGCAGCCGGGGGTATTCGGCGAGCGCTTCACGGCGGTAGCGCTCGAACAGCTCCACTTCGCCCAGTTGCTCGACGCCGATGAGCCCGGAACGCACGCCGTCGTCGATGTCGTGCGCGTTGTAGGCGATGGCGTCGGCCAGGTTGCACAGCTGCGCCTCCAGGCCCGGCTGCGTACGGTCGAGGAAGCGGCGGGCCACGCCATGGGGCTCGGCCGCCTCCAGCCGTTCGGCATTGGCGCGCGAGCAGTGCTTCAGGATGCCTTCGCGCGTCTCGAAGCTCAGGTTCAGGCCGTCGTACTGCGGATAGCGATGCTCCAGCGCATCGACCACGCGCAGGCTCTGCAGGTTGTGCTCGAAGCCGCCGTGCTCGGCCATGCAATCGTTGAGCGCATCCTGGCCCGCATGGCCGAAGGGCGTGTGGCCCAGGTCGTGGGCCAGCGCGATCGCCTCGACCAGGTCTTCGTTGAGGCGCAGGGCGCGGGCAATCGACCGCCCCAGTTGCGCAACCTCCAGCGAATGCGTGAGCCGCGTGCGGAACAGGTCGCCTTCATGGTTCAGGAAGACCTGCGTCTTGTAGACCAGCCGGCGGAAGGCAGTGGAATGCACGATGCGGTCGCGGTCGCGCTGGAAGGCGTCGCGCGTGGGCGCGGGCGGCTCCGCATGGCGCCTGCCGCGCGACTGCGCGGGCTGGCAGGCATAGGCCGCGAGGCTCATCCCTCGCAGCACTGCGCGAGCACTTCGCGCACGAGCGCGTCGGGCGCGCTGCGAACCACGGCCGAGCCGGGCTTGTCGATCACCACGAAGCGGATTTCGCCGGCTTCCGATTTCTTGTCGACGCGCATCAGCTCCAGGTAGCGCTCCGCGCCGAGTGCCGGGCCGACGACCGGCAGGCCGGCGCGTTCGATCAGCCGCGTGAGGCGCTCGACGAATGCGGCATCGACGCCGCCCAGCCGCTGCGACAGATGGGCCGCCATGACCATGCCGCAGCCGACCGCCTCGCCATGCAGCCACTCGCCGTAGCCCAGGCCCGATTCGATGGCATGCCCGAATGTGTGGCCGAAATTGAGGATGGCGCGCAGGCCGGTCTCGCGCTCGTCCTGGCCGACGACCAGCGCCTTGATCTCGCAGCTGCGCTTGACGGCATGGGCCAGCGCGGCCGGGTCGCGCGCGGTCAGCGCCTCGATGTTGGCCTCGATCCAGTCGAAGAAGGCCATGTCGTGGATCGGGCCGTATTTGATGACCTCCGCCAGCCCCGCGCTGAGCTCGCGCGGCGGCAGCGTCTGGAGCGTGCCCAGGTCGCACACCACGAGCTGCGGCTGGTAGAACGCGCCGATCATGTTCTTGCCGAGCGGATGGTTGATGGCTGTCTTGCCGCCGACCGAGGAGTCGACCTGCGCCAGCAAGGTGGTCGGCACCTGCACGAACGGCACGCCGCGCATGTAGCTTGCGGCGGCGAAGCCCGTCATGTCGCCCACCACGCCGCCGCCCAGGGCGAACAGCACGGTCTTGCGGTCGCTGCCGCGGCCCAGCAGTTCGTCGAAGATCAGGTTCAGCGTCTGCAGGTTCTTGTGCGCTTCGCCGTCGGGCAGCTCGAGCAGGTGCACGGTGCGGAAGCGGCCGGCCAGCGCGGCCTGCAGCGCCTTGGCGTAAAGCGGCGCCACCGTGGTGTTGCTGACGATCAGTGCGCTGGCCGCGGCCGGCGTGGCGGCAAAGCTCGCGGGGTCGTCCAGCAGGCCGGCGCCGATGAGGATCGGGTAGCTGCGGTCGCCGAGCTGGATGTCGACGCGTTCTGGCGGAGCGGAAAGTACGGACAGGGACATGGCAGCGAGTTTAGGCGCTGCGGCCGGGGCCGGCTCAGTCGGAGGGCTCTTCCGGGTGGGCACCCGGCTCGACGATCCCGGCCAGCTCCAGCTGCATGACGATGATGTTCACCAGCATGGCGATGGACGGACGGCCGGTGTCGACCACGTCGTGCGCCGTGGCCCTGTAGAACGGATCGCGCGCGTCGTGCAGTTCGCGCAGCCGGCCCAGCGGGTCGGCCACCTGCAGCAAGGGACGCTTGACGTCGTGGCGCAGGCGCCGGAACAGGTCTTCGGGCGAGGAGCGCAGATAGATCACGTGGAAGTGATCGCGCAGCTGCGTGCGGTTGGCTTCCCGCAGCACCGCGCCGCCGCCGGTGGCCAGCACGCCCTGGGCGTTGGCCGCCAGGTCGGCGATCACGGTTTGTTCGAGGTCCCGGAAGGCGGCCTCCCCTTCGCGGTCGAAGTAATCACGGATCGAGCAGCCGATGCGGTGCTCGATCACGTGGTCGGTATCGACGAATGGAAGGTTCAGCCGCATCCCCAGGCGCCGGCCCACTGCGGATTTTCCGGCGCCGGGCAAGCCGACGAGTGCGACCGCCACGCGGTGGCTGCTACGCCCGCGCGTCAGCGCGCGGCGTTGCGGTCGGTAATCATCTTCGGGGTGATAAAGACGAGCATTTCAGTCTTGTTGGCAACGCGTTCGCGCTTGCGGAACAGTGCACCCAGGTAGGGCACTTCACCCAGCACCGGCACGCGCGATTCGTCATTGGTTTCGGTGAGTTCGAAGATACCACCGATGACGACCGTGCCGCCGTTCTCGACCAGCACTTCGGTCTGCACGTGCTTGGTGTTGATGGCCGGGCCGGCGGAAGTGTTGACGCCGCGCGCATCCTTGCTCACGTCCAGGGTCAGGATGATGTTGCCCTCGGGCGTGATCTGCGGCGTCACTTCCAGCTTCAGCACGGCCTTGCGGAACGAAATGGAGGTCGCGCCGCTGGACGTGGCCTGCTGGTAGGGAATTTCCTCGCCCTGCTCGATCAGCGCCTTGGTCTGGTCGGCCGTGATCACGCGGGGGCTGGAAACCAGCTTGCCCTTGCCATCGGCTTCGAGCGCGGAGATTTCGAGGTTCAGCATGCGCGAGAAGCTCGAATTGAAGAGCGAGAACGCGAAGGAACCGGCCGAGTTGCCCGTGCCGCCCGCATCGCCTGCAGGCAGGTTGATGAAGTTGCTGCTGGTCGGCGAGCCGAAAGTGACGGTCGGGCTCGTGGTGGTCGAGCTCAGCGTCGTGGTGCCGCCGGTCGTCGTGGACGAAGAGGTGGTTCCCCCGCCGGTCACCGAGGGCCAGGTGCCGAACGAGTTGTTGCGGTTGATCACGCCGCCGCCCAGCTTGACGCCCAGCGACTTGCCGAAGGTGTCGGAAGCTTCGACGATCCGGGCTTCGATCAGCACCTGCCGCACCGGGATGTCCAGCTTCTGGATGAGGTCGGCGATCTGCGCGAGCCGCGACGGGATGTCCGACACGAACAACTGGTTCGTGCGGGATTCCGCGATCACGCTGCCACGGGGGCTCAGGATACGGGTGGTGGTACCACCACCGCCCCCGCCACCGCCGGAGGCGCCCGTGCCGGTCAGGCCTTGCGCAATGGCAATGGCCTTGGTGTAGTTGAGCTGGAACGACTGGGTCCGCAGCGGCTCCAGGTTCTCGATCGTGGCCTTGGCCTCGAATTCGAGCTTTTCCTTGGCGTTGATCTCATCCTTGGGCGCGATCCACAGCACGCTGCCGTTCTTGCGCATGCCCAGGTTCTTCGCCTGCATGATGATGTCGAGCGCCTGGTCCCAGGGCACGTCCTTCAGGCGCAGCGTCAGGGCGCCGGTCACCGAGTCGGAGGTCACGATGTTGAAGTTCGTGAAGTCGGCGATCACCTGCAGGAGCGAACGGATCTCGATGTTCTGGAAGTTCAGCGAGAGCTTTTCGCCGTTGTAGCCGACGCCCTGGGTCAGCTTGGTCGGATCGACCTTGCGGGCCCGCATCTCGACCACGAACTGGTTTTCGCTCTGGTAGGCGCTGTGCTCCCAGTCGCCCTTGGCCTCGATGGTCATGCGCACGCGGTCGCCGGCCTGTTGCGAGGTGATCAGCTGCACCGGGGTACCGAAGTCCGCCACGTCGAGGCGGCGGCGCAGGCCTTCGGGCAAGGTCGACTTGGTGAACTCGACGACGAGGTTCTTGCCCTGCTGCTTGACGTCGACG